>NZ_KQ130434.1:2500-2241982 GCF_001046645.1 Sphingobium cupriresistens LL01
TTCACCATTTAATCATTGGTTCGATCGACCTTCGGGACGGACGGATCAGCGGTTAAATGGTCGAGGTATCACTAAGCTGAATAAAATAGGCTTTGGTGAAGCGAACCCGGAGAACTGAAACATCTCAGTACCCGGAGGAAAAGACATCAACCGAGATTCCGTTAGTAGTGGCGAGCGAACGCGGACCAGGCCAGCGCCTGGGATATAATTAGCAGAACGCTCTGGAAAGTGCGGCCATAGCGGGTGACAGCCCCGTATGCGAAAATGATATTCCAGGACTTGAGTAGGGCGGAGCACGTGAAACTCTGTCTGAACATGGGGGGACCACCCTCCAAGCCTAAATACTCGTACATGACCGATAGTGAACCAGTACCGTGAGGGAAAGGTGAAAAGCACCCCGATGAGGGGAGTGAAACAGTACCTGAAACCGGATGCCTACAAGCAGTGGGAGGGTCCCAATATCTTCGGATAGGCGAGACCTGACCGCGTACCTCTTGCATAATGGGTCTGTGACTTAGTGTATCAAGCAAGCTTAAGCCGTTAGGTGTAGGCGCAGCGAAAGCGAGTCTGAATAGGGCGACCATAGTTTGATGCATTAGACCCGAAACCCGGCGATCTATGCATGACCAGGTTGAAGGTGCGGTAACACGCACTGGAGGACCGAACCGTTCAATGTTGAAAAATTGTCGGATGAGTTGTGCTTAGGGGTGAAAGGCCAATCAAGCCGGGAAATAGCTGGTTCTCCGCGAAATCTATTGAGGTAGAGCGTCGGATGATTGCCGTTGGGGGTAGAGCACTGGATGGTTGCGGGGGTCGCGAGATCTACCAACACTAACCAAACTCCGAATACCAACGAGTCTAGTCCGGCAGACAGACGGCGGGTGCTAAGGTCCGTCGTCAAAAGGGAAACAGCCCTAACCTACAGCTAAGGTCCCCAAGTCATCACTAAGTGGGAAAGCATGTGGGATTTCCAAAACAACCAGGAGGTTGGCTTAGAAGCAGCCATCCTTTAAAGAAAGCGTAACAGCTCACTGGTCTAAACAAGAGATCCTGCGGCGAAGATGTAACGGGGCTAAAGTGATGCACCGAAGCTTAGGGTTCAGTCTTTGACTGAGCGGTAGCGGAGCGTTCCGTAGGCCGTTGAAGCGGGAGGGTAACCGACCGTGGAGGTATCGGAAGTGCGAATGCAGACATGAGTAGCGATTAACAGTGTGAGATGCACTGTCGCCGAAATTCCAAGGGTTCCTGCTTAAAGCTAATCTGAGCAGGGTAAGCCGGCCCCTAAGACGAGCCCGAAGGGGGTAGTCGATGGGAACCACGTTAATATTCGTGGGCCTGGAGGTGTGTGACGGATGGCGTAAATGGTCTGGGCTTATTGGATTGCTCCAGGCTGTGAAGTTGTCCCAGGAAATAGCCCCTCCGTATAGACCGTACCCTAAACCGACACAGGTGGAATGGTAGAGTATACCAAGGCGTTTGAGAGAAGTATCCTGAAGGAACTCGGCAAATTGCCTCCGTACCTTCGGAAGAAGGAGGCCCCACATAAGCGCAAGCTCTTGTGGGGGGCACAGGCCAGGGGGTAGCGACTGTTTAGCAAAAACACAGGGCTCTGCTAAGTCGGCTTCAAGACGACGTATAGGGCCTGACGCCTGCCCGGTGCCTGAAGGTTAAGAGGAGGAGTGCAAGCTCTGAATTGAAGCCCAGGTAAACGGCGGCCGTAACTATAACGGTCCTAAGGTAGCGAAATTCCTTGTCGGGTAAGTTCCGACCTGCACGAATGGCGTAACGACTTCCCCACTGTCTCCAGGATATGCTCAGCGAAATTGAATTCTCCGTGAAGATGCGGAGTACCCGCGGTTAGACGGAAAGACCCCGTGCACCTTTACTGCAACTTCAGAGTGGCATTAGGAAAGAGCTGTGTAGCATAGGTGGGAGGCTTTGAAGCATCGACGCCAGTTGATGTGGAGCCATAGGTGAAATACCACCCTGCTGTTTTCTGATGTCTAACCTCGTACCGTTATCCGGTACAGGGACCCTCTGTGGTGGGTAGTTTGACTGGGGCGGTCGCCTCCTAAAGAGTAACGGAGGCGCGCGATGGTGGGCTCAGGACGGTTGGAAACCGTCTGTTAGAGTGCAATGGCATAAGCCCGCCTGACTGCGAGACTGACAAGTCGAGCAGAGACGAAAGTCGGTCATAGTGATCCGGTGGTCCCTCGTGGAAGGGCCATCGCTCAACGGATAAAAGGTACGCCGGGGATAACAGGCTGATGATTCCCAAGAGCTCATATCGACGGAATCGTTTGGCACCTCGATGTCGGCTCATCACATCCTGGGGCTGGAGCAGGTCCCAAGGGTTTGGCTGTTCGCCAATTAAAGTGGTACGTGAGCTGGGTTCAGAACGTCGCGAGACAGTTTGGTCCCTATCTGCCGTGGGCGTCGAAATTTGAGAGGAGTTGACCCTAGTACGAGAGGACCGGGTTGAACATACCTCTGGTGTACCAGTCGTTCCGCCAGGAGCGCAGCTGGGTAGCTATGTATGGACGGGATAACCGCTGAAAGCATCTAAGCGGGAAGCCTCCCTCAAGATAAGATTTCTCAGGACGGTCGAAGACCACGACCTTGATAGATCGGATGTGGAAGTGCGGTAACGCATGAAGCTAACCGATACTAATTGTCCTATTCGCGCTTAAACGGTTCACTTGTGAACCGCAGAGTCCCACCATCAACGACAATGCTGGTCTCCAGCGCATGTCAGCGATCGGTCGGTTGTTAAGCCAGCCCGGATATACGCTTACAAAACATACACCAAACGCGGCTGTTGCCGTGTTTGGCAAGCAAATACTCATGTGCACGGCATCGATCAAAAACCCATATATGCGCCAGCTTCATTGCTTGGTGACCATAGCGTCTGTGACCCACCCGATCCCATCCCGAACTCGGCCGTGAAACCAGTCTGCGCCGATGGTACTATTGCTCAAGCACTGGAAGAGTAGGGCGTCGCCAGGCATTGAAGCTCGCGCATATATCGGAAACAAAAACCCATTCATAACGTCTCATAAAAGGGCGACCCAAAAGGTCGCCCTTTTACCGTTGGTGACGCGGGATGAAGCAGCCCGCCGTCAGACCGCAAAAGCGGGATGACAAGCAAAAATGCTTCGCAGGCTGCAAAACGCAGCCCATGTTGGTGACGCGGGATGGAGCAGCCCGGTAGCTCGTCAGGCTCATAACCTGAAGGTCGTAGGTTCAAATCCTACTCCCGCAACCAACATAAAGCATTACCGAACGCAGCGTGCTGAGGCTTTGCGCCGCCCCCGTAAAAGCGGGGGCCATCGCACCACACAACCCCGCCCACAAAGCGGGGTTTTTTATCGCCTGCTCTTCGCGCCATCGGCAGATGGAAAGGCGGCCCATCCAGCCGCCTCACCATCCACCCCATCACCGGTCAGCGCCTTCCAGCTGCCGACTGAAATACACCAGCTGCATCGCCTGCAACCGCGCGCCCTGCGCTATGTCCGCGTCCCCGCTATGCCCGCCGGCCGTGTCTTCGTAGAAATAATAGGGCAGCCCATAATCCTTAAGCCGCGCCGCGAATTTCCGGGCATGTTGCGGACCGACCCGGTCGTCCTTGGTTGTCGTCCAGATATACGGCATCGGATATTTCAACTCGCGGCGGATGTTCGCATAGGGCGAAATCTTTTCCAGAAACGCCTTCTCCTCCGGCACCGCTACGCTGCCATATTCGTCGACCCAGGACGCGCCGGCCGCGATCTGCTCGTAGCGCACCATATCCAGCAAAGGCACCTGGATCGTTACCGCGTTCCAGAGGTCGGGATGCTGGTTGAACGCCACCCCCATCAACAGGCCGCCGTTGGACCCGCCATAGATACCGAATTTCCTGGGCGACGATAATTTGCGCGCAAAAATATCCTGCGCCACCGCCGCGAAATCATCATAGATGATCTGCCGCTTGGTCTTCAGTCCCGCCTCATGCCAGGCCGGGCCGAACTCGCCACCGCCACGGATATTGGCCAGCACGAAACTGTTGCCCCGTTCCAGCCACAGCTTGCCGGTGATCGCCGCATAGCTGGGCGTCATCGGCACCTCGAATCCGCCATAGGCGGTCATGATCGTCGGGGTGGAGCCGTCCGGCTTCATATCCTTGCGGTGAACGATGAAATAGGGGATTTTCGTCCCGTCGGTCGATGTCGCCTCGAACTGATCGACCGCCAGGCCAGCGGCATCGAACCGCGCAGGCATCGCCTTCACCTGGCGCGGCGCGGCGGGGTTTGCCGCGTCGATCGCCCAGAGCGTCGTCGGCGCCAGGAAGCCGGCGACCGACAGATAGGCCTTGTCGCTCTTGTGAGTGGCGGTCGCGATCGAGATGGTCGCATTGTCGGGCAGGGCGACGGGCGTCGTCGTCCACCTGTCCTTGCCCGGCGTCAGCACCTGCACTCGTCCGCGCACATTGTCGTTGATGGCCAGGATCACCCGGTCCTTCGTCGCCGTCACCCCATCGATCGACTGGCGCGCATTGGGCGCGAACAGAATTTGCGGCTTCAATGTCTCGCCGGATTGCAGCGCCTTCAAGGGCACCGCCGCCAGCGATCCCGTCGGTACGCTCACGCCGCCACTGGCCCAGTCCTGACTGGTCTGAATCAGCACCTGACCCTGTACCATGCCCTGCAACTGGCTCTTGGCCGGCAGGGGGAGCTTCTTCACGCCATCGGCGGTGACGAGATAGGTTTCGTTGCCGAAAAAGGTGATGCCGCGATAGAGGAAAGCGGCGCGATTACCCGCGCCATCCGACAGGACCATGGGAAACGTCCCGACCTGATCGCTGGGCGCGCCGCGATAGATTTCCTGTGCGGAGGACAACGGCTGCCCGCGCTTCAATGTCTTCACCACGAAGGGATAGCCCGACGCCGTCATGCTGCCCCCCTGTGCATCGGCGCCCCAATCGCGGGCGAGCAGGATCGTGTCCTTGTCCAGCCAGTCCTCATTCTGTTTGGAGGTGGGAATGGCGAACCCGCCCTCCACGAACTGCCCGGTCACCAGATCGAACTCGCGCAGGGTCACGGCATCCTCGCCGCCATCGGACAAATGGATCAGCGCCAGCCGCTCGTCGGGGTCCAGGATGGATGCGCCCTTCCACACCCATTTCTTGCCATCGGCCTTCGACAGCGCGTCCAGGTCCAGCACCGTCGTCCAGCGCGGCGCATCGGTCGCATAATCAGCCTCGCTGGTATAGCGCCATATGCCCTGCGGATGATCGGTGTCGCGCCAGACATTATAGACCCGGCCGTGGATCAGCATCGGCATGGCGATCCGGTCCTTGGCCGATGCGATCGCCAACGCATCCTTGAAATAACCGGCATAGCGCGGATCGCCTTGCAGGGTCGCGACCGTCGCCTTATTCTCCGCCTCCACCCATTGCATTGCGCGGGGGCCGGTCCAATCCTCCAGCCATAGGAACGGGTCGTCCGCCGGGGCAGGGGCCGAAACAGGCGAAGGGGGCGCGCCGGCGCCGGTCAACAAAGCCGCAGTCACCAACAATAAAATCCTCTTTTTCACGACCCGTCCTCCTTTGGCCGGCCCATCCGTCCCTGCCGATAGCGCCGCCGCAACCGCGCGCCCGCGACCAGCAGGGGTAACGCGCCCAGCATCAACAGGCTCCCGATAAACGTGGGCGACCAGCCCCACAGGCTGTGCAGGCCAAAGGCGGCAGGCGCCATCAGCAGCAGGAAGCCGAGCGTCAGCAACCACAGCCCCCAGCGCCGCGGCCGCACCGCGACCATGCGCATCTCGCGCCGCCAGGCCTTGCGGCCCGCTTTGGTGGACAGATCCGGGGGCGGTGGGGTGTCGAACATATGGTGCTGGACCTTGTGGCCGTTCGTCCCTATCCTGTCCAGCATCCCCGGGGGACCGTCCATAGACGGTTGAGAGGCGGTTGATTGGACCGCGACCCGTTGAACCTGATCTGGTTGAGACCGGCGTAGGGAGGGACGGCTTGTTGGACCAGCAGACCGCACCCGCCCGTCGCCCTTGTGAAGAGGCGAAGAAAGGCGGACCCATGGACACAATTTCGGTTCTGACCCTGCGCCTGGCGGAGATTATCGGCCTCTACATGATCGTCATCGGCCTGGGCGGACTGGCGAGTCCGCAGCGCTGGCGCGCGGTGATGGATGATCTCAACCGGTCGCCGGGCCTGGTCGTCGCACTGGGCTTCGCCGTCTTTGCTGTCGGCGCGACCCTGGTGCTGGTTCACAGCATCTGGACCGACCCGCTCGCCATTATCGTCAGCCTGGTCGGCTATGTCGCCCTGATCGAAGGCGCGACCTTGCTCGCCGTACCCGGTCCGCTCATCCGCATCGGCCACTGGTCGACGAATTTCATCCGCACCTGGGCACTGATCGCCCTGATACTCGGTCTTCTCCTCTTCCTCGCAGGCCTTACCGGCCGCGCCACGCTTTCCGTCTGAAAGGTATCCTCATGGCAGATGTCCCCGCCCGCACCGAAATGCGCGTCACTACCGGCCCCATTCGCGGGTCGAAAAAAATCCATGTCGGCCCGCTCAAGGTCGCGATGCGCGAAATCCATCTGGAACCGGGTAGCGGCGAGCCGCCGGTCCGTGTCTATGACACGTCCGGTCCCTATAGCGACCCGGACGCCCGTATCGACATCATGGCCGGCCTGCCCCAGTTGCGCCGCGACTGGATCATGGCGCGCGGCGATGTTGAGGAATATGATGCGCGCGCAATCAAGCCGGAGGATAACGGCCTGAAAGGCCCCGACAGGTCCGGCGGCGTCCAGCCCTTCCCGAACCTGGTCAAGCGCCCGCTGCGCGCCAAGCCCTCCGCCAACGTCTCCCAGATGCACTATGCCCGCCGCGGCATCATCACGCCGGAAATGGAATATGTGGCGGAGCGCGAGAATCTCGGCCGCGCCCGCCTCGCCGAATATGTCCGCGACGGCGAAAGCTTCGGCGCGTCCATCCCCGACTATGTGACGCCCGAATTTGTCCGCGACGAAATCGCCCGCGGCCGCGCCATCATCCCCAATAATATCAACCACCCCGAATCCGAACCGATGGCGATCGGCCGCAATTTCCTGGTCAAGATCAACGCCAATATCGGCAACAGCGCCGTCGCCTCCGACGTCGCCTCCGAAGTCGACAAGCTGGTCTGGTCGATCCGCTGGGGCGCGGACACCGTCATGGACCTGTCCACCGGCCGCAACATCCACGACACGCGCGAATGGATCCTGCGCAATTCGCCCGTGCCGATCGGCACCGTGCCCATCTATCAGGCATTGGAAAAGGTCGGCGGCGTCGCCGAAGACCTGACCTGGGAGATTTTCCGCGACACGCTGATCGAGCAGGCCGAGCAGGGCGTCGATTATTTCACCATCCATGCGGGCGTCCGCCTCGCCTATATCCCCATGGCGGCCAAGCGTGTCACTGGCATCGTTTCGCGCGGCGGCTCGATCATGGCGAAATGGTGCCTCGCCCATCACAAGGAAAGCTTCCTCTACGAGCATTTCGACGACATCACGGAGATCATGAAGGCCTATGACATCGCCTACAGCCTGGGCGACGGCCTGCGCCCCGGATCGATCGCCGACGCCAATGACGAAGCGCAATTCTCCGAACTCTACACGCTGGGCGAATTGACCCACCGCGCCTGGAAACAGGATGTGCAGGTGATGATCGAAGGGCCGGGCCATGTGCCCATGCACAAGATCAAGGAGAATATGGACAAGCAGCTACAGGTCTGCGGCGAAGCGCCCTTCTACACGCTGGGGCCGCTCACCACCGATATCGCGCCGGGTTATGACCATATCACGTCGGGCATCGGCGCGGCGATGATCGGCTGGTACGGCACGGCGATGCTCTGCTATGTCACGCCCAAGGAGCATCTGGGCCTGCCCGACCGTGACGATGTGAAGGTCGGCGTCGTGACGTACAAACTCGCCGCCCACGCCGCCGACCTGGCCAAGGGCCACCCGGCCGCCAGGGTTCGCGACGATGCCTTGAGCCGCGCCCGTTTCGAATTCCGCTGGCGCGACCAGTTCAACCTGTCGCTCGACCCCGAAACGGCCGAACAATATCACGACCAGACGCTGCCGGCCGAAGGGGCGAAGAGCGCCCATTTCTGCTCCATGTGCGGCCCCAAATTCTGCTCGATGCAGATCAGCCAGGAAGTCCGCGATTTCGCCGCCAAACAGAACCAGAGCGTCGAAGGCTTCATCGCCACCGGCCCCACCGGCGCGCAAACCGCCGCCGCCAGCAAGGCGGCCGCGCTCAAGGGCATGGAAGAGATGAGTAAAGTCTTCAAGGACAGCGGCAGCGAGCTGTATATGGGCGCTGGCGGCAGGGAGCATGATTGATGCGTGAGCTTTAGTTCGCGCCTCTGACGCTAATGTCTGCGGTAGGTGGCTCGGCCTCATTATAGGGGATATGCTGATACCGACCATCTTCCGCTTCGATGGCTATCGCTTCTACTTCTACAGCCATGAGCCGAACGAGCCGCCCCATGTCCATATCGACAAGGGCGGCTCGTCGATGAAAGTCTGGCTCGAACCGGTTGCGATGGCGAAGAACACCGGCTTTCGTCGGTCGGAGATCAATGGCATAATAGCCATGGTCGCGGCGCATCGCAGTCGGTTGCTGGAGGCATGGCATGAATATTTCGGCTAGGATCACCGACGAGCGCGTGGCCGATGTCCGCTGCGACGATGACAGCCTGATCGTCGACTTGATGGACGGCCGCACCATTTCCGTGCCTTTGGCATGGTATCCGCGCCTGGCCCAAGCCGCGCCTGCTCAGCGGAAGATATGGGAAGTCGCCGGTGGCGGTTATGGCATCCATTGGCCAGAGATTGACGAAGATTTGAGTACGGAAGGTTTGCTCAGAGGTGCGCCAGCACCAAAGCGATAAGCAATGTCGTGGGTTTCTACGATGAACCCTGATTGATCCGGGCACTCCACCATGTTATAACCCCCGTATGAACACGCCCCTCAAAATCACGAAGATCGGCAACAGCGCCGGGGTGATCCTGCCCAAGGAGTTGTTGGCGCATCTTAACGCCGCTGCCGGGGATAGCCTCTCCGTCGTCGTCACCCCGCGCGGGATCGAACTGTCGGCCGCCGAGCCGGACTTCGATGCGCAGATGGCGGCCGCGCGTGATGTGATGGCGCGACGCAAGCGGGCGCTGCGCGAACTCGCCAAATAATGGCGCAGGATGATTGGGTCTGGGTCACGCTGGCCGTGGCGATGGCCGCCCATGCCGAACAGATCGCCGAACATGGCGGAGGAGGCGACGCGATGCGCGATCGCGGTCTGTTCGAAAGCGCCATGGCCCGGCTGCAGCAACTCGCCCATTATGGTGATCCCGATGCTGCCGCACTGGCCGCCGCCTATGCCTATGGCCTGGCGCGCAACCACCCGTTCGTTGATGGCAACAAGCGGATTGCGGCGGTGGTCAGCGAAACCTTCCTGCTGCTGAATGGCTATAGTCTGGATGCGACCGACGCCGAACTGGTCGTCGCCTTCCTCGACTTGGCGGCGGATTCGCTTTCGGAAGAAGACCTGGCCGACTGGTTCCGCCAGCATCTTCGTCCCGCCTGAATCCTATTTGCTTCCAATGTAGGATTTCGTCTGGTTTATCCTGTCGGATGGAACAGAAACCCGCATCCCCCGCCGCTCGCGCGCACTGGACTCCGGCCCGGCAGCGCCTCTTCCTCACCACCCTGTTCGAATGTGGCAGCGTCGCCCGCGCGGCGCGCGCGGCGGGCATGTCGCCGTCCAGCGCGCATCGCCTGCGTCGTCGGCTGGCCGGCACCGCCTTCGACCGGGACTGGAGCCATGCGCTGACGCTGTATGCCCGCGCCCTTGCCGATCCGATCGCCGGCCATCTTCACGCGCCAGCGTCGGCGCATGGCTGATGCCTGGCCGGGGCATGGCCAGGGCAGGGCGCCCGCATCGGCATGGCGTCGCGCCACGCGATCATGACACGACAGGCGCGTCGCGGGCGCGTCATGGGTCGGCGCATTGTGGCGTCACTGACGCCTATCGGTGGCATGGCAGGCGCGTCGCGCGGGCGACATGGGCGCAATCGGTCCGAAAAGGCCGACAACGGTGTGAACTTCGCCCTATGACCTATCTGCGTCGCTGCGCGCGGTCAGCCTTCCAGCACGCGCACGCTGCGCCGCTTCTTCCAGTTCAGCGATACGCTGATCCGTTGTTCCAGCCGGCCGTCCCATGTGGTGCTCAGCCCCTGCGCCTCCAGCGCGGCGACGATCCGGTGGCCCATGGCGATCGCGGCCTCCTCGCCCTGTTCGCACGCGCCATAGTTCAGATAGAGGCCATGGCCTTCCACCGCGGACTCGGTGTCCTGCATGTGGAAAAAGGCATAGCCTTCCACCGCCACGCCCTCATCCTGCGCCGCCTCGATCTCGTCCCAGATCTCGGTCGCGCCGCATGTGCCGCAGCAGGTGAAATTCTGCCGTGCGACCACGCCCTGTTCCTCCAGCGCGGAAAACGCGGCGTCCAGCCGGTCGCAATCGGTCGTCTCGGACCAGGCCTGTTCGGCGGCGCGATGCTCGGCCAGCGCCACGCGCAACGCCGCCGACGCTTCGACGCGCAGCAGCGGCCGGGGCAGTTCCTCCTCGAACATGTCGTTTGCATTGGTCAATATCGCGTCATCGTCGAAAAAGCCGCCCGCGACGTCGCGCCGCACCAGGTCGCGCAACGCGGCGACCGGGTCGTAACTGGCCTCCAATGTCGGCTGCGGCGCTTTGCGTTCCGGGCGATCGGCTTTGTTTCCGAAAATCCGATTCCATAATGACCCGAACATGCGCCTGCCTTGCCTCCTGCGATGCGCCTCGACCGGCCCATCATGCCCCGCGTTGTCGCAAAGGAAAAGGGGGCAGGCGTCGCTTTGTGCCGACAGCGCGTCCTTCCGCCACGGCGCGGGCGCGATCGGCGCTGCTCCGATGGCTGGATCATCCCATTGGATTGCCGCGCCAAAGCGACTACATAGCGGCCAATGCCCCCCGATACCGCTTCTTCCGCGCCGATCCCGCCCGTCTGGGCGACCTTGCGCCGCTTCCTCCCCTATCTCTGGCCTGCGGACTCCGCCGCGCTGCGCCGCCGGGTCGCCCTCGCCATGGGGCTGGTGCTGCTGGCGAAGGCCGTCAGCCTCGCCATGCCCTTCGCCTACAAGGCCGCGATCGACCGGATGGCGCCGGGGCTGGAGCCGGCTGTCGGCCTCGCCATGGCGCTGGTCGCGGTCTATGCCGGTGCGCGTTTCGGCAGCGTGCTGTTCGACAATCTGCGCAACGCCGTGTTCGAAAAGGTCGGGCAGGAAGCCGGGCGGCGGCTGGCGGACGACGTGTTCGTCCATCTCCATCGCCTGTCTTTGCGCTTCCATCTCGACCGCCGCACTGGCGCCGTCACCAAGATCGTGGAGCGCGGGACCAAGAGCATCGACACGATGCTCTATTTCCTGCTGTTCAATATCGCCCCGACCGTGCTGGAGCTGGTCGCGGTCTGCGCCATCTTCTTCGTCAAGTTCGGCCCCGGCCTGGTCATCGCGACGCTCGTCATGGTGGCGCTCTATATCGGCTTCACCCGCACCGTCACCGAATGGCGCAACCAGTTGCGCCGCGACATGGTGGATATGGACACCAATGCCGTCGCCCATGCCGTAGACAGCCTGCTCAATTTCGAGACGGTCAAATATTTCGGCGCCGAACAGCGCGAAGCCACCCGCTACGGCACGGCGATGCGCCGCTATGCCCAGGCGGCGGTGAAGAGCGAAAACAGCCTGGCCTGGCTCAATATCGGCCAGTCGCTCATCACCAACCTGATGATGGCAGGGGCCATGGCCTATACCGTCTGGGGCTGGAGCAAGGGGCAGTTCACCACCGGCGACGTGGTGCTGGTCAATACGCTGCTGTCCCAGCTGTTCCGCCCGCTCGACCTGCTCGGCATGGTCTATCGCACCATCCGCCAGGGGCTGATCGACATGGAGGCGATGTACAAGCTGATCGACACGCCGCAGGAAATCGCCGACGTCCCCGGCGCGGCTATGCTTGATGCCCATGGCGGCGCCGTGCGCTTCGACCATGTCCGCTTCGGCTACGACCCGGAACGCGAAATCCTGCACGATGTCAGCTTTACCGTCCCGGCTGGCAAGACGCTGGCGATCGTTGGCCCGTCCGGCGCAGGCAAGTCCACCATCGCCCGCATCCTGTTCCGCTTCTACGATATCCAGAGCGGTCAGGTGTCGATCGACGGGCAGGACATAGCGGGGGTCACGCAACAGTCGCTGCGCGCCGCGATCGGCATCGTGCCGCAGGACATGGTGCTGTTCAACGACACGGTCGGCTATAATATCGGCTATGGCCGCGAAGGGGCGACCCAGGAAGAGATAGAGGCCGCGGCGAAGGCGGCGTCGATCCACGACTTCATCCTCAGCTTGGCGCGCGGCTATGACACCCGCGTCGGCGAACGCGGCCTCAAATTGTCGGGCGGCGAAAAACAGCGCGTCGCAATCGCCCGCACCTTGCTCAAAGACCCGCCGGTGCTGGTGCTGGACGAAGCGACCAGCGCGCTCGACAGCCGCACCGAAACGGAAATCCAGACCGTGCTGCGCGACATCAGCCGCAAACGCACGACTTTGGTGGTGGCGCATCGCCTGTCGACCGTGGTCGACGCGGACGAGATCATCGTGCTGGACAAGGGCGTCATCGTCGAACGCGGCCGCCATGCCGATCTGGTTCGCTCAGACGGCCTCTACGCTCTGATGTGGAACCGCCAGGCGGCGGAGCGGGAGCAGATGCCAAGCGAGCCGGGCATCGGGGATATGTTCGAAGTGGTGACGCCCTGAGGCTTAATCCACGAAGTTCGTGGCCACCTCTGCGGGTACGCGCAAGATACGGCCCGTCGCCTTGTCGATGATCGCCCAGGTGGATTTGGCTGCGACCTTGACCTTGCCGTCCTCCCCGGTGAATTCGATCATCCGGTCGAACCGCGCCCCGCGTGGCGGCTCTGGAATCCAGGTGCGGGCCGTCACCGTCTGGCCTTGCGTCACATTGCCGCGATAGTCGATCTCATGCCGGGTCACGACCCAGATATAGGCGTCGATATGGGCGGGATCGGCATCCCGTTCCCAATGCTCGACCGACACCTGCTCCATCCACTGCACCCACACCGCATTGTTCACATGGCCCAGCACATCGATATGTTCTGGCAGGGCGGTGAAGGTCTTGGTGAAAGATGCGGCCACTATCCCTCCACCTTCAGTTGCCACAGGATGAAGGCGAACTCTTCCGCCGTTTCATGCAGGCTTTCGAACCGCCCTGACTTGCCGCCATGGCCCGCGCCCATGTTGGTCTTGAGCAGCAGGATATTATCGTCGGTCTTGGTCGCGCGCAGCTTCGCCACCCATTTGGCCGGCTCCCAATAGGTCACGCGCGGATCGTTCAGCCCCGCCGTCACCATCAGCGGCGGATAGGCCTGCGCGCTGACATGGGTATAGGGATCATAGGACCGGATCGTGTGAAACGCGGCCTCATCCTCGATCGGATTGCCCCATTCGGGCCATTCGCCCGGCGTTAAGGGAAGCGTTTCGTCCAGCATGGTGTTGAGCACGTCGACGAACGGCACATGCGCCACCACCGCGCCCCACAGGTCGGGATCGCTATTGACCACCGCGCCCATCAACTCGCCGCCGGCCGACCCGCCCGAAATGCTGATCCGGCCCTTGGATGTATAGCCCAGGTCAATCAAGCCCTTCGCCACATCCACGAAATCGGTGAATGTGTTGACCCGCTTGTCCAGCTTCCCATCCAGATACCATTGTTGGCCCAGGTCGTCGCCGCCGCGGATATGCGCCAGCGCAAAGGCGAAGCCGCGATCGAGCAGCGACAGGCGGCTAGTGGAGAAGCCCGGCTCCATGGCGAGGCCATAGGCGCCATAGCCATAAAGATGCAGCGGTGCGCTGCCGTCGCGGGGCAGGTCGGCGGGATAGACGATGGACACCGGCACCTGCGTCCCGTCGCGGGCCGTTATCATCAACCGCTCGGTCGCGTAGCGGCTCGCATCATAGCCCGACGGGATTTCCTGCATCTTGAGGACATCCAGCACCCCGGTCGCCAAATCATAATCGTAGATGGTGTCGGGCGTGACCATCGATTCATAGCCGATGCGCAGCTTCGTGACGTCATATTCAGGATTGTCGTCCAGCGACGCCGAATAGCTGGCTTCGGGGAAGGGGATGCGCTTGGGCGCGTGCGTCGCATAATCGCGCAGCTCGATCTGGTCCAGTCCGTCCTGCCGCCCTTCGGTGACGTAGAACCCTTTGAACAGGGTGAAATCCGTCAGGTAGAAATGATCGTCGGGCGCAATCACTTCCGCCCACTGGTCGGGCGCTGCCAGCGTCGCCTTCACCAGCCGGAAATTGGGATGGCTGTCATTGGTCCTGATGTAGAGCGTGCCCTCATGCTCATCGACATCATATTCGCGGCCGGGCTTGCGCGCCGCGACCAGTAGGGGCTTGGCAGTGGGATCACCCGACGGGATCAGCCAGGCTTCGCTTGTCACATGATCGCCGGTCGCGATGACGATCCACTTTTCCGAGGAGGTCAGACCGATCGAGACGCGGAATCCCTCGTCATGCTCGTGGAACAGCTCGACGTCGCTTGCGACATCCTGGCCCAGCCAGTGCAGCCGGGCATTATCGGTCCGCCAATTTTCGTTGGCCAGGCCGTAGAGCAGCCCCTTGCTGTCCGCGGTCCACACCAGCGAGGATAGCGTGTCGGGGATCACTTCGGGCAGGATCTCGCCTGAAAACAGATCCTTGATCCGCGCCTCGAACCGTTCGGACCCGTTAGTGTCGATCGCATAGGCGAGGTAGCGGCCATCCGGGCTGACCGACATCGCGCCCAGCCGGAAATAGTCATGCCCCTCCGCCAACGCAGGTTCGTCCAGTATCAATTCATCGTCACCGCCAACAACGGGCTTACGATACCATTTGCGATATTGCGCGCCGGTTTCGAAGGCGCGCCAATAAATATAGTCGCCATCCTTCTGCGGCACCGACTGGTCGTCTTCCTTGATGCGACCCTTCATTTCCGCAAACAACGTGTCGATCAACGGCTTGTGTGGCGCTATCGCTCCGTCGAACCAGCCGTTCTCCGCTTCCAGATAGGCCAGCACTTGCCTGTCCTGAACATCGGGGTAATTCGGATCGCGCAGCCATGCGTAAGGATCGTCCACCGTGACGCCATGATGCGTGAAACTATGCGCGCGGCGCTCGGCTACGGGCGGCAGGGAAGGAGGCTGCATTTGATCGGTCATTAACTATCCATGGTCCAGACGGGGTCATGCGCTGGAATAAGCGCGCGTACCCCTCTATGTTGTCGGCATGATGGCCGATGCAAGAGGCCCGACATGATCCAAGGGAATAGTGATGTCCAGTTATGAAGACCGCCTGAAGGCCCTGCGCGCGCAACTGGTGCGCCAGACGCTGGATGGTTTCGTGGTGCCGCTGACCGACGAGCATATGAGCGAATATGTTGGCGCCTATGCGCAGCGGCTCGCCTGGCTGACCGGGTTCCAGGGGTCGGCGGGCAGCGCCGTGGTGTTGCCGGAAGAGGCCGCGATCTTCGTCGATGGCCGCTACACGCTGCAAGTGCGCGAGCAGGTTGACGGCGCCCATTGGCAATATGAAAGCGTGCCGCAGACCTCGATCGCCGCCTGGCTCAAGGATCATGCCGGGCAGGGCGCGCGGATCGGCTACGACCCCTGGCTCCACACCCGCGCCTGGGTCAGCCAGGCGACGCAGGCGCTGGCGGAGAAGGGCGCGGAACTGGTCGCGGTCGATACCAACCCGGTCGACGCCATCTGGCCCGATCGCCCGGCCCGCAGCGACGCCAAGCTGGTCGTGCATGACGATCGCTTCGCCGGCCAGTCGGCCGCGGAAAAACGCGCCGCCATGGCGGACTGGCTGGTATCGAAAAAGGCCGATGCGGTGGTGCTGTCGGCGCTCGATTCGATCGCCTGGACCTTCAACATCCGGGGCAAGGACGTGGAGCGCACGCCTGTTGCGCTCGCCTATGCCATCGTCCATGCCGATGCTACCGCCGATCTCTATGTCGCGCCGGAAAAAATGGACGACGCGGTCGTCCAGCATCTGGGCAATGCGGTGCGTGTCAGAGACGGTGCGAACTTCGCCGCCGCGCTTCATGATTTCGCCGGAAAGACCGTTATCGCCGACCCTGAACGGGCGGTCGCGGCGATCTTCACCGGGCTGGATCAGGGCGGCGCGAGCGTCCTGTCGCTGCGCGATCCCGCCGTGCTGGCCAAGGCGATCAAGAACGCCACCGAAATCGCCGGGCACAGGGCGGCGCAGGCCCGCGACGGAGCGGCCCTCAGCCGCTTTCTCCACTGGGTCGCCGTTGAAGCCCCCAAGGGCGGCCTGACCGAACTCTCCGCCTCCGATCGTCTGGAGGCGTTCCGCAAGGACACCGGCCTGCTGGAGGATTTGTCTTTCGATACGATCAGCGGCGCCGGGCCGAACGGCGCGGTCGTCCACTATCGCGCCGAGGAAAAGACTAATCGCCCGATCGAGACGGGCAGCCTCTATCTGGTGGATTCGGGCGGACAGTATCGCGACGGCACCACCGACGTGACCCGCACCCTGGCTATCGGCACGCCCACGCAAGAAATGCGACATCGTTTCACGCTGGTCCTCAAAGGGCATATCGCGCTCGCCCGCGCGGTCTTTCCCAACGGGACGCGCGGCGGCCAACTCGACGCGCTGGCGCGGCAGTATCTCTGGGCCGAGGGGCTGGATTACGCCCATGGCACCGGCCATGGCGTCGGCAGCTTCCTGTCGGTGCATGAAGGGCCGCAGCGCATCGCCACCTTCGGCGGCGGGGACGAGCCGTTGCAGGCGGGCATGATCCTGTCCAACGAGCCGGGCTATTACAAGACCGGCGAATATGGCATCCGCATCGAAAATCTGGTGCTGGTCGAGGAACGCGCGGTGCCGGGCGCGGAAAAGGACATGCTCGGCTTCGAGACGCTGACCTTTGCTCCGATCGACCGCGCTCTCATCGCTACCGATCTGCTGAGCGGCGAGGAGCGCGCCTGGGTCGACGCCTATCATGCCGCGGTGCTGGACTTGGTCGGCCCGCAACTGGAGGGCGACGCGCTCGCCTGGCTGAAGGCCGCCTGCGCGCCGCTCTAAGCATCAGTCCTTGGGGTCTTCGGCGGGAGGCGGCGTTGCGCCCTCCCGCGAAGCCTCGCGCGTCTGGGCCTTGCGCCGGCGCAGATTGTCGCGCAGCGCCTGCGCCAGCCTCGTCTTTTTCTCGTCCTGCGTTTCAGCCATGCCATGGGCTTAAGCAAAATGCGTACTCGGCCGCAACCCGCCTTGACATCGGGCCGGGGGGCGGCCATAGGCCCGGCCTCCGAAGCGCGAACAGCGCTTCGGAACAGAAATAGAGTGCTGCCGTAGCTCAGTGGTAGAGCGCATCCTTGGTAAGGCTGAGGTCGTGAGTTCAATCCTCACCGGCAGCACCATTTCTCCCTCAAACATCTGAAACGTCATATTATAGCCCAGGCGACGATCGCCATCGCCTGCGCCGCGACGATCAGCCATAGCAGGGTCGAGAAGGGCTGTTTGCGCGTCTTGTGGCGAAAATACTGCCGACCGGCCAGCGCGCCTGTCGATCCGCCGGCCAGCGCCCACAGTAGCAGAGTGCGTTCGGACAAGCGGCGCAACCCCAGCCGGGCGCGCCGCTTGTCCATGCCAAAGAGGGCGAAGGCGATCAGGTTCGCCAGCAGCAAAGCCGTCAGCAACGGGGCCGTCGGCAACAGGATCGTCCCAATCGCGTCAGCGCCCAAAGCTGACGCCGATCCACAGCGTACGCGGCGTCCCCAGATCCATCGATCCACCGGCATTGCGGGTCACGATCGTCTCGTCGAACAGATTCTCGCCCCGCGCCACCAGGCTGAGGCCATGGCCGATCGGCAGGCGCGCGATCGCGTCCAGCGTCAGCGCATCGGGCAGGACGTCGCTTTGCAGGTCGTCCTCATATTGTTTGGCGACATAGCGCAACGTGGTTGACAGGGTGGGGCCGGAGGCGGGGCTGTAGGCGACCGTGGCGCTGGCCGCATGGCGCGGGCTCTGCGCCGGGGTGAAGCCGTTAAACGCCGCGCCGGGCGCACGGACCATGCTGTGGTTATAGGCGTAGGAGGCCGACAGACGGATGTCGCCCAGCGCCGCCGCCGCGGTCAGTTCGACGCCCTTGGCGACGATGCGATCGACATTCTGGCGCTTGCGTGTGTTCGCTATCAATGGATTGGTGACATTGGCGATCGCGTCGTCCAGCCGATTGTAGAAGGCGGTGGCGGACAGGGTGAGGCCGGTCAGCGGGGTCAGGTCGATGCCGGCTTCCACGCCCTTCAGCTTTTCGGGGGTCAGCGCGGCATTGGCCTGGGTCGTGATCGGGAAGACCACGAACGGTCGGTAGAGTTCGTTGAGCGTCGGCAGGCGGAAGCCGCTATAGGCCGCGGTCCGCAGCGCTACGGCGTCGCTGGCGCGATAGAGCGCGCCGACCCGGCCGGACACTTCCCAATCCGATCGGTTGGCATAATCGCTGCCTGTCGCGGCGCCGGTGGTCGCACTGACCTGATGGTAGAAGCCGTTGCGTATCGACCAGCGATCGCCCCGCACGCCGCCGGTCAGGATCAGCTTGCCTCCAAGGCCTTCTGGCGTCCAGTCATCCTCGACAAAAGCGCCGGTCGTCCACTGGTCGCCACCGGCATGGCGACGGAATGTCGTCGCGCCGCTCATGGCGTTATAGGCGTCCTCATACATGTCGCCGGTGGCGAAGCGCGTATCGACCCCCAGTCGCAGCACATGATCCGGGCCGACCGGCGGCCGGATCTCGATTTTGCCGCCGATGCCGGTGGACGGCGTGTTGCGCTGGTCCAGCGACTTGCGGAAGGTCGATGAGGACATGACTATGTTGGAGAAGTTGCGCGCCTGGACATAGGCCAGCGCATCGACCTGCCACGCGCCGCGGTTGATGTAGCGGATGCTGGCGTCCTGCCCCTGGCTCATGCTGTCGGCTCCGGCGAAGCGCAGCGTGCGGTTATCCTCGAACAGAGTGGCGCGGAATTGCAGTTCCGACGTGGCGGAAATCGGCGCGACCGCGCGCAAATTGGTGGACCAGCCGTCATAGGCGGCCGGCACGGTGGCGGCGACGCGCTGGTCCTTGGGCGTAGTGTGGAAGCCGTCGCCCCTGTCCCAGCGGCCCGACAGCGAAACATAGCCGCCGCCCAGATCCTGGGTCAGACCAGCAGAGACTTCGGTCGAATCGCGGCTGCCGTAAAAGGCGCTGGCGGAAAAATCGGGCAGTTGCGCGCGCGTCGCGCTGGCCAGTTCGATCGTCCCGGCCACCGCGCCTGCGCCGAACGCGCCGATACCGCCGCCGCGGGTGACGCGCACGACGGACAGCCGTTCCGGCGCCAGCGCGCTGAACGGGATATAGCCGAAGAACGGATCAGCGATCGGCACGCCATCGAGCAGCATCAGCGTCCGGCTCGACGCATTGCCCCCCAGCGCGCGCAGGGTCGCGCCCTGGTTGGAGGGATTGGACGATCGGCTATCGGACCGGCGGAATTGCTGGAAGCCCGCGACATCGCCCAGCACGCTTTCTATCCGCCCCGATGCGCTGTCGAGCAGCCGCTGCCGGTCGATCACCACCGATCCATAGGCCGGGGTGCCGGGCGGCAGGTCCAGCCCCGCGCCGGTGACGATGATCTGCGACGCCTCCCCCGGCGCATCGTCGGGCGCCTGGGCGAAAGCCAGCGTCGGTACGGACAATAAGATTGCAGGCAATATGACAGTTTTCATGGCGATCCCCTCGACGCCCCTCTCCTTATTTTCCATGCCTTTTGCAAACGGAAAGGGGCCGCATCCTTGTAGGATGCAGCCCCCGCCCCGTGACATTGTTCCTTTGGTCAGAAGAAGAGGATCGCGCCTGCCGCAATGGCGCTGGACGTGGCTTCGTTGCCGTTATGCGCCTGCGAATTGCTGCGCACATATTCGCCCAGCAGCGTCACCCAACTGTTGAGGCCGTAGCGGACCTGACCGACCCAACTGCTATTCTTGTCGACCAGCGTCGGGTTGGCCAGCGCATCGGCGATAGTGGCATAGTCGAGATTGCTTTCGCCATAGCTGCCGCCGACCGAGAATTTGCCGAACGTGGCCAGCCCCTGCAGGTAAAAGCCGTGGCTGTCGCGCTTGTTGCCCAGGCCATCGGTGTCGAACAGGTTGAGCGCGGTGGTGCCCAGGCCCGATGCGTCATAATAGGTGCCGACCACCGTGACCGGTCCGAACGTCACCTTCGCGCCTGCGTCCCAGCCCCAGCCGGTATAGTCCGGCCCTGCATCGACATTATGCTTCTGCGTCACGCCCGACACCCACAGTCGGGTGCCGACATCGCCGAACTTGCCATCATAGACGAACTTTGCCTGGAAACCGGGCTGCTTGTTGGTTTCGGCCGGGCCGGTCAGTGAAGAGAGCGGCTCGAAAATGCCGACGCTGGCGGTAAAGCCGCTGAAATTGGGCGTGGTATAAGTAATCTGCGGCTGGAAGTCGGTGTAGATATAGCCCGTGCCGATGCGGCCAAGCGTGGTGTTGGACGGGGCGACATTGCCCGCCGGCGTGCCCGACGACAGCAGGGTGATGTCGTTCAGGATCGCTTCCGACGCGAACAGGCCGATGTCGCGGCCGATCTTCACCTCGCCAAAGCCAGCGCGACCGAAGGTCAGGTAGGTCTGGCGGAAATCGATGCCCGCAGTTTGCAGCGCGCGGGGATTGCCGGCGCTATTGGCGCCGCCGCCGGCTGCATAATTGACCGAGTTGATGCCCGGATACATGCCGAAATGGGCGCCCACGTTCCATCCCTCCAGGCTGGTGGAGGCTTCCACTTTCAGGAAGCCGGGGAGCAGGCCGTTGCGCACGGCCGATGTGCTGCCGCCCACGGTGGCGACCCCGCCCGTGACCGCCGTCGTCGCGCTTGGCGTGTCGCCATTGTCATGGACGTAGAAGCCGTTGACCGAGCCGGAGAATTTCAGCGTCACGTCGCCGATCTGGAGGCCGACGCCGCTGTCGGTCATGCGCACATAGCCCGCCCCCCCGGATGCGTCGGGGGTCACCGCCGGGGCAGGGGCCGCGGCGGTCTGCGCCGCTTCGGCGGTCTGACCCTTCGCCAACTCCTGATATTCATCATCGGTCAGGATGCCCTTTTCGTGCAGCCGCTTCAGCAGATCCGCGGTGGTTCCGGCCATGGCCGGCGCCGCGGTGGCGGCGAGCATCAATGCTCCAGCCGCGCTCATCAGGCGCAACGTCCCCTTCATTATCATCCTCCCTGTATATCGCCGGCTTGTGTCCGGCTGGGGCGAAGAGTGGGACGGATGAGGGAACCGAGAAATTGGACTTAGGTTCTCGTTCCTTCGGACAGGATGCGAATCAGGGCGCGGCGACGATGCCCCACGGCGCAGCACCGACGGCGATGGTCTGCGTCACTGCGCCCTTGGCCAGGTCGATCACGGAGACATTGTCCGAAAGACCATTGGCGGCATAGGCGCGCGTCCCGTCGGCGCTGATCGCGACATGCCAGACGCGCTTGCCGACCGGCACATAGGCTCGCACCTTGCGGGTCGCGACATCGACCAGCGCGACATGATCGGCCCGGCCCAGCGCGATGACGGCGGTCCTGCCATCGGGCGTGAAGCGGATGCCGCAGGGCAGGATGCGATGGTCGGGGATGCCGGGAATAGCGAAGCGCAGCGTCTCGGCCACTTGCCGGCTGGCGGTGTCGATGATCTGCACCGTCCCGCCGACTTCCGCCGCGACCCATAGCTGCGCGCCGTCTCCGGTGAATTCGACATGGCGGGGCCGCTGGTCCGTCGGCGTCTCGGCGACCATTGTCTTGGCCTTGATGTCGATCCAGTTGACGACATTATCCTCCTCGGATGTGACCACGACCCATTGGCCGTCAGGGCTTTGCGCCACCCCCTCCGGCTCGCCGCCGACATCGACCTGGAAGGCGACGGTGCGGGTGGCGAGGTCGATCGCGGTCAGCGCGGCGTCATCCTCATTGGCGACGAACAGGGTCGCGCCGTCGCGCGACAGGAAAAACTGTTCCGGATCCTGCCCGGACGGCAGTTCCGCCACCACCTTGCCGCTCGCCCGGTCGATCACCTGCACCGCATGGTCCAGGCTGGCGCAAAGATAGAGATATTTGCCGTCCTTCGACACGGTGATGCCGCGCGGCCGGCCGCCCACCGGCCAGGTCGCCGTCACCGCGCCCGACGCGGCGTCGATCACGCTGACGCTGTCGCCGCGCTCGTTGGAGACATAGAGGGTTTCGGCCTGCGCGACGGCAGGCACTAATATCAACCCTGCCATGATGATGATGCGCTTCATACCCGCCTCCTGCCCCTAATCTTCTTCCAACGGTCTATCCACAGCCCGCTCGCTACGGGATTGTACCAATGGCCAATGGGGACGCGGCCCGCCCTTGCCTACACTGGCGGCCATCAGGGGAAAACCGACTGGGTGAGGATATAATGAAGATATTGGGTAGGGTCGCATTGCTGGGCGCCATCGCTACGCTGGGCATGACTGCGACAAGTGCATTGCTGGCGCATGGCGACGTGACGCCGCAGGCGGTCGATACGTCCGCGCTGCCGGAAATCGGCGAAACCTGGCTTGAGAAAAATCCCTATAGCGGCAACGCCAAGGCGATCGAGATCGGCCAGTCCGCCTATGGCCAGAATTGCGCGCGCTGCCATGGGCTGGACGCGGAAAGCGGCGGCATCGCGCCGGACCTGCGCTATCTGGAAGCGGGCGAGTCGGGCGACCAGTGGTTCGCCGAACGCTACCGCCACGGCTCCAGCCATGACGGCAAGGTCTATATGCCGCCCTTCGGCGACGTATTGGGGCAAAAGGCCGGCTGGGCGATCCGCGCCTGGCTCGAAACCAAGCACGAAGGCTGATCCCGATGCTCAGCCGTCGCGCATGGATGGGCGGGGCAGGGGCGGCGCTGGCGCTGGGCCTGTTGCCGGGTCGCAGCGACGCCGCGCCGCTGGCAAAGGTCAAGGCGCTCGGCACGCTGCGGGTGGTCGTCTACAAGGATAATCGACCCTGGTCGTGGGAGGAAAGCGGCAAGCTCGTCGGGCTCGACGTCGATCTGGCGCAGGCGATCGCCGTAAAGCTCGGCGTGCGCGCCGACGTGGCGGAACTCGTGGCGGACGAAAGCGCCGACGACGATCTGCGCAACGGCGTATGGAAGGGCGGCCTGCTGGGCTTCATGCCGGGCGACGTCATGCTGCATGTCCCCTTCGACCGCACCTTCGCCGCCCGCAACGATCAGGTCGCGATCGTCGCGCCCTATTATCGCGAAAGTTTCGCGCTGGCCGGCCTGGGCGGCGCGGTGCCGCTGGAAGGGATGCCGACCGAATGGCGCGGGCGCCGGCTGGCGGCCGAACTGGACAGCATCCCCGATTTCTATCTGATCGGCAGCTTCGGCGGGATATTGACCAAGGATGTGGCCCATTATCCGACCGGGTCGGCGGCTGTGGATGCGGTGACCGGCGGCAGGGCCGACGCCGTAATCGCCAGCCGCGCCCAGATCGAGGAGGGGCTGCACCGTGCGGGCGAGCGCGCCAGTCGGATCTCGCTGCGCAAGGGTCCATTGCCCGCCTTCACCTCGCCCGGCTGGGACATCGGCATGGCGGTGAAGGAAAATAGCCGCACGCTGGGCGATGCGGTCGAGGAAATCGCCACCGCCATGGCGGCCAGCGGCGAGATGAAGGCGCTGTTCGCGCGCTATGGCGTCACCTGGACCCCGGCGAACGCCGCGGGGTGAAGGCCGGCCATGTCCGACCAAAGGTCCAATTGCCGCTCTGTCTGGACGGCATAGTCTGCACATAAACGGGGGGCGTAGAGCGCCCGTTCAACAAGGGAGGATGGTTATGAAGGGACCGATCATGCGGGCGCTGTCGGGCGTTGCTGCGATGACGCTGGCGATTGGCGCCGCGCCGCTATGGGCCGAAGGGCCGACCGATGCGGATCTGATGAACGACGCCAAATCGACGGGCGACGTGCTGACCTATGGCATGGGGCCGCAGGCGCATCGCTTCAGCACCCTGAACGCCATCAACAGCGGCAATGTGTCGAAGATGGTGCCTGCCTTCGCCGCCTCGCTGGGCGGCGAAAAGCAGCGCGGCCAGGAAGCGCAGCCGATCGTCTATGACGGCACCATCTATGTGACGGGCAGCTATTCGCGCCTGTTCGCCTTCGATGCGCGCACTGGCGAGGAAAAATGGCAATATGACGCCCGCCTGCCCGACGGCATCATGCCGTGCTGCGACGTCGTCAACCGCGGCGCCGCCATCCATGGCGACAAGATCATCTTCGCGACGCTCGATGCGCGGCTGGTGGCGCTCAACCGTATCACCGGCAAGGTGATCTGGAACAAGCAGATCGCTGATTACAAGGAAGGCTACAGCGCCACCGCCGCGCCTCTGATCGTCAAGGGCATGGTCATCACCGGCAATTCGGGCGGCGAGTTCGGCGTCGTCGGCGCGGTGGAAGCCCGCGACGTGAACACGGGCGAGCTGATCTGGCATCGTCCCGTGATCGAAGGCCATATGGGCACGCTCAAGGGCAAGGATAACGGCATCACCGGCAAGCTCAACGCGACTTGGCAGGGCGATTTGTGGAAGAGCGGCGGCGGCGCGACCTGGCTCGGCGGCACCTACGACCCCGAAACCAACCTGCTCTTCTTCGGCACCGGCAACCCCGCGCCCTGGAACAGCCATCTGCGCCCCGGCGACAATCTCTACACCGCCTCCACGCTGGCGATCGACCCGGAAACCGGCGTCATCAAATGGCATTATCAGACCACCCCGCATGACGGCTGGGATTTCGATGGGGTGAATGAATTCATCCCCTTCGACGCCACCATCAACGGCAAGCCGATGAAGCTGGGCGCGAAGGCCGACCGCAACGGCTATTTCTTCGTGCTCGACCGCACCAACGGCAAGTTCATCAGCGCCAACAAGTTCGTCATGCAGACGACCTGGGCCAATGGCTTCAACAAGGCCGGCAAGCCCAACGTCATCCCCGAAGGCCGTCCGCCCGCACCGGGCGAAGGCAAGGGCAAGCCGGTCTTCGCCTCGCCCAGCTTCCTGGGCGGCAAGAACTGGATGCCGATGGCTTACAGCCAGGATACCGGCCTGTTCTACATTCCGTCCAACGACTGGGGCATGGACATCTGGAACGAACCGATCGCCTACAAGAAGGGCGCGGCCTATCTGGGCGCGGGCTTCACCATCAAGTCGATCGCGGAGGATCATATCGGCGCGCTGCGGGCGATGGACCCCAAGACCGGCAAGATCATGTGGGAATATAAGAACAAGGCGCCTTTGTGGGGCGGCGTTCTGACGACCGGCGGCAACCTCGTCTTCACGGGCACGCCCGAAGGTTTCCTCAAAGCGTTCGACGCCAAGACCGGCCAGGAATTGTGGAAGTTCCAGACCGGGTCGGGCGTGGTCGGATCGCCCGTCACCTGGGAACAGGATGGCGAACAATATGTGGCGGTGATGTCCGGCTGGGGCGGCGCGGTGCCGCTGTGGGGCGGCGAAGTCGCCAAGTCGTTCAAGGACATCAATCAGGGCGGCGCCCTTTGGGTGTTCAAGCTGCCTAAATAAGGAACCAGGCAAATGATCGTCATGGGACGTGGACATTATGCGCAATCGGCCCCGGCCATCCCGCCCGGCGCATTGCGGCTTGCCACGTCCCATGATGTGTCCGATCATCAGCGGCAGGGGCAGGATATGGGGCATTATATGGGCGGGGAAGCGGTCATGGAACGGGTGTTGATCATCGACGATCACCCGCTTGTGCGCGATGGGTTGCGCAGCGTGATCGCGATCAGTTTCGACAATATCGAGATTTTCGAGGCGGCGGGCCTCGAAGAGGCGGTCGCAACGCTGGAAAAGCAGGAAAATTTCGACCTGATCCTGCTCGATTTGAACATACCCGACGTGCGGCGTCTGGATGGCTTGAAACTTCTGCGCGATCGCTTTCCGATCCTGCCGGTGGTGATGGTGTCGGGCGCATTCGACCGGCCGATCGTGCAGGAGGCGCTGGCCGCCGGCGCCGCCGGCTTCATCCCCAAGTCGTTGAAGCGCAGCGCGATCGTGGAGGCGCTGCATCGCGTCGTGTCGGGCGAAATCTACCTGCCCGACACCATGGGGGAGGCCGCTGCGCCGTCAGCGGAGGAGGACGATATCGCCCGCCGCATCGACAGCCTGACGCCGCAGCAGAAGACGGTGCTGGGCCATCTTGTCAACGGCCGCTTGAACAAGCAGATCGCCCATGATCTCAACGTGTCGATGACCACGATCAAGGCGCATGTGTCGGCGATCTTGCAGAAACTGGGTGTATTGAGCCGCACCCAGGCGGTGATCAAGGCCAATCGGGTGCATTTCGGCGCCGATTGAGTCGCGGCCATCCTGCCTGCGAACCTGCTATTTCAACATGGTCCGCAGCAGAGCGCGCAACTGGGCGGGCTTGACCGGCTTGTTGAGCAGCGGGATGCCATGCGCATCGAGCCGCGCTTTCAACTCCTTGCCGCGATCGGCGGAAATCATCACGGCGGGAACCGGCATCGCGAAATGGTCGCGCAACCGGTCGAGCGCGACGTCGCCCGTCTCGCCCTCGTTCAGATGATAGTCGATCAGGATGATGTCCGGCGCGCTGTCGGCCGTGAACAGGCCGGTCGCTTCGGCAAAGCCGCCCGCCGCCAGCACGGTGCAGCCCCAGCCGCCCAGCAGCGTGCGCATCCCCGTCTGGATCGCCCGTTCATTATCGATGACCAGCACGTTGAGTCCGCGCATGGAGCGGTCGCGCCCGATCATCTCCGGTTCGTTGTCCAGGTCCGCCACCGGCTCGCCGGTCGGCAGATCGATCGCGAAGGTCGATCCGCGGCCGGGCGCGGACTCCAGCGTCACGCGATGGCCCAGCATGTCGCTCGCCCGCTTGACGATGGCCAGGCCCAGCCCCTTGCCGCTGGTGCGGGTGTCGAGCCGGCGAAATTCCTCAAACACCAGCGCCTGCTTGTCGGCCGCGATGCCGGGACCGCTATCGGTCACGCTGACGCGGATGGCCCGTTCGCCGACCAAACAATCGAGCCGCACCGATCCCTGTTGCGTATAGCGCAGCGCGTTGGACAGGAAATTCTGCAGGATGCGCCGCACCAGCCTGATATCGGACCGGACCCAGAGCGGCTCGCTCGCCATGTCCAGCACCAAGCCCGATGCGCGCGCGACGGGCGCGAATTCCACCCGCAACGTGCCCAGCAGCGTATCGAGCCGGAAGTCGCCAATCTCCGGCTGGATCGCGCCGGCGTCGAGCCGGCTGATCTCCAGCAGCGCCTCCAGCAGATCCTCGACCGAATCGAGCGCGGTCGATGTCTGGTTGACCAGCGCGCGGGTCGGCAGCGCCAGCCGCCGGTCGCCCAGCGCCGCGACGAACAGGCGCGCGGCGTTCAACGGCTGCAACAGGTCGTGGCTGGCGGCGGCCAGAAAGCTGGTCTTGGACAGGTTCGCCTTCTCCGCCGCCGTCTTGGCGTCGCGCAATTGCGCCTCGATCTCGCGCCGTTCGGCGACTTCGGCGCGCAGTTCGGCGGTGCGCTCGGCGACGCGGCGCTCCAGCGTCTCGGCGGTTTCCTGAAGGCCCGCCTGCGCGCGTAGCATGACGGTGACGTCGGTGAAGCCGATGACCTGTCCCCCGCGCTCCAGCGCCGTGCTGCGGACTTCGAAATGACGATCCCCGGCCGCGACCAGCGCATGGCGCGCCGCGCTTGGCTGGTCCCCCCGCCAGTCAAGGCACCCTCCGTCCGCCATGCCCAGCCGATCGCGGCACCAGTCAAGCAGCGCGCCATGGCTGGCCCCTTCCTGCGCCCAGTCGTCGGGCAGGTCGAGCACATGCTGCAACGCCTCGTTCCAGGCGGCGACCCGTCCCTGCGCATCGAACAGGCACACGCCTTCGGACAGATTGTCGAGCGTCGATTGCAGCACCAGATTGCGTTCGGCCAGTTCCAGCGCGCGGTTGCGGGCATCCTCCGCCTTCACTTCGGTAATATCGGTATAGATACCGACGATCCCGCCCTCGCTGGTGCGCAATTCGTTGATCTGGACCCAGCGGTCGTCGGCCAGCGCCTGGACATGGCCGCCATCGGCAACGCTGTGACGCGCCAGCCGGTCGGACACCCAGCGGTCGGGCGCGACCACCGATCCGGGGGGGCGGTGGTGCGCCGCGGCCAGCCGCGCGACATCCTCGAACGACATGCCTTCGTGCAACTGGTCGGCGATTTCGGGCCAGAAGCCCAGATAGGCGTCGTTGAACAGGACCAGCCGGTCTTCCGCATCGAACAGCACGAAGCCTTCGTTGATCGAATCGATCGCGTCGCGCAGCCGCACCTGCGCCGCTTCGGCGCTGGCATGGGCCTGGGCCAGGTCGGCATTGGCGGTGGCAAGCCTGCCCAGCGCGTCTTCCAGCTCGGTCGTCCGCTCGCGCACCATCGCTTCCAGTGTGATCGCGGTTTCGAACATCGAAAAGGCGTTGCCGGCCATGTCGCTGGACCGTTCCACCCGATCGATCAGCGCGGCGTTGATCTTGCGCAACTTGCGGTTGTCTTCGCGCAGTTGAGCCAGTTCCGCCTCGGTGGAAGGAAGGGTCGTTTCCGTCATCGCCCGATCGCCAGCCCGCTGAATGTCTGGTTGACGTGCAGCGCATGATATTGCTCGCCATAGGTGTTGAAACCGATCACCCGATGGCGGCCATAAAGTTCGGACACGGCGCGGCCGATCTGCCGCTGTTCCGCGTCGATGCGGTTGAGCACGCAATCGAAGGCGATGATCCGGTCGACCTGGCCGACATGGGCGCCGATGTCGGCGAACATCGTCTCCATCCCCGCGATCCGGTCGATCGGCTCGCCCACGGTCAGCACGATCCCTTCGTCGATCGCGCAATAGAAGGTCAGGCTGCCGTCCGGGTTGGCGCTCTGGATCGACCGGACATGATAGTCGCCGCCTGCGCGCACCATCGGCGGATGGGCTGCGTAAAAGGCCAGGCCCAGCGCTTCGCCGGCATGGCCCGCCAGCCGCAGATATTCCTGCGCGGCCGGTTCCGCGTTGATCTCGGTCACGATCCGGTCCTGCGGGATCGCGCCGGTCACGACCATCTTCGCCGCGCCGGGACGATAATGCTGCGCCTTGAACACATGGATCGGGCGCGGCGTGGACAGGATCGCGATCACCGCCGCGCGCTTGTGAAACCGCCCGCCCTCAAAAATGGCGGTTTCGCGGAACGCCAGCCCGTCGCCCGACGATCCACCGATCAGCGGGATGTCGCCCAGCGCATCCTGGATCGTCATCGTCAGCAATTCTTCGCGGTGCGACAGGCCATCGACCAGGAACAGCGCGACGTGGTTGACCGCCTCGCCCAGCCGCCGGCTGTCCCGATCGGCGATGGCGGCGAGCGACCGGATCGCCTCGCGCGCGGCAACGGGATCGAACGCATCGATATCGTCGAAAATATGGGATGTCAGGTGAAAGGCGTCGGCGGGAAAGCCGATCACGCTCAGGCTGTCCTCGTCATAGCCCGCCTCGGTCAGTTCACCCGAACTGGTGCAGCCGATCGCGACAACATGTTCGCTATGGCGGTTGACCGCGCGGGCCAGCGCATCGCGGTCGAAGCGGTGCGAGCAGAACAGCAGCATCCCGGCCAGCGGCGCGTCGCCCAATTGCCGCGCGACGTCCGCCATCGCCGTCGCCGGATCGGGCGAATGGCTCGACGCGAAACCGATTTCCGACGCCAGCATGGTCATGTTCCTCTCCCCCATGGCCTCCCCCTTTTCCGGGGGTTATGCACCGCGTCGCGTCCCAATGTCACGCCCGTCCTATGCCATGACCGCATCGCCCCTGGCCGGATCGCCCGCCGCTTCCAGCAGCGCATTTTCCGCGTCGTCGAATATCCGCGACCGCACGATGAAGCGGACGCCTTCGGGGCTTTCCAGTGACATGCCCGCGCCGCGTCCCGGCACGACGTCGATGGTTACCTGGGTATGGCGCCAATAGTCGAACTGCGCCGCCCCGATCCACACCGCTATGTCGCCCGCGACATGGCCCAGAAGCACGTCCTGCCCGCCGACCTTGAATTCGCCGCGCGGGAAGCACATCGGCGCGGACCCGTCACAGCATCCGCCCGACTGGTGGAACATCAGCGGCCCGTGCTTCTGCGTCAGGCTGTGCATCAGCGCTTCTGCATCTGGTGTCGCCAATATGCGTGGGGGCAGCCCGGTCATCCCGATCTCCTTTGAAAAAGACGATGCGGCGGGCATCGGGGAAAGGATGCCCGCCGCCGTCGAAGGCATAGTGGAGAGGAATCCGCCTTCGACGAACCGTTCCCCGCTTAGAAGAAGCCCAGCGCCCTGGGGCTGTAGCTGACCAGCAGATTCTTGGTCTGCTGATAATGGTCCAGCATCATCTTGTGGTTTTCGCGCCCGATGCCCGACTGCTTGTAGCCGCCGAACGCCGCATGGGCGGGATAGGCGTGATAGCAGTTGGTCCATACCCGACCGGCCTGGATGCCCCGGCCCATGCGATAGGCGCGGGTTCCATCGCGGGTCCAGACGCCCGCGCCCAGCCCGTACAGCGTGTCGTTGGCGATGGCGAGCGCGTCGGCTTCATCCTTGAAGGTGGTGACGGCCAGCACCGGGCCGAAGATTTCCTCCTGGAAGATGCGCATCTTGTTGTGGCCCTTCAGGACCGTGGGCGTCACATAGTAGCCGTCGGCCAGTTCGCCATCCAGCGATGCGCGCGCGCCGCCGGTCAGCAGTTCTGCGCCTTCATTCAGGCCGATCTCGATATAGGAAAGGATTTTTTCAAGCTGGTCGTTCGACGCCTGCGCGCCGATCATGGTGCTGGGGTCGAGCGGGCTGCCCTGCTTGATCGCCTTCACCCGTGCGATGGCGCGTTCGATAAACTTCTCGTAGATCGATTCCTGGATCAGCGCGCGGCTGGGGCAGGTGCAGACTTCGCCCTGGTTCAGCGCGAACATCGCGAACCCTTCCAGGCATTTGTCGAAATAATCGTCGTCCGCGTCCATGACGTCGGCGAAGAAGATGTTGGGCGACTTGCCGCCCAGTTCCAGCGTGACCGGGATCAGGTTTTCCGATGCATATTGCATGATCAGGCGGCCGGTCGTCGTCTCGCCGGTAAAGGCGATCTTGCTGATCCGCTTGTTGCTGGCCAGCGGCTTGCCCGCCTCCACGCCAAAGCCGTTGACGACGTTCAGCACGCCGGGCGGCAGCAGGTCGCCGATCACGTCCAGCAGCACCAGGATGGACATCGGCGTCTGTTCGGCGGGCTTGAGCACGATGCAGTTGCCCGCGGCCAGCGCCGGGGCGAGTTTCCACACCGCCATCAGGATCGGGAAGTTCCACGGGATGATCTGGCCGACCACGCCCAGCGGTTCGTGGAAATGATAGGCGATCGTGTCATGGTCGATCTCGCTGATCGACCCTTCCTGCGCGCGGACGCAGCCCGCGAAATAGCGGAAATGGTCGATGGCGAGCGGGATGTCGGCATGGGTCGTCTCGCGGATCGGCTTGCCGTTGTCGATCGTCTCGGCCATCGCGATGAGGTCGAGATTGGCCTCCATCCGGTCGGCGATCTTGAGCAGGATGTTGGACCGCTCGGTGGAGGACGTCTTGCCCCAGCTTTCCTTCGCCTCGTGCGCGGCGTCCAGCGCCAGCTCGATGTCGGCGGCGGTGCCGCGCGCGATCCTGCCGAAGACCTGGCCGGTGACGGGCGAGATATTGTCGAAATAGCCGCCCTGCACCGGCGCGACCCATTCGCCGCCGATATAATTGTCATATTGGTCGCGGATCAGCGTCTTTCCCGCGAAACGCTCCATCGCCTGCTGCAGCATGTGTCTACTCCCGATTGCTATGCGTAAAAATGGAAAAGCGGCGCGGCCCTTACTTCACCTTGGCCAGCGCCGCGGTCATGCGCTTGGCGGCGAAGGGCGGCATCTTCACCGCCCTGGCGGCGGCGATGTCGGCGGGCGTCACCTTGCCCACCTGCACCAGCGCGACCATGCCCATCGAATAATGCGGCATGCACTTGATGCCGTAGAGGCCGGACTTGCCGACGGTCAGCACCGCTTCCTTGTTCATGCCACCCTTCATCGGCGTCACGCCGGCGGGGAGCATGTTGGCCATGGTTTCGGCATTATGGCTGGCGTCGGTCGGCTTGAACCGGATCGTGTCGCCGGGTGCGGCCTTCACGAAGCTCGGCTCGAACACCATCGACCCATCGGCGCCCTGATTCTTCATCTGGACGACAATCTCCTTCGCCGCGGCGGGCAGCGAAAAGGCCAGGACGGCGGCGGTCAGCAAACAGGCCGGGATGCGCAGGTCAGTCAAATCACTCTCCATGGAATCGGACGGCTTTCTCTGCCGGATTGCATGGAGAGTGCGGCCACAGAGGCCGCGCGCACAATTGACCTTTGGTCCTATGGCGTAGCACCGCCGGCCGGCTCGACGCGGGATAGCGGCTTTTTCAGGTCGTTCCACCCGTCCGTTCCCTCGGCCAGCCACCAGACATTGGTGTAGCCAGCCGCGCGCAGCCGCTTGGCCGCATTCCACCCCATCCAGCAATCGGCGCGGCAGAAGAGGATCAGCATCCTATCGCGGCGGCCCTGTGTCAGGCGCGCGACCCCTTGAGCGAACCATGCGTCGATCCCCGGACCCGGCGCGCCGCGCCCGGCTTCGGGAAACCAGTGCGCGCCGGGGATGGATTCGTGCGGCGCCACCAGCCGCCAGCGCCCGTCCGCCTCGCGATGCCCGCCCTCGGCCGGCAGCACGTCGATGAACAGCGCGTCGCGTCCCGGCACCAGTTGCGCCGCGGCGGCCGGGGCGATCCGGCCGACGCCAGCCGGCGCCTGCCGGACCGGCGCGCGATAATGGGCGATGCGATAGCCGGCCGGGTCGAACAAAGGCGGCTGCGCGACCGCCGGCGACGCGATCAGCAGGGCGGGGATGAGGAAGCGGCGCATGATCGTCTCCGGGTGACCCAAGGACCAATGGTAACCGACGCGGGAGGAGAATAGACCCCGGCTTAAGGGAGAAGGATATTGCAAAGGCAGGCAAGCCTTTGGGTCGCGCTCGCCCTGGCATCGGTCGCGGCCGATGCCGGGGCGACAGCGCCTCAACGAACCCCCGAACGAACTGGGGCCGACCCGCTGGGGTCGCCGATGTGGGCCGCCCATGCCCGCACCCTGTTCGGCGACGATCCGGTGCGGTTCGATCCGCGCGTGCAGGTCGATTTCCCGATGATCGCGGAAAATCAGCGCGCCTTTCCGGTGGCGATCGACGCGCGCGCTATAGCGGGCGTGACCCGCATGGTGCTGCTGGTCGATCTCAATCCCATTCCCATCGCCATCGACTATCGCCCCCTCCACGCCGCCGCCTATGTCGCAACCCGCATCAAGCTCGACCAGCGCACCCCGGTACGCGGCGCGGTGCAACTGGCCAGCGGGCAATGGCTGGTGTCGGGCGGATGGGTCGATGCGGCCGGCGGCGGTTGCTCTGCGCCGCCGGTCAGCCGGGTCAGGGGCGACTGGGCCGACCATCTGGGCGAGATACGCGGCGAAGCCTGGCCGATGGCGGACGGGCGCAGCCGGGTGCGGCTCAATTTCCGCCATCCGATGGATACCGGCTTCGTCGCCAATATCGCCACCTATCATCTCGAAGCGCTGCGCGTGAAGGGCGCGGATGGACGGACGCTGGGCGAGATGGAGATATGGGCGGCGGTGGCCGAAGATCCGGCGATCACGCTGATGGTCGATGGCGGGGCCGGGGAGGCGCTGCGGGTCGAGGCGCGGGACACCAACGGGCGCGACTATCGCGCGGCGCTGTCCGTGGCGCGGCAATCACCTGTTCCGGCGTCGATGCCGGGCGGCCGATGATCCTGTCGCGGCGATCGCTGCTCGGTGGCGTGGCGGCGCTGGCGTCGGTCCCTGCGCGCGCGGCCGGCTATGCCATCGCCCCCGAACCGATCGGCGAAGGCGTCTGGCTGGTGCGCGGAGCGGACGAGCCGATCGAGGCGGGCAATGGCGGGGCCATCGCCAATATCGCGATCATCGCCACGCCGGCCGGGACGGTGCTGTGGGACTGTGGCCCGTCCGTCCGCTACGCCCGCGCGCTGCGGCTCGTGGCGGAGCAAGTGACGGGCAAGCCGGTCGTGCGGGTCTATGTGAGCCATCTTCATCCGGATCATGGCCTGGGCCTGGCCGCCTTCGATCCGGCCATCGTCGCGGCGCTGCCCGGCACGATCGACGCGCTGCGCGCGCAGGGGCAGGGCTATGCCGACGGCATGTACCGATTGTTGGGCGACTGGATGCGCGGCACCGATCTGCTGCTGCCGGGGCGGGCGATCACCGCGTCGCAGGAGGATTTTGGTGGCCGGTCGCTGCGCCTGCTCGCTTTGTCCGGCCATAGCGCGGCGGACCTGGCCCTGCTCGATCCGCAGACCGGCCTGCTGCTGGGGGGCGACCTGATCTTCCACGACCGCGCGCCCAGCACGCCGACGGCCGATCTGGCCCTGTGGCGCGCCAGTCTGGACCAGTTGACGGCGCTGCCGCACAGGGGCGTGCTGCCCGGCCATGGTCCGTTCGATCCGGGCGGCACGACGGCGATCGACCAGACGCGCGACTGGATCGACTGGCTGGAAGCGACGCTGACGCAGGCGGTGCGGGATGGGCTGGACATGGTGGAGGCGGGCGAACTGCCCATTCCCGATCGGTTCGCCAAGATGGCGGTGGCGCGCTATGAAGTGCAGCGCAGCGTGTCGCACCTCTATCCGGGGCTGGAGGCGACGCTGCTGCCGCGGGTGGATGTGCCGTGAATGCAACAGCGAGTTGGACAGTTGTCACAGATTGACGAAATTCAAGCCGTTGTTAAATAACGGTTTTTAGGAAGTCATGCGCCGGATCTGAACACATGACTTCCCATTTTTCTTTATAAACAATCACTTATGAGAATCCGTAAGCCCCGTAACGTGGACATTCCGGGCGGGAGGGTCAGTCGACGCCCTGGATGATGAAGGTCTGATAGTCGCCGCTGGCGAGCCGGTGCGTCAGCGCCTCCTGATAAGCGGGGCTGTCATACCAGGCCTCTGCCTCCTCGAAGGTCGGGAAGGCGATGATGACGGCGCTTTCGGTCGCCGGCCCATCGGTGGCGCGGGTCTTGCCATAGACGGCGAGCGGCGTGATGGCGTGGCCCGCCATGGATTTGCCGGCCAGATCGCCATAGGTGGCGAAGGTTTCGGCGTCGGAAATGCTGTTGCGGACGGCGACGAAATAGGCGGTCATGCTGTTTCTCTCCTGTTGTCAGATGGTCAGAATAGCGCCTTCACGCCGACTTGCCAGCGGCGCGGCGCGCCCGGCCCATAAGCACGCGGGTTGGAGGCGCCGGGCGCCTCCTCCAGTGCGATCTCGTCCACTTCGCTGAAGGTGCCGAAGGTCGCGTAGCGGCGGCCCAGCGCATTGTTGAGCGTACCGAACAGACTGACGCCCTTCACCAGGGTCACGCTGCCGCGCAGGTTGACGAGCGCATAGCCGCCCAGTTTGGGTTCGTCATTGCCCTCATCGCCGACCAGATATTGTCCCGATCGCGCGATGATATCGCCGCCCACGGACCAGCCGTTCCCCGCATAATCGAGGTTCAGCGTGGCGCTGTGCCGGGGAATGCCGGGCAGCCGGTCGCCGCGCGCGACTTCGATCAGTCCCTCCTCGTCCGCCGACGGGTTGGCGGGGCTGGAAAGGGTCAGCGGCGCGCGATAGGTCGCGTCGGTGAAGGCGTAGCTCAGCCCCGCGGTAAGGCCGCCCCGGCTGGCGCGCACCGTTGCTTCGACGCCCTGCCGCCGCGTGCTGCCGATATTGCGGAAATAGGCGCGACCGCGAATCTCGGACGCGACATATTGGATGTCGTTGCGATTGTCGGTGCGCCACGCCGACAGCAGCCAGTCGATCGTGAAGCCGCCCGCCTGGGCATGGCCCTTCGCGCCCGCTTCCCAGCTTTTGGCGACCACCTGCTTCAACGGCGGATCGGCGACGAAGAAATTGGTCAGGCTGCACGGCGCATTTTCGTCGGCGCAGGACAGTTCGGCCGGGGTCGGCACGCGGTTGCTTTCCGCATAGCCCGCGCGCAGCGTCAGTCCGTCGGAAACGACATAGTCGAACTCGATGCCGGGGTTCAGGCGCTGGAAGCGGTGGCGACCGTTCAGTGCGGTGCCGATCTGGTCCAGCATCACGATGCGCGCATGATTGTAGCGCAGCCCGATCTCGGCCGACAGGCGTGACGTGATCGGCAACCTGTCCTGCACGAACACGCCCCAATAGTCGGTATGGGCGATCAGGCCGACGGGCGCGATCGCGCCGTCGGGCTGCACGATGATGGACCCCAGCCCCTCGACGCTGCGATCGTCGGTCAGCGCGCCCAGTTCGGTCGAGGTGTCGAAACGGGTGCGGCTGGTGTCGTAGCTGAACCCCAGCGCGAAGACATTCTCGCCCGCGCCGACCATGCGCTTGTCGATCAGCTGCACCAGCGCGCCCATAGCCCGCGTCGCCGTGCGTCCGCGGTTGAGCACGCCATAGCCCTCGCCGCCCAGCGTATCGACAATGGCATTGCCCTCAGCGTCGGTCAGGACGGCCTGCTCCTCCTCCTCGTCATCGCCCCCGACGGTTTCCAGGCAGACGAAACCAACGTCGTCGTCATCCTCGCAGCCCTCGATATCGGCGGCATCGCCATTGACGGTGCGCAGCGTCAATTTCTGCGCATAGAGCGTGGCTTCGATCCGGGTCGTGTCGGACAGCGCGACCCAGGGGTGCAGGCTGACCCGGCCATAGCGGCTGCGGCTGTTATCGGGCCAGGTGAAGACCGCGCGCCGGTCCGCCGCCAGCAATTCCACCGGCGACACGCCATTGCCGGTCAGGTCGGTGTTCGCGCCGACGACTTTAAGGTGCAGGCCGCCGCTCGCCGTGTCGAAGCCGACATCGGCATAGCCATTATAGAGGGTGGAGGGCGAATGATCGCGCCAGCCGTCGTCGCGCGTATATTGGAAGGCGCCGAACGCGCTCCAGTCGCCCCAGGCCATGCCGCCCGCGACGCTCGCCTCGGTCGTGCCGAACCGGCCGTGCGACAGGCTTGCCTCCAGCCCCGGATCGCTCAGCCCCGTCTTCGTGTCGATCACCAGCGCCCCGCCCAGCGCATTGAGGCCATAGACGGCGCTCTTGTCGAGCAGACTGACGCCCCGGACCGCCGCTTCGGGCAGCAGGTCGAACTGCACCGTGTCGCCGAAGGGCTGGTTGAAGCGCGCGCCGTCCAGATAGACGGCAATGCCCTGCGCCTGCCCCTGGAGCGGGGACGCGACGAAGCCGCGATAGACGAGATTGGGCTGCCACAGATTATTCTGCGCATCCTGCAAAGTGACGCCGGCGAAATTGCGGGTCAGCGCGCCCAGGAAATCGGGACTGCCGCTGCGGCCGATGTCGGCGGCGGCCAGCGTAAGCGCGTCGTCCTTATCGACCGCGCCGCCGGGTGCGGTGACGATGATCGGCTGGCGCAGGGCGTCCCCGGCATCGGGCGCCTGCGCCAACGCCGATCCGGCTCCGATCAATGCGCTTCCCGCCAACAGCGCCGCCATCACCCTCACGCCCATCCTCCCGTCTTTTATCGCGGGGAGGCTAGGAGGCGGCGGCGGCGCGCTCCATTATACCTTGGGTCGGGCCGTCGTCATGCCGCCTGCGCTTTCAACAGCTTGTCGATCGTCAGCGGATAGTCACGCAGGCGAATGCCGGTGGCGTTGTAGATCGCATTGGCCACCGCCGCGCCTGCGCCGCAGATACCCAGCTCGCCCACGCCCTTGGCCTTCATCGGCGAGCTTTTGTCGTCCAGCTCGTCGATGAATAGCACGTCCTGCTGCGGAATGTCGGCATGCACCGGCACCACATATTCGGCCATGTCGTGATTGACGAAGAAGCCGAAGCGGGTGTCGACCTCCAGCGATTCCATCAACGCCGCGCCCACGCCCATGGTCATCGCGCCGATCACCTGGCTGCGCGCCGATTTGGGGTTCAGGATGCGTCCGGCCGCAAAGGCCCCGCCCATGCGGCGGACGCGCACTTCGGCCGTGTCGATATCGACGCCCACTTCGCAGAAATGCGCGCCGAAGGTCGCCTGGGCATAGCGTTTGTCGAGATCGCCATACTCCATGCTGTCTTCGGCCCACAGCCCCTCGCGCCCGGCCAGTGCCGCGAGCGTCTGGGACTTATTGTCGAATTTCACCAGGCCATCGTCGAACTGCGCCTTGTCGGCGGGATAGCCCGCCTTCTCCGCCAGCTTCGCGCGCAACGCCATCGCCGCGGCATAGACGCCCGCCGTCGAGCTGTTCGCGCCCCATTGCCCGCCCGACCCGGCCGATACCGGGAACCGACTGTCGCCCAGCCGCACGATCACCTGATCCAATGGCACGCCCAGCATTTCGGCGGCGGTCTGGCCGATGATCGTGTAGCTGCCGGTGCCGATATCGGTCATGTCGGTTTCGACGATGACCTTGCCCTGCGCGTCCACGCCGATGCGCGCGCCCGACTTGCCGACCAGATTATTGCGAAAGGCGGCCGCGACGCCCATGCCGACCAGCCAGCGCCCGTCGCGCACTTGCCCCGGCTTGGCCTTGCGCTTGTCCCAGCCGAAGCGATCGGCCCCGGCGCGCAGGCACTCGACCAGCTTGCGGCTGGAATAGGGGCGCTGCGGCCCGGCTTCAGGATCATATTGCACATCGTTGCGAATGCGCAGTTCGACCGGATCGACGCCGCAGGCTTCGGCCAGTTCGTCCATCGCCACTTCCAGCGCCAGCAGGCCGACGGCTTCGCCCGGCGCGCGCATCGCATTGCCTTCGGGCAAGTTCAGCGTGACCAGTCGGTGCGCCGTCATCCGGTTAGCGCCGCGATAGAGCAGCCGCGTCTGCTGCGCCGCCGTTTCCGGGCTGCCGCCGGGCAGGTCGCCCGACCAGACTTCATGGCCGATCGCGTCGATCACCCCGTCCTTGTCCGCGCCGATGCGGATGCGCTGGATCGTCGCCGGGCGGTGGGTGGTGTTGTTGGGGATCTGGTGCCGGGCGATGGCGACCTTGACCGGCCGCCCCACCTGTTTCGCGCCCAGCGCCGCCAGCAGCGCGTCCGCGCGCAGGAACAGTTTCGACCCGAAACCGCCGCCGATATAGGGCGACACCAGCCGCACCTTCTCCTTGGGGATGCCCAGCGTCTTGGCGACTTCGCCTACGCCCCAGGCGATCATCTGGTTCGATGTCCACAGCGTCAGCCTGTCGCCATTCCAGGCCGCGGTCGTCGCATGGGGTTCCATCATCGCATGGCTATGGTCGGGCGTGGTGTAGCGCTGGTCGATCTTGACCGCCGCCTTGGCGAAACCGTCATCGAAATCGCCCGCCTTCGTATCGGCCGGGGTGCCAAAGCTGTCGGGCGGCATCACGCCCTTCAGGCTTTCGGCCGCCAGGTCATATTTGCCGTCCTCCGGCGTGTAATCGATCCGCACCAGCTTGGCGGCATCACGCGCATTTTCGAACGTGTCGGCGATGACCAGCGCCACCGCCTGCTCATAATGATCGACCTGTGGCCCGCCCAGCAGCGGCGCGGTGTTCATGCTGCCCTTGCCCAGCTTGCCGGCATTGGCGTGGGTGACGATGCCCAGCACGCCCGGCGCGGCCTCTGCGGCGCGCAGGTCCATCGCCGCGATCCGTCCCTTGGCGATGGCGGACCCGACGATCCAGCCATAGACGGCGTTGGGGGCGGCGTCGTGCCGTTCGTAGGCATAGGGCGCGCTGCCCGTCACCTTGGCCGCGCCGTCGATGCGGTCGTGTGGAATGCCGACCACCCGGCCCTTGTCGATCGGGTTGATGCCCGCTGGCGTATCGAACTTCATGCCCGTGCCTCCTGCTGGCGATAGAGGGACGCAAGCGTCCGTTCGACCAATGTCTTTTTGAACTCGTTATGATGGGTGGTGCGCGCACCGGCCAAGGCTGCTTCCGCAACGGCTTTGGCTCCGCTTTTGGCTGCTGCGTCGGCCTCTTGCGTGCGCCACGGCTTCGCGCCGATCCCGCCAAAGGCGAAGCGCGCGCTGCCATCCTTGCCGAACACGGCCGCTACCGACACCAAAGCGAAGGCGTAGGAGGCGCGGTCGCGGACCTTGCGATAGACATGGGCGCCGCCGACCGGCTTGGGCAGAGTGACCGATGTGATGATCTCGCCCGGCTTGAGCGCGCTTTCCCTGTGCGGCGTGTCGCCAGGCAGCAGGTGGAAGTCCGCGATCGGGATCGCCCGCGCCGCGCCGTCCGCGCCCATCGTGTCGACCTGCGCGTCCAGCAGCCGCATCGCCACCGCCATGTCGCTGGGGTGCTGGGCGATACAGGCGTCGCTCACGCCCAATATCGCCAGGCTGCGGCTCATCCCCTGCATCGCGCCGCAGCCGCTCCCGGCCTTGCGCTTGTTGCAGGGCATCCGCGTGTCGTAGAAATAGGGGCAACGGGTGCGCTGCAACAGGTTGCCGCCGGTCGTCGCCTTGTTGCGCAACTGGCCCGATGCGCCGGCCAGCAACGCGCGGCTGAGCACGGCATAATCCTGCCGCACGCTCTTGTCGGCGGCCAGATCGGTATTGCGCACCAGCGCGCCGATGCGCAGCCCGCCGTTGGCCGTCTTCTCGATCCGGTCCAGCCCCAGATGGTTGACATCGATCAGATGGGTCGGCGTTTCGATCTGCAGCTTCATCAGGTCGAGCAGGTTGGTGCCGCCGGCGATGAAGCGCGCGCCTTGAACCGAGGCCGCGGCCTTGGCCGCCGCTTCGACGGTGGAGGCGCGTTCATAGGTGAAGGCCTTCATGCCACCTTCTCCCCGGCTGCATCTCGCATCGCGGCGATGATGTTGGGATAGGCGGCACAGCGGCAGATATTGCCGCTCATCCGCTCGCGCAGTTCCGCGTCGCTGAACGCCACATCGTCCAGTTCCGCCGTCGCATGGCTGGGGATGCCCGCCTTGATCTCGTCCAGCACCGCCACCGCCGAGCAAATCTGCCCCGGCGTGCAATAGCCGCATTGATAGCCGTCATGGACGATGAAGGCCTTTTGCATCGGGTGCAGCTTGTCGGGCGTGCCCAGCCCCTCGATCGTCGTGACGCGCTCGCCATCATGCATCACCGCCAGGGTCAGGCAGCTGTTGATGCGGCGACCCTCCACGATCACGGTGCACGCGCCGCACTGGCCATGGTCGCACCCTTTCTTGGTGCCGGTCAGGTGCAGATGTTCGCGCAGCGTATCGAGCAGGCTGGTGCGCGGGTCAAGTTGCAGATGCACCTCTCGCCCGTTGACGGTCAATTCGACGGGGATCATCGCGCTTCCTCCGTTGCGCTTGGGTATAGCGGCGGCCTGCGCCACGACGGGGCTGGCTGCGGCGAGAGCCGCGCTGCCTTGCAACAGGCCGCGGCGCGTCAAATGATTGGACGACATGGCTGGTCTCCCTGTTGGTTGCTGGTCAGTACGAAGGGCGAGGGCAAATGATCCCGCCGCGGCAAGAAACTTGTCGCTACAGCCTTAGCATAAGCACGGCGCGCGCCAAGCCGCCCTTTCGCGCCGCGCATGGGGGTGATTCGCGCAGCGAATGATGCGCCGACCCGACGGTGACATATTCCGTATCCGGTTAACACACAGGAAAGCTTGGGTTTTTATGCTTGTGAAGGAGAATTTCATTTTTGTGCAATTCTCCCCTTGCCCCTTTAGACAAGCGCTGCTAGTTCCCCGCCACCCGCCGAGAGGGACACATCCTCCGGCCGCCAGAGCGGGCGTAGCTCAGGGGTAGAGCACAACCTTGCCAAGGTTGGGGTCGAGGGTTCGAATCCCTTCGCCCGCTCCAGAAATCATCGAAAAATCAATGGTTTCTGGGGCGCTGAGGCGAGGAAAGTTTGGGGACAAGGCTGTCCAAGCCGCACGCCCTCTCCATATTGTCTCCAGAAAATCAACAAGGCTAACGTCTCACATCGTCGCCAAATCTCTCGATATGATCGAACATATCGGCTCTTCGCTCCATTTACGTCCTCCAGTCCGATAAACACCTTGTCTTGGTGTCCACCAAACCGGCAGCAGGCCAGTCTCCTGTTGCGAGCTCTAATCGCTCAGGTGACCGGCGCAAATCCGTCACAGGTCCACGCTAAGGATGGCTTTCATCCTCCACCAGTTTGTCCGCCAGACCATCCGCCGCCCAGCGCACGGTAGAGCGTTATGATATTTTCCAGCTGGAGCTGTCGCACGCTGATCGCGTCAAGTTCTGTAGCATAGAGATTTCGCTGGGCGTCGAGTTGCTCGATATAGGCCGCATAGCCGCCCCGATAACGATCCGTGGCCAGCGCGACCGACCGTTTCAGGATCGTGCGCCGGTTGTGCAGCCGGTCGATTTGTTCGGCATAGCGCAAGACCCCGGTCAGCGCGGTTTCGACTTCCTCGAACGCGGCGAGCGCCGCGCCGCGATAGGCAAAGGCGGCCTGATCGCGCTGCGCGGTGGCGGTGGCGACCTGCGCCGTCAGCCTGCCGCCCGAAAAGATCGGGGCCAGGATGCTGCCGCCCAGGCTCCAGATGGTGACCGGATCATAATCGGTCGCATTGACCAGCAATTGCCCCAGGCTGGCGGATAGCGCGACTTGCGGCAGGAAGGCGGCGCGGTCGGCCGCCAGCCTGGCGTCGGCGGCGGCGATCGCCAGTTCGGCGCTGGCTATGTCGGGACGGCGGCGCAGCAGGTCGGATGGCAAGGTGGCGGGTACGACCGGCACGGGAAAATCGATCAGGCTGCGATGGCGCGCCACGGGTCCGGGCAGATCGCCGACCAGCCGGCGCAGGGCGTTCTCCTGCGCGCTCAACGCCAATCTGATTTGCGGAATGGCCTGTTCGACGGCCTGATATTCCGACTGCGCCTGGGTCAGTTCGAATTGAGAGATATAGCCGACCGACGCCTGGTCGGTCGCCAGGCGCAAGGCTTCCTTGCGCGACGTCACGGTTTCCTGCGACACGAACAATTGCGCGTCCAGCGCCAGCAGCCCGATATAGCCCTGCGCCACCTGCGCGGCGACGGACAGGGCCATGGCATCGCGATCCGCCTGGCTGGCGACATAGCGCAGCCGGGCGGCATCGGTCAGGCGCGACAGTCGCCCGAACAGGTCCACCTGCCAATTGGCCTGCAATTCCGGTTGCAACGCCGTGCTGGTGGAGAGGCCCGATGCACCCGGCGCGCGCGCATATTGGCCCGCCCCGATGGCGTCGACCGCAGGCAGCAGGGCCGATCGCGCGGTGCGTATGTCGGCCTGCGCCTCCTGCACGCGAGCGGCGGCGGCGAGTATGTCGGTGTTGCGGGCAAGCGCATCCTCGATCAGCCGATCCAGAACCGGATCGCCGAACGCACGCCACCAGTCGGGGGCGATGGACCCGGCAGCGGCGACCGCGTCGCGCCATGCGGCAGGCGCTACGACCGTAGCGGAGGCCGGCGGGCGCACATCCGCGGGCATACATCCCGAAAGCAGGGTCGCTGCACCTGCAAGCGCCATACAATGCCGCTTCATCGCACGCTGCCTGTGCCGGTCGCGCCGGCGGTTTCGACCCGCGTCACGACCGACATGCCGGGCCGCAGCCGGTTGGCGAGCGGCTGGCCGGGGTCGATGTTGATGCGGATCGGGATGCGCTGGACGACCTTGGTGAAGTTGCCGCTGGCATTATCGGGGCGCAAAACGCTGAATTCCGAACCCGTCGCCGGGGCGAAGCCCTCGACATGCCCTTTCAGCGTTTCGCCCAGCGCATCGACCTTGAAGGTCGCGACCTGGCCGGGACGGATGTTGCGGGTCTGGGTTTCCTTGAAATTCGCCACCACCCACAGGCTTTCGGGCACCAGGAACAGCAGTTGCGAGCCCGCCGCGACATATTGCCCCTGCCGCACGCTGGCTTCGCTCAACTGCCCGTCCTTGGGCGCATGAATGACTGTGTTGGCAAGGTTGATCCGGGCAAGGTCGCGCTGCGCCGTTGCGGTCTTGACCTGCGCCTCCAGCCCAAGGCGCGACACTGACGTCGCCTTTGCGCTTTCCTCCGCTATGCGGATCGCGGCGCGCGCCTTGAGCACATTGGCGGCGCCCGATCGCGCGGTCGCGCGGATCTGGTCGCGCTCTCGCAATGATACCGATCCGCGCAGGGCCAGGTCGTTGACCCGCTCCTCGTCCGATCTCGCGCGATCGCGCTCCGCCTGCGCGGCAAAAAGGTCCGCGCGGCGCGCCTCTATGTCGGCCTGATTCTGGGCCAGCGTCTGCGCGGCGTTGGCCAGTTCCGCCCTGGCCGCATCGAGTTGCCCCTCGGCCTGTGCCAGTTGCTGGCGATAGATGCGGTCGTCGATCCGCACCAGCGGTTGCCCGGCGCGGACATGCTGGAAATCGCGCACCAGAACCTGCGCGACATAGCCGTTGACCTGCGGCGCCATCACCGTGATCTGGCCGCGCACATAGCTGTTTTCCGTCGTCACGATGCTGCTGGTGAACGGCCAGATGCGCCAGGCGGCCAGGATGAACAATATCCCGATCAGCGCGACGCCCGCCATGATGAACACCGTCTTGCGCCGGGGCTTGATGGTTTTGGGCGGTTCCGCAACGGTCGCGTCATCGCTCGCCCCCAGCGGGTTGCCATTGGCGTCCACCAGGTCGGGCGTTGGCGCGTCATCGACCGGGCGATCGTCGCGGATGATTGGTTCGTCTGCCATGTTCCGGTTTTCCATCAGGTCGGGGCCGCCGCGCCGGTCTGCGGACCGGGCGCGGCGGGAGGGTTGTTCTTTGCCTCCAGGGCGAGGCGGATGACGTGGAGCATCGACCAGCTGAGCAGCAGCAGCGCGAGCAGGCCGTTCAGCAGGAACACGTCGTTGAACGCGCGCACTTGCGATTCGCGCGTGGATATCTGGGCCAATTGCGCGACGCCCTGCGCTTGCCGCAGCACGGGATCGGTCATGACCCGGCCATAGACCTGACCTTGCATCTGAAGCCGCTGGGCGACGACGCCGTTGGTCGGGTCCACGCCGGCGTTGATCGCGGCGGAATATTCATGCTGTCGAAACTGCTGGAACGTGCCGAGCGCAGCGGGGCCGGCCAGCCCGCCAATCGATTGGCTGACGCCGAATAATACAGCGAAACTGACAATATAATTGGGACCGTTCTTCAGCGCGCTCATCACGCCCACCAACAGCAACGGTCCCATGAACAGTCCCGCCCCGCAGGACAACAGGAGCTGGCTGAAAAACATATCATGCGGACGGGTCAGGCTGGTGGCGTTCCAGTCCAGAAAGCTGCCGATCGCGATCAGCACTATGGAAAGCAAGATTTGCGGAATGACGGTTTTCTGATTGAAAGTCAGGGCGCTTGCGCCGATCCCCGCCACCAGACCCAGTAGCATGACGGCATAAAGCGGCTGCAATTGGTCCGGTCCCATGCCCAGCGTGCGCAGCAGGCCGGTCGCGCCATAGGTCTGTTCCGACAACAGGAAACGGATGCCCATCGCGCCGATTGCAAAACGGATGGTGGAGGCGGTGCCCAACCAGCGCGTCTGGATCATCGGATTGGCGCGATGATGTTCGACAAATATGCTCGCCATGAACAGGATGATCGCAACGATCAGCGCAGCGGCGATCCATGGCTGTGACGTCCACCATTGGGTGCGTCCCTGCGCCAGCACAGCCACGATCAGCGCCAAGGCTGGAGCAAGCAGCAGGAACGTCAGAAAATCGCGGCCCTCGAACACCTTGATGCGAATGCCAGGCGGCAGCTTCAGCGTCACCACGGCGGCGAGGCAGCATAATGCCAGCCCCGATTCAAACAGGTAAAGGGTCCGCCATTCGCCAAGATCGAGCAAGGCCGGCGACAATAGCCAGGCCAACGGGGTCGCCAACTGGGAAATGCCAAGGCCGATGACCAAACCTTGCCCCAGCTTCGCCTTGGGAAAGGCCTGCAATGTGTAGAAAATGGCCAGCGTGCTGATCGTGGCGCCGACAAACCCGCTGACCGCGCGCACCAGCAGCGCCATGGCGTAGCTGTCCGCAAACAGATGCAGGATCGTGACCGCGGCATAAAGCGGCAGGCCGATCTCCGCGAACAGGCGCAGGCCGAATTGCTGGCGGAACTTGAACAATAGCAGGCTGGTCGAGACATTGACCATTAGATAAGCTGCGGGCAACCAGGCCGCCTCGACCGGCGTGAGGCCCAGTTCCCCCTGGATGCTGGGCAGATTGGCGCTGATCAGCGCGTTGCCAAGCCCGCCCGTGATTCCCAGCAGCAGCGCCGTGGCGACATAGGCGACGCGGACCGGGCCGCTGTGGCGCGGCGTGGATGGCGACCCCGGCATCGATGGCTTTTCATCGTCGGTCCAGTTGGGAATGGGTTCGAGCGGCGTCGTCATCGTGACGCGCCGGAATCGACTGGTTGTAACCCTGAAACCAGCAGATCGACCAGACGGGCGGCCATGGCCCGGCGTTTGTCGGCATCAGGTTCTCGTGCGACGGCCCCAAGCATACCGCCAACCAGCAGCATGTCGTCGGACCTGAAGTCGCCGCGTAGCGTGCCGCCTTCGATAGCGTCGCTTACGGCCCGGTCGAACATGAGCCGAAAGCGTTGGAGCTGGCCTATCCGCTGGGCGTTGTCGGATGGAATAACCCGCCAGAAGTCCGCCAGCGAGGGATCCTTCGCAAGGATATCAGCCAGATGCAGCAGCAGAATCTGAAACGTCGCGCGATCGTGGGGAACAGCCTTAGCCAAGGCTTCCAGCGCGTCGAGAGACTGATCGACCAGCGCAAGAACCAGCGCAACCCGATCGGGGAAATGGCGATAAAGCGTCGCGCGCCCGACCCCGGCGCGCGTGACGACCAGATCGAGCGGCGCGGTGATGCCATGTTCCAGAAAGATTGCGGAGGCAGCCTGAAGCAATGCCTGGCGATGTCGTCTCGCGTCGGTCCGATCGTTGGTCACACGAGCATAAGCGGACTATTTTGTCCGAATGTCAATCTTTTTGGCTTCGGATCAAGGTTTTTGGCAAGCGGATTTCCGATGGACGCTCACAGGCCTTGACCAAATATATTGTGCGCAATATATTTGTATATGATTTAATAGTGAGGATCGATGAATGAGCCTGCTTTACAGCACTAAAGTTACCGCCGTCGGCGGACGTTCCGGGACCGTGAAAAGCGCCGATGGCCTGCTTGACCAGCCCTTGGCCCTCCCAAAGGCTTTGGGTGGGAAGGGTGGCGCTACTAATCCGGAGCAATTGTTCGCCGCCGGCTATGCGGCGTGTTTCGGCAATGCCGTAATCCATGTGACGCGCGCGACATCTGAAAAGGTCAAGGACGAGGATATCGTCGTCATAGCCGATGTCGGGATGCAGCCCAACGGAACAGGCGGCTTCGCCTTGACGGTGGCGCTTGATGTGACGATCACGGGCCTGGATCAGGCAACGGCGGAAGAAGTGGTTGCCAAAGCCCATGCCGTATGCCCCTATTCAAACGCGGTGAAGAATAATATCGATGTTGCGATTGCGGTGTCGGTGAACTGAGAGGAAATGGCATGACGCTGCCGGATTCGGATCCGCTCGATCTCGACCGGCAGGTCTGCTTTCCCCTTTATGCTGCGTCGAACCTGCTCAATCGCCTGTATAGGCCCATTCTGGCGGAGTTGGGACTGACCTATCCCCAATATCTGGTCATGCTGGTTTTGTGGAAACATACGCCGCAAACCGTCGGGTCCCTGGGTGACATGCTCCATCTCGACAGCGGCACCCTGACCCCGCTGCTCAAGCGTATGGAAAAAGCGGGCCTGATAAGCCGGACCCGTGATGCGACTGACGAGCGGCGGGTATTGATCGACGTGACGCCAACGGGTCGGGATCTGAAATCCGCCGCCGCGCGGGTGCCCGAAATGCTGGGCGCCGGGCTCGACATCGATACAGAATCGATCATCGAATTGCGCAGCCGGGTTCGCGCCTTGGTCACTGCGTTGAAAGGGGTGCCGGTCGGGGAATCCTAGCACGCATCTGGCAGATATGATGTCCCAAGCCGTTACCGATTACGAAGATGATGTCGCTGATGTTTCCGCGATCATCGACCCGTGGCCTCCGTGCGACAACGGGAAATACGGCTTGATCCGCCGCATCTGCGCCTCCGGTAGCCAGATCAAATCACCTGTGAAGACGTCTGCTTGCGCCGCCATTGGATCAACCCGCCGCCATCCCAGCAAGCGATTTAATAGGTCCTCAACCTGGTTTCACCAAAAGCGATAGGCGATCACCGCGTTAGATTATAAGTCACACATGGAATGCGGATATAAAGCAACTCTGCTTCGCAACCGATTTGTAGAAGATCCTTTTTATAGGGGCGCGCCTCTGTCATGCCGACTGACCATAATGTGATTTATCCCGTGATTCTATGCGGCGGTGCCGGCACGCGCCTTTGGCCGCTGTCCCGCAAAGCCTATCCCAAGCAGTTCGCCGACCTGATCGACGGGACCAGCCTGTTCCAGCGCGCCGCCACGCTGGTGCAGGGCGAAGGCTTTGCCGCGCCCGCGATCGTCACCGGCGACCCGTTCCGCTTCATCGTGGCCGAGCAGCTCGACGCGGCCGGCGCCACGCCATCGGCGATCCTGATCGAGCCGGAGGGGCGCAACACCGCGCCCGCCATCCTGGCCGCCGCGTTGGTGCTGCAACGGCAGGACCCCGACGCGCTGATGCTGGTCCTGCCGTCGGACCATCTGATCCCCGACGCGCCCGCCTTCCAGGCTGCGGTGCGCGCGGCGCGGCAGAGCGCGCTCGATGGATCGCTCGTCACCTTCGGCATCGAACCCACCCGCGCGGAAACCGGCTATGGCTATCTGGAACTGGACGACCCGTCGGCCCGGTCCGCACCCACGCCCAGCCCGCTGATGCGCTTCGTCGAAAAGCCTGACGCAGAGCGGGCCGCCGCCATGCTGGCTTCGGGCAAATATCTCTGGAATGCGGGCATTTTCCTGTTTTCCCTGGCCGCGATCATCGACGCCTATCGCCGCCACGCCCCCGACCTGCTGGCCGCGGTCGAAGGCGCTGTGGCCGGCGGTTCGGCGGATCTGGGCTTTACCCGGCTGGGAGTGGAGGCGTGGCGCGGGGCGGCGACCATCTCGATCGACTATGCCATCATGGAGAAAGCCGACAATCTGGTCGTGATGCCGTTTGCCGCGGGCTGGTCGGACCTGGGCGACTGGAAAAGCGTGTGGCAGGAAAGCGGCCCCGACGCACAGGCCAATGTCTGTTCGCGCGGCGCGACGGCGATCGATTGCACCGGCACATTGCTGCGATCGGAAGTGGACGGGCTGGAACTGGTGGGGATCGGCCTGGACGACATGATCGTCGTGGCCATGCCCGACGCCGTGCTGGTCGCGCCGCGCGCGGCCAGCCAGCGGGTGGGCGAAGCGGTCAAGACGCTCAAGGCGCGATCGGTCAAACAGGCCGAGACGATGCCGCGCGATCACCGGCCATGGGGCTGGTTCGAAAGCCTGGCGATGGGCGACGGGTTCCAGGTCAAGCGGATCATGGTGAAGCCGGGAGAGGCGCTGTCGCTGCAAAGCCATCATCATCGCGCCGAACATTGGATCGTGGTCGCGGGCACCGCGCAGGTGACGATCGGCGAGACGGTCAAGCTGGTGAGCGCGAACGAGTCGGTCTATGTGCCGCTGGGCGCGGTTCACCGGCTGGAAAATCCCGGCAAGATCCCGGTCGAGATGATCGAGGTCCAGACCGGCCATTATCTGGGCGAGGACGATATCATCCGCTATGAGGACCGCTATGCGCGTCAGTGACGTGCCGGGGGGGCAGGCCAAAATCCTGCAATGGACGCAAAGGGATAGGGTCAGGCGGTGACGATCCAGTCCTCGACCAGCGCCACCGGCCAGGCCTTCAGCGACTGGCCGGTGCAAGGGCCGCCGACGCACCGGCCGTCCTGCTTGTCGAACAGGGCGCCATGCCAGCTGCAGGCGATGAAGCGACCGTCGGGCGTGAGATAGTCGTCCAGCGTCTGCGCCAGCGGCAGGCCCGCATGGGGGCAGCGGTCGACAAAGCCCGACACTCGCTGGCCGTCCCGCACGACGAAGCCGTGGAAACGGCCCGCGCGCATCTGCAGGACGAAATTGCGGGCGGCCCCGTCCTGCAGGGCGTCGAGCGCGCAGAGTCGCACACCCGTCGGCGTCGCCGTCACCCGATCGCCGTTCATCTGTCGGCGTCCGGCTGCACATCGGGACGAGCTGCGGCGACGGTCGTCAGCGCAGCGGCTTTGTCACCGGCCGCCACCAGCGCGGGGTAGGGCGTCAGATCGACGCCGGAGCGCCGTGCATTGAAAAGCTGCGGTACGAGATAACAGTCCGCCAGTGTCGGCGCATCGCCAAACGCAAAGCCGTCGCCATGGCGCGCGATCATCTGCTCCAGCGCCCCGAAGCCCGCGCCGATCCAGCGATGGGTCCAGGCATCGATCTGTGCTTGATCGGCCCCGAAATCATGCTTCAACGCCTTGAGTATGCGCAGATTGTTGAGCGGATGAATGTCGCAGGCGATCAGCGCCGCCATCGACCGGACGATCGCCTTGTCATCCTCATCCCTTGGCAGCAACGTCGGCTCCGGCCACCGGGCGTCGATCCATTCGAGGATGGCGGGGCTTTCGATCAGCACCCGGCCGTCAACCTGCAACGCGGGCACCAGTCCGTGCGGCGCAATCGCCAGATAGGCGTCGTCGCGCTGGGCGCCTATGCGCAGGTCATGATTGATCTGAGTATAAGCGACGCCCTTGAGATTGAGGGCCATCCGCACGCGATAGGCGGCTGACGATCGCCAATAGCCGTGCAGGACGACCCCGCTCATGGCGCGGGCTTCACCAGCGCCCGACATTCGCCCAGGCCGATGGACACGCGGCCCGGCGCCGACGCATGGGCGCGCAGGATGATCTCGTCGCCATCCTCCACGAAGGCGCGGCTTTCGCCATTGGGCAGGGCGATCGGTTCCTTGCCGCCGATGCTCAGTTCCATCAGGCTGCCGAAGCCGTCGCGGGAGGGCGCCGAAATGGTGCCGGTGCCCAGCAGGTCGCCCGGATTGAGGTCGCAGCCATTGGACGCATGATGGGTGACGATCTGTTGCACAGTCCAGTACATATTGGTCGCGGGGCCGCGGCTGAGGCGGATCGGCGCCTGCCCCGCCTCCCGCATTCTGGCGGTCAGCAGCCAGGCTTCCAGCATCAGGGCGAGTGCGCCATGCGCCTGATCGCTCGCATCCAGCAGATAGGGTAGCGGTTGGGGATCACCGTCCGGCCGCATGGGCTGGGCTGTGCGGAATGGCGCCATCGCCTCTGCGGTGACGATCCAGGGGGAGATGGTCGACTGAAAATTCTTGGCGAGGAAGGGACCGAGAGGCTGATATTCCCAAGCCTGAAAATCACGCGCGGACCAATCGTTGAGCAGACAGAAGCCCGCGACATGATCGGCCGCCTGCGCGATCGGGATGGACGTGCCGAGCGCATTGCCCGGCCCGATCCACACGCCCAGTTCCAGCTCATAATCGAGTCGCGTGGTCGGCCCGACGACCGGCGCATCGGCTTCGGGTGGCTTGCGCTGGCCCAGCGGCCGCCGCAGCGGCACGCCAGACGCGCGGATCGAGGACGCGCGTCCATGATAGCCGATCGGCACATATTTATAATTGGGCAACAGCGGATTGTCGGGCCGGAACTGGCGGCCGACATTATTGGCATGATGGATGCCGACATAAAAGTCGCTATAGTCGCCGATCCGCGCGGGCACGTGCAGGGTGCAGTCCGCCGCGCTATGGAGAAAGTCTTCCACGACCGGCCGATGCGCCGGATCGGACAATAGTCCGCTCAGCCTATGGCGCAGCGCGCGCCGCCGGTCCGCCGGGAGGGCGAGCAATTCGTTCACCACGCTGCCGCGGCACGCCATCGCCACGTCGTCGGGCAGTAACCCGGCGTCGGCGCTGGCCCGCAGGTCCAATATCGCGTTGCCGATCGCGACGCCGATGCGCGGTTCGTGACCGGGCGGGGAGAATAACCCGATCGGCAGATTTTGGATCGGGAAATCGCCATGGTCCTGCGCGCTTTCGACCCAGCTGGTCAGCGCCGGGTCATGCGTCGCGTCGGTCGTCCACCAGTCCGCCATCATATATCCCCCTGCGTAACCGGCAATTGCGCCTTGCGAAAGCCCGTCCAGCAGGCGTCATAGTCGGGTTGCAGCAGCGGCGTTTCCGTCGCCCAGGCGGTCGGCTGGATCATGTGGCGGCTCTCGAACATGAAGGCCATCGTTCCTTCTATTCTGTGCGGCGCCAACTGCGCGGCGACCGCCTTGTCATGGCTCGACAGGTCTGGCCCGTGAGCCGACATGGCATTGTGCAAACTGGCCCCGCCCGGCGCGAAGCCCCCGGCCTTGGCGTCATATTCGCCCTCGATCAGTCCCATAAATTCGCTCATCACATTGCGGTGGAACCAAGGCGGGCGGAACGTATCGTCCGCCACCATCCAGCGCGGCGGGAAGATCACGAAATCGATATTGGCCGTGCCGGGCGTGTCGCTGGGCGATGTCAGCACGGTGAAGATCGACGGATCGGGGTGGTCGTAACTGACCGTGTTGATCGTATTGAAGCGCGTCAGGTCGTACCGATAGGGCGCGACCGTGCCGTGCCAGGCGACGACATCGAAGGGACTGTGGTCGATCGTCGTCGCCCACAGCCTGCCGCCGAATTTCTGGACGATCTGGGTCGGCCGCTCGACATCCTCGAACGCCGCGACCGGCGCTTCGAAATCGCGCGGATTGGCCAGGCCGTTGGACCCGATCGGGCCAAGGTCCGGCAGGCGGAACAGCGCACCGTAATTTTCGCAGACATAGCCGCGCGCAGCCCCGCCCGGCAGCTCGACACGGAAACGGATGCCCCGCGGGATCAGTGCGATCTGGAGCGGCGCAACGGTCAGGACGCCCATTTCCGTCACGATCCGCAACGTACCGACCTGCGGCACGATCAGCCATTCGCCATCGGCGCAAAAGAAGGCGCGATCGACCATCGACTGGTTCGCCGCGTACAGATGAATGCCGCAACCCGCGCCCGTCGCGACATCGCCATTGCCGGCATAGGTCACCAGGCCGTCGATGAAGTCGGTGGGTTCCGCCGGCATGTCCAGCGGGTTCCAGCGCAGGCGATTGGGCGAGGCGGGGCGCTCGTCAAAGGGACCGGATCGCAGCAGGCTGTCGCGATCATAGGGCAGGAATGGACCATGGCCGGCGCTCGGCCGCATACGGTACAGCCAGCTACGCCGGTTTTCGTGCCGCGGCGCGGTGAAGGCGGTCGCCGAAAACTGCTCGGCGTAAAGGCCAAAGGGCACGCGCTGCGGCGAGTTGCGTCCGACCGGCAGCGCGCCGGCAATCGCCTCGGTCGCATGATGGTTGCCAAATCCGGTGAGGCGCATATCCGTCATTCGCTCACCGTGATGACGCCGCGCCGAATCTGGTCCAGCTCGATGCTTTCGAACAGCGCCTGGAAATTGCCGTTGCCGAAACCTTCATTGCCCTTGCGCTGGATGATTTCGAAGAAGATCGGGCCGAACATATTTTCGGTGAAAATCTGCAGCAATATGCCCTCGCTCTCCACATCGCCGTCGATCAGGATGCGGTTCGCGCGCAACCGCTCCAAATCCTCGCCATGGCCGGGCACGCGCTTGTCGACCAGCTCATAATAGGTTTCGATCGTATCCTGCAACCTGACGCCGCGCGCGCGCAGCCGCTCGACCGTGTCGTAGATATCGGCGGTGGTCAGCGCGAGATGCTGGATGCCCTCGCCATTATATTGGCGGATGAACTCCTCGATCTGGCTTCTGTCGTCCTGGCTTTCGTTCAGCGGAATGCGAATCGCCTTGTCGGGCGCGATCATCGCCTGGCTGAACAGGCCGGTGGCCTGGCCCTTGATATCGAAATATTTCTGCTCTTCGAAATTGAACAGGGTGCGGTAGAATGCGCTCCACACCCGCATCTGGCCGCGCCGGACATTGTGGGTCAGATGGTCGAGCAGGTCGAGGCCGACATTGTTGCGCGCTTCCGCTTCGCGCCAGCCGGAAAATTCCGCCCAGTCGGCGTAGAGATCTGCATCATCCGCCACGAAATAGAGGTAGGAGCCGCCGATGCCCTGAATCACGGTGTCATCCTCGTCGGTGCGCTTGGCGCCATGGTCCAGCGCCCAGCGCATCGCCGCCTGCGGATCGTTGACGCGGAACGCCATCGCGCTGGCGGACGCGCCATGTTCGCCCCGGAACGCCGCGACGCGACCGGCGTCGTCGCGGTTCAGCATCAGGTTGATGCGACCCTGCTTGTAGCGGGTGATATTCTTCACAGGATGGCGGTGCGTCGCGGTAAAGCCCAACTGTTCGAACTGCGCGGCCATTCCATCGGGGTCGGGAGACGTGAATTCGACGAATTCGAAACCGTTGAGGCCGAGCGGATTGTCGGTCACGGACTCCGGGGCGACGTTGACGTTGACGTCCATGGACAGGTCCTCTTTCTTATGTTCGTTATGCAGCAAGGGCGGTGCGTGTGGGGCCGTCGCCGGGATCATGCGCCGACCTCCGCCCGACTGCGGGCATGGGCCTGCGTTCCGCGCGTTAAGATATGGTCCCTTGGCAACAGCGCATCGGTGGCCAGATCGGGCTGCCCGTCCAACTCCGTGTAAAGGGGCGCAAAGTCGGTCTGCGCTGTCTGGCGCAGCAGGTCCTCGAAACTGTCGATCACGAAATAGCTCTGCTGATAATCGTCGATCTTGTAATTGGTCCGCATCAGCCGCCTGAGATCAAAGCCGATGCGATGGGGCGACGGATCGTCGAGCGCGAATAGCGATTCGCCATAAGAAGAGACGATGCCAGCGCCGTAGAGCTTGAGCCCGTCCTCCTGGCGGATCAGGCCGAATTCGACTGTGTACCAGTAAAGCCGCGCCAGCCGTTCGATCGCGCCCAGGCTGTCGGCGCGCAGCCCGCCCGCGCCATAGGCCTGCATATAGTCGGCGAACACGGGGTTCGCGAGCAGCGGCACATGGCCGAAAACATCATGGAATATGTCGGGCTCCTCCAGATAATCGATCTGGTCCGGGGTTCGGATGAAGCGCCCGGCGACAAAGCGGCGGTTGGCGAGATGTTCGAAAAATACCGCGTCGGGGACCAGCCCAGGCACGGCGACGACCTGCCAGCCCGTCGCCTTCATCAACCGTTCCGACAGCGCATCGAAATTGGGAATACCCGGCCTGTCCATGCGCAATATATCGAGACCAGCCATATATTCCGGCACGACCCGACCGGGCAGCATCCGGGCCTGCCGTTCGAACAAACGGTCCCACATCGCATGTTCCGCCGCGGTGTAGCGGTGCCAGTCCTGAGCGACCGTCCAGTCCCCGGCGGCGCCCTCCGGCCGTTCGTGCATATCCTGTCCCATAGCGACCTTATCGCATGGAAAAGCCGAAATCCCGTTTCAATATGCGCTAGTTTTCGGTATAATTTGAACTGCATGTTTCACAATAAAGGATAATATGAAATATGATCGACCTGGACGCCGTTGATCGGCGCATTCTCGACCAGTTGCAGTCGGACGCGACGCTCAGCAACGCGGAACTGGCCGAACGGGTCGGCAGCTCGGCCGCCTCCTGCTGGCGGCGAGTCAGGGCGCTGGAGGCCGCCGGGGTTCTCGGCCCGGCGGTCCGGTTGTTGAACGCGGTGGCGATCGATCGGAAGGTCAATGTCTTCTGCAACATCCGCGTGCGCAGCCACGCGCGGGAAGTGCGGGCGCCGTTCGAGGCGTTCGTGCGGGAACGGCGGGAGATCATCGAATGCTATTCGATGTCGGGCGACTGGGATTATCTGCTGCGCGTGGTCGCGTCGGACGTCGAAGACTATGAGCGCTTCCTGATGCGCGTCCTGCTGGAGCATCCCGCCGTCGGCGGCGCCTCCTCCCACTTCGCGCTGTCGCTCACCAAATATACCACCGCATTGCCGGTATGACTGGCCGCGGCGCAGAGCGGCGCGAGTCAGCCGAAGATGTCCGCCAGATCCTGCGATTGCGGCCCGTCCTTCCAGGCGCGCAGGTCGATATAAAGGCTGGCCTGCACCGTGCTCCAGAAAGCGATGATCAGCGTGTTGCTGACCGCCGACATCAGGAGATAGGGTAGCGACAGCGCCGCTTCGCCAATGGCCTGGGTCGCCATGCCGCTCGCCAGAATGACCGCGCCCAGCGCTGCCGACACCAGCCATATCAGCACCAGCAACAATAGCTGTAGCGCGAAAATGCGCCAGCGCGCGCCCTTGGTCAGGAACCGGCTGCGCGAAAAGGCGGCCAGCACGCTGCTATCTTCGGCGATCAGCGCCGGCGCCGCGACCGACCACATCAGGAACAGGATCATGCCGGGCACGACGAACAGTGCGAACCCGGCCATGATCCCCAGGATCAGCAGGATGGTAAGGCCGATCAGCGGCGCCGCCTTGGCCAGGCCCGTGCCGATACATTGTCCAAAGCTGGCCCTCTGCCCCTGCGCCTGGGCCAGCGTGGCCCGGACGAGCGCGCCCTGCACCAGCATCGACAGCAGCAGGAACACGACGAAGGAGGCGACCGATACGGCAATCGCCGCGATCGCGCTCGCCCGGTCCGCGCTCGCCAGCGTCGAACCGATGAAATAGCTGTAGAGAGATTGCGGGATCGATCCGAACAGGAACGCGATGCCGAAGGTTGCGAGTGGATTGTCGCCCAGCGTGCCGAAGGCGCGGCTCAGCACCCGGCCGACCGAAAAGGATCGTTGCTCGTCCAAGGCCGCGCGCGTCGCCATCATCATATCCCCCATTTCCAAACCCGGATTCGACGCTGTCGTATTCGACCGGCTTTGTCATCCTTTGAATGGCTTGCGCCCGCGCCGCCAGCCGCTAGGGTCGCCCGCGACGGGGGGTGGGCATCGATGGCCGGACCAGCGCATATGTCGGACGATCAACTGGCTGCGGCGCATCGCGTGCTGCTGGCCGGCGGCGACGTGCAGTTCGACATGACGCCAGCGCCGGGTCGCCCGCCACCGCCCGCCTGGCTCAGGGCGCTGGGCGAATGGCTGGAATGGGCGCTTGCCCCCGTCGGCCGTTTCCTGCGCTGGATCGGCGGTTTCATGCCCGACGCGCCCTATGCCCGCATCGTCCTGTGGGCCATGATCGCTGCGCTGGCGCTGCTGATCCTGGGGATCGTGATCGACCGCGTCCGCCACGGCGTCTGGCGCTTGCCGCGCTGGCGACGGCGTCGTTCGGCCGCCGCAGTTGACGCGGCGGAAGAGGATTGGACCCCGGACGCCGCCCCGGCGCGCGCCTGGTTGGACGAAGCCGACGCCCTTGCCGCGCAGGGCCGTTATGCGCAGGCGGTGCATCATCTGCTGCTGCGCAGCGTCGAGGATTTGGCCCGCCGCCGTCCGCACGTCGTCCGCCCGGCGCTCACCAGCCGCGACCTCGCCCGCGCTGAGGGCATTCCGTCCGCGCCGCGCCGCTTGTTCACGGAAATCGCGTCCGCGGTCGAGCGCAGCCTGTTCGGCGGTCGCCCGATCGACGCCGACGAATGGGGCCGCTGCCGCCACGCCTATGCCGATTTCGCCCGGACACGGAACTGGGCGTCATGAGCGACGTCACGATCGCCCCGCCGTCGTCCGACGCCACGCTGTTCCACGGCCGCACCGTCGCGCTGATGCTGGCGATCGGGATAGTCGGCTTTTCTGCCATGCTGGTGCTGGGCGCCTATGCCCCCGACCTGCGATCGGGCCGCAACGGTGGCGCGCACGCTTTGTCCAATGCGGTGACCGGCTATGCCGGCCTCGTGCAATTGGCGCAGGCGACCGGCCGCCACCCGCGCATCATACGCACCGCCCACGAATTCGATACCGAAGACCTGCTGGTGGTCACCGCCGAAAGCGGCGCGACCGATGTCAGTGCGGCGCTGATGCAGCGTGCGACCCGGCCGACCCTGTTCGTCCTGCCCAAATGGCGCACCGTGCCGGATGACGATCATCCCGGCTGGGCGCGCTATCGGGGGCTGTTGCCGCTTTCCGAGCCGATCGGCGTGCTCGCGCCCGGCGTCCGCTTCGCCATGCGGCAATATCGCAGCGGGGGCGGCGCGCTCGTCTCCAATGGCGTCCCCGGCCGCTTCCGGGCGCCGCGTCCGATCCAGGTCATCACTGGCATCGATCCCGACAATGACCAGCAACAGGACCGCTGGCGCAAACTCATCCCGCTGTTGACCGATGGCAGGGGCGGCGTCGTGTTGGCGCAGGTGGGGGAAGGACCGCTCTATGTGCTGTCCGATCCCGATTTGCTCAACAATCGCGGCATGAAGGATCTGGGCCAGGCCCGATCCGCGCTGGCGCTGTTAGACTGGATGAACAGCACCGATCCTGATGGCATCGCCTTCGACGTGTCGATGAACGGCCTGGGTCATTCGCGCAGTCCGCTCAAATTACTGTTCGAGCCGCCTTTCCTCGCCATGACGCTGGCCATCGCCGCCGCGCTGCTGCTCGCTGGCCTCCATGCCTTCGGCCGTTTCGGCCCGCCGCGCGCCCGCACCCGCGCCATCGCTTTCGGCAAGGCCGCGCTGGTCGACAATAGCGCGCTGCTGATCCGCAAGGCGGGGCGCGAGGCGCGGTTGGGCGGCCGCTATGCCGCCGCCATGCGTGATCGCGCGACGCGGGCGTTCGGCGCGCCCGCCCGTCTTCGCGACGGCGCATTGGACGCTTATCTCGATAGTTTGAAGGGCGCACGCCGCTTCACCGACCTCATACAGGCGGCGGATGCGGCAAGCGACCGGCACAGCCTGCTCGACGCGGCGCAGGCGCTCCATGATTGGCAAGAGGATAAGAGCAGATGAGGGTAGAAGAGGTTCAGGCGCTCGGCCAGGCCATCAAGCAAGAAGTGGCCCGCGCGGTGGTAGGGCAGGAATCGACCATCGATCTCATGCTCGTCGCGCTCTTTTCCGGTGGGCACATCTTGCTGGAAGGGCCGCCCGGCACCGCCAAGACGCTGATCGCGCACAGCTTCGCCCATGCGCTCGGCCTTGATTTCGGCCGTATCCAGTTCACCCCTGACCTGATGCCCGGCGACATCATCGGCGCCAATCTGTTCAACTTCCAGACCAGCCAGTTCAGCCTGACGCGCGGTCCCATCTTCACCGAATTGCTGCTGGCGGATGAAATCAACCGCACCCCGCCCAAGACGCAGGCCGCCCTGCTGGAGGCGATGCAGGAACGCACCGTCACCATCGACGGCGAAAGTCTGGCCTTGAGCGACCGTTTCATGGTCGTCGCCACGCAAAATCCGATCGAGCAGCAGGGCGTCTATCCGTTGCCCGAAGCGCAGCTCGACCGCTTCCTCTTCAAGCAGAGCGTCGATTATCCCAGCGCCGCGGAAGAACGGAAGATCGTCGCCACCCATGGCGCGCGCACCCATGCGATGACGCCGCAAGCCTGGGGCGTCGTCCCGGTCGCCGATGCCGCCCGCATCGCCGAAGCGATCGCCATGGTCAACGGCGTGCGGCTGGTCGATGAGGTGATCGACTATATCCTCGCCCTCATCCGCGGCACGCGCGATGTCGCCGACCTCGAAAGCGGCGCAAGCCCCCGCGCCGGCGCGATGCTGGCGGGGGCGGCAAGGGCGCGTGCGGCGCTGGACGGGCGCGATTTCGTCATCCCCGACGACGTCAAGGCGCTAGCGCCCGCGCTGCTGCGCCATCGCCTCATCCTCTCGCCCGCCGCCGAAATCGATGGCCGCCGGGTCGAGGATGTCGTGACCGGCATCATCGACACGATCGAGGCGCCGCGCTGAGCGCGCCCGCCATGACCAGCCGCCCATGATCTATCCCACCCGCAATGCCATATGGACGGCGGCGGCCGGCGCGCCCGTAACGCTGCTCGTCGCCCTGCTGGTGCCGGGCCGCTGGTATGCCGCGCTCGCCTGGCCGGTGGCGGTGCTGATCGCGAGCCTCGCCGACGCGCTGCTGGGCAGCCGTCCGGCGCAAGCGGCGCTGCGGCTCGATCTGCCCCGCGCCGCCAGCGTCGGCGCGCCCGTGGAGGCGGCCGCGCATGTGACGATCGCGGGCGTCCCCCCGGCCCGCACGCAACTGCTGCTGGACAGCGGACCGTTGCTGGAGCCGGAGGACGAGGACGGCCTCTGGGTCGACCTACATGCGGGCAAGGCGTCTGCCGCCATTCCGCTGCGCACCGTCCGGCGCGGCATGGCGCGGATCGCGCGCGGCTGGCTGCGCTGGAAAGGGCCGCTCAGCCTCGTCTGGAAACAGCGGATCGTGCCGCTCGACGCGACCATGGCGATCCTGCCCGACATCCGCCCTGTCCATGATCGCGGTGCGCAGATATTCCAGCGTCATGCGCTGCAAGGGCTGATGGCGCAGGTCGATCGCGGCGACGGTGCGGATTTCGACGCGCTGGTCGAGTTTCGCTCCGGTATGGACCGGCGCGCGATCGACTGGAAACAATCTGCCCGCCACAGCAAATTGCACGCCAAGGAATTCCGTTCCGAACGCAATAACCAGATCGTCTTCGCGATCGACGCCGGCCGCCAGATGAGCGAGCCGGTCGCGGGCCTCAGTCGCCTCGACCGCGTCGTCTCCGCTATGCTGCTGACCGCCTGGGTTGCGCTGAAGCTGGGCGACCGCGTCGCGCTCCACGCCTTCGATTCGCGCCCGCGCATCGCCAGCGGACTGGTATCGGGCGCCGCCGCCTTTGGTGAACTTCAGCGTCTCGCCGCCCGTATCGACTATAGCGGGGAGGAAACCAACTACACCCACGCCCTCACCACGCTGGCGACGCGCCTCACCCGCCGCTCGATGATCGTCCTCTTCACCGAGTTCACCGACCTCACCTCGGCCGAATTTCTCGTCCGCGCCGCCAGCCGCCTGGTCGAAACCCATCTCCTGTTGATCGTCGTTCTGCGCGACGAGGAACTGGAATCGATCCTCGACCGTCGCCCCAGCAATGCCGACGATGTCACCCGCGCCGTCACTGCCGCCGCCCTGTTGCGCGACCGGCGGATGGTGCTCACCCGGCTGCGGCATCTGGGCGCCCATGTCATCGAGGCCGAACATGACCGGGTCGCCGACCGGCTGGTCCAGGGCTATGTCGATCTCAAGCGGAGGAACCTGCTATGAGCGCGCTCATCGACGGCCGCGCCGCCGCCCCTCTGGTCAACGCCAGCCGCTTCCGCGCCGCGCATGAGGGCGAATGGGACCGGCTCGACCAACTCGTCACCCGCATGGAGAAACGCTCGGTCCGCGCCCTGTCCGAAGACGATATCCTCGCCCTGCCGCTGCTCTACCGCTCGGCTCTGTCGTCGCTCTCGGTGGCGCGCGAAACCTCGCTCGACCGGGCGCTCGTCATTTATCTCGAACAGCTTTGCACCCGCGCCTATTTCCAGCTCTACGGCGTGCCCGACACCGCGACGCGCCAGCTCGGCCGCTTCTTCGCTCGCGACTGGCCACTCAGCATCCAGTTGCTCTGGCGCGAAACCCTGATCTGCCTCATCCTGACGGTGGCGGGCGTCGTCGCCGGCTGGTGGCTCGTCGCCACCGATCCGAACTGGTATTACAGCATCATCCCCGACGCGATGTCGGGCGGGCGCGATCCGTCCGCCAGCGCGGAAACGCTGCGCGCCACCATCTACGGCCCGCAGGAGGATGGCGGCCTCGCCACCTTCGCCGCCTATCTCTTCACCCATAACAGCCAGGTCGCGATCTTCGCCTTTTCCCTCGGCTTCGCCTTCACCGTGCCCACTGTGCTGCTGCTCGTCTATAACGGCCTCACTTTGGGCGCGATGCTCTGCCTGTTCGCGAGCAAGGGGTTGGGTTTCAATTTCCTCGGCTGGCTCACCATCCATGGTTCGACCGAAATGTTCGCCATCATCCTGGCGGGCGCGGCGGGCATGAAGATCGGCACGGCGGTCGCCTTCCCTGGCCGCGAGGCGCGCACGCAAGCGGCCGTCATCGCCGGGCGCAGCGCCGCCATCGCCATGGCGGGCGTCGTGCTGATGCTGTTGGTCGCAGGCCTGCTCGAAGGAATCGGGCGGCAGACGGTCCAGTCGGACGCGATGCGCTACGGCATCGGGCTTGCCGCGCTGGCCGGCTGGCTGACTTATTATTATCTCCCCCGGCGCCGGGAGGATCGCGATGCGCTGGCGGCGTAACCGCGCGCCAAAGGCGCCCGCCTCGCTGCGGCGCAGCTTCATCACGCCCGAAGGCGTCGACCTGCGTCTGGAACTGGCCAGCGCGGGGACGCGCGCCTCGGCCTTCATGCTCGATATCCTCATCCTCTTCATCAGCCTCATCTTCGCCACCATCGCCATCCGCCTGCTCGGTATCGCCGGGGCCAGTGGCGAAATATTCCTGATCCTCTGGTTGGTCGGCGCTTTCGTCCTGCGCAACGGCTGGTTCATCCTGTTCGAAATGGGCGGGCGGGGCGCGACGCCGGGCAAGCGGCTGCTCGGCCTGCGCGTTATCGCGCGCGATGGCGGCCGGTTGACCGGCGGCGCGGTGATCGCTCGCAATGCGCTGCGCGAAATCGAAGTCTTCCTGCCGCTTTCATTCCTGGGGATGCAGGCTGCGCAGGGCGCGGCCGACGGCTTCCTCACCCTCTTCGCCTTGTGCTGGACCGGCATCTTCCTTTTTTTCCCGTTGTTCAATCGCGACCGGCTGCGGGTGGGGGATCTGCTCGCGGGCACCTGGGTCGTGAACAATGTGCGCGCGAAACTGGGCGCTGATCTCGTCGCCGCGCGCGCCGAGCAACCGCGCCGGGTCTTCACCGACGCCGCGCTCGACCTTTATGGCATTTATGAATTGCAGACGCTGGAAAATGTGCTGCGGGCTGGACAGGACGATGCGATCGCCACCGTCGCCGCCACGATCCGGCGTAAGGCGGGCTTGCCCGACGATGGCGACGATTACGGCTTCCTCGCCGACTATTATGCCGCGCTCTGCATCCGCCTCGAACGCGCCATGCTGGTCGGCCGCCGCCGCGAGGACAAGCATGGGACGGTGGGGCGGCGCTGACCTCAGCGCCGTTCGTTTCGAGCGAAGTCGAGAAACGGCGCGCGACGCGAACGCCTTTCCGTGTCAGCCCGGCAGCGCGATCATCGAAATCTGCCGCCCATAATCGCTCTCGCCCCGATGACAGGACCGGCGATAGCTGTAGAATCGATCGGGCTGGCTGTAGGTATCCTCGTCCAGCATCGCGATCCGGCCCACGCCGGCCCCCGCCAGCCGCGCCGCGACATAGGCGGCGATATCGAACTGGCAATGATCCGGCCGACCCGGCGTGAAGAAGCGCTCATTGGCCGCGTCGTCATCGACGAAGCGCGCCGCGAAATCGTCCGTGACCTCATAGGAGACGCGGCCGATGCACGGCCCGATGGCGCAGGCGATTCGCGCCGGATCGGCCCCCAACCCCACCATCGCGTCGATTGTGCGGTCCGTGACGCCTCCGATCGCGCCCTTCCACCCCGCATGGGCCGCGCCCACCACGCCCGCCGTCGCATCTGCGAACAGCACCGGCACGCAGTCGGCGGTCAATATCCCCAGCACCAGTCCCCGCCGGTCCGTGACCAGCGCGTCGGCGCCCGGCCGTTCGCCCTCTGCGATCGGCGCGGTCACCGTCACGACGTCGGGCGAATGGACCTGCCGCACCGTCACCAGCGTCGCACCGGGCAGCAGCGCGTCCCGCGCCAGGTCGCGATTGCGCAGCACTGCGTCGCGTTCGTCCGCCGATCCCAGGCCGACATTCAACCCTGCATGGACCCCTTTCGATACCCCGCCGCGCCGTCCGGCAAAGCCATGAGGCACCATTTCCAGCCCCGACGCACGCAGCAATTCGATCATCAATCAACCCCTTGTCACCGCGCGCCGCATTTGGACGAGCATGTCGCATCCACGCAACATACTTGCGCGTGGCGGATTAGGCGATAGTCTCCCCTCCATAGCTCAACCGGGGCGGCGGCGCGTCGTCCGAGCAGAACAAATGAGTGTAAAGGGCATCATCCATGATTTTCGGGCGCGTTAAGCCTCTCGACGCCATATTGGCGACGGCCGAGAAGAAATCGCTGCACCGGTCGCTGGGCGCGTTCCAGCTGACCATGTTGGGCATCGGCGCCGTCATCGGCACCGGAATCTTCGTGCTGACGGCGGAGGCCGCGCAAAAGGCGGGGCCGGGCATGATGCTCTCCTTCGTCATCGCCGGCTTCGTCTGTGCGGTCGCGGCGCTCTGCTATGCCGAAATGGCCGCCATGGTCCCGGTGTCGGGTTCGGCCTATACCTACAGCTATGCGGTCATGGGCGAACTCATCGCCTGGATGGTCGGCTGGGCGCTGATCCTGGAATATGCGGTGGCGGCCGGCGCGGTATCGGTCGGCTGGTCCGGCTATGTCGTGGGCCTCATCGAACATACATTCCATATGGACATACCAGACCTGTTGACCCGCGGCCCGTTCGACGGCGGCATGGTGAACCTGCCCGCGATGCTGATTGCCTCGCTTGTCACCTGGCTGCTGGTCATCGGAACCAAGGAAAGCGCGACCGTCAACGCCGTGCTGGTGCTCATCAAGGTCGCCGCGCTGACCCTGTTCATCGTTCTGGCCCTGCCGGTCATCAACATGGACAAGTTCACCCCCTTCGCCCCGCTCGGTTTTTCGGGCATTTCGGCGGCCGCCGCCTCGATCTTCTTCGCCTATGTCGGCTTCGACGCCGTTTCGACCGCCGCTGAAGAAACCAAGAACCCGCAGCGCAACATGCCGATCGGCCTGATCGGCTCGCTCGGCATCTGCACCATCTTCTACATGCTGGTCGCCGCCGGCGTCATCGGCACCGTCGGCGCACAGCCCGTTGCGGGTCCGGCCGGCGAAATTCTGGCCCCCGGTTCGACGGCCCTGTCGCAGCAATGCGCCGCGCTCGCCGCCGCCGGCACCGAAGCGGTGACCTGCTCGAAGGAAGCGCTGGCCTGGACCCTGCGCGAAATCGGCTGGCCCCAGATCGGCAACCTGCTCGGCCTCGCCGCCGGCCTGGCGCTGCCCTCGGTCATCCTGATGATGATGTTCGGCCAGACCCGCATCTTCTTCGTCATGAGCCGCGATGGCCTCCTGCCGGCTGTCTTTTCGAAGGTGCATCCGACCTACAAGACGCCCCATGTCATCACCATCCTGACCGGCATCTTCGTCGCTTTGTTCGCGGCCTTCTTCCCGGTCGGTATTCTGGCGGATATCTCCAACTCCGGCACGCTGTTCGCGTTCGCCGCCGTGTCGATCGCCGTGATGCAATTGCGCAAGAGCGATCCGGGCCGCGCTCGCCCGTTCCGCACTCCCGCGATCATGGTGACCGCGCCAATCGCGATCCTGGGCTGCCTCTATCTCTTCTGGAGCCTGGGCGTCGAAACTAAGCTGATGTTCGTCGGTTGGGCGGCGATCGGCCTCTTGGTCTATTTCGGCTATAGCCGCAGCCGCAGCCATGTCGGCCGCGGTGTGGTGGACGTGCCAGAGGACGACGCCGGCATCCCGCCCCAGCCGGTGCCGCCGCTCCCCGGCGCGCATACGCCGGGCGGGCAGGACGCCTGATCGACACAAAGAAAAAGGGGCGGTTTTCCGCCCCTTTTTCTTGTCCGTTTCAGCCTGCTTCAGTGAAAGTCGATCTCCGCCTCGCGCAGCCCGCCATGGTGGGGTCGGGTGAACAGCTTGCCCCGTTCCGCCCAGATCACGATCAGGAACGACCCGATGCCGAACACCAGCAATCCGATGGTGAAGGGCAGGGTGGTGCCGTCAAAGGCGCGGCCGACGATGCTGCCCAGCGCGCTCGACAGCGCCGTCGTCAGGAACGCCTGGAAGGAGGAGGCGACGCCCGCGCCCTTGTGGAACGGTTCCATCGAAATCGCGCTGAAATTGGACGCGGTGAAGGCGACGGTCATCATCGTCATCGCCTGCAGCGCCATGAAGGTGGCCAGCGTCTCCATCCCCGTCAGAATCACCGCCAGATGGACCGCGGCGATCAGGATGAAGGCGATCAGCGCGCTCTGGCTCATCCGCCGGGCGCCGAATCGCTGCACCAGCCGGCTGTTGATCAGGCTGCCGATGCCCATGCACCCGGCGATCGCGGCAAAGGCGATCGGAAAGATATGCTCTGCCTCGAACACATCGAAAAAAATCTGCTGGACCGACAGGATGAAGCCGATCAGGCCGCCCATCACCGCGCCGCTCGCCAGCATATAGCCGATCGAACTGCGCGTGCGCATCACCATGCCCACCGTCTGCATCAGCGATCGCACCGTGATCCGCATCCGGTTTTCCGGCAACAGCGTTTCGGGCAGGCGCACCGTCATCCAGATCAGAACCAGGCTGGCCAGGATCACCAGCGCCCAGAAGATCCAGCGCCACGGCGCGACCCACAATATCGCCTGGCCGAAACTGGGCGCCATCACCGGGATCAGCATGAACACCGCGAAGATCAACGACATCACCCGCGCCATCGCGTCGCCCTTGAACCGGTCGCGCACGATGCCCACGGTGATCACCCTGCTCGCCCCGGCGAAAAATCCGGCGCAGGCCCGGCCCACCAGCATCATGGTGAAGCTTTGCGCACTGGCGCAGGCGACCGATGAGACGATGAACAGCGCTATCGCCCAGCCCAGCACCTTTTTGCGCCCATATCGGTCCGACAAGACGCCAAACAGCAAAGACCCAAAGCCCAGCCCCAGGAAATAGACGCTGATGATCAGTTGCCGGTCATTGGGATGCGGGATGGCAAGATCGCGGCCGATTTCCGGCAATGCCGGCAACATCGGGTCGATCGACAGCGCGTTCATCGCCATCAGGCAGGCGCATAGCAGCACGAATTCGCGGAACTGGATGTCCATGCGCGCTGGGGCGGGCGAAGTAGGGGGGACTGAACTCATGCCGGGGCTATGCGGGCAATGGTCCGACGATGCCAGTCCCAATCCGCTACTGATGCCAAGAAGTTCGGCGAAGCGTTAACCCTGGTTGCGCCCCGATTACCTTAGGCGCGCGCTGTTACGGCGAAAATCGCATTAACCATTTCTTATCGCTTCCCGGTCAAACCTGCTGTTCGTGGAAAAGGGGGTCCAGATCCATTGCATTAGATTGGGAACAGGGGAAATCACATGGGCAACAGCATCAAGAGCGCAGAATTTCTAATGGAAGCCCGCCTGTCGCGGGCAGCATATGGATCGGCCGACGATTGTTTCGACCTGGGCGTGGCCTATAGCTGCGGCACCGGCGACCTGCCGATCGATCTGGTCGAAGCGCATAAATGGTTCAACCTGGCGGCGCTGCGCGGCAGCGAGCAGGGTCAGTCGATGCGCGCCGAAATCGCCGAGGAAATGACCGCGCGCGAAATCGCCGAGGCGCAGCGCCAGGCCCGCGCCGTCATCGCCGCCAGTCAGCTTCGCGCCGCCTGATCAGTCGCCTTTTCTGAACGGCGTCCGTTCGGCCAGCCACATCCGGTCCTGCCGCACGCCCGCGCGTTCGGCCGTCAGGAAATCGGCGATAGCCCGGCGAAAGCCCGCATTGGGAACATAATGGGCGGAAAAGGTCGGTTCGGGCGCATAGCCCCGCGCCAGCTTGTGCCCGCCCTGCGCGCCCGCCTCCACCTTGCGGAGCCCGCGCGCGATCGCCGCGTCGATCGCCTGATAATAGCATAGCTCGAAATGCAGGTTGGGGACGTCCTCGACGCAGCCCCAATAGCGGCCGTACAGCGTATCCGCGCCGATCAGGTTGAGCGCGCCCGCGATCGGTCGTCCGTCGCGCAGCGCCAGGATCAGCAACACCCTCTCCGCCATCGTCTCGCCGATGATCGAGAAGAAGGCGCGGGTCAGATAGGGCTGCCCCCATTTGCGCGCGCCGGTATCCTGGTAGAAGCGCCAGAACATATCCCAATGCCCTTCGGTCAGGTCGCCGCCGCTCAGATGGACGATTTCCAGTCCCTCGACCGCGCGCGCCCGCTCCTTGCGGATATTCTTGCGCTTTTCGCTCGACAGGTCGGCCAGGAAATCGCTGAACCCGCCATAGCCGCGATTGGTCCAGTGGAACTGGCTATCCTCCCGGATCAGCCAGTCCGCCGCCTCGAACAGCGGCACCTGCTCTGGCGCGACGAAGGTCGCATGGGCCGACGACAGGCCGTTGCGCTCCACCAGGGTCTCGATCCCTGCGATCAGGGCGGGCGCCATGCTCTCGTCGCGCAGCAGCAAGCGGGGGCCGGGAACGGGGGAGAAGGGCGCGGCGATCTGGATCTTGGGGTAATAACGCCCGCCCGCCCGCTCCCAGGCGTCGGCCCAGCTATGGTCGAACACATATTCGCCCTGGCTGTGGCTCTTGCCATAGGCGGGCGCCGCCGCGGCGATGCGGCCGTCCGGCCCATCGACCACGATCGGCAAAGGCTGCCAGCCGCTGCCTTCGCCGACGCTGCCGGATCGCTCCAATGCGACAAGAAAATCCCAACTTATGAATGGGTTACCTGTTCCTGCGCAAGCATCCCATTGGTCCCGATCAAAATCCGCGACGCCCGCCGCGATCCGCGCCACGACCTCAGTCATGAGGATGCTCGAAGATGATCTGGTCGGCATGAATCGCCGCCCGCGCGCGATCGGCGGCGCTGCGCACGGTCCATGTCAGCACGGGCAGTCCCCTGGCGCGGGCGTGGCGGGACAGGCGAGAGGGCAGGTCGCGTATATCACAGGCCAGAAAATCGGGTTTCGACAGCCAAAGTGCAAGGGCGCGTTCGATCGGGCCGCGCATTCGCCCCTTGCCCTGTTGCGTCACGACAAGGCCGAGATACTGTCCAACTCGCTGTCGCACGAACCAGCGCACCGCCCATGGGTTGAAGGACATGACCGCCACCGGCGCATAGGGCCATGCGGCCAGGTCGCGCGCCACCGCTGCGCAAATCGGCCGGACATGCCGCCCCTCCGCCTTGATCTCTACCAATAGCGGCACCCGTCCGCCGCACCGCGCCAGCAGCGCCGCCAAGCGCGGGATCGCGCCGCCATCGGGCAGGGTGACGCCGTCAATCGCCACGGCGTCCAGCGCGGCGAGCGCCTCTTCGCGCCCGGCCATCCTGCCCAACGTCGCGTCGTGAAAGACGAAGGCGACGCCGTCGCGGCTCGCCCGCACATCACATTCGATGCCATGGCCGGCGGCGATGGCGGCATCGAACGCCGCCATCCCATTCTCGCTCACGCCGCCACCGTGTAATCCACGATGGGCGAAGGAGCGATCGGTCGGAAAATCAGGCCTGCGCTTTGACAAGCACGATCGCATCGATCTCGACCACAGCACCCAGCGGCAGCACCGGCACGCCGACCGCGCTGCGCGCATGTTTGCCCGCTTCGCCGAAGACTTCGACCATCAGTTCCGACGCGCCATTGGCGACCTTGGGCTGGTCGGTGAAGGACGGCGCGCTGGCGATGAACGCGCCCAGCTTGACGATACGTTCGACCCGGTCGAGCGATCCCAGCGCCGCCTTCATCTGGGCGATCAGGTTGAGGCCGCACACCCGCGCAGCGGCGACGCCGTAATCCAGATCCTTATCTTCGCCGAGGCGGCCAGTCATCAGGCCGTCGGGCGCCAGTGCGATCTGGCCGCTGATATGCAGCAGGCCGTTCGCTTCAACCGCAGCGACATAGGCGGCGACGGGGGCGGCGGCCTGGGGCAGGGTGATGCCCAATTCGGTCAGGCGGGCTTCGATGCTCATGATGGGACTCCTTGGATGATGCCTGTGTCGGTCGGGGCTGGCCCTTGCGCCAGCTTCTCCCTGATCCATTGTTCGGCCGCCGCCCAATCGTCAATCCGCACATGGGCATGGGTGGCGTCGGCCACATGTCCGGCGATTTCCGGTTCGCCCACCATGTGCAGCCGCCACACGTCCGGCGCATGGGAGGCGACCGATTTATGATGTTCGGCCAGATCGTCGATGAACAGGGTAACGCTGGGCTGGCGCTCCGCCACGATAGCGGCCAGCGGTTGCCCCTTGCCGCCCTGATTCCAGTGGACCGGCAGCGTCAGGCCATGGGACGCGAGTTGCGCGGAGCGGGCTTGCTGGTGCCGTTCGGTGATGTTGGTCAGCACGACGATGTCGGCGATGCGTGACAGCCGCTGGATCGTTTCGATCGCGCCCGCGATCGGTGTCTGCCGGTGCATTTCGGTGTCGAAAAAGCCCAGCAGCAACTCCCATACCAGCGCGCGTTCGACCACCGCGCCGCTATCCTTGTGCCGCAGCGCCTCGGCGAAGCCGCGATCATGCATGTCGAAATGCACGTCATGCGTCTCGTCCAGCCAATGACGGAACGGCACGACCATGTGCAAAAGCACCTCGTCGCAATCGGTGATGATCAGCGGGCGGGTCATCGGCTCAATCTCTCCTGCGCCGCGATCAGCGCGGCGGGCGTGGTGTCGATCGCATCGGCGCAGGCGATCAGGTCCGGCTCATGGTCGGCCAGGAAAGCCAGCACCGCGCCCAATATCGCGGGATTGTCGATCCCCGCGCGCAGCGCGTCGGCATCCAGCCCCGTCAGCGACAGCAGCCGCTCGGCCCGCCCTACGTCGCTCAACGTCCACCCCAGCGCCATCAGCGCCAGGGTCGCGGCATCTGGATTGCTATCCTGCTTGCCATTGCCTGTGTCGGGTCGCATGATTGGCTTTCGGGGCGGGGTGGGTGTAGATGCGCCCCAAATTCATTTTCGGACCGCGGGTGACTGGTGGCAAAGCGCGTGCTCGTTGTCGAGGACAACGAACTCAATCTCAAACTTTTTTGCGACCTGCTGCGCGCGCACGGGCATGAGGTGCTTGCCTGTCGCGACGGGCGCGACGTGCTGGCCCAGGCGCAAGACTTCCTACCCGACCTCGTCATTACCGACATCCATCTGCCCCATGTCAGTGGTCTCGACCTCATCGTCTCGCTCAAGGCGGATGATCGGCTGTCCGGCGTCCCGATCATGGCGGTCACCGCCTATGCCGGGCATGGCGACGAAGACCGGATTCGCGCCGCCGGGGCGCAGGCCTATGTCTCCAAGCCTATATCGGTGCTGCGCTTCGTCGAGCAGGTGAACGCCCTGCTGTAGCGCTCCCGACAGCGTCGTCACCGCGTTGTCATATGTTTTTCACGGACGTGACTTCGTTTCGAAGCCTTGCCGTCATGCCCCTCTGTCAACCCGCTGCCCAAGGCTGCGGCGTCCCGCCGACGGCCCTGCAACAAACCAGGGGTAGATATCCATGTCTCATCTGACCGACGAGGCGCGCGCGGCCTCTCGCGCCGCGCAGCCCACCATCGATATGGGCGCAAACAGCCTGGAAGCGATCGTCGCCGCCAATCCGGGCCGCCGCTCCGTGCTGAAGAACGGCCTGCTCGGCCTGTCGATCCTGCCCATGCTGGGCACGCTGGCCGCCTGCGGCGACGATGATGACGATTCGAGCACGCCCACGCCGACCCCAACGCCGACCCCGGCGCCCAGCTACGGCATCAGTTTCGCCGCCGTCGCCGCCAACATGAACGACACCGTGACCGTGCCGACCGGCTACACCGTCGATATCCTGCTCAAGGCCGGCGATTCGGTCGAAACCGGCACCCCCTATTCGGGTAGCTTCCCGACGCCTGCCGACGCCGAAAAATGGGCCGGCGGCAACCATGACGGCATGGAATATTATGAACTGTCGGGCACGGACGCCAACGGTGGCGGCCTGCTGGCCCTGAACTTCGAATATCCCGATTTCAACATCCTGATGGACGGCAGCTACGACGCCGCGACCGCGACCGCCGACCAGAAGGCGCTGGCGCTGTCCGCCGTCGGCATCGGCGTGGTAGAGATCGCCAAGGGATCGGACGGCAAATGGGCGGTGAAGGCCGGCTCCAAATATAACAAGCGTTACACCGGCAACAGCAGCTACAAGGCCAGCGGCCCCGCATCGGGCCTGCTGTCGGGCACGATCAAGGGCATGTTGAACAATTGCTCGTCGGGCCGCACCCCTTGGGGCACCTATCTGACCTGCGAGGAATCGACCGACAATTATCTCGATCCGACGCAGCCTGAGGAAGATTATGGCTGGGTGGTCGAAATCGACCCCTATCAGGAACTGGACGTGCCGACCAAGCGCACCGCGCTTGGCCGTTTCGACCATGAAAACACCGCCTATATGGCCAATGGCGATAGCCGCGTCGCTTTCTATATGGGCCATGACGGCACGCCGGGCTGCATTTACAAATTCGTGTGCGACCGCGCCTTTTCCAGCAGCAACCGCGCCCAGAACCGCGACATGCTCGATCATGGCACTCTTTATGTCGCGCGCTTCAACGCGGACGGCACCGGGCAATGGCGCGCATTGGTCCAGGGCCAGAATGGCCTGACCGTCGGCGCATCCGACCCCGGCAATGTCAGCCAGGGTCCGCAGACGCCGGAAATCGTCGATTTCCGCAACCAGGGCGATGTCCTGGTCAACACCATCTCGGCCGCGCGCGTCGCAGGCGGCACCGTGATGGATCGGCCGGAATGGATCACGGTCGCGCCCGATAACAGCGCCGTGTTCGTCACGCTGACCAACAACAGCAGCCGCGCTGTGGTCGATGCCGCCAATCCGCGCACCAAGAACCGTCACGGCCATATCGTGAAGTTCAAGGAGGAGGGGAATTCGCCGCTCGCCATGACGTTCAGCTGGGAAATCTTCCTGCTGGCGGGTGATCCGAGCCTGGCCGGCTTCGGCGACAAGCTGGAAGGCGACATCAACGGCGACACCTTCTCCAGCCCCGACGGCATCCGCATCGACCCCCAGGGCCGTCTGTGGGTCCAGACCGACCACAGCGTTCCCGGCACGTCGGGCAAGCCTGACACGTCGATCGAGGATGTGTTCGGTCAAAACGCGATGTTCCACATCGACCAGACCACCAAGAAGTCGTCGCGCTTCCTGGTGGGGCCGAAAGGCTGCGAGATCACCGGCCTCGCCTATACGCCGGACCTCAAGACCTTCTTCGTGAACATCCAGCATCCCACCGGCGACTGGCCGATAGCGGGACAGGAGCCGCGCTCCTCGACCATCGTCGTGCGCCGCACCGACAGCCAGCCAGTCGGCAATTAGGCACGACCAAATCCCCTTCCCGCTTGCGGGAGGGGTTGGGGAGGGCCTGTCATGGTCCTCCCTCTTTGCTTCCCGAAATCGGGCCGATAGCAACAGAAAAAGGCCCGGTCCCACGAAGGGAACGGGCCTTTTTCGGTTTCGAAAACCGAAAGATCAAACGCGCGGGTCTGGACCCGCAGCGGCTTACTTGATCTTGGCTTCCTTGAACTCGACATGCTTGCGCACGACCGGGTCATACTTACGGAAGCTGAACTTCTCGGTCTTGGTGCGCGGGTTCTTCTTCGTGACGTAGAAGAAGCCAGTGTCAGCCGTGCTGACGAGACGAATCTTGACGGTTGCCGGCTTGGCCATGGCCCTATTCCCTGGTCGTAAGTGCGTAAAAAGATAAAGCGGCCAATGCAGACCGCTCCGTTTCAGCCGTGGCCCATGCGGTAGATTCGGATTCATGTCAAGGCTGGGCATCCTATCGCGCGCTCGATCTACGCACTTTACACGCCCTTAACCAATCGGGCGCATGATCGTTTGTGGGGCGATAAGACGGGGGCTTTCCCATGCGACATGATCCGATGCTGGCCATATTGGCGGACCTGATGCGCCGGGTCGACGGGCTGGCGAACCAGCGCGGCCATCTGTCGGCTCCGCGCCTGCACGACGAACTGGACCAGATTCGCCACATCGCCCGCGCCTTCCGCCTCGACACGGTCGAAGGATTGGCCGGTACGCTCGAATCGGCTCTGTCGCTGCATGGACTTGGCCCGATCATGCTGTCCTATCTCGACCTGATGCGCGATGCGATCGCGCAGGATATGCCCGCCGCTGACATCGTTCCGATAATCCCGCAGGCGATGCCGTCCGCCACCATCCACGCCCTGCGCGCCTGATTCGCGCCGCCGATGGACGCCCTGCTGATCGCCCTGCTCGGCTGCGTGCTCGGCGAAATCGGAGACAAGAGCCAGTTGCTCGTCCTGGCGCTCGCCACCCGCTATGATCGCAACGGCGCGGTCATCGCCGGGATTGTCGTCGCGGCCACCGCCAACGCCATCATCTCCGCCTTTGCCGGCGCCTGGATCGGGCCGATGCTGGGCGCGGACGCCCGGCTGCTGTTCATGGCGTTGTCCGTCATCTTCCTGGGCGCAGGCCTGTTCTGGCCGGCCTCCGCGCCCGATCCGCTTTCTGGCTGGCCGACTGGCGCTTTCCTGACCACCGCGCTCGGCCTCTTCATCCTGGGCTTTGGCGACGGCCCGCAATTTCTGATACTGGGCATCGCCACCCGCACGGCCGATCCGATGCTGGCCGGAATCGGCGGCGCACTCGGCGTCATCGCCGCGCTTGTCCCCGTCGTGCTGCTGCGCGCGCGCATCCTGGCGGCGCTGCCGCTGCGGGCGATCCGCTGGACCGGCGGCGCGCTGCTGCTGCTGGCCGGGGCCGGCATGGCGCTGTCAGCGACCGGCCTGCTCTGATCGACCGGCTCCATCACGCTGATCGGATATTCCCACCCGAAAAAATGGCACCATCTGGGCGCGCGTTCATTATATATCCGAAATCATTTTCGCGAACAGGAGGATAGTGCATGACCGCGCCCGATCTGAAGACCCCGACCGACCTCAAAAGCAACGCAACCAAGTCCGTCGCCGAAGCGCTCAACGGCGCATTGGCGGACAGCTACGCGCTGTATCTCAAGACTAAGAATTTCCACTGGCACGTCTCCGGCCCGCATTTTCGCGACTATCATCTGATGTTCGACGAGCAGGCGACCGAGATATTGGGCACGACCGACCTGATCGCCGAGCGCGTGCGCAAGACCGGCAACGTGACCCTGCGCTCGATCGGCGACATTGCCCGGCGCCAGACCGTCAAGGATAACGACGCCGAGTTCGTAGCCCCGGCGGACATGCTCAAGGAATTGCGCGACGACAATCTGGCGCTGGTCGAAACCTTCCGCGCGGTGAAGGCCGCCGCGACCGAAGCGGGCGACAACGCGACCGAAGGCATTGTCGACGACTGGACCGATCAGGCCGAACAGCGCGCCTGGTTCCTGTTCGAAGCGGCCCGCGGGGCGTGATTCGTCTTTGAACCAAAACAAAAAGCCCGCCGGCGCAAAACGGCGGGTTTTTTTGACCGTAGGAAACGGGTCGAGTGAAGATCAGTCCTCGCCAATCACCGTAATCGCCACTATCTCGACCGCTTCGGCCTTTCCTGCAAAATCGACCTTCTCGCCGACCTCCGCCTCCAGCATCGCGCGGGCAAGCGGGGAAGAGAAGCTGATCCGCCCTTCATGCGGATCGGCTTCGTCATCGCCGACGATGGCCACAGTCTTGTCCTGTCCGTTCAACCGATAGCGCACCCGCGTCCCGAACGCGACCGCATCGCCATCGGGCGCCGCCTGCAATTCCGCCGTCGCCAGCCGCGTGCGCCAATAGCGCAGCACCCGCTTATGTTTCTTGCCGGCCTCTTCTTCCATGGCGCCGCTGTCGACGCTCTCCAGCGCCTGCACCTTCTCCCGCGTCAGTCGCAGCCCCCGCGCCGTAACCCAATTGGGACCGGTCGGCAGCGGCAGCTCGAACTTGGGCTCCATATGCTCGTCATCGCTCTCGCGACGAAAGGCCACGCTCATGCAAACTCTCCAAACACAAATAGGCCTGCGAAGGCGGAAGCCCGGTCCAAATGCATGAGACTGGGCTCCTGCCTCGGCAGGCCTATGATTTTATCGTCAATCTTCGTCGAATAATCCGGCGAGCTGCTCCACCATGGTTCCACCCAATTGCTCGGCGTCCATGATCGTCACCGCGCGACGATAATAGCGGGTCACGTCATGACCGATGCCGATCGCGACCAATTGCACCGGCGATCGGTTCTCGATCCAGTCGATCACCTGCCGCAAATGCCGCTCCAGATAGGTGCCGCTGTTCACCGACAGGGTCGAATCGTCCACCGGCGCGCCGTCGGAGATCACCATCAGGATGCGCCGCTCTTCGGGCCGCGCGATCAGCCGGCTGTGCGCCCATAGCAGCGCCTCGCCGTCGATATTCTCCTTCAGCAGCCCTTCACGCATCATCAGGCCCAGATTCTTGCGCGCCCGCCGCCATGGATCGTCGGCCTTCTTGTAGACGATATGGCGCAGGTCATTGAGTCGCCCCGGCATCGGAGGACGCCCGGCGGCCAGCCATTCCTCGCGGCTCTGCCCGCCCTTCCACGCCCGCGTGGTGAAGCCCAATATCTCGGTCTTGACCCCGCACCGCTCCAGCGTGCGCGCCATGATGTCGGCGCTGATCGCCGCGATGCTGATCGGCCGGCCACGCATCGATCCGCTATTGTCGATCAACAGCGTGACGACGGTGTCGCGAAACTCGGTGTCGCGCTCGATCTTGTAGGACAGCGAATGGGTGGGATCGATCACGATCCGCGCCAGCCGCGCCGCGTCCAGCATCCCCTCTTCCTGGTCGAAATCCCACGACCGCGACTGCTGCGCCATCAAACGGCGCTGCAAGCGGTTGGCCAGCTTCGTCACAGCGCCCTGCAAACTGACCAGTTGCTGGTCCAGGAAGCCGCGCAGCCGCAACAGCTCGTCCTCGTCGCACAGCTCTTCGGGGCTGACGACCTCGTCGAACCTCAGCGTATAGGCCTTATAATCGAAACCGGGCGGCAGGTCGGACAGCGGCCGGTTGGGGCGGACCGGCATCATGCCTTCTTCGCCCATATCGTCCGCGCCTGCATCGCTGTCGGCGTCGAACTCGTCGCTATAGTCTGTGTCGCCCTCTTCGGTGTCGCCGCCCTGGTCCTCGGCGCGCGCCTCGGCGTTCATGTCGCTGTCGCCCGACTCGTCCTGGCCGCTATCGCCTTCTTCCTGCTGCTCTTCCTGCTCGTCGCTCTCTTCCTGAGATTCAGGCTCCTCCGTGTCGGGCGGCACATCGGCGTCGATCAGTTGCAGATGCTCCAGCATCGCCGTCGTCAGCCGTTGGAAGGCGCGCTGGTCGTCGATCGCCAGACCCAGCGCGTCGAGATCGGCGCCCGCCCTGTCCTCGATCCACTGGTCGACCATGGCGACGCCGGCCGCAACGTCCCTGGGGATCGCCTGGCCCGTCAGCCGCTCACGCACCTTCAGCGCCAGCGCGGTCGAGAGCGGCACCTCGTCGGCGGATCGCGCCCGGCGGATCGCGTCGGACTTCAGCCGCAGGTCGAGCGCATGGTTGAGGTTGGCGCGCACCCCCGCCATCGACCGCGAACCGATCGCCTCGACCCGCGCCTGCTCGACCGCGTCGAAAACCGCGCGCGCGACGGCTTCTCCGGGCGCTGAGTGGGCGTGCACCTTGGCATTATGATGACGCAGCTTGAGCGCGGAGGCGTCGGCGAAACCGCGCGCCAGCGCCACCTGATCGGCGGGCAAAGCGCGACTGGGCGTCGGCACCTTGATCGCCTTGCCCGCGGCGTGGGGCGTGTCGGCGGTGAAGCCGACCTCCACTTCCGCGTCGCGCGTCATCGCCCGCGCCGCGCCGGACAGCACATCCTTGAAGGCGTCGAGGGGAGAGCGTTCCGTCATGCTTCCAGCAGCGCATCGCACAAGGACGCGCGGGCGGCCGCATCGATGCCCAGCACGTCGCGCAGATAACCATCGATACCGCCATGCATAGCGTCGAACTGCGCGAACAACGCCTCCAGATAGGCCGCGTCGGCGATCAGCAACGGTTCCACCACATCAGCCCTGACCTGCTGCAGCTTGCTCAGATGATTCTCGCCCTGCGCCAGCCGCCACGCCCAGTCGGCATGGCTGTTGGTCAGCAGATAATCCTCGACGATGTCGTCCCGCGCCACGCCCAGCGCCGCCAGAATCATCGCCGCGCCTGCCCCGGTGCGGTCCTTGCCGGCCGAACAGTTGATCAGGATGGGCAGCCGCCCGCCCAACATCTGCGCGAACATGGCGCGATAGGCTTCGGCATGGTCGGTCGCGATCTCATGATAGACATTCAGCATCGCCGCCCGCATGTCCGCGGCGGTCGTCCGATCCTCGCGTACCAGGTCCATCAACACGCCGGTCGCGCCGCTATAATCGCGGCAATAATAATCGACGTCGGCATCATGCCAACTGGTCGGTTCCGACCTGCGTTCGCCGGGACGGCGGAAATCACAGATGGCCCGGATGCCCAGCGACTGCAATTGCGCGCTGTCCTCCGGCGTCAGCAGCGCCATCGTGCCCGACCGGTAGAGCATACCGCGCCGCACCCGCCGGCCGTGCTGCGTCGGATAGCCGCCGAAATCGCGCAGGTTGAATGCGCTCGCCAGCGGCAATCCGCGCCGCTCCATCATCGCCCCGCCGCTCATGGCCGTTCCGCCTCGCCGACGCGCGGCACCGCGATCGTTTCGATCTGCGTCTCAACCTCGCTCATCAGCTTGTGGACCGGACATTTAGCGGCAACCGCGATCAGTTTGTCATGCTGCTCATCGCTCATCGGCCCCGTCACCGCGATGCGGGTGGTCAGCTTGTACATGCCTTTGCGCTCCTGGCTCGCGTCGCGGACGACGCCGACATGGATGTCCTCCACCGGAATGGCGTTGCGCTGCGCATACCAGAGCATCGTCATCGCCTTGCACGCGCCCAGCGCCGCATCATACAGGTCATGCGGGTCCGGCCCGGCGTCATCGCCATCGGGCGCGGACATGTCCGCGACGATCTCATGCCCCCGGATGCTGATCCGGTGTGTCGTGCCGTCCCCAATGCCACCTGCTGGGTCGATCCGTTCGACGACGATCATGGGAAACTCCCGCCTTTAAGGCCGGCGCGAACGGTCAGTTCGCCCGGCTCGCCACGCTTTCCGGCAGATCCTTGCCGAACACGCGCTGATAATATTCGGCGACCAGCGCCCGCTCGGCTTCATCGCATTTGTTGAGGAAGCTCAGGCGGAAGGCGAAGCCGACATTCTTGAAGATCAGCGCATTCTGCGCCCAGCTTATCACGGTGCGTGGCGACATGACGGTCGAAATATCGCCGTTGATGAAGCCCTGCCGCGTCAGTTCGGCGACCTTGATCATGTTCTCGACTTCCTTGCGGCCGCCCTCATGATCATATTCGCCCGACTTGGCGAGGACCACCTGCGCCTCGGTCGCGGCGGGCAGATAATTCAGCGCCACGACCAGATTCCAGCGGTCCATCTGGCCCTGATTGATCTGCTGCGTGCCATGATACAGGCCGGTCGTATCGCCCAGGCCCACCGTATTGGCGGTCGCGAACAGGCGGAAATGCGGGTTCGGGCGGATCACGCGATTCTGGTCCAGCAGGGTCATCTTGCCATCCGTTTCCAGCACGCGCTGGATCACGAACATCACGTCGGGGCGCCCCGCATCATATTCGTCGAACACCAGAGCGACGGGGCGCTGCAACGCCCAGGGCAGCAAGCCTTCCTTGAACTGCGTCACCTGCTGTCCGTCCTGCAACACGATCGCGTCGCGCCCGACCAGGTCGATGCGGCTGATATGCGCGTCCAGGTTGATGCGGATGCACGGCCATTTCAGGCGGGCGGCGATCTGTTCGATATGGCTCGACTTGCCGGTGCCATGATAGCCCTGCACCATCACGCGCCGGTTGAACGCAAAGCCCGCCAGGATCGCCAGCGTGGTGTCCGGGTCGAACACATAGGCGGGGTCCAGGTCCGGCACGCGCTCGTCGGCCTGGCTGAACGCCGGGATCTTCATATCGACGTCGATGCCGAACACGTCGCGCGCATCCACTTCGCGGTCGGGCGCGTCCAGCAGCGTTTCGGCGCGGGTGTCAGGCTGGACGTTGGAAATATCGGTCATCGGGTCATCATCTTCCTGCGAGTCATCTCCGCCCTAAACGATCCATGAAGGCGATGTCGAGAGAGTGGCGGCAAGGCGCGCCCGGATCAAGCTGCCCATTCCGCCAAATTGGCTTCCGCGCCGATCAGCGCCAGCCCATGGGCGATGGAGGTCAGTTCGCCTCCGGTCGCCAGCCTGTCCTGCCCGAAACGCGCGCGGAAAATATCGCGGATCGCCGGAATGAGCGACGATCCGCCGGTCAGAAACACCCGGTCGATAATATCAGGCGCGACATTCGCCTTGGCCAGCGCCTTGTCCACAGTTTCCTCGATCCGGGCGATGTCGGGCGCGATCCAGCGTTCGAAATCGGCGCGCGTAACCGCCTGCTCGATCTCCAGCCCGCCGCCCGAAAAGCGGAAGGTGGCGCTTTCGCTCTCGGACAATGCGCGTTTCAGCGCGCCGACCGCATCATAGAGCGGATAGCCCAACTCCTTCTCGATCACGGTCATCATCCGCCCGATCGCCACCGGCTCCTTCGCCGTCTTCTGCAACCGCGCCAGTTCGTCCATCGTGCGCCGGTTGCGCATCAGGGCGAGGCGCGACCAGTCGGCGAAATCGGCGAAATAGCTGCGCGGTATCTCCAATTCCTTGCCGAAACTCTGATAACTGCCGCCCTTGCCCAGCATCGGCAGCACCAGATGGTCGAGGATGCGATAGTCGAACCGGTCGCCCGCCAGCCCGATGCCGGTCGATCCCAGCGGTACGCAGCGGCGCGCCGCACCCGGCGCCTCGACCCGGACCAACGAAAAGTCGCTGGTGCCCCCGCCGAAATCGGCGACCAGGATCGTCGCCGCCCCGGTCAGACGGCTGGCATAGCTGAACGCCGCGCCGAGCGGCTCATAGACATAATGTATTTCCGTGCCGAACCCGGAAAACATCGCGTCGTAGCGCTTGCGCGCCAGCGCCTCGTCGGGGCGCGATCCGGCATATTCGACCGGCCGCCCGACGACGATCCGTTCGGGACGCTTGTCGAGTGCGCCGCCGGCATGGCCGATCATCCGATTGAGGAACATCTGCCCCAGTTCCTCGAAACGAAACCGCTTTTCGAACACATTGGCGGTTTCGAAGATCGGGCTGGCGGCCACCGACTTGAACGATTGCAGGAAGCGGCTGTCTTCGGGATATTGCATATATTCCGCGATCGCCCACGGCCCTGCCTCATGCGCCATGCCGCCCTTGACCGCCTCGTCATGCCAGAAACAGAGCGCTGACCTAAACACCGCGCCGGTCGCTTCCGTCCCGGCAAATTCGACCAGTCGCGACTCCCCGCCGTCCGCCAGCGCGGCGACGCTGTTGGTCGTGCCGAAATCGAGGCCCAGCGCGCGCGGCACCTGCTGCATGAACATCTCCGGTTTTTTGAAAGGCCGCGCGCTATGACAGCCCAATCGGACTGGGGCAAGGCTGCGCTGTGCTACATCACGCGGCTCTGGTATAAAGGTGAACGGCGCTTGCTTTGGTCCACCCTCCTCGCAGTCAGATTTCCTATCATGTTACGATAATGTCAAAACATGTGGAAAAGTGCGAAGTTAAGCGAAAACCGAAGCCTTCTTCAAATGCCCATAGGCTTCTATCACGCTTTGCAGCGCGCTTTCGTGGGTGCGGTCGCCGCCATTATGGTCGGGATGATAGCGGCGCAGCAATTGCGTGTAGCGGGTGCGCAGCGCCTTGCGATCGGCGTCGATCTCCAGCCCCATCAGCGATAGCGCCTTGCGATCCTCGACCGACAGGAATTTGCCGTCCTGTCGCACCTGTGCGTCGGCTCGCGCCTTGGCCATGCGCTCTTTGAACTTCGCCCCGATCGCATCGAGCGGATCGACGAAATCGGCCCATTTGGGCGAGGGACTATGCGCATTGGCGGAAAAGGCGCGCGTCTCCCGTTCCCACCCGGCATAGGGGCGCTGCGCCGCGGCGATCTCGTCGGGGGTCATGCCGGTGAAGAAATTATAGCCTTGGTTGAACGCCTTGACATGATCCAGGCAGAACCAGCGCCAGCGCGGTCCTTCCTCGCCCGGTCGCGCGCTCCCTTCCGCCGGTGGCGCGCGGAATTCGCCCGGTTCGGGGCATCCTGGCGCGGCGCAGGGGCGGTCGCCTTCCACCCGGCCATGAAAACGGTTGAAACGACGTGTCGAGAAAGGATCGGTAGACAAGGAAGTCCTGATGCAAGTGGCGGCAAAGCAGCCTATATAGGGGATATGACTACCGACCTCAAAGGCCCCGTTGCCATAGAAATCGAGGCGCGGCTGCGCGCCGCCCTGTCGCCGGACCATCTCGTCGTCATCGACGACAGCGAAAAACATCGCGGCCATGCCGGCCATGACGGATCGGGGGAAAGCCATTTCACGGTGGAGATCGTGTCGGATCGCTTCGCCGGCCAGACCCGCGTCGCACGCCAGCGACTGGTCAACGCCGCACTCGCCGACCTGCTGGCGGAAAAGGTCCACGCCCTAGCCATCAAGGCGCGCGCGCCCGAAGATGCATGAGACTTTAGGTCGCGCCGCGGCGTTCTCCCTGCTTCGTGCAAGCAAGGAGCGCCGTCCGTCATGGCCTATGATTTCTGGTACTGGCCCACTATCCCCGGCCGAGGCGAGTTCGTCCGCCTGACGCTGGAAGCTTGTGGCATCCCCTATCGCGACCGCGCGCGGGAGGAGGGTGCCGACGCGCTGATCACCGACATGGCGGGTCATGCGCGCGGCCCCGCCTTCGCGCCGCCCTATCTTGGCGTTGATGGGTCCACCATCGCTCAGACCGCCAACATCCTGTTCTACTTGTCCGAACGGCATGAATGCGGCCCGTCCGGTATGAAAAGCCGCTATTGGCTTTCTCAGCTTCAACTTACCATCATGGACTTTGTGGCGGAAGCGCATGATGTCCATCACCCGATCGGCGTCGATATCTATTATGAGGATCAGAAGCCGGAATCGCTGCGCCGCGCGCATGGCTTTCGCGGACAGCGCATCCCCAAATTTTTCGACTATTTCGAACATGCCCTGAAATCTGAAGCCGGCCACTGGCTGGCGGGCGCGCGGTGGAGCTACGCCGACCTGTCGCTGTTCCATCTGGTCGCAGGCTTGCGCTATGCTTTTCCCCTGCGCATGGCGACGCTGATGCCCGGCTATCCAGAACTCGGCGCGCTGCACGACAGGGTTGTGGCGCTGCCCGAATTGCAGGACTATCTATCCAGCGACCGGCGGTTGCCCTTCAGCCAGGAGGATGTCTTCCGCCATTATCCCGAACTGGACGCCCCATGACCGCAGACGATCTCATCCTCCAGACGATCACCCCCACCAGTCACAATCTGGGCGATTTCCGGGTGCATCGCTCCCTCCCGGTCAAGGGCCGCACCATGGTCGGTCCCTTCATCTTCTTCGACCAGGCAGGACCGGCGAAGATCGGCGCGGGCCATGGCGTGGACGTCCGCCCGCACCCGCATATCAACCTCGCCACTGTCACCTATATGTATGAGGGCGCCTTCCTCCACCGCGATTCGCTCGGCACCGAGCAGTTGATCGAAGCGGGGGCGGTCAATCTGATGACTGCGGGCAAGGGCATCGTCCATTCGGAGCGTTCGCCCGATGCGGACCGGGCCAAGGAATCGAAGCTGTCCGCGATCCAGACCTGGCTCGCCTTGCCCGACCGTTATGAGGAGATGGACCCGGCGTTCGAGCATGTGGGCGAGGGCGGGATGCCCGTGATCGATGACGGCCATGTCCGCGCCCGCGTCATCATGGGATCGCTCTGGGGCGAAACGTCGCCGGTCACGACCTATGCCCAGACCATCTATGCCGATATCCAGCTATCGCCGGGCGGCCGCATCGCCATCGATCCGTCCGCCGACGAGCGCGCCATTTACGTCTCTGGCGGCGACGCCATGCTCGACGGCCTGATGCTCGTGCCGCAGACGCTCTACGTCCTGCGGCCCGGCGCGTCGGCGACCGTGATGAGCGTCGATGGCGGCCGGGTGGTGCTATGCGGCGGCGAAGCTTTCACCTCGCCCCGCCATGTCTGGTGGAATTTCGTGTCGTCCAGCCAGGACCGGCTGATGCAGGCGCGCGAAGATTGGGAGGCGATGCGCTTCCCACTCATCCCCGGCGACGACCAGGAATTTATTCCCATTCCGCAGGGCCGCCCGAAAACGGTCAGCTATCCCTGAACAGCAAAGGGGCGGGCCGGCCCCGTTCGTTTCGAGCGACGTCGAGAAACTTTCGCGCTACATGGCCTTACTGAACAAAGGTCAGCGACAGATTTTCGGCATTTTTGGGAATATCGATCCGACTTTCATTGATCGACGCTTCTTCGCCGGGCTTCAGCCGGCTCTTGTCCGCCTTGGTGGTCCAGCTGAACACCAGTCGATTCTGCCGGTCGCGTAATTGCACCAGCACCGGCGGCACCGGCAGCGCCTGCGCGCCGCTGTTCACGATCCGCGCGCCGAAGGCGAAATATTCTTCTCCGGTCGGCAGCTTGCGCCGTTCGGCGGGCTTGGACAGGTAGAAGAGCAGGTCCGGGTCGCCCTCTTCGCCGGCAAGTCCCATCGACACCATCCAGGCGGGCGGTCCGAAATAGACGAACGCCCCGCCCGCCGCCGCGACGACCAGACAAAAGCCTATGGCGGCATAGGTCCACAGCTTGAGCGGATTGCGCCGCGCCTTGAAAGGCGGCGCAGGGATGAAGCGGCTCTCCTCGACCGGATCGGCCGGCGCGCCGGCATAGATGTCGTCGAACCGATTGTCCGCCGGAGCCGCGATCGGCGGCGCTTCTTCCGCCGCGGGCGCGTCCTCTGCCGTGGCAGGCGCAACCGCCGCCATGTCGGGATCGGGGACTGGGAACGGTGTCGCATCGACAGGCGGTGGCGGTGAAGGGGCCGGCGCTGGCGCGACAACGGGCGCGGCGATCGGCACAGGCGGGGTATCCCGCTCCGGCAGGGCCGCCGATTCCTGGAACCAGCTATGTTTGCACGCGGCGCACCGGACCTGGCGGCCGCTCGTACCGACCGCACTGTCCGGCACGACATAGCGCGTCGCGCAATTGGGGCACACCAGGATCATGATGCTTCATAGGCATGGCAGGGACTCGCGCGCAAGCGGTCAACGACGGCCGGTGCAAATCGACCGCGACTCGCGGCGATATGCGGCGTGGGCTTTACGGCGGGCGGGCCGCTGTGCCATGGCTGACGCTTCGATACGTAGGGAGCGCCACGGCGCGAAATTTCAAGACATGTCGGCCATCGTCCAGTTCGAAAATGTCGGCCTGCGCTATGGTCTGGACAGCGAGACGCTTTCCGACGTCAGTTTCTCGCTTGCCGGCGGCGGCTTCTATTTTCTGACCGGCGCATCGGGCGCGGGAAAGACTTCGCTGCTCAAATTGCTCTACCTCGCCCAGCGGCCCAGCCGCGGCGTCATCCGCCTGTTCGGCGAAGATGTGGTCACGCTGCCGCGCAAACGCCTGCCCGGCTTTCGCCGCCGCATCGGCGTGGTGTTCCAGGATTTCCGGCTCGTCCCCCATCTGTCCGCCTATGACAATATCGCCCTGCCGCTGCGGGTGTCGGGGATGGAAGAAGGGGAGATCGACGCCCCCGTGGTGGAGATGCTGAACTGGGTCGGGCTGGGCGATCGTGGCCAGGCGCGCCCCGCCACCCTGTCGGGCGGGGAGCAGCAGCGCGTCGCCATCGCCCGCGCAGTGATCGGCCGCCCGGAGATACTGGTCGCGGACGAACCGACCGGCAACGTCGACGCCGACATGGCGCGTCGCCTCATGACCCTGTTCGAAGCGCTCAATCGCCTTGGCACCACCATCGTCGTCGCCACCCATGACCTGCCGCTGATCGCGCAGGTGTCGGGCGCACAGATGATGCGGCTCGACAAAGGGCGGCTTGCCGACCCGACGGGCACGCTCCGCTATCCGCCCAATTCGCAAGGCCGCGCCTGATGGCCACCCGTGTCGATCGCCGGGCCGCCGCGGCCGCGCGCCATCGCTTGTTACCCGGCGGCCGACTGGCGGGACCGATGCCCTGGATCATCGCGATCATGATGTTTCTGACCGTGCTCGCCGCGGCCGCCGCCCTTGGCCTGGGCGCCGCTGTCCGGTCGATGAGCGCCGACCTTGCCGGCCGCGCCAGCGTGCAGGTGGTGGAGGCGGACGGGCAGGCGCGCGACCTGCTCGCCGCCCGCACCTTGCGGGCGTTGCGCGGGGCTGATGGCGTCCGCGCCGCCGATCCGGTCGATCCGGCCAAGCTGGCCGATCAGTTGCGCCCCTGGCTCGGCGACGCGGCGAGCAGCGGCGACCTGCCGGTGCCGGCGCTGATCGACGTCATGCTGACCCCCGGCGATGCCGACGCCAAGCTAGATCGGCTGCGCCGACTGCTCGGCGGCCTGTCGCCCAAGCTGCGGATCGAACCCCATGCCGTCTTCCTCCTGCCGCTCGCCGGACTGCTGACGGCGCTTGGCTGGCTCGCCGCCGGGATCGTCTTGCTGATGATCCTGGCGACCGGCGCGGTGGTGGTGCTGGCGGCGCGGGGCGCGCATGACAGCCATCGCGGCACGATCGACGTGCTGCATCTGATGGGGTCGACCGACGTGCAGATCGCCCGCCTGTTCCAGCGCCGCATCGGCCTCGACGCGCTGATGGGCGGGGCGCTCGGTTTTTCCTTCGCCGCGCTGGTCATCCTACTGATCGGCCTGCGGCTGTCGGCGACTGGATCGGACGTCGTCGGCGCGGTCAGTCTCGACCCGCGGGGCTGGCTGCTGCTGGCGGCGCTGCCGATTTTCGGCGTCATATTGGCGACTCTCACGGCGCGCTGGACCGTGCTGCGCGCGCTGGGCCGGGCGCTGTGATCGTCCGCTTCCTGGCGGTCGCGCTGCTGGCCTGGATGCTGGGCTTCGTCTGGTTCGCGGTTCTTTTGCCCCAGCCGCTCGATGGCCGCCGGACCGACGCCATCGTCGTGCTGACCGGCGGCGCGGGCCGCATCGATCGCGGCATCGCGCTGTTGCAGGGCGGCGCGGCCCAGCGGATGCTGATCTCCGGTGTCGACCGATCCGTCCGCCCGGTCGAACTGGCGGCGGAATATAGGACGCCCGAAGCGCTGTTCAGCTGCTGCATCACGCTGGGCCGAGAGGCGATCGACACCCGCTCCAACGGTCTGGAAACCGCGCGCTGGCTGAAACGGCGCGATTACAAGACCGTGCGTCTCATCACCACCGACTGGCATATGCGCCGCGCCGCGCTGGAACTGCGCCAGGCGTTGCCGGAGGGCAAAGTCTCGATCGTCTATGACGCCGTGCCCAGCCGCCCCAGCCTTTCCATTTTGGCGCGCGAATATAATAAATATCTCCTCCGTCGCATCGCCGCGTTGATCGGCATCTGAAAGACATCCATGCTGACCGCGCTGCGCTCTCTCCTTTTCATGCTGGCTTTCTACGTCGGCAGTCTGTTCTTCGTGCTGGCGGCGATGGCGCTGGGGTCTCTCACGCCGAACATGGTGCAGCGGATCGCGGCGGGCTGGAGTCGCTACCACCGCTGGTGCGCGCGCTGGCTGTTGGGCCAGACGGTGCGGGTGGAAGGAAATCTGCCGCGCGGCCCTTATCTCTATATCATCAAGCATGAATCGATGTTCGAGACGATCGACGTGCTGTGCCTGCTTGATAGTCCCGCGGTTGGCGCCAAACGGGAATTGTTCGACATTCCGCTCTGGGGCCGGATCGCGCGATTATACGGTTTGATTCCTGTCGAACGGGCGGCTGGGGCGAGCGCACTGCGCGTCCTTCGGGCGGCGGCGAAAGACCGGATCGCGCAGGGGCGGCCGATCTGCCTCTTTCCCGAAGGCACCCGCGTCCCCCATGGCGAAGCGCCGCCGCTGCGGGCTGGATTTGCAGGCCTTTACAGCCTGCTCGGCCTGCCGGTCGTGCCGATCGCCATCGACAGCGGGCGGGTGTCGCCGCGCGGCAAATTCCTCAAACGATCGGGCGTCATCACCTATAAGGTGGGGCAGATCGTGCCCATCGGCCTCGATCGCAGGGAGGCCGAGCGGCAGGTCCATGCCGCGATCAACGCGCTGAACCCGCCGTCCGCCCTGGATCAGTGAGAGCGGCCGAAGTCGGGCTTGGCGTCGTCCTGGCCCTGTTCGATGATCGACCGGCGGATCGCGCGGGTGCGGGTGAAGAGATTGAACAGCGCGTCGCCGTCATTCCAGCGGATCGCCCGCTGCAAGGCTGACAAATCCTCCGAAAAGCGCTGGAGCATTTCCAGCACCGCATCCTTGTTCGCCAGGAACACGTCGCGCCACATGGTCGGATCGGACGCCGCGATCCGGGTGAAGTCGCGGAAACCACCGGCCGAATATTTGATGACTTCGGACTGGGTGACATTTTCCAGGTCGCTGGCGGTGCCGACGATGGTGTAGGCGATCAGATGGGGCAGATGGCTAGTCACCGCCAGCACCAGATCGTGATGCGCCGGGTCCATCGTCTCGACGTCCGCGCCGACCCGCCGCCACAGCTCGGATATCCGCTCCACCGCCGCCGGATCGGCATCGGCGGGCGGTGTGACGATGCACCAGCGGCCCTTGAACAGGGTGGCGAAGCCGGCCTCCGGGCCGCTATTTTCGGTGCCTGCAACCGGATGGGCCGGGATGATCGTCCGCCCCGGCAAGGCAGCGTTCAACTGCGTCAGGACGTCGGCTTTGCAGGAGCCGACGTCGCTGATGATCGCGTCGGTGGGCAGGTCATCGGCGATCTCCGCCGCCGCCGCGCCCATGGCGCGGACCGGCACGCACAAAACGACCAGATCGGCGTCCGTCACCGAAGCGCCCGCCGTATCGGTCACATCGTCGCACAGGTCGATCCGCCGGGCGATGTCCCGCACCGCCGGGTCGGCGTCATGGCCGGTGACGCGCACGGTCGGCATGTCCGCCCGGATCGCGCGGGCGAGCGAGGAGCCGATCAGCCCCAGGCCGATGATCGTGACGCGGGCGAAGGGCAGCATCGCGTCAGGCCGCTTCCGCCATGGCGCGCAGCTTGGCCGCGACGGCGCGGGTCTGCGCCTTGGTGCCGATGGTGATGCGCAGGCCGTTGGGCAGGCCCTGTCCGGGCAACCAGCGGGTGGCATAGCCTTCGTCCCACAGCCCCTTCATCGCCGCTTCGGCGGTCAGCTTGCCGTCGAACAGGATCAGCAGGAAATTGGTCTTGCTCGGCACGACGCGCAGGCCGTGGTTGGACAGGGCCGCAACCTCACCCGCCAGCCATTCGCGCCAGCGGGCGGTGTGGGTCCGGCTGAAGGCGACCCATTCGGCGTCGTTGATCGCGGCGACGGCAGCGGCCTGGCCGGCGGTCGTGACGTTGAACGGCGCGCGTATGCGGTGGAGGATGTCGATCACGTCCGCACTGGCATAGCCCCAGCCGATCCGTTCGGCCGCCAGGCCGTGGATTTTGGAGAAGGTGCGGGTGACGAAGATATTGGACGCGGTCCTGGCCAGTTCGAGGCCGCCATCATCCTCTTCCGCGTCCAGATATTCGGCATAGGCCTGGTCGAGGACGAACAGGATATCGGGCCGCAGCCCGGCGTGGAGGCGGGCGATCTCTTCGCGGCTGGTCATGGTGCCGGTCGGATTATTGGGGTTGGCGAGGAAGACCACCCTGGTCTTGTCCGTCACCGCGGCGAGCAGCGCATCGACGTCGGTGGCGTAATCCTTGTCCGGCGCGATCACCGGGGTCGCGCCGACGCGCCGCGCGGCTATGTCGTAGACGGCAAAGCCATAGCGGACATAGAGAATCTCGTCGCCCGGCCCGGCATAGGCGGAGGCGGCGATATGGAGCAGTTCGTCGGAGCCGGTGCCGTAGATGATCCGTTCGGGATCAAGCCCATGGACCGCACCGATCGCCTCGCGCAGGCTCGTCGCGCCCGGATCGGGATAGGTGGCCAGGTCGGCGGTGGCGGCGACGAGGGCGGCGCGCGCGGCGGCGCCAGTGCCCAGCGGATTTTCATTGGCCGACAGCTTGATCAGCGGGCGGCCGTCATCGGTGGCGGACTTGCCCGGCACATAGGCGGAGATGCCGAGAATCCAGTCCTTGGGCGCAGGTTTAGCAGCGGGGTTCGCAAGTGTGTCTGTCATGGTGCGCGGCTTTAGCGGCTTCCGCGCCAAAGGCAAAGTAGCAGGCCATTGTGCTTTTTTGGCGCGACGGCCGAAGTTCACACCGTCGTCGGGCTTTTCCGGCGAAAAGCTATCGCGAAGCCTCTGCGAAGCTTCGCCCAAATCACGCCAGGGTAACGAATGGGTCACACCAGCGCGCCTGTTGCGCGTCTGTGAACTGTCTCGACGCCCTCAATCGTCCAACCAGCCGGATAGTATCTCGCCCTTATGCCCGTCGGGCGCCAGCGCCGCGCGCAAAGCGTCCAGCAGCGGCGGCAGTGCCTGCGTGAAGGCGTAGGGCGGGTTGACGATAAATAGGCCCGCCCCGTTATAGATGCCGGGTTGCTCGCTATCATAGAGCCAATGCTCCACCAGCAGCAATTTCGGGATGCCGAGCTTGCGCAACTGCTGCTTCCACTTCCAATGCGTGGCGTGGTCTTTCAGCGGATACCAGAGCACCGTCACGCCATGCGCCCATTTGCGATGAGCCGCGGCGAGGGTGGCGGTGATGCGCGCGCGTTCGTCCGTCTGCTCATAGGGCGGGTCGACCACCACCACGCCGCGCGCGGTGCGGGGCGGCACCATAGCCAGCCACAGTTCGTAGGCGTCGCGTTCATGCACCGCCGCGCTGGCGCCCCGCATCACGCCGCGCAGGGTGTAAGCGTCTTTCGGGTGCTTCTCGTTGAGGATCAGGACATCCTGCGGGCGCAAAAGCTGCGCCAGAAGCCGCGGCGAGCCGGGGTAAAGCCGCGGTTCGTTCCCCAGATTCACCGCCTGCACAGCGGCGCGATAGTCGTCCAGCAAGGGATTCGGGTCGGCAAAGGCCCGCAGCACGCCCTGCGTAGCCTCGCCAGTGCGTTGGGCTTGGTCGCCGCCAAGGTCGTACAGTCCGCAGCCGGCATGGGTGTCGATCAGCGTGAGCGCGCCCGGCTTGTGCTGCAAGGCCCGCACCAAGGCGATCAGGAGGCTGTGCTTGACGACATCGGCGCTATTGCCGGCATGGAAGGAATGGCGATAATTCATTGTGATTCAGATCCTGACGCCCTGCCTTTACGAGCTACTGGGCCTTCTGCAAAGCGAAGCGATGGCAGCGCCGATATGGGCCGGAAGCGGACCTGGGATGGCCATTCCAGCTTGCCCCATAGCCGTGTCTCTCAGGCAGCGACAGAAGGAGGCGAGCCGTCAGATGCTATACGTTTTACCGCTCCGATTGACAGGGCGCGGCCGCGGTCCTAGCGCCGCTCAGATCATGGCCAGCGTTCCCATCAGCGAAGACAGCCGGTTCGGCCTGCGGCGGCAGGCCCGCCTGACCACCCCGTTGAACCTGTCCAGCGGCGCGCGGCTGGGGCCGGTCGACATCGCCTATGAAACCTATGGCGCGATGAATACGGACAAGTCCAACGTCATCCTGATCTGCCATGCGCTGACCGGCGACCAATATGTGGCGTCCGACCATCCCGTTACGGGGAAGCCCGGCTGGTGGTGGCGGCTGGTGGGGGCGGGCAAGCCGGTCGATCCGGCCCGCCATTTCATCATCTGTTCCAACGTCATCGGCAGTTGTATGGGATCGAGCGGCCCGGCCAGCATCGATCCGGCGACGGGCGACCCCCACGCCATGCGATTCCCGGTGCTGACCATCGCCGACATGGTGCGGGCGCAGGCGGCGTTGCTCGACCATCTGGGGGTGGAGCGGCTGAGCGCGGTGATCGGCGGTTCTATGGGCGGGATGCAGGCGCTGACCTGGCCCACGCTGTTCCCCGACCGGGTCGAAAGCTGCATCGTGATCGCCTCGACCGCGCGGCACAGTGCGCAGAATATCGCCTTTCACGAGGTCGGGCGGCAGGCGATCATGGCCGATCCGCACTGGCGCGGCGGCGACTATTATGCCGATGGGCAGGTGCCGAGCGCCGGGCTGGCGGTCGCGCGCATGGCGGCGCACATCACTTACCTGTCCGAAGCAGGGCTGACCGAGAAATTCGGGCGGCGCTTGCAGGGGCGCGACACGAAGACATTCGGGTTCGACGCCGATTTCCAGGTAGAAAGCTATTTGCGGCATCAGGGGCTGAGCTTCGTCGATCGGTTCGACGCCAACTCCTATCTCTACATTACGCGCGCGATGGATTATTATGATATTGCCGACGATCATGGCGGGTCGCTGGCCAAGGCGTTCACCGCCAGCAAGGCGCGCTTCTGCCTCGTCAGTTTCGATACCGACTGGCTCTATCCCACCACCGAATCGCGGATCATCGTCCATGCGCTCAATGCGTCGGGGGCGCAGGCCAGTTTCGTCGAACTCTCCAGTCCGTTCGGGCATGATGCCTTCCTGCTGGAATGTCCCGAACTCAACCGGGTGGTGGACGGGTTCCTGAAGGGCGGCCGGGCATGAGCGAGGCGTTGCGGCCGGACCTGGCCCTGATCGCGCGCACCGTGCGGCGGGGCGCGCGGCTGCTGGACGTGGGCTGCGGCGACGGCGCGCTGATGGCGGCGCTGCGCGACAATGCCCAAGTCGATGCGCGCGGGTTGGAGATTGACGGGTCCAACGTCGCGGCGGCGGTGGGGCGCGGCCTGTCGGTGGTGCAGGGCGATGCCGACACCGACCTTGGCTATTATCCCGACGCCAGCTTCGACTATGCGATATTGAGCCAGACGCTGCAGACGACGCGGCGACCTGACCTGGTGGTGGAGGAATTGCTGCGCATCGGCCGTCAGGCGTTCGTTTCCTTCCCCAATTTCGCGCATTGGCGCGGTCGGATTTCGCTGCTCTGGGGCGGGCGGATGCCAGTGACGCGGCTGTTGCCCGACACCTGGTATGATACGCTCAACATCCATCATGTGACGGTCGACGATTTCCGCGCGCTGGTGAAGGAGCGGGGCTGGACCATCGATGGCCAATGGTTCCTGAAGGGCGACAGGGAAACCACCCACGCCAACGCCAACCTGTTCGCCGAACATGCGGTGTTTTTGTTGCGCAAATAACTTAACGGCCGGCTTCCGTCAGACGCAGGCCGAAGGAGGCTGTTCGGCCGCGCGGCGTATGGCGCTGAAAATGCGTCAGTCCCGACGTGAGGGCGGCGGCGTAGACCGGGCGGTCGGGCGATTTGCGCCCGCTGGCCTTGAGCACCGCATCGACGTCCACCGGCTTGTCGAAGGCCACGCCGAAATGGCGGTCCGCGGTCCATACCACCCGGCCCGGCATCTCCGTTTCGCCGCGTGTGACGACGATTCGGGCGCCGACGCCCGGCGATTTGCCCTGAATGCGCGCGCCCCCCACCGAGATGTCCCGGATGCGCACGACCTGTGTCGCGGAAAGCGGTTCGCCCAGATTGAGATGCGCGTCGATGAAGACGTTGGCGCGCTTGGCGCGCGGGGGCAGGTCCATGGTCCTTCTCGCATGATGTTCACCATGGGAAAGAGTCCCCAACATGGCCAGTGGTTGCAGGGCGCGCGCCGATCCGGGCCGCCGATGCGACGGACGGCGTATTTGTGGGCGTTGCGGACAGGTTTCCTTTTCCACGGCGGCGCGCGACGCTTTTCGACAAGCGCGAACCGAACGCGGATGGGCAAGCGTGATGACCGACCGAACATCTTCCTCCGCCTATGTTGGCGTCGCCAAGGCGATCAACCGCGCGTCTTTGCATATGGATGTCATGGGCCAGCAGTTTGATCTTGCGCCAGTCGACAAAGGCCTTGGCCTTGCCGATGGTCACAAGCCGTTTGCGCACCGGCTCCGCGACATCCTCACCGTCGCCAGACGCGCAGCGCCGAGCGCTTCCAAGTTGGCAAGGGTGAGTGTTTTGGGTGAGGGCATGGCCGGATATTTCGGTGTCAGGGGCGGGTCGTCAAGGGGGTGTTGTCATCGTCGGCCATCGCCATGGCAGTAACCAAGTCTGCTTGAGCGGACTCAACGAACGGCGACTGGGGTGAGGGCCGGATAGGCTTGGCGCCGTCAATGCTAACATACTCGGTGGACTTGTGCCCTCTTTGCACCCCTGCCAGCGTCCGATCTCTCAAAAAGGGCGTTGCGTCATGAAACGATTCGCACATTCCGTGGACGGGCAACCCGAAGAGACATGGGAACCGCTGTCCCATCATCTCGCGGCAGTGGGGAAAAGCGCCGCATCCTTTGCGGACCTGTTCGGCGCATCGCCGATCGCGCTGGCGATGGGGCTTTTGCACGACATCGGCAAGCAGTCTGAGCCTTATCAACATTACATCCGCCGACCGCGTAACGCCGGCGGGCCGAAGGGGCCGGATCACAGCACGGCGGGAGCCAAGGAAGCAGTGACCGCCTATGGCAAATATCTCGGTACGCTAATGGCATTTGGCATCGCGGGCCATCATGGCGGCCTGATGGATGGATCGGGGCATGAGGGCAGCACCTTGCCCACACGCCTCGTCAAGACCATCGAGCATTATCAAGGCTGGGCGGACCATGTTACGGGCCTGCCCGCGATGGAGGCCATGAAACCCGCTATTATGGGCCTGAAACCCAATGCCGTGGACCGGGCCTTCACCACCACCTTTCTGACGCGAATGCTCTTTTCCTGCTTGGTCGATGCCGATTTTCTGGAAACGGAAGCCTTTTACGCGCAGTCTCTTGGCGAAAATCGCCCCATGCGCGGGGGCATCCTCACTCCTCAGCATCGCGCGCTTGTCCAAGCCTATATGGCGCGACACCGCCGCGACGACACGCCGGTCAACCGACTGCGATCGGACATTCTGGACCATGCCAACGGCAAAGCCGCCCTGCCGCCGGGCCTCTTCACCCTCACGGTTCCGACCGGCGGCGGCAAGACGCTGACCTCGCTCAGCTTTGCGATGGAACATGCCGCCGCGCATGACCTGCGGCGGATCATCTATGTGATTCCGTTTACCTCGATCATCGAACAGACCGCGCAGATATTCCGCGAGCATGTCGAACTGGGCGATGCCGTGCTGGAGCATCATGCCAGCTTTGATTGGGACCAGCGCCGCCCCGTATCCGGCGCGGATGAGGAGGAGGAAGGCGCGCAAGGCCTCGCCAAACTACGCCGCGACGCCGAGAATTGGGACGCGCCGATCGTCGTGACCACCGCGGTCCAGTTCTTCGAAAGCCTGTTCGCCGCACGCACCAGCCAGGCGCGCAAGCTGCATAACCTGGCCAAGAGCGTCATCATATTGGACGAAGCGCAGTCGATGCCCGTGCACCTGCTGCGCCCCTGCATGGCCGCGATCGACGAGCTGGCGCGCAATTATGGCGCCACCGTGATCCTGTGCACCGCGACCCAACCCGCGCTGCGCGTGCAGGACGAAGCCTTGCCGCAAACCGATGCGATGAAGAAGGCGGGGCAGTGGGAAGGCCTCGACATCCCGGAGGATCGCGAACTCGCGCCCAATCCTCAGGCGCTCTATGACCAGCTCAAGCGGGTCGATGTCGAATGGCGGCGCGAACCCGTCAGCGACGCGGACATCGCCGCCCGCTTTGCCAAGCAGCCCCAGATGCTGTGCATCGTCAACAGCCGCGCCCATGCCCGCGACCTGTTCGACGCGATCCGGGGGCAGGAGGGGGCGGTCCACCTCACGACCCTGATGTGCGCGAAGCATCGCCGGGACGTTCTGGAAAAACTGCGCGGCGATCTGGCGATGGGAAAGCCGGTACGGCTTATCGCCACCAGCCTGATCGAGGCGGGGGTGGACATCAGCTTCCCCGAAGTGTGGCGCGCGGCGGCGGGCCTGTCGAGCATCGCGCAGGCGGCGTGGATCGAAACACCTATGTCATGACCGGCAACGAAACCGCCATCGGTCGCCTCCCACACGGAGGCGTGGATCGAAACTACGACAGCAGCAGTAGGATCGACCGACGGAAGATGTCGCCTCCCACGCGGAGGCGTGGATCGAAACCTCCAGACGCGCGATGGAGAGCCGATCCTTGCCAGTCAAGCGGAGGACCGGAGGCCCGCTGCTATTTGCAAGCGAAGCGGCCGCGAGGAGCCGGAACGGCGGGGAAATAGGAGTGGGGCGATGGTTTTGCGGGGCGCACGAGACGCTGCCAGGTCAACGCACTTCACCCGGCCAGTGGCCGCAAGGGCAGCAGGACCCAAGGCCATGGCGACTGGCCCATCCGTTAGCAGTCGGCGCGTCATGGCGAGGATGGTGGGTTCGGCCCGATGCGGCGCTCGATAGCAGCTTTCCCATCGGCGAAGCGGGCGCCATGCCCGTCCGTCTTCTCCCGGTCCTGCCTGCCGGGCGGATTGAGCCGCACGCGCGGGTTCGCACGATGGCGATATGGCTCGTCCATGCGGCCCCCGCTGCGTTCGCCCGCTCTGGCGCTGCGCCTGCCTGCCCTCCCGGCGCGTCGGTCCCCACGGCCGCAACGGCGACGATGCACTCTGTCAACGATAGCGATAATTTTCGTCTCGGACGCTGGGAACGTATCCCGCGTTTCTGTCATAAGCAGGCGCGTCTCGCCGCCGCGCCGAATCGGAGGCGGACCAGCCTAACGCCGCGCCCTCGTCTCGCGTGCGCGAGACGAGGGCGCGGACGATTTTCAGGCCACGAACCGCAATGGGGGAACGCGGAAATTTGCCGCCGCGAAATAGGCCATGATGGCCTCATAGCTGCCGAGCCTCTCGACCCGGTCCATGGTGATGACGACGTCATCATCTTCGTCGGCAGCATAGAGGCTGGCTTCACCCGTCCCGGTGAAGACGGCGCGTTCCGGGCCGAACTGCGCCGCGCTGCCGCCCGACCAGCGGGCGAATGGCAGATCATGGGCGACACAGAAGCCCTCCAGCCTGTCGACCCGGCCCCAGGCCACCTCATGAGCATAGATTAAGAGCGGCCCATCGGCAGGAAAGTCGTCGGCTGTGAAGGGTTCTGCGTCATAATCGAGGGCCAGACCCTCGCTTTGAACGATGGCAAGAAGATCGTCGCGCAGGGCAGCGGACAGATCGCCGCCGAGCGTGATGGAAAGCGAAACCCGAACGACCATGATGAAACTCCCAAAAGGCGCGCCGCCGCCGGAACGGAGGCGGCGCGCAGATTTTTCGATTGCGGACGGCAAACGGGCGGCGGCGCAGCGCCGCCCGCAGGAACAGATCAGGCGGCAAGGCGCTCGATCCCTTCCTCCCGGTCGTTCGGCAGCGGAACGACGTTGCCCGGTGCGCCCGGATCGGGCTGGGGGGCATCATGCCCCTGCATGGCCGCTTCGACCCGCGCATGGGCGGACACCGTTCCGACCCCGCCCCGTTGCGAATAGGCCGATGGCGGGAACTGCATCCAGCGCGGCACCCAGCGATCCTTCTTGTCGCGTCCGTTGGTGCCGTCGAGCGCATCGCGCACGATGATCTTCAACGTCTTGGCCTTCTCGCCCGCATTGGCGGTCGCGATGGCCGGGTCGGTGACGTCCGCGACCAGATGCCCCAATATCTCGCGGTCGCGCACAGAGGGAAAAAAAGGCATCGTCCGCCTGCCAATAGTCCGCCATGTCGACGTTGATATGAAGGCCGACCGCATCGACGGCTGCGCTTCCGCTGGCGAGGCTTTCGCCCATGACGATGGCGATCACATCCATCACCTGGGCATCGTCGAGGTCGAGCAGGCGCAGGAAGACCGCGACAAGACCGATATCGGGACCCAAACCGTCGCCCTCGCCGCCGATGACCGTCGGTTCTTCCGCGTCGAAGCCCAGCAGGGCCAGCACCTTGCGCCGCATATGGTCGAAATCCGCCTCTCCCGGCGCATTTTCGATGCTTTGCGCGACAAGGTCGTTGCGGCTCGTCTGTGGCTCGATGCGGATCGCCCAGAGGCTGGACCCGACGATGGCATGGGCCACTATGAGGCGCAGCGCGACGGCGGGATGACCGGTCAGGGCCGCGCGAACGGCGGCATGGCGATGGAGGCAGAGATAGGTCTGCATGGTCGAGGTGATTTCGGGGCGGGCGACCTTGCTCCCCGAACCGCTGGCCTGTCCCTTGGCGATCCGCTCGGCTTCCTTGCGGCTCAGATAGCCCTCATGGAAGGTGACTTCGCCTGTGCCACGTACATCGACATAGATGCGCCCGCCATGGCGCTTGCTGGCCTTCACATATTCCCAGGTCGAGAAATGCTCGGCGGGCGGCACGATCAAGACATCGTTCCAGCCCTCGTCCAGATAGGCTTCGCGCCGGGCGCGGATCGCGGCGTCCTGCGCGGCCCAGAAGGCAGTGGGATCGGCAAAATAGCTGTCCTCGCCGAACAGGTCGGCAATGACCGACAGGCCGCTCGCCTCAATGTCGAACAGCGCATGGCGGGTGCCGATGGACTGGCCGCCCGTCAGCCATGCCTTCAACTGATGGCCAACCGGCACATAGGCGTTCTCGTCGTCCAGCAGGGCAAGCCATGATCTTTGCTGGCTCTTGGACGCGAGAGTCAAATGGCGGACGGTCGCCCGGTCGATCTCGTCTTTGGCATAGAGGCGGCGGATGCGGGGCAGAAGATTGCCCAGCGCCAGCACCCGGCGCACGGTGAGTTCGGGCAGGCCGAAGGTCGCAGCGATGTCGTCGGTCCTGCGGCCTTCCTTCACCAGCCGGGTGAAGCTTTCCCACTGGGTCACCTCATCGGCATCGCGCCGGGCCATATTTTCGATCATCGAGGCTTCGACCGCATCGGCGTCGTCCCCATCTTCAAGTATGGCGCAGGGCAGCGAGGCGATTTCACTGTCAGCCTCGCCCATGGCGCGCTTTGCTTCCGCGACGATCAAAGCGGCGTGAAAGCGGCGGGAACCGGCAATGATTTCAAACGCGCCGGGCGCACAGTTTGGTCGGACGATGACCGGCTGGATCACGCCCCGCTGGCGCACGGTCGGCAATATGTCCGACACATCGGGAACGCTCTTGGAAAAGCGCATATTGGCCTTGCTGACACAAAGCTTGTCGAGCGGATAAAATCGAGTTTCATGGGTATCACTCCTTGTGAGTGCCGGTCCGTCATTCTTTTTCCGAGTTGGGCGGACCGGCTTTGGCAAAGCGGCGTTACGCGACGCGCGTCATCCTGCCGTCCCGTGGGTGGGATCGGTCGGAAGGTCGGGACCCGCGCCGCTCTTGGCGCGGATCAAAAGCTGCTCGGCATGGATGATAGAACCGGCGCGGCGCGCGGTATCGGCCCAACGGGACAGGGGATGTTGGCTGTAGAAACCCTCGTCCCGCTCGATCCGCATTCCATAGGGCAGGCGGACGCTCTGGACTTCCATCAGCGAGAAGACGCCCATTTCCGGGCAGCCGAACCCAAGATCGGCGAGGCCGAACAGGGTATCGTCATCGCCATAGAATTCGGTCGCCAGCCATGTGCCTGCGCCCAGCGGGTTGAAGAATTTGACGACCGGGACCGGATCGAAGCGCATGTCCTGCGCCTGCGCGGCGGCGCTGCTTATGGCATTGGCGCGCAGGGCATAGCGAAGGTCTGGGGTCAGGAGGATCATGCCGCCCTCCGTTCCAGAGCGGCGCAGGCCTGTGCCGAAACCAAAGCGCCGTTTTCGTCACCGGCCGTCATGTCGATTTCGATGTCGAGGTCTTCGCTTGCCTCGCGATGCCGGGACAAGAGCCAGTCCGCCGCCTTGCTGGCTGCGCCCGCCGCGCGGAAGATGGCGCGATTATCCTCGCGCAGCACCTCCAGCCAAGAGCCGATATAGTCGGCATGGCGAACGGTCGGGATGATGCCGAGCGCGGCGCAGAGGAAAGCCGATCCCATTTCCGCGATCAGTTCCTCGCGGGCATAGTCCTTGGAGCCAAAGTCGTTCTTAAGATTGCGGTCGAGGCGCGAGGGATGGCCGGTCGCGTGGGTCAGTTCGTGCAGGCAGGTCCGGTAATAGTTGATCTGCTCATAGAATGCGGGCTGGGGCGGCACCTGCACCACGTCCAGCGAGGGCATGTAGGAAGCCTTGTCTCCGCCAATACGGAAATCCACGCCGCTGGCTGCAATCACAGACTCGGCTAGGGGCACGATTTCGCGTTCGGCCAAGGGGGCGGGTTCTGCGGCAAGGCCGGGCCGAAGCCCTTCGCATTGCGACACGTTGAAGACGGTAAAGCGTTTGAGGAAAGCGACCGACTTGGCGTCTTCGCCGGTAGTTCTCGCCTTTTCCTTCTCCGCTTCGGGAGTGAAGCGGTCAGCATAGACGACGGTCGTGCCCTTCTCGCCCTTGGATACGCATCCGCCTGCATCCCGCGCCTGCTTGAAGGTCACCCAGCTTTGGGAAGGATAGTCCTTTTCGATGGCTGCGCCCCACAGGATCAGGATATTGACGCCCGAATACTCCCGCGTCCTGGGAGAGGCTCTACAAAAGCGGCGCCATGCGAGGCAGCATGGCGACTGCACATGCGGATCGCGAGATCCGCAGCGCGCCAGCGATCGTTACCGCCAGGACCAGACCCATGGGGGCTGGGTGCTGCTGAAAGAGGCGGCAGCATAGAGCGCGACCGGCTCCGCCGGGGCGTCATTACCCGATGTCACTATTCGCAGAAGCACGGGCTTGGGCAGATCATGATAGACATTGCTTCAGCCGGTCGTGAACCGCGCGGATCGAAGCGGGTAACATGATCGAGACCCGAAGAGACCCGTTGCATTGGCAATTGCAGGCAGCGGCATAGAGCGCGACCGGCCATCGGGGGGCGTCATCATTTCATGAAATACGGCGATACGCTGTATCGCATTGGCGCGCTTACGAGCGTTCGCGCGCTGCGGGAAGACGAGAAAGTTCGTGTTCGGATCTGGTTGATTTGAGCTCCAAGCCGCTCCCCGAACAATTGTGCGCAACCATTCTCGCGCTGTTTTCAAGCAAAATATATGCCGGTGCCGGCGTCTTGCTAATGATCGGCGGCTTGATCGTCGCAACCTGAAAATGAATCATATAGCCTCAGAGGCTGGCAAGCCATCCTCGATCGACTTTCCGGGCTGACGCTGACTGAGCGCCCGCACTGCAGCCAAAGCATCACTGCATTCAAAAGTCGCAATCTGGCGAAATCATGCTAGCTAGACGAAATCGGCACGGATCCAGATTAATCGGCGATCATGCTATTGGCGATCTACATCGATCGGATTCAACCCGATCATTCGACGAATTAAGACACCTGTCTGATCGGCCAATTCCTCAGGCGTTACCGGACCCTCGGGATCGAACCACCATCCAGCGCGATCCGCCAGTTCATGCACGGCATACGCGCGGCTGTACCGTTCGATCTCGTCATCCGGGCCAACGATTTCGTCAAGAAGCTCACGTATAATGGCAATATACTCGGCGATCGCGGCCGTAAATCGCGCGCGTTCCTGATCTTCCATTACGCGTTGCATGAATGCGGGGTTTACGAGGGCATCAAACGCCTTGGCCATCGGCTGCTGCGACGCAGCCCAGATCGTATGCCTGCGCAGAATGCCGAACAGCAGCGCTTCCGGCGTATCGCCCGACTGACCGCTTATCAGATGATAGAAAAAGTCGCTAAGTATGTGATCAACTGCGGCGACGAGTATTTCGCGTTTGGAACTGTAATGATTATAGATTGCAGGGGCCCCGAGGCCGACTTCTTTTGCCAAGTCGCGTACTGAGCAGGCATCATAACCCATTTCGGCAAAAAGCTTTACGGCTTCCCGAAGAAGACGCCCCCTGGTGCCGCCATCTAGCATCACAAGATCGCGATTACGCAGGCCGGCTAATTCGAATCGCTCCAGGTAGTGGTCCGCAGTTCCCCGAGGGGATGTGTCCTGCCGGAATTCCGTCGCGTTCCGCTTCGACGCTTTCTTTGCAACAGCTGCCATAGGATATCCCACCAGTTCGTGACCGTTTCGCAACCAAACATCTTGCGAAAGCCAAGCATCAATCATCTGGTTCTCGTTGCCCATATTAGCGACAGGCCGTCAAGTGCTGCAAACAAGCGTACGTTAACGGCCGATTGCAAAATAACGCAGCATAAAGTTGCAAGTCATTGAAAATGAATAAAATATATCATGAATTCTGTAAGGTTAAGGGTGGACTCTCCAGTCCGCTTGACGAAGGTCGAATCAATTGATAGCAAGAATATGAATGAGCGGTCGTTCATACGAAGGAGGTTGGCATATGTCACAGGGCGAAAGAGCCGGGCGTTTGGACGGCAAGGTTGCAATCGTGACCGGCGCTGGCACGGGAATTGGCCGCGCGACTGCGGTCGCTTTCGCCCGGGAAGGCGCGAAGGTGGTGATTTCGACCAGCCGGAACATGGATGCCCTGCTCGAAACCCAGGCCCTGGCGGGCGGCGAGTCCAACGTTATTGCGATCAAAGCCGACTCGTCGATAGCAGTCGACGCAAAATCACTGGTGGACACGGCAGTCTCCAACTTCGGAAAGCTGGACATACTCTGCAACAACGCGGGTATCGTGACTGACGCTCTCATCATCGACATGAGCGAGGAGGAATGGGACCGCGTCATCGACGTCAATCTCAAGGGCACCTTTCTGACTACCAAATATGCCCTGCCCGAAATGATGCGGGCGGGCGGTGGGTCGATCGTCAATATCGGATCTATCAACAGCTTCATCGGCGAGCCTCTTCATGCCCATTATTGCGCGTCGAAGGGCGGCGTCCTGATGTTCACCAAAACGATTGCGCTTGAACATGCGAAGGACAAGATTCGGGCCAATTGCGTTTGCCCCGGCTGGATCGATACGCCGATGAACTGGGAGTATATAGCGACGCTTGGTGGGCCGGAAGAGGTGGACAGGATCGTCTCCGCGAGCCAGCCGCTCGGGATGGGTCAGCCGGAGCAGGTCGCTGCTGCGGTTCTTTTTCTGGCTTCGGATGAATCCAGCCTTGTCACGGGAACGGACCTGCTGGTCGATGGCGGCTTCACCGCTCAATAAATTCAACATCTTCAGAAACGGATCGCAATGGGGCGCCCGATAGTCAGCCCAAATCGTCCGCGCATCACAAGAAAGGTTTGTAATATGAGCTACCGCATCGCGGTCGACACGGGGGGAACCTTTACCGATGTGGTCGTTGCCGATCCGCTCCACAATCTGACGGTCAACAAGGCTCTCACGGACCATTCTCGCGTGTTCAACGGGATCAAGGAGGCGCTCGGCGTGACCGCAGCGGGCCTGGGCGTTTCTCTTGACGACCTGCTGAGCGACACATCCATTTTCATCTATGCCACCACGCGGGCGACCAATGCCATCATCGAAGGCAAGACGGCCAAGACGGCCTTCCTCACCACGCGCGGCTTCAAGGACACGTTGGTCCTGCGCGAAGGTGGCCGACCCAATGCCTATGATTTCTCTATATCCTATCCCGCGCCCTATGTGCCACGTCGCTTGAGCTTCGAACTTGACGAGCGTGTCGACGCTGAAGGCAACGTCATTATTGCTCTCGATGAGGCGCAGGTTCGCGAGGTTCTGCAGCAACTCAAGCAGCGGGACATCGAAGCCATCGGCGTGTCGCTGCTGTGGTCGATCGCCAACAGCGATCACGAAAGGCGCGTTGGCGAGTTGATTGCCGAAGAGTTGCCAGGTGTACCATTCACCCTGTCGCACAGCGTGAACCCCGTCATTCGCGAATATCGCCGTGCGTCATCCGCTGTGATCGACGCCTCGCTCAAGCCGTTGATGCAGACCCATCTCAAGAACCTTGCCATCGATCTGGAGGCGGCGGGGTTCAAGGGCGAGTTGCTGGCGGCGACATCCTTCGGCGGTGTCATGAGCGTGGAAGCACTCGGCGAGCGGCCGATCTACTCTACCCGCAGCGGCCCATCGATGGCGCCGATCGCGGGCAAGGTATATGGTCATGCGGAACTGGGTGCGCGCGACGTCATCATCTGCGATACCGGCGGCACCAGCTTCGATGTCAGCATGATCCGCGATGGCGATGTCGTCTTCACGCGGGAAACTTGGCTTGGCGAGCGTTTCCTGGGCCATCTGACAGGCCTGTCTTCGGTCGATGCTCGCAGCATTGGTGCCGGAGGCGGTTCGATCGCCTGGGTCGATCCTGGCGGCTTGCTTCGTGTCGGTCCGCAAAGCGCAGGGAGCCAGCCGGGGCCGGCCGCTTATGGAAATGGCGGCGAACTGCCCACCGTAACGGATGCGGCAACCGTTCTTGGCTATCTCAATCCCGCCAATTTCCTTGGCGGTCGCCTGAAACTGGATGTCGATGCATCGCGCCGGGCCCTCGCCACCGTTGCCGATCCGCTGGGATTGTCGGTCGAAGAGGCGGCTACCGGCGTCATGAAGATCGCCAGCGAAGCCATGGTGCAGGCCGTCCAGGAAATCACCGTCAACGAAGGCGTCGATCCTCGTGAATGCCTGATGGTCGCGGGCGGCGGCGCTGCAGGTCTCAATATCGCCGCTGTCGTGAAGGAAATCGGTGCCAAGCATGTACTGATACCCCGGACAGCGGGCGGTTTGAGCGCCTGTGGCGCGCAATTCTCCGACATCATTTCTGAATATTCCGCGACGCTGCTGCTCGACACCCGCAACTTCGATTTCAGGCGGGCAAATGATGTTTTGGCCGGGCTCGACGGCCAGATGGATGGTGTGGCGTCGGACCTGGAAGCACGCGGTGTTCTGAGTATCGAACGTCGTTATTTCGTCGAGGCGCGTTATGAAGGGCAGGCGTGGGAACTCGAATTGCCTTTGCGGAGCAACAGCTTCGACGGGCAGAGCGCAGTCGATCAACTGATCCAGGATTTCCATGCGGTCCACGAACGCATTTTCGCAGTAACTGATCCTGGCTCACCGGTTGAAATCCTCTTTTGGAAGGCCCGACTGACCGCAGTCGTCAACAAGCCGTCGCTCGTCGCAAGCAATGATGGCGGGACGGATGCGCCGCGCTCACGCCGAACGGCCCATTTCGAAGAGACAGGGAGCGTCGAGATCGGGTCCTATGACGGGCCTGCCCTGCGCGTCGGAAGCCGCATAGCCGGTCCGGCCGTTATCGAGGAGCCGACGACGACCATCGTCGTCTATCCCGGCATGACGGCCATTGTTACGTCGTATCGCAATTATCTGATCGAGACGGGAGTTTGACGATGAATGACAAGCAGAAGGCGCAAGCCCCGCTCGATCCCACTGTACTGGCGGTCATCGCCAACCGGGTCAACGCCATATTGCGCGAAATGACGAATACGCTGTTGCGCAGCGGCCGGTCGGCCATCTTGACGACCGCAAGGGATTTTTCCTGTTCGATCGTGACGGGCGACAACCGGCTTCTTGCAACAGCAGAGGGACTGCCGGTTCATATTTTCGGCTCGCATCTGCAGACCGAAACTATGACCAAGCTGCATAGCGACATCGCGCCTGGCGATGCGTTCCTGCACAATGATCCCTATAGCGGGAACACCCATGCTGCCGACCACACGATATTGGTTCCGGTCTTTGTCGGCGGCAAGCATCTGTTCACGGCCGTAGCGAAGGCGCATCAGGCCGATATCGGCAACAGTCAGCCTACGACATACATGCCCAGTGCTAAGGATGTGTACGAGGAAGGCGCATTGATCTTCCCCGCGACCCGGGTGCAGCGCAACTATACCGACATCGACGATATCATCCGCTTGTGCCGGTTGCGCATTCGCGTCCCGGATCAATGGTATGGCGATTATCTGGCAACCTTGGGATCGGCTCGGATTGGCGAACGGCGGCTGGTCGAGTTGGTCGCGAAATATGGGCAGGAGACGATTGAGGCGTTCGTAGAGGAATGGTTCGATTATTCCGAACGGCGGATCGCGCACGCCCTGCAGGGTTTCCAAAGCGGGACCTATTCGGCGTCGACCGCCCATGATCCGCTGCCGGGCATCATCGAAGACAGCATTCCGATCAACATCACGGCCAAGATCGATGCCGAAGGTGGTCATATCGAGATCGATCTGCGCGATAATATCGACTGCCTCGAAGCAGGGCTGAACCTGTCGCGGGCAACGTCCATCAACAGTACGGTCACTGGCATTTTCAACGTGCTGGACGCCGATATTCCCCATAATCATGGCACTATCCGCCGGATCAATGTGCTGCTGCGCGAAAATTGCATCGTCGGCTATCCGGTCCATCCGACATCCTGTTCAATGGCGACAAGCAATGTCGCTGATCGCCTGATCAGCGTGACACAGTCGGCCCTCTCGCAAGCGACGCCCTTTGGCGTGGCCGAGGGCGGGGCATCGTTGGGGGCGGGCACCGCGGTGATCGCGGGCAAGGACGCGCGCCGGGGGAATATGCCCTTCGTCAATCAGCTCGTGGTGACCGCTATGGGCGGCGCGGCTTCGGCGATGGCCGACGGCTGGCTGACGATGGGCGTCCCAGTCACCGGCGGGCTGCTCTTGCGCGATTCGGTCGAAATCGACGAGATGAAATATCCGATCGTCGTCGACAAGGTCGTTGCGGTGCCCGATTCCGGCGGCGCCGGCAAATATCGCGGAGGGGCAAGTACCCGTGTCGAATATGGCCCGCGATTTGCTAACATGTCGGTAGCTGTGATGGCGGATTGCAAGATCAACCCTGCGCGCGGTGCCCAGGGCGGTCTGTCCGGGATGCCGCACTATATCGCATTGCGCGACGTCGAAAGCGGCGAGGAAAAGGAAATCGGTTCGTTCGGCGTGTTCGACGTCGGGATCAACCAGCGCATCGTCGGCATCGACGCGGGCGGCGGCGGCTTCGGCAACCCGTGGGAGCGCGATCCCGCCAAGGTTCTGGACGATGTTCTGGAAGGATGGGTGACGCAGGACAGCGCATCGGACGTCTACGGCGTGGCATTTGCAGGGGCAGGCGACGAGATCGTGGTGGATGATGAGCAGACCCGGCAACTGCGCAGTCAACTGGGCAGTTCATGAACTGAGAAGCGGGTCCTGGCCGCCTGGCGCGGGGACCTTTGCGACGTGCTTGCAAGCCGTCGAGGAGACAATATGGACAAGTTATTCCCGGACGCCAAAAGCGCGCTGGCAGGAATCCTGCGCGACGACATCATGGTCATGTCCGGCGGCTTTGGCCTGTGTGGTATTCCAGCCGACCTGATCGAAGAAATCGCCCGTAGCGATGTCCGCAACCTGACCGTCGTTTCCAACAATGCGGGCGTCGACGGCCAGGGTCTTGGGCTGTTGCTGGCAAATGGCCAGATTCGCAAGATGATCAGTTCGTATGTCGGCGAGAATAAGCTGTTCGCCAGCCTGTACCTCTCTGGCGCACTGGAACTGGAGTTCAATCCCCAGGGGACCTTGGCGGAAAGGATTCGCGCCGGTGGTGCAGGCATACCTGGCTTCTACACCAGGACAGGTGTGGGCACTCTCGTTGCGGACGGCAAAGAACATAAGGCCTTTGCGGGCGAGACCTATATTCTCGAAACCGGCCTTGTCGCGGACGTTGCGATCGTAAGGGCGTGGAAATCGGATAGCGAGGGCAATCTGGTGTTCCGCAAGACCGCGCGCAATTTCAATCCGGTCATGGCCACGGCCGGGCGGGTTACGATCGCCGAGGTCGAAGAACTAGTCGAGGTCGGAGACATTGATCCAGACCAGGTTCATGTGCCGGGCATCTATGTCCAGCGCCTGGTTCAGGCGCGCGGCCGGGAAAAGCCCATCGAACAACGCACCGTCCGTACGAGGATCTGAACATGGCTTGGACACGGGACGAACTGGCCGCGCGTGCCGCGCGTGAATTGCAGGACGGATTTTACGTCAATCTGGGGATCGGAATTCCTACCCTGGTTGCCAACCATATACCGCCTGGCATCCATGTCACATTGCAGTCGGAAAACGGAATGTTGGGTATGGGGCCTTTCCCGTGGGAGGGCGAGGAAGATCCCGATCTTATCAATGCGGGTAAGCAGACGATCACGCAGCTCCCGCATTCAAGCTATTTTTCAAGCTCGGACAGCTTCGCCATGATCCGCGGCGGCCATGTAGACCTCTCTATTCTGGGGGCGATGCAAGTGTCCCAGCGGGGCGATATCGCCAACTGGATGATACCCGGCAAGATGGTCAAAGGCATGGGCGGCGCCATGGACCTGGTGGCGGGCGTGAAGCGCGTCGTCGTTGTGATGGAGCATAATGCGCGCGATGGGGCGCCCAAATTGCTGCCGTCGTGCGATCTGCCGCTTACTGGTCTTGGCTGCGTCGATCGAGTCATAACCGAGCTGGGCGTATTCGACATCGTACATGATGGGTTCGAGCTTCACGAACTGGCACCGAACGTCTCGATCGAAGAGGTTTGGGCCCGGACCGCAGCGCCCGTCGCCACGACATTCTAGTTTTTCAACATGCGTTGACAACGGCTACACCATCCCGTAGAAAATGAACGAGCGTTTGTACGTTTTAGGTTCGACTTGGTACGGATGAGGAAATGACCGATGTGGCTTGCTGACATCCTTTTTGAATCCGCATCCCGCCATTGCGACAAGCTGGCGATTATTTTCGAAAATCGCCGACTGACTTACGGCGCTTTGCGGCTGGAAGTGGAACGGGCGGCAGCCGGATTGCAGGCGTTGGATATCGGCCCTTCGAAGCGCGTCGCCGTCATGCTCGAAAATGGCCTGGATTTCGTCGTGGCTTATTATGCGACGCTCGCGACAGGGGCTTCTGTCGTAACGGTTAGCGCGCTGCTGACCGTATCGGAGGCAAGCTATGTCCTGAAGGACAGCACAGCGGACCTTTTGATCGGAGGCGGACGGGTTTGGGATACGGCCCAAGCTGCCGCGGACGGCGCAGGCCTGCAAGCCTTTCAACTGGCGGATCTGGCGGAAGGCCTCACCTATATCTGTCCGACGCCGCCGGATGGCCGCGATGAAGCCGTCATCATGTATACGAGCGGCACGACGGGGAAACCCAAAGGGGCAATCCTTACCCATGACAACCTGACGATGAATGCCTTGGTTTCGGTGGGGCAGGGGATGTTCAACCTTAGTCCCGAGGACGTGGTGTTGTGCTGCATTCCGCTGTTCCATGCGTCCGGCCAAAGCTGCTTGTTGAATACCGGTCTTTTGGCTGGCGCGACCGTGGTGATCATGCGGCAGTTCGCGGCACAAGCCGTGCTGGACGTGATGCGGCTGGAAAAAGTGACGTTCTTTCTTGGCGTTCCGACGATGTATGTCGGGCTGCTGTCGCTAGTCCGTCCCAACAAGGCAGAACTGCCGCATTGGCGAGTTGCGGTGTCTGGCGGCGCACCTATCCCGGTGGCGGTCCTTGAAGAAGTCGAACGTCTTTTCGAGGTCGATATCTATGAGGGCTATGGCCTGACGGAAACCTCACCCACCGCCTGTTTCAACCAGCCCGATTTCGAGCGACGTCCCGGGACGATTGGCAAGGCGATCTGGGGCGTCCAGTGCGAAGTCGCGAGGATCGAGTTGGAGGACCGCATCGAACTGTTGGCGGCCGATGAAGTGGGCGAGCTCGTGGTGCGTGGTCACAATGTGTTTGCAGGCTATCTGAACCAGGCCGATGCGACACGCGCCTGCATGGTCGACGGGTGGTTTCGAACGGGCGACATCGCGACCAAAGATGAAGATGGCTATGTCAGGATAGTCGATCGGAAAAAGGACATGATCATCCGGGGGGGCTTCAATGTCTATTCCCGTGAGATCGAAGAGGTATTGTCCACCCATCCGGCCATAGCCCTGGCCGCAGTCGTAGGGCGTCCCGATGACCTGTTCGGCGAGGAAATCGTCGCGGTCGTACAACTGCATCGCGACATGGCCGGCATATCGTCGTCGGACATGGTCGAATGGGCAAAACGCCATCTGGCCAAATATAAATATCCTCGGGAATTCGTGTTTGTCGAAACCATTCCCTTGGGGCCCAGCGGCAAAATCCTGAAACGAGAATTGGCGGAACTGGTGGCGCGGCTGTCCACGGCTTCACCGTGAAAGAGGATTAGCGCCATTTCACGTCAATCAAACAGATAAAGAAAGTTATGCCATGACGGATATACTCCAATTCTCGAAACGCCGCTTTTCGCAGCCTTATGGTCCTGGCCAGCTCTATGGCGCACCGCCTTATCCTTATCGCGATGCGAAGAGCATCACGGCGGTATTCACGGCGGAAGGCATGGGAATTGAGGATTTCCTGCCGCCAGGGGTGAAGATCGCCGATCCCGAACCTTTGGCGCTCGTCACCGCGAGTCACTATCCCCAGAGCGCCTTTGGCCGTTACAACGAATTCTGGCTGTATGTCCGCGTCGAGTTTAACGGCGAACGCTTTATGTACTGCGTCGCCATGTACGCCGACAGCGAGAAGGCAACGGCTGCGGGCCGCGAATTGTGGGGTTTCCCCAAAAAAATGGCGGAGATGTCGCTACGGCATGAAAGTGGCCAATGGGTATTTCGCGCACAGCGGCCTGCCGACAATTGTATGTTGACGCTCACCTTCATCGAAGAAGGGGAGGGTGAGTCCGAAATGGTTGGGGAGATAAGCCTGCCCACGCTCAGCCTGCGCCTGATCCCGCATTTCACTGGCGAGGGCGAGCCCGACATTGCTCAATTGCTGGCCACAGACAACAAGAAGACGCTCCGCCAGAGCGCGCTTGGCACCGATGAACGGCGCTGCGGTCGCGCCCATTTGCGCTGGAATTCGACTGTCGCCGATCCTTTCGGGCCGTTCGTTCCCAAGAAGATGCTCGGTGCATGGTTCTCCAATTACGACACCGACGTGCCGGGCGCGTACGCGCTGGTGCACGACTACAAACATAAGGCCTGACGAAAAGGCAAGTTGACCGGGTGTTGGCCCGGCTCGAACGAGGATAAGAGCCATGAAGACCACAGCAGCCATCGTCGGCACCGGCGAAGTGCCGACCGGCCATTACCCCGATCGCAGCGAGGCGGAGGCGGCTGTCGCCGCGTGCCGGCAGGCGATCATGGATGCCGGCATGTCGCCACGGGACATCGAAGCGGTCATGCCTGTGGGTGTGGTCATGGGATCGCGGCACTTCAACACCGATCTGATCTTCTCGCGGCTTTGCGAGGAGCTGGGCATGTTGCGATCGGTAAAGCTGAACGCCCAGCTCATGGCCGGTGGCGCCAGCGGTTCGGCGACCTTGAAGGTTGCTTCCGCGCTGGTCGCATCGGGCGCGGTGCGCAATGTCCTGGTCGTGCATTCCGACAAGTTCGGCACCACGACGATGCAACAGGGTATCGACCTGTTCGCGACGCTTGGCATCTCCGAGGAGTGGGAGGCGCCCTACGGCCACAACGCTAATACGGCGATCGCACTGATCACCCAGCGATACATGCATGAGACCGGCACGACCGAGGAAGAATTGGCGTCGGTCGCGGTGGCGTTGCGTCAATGGGGCGCCCTTAACCCCAACGCGATGTTCCGATCGCCTATTACGGTCGAAGACGTCATGCGCAGCGATCATGTATGTACGCCCTTGCGGCCCAAGACGATGAGCCTGTGGGCAGACGGCGCCAGCGCCTATATCGTGGCGCGCGCCGACGATGCGATCCATATCACCTCCACGCCCGTCTACATACGCGGCGCGGCTTCGCTGGTGACCCATTATTCATCGTCACAGGAAGCGGATCTCGCATATCTCGCCTTCCCGCAAGTCGCCAAGCAGGCTTATGCTCAGGCCGGACTGTCGCCCAAGGATATCGACGTCGCCCAATGCTATGACGCCTATTCGGTCATGCCACTGCTCGCCATGGATGCTCTGGATCTTTGCGACGGCGAACGCGCGGGCAAATTCATCGCCGCCGGCCACACATTGCCCGGCGGGAAAATGCCGATGACGACGACGGGTGGCGCTATCGCCCAGGGGCATACGGGTGCGGGCGTCGGCGTTTCGTTGATGGTCGAGGCAGCAAGGCAATTGATGGGCAAGGCCGGCGATCGCCAGGTCAAGGATGCGGTCAATGCCGCAGAGTCGGGGTCCGGCGGAACCTGGATGGATTCCCATATCTCCATTCTATCGAGGGAAGCACGATGAGCGAACAACCAACCAACCGCCCCGTTCCGCGACCCACGGCGTGGAGCAAGCCTTATTGGGATGCCGCTCGGGAAGAGCGCCTCATCATCCAGCACTGCAAAACATGCTCGACCAAGATCATGAATCCCAAGCAATATTGTCCGAACTGCCTGTCTGACGATCTTGGCTGGTCCGCATCGACCGGTCTTGGGACCGTCTACAGCTATTCCATCCAGAAGCGGTCCGCCGCCTCGCCATTCGTAGGCAAGGTGCCCTATGTCGTTGCCGTCGTCAGGCTGGAGGATGACGTCCAGCTTCTCACCAACATCGTAGGCGACCGGGCACTTTCAGTGCAATGCGGCGATGCCGTCCGGGTTGCATTCGAACCTATCGCAGGAACGGACATTACCCTGCCGGTTTTCGAACTGGTTGACTGAACCATGGTGCTGCCACTGGGGAAACCGATGCTGGAGATGGTGGTCGGGGCAGATTGGCTCGACGAACTGGATCATGTGAGCTTCCTGCAGCACCAGCGCATGGCAGACCGGGCAACCGAAATTCTGTGGAGAAACGCGGGTGGCCCGCCATTCACCGCCGCGTCGCCCACAGCCTTGGTGATGATCGACGTTCGCGCCCGCTACGCGCGGGAACTGCGGCTTGACGAGACGGTAGCGGTCCACACCCGCGTGACAAAGGTCGATCATCGGCGCCTTTGGCTTACGCATTCGCTGGTTTGCGAAGGCGCTGTCGCGACAACGGTCGATATATTGGCGCTCTGTTTCGACGCAGGGAAGCGGCGAGCCGCTCTGTGGCCTGAAGCGATGATGGAGAAGTTTCAGCATTGGTCTGTGGGAAGCGCAACGGTGGAGCCATGACGGAAGCGCCTACGGCGCCTGTGCGCGATGGATACTCCAACGGAAAGGCGGAACGCGACGCAACAGGGTCAACATTGACAAAAATTGAGCGATTATAGAAATGAACGATCGCTCCTTTTTTTGACGTATATTGGCGTGGTATGTCGGGTAATCGGCGGCATTGAGGCGACGGTGGCATGACCTGTCGCATCAGATCAAATCGGCAATCGGCCAATGTGATGGCCCCGTGGCAGCAAGTCGATCAAGTGCGGGATGGTATCGAAAATTTGAACGGACAAGGAATTTCAGATGAGCAAGGCAGAGCAGAACCGGCAACTGATAATGGATTATTTTGCGGCTTGGTCTGCCGGAGATGTCGAGAAGGGCGAAAGCTACTACTCGCACGATTTCGTCAGCTATCAGGCCGGGCACAGCGCCTTGGCCGGCGTATTTCATGGCAAGCAGGAACTGCATGACCGCTGGATCGCACCCCTGCTCGAGATGACCGGCAACCGGTGGTACGTGTCGGGCGAACCGGAAATCATCCTGGCCGGCGACGATGGCATCGTGGTGATCGTTCATGAAACGATGGAACGTGACGGAAAAGGGAAAATATCGACCGACAAATTGGTCGTCTATACGATCCGCGACGACAAGATCACAACCTGCCGGATGTATGATGGCGACCAGGGCGCGATCGACGATTTCTGGTCCTGAGACCAGCCCGTCTCCAGTGAACCATCGCAAAATATGCTTGGCATATCCCGCAAGTAGTTCCGGGTTTGTCCGTAGGGAGTAAAATAGTGAGTGATATCCTCGATCGCGCCAATGGTTGCCCGGTCATGAATTTCGATTACGCCAAGATCAGGCCATGTGGCAGCTATCGTCAGAAGGCGATGGAACTGCGCGACGAGGGCACGCCGATCTGGGTCAATGATTTTGCGCAGGGCTTCTGGGTCGTCACCACCCAGGAACTGGTGCGCGAGGTCTATCTGAAAGCGGATATTTTCACGACCGATTCCGTGATGGCGGTCGAGCCGGAGACCGACCCCAAGCATATACTGCTGCCGCTGAACCTCAATCCACCCCATCATCGCAAATATCGCAATTTGCTGGCGCCGTGGTTTTCGCAGACGAAGGTGAAAGAGCTGGAGCCGCTGCTCCGTGCGTCGGCCCGCAATCTGGTGGAGGGCTTCCTGGCCGCCGGGAAAGTCGATGCCGCATGGGATTTCTGCGCGTTGCTGCCCATCAACAGCCTGCTGGGGGCTGCGAACATGCCCATGTCAGTCGCACCACAATTGATGCAGGCGATCAATGACTTCACGCGAGGCTTTAGCGGCCTCGAGGCGACCGAAACCGGTGGCACTGAAGGGATGGATGCAGCCGTCGATGCCATCCATGGGGTTACCAATCAGATGATCGCCGAGCGTCGCGCCCGGCCGCTGGACGCCAAGGACGATTTCTACACCTATCTGACGACCGAACTGGTCGAGGGCAGGCCGCTCACTGATGACGAAATCCGCCAGATCGGTCTGATCTATGTCGTGGCCGGGATGGAAACCATCAGAGCGCAGCTGGGCTGGCTGCTGTACCATATGGCCAAAGTGCCGACAGACCGCGAGCGCGTCCTGGCTGATCCGCGATTGATACCCGCGGCGGTCGAGGAGTCGATCCGCTATTATACGGTGATCTGGGGCGTGGGCCGCAAGGTCGGGCAGGACGTGCACTGGCATGGCGTGGATCTGAAGAAGGGTGACATGATCTACGCCCTCAACGATGCCTTCAATCGCGATCCCAAACGATTTGCCGATCCCGATACATTCGATCTGGATCGCAAGATGGCGCCGCACCTGTCTTTCGGATTTGGCGCCCATAGCTGCATCGGTATGCACCTTGCGCGCACCCAACTGGAAGTCGCGCTGGAAGAATTTCATCGGCTTATCCCGGATTACGCGATCGAACATGGCGCGGTGATCGAAGAACGCGGGTCCGAAGTGACCCTACAATCTCTCCCCCTTACCTGGGCGGCGCGCGCATAGGCTTCGCTCTTTCAATCAGCGACCTGGGGAGGCTCGATTAGATGGCGCGCGTTGCAGGCAAAATCGCCTTTGTGACCGGAGCAGCCGCCGGGCTGGGCGAGGCATGTGCCCGAATGCTGGTGGCGCAAGGCGCCCAGGTCGTTGTTGCGGACCAGGATGCTGAGCGCGCCCGTGAGGTGGCAGCGACAATGGGATCGCAGGCCATCCACTGGGCGATGGACGTCGCATCGCAGGCGGACTGGATCGCCGCGGCCACCATGGCAGAAGAACGATATGGCCATCTCGACATCCTCGTAAATAATGCCGGCATAGTCGTTGTCGAGGATCTAGAGGAAACCAGTCTCGCCTCGTTCCAACGGATCAATCAGATCATGTCTGAAGGCGTCTTTTTGGGCTGCAAATATATGCTCCCATTGTTGCGCAAGAGCCAGTCGGCGTCGATCGTCAACATGGCATCAACCGCTAGCCATCTAGGGTATCACAAATATTTTGCCTATGCGGCGGCCAAGGGCGCCGTCCGTTCGATGTCAAAAGCCATCGCGGTAGAATGTCATGTGAAGGGCTATCCGGTCCGGTGTAACTCGGTTCACCCGGCGGGCATCGAGACCGAACTCGAGCGACGGTCTCAGGGACGCGCCGACGTGCGGATCATTCCTAAGACCGGCATCCTTCCTTTCGGCTCAAACGGCCTTCCGCAGGATGTTGCGAACCTGGTCCTGTTTCTTGCCTGCGATGAGGCCCGCTTCATTACCGGCTCCGAGTATATCATCGACAACGGAGCCACTGTCTGGCCGAGCATCCCATAGGTCTTAGAGGAGCTGCCGACCAATATTCCGATAAATTGTCGGTTTCTTGCTGCGCAGGATGCAGGCATAGGCCGCTCCTGCAAAAAAAACTAGGAATGTGGTGATGATCAAGGCGTTCGCTTCATTTTGCGACCCGCCAATCAGCAATGTGAAATTTGCAATGGCGAGATAGACCACCGCTCCAAGGCCAAGGGTTGCAAGTGCAGGGGCGAACAGGGTGGCACCCAGGCCAGCGTTAAACTGCTGGTCGGAACGCCGGAAGAACATGATTATTGCCGCGCTCGTCAACAGCATCAACAGCAGGATCGCAAAACCACCTACCCCCGCGACGCGTGCATATAGCAGATCAGGCGGCACGCTCATCAGTACGAACAGTGCACCAATTATCAGCCAGATGAGACTGACAGCCATCGAGGCGACATGGGGCGATTGGTGCCGGGAATGAATATGCCCCAATATGCGGGGAAACACCCCGTCGATCCCCAGGCTCATCCCGTAGCGGGCAAGTATATTCTGCGCGGACAGCACCGCTGCGAATTGCGATGTCGCCAGCAGAATGTGGAGCGCATCGCTGGCGATGCGGCCAACATAAAGCTCCATGCCTCGGGGGAACAGGTTTGCGGGGGCCGCACTTGCGATCGCCGTAATGCGCGACATGCCAAATGCGGAAACGGTCATCCAGGCGGAGAATGCGTAAAAGAGGCCAATCAGAAGGACCGCAAGATATGTCGCGCGTGGCACCGTTCGTTCCGCATCGCGAACTTCTTCACGAAAGATCGCCGTAGCCTCAAATCCGAGAAAGCATGTCACGGCAAAAAGAATGGCGATCCCGACCGATCCCGATGTCATGCTCGACCAGCCAAGCGGGGCCAGCGATATGCCCTCCGGCCCACCATTGTGCAGGACCGCAATATCGAAAATTACGACGACCAGCGTTTCCAACGCCATGGCGACGGTCAAAACCTTGGCAGACAGATCGATTCTGAAATAGCATAATGTCGCGCTGCCCAGTCCACAGAGCGATCCATAGACGGGCCAGGGAATAGCAGGTCCGCCTAATGAACCGCGCACGAGCGCGTCTACATTTACCGCAAAAAAGGGCAGCGTGCAGAAGCCGAGCAGCAAATAGCCCATGATTGCCAGCATAGCTGCGCCCAGCCCGGCCACCCGACCTAAACCGGCGGTGACATAGGCATAAAAGCCGCCCGGACGCGGAAGATAACGTGTCATGGTGGTGAAGCCGATCGCGAAAATCAAGAGCAACGCCATAGCACACAGAAACACGGCGGGCGCGCCAGCGCCGTCGAAGACGATCACGAATGGAATGAAGCCGGACACCACCGCGACGGGTGCGGAAAAAGCCAGCACCGTCGCCAGCAATTCCCAAAGGCTCATATGCCCGTGAAGGTGCGTTTGCGGGCCTGCTTGAGAATCGTCGGTTGGAAAAGCCTGCTGGCTCAATTTCCTGCCCCTTGCCATCCGCTTGCATCGTCGCAGCACTGGAGCGGAATAATCTAATGTGAACGAATGTTCATAAAGCTAAGCGGTACACCGGGAGGCGTCAACCATTCATAGCCCTAAAAGGTAAAAATAATGATGTTTGACGAATGAACGCTCGTTCGTTATTCGTGTCTGCTGCATATGTGAAGGTGCGACAGCGTTGGATTGGGGGATTCGGTGATGAATAACGACATGCGAGTGAAGCTGATAAGCTGCGCCGCGGTAGCTGCGATTATGTCCGTGACCCCGGCATTGGCGCAGGTTGCCGTGACCGAGCGCGCCGATGACGGTGCCATAGTCGTCACCGCGCAGAAGCGAGCGCAGAATGTGCAGGACGTGGGTATCACGATCAACGCCTTCTCGGCCGAGACGCTGGTGAATGCCGGCATTACCGATGCAACGCAATTGACGCAGTTGACCCCCGCGCTCAACCTTTCTGGCAGTTACGGCGGGCAGGTACTCTCCTTTGCAATACGCGGCGTGACTCAGCAGGATTTCTCCGCCCAGGCCGAAGGGCCGGTGGCCGTTTATCTGGATGATGGGTATATGGCGCTCAATAACAGCGCCGGAGTCGGATTATTCGATCTTGACCATGTCGAAGTGCTCAAGGGGCCGCAGGGTACGCTTTTCGGCCGGAACGCGACCGGCGGTCTCGTCAATATCATAACGCGCAAGCCTGGTGACGTTGCAGACGGCTATGCGATGTTGAGCTACGGCTCCTACAATGATGTGCGAGGCGAAGCTGCCTTCGGCGGCCCGATCTCCGATGGCATTGCCTTCCGCGTGGCGGGAGCCGTTTCGAGCAACGGGGCCTATATCAAGAATCTCTCGCCGACGGGCGGCGATCTGGGTGGTGGACATGGCTACGCTTTGCGTGGCCATCTGAACTTCAAGCTTACACCTGATGCCGCCCTCTTGCTGTCGGGCTATGCGAGCAAATCCTACACGTCCTGGGCACCCTATTATGTCTTTGCTTCCACATCGATCGTCGATGGGAACGGCGTCGAACAAAATACCGTGGAAGTTCCAGGCCCAACCGGCGTAGGTAGCCCCACAACCGCTGGTGGCGGCCGCAAGGTCATATCCAATTATGCGCAAGATAGCGGTGGATCCAACGCGCTCAAGGGGGCAACCGCCAAGCTGACCGTGGATTTTGGTCCTGAACTCACGTTGCAGACGGACTATAAGGATGCGGAAACTCGCTTCCTGATCGATGCGGACGGCGCATCGTCTTTGTTCAACGGCGACACCCGGTCGCGGGTCCGCAATTTCTCGCAGGAAGCGCGCCTTTTCGGAAAGAACCAGGGATGGCGCTGGTATGCAGGTGCCTATTATCTGCATATCGATGCGCAGGTCGATCCCAACCGGAGCCCCTTTCCCGCATCCGGCGGGCTCGTCGATGATTTCAACAAGCTGGTGACCGACAGTTATTCGGCCTTTGGACAGGTTGAGGTCGATCTTGATCCACGGCTGACGTTCGTGGCGGGCGCCCGCATCACGCGCGAGATCAAAGACTTCGAATATCGGGCCGAATATTATTCGACCGACCTGTCGGCACTGCCGATTGCCGACCTCGGCCCAGCCCGTACGCCCTATTCCGGGCATCGGGCGGACTGGCTGTACAATGGCAAGGTGCAGTTGGAGTTTCGCCCGCGACCGGGGGTGCTTGTATATGCGGGTTGGTCGCGCGGATCCAAGGCGGGCAATTTCACGTCGCCTTACGCTGGGTCTACGACCTTTCCAGACAGCGCCTTGTCCTACAAGCCCGAAACGCTCAACTCTTATGAACTTGGCGGAAAGGCCGACCTGCTCGATCGCGTGGTGGAACTAAACGGCGCGGCGTTTTTCTATGATTATAAAAATTATCAGTCGTTCCAGTTCATCGGCCTGTCCAGCCTCGTCATCAATCGGCCGGCAAAGACATATGGCGGCGAAGCGACAATCAGCATTCGCCCGGTGGACGGGCTTACCGTCATGGGCGGCGGCAGCTATACGCACAACAAGATCGACGACGTTCCGGTCGGTGGCGTCATCAAGGACAGGGTGGCCCCCTTCACATCCAAATGGCAGGCGCTGGCATCGGTGGCTTACAACTGGCCTGCGCTGGGCGGAACGATGTCAGCGAACGCGAACGGGCACTATACAGGTCCATTTTACTTCTCTGTCAGCAACTTCAGCACGACCCGCGTTGCAGGGTACACCACCGTCGATCTGCGTTTGAGCTGGTCGGATGCAGCGGATATTTGGAAGCTGTCGATCTTCGGCAATAATATCGGCCAAGAAAAATACCGGACCGTCGGTTTCGATCTGACCGGTCTGTGTGGATGCACCCAGGTTGGATATGGCCGACCAAGATGGCTCGGCGCATCCGTTACGCGAAATTTCTAATGTGCGCTGGCGCCGTCGCATAGTCGGCGGCGCCACCCTCTATTTACGTGGGATAAGGATGGCTCCATGCAAGTGATAGAAAAGCATGTCGGCAGCGTGTTGGTGGTTCGTTTCGACAATTCGCCGGTCAATGCCCTGACGGTTGGCGGTGGTCTTGTGCAGGCCATTGAACGTCGCGTCGCGCAAGCCCAAACCGACGAGCGGGTTGATGCCATCATCCTGACGGGCGGGGGGACAGTATTCAGCGCTGGTGCAGACATCGCCGATTTCGAAGGCGCACCGGAACGGATCGACGCCATCCGCAGCCTGATGCAGAGCATCGAGAATTGCCGCAAGCCGGTCGTCGCCGCGATTGAAGGGCTTTGCCTGGGCGGAGGGTTGGAACTCGCGTTAGCCGCGCATTTTCGCGTTGCGTCCTCGACCGCCAAGTTCGGCTTCCCCGAAATAAGCCTGGGTTTGTTACCGGGGGGCGGTGGTACGCAGCGGTCCCCGCGCCTGGCAGGCGCAGGCAATGCAATCGACCTGATGCTTTCGGGTAAATCCGTTTCTGCTGCCAAGGCGCTGGAGATCGGCCTGATCGACCGGATTGCTGAGGGCGACGTGGTCGAAGCTGCCCTTGCGATGCTCGCTGCCGGCTTGGTGGGCTCGACGCGTCGATCCGGATCGCTTCCCGTCCCGCAAGATCTCGATGCTGCTATCGATAGTGCGGAGCGTCGGACCGGTCTGACCGATGCGGGGCGGGCGATCATCGCTTGCGTGCGGGCCATCGCGCAAACGGATTTGCAAGCCGGATTAAAACTGGAAGCGGAGCAATTTGGTGCGTTGATGACGTCCGAGCAATCGCGTGCCCTGCGGCACGCTTTTTTCGGGCGCAGGATCGTGGGTAAAATACCTGGCGGCGTGCGCGTAGAATCCAAGGGCGTGCGGCATGTGACCGTCGTGGGCGGTGGTCTGATGGGGACAGGCATCGCCATCTCGCTCCTGAACGCGGATCTTGGCGTCACGGTCGTGGAGGCCAAGCCGGAAGGGTTCGACAAATGCCGTGCCAGCATCGAAGCGTCGCTTCGCCGTGATGCGGACAAGGCACGGATAACGGCGGCGACTGCCGATCGGCGGATCGGCGCGCTCAACATGGGTCGGTCGATTGATGAGGCGATGCCAAGCGATCTCTACATCGAAGCGGTGTTCGAGGACATGGATGCGAAGCGCGAGGTATTCCAGGCGCTCGATCGCATCGCTCCGCTTGGCGCGATCCTTGCGAGCAATACCTCGACACTGGACCTTGATGCGATTGCGCAGTTTACTTCGCGACCCGAGGCGGTGGTAGGCCTGCATTTCTTCAGTCCCGCAAACATCATGCGCCTTCTTGAAGTCGTCCGGGGTGCACGAACCTCGCCGGAAACGCTTGCTTCCGCGATGGCCTTTGCAAAGAGCATCGGCAAAACCGGCGTGGTCGCCGGCGTATGCGACGGGTTCATCGGGAATCGCATTTTCGAGGAATATTTGCGGCAAGCATGGTTTCTGCTCGAAGAAGGCGCCTTGCCCCATCAGATCGACGCCGCGCTCGAAGCATTTGGTATGGCCATGGGGCCGTGCCGCGTCATGGATCTGGCGGGACAGGATATTGGCTGGAACATTCGCAAACGCCGCGCAGTCGAGCAGCCAGATCGCCCCTATTCCAAAATACCCGACCTGGTTTGCGAACTGGGTCGCTTTGGTCAGAAGACGGGAACTGGCTTCTACCTGTATCCCGACGGGCGGACACCGCAACGGGATCCGCTGATCGAAGCGTTGATCGTCTCGCACTCGCGCCAGATCGACTTTGACCGTCGGGTGATCGACGATAGCGAGATCGTCGAGCGGTGCATCTTCGCGATGATCAACGAAGGTGCGAAGCTAGTCGGAGAAGGCATCGCCTATCGCCCCGTCGACGTCGATATCATCTATCTTGACGGCTATGGTTTCCCTGCCAGTCGTGGCGGTCCGATGTTCCATGCGGACCAGGTCGGTCTACCTCATTTGCTCGAAAAAATGGCGCAATATGCGCGCGGGCATCACGGCTGGGCCTGGGAGCCTGCACCGCTCATCCTTGAACTCAGCGATAAAAACCAGAAATTCGGGGATCTCAATCGATGACCAAAATCCTTTCCGGCCTGTTCGACCTCTCCGGCCGCGTCGCGCTCGTCACGGGCGGATCCAGGGGGCTGGGGTTCCAGATTGCCTGCGCCATCGGAGAATTTGGCGCATCGATCGCACTTGTCGCGCGCAAGCGGGCCGAACTGGACGAAGCCGTCGCTCTCCTCGCTGCCAAGGGCATTCAAGCCTTTGCCATCGATGCTGATCTTGGCGCGTCCGGTGCGGCCGATACCGTAGTGGGCAAAGTGCTGGAACAGTTCGGCAGGATCGACATACTGGTCAACAATGCTGGCGCGACATGGGGCGCGCCTGCGGAAGAATTCCCGCTGTCCGGCTGGAACAAGATCATCGACCTCAATGTCACCGGCTTGTTTCTGCTAACCCAAGCGGTGGCACAGCGCGCCTTCCTGCCCGTGGGCAAGGGTGTGGTCGTCAATCTTGCATCGACCGAGGGGCTGCTGGGGCATCATCCTTCGCGCTTGGGTACGATCGCCTACAATACCGCCAAGGGCGCCGTCATCAATATGACGCGCGCGCTGGCGGCCGAATGGGGGCCGCGCAACATTCGGGTAAATGCCCTGGCACCGGGCTTCTTCCCCTCCAAGATGACGGCGGCGACAGTCGATGTGCACGGCGCGGAGATGATCGCGCAAACTCCATTGGGCAAGCTCGGCGGTGAAACCGACCTGATGGGGCCGGCCGTGTTGCTGGCCTCGGACGCTGGCGGGCATATTACCGGCCAGGTTATTGTCATCGACGGCGGCGCCACGGTCATTTGAGGAACCGACATGTCTCATTCTCTTATCGTTCGCCAGGATATCGATTTCCTTCTGCATGACTGGCTTGGCCTGGACGACATCGCCGACCGCACAACGGTCGACGCCGTGATCGATTTGTCGGAGAAGCTGGCGATCGATCATTTTCTGCCGCACTATAAGCAGGCCGATGTCGAGGAGCCGACGCTGACGGCGGATGGCGTGCATATCTGTCCGCCCATCGGCGAGGCACTGAAACATTATGCCGATCTGGGCCTGTTTTCGGCGGGCTTTCCCGAAGAACTGGGCGGCCTCGGCTTGCCCTATCTCGCCTGCGCGGCATCGTTCGCCTATTTCGCTGCCGCCAATCTGGCGACGTCGGCCTACCCCATGCTGACGGTCGCCAATGCGCGATTGATCGCGACCTTCGGGACCCAAGCGCAGATCAGGCATTTTGCCATCCCGCAGATCGAGGGCCGGTGGTTCGGGACGATGTGTCTGTCGGAACCACAGGCCGGTTCCAGTCTTGCCGATGTCCGCACGCGCGCGGAAGCGGACGGTCAGGACGATCTGGGTGACCGCTACCGCCTTGTCGGCAACAAGATGTGGATTTCGGGCGGCGATCAGGACGTCAGCCAGAATATAGTCCATCTGGTCCTGGCAAAGGTCGCTGGCCGGGGCGAAGCTTTGCCAGTGGGCACTGAAGGTCTCTCCCTCTTCATCGTGCCAAAATATCTGCCGGATGGCACACGCAATGACATCGAGGTCGCTGGACTGAACCACAAGATGGGCTATCGCGGCACCGCCAATTGCCTGCTCAATCTGGGTGAGACAACGGGAGCGATCGGGTGGATCGTGGGGCAGCCCGGACAGGGCCTGCGTCAGATGTTCCAGATGATGAACGAGGCGCGGATCAGCGTCGGGCTGGGGGCCGCGGCCGTCGGCTATCGCGGCTATCGATTGTCGGTCGCCTATGCGAACGAACGATTGCAGGGACGGCCTGCCGGGGTTCGCGACGGGCCGCAGGTGCCGATCAGCGCACATTCTGATGTCAGGCGGATGTTGCTGGCGCAAAAGGCCTATGTCGAAGGAGCGCTGGCCCTATGCCTTTACAGCGCCCGCCTCGTCGATGACGAGAGCGATGCCGACAGCGCCAGTTTGCTTGGGCTGTTGACGCCGATCACGAAAACCTGGCCGTCCGAATATGGCCTCGCCGCCAACGACATCGCTATCCAGATTCATGGGGGCTATGGATATACGCGGGACTTCGATGTCGAGCAGTTGTGGCGCGACAATCGCCTGAACCCGATCCACGAAGGCACCACCGGGATCCAGGCCGCAGACCTGTTGGGGCGCAAAATACTGCGCGATGGGACCGGCATGATCGTGCTGGAAGCGCGGATTGCGACCACGGTTGAGCGCGCTGCTGCTGTCGAAGATTTGGCCGCGCATGGCGTCGCACTCAGCGCTGCTTGGGTGCGTGTTCGCGACATTGCGGCCCAGTTGGGTGCGGGAGACGCTGGCCATCTGTTCGATAACGCCACGCCCTATTTGTGGGCCTTTGGTCATGTGGTGGTCGGTTGGCTGTGGCTCGACCAGGCCATCCTAGCCTCTCAAAAGTGCACCGCTTCCGACGCAGAAGCCCAGTTTCTGGCTGGGAAGGCCCGTGCTGCACGCTTCTTTTTCGAATGTGAGTTGCCCAAGATCGATGGTTGGCTGGCGGTCGTAGCATCAGCCTCAATGGTCGCTGCGGAGGCTCCTCCATCAACGTTCCAATAAAAATGCAAAAGTCAGGAGAACATCATGTCCATCGATCTTTCCGGCCGGGTGGCCGTCGTCACGGGGGCCGGAGCCGGCCTGGGGCGTTCTCATGCGCTTGCGCTCGCTAATCGAGGGGCAAGCGTGGTCGTCAATGATCTCGACCAAGTCGCAGCCCAGCAACTGTGCGATCTGATCGAAGAGCAAGGCGGCCAGGCAGCATGGAGCGGGGCGAATGTCGCCAAATTGGACGACGTAGGCCCCATGGTCGACGATATCCTCCGCAGGTTCGGCAAAATCGACATACTGGTCAATAATGCGGGCGTCTTGCGAGACCGTTCGTTCGCCAAGATGGATCTGGATGACTTCAAGCTAGTGCTGGACGTGCATGTGATGGGGTCGGTCAATTGCACAAAACTCGTCTGGGACGGGATGCGTGCGCAAAATTACGGCCGGATCATTTTCACCACATCCTCTTCCGGTCTTTACGGCAATTTCGGACAGGCGAATTATAGCGCGGCTAAAATGGCGCTGGTCGGCCTGATGCAGACGCTGGCCATCGAAGGTGAACGGTCGAACATCCGGGTCAACTGCCTGGCGCCCAGCGCCGCCACGAGCATGACCAACGGCCTATATTCTCAGGAAGCCCTTGCAGGCCTCGACGCGACGATGGTCAGTCCTGCCATCGTAGCTCTCGCCGCCGAGGACGCGCCGACTCGCAGGATCATATTGGCGGGCGCGGGAAGCTTCGAACAAGCCAATATCACCATGACGCAAGGCATTTTTCTCGGCACGGACGAGGATAGCGCAGACCGGTTGCTGACGTCGATGGACAAGTTGGCGGATCGAACCGGCGAGATGGTGCCGCAGTCTGGCGGCGAACAATATCAATATGAAGTCGAGCGCGCGCAACTGGCGCGCCCACATCTGCTGAGGGCCTGACATGACCAATATATATGTTGTTGCCGCGCGCCGTACCGCGATCGGCACTTTTGGCGGAAGTCTTCGGGATGCCGATCCAGCCTCGCTGGGGGCGGCTGTCGCAAAAGCCGCGCTCGCCGACGCCGGGCTAAAGGCTGGCTCCATTCAGTCCGTCGTCTTTGGGCAAGTCATACCGACCGGCCCCCGCGACGCCTATGTGGCGCGTATAGCGGCGATGGAATCGGGGGTTCCACAGGAAACGCCTGCAATGACGGTAAACCGCCTGTGCGGTTCGGGCCTTCAGGCAATTATTTCGGCGGCTCAATCGTTGATGCTGGGCGATGCGGAGATCGCTTTGGGGGGCGGGACGGAAGTTATGAGTCGCGCGCCTTTTTTTGCTCCAGGCATGCGCTGGGGTCAGAAGATGGGCGATGCGACGCTGGTCGATGGCCTGAATGGCGCGCTCACCGATCCGTTTGGCCGCATATTGATGGGCGTCACGGCTGAAAATGTCGCGGAGCGTTTTGGCGTGACCCGGTCAAAGCAGGACGAACTGGCGCTTCTTAGCCAGCAACGCGCTTGCCATGCGATCGATGATGGCCGGTTCATAGAGCAAATCGTCCCGATCGAGTTGGCGACGCGGAAAGGGGCCGTACAGTTCAGCGTCGACGAACATGTCCGGCGAGACGTGCGTCTCGAAGATCTGGCGAAACTTCGGCCAATCTTTAAGAAAGAAGACGGGACCGTTACAGCAGCCAACGCATCCGGTATTAATGACGGCGCGGCGGTTGTCCTGCTCGCGACCGAGGATGCAGTGAAACGGCACGGATTGACGCCACTCGCTAGGCTTGTGTCCTATGGCCATGCCGGTGTTGATCCGGCGTTGATGGGTATTGGGCCGGTGCCGGCGTCTCGTCTGGCGCTGGAGAAGGCCGGTTTGACGGTCGCAGACCTGGACGTCGTAGAGTCCAACGAGGCGTTCGCCGCGCAAGCATGCGCCGTAGCCAATGAATTGCAGTTCGATCCTGCTAAAACCAATCCTAACGGTAGCGGCATTTCGCTCGGTCATCCGGTCGGCGCGACAGGCGCCATCATAACCGTGAAATTAGTGCACGAATTGCAGCGCATTTCCGGTCGATATGGTTTGGCCACCATGTGCATCGGAGGCGGGCAGGGGATCGCCGCCATTTTTGAAAGAGTCTGAGGCCGGATATAAGTGACGCGGCCAGCGCCGCGTCACTTCCATCAATTCTCTGCAGGCATCTCCCTATCTGATCGGGGAACCGCAATGGACATGAAAATTATTGGCCGCAGCGGTTAGGAACATGCTCTACGTGCGTAGCCGGGCCTGGCCATCATGGAAGTTATCCGCGACCATGGCCTGGATGCGTTACCAGCCCTGTGTGGCGGATGTTGCTTCTGTGCGACTTGCCATGTGTATGTGGAGACTAGCAGGCAACAGAGCTTCTCCCTCCAATCAGCGCCGACGAGAATGATTTCCTTGAAAGTTCCAACCATCGAACCTCGCTATCGCGGCTTTCGTGCCAATTAGCGGTTGAGGAACGGATGGCTGGTGTGAGGACGAGGATTGTCCAGAGGACTGACGGTCGTGGAACGCGAGAATCTGTGCGGCTATCGAGCGGCCGGAAAGGCCTGCCCACCGCGAGAGCATGTCACTCTTGCAAGAATGTGCGTTCACGATTTTGCAGGTGTGCAATATCACGCCGACACAGCAGCCAGGGATCAGGGCGAACGGAAATCCACATAAGAGTCTATCTCCTGATTGCAATCAGCGTCACCAATTATGTTCCACAAATCATTATAAAGTAGATACTTTTTAGATTCTCGGTGAGAGCCGGGATTTCGAATTTCCACCCTAGTTGCCGAGGCTTGTCTAGCCGCATAGCGGCATGAATATTTCTGTTGACAGAATGCCATACAAGCATAAAAATGAACGAACGCTCATTGACTTTCGACGACTGCAAATCCTGTGCTGGGGCCACTTAGGCTTAGCCAATGAATGGATGGTTTTGTCGGCGTGCGCGTGGTTCACGAATTCAAGGGGAGTTAAACATGCGTACGTTGGTTCGTCTTTCAATCAGAAGCAGCGTCGCAATTGTGCCGCTGATGTTTAATTTCGGCGCAATGGCGCAGGCTCAGCCGGATCCATCGGTCGCCACGACGCCCATGCAGGATGCAGGCGAAATCGTCGTGACCGCGCAACGTCGCGAGCAGCGAGTGCAGGATGTCCCGGCTTCCGTCACTGCGATTGGCGCGGCCGAGCTGCAAGCGCGCAGTGTCGTATCGATCGCGCAGGTCATCGGTGTTGCGCCCTCTGTCCAGGTTGCGGCGCCTTATGGCGATGGTGGCCCGCCAAATTACACCATTCGCGGCATTTCTTCGACCGATGCCTCACACAATCAGAGCAAACCGATCGCGATCTATGTCGATGAAGGTATCCGGGGCTTCCAGGTTTTCGAACTCATGCCGGTCTTCGATGTCGAGCGGGTCGAAGTGCTCAGCGGACCTCAAGGCACTCTCTACGGCAAGAATGCCACGGGCGGTGCGGTAAACATCATAACCAAAGCGCCGACTTTCGACACGGAAGGGTATCTGACTGTAGGTTATGGAAATTTCAATACGCGAACTGCGCGTGGAGCGATGCAGGCACCACTTGTGTCCGATATATTAAGTGCCCGCATCGCTTTTACCTACATAAAGGACGACGGCACGATCAAGCAATTGACGCCCGGCCTGAAGGATCTCGCGCAGACCGATCTTTTCGCCATTCGGGGCAGTCTCCTCTTTAAGCCCAGCCCGGACTTCGACGCCACCTTGAGGCTCTATCATGTTCATAGTGGCGGCAGAAACTACACCAACAAGCCCGCCGCGGTCGATCTCAGCGCCATACCGGCGCTGGCCTCTCTTCCAGGTGCCCTGCGCCAGGGCGTCGGCTTTTACGAATCGGCAACGGATTCAGCGCCGCAACGCGATATTCAGTCGGATGGGGTGAACCTATTGATGCACTGGCAGGTGGCCGATGCGTATCAACTGACGTCGGTCACCACATATGACAAAGGCCATTGGGACGATCTGGCAGACGCCGATGGCCTGCCGGTCAATGTCTATTCGACGGACCTCAGAAGCCGTGGTCATCAATTTGTTCAGGAACTGCGCGTCGGCACGCAATATGACGGGCCGTTCAACTGGCAGGCCGGCGTCTTTTACGGGTCGGATAAAATGCGCTTCGCCCAGCGTCTGGACTATTATACCGACCCGCGCTGCGGTGCGGATTGTGATTTCGGTATCACACCGAATGGAACAGGCATGAACACCGTGGACAGTTTTAGCCAGCGTCGGCGGAGTTATTCCGGCTATGTTCGTGGTGAATTCAAGATTGTGCCGGAATTGACAGTATCGGGCGGCGTACGCCAAAGCCATGACAAGCTGTTGGTGGACAATTATAGCGCCTATGTCGGTGACACCTCCGCACCGCTTTCGATACCGGTTTTTGTCGACGAGCGCCGTCGTGAAAGCTTTAACAATACCTCTTTTGAAGCTGGCCTCGATTGGAAGGCCAGCCGCGACATCCTGTTATATGCTTCTTTCAAGCAAGGGTATCGAACCGGCGCCGTCAACGGCAGCGCGCTGACATCTGCCCTTGAAGTCAATATCGCTCCGCCCGAAACCGCTGCGGCTTTCGAAATCGGCGCCAAAACCTCGTTCTTCGATCGCAAACTGACGGTCAATTTGTCTGCTTTCACGACAAGTTACAAAAATCAGCAAATCCAGGCGTCTGAAGTGGTGGCCGGTACACAGACCTTCCCGCTCCGATCAATTGATAAATCGCAGATCAACGGCATCGAAGCGCAAGTGATCGTGCGCCCTGTCGGCGGTATCACGTTTTCCGCAGCCGCAAGCGCCGTTGATCCAAAATACAAGAAGGGCACCGTTGCAGGAATCTCGGTGGCGGGAAATCAGATCATCAATGCCGCGAAATATAAGCTAAATATTAGTAGTGATTTTGTAATCATGGATGGGCCATCGGGGAAAGTTAATCTTAACCTGAATGCCAACTACAATTCGCGCACATATTACGACGTGTATAATACAGAGAATATCTCCCAGAAGCCGTACTGGCTGGCCAATGGGCGGATTTCTTATGATGCCGATCGCTGGTCAGTGGCGGTTTATGGAAAAAATCTGGCTCTGTTGCAAAGATTGGCGGCAGTCAGAGGTAGGCTGTCGCTCTGCGCCGATCAGGCGGCTGCTGCGAAATGGTGGTTGAGCATGCCCATGGCCTCCGTCAGCGCCGAGGGCCCAATGCCAAAAGCTCTCTCCACAAGGCGCACCTCGCCCCTGATGCCGGGCTGCAGGCACCAGGGGCGAGCCTGTCCTTTGCGCAGGGCTCGCATGACTTCGAATCCCTTGATCGTGGCATAGGCCGTGGGGATCGATTTGAAACCGCGCACCGGCTTGATCAGTATCTTGAGCTTTCCGTGATCGGCCTCGATCACGTTATTGAGATACTTCACCTGCCGGTGGGCCGTCTCCCGGTCCAGCTTTCCTTCGCGCTTCAATTCGGTGATCGCTGCACCATAGCTCGGCGCTTTGTCGGTATTGAGCGTGGCAGGCTTTTCCCAGTGCTTCAGGCCTCGCAGGGCCTTGCCCAGGAACCGCTTCGCTGCCTTGGCGCTGCGGGTCGGCGACAGGTAGAAATCGATCGTGTCGCCCCGCTTGTCGACTGCCCGGTACAGGTAGGTCCACTTGCCCCGCACCTTGACGTAGGTTTCATCCAGGCGCCAGCTCGGATCAAAGCCACGCCGCCAGAACCAGCGCAGCCGCTTCTCCATCTCCGGGGCGTAGCACTGGACCCAGCGATAGATCGTCGTATGGTCGACCGAAATGCCGCGTTCCGCCAGCATTTCCTCAAGGTCGCGATAGCTGATCGGATAGCGACAATACCAGCGCACCGCCCACAGGATCACATCACCCTGGAAATGGCGCCACTTGAAATCCGTCATCGTTCCGTCCGTCCAATCTCCGCCAAGCATGCTCAAGCTTCACGATTTTTGCAACAGAGCCGGCGCGCGGATCCTGTGGTGCACGCCCGTGTTTGGCCAGGCCGTGGGCACTCAACATATCGATGAGATTCTCGCGGTCTGGTATCCGACTCACAAAACCTTCCTCGATCTTTCGGATGCGCCCGGGGCTAAGGAAAGCTACCGCCTGAGAGGCGCCTGCGTGGCCTACGCCGTCATCCATCGATGCTCCGGCAGCAACTCTCCGCTCGACGGCAATGGCTAGAACGATTCCTCGATTGACATGATATTCATCATGCGATATGCATCGCCGACCGGGCAGACCAGAAAATCGCTCAAGGAGAATATCGATGAGCCTCGGCGCAAAGCCATTTGGCGAGAAGAAATTCATTGAGATCAAGGGCCGGCGCATGGCCTATATCGATGAAGGGACCGGCGATCCGATCCTCTTCCAGCACGGCAATCCGACGTCGTCCTATCTGTGGCGCAATATCATGCCGCATTGCGCCGGGCTGGGACGGCTGATCGCCTGTGACCTGATCGGCATGGGCGATTCGGACAAGCTCGATCCGTCGGGGCCCGAGCGTTATGCCTATGCCGAGCATCGTGACTATCTCGACGCGCTGTGGGAGGCGCTCGATCTCGGGGACAGGGTTGTTCTGGTCGTGCATGACTGGGGGTCCGTCCTCGGCTTCGACTGGGCCCGCCGCCACCGCGAGCGTGTACAGGGGATTGCCTATATGGAAGCGGTCACCATGCCGCTCGAATGGGCGGATTTTCCCGAACAGGATCGCGATCTGTTTCAGGCCTTTCGCTCGCAGGCGGGCGAAGAATTGGTGTTGCAGGACAATGTTTTTGTCGAACAATTTCTCCCCGGAGCGATCCTGCGCCCCTTAAGCGAAGCGGAGATGGCCGCCTATCGCGAGCCCTTCCTCGCCGCCGGCGAAGCCCGTCGACCGACCCTGTCTTGGCCTCGCCAAATCCCGATCGCAGGCACCCCGGCCGACGTGGTCGCGATCGTCCGGGACTATGCCGGCTGGCTCAGCGAAAGCCCGATTCCGAAACTCTTCATCAACGCCGAGCCGGGACACGTGACCACGGGCCGACTGCGCGACTTCTGCCGCACATGGCCAAACCAGACCGAAATCACGGTCGCAGGCGCCCATTTCATCCAGGAGGACAGTCCGGACGAGATTGGCGCGGCGATTGCGGCGTTTGTCCGGCGATTGCGCCCAGCATAATCCGGAACCGGCTCATTTTCTAAGATCCGAACAAACCACAGACGCGGCGACGCCGATCACCCGCGCAGGACAATAGGAGAGACCGACATGAGCGACGACATTTTTGGCTCTGTTGCAAAGATTGGCGGCAGTCAGAGGTAGGCTGTCGCTCTGCGCCGATCAGGCGGCTGCTGCGAAATGGTGGTTGAGCATGCCCATGGCCTCCGTCAGCGCCGAGGGCCCAATGCCAAAAGCTCTCTCCACAAGGCGCACCTCGCCCCTGATGCCGGGCTGCAGGCACCAGGGGCGAGCCTGTCCTTTGCGCAGGGCTCGCATGACTTCGAATCCCTTGATCGTGGCATAGGCCGTGGGGATCGATTTGAAACCGCGCACCGGCTTGATCAGTATCTTGAGCTTTCCGTGATCGGCCTCGATCACGTTATTGAGATACTTCACCTGCCGGTGGGCCGTCTCCCGGTCCAGCTTTCCTTCGCGCTTCAATTCGGTGATCGCTGCACCATAGCTCGGCGCTTTGTCGGTATTGAGCGTGGCAGGCTTTTCCCAGTGCTTCAGGCCTCGCAGGGCCTTGCCCAGGAACCGCTTCGCTGCCTTGGCGCTGCGGGTCGGCGACAGGTAGAAATCGATCGTGTCGCCCCGCTTGTCGACTGCCCGGTACAGGTAGGTCCACTTGCCCCGCACCTTGACGTAGGTTTCATCCAGGCGCCAGCTCGGATCAAAGCCACGCCGCCAGAACCAGCGCAGCCGCTTCTCCATCTCCGGGGCGTAGCACTGGACCCAGCGATAGATCGTCGTATGGTCGACCGAAATGCCGCGTTCCGCCAGCATTTCCTCAAGGTCGCGATAGCTGATCGGATAGCGACAATACCAGCGCACCGCCCACAGGATCACATCACCCTGGAAATGGCGCCACTTGAAATCCGTCATCGTTCCGTCCGTCCAATCTCCGCCAAGCATGCTCAAGCTTCACGATTTTTGCAACAGAGCCTGACGCCCTGCCCAAACCGGTTGAGGCCCCTGTAACCAGCACCCACGAGTTCTGGATCGGCAGCGGTTTCATGCGCTTTCCAGAGCCTTGTACAGGGCGGTTTTCCCGATCTTGAGCCGAGCCGCCGCCTCACGAACAGTTAGGCCCGCTGCGATGTGCGCCCGCGCCTTGCGCAGCTTGTCGGGAGTGACGACAGGGCGGCGACCGCCCTGACTACCGCGCTCGCGCGCGGCTCGCAGGCCAGCATGGGTGCGTTCCCGGATCAGATCGCGCTCGAATTGGGCAAGCGAGCCGAAGATGTTGAATACCAGCATCCCGCCTGACGTGGTGGTATCGATCTGCTCGGTGAGCGAGCGGAAACCCACGCCGCGCGCCGCCAGCTCGCCGACTTTCTCGATCAGGTGGCTCATCGAACGCCCAAGACGATCGAGTTTCCAGACCACCAGCGTGTCGCCGGTACGCAGATAGGTGAGCGCCTCGGCCAGGCCGGGCCGATCGGCTTTTGCTCCAGATGCATAATCGTCGAATATGCGATCGCAACCGGCAGCGCTCAACGCGTCGAGCTGGAGCGCCAGCTTCTGGTCTGCGGTCGAGACGCGCGCATAGCCGATCAGCGCCACATGCTGCCCGATCGTGTCCGTTTTCCCATCATTTTGCGATCTTGTCCGAATCGCCATCACAGGTCCAGAGTTGACGGACATATTCATCCTGGCCGCCAGAGGACCGTCTGACGGACACGCAAAGCGAAGGAGATGATGCTTGGCGAGACGGCGACTGGTGAGCCTGGAAATCTGGGCGAGGCATTATGGCGCGCCGCTCGATGAGCGCGAGATCGCGCGTCATTATACGCTGACCAGCGACGACCTGGAAATTGTCGGCCGCCGTCGCGGCGATGCCACCCGGCTCGGCTATGCGATGCTCATGCTATATATGAGATGGCCTGGCCGTGCGCTGGAAGCGGGCGAAGTCCCGCCCGCTCCTGTGCTCGCCTATGTGGCGCAGCAACTCGGCGTCGCGCCGGCAGCCTTCGCGGATTATGCCCATCGGGACCAGACCCGTCGCGAGCATCTCGTCGAAATCCGACGATCGCACGGGTTCAGGATTTTTGACCGCAACGCTTTCCGTGAAGTTGTCGCCTTCTCGGTCCCAATCGCGCAGACCATCATACACCCCGGCCAGATGGCAGACGTCATCGTCGATGAACTCCGGCGCCTGCAGATCCTCCTGCCTTCTCCGTCGATTCTCGAAGCGGTGCTGCGGCGGGCGCGCCAGCAAGCCGAACAGCTTACCTATGAAGTGCTCACGAATGGCCTGCTGCCTGACACCCTTCAGGGCCTGGACGATTTGCTGGCCCGACGACCGGGGCAGGTCGCGACATGGCTATCCTGGATGCGCAATGCGCCACAATCGCCGGCAGCGCGCAACATCCTGCGCCTGATCGAACGGCTCGCCTATATCCGCGCGCTGGGCCTCGATCGCGCCCGTGCCGACATGATCCCGGCTTTGACTTTTGACAGGCTGGCGGACGAAGGCAGCCGCATCACACCCCAGCACCTTGGCGAACTCAATGCCCTGCGCCGCCATGCGACGCTGGCGGCAACCGGCATCCGGCTTGAGGAAAGCCTGACCGACGCCACCCTGACGATGTTCGACAAGCTGTTGGGCAGCATGGCGCGCCGCGCCGAGAACCGGACCCGCGACAAAGCCCTCAAGACGGTGCGCGAGTTGCAAGGCCACCTCCGGACGCTCACGGGGTCTTGCCGCCTCCTCATCGACGCGCGCAGCAAGGGCGTGGATTCTCTGGCGCAGATCGAGGCGCTGGACTGGCAGCACTTCGCCGTGGCCGTCGAGCAGGCCGAAGTGCTCGGGCGACCGGAAACCGTCGATCGCACCGCCGAATTGATCGAGCGGCATCGGACGGTGAAGCTCTTTGTCGGCGCTTTTCTCAACGCCTTCGAGTTTCGCGGCGCCGGCGCGGTTCAGGGGCTCCTGTCAGCGCTGGCCATCATCGCGGAGCTATATCGGACCGGCAAACGGCGCTTGCCTGATCGCGTGCCGCTACGCTTTGTGCCGCCCGCATGGCGCCCGTTCGTCCTGCGGGATGGCATCGTTGATCGTGCCGCTTATGAACTATGCGCCTTGTCGCAACTACGCGAGCGGTTGCGAGCCGGGGATATATGGGTCGCGGGAAGCCGGCAGTTTCGCGATTTCGACAGCTATCTCATACCGCCGGCGACCTTTGCGGCGCTGCGCGAGAAGGGGCCGTTGCCGCTCGCCATCGAAACGGATTTCGAGCGCCATATCGAGGAACGGCGCACCAGGCTCGACACGGCGATCGAGCAGGTAACGGTCCTTGCACGGCAAGGGGAGCTGCCCCAGGTTAAGCTTGACGAAAACGGTCTCATCATCTCGCCGCTGAAGGCGGCAACACCGCCCGCCACCGAGATTGCCCGTCGCGCCGCCTATGATCGACTGCCGCGCGTGAAGATCACCGATCTTCTGCTGGAGGTCGATGCCTGGACCGGGTTCAGCGAATGCTTCATCCATCGTCGTTCGGGCCGGGAAGCCGACGATCGCAATGCGCTGCTCACGGTCATCCTCGCCGATGGCATCAATCTCGGCCTCACACGCATGGCGGAAACCTGCCGGGGCGCAAGTCTGCGTCAGCTCGCCCATCTTCACGACTGGCATATTAGCGAGGCCGCTTATGGCGAAGCGCTGGGAAGGCTGATCGACGCCCATCGCGCCATGCCACTCGCCGCGCTGTGGGGAGACGGCACCACTTCGTCGAGCGACGGACAGCAATTTCACGCTGGCGGTCGTGGGGCCGCGATCGGCGACATCAACGCACGCAGCGGCAACGAACCGGGCGTCGCCTTCTACACCCATGTCTCGGATCGATATGATCCCTTCGCGAGCAGGGTGATCGCGGCGACTGCCGGCGAAGCGCCTTATGTGCTGGATGGCTTGCTGTATCATCAGACCGGCCTGACGATTGAGGAGCACTACACCGATACAGGCGGGGCATCGGACCATGTGTTCGGCCTCATGCCCTTCTTCGGCTACCGCTTCGCGCCGCGCCTGCGCGACATCAAGGAGCGTCGTTTACACCTCCTTCCCGGCCAAGAATCCGGCCCCTTGCTTGCCGGCATGACGGCCGAACCGATCGCATTGGGTCATGTCGCGGCGCATTGGGATGAACTGCTGCGGTTCGCCACATCGATACGCACCGGCACCGCCACCGCTTCGGCGATGCTTCGCCGCCTGTCCGCCTATCCGCGACAGAACGGACTGGCCCTCGCGATGCGCGAGCTGGGCCGCCTCGAACGCTCGATCTTCATGCTCGACTGGCTGCGCGACATTGATCTGCGCCGGCGTACCCAGGCGGGCCTCAACAAGGGCGAGGCCCGCAACGCGCTCGCACGCGCGCTCTTCTTCAACCAGCTCGGCGAATTGCGTGATCGGCGGTTCGAGAACCAGACCTATCGCGCCTCCGGCCTCAACCTGCTCGTCGCCGCCATCATCTTGTGGAACACTCGCTATCTCGAAATGGCGCTGGCGGACATCGGCACAGCCGACGAAATCGCACGCCACATCGCGCCATTGGGCTGGGAGCATATCTCGCTGACCGGTGACTATAGCTGGAATGTTGAAGATCAACCCGATCCGGACGCCTTGCGACCGCTGCGCGCCGTCAACTCCCTACTTGCCGCGTGACGTTCGCTATCCGTTCGCCCTTTCCGTGCAGATACGTCACTTTCGTGTAGTCACCCCAATTTGCAGAGGTAATAATCGCGGTGTTGGGGATCGCAGCCAGTTGGGAGCGGGAGCGCATCACCGAGCGCACCGCCGCAGGGCGTGTCCAGGCAAGAGCGCGTGGTGTCAAATTCGGTCGCAAGGCGGCTCTCACCCCTCACCAGCAGTCCGAGGCACTGGAGAGACTGGCTGCTGGTGATACGCAGCGCACCGTCGCGGCGCTGTTTGACGTCAGTCAGGCAACGATATCGCGGCTCGTCGGACGATAGCGAGCTGCGCGCAGATCAATCATCTGCCTTGCCGAACAACCGACCAAAAAAGCCGCGCTTGGATTCCGCAGGCTCCGGGCCGGTCAGCAATCCTATCACCCGCGCCTGCGCCTCTCGCCGCTCATCCTCTGATTTGTCGAGCCTCTGCCGTAGATCGGCAACTACGCTATCGCGGTCCTGCAACTGTTCACGCAACAGTTCAATCTCACGTTGCAACCCCCCTGAATTTATTGGGGTTTCGCTGTTTCCAGAATGGGTTTCGGAGCGGGACTCGGCAACCGTTTCTTTCTGTTTCGGGGGGAACACCCGGAATAGTTCGGAAGTGTCTATGAGGTAGCCGTTATCGGTCTTCTCAGCATAGCTAAGACGGCCAGATTTAAGAGCTTTTGAGACGGTCCCCTTGCTGACCCCGGCCAGTTCGGCCCCTTTCGTCATCGAGACGGTTGCCATGCTTTATTCCCCCGTTTCCAACCGGGAACGTATCCCTGTTTCTATAGGGTATCGTGAAACCCAAAGAGCGACAACCACTAGGGTTTACTCCATTTTTCCGCGCAACCCCTTACCCAAGTCGTCCAGTCTTCACGCAGAGCATCGCCTCGGAGCTGACGCCGCTTGTCGGCTCGCACTCGCGCATATTGATCCGCCAATCGCTGAACCGCGTGTCCTCCACCATAGGTGACGCCGATCGCATGCAGCTCGACCGCGCCAAATTCCGTCACCTGATCGTCGGCAGGCCAGCGTAAAACATCGGACACACCCAGATTTGCAGCGGTCGCTGCGATGATCGCACTGGGGTCCATTATCGTCTCTGCCGTCCCATCTCGACGGGCGCGGCGACCGGCGCGATGTCGCTCGTTTTCTTCTTCGGCGGCAACCGCTGCGATTGGTGGTTTGCGGCGGAAGGTTATTGCGACCTCGATGACCTTGCGGCCCCGCCTTTTTGCAACGTCCCACGCCACGGAGAATTGTGGGACAAGCTGATTGATTTCGGCCGTCGCGGCATCGAGGACGAAACGCCGTAAGTCAGCGAACGAGCTATAAGCCCCCTCTGGAACGCCCAGCTTGGCGCGCAGGGTTTCCACATCGCCGCGCCAGATCGGCACGTCTCGCCGGTAGAGCAAGGCTCCGAGCTGGTATAGTTCGAGCGCATATTTGCTGTCGAAGGCCAGCACCGTTGCCCGATGCAGGAGGGCGTAGGCTTCGCTGTCTTTCAGAAGGTCGCGCGCACGCCGGGTGAAACGGTAGATCAACCACCCCTGTTCCCCTCCCTCAAACGTCTCTTCGATCATCTGGAAGGTGCGCCGCCCGTGGTCGCCGTCCACCTTGTCGGGCATTGCGAAGAAGATGCCCATCAGCTCGTCAATCGTCTCGGTAAGGCGATCGTTGGAATTGTGGGAGCCGCGCAACATGCGCTTGGCGATTCTGTGTTCCTGGTCGCGCCAGGCATCGCCAGCGGCCTGGTGCATCATCAAGGCAAAGACCTTGCGCGCTGACAGGCTCAGGGAAACCCCCCTCGCATAGCGGACTTCCACCAGTTCGCGCGGCTGCACTATCGTGTCGGAACCGCGTTCCTTCTCGATCCGTGCCACTTCCATCGTGCGGCCAGTTGTGTCGGCTGTCCCGTCCATAATCGGACATTCGGGCGAGGGGCGGGCAAGGTCAAGGTATTATGAGATGAGAGGCAAATTGCTCTCATCTCACGCACCCCATTTCTCATGATACCCCCACCCCAAAACTCACAATAGGGCACCCCATTTCTCATGATGCTCCACCCCATTCCTCATGAAAGTCCGGAATATGCCTTTATATTCAATGTGTTTGACACCCCCTGAATCATAGAATCCCAGAATCTAGAATCAACGCGGGCGCGCGAAGAGAATGCCGCTCTAAAGGACGAGGAATATGGAATTGGCCTTTCGGCGGCTCTGTTGCAAAGATTGGCGGCAGTCAGAGGTAGGCTGTCGCTCTGCGCCGATCAGGCGGCTGCTGCGAAATGGTGGTTGAGCATGCCCATGGCCTCCGTCAGCGCCGAGGGCCCAATGCCAAAAGCTCTCTCCACAAGGCGCACCTCGCCCCTGATGCCGGGCTGCAGGCACCAGGGGCGAGCCTGTCCTTTGCGCAGGGCTCGCATGACTTCGAATCCCTTGATCGTGGCATAGGCCGTGGGGATCGATTTGAAACCGCGCACCGGCTTGATCAGTATCTTGAGCTTTCCGTGATCGGCCTCGATCACGTTATTGAGATACTTCACCTGCCGGTGGGCCGTCTCCCGGTCCAGCTTTCCTTCGCGCTTCAATTCGGTGATCGCTGCACCATAGCTCGGCGCTTTGTCGGTATTGAGCGTGGCAGGCTTTTCCCAGTGCTTCAGGCCTCGCAGGGCCTTGCCCAGGAACCGCTTCGCTGCCTTGGCGCTGCGGGTCGGCGACAGGTAGAAATCGATCGTGTCGCCCCGCTTGTCGACTGCCCGGTACAGGTAGGTCCACTTGCCCCGCACCTTGACGTAGGTTTCATCCAGGCGCCAGCTCGGATCAAAGCCACGCCGCCAGAACCAGCGCAGCCGCTTCTCCATCTCCGGGGCGTAGCACTGGACCCAGCGATAGATCGTCGTATGGTCGACCGAAATGCCGCGTTCCGCCAGCATTTCCTCAAGGTCGCGATAGCTGATCGGATAGCGACAATACCAGCGCACCGCCCACAGGATCACATCACCCTGGAAATGGCGCCACTTGAAATCCGTCATCGTTCCGTCCGTCCAATCTCCGCCAAGCATGCTCAAGCTTCACGATTTTTGCAACAGAGCCAAAAATCTCTTCGACCAGGAATATATCGGATACGGGCTGTCGCTCGAGAGCGCGCTGGGTTTCAATTACATGCTGCGGGGCGTGCCTCGTCAATTTGGTGCTGAGGCCACTATACGCTTTTAAGCAATATTTGGGGCGGCAGTCAGTATGTCTCTGATGGCCGCCCCGAATGAGACGATAGGTGGCGTCCTGAGGTGGTGGTGTAGCTTCCGCTGGTAGTGAAGCTGACCGCACGCACACTCACTAGTAAAGTGCTGTAGCAGCGGCCGGTCAGTTTCGCGAATGGCCATTAGTGAAATGCGGTAAGTCTGGGTTAGCCGCGCACAGACTTGGCCACAAACATCTTCTCGTCGCCGCTTACTGCACGGCCAATGGCAACGAAGCCGCCAAGCACGGCTTCCGGGGCGTATTCACCCCCAACGTAGACGGTTGGGCCGTCCGATGCAGTCTGCATATTCTTGACCCTTACGGCCAGGGAGCCTGCGACCTATGTCCAGGGCTTCCCAGCCTAAAGGTCGTAGGGACCGAACCGATCTTTGTCGGTTTACTAGCGCGTTGCGGAAGGCCATAACGCCGCCCAGCCGCATCATCCGCCCCGCCGTCACCGTCAGTTTCGCCCCCTTGCCAAAGGGCGTCAGGATGTCGGCGGCGACATAAGTCTGCACCGGCTCCAGCGCATTCACCTCGCCAACCGTGAGCGGCGTGCCGGCATCGTCACCGAACACGCGGCTATCGCACAGCTCAACACCGAACCGCATATCGCGCGTCCTGTATTTGGTGCGGATGTTGAGCTGGTCGTCGTTTGCGTTGAGACCCGCGCGCGCCTGTCCGTCGACGGCTCCGTAGCGGACGCCGATAGCGCCGCTCACGGTCAGACGATCCGCCGGATCATCGGCCATAGCGACGGACGGGACGCCCAAAGCAAGACAGGACCTCACGACGAGGGGGAGGCGGGCGGAGGCGAGTTGCATGAGATATATATGCTCCTCTGATTCTGTTGATGTGATATATATGTTCTATCATGACGACGAGCGAACCCTCCATCTGGCTGGCCCTGCTGCACCAGCTTCCCGTCAAGCCGCCCTATCTGCGCGTAAAAATCTGGCGTCGCCTGCAGGCGATCGGTGCGGTTCCGCTCAAAAATGCGGTGCATGTCCTGCCTCTCCGCGACGAGCATGAAGCTGCGTTTCGCATTCTGATGGCCGAGATCATCGATGGCGGTGGGGAGGCGACCCTCCTCGAAGCGCGGATGCTGGGCGGCCAGAGCGACGGTGACATCCGCGCCATGTTCGACGCCGCGCGCGACTCCGACTATGATGACATAGCCCAGGCGGCGCGGCGGCTGATCGACACCGGCCCGGCCAGCGGGGCCGACATCGCCAAGCTCCAGAAGCGGATGGCGGATGTCGTCCAACTCGATTTTTTCGGCGCGCATGGGCGGCAGCACGCCGAAGCGACGTTGGCGGACCTTGATCGGCAACGCTATCTGCATCCCGACGTCCGTCGCGACGAACCCGCGGCCGATCTGCCGCGCGATCTGAAAGGCAGGACATGGGTGACGCGCAGCGGCGTCCATGTCGATCGCATCGCCTGCGCCTGGCTGATCCGCCGCTTCATAGACCCGGATGCTACCTTCAGTTTCGTCGATGGTCGCAGTTATGCGCCGCAAAAGGATGAGCTGCGCTTTGACATGGCGGATGCCGAGTTCACCCATGAAGGCGAGCATTGCAGCTTCGAAACCCTCGTCGAGCGCGGTGGCCTGACCGACGATCCGGCGCTCGTCGCCATCGCGGAAATCATTCACGACCTGGATATTGCCGACGGCAAGTTCGCGCGGCCCGAAACGGCGGGCCTTGGCGCGATGCTGTCGGGCGTCTGCGCCTCCACCGATGACGACCTGCAGCGCATCGCGACGGCCAGCGACGCGCTGAACCAGTTTCACGCCTATTTTTCGAACCGAAAGGCAGATCGATGACCGCAACCGGCTCCATGCTCGCCGATACTTCTGAGGCCCACGCGAGCGATCATGGCATCCCGCTTGGGGAAGCGACCCGCATCTGGGCGCGCGTCGCTGCGTTGAGTTTTGGCGGACCGGCTGGTCAAATCGCGGTAATGCACCGGATATTGGTCGAGGAAAAGCGCTGGATCGGCGAGGAACGGTTTCTCCATGCGCTCAACTATTGCATGTTGCTGCCCGGCCCGGAGGCGCAGCAGCTTGCCATCTATATCGGCTGGCTGTTGCACAAGACGCGCGGCGGCCTGATCGCAGGCGCGCTTTTCATTCTGCCCGGTTTCCTCGCCATATTGGCCTTAAGCTACCTCTATGTGTTGCTCGGCCATGTGCCGTTGATAGAAGGCATATTTTTCGGGCTGAAAGCTGCGGTGCTGGCCGTGGTGGTCCAGGCGGTGGTGCGCGTGGGATCACGCGCGCTCAAGAATAATGTCATGCGCGGCATCGCGGTTGCAGCCTTCGTCGCGATCTTCTTTCTGAACGCACCCTTTCCCCTGATCGTCCTGGCGGCGGGCATCGGTGGCTATGTCGGGGGGCGAAGCGGCCTTGCCCAGTTCAAGGGCGGCGGCGGTCATGGTCCCGCCGGCGACGACGTCGTCCATGATCGGGACACCGCGCTGGGTGAAGCCTTGCCCGACCATGCGCGACCCAATCTGGGTTGGTCGCTGCGGATTTGTGTTATCCTGTCCATCCTCTGGCTGGCGCCCGTCGCAGGGCTGTTCCTGATCCTGGGGCCGGACCATGTGTTCACCCACATCGCCACCTTCTTCAGCCAGATGGCGGTCGTGACCTTTGGCGGCGCTTATGCCGTTCTCGCCTATGTGGCGCAGGAAGCGGTCGGCACTTTCGGCTGGCTGCGCCCCGGCGAAATGCTCGATGGCCTGGGTATGGCCGAAACGACGCCAGGCCCACTCATCATGGTGACGCAGTTCGTCGGTTTTCTCGCCGCCTTTCGCGATGGGGGCATGATGGCGCCCCTGTTTGCGGCGACGCTGGGCGCGATCCTGACGACCTGGGTGACGTTCGTACCCTGCTTCCTGTGGATCTTCGCCGGCGCGCCCTTCATCGAGCGGCTGCGGGGCAACAAAGCCTTGTCGGCGGCGCTGACCGCCATCACCGCGGCGGTCGTGGGGGTCATCTTCAACCTCGCCATCTGGTTCGCAATTCACACCTTGTTCGGCCAGACGATGGCGGTCCGCTCGCCAACCGGCGGCTTCGACGTGCCCATCCCCGCTTCTGTCAATATAGCGGCGGTCGTGCTGGCGCTCGCCGCCGCCATCGCCATCTTCAGGTTCAAGCTGGGCGTGTTGATGGTTCTCGCCGGCTGCGCGACCCTGGGCGCGATCTACACCCTCGCTCTTTGAAAGGATTTGCAAAAATGGTTGATGTTTCTCGTCGCACCGCCTTTCAAACGCTTGGCGCAGGCGCTTTGGCCATGGCCGCCACCGACGCGGCAAGCGGGCAAGTCGCCGCGCCGCCCGCTGAATCGCCGCCAGCCTTCGCCGGCACGCACCAGCCCAAACCGCTGCGCTTCGATCCGGCGAAGCTGGACGGGCTGTCGGAGCGACTCATCCGGTCGCATTGGGAGAATAATTATATCGGGTCGGTGAAGACCCTCAACATGGTCGAAACCCGGCTCGCCGCCGCGCTGGCCGATGCCGACATGCCGCCGGTCCTTTATGGCGGCCTCAAGCGCGAGGAACTGCACCGGACCGGATCGGTCATTCTCCATGAAATCTACTTCGACGGACTCGGCGGCGACGGCCAGGCCGCTGGCTCCATTCGCGCGGCGCTCGCCAAAGCCTGGGGATCGTTCGAAACATGGGCGAAGGATTTCCGGCGCACAGGCTTGTCGCTGGCCGGTGGATCGGGCTGGGTGATCCTTGCCTATAATCTCCATGCCCGCTCGCTGCGCAATCATTGGGCCTGGGACCATATGCATGGTGCGGCCGCCAGCGTCCCGATCCTCGCCCTCGACATGTACGAGCATAGTTTCCACATGGATTATGGCACGCAGGCCGCCAAATATATCGACGCCTGGTTCCGCAATCTCGATTGGGAAGCGGCGGACCGGCGCTATGCGCGGGCGACTGCGATCGGCGCCACCTGAGGTCGGCAGCGTCTGTAGATATTTGGAGATCGTGCGAAATTCTTCGACGGCCGAACCCATGCCTTCCATCGCCTCGGTGTGGCTGAGGCGATGGTCGAGATGATCGTGGATCAGTGCCTTCTTGGCGCCGACGATCGCCTTTTCGACCGCCTGAAGTTGCTGGGCCATGTCTGCGCAGGGGCGTCCGCTTTCGATCATCTCGACGATGCTGCGCAGATGGCCGCCCGCACGGTTCAGCCGCTTTATGATCGCGGAATGGCTGTCATGAGTCGCCCTTGCGTTCCGTGCTCGCCACCCGCACCTATCGCCATCTTTTCTGTGCGCAGGTCATCGCATTGGTGGAACCGGCCTGGCGACCGTGGCGCTCGGTCTGCTGGCCTATGACATAGCCGGCGGCAATGTCGGGGCGGTGTTGGAGGCGGCGCTCGCGGCGAGGTGGCGACGCTCTAGGAAAGAGGCCCATTCGCAGCCGCTTGAGCCGTGAAACTGACCGGGAACTGGACGCCTGTAGCGCCCGATTTCGCTTCTTTTACAAAGCCTGTGAGCAAACGCCGAAAACATTCGATTTGATACGGAATATGCGGGGAATTCGGAGGATTATTCCGCGAAACGGCATTCAAACCACATCCTACGCCTCTCAATGTCGATACCAATTTGGGGAGCCAAGACAATGGTTGCACGCGAGATGGAAACGCAACGTGACCAGCGGCGCAATGGCCCCGGTTTGCAAGCCGCAAGATTATTAATGGCTGCGCTCATGGTCAGCGGCAGTGGCGGGATCCAGGAGAAACCCGCTCCCGTCGTTAAATCGACTAGGCATGCTCGGAGCGTCTTTGCGGCATGCTGGAAAACGGCTGGCGAAGGCCATGCGCGCGAGCGACGAGGCCCGCAGCATAGCCTTCGCTATTATTAAGACCTGCATCGAGATGCGGTCAGGGAGCAATGTCGTGCCTATGCAGTCCGTACACATGCGAGACGATGGGAGAAGATAAAGAGGAAATATCCGGAGTGTCCTGATTCACAGCTATTTGAAAAATCGTGCGGTAACGCCCTAAAACTCGCGCATTATTACCAATATTACCTAACGCCTTTCAGTGATCACTTGGCCTTTGTGCTGCAAGATGGCTGAAGAATTGGAAAATTGAACAGGTTGGAGACTCGCATGAGACTGGTTCGAACATTATCCGTTGCACTGGGCGTAAGCACGTTGCTGGCCGCGACCGCGCCGGTTGGCGCGCACGGCATCTGGTTCGCGCAGCGCGCCCGCCAGTTGGCGCTGATCTATGGCGTGGGCGCGGACGATCTGGACGCGGTCAAGCGGCTGCCGCTGGTCAAGACCGTCACCGGCTATGACAGCGACTGGGCGCCGGTGGCCACCTCTCTTCGCGCCGCCGGGGCAATCCCGGTGGTGGACAGCGACGAGCCGGTCGCGGCCGTTGCCGCGATCATGGACTATGGCTATTGGAGCAAGACGCCGGACGGCGAATGGCACAATAAGGGCCGCGACGAAGTGCCCACCGCCACGCTGGCCGAGCATAATTTCAAATATGCGGTCCATCTGACGCAGGTGCCGACCAAGCCGGTGCCGCTGTTCGAGGGGCACATGCTTCAACTCGTCCCCGCCGACCTTGCCATCCCCCAGAAGATGGGCGAGCTGATGAAGGTGCGCGTCTATTACAAGGGCAAGCCTGTCGCCGGCGCCACCGTCATGCAGGATTATGTCAACGATCCCGACGAAGTCGCCCCGGCCAAGACCGGCGCTGATGGCACCGCCACGATCAAGCTGCGCAATCAGGGCATCAATGTGCTGATGGCGATCTATGTCGGCCAGACGACCGACAAGAAGGTCGATCATGAGGAATATCGCGCCTCGCTGTCCTTCGTCCTGCCGCACCTGCCGGAATAAGTCTTTCCACCAGTCCATTGGAGACACGCATCATGAAGATCGATCTTTTCCGCACGGGGCTTGCTGCCCTGGCGCTTGCCGCGCTGCCCGCTACCGCGTTCGCGCATGGCAGCATGAAGCCCCAGCATGGCGGCCTTGTCCAGATGTCGGGTGAAACCCTGATCGAGTTGGTGACCGGCCCCAAGGGCGTTGACGTCTATCTGAGCGAAGAGGATGAGCCGGTTGCCGCCGCCGGTTACACAGCGAAGCTCACCCAGACGGCCGCTGGCAAGAAGACCGAAGCGGCGCTCAAGGCTGCCGGCGGCAACAAGCTTAGCGCCCCCGGTTTCAAGGCCGCCAAGGGTGCCAAGCTCGTCGTCGCCCTGGTTGACAAGAGCGGCGCGAAAATCTTCGCGACGTTCCAGACCAAGTAAAGGCGCCGACATGCACAGCGCGATCCGGTTTCCGCTCCAACCCCAGATATTGCGGCGGATCGTGCTGCTGCTTTTGGGCTTGGCCATGGCGTTCATGAGCGCGACGCTCTGGGCGCATGGCGTCAACGAGAATGACAAGGCCTTCATCGAAGGCGCGTCGGGGATCAACATCATCCCCTATATGTATCTGGGCGCCAAGCATATGGTCACCGGTTACGATCACCTGCTGTTCCTGGCGGTGGTCATCTTCTTCCTCTACCGGATGAAGGATGTCGGCGCCTATGTGACGCTGTTCGCGATCGGCCACAGCACCACGCTGCTGCTGGGCGTCATCTTCGACATTCGCGCCAACCCCTACATCATCGACGCGATCATCGGCCTGTCGGTCGTCTACAAGGCGATCGACAATCTGGACGGGTTCAAGACCTGGTTTGGCGTATCGCCCAATCCCAAGGCGGCGGTGCTGATCTTCGGCTTTTTCCATGGCTTTGGCCTGGCCACCAAGATCCAGGAACTGACGCTGGCCAAGGACGGGCTGATCCCCAATCTCATCAGCTTCAACGTGGGTGTTGAGATGGGTCAGTTGATGGCGCTGACCGTGATCCTCCTGCTGATGAACCTGTGGCGCATGTCGCCCAGTTTCAATCGTAGCGCCATCGTCGCCAACGCCGCGCTGATGACCGCCGGCTTCGTCCTCATCGGCTTCCAGTTGGCCGGCTATTTTACCCAGGGTGCCTGACATGACCATGCAAACTGCTTCCGCACTTCCGACCTTGATCAAACCCTCGCCTTCCACGCTCGCCAAGGCGACCGGCGGCGCGGCCATCGCGGCCGTTGCGATTCTCACCTTGTTCGTGCTGCCGGCCGAATATGGCATCGACCCCACCGGCGTCGGCACGGCGCTTGGCCTGAACGGCATGGTTGCCGGTGAGGCGGCCGAAACAGCCCCCGCGCCCGCGCCGGAAGCTGCCGCCCCAAGCGACATCGCGATCCCGACCAAGGCGACCATCGCCAAGTCGGCCGCATGGCGCCAGGATGAGATGACCATCACCCTGGCGCCCCATGGCGGGCAAGAGGTGAAGGCGCACATGGTCAAGGGTGACAGCTTCATCTTCCAGTGGAAGTCGACAGGTGGTCCGGCGAAGGCCGAAATGCACGGCGAAAAAACCGGCGCTACCGACGGTTCCTTCACCGACTATTGGAAGGAACTCGAACTCACCGGCGGCCAGGGCGGCTTCACTGCGCCCTTCGATGGCACGCATGGCTGGTATTTCCGCAACAAGGGCGAAACGCCGATCACCGTCACCGTCAAGACGGTCGGCTTCTACAAGGATCTCTTCCTGCCCAAGGGTGAGTGAAGATCCAGGCGAGGGATAATCAGATGAACAACATTGCGGGCCACGCGCCCCTTACAGCCTTAAATCCCGGCATGACATCGCCGGTCGCCGCTGCAAAGGCGCGCACGCGCTTGATCGCCATCGACGCGCTGCGCGGGTTGGTGATGCTGTTCATGCTGGTCGATCATGTCCGCGAAACATGGTTCCTGCATTTGCAGGTCACGGATCCTGTTGACGCGAATATAACCGATCCGGGTCTCTTCTTCACCCGCCTGCTCTCCACTTTCTGCGCGCCGACTTTCGTCGCACTGACCGGTCTTTCGGCATGGCTCTACGGCCAGTCGCATAGCCGGGCCGAGGTGTCTGCTTTTCTGCTGAAGCGCGGGCTTTTCCTGATTGCCCTGGAATTCACGATCGTCTGCTACGCTTGGCCGACACAGGCCAACATATTCCCGCCGCCCACCATCTGGTTCCAGGTGATCTATACGATCGGCATCAGCATGATCGCGCTGGCGGCGCTGCTCCATCTGCCGCGCCCTGCGCAGTTCGCTCTGGGGTTGGCGATCGTCTGTCTTCACAATCTGCTCGATCCGATTCGCCTAAGCCCGGATTCGCCCTTCTTCATTCCATGGGCGATGCTCCACCAGCGCGACAAGTTCGAGATCGCCGGGATATTGTTTAAGACCACCTATCCGGTGCTGCCCTGGATCGGCATCATCCTGTTAGGGTATGCCTGCGGTCCGTGGTTCGCGCGGGGCGCCGATCCCAAGCCAAGGATCAAGCGGCTGGCTATGCTGGGCCTGGGCCTGCTTGTCGGCTTCCTGCTCATCCGCACGCTCAATTTCTATGGCGACAAGCCCTGGTTCATCGCGGACACGCCGTTGCGAACCGTCATGAGCTTCCTCGCGCTCACCAAATATCCGCCATCGCTGCTCTTCCTGATGCTGACCGTGGGCACCGGATGCCTGTTGCTGGCGCTGTGCGAGAAGTTTGAGGATAGCAAGGTGATGCCGACGCTCGCCATGCTGGGCGGCGCACCGATGTTCTACTACATCCTCCATCTCTACACGCTCAAGCTGCTCTACAACATCGCGATGCTGCTTTACGGCCCGACGAAGGGCGCCGTGTTCGGCGTCGATAATTTGCGGTGGGTATGGATCTGGGTGTTTATATTGATCCCGGTTCTCTATTTTCCGACGAGATGGTTTGCCCGGCTCAAGCAGCGCCGCAAGGATATCTGGTGGCTGAAATATCTTTAAGCCTGGAGCATCCGAGCGCATCGGCATGTCTTTTCAGCGTATTGATGCTGGAGCGGTTAATCCCCAGACAGTTATCATGGCCAAAGCCCTGCTACTGCTGCGTCATGCCGTGCAATCATAATGTCACGCAATTACAACATGGCTGTCACTTTCATTCCCTAACGAGCCTGCAACTAATGCTCAGGGGGAATCATGCTTTCGAATATCATACGCGCGCGCCTGCTTGTCGGCACGGCGCTGCTCTGCGTTCCTGCCATCGCGCAGGCCGGCCATGTGGTCGGCACGGTTTCCGATATCACAGGAACCCGGACGCTGCCGAGCGCGCAGATATCCATCGTCGAACTGGGCCGGACCGTCGAGGCGGACCGGGCAGGGCGTTATCGCTTTACCGACGTTCCGGCGGGCACCTATACCCTGCGGGCGATTTACACGGGCGCTGAGCGGGTCGACACGAGCATCACCGTCGCCCAGGATGGCGATCTGGTGCAGAATGTCCTGCTCGGCGGGGCCAACGACATTCTCGTCAACGGACAGCGCGCCAACCTTGCCAGTTCGCTCAGCCGGCAGCGCGGCGCCGACGGCGTGGAGAGCGTTCTGACGCGCGACTCGATCGGTCAGTTTCCCGATCAGAATGTCGCTGAATCCGTCCGCCGCGCGCCCGGCGTGAACGTCCTCAACGATCAGGGCGAAGGCCGCTTCATCGCCGTGCGCGGCCTCGATCCCAGTCTCAACGCCGCCTCGCTCAACGGCGTGCGCGTGCCCGCGCCCGAAGCCGATACCCGATCGGTCGCGCTGGATGTCGTGGCGTCGGAACTGATCGAATCGATCGAGATCAAGAAGTCACTGACTCCCGACATGGACGGCGACACGATCGGCGCGTCGGTGGAAATCAACACCACCAGCGCATTTGATCGCAAGAAGGATCTGCTCGCCGCGTCGCTGGAAGGTTCGTATAACCATTATTCCGGAGACCTGACGCCCAAGGGCAGCGTCAGTTTCTCAAATCGCATCGCGGACAATTTCGGCGTGTCGGGCGGCGCCTCCTATTATCTGCGCAAATTCGAGACCGACAATGTCGAAATGGATGGTTGGAACACCGACGATGCTGGCAACGGCTTTGCCGATACGGTCGAATATCGCGACTATGACGTGCGCCGCCTTCGCACCGGCGGATCGCTGTCGTTCGACTGGCAGCCGGCCGAATCGACGCGGCTGTACGCGCGCGGCATCTACAACCGCTTCTCCGATCAGGAAGATCGCCGTCGCCTGATCTTCGAGATGGACGAAGATCCTGCGTCCTCCACTGGTGCGAGCGCCACGTTCGACAGCGCCGACGGCCAGATTCGGGTCGAGCGCGACCTGAAGGACCGCTTCGAGAAGCAGACGATCCAAAGCTATACCGTGGGCGGCGAAACCAATAGCGGCCCCTGGAAGCTGGTTTATTCCGCAGCATGGTCGCGCGCCTCTGAACTGGAAGAAGGCTCGATCGATCCGATCACCTTCCGCCGCGATTTCAACGGCGAGGATGGCGACGATCTGACGGTCGGGTTCGACTATAGCAATTATCTGATCCCCGGCTTCACCGTCGGCGGCGCAAGCGTTGCGGATTTCAACGACGCTTCCGCTTATGCATTCGACAGCCTTGACCGCACGACTCTGAGCCGCGCGACCGACAAGGAATGGACCTTCCGCGCCGATGTGACGCGCAGCTTCGCCCTGGCCGAAGGCACGTTCGACCTGCAATTCGGCGGCAAGGCGCGGCTAAGGAAGAAGGCGTACGACCTGAATGTCGATACGCTCGAATATGATGGTGACTTCACGCTTGCCGATGTAGTCGGCGCCCAGACCTATCGCCTGGCCGACCTTGGGCCTGTCGTCGCCAAGAAGGGGCAGCGCGGTTTCCTGCAAAACAACATCGGCGATTTCGAGATCGACGAGCTTGGCTCCGCCTTCGCCTCGATTGCCGAGGATTTCTCGGTCGATGAAGATATTTACGCCGGTTATCTGCTCGGCCGCTATCAGGCTGGGCCATTGCGCCTGATCGGCGGCGTGCGCATGGAGCACACCAAGAACGACATTCGCGGCAACACGGTCACGCTGAACGAAGATGGCGAGGACGGCGAGCAGTTGATCGTCGCGCCGAACAGCATCCGCCGCAGCTATACCGATTGGCTGCCCAGCGCGCTGCTTCGCTATGAGGCCAGCAGGGATGTGGTGCTGCGCGCTGGCGTTTTCCGCAGCCTTGTGCGGCCGGGCATCGGCCAGCTTGCGCCGCGTTTTGCGATCGAACGCGATGGTGACGATCTGGAGGGCGCATTCGGCAATCCAGACCTTACCCCCTATCGCGCCTGGAACGTCGACGTTGGCGCGGAATGGTATTTCGCCAAGTCCAGCGTCCTGCAACTCGGCTTCTTCTACAAGGATATCGACGATTACATCACCACGGTGACGTTCGAAGCCGACGATGCGCCATTCAACGGCCTGTATCGCGGTATCGCCTTTACCGAGGCCGACATCCCGCTCAACATGGGCAAGGCGAAGATCAAGGGCATCGAATTCGCCTATTCGCAGGTCTATTCGATGTTGCCCGCGCCGTTCGATGGCTTGCTGACCAACGTCAACTATACCTTCACCGATGCCGATGGTCAGACCTTCGATGGCGATACCGGGGGATTGCGCGACATTCCGTTGCCCGCTTCTTCCCGGCATACTTTCAACGTCGTTCTGGGCTATGAAAAGGGGCCGGTCAGTGTCCGTCTCGCCGGCACCTATCGCGACAAATATCTTGATGAAGTGCAGGCGGTGGCGGATGAGGATCGCTATGTCCGCCAGCATTTCCAGCTGGATGCCAGCGCACGCTATCGGATCACCCCCAACATCCAGGTTTTCGGCGAATGGGTGAACATCAACAACGCCAAATATGTCGCCTATCAGAACGCGCCGACCACACGCCGACTGCTGCAATATGAGAAATATTCCTATACGATGAAGTTCGGCGTGCGGGCCAACTTCTGATGCGCGCCCTCCTGTTCGCCGCCGCCGCCGCGCTGATTGCCACGCCCCTTGTCGCGCAACCCATCGCGGTGCCACGTACGCCGGGCCTGCCCTATGCGCCGCGGCCGATCCCCGACAGGATCGTCCTGACGGCTGGGGCAGATCCGGCGCGCGAAATGGCGGTCAGCTTTCGCACCGACGGGGCGCAAGGCGATGCCCAAGCCCAGATCGCGGTTGCGGTGGACGGCCCTACGCTGGAGCGGGAGGCGCGCACGATCATAGGAACGACCCGGCCGATCGAAAGCGCCAATGGCGCGGCCAACTATCATCAGGTGCGATTTACCGGCCTGGAACCGGGTCGCGCCTATGCCTATCGGGTAAAGGGCGCGGCGGGGTGGAGCGAATGGCTGCAATTCCGCACGGCGGCCGCAGATTTCCGTCCCTTTCGTTTCCTCTATCTGGGTGATACCCAGAACGGCATCCTTGCTGATGCGTCGCGCGTCATCCGTCAGGGATTCGCGGCGGGCGAGATCGCGCTGACCGTCCATGCAGGCGATCTCGTGGCGCAGCGCGACGATCTCGACCATGATGATGAATGGGGTGAGTGGAACCAGGCGGGCGGCTATAATTACAGCCAGGCGCCCCAGCTCCCGGCGACCGGCAATCACGAATATCTTGATGTGCTGCTGCCTAACGGAAAGGAAAGTCGCCAGCTTGGACCCTATTGGCCGCTGCAGTTCGCGTTGCCCGGCAACGGCGCCGCGGGGGTGAAGGCCACGACCTATTTCGTCGATTACCAGGGCGTGCGCTTCATCATTCTCGATGGCACGGCTGCGCTCGATCTGGGCACGCTTGACGCGCAGACGAGATGGCTCGATGCGACACTGGCCGCGAGCAAGGCCCACTGGAATGTCGTCCTGTTCCACCAGCCGATCTTCACCTGCGCGCGACCGCAGGACACGGAGGAGCTGAAGGCGGCCTGGAAACCGATCTTTGACAGGCGTCGCGTTGATCTGGTGCTGCAAGGTCATGACCATTGCTATAGCCGCCTGACTGCGGAAGCAGGAAGCGAGGCTGGAAAGGCGGGACGGGCCAAGGGGGCGGCGCAGGGACCGGTCTATCTGGTGTCGGTCGTCGGGTCGAAAATGTATGGTCTCAATGACCGTGCCAGAACGCAGCCTGACCGGACAGCCGAAGCGACCGAACTGTATCAGATCATCGACGTGGAAGCGGATCGCCTGAAATTTCGCACCTTTACGGCCAGCGGCACTTTGTATGATGGTTTTGACCTGACGCGCGGGTCCGATGGCAGGAATAGGCTGGCCGAGATCGCTGAGCCTTTGCCGCCGGCGCGCACCTGCACCGGCGTTACCGGCCCGGACGGCGGCGCCTGCGTCGCGCGGGGTAAATAGCCGCACGATAATCGCAAGGACGGGTGCGGCGGGTCAGTCCCCTGCCGCCGCGCCCGTCCTTGGTGGTTGCCAGCCGGATGCGGGTGATCGTGTAGCCGTCAATAGCCTCGACCGACAGCCGATACCCGTCCAGGTCGATAAATTCGCCCAGTTCGGGCATGACGCCACGGGCGGCAAGGGAAGTCCTGCAATGGTGACGATGTCGCCATGCTCGAAGACAATGTCATGATCTTCCGACAGCTCGGCCAGCGTGACTTCCCCGTCGAGCAGCCACGCGCCATCGGGCGTCTTGCGGCTTCAGTCGGATTCGGCGGCCTCCTCCTCATCGATCAGATCTTCGAGCGTAACGAAGCCCAGCGTGCCGCCATGTTCCACCACCGCCAGCGCTGCATGGGTCCGCTGTTTCTTGAACAGTGCGAGCAGTTGGGTCGTTATCGTGGTGGCGGCCACGCGCGGCAATGGCCGGTCAGGGTTTGCAAGCCATCCACCTTGCCCACGATCCGCGCCCCGATGAAACCCTTGACGTGGAGGACGCCGCCGATGTCTTCGAGCGATCGGCCGCGGGCGCCGGTTCACCGCTTGCTTACCATTTCGCGCTAAAGCCGCGGACATGAGCAAGGCCGATCCCTGTCCGAAATCCGCCGTTAGCCATGGTGTCGGCATTGCCGGCCTGGTGGGACTTGGCCTCTGGACGCTGGTGGCGCGCCATTATGGCATGAACGGTCCCAATGCGGGCCTTGCCGCCGTGGTCGCCTGCGGGCTGCCCATGGTGCTGTGGTCGCTGATCGTGGACAAGGTGCATCGCAACGCATCGACCGGGATCGACTGGCGCGGGCCGGCGCGGACCGTTCGGGACGTGCTGGACATCAGCATCATCAAGATCGCCGGGCTGTGGGCGACCTGGCTCGCCATCGCCATCTTCTATTGCATCGCCCGCTGGTATTGGAGCGGCAATTACCGTTTTTCGATGGACCTGTTCATGGCGGCCGCGCCCTGGCTGCTGGTCCTGTCCGTCCCCTATATGCTCTGGATCGACCGGCGACTGGTGGAGCCGAAGGACGCCTGCTTCAGCTTCGGCCAATGGGTGATCGGCGGCGTGGCGGGACAAGCCGACATGGTGCAGGTCGGCCACCATGCCCGCGCCTGGGCGGTGAAGGGATTTTTCCTGGCCTTCATGGTGTCGATCGTGCCGGGCAATTTCGCCAGCGTGGTCGAATGGCGGATCGAGGATGCCTTCGCCCATCCGGTGGCGCTGGCTGGCTTCCTGATCGCCATCATGTTCATGATCGATGTCTGCCTGGCGACGGTCGGCTATATATTGACCTTCAAGCCGCTGGATTCGCATATCCGCACCGCCAATCCTTATCTGGGCGGTTGGCTGGCGGCGCTGATCTGTTACCCGCCCTTCGTCCTGATGGGCGGCGGCGGGCCGCTCGATTATCATGCCGGCGGCGCGGAATGGGATTATTGGACGCAGGGGTCGAGCGCGCTGCAATGGATATTGGGCGGCTGGCTGGTGCTGCTGACGGGCCTGTACGCCTGGGCGACGGTGGCATTCGGCCTGCGCTTTTCCAACCTCACCCATCGCGGCATATTGACCCACGGCCCCTATCGCTGGACGCGGCACCCGGCCTATCTGTCGAAGAATCTGTTCTGGTGGTTTTCCGCCCTGCCCTTCCTGTCGGTCAGCGGGTCGCTGACCGACATGGTGCGCAATTGCGCGATGCTGGGGCTGACCAATGCGGTCTATTATTGGCGCGCCAAGACCGAAGAACAGCATTTGTCGGCCGACCCCGACTATCGCATCTACAGCGACTGGATGGAGCGCAACGCGCCGGTGCCGCGCTTCTTCGCCTGGGTCACAGGCAAGAAGCGTGAGACGGCGATGACGGCGCAGGCGGCGGAATAGGGTTTAGAGCGCGGTGACTTTAAGTTGCATAATATCCGTTCTTGCTGAGTAGAGACTGAGTTTGTCGAAGGCTCGTATCGAAGCATCGGGTCCATGCGCATCCTTCGATACGCCATTTCGACTTCGCTCAATGGCTACTCAGGACGAACGGTCGCTGACGTCAGCTCTGCCCTTAAAAACTCTCTTCCTCATAGACCTTGCTCAGATCGCCCTGCCATTCGCCATGATAGCGTTCGAGCAGGTGTTCGGCGTTGGTCTTGCCCGACGCAACCACCTCATCGAGGAAGGACAGATAGCCCGTCTCATTGTCGCCCGCCCCGTTGAGGCGACCGCGCGCGGCCAGACCCGAACGAGCGATATCGACAACCTGCCCCGCAATGTCGCGCAGCTTGCGCCCGCCGCCGATCGGCGCGTCTAGGCCGAGCTTCGGCACGGAATCGCGCAATATCTGCCGTTCCTCCATGGTCCAGTCCTTGACCACATCCCACGCCGCGTCGAGCGCACCCTGGTCGTAAAGCAGGCCCACCCACAAAGCCGGCAGCGCGCAGATGCGGTTCCAGGGGCCGCCATCGGCGCCGCGCATTTCCAGGAAGCTCTTCATCCGCACTTCGGGGAAGGCGGTGGAGAGATGATCCTCCCAATCCTTTTCCGTCGGCTTTTCGCCGGGCAGAACGGCCAGTTTACCGTCCAGGAAATCGCGGAACGACAGGCCGGAGGCATCGATATATTTGCCGTCGCGATAGACGAAATACATCGGCACATCGAGCGCATAGTCGGCATAGCGTTCATAGCCGAAACCATCTTCGAACACGAAGGGCAACATCCCGGTGCGCCCCGGATCGGTGTCCGACCAGATATGGCTGCGATAGGACAGGAAGCCGTTGGGCTTGCCTTCGGTAAAGGGCGAATTGGCGAACAGCGCGGTGGCGAGCGGTTGTAGCGCCAGCGAAGTGCGGAATTTCTGCGCCATGTCGGCTTCGCTGCCATAATCCAGATTGGTCTGGATGGTGCAGGTGCGCAGCATCATGTCCAGGCCCATAGATCCCACGCGCGGCATGTGCCGCAGCATGATCTCATAGCGGCCCTTGGGCATGATCGGCAATTCGGCGCGCGTCTTGTCCGGCCACATGCCCAGGCCCAGAAAGCCCAGGCCCAGCATGTCGCCGACATATTTCACCTGCTCCAGATGGCGGCCGGTTTCGGCACAGGTCTGGTGCAGATTTTCCAGCGGCGCGCCCGACAATTCGAGTTGGCCTGCAGGCTCCAGGCTGATCGTGCCGTCGGCGCCGGACAAGGCGATGATATTCTCGCCCTCGAACACGGGGTTCCAGCCATAGCGAGTCAGGCCGATCAGCAGCGTGTGGATGCCGCCCTTTTCCTCATAGGACGGGGCGTGATGATCGCGGCGATTATAGACGAATTTCTCGTGCTCGGTGCCGATCCGCCAGCGGTCCTTGGGCTTTTCGCCCTTGGAAAAGGCCGCGATCAGCTGGTCGCGATTCTCGATGACGGGATCATGTCCCGCTGAGTCGGTTCTGGTGCTCATGCCCCGCCCTTACTGCTTCCCCTTGGCCCGTCAAACAAAGACGGGCGATCACCACATAGGGCTTGGCCTTAAGCGCTTCAATCCAATAGCGGAATGAAACTAGTTCCAGTCCCCGTTCAGCGTCATCCAGGCCGAAGTCGCGGCGATCGCAGCCGTTTCCGCGCGCAGGACGCGCGGCCCCAGCGACACCGGCACCGCGCCCGGCGTCGCGCGGATCGCGTCGCGCTCGGCGGGATCGAATCCGCCCTCCGGCCCGACCAGGAAGGCGGCAGGACCGGGTTGGGCGCGCAGGCTTTGTTCCAAAGGCGCCCCGCCCGTCTCGTCGGCGAAAAACAGGTGGCGATCGACCGGCCAGGCTTTGAGCAAGGCGTCGAGCTTCACCATCTCGGCGAGGTCGGGCAGCGCGGTGCGTCCGCATTGTTCGGCCGCCTCGACCAGATGGCTGTGCAGCCGGTCGAGGTTGAGCTTGTCCACCACCGCGCGGCGGGTCAGCACCGGCTGGAGGCGGGCGACGCCCAGTTCGCACGCCTTTTCCGCGATCAGGTCGATCCGCCCCTTCTTGATCGGCGCGCAGCAGAGCCAGAAATCGGGCACCTGTTCGGGCGGCTTGGTCCGGCTGACGCAGTCCAGCACAAGATCGCGCTTGCGAATATCGCGGACCCGCGCCGCCCATTCGCCCGACCGGCCGTCGAACAGCAGGACGATATCGTCGGGCTTCACCCGCATGACGGCGATCAGATAATGGGCCGGATTGCCGTCGATCGGCACCGCAACTCCCTCGCCCAGCTGGGTTTCGACATGGAGTCGCGGCGCGCTTTGCGGCGGCCAGGCGGGCGTTGCGGTCATTTTGTCTCTTCCGGTTCGGCCGCGCTTGTGGTCGGCCCGATCTTCCCTAAAGAGAAGATGCGGGCTTCGACAAGCTCATGCGAACGGAGTCACGGTGAATCAGACGATCGTCCCCGACAGCGAAGCGCGCGGCCTGCTGGCGCGACTGCCGGACACGCCGCGCATATTGGCGCAACTGGCGCGGTTCGACCGGCCGATCGGCTGGTGGCTGCTCTTCTGGCCGGGCGCATGGGCGGTCGCATTGGCGGGTGGCGGCTTTGCGCGCTGGCCGCTGATCGGCTGGCTGCTGCTGGGCAGCATCGCGATGCGCGGCGCGGGCTGCGTGTTCAACGACATTGTCGATCGCGACCTGGACCGGAAAGTGGCGCGCACCGCCGCCCGGCCGCTGGCGAGCGGGGCGATGTCGGTGAAGCTCGCCTGGGCCTGGCTGCTGGCGCTGTGCCTCATCGGCCTGATCGTGCTGGTGCGGCTTGATCGCTATGCGCAGATCGTGGCGCTGGGCAGTCTGGCGCTGGTGGCGGCCTATCCCTTCATGAAGCGGATCACCGGTTGGCCGCAGGTCTGGCTGGGGCTGGTCTTCTCCTGGGCGGCGCTGGTCGGGTGGAGCGAGGTCATGGGCGCGCTCAGCCTGCCGGGTGTGCTGCTCTATGCGGGAACCATTTTCTGGGTGGTTGGCTATGACACCATCTATGCGCTGCAGGACCGGGAGGATGATGCGCTGATCGGAATCGGGTCGAGCGCTTTGTCGATGGGGCGGCATGTGCGGGGCGGGGTGGCGTTCTGCTATGCGCTGGCGCTGGCGCTGTGGGCCTGCGCGATCTGGCAGGTGCGCGATCAGATATTGGCGCTCGCTGCGTTGGCGCCGATGGCGGCGCATTTGCTGTGGCAGGTGGCGACGCTCGAACAGGATGGTGTCGATCCGCTGTCCAAATTCCGGTCCAATCGTTTTGCGGGGTTGCTGATGTTTCTGGCTTGTCTGGTGGTGGGGAGCAGCGCCGCATGACGCCGCAACCGGGCGACGATTGCTGGCGCATCGCGCGGGCGGAGCGAGCGAGCGTCATTATCGACGCCGACAATTATTTCCGCAACGCCCGCGCCGCGATGATGAAGGCGCAGCGCCGCATCATGCTGATCGGATGGGATTTCGACGCCGCGATCAGCCTGATCCGCGAGGATGAGGTGGATGACGGCGCGCCTGCGGTGATCGGCGATTTCATCAGCTGGCTGGTCGAACGCACGCCGGAACTGGAGATTTTCCTGCTGCGCTGGGATGTCGGCGCGATGAAGTCGATGGTCCGGCCGACCAACCTGTTCACGACGCTGAAATGGATGGCGCATCCGCGCGTCACGGTAAAGCTGGACAGCCATCACCCGCCCGCCGCCTCGCATCATCAAAAAATCGTGGTGATCGACGATTGCTTCGCCTTTTGCGGCGGCATCGACATGACCGGCGACCGTTGGGACACGCGCCATCATCGCGACGAGGAGCCGGGCCGGCATCATCCCGATGGGTCGCCCTATGGTCCCTGGCATGACGCGACCACGGCGCTGATGGGGCCGATCGCCGCGGCGCTGGGCGAACATGCGCGCAACCGCTGGGTCGGCGCGGGCGGCGATCCGCTGGACCCGGTCGAAGGCGTGCAGGATTGCTGGCCCGACAAGCTGCCGGTGCAGTTCGAGGGCGTCGATATCGCCATCGCCCGCAGCGCGCCGAAGATGGACGATCAGGACGAACTGATCGAGATCGAGCGGCTTTACCTGAACCAGATCGCGGCGGCCAAGCGGCACATCTATGCCGAAAGCCAATATTTCGCGTCGCGCCGGATCGCCGAAGCGATCGCCAGGCGGCTGGGCGAAGCGGACGGGCCGGACATCGTCATCGTCAATCCGCAGCAGGCCGACGGCTGGCTGGAACAGCAGGCGATGGATACGGCCCGCGCGCGTCTGTACGAAGCGCTCAAGAGCCGCGATCCACACGGCCGTTTTCGCATCTATCATCCCTTCACCCAGCGCGGTGCGCCCATCTATGTCCATGCCAAAGTGCTGATCGTCGATGATCGGCTGATCCGGGTCGGATCGTCCAACATGAACAATCGGTCGATGCGGCTGGACACCGAATGCGACATTTGTATCGATACGCAGCTACCCGGCAATGACGGGCGGCAGGCGACGATCCTGAAGATCCGCGACGACCTCATCGCCGAACATTTAGACCTGCCGGCCGAGCGCGTGTCGGCGGTGATCGCCGAACGCGGGCTGGTGGCGGGGATCGAGGAATTGCGGCAGAAGCCGGGCCGGACGCTGCGTCCCTATGTGACCCCAGACCTGAACGAGGTGCAGGCTTGGATCGCCGACCATGAGGTGCTGGATCCCGAAGGGCCGGAAGAGATGTTCGAAGCGATCAGCGAACGCGGCCTCTTCCGCCGGATGAAGGGCTGGTTGGGGCGGGGCTGAACTACTCCGCCGCCAGCAGCGCTTCGGCGCTTTGCAGGTTGACCGACACCAGCCGGCTGACCCCGCGTTCGACCATGGTGACGCCGAACAGCCGGTGCATTCGCGCCATGCTGACGGCATTGTGGGTGACGATCAGATAGCGGGTGTTGGTTTGCGCCACCATTGCGTCGAGCAGGTCGCAGAAGCGTTCCACATTGGCGTCGTCCAGCGGCGCGTCGACTTCGTCCAGCACGCAGATCGGCGCGGGATTGGTCAGGAACAGTCCGAAGATCAGCGCCACGGCGGTCAGCGCCTGTTCCCCGCCCGACAACAGGGTCAGCGCCGCCAGTTTCTTGCCCGGCGGCTGGGCCATGATCTCCAGCCCCGCCTCCAGCGGATCGTCGCTGTCGATCAGTTCCAGATGCGCCTGCCCGCCGTTGAAGAGGGTGGTGAAGAGGCGGCGAAAATGGCCGTCCACCGCTTCGAACGCGGCGAGCAAGCGTTGGCGCCCCTCGCGATTCAAACTGCCGATCGAACCGCGCAGGCGATGGATCGCCTGGGTCAGTTCCTCGCTTTCGGCGCGGCTCTTCGCCTGGGCAGCTTCCAGTTCCTCCAGTTCCTGCGCGGCGATCAGGTTGACCGGGCCGATCCTTTCGCGTTCGGCATGGAAACGGTCATGATCGGCCAGTTCGGTTTGGGCCAGTCGCACCTCGGCGCTGGCGAAGCCCAGTTTTTCCGGCAGCACCGGCGGCGGACATTCGAATCGCTCGCCCGACAGGCGGTTGGTTTCGACCCGCCGTTCGTCGGCGGCTTCGGCGCGGGCGACGGCGGTGGCGCGGGCTTCGCGGGCGGCGGCGAGCGTCTCGCCCGCCTGAGCGGCGCGGCCTTCGGCGGCGCGCAGCGCGACTTCCGCCTCCAATTCGGCGCGGCGGGCCTGGTCGGCGGCGTCGGTCAGGGCCGATCCCCGATCGCTGAGCGCGCTAATCGCGGTGGCCAGCGCGTCGGGCTGCGCCTCGATCGTCGCACGCTCGGTCGCGATCTCTTCGGCGCGGGCGACCATGGCGGCGATGCGTTTGGCCGCCTCGCCGGCGCGGGCGCGCCAGCCCTTGATCTCCGCATCGGCGGCCGCCTGCCGCTCGCGGTCGCTGGACAGGGCGCGGTCGGCGAGCGCCTGATCGGCCTGTAGCTGGCTGACGGCGGCGCGCGCCTTGTCGCTGGCCTGGGAAAGGGCGGCGACCAGCGCCCGCGTCTCTGCGCCGTCCGGCACGGCGGCGCGGCCGGCCCGCGCCTTTTCATGCTCGCCCTGTGCGGCGGCGCGATCGCGCTGCGCTTCGCCCAGCCGTTCTTCGATCCCCTCGCGCCGCCCGGCCAGCCGTTCGAGCGCGGTCGTCGTCTCGTCGGCGGCGCGGAGCGCGGCGCGCAACCGCTGGTCGGCCTGCGACAGGCTGCTGCGCCCTTGGGCCAGCGTCTGGGCGGCGGCTTGTTCGCGCGCCTTGGCCGCATCCTGGGCAGCGGCGGCGCTTTCCACTTCGGCCTGGAGCGCGGGGCGCGCAGCGGCGATCGCGTCCAGCCGATTGAGACGGATCAGCCGTTCGGCCGCCGCCGCGCCACCTTCCAGCGCGACATAGCCGTCCCAGCGGCGCAACTGGCCATCGCGGGTGACGAAACGCTGGCCGACGGCGAGCGGCTGGCCCTCGTCATGCTCGGCGACAGCGATCTGCACCAGACGGCGGGCCAGTTCGGCCGGCGCGGTAACATGGTCGGACAAGGGGGTGGCGCCGGCGGGCAAGGCTGGATCACCAGACAGCGCATCGGCGCCGGCCCAGCGGCGCTTGCCGTCCGCGCCGACCGGGGCTTCGAGGTCGTCGCCCAGCGCGGCGGCGAGCGCGCGTTCATAACCGGGCGCGGCCTTCAACTGGTCGAGCGCGCGCGACCGGTGGCCCGCGCCGCTATCGACGGCCCGTTTCAGCGCCGCCGCCTCGCTATCGAGCGCGGCGAGGGCGGCGCGCGCGGAGGACAGGGCGGCCTCCGCCGTGGCGCGCGCTTCGGCGGCGGACTGGCGCTCGGCGTCGGCGGTCCGGATCGTCGCTTCGGCGGCGTCGCGATCGGCCTTGGCCTTGTCCTGATCGGCCAGCGCGGTGGCGCGTTGCGCCTCCAGTGGCGCGGCGTCGGGCAAGGCCGCGGCTTCGGCGGCAAGCCGCGCCACCTCCCGCTCCGCCCGGTCGAGACGGGTGCGCGCGGCGGCCAGTGCGGCTTCGGCGACGCGCAGTTCGGCCTGTTCGGCCGCCTGAGTCGCCATCGCCCGCGCCAGATCCAGTTCGGCGTCGCGCGCGGCATCCGCCGCCGCTGCGATGCGGGCGGCGAAGGCCGGACGCAGCTTGTCCGTCTCGGCGATACGCGCCTTCAGCGTTGCGATCTCGGCGGTCAGCCGGGCGATCGCATCGGCGGCGTCATTGGCCAGCGTCCCTTCGCGCGCGCGATCCTCCTCCAGCCGGGAGGCCTGCTGGGCCAGGCCGGCAAGGCGGCGGACCACGGCCTCGCGCTCGGTGCGGAACGCGGCGAGGCGATGGCCCGCCTCATTGGCGTCGTCGCGCGCGCTCTGGGCGGCGGCGCGGCGATCGGCCAGCGTGGCGATGGCGGCCTGGGCATGGGCGGCGGCCGCGAGTTGCCCCTCCTGCGCGGCGGCAACGGCGGCGTCCGCCTGCTTCGCTTCGGTGCGGGCCGCCTCGGCGCTCGCATTGGCTTCGCGCCAGCGGGCGAAGAGGGTGCGGCCTTCGGCGACGCGGATCTGGTCGGACAGGCGGATATAGCGTTCGGCGGCGCGGGCCTGCCGCCGCAGCGCATTGGCGCGCACATCCATGTCCAGCAGGATTTCATCGAGCCGGGCGAGGTTGGCTTCGGCCGCGCGCAATTTCTGTTCGGCATCCTTGCGCCGGACATGCAGCCCCGCGATGCCCGCCGCTTCCTCCAGCATGGCGCGCCGTTCCTGGGGGCGAGCGGCGATGACGGCGGCGATACGCCCCTGACTGACCAGCGCGGGGCTGTGCGGCCCGGTGGCGGCGTCGGCGAAGACGAGCGATACATCCTTGGCGCGCACGTCGCGGCCATTGGCGCGATAGGCGCTGCCCGCGCCGCGCTCGATCCGGCGGGTGACCTCCAGTTCGCCGTCCGCGCCGACATCGACGGCGTTGAAGAGTTCGCCCTGTTCCTGGATCGTCAGCAGCGAGACTTCGGCGAAGTCGCGCTGCGGCCGCGTCGCGGTGCCGGCGAAGATGACATCCTCCATGCCGCCGCCGCGCATGGATTTGGCGCTGGATTCGCCCATGACCCAGCGAATGGCTTCGAGCAGATTGGACTTGCCGCAGCCGTTGGGGCCGACGATGCCGGTCAGGCCCGGTTCGATCCGCAGCTCCGTCGCGTCGACGAAGCTTTTGAAGCCGGAGAGTTTGAGCCGCTTTATCTGCATGACGTCAGGCCGGGGCAGCGCGCCGCCCCGGTCTTGCTAAGCGATGCTGTCAGCCCCCGCTGGCGCAATCAGATGCCTGCTTCCTTGAGCTTGGGCTGGAGCGAGGACCAGTTGGCGACATTGTCGACCAGCACGCCGTTGATCAGGAAGCTGGGCGTGCCCTGAATCTGATATTGGCTGTTGGCCGCCTCCACGCCCTTGGCCAGCCGTTCGGCAGCCCCGGTGTCGGCCAGGCATTGTTTTGCTTGGGTCTCGGCGATGCCGCGCTGCTGGGCATATTCGACCAGACCGGCAATCTGCGCGATCGCGCCGGGGCGCTGCGCCGGGGGCAGTTTTTCGACGCCCTGGAAGGCGGCCTCGTTACCCTGCACCTTTTCGAACATCGCCGCCTGGTTGGCGAAGAATTGCTCGGACAGCGGATAATATATGTCCTTGCCGCCGCAGCTGGCCAGCAGCGCGGTGGTCAGGTCGATCGGATCGCGCACATAGGTGCGGAATTCGAAGCTCATCTTGCCGGTGTCGACGATCTTCTTGATCTCCTCCGACGCTTCGGCGGAGAAATCCTTGCAATGGCTGCAAGTGTAGGAGCCATATTCGACCAGTTTGATCTTGGCCGACGGATTGCCCATCAGATAATAGCCTTCGGGCGTCTGCGCGATCGTTTCGGACCAGCTGGTCCCGGCCGGGGCGGAGACGGCGGCGACCGGATCGCCGCTTGGCTTGGCGCCTTCCTCGCTCTTGCCGCAGGCGGCGAGGGTCAGGCTGACGGCGATGAGGGCAAGAGCGGAAACGGCTTTCACGACGGGCAAGGCTCCGATGACTGGCGGTATGAAGAGGGGTTTAGATCAGCGCGCGGCCGTGGGCAATGCAGCGGGGGGCAATGCGGCCTGGAGAATGGACCAGGTCGATCCCTTGACGAGCGTGCCGTTGACGACGAAGCCGGGCGTGCCGCCGATCTTCACCTTGTTCCAGGCGTCGTCGGTCATGGCGAGGATCTGCTTCATCGCCGTGGGATTGGCGATGCAGGCGTCCAGTTGGGCATGGGTGAAGCCGCGCTGGGTCATCAGCGTATAAAGGCCGGTCTTCCGCCCGATGTCGCGCATCGCCGCGGTCTGGTCCGAGGGCTTTTGCGTCGTCGCCGCATCATAGGCCTCGATCTGCGGCATCCAGGCCGTCTGGTTGGCGAACAACGCCTCATGATTGCCCATGAAGCGGGCCGGGCCGCCGCAGCGGGCGAGCAGAGCGGCGGTCAGGTCATATCGGTCGCGCACGGCGTTGCGGACTTCGACGCTGACCTTACCGCCCTTCACATAGTCGTTCTTGAGCGGGCCGCTCGCTTCGCCGACGAAATGGGCGCAATGCGAGCAGGTGTAGCTGACATATTCGACCAGCTTGGTCGGCGCATTGGGATTGCCCATCGCATGGCCGCCGATCGGTGACAGCACGACCCGGCTCACCCAATTGGCGGCGGGCGCGGCGATCAGCGCAGCGGGAACGGCAAGCAAAGCGAGCGGCAGGAGCAGTTTTTTCATGGCGGGCCATCCGTAATATGGTCCGGCTGAACCACAGCCGAATAGCATCGTTTCTGGCGCGATTTTCAAGTTGATCGCTCAGTCTTTTTTGACGCGATTTTCAAGTCGATCGCTTCAGTTGATCTTCGGCAATCCGCTGCTGTTGGCAAGCCCCTGCGCCAGAGATTCGAGCACGGCGCGCAATTCCGGGTCGCCGATATCGCGCAGCGAATCGCCCAGCTCGACCGGAATGGGCTTCAAATTGCGGGGCGGCGGGCGGCGTTCGGCCGCGACGGGCCTGATATCGCCCTGCCGGATTGCGACCTTCGTCACGGCGGCATAGCCAAAGAAGCGGTTCACCCGCTCGACGATATCGGGCAGCATATGCTGCACCATCGGCCCATGGCCGCTCATCACCGTCAGTTGCAGCGTGCCGCCAGCCTTTTGCCCCACCGGGAAACGGATCGATTCGGGTGCGGAAATGCCGGCATAATGGGCGCCGACGATCTCCGCCCAGCGGGTGACGATGCTGGACTGGACGAAGCCGAACTTGCGGAAAGCGGCGCGGCCGATGTCGGGCATCAGGTCCGCGATCGCCCGCGGCGCGCCCACGCGCGGCCTGTCTTCGGCCGGCAGCTTGCGACTCTTATATTTCGGGGGGGCCGGGCGTTCCGTCATGGCCCGCTTAATGGCATAGGGTCGCCATGCGCGTCGAGGGTAGAGCCACAAAAATCGCAAGCGACCTGCTTGCTCATTATGACGTCCATGCCCGGCGACTGCCATGGCGCGCGCCGCCGGGCAGCAATGCCGCCGATCCATACCGGGTGTGGCTGTCCGAAGTGATGCTGCAACAGACCACGGTCGCGGCGGTCGGCCCCTATTATGCGAAATTCCTGGCGCGCTGGCCGACGGTTCAGGATCTGGCGGCGAGCGAAGACGCGGACCTGATGGCCGCCTGGGCAGGGCTTGGCTATTATGCCCGCGCCCGCAACCTGCTGGCCTGTGCGCGGGCGGTGGCACGCGACCATGGCGGCGTCTTTCCCGATACGGAGGACGGGCTGCGGGCGCTGCCGGGGGTGGGCGCCTATACCGCCGCCGCCGTCGCGGCGATCGCCTTTGGCCAGCGTGCGGTGGTGGTGGACGCCAATGTCGAGCGGGTGGTGGCGCGGCTGTTCGCGATAGCGACGCCGCTCCCCGCCGCCCGGCCGGCGATCCGCGCCGCCGCCGACAGCATCACGCCCGATGCCCGCGCCGGGGATTTCGCGCAGGCGATGATGGACCTGGGCGCGACCATCTGCACGGCGCGCAACCCGGCCTGCGGCATCTGCCCGCTGCGACAGGATTGCGCCGCGGTGCTGACCGCCGACCCGGCGGCCTTCCCGGTCAAGGCGGCGAAGAAAGTGCGACCGCACCGCACCGGCCATGGCTGGTGGATCGAGCGGGAAGGCCATGTCTGGCTGGTGCGCCGCCCGGACAAGGGATTGCTGGGCGGGATGCGGGCGCTGCCCAGTTCCGATTGGGGCGACGCGCCTGACCCGACGCCGCCGATCGCCGCCGCCTGGACGACGATCGATGAGCCGGTCGCCCATGTCTTCACCCATTTCTCTCTGGCGCTGCGCGTCCACCATGCCCATGTGGAAGCGAACGAAACGCCGGAGGGCGCAGGCGAATGGTGGCCGATCGACCGTATCGGCGAGGCGGGATTGCCGACATTGTTCGTTCGGGCGGCCCACGCGGTGAGGAAGGAAGGGCAAGCAGATGCACGGAACTGATCCAGCGATAAAGGCGGTGCCGGGCTTCGTCGGCAGCAATCTGGACCGGGTGGACCATATCCGCACCAACCCCGCGCTTCTGGCGGAGACGTTCGCCGATCCGGCCGCGCGCCTGCTGGTGCTGGACGGGTTGGAGCCGGTCGAGGTGAACGGGCATCTGCTGCTGGAGCCGCTGGAGCCGCACGCGCAGGTCGAGGATCATCTGCTGCTGGGCATCGATCCGGGCAAGCGGCCGATCTTCGCCCGGCTGGTCGCGGACCTTGGCCCCAATCTGGTCCCCACGCCGCGCAGCCGGGCCATTGCCGGGCTGGTCCCGACCGAAGAGGTCGCGCTCTATGGCACGGCACGCAGCCTGGTCCACTGGCATGCCCGCCACCGCCATTGTTCGGTCTGCGGCGGGACGACGCAGCCTGCCAAGGCGGGCTGGTCGCGCAAATGCGAGGCGTGCGCCGCCGAACATTTCCCGCGCACCGACCCGGTCGTCATCATGCTGGCCGAACATCGCGGGCGCATCCTGCTCGGCCGCCAGCACGCCTGGCCGCCCGGCCGCTATTCGGCGCTGGCCGGCTTCGTCGAACCGGGTGAGACGATCGAGGAAGCGGTCGCGCGCGAATTGTTCGAGGAAGCAGGCGTGCGGGTGCATAAGGTCCGCTATGTGATGAGCCAGCCCTGGCCCTTCCCTTCCTCGCTGATGATCGCCTGCATCGGGCAGGCGCTGGACGATGCGCTGACGCTCGATCCGACCGAGATAGAAGATGCCTTCTGGTGCGATGCGGATCAGGTCCGCGCCGCGATGGCGGGCGATCCCGATGCCCCCTTCCTCGCCCCGCCGACGATGGCTGTGGCCTGGCACCTGCTCGACCATTGGCTGGCGGACGTCGCCGCCGCCAGCCTTGTGAGCGCCGGCGCAAGCGCGTAAGGCCGATCCCCTTCCCTTCATGATTTTGAGGACCATTTTCCCTCCATGCTCAGCCTAGAAGAAGCCCAGTCGCGCGCGCAGGATCTGGTCAGCGCCGCGCGCAAGGCCGGCGCGGATGCCGCCGACGCCATCTATGCCTGCAATGCATCGACCAATGTATCGGTGCGATTGGGCGCGCTGGAGGATGTGGAACGGTCCGAGGGCGAGGAGATCGGCCTGCGCGTCTTCATCGGCCAGCGGTCCGCCAGCATTTCCGCGTCGGACATGAACCCGGCGACGCTCGCCACGCTGGTCGATCGCGCCGTCGCCATGGCGCGCGAGGCGCCCGAAGACCCCTATGCCGGCCTCGCGCCGGAGGATCGGCTGCTCAAGAAGCGCCCGCCCGCGCTCGACCTGACCGACGAGGAGGAGCCGGAACCCGCGGCGCTGCGCGAACGCGCGATGATCGCGGAAGAGGCCGCGCGCAGCGTGCCCGGCATCACCAACAGCGAGGGCGGCGGCGCGGCGAATGGGCGCAGCCAGGTGGCGCTGGCCACCAGCCATGGCTTTGCTGGCGCCTATGCCGGCACCAGCCATTCGACCTGGGCCAGCGTGCTGGCGGGCGCGGGCGCCGATATGCAGCGCGACCATGCCAGCCATAGCGTGCGCCACCTGGAGGATCTGGACGATGCCGAAGCGGTCGGCATCCGCGCCGGCCAGCGGGCGGTGGCGCGGCTCAATCCGGTCAAGGTCGAAAGCGGCGTCATGCCGGTGATCTTCGACCCGCGCATCGGCTCCAGCCTGCTGGGCCACCTGATTGGCGGCATGGTCGGTCCCGCGATCGCGCGCCGGTCCAGCTTCCTGCTGGAATCGCTGGGCGAGGCCTTGTTCGAGGCGGGCGTCACCATCATCGACGATCCGTTGCTGCCGCGCGGGATGCGATCGCGCCCGTTCGATGGCGAAGGGCTGCCGGTCGAAAGGCGCGCGCTGATCGACCAGGGCGTGCTGACCGGATGGCTGATGGACAGCGCATCGGCGCGGCAATTGGGGCTGGAACCCACCGGCCATGCCAGCCGCGGCGGCAGCGGCGCGCCAGGCGCCAGCATCACCAACGTCCATATGGAGGCTGGCGCCATCTCGCCCGGCGATCTGATGGCGGACGTGAAGCGCGGCATCTACGTCACCGAACTGATCGGCATGGGCGTCAATGGCGTGACCGGCGATTATAGTCGCGGCGCGGCCGGCTTCCTGATCGAAAATGGGGCGGTGGCCCATGCCGTGTCGGAAATCACCATCGCCAGCAATTTAAAGGCCATGTTCCGGGCGCTGACGCCCGCGAGCGACCTGCATTACCGCTACGCGATGAACGTCCCGACCATCCGCGTCGACGGGATGACCGTTGCAGGGGGCTGAGGCCCATCTCCGCGCGGTCATATCCGCCGTGGCGGATGCGGCCGACCATGCGCTGGCGCTATGGGCGGGCGGGGAAACCCGCGTGCGCCAGTGGGAAAAGGTGCCGGGCCATCCGGTGTGCGAGGCCGACCTGGCGGTCGATGCGATGCTGCGCGCGCGGCTGGCGGCGATCGACCCGGACGCCGGCTGGCTGTCGGAGGAGACGGCCGATACCGTGCATCGGCTGGGCGTGCCGCGGGTGTGGGTGGTCGATCCGATCGACGGCACGCGCGATTATCTGCGCGGGCGGCCGGGTTGGTCGGTGTCGGTCGCGCTGGTGGAGGATGGCGCGGTCCAGATCGGCCTGTTGGCGGCGCCCGCGCGCAACGAATTGTGGGTGGCGCAACTGGGCCAGGGCGCGACGCGCAACGGCCAGATTTTGCGCGCCGGAACCCGGACCATGCTGCCGGGCGCGCGCGTGCCCGCCGACCAGTTGCCGCGCGTGGATCGCGACCTGGTGACGGTGGACAAGCCCAACAGCATCGCGCTGCGCATGGCGATGGTCGCCGCGGACGAAGCCGACCTGGTCGCCACCGTGCGCTGGGGCAATGAATGGGACATCGCCGCCGCTGCGCTGATCGTGCAGGAAGCAGGCGGCGCGGTGACCGACGCGCTGGGCGACCCGCTGCGCTTCAACCGGCCGCAGCCCACCGCCTTCGGCCTGCTCTGCGCTGCCCCCGGCATCCACGCCGCCGCCGTGGAACGGCTGGCGCCGCGCGCGCGGGAGATATTGGGCCAGTCGCCGGGCTGAAGGCATCGCGGGGCTAGGGTTGACGTTGGTCGGGAAGCCGTCGAACAGCGCGGACACCATCGAATAGACCTGCGCATAGGCGAAATCGATACCCTTGATCTTCGCCTTGCCCATGGTGAGCGGGATGTCGATCAGCCCGCTTTGATCGCTGCGCTCGACCACGGGGCGCTTGGCTTTGCTCCGCTCGATGTGACCGAAGTGGAGCCACTGACCGAAGGCCACATCCTCCACTCCCGCGCCCAAATGCGACAGACCCTGCATATCTCTGGCAACCACATGCTGGTTCGCCACCAGTTGCTGCAAAAGGCGCAGGAAGATCTGACCTGCTTCCTGCGCGGCGAAAATCCCGCCACTTCGTTTATCCCGCGCGGAGCTATTGAAGGTTCAGAGCGCCTGAACCATCTCTCGCGCCCGTTCCGCCAAGCGATACGCAACCAGGCCTGAATATGGCTGACTTCCGGGTTTTGCGAACCCGTCAGTGAATGGTGACTAAGGAAGCTATGGTGCCCGGGGACGGATTCGAACCGCCGACACTGCGATTTTCAATCGCATGCTCTACCAACTGAGCTACCCGGGCAGGGGTCTTCGGCGGGAGGCTCCCGCCGGATGGAGGCGTGCCTATAAGCGTCAATCCGGCTCGCTGTCCAGCCCATAATTGCCGTTTTTTTGATCGCCTTCGTCGGAGGGCTGGCCCGGCACGCGATAGCCTTCGCCCAGCCATTGCAGCAGGTCGCGGTCGCGGCAGGCGGCGCTGCAAAAGGGCTTTATCGCCGGCTGGACGGGCTGGCGACAGACCGGGCAGACGCCGGGCTTGGACGAAGGTTCAGGCGACATGACCACCCGCCAGGTCAAGCAACGCTTCTGCCTTCAAGGTGATCGCGCCGCCGCGGCGCTTGGCCAGTTGCTCGATCCAGTCCTGCCGCTTGTGCAGCAGGTCGATGATCGCGGGCATGGCGGTGATGGTGGCCGCACCGCCCTGCCCATGGCGCTCGGCCCGGCGCAGCAACGCCAGCGCGGCGGTCAGCACCACATCTTCGCGCACTATCTCCATCAGATTGGCGCGCTCACGGCGGCGGATGATCTGGAGGAAGCCGAAGCCGTTCACGGCTGTCCGTTCGAACGGCAGCGGCAGATATTTGTCGATCTGCGCCGCGGCGACCATCCGCTCATCCTTGTTGTTCATCGTCGGCAGGTCGATCCCGATCGATCCCGAAAGGCCCATGCGGCGCACCGCCTGGGCGGCGAGCTTGGCGCCCTTGGGACCAAGCTGCGCGGGGGGGAGCGATCCGTCGACGTCGATCAACAGCATGGCGGGGGTCAGGAACAGGCGCAGCGCGGCGTCTTCAGCGCCGACCTCGCCGCTCATCGCCTCGTCCATCAATTCGCTCCAGCCATGCGCTTCCAGCCGGTCTTCCTCATGCGCGGGGCAGGGGACGACGGGCGTGCCGGTGGCGCGGATGCGCTGCAACAGGCTGGGGCCGGCATGGGGCTTGGCGCCCGGCTGGGGCATCCGGCCCTTGGCGCGCTTGGGGCGGCCTTCTTCTGCGATGGCTTCGCGGATGATTTCAACCAGGACGTTGGCGCCTTCGGCCAGCCGGGGCGGGATCGGTTCCAGCAGCACTTCCTCGCCCGAAATCAGGCGCACGATGCCGCGTTTCTTGGGGATGATGGTGGCGACTAGCCGGCCCTGCGCCACGGCGCCCGGACGGACGGCGTCGCCCTCGCGCTCGATCAGGGCCTCGACCAGCTTGCCCTTCTCGATCAGCGCGGCCCGCGCCTCGCCAATGCCTTCTTCATAGAGCCATTCGGCCATGTGCGTTCCTAGTCGGATAGATAGCCCGCTGCCTTGAGCAGCGTGCGGGTTTCGTAAAGCGGCAGGCCCATGATCGCGCTGTGGCTGCCCATGATGGTGCGGATGAGGCCCGCGGCGCGGCCCTGTATCGCATAGCCGCCTGCCTTGCCGCGCCATTCGTCGCTGGCGATATAGGCGTCGATCTCGGGCTGCTCCAGCCGCTTGAAGATGACGATATTGTCCGACAGGCGATGCCGCGCGCATCCCTCGCCATCGATCAGCGTGATCGCGCTCAGCACCCGGTGCCGCCGTCCGGACAGCAAGGCCAGGCAGGCGCGCGCGTCCGCCTCGCTCTCTGCCTTGGGCAGGATGCGGCGCCCCACGGCCACCACGGTATCGCCCGACAGGACCAGCGCGCCGGGATGGCGCGCGGCCACAGTCACGCCCTTTTCAGCCGCGACGCGCGCGGCGTAAGCGGCAGGCAGTTCGGCTTTCAGGGGCGTTTCGTCGATATCGGCGGGATCGACGGCATCGGGGACGACGCCGATCTGTCCCAGAAGGTCACGCCGTCTGGGAGAAGCCGAAGCAAGAATAAGCCGCATGAACAAGCGGCTTATTTGAAGCGGTACGTGATCCGACCCTTGGTCAGGTCGTAGGGGGTCAGCTCGACAAGCACTTCGTCGCCCACCAGCACGCGGATGCGATTCTTGCGCATCTTGCCGGCGGTGTGGCCGAGAATCTCGTGGTCATTTTCAAGCCGGACACGGAACATGGCGTTGGGGAGAAGCTCCACAACCTGTCCGCGCATTTCAAGCAGTTCTTCTTTAGCCATATTATCCCGAATTCACAAAATCGCGCCGCCATAGCGCCAAATTGCGGGAAATGGAAGCCAAGCCTTTATTCGCCGAAATGATCGCCTGCGGCGGCGATCGCCGTGAAGATATGATCGAGCTGATCTTCGTCGAGGCAATAGGGCGGCATCAAGTAGATGGTGTTGCCGAGCGGCCTTAGCAAAAGGCCGTGGCCCAGAAAGAAGGCGCGCAGGCGCGGCGCCAGGTCGGACAGATAGCCCGCATCGGCGGCGACAAGGTCGATCGCGGCGATCGTGCCCAACTGCCGCGGGTTGGCGAAGGCGGGGTGGCGGGCGAGCCGTTCGAGTCGCGTTGCGATACCCTGCGTCAGCGCGACGATTCGGCCCAGCACATCCTTTTCGCGCCAGATCGCCAGATTGGCGACCGCGGCGGCGCAGGCGATCGCGTTGGCGGTGTAGCTGGACGAATGATAGAATAGCCGGGCGCGGTCGGTCGATCGGTGCGCGTCGAAGATCGGGGCGGTCGCCAGGGTCGCCGCCAGCGGGATCGCGCCGCCGGTGATACCCTTGGCCACCGCCATGATGTCCGGCACGACGCCCGCCTGTTCGCAGGCGAAGAGGGTGCCGGTGCGGCCCCAGCCGGTCATCACTTCATCAGCGATGAACAGCACGCCATGGCGGCGGCAGATCGCGGCCATCTCGCGCAGTATGTCCGCCGAATAGATCAGCATCCCGCCCGCGCCCAAGATCAGCGGCTCGACGATGAAGGCGGCGGGCTTGCGCGCGCAGGCGGCGTCGAGCGCGTCGAGGCAGGCCCGCTCGCGACCGGGCGCGGGAAAGGGGATGGTGCCGACATCGAACAGCAAGGGCTGCCAGGCGGCGTTATAAACGCCGCGTTCGCCGATCGACATCGCGCCGATCGTGTCGCCATGATAGCTATGCTCCAGCACCAGGATGCGGCTGCGCGGCCCCCCCGATTCTTCCGTCGCCAACCCGTCCAGCGCCAGATTGTGCCAATAGCCCAGCGCCATCTTGAGCGCGACCTCGACCGCGGTCGAGCCGCTGTCGGAATAGAAGACATGGCGCAGCTCCGGCTGCCCCTCGCCGCGCGGGGCCAGATCGATCAGCCCCCGCGCCACCGTTTCGGCCGGATCATGGGTGTAGCCCGCGAAGATCAGCTGATCGAGTTGCCCCGCCTGCGCGGCGATGGCGGCGGCGATGCGCGGATGGCAATGGCCATGGGTGGTCACCCACCAGCTCGAAATCGCGTCGATCAGCGTGCCGCCGTCTGCCAGATGCAGCAGCGCGCCTTGCGCCCGCGCGACATGGGGGATCGGCTCATTGAGGCCATGCTGGGTGAAGGGGTGCCAGACGTGGGATGTCATGACGGTCCTTTCAAGCGATTTCTAATCAGGTGGAATCCCTGATGACTCGGAAATCGCATAAAATCAAAAACTAGAGCAAGTGGTCCGACGCAGCCGGACCACTTGCTCTAGGCCAGCATGGCCGCCAAATCTATGGCTTTGCGGCCTCGGTCGCGTTGGGCGCCACCGGCGGCGGCACGATGATGGTCGGCAGCGCGACCGTCACCTCGACCCGGCGATTCTTCGCCCGGCCGTCGGGATCGTCGCTGCCATCCTCTTTCGCATTGGGGGCGACGGGGCGGGCTTCGCCCAGCGCGACCAGGGTGATGCGCGCCTCATCCACGCCTTTTTCGACCAGATAGTCACGGACCTTTTCGGCGCGGATGCGGGACGCGACCTTGTTGTCGCCATCGGACCCGCGCGAATCGCTGTGGCCGCGCAGCGTGATCGGACCGCCGGCCTGCATCGCCGGGCTGGCGAGCAGCGTTTCAACTGTCGCCTTCGCCGTCTCATCCAGCGCCATCGACGATTCGCCAAAGCCGATCACCGCCTCTGCCGGCTCGATCTTGGGCGTTTCCGTTTCGGGCACGACTTCGGGGCGCAGGATCGACCGTTGTGGTTCGGCGCCATTGTCCGCGCCATTGTCCGCCACGGCATTGGCCTTATCCGCTTCGTCCACCGCATTGGCCGCAGGCGTCTGCGCCGGCGGCTGGCAGGCGGCGAGCGCTGCGCACAGGATGATAGAAGCGCGACCAGATTTCGTCATTTTTCCTCTCCTTGTCGCCGGGGCTGGGCGGGCGGCACATAGGACAGGATCGTGTCGCCGGGTTGGGGCGTGGGGCGCGAAGCATGGGTGAAAAAGCGCAGCGCCCCGGTCTTGCGCAACAGCAACAGCATGTCGCCCTCCGGCGGCAGCGCTGCGCGCGCTGCGTCATAGTCGAACTGCTCGCTGATCCGCGTCTTGCGGAAGGTCCAGCCCTGCTCCTCGCGCTGCATGATGTCCTCCACGCCATGGCCGGATTCGAACAGCGCGCGCCCGCGCAGCGATTCAGGCAGGCTGCGCGGATCATGATCGTCGCTGGCGTTGCCCAGCTGATGGACATTGTCGCGCCCGATTTCCGGGGCGAATTCGTTGCACACCAGCGCATTATAGGCTTCATTGTCGGTCGCCGCCGCCAGCATCTGGAACTGGGTCAGGTCCAGCCGCTCTTCGGTCGCTTCCGACAATATCTCGCCATGATAGGTGGGGATGCCTTGATGCCGGGCCGGCGCAAGCCGCTGCCAGCTATTGTCGGCGATCGTCACTGGCACCTCCAATTGGCGCAGTTGAGCCGCAAGTCCCAGGGTGAAGGGCGTAGCGCCGACGATCAGCAAGCCCTGCTCCGACGCACCCGTAACTTTCAGCCAGCGTGCGACCGGTTTGATCGAAAATCCGTGAAACAGGATGGTGGTGACGACCACGGCGAAGGACAAGGTGACCAGGATCGACCCGTCGCTATAGCCCAGCCGATCGAGCCGCAGCGCGAACAGGCCGGAGATCGCGACCGCGACGATGCCGCGCGGCGCGATCCAGGCGACCAGCAGCCGCTCATTCCAGGGCACGGGCGAAAAGGCGAGGCTCAACAAGACCGTCGCCGGGCGAACGAGGAACAGCAGCGCCAGCAGGAAGGCCAGGAACCGCCATTCAAACTGGCGCAGCACCTCCAGATTGAGCGAGGCGGAGAGGATCACGAACACGCCGGAAATCAGCAGGACGGTGACATTTTCCTTGAACGGCTGGATGTCGCGCAGCGAATCGAAACGCATATTGGCCAGCGCCACCCCCATCACCGTGACCGCCAGCAGGCCGGTTTCCTGCTGGATCATGTTCGATCCCACGAATACGCCAATCACTGCGACCAGCAGCACCGGGGCCTTGAGATATTCGGGCACATGGCCGCGCGGGAAGGCCCAGCCCACGGCGCGGGCGGCGAGCCAGCCGATCAGACCGGCGATGACCGCCGCGGCCAGCAGCGACAGGATGACCGACGCCAGCGTGCCGCCCTCGCCTGCGCGGCGCAGATATTCATAGGTGACGACGCCCAACAGCGCGCCGACCGGATCGTTGACGATCGCTTCCCATTTCAGGATCGCGCGCGGCCGCGCCGCGACATTGGACTGGCGCAGCAGCGGCAGCACCACGGTCGGCCCGGTGACGACCAAAATCCCCGCGAACAGGATCGCGACAGGCCACACCAGCCCCCCGACATAATAGCAGGCCAGCGACCCCAGCACCCAGCCGATGGGCGCGCCCAGCGCGACCAGCCGGGTGACCGCGCCATCGGTCTGGCGCAATTCACGGAAATTGAGGCTGAGGCCGCCTTCGAACAGGATCAGCGCGACCGCGACCGACACCATCGGTTCCAGCAATTCGCCGAAGACATGTTCGGGGTTGATGAGGTGGAGAACCGGACCGGCGAGGACGCCTGCGGCCAGCATCAGAGCGATGGCTGGCCAGCCGGTGCGCCAAGCGATCCATTGCGCGCCGATGCCTAATATGCCGATGAGCGCGATGGATAGAGCCAGTTCCTGCATGGGCGCAGGATAGACGGACACATTGGCGGTCGTCACCCCCCGATATTTTTCGATATTGCGGGAACTATCGTGACGAACCCGTGTGTCGGGCGCGAAAGAAAAGGGCCGGTCTGTGACCGGCCCCTCGCTATCACGTCATTGCGGCGGCTGGCCCGGCTGCGCTGGGGCGGCCGGAGTCGCAGGTGCCGCCGGAGTTGGCGGCGCGGCGGCCTGGATGCGTTGCTGCAGCGCCGGATCGGCAGCCGCCGCCTGCCCGATCTGGTTGAATTTTTCAGGCGGCAGGCCCGACGCCTGCAAAGCGGCCAGCATCTTGGGCTGCTTGTCGGCCTCGGCGATCGAGGCGTCCGACTGAATCTTGGTCACTTCGACCGCCGCGGCGGCGAACTGCTTGATGTCGCTGTCACTGAAATTGCTGGCGCCTGCTGCGGGCGCGGTGGGTGCTGTAGGAGCGGCGGCATCCTGCGCAAGGGCGGGGTAAGCTGCGAACAGCGCGATCGACGCGATGCCGGCTTTCAGAAATTTACTGCTGTTGGGACCCGTCAACTTTCTTCTCCTCTTGACCGATATACTGATGAACAGACGACCAAGTTGTTGAAAGCGTTCCTTTCGGAAAAGGCCTGAACGGCCAGTTGTGGGATTTGAGGGGTAACGGGATTGAGGGAAACAGCTCGTCCCGCCACAGTCGCGATCCGCCGCAGCGCCCTTCGCCGGCGCGCAATGACGATCGGCCCGGATTCGTCAAAACGGTCCGGGCCGACCATTGGATGTCACCAGATTTTCACGCGATCCTTGGGCGCCAGATAGATTTTGCCGCCCGGCGCAGGCTTGAACGCATCATACCAGGCGTCAAAATTGCGCACGATGTCGGTCCGATATTGCGATGGCGCGTGCGGATCGGTGACCAGCCGCTGGCGTAAATTCGCCTCGCGATAATTGCGCCGCCACACCTGCGCCCAGCCCAGGAAGAAGCGCTGGTCGCCGGTCATGCCATCGATCACCGGCGCGGGCTTCCCGCCCAGCGACGCATGATAGGCGTCGAGCGCGACCGCCAGGCCGCCCAGGTCGCCGATATTCTCGCCCATGGTGAAGGCGCCCTTCACATGCGCGCCGGGGAAGGGCTCATAGGCGTCATATTGGGCGCCCAGCTTCGTGGTCAGCGCCTTGAAATTGGCGACGTCCTGGTCGGTCCACCACTGGTTGAGCTTTCCCGTCTCGTCATATTTCGCGCCCTGATCGTCGAAATGATGGCTGAGTTCATGGCCGATCACCGCGCCGATGCCGCCATAATTGACCGCGGGGTCCGCCTTGGGATCGAAGAAGGGCGGTTGCAGGATCGCGGCGGGGAAGACGATCTCCACCATGCCGAAATTGGCGTAGGCGTTGATCTCCATCGGGGTCATGCCCCATTCCCAGCGATAGATGGGTTTGCCCAGCTTGCCGATATTATAGTCGAATTCGAACTGGTTCGACCGCTGCGCATTGCCCAGCAGGTCGTCCCGCCTGATCGCCAGCCCGTCATAATCGCGCCACTTGTCGGGATAGCCGATCTTGGGCGTGAAGGCGGCCAGCTTCTTGTGCGCGCGCGCCTTGGCCGTATCGCTCATCCATGGCAGGCCGTCGATGCGGCGGCCCATGGCGGACAGGACATTCTTGACCAGCACGTCCATCGCCGCCTTGGTTTCCGGCGGGAAATATTGGGCGACATAGACTTTGCCGACTTCCTCGCCCAGCGATTCCTTGAGGAAGGTGACGCCGCGCTTCCACCGTTCCTCGCGCTCCGGCGTACCCGACAGGGTGGTGCCGTAGAAGGCGAAGTCAGCGTTCGCGACGCTGTCGGGCAGATAGTCGGCATAGGCGTGCAGGCTGGCCAGCAGCAGCGCGTCCTTGAGCACGCCGACCGGCGTCTTGGCGATCAGCGCGGCTTCGCCGGTCACGGCGCTCGGCTGCGCGACCAGTAGGCTGGCGGGGGTCAGTCCGTTCGCCTTATAATAGGTGGCGAAATCGAAACCCGGCGCGGTCTTCTGCAGGTCGGCCAGCGTCATCTTGTTATAGGTCTTGTCGGCGTCGCGGCTTTCGACCTGGCTCCAATGGACCTTGGCGACCTCCGTTTCGAACGCCATCAGCGCCGCCGCGCGCATCTTGGCGTCGCTTTCGCCGGCCAGGGTCAGCATCTTTTCCAGATGCGCGACATAGGCGGTGCGGATCGCCGCCATCTTTTCGCCCTGGTCCAGATAATAGTCGCGGTCGGGCAGGCCCAAGCCACCCTGCGTCATCGACAGGATATAGGTTTCAGGGTCTTTATCGTCCTGCCCCACATAGAAGCGGAACGGGCCGGGTACGCCGGCGCGGGCGCCCTTGGCCGCGACCCTGGCATAGCCGGCCAGGTCGGTGACGCCCCTGACCTCGTCCAGCCAGGGCTTGATCGGCGCCAGTCCCTTCGCCTCGACCGTGGCGCCGTCCATATAGGCGGCATAGGCGTTGCCGATCTTGCTGCCGCTGTCCTTCTGCGCGCTTTCCAATATCGCCCTGGTCCGCGTGCGCGACAGGTCGTCCAGCGTGTTGAATGCGCCATAATTGGACTTGTCGGCGGGGATCGGCGTGTTTTTCGCCCATGCGCCATTGGCATAATCGTAAAAATCGTCGCCGGGCTTTACCGATTGGTCCATGCCCGCAGCGTCGAAGCCATAGCTGCCATAGGTGGGCTTGTCGGCGCTTGCCGAGGTCGGCGCTGCGGCAGGTGTCGCCGGCTGGTCGGCCTGCGCCATGGTGGCGGCCAGCGCCAGCGCCGTGGCGGCTGCGCCGAGGAGGAGGGTTTTCATGGGTTGCATCCCTTGCATCATAATGGCGATCGGCCTTGGGCCGTTCGTTCTGACGCGGACTTGAACGCCCGTCAAAGAATGAAGTCCATGTCGTTGGTCGAAAATTATCGATCGTTGAAATATTCGGGAAGCCGGATGTGCGCGGCGAAAGCGGTGGCCAGGGCGGCGGGATCAAGCCGGTCCAGATGCGGCAAGCGGCCGAGCGACGGCGCGCCCGCCAGTTGCGGGATGATCCGCTCATTTTCGTCATGCGCCTCGCCGATGAAGGCGATGCCCGCCACGCGCACGCCGCGCGATCGCAACGCCTCGATGCTCAGCAGACTATGGTTGATCGTGCCGAGGCTGGTGCGCGCGCAGAGGATCACAGGCTGGCCCCAATGGGCGAACAGGTCGGCCATCAGCAACGTCTCGGAAATCGGCACCAGCACGCCGCCCGCGCCCTCGACCACCAGCGGTCCGTCCACCTGGGGCAGCGCCAGCTGGTCCAGCCCGATCGCCACGCCATCGATCCGCGCGGCCAGATGGGGGGAGGCGGGGGTGGTCAGGCGAAAGGCTTCAGGCAGGATGCGCGCCGCGGGCAGGCCGGAGAGCGCGGCGACGGTTTCCTTGTCGCCTTCGGGATCGACCCCGGCCTGGATCGGCTTCCAATAATAAGCGCCCAGCGCCCCGGCCAGGCCGGCGGCGAACACCGTCTTGCCGATGCCGGTATCGGTGCCGGTGACGATCAGAACGCTCATTGCATCGCCTTAAGCAACGCCTGACCCAGCGCGGCGACATCGGCGCGACCGACGTTCAATGTCAGCGAGATGCGCAGCCGGCTGGTCCCCGCCGGCACCGTCGGCGGTCGAATGCCGCGCACGTCGAAGCCCGCCTGCTGCAAAGCTGCGGCCACCGCCATGGTGCGGATATCGTCGCCCAGGATGACCGGCACGATCTGGCTGCGGGGCGAGGGCAGGCCCAGCGGCGCGCAAATCGCTTCGGCCGCATCCTGCCGCAGCGTCTTCAATCGTTCGCGCAGGTCGCTCGCCTGCTCGATCCGGTCCAGCGCCGCCGACGCCGCCACCGCCATCAGCGGGGACGGCGCGGTCGAGAAGATGAAGGCGCGGGCGCGGTTGATCAGATAGTCGACATGGATGCGCGGGCCGCAGATCAGCGCCCCTTCGGTTCCCATCGCCTTGCCGCAGGTATGCAGGGTGATGACATTGTGCAAACCGTCCAGCCCGGTCGAAAGCCCGCGCCCGCCCGGCCCGAAGACGCCGGTGCCATGCGCTTCGTCCAGCAGCAGCATCGCGCCATGGGTCGCCGCCAACTTGGCGAGATCGGTGAGTGGGGCGACGTCGCCATCCATCGAATAGAGCGTCTCTACCGCGATCCAGATACGGCCCGTGCCGCCCTCCTTGCGCCAGGCCGCGATCAGGTCGGCGAAGCTCTGCACATCATTATGCCGCGCGAACACCGCCTGCGCCTTGCTCATGCGGATGCCGTCATGGGCGCTGGCATGGATCAGTTCGTCCGCAACGATCAGGTCGCCGCGCTGGGGCAGCGTCGAAAACAGCGCCAGATTGCCGACATATCCGTTGGCGACGAACAGCGCCGCCTGCGTACGGAAGAAATCGGCCGCCTTGGTCTCCAGCCCCTCATGTTCGGGCGCATTGCCGCGCAGCAGCCGCGACCCGCCCGATCCCACCGGCACGCCCCGCCCGATCGCGTCGGCGACGGCCTGCGCGATGATCGGATCACCGGCCAGGCCGAGATAGTCGTTGGAGGCGAAATCCCGCCCGGAACGGGAGATCAGGCGACGCAATCGCCCGCGCGACTCCAGCGCGGCGAGTTGCTTGGCGAAGGGTTCGGCAGTCATGCCGCGCCTATAGGCCCGGCCGGGGAAAGCGGCAAGCGGGGGTAAGCCGGTGGGCGCGGCCGCCTTTCAGCTCATGCCGCGCGGATCGCTTCGATGGGGGCCAGCACCGCGCGGTTGCGACCGCTGCGCTTGGCATCATAGAGCGCCGTATCCGCAGCGGTGAGCCAGTCCTGACTGGTCATGCGGCCGGGACCGATCGCGGCCACGCCAAAGCTGGCGGTGACGCGCAGCGGCGGATCATGGGGGATGTCCAACGCCTCGATCGCCGCACAGAAACGGTGCGCGGCGGCCAGCGCTTCCGTCTCGCTGGTTTCGGGCAGCAACAACCCGAATTCCTCACCGCCGATCCGCCCCAGCGAATCGCTGGGGCGTGACAGGCCGGCGCAACAATGCGCGACCGCCTCGATCACCCGGTCGCCGACGGGATGGCCATGGCAGTCGTTGATCGCCTTGAAATGGTCGATGTCGAGCAGGATAAGGGCGGCGGGCCGCTGGTGCCGGACGAACAACGCGATCCGCTTGTCGATTTCGGCGACGAAGGCGCGGCGGGTCATGGCGCCGCTCAGATGATCGCGCTCGGCCAGCATCCGCAATTCCATCTGTTCGACCACGATGGCGGCCAGGCCCTTCATAATCTCCATCTGTTCGGCCGGGAAATCCCTGGCGCGGGTGTCGATGGCGCACAGCGATCCGATATTATAGCCATCGGGCGTGCGCAGCGGCACGCCGGCGTAGCTTCGAATGCCCGGATCGCCGGTCACCAGCGGATTGTAGCGAAAGCGCACATCGTCCTTCGTGTCGGGTATGACGAGGGGATCGTCCTGACGGATGGCATGATCGCAAAAGGCTGCGCTGCGCGGCGTTTCCGACACATCCAGCCCGGCGATCGACTTGAACCATTGCCGCTCCTGATCGATCAGCGACACGGCGGATATCGGCACGCTGAACAGCGCGCGCACCAGATTGGTGACCTTGTCGAAAGCGCCTTCCATTGGCGTGTCGAGTATTTCATAGCGCCGCAGCGCGGCGATGCGGCCCGGTTCGTCGTTGGTAATGGCGTGCAGCATATCATGGCATCCGGTGGCTGGCTTGGGTCACGCCTTGGAAGGCATGACGGGAAATCCGGTGCGGCGCGGCTCGCCCCCGTCAGGCCGACCGCGCGCGCAGATTGCGCCTCTGCCCTGAACAAAGGGTTAAAATGAACTAAGCATGGCCGACGCCGCGACCAGTCGGGGCGCAGGCAAGGGGAGGAGAGGCGCGCGGCCTCTCCCCACCTGTCACGGCCTGTCAGGCCCCATGCGCCAGCGCCGCCAGCAACAACAGCGCGACGATATTGGTGATCTTGATCATCGGGTTCACCGCCGGGCCGGCCGTATCCTTGTACGGATCGCCCACCGTGTCGCCGGTCACCGCGGCCTTATGGGCTTCGCTGCCCTTGCCGCCATGATGGCCATCCTCGATATATTTCTTGGCATTGTCCCATGCGCCGCCGCCGCTGGTCATCGACAAAGCGACGAACAGGCCGGACACGATGACGCCCAGCAGCAACGCGCCCAGCGCCGCAAAGCCGTTGTCGCTGCCCGCCACCGCTGTGATCGCGAAATAGACGATAATCGGCGCCAGCACCGGCAACAGGCTGGGGATGATCATCTCCTTGATCGCGGCCTTGGTCACCAGATCGACCGTGCGCGCATAGTCCGGCTTGCTGGTGCCGTCCATGATGCCCTTATTCTCGGCGAACTGCGCGCGGACGTCCTTGACCACGTCGCCCGCCGCGCGGCCGACGGCGGTCATGCCCATCGCGCCGAACAGATAGGGCAGCAACGCGCCGAGCAGCAGGCCGACGATGACATAGGGGTTTTTCAACGAGAAATCGACCGGCTCGGTCAGGCCCAGCGCCGCGCCATAATAATCGAGATCCTGAGTGAAGGTGCCGAACAGCACTAACGCCGCCAGACCCGCGCTGCCGATGGCATAGCCCTTCGTCACCGCCTTGGTCGTGTTGCCCACGGCGTCCAGCGCGTCGGTCTTCACCCGCACGCTATCGTCCAGATGCGCCATTTCGGCGATGCCGCCCGCATTGTCGGTGACCGGACCATAAGCGTCCAGCGCCACCACCATGCCCGCCAGCGCCAGCATTGCGGTCGCCGCGAAAGCGATGCCCATCAGACCCGCCAGCTGATAGGCGACGATGATGCCGACGACGATGACCAGCGTCGGCAAGGCGGTGGATTCCAGGCTGATCGCCAGCCCCTGGATGACGTTGGTGCCATGGCCGGTTTCGGACGCCTTGGCGATCGAGCGGACCGGGCGATAGTTGGTGCCGGTATAATATTCGGTGATGACCACCAGCAGGCCGGTGACGGCCAGACCGACCAGCATCGACCAGAACAGATCCATCCCGGTATAGCCGCCATAGCCGTCCAGGTCCGCGCCGAAGACGGCGTTGAGGTCGCCCAGCGTATATTGGGTGACGACATAGATGGCCGGAATGGACAGGAGCGCGGTGGTCCAGAACCCCTTATAGAGCGCGCCCATGATCGACTGACTGGCGCCCAGACGGACCATATAGGTGCCGATGATCGACGTGACGATGCACACGCCGCCGACGATCAGGGGCAGCGCCATCAGCTTCATCAGGAAGGCGTTGTCGACCCCGGTGACCAGCAAGGCGGTCAGCACCATGGTCGCGCCGACGGTGACGACATAGGTTTCGAACAAATCGGCGGCCATGCCGGCGCAGTCGCCCACATTGTCGCCGACATTGTCGGCGATGACGGCGGGATTGCGTGGGTCATCCTCCGGGATGCCGGCCTCGACCTTGCCGACCAGGTCGGCGCCGACGTCGGCCGCCTTGGTGAAGATGCCGCCGCCCAGCCGCGCGAAGATGGAGATGAGCGACGCGCCAAAGGCCAGCGCGACCAGCGAGTCGATCACCAGCCGGTCGTCGGGCGCATGGCCCGCCGGGCCAGTCAGATACCAGAAGAAGACGCTGATCGCGAGCAGGGCGAGGCCGGCCACCAGCATCCCGGTGATGGCGCCGGCGCGGAAAGCGACGGTGAGGCCGCTCTGCAGCGTGCCGCGACAGGCTTCGGCCGTGCGGACATTGGCCCGCACCGATATGTTCATGCCGATGAACCCCGCCGCCCCCGACAGGATCGCCCCGATCAGAAATCCGACCGCGGACGTGACGCCCAGAAAATAGAGGACCAGCACGGCCACGACCAGGCCGACGATGGCGATGGTGGTATATTGGCGGCCCAGATAGGCCTTGGCCCCCTCCTGAATCGCGCCGGCGATCGCCTGCATGGCGTCATTGCCCGGTGGCTGGCTCAACACCTGGCGACTGGTGATCAGGCCATAGATGATGGCCAGCAGGCCGCACCCTATGGCGATATAGACGATTTGCATGGATGTTCCTCTCCCCCTGTTATGACTGTCATCGACCGCTCCGCAGGGAATGACGGGCAGGCGAAAGGCGCAGAGGCGGGCGGCCGGACGAGGACGGTCCGGCATCGGGCACCGCGTCAATCAGCAACATGGCAGCGCGCATAAGCGGTCCAACCGGGCTGAGAATAGGGTGGAAGGAAGCTACAGCCCCGACGGCGCGCGTCAAGATGGGTTGGGATGAGGAGAGGCGGCATCGCCTCTCCTCATCCCGCTCGTGCGGTGTGCCGCGGACGCCGGCTTCGTCGGGCCGTGTATGCCGCGCGGCAAGGCGTTGTGGACCCGCCATATTTGTCCTAGTCTGCGGCGCATGGACGATCAGGAAACCGGCCCGCTCAAGAGCATCGCCGACCTGGCGCGCTTGGCCGGCGTGTCGGTGTCCACCGTGTCGCGGGCGCTGACGGGCAAGGGGGCGCTGAGCAAGGGGACGCGCGGCCGGATTCAGGCGCTGGCCGACCGGCACGGCTTCCGGCTCAATGTCGCCGCCCAGAATCTGCGCCTCGGTCGGACCGGGGCGATCGCGGTGCTGATGCCGCTGGGACTGGCGAGGGGTCTGCAATTGTCCGATCCCTTCCTCGTGACGATGCTCGGTTTTCTCGCCGATGCGCTGACGGATCGTGGCTATGACCTGCTGCTCTCAAGGGTATCGCCGGACCGGGACGACTGGCTGGATGCCTTCATCCGGGCCGGGCGCGCCGATGGCGTCATCATCATCGGCCAGGCGGATCAGGGCGCGGTATTGGGCCGCGTCGCTGCTCATTACCGGCCGATGGTCGTCTGGGGCGAACAGGGGGCGGGCGGCGGTCCCGCCATGGTGGGCGCTGACAATGAAGCGGGCGGGCGGCTGGCGGCGCAGCATCTGGTGGAGCGGGGGCGACGCAGCCTGGCCTTTTTCGGTGACATCGACGTGCCCGAATTCGCCGCCCGCCATGCCGGCTTCCTCGCTGGCCTGCCCGCATCCTTGCGTGGCGGCGTCGCGCTGGTATGCAGTCCGCTCACGCCGGAAGCGAGTCATGCCAAGGCGCGCGACTGGTTCGCGGCCGGAAACCGCCCCGACGGCATTTTCGCCGCGTCGGACGTGGTGGCGATGAGCCTGGTCGCCGCCGCGGCGGACCATGACCTGCGCGTGCCGCAAGACCTGTCGATCATCGGCTTCGACGACATCCCGCTCGCCCGCCTGGCCCGTCCGCCGCTCACCACCGTCCGGCAGGATATAGAGGCTGGCGCACACCATCTGGTCGATCTGCTATTCCGGCGCATCGGCGGGGAAGACGCCGGATCGGTGCAGATCGCCCCCGAACTGATCGTCCGCGAAACGAGCTAAAGGCCGGCGACGATCGCTCTGGCGGCGCGGGTCACATCGTCCCAGGTCAGGTCGAACCCGGCATCGTCGCCATAATAGGGATCGACCACGCCCGTTCCTTCGCGCCCCGGCACCATATCCATTAGCAGGCGCAGGTCCGCTGTCCCGTCCGGCGGGCGGATGTGACACAGATTTTTGAGATTGTCGGCGTCGAGCGCGAAAATATGGGTGAAGCGCTGGAAATCCGCCGGTTCGACCTGCCGCCCCCGATAGCCGCCAATGTCGATGCCATGGCGCAACGCCACCGCCTGCGCCCGGCGGTCGGGCGGGTGGCCTACATGCCAGTCGCCGGTCCCGGCCGAATCGACGGTCATATCGACGCCTGTCTTCGCTGCCTCTGCTCTGAGCGCGGCTTCGGCCAAGGGCGAGCGGCAGATATTGCCAAGACAGACGAAAAGGACGGAGGCGGCCGTCATCCATCCGCCGCCGCGGTGGAGAGGCCAAGACCCGGCACGCCGATCGAGCGCTTGCCCGAAAAATCGGTGCGGGCGACGATGACGCCCAGTTTTTCCATATAGTCGATCAGCCGCCGCACCCGCCCCGGCGAACTGGTGCCATAGGCGCGGGCCAGAAGCGCGTCATCGGGGCAGGGAAGGCCCGCCATCGCGGCGCGCGCGATCAGCAGGAAGGGGGCGAGCATATCCTCCGGCAGAGGCTCCGCCGCCTGCATCGCATCGGCCCAGCGCGGATCATGCGCATCGGCCATCCCGGCCTGCGCCATGGCGAAGCGCTTGCGAAAGGCGGGCAGGTCGAGCGGGGGCGTGCGCAGCCCCTTCATCCGGCAGCGCACGCCGAAATCCTGATACAGCGTCGAAACGCTGGGGGCCGAGTCGCCCAGATCGGCGACGATCTCGTCCAGCACGGCGATCACCACCGGTTCGTTCTGGCCGAAATCCAGTTCCGGCGCGGCGGGCCGGGCCGATGGGGTATCGGCGAGCGCGCGAATGATCTCCTCGGCCGGGCGGGGCGGGGGATCGGCGCGCGTCGGCGGAGGGGGCGGCATATCCTCCTCGCCGCGGGCGAACAATAATTCCTGTAAATCCTCGCCGCTGGTGGTGGGCGGGGCGATCAGCTTGTGCGCGCCGCCCCGCGTGCCGGTCTGCACCGCGCCGATCTTCACATTGACCGGCCGACGCGCGATCGCTGGGCCAAGGCCCAGAAAGCGCCCGCGCTCCAGGTCGCGAATCTGCTCCGCCTGCCGCCGCTCCATGCCCAGCAGGTCGGCGGCGCGGGCCATGTCGATGTCGAGGAAGGTGCGGCCCATCAGGAAATTGGACGCTTCGGCCGCGACATTCTTGGCCAGTTTCGCCAGCCGCTGGGTTGCGATTACGCCGGCCAGGCCCCGCTTGCGCCCCCGGCACATCAGGTTGGTCATGGCGGCCAGGGACAACCGCCGCGCCTCGTCCGACACGTCGCCCGCCGATACGGGCGCGAACATCTGCGCCTCGTCCACCACCACCAGCGCGGGATACCAATGGTCGCGCGGCGCATCGAACAGGGTCGACAGGAAGGTCGCGGCGCATTTCATCTGCGCCTCCAGCTCCAGTGACTCCAGGCTCAGCACCACCGAGGCGCGATGTTCGCGGATGCGCATCGCCATCTTGACGATCTCGCGCTCATTATAGTCGCCCGCGTCGATCACGACATGGCCGTATGCGTCGGCCAAGGTGACGAAATCCCCCTCCGGGTCGATCACCACCTGCTGCACCATCGGCGCGGATTCTTCGAGCAGGCGGCGCAGCAGATGCGACTTGCCCGACCCCGAATTGCCCTGCACGAGCAGCCGGGTGGCGAGCAATTCCTCGACATCGACCAGCACGTCCTTGCCGTGGCTGTCGGTCCCTATGCTGATGCTGGCGGTCACGATCGCGTCTTTGGCGCAGGGGGTGGGGGAGCGCAAGGGGGGCGGTGATGTCGGCTATGGTGACCTACGTTCCCATCAGCAACCTCCGCTTGACCCTTCCCCTGTTGCAATGCAGCATCCTTGCCATGGCGACTCTTTCCCCCTCCCCGTCCGCTCCGGCGATCACGCAAAATCCCGACATTCGCTATCTGGGGCGGCTGCTGGGCGATGTCATCCGCGCTTATGGGGGGGAGAAGCTTTATAAGCAGACCGAATATATCCGATCGGCCTCGGTCGACCGGGCGCGGGGATTGCAGGGGGCGGACCTGACCGATAGCGGGCTGGACGCGCTCGATCTGGACGATACGCTCAATTTCACCCGTGGTTTCATGCTGTTTTCGATGCTCGCCAACCTGGCAGAGGACCGGCAGGGGGTGGCGGCCGAGCCGGGCGCCGATGTCGCCTCCGCGGTAGCGCGGCTGGAATCGCATGGCATCGACAAGGATGCGGTGCTGGGTCTGCTGGCGCACAGCCTGATGGTGCCGGTCCTCACCGCCCACCCGACCGAGGTGCGGCGCAAGAGCATGATCGACCACAAGAATCGCATCGCCGACCTGATGCACCTCAAGGATGCCGGGCGGATCGAGACGGCAGAGGGCGAAAATCTGGACGAGGCGATTTTCCGCCAGATCGCCTTGTTGTGGCAGACGCGGCCGTTGCGGCGCGAGAAATTGTTCGTCGCCGACGAGATCGATAATGTGCTCGCCTATTTCCGCGACACGTTTTTGCCGGTGCTGCCCGCGCTCTATGCGCGGTGGGAGCGGGTGCTGGGCGCGCGGCCGCAAAGCTTCCTGCGGGTGGGGTCGTGGATCGGCGGCGATCGCGACGGCAATCCCTTCGTCCAGGCGCCGCAACTGGAGTTCGCACTGAAACGCGGCTGCCAGGCGGCGATCGCCTATTATCTCGACGCGCTCCATGCGCTGGGGGCGGAACTCTCGCTCTCGACCGAACTCGCCCATGTGCCGCAGGCGGTGCTGGACCTGGCGGACGCCAGCGGCGACGCATCGCCCAGTCGCAAGGACGAACCCTATCGCCGCGCCTTGTCCGGCATCTATGCGCGGCTGGCCGCCACCTGCACCGCGCTGACCGGCGGGCAGCCGGCGCGGCCGTCGAGCCTGAAGGGGGACGCCTATGCGACACCCCAGGAGTTCCGCCGCGATCTGGTGACGGTGGCGCAGGGGCTGGCGAGCGAGGGCGACGGCGCGCTGGCGACCGGGGGGGCGCTGGGGCGGCTGATCCGCGCGGTGGAGACGTTCGGCTTTCACCTCGCCACGCTCGACATGCGCCAGAACAGCGCCGTGCATGAGCGGGTGGTGGCGGAACTGCTCAAGGCGGCGGGGGTTGAGGCGGACTATCTCGCGCTCGACGAATATGCGCGGATCGCGCTGCTGCGCCGCGAACTGGCCAGCAATCGTCCGCTGGGGTCTCGTTTTTCCGCTTATGGCGAGGAAACCACGTCCGAGCTGGCGATCGTCCATGCCGCCGCGACCGCGCACCGGCTGTACGGACCGGCCTGCATCACCCATTATATCATCTCCAAGGCCGAAAGCGTGTCCGACATGCTGGAGGTCAGCATCCTGCTGAAGGAAGCGGGGCTGTGGCAGGCGGGCGTGGATGGCGCGCCGCCGCAGGCCGCGATCATGGCGATCCCGCTGTTCGAGACGATCGCCGATCTGGAGGCTGCGCCCGCCATCATGACCGCCTATTTCGGCCTGCCTGAAATCGCTGGGGTGGTGAAGGCGCGGGGCCATCAGGAAGTGATGATCGGCTATTCCGACAGCAACAAGGATGGCGGCTACATCACATCGACCTGGAGCCTGTACAAGGCGAGCCAGGCGCTGGAGCCGGTGTTCGCCGACGCCGGGGCGGCGATGCAGCTGTTCCACGGCCGCGGCGGCGCGGTGGGGCGCGGCGGCGGCTCGGCCTTCGCCGCGATCCAGGCGCAGCCCAGGGGCAGCGTGCAGGGGCGCATCCGCATCACCGAACAGGGCGAGATGATCGCCGCCAAATTCGGGTCGCGCGATGTGGCCATGACCAATTTGGAGGCGATGACGAGCGCGACCCTGCTCGCCAGCCTGGAGCCGGAAGGGGTGTCGGACCGCGACGCCGCCCGGTTCAGCGCGGCGATGGACGCGTTGTCGAAAAACGCCTTCGCCGCCTATCGCGACCTGGTGTACGGCACGGAGGGGTTCAAGGAGTTTTTCCGTCAGTTGACCCCGATCCAGGAGATTTCGGGCCTCAAGATCGGGTCGCGCCCCGCCAGCCGGACGAAGAGCAACGCGATCGAGGATCTGCGCGCCATCCCCTGGGTGTTCAGCTGGGCGCAGGCGCGGGTGATGCTGCCGGGCTGGTATGGCGTGGGGCAGGCGCTGGCACAGTTTGAGGACAAGGCGTTGCTGGCCGACATGGGGCAGCATTGGTCGTTCCTGAAATCCGCGCTCGCCAATCTGGAGATGGTGCTGGCCAAGTCGGACCTCGGCATCGCCGCGCGCTACCTGCCGCTGGTGGAGGACCAGGCGGCGGGCGAGGCGATGTTCGGCCGTATCCGCGAGGGGTGGCAACAGGCGCATGACGGACTGCTGGCCGCGACCGGCCAGTCGCGGCTGCTGGAGAAGAATCCGGCGCTGGACGCATCCATCCGGTTGCGCCTGCCCTATATCGAGCCGCTGAACCTGCTCCAGGTCGAATTGCTCAAACGCCATCGCGCGGGCGAGGATGATCCGCGGATCAAGGAGGGGATCGAATTGTCGATCAACGCGATCGCGACGGCGCTGCGCAATAGCGGGTAGGCAACGAAAGCTAACGCCAACGCCGTTCGCCCTACACCAGCCCCAGCTTGCTCAATTCCCCCAGCAAAGCGGCGGGCATGGTGTTCAGGTCGTCAGCCTCGCCCACGTCCAGGTCGGGCGGGGCATCCGCATCCTCCAGATAGCGCCAGCCCTGATGCGCGCGCTTGGGCTTGCCGCGCACCGGGATTAGGCGCGGTTCCAGCCGGATCCAGTGGCGGCCTTGCCCCGTCTCCTCAAAGCCCAGGATCGGGCTGCGGCCGACCAGCATATGGCCGTGAATCCAGTAGAGCGACCCGCCCGCCATCTCCTCCACCCGCTTGGGCAGGTAACGGGTCGTGAGCCGCGCTTCGTCCGCATGGCTTTCCAGCCAGGCGCGCAAGGATGCGGGGCTTTCGCTGCGGAAGGCGATCTTGGTCATGTGGAGCGGCATGGGTCAGCACATGGGCGGCCGAAGCCGCCAGATCAATGCATCATCAGGTCAGGAAGAGCGTCGCCAGCCCCAAAAAGGTCAAGAAGCCCAGCGAATCGGTCATCATCGTCACGAACACCGCGGACGATACGGCCGGATCGATATTGCGCCGGTCCAGCGTCACCGGGATCAGCACGCCCGCCAGGCCCGCCACCATATTGTTGATGAGGATCGCGGTGGCGAACACCAGCGACAGGCCAAGCTGGCCGTAGATTAGATAGGAACCGATGCCGATCAGCACGCCCAGCACCGATCCATTGGTCGCGGCGATGCGAAATTCCCGCACGATCATGCGCAATGTGTTGGAACTGGTGACCTGATTGGTGGCGATGGCGCGCACCATGACCGCCAGCGTCTGCGTGCCCGCATTGCCGCCCATGCCCGACACGATGCCCATCAGCGCGGCCAGCATCGCCAGATGTTCGATCGTATCTTCGAACAGGCCCACCACCGACGCGGCGACCATGGCGGTGCCCAGATTGACGACCAGCCAGACCAGGCGGGTGCGCACCGTCATCAGGATCGGCTGGTTGATGTCGCCTTCGCCCGCGCCCGACAGGCGGAGTATATCCTCGCCCGCTTCCTCGGCGATGATGTGGACGACGTCATCGACCGTGATCATGCCGACCAGACGGCCCGCCGAATCCACCACGGCGGCGGAGATCAGCGCATATTTCTGGAAGCGCAGCGCGACTTCTTCCTGATCCATGTCGACCGGGATCAGCGTCTGTTCGCGCTTCATCAGGTCGGTCATGGCGATGCCGCGGGGGCAGGTCAGAATCCAGCTAAGCTGGCAATAGCCGATCGGCCGATGGGCCGCATCGACGATATAGATTTCCCAGAAATCCTGCGTCAGGTCGGCATTGTCGCGCAGATAGTCGATCACCTGACCGACCGTCATATGCGCCGGCACCGCGACCAGATCGCGCTGCATCAGGCGACCGGCGGATTCTTCCGGGTAGGACAGCGCGCTTTCGATCGCGGCGCGGTCTTCGGGGTCGAGCGCGTCAAGGACGGCCTGCTGGTCGGCCTCCTCCATATCCTCGATCATCGCGACGGCGTCGTCGGTATCGAGTTCGGCGGCGAATTCGGCGACCTGTTCGGGCGCCAGCGCGCCGATCAGGTCGTCGCGGACATAGTCGTTAAGTTCCGACAGAACTTCCGCGCCGACCAGGTCGCCCAGCGCAGAGGCGACATCGGCGCGCCGGTCCGACGGCGTCAGTTCCAGAAGGTCGGCAATGTCGGCCGGGTGGAGCGGCGACACCAGGTCGCGCGCAGTTTCACTGTCGCCATCCTCCACCGCGTCAAGCACGGAGGACAGGAATTCGGGCTTCAGCCGATCATCCTCGTCCAGGCCTGTTTCAGCCTGTTCAAGGATCGTTTCATCGTCCGTGTCGTCCCCACGCAACAGGGGGTCGGCTGGATCGCCGCGCTCGCTCATGGCGCCCCCTACTGTCCGGTTCCTGTAACATGGCGGATGCTTTCGCCCATGCAACATGGAATTGCAATGGGGTGACGGGCGGTTGACGCCTTCTCCACAAGAAACTTCCATCCCCTTTTGAAGCCTCTATATGGGGGGCATCACCCCTTCCCACATGAGAGGATGCTTCATGGCCGACGAAACCCTTACCCTTACCCTCGACAGCGGCGGCGACGTCGTGATCAAGCTGCGCCCCGACCTGGCCCCTGGCCATGTCGCGCGCATCGTGGAAAACGCCAAGGAAGGCTTTTATGACGGCGTGGTCTTCCACCGCGTCATCCCCGGCTTCATGGCCCAGGGCGGCGATCCGACCGGCACCGGCATGGGCGGTCACCCCAACAAGCCCGACATCAAGGCCGAATTCAGCCGTGAAAAGCATGTCCGCGGCGTCTGCTCGATGGCCCGTTCGTCCAATCCGAACAGCGCCAACAGCCAGTTCTTCATCTGCTTCGACGACGCCACCTTCCTGGACGGTCAATATACCGTCTGGGGCGAAGTGACGTCGGGCATGGAATATGTCGACGCCTTGCCCAAGGGCGAGCCGCCGCGCACGCCGGGCAAGATCGTCACGGCGACCGTCGCCTGAGATCAGCCTGACATCGGATAGAAAAAGGCGTCCGGTCGCAAAGACCGGGCGTCTTTTTTACAGGCGGTGACGAATCATCGGGATTGCGAGCGGAAGGCGGTGCGCCGATCGATCCGGCAATCACCTTGCCGGCCTCTACGGTCGTTTCGCCATCCCGTCGGTCATCGAAATGGCCTGCGCCTCCGTGCCGTTATCCGCACCGGGCGCATCCACCGGCGGCTGATAAGCCCCGATCGTTTCGATATGCCAGCGCCGTTGTTCCTGCGTCGATCCGGGGACGTCATCGACGCGGCGCAACACCACCTGCCGCAGCACATGCCAGGGCCGGCCATTGGCGGCGATGCGCCCATAGACCTGCACCGGCACTGTCACATGCATCGATCCGGCCGTCCCTTCCGGGTCGGATGGCGCGCCGACATTGGCGTGAATCTCGCTAAAGCCGCGAAAGCGCGCGGCGAAATGGGCGTCGTCCTGCAATCCGATCGCGCCTGCGGGATTCCACAGATCCTGCGCATCCTCGAACCGCTTTTCCTCCAGCAGGCCATAATAGCCCTGCACCACCTGCGCCGCGCCCTGCGCGCTGTCGGGGTCGATCGATCCTTCGGCGATCGGGGCGGGATCGACGGGCAAACCGCCCGGAGCGCCGGGGGCGGGCGGGTTGAGCGGCTCCATCACCGCCATCGCTTCGGCGCGAAACTGGTTTTCCACCTGCGCGGCATTGGCGCCATTGGCCAGATTGTCGATCGCGCTCTCCTCCCGCCCGTCGCAGGCGACGACGAGCAGGAGGGACAACAGGGCGGCGGTCTTGATCGCTGCCCGCATCAGTTCGGACGGACCCGCGCCGCCGGTTCGCGCCCGCGCGTCACGCGGCCCGCGCCACCCCAGTCGCGCTGCGGGCGCGGCTGGCTGACCTGCGGTCGCGACGGGCGGGGTTGAGGTTGCGCCTGTGGTCGGGTTTGGGGTTGGCGCAGGCCCGGCTGCGGCGTGGGTCGCGCGCCATCGCCCCGGCCGCGGTCATTGCCGCGCCACTGGTTGCGGTCGCGACCCTGGCCATCATTGCGATCCCGTCCCCAATTGCGATCGCCGCGGTCTCGATCCCGGTCGCCGCCCTGGGGCGGACGGGTCCAGTTGCCATTGCCCGGTTGCCGATCGCGATCGCGCCAAGTGCCGTCCCGATCGCGATCCCGGCCGCGCCAGCGACCATCGTCGCCGCGCTCGGTCCGACGGCCTTCCCAATAGCGGCGTTGCCCGTCATTCCAGCGGTGGCGTCGACCGCCGCGGTCATAGACATAATAGCCGTTGCCGGGATAATAATAATTGTCGTACCAACCGCCAAAACCGCCGGGCTGATAATAGCCCGACGGCCCATAATAGCCGTCTCCATAATAGCCGCCATTGCCATAATAGCCGCTACCCACGCTGACGCCGCCATAGCCATAGCCGTCATCATAGGCGCAACCACCCAGGGTCAGCGCGCCTGCAAGTCCGATTACCGCCAGGAACCGATGTCGGATGCCCGTCATCGCCTTTCTCCTCATCTCCATCTGATCCTTTGCTTAACGCGGCCCGGTTGAATTGGTTGTGAATGGATTATCCTTTCCGCACCAGCGTTTATCGCAGGTTCAGAAATGTCGGCTTTTGTTCATCGGGGCGACAGAAAGCGTGTTCTTTCCGTCACATAATCGCCTTTCGGCCAGCTTTTGTGAATTGTTCAGGAAACCTTCCGGCCGGTCCGGTCATTCTTCCCCCTGTCGATCGCAGCTTTAAGCGCTCGCATCGGCCCGGCGGGTCCAAACCGCCGCTGAACAAATCCACAATAGACAAAGGGTCACCCCCATGAAGACACTGCTTTTTTCGGCAGCCGCCGCCGCGTCCTTGTTGCCTGCCGCCGCCATGGCGCAAGATGACGCCGGTTCGTCCACCCGCCGCATCGAACCCTATGTCGGCGTGATGGGTGGCGTGCATAATTATGACAGCGAAAGCAGCAAGGAAGGCATCCCGCCGGTCGGTTACAAAGGCCGCATGGTCGAAGGCGTGGCAGGCGTGAACGTCAATGTCGCAGGGCCGCTGGTGCTGGGCGTCGAGGGCACCGCGTCCAAGGGCGTGTCGGGCGACATCGACTGGGAATATGGCGCCGCGGGCCGGGTCGGCGTGAAGGCGGGCAAGGACAGCATGATCTTCACCAAGGTCGGCTATCAGTGGACCAATTTCGACGCGCTCGGCAAGGATAGCCGCGACTATCACGGCATGACCTATGGCGCCGGCGTCGAACTGTCGCCCGCCGACATGGGCGGTTCGGCCCAGAGCAGCAATATCCGCCTGCGCGTGCAGGCCGATACCACCGGCGATTTCCACTCGATCCGCCCGATGGCGGGCGTCGTCGCGAAATTCTGAATAATGGGCGGGCGGGTGCCATGCCCGCCCCGCCTTTGAGTCAGCTTCCGAACGGAAGTTGGGGTGCGGAGCGGCTTCTTTGGACTGTAGCCGTTCCGCATTCCCCGCTCAGGCCAGTGTCTTCACCCGCTCGCCAATAGCGCGCAGGTCCTCGATAAAGCGGGCCTGCTCCTCCGCCCGGCGACCCTCGTCCGGCAGGCGCAGCACATAGCTCGGATGCACCGTCACCCAGCCCTCCGCACCGCCATCGAGCGCGATCGCCTCACCCCGTGTCCGGCTGATCGTCACCGCCTTGCCCAGCATCGCGCGCGCGGCGGACGCGCCCAGCGCGACGATGATGCGCGGGCGGACCAGATCGATCTCTTGGTTCAGCCACCAGCGGCACGCTTCGATCTCGCCAGCGTCGGGTGATTGATGCAGGCGGCGTTTCCCTCGCCTCTCAAACTTGAAATGCTTGACCGCATTGGTGACGTAAGCGCGCGATCGGTCGACGCCCGCCGCCGCCAACGACCGGTCGAACAATTGCCCCGCCGGTCCGACGAACGGCCGCCCGGCCAGATCCTCCTGATCGCCAGGCTGTTCGCCGATGAAGAACAGGGGCGCGTCAAGCGGTCCTTCGCCGAACACCGTCTGCGTGGCGTCCCGATGCAACGGGCAGCGGGTGCAGGTCTTCGCCTCGCTGCGAACCGCCGCCCAGACGGCGGCGGCGTTGCCCTGGCGCTTGGGCGGCGCTTTTTCGGGCAGGGGGGGCGTGGCGATCATGGCCGCCTCTCGCGCCTGCGCCCCGGCGATAAGGTCGGGGATAAGCGCGGCTTCGGGCAGGTTGCGCCAATATTTTCTCGGCATTTCGGACAGCATGGCCCCGGTCTTGAGCCGGGCCGGATTGAAAATCGCGGCATAATAGCCCTTCCACATCTCCTCGACCGGATCGTCGGCGGGTGCGCCGGCGCGGCTGGTGCCCGGTCCCTCGGTCAAGACGTCGCCGTCCCAATGGATGCTGGCCGCCGGCGTCAGGATCGACCAGCGCATGGACGCGAAGCGGCGCATGAAAAAGCCCGCATTGGCGCGGACGATATGATGATCGGGTTCGAACCAGGCGACGAAGCGCAGCCCTATATTATCCTCTAACGCACGGAACCGGACGAAAGCGCGCATCTTGTGGATGTCGCGCCGCACCGCCTTGGCCAGCATATCGACCCGCCGCAGCAGCGGATCGGCCTTGTCCTCCATCCGCCCCGGCCGATCGCGCAGCCGGCGCAGCAGCGCATAGAGCAGGGCGAAGCGTTCGGGGTCGCTATGCAGGATCGCGCTTTGCGCAAGATCGACGAAAGCGCGCGGCACGGAAAAGGCTGCGCCGGGACGTTCAGGGGGCAGGGGCGCATCGCCGAACAGATCGCCGCCCGCGTCCCCCACCTGCCAGACAATGTCGGCGGGATCGACGCCCTTCATCGCCAAGCGCCGCGCTGCTGACCGCCAGCCGTCGAAATCGTCCGGGGCGGTCAGTGCGATGCGATACATAGCGTCCGATCCACGCCCGACACCGGCGGCGGGCCGATTGCAGCTTCGGCCTTCAGTCCTCGGCCTGCGCGCGCTCCAGTTCGGCCGGCTTGCGCTTGGCGAACAGCTTGCCCAGTCGATCCTCGTCCTGCGCCGTCAATTCCTTGGCGGCGTCGGGGAACATCTCCTCCTCTTCCTCCTCGATATGGTGGAGGTAGCGCTTCTTCATCTCGGCGAATTTCTTGCGCCATGCCTCGCCGTTGAATTTCAGCGCGTCCAGCTCTTCGAGATAATCGTCTATCTCCTTGTGCTCGGATACGCTGTGCTGCGCATCCTCGCGCAGGTCCGGGCGGGCCAGCATGGTGGCGTAGAGGGTTTCCTCCTCTGCGGCGGCATGGGCTGACACTTCGACCTTGAACTGCTCGAACAGCTTTTCCAGCCGGTCCTCGTTCTTTTCGCGCTCCGCGTCGGCCATCTTGTCGAACAACTGGCGATGGGTGTCGTGATCCTGCTTCAGGCGGTCGAAAATATTGGCGTCGGCCATGATTGGTCCTCCTCTTTCGAGGACAGACAACGACAGGCGCGGCAATTGGCTCCCGCCAAAAAGCCGACCGATATTCAGCCGAACAGAAAGCGGAAGATGATCGCGACCGGAATCCAGAGCAGCGCCCCCAACAGGCTGGCGGCCCACAGTTGCGCCACGTCGCGACGGAAGCGCACGGCAAGGCCGCTGTCGGGCAGGCCGCCCCGTTCCAGCAACTGCCAGCGCCGTTCCAGTCCGCGCGCGGCCACGGCATAGCCGCCAATCGCGACGATGACGCCCAGATGCAGGACGAGCGAGCCGCCGGTCTTGGCGACGATGCCGATCTGAAGCAGGCAGAAGACAACCAGCGACGCCGCCAGATGCGTGCTGATCCGCTTCGCAAACGCCTTGCGCTGATATGTGCGATTGCCGAGCGCCGTCGCCAAAGCCTCGAACTCCTTGCTTGACCCTGACGACAGAATTTCACGAGTCGCGGCATGGATCAACCGTAAATCGGCGTTCAGGCGAACAAATCCAGCTGCTGCGCGGGCGGCGCGACCCGCGCGCGCAGGTCGGCGCTGTCGATCAGCGCCAGGGGTCGCCAATCCGCCGCGATCAGGAAGGGGCGCAGCTTCCTGATGGATGTCGTCAGACGCGCGACATCGTCCAGCCGCAGGCGGCGATGGCGGCGGCTCGACAGGATACGATCCACCGCTTTCACCCCCAGGCCCGGTACTCGCAACAGCGCCTCGCGCGGAGCGCGGTTGACATCGACCGGGAAGGTCGCGCGATGGTTGAGCGCCCAGGCGAGCTTGGGATCGATGTCGAGCGGCAGGCAGCCCGTCGCCGCATCCGTCGCGGCGGCGATCTCCTGCGCGTCATAGCCATAGAATCGGATCATCCAGTCGGACTGGTAGAGCCGATGTTCGCGCAGCAATGGCGGGCGCTTGAGCGGCAGCACCGCGCTGGGCGAGGGGATGGGGGAGAAGGCGCTGTAATAGACGCGGCGCAGCTTGTGCCGGTCATACAGGCTGCTGGCCCGCGCGATGATCGCCCGGTCGTCGGCCGCGTCGGCGCCCACGATCATCTGGGTCGATTGGCCGGCGGGGGCAAAACGCGGCGCGCTCTTATATTTGCGGCGGGCGTCCTGCCCATCCTCCATGTCGCTGCGCAGGCGGCTCATCGCCCCTTCGATCCGCAACCCATTTTTTTCCGGGGCCAGCCGCTTGAGGCCGCTTTCGGTCGGCAACTCGACATTGATCGACAGGCGATCGGCATGGAGCCCTGCCTGGTGGATCAACGCCGGGTCGGCGTCGGGAATGGTCTTGAGATGGATATAGCCGCGAAAATGATGGTCCTCGCGCAGCGATCGCGCCACCTCGACCATCTGCTCCATCGTATAGTCGGACGAGCGGATGATGCCCGACGACAGGAACAGCCCCTCGATATAATTACGGCGGTAGAAGCTCAGGGTCAGGTCCACCACCTCCTGCGCGGTGAAGCGGGCGCGGCGGACATCGCTGGACCGGCGGTTGATGCAATAATGGCAATCGAAGATGCAACTGTTGGTCAGCAATATCTTGAGCAGCGAAATGCAGCGGCCGTCGGGCGCATAGGCGTGACAGATGCCCATGCCCTCGGTCGATCCGATCCCCTTGCCGCTGCGGCTGTCGCGCCTGGTGGTGCCCGACGAAGCGCAGGACGCATCATATTTGGCGGCGTCGGCGAGGATTTCGAGTTTCGAACGGGTGGAAAGCTGGGCCATATCGTTCCTGATATGTTCGTGTAAGGCGCTTGTCCACAATCTCGATCAGTCCTGCCCCAAGGATCAGGGGGCCGGGCAAGAAAGCTGGCGCGCGCGGCTAACCATGCTATGCGTGTCGCCATGCACAGCAGTAGCGGTTCCGTCGACGTCGACGGCTTCACATATGAATGGGAATTGCGGCGCGAGCCGCAGTGGAGCGACATCGACGGGTGGAAAGGCATGGCCATCGCCCTGTTGCAGAAGGATATGCAGCGCGGCGCGTTGCTGGAATTTCCCCCGCCCAAACGGCTGCTCAAGGGATTGCAGCGCGGCCGGCTCCAGATCAACGATGCGATGATCGCGCGCGGCATCCGCGCCGCTCTGGAGGCGGGCTGGGAACCCGGATCGCGCGGCAAGCCGATGGTGTTCACGGTCGACGCCGACGGCAACTGATCGCCGCTGGCGCGACCTGCCAGCGCTTGCGGCTCCCGCGCAGTCGTTCGTTATGTCAAAAGGGCGAAGCGAACAGGGAGACAGGCGAGTGGACAGGCGCGCATTTCTGGGCCGGGGCATGGGCGGCATGGCGGCGCTGTCGCTGGGGACGGCGGGCCGCACGGCGAATCCGTGCGAGGGGATGCCGCCGCCGATCCGCGCCACCCCCGATCGCCTGTTTCGCGTCACCGTCTGCCTGCGCCCTTTCCGCGCCGCCGGGCCGCGGATCGAGGTGGAGCGGGTCGGGGCCAAGCGGGTGGTGCATAATTATGGCCATGGCGGCAGCGGCTGGTCCCTATCCTGGGGATCGGCGCAGGTCGCGGTCGGCATGGCGCTGGCGGACGGAGTGCGCGACGTTGCGGTGATCGGCGCGGGCGCGCTGGGCCTGACCGCCGCGCTCACCGCCCAGCGCGCCGGGGCCGACGTCACCATCTACGCCAAAGAGCAATTTCCCTATGTCCGCTCCGCCCGCGCGACCGGCGGCTGGACGCCCGACAGCCGGATCGCGATGCAGAAGGCGGTCGATCCGGGCTTCGGCGACCGGTGGGAGGCGATGGCCCGTGCGTCCTTCACCATGCACCAGAGCTATCTGGGCCTGCCCGGCGACCCGGTCGAATGGACCGACCGCTACATTCTGTCGGACACGCCCTTTACCGAACGGGTGCGACACGCGCCGACGGGCGAGCATCCCGATGAATTTCTCCGCCTCGAACAGCGACTGGCCGACATCACCCCACGCTCGGTCGAACTGGCGCCCGGCGCCCACCCCTTCCGCCCGACCTATGCCCGACGCGGCAGCGGCCTGACCTTCAACGTCGCCGACCTGGCCCATCAACTCATGGCCGATTTCCGGCTGGCGGGGGGCAAGGTCGTACCTATGGAACTGCACGATCCCAATGACGTGACGAAGCTGCGCCAGAAATCGATCATCAACTGCACCGGCTATGGCGCCCGCGCGCTGTGGCGGGATGAGAGCATCGTGCCGGTCCGCGGCCAGATCGCCTGGCTGATCCCGCAGGCGGGCGCGACCTACGGCGTCTATTATGGCTCGCTATCCATGCTCGCCCGGCGCGACGGCATCGTCGTGCAGGAAGTCGGGGCCGACGAATGGTTCGGCTATAATGACGCAAACGAAGAACCGGATTACGCAGCGGCCCAGGCGTCGGTGCTGCAACTGGCGCAATTCTGGGCGGACGGTAAGGGGGCGTAACAGGGAGGGAGCGGGGTATCCGCATTTCTCCGTCATCCCGGCCTTTGCTGAATGACGGTATTGGATGATGGCCAATGGTCCCTGATGCTTTCCACCCGTCTCTTGCCATTCCACCCCCGCGCCGCCATCACCTGCGCCCATGACCTGGCATTTCTGGATCGACCGCGGCGGCACCTTCACCGATGTGGTGGCGCGCGCGCCCGATGGGCGGCTGCACACCGCCAAATTGCTGTCGAGCGACCCGGAACGCTATGCCGATGCGGCAGTCGAAGCCGTGCGGCGGCTGACCGGCTGTGGTGAAGGGCCGATCCCGCCCTGCGTCCTGCGCATCGGCACCACCATCGCCACCAATGCGCTGCTGGAGCGCAAGGGCGAGCCGGTGCTGCTGGCGATCACGCGCGGGTTCCGCGACGCGATCCGCATCGGCACGCAGGAACGGCCGGACCTGTTCGCGCGCCGCATCCGCCTGCCCGATCCGCTCCACGCCGATGTGGTCGAGGTGGACGAGCGGCTGATGGCCGACGGCACGGTGCGCGTGGCGCTGGACGAAAGCGCCGCGCGCGCCGCGTTGCAGGGCGCTTATGACAAGGGGTTGCGCGCCGTCGCGATCGTGCTGATGCACGGCTATCTCTACCCGGATCACGAACGGGCGCTGGCGCGGATCGCGGCCGATATCGGCTTCACCCAGATCAGCGCCAGCCATGATGTCGCCCCCCTCATCAAGCTGGTCGGGCGCGGCGATACGACGCTGGCCGACGCCTATCTCTCGCCGGTGCTGCGCGCCTATGTCGATGGCTTGCGCGATGCGCTGGGCGATCAGGCAGAGATGCTTTTCATGCAGTCGAGCGGCGGCCTGACCGACGGCGCGCTGTTCCGGGGCAAAGATGCGGTGCTGTCCGGCCCGGCCGGCGGCATCGTCGGTTTGGCACGAACGGCAGAGCAGGCGGGCTTCACCGAGGTCATCGGCTTCGACATGGGTGGCACCTCGACCGATGTGTCGCACTATGCCGGCGTCTATGAGCGTGACAATGAGGCGCGGGTGGCGGGGGTGCGCCTGCGCGCGCCGATGATGCGCATCCATACCATCGCGGCGGGCGGCGGCTCCGTCTGTTCGTTCCTGGACGGGCGTTTCCGTGTCGGCCCGGAAAGCGCGGGCGCGGTGCCGGGGCCTGCCTGCTACCGGCGCGGCGGGCCGCTCACCATCACCGACTGCAACGTCCTGCTGGGCAAGGTCCAGCCGGATCATTTCCCCAGCCTGTTCGGCCCGAACGGCGACCAGCCGCTCGACCGCCAAGCGGTGGAGGCGCGCTTCGCCGCCCTCTGCGCGCAGGTGGAGGCGGAGACCGGCCGCGCCATGACGCCGCGCGACGCCGCGCAGGGCTTCGTCGCGGTCGCCGTCGCCAGCATGGCCAATGCGATCAAGCGCATATCGGTCGCGCGCGGCCATGACGTCGCCCGCTACACGCTCGCCAGCTTCGGCGGGGCGGGCGGGCAACATGCCTGCCTGGTCGCCGACGCGCTGGGCATGGACCGGGTGATGATCCATCCGCTGGGCGGCGTGTTGTCCGCTTATGGCATGGGCTTGGCTGATCGGCGGGCGGTGCGGGAGAAGACGATCGCGCTGCCATTAGGTGACGATGGGCTGGACGCGGCGCTCGCCACCCTAGCCGCCGACGCCCGCGCCGACCTGCCACAGGCCGACCGGATCGAAACGCTGCTGCGGCTGCGCTATGATGGCGCCGACAGCCTGTTCGACGTGCCGCTGGGGGATGTGGACGCCATGCGTGCCGATTTCCTGGCCCAGCATCACGCCCGCTTCGGCTTCGCGGGCAAGGGGGGCATATTGGTTGATATGGCGCGGGTGGAGGCGATCGCATCGGCGCACGAAGCCATGGACGGCATCGCGGCGATCGCGGCGCAGGCCGCCCCGCCGCTGGCCCATGTCGACTATGCGGGCGACGCCGCGCCCGTTCATGACCGCGCCGGCCTGTCCGCCGATAGCGTCATCGACGGCCCGGCGCTCATCATCGATCCCGTCTCCACCACCGCGGTCGAACCGGGCTGGCGCGCGCGGCTCGATGGCCATGGCAATTTGATCCTCACGCGCCACATCCCACGCGCCCGGCCCGAAAGCGGCGACGCCGCCGCCGTCGATCCGGTCCGGCTGGAGGTGATGGGCGGTCTGTTCATGGCGATCGCCGAGGAAATGGGCGCCGCGCTCCAGCATAGCGCCTCCTCGGTCAATATCCGCGAGCGGCTCGATTTTTCCTGCGCGCTGTTCGACGCGGCGGGCCATCTGGTCGCCAACGCGCCGCATATGCCGGTGCATCTGGGCAGCATGGGCGACAGCATCCGCACGATCATGCGGCGGCGCGGGGTTGGCGCGGACGGTGCGCCGATCGACGGGCGCGGGATGCGGCCGGGCGACGTCTATGCCCTCAACGCCCCCTATGATGGCGGCACGCATCTGCCCGACGTCACCGTGGTGATGCCGGTGTTCGCGGGCGATCTCGTCACCCCATCCTTTTATGTCGCCGCGCGCGGCCATCATGCCGATATCGGCGGCATCACCCCCGGATCGATGCCGCCCGGCAGCACCTCCGTCGAGGAAGAGGGCATCGTCCTCGACAATATGCTGCTGGTCGATCGCGGCATGTTTCAGGAAGCTGCCATCCGCGACCTGCTCGGCGCAGGGCCATGGCCCGCGCGCAATATCGACCAGAATATCGCGGACCTCTCCGCCCAGATCGCCGCCTGCGCCAAGGGCGCGAGCGAATTGCGCCGTATCAGTGATAGTTACGGTAACGAAACAATAGCCGCCTATATGGGCCATGTGCAGGACCAGGCCGAAGCCGCCGTCCGCCGCCTGATCGATCGCCTGTCCGACGGCCACTTCACCTATGCCATGGATAGCGGTGCAACCGTCCATGTCGCTGTCCATGTCGATCGCGCCGCCCGCGCCGCGACCATCGATTTCGCCGGGTCGTCGGCCCAATTGCCAGGCAATTTCAACGCCCCCGTCTCGGTCGTGCGCGCCGCCGTCCTCTATGTCGTGCGCACCCTGATCGATGAGGCGGTGCCGATGAATGACGGGTGCCTGAAACCCATCACGATTCTCGTCCCCGAAGGCTCCATGCTGCGCCCCCGCTATCCCGCCGCCGTGGTCGCGGGCAATGTCGAAACCAGCCAGGTGGTGACGGACGCGCTGTTCGGCGCGCTGGGCGTCATGGCGGGCGCACAGGGAACGATGAACAATTTCACCTTCGGCAACGACCGCCACCAATATTATGAAACGATCGCGGGCGGCTCCGGCGCCGGTCCCGATTTCGACGGCGCCGACGTGGTCCAGACGCATATGACCAACAGCCGCCTGACCGATCCCGAAATATTGGAAACCCGATTCCCGGTGCTGCTGGAGGCATTTTCGATCCGCGCCGGATCGGGTGGGGCGGGGCGTCACCATGGCGGCAAAGGCGCGCTGCGCCGCGTCCGCTTCCTGGAGGATATGACCGCCGGCATCCTGTCGAACCGCCGGATCGTGCCGCCCTTCGGCCTGGACGGCGGCGCGCCGGGGGACGTCGGTCGCAACCGGGTGGAGCGCGCCGACGGCAGCGTCGAACCGCTCGGCCCGACCGCTACGGCATCGCTGCGCGCGGGCGACGCCTTCGTCATCGAAACGCCGGGCGGCGGCGGCTTTGGCGATGTTGGAGACGCTTGACAAGCGGCCCGCGCAGGTCTGTTCTGCTACAGGGGGAGTGGGGCATGACGCCGGACTCGACGACGCAGATCAGATGGGGATTGGGGGCCGCGCTGCTCGCCTTGGGCGTGGTCGCGATCCTGGCGCTCGTGCCCGATCCTTTCTTCCGCCAGCGGGTGATCGCCACGACGCTGGACGATGTCGAGGGCGTCTCGCCGGGTGTCCAGGTCTATTTCCGGGGGGCGCCGATCGGGGCGGTGCGGTCGATCGACCTCAACCGGCAAAGCCGCACCTTCGCCGTCGCCATGGGCATCGACCGCAAATGGCAGCCGTCCGCCTGCTCCTTCGCCACCGTCGCCTCGGCCAATCCGCTCACCGCCCCGCGCATCGAACTGGTGGCGCTGGAAACCGGCAGCGCCCAATGCCCCGCCGCGCGCCGCGCCTATGGCTGCGATCCGGTGCCGGGCCGGGACGCCGCCGGTGCGCTGCCCGGCTGTCGTCGCCCCGCCGACCTGTTCGAAACCGCCGCGCTCGCGATCGGGGAGGCGGCCAATGTCGCCCGCACCGCCAACGCCATGGCGCAGAAATTGTCGGGCCTGTTGCAGGGTGACGGATCGGGCGGCGCCGTCGACATGGCGCAGGTCGCCCGCAACGCCACGCAAACCCTCGCCGCGCTCAATAGCCTCAGCACGCAGCTCGACCGCAGCTTCACGCCGGGCCGGGGCGACATCGCCCTGACCTTGTCGCATGTGCGGCAGGCGACCGGCCGGGCGTCCGAAATCGACGTTGCGGCGCTCAACGGCATCTTGCGCGAAACCCGGTCTCTGGTGGCGCAAAATCAGGCCAGCATCGCCGGGCTGCTGGCCGAGGGCAAGAGCAGCGCCGGGGAAGTGCGCGGCATATTGGAGGGCGCGTCCGCCTCGCTGGTGGCGACCAGCGCCAATCTGGAGCGCACCAGCAGCAGCCTTGGGGCGCTGAGTGAAAGACTGGCGGGCGACCCCACCTATGCGATCCGCGGCCAGCGCTATGCCGATCCGCCGCCGCCGGGAGGACAGAAATGAAGCCGATCGCCCTGCTGCTGCTCTGTGCGCTCCCCGCCTGCGCCGCGCTCAGGCCGGGCGATGCGCCGGTCACCATGCGCCTGTCGCCCCAATTCGCGCCCGGCCGGCCGGTCGCCGCCCCCAGCTTCACGGTCGCGGCGGTGCAGGCGCGCGGTCTGTCGGGCGGGATGCGCTACGCCTATGTCGATGCCGCCGCACCGGGCGAAATCCATCAGGCCGCCACCTATTTCTGGGAAGAGCCGCCCGCCGACAGTCTCGTCCGCGCACTGGTCATGGGGCTGCGCACCCGCTTCGCCACCGTCACCGGCCCCGCCTTGCCGCTCGCCGCCGACCGGCGCGTGGTGGCGACGCTCGACCGGTTCGAGGAACTGAGCGCAACGGGTAATGCTCATGCGGTCGTCGCCTTCGACGTGACGCAGGTGGCCCAAGGCAAAGCGATCTGGGCCGGCCGCTATTGCGCGACCCGGCCGATCGCATCGGCCGCCGGCACCGTCCGCGCCGCCGCCTTCCAGGGCGCGATCGAACAGGCGGTCGCCGCCTTCGTTCAGGACGTCGCGTCGGGCACCGTGACCGCCGCGTCCTGCTGAATGAGGCGTCCGCGCTCCAGCCGGTAGACCCGCTCGCACAGCCGTCCCGCCAGCGCCCGGTCCTGCGTCAGCAGCAGCAGCGCCCGGCCCTGCGGCACGATCCGCCGCCGCACCTGCGCCTCCAGCATGTCGCCCCGCGCGAAGGCCCCCTCGAACGGTTCGTCCAGCACCAGCAATTCGGGATCGCGGACGAAGGCGCGGGCCAGTTCCGCACGCCGCCGCTCGCCGATCGACAGCGCGTCGGCGCGGGTCGTCGCCGCCTGCTCCAGCCCATATTCCAGCAGCAGCCGGTCGATCCGCCGCTCCCCGCGCCGCCGCTTGGACCAGTCGCCGGTGCCGATCGCCAGCCGCATATTCTCCTCGACGCTGAGGTCGCCGAGCAGCGACCCGCCCTGCATCGCCACGCCGCACCGCGCGCGCAACAACCGGCGCACATCCGGCGGCGCGACGTCCAGCGCCACGCCCATCAGGCGCACGGTGCCGCTGCCGGGCGTGACCAGCCCGATCGCCAGCCGCAACAGCCAGCTCTTGCCTGCGCCGCTGTCCGCCAGGATCGCGACCCGATCGCCGGCTTCGATGGCAAGGTCGACCTGATCCAGAAGCCGCGTCCCGCCCAGCACCAGGCTCACCCCCTCGAACGCCAGCAGCGCGCTCACAGCAAAGCCGTCCACAGCGCCGCCGCGCTGAAGATGCCCAGCAATCCGGCGGTAAAGGCGGTGGTCGCGCGCCGCCCGATATCGGCCGGTGACCGCACCGGCTTTGCCCCCACCGCGCTGCCCACGCCAAAGGCGATCAGTGCATAGAGCAATAGCTTGGCGATGCCGGTCAGCATCGCGGCGGCGGCCTCGTGGGAAAAGGCGAAGCCGGACCATAGCGGCCAGCCGACATTGGCGATCAGCGCCAGCGGGACGCCGCAGCCGATCACCGCCGCGATACCCCCCAGCAGCATATGGATCGGCGCGGACAGCAGCACCGCGGCCAGCGCCGGCCCCAGCGCATGGGCGACCGGATCGCGCCCCAGCGCCTCCAGCGCGTCGATTTCCCGGTTGAGCGCCATTGCGCCGAGCCGCGACGACAGCGCCACCGACACGCTGCCGCAGGCGAACAGGCCGACCAGCAGCGGCACGATGTCGCGCAGCAAAATCTCCGCCAGCGCGCTCAGCACCGGAATCTGCGCATTATAGAGCGTCAGCAGCCGCCCCGCGCCGATCCCGGCGATGATCCCGGCCAGCGCGGCCAGCGGCAGCAATGTGCGCAACGGCCGCCACACATGCAGGGGCAGGCCGTCCGCCAGTTGCCGCTGCGCCAGTGCGTCGCCCGCGATGATGCGCCGCCCCATGCCCAGCCCCGCGCGCATGGTCAGCCATACCCCCGCGCCGATCGCGGCCAGCAGCTTGGGGCCGCCCTTCAGCGCGTCCATGGCGCGCGGCTGATCGCGCCGTCCGGTCCAATGCGAATGGCGCGCGGATCGGGGCTGGGATCGCTCGCCAGCAGCAGGTCGGCGCGCGCCGCCAGCGCCGTCATGCCGCCCGCATGGATCGCGTCCGCGCCTTGCACCAGCGCCGCGGCGCGGGGGGCTTCTCCGGCCGGCAGGGGGTCAAGGATCGCCTGCACATGGCAAGCCAATGCCAATTGTACCAATTGCCCCTGTGCCTGCAACGGGCCGAGCAAATGGCGCGACCAGCGATCGGCCAAATCGCCGACAAACACCGGCGCGCGGTCGGGATAATGGGCGCGCAACGCCGCCACCAAAGCGGCCGGATCGGGCGCACTATCCTCGCCGCCCGGCAACAGCGCCACCGTCAGCGTCCGCAACGCCCGTCGGCCCGACGCGCTCAGCAGCCGCGCCATGATCCGCACCTGCTCCCGGTCCAAATCCTTGATCGCTTCGCTGAGGTCATCATAGGGGACGATGTCGGGATGCAGCCGCCGCGCGTCGTCGCGCACCGCGCCATGGGTCCACCCCTGCACCAGCTTCGCCGCCATCCAGCGATCATGTTCGGCGCGCGACAATTCCTCCAGTTCGTCGGGGGAAAGGCTGAGCGACGGTCCGGCTCCCGCGACCAGCCGCGCGCCGATGTCGCGCAGTTTGAGTTGATAGCAGTCGGCGACCAGCCGGTTGTCGTCGCGGAAGCTTTCGGGCAGGTCTTCCCATTCCTGCATCGACGCGCGCACGCCGATCCGCTCGCCCTCGGCAAAGCGGCCCTCCAGATAGAAATCATGGATCGACCGGGCGAGCGCGTCGTGCCGGTCCTGCAACAGCATGTCGGGGTCGGCGAGGTCGGACAGGCCGCCGAAGGGGAAGATGCCCGCGCCGATGCGATGATCGTGCGCGCCCGCCATCCGCACATGGATCGGCGGGGCGGGCAGGGCGGCGGCGCGATAGCGCGCATCGACCGCCAGCGCGACGGCCAGCGCGCGGTCGTCGTCGTCCAGATCGATCAGGATCGCCACCGGCTCGCCGGACGTCGCGACATGGGCGTCGATCAGCATGCCGATCCCGGCCGGGTCGGGCCGCGCCTCGACAAAGCGCAGCGGCGACAGCGCGTCCGCGCCGGGATTGCGCGCGCGAAACGCCGCCTCGCCCTGCGCGGCGTCGGCCATGTGGATAACGAAAGCGGGCTTGCCGCCGTCGCGATAATGGCCGCCCGCCAGCGTGCGGAGCAGATAGCGCTCGATCAGCGGGGTGAAGCCGATCACCAGCACGCCGCGCCCCACCTGTCCCGCGCGGGTGAATCCGTCGATCGGCCGGGCCAGCGCCAATTGCCGCGCCGCGATGTCGGGCAGCGCCGCCAGCCGCACCCGCGCCGTCCGCCGGTCGCCATGTTCGAACCGCTGCTCGACGCTGCGCCGCAGGTCGAGGTCGTCGACGCGCAGGATGATGTCGATCGGATCGCCCGCCAGCCGAACCGCCGCCGCCTGCGCCAGCACGGCGGACGCCAGCGCGATATTGCCGCGCGCCTCGCGCGACAGCAGCAGCACCGCGCGCGCCTTGTCCAGCGCCAGTCCGGCGGCGCTCTCCTGCGCCACGCCCTGCTCCACTTCCGCCGCGCCCGCCTCCAGCGCGTCGCCGATCCAGGTCGTGCGCCGGTCCTGCGGCCATAGCAGCACCCGCCGTCCGTCCGCCAGCGCGCCGCGCGCCGCCTGCGCGGCAAGGCCCCCGCCCTCGTCGCCCGCAATCACCAGATGTTCGCCCCGCGCCCGGATCAGCGCCAGCCGCAGCGGATTGCGCACCTGCTCCCATGCCAGCGCCGCGGTCGACCAGAAGGTCAGCAGCGGCAGCGCCCAGCGCGCGATGTTGAGCGCCAGCGGCAGGTCACGCCCCTCCAGCACCTGCGGGAAGCTGCCGACGATCAGCCGCATCGCCCGCATCGCGTCCTGCATCACGGTCGATGCGATGCGGGCCTCCGCAAAAGCCTGGGCGAAACCCCATGTGCCCAGCAGGAAGGCGAGGGCCATCGCGCCGAAGCGCACGACCGGCGCCACCGGCGGCAGGTGCAGGCTCCTGATGCTCTTCCGTGGCTGGCCCCCCATGGCCGGGGTCAGTTGCTGGTCTGGAGCCGGACGAAGGCGGCGGAGACGCCCGCACCCTGACTGTTATTCTGGCTATCCCCCTGACGCCCGGCCAGCTTGGCGCGCAGCCTGGTCAGGAACTGCCGCTCGGTGCCGTTCACCACCTCGTCATCGCCGAACAGCGGCTTGGCCGACGCCAGCGCGACGATCAGTTCGGGGCCGAAGGGCGGCGCGACCTGATAGCGTTGCGCCGCCTGCGACAGGCCGATGGTGACGCGCCGCACGCCCTTGCGGTCGGGTTCGGGATGGCCACGATGCAGTTCCACCGCGCTGCCGTCGGCCTGAAGGTAGATGATGCTGAGATAGGGCCGCGCCGCGCTCGTCGTCGCGCTGACGCCGAAAATCTCATTCTCCTGCATCACCACCGGGTCGCCGCTGCGATCCTTGCCGTCCGCGGTCAGCGCGACGATGCTGGTCCCGTCGCGGGAGAGCGGTGCGGCGAGCGTCAGCGCCGCCTCGCATTGCGGCCAGGGCAGGTGGCGCACCGCGAAGCTGCGGGTCGGGTCGGCCCTGGCGGACGCTTCGCGCAGCGCGGCGATGGCGTTGAGGTCGCCGGAAAAGCCGGTCACGCTCTTGCCCTGCACCGACACCGCGCCGCAGGGCATGGCCGCCATCTGGTCGGCGAAGATCTGGGCGTCGCTGCGCGGCGGTGGGGGCGGCGTGCCGGGCGCGGCCGGGGCGACCGGCGCTTCGAGCGAATAGGCTTCCCCGGTCAGCAGCTTGAAGGTGGCATAATCGATCCAGGCATAGCCTTTGTCGCCCCAGATCGGCCCCCAGCTATTCATGATGCGCAGGGCCTGCCGATCCTCGTCATAGCCTACGATCGCCATGGCGTGATAATTGGCCCTTTCGGGCTTTTCCGCGCGCCGATAGACGCCGTCGCCGCGAAACGCCTTGAAATCTGCGGGGGCCGGCATGGCGAATATCACCGGCGCGCCGCGCGCCAGGGCGCCCTTGACGTCGTCCAGCACGATCGGCGTGCGCCAGTCGTCCTTGACCTCCCGGTCGACCGCGCGCCAGTCGAGCAGGCGGAAATTGCCCGCCTTCTCCTTCAGCCCCTCAGCCGCAGGAATGGCGCATTTGGTCATGTCGTCGGGAAATTCGGCCAGGCTGACCGTGCCCTCATTCTTGAGCAGGGTCAGCGCCTGGACGATGCTGATCGTGCCGGTGCAGGGCGATCCCGCCGGGCGCAGCCGATTATAGACATAGGCCGGACTCATCTGGTCGGCCGGTTCGTCGGGTTGCACATTCTTGTCGCGAAAATTGAGGAAGGTGCGCGCGGCATAGGTGGTCGCCCAGGCGACGCAATTGGGCTGCGGACCCTGCGATCCGGGCGGCGGATAGGCGTTGGACAGGTCCACCTGCTTGGGCAGATAGGCGCGGAACCGCCCCTGTTTGGGCAGCTTGGCATAATCTTCGGGAGAAACGGGCTCCGCCCCGGTCATGAACAGCGCGTCGTCGCTCTGCTGCGCTGAAAGGCCCGCACCAGACAGCGCCAGCAGCGCGACGCTTCCCCATGTGACGAGACGGCGTGTCATCACCCGTTCCTCCCGAATAGCTGTTTTTAGAAGCGGTAGCCCACGGTCAGCGTCACCGCGTCATAATCGAAATCATGCGAGAAGCTGCTGGTGCCATGGGTGTAGATCAGGCCGATACGCAATTGCTCGGCCCGGCTCTTCTGCTCAACCTCGCGGGTGCGGATGCCCACGCTCAGCGCCGCTTCATGCACATTTTCATAAGCCTGCGGATCGCCGGTCAGCTTGGTCCAGGTGTAGCTGGCGCGCATCGATCCCTGCCGCCCGCCGAACATCCGTCCCTTGAACGGCAATTGATAGGCGATGCCGTTGCGGAACGCCCAGACATCCTCCTTGAAATAGAAGGGCAGCTTCTTGCCGATGCCGATATCGGTGGTGGTGGACCATCCAACCATATTGCCGATGGTCAGGTCGCCGCGGCCCACCTGCGCGATCTTGTAGCGGCTGGTGGCGGACAGGGTCAGCACTTCGTTGCTGGCGCCGAAATAGCCGTCATTGTCGCTCACGCCATAGGCGACGCGCGGGGTGATGAGCCAGTTGGGCTGCACCGGTATTTCGACGCCCGTCGACAGCGTGCCCAGAATCGTGGTCTGGCCGTCATTGACGTGCAGGACATTGAGGATCGGATCGATCAGCACGCGGGCGCGGCTGCCCTCCGAAGGGCGGAACGCCTTCTGGTAGCGCAATTCGTAGCGCTGGCCCTCGGCCCCTGCGCCGCCCCAATAGGTGAAGGCGCCGCCGATCGTGTCGGCATCCCCCTCCATGTCGAAACCGGGCGTGTCCGGGTCGTCGTCATAGTCGAGATCGTTGAGATTGAGCGCGGTCGTGACCGCCGTATGCTGCAGGCTGTTGGGACTGCCGATGCTGGCATAATAAGGCGAGGCAAAAGCCGTACCCGGCACGAGCGCCGCCACCGCGGCCGCGATCAGAAACTTCTTCATCGATATTACCCCTCTTGATGCGCCGGCTTCCCATTTCCCGCGCAAACCCTCAGATATTCCGCGTCAGGACGATCCCCCGATCTCGTCCGGTTCCAGGTCGCGCACGACGCGCAAGCCTGCGTCCTGCCGGCGCTTGCCGGGCGGGACGGTGAAGCGATTGGCCGATCGCAGCGCATCGGGCGCGCTCTCGAACGATCCGCCGCGCATGATCCGCGCGCGGCAGGACGTATCGGTGCAGCCCGACGTCCATTCCCACACATTGCCCTGCATCTGGTTGAGGCCGAAGGCATTGGCGGGATAGCTGTTCACCGCTTCGGGATAGCCGCGATAGGGCGCGGTATCCGATCCGTGATAGCGGGCGGTATGATCATAATTGGCCATCGATGGTCCGATATCGTCGCCCCAGGGAAAGGCCGACGGCGCGCCGCCGCGGCTGGCATATTCCCATTCCTGCTCGCTCGGCAGGCGATAGGCGCGGCCCGACTGGACCGTCAGCCAGGCGACGAACGCCTGCGCATCCTCATAGCTGATGTCGGTCGCCGGGATCAGCGGATTGGGATTATCCTTCGACCAGTTGCCCAATTTCGTGCAGGCATTGTCGCGCACGCAGGCATTCCATTCGGCGATCGTCACCTCATAGACGCCAATGGCGAAGGAGCGCTCGATCTTCAGGTCGGCCTGCACCGCTTCGTCCCCGCCGCGGCCCGGTTCAGACAGCGGCGATCCGAACGGCGTCAGCCCGGCCGGGATCGCCCGCATCCAGGGGCAATTGGCGCAGTCGTAGAAGCGATCGCTCGCCGCCCGGTCGCAGGAAATGAAGCAGGGCGGCGCGCCTTGCAGCCCATAATCGAAGGTCGGCTTCTGGAAATTCTTGCCCGACGACAGCGCGACCCGGTCCGACACGCGCTTGAGCGCATCGGCGATATTCTGCTGCGGCCGGCGGATTTCCTCGGCCAGCACCTTGGAAAAGATGCCGTCGTCAAAGGCGACCTGGTCGGCGCTGGTGGAAAAGGCGACCAGATAGCCCTGGTCGGGCCGGATCGCGGCGGCGGTGGCGCGCACCATGCGGCGCAACCCCTTGCTGCCCGCCAGTTCGCCCACCGCGCTGGCCTCTGTCCCGGTTTCCGCCGCGATCATCTGGGTCAGCGACGGCGGCGGCGCGGGCAGGACGTTGCGGCACATGTCGAGCACGATCAGCACCGTCTTCGCGCCCGATCCCAGCAGATTATGGGTCAGCGCCGCGCGGGTCAGCGTGGCGCTTTCGGGCGTCAGGTCGCGGCCGGCATCGACCGGCAGCAGCATGACGTCGCCATAGCTGCCCAGCGCCGCGCCATGGCCGGAAAAATAGAGGGTGCCGAACGCCTTCGGCCCGGCCGCAGCCAGCTTCGCTCGGAAATCGGCGACGGCTTGCAACATCGCCTCACGCGACAGGTCGCGGCGCACCTGCACCGGACCGTCACCGCTGGCATCGGTGAAGCCGGTGGCGTTGAGCGCGGTCGCGACCTTGTCGCCATCGGCATAGGTGGAGCCGAGCTTGTCGAAGGCCTGATAGGCGCCGTTGACGATCACCAGCGCCAGCCGCGGCTCTTCCGCCGCGCGCGCGGGACCGGCCAGCGCGAGCAGCGCCAGCGCCAACATCGCCGCAAGCGCGCGGATCAGGCCGCCCCCCGGATGTGGACGGTTCATTTTGTCGCCTTGCGCGGCGCGAACTCGACCTGGGTCACGACCTGATCGACCCCGTCGACATGCAGGACCGCGTCATAGCGGCGCGCGGCCCTATAGGGTTCGGCCGGGCCGCCTCCGAACAGCTTGGCGAAGAAGCCGCCCAAACCGCGTCCCTTCTGGCAATAGGGAGCGACGCTGACCGCGCCGCCGCTCTGTTTGACCTCGTTCAGCCAGGCGCCCAACGGCAGCGGCGCTTCATTGTCGGCCGGATAGGGGGTGTCGAGATCGACCACCACCGGGCGGCCACGCCGCAGCTTGGCCTTGAGCGCGCGATCGAAGCGGGCCGGATCGGTAAAGCGCAGCGTCGGCTTCGCCACCGGGCGATCGCAACTCTTGAGCACGGGCGCGACTGGCGCGGCGGCGACCGGCGCCTGCCGGCCGGGATCGACAGCGGGACCGGGATTGACGGCGTGGACGGGCTGCTGCGCCTGTGGCTCCTGTGCAACAGGCTTTGGCGCGGGCGGCTCCGGCGGCAATATTCGCACGCCACGGCCCGCTGCGCCCTCCACAGCGGCTGGTTCGGACGGCGGAGCGTTATCCGCCTGCGTCAGGGCGTTTGCCGCTCCACCTGCAAAAAGCATAAAAGAAGCAACGACTATAGTGCAACGCAACACGGCCATTTGTCCGCTCCGAGTCAAGATATAGTTATTGCCCCGATTACCTTTCTGAGACTATGGATATATAGCTATTGAGGCAACAAAAAAGCGCGGGGGAATCCCAATGTCGAAGGGGCGACGTGGACTCTGGGCAACAGTATTGACCGGCTTTGTCACAATAATGACTAATCCAGGTTACGCCCATGCTGAAACGCGCGCCTTGCTGGTGGGGGCGTGGCAGTTTCAGTCCAATTTGATCATGGACCTGGTGGGGCCGGAAAATGATCTGGCGGCCATGGAGGCGTTGATTCGCGGTCAGGGCGCGAGCGACGTCACCGTCCTGCGCAATGACGGCGTCAGCCGCACCACGGTCGAAACCGCGCTCCATGCGCTGGGCCTGCGGTCCAGGCCGGGCGACTGGATCTTTCTCTATTATACCGGCCATGGCGCGCTGGCCGAAGCCGCGGTCAAGGGTACGCGCGACGGCGATACCGACCAGTTCCTGCCGCTGCCCGGCTTCGATCCCGACGTAAAGGATGCCGAGCGCTTCATCGTCGACAAGGATTTCTACACCTGGCTGTCCCTGTACGTGCCGAAGGGGGTGCAGGTGCTGATGATGGCCGATACCTGCCATTCCGGCACGCTGCATCGGTCGGTCGATCCGCGCGCCATGGGCATGACCCCGCGGCTGACGCTGGGCGCGCGCAATGTGGAGCTGGGGTCGCGCCCGGCCCCGCGCTTCGCCAGCGTGCTGGCGTCCGGTGACGCCGCCCCGGTCAGCGCCACCCGCGACGACCTGCCCAACCTCTATTATATCAGTGCGGCGCGCGACGATCAGATCGCCTGGGAAAATGCGCTGCCGGTGGAAGGCGCGCCGACCCGCGGCTTCCTGACCTGGTCGTTCGAACAGGGCGTGACCACGGCGCGCGCCGACGGGAAGGGGATGGCCGCCGACCAGGATGGCGACGGCATATTGTCGATCGGCGAACTGGGCGCCTATCTCAACGTCCAGGTGCGGATGCTGAGCGGCCAGCGACAGGAAAGCAATACCGTCATCCCGCCGGGGCGGGAAGGGCAGGGGCTGTTCGCCACCGTCCCGCCGCCACCCGCGCCGCCGGCCCCGCCGCCGCTGCCCGGACTCTATGTCGCGGACCTGAAGGCGCGCGCCAGCGTCAGCGGCGACCATCCCTGGCGCATTCTGACCGATGGCCAGGGCGCAGACTTTGTGTGGGACGCGCGGGCGCAGGCGATGCTGCGCCGCACCGGCGACATCGTGGCGCAGAATGTGAAAAGCCCGGCGCAGGTCCGCGGCGTCATCGACAAATGGGCGGCGCTGGAGGCGCTGCGTCCGCTCCTGTCGGAACGCAGCGCGCGGCTGATGGTCGGCCCGCTCGACAATGGCGCGCGCTATCCGTCCGGTGCGCCGGTCACGCTGGCATTGGCCCCGGTTCAGGCGCAAACGGGGGATGGCGCGGTTGCGCCCGGCCCGCACTATGCGACCGTGTTCAACATCGCGTCCGACGGCACGGTGCAACGACTCTTCCCGGTCGCCGCGTCGGACGGGAAGGGCGAACTGGCCGCCGGCCAGTTGCTGCCCGTCCTCGACAGCCAGGTCATTCCGCCCTTTGGCGCGGACCATGTCGTTGCGCTGGTGACGCCGCGACCGCCCGACGATTTCCGCCTGCTGCTGCGCACGGTCGAGAACCAGCGCGCCGCCGCCCGGCTGGTCGGCCCGATCCGCGACCTGATCGCCAGGGCCGGGGCGCAGGCCAGCCTGTCGATCGGCGAACTCTACACCGGCAACTGACGATGCCGCCGCGCGCCTCAGTTGCTCAGGATCACGGTCCGGCTTCTGGCAGCGCTCTTATTGCCGATATCGACCCGATATTGGCCCGACGCGCGCGGCGTGACGGCGCAGACCGGGGCGTAATCGGCATTGTCGTCCAGGCAGAGCTGCTTGCCCGACGCATCGAGCAGGCGGATATACATGTTGGTGCCGATATCGCCGATCGCGCCGATGCGCAGCGGCTCGCCACCCTTGGCGGTGACGCTGAAGCGATAGGCGTTGCGCGGATTGACGTCGAGCACGCGCCGCACCAGCCCCTTGCCGAAGGCGGAGGCGACCACGCCGCGGCCCGACGCCGACTGCGCCAGCCGGATGTGCAGCAACAGCGCCTGATCGTCGCGCGCCAGCGCCTTCGCCTCGGCGAACAGCGCGTCGGGGGAAAAGGCGGCGTCGCCCTGCGCCGGGGTCGCGCCATCGGTCATCGGCACCTGCTGCAACATCCGCGCGGCGGTCAGCATCGCATGGGGATCACGCTCGCGCCGGGCGAAGTCGGCGACCTGCCGCGCGGCGATCGCCTGGGCGAAGGGATCGGCGGGCGCGGCGGGGGGCGTGGCCGCAGGGACGACTGGTGGAGGAGTGGCTGGCGGCGGCACCGCCTCCTGCGCTGCGACGGGACCATAAAGCGCCATCATCGCCACACCCGCGATCAGGAATTTCCGCATCATGTCCAACCCTCTCGGTAAGATCTTCTCGTCCCCTGTGGATACCGCCGCAGCGGTGGGAAAGCCAGTGCTTGCGGGCGGCGCGGAACTGGCGGGCTATGCGCACAAGCACTTGTCGGCGCTGGTCGGCGCGGTCGGCGGCGAAGGACGCTACGCCGCCTTCATCAGCTACAGCCATGCCGACATGAAGGTCGCGCGCTGGCTGCACCGCGCGATCGAAAATTACCGCGTGCCAAGCGGGCTGGTGGGAACGGCGGGCGATCGCGGCCCGATCCCCGCCCGGCTGCGCCCGATCTTCCGCGACGAGGATGAACTGGCGGGGGCCGCCGAACTCGGCCCCAAATTGCAGGGCGCGCTCGCCCGGTCCGACGCGCTGATCGTCATCTGCTCGCCCACGGCGGCGCGATCGGTCTGGGTGGACAAGGAAATCCGGTCCTTCAAGCGCTGCAATCCCGACGCGCCGGTCTTCGCGCTGATCGCCGCGGGCGTGCCCGGCGATCCCGACACCGACTGTTTTCCCGCGCCCCTGCTGTTCGCGCTGGACGCGGCGGGCGAACTGGATCGCAGCCAGCCGCTCGAACCGCTGGCGCCGGATTTGCAGAAGAACGAGCGCCATGTCGTCAAGCTCAAGCTGATCGCAGGCTTGCTCGGCGCGCCCTATGCCGCGCTCTATCGCCGTGACCAGCGCCGCAGCCGGCGAATCGCCGCCGCCCTCTCCGCCGCCGCGCTGCTGCTGATCCTGGTGCTGAGCGGCCTGTCGATCGCCGCCTTCACCTATGCCCGGATGGCGGTGCAGCAGCGCAACGAGGCGCAGGCCGCCCGCAAGCTGGCGGAGCAGAACGCCGACAAGGCGGAGCGCCGCGCCTGGCTGGCCCAGGTCGCCGCGCAGGAGGTGCGCCGCATGGTGGCCGAAGGCGAAAGCTGCCCGCGGCCGTGAGCCGATCCGCGCCCTAGTCCCGCCAACTCGGATCGATCCGGTCGATGCGCCGCACCATCGTCTGGAAATCCGGCACGCCCGGCCCGACCGGCAGTTGCACGGCGCTCAGGTCGCGCTGATGCACCGCGATCACCTCGGCCGGAATATCGATCGGCGTCCCCGCCGCGCCGGCCGCAACCTGGATTTCGCAGGCGCGCTGCAACAGCCAGTGGGTCAGAAAGGCTTCGGGCAGGCTCCCCGCCATCACCAGCGTCCCATGATTGCGCAGCAGCATGACGCGCCGATCGCCCAGATTGGCGATCAGCCGTTCCCCCTCATCGGCGCGAATCGTGATGCCCTCAAAATCATGATAGGCGATTCGTCCGATGAAGGCGGCGGCATAGAAGCTGATCGGTTTCAGCCCCTCGGCGCAGGCGCTCACCGCCATCCCCGCAGTCGTATGGGTGTGGATGATGCAATGGGCGTCGGGCAGATGCCGGTGAAACACGCTATGCTGGGTGAAGCCCGCACTGTTGACGGGATAGGGGCTGCCGTCCAGCACCTGGCCGTCCATGTCGATCTTGACCAGGTTGGACGCGGTCACCTCGTCATAGCCCAGGCCGAAGGGATTGATGAGAAAAGCGCCGGTTTCTCCCGGTACGCGCAGCGTAATATGGTTGTAGATCAGCTCCGACCAGCCCATATGGTCGAAGATACGGTAGCAGGCGGCAAGCTGCTGGCGCGCCGCCCATTCGGCGGCGGGCATATCGGGGCGTTTGGCGGCTGTAGCCATGGCGATCCTCCACTATTTTTATGCCGCCACTATCCGCCCGCATGCTCGGCTTGTCGAGTATGAAGGCTTTAGGGTTGAGTTTACGCGACTCTGCTGATAGGGCGCCGCCCACATGGCGTAGGGCGACCTGCGACGACTCATTGGCTTTGCTATTCGGTCGGCCCGTCGGGAAAGATGTGAAAATCCCGGCGAACCGCTCGTTTTCGATTGGAGATTAACGGACTTATGCAGATCATCGTTCGCGACAACAATGTCGACCAGGCTCTTCGCGCGCTCAAGAAGAAGCTGCAGCGTGAAGGCGTGTATCGCGAAATGAAGCTGCGTCGTCACTACGAGAAGCCTTCGGAAAAGCGCGCCCGCGAAAAGGCTGCCGCTGTGCGTCGCGCCCGCAAGATGGATCGCAAGCGCGCCGAGCGCGACGGCGCGAAGTAAGCGCTATCGGGGCGGTCTCCGGCCGTTGCGCCATCGCCGCCCCGTATTCTGCCGAACACCCTGCCCTTAATTTGCGAGAGCATGCGCCATGTCCACGACGGCCGTACCCCTTCGTCCTATCGCCAAGGGGTCGCTGACGCGCCTTTGGATCGGTGTCGCCGCGATTGCGCTGGCGGCTGGCGGCCTCGCGTGGGCGGGGCAGCAGGGCGTTGAAGCCTCGCCGTCGGCGTTCCTGACGCAAAACACCCATGCGGACGGCGTGGTGACCACCGAGTCGGGCCTGCAATACAAGGTTCTGTCGGAAGGCGCGGGCGCCAGCCCGACCCCCGCCGACGTGGCGCTGGTCGGCTATAAGGGCACGTTGCTGGACGGCACGGTGTTCGACGAGAATCCGCAGGCGCCGATGCCGATCGACGGCGTCGTGCCGGGCTTCTCCGAAGGGCTGCAGAAGATGAAGAAGGGCGGCAAGTACCGCCTCTGGATTCCGCCGCAGTTGGGCTATGGCGACCAGGCGGCCGGCCCGATCCCGGCAGGGTCCGTGCTGGTGTTCGACGTCGAACTGCACGACTTCAAGTCAAAGGCCGAACTGATGCAGTTGCAGCAGCAGATGCAGCAACAGCAGGGCGGGCCGCAGGGCGGGATGCCGCCGGGCGCCGGGCCGCAGCCGGGCAACTAAGCCGGTTAAGCCAGAACCAATCGCGAAAAGGGGCCGGTCATCACGGCCCCTTTTTCTTGGCCTGGATCAGGCCAGGATCAGGCGTGACCCTGGCACACGCTGTCATCCTCGGCGCTCAGGCCAAAGGCCAGCGCATCGGCGCTGCCGACCCTCTCTTCCCCGGCGAATAGCTTGTCGAGTCGCGCCTTGATGTCGCGGCGATAGGCGGCCGTGGCGACCGATCGGGATGCGGAGACTTCGATGTCGCAGGCGATCGCGCCCTTGATCCGTTCGATCGCGGGTTCGTCCAGCACCCCGGCGCGGCGCAGCTCCTGGCAGAGTTGCAGCAGTCCCGCCGCGGTCGCATGGGCGCGCAGGCCGACATTGCTCAGGTCGAAATGCAGCTTCTTCTGTTTGTCCAACGGAACGGTCATGATGGCATCCTCTCGAATCTTATGAGCCTATCATAATTCCAACCGTGGAACAGGCCATCCCGTTCCCTGCGCCATCAGGCCGCAGGCTTCGGCACGACCACAGCGGGGTTCCGCTCTTTCATCGCCTTGGACCGTTCCTCCAGATAGACTTTGATCATCGCCACGATCGGATCGGCCAGGAACAGCCCCATGATGCCGAACAATGCGCCGAACAATATCTGCGCGCCCAGCACCAGCGCCGGGGCCAGGTCGGTCGCGCGCTTCGCCACCATCGGCACGATCAGATAACCGTCGATGATCTGCACCACCATGTAGACGCCAAAGGCATAGAGGCCGGTGTCGGTCCCGCCGGAAAAGCCGACGAGGATGATGAGCACGCCCGATATGATCGACCCGATATTGGGCAGGAAGGCGAACAGGCCGGTCAATATGCCCAGCAGCCCCGCCATCGGCACGCCACCGGCCCACAGCAGCAGCCAGGTGCCCACGCCCTCCACCGCCATGCCGATCAGCCGCCCGAACATCAACCGGCGCAGCGTCCAGCCCATCTTGTCGGCGACGCGGTAGAAATGGGCGCGCTTTTCGATCGGCAGCATCCAGGCGACGCCGCGTTCGTATAATTTGGGTTCGACCGCGATGAAGATCGCCAGCACCAGCATCATCACGCCGCTGGTGATCGCGCCCACAGCCGTGCCGACCGCGGCGGTGACCCGGCCCATGCTGCTCATCGCCTGGGTCGCCAGGCCTTTCAGGTCCGACGGCGTCGCGCTGATGCCCAGTTGCTGCATCCAGCCGCCGATGCGCATCACCTGCGCCTCGACGATGGTGCGCATCGCCTGCGCCTGCGCCGCCAGGCTCGATCCGGTGAGGTAGAAGGTATAGGCCATGAAGGCGACCGCGCCGAGCAGCACGATCGTCAGCCGCCAGCCGCGCGAGATCGGCAGGATGCGGCCCAGCAGGCGGGTGCCGCCATCCATCATCGTCGCCAGCACCAGCGCGCCCATGATCAGCATCAGCGGTTGCGCGAGAATGACGACCAGCGCCACCGCGATGGCGAGCGCGAACCAGACGCCCGCGCGCTTCAGCTCCTGCTGGACGAGCGGGCTGCGGACTTCGCTGGGACCGGGTTCTTCGACATGAAATGCCTGCGCGTCGCTCAAAACCCTATGCCCCTTTCAAATCATTGCGGGGGTGCAACGCTCTGTGGTCGCAGGCTGTTCCCGGCCCGGCCGCTGCGCAGCGCGTGGACCCAGCTGAGCGGGTTCCAGGTCGCATCGCCGTCCAGGCTGAATGTGATGAACTCCGCCCGGCCGCCAATCGCCTCCCATGGCACCGGACCGCCCAGGCCGTTTTCTTCCAGCGGCGCGCGGCTGTCGGCGCTATTGTCGCGATTGTCGCCCATCAGGAAGACATGGTCGGCCGGCACCCGCACCGGGCCATACCAGTCGAGCGCGCTCGGCCCCATGTCGATCGTGACATAGGTCTTGCCGTTGGGCAGGATTTCCTGCCGCACCGGCAGCTCGCAATAGTCCCTGCCGTCCTTGCCCGTCACCAATGCGCCGGGGAATTGCAGCGGCGGGCAGGGGGCGTTGCCGTCGACGGCCAGACGCATGGGTTTCAGCATCTTCTGCTTCACCGCCACGCCGTTCAGGATCACTTGGCCGCCGCGCACCTCGATAATGTCGCCGGGCAGGCCGATCACCCGCTTGATATAATCCTCGCGCCGATTCTGGGGCGACACGATCACAATGTCGCCGCGGTCGGGCAGGCGGCCCAGCACCCGGCCCTTCAGGAAGGGCAGGGGGTGGAAGCTGGGCGAGACATAGGACCAGCCATAGGGAAATTTGCTCACGACCAGCCGGTCGCCGGTCAGCAGCACCGGCATCATCGATTCGCTGGGAATGTAGAAGGGCTTGGCGACGAAACTGTGGAAGGCCAGCACGGCCAGGATCAGCAGGACGATGCTTTTGAGTTCCTGCCACCAGTTGACGGCGGATCGCTGCGCGTCGTCCCCCTGTGGCGCATCGGAAAGGATCGTCTCTTCGGGCAGGTCGATGGCCGTCACGGGCGGGCTTTCGCTAGGGGGAGTGTCGTTCGCATTATCGGTCACAGGGGCAGGGCTTCGATGATGACGAAGGCCTGCGCCCATGGATGATCGTCGGTGAGCGTCAGGTGAATGACAGGCTTATGCCCCGCCGGCACCATCGATTCGAGCCGGGCCAGCGCGCCGCCGGTCAGCTTGAGCGTCGGCGCGCCGGACGGGGCGTTGACCACGCCGATGTCCTTCATGAACACGCCCGCCTTGAACCCAGTGCCGACCGCCTTGGAGAAAGCCTCCTTGGCGGCGAACCGCTTGGCCAGGGTCCCAGCCTTGGTGAAGGGGCGGCGATTGCCCTTGGCCTGCTCGACCTCGGTGAAGACGCGCTGTTCGAAGCGCTGTCCGAACCGGTCGAGCGAGTTCTGGATACGCTCGATATTGCAGAGGTCGGAGCCGAGGCCGATGATCACGCGCCCCTCACTTTCACCGCGCCAGCTCCATCTGCCGCCGCATCTCTCTAATGCTGCCCTCCAGCCCGCCGAACAACGCCTCGCCGATCAGGAAATGGCCGATATTGAGTTCGGCGACCTGCGGAATGGCGGCGATCGGGGCGACATTGTCGAAGGTCAGGCCGTGGCCGGCATGGGGTTCGATCCCGTTCTTGGCCGCCAGCGCGGCGGCGTCGGCGATCCGGCGCAGTTCGGCCGCGCGCGCCTCGCCGCTCAGATGGGCGTAGGCGCCGGTGTGGAATTCCACCACCGGCGCGCCCAGCCGGATCGCTGCGTCGATCTGGCGCGCGTCCGCCTCGATGAACAGGCTGACGCGAATCCCCGCATCGGCCAGCGCCGCGACGACGGGCTTCAACGTCTCGAACTGCCCGGCGGCGTCCAGCCCGCCCTCGGTCGTGCGCTCCTCGCGCTTTTCCGGCACGATGCAGGCGGCGTGCGGCCGGTAGCGCAGGGCGATGTCCAGCATCTCCTGCGTCGCGGCCATCTCCAGATTGAGCGGCACGGTCAGCGCCGCCATCAGCGTCGCCACATCCGCGTCGCGAATATGCCGCCTGTCCTCGCGCAGATGGGCGGTGATGCCGTCCGCCCCGGCCTTCACCGCCAGCAGGGCGGCCTTGACCGGATCGGGATGCTCGCCCCCCCGCGCGTTGCGGATGGTCGCCACATGGTCGATATTGACGCCAAGGCGCAGGGGCGTGGTCATAAGGCCTATTGCTTCCGGCTGCCGGGCTTGATCGCCGGGATCGCCGCCAGTTCGGGCGGCACCGCATCTTCATCATAAACTGGGAAATTGATGGAGACGAGCGGGTAGAAAGGCACGCCCAGATCGACTTCGCCCGCCGACCGGTCGACCAGCGCGACTTCGGCGACGACAATGCCGCCTTCCGCCTCGACCGCTTCGATCGCCTGGCGCGACGACAGGCCGGTGGTCACGACGTCCTCGACCATCAGCACCTTCTGCCCCGGCGTGATCGCAAAGCCGCGACGCAGTTCGAACACGCCCTCCGGCCGCTCCAGAAACACCGCATCCTTGTCCAGCGCGCGGCCGACTTCATGGCCGATGATCAGGCCGCCCATCGCCGGCGACACCACCAGATCGATCTCCTGCCGCACTTCGCGCGGTAATTTCTGCACCGTGGCGCGGGCCAGCTTGCCGGCCCGTTCGGCGTTCATCAGCACGCGCGCGCATTGCAGATAATTGGCGCTGCGCCGCCCGGACGACAGGATAAAATGTCCTTCGAGCAGCGCCCCCGCCGCCCGGAATTCCGCCAATACTTCCTCATCTGTCATGCCGTCATATATCCATGTCGGGCGGCCCGTCGCCTGTTCGCGCGGCCCGCCAATCCGTCAGCACGACGCACCTGTGGCGCGCCATGATCGCGCCCCTGTGCGCGGACCAGCGAAATAGGCGGCCAGAGGGAGCGTTGCAACAGCGAAGAAAATCTGCTCCTGCGTGCTTGAGGCATGGGGAAACCATGCCTATAAGCCGCGGCAGAACCGACCGGACGAGGATCATGCGCTTCTTGCGCGTCTTCGTTGCAGCGGCGCCAAGGGGTTACGGGGTAAGAAGACGCTATGAAAAAGGTGAAATCGCTCGTTCTCGCCGGGTTGTTGGCCTTTGCGCCAGCGCTTGGCATGAACGGACATGCGCTGGCGCAGGACAATGCCGTCGCGGCCGCGCCGGCTGCCGACAATGCCGCCGCGCCGGCCGAATCGGCCAACGCCGCCGCGCCGGCTGCTGAAGCTGCGCCCGCCGCCACGGTGGCCGCGCCGCCGCGGATGAAGCCGACCGAAGGCGTCGGTATGCCCAAGCCGGGCGAATTCACCCTGCAGGAGCAGTTCACGTCAACCGGCCATACCGCGCGCTGGCTGCATGACGTGATGCTGCTGCCGCTGATCTTCGCGATCTCCATCTTCGTCCTGATCCTGATGATCTACGCGATGTGGAAATTCCGCCGCAGCGCCAATCCGATCCCGTCGAAGACCGCACACAACACCATGATCGAGGTGATCTGGACCGTCTTGCCGGTCGTGATCCTGCTGGTCGTCGCGGTCCCCTCGATCGGCTTGCTAGCCGACCAGTATAAGCCCGCGCCCAAGGATGCCGTCGTCGTCAAGGTGACCGGCTATCAATGGTATTGGGGCTATGAATATCCCGACAACGGCATTCCCGAATTCGTTTCGAACATGCTGCCGGAAGACAAGGCGAAGGCCAATGGCGAGCCTTATCTGCTCGCGCCCGACAATCGTCTGGTCCTGCCCGCCGGCCGTCCGATCAAGCTGATCATCACCGGCGCCGACGTGATCCATGCCTTCGCCGTGCCCTCGCTCTGGGTGAAGATGGACGCCGTTCCGGGGCGCCTGAACGAGAAGAGCTTCACCATCGACAAGCCGGGCGTCTATTACGGCCAGTGTTCGGAACTGTGCGGCGCCCGCCACGGCTTCATGCCGATCGCGATCGAAGCGCTGCCCCCGGCCCAGTTCGACCAGTGGGTGCTGTCGCAGGGCGGCAAGCCCGCCGGCGCAGCGGCTGCGGAAAAGACGGCTGACGCCGCGCCCGCAGCCCCCGCCGCCGACAAGAAAATCTGATCAGGGTAGGAAGCCATGACAACCATCACCGCAGATCATCACGGCGACCACGCCCACGATCATCACGATGCCGATCATAAACCAGCCTTCTTCCAGCGCTGGTTCATGTCCACCAACCACAAGGACATCGGCACCCTCTACCTGATCTTCGCGATTATCGCGGGCATCATCGGTGGCGGCATTTCCGGCCTGATGCGCGCCGAACTCGCGCATCCGGGCATCCAGTATCTGCACACATGGGCCATGATGATGGATGGTCCGGAAGCGACGCTGGACCAGGCCTATCATCTGTGGAACGTGCTGATCACCGCCCACGGCCTCATCATGGTCTTCTTCATGGTGATGCCCGCTATGATCGGCGGCTTTGGCAACTGGTTCGTGCCGATCATGATCGGCGCGCCGGACATGGCCTTCCCGCGGATGAACAATGTCAGCTTCTGGCTGCTCATCCCCGCTTTCGCCCTGCTGCTCGGCTCGACCTTCGTCCCCGGCGGCACCGGCAATGGCGCAGGTACGGGCTGGACGGTCTATGCGCCGCTCTCGACCAGCGGTTCGGCCGGGCCGGCCGTCGACATGGCGATCTTGTCGCTCCATATCGCGGGTGCGTCGTCGATCCTGGGCGCGATCAACTTCATCACCACCATCCTCAACATGCGCGCGCCGGGCATGACCCTGCACAAGATGCCGCTGTTCGTCTGGTCGGTGCTGGTCACCGCCTTCCTGCTGCTGCTCGCGCTGCCCGTCCTGGCCGCCGCGATCACCATGCTGCTGACCGATCGTAACTTCGGCACCACCTTCTACGACGCGGCCGGCGGCGGCGATCCCGAACTCTACCAGCATCTCTTCTGGTTCTTCGGCCACCCCGAAGTCTATATCATGATTCTGCCGGGCTTCGGCATCGTCAGCCAGATCATCTCGACCTTCAGCCGCAAGCCCGTCTTTGGTTATCTCGGCATGGCCTACGCCATGGTCGCGATCGGCGTCGTCGGCTTCGTCGTGTGGGCGCACCATATGTTCACCACCGGCATGTCGGTGAACGTGAAAATGTATTTCACCGCCGCGACGATGGTCATCGCCGTGCCCACCGGAATCAAGATCTTCTCGTGGATCGCGACCATCTGGGGCGGCTCGATCAGCTTTAAGACCCCGATGGTCTGGGCGCTGGGCTTCATCTTCCTCTTCACCGTGGGCGGCGTCACCGGCGTCGTGCTGGCCAATGGCGGCGTCGACGACGTGCTGCACGACACCTATTATGTCGTCGCGCACTTCCACTACGTCCTCTCGCTGGGCGCCGTGTTCGGCCTGTTCGCCGGCTTCTACTACTGGTTCCCGAAAATGTCGGGGAAGATGTACAACGAGTTCCTGGGCCACCTGCACTTCTGGGTGTTCTTCGCCGGCGTGAACCTGTTGTTCTTCCCGATGCACTTCCTGGGCCTGTCGGGTATGCCGCGTCGTTATCCGGACTATCCGGCCGCGTTCGAAAAGTGGAACGAACTGGCCAGCCATGGCTATGAGATCATGGCGGCAGGCATGTTGATCTTCTTCATCAACCTGATCTGGTCGCTCGCGGCCGGCAAGAAGGCGGTCGGCAATCCCTGGGGCGAAGGCGCGACGACGCTGGAATGGACCCTGCCCAGCCCGCCGCCCTATCACCAGTTCGAAACCCTGCCGGTGATCGACGATAACGGCCATCATTGATGGCATGATCGACTGACAAAGCCGGGGCGGATATCATGTCCGCCCCGGTGGTGGCATTTTGCTCCGTGCGCCGTGATGGATCGCGACGGAGCCGGAACATGACATGACCAGTGTGACTTTCGACCAAGCTCTTCTCCCCGCCCATTGGCGCGATTTCGTCGCGCTGACCAAGCCGCGCGTGATGACGCTGGTCGTGTTCACCGGCCTGTGCGGTCTGCTCGCCGCGCCGGGGCATATCCACCCGATCCTCGCCTTCACCGCCATATTGTGCATCGCCATCGGCGCGGGCGCCGCCGCGGCGCTCAATCAATGGTATGAGGCCGATATCGACGCCAAGATGAAGCGCACCGCCAACCGCCCGCTACCCGCTGGCCGGATGGACCGGCAATCGGCGCTGCATTTCGGCGTGGGCCTCTCCTTCTTCTCGGTGATCCTGATCGGCATGGCGACCAACTGGCTCGCCGCTGCCGTGCTGGCCGTCTCCATCCTTTTCTACGTCTTCGTCTACACCATCTGGCTCAAGCCCCGGACGGCGCAGAATATCGTGATCGGCGGCGCGGCCGGCGCTTTTCCGCCGGTGATCGGCTGGGCGGCGGTGACCGGCGACATCAGCGCGCTGCCCGTCGCCCTGTTCATGCTGATCTTCTTCTGGACGCCGCCCCATTTCTGGGCGCTCGCCCTGTTCGTGAAGACCGATTACGCCGCCGCCGGCATCCCGATGCTGCCTGTCGTATCGGGCGAGGTCGTCACCCGCCGCCAGATCTGGGCCTATACCGCGATCATGGCGGTCGCGGCGATGGCGCCGGTGCTGCTGCAATTGACCGGCTTGGTCTATGGCACGGCGGCGCTGCTGGGCACTGCGCTCTTCGCCGTCTTCGCCTTCCAGGTCTACCGCCGGCGCGAAAGCGACCCGGCCCGCATGGCGCCCGAAAAGCGTCTGTTCAAATATTCGATCCTCTATCTCTTCCTGCTGTTCGGGGCGGTGGTCGTCGACCGCTGGCTGCTCGCATGACGCCCGAAGAGCTGGAAAAGGTTCGGGCGCGGCAAAAGTCCCGCGCGCTGGTGATGGGCCTGTTGCTCGGCGCGCTCGTGCTGCTCTTTTACGGCATCACCATCGCCAAGATGGGCGGCAACTGATGGCCACCCTTCCGCCTTCTCCCTTCGATCGCGATCGCCGCAACCGGCGCACGCTGGTCGCCATGGCGACGGTCGGGCTGGCGATGCTGGGCCTAGGCTTCGCCTCGGTCCCGCTCTACCGCATCTTCTGCGAACAGACCGGCTTTGGCGGCACGACCAAGCGCGCGTCTGCCGATGTTCAGGTGCAGGCGGCGGTCGGCCACACCATGTCGATCCGGTTCGATTCCAATGTCCAGCCCGGCATGCCCTGGCAATTCTACCCCGAACATCGGACGGATACCGTCACCATCGGGCGCAAGGATATGGCGATCTTCATCGCCAGGAACATGTCGGACAAGCCGGTGACCGGCACCGCCAGCTTCAACGTCACGCCGACCCAGGCGGGCGCCTATTTCACCAAGATCCAGTGTTTCTGCTTCACCCAGCAGACGCTTCAGCCCGGCGAGGAAGTCCGCATGCCGGTGCTCTATTTTGTCGATCCGAAGATTTTGCAGGACAGCGACAACAAGGACACGCAGCAAATTACCTTGAGCTACACTTTCTATCCTGTTGAGCAGGACAAGAAGCCAAGCTAAGGCAAGCATCAGATAACGCGAACCGCGAACAGGGAAGAGACGATGGCAGGCGCCAAGAACCACGATTATCATATCCTTCCGCCCAGCATCTGGCCGCTCTTCGGCTCCATGTCGGCGCTGGTCATGGCATTTGGCGCGATCATGTGGATGCATCCCGACGCGATGCCGGCCGGCGGCGGCTGGGTCTTCCTGCTCGGCGTCGCCGGCGTGCTGTTCACCTTCTACAGCTGGTGGGCCAATGTGATCACCGAAGCGCATGCCGGCGACCATACGCCGGTGGTGCAGTTGCACCTGCGCTACGGCATGATCCTGTTCATCGCATCGGAAGTCATGTTCTTCGTCGGCTGGTTCTGGGCCTTTTTCGACTTCTCGCTCTTCCCCAGCGCGCTCGCGCCGATCGAAGGGCTGTTCCCGTCCAAGGGCATCGAGGTGATGAACGCCTTCGAACTGCCCTTGCTCAACACGCTGATCCTGCTCTGCTCGGGCACCACCGTCACCTGGGCGCATCATGCGCTGATCCATGGCGACCGCGAAGGCCTGAAAAAGGGCCTGTGGTGCACGATCCTGCTCGGCCTGCTCTTCTCGTCGATCCAGGCCTATGAATATGCCCATGCGCCGTTCCCGTTCGGCGGGTCTCCCTACAGTTCGGGTTTCTACATGGCGACCGGCTTCCACGGCTTCCACGTCATCGTCGGCACGATCTTCCTGATCGTCAATCTGGTGCGCGTCTATAAGGGCCACTTCACCCCGCGCCAGCATTTCGGCTTCGAAGCCGCCGCCTGGTACTGGCATTTCGTCGACGTGGTGTGGCTGTTCCTGTTCGTCGCCATCTATGTGTGGGGCGGCTGGGGCGCGCCGGTCCACGGCGGCTGAACGACCGTCAGTCACTGACGACAAGACGGCCGGGGCGATGCTCCGGCCGTTTTCTTTTGCCCTGTCGATCGCTACAAGGATATCCATGACCGATCAGCCCGCACCCGCCCGAATCCCGCTGATCGCCACGATCATCGTCGCGCTCGCGGTGCTGACGATGATCGCGCTGGGCGTCTGGCAACTCCAGCGCCGCGGTGAAAAGGAACAGGCGTTGGCGCTGGCCGCGGCCAATCCCGGCCGCTCCGCCGTCGCCTTCCCGATGCTGCCGCCGGTCGCGCCCGACATCCTGTTCCGCCCCTCGTCGGTTCATTGCCTGCGCGTCGTGGGCTGGCGGATCGAGGCGGGTCGCGCCGCCGACGGATCGACCGGCTATCGTCATATCGCGCAATGTTCGACCGGGGCGGAGGGACCGGGCGCACTGGTCGCGATCGGCGTGGGGCAAAAGCCCGACGACAAGCCGAACTGGACCGGCGGGCAGGTATCAGGCTGGATTTCGGAGGAGCCGGACCACCGCGCCCTGCTATCGCGGATCGGCGGCAAGGTGACGCCCCTGCGCCCGATGCTGATCGCGCGCCAGGCCCCGGCGGGCCTCAAGGCCGCTGCGCCGCCCAGCGCCGCTGACGTCCCCAACAACCATCTCGCCTATGCGGTGCAATGGTTCTTCTTCGCTGGCGTCGCGGTCATCATCTACATATTGGCGCTGCGTCGCCGGAACGGGCCGAAATCCTCCTAAACGCTTGCTCCCGCGCGCGCGGATCGTTACCGCGCTTTCCCATTATGCAATATCAAAGCACCAGGGGCACCGCGCCCGCGCTCGGTTTCGAAGACGTCACGCTGGCGGGGCTGGCGTCCGATGGCGGCCTGTATCTGCCGACCAGCTGGCCGGCCTTTACCGCCGATCAGATCAGCGCCCTTGCCGGCCTCTCCTATGTCGAAACCGCCGTCCGGGTCATGGCGCCTTTCGTCGCAGGAACGCTGACCGAAGACGAACTGCGGGAACTCTGCACCGCCGCCTATGGCCGCTTCAGCCATCAGGCCGTGACCCCGCTGGTTCAGCTCGACCATCAGCATTGGCTGCTGGAACTGTTCCATGGCCCGACGCTCGCCTTCAAGGATGTCGCGCTCCAGCTGCTTGGCCAGTTGTTCGAACGCTTCCTCTCGCGCCGCGACGATCATTTGACCATCGTCGGGGCGACGTCGGGCGACACCGGGTCGGCGGCGATCGACGCGGTGGCGGGCCGCGAAAAGATCGACATCTTCATGCTCCATCCCGAAGGGCGGGTGTCGGACGTGCAGCGCCGCCAGATGACCACCGTGCTGGCCCCCAACGTCTATAATATCGCGATCGAGGGCAGCTTCGACGATGCGCAGGCGCTGGTGAAGGCGATGTTCAACGACGCCGCCTTCAAGAACCGCTTCAACCTGTCGGCGGTGAACAGCATCAACTGGGCGCGGCTGATGGCGCAGGTCGTCTATTATTTCTACGCCGCCGTTCGCCTTGGCGCGCCTGAACGCGAAGTCGCCTTCTCGGTCCCCACCGGTAATTTCGGCGACGTGTTCGCGGGCTATGTGGCCGCGAAGATGGGCCTGCCCGTCGCGAAGCTCATCGTCGCCACCAACGTCAACGATATCCTGCACCGCGCCTTGTCCGAAGGCGATTATAGCCAGGGCCAGGTCGTGCCGACCGCCACCCCCAGCATGGACATCCAGGTCAGTTCCAATTTCGAACGGCTGTTGTTCGACGCGGGCGGCCGCGACGGCCTGGCGCTCGCCGACCAGATGCGCGGCTTCGAAACCAGCAAGGCGATGCGCCTGACCAATGCCCAGCGCGACGGCGCGGCGCATCTGTTCAGTTCCGCCCGCGTCGATGCCGACGGCATGACGATGGCGATGCGCTGGGCCTATGACGGCGCAGGCCAGATCCTCGACCCGCACAGCGCGATCGGTCTCGCCGCCGCGCGCGAAGCGGGCATCGATGCGCACATCCCGGTTGTCACGCTGGCGACCGCCCACCCCGCCAAGTTCCGCGACGCCGTCGAACGCGCGACCGGCACCCGCCCGCCGCTTCCCGCGCGCGTCGGCGACCTGTTCGCGCGCGAGGAAAGCTACGCCAAGCTGCCTGGCACGTTCGAGGCGGTCACCGCTTATGTCGCCGAACGCGCGACCCCGCGCGGCTAAGTTGGAACTCAAGACCCTCATCGGCGAACCCTGGTCCGACTACGGCCTGCTCGACAGCGGCGACGGGCGGAAGCTGGAGCGCTATGGCCGCTTCCGCTTCATCCGCCCGGAACCGCAGGCGATGTGGAAGCCCGCGACGACCGACTGGCGCGCCGACGGCGAATTCATCCCCGGATCGGACGAGGATGGCGGCGGCCGCTGGTATTATGAAAAGCCGGTCCCGGCCGAAGGCTGGCCGCTCCACTGGCGCGAAGTCACCTTCCAGTCGAGCTGCACCCCGTTCCGCCATCTCGGCTTCTTCCCCGACATGGCGCCGATCTGGGACGATCTGCGCGCCACCTATGCGGATAAACCCGATGCCGAGATCATGAACCTGTTCGGCTATACCGGTGTCGGCACGCTGGCCCTGTCGGCCGGCGGCGCGCGCATGGTCCATGTCGATGCGTCCAAGAAATCGGTGGCGCAGGCCCGCGCCAATGCCGACCTGTCGGGCATGGCGGACAAGCCGGTCCGCTGGATCGTGGAAGACGCCGCCAAATTCGTCGCCCGCGAAGTGCGCCGCAATCGCCGCTATGACGGCATATTGCTCGACCCGCCCAAATATGGCCGCGGTCCTGACGGCGAAGTGTGGCGGCTGGAGGAAGACCTGCCCGGTCTGATCGCCAATTGCCGGGCGCTGCTGGACGCGGACAGCCGTTTCCTGTTCCTGACCGTCTATGCGGTGCGCATGTCGGCGCTGGCGATCGGCGAATTGCTGCGCCAGGCCTTCGCAGACCTGCCCGGCACGGTCGAGGCGGGCGAACTGGCTGTGCGGGAAGAAGCGCGCGGCATCGCGCTGCCCACGGCGATCTGGGCGCGCTGGAAACGGTAAGCTATGTGCGGTTGGCTCAGGCCAGCGTCAGATAGATTTCCGCCTCGATCACCCAAGCGCCGTCGACTTCACGCCATTTGGCGCTGTAGCTCCCCGATGCTTGGGCTGCACCATGCACGACGCCCTGCCAGACGCCATGCTCCATCGCGATCGGCTCCACGGGCGACGCGACGATGGTTTCGGGCGTGCGGGTATAGATCATGCGCGGCTTGGCAGCGAACTCGCGCTTCCACGCCATCAACTGCGCCTTGCGTCCGGCAATGACCGCGCTGTCGGTGCCCGTCACCATGACGACATCCATCGCCAGCAGCGGCCCGACAGCGGCCAGATCCGCCTCGGCCAGCGCCCGGTTGAAGGACGCGCGCGCCAGGCGGATGGCGAGGTCGGCGGTGGGGGTCATTTCCAGATAAAGCTCTCGAAGCGAACGTGGCTTGATTACCCGCAACGGGCCGACATAATCGCCATCGCCGCGTCATAACTCACGGTCAGCCGATCGGCGCGATAATCCATCGTCATCGCCATGCCCGGCCCGCCCCAGCGCAATGTCTTCGCGCCTGACGCCTTGAGCAAGGCCGCGCCCACCTGCGCGCTCGCCTTCTGTCCGACGAAGCTGTCCAGGCCATCATTGCGGCATGGTCCTTCGGCGCTGACGGGCGGGGTGGCCGGTCCCGGCCCGTTCGCCCCGGCGCACGCGACCAGGGACAGAGCCATCAGGCTTACAATCACCATCCGCCCAGCCCGCTTCATCGCCGCTCTCCTATTCCGTGCGCGTCATCTTCAACCGGCCATTTTTGACCGCAAAGGCCATGCGGCCTTCGACCAGGTCAACCGCGTCGCGGCCAAATTGTTCATAACGCCAGCCTTCAAGGATGGAGAGGCCGTCACGCACGCCCGCGGCCAGCGCGTCGATATCGTCCGTCCGCGCGATCAGCCGCGACGCGACATTGATGTCGCGCGACCGGATTTTGAGCAGCAGCTTGAGCAGGTCGGCGACCAGCGCCCCGTCCTTGCCCAGACCCGGCCGCTTGGGGTCGCGTTCGGGCATCTCGTCCTTGCCCAGCGGCTGGTGCTTGGCCAGCGCGTTCATCAGCCGCGCGCCGATATCGTTGGTCCGCCAGGTCGCGCTCAGTCCGCGCACCTTGCCCAATTCTTCCTGGGTGCGCGGCGGATGGCTGGCGATGTCGGCCAGCGTTTCGTCCTTGACGATGCGGCCGCGCGGCAGATTCTTGTCCTGCGCCTCGATCTCACGCCAAGCGGCCAGAGCCTTCAACCGGCCCAGCACGTCCGCCTTCTTGCTGGCGATCCGCACGCGCTGCCAGGCCTGCTGCGGGTCGTTTTCATAATGGGACGGATCGCTGATCCGCTCCATTTCCTGGTCCAGCCAGTCGCCGCGCCCGGTCTTGCGCAATTCTTCCAGCATCTTGGGGAAAATCTGGATCAGATAGGTGACGTCGCCGATCGCATAGTCGATCTGCCTTTTGTCCAGCGGCCGCCGCGCCCAATCGGTGAAGCGCGCGCCCTTGTCCAGCACCACGCCCATCCACGCATCGACCAGATTGCCGTAACCGATCTGCTCGCCCAGCCCCAGCGCCATCGCCGCGATCTGGGTGTCGAACATCGGGTGCGGCGTCTTGCCGGTCAGGTTGTGGACGATCTCGATATCCTGCCCGCCGGCATGGAAGACCTTCAGAACATCCTCATTCTCGCACATCAGGTCGAGCAGGGGCTTCAGGTCGATGCCGGGCGCCTTGGGATCGATCGCGGCGGCCTCGTTCGGGTCGGCAACCTGGACCAGACACAGTTCGGGCCAATAGCTGTTTTCCCGCATGAACTCGGTATCGACGGCGATATAGGGCGATTTGGCGATGCGGGCGCAGAAATCGGAAAGCGTCTTGCTGTCGGTAATCAGCGGATGAATTTGCATATGGTCTTCGATCTTATTATGGGCTGGCCCGCGTCCGGCGGACTGGTCAATGCTTGACAGCATAGGCCATAGCGGGACTGCAACACTTTGTCATTTCCGTAAAACGAAGCTGAAAGACCAAAACGCCATGCACGCCTATCGCACCCACACCTGCGGCGCCCTGACCACGGCCGATGTCGGCACTGAGGTCCGCGTGTCGGGCTGGGTGCATCGCAAGCGCGATCATGGCGGCGTTTTGTTCGTCGATCTGCGCGATCATTATGGCATTACGCAGGTGGTGGCGAAGGCCGACAGCGATCCGCTCCGTACGCTGGAATCGCTCCGCCTCGAATCCGTCGTGACGATCGACGGTCATGTGGTCGCCCGCGCCGCCGAAGCCATCAACCCGCGCATGGCGACCGGCGAGATCGAGATCGTGGCCGACAGCGTCACCATCCTGTCCACCGCCGCCGAACTGCCGCTGCCGGTCGCGGGCGAACAGGACTATCCCGAAGATATCCGCCTGCGCTACCGCTTCCTCGACCTGCGCCGCGAAACGCTGCACGCCAATATCGTCAAGCGCACGAAGATCATCTCGGACATGCGCCGTCGCATGGAAGGGATCGGCTTCACCGAATATTCGACGCCGATCCTGACGGCGAGCAGCCCCGAAGGCGCGCGCGACTTCCTGGTGCCCAGCCGCATCCATGCCGGCAAATTCTACGCCCTGCCGCAGGCGCCCCAGCAATATAAGCAGTTGCTGATGGTCGCCGGCTTCGACCGTTATTTCCAGATCGCCCCCTGCTTCCGCGACGAAGATCCGCGCGCTGATCGTCTGCCCGGCGAATTCTACCAGCTCGACCTCGAAATGAGCTTCGTGACCCAGGAAGATGTCTGGAACACGATGGAGCCGGTCATCGCCCAGGTGTTCGAACAGTTCGCCGACGGCAAGCCCGTCACCCCGGCAGGCAGCTTCCCGCGCATCCCGCACGCCGAGGCGCTGCTGAAGTACGGCAGCGACAAGCCCGACCTGCGCAACCCCATCCTCATCACCGACGTGACCGAGCATTTCGTCGGATCGGGCTTCGGCATCTTTGCGAGCCTGGTCGACAGCGGCAGCGTGATCCGCGCGATCCCGGCGCCCGGCGCAGGGGCTGGCAGCCGCAAATTCTTCGACGAGATGAACAATTGGGCGCGGGGCGAGGGCTATTCGGGCCTGGGCTATATCAACATCAAGGATGGCGTCCCCGGCGGTCCCATCGCCAAGAATCATGGCGAGGAAGCGACCGCGAAGCTGATCGAAGCGCTCGGCCTCGGCCCCAATGACGGCGTCTTCTTCGCAGCGGGCAAGGAATCGCAGGCCGCCAAGCTGGCGGGCCTCGCCCGCACCCGCGTCGGCGAAACGCTGGACCTGATCGACAAGGACCGCTTCGACCTGTGCTGGATCGTGGACTTCCCCTTCTACGAATATGACGAAGACACCAAGTCGGTCGATTTCGCGCACAATCCCTTCTCCATGCCGCAGGGCGGGCTGGACGCGCTGAACAATCAGGACCCGCTGACGATCAACGCCTATCAATATGACATGGTCTGCAACGGCTATGAAATCGCTTCCGGCTCGATCCGCAACCAGTCGCCCGAACTGATGGTCAAGGCGTTCGAGCTGGTGGGCCTCAGCCAGCAGGATGTGGAGGATCGCTTCGGCGGCCTCTACCGCGCCTTCCAGTACGGCGCGCCGCCCCATGGCGGCATGGCGGCGGGCGTCGATCGCATCGTGATGCTGCTGTGCGGCGCGCAGAATCTGCGCGAAATCACGCTGTTCCCAATGAACCAGCGCGCCGAAGACCTGCTGATGGGCGCTCCCAGCGCCGCCGAATTCAAGCAGCTGCGCGAACTCCATGTCCGCGTCGTGGAGCCGCAGGCGAAGGCCTGATCCCTATACTTTCCAGTTCCGTTCGGTTCGAGTAGCCTTCGAGCGAAGCCGAGAAGGCGTATCGAGAACAAGTTTCTCGACAAGCTCGAACCGAACGGGAGTGGAGCATTGACCATCGACCTTGCCGACTACGAAAAGGGCGCGAAATATAAAGGCGACTATGACGCCGACCTCCTAGCGGTCCAGCGGCGCCTCGCCAAGATTCAGGTCGCGCACATCCTGCACGGCAAGCGCAGCGTCGTCCTGCTGGAGGGCTGGGACGCCGCGGGCAAGGGCGGCATTATCAAGCGGATGAGCGCCGACTGGGACCCGCGCTATTATCAGGTCCACCCGATCGCAGCCCCCAATGAGGAGGAGCGCGACCATCATTTCCTCTGGCGCTTCTGGACGCGCCTGCCCGCCAGCCGCAATATCGGCATTTTCGACCGTAGCTGGTACGGCCGCGTGCTGGTTGAGCGGGTCGAGGGCTTTTGCAGCAAGGCCGACTGGAAGCGCGGCTATGACGAGATCAACGCCTTCGAAAAGCAACTGGCGCAGGATGGCGTCAATTTCGTCAAACTCTTCGTCCATATCACCCAGGAAACCCAGGACGAACAGCTCGCCCAGCGGCTCGATACGCCGTGGAAGCGGTGGAAGACCGGCGCGGACGATTATCGCAACCGCGCCCGGCGGGCCGACTATCTCGACGCGATGCACGCCATGTTCAAGAAAACGGACAGCAAGCACGCGCCCTGGCAGGTGATCGACAATAACCACCGCAAGGCCGGGCGGATCGCGGCCCTGACCTATGTGGCCGATCGGCTGGAAAAGTTGGTGCCGATGGATTTCCCCGATGCGGACCCTGCCGTGGTCAAACTGGCGCAGGACGCATTTGGCTATAAATCCAAATGAAATCAGCTACTTGTAACAAAATTGTCATGAAATTCTAACCGCGCATTTACCATTGACCGTCTAAGCCGCTGTCCATGTTAGCTGCGCCCATCGCCATGCCCGATCCGTCCGTCGTCCCCGGTCTGCCCCTGGCGGAGCGGACGCCGGTCGTGCGCCTGGGCCAGCCGCTGAGTGAAGCGGTTGACTGGTTCCAGCGCGATTCGGGGCTGCGCCTGCTGCCGGTGCTGGATGCGCGCGACCGGCCGGTGGGCGCGATCTACGAGCGCGACATGCGCCGTATCCTGTTCAACCCCTTCGGTCACGCGCTGCTGCGCAATCCCAGTTTCGGCGGGCGGCTGGACGATCATGTCCGCCCCTGCGCCACCGTCGATCGCACCGCCAGCGTCGAGGCGCTGGTCGATCTGTTCGCGGCGCAGGGCGCGGGCTGCGACGGGTTGATCGTCACCGACGCTGGCGTCTATAGCGGCGTGCTCGGCGGCGGGCTGCTGCTGCGGCTGGCGGCCGATCGCGACGCGCGACTGGCGCTGGCGCGGACCGCGCGGGTTGAGCAGATCACGCAGGAAAGCGCCGCCTTCCGTCAGGATATCGCCACGATGATCGCCGACATGGCGGCGATGGCGCAGCGGCTGTCCGCGCTGGCGGGGCAGGCGGCGGAGCGGGCCGCAGGCGACGGCGCCGATTCGGCCGCCATGGCCGTCGCCGCGGCGCAGACGGCCGAGCGGCTGGCCGACCTGGCGTCGGGCGGCGCGGAATTGGGGCAGTTGTTCCGGGCGATGGAGGCCGAGGCCCAGGCGGCGGGCGCAGCGATAGCGGAGGCGGCGGCGCGCAGCCGGTCCGGGGTCGAACGCAGCACGGCGCTGCGAGTCGAGGCCGACGGCATCGGCGAGGTCATTGCGCTGATCGACAGCATCGCTCGCGCGACCGCCATGCTGGCGCTCAATGCGGGGATTGAGGCGGCGCGTGCGGGGGAGGCGGGGCAGGGCTTCGCCGTGGTCGCGCGAGAGGTGAAGTCGCTTGCCCAGCAGACCCGCGACGCGGCCGCCGGCATAGCCGGGCGGATCGACCATATCCGCACCGCCATCGGCGAAGTGGCGGCCGGTCACGCCCATATGGACGCCACCATGGCCCGCGCCGACCGGCTGTCGGCGGCGGTGTTCGAGGCGGTGGCGCGGCAGAGTCTCTTCAGCCGGACCATGGCGGACAGTGTGGCGGAGGCGGGATCGTCCAGCGCCCATATCCGCACCGGCGCGCGCCAGATCAGCGACAATGCCCAGGCCACCGTCCTGGCGGCGCGGGGGATGCGCGACGTCGCCGACGCCCTGGCCGACGAAGCGCATCGGCTGGAACGGCGCGCGGGCGGCTTCATCGCGGCCATTCGCGCCGCCTGAACGATCCCTCTGGCGTCTACGCCGAAACGCGCTAGGCTATGGTTCCATAATAAGGAGAGGACGCCATGCTCGTGATGTTCGTCGGCACTGATCGCACCCAGACCGCGATCAACCCTGCGCAGGTCACCTTCGTTTCCTCGGTCAGCAACGGCACCCGCATCCGCTTCGGCGAAGGGCGCAGCGTCACCGTGACCGAACCGATCGATGCCGTGCTCGACAGTCTCAACCAGGCGCTGCGCCCGCACGAATGAAAGAGCGGTTGCGCTCCTGTTTTCGCAGGAGTTCGAGCGTCTCTATTCCGCCAGCTTCTTCGCCAGCGCGTCCTCCGCGCGCTGCGCATAGGCGCGGCAGGCGCGGGGATCGAGAAACGGATTGGGCGTGCGCGCCCTGGCCAGTCGCGCCAGCCTGTCGGCTTGGTCGTCGGCCGGGTGGGACGGGATCAGCAGGTCACACCGCATCGCCTTCACCCGCGCGAAGCTGGTGCGAAAGGCGTCGACGAACGGCCGGTGCGCCGGATCGGCGAAGCGCCAGCCATCGGGCGCGATGGGATTGAGGCTGGAACCGAAGACGATCGTCCGGCAATCCTTCCCCTCGCAACTCTTCCAGCTCCAGCTCATGCTGCCCAGCGTATGGCCTGGCGTGGCATGGGCGGTGACCGCGGTATCGCCCAGCCGGATCCCTTCCCCATCGCGCACGCGCCGCACCTTCGCGACGCCGGGGAATCGATCCAGCCACGCCGCCTGCGGATCGTCGGGGTCGCCGCCCCCCGTCCGCAGCACCGCCGCCCCGGCCGCGCTGGCGATCACGGTCGCGCCGCTGTCCCGCGCCAGCCCGGCGATGCCGCCGGCATGGTCATAATGGGGCTCGGTGGAGAGGATCAGCTTCACCTGTTTGATCGACAGGCCGAGCTGGCGGAGATGCGCCGCAATCTCCGGCACCCCTTCCGGGACGCCGCCATCGATCAGGATCAGCCCCGCGCTGGTGCGGATCATCGCGACGTTCAGGTCGCCGAACCCGACCAGATAGGTCGATCCGTAGAGTCTGGCGGGCGATTGCGGTTCCATCCACTTGGCATGATCGGGCGCGACCGGCGGTGATGCGGCGCCGCCGGGTTTGCCCGCACCCATGGTCGCCATCCCAGCCAGGCTGATAGCGAATGCCACCGTTTTCCGCATGATCCTGCCTCCATTGCTTCTTGAAGGCGAAGTTGCCCTGTCGGACGGCCGCTCGCAAAGCAACATTTCTCGACAGAGCCATGAGCCAGGCTTATGGCTCTTGCCCCATGGACCGCGCTCAACTGCCCCTGAACGCCCTGCGCGCCTTCGAGGCGTCGGCGCGCCATCTCAACTTCACCAAAGCCGCCATCGAACTGTGCGTCAGCCAGGGCGCGGTCAGCCAGCAGGTGGCGGGGCTGGAGGCGCGACTGGGCGCGCCGCTGTTCCGCCGCCTGCCCCGCGGCCTGATGCTGACCGACGAAGGCCGCGCGCTGCTGCCGGTCATGGGCGACGCGCTCGACCGGATCGGCGCGACGCTGGACCGGATCGAGGGCGGCCGCCCGCGCGAAATCCTCAATCTGGGCGTCGTCGGCACCTTCGCCTCCGGCTGGCTGCTGGATCGGCTGGCGGATTTCGAACGGGCCTGCCCCCATGTCGATCTGCGCATCATGACCAATAACAACCGCGTCGATCTGGCGGGGGAGGGGCTGGACCTCGCCATCCGCTTCGGCGACGGCGCCTGGCATGGCACCCATGCCGACCCGGTCCTGCGCGCGCCGCTCGCCCCGCTCTGCACGCCTGACGTCGCAGCGCGCCTGCCCGATCCGGCCGCGCTCGCGCGTGAAACCCTGCTGCGTTCCTATCGCGCCGACGAATGGCCGCGCTGGTTCGCGGCGGCCAGCGCCCTCTGTCCGCCGCTGCGCGGGCCGCTGTTCGACAGTTCGATCCTGATGGTGCAGGCGGCCCTGCGCGGACTGGGCGTCGCCCTCGCCCCGCCCGCTATGTTCGACGCGGATCTGCGCGCCGGTCGCCTGGTCCAGCCCTTCGCCACGGCGGTCGATCTGGGCGGCTATTGGCTCACCCGCCTGATGTCGCGCCCGGACAGTCCAGCGATGGCGGATTTCCGGCGCTGGCTGATCGCCGCCGCCGGGGTCTGATCGTTCGCGCATAGGCGCAGAGAATGCAATGGATGGTTTGACGGGCTCGCTATGCTCTATTCGTGCCTGGCGACCATGAAATAGCCGATTGCTTTCATGCAATCACGAAAAGCGCAAAACCGCCACAACTGTCCAACTTGTTGTCTCAATCACGCGGGATAGGCGATCGCCATCACCTCATATTCCTTCTCCCCCGCCGGCAGGCGCACGCGGCGCAGGTCGCCCACCGCCGCCCCGCGCAGCGCGCGCGATATGGGCGATCCCCAGCCGATCCGCCCCGCGTCCACATCCGTCTCGTCATTGCCGACGATGGTGACGGTGCGGTGATTGTCGTCCTCGTCTGCGATGGTGACGGTCGCGCCGAAATAGACCCGTCCCTTGTCGGGCTGTTGCCGGGCATCGACGACCTTGGCGTCCTTCATCTTCTTCGACAGGCGTTTCAGCTGAAAATCGATCTCGCGCATCCGCTTGCGGCCGTAGAGATAGTCGCCATTCTCGCTGCGGTCGCCATTGCCCGCGGCCCAACTCACCACCTCGACGATGCGCGGCCGTTCGGTGCCCAGCAAATGGTCATATTCGGCGCGCAGCTTTGCGAAGCCTTCGGGCGAGATATAGTTGGGATAGGGGACGGTCATGGCGCAGCCTTATCCGTTGCCGGGGTGGTTGCGCAATTTTGTTCGCGCAGAGGCGCAGAGATGGCAGAGAAACGGATTGGCGCGGAGACGCGCAGGCGCGGAGATTTTGGGGAGCGGCCTTCTGCCGAAGAAACCGCCGCGCAGCGGCCTCAAAACCCTCCGCGACTCCGCGTCTCCGCGCGAACCAAAAATCACCCCGGCGTCTGCTTGCCCAGATAACGGCTCAGCACCGCATTGGTCCCCCGGAACTTCGCCCGCTCCGGGTTCATCGCCTCATAGACCACGGCGTTTTCCAGCACGCGCTGCACATAGTTGCGCGTCTCGAAAATCGGGATCTGCTCGATCCAGCGCAGCATGTCCGCGCCCGGCATCCGCGGGTCGCCATTGGCGCGGACCCATTTGTTCACATTGCCCGGCCCGGCATTATAGGCCGCCACCGCCAGCGGATAGCTGCCGCCATAATAGTCCAGCATTCGCTGGAAATAGCCCGACCCCAGCATGATGTTGTAACTTGGATCGTTCAGCGAGGCGGGTGCGTAGCTCATGCCCATCTTGCCCGCCTGCTCGCGCGCGGTGCCGGGCATCAACTGCATGAGGCCGCGAGCGCCCGCATGGGACACGATCTGCTTGTCGAACTGGCTTTCCTGCCGCGCGATGGCGTGGATCATGGTCCAGCTATATTGGGCTTGCGCCGGCACGGGCACGCGCGGGAAGGCGCTCTGGCCGTAACCGCTCAGGCCGCTGGACACGGCGCGGCGGCCGACCATCACGCCCATGTCGGGACGGCCGATCTTCTGCGCCAGTTCGGCCGCCAGATAATGGTCGGTGTCGCTATCGGCATTGTTGGCGATGGCGCGGGCGAATTTGCTCTGATCCTCCCAATAACCCATCTGGCCCAGCGCCTGCACCGCGCGCACCACCGTCCGATTGTCGAACGCGGCGCGCTCGGCCGCAGAAATCGGCACCGGCCGCTCGACCGTGGCGGGGGCGGGGATCGTTCGGCCCAGCCGCTCCAGCGCCAGTTGCCCGTAAAACTGGTCGGGATAGACGCCCGCCTGATTGAAATAGCTGTTGGCGGTAGCCGCGTCACCGGACTGGAGCGCGGCGCGACCGGCCCAATAATAGCCCTTTGACTTGGTCTGGGGCGATTTGGCCGCATCGGCATAGCGGCGGAACATCGTCACCGCGTCGGTCGGGCGATTGAGGTTGTAGAAGGCGGTGCTGCCGGCCAGCCAGGCCAGGCTGGTATAATCGTCGCGCACGCCGATCGGTTGGTCGCTGACGTCTGCGCCGGGCGGCACCGCATCGTCGATCTTGCTGGCGATGCCGTAGGCGAAGCTCCACTGGCTGTCGTTGGCGGCGGCGCGGGCTTGCCCCAGCAGGACTTCGTAAAATTCCTCCGGCTTGCTCGGCCGGTAGGTGACGGCGTTGCGGTTCGCCAGATATTGCCGTGCCGCGACCCAATTGCCGCTGTCGCGCAACCACACCGCCTTGTCGGCGATGAAGCCCGCATCGCTTGCGCCCATGGCTTCGGCCGCTTGCATCAGCATCGCCGCGTCGGGCGCCTTGCGCCGGAACGCGATTCGCGCCTGGAACACCGGCCGCCGGGCGGGACTGACATAGGCGATCATCCGCGCCGCGCCATTGCTGTCATTGGCCCAGAGCAGCGCATCGGCGCGCTGGTCATGATCCGCGGGCGTCAGGGTGGAGCCGAACAGCGACAGCAGCCGCGCCTCGTCGGTGGGGCTGAGCGATCCGCCGACCCAGGCGTTGCGGGCGGCGATCCGGGCTTCGTCCATCCGGCCGAGCTGCATCAGCGCCACGGCGTTGCGGGCATGACCGGTCGCGGTGCGCGCCGGGAAGCGTGCGAAGAAGCCCGCCACCTGGCTGGGATCGAAACTGTCGGGATTGATCCCCGTCTCCGCCAGCCGCCGCATTCGGTCCTCGCCCGGCCAGCCGGGATTGGCGACGATGAAGCTGGCATAGGTGGAAAAGCCCAGGCCATCGCTCTGTTGCAGCGCGCGCCACTGGCTGATCGTGCTTGCGATGCCGCCATCCTGCGCCACGCCGATCCGGCCCTGCGCCTGTTGCCAGGGGCTGGGGCCCCCTAACCCCTGACCGTCCTGCGCGGGCAGCGGCTGCACGACCGGCCCCTGCGTCGGATATTCGGGCGGCACGCGCTGGACCGTCTCGGTCTGGGCGCCGGCGCCGGCGGTCATGAGCAACAGGGCGATGATGGGCATGCGGATCAGATAACTTTCGACATGGGTTGTGGCGCGCATGCTGGACATAATCGCAATTGCATCCTTATCAGGCCCTGAATGACGCGCTATAGCGCCCGGCTCGAATGATCATGCCCCGGCCGCCCGGAGATTTGAAGGAGTTTAATCATGTTTTCGGGCTCGATTCCGGCTCTGGTGACCCCGTTTCGCGACGGGCTGGTCGATGAGGCGGCGTTTCGCGCGCTGGTGGACTGGCAGATAGCGGAAGGATCCAGCGCGCTCGTCCCCTGCGGCACCACCGGCGAAAGCGCCACGATGACGGTCGAGGAGCATAATCGCGTTATCGCCATCTGCGTCGATCAGGCCGCCGGGCGCGTGCCGGTGATCGCGGGTTGCGGGTCCAACGACACCCGAATCGCGCTGGAACATATGTATGCGGCGCAGGGCGCTGGCGCGAACGCCGCGCTGGTCGTCGCGCCTTATTATAACAAGCCTAATCAGGATGGCGTCTATCAGCATTTCGCCTGGCTGGCCGAACGCTGCGACCTGCCGATCGTCCTCTATAACGTGCCCGGCCGCACCATCACCGACATCGGCGTGCCGGTCATGTATCGTCTGGCCGAGGAATATCAGTCGATCGTCGGGATCAAGGACGCGACCGGAAATCTGGGGCGGGTCACCGCCCAGCGGCTGGCTTGCGGTCCCGACTTCTGCCAGCTTTCGGGCAATGACGAAACGGCGCTGGGTTTCAACGCGATGGGCGGCAAGGGGTGCATCAGCGTCACCGCCAATGTCGCGCCGCGTCTGTGCGCCGATTTCCAGGCGGCCTGCGCAGCGCATGATTGGGATGGCGCCCTGGCGTTGCAGGATCGTCTCTATCCCTTGCACGACGCCCTGTTCAGCGATTCTTCACCCGGCCCGGTTAAATATGCGCTCACGCGCGTTCGCGCAGATATGCCCAGCGACGTCCGCCTGCCGATCACCTGGCCGTCGGAATCGAGCCGGGCCGCGGTCGATCGCGCGCTGGAAATTGCGGGCCTGGTGTAAAGTTGCGGCTGGTGGCCCATATGATGTGGCCCCCTTTTATGAAATGAGTAGTTAGACAGTCATGGCCCGCCCCCGTCCCGCAACCTTCGACAAGAAGAAGATCGTCGCCGAAAACCGGCGCGCGCGCTTCGACTATTTCATCGAGGACGTGTTCGAGGCCGGCATCGCCCTGCAGGGGACCGAGGTGAAGGCCCTGCGCGGGGGCGAGGGCAATATCGCCGAAAGCTATGCCGAGGTGAAGGGCAACCAGGTGTTTCTGGTGAACAGCAACATCCCCGAATATAGCCATGGCAACCGCGAGAATCACGAGCCCAAGCGGCCGCGCAAGCTGTTGCTGCACGAGCGCGAGATCGAGAAGATGCACAGCGCCGTGTCGCGCAAGGGCATGACTTTGGTGCCGCTGATGATCTATTTCAACAGCACCGGCCGCGCCAAGATCGAGCTGGCGCTGGCCAAGGGCAAGCAGAATCACGACAAGCGCGAGACGATCAAGGATCGTGACTGGAAGCGCGACCAGCAGCGCATCATGCGGGACAAGGGCTGATGAGCCGCCTGACCCGCTGGTGGCACGCCAATTGCCCGACCCGCGAATCGCTGGAACAGAGCCGCGTCCTGGCCCCCGTCGCCCATCGCGTGTTGGAACCCTCGCTCTGGCGCTTCACCCGCCGGTCGGTGCCGCGCGGCGTGGCGCTGGGCCTGTTCGTTGGCATCTTCCTGCTGATCCCCGGCGTGCAGATCGCCGGCGCGGCGTTGCTGGCGCTGCCGTTCCGCGCCAATATCCCGGTCGCCGCCGCGATGACTTTCCTCTCCAATCCCGCCACCACGCCGCTGATCCTGATGGTGTCGGTCTGGCTGGGCAACTGGATGCTGGGCCGCAGCGCCGACGCGACCGGCTTCATGGCGCTGGTCGATGGCCATGCCACCGTCAGTCAGTGGACCACATGGCTCCTGTCCGAAGCGGCGCCCGCGATGCTGCTCGGCCTCTTCCTGATCTCGCTCGCCAGCGCCGTCATCGGCTATGTCATCGCAGACTGGTTCTGGCGCCGCCGCATGGGGCGGAAATGGCAGGCGCGCAAATTGAGGATTGGCAAGGTCCATCAAAGCGGCGCATTGGAGAAGGCCGCCGGCGTCTGATCGGCGGAACATTCAGGTCCAGTTTCGTGTCAGAGGTGTCAGGTTGAAAAGAGGTGAAGAGGCTTGGCTGATGCAGCCGCGCTCGCGCTTGGCGCTGCCGCTGCTGATCCTCGCCGCCCTGGCCTCCGCCGCGCTCGTCCTCTACGCGGTGGGCAGCTGGCCGCTTGCCGCCGGTTTCGCCGCGACGATCCTGACCGCAGCAGCGCTGCTGACCTGGTATCAGCATCTCTATCCGCCGCAGATTTCGAACCGGGAGGCTACGCCCGACTGGACCGTGGCCCGCGCCGCGGCCGATGCGTCGAGCATGGCGATCGCCGTCACCGACCGGGGCGGACGGCTGGTCTGCGCCAGCGACCTGTTCGGCGAATGGTTTCCCGGCTACCCGACCCCGCCCGGCGTTACTGCCGACGCGGGGCTCAACGACGCCCTCTCCGCCGCCGCCCGTGCCGCCTGGCGCGATGGCGAGGCCAGGCATGAGGGCGTGGCGCAGGGCGCGCTGCGCCTCGACGTCGATGTCGCCCGCACCGGCCGGTCGGAAGATTATCTGCTCTGGCGCTTCTCGCCGGTGCGGCAGCCCAGCGCGCTGGACGACGTCAACCGCTTCCTCACCGGGGAAGCGGGCCGCCAGCTCGGCGAAGCAGGCATCATGGCGGTGCTGATCGGCGGAGAAGGGCGCATCCGCGCCGCCAATGGCGCCTTCCTGCTGCGTGCCGCCGGGCGGATCGACGCCAATATCGTCGGGCGCGATTTCGCCGCCCATATGCGGGTGGACGACAAGGGACGGCTGTTCCTAGCGCGCGAGGAGCAGGGCGGCCTGCCGCTGCGCCTGCTCCAGGTGCCGTTGAAGCGCACCGCCCAGCCCAACGGATCGCAAGCGTCGATGCAGGATGGGCCGATGCTGCTGCTGTTGATTGACGAGCCGGCGGGCGGCGGCGGCACGTCCGCGCTGTCCTATATCGAAACCCTGTTGTCGCTGCTGCCCTTCGGCCTCGCCATGGCCGATCGGGACGGGCGCGTCCTGTTCGTCAACAACGCCTTTGCGCGGGTCGCGGGATTGAAGTCTGGCGACAAGCCCAGCTATCCCGGCGATCTGGTCGTGCGGGAGGATCAGGCGGCGGTCGCCGACGCGGTGCGCCGCTTCGCCGTCGGCCCGCAAATGTCCGGCGACATCGCGGTGCGGATGCGCGACACGCCCGATGATCCGATCGCGCTCAGCCTGGCGGGGGTGCGGGGGCTGGGCGAAGCGGCGGTGCTGCTCAGCCTCAAGGACAATAGCGAGGAATCCAAACTCAAGCGCCAGGTCGCCCAGGCGACCAAGATGCAGGCGATCGGTCAGCTCGCCGGCGGCGTCGCGCATGATTTCAACAATATCCTGACCGCGATCATCGGCCATTGCGACCTGATGCTGATGCGCCATACGCCGGGCGACAGCGACTATGACGATATCCAGCAGGTCAAGTCGAACAGCAATCGCGCGGCGGGCCTCACCCGCCAGTTGCTGGCCTTCTCGCGTCAGCAGACGTTGCGGCCGCAAATCTTGCAGCTGCCCGATATCGTCGCCGACGTGTCCAACCTGCTCAAACGCCTGCTCGGCGAAAATGTGAAGCTGGACGTGACCCATGGCCGCAATCTGGGCGCGATCCGCGCCGATCCGGGCCAGTTGGAGCAGGTGATCGTCAATCTGGCGGTCAACGCCCGCGACGCCATGCCCGAAGGCGGCACCGTCAATATCCAGACCTATGCCGTCCCTGCGATCAAGGTGCGCGAAATGCGCCAGCAGATTTTGCCGGCGGGCGATTATACCGCGCTGCGCGTGTCCGACACGGGTCTCGGCATCCCGCCCGACATATTGGCGAAGATCTTTGAACCGTTCTTCACCACCAAGGAACTGGGTAAGGGTACGGGGCTGGGCCTCTCCACTGTCTATGGCATCGTTAAGCAATCGGGCGGCTATATCTTCGCCGAATCCGAACTGGGCCGCGGTGCCAGCTTCGTCATCTACCTGCCGGTCTATGCCGGCGCCGACGCGCAGCAGCCGGCCCCGGTGAAGGCGCCCGCGCCCCGGCCCGAAACCTGGGGCACCGGCACCGTCCTGCTGGTGGAGGATGAGGATATGGTCCGCGCCGTCGCCGAACGCGCGCTGACGCGGCAGGGCTATAAGGTGCTGACCGCCAATGACGGCGAACAGGGGCTGGAGGCGCTGAACGGCCCGGAAAAGATCGACCTGCTCATCTCCGACGTCGTCATGCCCAATATGGACGGCCCCGCGATGGTCGCCCAGGCCCGCCGCGCCTATCCCGACCTGCCGGTGCTGTTCATGTCGGGCTATGCCGAGGAACAGCTGCGCAAATCAATCGACATCGCCAATGTCGCCTTCCTGCCAAAGCCTTTCTCGGTCAGCCAGTTGGCGGAGGCCGCACGCGACGCGCTGGCCATGCATCCGGCGCCAAAATGACCTTGCGCGGGATCAAGGTGAATATGCTGGGCAAGTGGGTGGTGATCGGTTAGCGAGTCGGCTGCATCAACGGGGATTACGCAGCATGTCGGACGGCAAGAGCATATTGATTGTCGAAGATGAAGCGATGATCGGCATGATGCTGGAGGATTATCTCGACGCGCTGGGTTATCGGCTGCACGCCGTTGCGGCCTCCGTCGACGAAGCCTGCGCCCATGCGCGCGAGGGCGGGTTCGACGCGGCGCTGGTGGACTGCAATCTCCAGGGTGAAAAAAGCTGGCCTGTGGCTGATATCCTGGTGGAGATGGACATTCCCTTCATCTTCGCGACCGGCGGCATGGCCGATGATCTGCCGCCCAGCCACGCCGATCGGCCGACCCTGGCCAAGCCTTTCACCATCGGGGCGGTCGAGCGTGCCTTGGGCAAGGTTTTGGGCGCATAAGCTTGGCTGGATTGCGGCGGGATAGGAAATTTCCGTTCCCCTCTTGTTCTTTAAGAACAAACAGGATACATCATCGTCCAGGCGTACGGAACCCATGCGTTCCGCTTGACAGAGGACTGGCCGATGACCGCAATGCTCTCACTCATCGATTCCAAGAAGAACGGGACAATGGACAGACAGAAAGCATTGGACGCGGCGCTCGCGCAGATCGACCGCGCCTTCGGCAAAGGCTCGGCCATGAAACTGGGCAGCCGCGAGAAGCTGGAGATCGAAGCGATCTCTACCGGCTCGCTCGGCCTCGACATTGCGCTCGGCATCGGCGGCCTGCCCAAGGGCCGCATCATCGAGATTTACGGCCCGGAAAGTTCGGGCAAGACTACGCTGGCGCTCCATGCCATCGCCGAAGCGCAGAAGGCGGGCGGGACCGCCGCCTTCGTGGACGCGGAACATGCGCTCGATCCGGGCTATGCCAAGAAGCTGGGCGTCGATATCGACGAACTGATCGTGTCGCAGCCCGATACCGGCGAACAGGCGCTGGAGATCGTCGATACGCTGGTGCGCTCCAACGCGATCGACATATTGGTGATCGACTCCGTCGCGGCGTTGGTGCCGCGCGCGGAAATCGAGGGTGAGATGGGCGACAGCCATGTCGGCCTACAGGCGCGCCTCATGTCCCAAGCGTTGCGCAAACTGACCGGCTCGATCTCGCGCTCCAAATGCATGGTGATCTTCATCAACCAGGTGCGCATGAAGATCGGCGTGATGTATGGCAACCCGGAAACCACGACCGGCGGCAACGCGCTCAAATTCTACGCCTCGGTCCGCCTCGACATCCGGCGCACCGGCCAGATCAAGGATCGCGACGATATCGTCGGCAACGCGACCCGCGTGAAAGTGGTCAAGAACAAGGTCGCCCCGCCCTTCAAGCAGGTCGAATTCGACATCATGTATGGCGAAGGCATCTCCAAGATCGGCGAAATTCTCGACCTTGGCGTCAAGGCCGGGATCGTGGAGAAGTCGGGCGCCTGGTTCTCCTACGACTCGATCCGCATCGGTCAGGGCCGTGAAAATTCCAAGACTTTCCTCAAGGAACATCCCGAACTGGCGGACAAGCTGGAAAACGCCATCCGCGGTAAGACCGAAGAAGTCGCCGAAAAGATGATCACCGGACCCGATGCGGAGGATGATGGCGAATAAGCCCTGAAACAACCCCGGCCGGATCAGCCGGGGCGCGGTTCACCGGCTCTCGCTCGCCTTGCGCATCACGCTCTGAAAAGGCCCGCCGCGTCCGCGCGCGACGGGCCTTTTACCGTGACCGCGCAGACGAAAGGGGGACGTGCCATCGCTTCCGTCATCTCCCGGCACATGAATTCCGTCCAGGCGGCGGAACATAAAGCGCAGGCAGGTTTTTCAGGCCAGGCCATCTGGCCACCGCCATATCAATCCACCAAGGCCGCCCCATTCTGCTTGTCCCATCCTGCGGCCGTTCAAGACTTCTTGCTAACGCCGTGCAGCCTCCCGATGCTGTCCCGGACGCGCCGATTCGACCCGTCCCCTCTCACACCGGAACCCATTCCATGCGCGTCGCCATTGAAGCGATCCTCGACTATGACTTTGCCGAACCGACCGACGTGCTGCTCGCGGTCGAGGCGGCCGGGCTGCCCGACCAGCGGGTCGTTTCCCAGTCGCACATCATCGACAATGCCGGGCCGCTGACCAACAAGGTAGGCGGCAGCGGCATCGGCCGCCGCACCTGGACCCGCACCGGCACCGGCCGGATGCTCAGCACCTATCGCGCCACGGTGGAGGTCGATCGCGCGCCAGTCGATATCGCCAACCTCTCCAAAAGCCCGCTGCCCAGCCTGCCCGAAGAGGTGCTGCCCTTCATCTGGCCCAGCCGCTATTGCGAGGCCGACCGTTTCGGCAGCTTCGTCAGCAGCCATTTCCCGGATATGGAGGGCGGCGCGCTGGTGCAGGCGCTGGTCGATTGGGTGCACGAGAATCTCGTCTATGTGCCGGGCAGTTCGGACATTACGACCACTGCGGCAGACACCTTCGTCGCCCAGCAGGGCGTCTGCCGCGATTTCGCCCATCTGACCGCCGCGCTGATCCGATCGCGCGACATTCCCGCCCGGCTGGTATCGGTCTATGCGCTGGGCCTTGATCCGCCGGACTTCCATGCGGTGGTCGAAGTCTGGCTCGACGGCGCCTGGCGCATCGTCGATTCTACCGGCCTCGCGCCGGTCGAAACCATGGTCCGCATCGCCGTCGGCCGCGACGCCACCGACATCGCTTTCATGACCGTCTTCGGCGGCGCGATGATGAACGCCCAGTCGATCACGGTAACGGCAGCATAGACCGTCCGCTCGCCTCGGCCATCGGGTTGAAAGGCGGTTATATATTTGAAAAAGATATGCCTGTTAGGGACCGGGCATGAGCAACGAACGCCAATTGACGGGCAACGCCGGCGTCCATCATGTCGCGCGCGAACTGTCGCGACATGGTTGGAACGTGATGCTCACCGTCCACAACGCCCGCGGGGCCGACCTCTACGCCGTCTCGCAATGTGAGCGGATCGTTCATCCCATTCAGGTAAAGGCCCATAGCGCCAGGCCCAACGATGTGCGCCTGGGGCTTCAGCCCGAAGCGATCGTTACGCCATGGTGGGTCTTAGTTGCGGACGCGCTATCGCGCAGCCCAACTTGCTATCTCCTGTCACTGGACGAAATCCGGCAACATATGGTGCGTGATCCGGGAACCCGCTCCGGCAAGCCGGAAGCGCAGCGCGCCTTCTGGTTCGATCGACGCTTCTACACGCCCGCCAGCGATCGCGAACTGCTCGATGCGCGTGAAGCATGGACAAGGCTGGGTGTCCCCCGGACGCTGACCTGATCAACGGCGACTGCCGTTTCACCTTGACGATCGTCCGTCGCGCTACGCTCAATAGTCCTTCGAATAGCGCAGGTTTGCCGACGACCCGGCATTGGTGCCGGTCTTCGACAACAGGCTCAGCGTTTTCGACAGCGCGATCTCCAACTGGGTGGCGGTGAAGCCCTTGGAGTCGGTGATGACCTCCACATAGATATTGTTGGAGATATGCTGGCCGACTGCGAGCGAGGTGCCGCGCCCGGTCGTGTCGTCGCCGCCAACGATGCCGATCCGGTCGATGCCCGACGCGCCCTGCAACTTGCCCATCGGGTTCAATCCGCCGCTGCCGCCACGCAAGCCGTTGAGCGCCGCCGCCAGTTGCACCGCCTGCATCGGCGAGAGGTTGGCGACATTGTCGCCGAACAATATGCGCGAGAGAATTTCGTCCTGCGGCAAGGTGGGCGTGGAGATGAAGGCTATGTCCGGCTGCTGCGCCGACCCCGTCACTTGGATGCCCGCGGTCACCGTGTCGATCCGGGTCTGCGCCTTGATCGCCAGGATGGGATTGAACATCGGCCCGTTGAAGGTGATCACGCCCTGTTCCAGATCGAACTGGTGACCCGAAAAGCTGTAGCGGCCGCGGATCGATTCGATCCTGCCGACGACGCGCGGATTGGCGGTCGTTCCGGTGACGCGCATGTTGGTCTTCCATTCGGAATCCAGCCCCATGCCGGTGACGTAGATTTCGTTGTCCGCCTTCACCCGGATATCCAGCTTCCAGTCGGCGGGCTTGGCCGCCGCCTTGCGCGCCGCCAGTCGCTGGTCGAGCGCGTCGCCGCCTGCGCCCTTGCGCCGCACGCCGGCAAGCTGGCGGATCTCGGTCCCGCCCTGCCAGGCGACCTTGTACCGGGTTTCGGGCAGGTTCAGGTCGCCCTTGATCAGGCCACCATTGGCCGGGCTGTTGCTGATATTGATGGTCCCGCTGACGACGCTGGTGATCGCTTCGCTGCGCGCCAGCCGCGCGCGGTTCAACTTGACCGCGATATCCATCGGGAAGCCGCTCGCGGCGGCCAGCCCGACATTGCCCGACGCCTGCACCGTACCCTCGCCCGCCCGGCCGGAGAAATCGCGTATCTCCAGATGATCGTTGGTGAAGCGCCCATCCAGCTTCATCTGGGTAACGCGCGTGCCGAACGTCTCATTTTCATAGGTCAGCGCATTGGCGCGGACCACGCCGTTCAGCCGCGGATCGCTCAGCCGCCCGCTAAAGTCGGCCGCCACGGCGAGGCCGCCGGTCAACTGCTGATCGGCCAGCCCGGCGAAGGAGAACAGGACATCGGCCGGCCCGGCATAGCGGATGCCGCCGCCCAGCGGGGCATTCTGCAACTGCTCGGCCCAGCTTGCGCCCGCGCCCGGCGGCGCCAGCGTGGCGGTGAAGCGGCCCAGCGTGCTGCTGCCTTCGCGAATCAGGCCGCGCAGGTCGCCACCGGCCGAAGACAGCTTGCCTTCGACATTCATCGACACCGGGTCGGACACGGCGGTCAGGCTGGAGCGGCGGAAATCGTTGATCGCCAACCGGGTGGTTGCGGTCGGGAAGGCGCTGCCCTTTTGCGCATAGTCCAGTGTGCCGGTCATTCGGCCGCCAATGCCTAGGCCCGGCGCGGCCATGTTCGCGATGGCCAAGTCGAAATCCTTGAACCGGGCCTGCGCCACGGTCGTGTCGCCGAAGCGCCCGGCCAGATCGACCTTGCCCTGCGGCAGCACCAAAGTCGCCGGTTCCAGGCGATAGCCGCCCGGCTCGCTGCGGATGATGGCCGGCTGGGCCAGACGGAAGTCGATGTTCGCCGCCTTGCCCTGCAACGCCACGGCATAGAGGTTGGGGCGCAGCGCGGCGTTGGCGGCGATCGAGAAGGGCACGCCGCTGGAGCCGTCGGCGACCAGTTGCGCGCGTCCGCGTCCGCCCTGATAGTCGATCCGCGCCCGCGCCTTTCGCACCACATAGGCGCCATAGGCGGCGTTGGCGATCTGCGCGTCGGCCTTGATCTGGGGCTGATCGGTCAGCAGCATGGAGGCGGTGACGATCGCCCGGCCGATCACGACATCGGCCTCGCCCGGCAGTTTGGCGTTGCTGGCGGTGGCGTTGACGTCCACGCCCTGCACCTTGCCCACGGCGGCCAGCCGGATCGCGCCGGTGATGCCGGAGCCGTTCATGGCGAGCTGCCCGGTGAAGGGGCCGGCGGTGCTTTGCTGGATGCGGCCGTTCATGTCGACCCCGGCGAAGCGCGCCTTGGTGACGTCGATGGTCAACGGGCCTTTCGCCGTGCGGATCAACACATTGGCGAAGAATGGCCCATAGGGCGACCCGCCGGTGGCTTCCAGCCGGTATCCTGCCGCCTCGCCATTCAGCTTGGCCACCACGTCGGTCAGTTGCACGCCGACATTGGGCCGCGCCGCGCGCAACACCGCCTGCGGCCGCTCCATCGTGCCCCGCACGGTCAGCGCGAGCGGCCCATATTGTTTGGAGGACGCCGTCGCATCGAACGCGACCTGCCCGTCGGTGTCATAGCTGCCGGAGCCACTGTGGATCGTGAAGTTGGGCGCCGCGCCTTTCAGGCCGGCGAGGGTGAACTTGCCCTCCGGCGTCATGCCGATCTTGCCGCTGGCGACCGCATTGCCGCCCAGGAAATCGCGGACCGAGGCATTCTCCCAGCGCGCGGTGCGTACGCCGAAGCGGCCCGACAGGCCAAAGCCGCCCTTGGGGCCGGGCACCAGCTCGACATCGGTGTTGAGGTTGACGATGCCCACGCCGTCGATCTTATAATCGTTGACCCGACCTTTGAGCGCCCCGCGATAGAGCGCGTTGTCGAGGTCGGCCAGCACGATGGCGGTGGCGTCCACCCGGTCGCTGTCGATCTTCAGATTGTCGCTGATCAGCTTGCCCGCGGCATAGGCGAAATCGCCCTTCACGCGCAGATTTTGCAGCAGGCCGCCCGCTGCGGCATTGAGGCCGGTGACGCGGGTGGCAGTGGCGCTGATCGGAATGCGGATGCGATCGCTGTCGATCACCGCCCGGCCGCTGGCCTTCAGATTCTCGATGCCGGTGGCGTCGAACGCCAGGCTCTTGGCGGTAATGTCATAATCGATGAACGGCGTCGCCATCGGCCCGTCGAGGATGATGGAGGCGCGCACGTCACGACCCTTCACCTTCTCCATGATCGCGCCGGGCGTCAGCAGCGCGGCGTTGATCCTGAGCGCGCTGAACTGGCTTTTGCCGAGGTCGATCAGCCCCTGCGCGTCGGCGCTCATGGCGCGCGAGCGCAACGTGCCCTTGATATTGACGCGCCGCTCGTTCAGCCCGGCGAACAGATCGACGTCCAGTTGCGGCGCGGTCAGGCGATCGACCGTGCCGGCGAAGACGATGCCTGGACGCACCGGGCCTTTGGCGGTGAAATTGCCGTCCCGCGCCGACAAGGCGATGTTGGCCAATTCACCTTTGGGCGAGGTCGCGACGACCCGCCCGTCCCACGCCTGCCATGTCCCCTTGCCGTCGAGCGTCGCGGTGACGCCGTCGGTCAGGCCGGTCATGGCGGCGATCACGCCGCCCTTGGGCGCGGTCAGCGTGCCGCTCATCGCCAGGCGGTTCTGGTCGGGCACAGCGTCCAGCTTCGCCTGCAGCCGGTCGCCGCTGTCGACGACCGCATCGGCGGACAGGATGGCCCGGCCATCGGCAATATGGGTGACGCCGTCGATCGCGATCTCGCGCTTCTGGCCGACCACCGGCTTGGCCAGGATGAACTTGCCGATCTTCATCCGGTCGACGTCGATGTCCAGGTCGGGCAGGATCGGGGCGTTGGGATCGCTGGCGACGACGTTGAACTGCGGGCTGCGCGCCAGCACGACCAGCGGCGTTTCCAGCAGGCTGACCGAGATATGATTATTCACGTAGCGGAACGGGCGCCAGATCACATGCACCTTTGGGCTGACTGCGAACACGCCCTTGGGATCGCGCAGCACCAGGTCATGGATCGTCATGTCGCTGTAGATCGACCCGTCGATCCGGCCGACCTCGATCTTCATGCCCGATTCCATTTGCAGCGCGGCGATCTGCTGGATCAGGAATTTCTTGCCCGGCTGGGTATTGAGGCCCAGCAGCAGCCCGCCGGCCAACAGCCCCAGCGCGATGACGAGGCCGACGACGCCGATCGCGATCTTCTGCCACAGCGGACGCTTTTCGCGGATGACGATCGTCTGGGTCGCGTCGTCAACGGCGGGCATGATGTCGTCCTGCGCCATCAGAAAGCCTGCCCGATGCCGATGTAGAGGGCGAATTTAGACTCGCCGGGCTGCCGGTTGATCGGCATGGCGATGTCCGCGCGGAACGGACCGAAATTGGTATAGAAGCGGCCGCCCAGGCCGACGCCGTAGCGCATGTCGGAAAATTGCGGCATGGAGCTTTCATAGACCTGACCGGCGTCCACGAAGGCGACGACGCCATAATTGCCGAAGCGATAACGCCCCTCGACCGCAAATTCATTGACCGACCGGCCGCCGATCGGATCGTTGTTCGCGTCCTTCGGCCCCAGTTCCTGATAGCCGAAACCGCGTACCGATCCGCCGCCGCCCGCATAGATGCGCCGCGATGGCGCGACATCGCCGCGGCTGACCCCGGTGATGGTGCCGACCTTGGCCCGTCCCGCAATGACCAGATTGTCCGACACCGGATAATAGCCGGTCAGGTCGAAACTGGCGCGCAGATAGGGCGAGAAATTCCCCTGCAACGACCCTTCCGGTTCGGCGCGCAGATTGGCGCGGAAGCCCTTGGTCGGGTTGAGCAGGTCGTTGGAGCGATCATAGCCGATCTGCACCGGCAGACCGCCGATGAAATAGGTGCGCCGCGTCTTGTCCGCGGTGGCCGGGTCGATCACCACCTGCTCGTTGGTCAGCAGGATTTCCGCGCCATAGCTGTAGGTCCAGCGCTTCTGGAAGATCGGCGTCGATTGGCGCGCCCAGCCGATGTTGAGCCCGGCGGTGAATGCTTCATAGGCGTCATATTTCTGGTGGTTGAGCGTCGCCCCGGCCTGGAAGGTCTTGTCCCGCTTGCCCGCATTGGACCGTCGGAATGTGCCAGACACGCCTTGCTCCTGCGTGCCTGCAATCACGCCGCCGATCAGCGCGCCTTCGGGGGGGAACAGGTTGCGGTGGGTCCATGTCGCCTCCGCGCGGAACCCCTGGCCGGTGCCATAGCCCGCTTCGCCCGCCAGCGTGCGGGGTGGCCCGGCTTCCTGCTCGACGGCCAGATCGACATATTCGGTGCCGTCCGGCCCCGCCTCGCCGGTCTGCACCGGCTCCACCGACACGCTGGAAAATAGCGACGTCGCGACCAGCGCCTTGCGCAGATCGTCCACCTTGCGGCTGTCATAGAGTTCGCCCGGCTTGTAGCGCTTGATGACCTCCATATGATCGGCGCCAAACGCCTGTTTGTCGCCGCTGGTGATGATCTTGCGGAACGTGCCGCGCGGGCCGGTATCCACCGGCAGCGTATAGTCGCCCGTCACTGTCGCGGGATCGAGCAATATGTCGCGGTCCCCGACCTTTGCGAAAGGATAGCCATTTTCGGGCAGCTTCAACGCGATATTGGCCTCCGCGCCTTCGACCAGGGTCGCGACGATATAATCGCCGGTCTTGAGCGGCAGGCTGTCGCGGACCAGGCCGGGCGGCACCGTCGGCCCGGCATTGATGACGATGTCGCCGATCTTGTAGCGTTTGCCCGGCGTTACGGAGATCACCGCCTTCAGCGTCCCGTCACCGGCCTGGTCCAGGCTGGCGAGCGCCGTCGCGTCATAATAGCCCTGCGAATAGAAGAGGCGCGTCGCGAGCTTCTCATCCTCCTGCGCGCGCGCCTGCACCATGGCTGCGGTTTCAGCCTTGCCCTTGCCGTCGATCAGCGCGGATTCGGCGCGGAATTCGTCCTCCAGACCCGTCTTGCCAAAGCCTTCTATGCTGGTGGCGTAGCGTATGTCGGGCTGCTTCGCGTTGGCATTATTATTGTCCGCGACATTGGTCGGCACGGTCACGCTGTCGAGCGGCGGCAGCGGCTGGGCCAGTTCCTGTTCCTCGGCTGGATCGATCGCCGGCGGCAATTCGGTTGGCGCGTTCGATGACTGCGGCATCTGCTGGTCGATCCAGCTCTCGATCGAGGGCAGGGGCGCGTCGGGATTGGCCTGGTCCGGAGTCCCTGCCTTGGGCAACCGCGCCTCGAACTGGTCGTCGGGCAGGATCGGCTCTTCGCCCTGGGTCGCTTCATAAGGAAGGCTGGGATCGGGTACGGGCGTCGACTGGGCTTGGGCCATCAGCGGCAGGGACGAGGCTGTCATCAGCGCCACGGCCATTATGCGCCGGACATGATATGCCTGTCGTCTCGTCATGAACCTACGATGCCCCCTTTGCACCGTGCATTCCACACGCGCGGTAAAGAGGCAATACGCTCAACAAGTTGCCTCGGTTCCACCTACAACAGGATTTGCCGCGCTTCCCACGGGACTCGCAGAAGGCTAGAGGCTTTGCATGACATTTGCGCTCAATATCTCGCGATCGATTTCGGGCCAGCCCTGGCGCTGGCGGGGCGGCAACGCCGACGGGCGCGACGCCACCTATCTGCCCGACGATCTGGTGACGCAATTGCTGCTGGCGCGGGGGTGTCCGCGCGACGCAGTCGAGGCCCACCGCAATCCCACCATCCGTCAGTTCATGCCCGACCCCAGCCTGTTCCGTGACATGGACGCCGCCGCCGATCGGCTGGCCGACGCGGTGCAGCGCGGCGAGGATGTCCGTATCTTCGGCGATTATGACGTCGACGGTGCGACCAGCGCGGCGCTGCTGATCCGGTTGCTGCGCGATCTGGGGCTGCACGCGAAACCCTATATCCCCGACCGTCTGATGGAAGGCTATGGCCCGTCGGGCGAGGCGCTGGTGCGGCTGGCGGGGGAGGGCGCGACCCTGATCGTCACCGTCGATTGCGGCGCGCAGGCGTTCGAGGCGCTGTCGATGGCCAGGGCGACCGGCGTCGACGTCGTCGTGGTCGATCATCATAAATGCTCGACCTCGCTGCCCGAAGCCTTCGCGCTGGTGAACCCCAACCGGCTGGACGAGAATGACGGCGCGGCGGTGCATGGCCATCTCGCCGCGGTCGGCGTCGCCTTCCTGCTCGGCGCGGCGCTGGTACGGGTCTTGCGGGCGCGGGGCTGGTTCGCCAGTCGCAGCGAGCCGGCGCTGATGGAGTTGCTCGATATCGTCGCGCTCGGCACGGTGGCGGACGTCGCGCAATTGAAGGGCCTCAACCGCGCCTTCGTGGCGCAGGGGCTGAAGGTGATGGCCAAGCGCCATAATATCGGCCTTGCCGCCCTGATCGACGCCAGCCGCCTGACCCGTGCGCCGCTGTGCCACGATCTGGGCTTCGCGCTCGGCCCGCGCATCAATGCGGGCGGTCGGGTCGGGCAGGCGGATCTGGGCGTGCGGTTGCTCACAACGGAAGACCCGGTGGAAGCGGCAAGCATCGCCGCGCAGCTCGACCAGTATAATGAGGAACGCCGCGCCATCGAATCGACGGTGCAGGAACAGGCCGAAGCCTTGCTGGCCGCGCAGGGCAATCGCGCCGTGGCGGTCATATCCGGCCAGGGCTGGCACCCCGGCGTCATCGGCATCGTTGCGGGCCGGATCAAGGAAAAGGCCGGCCGGCCCGCCATCGTCATCGCCATCGATGAAGACGGCATGGGCAAGGGGTCGGGCCGCTCCGTCTCCGGGGTGGACCTGGGCGCGGCGGTGATGGCGGCCAAGGATAGCGGCCTGCTCGTCGCGGGCGGCGGCCATGCCATGGCGGCGGGGCTGACGGTCGCGGCCGACCGGATCGACGCGCTTGCCGACTTTCTGGACGACCGGCTGTCCGCCGCCGTCGCCAGGGCGCGCGACAACCGGGCGCTGCTGATCGACGCGGTGCTCGCCCCGGCCGGGGTGAACCCGGACTTCGTCGCGGCGATCGAGCAGGGCGGGCCCTATGGCGCGGGCTGGCCCGCACCGCTGATCGCCGCCGGGCCGATGCGCATCATCAAGGCCGATGTCGTGGGCAACGGCCATTTGCGCGCGATCATGAGCGGGGAGGACGGCCGGTCGATCAAGACGATCGCCTTCCGCCAGGCCGAAACCGATCTGGGCCAGGCGATATTGGGCGCGCCGCGCGACCGCAAATTGTGGGTCGCGGGCAAGGCCAAGATCGATGACTGGGGCAGCCGCCCGGCCGCCGAACTGCATCTGGAGGACGCCGCCTGGGCGGATTAAGCAGGATTGTCATTTTCTTGCCTTTTGGGGGTTGACCCTTTTGCCGTCCCCGCCTAATTGCGCCCTCGCTTCGCAGCGCTGCCCGGTCAGTCGCTGCATGAGGTCCCATCGTCTAACGGTTAGGACACTGCCCTTTCACGGCAGCGATACGGGTTCGAATCCCGTTGGGATCACCACCTCCGCTCCGGCGGAGGGGCTTTTCACCTCCCTTCATCGACAAATCCTTCGCCCAGCGGTTGCGGGGTGCGTGCGTCGGCTTTAGCCTTGGACGCCCGCCGTCCTTGCCGAGTATATGTTGCCCGATGCGTTCTTTTGTCTTGTGCGTCCTTGGTTTGATCCTCGGCCTGTGGCCTGTCCTCTCCGTCGCGCTGCCGGCCAATCAGCCCACCCCCGGCTTCACCCGCGTCGCGATCGAAACCTCGGCCGGCACGATCACCGTCGCGGTGGACCAGAAGCGGGCGCCGCGCACCTCGGCCAATTTCCTGACCTATGTCGATGACGGCCGCTTCGACGGCGTCACCTTCTATCGGGCGGCGCGGCTCAAGAGCGATCCCCATTATGGCCTGATCCAGGGCGGGATCGACACCGACGCCCGTCGCTCGCTGCCGCCGATCCCGCATGAGCCGACCAGCCGTACCGGCATCCTGCATCGCGATGCGACCCTTTCCATGGCGCGGCCCAACCGGCCCAATTCGGCGATGGGCAATTTCTTCATCACCATCGGTGCGACGCCCAACATGGACGCGCGCGGCGACTATATCGGCTATGCCGCCTTCGGCCATGTCGTCGGCGGCATGGATGTGGTGCGCAAAATTCTGTCGGTGCCGACCTGTTGCGGGTCGGGGCCGATGCGCGGGCAGATGATCGTCAAGCCGATCCGCATCCTGCGCGCCCGGCGACTGGACGGCGCGCCCAAGCCCACGCGCGGGGTGAAGCCGTGGCTGATCGGCCTCAACAAACGGACAGCGAAGTAGACATCTCTACGCGAACACCGCCCGATCGCGCACCCATCGCCTGCCGCCCTCGCGCGGCGGCCGGGCCTGAACCCTCTTCCACGCCTGTTCGTGGAAGAAGAAGGCGACGGCGTTGATCACCGGCTCCACCAGCGCGATTCCGCCGGCGAGCGCGATCGACCCGGTCATGGCATAGGCGACGGTGAAGCCAACGGTCAGGTGGATGGACAGATAGGTGCCGGTCTTGATGAGGTCGAGCGACATGGGCGTCTCCTTGGTCGCGACCTAGTTAAGAGTCATTCGCAACAACGGCCAATGGCTTTTTCCGCTGGCTCTGATCGCCCCGGACGATCAGGCTGCCGCGATCAGGACGGCGACGGAGGAGAGGGCGCATGGCTGGACGGATCAGGGTGGGCATTGGCGGCTGGGTCTACGAGCCGTGGCGCGGGAATTTCTACCCGGTGGGACTGCGGCAGAAGGACGAGTTGGCCTATGTCGGCGAACATCTGACCGCGACCGAGATCAACGCGACTTATTATAGCAGCCAGAAGCCCGCGACCTTTGCCGGCTGGGCGAAGGCGGTGCCGGACGGCTTCCAGTTTGCGGTCAAGGCGTCGCGCTATTGCACCAATCGCAAGCTGCTGGCGCAGGCGGGTGATTCCATCGCCAAGTTCACCAGCCAGGGGATCGCCGAACTTGGCGACCGGCTGGGGCCGATCCTGTGGCAGTTCATGCCGACCAAGCGCTTCGACCCGGACGATTTCGGCGCCTTCCTGCACTTACTGCCGCCGAGCGTCGATGGGGTGCCATTGCGCCACGCATTGGAGGTGCGGCACGGGAGTTTCGACGACCCGGCCTTCCTGGCGATGGCGCGCGACGCCGGGGCCGCGGTGGTGCTGGCGGACCATGACGACTATCCCGCGATCGCCGGCCATGATGTCGGCTTTGCCTATATGCGGCTGATGCGGGCGCAGGCGGACGAAGCGACCGGCTATCCGCCTGCGGCGATCGCGGACTGGGCCGGGCGGGCCAGGGCGGCCGCGGGGCAGGGCGATGTCTTCGCCTTCTTCATTAGCGGCGCCAAGGAGCGCAACCCGGCGGCGGCGCAGGCGATGATCGTGGCTTTACAGTAACAGGCCTGTTGCATTTAGTGCAATCGGTATGCCGTGCTTTGCGATTGTTACAAGAATATGACGGGCTTATTGGCCCGATCACACCCAGATGGGTGACAATTCTTGCAAAGATGGAGCAAAATATGCGGCAGGCCTTTCAGGGCGCTGTGCTGGCCATTGCGGTCGGCGTTCAGATGCTGACTTTCTATTCGGTGCTATATGCCTGATTGCGCGTTGCGCGCGCACTGCATCCCGACTCGTCAGGATGCGAAAAGGCCGCTCCCGGTTTGACCGGAGCGGCCTTTTTATTTGCTCTCTATTTGGCGATGTCGTGAACCGGTCGCGGGCGATCATCAGCCCTCCGCCAGCCAGCCCGCGAGCAGATAGGCCACGACGCCGATCGGTCCCAATGCGCAGAGCGTCAGCAGGACCAGTCCGACGCGGAGCAGCGTCACGTCCAGTCCGGTGCGGTTGGCGACGCCGGCGCATACGCCCATAATCTTGCCGTTGTTGCGGTCGAGGGTGAAGCTGTTGCTCATCTGTCTGGCCTTCTGCTGAAACGATGGGAAGGGCGCGCGCGATCAGGCGATCGGCGACACCGGGATCGCCGCGCTGACGAACAGGCTGGCGACGATGAAAGCGCCGATAAGGGCGACAGCGGCGTGCTGGATCTTGGCGATGGACATGGTGGATACTCCCTGATGTGATGGCCGGATCATTCCGACCTTGATGCCCACAGGAGTTGCAGATGCCGTGCCAGTTTCGATTTTTGGCGGAAATCCCAGATTCTTTGCCAATAAGGCATCATGCTAGGCTGGCGAATAGACTCGCTATTGGGATATTTTCCCGCAGGTTGGTGAAATATGCTTGACGCTGTGGCGGGACCTGCTTTTTTATTCGTGTATGGCACGCTGCGGGCTGCCTTTGACGGGGAGATGGCGCGCTGGTTGCGGCAGGTGGCGCGGCTGGTCGGCCCGGCTACGGTCGGCGGCGCGCTCTACCGGGTCGCCGACTATCCGGGGCTGGTGGCCGGGCCGACGGGCAGGGTGCGGGGCGACCTCTTCGCACTGAGCGACGCCGCGGCGATCCTGGTCGTGCTGGACGATTATGAGGAATGCGCGCCCCATCACCCCCAGCCCCATGAATATCGCCGCGAGGCGATGACGGTGCAGGCGGCGGACGGGCCGGTGGAGGCCTGGGTCTATCTCTACACGCGCGACACAGCTGGCCTGCCCCCTGTCGCCGATGGCGACTTCCTGTCTTGCGCGCAGACCCCGGACGACTAGTCTGCCGCGTCGGGGGATGCACAGGAGACAGGCGCCGATGACGACCGATCGCAAACAGGATGACGCGGCCCCCGTGGAGCGGCTGGCGGAAGACCGCAACTGGGTCGGCACCACCGGCTTCCAGCGTCGGCACATATTGGCGGGCGGAGCCTTCGCGGCCGGTTTCGCCGCCGCCTGCCGCCCCATCGCCAGCAGCGCGGTGCAGACCTCCGCCGAAGGGCTGACGGAAGAGAATGTCTCGATTCCCGCCAGCGACGGCTTTGCCATGCCCGCCTTCGTCGCGCGCCCGGCGGGCGGTAAGGCCGCGCCCGTCATCGTCGTGGTGCATGAGATTTTCGGCGTGCATGAATGGATTCGCGACATCTGCCGCCGCTTCGCCAAGGCGGGCTATTACGCCATCGCGCCCGACCTGTTCGCCCGCCACGGCGACGCGACCAAGGTCGCTGATTTCAAGCAATTGATCGGCACCATCGTGTCCAAAGCACCCGACGCGCAGGTGCTGGCCGATATCGACACCACCTATGGCTGGGCCGGAAAACATGGCGGCGATGCGACGCGGCGCGGCATCACCGGCTTCTGCTGGGGCGGGCGGGTCGTCTGGCTCTATGCCGCGCATAGCGCCGATCTGGATGCGGGCGTCGCTTATTATGGGCGGCTGGTGACGGACAAGACGCCCTTGCAGACGCTGAGCGCGATCGAGGAGGTCGGCAAGCTCAAGGCGCCTGTGCTGGGCCAATATGGCGCACTGGACAAGGGCATACCGCTGACGGACGTGGAGGCGATGCGCGCGGCGCTGGTGAAGGCGGGCAAGTCCCCGCCCGACGCCATCACCGTCCATGAGGGCGCGGACCATGGCTTCATGGCCGATTATCGCCCCAGCTATAACGAAGCCGCCGCCAAGGCCGCGTGGGACGCGACGCTCGACTGGTTTGGAACATATGTGAAGCGGTGAGAAAAACCGGGCTCCTGTGTTCGCAGGAGCCCGGCCCTATTATTTCTGCTTCATCGCCTCGACCGCGGCGAGCGTGGTCTTCACATGCTCGGCATAGTTCATTTCGCTATGGACGAAGGCCACCCGGCCCGACGGCGCGATGACATAGGAGGTGCGATCGGTCATGCCCGGCCGCATCTTGAGCGCCACGTCATAGCCGGTCACGATCGCCGGCCCGGCCGACGCCACGGCGAACTTGCCCGCGCATTCCTTGGTCGAAAAGGCGACGAGATCGTCCACGGGGTCGGCCGACATGCCGATGACCGTCGCGCCGGCCGCCTTGAACTTGTCGATATTCTCGGCAAATTCGCGCGCTTCGGCCGAACAGCCCGGCGTGAACGCCTTGGGGAAGAAATAGAGCACCACCGGCCCGCGCTTCAACTGGTGCGACAGGGTCAGGGTGAAGGTCTTGCCCGCCTGCGCGCCGCGGGTGGTGAAGTCGGGCGCCTTGGCGCCGACGGCAAGGGCGGCCATCGCGCCGCTGGAACTCAGGGCGGCGGCGGCGGCGAGGAGAAGAGACAGGCGCTTCATAGGTCGGTTCCTTGGGTCGGACGGTGATCGGGCTGTTCCCATAATTCGATCGCATTGCCCTCCGGATCATGAATGCGGGCGAAACGGCCGAGGACGGGATCGTCCCATTCGGGCTTGGTGATGATCGCAACGCCTGCGGCGCGCAAGCGGTCCAGAAGGGAATCGAGATCGGACACGCGGAAATTCAGCATGAAGGCCTTGTCGGCGGCGAAATAGTCGCTGTCCGCCTTGAACGGGGCGAACACCATCGGCCCGCCGCGCGGCTGCCAGATCCATTCATTGGGCGTGTCCGCCGGATCGACCACGCAGCCGCCGCCGACATTCAGGTGGGTGCGATACCACGCCCCCAGCGCATCGGGATCGCGCGCGCGAAAGAACAGGCCTCCCATTCCCAGCACCGGCATGGCATCGACTCCCCATTATGTGAACGCCCGGACGCTATCATGCGGGCAGGGCCGAGTCATGCATGGGAACCGGCGGCGCGCTGGCCGGTTCCTCCTTACATGCGGAAATCATGTCCACCCGTGACGCTTCTGTCCCTGTTGCTGGCCGCCGGCTGCAACCAGGCGTCGGACAAGAGCGCCGACCAGCCCGGCGTCGTCGCCAACATATTGGACCAGACGCTGCCTAATGTGGAGGAAGCGCCGCCTGCCGCCAATGCGATTACGCCGGTGGAATCGCCGCCGAAGATCGACACGCCCCCGCCCGAAGCGGCTCCCGTCGGCCTGATCCCCGCCGCCATGCAGGGCAACTGGACCGGCACGCAGGATCGATGCGGCGATCGCAGCGCCGATCTGGAACTGACCGTCACCCCCGACCGGCTGTTGTTCCACGAAAGCGTCGGTACGGTGCAAAGCGTGACGGCAGGCGAGGATGGCCGCGCCGCTGTGGAAGCGGCCTTCACCGGCGAAGGCCAGAGCTGGACCCGCACCCTGGCGTTGCGCACGTCGCCGGACGGCAAGGCGCTGACCATCGTCAATGACGGGACGGCGGTTACGCGCAAGCGTTGTTGAAGGGCGAGGCGTTGCTTTGACATCCGCCCCTTCCCCCTCCGCCTTCTGCCCGCTACAGCCACGCGATGATCGGCCGCCTTACCTTGAGCGATTTCCGCAATCATGCGGACGCGCTGATCCTGCCCGACCATAGCTTCATCCTGCTGACCGGCGACAATGGCGCGGGCAAGACCAACATATTGGAAGCGGTGTCGATGCTGGCGCCCGGTCGCGGGCTGCGCGGCGCGCCGCTGTCCGCCATGGCGCGGCAGGAGGGGAGCGGCGGCTTCGGCATCGCGGCGGAAGTGGACGGCGTGGTGCTGGGCACCGGCGTCGCCGCCGCCAGCCCGGAACGGCGACAGGTGCGGATCGGCGGCGTGGCCTCCTCCGCCAACGCGCTGGCCGACCATCTGGCGATCGTCTGGCTCACCCCGGCGATGGACCGGCTGTTCCTCGACAGTCCCGGCGGGCGACGGCGCTTCCTCGACCGGCTGACGCTGGCGCTGCATTCGGGCCATGCGATGCACAGCGCCCGCTATGACGCGGCGATGCGGGCGCGCAACCGGCTGCTCACCGACCCGCGCCGAGCCGACCCGGCCTGGTTGTCGGCGTTGGAGGCGCAAATGGGCGAGCATGGTGCAGCGCTGGCGGGTGCGCGCGCCGATCTGGTGGCGCGGTTGAACGCGATGCTGGCGGACCAGCCCGACGAACCCTTCGCCCGGCCGCGGATCGCGATCGAAGGCGAGGATGCCGGCGACGACGCGCTGGCGGATCGGCTGGCGCGCGAGCGGCGGCGCGATGCGGCGGCGGGGCGCACCCTGTCCGGCCCGCATCGCCACGACCTGGCCGTCACCCATATCGCCAAGGATCAGCCCGCTGCGCTCTGTTCGACCGGCGAGCAGAAGGCGCTGCTGCTCTCGATCCTGCTGGCCCATGCCGCGCTGGTGGCGGCGACACGGGGCCAGCCGCCGGTACTACTGCTCGACGAAGTGGCGGCGCATCTCGACCCGTCCCGCCGCAGCGCATTATTCCAACGATTGCGGGAAACCGGGGGGCAGGTGTGGATGACGGGTACAGAATCCAGTCTTTTCAACGATCTGGATGATGCAACCCGATTGACGGTAACGGCCGGGCAGGTTTTTCGTTCCGCAGCATAACGCATCGACGGAACGACTCGTCGCCCCACGCTTGTCCATCCGTCCGGCGTCTGCCCTAAGACCGGCATCGGGGTTCAAGCCTACAAAATAAGTCGGGGTCGCAATCACATGGTCGTTGGTTTTCGCGCGTTTTTCGCGGCGTCTATTCTTGCGCTCTCGACCCTTTTCGCTGTTCCCGCCACCGCCGGCACACTCCAGTGCGTTCCTTTCGCCCGGCAGGTTTCCGGCATCGACATCCACGGCAACGCCAATACCTGGTGGGGCCAGGCCGAAGGGCGCTACGACCGTGGTCATGAACCCCGCGTCGGTGCCGTCCTGGCCTTCGCCGCCAGCCGTTCGATGCCGGTCGGCCATGTCGCCATGGTCAGCAAGGTGGTCAGCGGCCGCGAAGTGCTGCTGACCCACGCCAACTGGTCCTATCGCGGCGGCATCGAGCGCAACGTCCGCGCCATCGACGTGTCGGCCAATAACGACTGGACCGATGTCCGGGTATGGTATGGTCCGATCGGCGACCTGGGCCTGCGTTCCAACCCGGCGCGCGGCTTCATCTACGCCCAGCCGTCCAAGACCATCGATCAGCCCGTCCAGATCGCGTCGGCCGACGCGACCGGCGGCGCTGCGGTGCACGCCGCTTTCTGATCGCGGCGCGCGATCGAGAACGCCTGCGGCGCGGATCGATCGCTTTTTTCCAAACCCTTACATCGCTGATGCAGGCTTAACCTCTTCTCAAACCATGGCGGCCTAGGGTCATCCTTGGTGGGGCGATTCTTGTTATCGGGATCGCATAAGATGTTTCGAGCGATACGCCGGACTGCGGCATGGCTGCTGTTGTCCGGTCTGGCGGCCGCGCCCTCCTGGGGGGCGGCGGTGCTGCAATGTGTGCCCTATGCCCGGATCGTATCGGGCGTGGCGATCAAGGGCGATGCGCTGACTTGGTGGGATCAGGCGGATGGTCAATATAAGCGCGGGACCAAGCCGAAAAAGGGTGCGGTGCTGGCTTTTCGGCCCAATGGTCCGATGCTGCTGGGCCATGTCGCGGTCATCAGCAAGGTGCTGGACGACCGCCGCGTACTGATCCGTCACGCCAACTGGTCCGTCCCCGGCGCGATCGAGGAGGATGTGCTGGCGATCGACGTGTCGGAGGATGGCGACTGGAGTCAGGTGAGGGTGTGGCATAGCCCGACGGGCCAAATGGGCGCGCGCACCAACCCGACCTTCGGTTTCATCTATCCGGCCAAGGCCCGGCTGCATGATTTCACCCCCGACCCGATACTGGGCGCGAGCGTGCGTTTCGCCAAGGTCGATTCGGATATGTGGGACGAACAGGGGCTGCCGCGGATGTTGCGGGAGCCGCGCGTAACGCCGGTCATGGCCAGCCCGCGCATGATCCAGGTCGCGCAGGCCAGGCCAGCGCCCAGGGCGCGCAAGGCCGTACCGCGGCTGGAGGCCGATCCCTTCGTCGTCGAATATGCCGACGCGGCTCCGTCGCAACGGACGCTGAGCGCGATCATCGCCGATGTGCGGCGCGAGGCGGTGATGAACTGATACAAAAAAGGGGCGCTCTCGTCGGCGCCCCTTTTTGTTTATTCGGCCTCGGTCGGCTTGTCTTCGGCAGACTTGTCTTCGATACCCTCGGCAGGATTTTCGAACCAGGCTTCGACTTCGCCGGTCAGCTTGATCGTCAGCGGATTGCCGTGACGGTCGCGGCTCTTGCCGGCGGCGACGCGAATCCAGCCCTCTGAGATCGAATATTCCTCCACATCCTTGCGCTCGCGGCCCTTGAACCGGATCCCGATGCCGCGTTGCAGCACCTCCATGTCGAAATGGGGGCTTTTGGGATTGGTGGACAGATGATCGGGGGGCGTGTCGCTCATGGTGATATTCCCTGGAAAGTTTGTTCGCGCCTAGCGCCTGGGGTCGCCGTCCGTCAACCGCCGCGCTTTTCATCGACGTCACAGAAGATGCGGCGAATGACGCCCGCGTCCAGCCAGGCGGTGAAGCGGTTTTCCGCGTCGGCGAGGCCCGCGAAGGGATAGGCGACCGGGCGATCATCCACCGCGCGGCTGGCCGCCATCAGCCGGGCGATAGCGTCGGGCGCGGTGGTCAGGATGCGCCCGCGCCGGTCGGTCGAGGCGCTGTTGACCCCCACGACATGGCCGTCTTCGGCAAAAACCGGCCCGCCGCTTATCCCCGACAAGGTGCCGTCTCCGTCAGGGATACGGCCCTTTTCGGCCCAGGCCAGGATCGGCTGGGTCAGGTCGCTGCGCCCACGCCGCGCGCTCGCCTCGCCGATTAGTTCTGACATGACCAATGTCGGTCGGCCGGCTGGAAAGCCCATATGAAAGCCCGGCGTGCCGGGTTGCGGGATGCGGCTGGACAGCGGCAGGGCGGCGGGACTGGTTATGCCGTCACGCACCAGCGCGGCGTCCGCCTCCACGCTTTCGATCACGCGCGACACCGGTCGCGCGAAACGGCCATCCTCAAGGCCCACGCGGGTGCAGCCATGGGTGACATGCTGGGCGGTCAGCCAGGCGCCGTCGCGGTCGACGGCAAAGGCGGTGCCCATCGAATCGGCTGGCCCGTTGGGATTATCCTCGATCACGAACTGTTCATCGCTCCAGTCGGGCATCGGCCGGCGCGGCGATCGCGGGTCGAACTGTTCGACCTTAAGCGGCGGCACGGCCATGTCCTGACCGAGCCACGCGACCAGCAACAGGCCCCCGAACGCGAAGGGCAGGCAGCCGCAGCCGCGCTTCGCCATCGCCTCAGCCCGCGACCGCGGCGGCGGTCAGGCAGGCGATCGCGGCTTTCATCATCGCCAGGAAGATCGCGGCCGATCGCTCGTTGGCCTCGATCCGCGCCGACAGGGTGCCGAGCAGGAAATCGACCAGGCGGAAGGCGACGAGTTGCAGCACCAATGTCACGCTGCCCCAGATGACGATGTCCCAGACATTGACCGACCCGGCGAGGCAGAAGCCCAACGGCGCCGCCAGCCCGATCGCGGCGCCGCCGAGCGAGATCGCTGCGGCTTCGTTGCCGCCGCGGATCAGCGCGAATTCGTCATGCGGGGTGATCCACATATAGAGGCCCAGCGCCGCCAGCCAGACCAGCGTCGCGCTGCCCAGATGCAGCAACAGGATGGGAAGGCCCGACAACAGGCTTTGAATCACGGGCATGGGATCGGTCATGCCGTCCCCAATGCCGTAACCCGCCCCAAGGTTCAATCGGGGCGGGTCACGGGTGAAATATAGCCGCTGGCTTTAGCGGCAGATGCGCACGCGCACGTCGCGATCGCGATAATAGTCGTAGCGCCATTCGGTCCAGCAGCGCGTGCGATAGCGATAGGCGGTCCGATAATGGCCGCGATGCCCGCGCCAATCGCGCCGGTCGCCGCGCCAGTGGCGGCGATCATCCCAGCGCCTGTTGTCCCAGCGGCCATCACGGTCGCCGCGCCAGCCGGACCCGCCATAATATTGCGCCTGGGCCGGGGCCGCTGCTGCGCCAAGGCCGGTGATGGCGAGGCTTAACGCGGCCGCGCCCTTCCAGAACAGGTTCATGTCTTTCTCTCCTCACAGATCCCGCCCGTCACGGGAGGGAGCATGAAAGGGAGAATGCATCGCGCCGACTGAACCGTCCGCGAATGGACATGTCAGCGACGGTTCAGGCTTTTCAGCGCCCCCGCAACGCCGCCTCGGCTTCCTGCATATAGTCGCGGGTGATCGGCAGCGCGCGGCGGTCGCGGCTATATTGCACCTGGAAATTGACCATGCCGCCATGTTCGAACACGGTCGCCGCCCCGGCCAAGTAGAAGGTCCACAGGCGAAAGAAGCGTTCGTCATAGAGGGCGACGATGTCGGCCTTGTGCGCCATGGTCCGCCGATACCATTCGCGGATGGTAAGGCCATAATGGATGCGCAGCACCTCCACATCCGTCACCATCAGCCTAGTGCCCTCGCTGCCCGCGATCATTTCCGACAGGGCCGGGATATAGCCGCCGGGGAAGATATATTTCTGGGTGAAGGCGTCGGTCACCCCCGGCCCGCCCATGCGGCCGATGGTGTGGACCAGCATCACCCCGTCCGGCGTCAGCAGGTTGCGGCAGGTGTCGAAGAAGGTGCGGAAATGGGCAGTGCCTACATGTTCGAACATGCCCACCGACACGATCCGGTCGAACGGCCCCTTCATGTCGCGATAGTCGATCAGTTCGAAGCGGACATGGTCGGCGACGCCCGCATCGGCGGCCCGCTGGCGCGCGACCTTGAGCTGCTCTTCCGACAGGGTGATGCCGGTCACATCGACGCCGCAGGTGCGGTGCAGGTAGAGCGCCATGCCGCCCCAGCCGCAGCCTATGTCCAGCACCGTCATGCCCGGTTTCAGGTGCAGCTTGGCGGCGATATGCGCTTTCTTGTCTTCCTGCGCCTGTTCCAGCCCGATCCCGGCCTCATTGTCCGCATCGGGATAATAGGCGCAGCTATATTGGCGATCGCGGTCCAGGAAGAGGGCGTAGAGAGCGCCCGACAGGTCGTAATGATGAGCAACATTGGCCTTGGACCGCGCCTTGTGGTTGGCGCGCCACAGCTTTTGCCGCACGCTGCCGACGCTGCGCTTGAGCAGGTTCTTGGTTTCGATCGACTTGCCCTGTTCCCAAGGATTGTTCGCGCGGATCATGGACAGGAATTCCATGATGCCGCCGCCTTCGATCGCCACCCGTCCGTCGATCCAGGCTTCGGCCATGCCCAGCCGCGGATCCTTGACGATGTCGAAAGGCACCCGGCCGTCCTTGAAGCGCAGCGCGAGGTCGGGAAAGGCGGGGTCGGGCTGACCCACGGTGATCGTTTTGCCGTTGGCGTAGTAGACGGTCAGGCGACCGCGTGAGACCAACCGCTTGAGAACCAATTCAAACAGCTTCATGCCGGAACCTTGTCATGTCGTTACGCAGACGTCAAATGCCCGCATACCAATCATAATCGGCATGGTCCTCCCAAAAACCACCCTTGCCCTTGCCGATCGCGGCCAGGCTGTCGACCGCCTCTATCCCCATCAGATATTTGGCCTGTTTATAGCCCAGTTGGCGTTCGACCCGCAGCCGCAGCGGCGCGCCATTGGCGACCGACAGCGGCCGGTCGTTGAGCGCGAAGGCCAGGATGGTCTGGGGGTGGAAGGCGTCGGCCAGATCGATGCTCTCATAATAGGGCCGCCCGCCGCCCATGTCGTCGGCACAGCGGAAGACGATATAGCGCGCGCTGCTGCGCAGCCCTGCGCCGTCCAGAATGGTCTTGAGGCGGACGCCGCGCCACTTGCCGATCGCGCTCCAGCCTTCGACGCAATCATGACGGGTGATCTGCTCGCGATGGGGCAATGCGCGCAGTTGCGACAGCGACAGCGACAGGTCGCGCGCGACCAGACCGCCGACCTGCAACCGCCAGTCGGCAAAGCCGTTGCGCCACAACGCCTTGTAGGCGGGCGTATTGGGATTGGCGGTGCCGTTGGCGCGGAAGACGGGGGAAATCTGGTCGGGCCGGAATTCGCGCGCCAGCGCGTCGGGCGCCATCAGGCCGCGCTGCGCCCATTTATGGAAATTCTCGGCGGAAAAGAGCGTCTCGCGAAACGACTCGTTGCGCGCCAGCCGGTCGCAGCCGGACAGCGTTGCGGTCGCGCCGAGCAGCAGATGGCGGCGGGTCAGGATCATGGCCGATCCTCCGGCACGCGATAGCGGCCGGTGATCATCGAGCGCACCTCGTTCAGCGGTCCGGCGAGGACGACCATCAGGATATGGACCAGAAAGAAGGCGGCGAGTGCGAAGGCGGCGATGAAATGGATCGATCGGGCAGATTGCCGGCCGCCGAACAGGTCCAGCAGCCAGGGCCAGGCCGCATTCATGCCCGGCGACATGGTGAGGCCGGTCAGGATCACCAGCGGCAGCGCGATGAAGATGACGCCGATATAGCTGGCCTTCTGCAGCACATTATAGCGCAGCGCCGTCTGGCCAGTGGGGAAGCGCAGCCGGGCATGGTCCCTGATATCCTGCCACACATGGCGCGGGGCCAGTTCCCCGCGGCGAAAGGCGAGGTCGCGGGCGATGTGCCGATTGGCGAGGCTCCAGAGCATGTAAGCGAGCAAGGCGAAGGCGAAAAGCGGCGCGGCGGCCAGATGCCAGTGGCGCGACAGGGCGAGGCTGTAATGGCCCGGCAGGGTGATCCAGCCGGGGAAGCGTTCCAACGTCAGCCAGGCCACATCGAAATTCGCGCCATATTGCCCCCAATAGAGGCGGGGATGGGCGTTGAAAATGCCAAGGCCACTGGTGAACAGCACATAGAGCAGCAGCGCATTGAGCCAATGCCATAAGCGGGTGGACAGGCGGTGGCGTTTGACGACACCGGCTTCCATGGGGGTCGGTCTGTCCATGATGATGATCCTATCCCATCTGTCGCAATAGTCCAATATTCGGTCCGTGGCTCGTTTTGGTTACAACCCATCGCGAATGGCCGCATCGGGATCGCTCGACCGGGCAGCGCGGGCGTTGTCACACTTTTGCAACACAAGTCCTGAAATTGATTGAAATAAAGTCTGACCCCCTTTGCAACTCAATCTTGCGATCCTAGATGGCGGCTGCGTGATCATGATGCAGATCATGTTCTTGATCTCCCGATAATGGAGAGAAGAGTCGCAGGAGTTGTCGTGAGAATAAGTTCATGATTGCTTTGCATCGAACCTGAACGCCGGATGAATGTCTCAATCACGGCGACTAGATAATAAATGAGGACTTTATGAAGACTGTGATTTTCGCAGCCATTGCTGCTGCCACCGTTGTTTCCGCTCCTGCTTTCGCTCAGGACGCAGCGCCCTTCACCGGGCCGCGCGCGGGCGTCACCTTGGGTTATGACAAGATCGGCGGCGAAGAAGGCTTCTCCTACGGCGTCAACGCCGGCTACGACCTCGCGCTCGCGCCCCGCATCGTCGGCGGTGTCGAAGTCAGCCTGGGCGACACCACGGTCGACGACAGCGACCTGGACGTCAGCCGTGACATCACCGCCTCGCTGCGCGCCGGTTATGTCGTGACGCCCCGCGTCCTTGCCTTCGGCAAGGTCGGCTACACGTCGACCCGCTTCGAAGTCGACGGCGACGGCGTTGGCCTGGAAGGCGTGCGCTACGGTGGCGGCCTGGAGTTCGCGGCGACCCCGAACACCTATATCTCGGCCGAATATCAGCGCACCGAATATGAGCAGAACATCGGCGGCCGCGACGCCGCGGTGGTCGGCATCGGCTTCCGCTTCTGATCCCTCTCAAAAGGTCGGAATCAAGGAAGGGCGGTCCTGTAATGGGCCGCCCTTTTTCTATATGACCTGTTATGCAGGAAGCGGTCGGATGTCGGGTTCCACCCATGTCAGTCGGGCTGGCGATGCCATCAATAGATCGCGTGACCAGTAAGAAAATGGCCATTCCTTGTTCTTCAGCGGCGAGCACATCAGCGCGGAATAGGCGGTCGCCGGCGTCACATCGTCCGGCAGCCCGGCCAGCAGGCGGCGCGCCATGTGCAGGGAGGCCAGGGTAATCGTCTCATGATAGCCGCTGCTGTCACTGTTCACGCCGCCGACACTCTCATTATAGCGGCGGATCATGTCGGGCATGTCCCGTTCGGGCTGCACATCCGGGCGCGTGCGGATCAGCCACAGGGCGGTCGCGAAATGCGCGTGATGGGTCCAGCGCTCCTTCGGCAGCGCGCAGGCGCAAAAGCCCTGCGCCAGCGCATCGATTTCGTCATCGGTCATCGTCTTCCCGCAAAAGAAAAGCCCCACCATCGCTGGCGGGGCTTCTTGTCCGGCACCCGTGGCGCATTCTATCGTCCCGCGATCATCCTAGCGCGGCTTGCTTCTCTTCGGCCAAGCGCTTTATTTCCGCCTTGCTCTTCTTCTCGCTCGCCGATTTGAGCTGGCCGCACGCGGCCATGATGTCGCGGCCGCGCGGGGTGCGCACCGGCGCGCTGATGCCGCCTTCGAACACGATGGAACTGAACGCGCGGATGCGGTCGGGCGTCGAACATTCATAATCGGTGCCCGGCCAGGGATTGAACGGGATCAGGTTGACCTTGGCCGGCAGCTTATATTTGCGGATCAGCCGGACCAACTCGCGCGCATCCTCGTCGCTGTCATTCTTGTCGCGGATCATCACATATTCGAAGGTGATGCGCCGGGCATTGTTCGCCTTGGGATAGTCGGCGCAGGCCTGGAGCAGTTCCTCGATCCCATATTTGCGGTTGAGCGGCACCAGCTCGTCGCGCACCGCCTTGGTCACGCCATGGAGCGAGACGGCCAGGTTGACGCCGATCTCCTCGGCCGCGCGCGCCATCATCGGCACCACGCCCGACGTCGACAGGGTGATGCGCCGCTTCGACAAGGCCAGGCCATCGCCGTCCATGACGAGCTTGAGCGCATCGCGGACATGGTCGAAATTATAGAGCGGCTCACCCATGCCCATCATGACGATGTTGGTCAGCATCCGCCCGTCGGATGTATATTGCGGCGCGTCCTCGTCCTCATCGACGTCGTTCGCTACGGCCATATTGCCCTTGGGCCATTCGCCCAGCGAATCGCGGGCCAGCATGACCTGGCCGACGATCTCGCCCGGCGTCAGGTTGCGCACCAGCCGCATCGTGCCGGTGTGGCAGAAGCTGCAATTGAGCGTGCAGCCGACCTGGCTGGACACGCAGAGCGTGCCGCGATCCGCATCGGGGATGAAGACCATTTCATAGTCCTGGCCGTCGTCCGACCGCAGCAGCCATTTGCGCGTGCCGTCGCTTGACACCTGCGCCTCGACCACCTGCGGGCGGCCGACGACGAAGCGTTCGGCCATCCAGCCGCGCATCGGCTTGGCCAGGTCGGTCATGGCGTCGAATTCGGTGGTGCCGCGATGATAGAGCCAGTGGAACAGCTGCTTGGAGCGCAGCTTGGCGGCCTTTACGTCCAGTCCGGCCTCTTCCAGCACGGCTTTGATCTGCGGGCGCGACAGGCCCATCAGGTCGATACGCCCGTCTTCACGCGGCGTCACCGCGCGCGGCACGGGCACAGGGTCGATAAGGCCGGGAATCGGCATGAGCGGGCTGGCGGCTGATTGCATCGCGCGCCTCTAACCGATTTTTGCCGATTTTGGAAGTGGCGCGCGCCTAGCGCAGTCTGGCGCATCCCAGCGCCGCCGCGTCCATCGCCGTCGCTGCGCCGCGCAGCGCATAGCTGTCAGCGAAACCGCGCCCGTCCGCGCCCACGCCCGCGACGCTCATGCTGCTGGCCGATCGCATGGCCGCGACGATCTGCGCGTCGCCGCGGGCGTCGGGCGCCCAGGCGTCCATCTGCCCGGCGACCAGCGCAAAGCGGCGCTCGCCCACTGTCAGCGTCACCCGCGCCTTGGCCGCCAGCGCCCGGCTGAGGCGGATATGCAGTTGCCCGCGCACCCGCCGGCGCGGCCATGTGCCGATCGAGGCGAACCCCTTGGGCATCTGGCCCCGTCGCGCGGCGGGCTGGGCGATGGCATAGCAGCGCGGCCCGTTCTGCCCCGCGCCGGGATCGCGAAAAGCGCCCCAACCCTCGAAAATACCCAGCGAATCGCGCGCTATGGCCGGTGAAGCCGCCAGCAGCGACAGGATCAGCAGGGCGATGACGCGAGGCATGATGCGGGCAAAGCCCATGCCGTCCCCATTTGCAACCCCGGCCCGATCAAAAGCGCGAAGGCGGTGCTTGCCCAACCCGTCATAGCGGTTATGAAGAAGCATCCATCATTGTCGCCGGGATTCGACCGAATCTCCGGCTATCGGCTTAAAAAGAAACGGACAGAACAGGGACATGAAGGCCACCATCGAACGCGCAACGCTCCTCAAGAGCCTGAGCCACGTCCAGTCGGTGGTCGAGCGGCGCAATACCATCCCCATCCTGTCAAACGTGCTGATCGAGGCGTCGGCCGATGGCGCGATCAAGCTGATGGCGACCGATCTCGATCTGCAGATCGTCGAAAGCGTGTCGGCGCAGGTGGAACAGGCCGGGGCAACCACCATTTCGGCCCACACCCTGTTCGACATTGCGCGCAAACTGCCCGAAGGCAGCCAGGTGTCGCTTGCGGCGGCCGAAGGCAAGATGCTGATCCAGGCTGGTCGCGCCCGTTTCAACCTGTCCACCCTGCCGCGCGACGATTTCCCGGTGATCGCGGAGGGCGACCTGCCGACCCGCTTCGAACTGCCGGCCGAGACGCTCAAGCAGATCATTGATAAGACGCGCTTCGCCATCTCGACCGAAGAAACGCGCTATTATCTGAACGGCATCTATTTTCATGTGACGGATGACGACCAGCCGGTGCTGAAGGCCGCGGCGACCGACGGCCACCGCCTGGCCCGCGTCACCGTGACCCGCCCCGACGGCGCGGAGGGGATGCCCGGCATCATCATCCCGCGTAAGTGCATCGGCGAACTGCGCAAGCTGCTCGACGAGGTGGACGGTTCGGTCGGCATCGCCTTGTCCGCAAGCAAAATCCGCTTCGGCCTGGGCAGCGCGATCCTGACCAGCAAGCTGATCGACGGCACATTCCCCGATTATAGCCGCGTCATCCCTACCGCGAATGACAAACTGCTCAAGATCGACCCGCGCAGCTTCGAGGAGGGCGTCGATCGCGTCGCCACCATCGCCACCGAAAAGACCCGCGCGGTGAAGATGAGCCTGGACAAGGACAAGATCACCCTGTCCGTCACCAGCCCCGAAAATGGCACCGCGGCCGAGGAAGTGCCCGGCGCTTTTCAGGGCGAGGGCTTCGATATCGGCTTTAACGCACGCTATCTGCTCGATATATTGGGGCAGATCGATAGCGATCTTGTCGAACTGCATCTGGCCGATGCGGCTGCGCCGACGCTGATTCGTGAAAATGACGCCAGCCCGGCACTTTATGTGCTGATGCCCATGCGCGTCTGACTTTCCTTTTGGTGCAGGTTTAGGCCTGCACGATTATGGATCGTCATGACGGGCCGGAAGTAATTCTCTGGCAAGGAGTTTGGGTTACCAACAAGCGCATGGCCCTGTTGCGCGCATCCCTTACCGATAGTCCGTCCCGCCCGATGACTCTGATGGTCGCGCTCGGCCTGTCTGAAAGCGGGACCGAGGTGTCGGCGTCCTGGATTTCCGGCGCGTTCATCCATATCGCGCGACTATGGCCGCTGATCCTGCTGGCCAAGATCTGCGTCATCGCGCTGCTCAATCTGCCCTTCTACTCCGGCGACGTCGTGCAGGTCGGCCTGATGGCTTCCATGTTGGCGATCGACGGGGCCCTGATGCTTGCGCCGCGCCGATCCTGGTTTCAGCGCCAGATGCCGCATGTCCAGAACTGGATGATGCTGCCACTGGTGTTCCTGTCGGGTCTGATCTTCAGCCTGTGGCTGGGATATGAGGCCAAGGCGGCGACCGATGCGCTGTTCCTGGCGGCGGTGCCCGAATTGGCGGTGGCGCTGCTGGCGGTGTGTATCTTCGGCGACCGGCGGTTGCTGGGGATCAGCTATTTCCTGGGCGCATTGCTGGTGTCGGTCGCGGAAAAGGCCGGGGTCGTCCAGATCGGCCTGCTGTGCAGTTGCGTCATCGTCATGCTGGTCGCGACGCTGCGGCAGGCGACCGCGGATCGCGACCAGGCGATCGCTCGGCACAGCCAGGATCTGCGTGCCCAGCGTTCCGACCGGTTGTTGCAGGAATATGAGCGCAGCGGGCGCGGCTGGTTCTGGGAAACCGACCGGCTGGGCTGCCTCACCTATATATCCGACACGCTGGCCAAGACGCTGGATGCGCCCGGTGATGAACTGATCGGTCGACCGATCACGGAAATCGTCCGGCCCGGCGACAAGAAGCAGGGCGACGGCGAACGCACGCTGGGCTTTCATTTGTCCGCCCGCACCGGCTTTTCCGAACTGCCCGTCTGCGCTGCGCTTGCCAAGGAAGAACGGTGGTGGTCGATTTCCGGCCAGCCGGTGTTCAACGAATATGGTCAGTTTCACGGCTTCCGCGGGTCGGGCACCGACCTGACCGAAATGCGCCGCAGCCAGGCGGAAGTGACGCGCCTGGCCCAGTTCGATTCGCTGACGGGCCTGGCCAACCGCATCCAGATGCTCAGCTCGCTGGAGCAGGCGGTAGTCGACCGCCGCGGCAAACAGGGCGAATGCGCATTGATGATGCTGGACCTCGACCGGTTCAAGATCGTCAACGACACGCTGGGCCATCCGGCCGGCGACACGCTGTTGCGGCAGGTCGGCCAGCGGTTGCAGCGCGTGGTTGGCGACAAGGGGCTGGTGGGGCGTCAGGGCGGCGACGAATTCAAGCTGCTGCTGCCCGGCCGCCACGATCAGGCAGCGCTGGCCCAGCTGGCGCAAGCGATCATCGCGTCGATCTCGCAACCCTATATGATCGAAGGGACCGCCGTGGTCATCGGCGTATCTATCGGCATTAGCTGCTGTCCGCAGGACGGCGTCACCGCCGATGCGCTGATCCGCAACGCCGACCTCGCCCTCTATGCGGCCAAGGGCAATGGCCGCGGCGTCCATCGTTTCTATTCGTCGGACATGCATGCCGATGCGGAGGATCGCCGCGCGCTGGAGGAGGATTTGCGCCGCGCGCTCGCCGCCGATGGCCTGCATCTGGTCTATCAGCCGGTGGTGTCGTCCAAGACCGAGCAGATTACCGGTTATGAAGCGCTGCTGCGCTGGAACCATCCGGTGCGCGGGCCGATTTCTCCGGCGCTGTTCATCCCGATCGCGGAGGATAGCGGGCTGATCGGCCAGATCGGCGAATGGGTGATGCACACCGCCTGCCGCGATGCGGCCGACTGGCAGGAGGGCATTCGCGTCGCCGTCAACGTCTCGCCCAGCCAGTTCGCCAACCCCGGCTTCCCGTCCACGGTGATGAACGCGCTGGCGGGCGCGCAACTGGCGCCCGAACGGCTGGAGCTGGAGATTACCGAAAGCGTGTTCCTGAACGACGACGACGGCACCGACGCGATGTTCACGCGGTTGAAGGCGATCGGCGTGCGGTTGGCGCTGGACGATTTCGGCACCGGCTATTCCTCGCTCGGCTATCTGAAGAAGGCGCCGTTCGACAAGATCAAGATCGACCAGAGCTTCGTGCGCGGCGCCGCGACCAAGGGCAGCCGCAACAGCGCGATCATCAAGGCGATCGTCAGCCTGGCCGAAGCGCTGGGCATGGACACCACGGCCGAGGGCGCGGAAACGCAGGACGAACTGGCGCTGATCCGCCAGCTTGGGTGCAGCCATATCCAAGGCTATATCTACGGCCGGCCGATGTCCGCCGCCGATGTGCTGGCGGGGCAGCGCCGCAAGGGCACCGCAGCCAGCGCCAACGGCTTCCAATCCAGCCGGCCCGAACGCAAGACGATGCTGCGCACCATCGCGATCCATCATGACGGTCATGTCTATACCGGCCGCGTTCGCAACATCTCCGCCACCGGCGCGCTGATCGAAGGATTGTGGAATGTGCCCGCAGGCACGTTGTTCGCGATCGAACTGGCCGAAAATCAGTTCGTCAATGCGACCAGCCGCTGGTCGAAGGATGATCGGATGGGCGTGGAGTTCGCCGGGTCGGTCGATATCAGCACCCTGCGCAATGCGCCCAAGTCGATGGCGGGGTGAGGGTGACGGCGGTATGCCAGCGCCGCTTGGCAACAAAATGTCACAGTGCCCGACGGGAACGTCGCAACTGTCCAGCGAGTATGTTCGACGCAATGTCAGCATGAGGACGGTCGATGCGCAATTTCGATGATCAGAATCTCAAAACACCGGCTCGCCGTCGTGGCGTCGGCAATCTTGCCATCTTGGGCATGGCGATGATTTTGGGGGTCGCGGCCCTGAGCGCCTATGTCATTTCCGGCAAGGACGCACCGGTCAAACCGGCGAGCGGATCGGCGCAGGCGATGGCGCTGGCGGGTTCCAAACCATCGCGTTGATCCACCCTCGGCACGCCGGACCTGTCCGGCATGATGAAATGACGAAGGGGAGGCGCAGATGATGCGCCTCCCCCTCGTCGTTGCTCATTGTTCGAAGCGCGCGATCAGGCGGCGATCGCCACCGGCTCCATCGCGGTATCCGCCACGACCAACCCACGACCCAGATCGCGGATCAGGCCGATGAAGCGGGTGGCTTCGCGCACGATCATCGCCTTGTTGAAACAGGCCGCCGCGCCCCGGTCCATCGCTTCGGCGACGATCGGCGCGCCGTCGCGCATCAGGCTGGAGAGCATGATGACGGGGCATGGCTCCATGTCCATGATCTCGTCCAATATCGCCAGGCCATCCTTGCCCGGCATGGCGATGTCCAGCGTCACGACATCGGGCTTTTCCAGCCGGATCATGTCGATCGCCTCTTCGCCATTGCGGGCGATGCCGACCACCTCGATCCGCCGGTCGCGCTCCAGCAGCGTTTCGATCATTGCGCGGATGGTGAGCGAATCGTCGACCACCACTATCCTGACGGGCTTCATCACAGGCGTCTCCCCAAACCGTTACACCTCCTCATAACGGCCGGGGAACGACAGCCTTTAACGTCCCTAATGCGGGTTTAACTACGCGGCCGGTTGCCCGCCGCGAAATTGGGGAAGAACAATTTGCGGAAGCTGATCGACACGGTCCGGCCCAGCGGGTCGAGATAGCCCGGCTGGTAACGCAGCGGCGTCGCCCCGGTCGCGTCGGTAACCTCCCGGCGCTGGTTGAAGATATTGTCGATGTTGAACGACACCCGCGCACCGCGCAGGAAGGGGATTTTGCGCTCCAGCCCCTGAACCTGCCCCAGATTGGCGAAGAGGCGCAGGTTCGCGGTGGCGAGGCTGCCGAAGTTCAGCCGCGAACTGCCGCCTGCGGTGCCCGTCAACGCGCCATCGACATGGGTGCCGCTTTCCCAGTCGATGCCCAGCCGCGCGCCGATGCCGTTGTTCATATAGCCGACCCGCGCCTCTATCTCGTGCCGGGGCTGGCCGCCCGACGATCCGGTGGCGTCGCCGTCCAGCAGGTTAAGCTGCGGCACGCCCGGCGCGATGGCGATGCTCTCGGTCAGATGCCAGGTATGATAGAGGCTGAACGTCATGCGCCCGCCGCCCTGGCCGCCGCCACGACCCCCGCCAAAACCGCCACGGGGGCCACCGCCACCCGGCCGCCCACCGCCGCCCGGCCCCGCATTGTTGCCCTCACCGCGCGGCCGGTCGCCGCCGCCGTCCTGTCCGGGTGCGCGCGGGCCGCGGTTGCCGAACAGCGCCTGCAATTCGGGCGGCCGGTCCTCCGGCTTGCCGCCCGATGCGCGCCACGCCTCCACCAGCTTCTGGACATGCGACTTGATCGGGATCGACAGGTCGAAGCCCCAGCGCAGTTGCTCGCTCTGCGACGACAGGAAGTTGATCGGCCGTGCGTCGATCTGGAGCAGATTGCCGTCGGCGTCGCGCACGAAGCGCTGCGGATAGGCCGCCTCCAGCGCCGGGGTGGGCGTGGGGAAGGCGGCGATCGGGTTGCTGGTGCGGCTGTTGAGATAGGTGGCGGTCAGCGTCAGATTGGGCTTTTCGAACGGCTTGATCCGGGCGCTCAGGCGGAACTGATCGCGCACGCTTTCGCGCAGGCTGGCGTTGCCGCCCGACAGTTGCGACACGAACACCGTCTGCCCGGTCGCATAGTCGAACACCGACACGTTGGGCGTCACGATCTGCGGATCGGTGATCTGCGTGCCGGTGGGCGCGGCGCGATCCTGATTGGCGGACAGCAACAATTGCACCGCCTTGACCGGCTCCCAGCGCAGGCCGTAGCCCAGCGTCGAGAGCGTGCCGAAGTCCGAATAGCGTTGCGCCGCGGCGTTGACATTGACGCCGATGTCGCCCACCGCGCCCAACACGCCCTTCGACCGGCTGGTCAACGGCAGGTCGACGCTGATCTGCCCGCTGCCGATCTCCCGGCTATAGTCATTGCCGCTTGCCACGCCCGACCGGACCGACCGGCTTTCAAAGCCATTGGCCGATGCGCCGAGCCGGATCGATGTCATGACATCGCCCGCCGGCAGGTCGAACAGCGACCCGCTGACCAGCAGGTCGCCCTGCACCGCCCGGCTTTCCGCGCGGGCGCGGTCGGTCAGGCGGGTGGCGGTCAGCGCGGGGGCGAAGCTGCCATAGGGATTGACGCTGGCGTCGCCGGCATCGAGCGCCGTCTGGATCGCGCCAGTGTCTATGCCGCGATCGGTGCGGGTGCGGGTGATCGACAGGTCGCCATTGCCGGTGAAGGACCATTGCCAGCTCCCGCCCAGCCGCCCGCTCAGGGTCAGCCCGATATGGCCGGTCGTGCCCTTGGTCTGCTGCTGCAACGCGCCGCCCTGCGCCAGATAGCGATAGAGGATAACGTCATTGGCGAAGGGCGAGAAGGGGCTGCCCGTCGCCAGATCGAACGCGCCCTGCGACAGGCCCTGGAGCGAATCGCTGTCCGACAGTTCCAGCCGTCCGTTCAGCGTCGCCGACACGCCGCCCAGCGCGCGGGCCAGGGTGGCGTTGGCGGAAAAACTCTCCGTCTCCGAGCTGAGCGTGCGATAGCGGGTCAGGTCGCTGACGCTGGCGGCGTTCGCGCCCGCGACGAAATCGCCGAGCGTCGGCGCGCCCGCCGCCGCGCTGCCGGGTACGCTGGCCACGGTGACGCTCTGCCCCGCCAGCGCGGACAGCGAGGGATCGATTTCGCCATTCGCGCCCGTGCCGACGATATTGCCCGTCAGCGCATAGGGGCGGCCCGGCGCTGTGGCGGTGATGCCCCGCTCGCTTTCCAGCAGCGCGGCCGCGCGGCTATATTGCAGGTTCAGGGTGAAGCGATTGTCGCCCTGGATGCGCAGCAGCCCGGCCTCCACCTTGCCATTTTCCCGCCCGCCCTGGGTCGTCGTGCCCGCGCGTCCTTCGGCCGTTTCGGCGCGGAAGCGCTGGCGCAGGACGATGTTCACCACCTTCTGCGTCGGCGCATAGCCGTAGGAGAGGGCGACCTGTTCGGGCAAGATGTCGACCCGCGCCACCGCTTCGGACGGGATGTCCTGAATCTCGGAAAAGCTGGAGATGCGCTTGCCATTGAGCAGGATGACCGGCGATCCGTTGGTCTGCGGCGACAATTCGCTGATCAGTTCGGAAATGGAGGTGACGCCCAGAGCACGCACGTCGGCGGCCGACAATTGCTGTTCGGGCTGGACGTCGCCGATCACCGATCCGCGCTGCGGCTGGCCGGTAACGACGATTTCTTCGCCCTCGTCCATTTCGACGGGGGGTGCGGCCTTCTTCTCCTCCTGGGCCATCAGCGCGCCGGGCGCGACGCCGGCCATGAGCGCGACACTGAATAGGCAAGCGGAAAAACGCACGAAAACCCCCACAGAAAAACCGAACCTGATTCCCGGACTAGCAGCCGCTTGTCGCAAGATATTGGCAACGACCAGCGATATTTGTCGCAAGATGTAATGGGGCCGGCTGAACGTGGGCTGAGGCCGGGGTCTTGACCCTGCAATGTCAGGCCGCGTCGTGGAAGATGATGCCCAGCGTATAGCGCACGCCCGACAGCAAGCGGCTGACGCCGTGCCGCATCTGCACCCGATGCACGCCGCGCGCGCCCGTCACCGGCCGGTCGCGCACCGGGAAGATCACCGCATCGCCCTGGCCCAGCGGCACCACTTCGGGACGCGACTGCATCCGCGGCCGCTGCTCGGTCAGGACGAAGGCGCCGCCGGTAAAGTCGCGCTCCGGCTGCGACAGAAGGATCGCGACCTGCAATGGAAAGATATGCGGGCCATAGACATCCTGGTGCAGCGCATTCCAGTCGCCTGCCTCGTAGCGGAGCAGCAGCGGGGTCGGCTTGTCCTGCCCGGCCAGCGCGCAGCGGGCCAGGAAATCGGCATGGCGCGCCGGATAGACGTCGCCGGTCCCCAGCATCGCCGCCCAGCGATTGGCCTGCGCCGCCAGTACGGGATAGAGGCTGTCCCGCAGCGCCGCGACCGGATCGGGCAGCGGATAGGCGCAATAGCGATAGCGCCCACGCCCATAGCCATGGCGCGCCATCACCACTTCCTTGCGAAAAGCGGCGGGATCGTCCCATAGCGCGACGATCGCGGCGCATTGGTCGGGGGTGAGGAGCGCAGGCAGGCGCGCGGCGCCATGGCGGTCGAGATCTGTGAGGTCCATGGGTGCCAGGATGAGCCTATCGCAGCGGGGCGTCATCCCATGGCTTGCGGTCAAAGCTTTTCTTCGCCGCTGCGGCTTTCTAGGATGGCGGGATGCGCACCCTTTATCCCCCGATCGCTCCCTTCGCCTCCGGCCATCTCGACGTGGGCGACCGCCATCATATCTATTGGGAGCGGGCCGGCACGCCCGGCGCGAAGCCGGCCGTGTTCCTGCATGGCGGGCCGGGCGGCGGCATATCGCCCGATCATCGCCGCCTGTTCGACCCGGCGCGCTACGATGTGCTGCTGTTCGATCAGCGCGGGTGCGGCCGATCGACGCCCCATGCGGACCTCAACGCCAACACGACTTGGGATCTGGTCGCCGATATCGAGCGGCTGCGGGTGATGATGGGCGTGGAGCGGTGGCTGGTGTTCGGCGGCAGTTGGGGATCGACGCTGGCGCTGGCCTATGCGCAGGCGCATGTCGAACGAGTCACCGAACTGGTGCTGCGCGGCATCTTCACGATCCGCAAATCCGAAATCGACTGGTATTATCAGGCGGGCGCGAGCCGCATCTATCCCGACAAATGGGAGCGGTTCGTCGCGCCGATAGCGGAGGCGGAACGGGGCGATCTGGTGGCGGCCTATCGCCGCCTGCTGACCGGCACGGACCGGGCGGCGCAGATCGCGGCCGCGCGGGCGTGGAGCGTGTGGGAGGGGGAGACGATCCGCCTGCTGCCCGACCCGGCGCTGTCGGCGACCCATGACGCCGACGATTTCGCGCTCGCCTTCGCCCGCATCGAAAATCATTATTTTGTTCATGGCGGCTGGCTGGAGGACGGGCAGCTGATCCGCGACGCGGGCAAGCTGGCGGACATTCCCGGCGTCATCGTGCAGGGCCGCTACGACATGGCCTGCCCGGCGGAAACCGCCTGGGCGCTGCATCGCGCCTGGCCGCAGGCGCGCTTCGAAATGATCGAGGGGGCGGGGCACGCCTATAATGAACCGGGCATAATGGACGCGCTGATCCGCGCGACCGACGGCTTTGCGGACATAATAGAGGGATGAGGGGGCAGCCCATGAGCGGAACGGCCATTGTCGGCATCATCATACTGATCTTCGTGACCGGGTTCGGTCTGCTGGCTGGCTGCCCCGCTTATAATGTATACAGTCAGGAACAGGCCGGGCGGGCGGCACTCGCCGAAGCGCAATCGTCGCGCCAGATAGCGGTGCTGGAAGCGCGCGCCCGGCTGGAAAGCGCCAAGATGCTGGCGGATGCCGAGGTCGTGCGAGCGGAGGGGGCAGCGCGTGCCAACCGAATATTGCAGGACAGCCTGGGCGGACCCGACGGCTATCTACGCTATCTGCAAATTCAGGCTATCGACGCCAAGGATGCCAATATTATCTACGTGCCAACCGAAGGCGGTCTGCCGCTGCTGGAAAGCAACCGTCTGGCGCCCCGGACCAGCCCGGCGCCATAAAGGCCTCAGCGCGTGCCCGGCCCCAAGGCGGGATCGAGGTCGCGGGGGCGGGTGAAGCTGCTCAGCGTCGCGCACTTCTCGCCTGCTTGCCCCCAGCGGTCGATGGCGAGGTCGAGCACGGCGATGCTGGCGGTCGGGAACTTGACCTCCACATCCTCGCGCAGCGGATTGACGCCGTCGTCGGGGACGAGGTCGAGGATCAGCTCCTCCAGCCCCGGATTATGCCCGGCCAACAGCGCGCTGTCGGCGCTGTCGGGCAGGTCGCGCACGACGTCGAACAGGGTGGGCGCGGACGCCAGGTAGATGCGCCGGTCCCAGCGCGCGTCGAGCGTCTGGCCATAGCCCGCGAAGAAGGTTTCCAGCGTCTGCATCACCCGCACCGCGGGGGAGGCGACCAGCAGGTCGAACTGCATCTTCCGCTGGGCGGCGAACTGGCCCATCAACATCGCGGCCTTTTCGCCGCGGCGATTCAAGGGCCGGTCGAAATCGCGCGCCACCGGATCGTCCCAGTCCGATTTGGCGTGGCGCAACAGGGTCAGGCGCTTCATTGTCTCTCCTGTTCGGGAGTCCCTGATCGGGGCAGGCCGGATTCGCCCCCCTGATGCCCGAACAGGCCGGTTTCGCCAAGCGTTTCGCGATGCGACGCCCCGCTGACGGCGATGATCGCCTCGTCCAGCGTCAGGCGGCGGATCGGCGTTCCGGGCGGGAAGGCGCTCAGCAAGCGGCTGGGCATGGCGGCGGACAGGATGACGAAATGGCCCTTGTCCTCGGCCCGTCGGATCAGGCGGCCAAAGGCCTGCGCCAGCCGCGCGCGGATCAGCCGGTCGTCATAGGCGCTGCCGCCGCCCGCCAGTCTGCGGGCGGCGTGCAGCACGGTGGGCTTGGACCAGGGCACGCCCTCCATCACCACCAGCCGCAGCGAATGCCCCGGCACGTCAACGCCGTCCCGTAAAGCATCTGTGCCCAGCAGCGAGGCGCGCGGATCGTCGCGGAAGATGTCGACCAGCGTGCCGGTGTCCATCGGATCGACATGCTGGGCGTAGAGGGGCAGGCCCGCGCGCGCCAACCGGTCGGCGATACGCGCATGGACCGCGCGCAGCCGCCGGATCGCGGTGAACAATCCCAAAGTCCCGCCGCCTGCCGCCTCGACCAGCCGGCCATAGGCGCCCGACAGCGCCGCAATGTCGCCGCGCTTGATATCGGTGACGATCAGCACTTCGGCCCGCCCCGGATAGTCGAATGGGCTGGCCGCCTCGAACCGTTCCGCGCCATAGGGCAGATGCGTTGCGCCGCTGCGCGCCTCCGCATTGGACCAGTCACCGCCGCCCTTGAGCGTGGCGGAGGTCAACAGCACGCCCTGTGCGGGCTTCAGCACGGTTTCGGCGAGCGGGCGGGTGGGATCGAGCCAGTGGCGATGGATGCCGATATCGAACTCGCGCCCTTCGACCCGGTCCACCGTCATCCAGTCGACATAGTCGGGGTCGGCCGGCCCCCCAACGCGCGCGAGCAGCGCCAGCCAGGCCGCGATCAGGTCGCGCCGCCAGCCGAGCGAGGCGATCGCGCCCTCGACCCGCGCGCGCGCCGCGCCGTCCAGCCAGTCGGGCGCATCCTCGATCACCGCCTCCAGCCGGCGGGACAGACGCACCAGCGGCTTGATCAGCGCGTCGAGCGCCAGTGCGGCCTCCTGTGCCGCCTCGACCAGCGCGCCGTCGGGTTCGGCCAGTTCGGTTTCCAGCCCATAGCCGGCATCCGCCTCGCCCGCCGCTTCCGCGCGGGTATAGACGGTGCCGCGCACCGCGGCGAGCAGCGTTTCCAATGGTCCGAACGGCTCGGCCGCCACCACCCGCTTCAACCAGTCGTCGGCGGGCAGCGCCTGCGCCGCGTCCACCGCCGCGCGAATCGCCTGGCCGCCTTCCTCGTCATAGCTGGCGAGGTCGGACAGGCGCGCCGCCAGCCCGCGCCGCCGTCCGCGCGATCCGCCCTCCGGTCCCATGATCCAGCGGCGCAGTTCGATCGCCTCCTGACCCGACAGGACGACGGAGAAGGTCGAATCGGCGGCGTCGAACAGATGATGGCCTTCGTCGAAGATGATGCGTTGCGGGCGCTGGCCGGTTTCGCGGCCGCGCGCGGCGTTGATCATCACCAGCGCATGGTTGGCGATGACGATGTCCGCGTCGGCCGATGCGCGGGCCGACCGCTCGATGAAGCATTTGCGATAATGGGGGCAGCCGGCATAGATGCACTCGCCGCGCCGGTCGGTGAGGGCCGTGGAGCCGTTGCGCCGGAACAAGGTGGGCAGCCATCCGGGCAGGTCGCCGCCGACCATGTCGCCATCCTTGCTGAACGCGGCCCAGCGCGCCACCAACTGGGCCAGGATCGCCGCGCGACCGGCAAAGCCGCCCTGCAACGCATCTTCCAGATTGAGCAGGCAGAGATAATTTTCCCGCCCCTTGCGCACCACTACCCGCTTGGCCGCGACCGCGGGATCGGGAAAGAGACGGAGCGATTCGCGGTCGAGCTGGCGTTGCAGCGCCTTGGTATAGGTGGACACCCAGACCGTGCCCTGCGCTTGCATTGCCCAGAGGGAGGCGGGGGCGAGATAGCCCAATGTCTTGCCGATGCCGGTGCCCGCTTCGGCCAGCAGCATATTGGGCTGGTCGCGATGCTTGCGGGGCAAGAAAGCGGTGCTGGCGGCGGCGGCATAGGCGCGCTGGCCGGGGCGCGGTTCCGCCCCCGCGCCGGTCAGCGCGTCCAGTCGCGCTAATATCTGCTCCTCGTTCAGGCTGACGGTGCGCGGGGCGGGGCGGGGCTGCGCCTCCTCCCATTCGGGCAGTTTGGAAAAGAGCCAGCGCTCCGCTTGCCTAGGCCGGGCGATGCGCGGCGCGACCAGCGGCGACCAGGGCCAGCGCAGTCGATGCAGCGCCTGCGCCGCCGTCCAGCCACCCTCCCGCTCGGTCCAGTCGGCCGCGTCCAGTCGGCCCAGCAGCAACGCTGCCCCCTGCTGCAACAGTGCCGGGATGTCCGACTCGCTGGCCGGCGCGGGCAAGCCGAGCGCCGCGGCCAGCCCCTTGGGCGTGGGCACGAGGAAGCGCGCGGGATGGAGAAAGGCCCAGAGTTCGAGCAGGTCGAGCCCATTGAGTTCGGGATAGCCGAGCCGTTGGCCGGTGAGGGGCGCGTTCAGCAGCAGTACCGGGGTTTCGGCGGTGCGCGCGATCGCCTGTCCTTTGGCCAGCGCCTGGGTGCGGTCGCCTTCGCGCAACCAGATGCCGCCATGGCTGGCGTGGAGCGCGGGCAGGGTGGCGGGATCGATCACCTGTCCGGGCTTAGGCGAACAGGAACAAAAGGAAAACCTGAAATATGGGACGGTTCAGCCCGTGCGCCGGCCAAAACCGCCGCCGCCCAGGCTGGCGGAACCGAAACCGGTCTGGGCACGCGGCTGGAAGGCGACCGGCGCGCGCTTGGCGGCGCGGGCCATTTCAAGCCGTTCGTAAAGCGGGCCATCGCTCAGCTCATAGGGGAAGCGAATGCCCATCCGGTCCTCCTCGGCCCAGCGGACCGTGCCGAAGACGATGAAGCCATCCAGATCGAGTTGACATTGCGAGCGCGCCGGCAAGGTGCAGCCCACGACTTGCGCCCCGCCTTCGCTCAGATCGACGATCATGCCTTCCAGACTGTCCAGCACCGTCGTGACGACGATGGGAATGTCCACGGCAATGCGTTCGCGGCTGCGCTGTATCTGCATATCGCCTCCAAATCTCGTCAATTATCGACCCGCAAGGTTAATGAAATCTTAAATTGAGAACGATTCTTAACGTGGATTTGCCGCCAATATCCGTTTTCTTTCGCCCTTTCCGGGTTTAGGGGGCGTTGCATGACCATGTCCGACATCCTCCGTACCGCCGCGACCGCATCCAAGGCCTGGCCTTATGAAGAAGCCCGCAAGCTTGTGAAGCGCTACAAGCTTGACGAGAAAGAGGGCGGCGCGCCGGACAAGGGGCATATCCTGTTCGAAACCGGCTATGGCCCATCGGGCCTGCCGCACATCGGCACTTTCAACGAAGTGTTGCGCACGACCATGGTCCGCAACGCCTTCCATGCGCTGTCGGATATTCCCACGCGGCTGGTGGCGTTCAGCGATGATCTGGACGGGTTCCGCAAGGTGCCTGACAATGTGCCGAACCAGGCGATGCTCGCCGAATATCTGGGCAAGCCGCTGACGCAGGTGCCCGATCCGTTCGAGAAGTATGAAAGCTTCGCCCATCACAATAATGCGAGGCTGCGGGCGTTCCTCGACAGTTTCGGTTTCGACTATGAATTCGTGTCGGCGACGGAGCGGTATCAGGCCGGTGCGTTCGATGGGGCGCTGCGCCAGGTGCTGCGTCGCTATCAGGCGATCATGGACATCATGCTGCCGACCCTGCGCAAGGAACGGCAGGCGACCTATTCGCCCGTCCTGCCGATCAGCCCAAAGAGCGGTATCGTGTTGCAGGTGCCGGTGGAGGTGATCGACGCCGAAACGGGCATTGTGCGCTTTGTGGATGAGGGCGAGACGATCGAACAGTCGATCCTGGGCGGCGCGGCCAAGCTGCAATGGAAGGTCGACTGGGCGATGCGCTGGTATGCGCTGGGCGTCGATTATGAAATGGCGGGCAAGGATCTGATCGATTCGGTGACCCAGTCGTCCAAGATTTGCCGTGCGCTCGGCGGGCGTCCGCCCGAAGGCTTCAACTATGAGATGTTCCTCGACGAAAAGGGCGAGAAAATCTCCAAGTCCAAGGGCAATGGCCTCAGCCTCGAACAATGGCTGACCTACGGCCCGCAGGAAAGTCTGGCCTTCTACGCCTATCGCGAGCCGAAGAAGGCGAAGCAGCTCCACATGGGCGTCATCCCGCGCGCGGTGGACGAATATTGGCAGTTCCGCGGCAATTACGCGAAGCAGGCGGTCGAACAGCAACTGGGCAACCCGGTGCATCATATCCATGATGGCCAGTTGCCGCAGGGCGAATTGCCGGTGACTTTCGGCCTGCTGTTGAACCTGGTCGGCGTGATGGGCGATGCCAGCCGCGAACAGGTGTGGTCCTATCTGCAAAATTACGCGCCCGGCGCCAGCGCGCAAACCTATCCCGAACTGGACGCGCTGATCGGCCATGCGCTGGCCTATCACCGCGATTTCGTCGCGCCGACCCTCCGACGTCGCGCGCCAGACGTCAATGAGGCAGCGGCGTTGCGCCAACTGGACAAGGAACTGGCCGCGCTGCCGACAAGCGCATCGGCCGAAGATATCCAGAATATCGTCTATGCCATCGGCAAGGACGAGACGTTTGGTTTTGCCGAACTGCGCGACTGGTTCAAGGCGCTCTACCAGACGTTGCTGGGCGCGGATCAGGGACCGCGCATGGGCAGTTTCATTGCGCTGTACGGCATAGAAAACAGCCGCAAGCTGATCGCGCAGGCGCTTGCCGCCTGAGGCTGACGACGCGGAACATTCTGCCATCATGGGGCGTTCTGCGCATCGGTCCACCCCCCTTTCGGACTGGTGATGCGCCTTGCGCGCATCATCGGCCGCGTGCGCCTGGAAACGGGCGGCGCGGCCAAGCGGGGGGAATATAAAAAACGGCCCCGAACGATCCGTCCGGGGCCGTTTTTATGCCCTTGGCTTTTACCAGAAGAAACTGCGGTGGGCCGTGATCACGCGGCCGGTACGGACGTTGACCAGCAGCACGTCGTTATAATGGCGGACCCAGCGCTGGTTCACGCCCGGACGAGGCAGGCGATAGCGGTAGGGATTGGCGATATAATAGCGCGAATTATAGTAGGCCGGACGCAGCTGCGCACCGGCGTTCCACTGGCTGTAGCGGAAGGGCGCGCGCCAGTTGCCGCCGCGATAGACGCTGCGATGGGTGCGGCGATAGTCGCGCCAGTCTTCGCGCGCTTCCTGGCGGGCGTCGCGCACATCGCGTCGTTGTTCGCGCACATCGCGACGGTCGCCATAGCGTTGCGCCTGGCGCAGATCGCGCTTTTCCTCGCGCAGATTGCGTTCGCTGCGGCGGGCTTCGCCATAGGATTGGGCCGACGCGACGCTGGGTGCAACTGTGGCGGCAAGCAGACCAAGAATGATGAGTTTACGCATAGAAATTCTCCCATATTCTGTGGCGGTTGAACCTGTCCGGCAAGATCGGGTTCCATCGCCTGGAAAGGGGTTATGCGGCCCGGCGCCTGAACGGCGCGGAAATGAAGCTGTCAGTTTTCAGTCATTTATGTCGCAAAGTGTAACCGGCCACCGACAAGGTTCAGCCCCAGGGATGCTCGCGAAACCATTTGGTGACGACATATTTGGCGCCCCGTTCGACCGGGCGTGCGGCATGCAGGCTCAAGCGGTTGGGCGCCCCGTCGCGGTCCATATTGTTCCAGATCAGGATCATGCCCTCGACCGGCGGCACCATGAATTCGCATTGCGGGAAGTGGGTTTCGCCGCCCGCCTCCACCGGCGACAGATAGATCATCGCGGTCCAAGTCCGCTGCCCGCCGCTGGCGCGCATCTGCGGCCAATAGCTGGCGGTGACCGGGAAATAGTCGCAATGGACCTTATATTCCTGTCCCGGCGCATAGCGCTGCCCCTGGAGCGTTTCGCCATGGCGGGCGGACAGGCCGGTCAGCGCGCAGATACGGTCGCTCACCGCCAGCACCAGCTTGTCCCAGGGATTGAGGTTGCAGCTATGGCTGGTGCGATAGTCCGCGTTCGCGCTGCCCGAAAAGAGCGTGGACGGCTTGGCGTCCGCGTCGATCATCGCGCGCAGGCCTGCACATTCTTCCGCGCTCAGGAAATCCTGGCGGCCATAGATGTCGAGCAGCGGGGCGTCGATGCGATGCACCATGGGGTTGCGGTCCAGCCGCTTGCGCACATCGTCGCCAATCCCGGCGCGCAGCAGCGACGCGATGCCGCCATCATCCTTTTCCTGGCTCATGTCCGCGTCCTGCCACAGAGGCGACCGCCCTGAAAAGACCCCGGCGCGTTTCCGCGCCGGGGCCAGTTTTCCTGAAGGCCACTTCAGGGAGGGGGTTCTGATATCAACGCGGCGGCCGCCGCGGCGTCACCAGAAGAAGTCGTGGATCACATCGACGACATAGCCGTCGCGAATATCGACCAGCATCGCGTCGTCATAATAGCGAACCCAGCGCAGCGTGCCGTAGGCGGGCGGCAGGCGGTAGCTATAGGGATCATTCAGCCAGTAGCTGTTGGAATAGAGCAGGCTGCTCAGCACGATGCCGACCGAAAAACGGCGATAGCCATAATCCCAGCCGCGCGGCGCGTAATAGCGGCCCATGCGGTAGCGGTCGCCATAGCGGTTGCGATAGCTGTTCCAGTCATAACGCCGATCCTGGCGCCAGCCATTGTCCCAGCGCCGCTGGTTGCTCCAGCGGGTGCGGTCGTCATAACGGCGGCCATTATTCCAGTTCGCGCCACTCTGGCCTCGATTGTCGGTCCAACGGCGATCGTCACGCCTGTCGTCCCTGCGATCATCGCGCCGATCGTTGCGCCAGTCCTGGCGGTCGTCCCGACGATCGCTACGCCAGTCCTGTCGCGCATCGCGGCGGTCATTGCGCCAGTCTTGCTGGTTTTCGCGCTGGTCGTTGCGGCGATCCTGCCAGTTTTGCTGGCGATCGTCGCGCCGGTCCTGCCGCGCTTCGCGTTGCGCCAGGGCGCCGGGGCGGTTCTGGTCGCTGCGCCATTGCGGATTGGCGCGCTGTTGAGGGCGCTGATCGATGCGGCGCTCAGGGCGGACTTCCGGGCGCGGCGCCGCCATCTGGGGCGCGGGCCGCACGGCCGCGCGCTGCTGCCCGCGTCGCACCTGCGCCTCGCCACGCTGGTTCATGCGGTTGCCGCGCGACATGCCGCCGCCGCTTTCCACGCGGCCGGCGCGCTCGCCACCGCGGTTGCCGCGCTGCTCCTGGTTACTTTGCGCATAGGCCGGGGCGACGCCGCTCAGCAGCGTTGCGGTCATCAGACCCGCCAGCATCATCTTCCTCAACATCGTCGTGACTTTCGTTGGCCGGGGGGCACTACGCTCCCTCATAATCCTCATTTAGAACCGCCGCGATGTCGTGATGCTGAACCCGTCAGACAGCGATTTGAAAGAATCGGCCGGAGACGATAGAGAGGGTCCATTCATGCGACCAGTGTCCGTTGGTGCGTGTCGCATTGGCGACGAACTCCCGGAACCCTGGCAAAAGCTGATCCAGATCAGTGCGCCGCCGCGTAACTGCCTATAGGACTGACGAGTGACGAGAATTCCCGAAGCTGGCCAGACCCGCCAGGCCCTGCGCGCCGCGACGATGGAATCCCATCAGGTGGTTGACGCGATCTATGCCGGCTTTGCGCTCGATTCGGCTGTCGATTATCGCGCTTTTTTGACTGCGCACGCCAGGGCGCTCGGCGGCTTGGAGCCAGCCGCACGCCCCGACGCGCCACGGTTGCCGCTATTGGCGCAGGACCTCGCGGCGCTCGACCTGCCCGTTCCCGACCCTTTGCCGTTGGCGCAAAGCCGTACCGATGGCTTTCATTGGGGCTTGCGCTATGCGCTGGAAGGATCGCGGCTGGGCGGCGCCATGTTGTCGCGCCAGGTCGCGCCCGGCCTGCCCAAGGCCTATCTGTCGGCCGCGCATGGCAAGGGCGAATGGATAGCCTTCCAGCAGGCGCTCGACAGCGCCGCGATGGAAGGCGGCGAAGGCTGGCTGGACGACGCCGTGCAGGGCGCGCAGGCCGCCTTCGCCCTTTTCGCGCAGGCGGGCCGAGCCTCTCAGGTGGTTGGCCATGGCTGATCGCGAAGCGACCAACGCGACCTTCGCGGTCGATCTCACCAATTGCGATCGGGAACCGATCCATGTGCTGGGGGCGGTTCAGCCGTTCGGCTTCCTGATCGCGCTGACCGCCGACTGGCTGGTGTCGCGCGTATCGGCCAACAGCGCGGAGTTTATCGGCCTGTCGCCCGACGACATGTTGGGCAAGCCCATCCACGCCCTGTTGGATGGGGAGGCGATCCACGCGCTGCGTAATCGCATCACCCTGCTGCGCGGCCCCGATTCGGTCGAACGCCTGTTTTCGATTCCCTTGATGGCGGGCGGCCCGGCTTTCGACGTCGCGGTCCATTTTTCCGGCCCGTTGGTGGTGGTGGAGGCGGAGCCGGCGGCGCATGGCGAGATGGAGGCGAGCAGCACCGTCCGTTCGATGGTGGCGCGATTGGCCCAGGCCGATGGCATGGCCGCCTTCCTGCGCGACGGTGCGCGGCAGGTGCGGGCGCTGACCGGCTTCGATCGTGTGATGGTCTATCGTTTCGCCGATGCCGGGGACGGCGAAGTGGTCGCCGAAGCTTTGAAACCGGGTATCGACAGCTTTTTTGGCCTTCACTATCCTGCGTCCGACATTCCCGCGCAGGCGCGTGCGCTCTATATGCGCAATATTTTTCGCGTGATCGCCGACGTGAAAGCGCCGCCGGTGCCGATCGTTCCGCAACTCGACCCCAATGGTGCGGCGCTCGACATGTCGCTGTGCCTGACCCGCGCCGTGTCGCCGATCCATATTGAATATCTTCGCAATATGGGGGTGGGCGCGTCGCTCTCCATCTCCATCATCGTCGAAGGCAAATTGTGGGGGTTGTTCGCCTGCCACCATTATGCGCCGCGCCTGCCGACCTTCGCACAGCGCAGCGCGGCCGAACTGTTCGGCCAGATATTCTCGATGATGCTGGAAAGTCGCGAGCGTGGCGAAACCGCCGCCTATGAAGGCAAGGCGCGGCAGGTGGCCGACCGGCTGCTGTCGGCGGTGGCGCAGGACCATGATCTGCTGTCCAACGCCCGTTGGCTGGGCGACATCATCTTCGACACGATCCCCGCCGATGGCGTGGGCGTCTATATTGACGGGCAGATGACCTTTTCGGGCCTTGCCCCCGACGAGCCTGCCTTCGCCGCGATCGTGTCGATGATGAACCGCGTGGCCGCCAGTCAGGTCTATACTACCGCCAATCTGTCGGCGGTATTGCCCGACGCGGCCGCCTATGCCGACCGCGTATCGGGCCTGTTGGCGATCCCGCTGTCGCGCCGACCGCGCGACTATGTCGTGTTGTTCCGGGCCGAGCAGTTGCGATCGGTGCGCTGGGCCGGCAATCCCGAAAAAGCCATCGAATATGGTCCCAACGGGCCGCGGCTGACGCCGCGCAAAAGTTTCGAACAATGGTCGCAACTGGTGAAGGGCACCGCGCTGGCCTTCACCCCGGCGGAACTGCGGGTGGCCGAAGCGCTGCGCACCGCGCTGCTGGAGGTGATCCTGCGCCTGTCCGATTCGGCCGATGCCGAACGGCGACGGGCGCATGAGAAGCAGGAACTGTTGATCGCCGAACTCAACCACCGCGTCCGCAACATCCTGTCGCTGATCCGCGGGCTGTTGTCGCAGACGCGCGACAGCGCGCAATCGGTCGACGAATTTATCGGTACGCTGGAAAGTCGGGTCCATGCGCTGGCCCGCGCCCATGACCAGATCACGGCCGATCGCTGGAGCCCGGCGCGCCTCTATGATCTGATCGAGGTCGAATCAGGCGCTTATCTGGGCGAACGCAGCGACCGGGTAAAGCTGTCTGGTCCCAATGTGCTGTTGACGCCGGGCTGTTTCACCGTGCTGGCGCTGGTGATCCACGAAATGCTGACCAATGCCGCCAAATATGGCGCGCTGTCGGACAATGGGTCGGTCAAGATCGCCTGGCGCGTGGACGGGGATGGCAGCCTGCTGATCGACTGGACCGAAAGCGGCGGCCCGGCGGTGGTCGCGCCAACGCGGCGCGGCTTCGGTTCGACGGTGATAGAACGGTCCATTCCCTATGATCTGGGTGGCCATGCCGAAATCAACTATCGACTCGCGGGGATCGAGGCGCATTTCTGCATTCCGTCCACCCATGTCGTGTCGGTGCTGCCCGACGTGGTGGGAAGCGATCGCGCAAAGCCGGTCGCCGCGGTCGAGCCCGGCCTGCTGAAAGGGCGCAATGTTCTGCTGGTCGAGGATAATATGATTATCGCCATGGATGGCGAGGATGCGCTGCGCGACTTGGGCGCGGAGGTGATGACCGTCGCAAGCGTGGGTCGCGCGCGCGAGGCGATCGCGATCCAGCCGGTCGATCTGGCGGTTCTCGACTTCAACCTGGGTCATGAAAACAGCCTGCCGATCGCGGAATTGCTGGCGGAGCGTGGCGTCCCCTTCATCTTTGCGACTGGCTATGGCGACGGGCTGGAACTGCCGGCGCGATTCGAAGGAGTTACGCTGCTCAAAAAGCCTTATTCCGGCGCGACTCTGGCGCAGGCGCTGACGCCGGTCGTCGGCGCAGCGGGCTGACCTGAGACAACGAAACGGACAGTTTCCGCATCGTCGATTGCGGCCCGCCCCGCGCTTGCCGATCTATGCGCCATGTCCACACAGCCTACCCTTTTCATCCCCCATGGCGGCGGTCCCTGTTTCTTCATGGACCCGGCCGATTCCGACCATGCGCATAGCGACCCGATATGGCGGCCGATGCAGGATTATCTCGCCGGGCTGATCGCAACCCTGCCCGAACGGCCGCGCGCGATCCTGCTGGTGTCGGGCCATTGGGAAGAGCAGGCCTTCACCGTCCATACAGGGGAACGCCCATCCCTGCTCTTCGATTATTATGGCTTTCCGTCGCACACCTATACGCTGCGCTGGGACGCGCCGGGTGCGCCCGATCTGGCGCGCCGCGCCGCCAGCCTCCTGGCGGATGCGGGCTTCGCCACGGCGGAGGAAGAAGCGCGCGGCTGGGACCATGGCGTCTTCGTGCCCCTGAAGGTCGCGCTGCCCGATGCCGACATTCCGGTCGCCCAGTTGTCATTGCGCCATGATCTCGATCCGGCCGCTCATATCGCGGCCGGGCGTGCGCTTGCTCCTTTGCGTGACGAAGGCGTGCTGATCGTCGGGTCGGGCATGAGCTTTCACAATCTGCGCGTGCGCGGGCCGCAGGCGATCGGGCCGTCCACATCCTGGGACTATGCCCTGACCGCCGCGGTGACCGATACCGATCCGCAGAGCAGGGCGGCCCGCGTCGCCGCCTGGGAGGCATTGCCGCAGGCCCGTTTCGCCCATCCGCGCGAGGAGCATCTGTTGCCGTTGATGGTGGCGCTGGGCGCGGGCGGCGACGATGCCGCCACCTGCGACCATCGCAGTTCGGTCATGGGCTGGTCGGTGTCGGGCTATCGTTTCGGCTGAGTCGGCGGGCGGCCGAGCGCCGGGACGGTCCGGGCCGCATCCTCCGGGGTGATGCCCGGCGGTGGCGCGGCCGCCACCTGATCTTCCCCGCGCATGATCCGGCCGGCCCGCTTGATCGCGCCGCGCAGCCGGGGGTAGATGCCGCAGCGGCAGATATTGGTGATCGACCCGTCGATCTCTTCGTCGGACGGGTCGTTGGTCCGCCGCAGCAGCACCGACGCGGCCATGATCATGCCGGGGATGCAATAGCCGCATTGCGACACATTGTCGGCCGCGAACGCCTGTTGCAGCGGGTGGCCGCGATCGGGCGACAGCGCCTCGATCGTGGTGACGAAGCGGCCCTCGGTCTTCCCGATCGTCACCTGGCAGGATCGTACCGCCTCGCCATCGATATCCACGGTGCAGGCGCCGCAATCGCCGGTGCCGCAGCCATATTTGGCGCCAGTCAGGTTCGATGCATCGCGCAACGCCCAGAGCAGCGGCGTTTCGGGGTCCATGCGATATTGGACAGGCCGGTCGTTGACGGTGAAGCGGGTCATGGCAGCGCTTCGATCGCCGCATCCGCCTCTTCCGCTTTGTGATAGAGGACTTCGTTGCGGATATGGATGATCTGCGACGCGAGCCGGATTTCCTGGATGAAAGTGGCGAAACCGCCCGCCTGCAACAGCATCGCCAAGCTGAACAGGGCGGCGATCGGCGTGCCCAGATGCGCGTCGAACAGATTGCCCGCGAACAGCAGGATGACGACCAGGCAGACCGCGCAGGCGGACGCGACCGACAGGAAGATGGCGCTGTTGACGACGCTCATCCGCCGGTCGAGCACGCGGATTTCCGCGACCATCCGGTCATGTTCCTTGCCGCGCGAGGTCAGGATCGCGGCCTCCACCGAGCGCGCCCGATCAATGATGCGGGCGAGGCGACTGACGCAGACGTTCAGGAACGCGCCGATGCCCGCCAGCAGGAAGACGGGTGCAAGCGCCAATTGGATGGTCTGGGCGACCTGACTGACCTGGGGCAGGGGGATCATTGCGCGGCACCTCTCACGACGCAGCTATCCTTCATCGCGGAAGACGGGGCAAGAGCATGACGGAATGCCATTGCACGCCCTGTTTAGACGAAGCAGGTGTTCCCGCGACGGCGGGAACCCAGTCCTGTCGTCTGAACTGGATTCCCACCTTCGCGGGAACACGCCGCGTCCTGCAATCAGGCCACGCCCTTGGACGAGGGCGCATTGACGCCCATGGATTTCAGATATTGCTTGATGTTGCGCGCCGCCTGCCGCAGTCGCTGTTCATTCTCGACCATGGCGATGCGGACGAAGCCTTCGCCATCCTCGCCATAGCCAACGCCCGGAGCGACCGCGACCTTGGCATGGGTGAGCAACTGTTTGGAGAATTCCAGCGACCCCATCTCCTTCAAGGCCGGCGGCAACGGCGCCCAGCAGAACATCGATGCGCGCGCAGGCGGAATGTCCCATCCGGCGCGGCCGAAGCTCTCCACCAGCACGTCGCGGCGCTTGTGATAGAGAAGGCGGTTCTTCTCGACGATGTCCTGCGGCCCGTTGAGCGCGGCGCAGGCGGCCGCCTGGATCGGCGTGAAGGCGCCATAGTCGAGATAGGATTTCACCCGCGTCATCGCCGCGATCAGTTTGCGGTTGCCCACGGCGAAACCCATGCGCCATCCGGCCATGCTGTAGGTCTTGGACAGCGAGGTGAATTCGATCGCGACATCCTTCGCGCCCGGCACCTGAAGGATGGAGGGCGTCGGATTGCCGTCATAATATAATTCGGAATAGGCCAGGTCGCTCAGCACCCAGACCTTATTCTCCTTCGCCCAGGCGACCAGCCGTTCGTAGAAGGCGAGGTCGACCGTCTCGGCCGTCGGGTTGGACGGATAGTTGACGACGAGGATCGACGGGCGCGGCACGGTGAAGGCCATGGCGCGGTCGAGCGCGCGGAAATAATTTTCGTCCGCGGTCGTTGGCACGGACCGGATCGTGGCGCCCGCCAGGATGAAGCCGAACATGTGGATCGGGTAGCTGGGATTGGGGGCCAGCACGACGTCGCCCGGCGCGGTGATCGCGGTGGCGAGGCTGGCCAGCCCTTCCTTCGACCCCATGGTCACGACGACTTCGGTTTCCGGGTCGACATCGACGCCGAAGCGGCGGCCGTAATAATTGGCCTGCGCCTTGCGAAGGCCGGGAATGCCCTTCGACTGGGAATAGCCATGGGCGTCTGGCTTCTGCGCCACCTCGATCAGCTTGGCGATGACGTGCGGCGGCGGCGGCAGGTCGGGATTGCCCATGCCCAGGTCGATAATATCCTCTCCCGCCGCACGGGCGGCCGCTCGCATCGCATTGACTTCGGCGATGACATAGGGCGGCAGGCGCTTCATGCGGTAAAATTCTTCGGACATTATAGGGGCTTTCCTGAAAGCTCTCTGTAGGGAATAGTGCGCGACGCGCCGCTGGCATGTCACAATCTGGCTATAACTCGCCCGATTGCGACGCGCCAGCGAAAGCGGCGCGACGCAATGATGCCAGGAGGAGCAAGGTGGCCATGGATAAAGCCGACGTCATGGAACCTCACCTGCCCACGCTCCAGCAGATGCAGCAATGGACCGAGGTGATCGGCCGCGCCCAGCAGTTGATGCTGGAACAGGCGGCGGGCGCGACGGGCCGCGTGCTGCCCTTCGACCCGGAAACCGTGGCGCGCATCCAGACCAGCTTCGCGGATGAAGGGTTGGCGCTGTGGCAGCGTTTCCTCGATTCGGGCGGATTGCTGCGCGATCAGCCCGACCCGGCGCCGGCGGACAGCCCGGCGGCCGCCAAGGACCGACGCTTTGCCGACCCGGCCTGGACGCAGCATCCCTTTTACGACCTGATCCGGCAAAGCTATCTGCTGGTGTCGGACTATCTGACCCGGCTGGCGGATGCGGTGGATGGCGTCGATCCCAAGGCCAAGGCCAAGCTGCGTTTCGCCACCAGCGGGATGCTGGACGCGCTCTCGCCCGCCAATTTCCCGCTCACCAATCCGACCGTCGTGCAGAAGACGATCGAGAGCGGCGGCGAGAATCTGGTCAAGGGCCTCAAGCACATGCTGGCCGACATGGAAAAGGGGCAACTGACCCATACCGACGGCACGCAATTCGAGTTGGGGCGCAACATCGCCGCGACGCCAGGCAAGGTCATTCACGAGACCCCGCTTTACCAGCTGATCCATTATGCCCCCTCGACCGCGACGGTGCTGGCAACCCCGCTCATCATCTTCCCGCCCTGGATCAACCGTTTCTACATTCTCGACCTGTCGCCGGAAAAGAGTTTCGTCAAATGGGCGGTGGATCAGGGGATCAGCGTGTTCCTGGTATCGTGGAAGTCGGCCGACGCCTCCATGAAGGATCTGGTCTGGGACGATTATATCCTTAAGGGCCAGGTCGATGCGATCGATACGGTGCGCAACCTGCTGAAGGTGAAGAGCGTCCACACCATCGGCTATTGCGTCGCGGGGACGACGCTGGCCGCGACGCTGGCGCTGCTGGCGGCGCGGGGGCAGGCGGACAAGGTGGCGAGCGCGACCTTCTTCACCGCGCAGGTGGATTTCAGCAAGGCCGGCGACCTGACCTTGTTCATCGACGACGAGCAAATGAAGCTGGTGGATCAGCTATCGTCGGGCGGATTTCTGGACGGGCGCTATATGGCCGTCACGTTCAACCTGCTGCGCGGGCGCGACTTGATCTGGAACTATGTCGTCAACAATTATCTGCTGGGCATGGATTATCCGCCCTTCGACCTGCTTTATTGGAATGGCGACACGACCAACCTGCCGGCGCGCTGGCACAAGGATTATCTGACCCGGCTGTATCGCGACAATCTGCTGGTCGCGCCCGGCGCCATCAGCGTGGACGGTACGCCGATCGACCTCAAGACGATCCAGACCCCCGCTTATGTGCAGGCCGGACGGGAGGACCATATCGCCCCGCTGGAAAGCGTATGGAAGCTGACGGAAAATCTGTCCGGCCCGGTGCGGTTCCTGCTGGCGGGGTCTGGACATATCGCCGGGGTCATCAATCCGCCCGCAGCGAACAAATATCAATATTGGGTGGCGGACGAGGCGCAGCCGACGCTGGAGGATTTCCTGGCGATGGCGAAGGAAACCAAGGGAAGCTGGTGGCCGGATTGGCGCGCCTGGATCGAACGGGGTGATTCGCGCACGGTGCCGGCCAAGGGCGCGCGGCAGCCGGGGAAAGGCCGTCTCAAGGCGATCGAAGATGCGCCCGGACGCTACGTAAAGGGGCGCTAAGTTCCATAATATAAGCTTTTCGGCCAATAGTGCCGAAAAGCCGTCCAACCGTCCGTTTCAATTTTGTTGCGGTGCACAATAAGCCTTGCAAGGCGCTTTCAAAACCCTTATTGTGCACTGCAACAAACGGAGGATGGTCATGGCTGTTACCCCAAAGACCCCGAAGAGCAGCCCGCTCGCCAAGCCCGGTTCGTCGACCCTGTCGGCGAGCGAGGCGCTCAAGGCGGCGGAAGCGGCGATCGGTGGCGCGGCTGAAAAGAAGCCCGCGCCCAAAAAAGCGGTTTCGGCCGCGGTGAAGCCGATTGACACCAATCCGCAGAAAGAGCCCACGCCGACGCCTGCCCCCACGCCGACGCCGACGCCCGCTCCGACGCCTTCGTCAACTGCCGAGATCCCGACCGAACAGGTTGATCCCGTCGCGATCGCCGCCGCGTCGACGGCGGTGGACGCCGCGCCCGAACCCGAAATTACAGAGAGCCTGGCCAAGGCCGAAACCATTGCGACCCAGCCGCTGCCCGCAGAAGGAACCAAGATCATGAACGATGTCATCGAAACCGGTAAGAAGTTCGCCGAAGACACCAAAGCCAAGTTCGAAACGGCCTATGCCGACATGAACGAGAAGGCCAAGGCCAGCGTCGAGAAATCGACCAAGGCGATTGAAGAGCTGAGCGACATCGCCAAGGGCAATGTCGAAGCGCTGGTCGAGTCCGGCAAGATCGCCGCCAAGGCCATGGAGACCATGGGCCAGGAAGCCGTCGATTACAGCCGCAAGAATTTTGAAAAGGCGACCGCGTCGTTCAAGACCTTCTCGACCGTCAAGACGCCGACCGAATTCTTCCAGTTGCAGAGCCAGATGTTTTCGAGCAGCTTCGACGAGTTCACCAAGGAAGCCGCCAAGAGCAGCGAAGCGATGATGAAGCTGGCCGGTGACATCGCTCAACCGCTGACCGCGCGCGTGACGCTGGTGACCGACAAGGTGAAGTCGCTGGCCGCCTGATCGGCCACGCTTTCCCTATCGTAGCAAAGGGGCGTCACTTCCATCACGGAAGCGGCGCCCCTTTGCTATAACGCTGAAATATCGTCCTACCGGCCGGATGGGCTTTTCGGCCCCTTGCCATGGCGCGGCAAATCGCCATATCCTTGAGCATCATGAACAGCCTTACCACATCCCATGCAGGCCCCGTTGCGATGGCCGGCCAGCATCCGGACGATCAGGGCGAGGGGCCAGGCGGTCCCAGCGTCGGAATCGCCACCCGGACGCGCACCCGCACCAAAAAGCCTTCGCTCTACAAGGTGTTGCTGCTCAATGACGACTATACCCCGATGGAGTTCGTCGTGCATGTGCTGCAAAGCTTCTTCCGCATGGACATGGAGGAAGCGACGCGGGTGATGTTGCATGTCCACCAGCGGGGCGTCGGCGTATGCGGCATTTTCAGCTATGAGGTCGCCGAGACGAAGGTGAACCAGGTGATGGATTTCGCCCGGCAAAACCAGCATCCGTTGCAATGCACGCTGGAAAAGGCCTGACCGGGGCCAAGCGTTAATCGGTTCTTGAGCGGGCATAGTTTTCACGGGTTCCCTCGCGCGCCTGCCCATCCTACACCGGCAGGCGTGAGCGACGCGCCAAGAGCCGACATCTATGACCTGGCCGTCATTGGCGGCGGGGTGAATGGCTGTGGCATCGCCCGCGACGCGGCCGGGCGCGGCGCGCGCGTGCTGTTGCTGGAACAGGGTGACCTTGCCAGCGGCACATCGTCGGCATCCACCAAGCTGATCCATGGCGGCCTGCGCTATCTGGAGCATCGCGAGTTCGCTCTGGTGCGCGAATCGCTGGCCGAGCGCGAGCGGCTCTGGGCCATCGCGCCGCATATCATCCATCCGATGCGTTTCGTCCTGCCTTGGACCAAGGGGCTGCGGCCGCGCTGGATGCTGCGGCTGGGCCTGTTCCTCTACGACCATATAGGCGGCCGTCGCGCTTTGCCCGCGACGCAGGCGATCGACCTGCGTCGCCATCCGGCGGGCGTGGCGTTGAAGGCCCGATTCGGGCCGGGCTATTGCTATTCCGACGGATGGGTCGACGACGCCCGGCTGGTCGTGCTCAATGCGCGCGATGCCGCTGATCGAGGCGTGGACGTGCGCACCCGGACGACCGTCATCCGCCTGGCGCGCGCCGATGGCCGTTGGCGGATCGTGACGCGGTCGAAGCGCGGCGAAGAGACTGTCCACGCCCGCGCGGCGGTGAACGCCACCGGGCCGGCCGTGCTGAACCTGCTCCACCGCGCCGAACGGCCGACCGACCGGCATATGCGGCTGGTGCGCGGATCGCATATCGTCGTGCCGCGCCTGTTCGATCACGGCTTCGCCTATTTCTTCCAACTGCCCGATGGCCGCATCTTCTTCGCCATCCCCTATGAACGCGACTTCACGCTGATCGGCACGACCGACCGCGATCATGACGGCGGGCTGGACCATGTGGCCGCAAGCGCCGAGGAGATCGCCTATCTGTGCGAGGGCGCGAATCGCTATTTCGCGCGATCGATCGCGCCGGCCGATGTCGTCTGGTCCTATGCCGGGGTGCGGCCGCTGGTCGATGACGGATCGGCGAGGCCCGAAGCGGCGACGCGCGGCTATCGCCTGGAACTGGACGGGGGGGCTGGCGCGCCAGCGCTGCTGAGCGTCTTCGGCGGCAAGATCACCACCTATCGTCATCTGGCGGCGGAGGCGGTCAATCTACTCAAGCCCCATCTGCCGATGTTGCAGGGTGGCGACTGGACCGCCCATGCGCCCTTGCCCGGCGGCGACTTTCCCATGATCGGCCTTGCGGACCTGATCGCCGGTCTGGCGCGCGACTATCCCTTTCTGGCGTCCGCCACGGTTGACCGGATCGCACGCGCCTACGGCACCCAGGCGCGGGTCTGGCTGGGGGCGGCCCGCAATGCATCGGCGCTGGGTTTGGACTTCGGCCATGGCTTCACGGAAGCGGAGGCGGCGCATATGGTGACCCGTGAATGGGCGCAGACCAGTGAGGACATGCTGTGGCGGCGCAGCAAGCTGGGGCTGCGGCTGGACCGGGCGCAGGTCGATCGGCTGGAGCGGTGGCTGGAGGAGAGGCTATGAGCGAGCGGCTGTTGCTGGTGCTGGACGCGGGCACGACATCGACCCGCGCCATGCTCTATGCCCCCGACGGCGCGCGGATTGCGACCGCGCAGGCGGACCTGACCCAATATTATCCGCAGCCCGGCTGGGTCGAGCATGATGCCGCGGAAATCTGGACCCGCACGCTGGCCTGCGCGCGGCAGATGGTGGGCAGGGCCGGCGGCGCGGACCGGGTCGCCGCGATCGGCATCGCGAACCAGCGCGAAACGACGGTCGCCTGGAACCGGCGGACGGGCGATCCGATCGGCCGGGCGATCGTGTGGCAGGACCGGCGCACGGCCGATCACTGTGCGGCCTTGCGGGAAGCGGGTCATGCGCCGCTGGTCCAGCGGCGCACGGGGCTGGTCATCGACCCCTATTTCTCCGCGACCAAGATGCGCTGGATGATCGACCACCGCCCCGATGTCGCGGCAGCCGGGGACGGATTGGCGCTGGGCACGGTCGAAAGCTGGCTGGTGTGGAAGCTGACCGGCGGGCTGCACATCAGCGACGCCGGCAATGCCAGCCGGACGCAGTTGATGGCGCTTGACGGGGCGGGATGGGATAGGGATCTGTGCGCCCTGTTCGGCGTCCCGCAGGCGGCGTTGCCGGAGATCGTCGACAATGCGGGCGATTTCGGCGCGACCCTGCCGGAATGGCTGGGTGGGCCGATCCGGGTCTGCGGGCTGGCGGGGGACCAGCAGGCGGCGACCATCGGGCAAGGATGCCTGGCGCCGGGCGCGGTCAAGGCGACTTTGGGCACTGGCGCTTTCGTGCTGGCGCCGGTGGGGGAGGCGGCGCCGACGTCCGCCCAGCGGCTGCTGGGCACGATATTGTATCAGATAGCGGGGCGGCGCCACTATGCCTTGGAGGGATCGATCTTCGTCGCGGGCAGTCTGATCCAGTGGCTGCGCGACCGGATCGGCCTGATCGCGGCGGCGGCCGATACCGATGCGATCGCCCGTTCCGTGCCCGACAATGGCGGCGTCTTCCTGCTGCCCGCTTTGTCCGGCCTGGGCGCGCCGCACTGGCGGCCGGAGGCGACCGGCATGATCGTCGGGCTGACCCATGGCGCCGGCCGGGCGCATATCGTCCGGGCAGCGCTCGAATCGATGGCGCATCAGCTGCATGACCTCGCTGCCGCCTTTGCCGCTGATGGCGCGCCCTGGCGGTCGCTGCGGATCGATGGCGGAATGAGCGCCAATGACTGGATCGCGCAGGACGTGGCCGACATGCTGGAGCTGACCGTCGAACGGCCTGGCGATGTGGAGACGACGGCGCGGGGCGCGGCCATGCTGGCGGGGGTCGGGGCCGGCCTGTTCCCCTCGCTGGCCGCGGCGGCTGGCATGGCGGCGACAGGGATGCGATTCGCGCCCGTTCTCGCCGCGCCGGTACGGGCGCAAAGGCTGGCGGGGTGGCGCGCGTTATTGGCGCAGGCGGCGCAGGGAGCCGCTACGGATTAGCGGCTGTTTTCCTCCATGGCGACACGGCGATCGTGAGCAAATATTAACGATGAACGCCTAGCATCGCCAGCGACATGCCGCATACCGCCCTTCGCCAACCTTCCTTATGGATCGCACCGGTCGTGACCGGCTGCGTTTATTTCGTCGTGGCGTCGCTGGCCCTGATGCTGTCCCGATTCGAGGGCGGATTGGCGTTTATCTGGTGCGCCAATGCTTTTCTGATGGCGCAGTTGCTGACTTCGCGGGTCGCGCATTGGCCTCGTGCCGTCATTGCCTGCGGGGTCGCCAGCGCGGCGGCGACCGCCTGGGTAGGCATGGGACCGGCGGCGGCCGTGCCCATGGCGGCGATCAATATCGCCGAATCGCTGATCGTGGCGGTCATGTGTCGCTGGTTCGTCATCGACCGGCTGGTGATCGGCGCCATCCGGCCGCTGATCGTCTTCGTCGTCTCGCTGTGCGGCGTGGCCAATATCGTCGCTGGTCTGGCCGCGGCGCTGGTCGCCTCGGCCCTGACGTCGGTGTCCTTCTGGCCCTCCTTCGTGCAATGGTATACCGGCCATGTGCTGGGAGGGCTGACCTGCGCGCCGATCCTGATCATGGCGTTTCAGGGCGAATTTCGGCGGTGGATGGATGAGGCATCGTCCCGCGCCAAGCTGGAAGCGGTGCTACTGCTCGGCCTGTTCGCGCTTACGACCGTGCATGTTTTTTTCTGGGCGCGTTATCCCTTGCTGTTCGCGCCGCTCCTGCCGCTGATGCTGATCGCGTTCCGCGTCGGTCATATGGGATCGGCGGCGGCGGTCATCCTGCTGGCGGCGATCGGCGGTGGCGCCACGATGGCCGGGATCGGCCCGCTGACATGGGTCGTCGGGTCGCCCGGCGAGCGCATTCAGTTCTTCCAATTCTATCTCGCGCTCAGCTTCCTGCTGTGTATGCCCGTCGCGGTAGAGCTGGCGGCGCGCAAGCGGCTGTTCCAGATGTTGCAGCAGAGCGAGGCGCGCTATCGCGCGATGGCCGAATATAGCGGCGACGTGGTGCTCAACATCAGCATCGATGGCGTCATCCAATATGCATCGCTCTCCGCCGCCGAGCAGATTGGTTGCGCGCCCGAATTGCTGTTGGGACAGGCCGCCGCCAACCTGGTCGATCCGCAGGATCGGGCCGTGGTGATCGCCACCCATCGGCGCGCGCTGGAGCAGCCGGGTACGGCGCAGAAGGTCGAATTCCGGCCATTGGTGACGACCGACGGGCTGGAATGGTGCGAAATGGTGAGCCGCGCCATGATCGACGAGCGCGGCCTGCCAAGTGGCGTCGTCAGCATGATCCGCGACATGTCGCGGCACAAGGCGCGCCAACGCGCGCTGCAACAGGTCGCGGCGCGCGATTCGCTGACCGGGGCGGATAGCCGCCGGGCGTTTCTGGACAAGCTGGATCACGAGATCGTGCGCGCCGCCTCCGGCGCCCGTTCGTCTTTGCTGCTGATCGACATCGACCATTTCAAATCGGTCAACGACCGCTACGGCCATGGCGCGGGCGACCGGGTGCTGAGCGCCTTCGTCGAACGGCTGCGGCCCGGCCTGCGGGCGGGCGACAGCATCGGCCGGTTGGGCGGCGAGGAATTCGCCATCCTGCTGCTCGACAGCGACATCGACCGCTCCAGCATGATGTGCGAACGGCTGCGCGCCATCTTGGACGAGCCGATCGCCGTTGGCGCGTCGCTGGCGATCAGCGTGACATTCAGCGCCGGGCTGGTCGCGCTCGATGGCGCGTCGGACCGTTCGACGCTGCTGGAGGCGGCGGACAAGGCGCTCTATCGCGCCAAGCATAGCGGCCGCAACTGCCTGCGTCTGGCGGCCTGATCGGCCGCGCGATCCCGCGGAAAAATTACAATGTTATGTTGTAACTTACGGTCGGCTGGCCTATGTAATCGCGACCATGAAGTTGATCTTGCGCCATGCCCTGTTGAGCGGCCGGATCGATCGCATCGCGATCGCGCTGTCGGGGCTGTGCGTCGCCCATTGCTTCGCCACGGCGGTGATATTGGGCCTGCTGGCATCGGCGGGGGGCATGTTCGACAGCCCCATATTCCACGAAGCCGGGCTGGTGCTGGCGATCCTGCTGGGCGCGGTGGCGCTGGGCCATGGCGCGCTGGTCCATGGCTATATGATGCCCGCGGCGATCGGATCGCTGGGGCTGGGGGTGATGGCCGGCGCGCTCACCATGGACCATGGGTTGCAGGAAGGCGTCTATACGCTGATCGGCGTCGGCATCCTGGCGCTGGGCCACGACCTCAACCATCGCGCCGGCCGTTAGAATCGGCTGCAATATGTGAGGTCAGGGAGTCTGAATGGCTCCCTTTTTTCGTTCAGCGGCTTTTGTGTCGATCCGATGCTCGCCCTTCACCCAGCGCACGGTGCCGGTGCTGGCGCGCATCACCACGCTCTCGGTGGTCAGCTTGCCGCCGGGCAGGCGCTTGACTCCGTCGAGCAGCGAGCCGTCGGTCACGCCGGTCGCGGCGAAGATGCAGTCGCCCTTCGCCAGTTCATTGAGGTCATAGATTTTTTCGAGATCGGTGATGCCCCATTTGCGGGCGCGCCCTTTCTCATCCTCGTTGCGGAACAGCAGCTTGCCCTTGAACTGGCCGCCGACACAGCGCAGCGCGGCGCAGGCGAGCACCCCTTCTGGCGCGCCGCCCGATCCCATATAGATGTCGATCGTGGTTTCCGGGTCGGTGGTGGCGATGACCCCGGCGACGTCGCCGTCGGGGATCAGCATGATGCCGCAACCGATAGCGCGCAGTTCGCCGATCAGCTTTTCGTGGCGGGGCCGGTCCAGCACGCAGACGATGATTTCGTGCGGATCGACGCCCTTGGCGCGGGCGACCGATTCGACATTCTCCCGCACCGACTGTTTGAGGTCGATCGTGCCGTCGGGATAGCCGGGGCCGATCGCCAGCTTTTCCATATAGACATCGGGCGCGTTGAGAAGGCCGCCTTCTTCCGAAATGGCCAGCACGGCCAGGGCGTTCGGACCGGCCTTGGCGGTGATAGTGGTCCCTTCGAGCGGATCGAGCGCGATGTCGATCCGCGGCCCGGCGCCGATGGCGTTGCCGACCTTCTCGCCGATATAAAGCATAGGCGCTTCGTCCCGCTCGCCTTCGCCGATGACGACGGTGCCGTCCATATAAAGGTCGTTGAAGGCGAGGCGCATCGCTTCCACGGCGGCGGCGTCGGCCGCTTTTTCGTCGCCGCGGCCGATCAGCTTCGATGCGGCGATCGCGGCCGCTTCGGTGACGCGGACCATTTCGAGCACCAGGACGCGATCCAGAGTCGAGCTTGCCTGCACCATCATTTTCCTCTGCCTTTTTTATCGATCGATCCGATAGGCGTCTCGTCGGTTCTTGTCGAGCGAGGAGGCCGGAGCCATGATCCATGGCGCAACGATTGGCCGCGACATGATGCGGCCATGATTGGCTGCTTTTCTGGCATCATGACGCGGTTCCTCCTTTTCGCCCCGCTGGCGATGGCATCGTCTGCTCATGCGCAGGATACAGGCGAGGATGCGCTGATGGCCGCCTACCGGGCCAAGACGCAGGCAGTCCGTCCGTGCGACCGCAGCGGTGATGCGATCGTGGTGTGCGGCACGCGGGCGGAGCGCAATGCGCGCGAGCGGCTGCCTTTACCCCGTGCCAGCGATGGCGGCGCCGCGCCGTTGCGGGGAGAAGCGCCGCGCGCCTCGGCCGTCGCCGTACGACAGGGCAGTTGCGGCGTGGTCGGCGGACAGGGCGCCGGCTGCACTGGCGGCTTGCCGGTGTTCCAGATGATCGGCGCGCTAGCCAGGGGCGTGCAGGCGATCGTCGATCCCGATGCCGACCTGTCGCCACCGCCGCCCGAACGCATCCAGGGCGCCGGGCGGCATTAGGCATATCAGTCGAGAATATGCATGACCATGGGCGTGTCGAGCAGGCTGTCGGACCCCGCCAGTCGCTCCAGCGTCTCGCGCACGCAGCGCTCTTCGCCGGCATGGGTGACGATGGCGACCAGAACGCCATCGTCCTGATTGGCGCCACGCTGGATCATGCTTTCGATCGATACGCCCGCGTCGCGGGTGGCGGCGGCGATCTCGGCCAGCACGCCTGGGCGATCCTGCACCTTGAAGCGCAGATAGCTGCGACCGATTCGCGCGCCGGCGTCTGCGCTGTTCTGCGGCGTCAGGGCGGCGACCGGCATGGCGAAGGCGTCGCCATATTCGTCGCGGGCGACGTCGATCAGGTCGGCGACCACGGCGGAAGCGGTCGGACCATCGCCCGCGCCCCGGCCCTGGAAGAACAGGCGGCCGACGAAATTGCCTTCCGCCACCACGGCGTTCAGCGATCCATCGACATGGGCGAGCGGATGATCGAGCGGCACCAGCATCGGGTGGACGCGCTGGAACAGGCCTCCCCCTGGTCTACGGGTGTCCCCATTCTGCGCCATGCCGACCAGGCGGATGCGGAAGCCCAGCGCAGCGGCTTCGGCGATGTCGGCGGCGATGACGTGGCGTATGCCGGTGGTCGCGACCGCGTTGAAATCCAGTTCGGTGCCGAAGGCGAGGCTGGCGAGGATGGTCAGCTTGTGCGCGGCATCGACGCCGTCGATGTCGAAGCTCGGATCGGCCTCGGCATAGCCCAGATCCTGCGCTTCCTTCAGCACCTCGTCGAACCCCCGGCCTTCCTTCTCCATCGTGGTCAGGATATAATTGCAGGTGCCGTTGAGGATGCCGTATACGCGGCTGATCTCATTGGCGGCGGCACCTTCGCGCATCCCCTTGATGACAGGGATGCCGCCGGCGACTGCGGCCTCATATTTCAGCGCGGTGCCGCCCGTCTCGGCGAGCCGGGCGAGGTCCAGGCCATGATGCGCCAGCATCGCCTTGTTGGCGGTGACGAAGGGCTTGCCCAAGGTCAGGCACTGGCGCGCCAGGGTGAGGGCGGGGCCATCCGCGCCGCCGATCAGTTCCACGACGACATCGACATCGTCGCGCGTGGCGAGCGTCGTCATGTCGTCCACCCATTCATAGGGCGACAGATCGACGCCACGATCCTTGTTCCGGTCGCGCGCGGAGATGGCGACGATCTGAATCGGGCAGCCGGCGCGGCGCGCAATCAGGTCGCCATTGGTGTTGAGCAGCCGAATCACCCCTCCGCCCACCGTGCCGAGGCCGACAAGCGCGACGCGCAGCGGGGCATGGCGGTGCAGATTGGTCATGGCGGCGTATCTTCCTTTTTGCGGCTGATGAACGCCGCGCTGATAGCCGCCCGCGCGAAACTGTCCAAGGAAAAGCGCGGCGTCGCTCGCGCCTTCCCCGAATCACGACGTGGCGCGCGTCCGCCCGCAGGGGCCAAGCGCGGCGATCACCACGCCATAGTCCGCGCGTGCGGCCTCGGCGTCCTGAACCGACAGGCTGCGGACAGCGCGAGGAGGCAGGGTGGCGGGCAATGTGCAGGCCAGCCGATACCAGAGCAGGGTGCCCGGTTCCGGCGCGCGGGCGGCTTCATCCATAATCTCGCCCAGGGCCACCGCCCAGTGCGGGGCCTGGCCCGGACGACGCAGAATCGACAGGGATACCGGATCGCCATTTTCGGTGCGCAGGAAAATCTGCGTCTCGCCTTCGCCCGCGACCGTGCCGGCGACATGGAAGGCGTCGCCCAGGCCCAGAATCCGCGGCGGCGTATGGGGCGCGACCAGCGCCGACAGCACCGCCTTGACCCGGTCGACTTCGGCGGGGGTGGCGGGAATTTGGGCATCGGGCGCGATCAACTGGATTTCGCCGGGGCGCCCGCCTGGACGGGCGAAGAGGATGACCTGCGCCTTTTTGAGCTTGGCGATCTTGCCCCGCGCGTCGAGCGGGGCGTCGTAGAGATAGGTTACAAGCGGCGCGATCCCCGCTTCACCACGAATCAGCCCCGTCACATCGGCCTCGACATACAGCCTTTTATGGCCCGCCGGGACCGATCCGGCCTGTTCTGACTTGAGTGCGATGATGTTGCGAATACGCACATTGGCCACTAGCGGCGTTCTGTCCGCCAGGTCCACAATGTCGGCATAGGACAGGCCGGAGCGGGCGGTGGGTGATTGCGTTACCATCTTCCCGCTTTGAGCAAAGGCGGGAAAAACCGCGGGAGATGCGGCGGAAATGAGGCAGAGCAATCCCAAATGGCGCAGGCGGATGGCGGATTTCATCGTCAGCTTCGTCCTATGTTTTTGGCCAGTGGCAAGGATGTCACAGGCAAGTCATTCCGATATGAAATGGTAACCGCAAATGAACAAATCGATAAAGCGTTTGCGTGCCACGATGCGTCACGATAGGAGTTTGCGCGGTAGCAAATGAACGGGCAGGGGCCAAAGGCGATTGGGGTAGCTCGGTCGGCTTGGGTCGTTTTTGGCTGATTTTGTATAAACCACTGGTAAGATGAGTTAAGGAGTGTCGTTGCCGAATGGCCTATGCTGACCACTCGCAAGGATCGAGTCGGACTGTCTCGATCGTCATCGTCGCCCTGATTCACGCTGTTCTTGGCTATGCCTTCGTCACCGGTCTTGGCATGAAATATGTCAAAAAGGCGGCAGAACAGCTGAACGTGATCGACGTGAAGGAGGAACCGCCACCACCGGACGAGGAGCCGCCACCGCCGCCGCCAGACCAGCCGGTCGAGCCGCCGCCGGTCGTGGCCCCGCCGCCGATTGTGCAGACCCCAGCGCCTGCGCCGCCGATTCAGACCGTTCGGACGCCCCCGCCGGTGTTCAATCCGGTTCCTGTCGCTGCGCCGCCGCCGCCGCCGGCTGCACCGCCGCCGCCGCCTCAGGCTGCAACGCGCGCTTCGCCGCGTAGCTCGCCGGGCGGTTGGCTCAGCGATGCCGACTATCCGAGCCGCGCCCAGCGCGAAGAACGCTCTGGAACGGCCGGTTTCCGGCTGGAAATCGGCGCTGATGGTCGGGTGACCAACTGCACCATCACTCAGTCGACCGGCCATGCCGATCTCGACGAGGCGACCTGCCGTCTGCTGCCGAGGCGTGCGCGCTTCAAGCCGGCGAAGGGTTCTGATGGCGCGGAGATGCCCGATACCTACAACGGGCGTATCACCTGGCGTCTGCCGGAATAATCCTGATCGGGCAGGCGCGCGCTCGGCGCCGCCTCGCCCTAGCTTGATCTCATTGAGAGGGAAGTCTTGAACATGTTGATGTATCTCGCAGCTGCGGCTCCCAAGCCGGAAAACCCCTATGGCCTTATGGAAGCTCTGGAACAGGGCGGCACGATCGCCTGGACCGTGTTCCTCATCCTGTGCGCCATGTCGGTCGGTACTTTCTACGTCCTCTTCACCAAGCTGATCGAACAGCAGAAGGTGATCAATCAGGGCAAAAAGGTCCGTGCGACCTTCTGGCGCGCCGGTTCGCTCAAGGAAGCCTCGGCCAAGCTCGAAAAGAACTCGGCCTACAAGCAGATCGTCGACGACGGCATCAAGGCCCAGGAAGAGCACAGCAAGCTGAAGGATCCGGTCGAAGCGCATGACTGGCTGCACGGCTCGCTGGCTCGTTCGGAAGCCGCGATCAACTCGTCGCTCGGTGGCGGCCTCGCCTTCCTCGCGACGGTCGGTTCGACCTCGCCGTTCATCGGTCTGTTCGGTACCGTTATCGGCATCTACCGCGCCCTGATCAAGATCGGCGCTGCCGGTCAGGCTTCGATCGACGCCGTCGCCGGCCCGGTCGGTGAAGCGCTGATCATGACCGCCCTGGGTCTGGCCGTCGCCGTTCCCGCGGTGCTCGCCTACAACTTCCTGCAGCGTCGCAACAAGTCGATCGCCGAACAGCTCAACGGTTTCACCGTCGATCTGCTCGCCTATCTGGTTTCGGACGGCGCCGTGAAGCCGACCGTCGGTCCGGCCCCGGCTGCTCCGGTCGCCAAGCCGGCTGTTGCGCCGACCAAGGCCTGATTGCCTTAATATTCCGGTTCGGGGACCGGGTGGCGGCTGCGACCGCCCGGTTTCCCACCGGACGTGGGCCCCGCTCGACGGGGCGCCATCGACACCAAGGTTAGGATAGTATCAATGGCAATGAGTGTTGGCCCCGGCGGCGGTGACGACAAGCCCTTGTCCGACATCAACACGACGCCGCTCGTCGACGTCATGCTGGTGTTGCTCATCATCTTTCTCATCGCGGTCCCGGTCGTCGTCCAGACGGTCGATCTCCAGCTTCCCAAGGTGGCTTTCGAGCCGACCACGACGAAGCCGGAAAATGTGTCGCTTTCCGTCACCCAGGCTTCCGATGGCAAATGCGCGGTGTTCTGGGGCATGGCGCCTGTCAGTTCCAGCGAACTGCTGGATCGTGCGGTCGCCAAGCTGGAAGCGGACATCAAGAAGGTGGGCGGCGTTGAGAATATGACGCCGGAGGATCTGCCCGAAGTGCACATCCGCGGCGACATCAATACCCCCTATCGTTGCATCGGCGGAACCATCTATACGATGCAGCGCGCTGGTTTCCCCAAGGTGGGCTTCATCTCCGAGCCGGAACCCGGTTCGACGACGCAGCGCCTCTGACCAGCTGATTAAGGAGATTTCGCTATGGCCATGAGCATGGGTTCCGATGAAGGCGAACCGATGATGGAAATGAACACGACGCCGTTGATCGACGTCATGCTCGTTCTCCTCATCATGTTCATCATCACCATCCCGATCCAGACCCACGCGGTGAAGATCGACCTGCCGCAGAACGCGCCGCCGACGGACAGCGTGATCGACCCGGTCAAGAACAAGGTTGCGATCGACCCCGCCGGGATCATTACCTGGAATGGATCGCCGATCGACCTGCTGACTCTGCGTCAGTACCTCCAGCAGTCGCTGCGTTTGCCCGTCGAGCCGGAACTCCAGTTCCAGCCCAACGCGCAGACCCGCTATGTGACGGTTGATGAAGTATTGGCCGAGATCAAGCGCGCCGGCGTGACGAAGCTGGGCTTCGTCGGCAACGAGCAATATGGCAATTTCTGACCGCTGACTTCCGGCAACGGCCATCCGCGCAAGACTTCCCGTTTTTGCGGATCGGCCATGCCGGACCAGGCATCAGATGATTGCCGCTATTCAAGGGTCGCCTTCGGGCGGCCCTTTTTTGTGTGTCGTCCATGCCGGGCGAATGCCGGCGAGCGAAGGCAAAAAAAGGGCCAGAGCGGCTCTGCGCCATGCTTGGAAAGGGCGTGATAGGGCCAAGCACAAACCCATGGCGGGACGTGGCTTCTGGACATGCAATTGCTCCGGCGACTTTTGCGGCAGTCACGACAGGCCGGCTTAACCTTTTGCTTACTTCGATCGTCGATGGTGGGTCAGAGGTGGCGCGGTATCGATCATGAGTGCGGAACGGAAATCAGAATATGACCGCAAGGACCGTGCGGCGGAGCGTCGCCACGTCCAGATCGCGGTCAAGGTCCGGCGACCGGGTGAAACCTGGTTCACCAGCCGGATCACCGACGTATCCACCACCGGATTTCGTCTGCAGAGCTTCATGAAGCTGACGGTCGGTAGCGACCTCTGGGTCATGCTGCCGGGTTTCGAGGGGCGGCGCGCCCGCGTGTTATGGACTCGTGGTCCCGAATCGGGCTGCACCTTCGAACGGCCGCTTCACCCCGCGATCCTCGACCATATCGTGCGCTTGAACGCGGCCGCCGGCTCCTACTGACGCGGCGGGCAGGACATCGCTAGGGCATTTAGAGCGACGGCGGTTCAGACGGTCGGAGCATCCTGGAACTGGAGACTCGCCAAGCGGGCGTAAAGGCCATCCTGCGCCACCAAGGCGGCGTGATCGCCCTGTTCGACGATGCGGCCCTCATCCATCACAAGAATGCGATCGGCGGCGCGCACAGTGGCCAGTCGATGAGCGATGACGATGGTCGTGCGCGCCTGCATCAGCCGACCGAGCGCATCCTGCACCAGCCGTTCGGATTCGGCGTCGAGCGCAGAGGTCGCCTCGTCCAGCAGCAGGATCGGCGCATCGCGCAGCAGCGCGCGCGCGATCGACAGGCGCTGGCGCTGGCCGCCCGACAGGCGTGCGCCGCCTTCGCCCATCTGGCTGTCCAGCCCCTGTGGCAGCGCGCGGAGAAAGGCTTCGGCATTGGCGGCGCGGGCGGCCTCCCAAATTTGCTCGTCGGTCGCGTCCCAGCGGCCGTAGCGCAGATTGTCGCGGGCCGATGCGGCGAAGATCACGCTGTCTTGCGGCACGATCGCCATCATGGCGCGCAATGCGGCGGGATCGGCATCAGGCAGGGCGACGCCGTTCAGCCGAATCGCGCCGGAACCTGGATCGTAGAAGCGCAGCGCGAGTTGGATAAGGGTCGACTTGCCCGCGCCGGAAGGGCCGACGACCGCGATCGTCTCGCCCGGCGCGACGGCGAAGGAGACGCCATGCAGCGCCGCCTGATCGGGGCGCGTCGGATAGTGGAAATGCACATCCTCGAAACGCAGATGCGCGCCCTGCAAACCGCTGGGCAGCGGGGCCGGGTGGGCTGGAGGCAGGATGTCCGGCGCGGCCGTCATCAACTCATGCAGGCGACTGGCCGCGCCCGCGCCACGCAACAGGTCGCCCCAGCTTTCGGACAGCGATCCGAACGCGCCGGCGACCAGGCCGCCGGTCAGGACGAAAGCGGCGATGCTGCCGCCGGACAGCTTACCGGCTGCGACATCAAGCGCTCCCTGCCACATGACGGCGGTGATCGATCCAAAGACGAGCCCGATCACCACCGCGGTCATGAGCGCGCGCAGGCCGATCCGCCGTCGCGCGGTGGCGAAGCCGCTTTCCACGGTCGCATCGAAGCGAGCAGCCTCGCGCCCCTCTTGGCCGAAGGCCTGCACGATCTTCATCGCGCCCAGCACTTCGCTGGTGACGCTGCCGATGTCGGCCAGCCGATCCTGGCTGGCGCGCGACAGGCCGCGGACCCGGCGGCCCAGCCCAATCAGCACGAGCAGGATGACGGGGATGCCTAGCAGCAGCATCGCCGCGAGCTTGGGCGCGAGCGCGAAGAGGTAGATCAGCCCACCGATCCCGGTGACGAGGTTGCGCAGCGCGACCGAGACTGTCGATCCGACCACCTGCTCGACGATCGCGGTGTCCGCGGTCATGCGGGACGCGATTTCGGACGGGCGGTTTTCCTCGAAGAAACGTGGCGCCTGGCGCAGCAGATTGGCCTGGGTGGCGCTGCGAATGTCGGCGACGACACGCTCGCCCAGCCAGGACACGAAATAGAAGCGCAGCGCGCTGGCGATCGCCAGGATGATGACGATCAGCAGCAGATATTCAAACCAGCGGCTGATGTCGCCGCCGCCCATGAAGCCCTTGTCGATCACCAGCCGGAAGCCGCTGGGGATGCCCAGCGTTGCGGCCGACGACACGATCAGCGCCAGCACCGCGCCGGCGATGCGCCCCGGATAGCGACGGGCGAAACCCCATAGCATCGACAGGCTGCCAAGGGCGGGGCGCGCATCGGCGCGGGCGGCGGGTTGCAGGGCATCCTCCATGGATGCGGCGCTTAGAGGGATTTCACGGGATAGGAAATATCCGACCGCCCCGAAATCGCTTCAGGTCCAGAAAATCGCGGCGTTGAGCACGGAGCAATGCGTCGCCTGGGGCCAGTCCGTCCCACCCGCTTCGACAGCCTGTCAGCTATCGCCCGCCATTTCCCCCGCCAATTGCAGCACACGGCGAGTGTCGGCCTTGCCGGTCAGGGCATAGGCCATCGCGCCGGCTTCCCAATAAGCGACGACCTCGCCCTGCTGCCGGGCGATCAGCGGCGTGCCCTCCGCCGGGGTTTCCGCGCGGTCGGCGAAGAAGGAGAGCGCCTCGCCCTGTGGCGTCAGCATCGACATGGCGATGGCCGGACTGTCGGGGGTCGGGAAGAGCTGGACATCGGTCACGCGCCAGCCTGCGGGCAAAACGGGCAGCACGATGCCGGTGGACTGTTCGATCTCCCGCGCGTCGAACGTCGCGCTTTCGACTTGGGAGGCCATGGCCTGGCGCAACAGGCCGGCGCGGCGGGAGGCGGCGGCTTCGTCGAGGAAACTGCTCGCCTGCGCTGTCTGCGGAAATTCGCCCAGTGCGCCGCGCGCTATCCAGCCGGTGGCGAGCAAAGCGGCGATGGCGGCGGCGCGCCCGACATGGCGCCAGCTGCGGCCGGCGTCATTGTCATTGGCGACCGGCAGGCGGGTGTCGCGGCGGCGGCCGACCAGCGTCCCCTTGGTCCCGTCCTTGACCAGGCGAAAATCGATATGCGGCCAGCGCTGCCGCCAGCGCCGCGCCACCAGTCGTTCGCCGGGCCGGGCGGCATCGTCCAGCAGGACCACGCCGTCGGGGGACAGGCGCGCGAACAGGCTGTCGGCCGCTCCGCGGACCAGCGGGTGAACGCTCCAGGGCGGCCCGTCGATGATGATGAGATCGATCTGGTCGGGCAGCGCATCGATCGCATACCAGCGGCCCGGCCAGTCGGCGCTGTCATGGGTCAGCGGGGCGTGGCGGATATCGACGTCGAGCGCATGGTCGGCCAGCCATTGCCGGGTCGCATCGACAAAGCCGCCATGCTGGTCGAAACTGTGCAGCCGGCCGCCGCCATGCAATTGCAACGCGCGGGCGGCGATGAGCGAGGAGGCGCCCGCGCCCAGTTCCACCACATGGGCGGGGCGCGTCCTTGCGATTTCACGCACGATATGGCGCAGGAACCCGACATCGGCCTTCCAACTGCCCAGATGCGGCAGGGCGTCGTGCGGCAGGCGCAATTCGTCGAGCAGGGCGCGCTTGTCCGCCGGGCGACCACCCGACAGGCTGGCGAGCAGCCAGGGCCAGCCGATCGCGCCGAAACCAATGCGCCAGGCCATGTCCGACAGGCGGCGCGGCAGGTCGCTGTCGGCATGGCCCGCTTCGGTCAGGGGGAGAAGGCCGGTGAGGTCACGGGATGTCACTGTAAAAACATGCTCCTTATGGAATCGCCGGACTATGCCGCTCATCCTGTTTCGCGCATATGACAGCGTCACAGATCGTCAATGGATGACGCAGGGAAGGCCGATGACCCGTATAATTTCCGCGACAGTCGAACGGTGGCCGGTGGCGGGCGCCTTCGTCATCAGCCGCGGGGCCAAGACCCATGTCGATGTCATCGTCTGCACCGTGAGCGACGGCGTGCACGAAGGGCGGGGCGAAGGGACGGCCATCTATTATGAGGGCGAGAGCGCAGAGGGCTGCGTCGCGGCGCTTCAGGCCTATGCCGGGCCGCTGGAGCGGACGGCGTTGCTGACCCATATGCCGCGCGGCGCGGCGCGCAACGCATTGGACTGTGCGCTGTGGGATCTGGAGGCGAAGCAGGCCGGAGTTCCGGTGTGGCAACTGGCCAGTCTTGACGCGCCCGCGCCCCTGCCCAGCGCCTTCACCATCAGTCTGGGCGAACCGGCGAAGATGGAGGCGGATGCCGGGGCGGCGGCGGCGCGGGGCTTTGCGCTGCTGAAATGCAAGCTGACCGGCGAAGGCGACCAGGCGCGCATCGCAGCGGTGCGCGCAGGCGCGCCGGACGCCCGGCTGATCGTCGACGCCAATGAAAGCTGGCACGCCATGGACATTGCGGCGGAAGCGGCGGCGCTGGCCATGCTGGGGGTTGAAATGGTCGAACAGCCGGTGATCCATGGGCAGGAAGCGCGGTTGGCGGGGGTGCGCGCGCCATTGCCGCTGTGCGCCGACGAAAGTTGCCATACGCGCGCCGATCTCGACCGGCTGGGCGATTTCGACGCGGTCAATATCAAGCTGGACAAGGCGGGCGGGCTGACCGAGGCGCTGGCGCTGGCGAAGGACGCGCGGGCGCGCGGTTTTCGCATCATGGTCGGCTGTATGCTCGGCACCTCGCTGGGCATCGCGCCGGCTGCGCTGGTGGCGCAGGGGGCGGACTGGATCGACCTGGACGGCGCGCTGCTGCTGGCGAAGGACCGGGACGGTGGATGGGCGCTGCGTGAGGGGCTTTTGCAGCCGGGTATGTTGTGGGGCGGCGGTCAGTAGCCGAGCGTCAGGCCGACCGCATAATATCGGGGACCGACATTGGCCTTGGCCCGCAGCTTGGGGATGATCGGCATCGCCAGCGTCGCATAGGGGCGGATATGATCGCCGCTGAAGCGCGCACCCGCGCCGATGGTGGCGGATAGCGGGATGGTATAGGCGGCCTCGACCCGGCCATAAAATTTCGTGTCGCCATCGCGTAGGTAGACGCCGGCGCCCGGCGTCAGGCTGAACCCGGCCATATTCAGCGCGTAGCCCGCGCCGATTTCCGTCCCCCAATGACCATCGGCGCGGCCATAGTTGATTTCCGCGCCCAACCCTTCGGCCTGGACCGTTGCGGGAATGGTGGCGGACAGGATGGCGGCGAGCGCCGAGGCGGCAAGGGCGAGGCGCGATATCGTCATCGCGCCCCGCTAGGCGCGGAGGGCTGCTGCCACAAGCCGGCGCGGGACGAACCGACTCGTCCGCGCGTCGGCCCGCCTTCATCCTTCCAGATCGACCCGCTTGACCGGCTGCACCTCGGCATACGGCATGATCATCCGCCCATCCGGCGCCGATGTGAAAGTGGTTTGCGTGGGATAGGCGAATTCGATCCCGCGATCGTTGAATTGCCGCAGGATGGCCAGGCCAACCTTGTGCCGCACGATGTAGATCGCGTCCCAGTCCGGCAGATAGACGTCGAACTCCACCTCGAAATCCAGGCTCGACGCGCCAAATCCAATAAAACCGGACCGGACGAAATTGCCGCCCAGATCGGTGATGATCGCCTTCAATATGTCGGGTATCTGTTCGGCGACGTCGGTCGCCGTCTGATATATGACGCCGATGGCGAATTTGATCCGTCGATGGTCCAGCGTGAAATAGCTGGTGATTTCCTTTTGCAGCAGATTGGCGTTCGAAATGACCTTCTTTTCGCCGGTGACTGCGCGCAGGCGGGTGGATTTCAGCCCGATTTTTTCCACTGTGGCCGTCGTAGCGTCATAGTTGATCGTCTCGCCCCGGCGGAATGGCTTGTCGAAGATGATCGAGAGCGCGGCGAACAGGTCGGAGAAGATGCCCTGCGCGGCCAGGCCTATGGCGATGCCGCCAATGCCCAGACCCGCGACCAGCCCCGTGACGTTGACGCCCAGATTGTCGAGCACGACGATGGTGGCGATCGCGAACAGGGCGAAGCTGACCAGCACGCGAATCAGGCCCATGGCGTTGGCCAGCGTCTCGCCGCCGCCATCCTGCGCCAGCGTTTTGCGCTCGATCAGGCCCAGGATGATCTCCCGCGCCCAGAGCGCGACCTGCAACACGGTGGCGATGGTGAAGAGGAAAGCGACGGTCTTCGTCAGCGAAGCCGGCGCGTCGGCATAGCCCACGACCAGACGGGCGGCGACCAGCACCATGAAATAATGGGTGGTGCGCGCCGCCGCGCGGCCCAGCACATTGGCATAGCCCAGCGGATCGCCGCGCGTTCCCCGGTTGCGCTTGCCAAATTCGCGCAGCGCGGTGAGCGCCAGATAGATCAGCACGGCCGCGCCGAGCGCGATCAGGATCTGGACGTAATGGACCTGGAACCAGGTGATGGTGGAATCCCACATTTCGCGTAGATTGGGGGCCTGCACGTCGATGGCGGGGAGGGCGGGGTCTTTTTTGTCGGCCATGCTGTTCCGTCTGAATGAGAGCGAGTTCCAATCAGATGGAATCATCTGATGACTGGCAAATCGCGTAAAACATAAGGGGCGGATCAGGCCGCCGCTGCGAGCGGCTCGCAATCCGCGATCCCGTCGAGAAACGCAATCAGGCCGCGCTCCCCGCGCGACAGATAGCGCGTCCGGCGCGGCAAGCGAAGCCCTTCGCGCCACGCATCCTGCCCATCCTTGCACAAAGCCAGCAAAGCAGGGTGGACATAGGATTTGCGGCTGATCGCGGGAGTATTGCCCAGCGCCCGCGACACCGGTTCGAGTAGGTCCTTAAGCGAGACATGGCCGGCCGCCAATGTTTCGAACGCGATGGTGGACGCCCCCCAGGTGCGGAAATGCTTGGCGGTGAAGGGGCCGTCCATGGCCTGCGCGATATAGGCGTTGACGTCGTTCGAGGTGATCGGCCGGGCGTCGCCATCCTCATCCAGATATTGGAAGAGATGCTGGCCGGGCAGATCCTGCACCTGCCGCACGAAGCGCAGCAGACGAGTGTCGGTGACGGTGAGTTGCTGTTGCTTGCCCGACTTGGCGCGGTAGCGCAGCGTCAACGACTTGCCGGACAGGTCGACATGGCGGCGGCGAAGCGTGGTGGCGCCGAAACTCTTGTTGGTGGTGGCATAATGTTCGTTGCCCACGCGCAGCTTGGCCAAGTCGAGCAGGCGGATCACGGCGGCCAGCGTGCGGTCCTTGCGCAGGCCGCGGCGCAACAGGTCGGCCTCCAGCCGTTCGCGCAATTTGGGCAGGGCGCGGCCGAAATCGGGGCAGCCGGCATATTTCTGCGCCTCCCGCGCGGCGCGGAAGTCGGGGTGATAGCGATATTGTTTGCGACCGCGATCATCATAACCGATCGCCTGGATATGGCCCCAGGGCGAGGGGCAGTACCAGCAGTCGACATAGGCCGGCGGCAGCGCGATCGCGTTCAGCCGGTCGATTTCATCGCGGTCGGCGATGCGCGTGCCGTGGGCGTCATAATAGGCCCATCCGTGCTTGAGCGCGCGTCGCGTAATGCCGGGAATGGAGTCGTCCGCATGGACGATGGAGGTGTTGGCCATCTTATCCTTCTCATGGCCGAAAACCCGCCGTTCGTCGCTTCGTTCCGCAACTTCCCCAGCGGATGGCCGTTGAGGCTGCTTCGCCATAGAGGAGACGATCATGCCTGCCCTTGAAGAAAGCCGAATCCTGATCATCGCCACCAACGGCTTCGAACAGTCCGAACTGTTCGATCCGCGTCAGGCCCTGATCGACGCGGGGGCGCAGGTCGTGCTCGCGTCGCCCGATACGAAGCCCATTCAGGGCATGAAGCATGACGAGAAGGGCGACAGGATCACGCCCGATATCATGCTGGAGGCGGTGAAGATCGCCGAATATGACGGCCTGATCCTGCCGGGCGGGGTGGCCAATCCCGATACGTTGCGGATGGACGAGAAAGCGGTGGCGCTCATTCGCGCCTTTGCCGAAACGGGCAAGCCCTTGGCGGCGATCTGTCACGCGCCATGGCTGCTGGTGGAGGCCGATGTCGTGCGCGGCAAGACCGTAACATCCTGGCCGTCGGTGCGCACGGACCTCGCCAATGCCGGCGCGCAGGTGGTCGATCAGCCAGTCGTGATCGACGGGAACATCATCACCAGCCGCAAGCCGGACGATATCCCCGCGTTCGTCGCCGCGTTCAAGAAAGCGGTCGGCGAATCGCAGACGGTCGCAGCCTGAGCGGCGGGGCGCCCAGGCGCCAGGGCGTGACCGGGCGGCGGAGCAGCGACAGATAGGCCAGCGTCCACGCCGCGCAGACGGTCAGCGTCGGCGCGGCGAAAGCCAGGATGCCGGGGAAGATGACGGCTGTGGCGACAGCCACGGCGCTGCCGCCCAGCACGACCGCCAGGGCGCGCGGCTCCCCATCGGGGCCGCGCAGCCAGACTATGGCGGCGGTGACGCCGGTCAGGAAGCCTAGTATGAAATGCAGCGTGGCCGGGCCGGGCAGGCCAAGCGCGGCGACCAGCAGCATGAGAATCGCCGCCGCTGGCGCCAGCGGAACCCGGCCCAGCAGCCGCGTTGTCAGCGGATAGGCCAGCAATTCGCAGGTCAGCGCGGCGAGTAGAATAGCGATAGCCAGGTCGGCATGACCGGCGATCAGGGCGATCACCGCGGCGGCGCCCCAGCGGATGAGGCGGGTCGGGGCCATGCGGATATGGCTGATCCACTCCCGCGCGCCGGGACGCGGGATGATGCGACGATCGGCGAGGCGTAGCTGGAAGCCGCCGACAAGCAGCAGCGCGTCGATGCCCCAGGGCAGCAAGTCCGGCACCTGCCATGAACAGGCGAGCAACAGGCCGAGCAGCAGGCCGTGGGCCAGGCCCAAAAGGCGCAATTCTCCGATCATGCCGGGACGCTCCGTCCCGCACCGAGCGTCGCGGCAAGATCGTCGCGCGCCGCCGCCTTGCGCAGCCGCGTCAGATAGGTGTCGAGGCCGATCTGGAGCGCGAGCATCATGAAGATGAAGGGTTGATAGGCGATGCCCACGAACAGCGATCCGATCATGTAGACGACATGGCCCTGTTGCAGGGCCGAGGCGAAGGGCGAGATCCAGGCCTCGTCCGGGCCATCTCTCTTGCGATACAGGCGGCGGATCATCTCGGTGCGGATGAAGCAAATGCCGTGGATCAGCGCCCAGATGAAGAAGCCGAAATAGCCCTGTTCGCCCAGCATCTCGAAATAGGCGCTGTGATAGGCGCGGCCCTTGTCGGTGACGATGCGCCGCTCGATCCGTGCGCCGCCGCTGTCGACGACGGTGCTCTGGGCGAAATAGGTGAAGCTGTTCTGGAGATAATTGTCGAAGCCGCCGCCGCCTGGATGCTGCTTCACATAGTCGAGCGTCCACATCCACACCGCGACTCGGGTGGCGGCGCTTTCGTCGCCCTGGTGATTCTCGATCGTCTCCATCCGCTGGGTGAAGCTGGCGGGCAGGAAGGGGATGGACGCCAGCGCGGCCACGGCCAGCAGAGGGCCATAGACGAACTTCTTCTTCGACCGCACCAGCATCATGCCGAAGAGGATGACGAGGCAGACGAGGCCCGTGCGCGCCTCCGTGCCGATCGGCATCAACATGCAGGCGAGGCACAGGGCGTAGCAGAAGGTCTTCACGCGCCAGTCCGGCGGGAAGATGGTGCCATGGTTGGACAGCCAGAGGATGAGCGGCATCAGCGAGATGGCGACGCAACTGATGATGCTGCCTTCATAGAGGCCGCTGTTATTTTCGACCATCAGGTTGAGCACGCCATAGCCGCCGCCCGACAGCGCGGTCTTCATGCCGCCATTGATGATGATGGTGCTGGCGCAAAGAATCATGAAGAGGGTCAGCGCCTCGATCCGCAGCCGGGTGCGCAGGACGAGCGGCAGGAAGATGCCCGCGATGATCGCCTTCCACACCCAATTCCATTTGGTGAGCGCTTCGGCCGGGAAATCCGCGGTCATGGTGGTATAGCCGCAATAGGCCACCAGCACGAGCATCAGCCCCTGCCGCACCGAGAATCGGCAATCCTTCTTGTCGTCCATGACCAGCCAGGCCCCGACCATGGCGGCAAAGGCCATGGCGGAGATGGGGATGGTGTTGAGCAGGAAATAGGACAGGCGCTGGGGCGAGACGATGTCGATATAGGCATAGACCGCTACCAGCAGGAACGGCCGTTTCAGGCCCATCAGGCCGAAGATGCCGAGAAAGGCGATGAAGAAGAGGTCACGCATCGGTATGCGGCTCCGGCGCCGAAGGAAGCTGCGCGGGCGGGTCGCGATCCAGATCGGCGCGCGGCAACAGCCGCCAGGCGGCGAGCAGGATCACGCCATGGCTGATCAGCAGGGACAGGGCGTCGATCATCGCGCGTCGATCATAGGGGGCTGAGTGATTCCGTTCGGCACTTGTCCCCACTAGCGAGACAGAGTTGACGGGCCGTTAAACCTTTTCCGGCAAACAGATCGGGCTATGACTCGTATTCTCCATGTCCTGGACCACAGTCTGCCGCTCCATAGCGGCTACACATTTCGCACCCGCGCGATTCTGCGCGCGCAAATGGCAAAGGGGTGGGAGGTGCGCGGCATCACCGGCCATCGCCATGCGGCGCAGGGGCCGGAGCAGGAGATGGTCGACGGCCTGACCTTCCATCGCACGCCGGGCGAACCGGCCAGCGGCAATCCGCTGATTCGCGAATGGCGCGACATATCGGCCCATGCCGATGCGATCGACGCGCTGGTGCGGGCCTGGCGGCCGGACGTGATCCATGCCCATTCGCCGGTGTTGAACGCCATCGCGGCGCAGCGCGTGGCCAGGCGCCACGGCCTGCCGATGATCTACGAAATCCGCGCCTTCTGGGAAGATGCGGCGGTCGGCAACGGCACCGGGGTCGAGGGCAATCCCCGCTATTGGCTGACCCGCCAGCTTGAAACCCATGCGGTGCGCGCGGCCGATGCCGTGGCGGTGATCTGCGAAGGGCTGCGCGGCGACCTGATCGCGCGCGGCGTGGATGCGGACAAGATCGTGGTGTCGCCCAATGGCGTCGATATGGACCAGTTCGGCACGCCGGTCGATCGCGACCCGGCGCTGACCGCGAAGTTGGGCCTGGAGGGGGCCGACGTGGTCGGCTTCATCGGCAGCTTCTATGATTATGAGGGGCTGGACGACCTGATCGCCGCGATGCCGCGACTCGTGCGCGCCCGGCCCAGGGCGAAGCTGCTGCTGGTCGGCGGCGGCCCGCGCGAACAGGCGCTACGCGACCAGGCGATGGCGTCGCCCTTCGCCGACCATATCGTATTCGTCGGCCGGGTGCCGCACGACCAGGTCGAACATTATTATGCGCAGGTCGATATATTGGCTTACCCGCGCAAGGCGATGCGGCTGACCGATCTGGTCACGCCGCTAAAGCCGCTGGAGGCGATGGCGCAAGGGCGTCTGGTCGCGGCGTCGAGCGTCGGCGGGCATCGCGAACTGATCGAGGATGGCGTCACCGGCGCCCTGTTCGCGCCCGACGATCCGGCGGCGATCGCCGCGGCGCTGGCGGACCTGTTCGCCAATCGCGACGGATGGGATGAACGCCGGGCCGTGGCCCGCGCGTTCGTCGAGCGCGAGCGTAACTGGTCGTCAAACATTGTGCGTTATGAACCCGTTTACCAGCGGCTGCTGGCGCGTCCCGCACGGACGCGCGCGGCCGCATGAGCAAGGGTTGAACATAAGGTGGCGGCGGGAGTCATCAGCAGGCGGGGCATGGCGATCGCCGCACTGGCCGGTCTGGCGGCTGCGTTGCTGGTGTTGTGGATGCCGGTCGGCCTGGTCGAGATGATCGTGGCGTCGAGCGGCCTCAGCGAAGCGTGGCCGGCCGCGGCGCCGCCGTTGGGATGGAAGGCGCGGCTGATGATGGCGGGTTTCGCCGGCGTCATGGCGATCGGCCTGGTCGGCCTGGCACGCCGCGATGCGGATGCGCCGGAACAAGAAGATGGGAAAGGACGCGCCCATCGCGTCCAGGGAGCACGTAAAATGGGTTTCGCATTCTCCAAGCTGACCGCGCTGGCGCGGGGCCGTGCTGCATCGGGCATCGAACCGGACGCGCCGATCCTGCGGCGCGCCGACGCGCATCCTGATGCGCCGTCACGCCCGCCGATCTTCGCGAGCCGGGACTTTGACGGGATCGACATTTTCCCGCGCGCCGAATCGGGCCGCCGATCGCTGGTGGCGCGTCGCGACCCGGAGCGCGACACGATCGTCCCGCTCGGCAAGCTGCCCATGCCCAGCGCGCCGATGCCGCTGACGGACGCAGAGCTGCCGCAACCCGCCTTCCTGCGGCCGGCCGGTCCCTTTGCCGTTCCGACCCTGGTCGAAGACGATATCGACGATGATGGCGCGGACGAAGATTATGCCACGTTTGAAGCAGCGCCGGTCGCGGCCGAATGGACCGCGCCTGCGATGCCCGCCAGCGTCGCCCAGCCCGCCGAAACAATCCGTCCCGCGCCGCTGCCCATGCCCTCCACCCATGGCCTGTCGATCAGCGAACTGACCGAGCGATTGGAACGCGGGCTTAAGCACAGGTCGCGGAAAATGTCGTCGGCCGGGGCCGGTGGCGGTATGATCGCCGACATGCCGGTGGCCTCGGCCGTGCCGGTGCGCAAGACGGTGGAGCAGGATGCCGACGAAGCGCTGCGCGCCGCGCTGGGCGCGCTGCGTTCCATGACCGGGCGACGGTGACAGCCGCCGCCCGGCGCAGGTCTTACCAGTCTTCGATCGTCAGGGCGGACAGTTCCAGCCAGACGCTCTCCATATCCGCATCGCCATCATCGACGCTGATGTCAGCGACGAAATGGCCCGGCAGCACCCATTCGGCATCGGCGAGGCCTGCCATGAAGGCGCTGCCGCGTTCAGGGAAATCCTCGCCGCTCAGGCGCAGCCGCACCATATGGCGCTGCCCTTCGAACAGGGCGCTGGCCCAGGGGCGGCTGACCGCCCGTTCGACGATGGCGGGTTCGCCCGCGCGGGCAAGCAGTTGCGCCAGCAAGGGCGGCAGCGGGCTGGCCCTTTTCCTTCCTATTCCTTTATTTCGGATGAGGTTGGCCACGCCGAACTCATGATCCAGACTTGTCATTGGCTGATGCTCCTGCGATAAGTGTTCATGAAATGTTCTACTCGTCTCCTTATGCGATCGCCGGGTTGCCGACCCAGGCGCAGGTCGAAAACCAGGCGTGGATCGCGTGCGCAGCGGCGTCCGAAAGTGGTTGGCCGCATCTTAAATTCGCGAAGAAATTGTTCGATCATGCGCAGCAACATTGGCCTTCTTCTCCCCAGTCAGCACGACTCGCCCGCTGCAAGTCGATAGGTTTATTCCTATCTCTAACGCAATTTCCTACTTGTCTAGGAAAATTCCTATCATTATGGATTGGATATGGATGAATCGGAACATACCCGGATTGCGCTCGATCGGCTGATTGCCGAACGGGGGGAGAATTATGCCGATCTGTCCCGGCTGATCGGCCGCAATCCCGCTTATATTCAGCAGTTCATCAAGCGCGGCACGCCACGCAAGCTGGACGAGGAGGATCGGCGCGTGCTGGCGCGCTATTTCGGCGTGCCCGAACAGATGCTGGGCGGCGCGACGGCGCCGGTCGCGGCCCCCGCCCGGATGCGCGGGATGCCCGCGGTGGTCGCGGTGCCGCGGCTGGCGCTGGGCGCGTCGGCGGGGCTGGGATCGCTGGACGAGGATGAGCAGGCGGCGGGCGTGATGGCGTTCGATGCGCGCTGGTTGCGCCATCTGGGCGTGCGACCGCAACGGGTGTCGATCATCCGGGTCGATGGCGAATCGATGGCGCCGACGCTGAACGACGGCGACGACATCATGGTCGATCATGACGATGATGCGGGCCGCCTGCGCGACGGCGTCTATGTGCTGCGGCTGGACGGCGTGCTGATGGTCAAGCGCGTCGCCATGGGGCCGCGGCGCGGTTGGTTCAGCGTGGTGAGCGATAATCCGCATTATCCCGACTGGGCGGATATCGATCCGGCGCTGGTGGATATTGTCGGCCGGGTCGTCTGGAGCGGCAGGCGCTTGCATTAGCGGTGTCCGCCTCCCAATCCGTCAAGTGGATGTTTTCCGACTGGGTCGGGATAGGCGGGGTCGGCACGGTGTTATGCTGCCGTTGAGGCGACGGCGTGGCTGCGCCAGAGGAGTGTCGATTGAACGATAATGGCGCGGTGATCCGCAAGGGACAGGAATGGCGCGGCGCGCCCATGGCGCTGGCGACGGTGGTGTCGACCTGGGGATCGGCGCCGCGGCCGCGCGGCAGCCATATGATCGTCCATGCCGATGGCCGGTTCGAGGGCAGTATTTCGGGCGGCTGCGTGGAAAGCGACGTGTTGCAACGCGCGGCGGAAGTGATCGGCGGGCGCAACGCCCATGTCGAAAGCTATGGCGTGGCCGATGGCGATGCCTGGGAAGTCGGCCTGCCGTGCGGCGGCGAGATCGCGGTGCTGGTCCAGCCGGTGAGCGAGGCCGGCTTCGCGCCCGGATTGTTCGACCGGATCGCCGCCGCCAGCGCGCGCGGCCGGGCGCTGACGCTGGCGACCGACCTGGACAGCGGCGTGACGCGCGAGGCGGCGGGAGAAGGGGATTTCCTCAATCGCTACGATCCGCCGCGCCGTCTGCTGATCGTCGGTGCGGTGCAGATCGCCCAGAGCCTGGTGCCGCTGGCGCAGGCGATCGGGGTGACGCCGGTGGTGATCGACCCGCGCGGCCGCTTCCTGACGGCGGAGCGCTTTCCCGGCGTGGAACTGGACGACCGCTGGCCCGACGAGGCGATCGCGGCGCGCTTCCCCGGCGAATCGACCGCGGTGGTGACATTGAGCCATGACATCAAGATCGACGACCCTGCGCTGGTGGCGGCGCTCCGCGCATCGACGGGTTATGTCGCGGCGCTGGGATCGCGCAAGAGCCATGCGGCGCGGCTGGAGCGACTGGGGGCGCTGGGCTTCGGGGCCGATGACCTGGCCCGTATCGATGGGCCGGCGGGGCTGGATATCGGCGCGATCGGCGCGGCGGAAATCGCGCTGTCGATCACGGCGGGGATGGTCGCGGGGTTTAACGCGCGACGTTGACCGTCATGCGTGCCCCCTGCCGCAAGAGATGGGCAGGGGACATATCCCCCACGCTGTCGGGCACAAAGGATGGCGCGCCCTAACAAAGCGACGGGATGGATCAATACCCCAAAGGACGTATTGGAGAAATTTCTCGTCGCCAAGCGCCGTTATACAATCGTAATATTACAGGCGCTGTAATGTTCGGCAGGGAACGACTCCAGCGAGAGCCGTTATCCCCTTTGTTTCGGCAGGATATTTTTCAGCAGCAGCGGCCGCCATTCCTGCCGCCGTAGCGCGCTTCCTGCCGGTCCCGAAAAAATTGCGTACGGTCCATGGCTGGCCGGTCGGGATGATGCGCGGCCATGTGGCGCAGATAGGCGTCATAGTCGGGCAGGCCGACCATGAGTCGCGCGGTCTGGCGCAGCGTGGCGAACAGCCCGCTCATTCCGCTGGCGCCAACTGGGAGGGGATTTCGCGCGCCGTGGGCGCGGCGGTCCGCCGGGCGGCGACACAGGTGCGAATGGTGAAGAAGAGCAGCGCCAGCACGACCGCCAGGAACAGCGCCACCAGCGCGGCGTCGATCCGGTCGTTGAAGATGATGCGCTGCATCTCCGCCATGGATTTGGCGGGGGCCAGCACCGTGCCCGCATCCGCCGCTGCGCTGAATTTCGCGGCATGAGCGAGGAAGCCGACCTTGACGTCGGCCGAGAAGAGCTTGAGCCAGCCCGCGGACAGGGTGCAGATCAGCAGCCAGGCGGTGGGGACCAAAGTCACCCAGGCGAACCGGTCGCGCTTCAAGCGGAACAGGACGGCGGTGCCCAGCATCAGTGCGATCGCCGCGAGCATCTGGTTGGAAATGCCGAACACGGGCCAAAGCGTATTCACGCCGCCGAGCGGATCGGTGACGCCCTGATAGAGGAAAAAGCCCCAGGCCGCGACCGTCAGCGCGGTGGCGACGATGCCGGGGACATGGCTTTTCGTATCCTTGAAACTGGGCACGGCCAGCGCGATCAGATCCTGCAACATGAAGCGCCCGGCGCGGGTGCCGGCATCGACGGCCGTCAGTATGAACAAGGCTTCGAACAGGATCGCGAAATGATACCAGAAGGCTTTCATCGCCGGGCCGCCTACGACATGGCTGAAAATCTCCGCCATCGCCACCGCCAGCGTCGGCGCGCCGCCCGCGCGGCTGATGATGCTATGTTCGCCGACATCCTTCGCCGTCTGGGCGATGAGGTCGGGCGAGATCGGGAAGCCCATGGCGGTGACGGCGGCCGACGCGCTGGCCGCGTCCGTGCCGATCAGCGCGGCCGGGCTGTTCATCGTAAAATAGATGCCGGGGTCCAGGATCGATGCGCCGACCAGCGCCATGATCGCCACGAACGCCTCCATCAGCATCGCGCCATAGCCGATCATCGGCGCATGGGCTTCGCTGGCGATCAGCTTGGGCGTGGTGCCGCTGGCGATCAGCGCGTGGAAGCCCGACACCGCCCCGCAGGCGATGGTGATAAACAGAAAGGGGAAGAGGCCGCCCGACCAGACCGGGCCGTTGCCGCCGACGAATTGCGTCAGCGCCGGCATCTTGAGCGGCGGGGCCATGATGACGATGCCGATCGCCAGCGCCGCGATCGCGCCGATCTTGAGGAAGGTGGAGAGATAATCGCGCGGCGCGAGCAGCAGCCAGACCGGCAGGACGGAGGCGACTGCGCCGTAGCCGATCAATATCCAGCAGAGCTGGACCGGGGTGAAGGTGAAGATCGGACCCCAGACCGGCGACAGCGATACCGCCTGGCCATAGACGATCGCCGCCAGCAGGCCGATCAGGCCCAGCAGAGACACTTCCCCGATGCGGCCGGGCCTGATCCAGCGCGTATAGGCGCCCATCGCCATCGCCAGCGGCACGGTGGCGGCGACGGTGAACATGCCCCAGGGGCTTTCCGCCAGCGCCTTCACCACGATCAGCGCCAGCACGGCCAGGATGATGACCATGATCATGAAGGCGCCGAACAGCGCGATGGTGCCTGCGACCTGCCCCATTTCCATGCGGATCAGTTCGCCCAGCGACTTGCCGTCGCGCCGCATGGAGATGAACAGGATCATGAAATCCTGCACCGCGCCCGCCAGCACGACGCCAATGATGATCCAAAGCGTGCCGGGGAGATAGCCCATCTGCGCCGCCAGCACCGGTCCCACCAGCGGCCCTGCACCCGCGATCGCCGCAAAATGATGGCCGAACAGGACGGCCTTGTCGGTCGCGACATAGTCGAGGCCATCGGCGCGACGGATCGCCGGGGTGGGCCGCGCCGGGTCCAGCCGCATCACATGGCGGGCGATGAAGAGGGCGTAATAGCGGTAGGCGACCAGGAAGCAGCTGACCGCCGCGACCACGATCCACAGTGCGTTGACCGCTTCGCCACGCGACACCGCGACGACGGTAAGGGCAACCGCGCCGATGATCGCCGTCAAAATCCAGGGTAGGTGCCGGGTCACATGCGCTCCAGAGCGGTTGGGGGGACGTCGGCACCCTAATCCCCCCCAATCGAAACACAACCGCTTAGCGGCGGCGGAACGGCCAGTCTGTGACGCCGCTGGCCCAGAGCGCCCACCAGATGATGACGGGTTGTAGCGCCAGTCGCGGGCCATGATACCACCAGCTCAAATGTGCGCCGCCCAGGGGGATGTCGTTGATAGCGTGGTTGATGTTGGCCGGCCAGACGCACAGAGCGTAGAGCGCAAGGCCCATGCCCGCCGCGGAGCGCAGGCGCGGGATCATCAACCCGATCGCGCCGGCCAGTTCGGCCACGCCGGTCAGGGCCACAACCAGTTCGGGCATGGGCACCCAATGCGGCGTGATCGCCAGAAAACCGGCCGGCCGCGACAGATGCGCAATACCGGCAAAGGCGTAGGCGGCGGCCAGAACCAGTCGGCCGATTGTCCGGCCGCGCATCGCGGTCAATGCATCACGTCGATTTCCAGCTCGCCCTCATCCTGCCCATCCCAATAATGGGCGCGCTCGGCATGGACCTTTATCATCACCAGCCCCGGCGTGTCGGCGCCATCCTCGAACCAGAGTTCCAGATCGGGGTTCCAATGCGCGTCGAACTGGGCGCGGTCGCGGATCAGGTCGGCGCGCCCTTCCAGCGCGATGAACAGCGGGCGCTGGCCGAACAGGCCGCTCTTGCCGTGGAAGGACAGGCTGACGCGCGGGTCACGCTCGATATCCCGGACCATCAGCGTGTCTTCGGTGGTGAAATAATAGCTGTCGCCGCCATGGGCCACATCCTGATTGTTGCTCATCGGACGGGCGCCGATATGGCCATCCTCCGTATGGGTGGACAGCATGGCAAAATCGATATGCTGCATCTTTTCGGCCAGGCTGGCCATCGTGTGCTGCACCATGGGAGTCTCCTCTACTCGATCCGCTGTTAACGCAGGATGGGCCGAGTCGGGTTCCATCGATCGGATTCGACTCTCGATCGATAAGAACATATCATGAACATAATAGATATGATTCGGGAGTCGCCGTCATGGAAAGCCGCACCACGCCGCTTTACCGCCCCTTCTTCGCGCTGAAGCCGCCGCCGGTCGTCGCGCGGCAGATCGATCATTTCGCCGCGACGCTGGCGCCGGGGGCGGATCGTATCCTGCCCGAACATCAGCATGTCACGCTGGGCATCACGACCGACTGGCCCGACTATCCCTATGAACTGATCAAGGCGCTGCGCCGGGCGGGCGCGGGGATCATGGCGGAGCCGTTCGACCTGCTGATGGACGGTGTGAACTTTGGCGGCCGGTCGGCGGCGTTGCGGCCTTCGCGCAGCATCGCCGGGTTGAAAACGGTGCAGCAGCAGGTCGCCGCCGCGATGGCGCGGGCCGGGGCGACGCCGCGTCCAGGCTGGAGCTTCAGCCCGCACCAAACCCTGTTCTACCGCGACGGCCGGCCCAGGCAGCAGCGCATCGACGGGTTCGGATGGCGGGTGGAGGAGGTGGTCTTGGTGTGCAGCCATGTGGGCCGCACCCGGCATGAGATTATGGGCCGTTGGCCGCTCAGGGGCGATGCGCAATATCGGCTGTTTTAGAGCCTCGCTTGACTTGGTCGCATCATGTTCCCGCCTGCGCGGGAACACGGGTTACAATATTCAGCGTTTGCGGACGAATTCCGCGCGCAGCACCAGGCCCTTGATCCCGTCATAGCGGCAGTCGATTTCCTGAGCATCGCCGGTCAGGCGGATCGACTTGATGAGCGTGCCGCGCTTGAGCGTCTGGCCTGCGCCCTTGACCGTCAAATCCTTGATCAGCGTAACCTGATCGCCGTCGGCCAGCAGGTTGCCGACCGAATCGCGGACTTCGACGGCGTCACCATCATTTGCGGCTACGGCGTTCGCCGCGCTGATCCATTCGCCGCTGGCTTCGTCATAGACATAATCGTCGTCGTCCATGGCGATCTATCCCTGGGTCACGCTTTGCAGCACGGCGGCGCGCAATTGCGGGATGCCCATGCCTTTCTCGCTCGACGTGACGATGATGTCGGGATGGGCGGCAGGGCGCTTGCGGATCGCGTCGGCGGTGGCCTGGGTCACCGCCGCCAGTTCGCTCGCCTTGATCTTGTCGGCCTTGGTCAGGACGATGCGATAGCTGACCGCCGCGCCATCCAGCATGTCGAGCATGTCATTATCGACGTCCTTGACGCCATGGCGGCTGTCGATCAGCACCAGCGCCCGCTTGAGCGAGGCGCGCCCGCGCAGATAGTCGTTCACCAGGAACTTCCATTTGCGCACGACATCCTTGGGCGCCTTGGCATAGCCATAGCCCGGCATATCGACCAGCCGGAACTGAAGCGGCACGCCCACGTCAAAGAAGTTCAATTCCTGCGTGCGGCCCGGCGTGTTGGATGTGCGGGCCAGGCCATTGCGGTTGGTCAGCGCATTGAGCAGCGAGGATTTGCCGACATTGGAGCGGCCCGCGAACGCGACTTCGTTGACGTCCATGTCGGGCAGGAAGTCCAGCGTGGGCGCGGATTTGAGGAAGGCGATCGGCCCGCTGAACAGCTTGCGCGCTTCCTCGATCAGGTCAGTATTTTCTTCTGTCACGTTCTTCTCCGTTCGCCCTGAGTAGCCGCTGAGCTTGTCGAAGCGGTGTATCGAAGGGCCGAAGGCGCGCGATGCTTCGATACGGGCCTTCGACTTCACCTTCGGTGAAGTTTATCCTGAGCGCCTGCTGCAAGCGGGCAGTCGAAGGGCTCAGTCCCTACTCAGCACGAACGGGGACTTGGTAGGGTTATTCACTTCGTCGCGCTCGCCGTGCTCAGCACGGGATGCTTGCGATACAGCCACCATTGCTGCGCCATCGACAGGCAGTTGTTGGTGATCCAGTAGACCAGCAGGCCCGCCGCGAAGGGCGCCATGATGAACATCATCATCCATGGCATGATCGAGAAGATTTGCTGCTGCATCGGGTCCATCTGCGCGGGGTTCAGCTTGAACTGGAAATACATGCTGATGCCCAGCAGCAGCGCCAGCACGCCGATCGCCAGGAAGGACGGCGGGGTGAAGGGCAGCAGGCCGAACAGGTTGAAGATATGCAACGGGTCGGGCGCGGACAGGTCTTTGATCCACAGCACGAAGGGCTGGTGGCGCATTTCGATCGTCAGCATCAGCACCTTGTAGAGCGCGAAGAAGATCGGGATCTGGATGAAGATGGGCAGGCAGCCGGCGAGCGGGTTGACCTTTTCTGTCTTGTACAGCGCCATCATCTCCTGCTGGAGGCGCGGCTTGTCGTCCTTATATTTCTCCTGCAGCGCCTTCATCTTGGGCTGCACCGCGCGCATCGCCGCCATGCTGGCGAACTGGCGCTGGGCGACCGGGAACATGATCGCGCGAACGACGAAGGTCAGGCAGATGATCGCCACGCCGAAATTGCCGAGCGTTTCGAACAGCCAGTGGAGCAGCGCGAAGATCGGCTGTTCGAACCAGTAGAACCAGCCCCAGTCGATCGCGCGGTCGAACAGCTTCACGCCGTCGCGCTCATAGGCCTGGAGCGTCTTGACTTCCTTTGCGCCGACATAGAGGCGAATGGTCTGGGTTGCGGCCTTGCCGGGCGCGAGCATGGTTGAACCGAGCGCGGCGTCGGCCTGATATTGCGTGCCTGCGCCCTTACGGAACTGGCCCGCGAAATCGGCGTCAGCGCCGGGGACGAGCGCGGAGAGCCAATATTTGTCGGTAAAGCCGATCCAGCCGCCCTTGGACTGGAAGCTTTGGGTCGATGGACCCTCGTCCAGATTTTTATAATTCACGTCATAATTGGCCGCGCCGTTGAACACGCCCATGGGGCCGACATGGATGGTCCAGGTGTCGGGGTCCTTGGGGATGCCGGTGCGGCTGATATAGCTGTAGGGCTTGACGCCGACGGCGCCCTCGCCGCTATTCGACACCTTCTGCGCGGCGGAAATCATGTAATTTTGATCGACGCTCAGGCGGATTTCGAACAACTGGCCCGCACCGTTGTTCCAGGTCAGCGTGACGGGACTCGTCGGCGTCAACGCGCTGCCTTGAGCGGTCCAGACCGTGTTCTTGTTCGGCGTCTTCAATCCTTCGCCCTGCCAGCCGAAGCCGGCGAAATAGGCGTCCTGCGTGCCGCTGGGGCTATATAGGCGAACGGCGGGCGAATCCTTGTCGATCGTCTCGCGATAGGTTGGCAGCACGATATCGTCGATGCGCGCGCCGCGCAGGTTGATCGATCCGGTCAGCTTGGGCGTGCGGATCGGCACGCGCGGGCTTTCCTTCAGCACGATGGCGCGATCGCGAATCGTGGCCGGACCGTCGGCGGTGTCGGTGCCGGGGGCGGCGACCGGGGTGGTCTTGCCGCCTTCGATCTTCGTCGCGGGCGGATTGGCCGCCGGGAAGAAATAATGCGAGACATAGGGCCAGCCGAACAGGATCGCCGCGGTCAGCAGCACCGCCAGAATGATATTCTTCTTGTCGTCCACGTTGTTCGGCTCCGCCGTCTTATATCTGTGTCAGGGGACCGGGTCGTAGCCCGACCCGCCCCAAGGGTGGCATCGCATTAGCCGCTTGAACCCCAGCCAGCTACCCTTGATCGCGCCATATTTGCGGATCGCCTGAATCGCATATTCCGAACAGGAGGGGGCGTAGCGGCAGGTGGGGGGCAGGACGCGCGAAGGGCCGAGTTGCCAGAAGCGCGCGATCAGGATCAGCAGGCGGCCGATCACGGCTGTTCGCTTGAACGCGCCGCGGGCGTGTCGCTCTTTCTGGCGGTCTTGCCCTTGCGCGGACGCGGCGGGCCGCGCTGCGGGTCGATCGGGCGCGTCATGATCTTGCCCAACGCCTTGCCCAGTTCGGCGTGCAACAGCGCAAAATCGCGTTCGATCCCGCCTTCGCGGCCGATCAGCACATGATCCGCGCCGGCAATGCCATGGGCCGGCAGCAACGCGCGCGCCAGAACGCGAAAGCGGCGCTTCATCCGGTTGCGGATGACGGCGCCGCCAATCTTTTTCGTGACCGTGATGCCGATCCGCATCGCCGGGTCGCCATCGCCGCGTTCGCGCACCAGCAGGACGAAACCCGGCATGGGCGCGCGGCGCCCACGGTTCGCCGCCAGAAAATCCGCACGCCTGCTCATGACGGCAGGCGCGGCGGACGGCGGCGCGTCGATCAGGCGCTCAGGCTCTTGCGGCCGCGCGACCGGCGCGCGCGAATCACATTGCGGCCGCCGGGGGTCGCCATGCGAGCGCGAAAACCGTGACGGCGCTTCCGAACCAGATTGCTCGGCTGAAAAGTGCGCTTCATCGTTCATTCCTCAAAAAACAACTAGAGAATCGGGCGTGACAAAAAAGGGCCGCCAAAACAGCGGCCACCAGTCAGGGGGCGTCCGATAGGCAAAAGGGGGTGGGAAGTCAATGGCGGAAGCGGTTCACGGCGGACCTCCCGTCCGTTCGGGCTGAGCCTGTCGAAGTCCATCGCTGGGCGGAGCGCAGTGGCTTCACTCCCAGCAGAACCCTTCGACTTCGCTCAGGGCGAACGGCGTCCTTGGAACGCTTACTTCCCCCGCGCCGTCGCCACGGCCGCCTTGAGTGCGTCATAGCCGACCGCGCCGCCCAGCACCTGGCCGCCGATCACGAAGGTCGGGGTGCCGCTGGCCTGGAGTTTCTGGGCCAGGGCGATGTTGGACTGGATTTCGGCATCATATTTGGTCGATGCGATCGCCGAATCGGCTTCGGATTTGGTGATGCCCGCTTTCGCCGCCGCCGCGACGATGGTGTCGCGCGTGACCTTGCCCGCGTCATAAAGCGCCTTGTGATAGGGCATATATTGGCCGCGTTCGGCCGCCAGCAGCGATACCTTGGCCGCGGCGCTGCTTTCGTCCGACAGGATGGGCAGTTCGCGATAGACCACCTTCACCTTCGCGTCGCCGGCGACCAGCTTGGCCAGGTCGGGCAGCGAGGCGCGGCAATAGCCGCAGGCATAGTCGAAAAACTCGACCACGGTGACGTCGGCGTTGGTGGCGCCTTCCCACGCCCCGGCATAGGGGGTTTCGAGCGTGCTGCGACTGGCGTCGATCATGCCCGACATGCGCTTGGCCTGCAACTTCTCCACCGCCTGCGGGATGATTTCGGGATGCTCCAGGATGTAATCATGGACGATCTTTTCGATCGCCGCCTTATCCTGGGCGTTGACGCTGGCAGGCGCCTGGGCAGCCAGCGCGATGCCGGCAACGGCGGTCAGGGCGAGTGCGCCAAGGGTCATTTGAATGGTCCTGTTGGAAAGGGCCGTGCGAAAGCTGGGCCGGGTCTGGTCTGTCATGTCTATCTTTTCTTGCGCTGCTGCTCGATCGCCGCGCGGGATGTCATCGCGATATCCTGCGCCCGCAGATAGTCAACCGTGCCGGGCTTCAACCCCTGCATCGCGCCGTCGGCGCTGCGCAGCGCCATGGGATGTTCGCCCATCATGGCGTAGCGTTCCGCGGTCGCCAGCGCCGCGCGGGGCGTGTCGCCGCGCCGTTCATAGACGACGCCCAGTTGATACCAGGCGAAGGGGTTTTCCCGATCGCGTTGCACGGCCAGGCGCAGCACCTGTTCGGCCTCGGCGAAATTCGCCTCATCCTCGGTCGCGATCAGGGCGTGGGACAGCAGCACGGAAATAAGCGGCTGGTTGGTGATCTTCACCGCTTCGCGCAGCGGCGCCACCGCGTCCTTGGGGCGACCGCTTTCGAGCAGGATCTGGCCCTTGAGTTCCAGGAAATAGGGGTCGTCCGGCGCGGCGGCGAGCAGGGCGTCGGCTTCGGCCAGCGCCTTTTGCGGATAGGCGCTCTTATGCCAGGCATAGGCGCGGGCATAATGGGCCGGCATCGACTGGTCGGTTTCTGGATATTTCTGCAAGGTCTGGGTGGGTTCGGACACGAAGCCGATCAGCTTGGCCTTGATCCGTTCGAACCTTTGTTCGAGCGCCAGGTCGACCGGCCGCTCCCAGGCCGGATCGACGCTATAGACTTCGCGCAGCACATTGATGCGTTCGCCTGACAGAGGGTGGGTGCGGCCGTAACTATTGTCCTGCGGGATGGCGAGCCGATATTCCTGATTCTGCAGCTTCTTGAAAAATTCCAGGCTGCCCTTGCCGCTCAGGCCCGCCTTCGACAGGTAGCGCGCGCCGGCCAGATCCGCCGAGCTTTCCTGCCCACGGGAGAATGCCAGGAATTTGGTCATCGCCGCTTGCTGGCCCAGGCCCATGATGCCCATGCCTGCTTCCGCGCCGCCCGCCGCGATCGCCGCGGCGCCCAGCACCAGGCTGAGCAGGGTGACGCTGGTGGCTTCCTTGATCCCCTCGCCCGAACGGATGATATGGCCGCCCTCTATATGGCCCAGTTCATGCGCGACCACGCCCTGCAACTGGTTCACATTGTCGGCCTGGGCGATCAGTCCGCTATGGACCCAGACATATTGGCCGCCCGCGACGAAGGCGTTGATCTCCGGGTCGTTGATGACCATGACCTGGACGTTTTTCGGCTCCATGCCGGCTGCCTTGACCAACTGGCCCGACATGTCGGCCATGAAGGATTCGGTTTCGGCATCGCGCAATATCTGCTGGGCGAGGGCCGGGCGCGCCATGCAGGCGAGCGCGGCGATCGCCAGCGCGCAAAATTTAAGCCGCCGCATCAGGAGCGGGCCGTTGGCAGGGAGAAGCAGACGGTCACAGCGGCGTCGTGCCAAGGCCGGGCTGAACCTGCCGTGAAGCAGGGGGCGCAACGAAAAGCGCCGCTGCGCACCGGTCGGAACCGGATGGGCAGCGGCGCTTGTTCATAACAGCCTAAGTCCGACCTTATTGGCCGAAGGTGCGCTGCCACCAGCCACGGCGCGGTTCGCCATCTTCGCCTACGCCATCCTCGCCATTGCCGGCGTCGGCGGTTTCGGCGACTGGCGTCTGAGGCGCGGCGGCTTCGGCAGCGGCTTCGACCGCGGGTGCGGCGTCTTCAGCCTCCGCTTCGGCGACGACGGCCTTCTTGCGGCGCGGACGCTTGGGCTTGGCCGGCGCCTCCTCGGCAACGGGCGCCTCGGCGACAGGGGCGGCTTCCTCGGCAACGACATCCGCTTCCGCTGCGACAGGCTTCTTGCGACGGGTGCGCTTGGGCTTGGCCGGGACCTCCTCGGCAACGGCTTCGACCGGCGCGGCCTCGGCGGCGACTTCCGCCACCGGCTCGGCCACGGTTTCGGCTACCGGAACGACATCCGCATTGGCTTTGCGCGCGCGGGGGCGGCGACGGGTCTTGGGCGCGTCCTCGGCGGGCGCTTCCTCGACCACGGCTTCGGTAGCTGGGGCCTCGACCACCGGCTCGGCGACCTCGCCAACGGTCTCTTCCGATTCGCCTGTGTCGGCTTCGAGCGTCGCAGCGTCTTCGCCACCTTCGCGACGGCGACGACCACCACGGCGACCGCGACGACCGCGGCGGCGTGCGCTACCCTCTTCGTCATCGGCGGCAGCAGCGGCTTCCACCGGTGCGTCGTTGGCGTCTTCGGCGATGACGACGTCCTCGTCTTCATCCTCCGATTCCGCGTCGCCATTGTCGCTGGCGTCTTCACCGGCACGATTCTCCTCGCGCTGACCCCCACGACGGCGACGGCGACGGCGACGACGGCGTCCGCCATCGCGATCTTCGTCCGCGCGCTCGCCTCGGTTGCTGCGGTCCTCCTGCTCGGTTTCGGCTTCGGCCTCCTCGACCTCTTCCTCTTCCTCCTCCTCGATGACGTCCAGATCGTCGTCCTCTTCCGGCAGCGGCGCATAGCTGACGACACGCTCAGGCCGCGGGCCGCTGGCCTCGACCGACATGCGCGCGCCTTCGATCTCGCCATCGGGCAGGATTTCGATGCGCACGCCATAGCGCTGCTCGATCTCGTCCAGCTCGGCGCGCTTGTTGTTGAGGACATAGAAGGCCGCTTCCTGGCTGGCCCGCAACGTGATGAGGTTGCCGCGACCGCGCGCCGCTTCCTCTTCCAACATGCGCAGCGCGCCCAGGCCCGCCGACGATGCGGTGCGGACCAGGCCGGTGCCTTCGCAATGCGGGCACTGGCGGGTGGACGCTTCCAGAACGCCGGTGCGCAGGCGCTGGCGGCTCATTTCCATCAGGCCGAAGCCGGAGATGCGGCCGACCTGGATGCGGGCGCGATCGTCCTTCAGCGCCTCCTTCATCGCCTTCTCGACCTTACGGATGTTGGAGTTCACCTCCATGTCGATAAAGTCGATGACGACGAGGCCGGCCATGTCGCGCAGGCGCAGCTGACGCGCGATTTCACGCGCAGCTTCCAGGTTGGTCGCCACGGCCGTCTGTTCTATGCCATGTTCGCGGGTCGAGCGCCCTGAGTTGATGTCGATCGACACCAGAGCCTCGGTCGGGTTGATGACCAGATAGCCGCCGGACTTGAGCTGGACGACGGGGTTGTACATCGCCGCCAGCTGTTCCTCGACGCTGGCGCGCTGGAACAGCGACACCGGATCGGCATATTGCTTCACGCGACGCACATGGCTGGGCATCAGCAGGCGCATGAAGTCCTTGGCGGCGCGATAGCCATGCTCGCCCTCGACGATGACCTCTTCGATATCCTTGTTGTAGATGTCGCGGATCGCCCGCTTGATGAGGTCGCTGTCATTATGGATCAGCGCGGGCGCGGCGGCGCTCAGCGTCTTTTCGCGAATCTCGTCCCACAGGCGGGCGAGATAGTCGAAGTCGCGCTTGATTTCCGGCTTGGTGCGCTGGAGGCCCGCGGTGCGCACGATGCAGCCCATGGAAGAAGGCAGCGCCATTTCGGCGATGATCGTCTTCAACCGCTTGCGGTCGGCCGCATTGCTGATCTTGCGCGAAATGCCGCCGCCATGGCTGGTGTTGGGCATCAGCACGCAATAGCGGCCGGCGAGCGACAAATAGGTGGTCAGCGCGGCGCCCTTGTTGCCGCGTTCCTCCTTGACGACCTGGACCAGCAGCACCTGGCGGCGCTTGATGACGTCCTGAATCTTGTACCGGCGGCGCAGGGCCATGCGCTTGCGGCGCAGTTCGTCGGCGGCTTCGTCGCCCCCGCGGCCACGACCGCGTCCGCCGCGACGGCCGTTCGGCGCGCTGTTGGTCCCGTCGTTTGCGCCTTCGCCTTCGGTCTGCTCGGCGTCTTCGCCCGGCTCTTCATCGTCATGATGATGGCTCGCTTCGACATATTCCACGCCGCCTTCGGGCGCGATGGAGTCGTGGTCCAGATCATGATCGTCATCGTCGAAATCGGCGCGCAGCGCGGCTTCTTCCTCGGCATGGGCGCGTTCTTCGCGCAGCAATGCCTCGCGGTCTTCACGCGGGATTTGATAATAATCCGGGTGGATTTCGCTGAAAGCGAGGAAGCCATGGCGGTTGCCGCCATAATCCACGAAGGCCGCCTGGAGCGAAGGCTCTACGCGGGTGACCTTGGCCAGATAGATATTGCCCTTGAGCTGCTTGTGCTCAGCGGACTCGAAGTCGAATTCCTCGATCCGGTTACCCTTGACGACCGCGACCCGGGTCTCTTCCCGGTGGCGCGCGTCGATCAGCATACGCATTGTCATTTACATGTCTCCGGCGTGGACGGGCTGCGGCACAGGGCCGCGCCGCCACGCGATAGTGAAGGGACGGCCGGGCGCGCTCCGTTAAGGGCGCGGATGTCGGCATCGTCCAGGTTTGAAGGAAATTATGCGCGTCTGCTGCGTCGGCAGGGCCGGACAAATCGCCGGGCCGGACCATCCACGCCGCATCGCCCGTTACCGGGGCAAGCGTGGAATGGAAATCATGCCTCATGCAGCGTCAACCTGTTTGCGACACTGCGGGGGGCAAATACTGCCTCCGCCGGTGCCTATCTCATTGCCCCGCAAGGCTGCCATGATATCGGCAAGTCTTTCGGGAATATGAATGGGTAGCAGTCAAATACCGACGGGGCAACGGCCGCCTGAAATATAATGCCTTGTCCGCCGGTCGGGCTATCGATGCCAATTCATCGTGAAGGACGGGTTAACCCTCTCATTTTACCGGGCCACAAGGAGCGATGCTTAATCCGGAATTTAGCGTGGGGACGCTGAACGGATTAGCCCAAATGAAATTTGGCTGGACGGCCGACAGGCGCGCGTCGCACAAGCGACGTATGCTCCAAAGCATTGCCCTGGCAGGCACGATATTGATGGCGGTCCCCGGCAGCGCCGGCGGCATATCCGGCGTGGACGTGCAGGACGATATCGTCGTCGTGCGCTTCGACGACCGTGTGGACGGGGCTTCGGCCTTTCTGCTGGATTCGCCGCGCCGCATCGCGCTCGACATCAACGGCGCGCAAATGGGCAGGGGACGGTTCACGCCGGGCAACGGCGCGATCGCCGCGGTGCGCCAGGGCCAGTTGAGCGGCGACACGGCGCGCGTGGTGCTGGACCTCTCCACCCCCGCGACGCTGGGCAATGCGCGGCTGGCGCAGGACGGAAAGTCGCTCAGCTTCTCGCTGCAGGGCGTGAGCGACAGCCGGTTCCGCGCCGAAGTGGGCAAGGGGCGCACGCGCTTCGACGGCCCTGCCGACATGGCGGCGCGTCCGCAAAAGCGCATCCATTCGATCACCGTGCCGATCCCCGCCGCGGCGCGCGGGGTGTCGCTGCCGCAGGTGGAGGGGGCGCATGACGGCGCCCGGCCGCTGGTGGTGATCGACGCGGGCCATGGCGGTCATGATCCCGGCGCGATCAACAAGGAAAATGGCAAGCGCGAGAAGGACGTTACTCTGGCCATCGCCCAGGCGATTCGCGACCAGTTGGTCAAGTCCGGCCGGGTGCGCGTGGCGCTGACCCGCGATGACGACAAGTTCCTGGTGTTGCAGGAACGCTATGGCATCGCCCGCAAGCTGGGGGCGGACCTGTTCATTTCCGTCCATGCCGACGCGGCGGAAAATACCGAGGCGCACGGCGCGACCGTCTACACCCTGTCCGAAACCGCATCAGACCGTGAAGCGGCGCGGCTGGCGGCGCGAGAGAATAAGGCGGACATCATCAACGGCGTCAATCTGGGCGGCCAGTCGGGTGACGTCTCGTCCATCCTGATCGACCTGACGCAGCGCGAATCGATGAACATATCGGCCAATTTTGCGCGGCTGTTGCAGCGGGAGGCGGCGCCCTATGTGCCGTTCCGCAGCGCCTATCACCGCTTCGCCTCGCTGATGGTGCTCAAGGCCCCGGACACGCCGTCGATCCTGTTCGAAACCGGCTATATCAGCAACGCCGACGACAGCGCCTTCCTGTCCTCGCGCGAGGGACAGGGCAAGATCGCTCGCGGCGTCGCCCGCGCGATCGAGGTGCATTTCGCCCGCAAACTGGCGATGCGCGACGGGGCGGCTGGCGGCTGAACGCAGCCATAAAAGTGCAAAAACCGTTCGCCCTGAGCCTGTCGAAGGGCGTTGCGCGTGCCCTTCGACAGGCTCAGGGCGAACGGAGGTGGGTTCGGTTTGGGCAAGAGTTGCGGCGGATCGCGTCATGCCCACTGGTCTTGGCGATAATTTGACCCTAGAGCCTCTTCCCTATGGAAGAGGCCCGTTCCGAACCCGCCCCGTCGTCCTTCGCCTATCGCCTGCGCCGCGACGCGGGGGGCTTTTTCGGCCGTCTGCGTCCCTTATGGCAACGCCGCTGGTTCCGCTGGACGTCGATCCTGCTGGGCGGCTTCGCGCTGTTCTGCGCCCTGTTCTGGCTCATCTTCGCGCGCGGCCTGCCCGATGCGGCGACGCTGCTGGAATATGAACCGCCTCTGCCCACCATCGTGCGCGATATCAATGGCCAGCCGGTGCACAGCTATGCCCGCGAGCGCCGCGTCCAACTCCAATATAGCGATTATCCCCCGCTGCTCATCCGCGCCTATCTGGCGGCGGAGGACAAGACCTTCTTCGAACATCATGGCGTCGATATTCCGGGCTTCGCCGGCGCGGTGGTGGATTATGCCAGCAAGCTCGGCTCCGGCCAGCGCGCCCGCGGCGGCTCCACCATCACCCAGCAGGTCGCCAAGAACCTGCTGATCGGTGACGAATATTCGCCCACGCGCAAGGTGAAGGAGATGATCCTCGCCTACCGCATGGAAAATGTGCTGAGCAAGCAGCAGATCCTCGAACTCTATCTCAACCAGATTTTCCTCGGCCGGAACGCCTATGGCGTCCAGGCCGCCGCGCGCGCCTATTTCGACAAGGATGTCGCCGACCTCCAGCTACACGAAATGGCCTATCTGTCGATCCTGCCCAAGGGGCCGGCCAATTACCGCCCCGAAAGCGAAACCGGTCACGCCCGTGCGCTCGACCGGCGCAACTGGTCTCTGGGCGAGATGGAGAAGAATGGCTGGATCACCGCAGCGCAGCGCGACGCGGCGATCGCCCAGCCGCTCGGCACCGTCGCAGCCCATGGCTCCAGCTTCGACGCGCGCGCGGGCGGCTATTATATGGAGGAGGTCCGCCGTCGCCTGATCGGGCTGTTCGGCGAAAAGGCCGACGACGGCCCCAACAGCGTCTATGCCGGCGGCCTGTGGGTGCGCAGCCCCTATGATCCGGTGGTGCAGGACGGCGTCGCCACCGCGCTGCGCAACGGCCTGCTCCGCTTCGACGCCGGACGCGGCTGGTCCGGTCCGGTCGGCCACATCAATATCGACAATGGCTGGGAACGCGAACTGGCGGCCAGCTATATCGACGTCGATTATGCGCAATGGCGCGTCGCCGTCGTCATCAGCCGGACCTCGTCCGAGGCGCAGATCGGCTTTGCCGACGGCAGCACCGGCGCGCTGCCCGCCGGATCGGCGCAAATGCCCTATCGCAAGGTCGGCGGGCCGGCCTTTTCCGCGATGAAGCCCGGCGACCTGATCGTCGTGGCGCGCAACGGGGCGAGTTGGGCGCTGCGCTCCATTCCCGAAGTGTCGGGCGGCATGGTGGCCGAAGAAGTCCATTCGGGCCGCATCCGCGCGATGCAGGGCGGCTTCGATTCGCGCCTGTCCTCCTACAACCGCGCGACGCAGGCGATGCGCCAGCCCGGCTCCACCATCAAGCCGTTCGTCTATGCCGCCGCGCTCGACAATGGCATGACCCCGGCATCGATCATCGTGGATGGCCCCTTGTGCGTCTATCAGGGCGCGGGCCTGGGCCAGAAATGCTTCCGCAACTTCTCCGGCGGCAGCGCCGGGCCGCAGACGATGCGCTGGGGCGTGGAGCAGTCGCGCAACCTGATGACCGTGCGCGCCGCCAGCCAGACCGGCATGGACCGGGTCGTGCGCACCATCAAGAATATGGGGATCGGCGATTATCAGCCCTATCTCTCCTTCGCGCTGGGCGCGGGCGAGACGACGGTGGAACGGATGGTCAACGCCTATGCCACGCTCGCCAACCAAGGGCGGCAATTCCCGTCCAAGGTGATGGATTATGTGCAGGACCGGCGCGGCAAGGTGATCTGGCCGGAGCGCTGGCGCGCCTGCGACGGGTGCAACATGGCCAATTGGGACGGCAAGCCGATGCCCCGCTTCGGCATGGAGGGCAAGCAGGTCATGAACCCGATGACCGCCTATCAGGTCGTCCACATCGCCGAAGGCGTGGTGCAGCGCGGCACCGCGACGGTGCTGGCAGACCTCAAGCGCCCTCTGTTCGGCAAGACCGGCACCACCAACGGCCCGACCAACGTCTGGTTCGTGGGCGGATCGCCCGATCTCGTCGCTGGCGTCTATATCGGCTACGACCAGCCGCGCAGCCTGGGCGGCTGGGCGCAGGGCGGGAGGATCGCCGCGCCGATCTGGAAGGCGGCGATGGCGCCCATCCTGGAAACCATGCCCAAGACACCATTTGTTGCGCCTGCGGGCGTGCGCATGGTCGCGATCGATCGCCGATCGGGCAAGCGCGTCTATGGCGCCTGGCCGACCAGCGAGCCGAAGGCCGCGGTGATCTGGGAAGCGTTCAAGCCCGAATCCGAACCGCGCCGCACGATCCGCAAGGAGGAAGCGGAGGAACAGGCCAAGGTCGCCGCCGCAAGGACGGTGACCGGCCGTACCCGCCAGCGCAGCGACGCCGACTTTCTGGAAGGGCAGGGCGGGATTTATTGAGGTTAGAGTCCCGCCGCCTTGCGCAAGGCTTCGTTGATCCGCCCCTGCCAACCAGGGCCATCCGCCTTGAAGCTTTCGATGACATCCGGGTCCAAGCGCAACGAGACATGCTGCTTGGTCTGCGCCAGTGTCGGCCGGCCGCGACGTATCAGCGCCTTGCCGCGATAGGCGTCGGCGCCATTAGCCCAGTCTTGCGCCAATTTAGGCGCGTCATCCGGATCGCTCCAACTCGCGCCGGTAGATTTCGCGTTCTTCATCATCTGCAATCCTCATGGAGATGACGCGAACTGCATCATCTCGTTGGGTCCAGACACAGACGACAGGGCGCTCTTTCAGCGCACCCAGCATGATATGGCGAACCTCGCCATAATCCTTTCGATCGTCCATTCGGACCAGATAAAAACCGTCAAAAACTTCAGCAATAGATTCAAAATCGAGGCCGCGCTCCTCAAGGGTGCGCTGGCGCTTATTCGGATCGTACTCGATCTTCATGGCGGCGTGCTTCCTTATGGGCAAAAGCGCCCGGTTGGCTGGTCATCACGGTCCTCCATCTATGGCCGCACGAAGCGGCATATTTTTTGTAGCACACAAAACGTGAGTTGCAAATTAAATGTAGCACATAAATCCTCGCCCTTCCCAAATCTCCCGCCCTCGGATAGGGGCAGTCGCCTGATGCGTTGAGACGCCACGACATTTCTGGAGACTCCCCATGCGCGCCGAAGCGCAGCAATATATCGACCGTATCGACGCCGCGCTGGAATTGCTGCGCCGCTTCCTCGACTGGGACCGCGCGCTGCGCCGGCTTGACGAGCTGAATGCGCGCGTCGAGGACCCGACCCTGTGGGACAATGCGAAGCTGGCGCAGGAGGTGATGCGTGAGCGCACCCGGTTGGAAAGCGCGATCGGCGCCACCCGCGCGATCGAAGGCGGCAAGACCGACAATGCCGAACTTATCGAGATGGCCGAGGCCGAAGGCGACGAGGAGATGGTGACCGAAGCCATCGCGTCGCTCAAGGCGCTGGCCGACCGCGCGGACGAGGACAAGATCAAGGCGCTGCTCGCCGGCGAGGCCGACGCCAGCGACACCTATCTGGAAATCCACGCCGGGGCTGGCGGCACCGAAAGCCAGGACTGGGCCGAAATCCTCTCCCGCATGTATCGGCGCTGGGCGGAACGGCGCGGCTACAAGGTCGATCTGGTCGATTATCAGGCGGGCGAAACCGCGGGCATCAAGTCGGCCACCTTCCTGATCAAGGGCGAGAACGCCTATGGCTATGCCAAGACCGAAAGCGGTGTTCACCGCCTGGTCCGCATCAGCCCCTATGACAGCGCGGCGCGGCGGCACACCAGCTTCTCGTCGGTCTGGGTCTATCCGGTGATCGACGACAATATCGATATCGAGGTCAAGGAAAGCGACCTGAAGATCGATACCTATCGCGCATCGGGCGCGGGCGGGCAGCACGTCAACACCACCGACTCCGCAGTCCGCATCACCCACGTCCCGTCGGGCATCATCGTGGCGTCGCAAAATGACCGGTCGCAGCACAAGAACCGCGCCACCGCGATGAACATGCTGAAAGCGCGCCTGTACGAAGCGGAACTGCGCAAGCGCGAGGAAGCGGCGAACACCGACTATCAGGCCAAGACCGAAATCGGCTGGGGCCACCAGATCCGTTCCTATGTGCTCCAGCCCTATCAGTTGGTGAAGGATCTGCGCACCGGCGTCACCTCGACCGCGCCCGACGATGTGCTGGACGGCGCGCTCGACCCGTTCATGGCCGCCGCCCTCAGCCAAAAGGTGACGGGCGAAAAGGTCGATGTGGAGGATGTGGACTGATGATCCGGGCGGTCATGGCGGGCGTATTTGTCCTGCTGGCCGCCTGCGACCAGATTGGCGGCGGCAAGGATTCGCATCGCTCCGCCGCGGCGGCGCCCTTTCCGCAGGCCGACCGGCCGGTGGCCCCGATCGTATCGACCCGCTGGTCGAGCGAGGAAGCGCGCGACCGGGTCAACGAAGCGGAGGATATCATGGACCGGGCGGGTATCCGTTCCGGCATGACCGTCGCGGATATCGGCGCGGGCGAGGGCTATTACACCGTGCGGCTTGCCCGACGAGTAGGGGCCAAGGGTCGCGTCCTGGCTGAAGACATCATGCCCGAAGTGATTGAGGCGCTGTCGCGCCGCATCACCCGCGAGAAATGGGATAATGTCAGCCTGAAGCTGGGTGCGCCGGAAGACCCCAAACTACCCGAAAACAGCTTCGACCGGATCATGATGGTCCATATGTATCATGAGATCGCCGAGCCTTACGCCTTCCTCTGGCATCTCAGCCCAGCGCTGAAAAAGGATGGTGAACTGATCGTGGTCGATGCCGACCGGCCGACCGACCAGCATGGCGCGCCGCCGCGGCTGCTGGCCTGCGAACTGGCGGCGATGGGATTCCGCATGGAGCAACTAATCCCCAAGCCCACGGCGGGTGGCTATCTGGCGCGGTTCCGCCGCATCGCCGCGCGGCCCGACCCGGCCAGCATCGTCCCCTGCGCCTTTCACGGCTGAACGGCAGGGTTAATTTTTGCCTCATGCTTCTTGTTGAGATGCCGGCATGGCCCGATGGCGTAAAGATCGTGCAGGGAGGCTGCGGCATGACCGATCAGGGGTCTTTCACGGCATGGGAGATGCGACCGCGGGGCGCCGCGCGGCACAAGCTGTTCGAACCCCTGGCGATGCGCCATGCCGGGGTGCCGCTGCGCGCCCATATGTTGGACCTGTCGGTATCGGGCGCATTGCTGCACGCCGAACGACCGCCAGGAATCGGCGACAGCGTCATCATCGAATTGCAGGAATTTTCGGCTGCGGCGCATGTGGTCTGGGTCCGGGCCAAGCGTTTTGGCGTGCGATTCGATGTGCCGCTGACCGAGACCGCGGTGCGCGCCATGCTTGATGATGGCGGCGCGGGTTGCGCATGAAGGGCAGGCTGCTGTAGGCAGGCGGCCATGCATTTCGACGATCAGCTCCAGCGTTATTTCGGGACAACCGGGATAGACAGCCTGCCGCCCGAAGCGGTGGAAGCGGGGATCGAGCGGATGCGGGTCGATCTGGGGCTGGAGAAGGATCGCGGGCGGCGGTTCGCACTTTGGTCGCTGTTGTTCCTGCTCGGCGATGCGCCCGACCTGGACGTGGCGTTTAAGGATGCGGCGGACCGGGATGCGGCGCGCAACTTCATGGAGCTGACCGAAAGGGGCTGAACTCGCCTGCCTTGCAGGTCGATGTTTTCGCTTACGCGCCCGTTATGTTACGATCATATATGTTACGATCATAATGGTGGATCGCGCCATCACTGATCGCTGCCGCTGACACAGGCGCGCGCGGGCGCGTCATGCGGCGCGGGGCGGTTGGGCTTTCTTGTCCGCGGTGGCGGGTATGTCCGCCATCGCGGCGATGTCCTGCCACCAGTCGTCGATGCAAGGGTTGAGAATCGCCAGGCTGCCATGGCGGGGCCGTGCGTGCCAGACGGACGCGATGCGCAGATAGCGCCATTGCGGATCGCAGTTGATGGGGATGTTGCGAAAGCGGCTCTGCGCGCCGGTCGTTACGGGATCGATGGGGCGTAGTTCGCTGGGCACTTCACGCCAGCCGCCATCGGGGAATCGCACAGAAATCGTCATGGCCTGCCTCCATCCCCGCCGTCGCTCTTCCATAACGCGCTACAAACCTTTGAGTTCATTGCGCCTTATCGCAAAACCGTCGGGCCGCGCAGGCGCGCTAAACGACACATAAAAATGCGATTTTTCCGCAATGGCACGTAATGCAATTGCGAATAGGTCGCATTATCTTTATGGCGGGTCCCTATCGAGTCGAAAAAGGGGCGTTGAAATGAAGGTAAAGTGGATCGCATTGGGTGGCGCAGCGATCATGGCTTCGTGCCATACGGTTGCCTATGCTGCGGATGGCGCCATGATTGCGGACACGGATCAGGACAGCATCATCGTCACCGCCGCCACCACCGGGTCGAAGACCGACACGGCGCTGGTCGAACTGCCCCAGCCGATCAAGGTCATCACGTCCGAGCAATATCTCTCGCAGGGCGCGATCAGCATCTCCGACACGGTCAAATATGCCGCCGGCGTGCTCGCCAACCCCTATGGCCGCGACACCCGCGTCGACGGTTTCAACGTGCGCGGCCTGGATGCGCTCCAGTTCCGCGACGGGATGCGCGACATTTTCAGCTATTATGCCAGCATCACGTCGGACCCCTATAATTTCTCGCGGGTGGAAATCCTGCGCGGCCCGGCTTCCGTGCTATTTGGTCAGGGGTCAATCGGCGGCTTGGTCAACCTCGTCAGCAAGACACCCGAATTTCGCACCGGCGGCGAACTGAACCTTGTTTACGGCAGCTATGACCGCAAGGAAATCATGGGCGACGTCAATGTCGCGCTGGCCGATAATCTGGCGGTGCGGTTCGTGGGCCGCGCCCGCGACGCCGAAACCTATGTCGATCATGTCCCTGATGACCGGGTGATGTTCGCCCCGTCGATCCGCTGGCAGCCGACGCCCGACACCGACATCGTCCTGACAGGCCTCTATCAGGAGGATGATACGGGATCGACGTCGCAATTCCTGCCGATCGTCGGCACTTTCCTTCCGAACACGGCCTATCCGCAAGGCAAGCTGGGTCAATATGCGTTCGTCGGCAAGCCCGGCTGGGACCGCTATAATGGTCGCTCGCTGCAAGGCGGCGGCTCCATCACCCACAGTTTTTCCGACGCTATCAAGGTCAATCTGAAGGCGCGCTACATCGACAGCGACCTAGAATATAACACCCATTATGCCAACAGCTACGCCAATCCCCAAAATCCCTTCGAGGCGGATGGGCGCACCATCGGCCTTTATGCCGATGCCAGCGATGCAAAGATGAACGTCTTCTCGACCGACAACAATTTCCAGTTCAATTTCAACACCGGCGCCACTGTCGAGCACAAGCTGCTGGTCGGCATCGACTATAGCTGGAACAAGGTCGGCAAGCGCTATGCCGGCGGTTACGAGATCATCGACCTATACGACATCGATACTGACGCGCTGCTCACCGATGATCCCAGCGGTCCCTATATTTATGAATCGCAGAAGCAGCTTGGCGTCTACGTTCAGGACCAGATCCGCCTCTACGACCGCGTCTCGGTCGTGCTGGGCGCGCGCCGCGACCGCGTCACCGGCTCGTCGGGGCAGAAGGACAATGCGACCACTTTCCGCGCCGGCATCATCGGCGAGATCGGCGCAGGCGTCTCGCCCTTCTTCAGCTATACCGAAAGCTTCCTGCCGGTCGCGGGGCGCATCGACAATGGCGATGGCACGTTCGGCGCGCCCTACCGGCCGCAGACCGGCACGCAATATGAGGCGGGCGTGAAGTGGCAGCCCGACATCAACACGCTGGTCACGGCCACGGTCTTCAAGATCAAGGAACGCAACCGGGTCCTCTATCTTGCCGCTGGCGGCACCGCCCAATCGGGCGTGCTGGACACCAAGGGGTTCGAGATCGAAGCCAGCCACACATTGCCCGGTAATTTCGAACTGCTGGCCAATTATGGCTATGCCAAGCTCAAGTCCGAAACCAACACCAGCCTCGACTATATGCCGCGCCATACGGCGTCCTTCTGGACGACCAAGACCTTCGGCCTGATGGACGAAGCCCAACTGCGCTTGGGCGGGGGCGTCGTCTATAGCGGCAAGAGCGTATCGACCAGTTCGCTCTGGTCGATCGTCACCCCGGCCCGCACCACGGTCGACGCGCTGGCGGAAATCAACTGGAATAGCTGGCGCTTCGCGCTGAACGCGACCAATCTGCTCAACAACGAATATTATGCATCCTGCCTGGCGCGTGGCGACTGCTTCGTCGGTGCGCCGCGCAATGTGATGGGCACGGTCGGTTTCCGCTTCTGACGATCATAAGGAGAGAGAGCATGAAGAGATTGTCCATGGCGCTGGTGGCGCTGGTGGCCCTGTCGTCCACGGCGCAGGCGCATGAAATATGGGTGGAGCGCGACGGCGCCGGGCCGGCGCGCATCTATCTGGGCGAACCCGGCGATGTGCTGCCGGAAGGCGGCGATCCAGAGTTTGAGAAGCTCAAAAGCCCCAAGCTGGTGCCCGCGTCGAGCGCGCCGCAAGTCCGTAAGGCCGGCTATATCGAGGTGGCCGCTCCCGCTGGCGACGTGCGCGTCATCGACGACAGCGTGTTCGCGCCCTGGGGCGAAGAGGGCAAGAAGGAGGGTGTGATCTATTATGCCCGCGCCGGCCGCGCGCAAGCCAAGGCGGGTCTGCCGCTGGAGATCGTGCCAACCGCCGCCAACGCCGACAGCTTTACCCTGGTTCGCGACGGCAAGCCGGTGCCCGCAACAAAGCTGACCGTCATTTCGCCTGACAAATGGACCAAGGCCTTCACGACCGACGCGCAGGGGCGCGTGACGCTGCCGCTCAAGGAAAAGGGCCGCTATATCCTGAGCGCGACGCATACGGAAAAGGGCGACCTCAGCCTGGCCGGACAGAAGGTCGCGACCCTCTATCACATGGCGACGCTAACCTTCTTGAACGACTGAATAACAATGTGACGGCGCCTGTCATGGATTTGACTTGGCGCCGTCGCCCAATCCACATTGCGGTGCAACATGACGCGGATAGGGCGCCCCGGACTGCACGTCCAAGGGGGACTATTCAACATGCGTATCACCACCGCTCTGCTGATGGCGTCGACCGCCATCATCGCCCAATCCGCTCACGCCCAGACTGTCGCGCCTGTCGCCGACGCCGCTGCCGACGGCGCGGACATCATCGTGTTCGGCCGGGGCGAAACCCGTCAGGTGCAGGAAATCTCCGCCAAGGACATCGTCGTGCTGACGCCGGGCACCAATCCGCTCAAAGCCATCGAAAAGCTGCCCAGCGTCAATTTCCAGTCGGCCGATCCGTTCGGCAATTATGAATGGTCGCAGCGGATCACCATCCGCAGCTTCAACCAGAACCAACTGGGCTTCACCTTCGACGGCATTCCGCTGGGCGACATGAGCTATGGCAACCATAATGGCCTGCACATCACCCGCGCGATCAGCAGCGAGAATATCGGCAGCGTGCGCGTGTCGCAGGGCGCCGGCTCGCTCGGCACGCAGGCGACCGGCAATCTGGGCGGCACGGTCGAGACCTTCTCGATGGACCCGGCCGAAGCCTTCGGCGCGCAGGGCAACCTGACCTATGGCAGCGACGACACCTGGCGCGCCTTCGGTCGCGTCAACCTGGGCAGCGCGGACGGCATCCGCGGCTATGTGTCCTATGGCTATGGCTCGACCGACAAATATAAGGGCGAGGGCGTCCAGGACCAGCATATGGGCAACGCGAAGGTCGTGATCCCGGTCGGCGACGCCAAGATCGATGGCTGGCTGAGCTATTCCGACCGCCGCGAGCAGGATTATCAGGACATGTCGATGGGCATGATCAATCGGCTGGGCTGGGACTGGGACAATACCTATCCCGACTATGCCCGTGCGATCGACTATGCCGATCGCCTGAACGATGTCGACCTGGTCAGCAACAGCGGCGGATCGCCCTTCCCGGACGGTCGGCTTGACTATAGCGGCGCGCCAGTCGGTGCGCAGACCTATCCCGGCAATGTCACCAGCGCCGACGACGCTTATTATGACGCGGCCGGCCTGCGCAAGGACTGGCTGGGTGCGGTGGGCCTGACCACGCCGATTGGCGATGCTGCGACGTTCCAGATCAAGGGCTATTACCACAATAACAGCGGCATGGGCCTGTGGGCTACCCCCTATACCGCCAGCCCGAACGGCGTGCCCATGTCGGTGCGGACCACCGAATATGACATGGACCGGATCGGCGTGTTCGGCAGCGTCGACTATACGCTCGGCATCCAGAACCTCAGCGTCGGCGCCTGGTATGAAAATAATCAGTTCCATCAGGCGCGCCGCTTCTACGCCTTCGCCAGCCGGACCGCGCCGGGCCTGTCGTTCCGCGACTATCCCAAGAATCCGTTCGCGACGCAGTGGGAGTTTGATTTCACCACCGACACCTTCCAATATCATGTGCAGGACAAGATCGACCTCGGCATGGTGACGATCAACCTGGGGTGGAAGGGCTTCAAGGTCACGAACAAGGCCGAAGCCATCGTCCAGGCGACGTTTCCGCAGGGCAAGATCAAGGCGGAGGACTGGTTCCAGCCTCATGCCGGCTTCGCGGTGGAGCTGAGCCCCGAAGCGGAAATCTTCGGTGGCTTCACCCAGGTGACCCGCGCCTTCGCCAGCGCCACGACCACTGGTCCCTTCTCCACCAACCAGGCCGGTTTCGACGCGATCAAGGATGATCTGAAGCCGGAGACGTCGGACACGTTCGAACTGGGCCTGCGCTACAATACGCCGGTCTTCAACGGCACGCTCGGCGCCTATCTGGTCAACTTCAGGAATCGCCTGCTCGCGGTGCAGGTGGGCAGCCCGATCCAGGGTCTGGCCTCCGCCCTTCAAAATGTCGGCGGCGTGCGCGCGGTCGGCGTCGAGGCGGCGGGCGACCTGAAGCTCGGCCATGGCTTCGGCGCCTATGCAAGCTACAGCTACACCGACGCCACCTATCGCGACAATGTGTTCAACAGCAGCGACGGCACGCTGGTCGCCGCGATCAAGGACAAGACCGTGGTCGACAGCCCCAAACATATGCTGCGCGGGGAGGTGAATTACGACCAGGGTCCGATCTTCGGCCGGATCGGCGTCAACTATATGTCGCGCCGTTATTACAGCTACACCAACGATGCCTCGGTCCCCAGCCGGGTCATCGTGGACGCCTCGATCGGCTATCGCTTTACCGACAAGATCGAGTTGCAGCTCAACGCCACCAATCTGTTCGACAAGAAATATGTCGGCACGATCGGGTCGGGCGGCTTCGGTAACAGCGGCGACGCCCAGACATTGCTGGTCGGCGCGCCGCAGCAATTCTTCATCACCGCCAAGGCCGGGTTCTAAAATCATGAAAAAGGTCGCGCTTTTCCCGCTCCTCCTCGCCGCTTTCGTTCCGACGGCGGCGCTGGCGGAGCCCTTGCTCCTGATCTCGATCGACGGGCTGCGGCCCGGCGACGTGCTGGAGGCGGACAAGCGCGGCCTTTCCCTGCCTAATCTGCGCCGCTTCCTGACCGAGGGCGCCCATGCGTCGGGCGTCACCGGCGTCGCGCCGACATTGACCTATCCCAGCCACACGACGCTGATGACTGGGGTATCGCCCGCGACACATGGCATCGTCGCCAATAACAGTTTCGATCCGACCGGGATCAACCAGGGCGGCTGGTACTGGTATGCACAGGACATCAAGGCGCCGACCCTGTGGGAGGCCGCGACCAAGGCCGGCCTGTCCACCGGCAATGTCCATTGGCCGGTCAGCGTCGCGGCCAAGGGTGCGACCTGGAACCTGCCGCAAATCTGGCGCACCGGCCATGCCGACGACGCGAAATTGCTCGATGCGCTGGCGACGCCGGGGCTGAAAGGGGAATTGGAGGCCAAGGTCGGCCAGCCCTACGCCATGGGCATCGACGAAAGCCTGCCCGGCGACCAGAATAGGGGCCGTTTCGCCGCCGCGCTGATCGCCGCGCACAAGCCGCAATTCCTGACCGTCTATCTTACTGCGCTCGACCATGAGCAGCATGAAAAGGGGCCGGACACGCCTGCCGCCAAGGCGGTGCTGGAAAAGATCGACGCGATCGTTGGCGACCTCATCGCCGCCGAACGCAAGGCGCATCCCGATGCGGCGATCGCACTGGTCAGCGACCATGGGTTCGAAGCGACGCAGACCGGCCTCAATCTCTTCCGCGCCTTCATCGACGAAGGCCTCATCACGCTGGACAAGGACGGCAAGGTCGCGTCCTGGCAGGCGATGCCCTGGATAGCGGGCGGATCGGCCGCGATCATGCTCGCGCGCCCGGATGACGCCGCCATCGCCAGTCGGACGAAGGCGCTGCTCGACCGTCTCGCCGCCAATCCGGCCAACGGCATTGCGGCGGTGCTGGACAAGGCGGCGATCGCCCAGGTCGGCGGCAATCCGCAGGCGGCCTATTATGTCAATCTGAAGCCCGGTTTCGTCACCGACATCTTCCGCGGCGCGGCCGCGCCTCTGGTGGCGCGCACGCCGGTCAAGGGAATGCACGGCTATCTGCCCGGCCCCGCCCATCTGGAGGCGACCTTCATGGCCATGGGCAAGGGCATTGCCGCGGGCAAGGATCTGGGCCGGATCGACATGCGCGCGATCGCGCCGACGCTGGCGACGATCATGGGCGGGACGCTGCCCGATGCACAAGCGGCGCCGATCGACCTGCGGTAACAAATTTGCGCACAAAGCGTCATCGGATTGACCGATGGCCTTCATGCCGCTGCAACCGCGCCGTAAGCGGCGCGTCATTTGCCCGCTGTAATCTGGCGCAATGACAGCGACACATCCCCGCCAGATCCGCATTCCGGCTGCCGACAAGGCGCGGTTGCATATCCTCTTCCTCGCCAAGCACGCCCGCGCCGGCGGCCGGCCCGATGCGCAGGACGGCAACCATGCCGTCTATCATCATGAGATGCGCACCACGCTGGAGGCGATCGGCCTGCATGTCGATGTCGCCGACAGCTATGACGCGCTGTTCGATCGGCCCGACGCCGATTTCGTCGTCACTCTTCTGAACCGCGGCGGTTTCCAGAATAGCGAGATGCTGGCGCCGCTGCTACTGAGCCGGCACGCCGTGCCCCATCTGGGCGCCAGCCCGATCGTGCGCGGCCTGTCCGACGACAAATATCTCAGCAAGTTGATCGCGCGGGCGCGGGGTGTGCCGACGATGAACGCACAGCTTTTCCGCCGCGGCGGCCTGTTCGATGCCCCCGCCTTCCAAGCCGACCGGCTGGTGGTGAAGCCCAATGCCTCCTCCGCATCGTGGGGCGTCAACATGGTCGATAGCTGGTCGGAAGCTCATGCCCATGCCGACAGCCTGTTCGCGCTCGGCCATGACGTGCTGGTCGAACAATGGGCGCCGCTGCTGGACGTCGCGGTGCCGGTGATCGGCGGCAGCGGCGGCCAGCCCTGGATATTGCCGCCAATGCTCTACGTCCCCGCCGATCCCCATCGCGAACGCAGTTATGAGGAGAAGCGCGGCCTGATCGACGCGGGCGACGATCCGCTGGTGCTGGTCGAAGATATGGACCTGCGCGACCGGCTGGAGGCGATGACGGCCGCGCTGCTGCCCGAACTCTGGCCGTTCGATTATGGCCGGTTCGAATTTCGCTATGATCCGGCCAGCGGGCAGCTGCTGTTCATGGAAGTGAACCTGTCGTGCAACCTGTGGTCGAAGAAGACGATCGCCCGCTCCGCCGCCTCGATCGGTCTCGATCATGGGGAACTGGTTGAAACGATCGTCGGCCATAGTCTGGCGCGGCAGGGCTTGCTGAGCGACGCCATCGTGCGGGTGGCCGCATGAGGACCGGCGGCACAACGGCGATCCTGCTCGCCGGGCGGCGCGATGGCGCGACCGATCCGCTGGCGCAGGCGGCCGGCGTCACCCATAAATGCCTGGTCCCGGTCGCGGGCCAGCCGATGCTGCTGCATGTGGTCGAGGCGCTGGTCGCCAATCGCCGGATCGGGCAAGTGCGCGTGGTGATCGAAGATTCTGCGCTGCTGGCCGGCCTGCCGCCGCTGCGCGGGCTGCTCCATAGCGGCCGGGTCGTCGGCGTGGCGGCGCAGCCCAATCTGGTCGACAGCGTGCTGGCGGGGGCGGACGGCGCGGCGTTCCCCTTGCTCATCACCACCGCCGACAATGTGATGCTGACGCCCGAAGCGGTGGACGAGATGCTGGACGGATGCATGGCGCAGGGGGCGGACGCCGCCGTCGCCTTCACCCGCCGCGCGTCGGTGCTGGCCGCCCACCGCCAGGGGCAGCGTAAATTCTACAATTTCGCCGATGACAGCTATTCCAACTGCAATACATATTGGCTGCGCGATCGGGCGGCGCTGAAAGCGGCGGAGACGTTCCGGTCGGGCGGCCAGTTCGTGAAGCATCCCGCGCGCATCATCGGCGCTTTCGGCCTGCTGAACCTCATTCGCTTCCGGTTCGGCATCGGCACGCTGGATCAAGCCTTCGCGCGCTTTTCGCGCCGTTTCCGCCTGACCATCAGTCCGGTGATCCTGACCGATGGCGCGGTGGCGATCGACGTTGACAATGCGCGCTCGCATGGCGTCGCCACGGCTTTGCTGGAACAGCGCATGGCCATGGCGCAGGCGGCGGAGTAAGGCTTGCTCACGCTGCGCGCGCTGCCGGTCCGGCGGGACGGCGGCAACAGCCTGATCGCCGCCTATCATGATGGGCTGGCGCGCCACTGGTCGCCGGTGCGACGGCTGGCGGGGCATGGCCTGTCGGCAATCGGCTGTGGCGGCTGGTCGCCCGCCGAGCGGCTTTATCTGGGCGAAGCCGTGCGGACGCAGGGCCTCAGCATGAAGGATCGCAAGGGCCTGCATCGCCTGCTCAACCCCGGCGCCTTTCCGCTTTCAAGTAACATATTGAAAAATAAACAATTATTTGCGAAAATCGCCGCTGGCTTGCCGCTGCCGGACGCCTGTGATCCCGATGCGACGGACCTCGATGCCTGGCTGGCCGGGCAGGACGACATCATCGCCAAGCCTAGCTATCGGTCCAAGGGGCAGGGCGTGGCGCGGTTCGTCCGCCAAGGCGACCGTTGGCGCAACGGCGATTTTTCCCGTACAACTGTCCAACTCGTTGTATCTTTGCGCGCGCTCTGGCGCAGGGGCGGCGTCATCCAGCAACGCCTGCCGACGCATAAAGCGCTGGCCGACCTGTCGCCGGGCGCGCTGCCGACATTGCGAATCGTCACCTGCCTGAACGAGGCTGGCGCGCCTGAAATCTGTGACATGGCGCTGCGTCTGTCGGCGGGCGGGCCGCGGCCGGTCGATAATTTCAACGCCGGCAATCTGGTGCTGGCGGTCGATGGGGATGGGCGTTGCGGCGCGGCCTGGCGCAGCGGCGGCAAGCGCGCGCCATCCCGCCACAGCCGCCACCCCGTAACCGGCATGGCGATCGAAGGCGCGACCATTCCCGATCATGACGCGGCGCGGGCGCTGGCGCTCCAGGCGCATGAGCGGTTCCGGCAGGGTTTCACCCTGATCGGCTGGGACATCGGCCTCACGACGCGGGGACCGGTGCTGATAGAGGGCAATTGGAACCCCGGCACCGACATCGTGCAACTGGTGAACGGCCGGGGCGTGGCGGACAGCCGGCTGGGCGCGCTCTATCGTCACGCGCTCGATCGATTGACCGACGCGGACTGGCGCGGGGCGGGGGCTGTGCAGCGGGATCGGCGATGAAGGTCGCCTTCTATGTCCACGCGCTCGCGGCGACTGGCGTGGTCCGCAATGTGCGCCTGCTCGCTGGCGATTTTCACGCGCGCGGCCATGATGTGACGCTGGTGACGGCGCTGCCCGGCGGGGAAGGGGTGGCGGGCGTGCCGCATCATGCGCTGCTGGCGCGGACGGGCGGATCGCGGATGCTGCAAAAATGGCGGGCGATCCCGCGACTTCACGCCTATTTGCGCCGCGCGCGACCGGACATATTGCTGTCGGCCGGCAATCACGGTCATCTGACCGCGCTGCTGGGCAGCCGGGTCGTGCCGGGCCTGCGCCGCATCTATCGTATCAGCAACGACCTGCGCCGCGCGGCGCCGGGGACGCCGGGGAGACTGGGCGGTTCGCTGGGCCGGTTGCTCGCGATACGCCTGCTGGCGGCGGATGCCGACCGGCTGGTGCTGGTGTCGCCGACGCTGGCGGTCGGCGCCTTCGCGCGCGCCCTCGCCGAAGGCCGGGCGCATGTGATTGAAAATGCGATCGATCCCGCCATCGCCCGCGCCTGCGCAATCGGGCCATCGCCCCATGGCTGCTATGACGATGGCGTGCCGGTGATCGTCGCGATCGGTCGTCTCGCGCCGCAGAAGAATTTCGGCACGTTGCTGACGGCATTTGCGCAGCTGCGCCGCGAAGGCACGGTGGCCCGGCTCGTCATATTGGGCGAAAGCCGCGACCGGTCGCAACAGGCGCTGCGCGCCCAGGCCGATGCGCTCGGCATCGGCGCGGACCTGCTGCTGCCCGGCACGGTCGACAATGTATTCCCCTGGCTCACGCGCGCTGGCGCGTTCGTGCTGCCATCTTGGTGGGAAGGGTCGGCCAATGTGCTGCTGGAGGCGATGGCGCTGGACGTGCCGGTCGTCGCCTCGCGCAGCGCCGGCAATGCGGACTCGCTCTTGGGGCAGGGTCGCTATGGGCTGCTGGTCGATCCGTCGGACCCGGCCGCCATGGCGCAGGCGATGGCGCGGCAGATCGATCCGACGCGCGCCATTCGGCCGGGCGACCGGATCGACGCCTATCGGCTGGACGCGATGTTGAACAACTGGGCGCGGGCGATCGCTTGAACCGGGTCGCGCGACCGTTGCGCATCCGAATGGATCGCCGCGCGTTGTGCCGGCATGACAGACAATTTCGCTATCCTGCCCCATTTGCTGGCGCTGACTATCGCCTATGTCCTGGCCCTGCCGATAGGCTGGAATCGGGAGCGGGCCGAACGTAGCGCGGGGATACGGACCTTTCCGCTGGTCGCGGTGGCAAGCTGCGGCTTCGTGCAGGCGGTCGAGACGATGATGGCGCATGACCCCGCCGCCATGGCCCGCGTGCTGGAAGGCGTGATCGCGGGCGTCGGCTTTCTGGGCGGCGGCGCCATCCTGCAACAGAAAAACAGCGTCCGGGGCACGGCGACGGCGGCGAGCCTGTGGGTGACGGGCGCAGTCGGCGTGGCGGCGGGCCTGGGCAGTTATGATGTGGCGGTGGTGCTGACCGCTTTTACCTTGCTGACCTTCTGGGTGCTGGCGCCGCTCAAGCCGACGGAGAATGAGCGCGACGAGGATAGCGAAGGCGTCTGACGCTTATCCGGCGCGTCGACGCGCGAGGAAGAAGATCGCCATCGCGCGCGAAGCGTCGGGGCCTTTGGGATCGGTGTGGCTGCCGCCGGGTTGGCCGCCCGACCAGGCATGGCCGCTGCCATGCACTGTCCATTCCTCCAGCATGATCGGCCCGCGCCCATAGCGGTAGAGGGTGCGGGTGAAGGCCCGTCCGCCGGGCGCGACGCCCGCTTCCGACTGGACGCTGAGCGCACGCGCGCTCGATCGCTGCAATTGACTGACGAAACCGGCGGCATTGGACGGGTGGACCACCCGGTCGCTGTCGCCGTGGAACAGGATCATGGGCAAGGGCGGCCTGGTTTTGCCGACAGGCGCGGCCGCCTTTCCACGCATCGCCGCCAGCGCTTCGCCGACCGAGCCGATCGTGCCCATCGGCACGCCCGAATGGACGCCGACCGCGACGTAAAGCTGCGGATAGGCTGCGGCGACGATCGCGGCCGCCGCTCCGCCGGCCGATATGCCCGCAATATAGACGCGGCCCTCATGGCCCTTGCACAGGTCGAGGATATGGCGGGTCATGCTGGCGATCACGGCGGCCTCGCCGCTGCCGCGCTTTTGATGCGAAGGGCTATGCCAGTTCCAGCAGCGGTTGGGATTGGCGCGCGGCGATTGTTCGGGATAGAGAACGAGAAATCCCAGTTCGTCGGCCAGCCGGTTCATCGCCGTGCCGGTCGCGAAGTCGGCGGCCGACTGGGTGCAGCCGTGCAGCATGACGATCAGCGGCAGGCGGCGGCGCGCGGAGCCGACCGGCGTGTAGAGCCGGTAGCGCAGCGATCCCTGCGCGCAGCTATAGTCGCCTTCGATGAAGCTGCCGGGGGCGGGCCGTTCGACGCGATCGGCCTTCTTGGCGGGACTTTTGCGTTTGGGCGCGCGCGGCGGCTTGGGGATGGCGGGCATCAGCGCGCGCTGCCACAACAGGGCGGCGGACAGCGGACGGCCCTTGCGCGCCATGCGGGCGGCCTTGAGCACGGTCGGGAAGGGATTTTTCATAGGCGCGCCGCAACCGGACGATGCCGGTCGACGGGCCGTCGCCATGACCTGGGATTGGGCATCGCTCTATATGCTCCCTCTTGCTGCTATATGGGTGGATGGCGCCGTCGGCTGTGCCGGTCCGTGCGCTGCTATAATCCCTTCGCAGCGACATTTGATCCATAGCCTATCCGGGCGGCGGCGCTTTGCGCGGCCTGCGCCAGCCGTTGCGCCCAGAGATGCTGGCCCACAATGTCGCCGATCAGATCCTGGCGCACCTCTATTTCGGCATAGGGAAGCGGGTGGGGGAAGGCGTGGCGGGGGACAGTGTGGTCGGTGGCGTCCATCCGATAGGGCTGGTTGTCGCCGACGGTGAGGGCCGCGTCGGCGCGCAGCGCATCCAGCATCGCCTGGGCGAAATCGGTGCGGCCCAGCCAGTGCAGCACACCGACGTCCCAGGGGCGGGTGATACCGTCCATGACCGGGGTGAAGCTGTGCAGCGACAACAGGATGGTGTCGCGCCCGGCGGCCTGACGCGCGGCGATCGTGGCGGCGATCGCGGCCTGATAGGGGGCGTGGATCGCGGCGATGCGGGCGGCGCGGGCGGTAGCGTCCAGCCCCTCATTGCCGCCGATCCGGCTGCCGTCCGACAAGGCCGGGATAGCCTCCGCCTGGTCCGGGTCGCGGTTGCAGTCGATGACGAGGCGCGAATAGATTTGATGCAGGAATGGCGCGTCGAGCAGCGTGGCGAGGGCATGGCCCAGGCCATGGACGCCGATGTCGATGGCGATATGGCGGCCGCGATCCGGGGCGGCAAGGCCAAGGTCGCCAAGCGCGGCCGGCACCGCCAACCCGGCATGGTCGCCGATCAGCAGGAACGGCGAAGCTCCTGCCGCGTTGAACAGTCCGACCGGCGCCGGATCGTCCGCCCCCAACAGCCCATCCGCCGTGCGCCCGGCCATCAGGATTGCCCTCCATGCCGCTGCTGACGATCCATCATGTGACCAGCTATCGCTATCAGCAGCCGGTGTCGCTGGGTGAACATCGCATCATGATGCGCCCGCGCGAGGCGTTTGACCAGCGGTTGCTGTCCGCCCGGCTCGACATCGATCCCGAACCCAGTGAATTACGCTGGTTGCATGATGTGTTCGGCAATTCGGTGGCGATCGCTTCGTTCCAGCGGCGGGCGTCGCATCTGATTGTGACGAGCGAAGCGACGCTGGAACATGCGCCGCTGGCGCAGCGCCAGGTGGATGTGGAACCCTATGCCGGGCTGTTCCCCTTCACTTACTCGTCGGAGGACATGCCCGATCTGCTGCGGTCGATCGAGCGGCAATATCATGACCCCGAACGGATCGTGGACAATTGGGCGCGCGCCTTCGTCAGCAATCATGGCGATACCGGCACGGTCGACCTGCTGACCCGGATGGCGACCGGCATCCAGCGCGATTTCACCTATGTCCCGCGCCACGAAAAGGGCACCCAGTCGCCGATCGAGACATTGCGCAAGCGCCAGGGCACCTGCCGCGATTTCGCCGTGCTGATGATCGAGGCGGTGCGGGCGCTGGGTTTTGCCGCGCGGTTCGTTTCAGGCTATGTCTATAATCCGTCGCGGTCCGAAGATGTGGTGGGCGGTGGCAACACCCATGCCTGGGTGCGCATCTTCCTGCCTGGATCGGGCTGGGTCGAGTTCGACCCCACCAACGGCATTATCGGCAATCGCGGGCTGATCCGCGTCGCCATCGCGCGCGACCCTTATCAGGCGTTGCCTATGTCGGGCACCTGGTTCGGCCTGCCCGCCAGCTTCCTGGGGATGGACGTGACCGTAGACGTGCGGCGCGCCGATCCCCTGAAATTTCCCCCGTCCGATCATGGGGCCATCAACAGCCGAGCCATCGGCGCTGCAGGAAAGTGACCTTCGATGCTGATCCGCTGCGGATATGACATAAGATTCGAAACCGACACCAGGACCGCGATGATGGCGATGCTGAGCCTGCATCCCTCGCGCCATCAGGATTTGCGCACGCCCCAGCGGTTGATGGCGGACCCGGACATCCCGCTCTATCATTTCGAGGACGGGTTCGGGAATGTCGCGACCCGGCTGACCATCCCGGCTGGCGGGGTCACCTTGTCCTGCGACTTCGTGATCGAGGATGACGGTATGCCCGACGCGCAGGCGCCCGACGGCCCGCAAATGGCGGTCGAGGATCTGCCCGATGCGGTGATGCCCTTCCTGCTGGGCAGCCGCTATTGCGAAACGGACCGGATGATGGCGGTCGCCTGGGCCAATTTCGCGCATTATGGCACGGCGCGGGCGCGGGTCGATGCGATCGTCAGCTTCGTCCACAATCATATCGAGTTCGGCTATCATCATGCGCGGCCGGACAAGACGGCTTGGAACGCCTATCAGGAGCGGCAGGGCGTGTGCCGCGACTTCGCCCATCTGGCCGTCACGCTATGCCGTTGCATGAATATCCCGGCGCGCTACTGCACCGGCTATCTGGGCGATATCGGAATCCCGCCGGTGGATGCGCCGATGGATTTCAGCGCCTGGTTCGACGTCTATATCGACGGCGAGTGGTACACCCATGATGCGCGCCACAACAGGCCGCGGATCGGTCGCATCCTGATGGCGCGTGGACGCGACGCGACCGATGTCGCCTTGACCACCGCCTTTGGTCCGGCGAATCTGGTGCGGTTCGAAGTGCACACCGACGAGGTCCAATCCATTGACTGACCCCCATGCCAACGCCTTGCTGCAACCCTGGAACGGCCCGCTGGGCGCGCCGCCCTTCGACAAGGTGCGGGATGAAGATTTCCTGCCCGCGTTCGCGGTGGCCATGGCTTGGCATCGGGAAGAAATTGCGACGATCGCGGGGGAGGCCGCCCCTGCGACGTTCGACACCGTGATCGCCGCGCTGGAGCGGTCGGGCGCGCCGCTGGCGCGGGTGCGCCGGCTGTTCTGGACGCTATCGTCGGCGCAGGGGACGCCCGGCATCCGTGCGATCGAGGGGCAGGTGTCGGCAATGCTGAGCGCGCATGGCGCCGCGATCAGCCATGACGGGGCGCTCGCCGCGAAAGTCGCCGCAGTTCATGCCGCGCGGCACGATGCAGGCTTGACGCCCGAACAGATAAGGCTGGTGGAAAGCAGCTATGCCAGCTTCCGGCGCGGCGGGGCGGAACTGGCGCCGGCGCAGAAGGCGCGGTTCGCCGCGATCGACGCGCGGCTGTCGGCGCTTGCGGTGGCGTTCGGCCATAATGTGCTGGCGGCGACCGCCGGCTGGGTGCTGGACATTGGCCCCGATGATCTGGCGGGATTGCCCGCCGCCTTGTGCGATGCCGCTGCTGGGCGCGCGGCCGCCAAGGGGCAGGCGGGGCGCTATCATGTGACGCTCGATCGCACAGATTATGAGAGTTTCCTGACCTTTTCGGCGCGGCGCGACCTGCGTGAGGCGCTGTGGCGCGCCTTTACCGATCGGTGCGACGGCGGGGCGCATGATAATTGGCCGGTGATCGCGGAGACGCTGGCGCTGCGGCAGGAGCGGGCGGCGTTGCTGGGCTATGTCGACCATGCCCATTATGCGCTGGAAGACAGTATGGCGCATGATCCCGATGCCGCCGCCGACCTGCTGGCCCAGCTATGGGAACCGGGCAAGCGTCGCGCCGCCGAGGAAGCGGCCGAATTGCAGGCGTTGATCGACGCGGACGGCGGCGGCTTTGCGCTCGCGCCCTGGGACTGGCGTTTCTACGCCGAACAGGTGCGCCGCGACCGCTATGCACTGGACGGCGCGGCGGTGGCCGAACATCTGCGGCTGGACGCGGTGCGGCAGGCGGCGTTCGACAGCGCCGCGCGCCTTTATGGCCTGACCTTCACCCGCCGGGCCGACATTGCCGGCTATCATCCTGATGTCTGGGCCTGGGAAGTGGGCGACGCGGCCGGCGCGCCGGTCGGCCTGCTCTTCACCGACTATCTGGCGCGGCCCGAAAAACATGGCGGCGCCTGGATGGGCAGCCTGCGCGTGCAGGAGTCGATGGACGGCGACGTGCGCCCGGTCGTCTATCTGGTCGCCAATTTCGCCGCCGCGCCGCCACCCGACGCCGCCGCCACGCGCCTGTCCATTGACGAGGCGCGCACGCTGTTCCACGAGTTCGGCCATGCGCTCCACGGCCTGCTGTCGCGCGTCACCTATCCCAGCCAGTCGGGCACGGCGGTCGCGCGCGATTTCGTGGAATTTCCCAGCAAGTTCATGGAAAACTGGATCGTCAGCCGCGATGTGCTGTCGGGTTTCGGCGTGCCCGACGCGCTGATCGACGCGATCCGCAAGGCCGAAGCCTATGGCCAGGGTTTCGCCACGGTGGAGTTGATAAGCTGCGCGCTGGTCGACCTGGCCATGCACCAGTCGGAGGGCGCGGCCATCGATCCGCGCAGCTTCGTCGCGGCGGAGCTTGAGCGGCTGGGTATGCCGCCCGAAATCGGGCTGCGGCATCGCTTTCCCTATTTCACCCACATCTTCGATGGCGGCTATGCCAGTGCCTATTACAGCTATGCCTGGTCGGAGACGCTGGATGCCGATGCGTTCGAGGCGTTTCTGGCGGCGGGCGATATTTTCGATCCCGTGCTCGCCGCTCGTTTCCGTGCCGAGATATTGGCGGCGGGCGACAGCCGCGATCCGATGGACTCGTTCAGGGCGTTTCTGGGCCGCGCGCCCGAGGCCAGCGCCCTGATGCGCGCCCGGCATCTGGTCGGTGCCTGACGCCGCGGCTCGGTCGATCAGCGTTCGGACATTGCCCGCCAAGGTCAGCGGGTTGAAGGGTTTCAGAATCACGCCCCTGGCGCCCGCCGCATGATAGCTTCGCACATCTGCTTCGCGCGCGCGGGCGGCCCCCGGCTGGTCATGCGACTGGATGCAGGCTGGGCGGCTTAGGCCGCCATGCGATTGCCCGACAGCTTTACCAGCAGGGCGGGCACTTCGCTCGCCGGGATCGGCCGGCTGAAAAGATAGCCCTGGATCTGGTTGCAGCCTTCGGATCGCAATATGTCGAGCTGCTCGCTGCTTTCAACACCCTCAGCCGTCGTTTCGATGCCCAGCGCGTCCGCCAACGTCGTGATGGCGCGGATGATGGCGGTGGCGCCCTTGTTGGCGAGCAGGTCGACGATGAAGCTGCGATCGATCTTGAGCTTGTCGAAGGGAAAGCTGCGCAGATAGCTGAGCGAGGAATAGCCGGTGCCGAAATCATCGAGCGCGACACGCACGCCCAGAACTTTGAGCGAGTGGAGTGAGGCCAGGGTCGCCTCCACATTGTCGATGAACAGGCTTTCGGTGATCTCCAGTTCCAGCCGCTGCGGCTCAAGCCCGGATCGCGCCAGCGCCTGCAACACGATGCTGTTGAGCGTCGAGCTGCGGAACTGGACCGGGGAGACGTTCACCGCGACGCGGATGTCGTCGCCCCAGGTCGTGGCGATGCGGCAGGCTTCGTGCAGCGCCCATTCGCCGATTGGGATGATGAGGCCGGTTTCTTCGGCCAGCGGGATGAAGTCGATCGGCGACACCAGGCCGCGCACCGGATGGTTCCAGCGCATCAGCGCCTCGAACGCGGTCACGCAGTTCTGCGACAGTCCGAACAGCGGCTGGAAATGCAGCTCCAGCTCGCCGTTGCGCAGCGCATCGTGCAGATCGACTTCCATGGCGCGGCGCGCCTGCGCTTCGGCGTCCATGGCGTTTTCGAAGAAGCGATGGCTGCCCTTGCCGTCATGTTTGGCGCGATAGAGGGCAAGGTCGGCATTTTTGAGCAGCGAGGTCGCATCCTGCCCGTCCTGCGGCGCCAGCGCGATGCCGACGCTGCCGCCGGTGACGATGCGATGGCCATTGACGGTGAAGGGGCGGGTGAGCGCCTGGACGATCGCGCGGCCGGTCTGGTCGGCGGCACCGCTGCCGTCCTGCACGATGACGGCGAATTCGTCGCCACCCAGCCGGGCGACGAAGCCCTGGGGGCAGGTTTCGGCGAGGCGCGTGGCGACTTCGCACAGCAGCGCGTCGCCGGTCGGATGGCCCAACGTGTCGTTGACCGACTTGAAATTGTCGAGGTCGAGGCAGAAGAGCGCGAAGTCCGCGCCGCCATGGCGCTGGAGCGCCAGCGCGATCTGTTCGCGCAGCAATGTGCGATTGGCAAGGCCGGTGAGCGAATCATGGAAGGCCATATGCGCAATCTGGCGCTCGCGCTCCTCAACCGCGGTGACCATGCGGTTGAAGCTGCGCGCCAGTCGGCCGATCTCATCGCGGGTTTCCACTTCCACCTGCGCATGTTCGCCCGCGCTGACTTGGCGGGCGGCGGCCTCCAGAGCGATGATCGGCCGCGCCAGCCGGCGCGATGCCGCAAAGGCGCCGGCGATCGCCAGCAGCAGGCCGAGCGCGCCGAAGCCGAACAAGGCCCACAATATGGGCGCATAGCCTTGCAGCGCGCGGGTCAGGCTATATTCCAGCACCAGCCGTTGCGGCGCAGCCTCCACCAGCGCGGGCACCGGACGCGCCCAGCTGAGGATGCGTTCGCCGTCGCGATCGACCTCCCGAACCTCGGCGCCGCGTCCCGCGGCGTGGGTCGGCGGCACGAGTTGCGGATGCAGGTCGATCGAGGAGAGCTTGGCGAGTTGCTGGAGGTCCGCCTGTCCCATATTGCGCGCGAACACGACCCAGCCCATCAGCATCGGCGCGCGCACCGGCGCGGCGGCGACCATATGGCTTTGCCCCCTCCATCGCACGATGCCCCGTTCCCGGCCGGCATCCAGCGCGTCGAACAACTGGGTCTGGTCTTCCGCCGAAAGGCCGACGGCGCCGCCCGCGACGGCGCCGTCGATGCCCACGAACATGGCGTCGTCGATCTTGAACCGCCCCTGCAGGCTCTGCAGCGCCGAGGCGATGGTCGCCGCGTCGCTGGTGCCGACCGCTTCTCGAAAGCCGAAGTCGCTGGCCAGCACATTGCCGGCCTGCGCCAACTGATGAAACTGCATCGCGGCGATCCGGTCGAACAGGGCGCTGCCGACCGTCATTTCGCGGCGGATCTGGCTTTCGGCATAGGATTCGATCGCCTTGCGGGTGCCGAACAGCGACAGCATCGACACCGCGACGAACAGCGCCCCGTAGAAGAGCGTCATGCGGAATGTCAGCGTTGACTGGAAACGCCAGACGGTGCGCCGCCAGAGCCGTTTGAAAGCTGCGGCGCGGATCATCGGCCGCTACGCAATGTCAGTGGAACGGTCTTGCTGGCTGCCCCGCTGCCTGGAATGGGGATGTTGACGACGATTTCATTGTCCTTCGCCTTGAGCAGCGGATGCCAGATCGTCACCTGCGCTGTGCCGGTCGCCATACCAACCAGGCGCGCCGTGCCGGCCGCATCGCTCTTGATCGCGAAGGGGGTGTCGACGACCTTGATGAAGCCGCTCATCTGGTCGTGGATGTTGCACCCCAGCGCGACGGCGCCGGTCGAGGTGAAGGTGTAGCTGCGCGTTTCGTCCTGGCCGAACAGCTTGATCTCGAATTTGGCCGGTTTCGAGAAGGAATAGACGTGATGACGCACCTTGTCCTTGTTGGGGAAGCGCACCGTCGTCCCGACCGGAACCACCAGCACATGCGGGGCGAAGGCGATATTCTGCTGAACCATGGTGGTGGGCCAGGAAAAGCGAATCGGGCCGGGCGGGATGCCGCCCGCGGGGCGCACCGTGACGACGGCGTCGCCGACCGGGCGCCCCGCCGTATCGACCAGCTTGAGGTTGAGATCGCCCGCCTGCGCAGGCGCGGCCAAGCAGGTCAGGGCGAGAGGGACAAGGCGCAGACAATCCATGGCGCCTGTCCCTAATTCCTAAGGTTGAAGAAATGTTTAGTGCGAACCGGACCGACTTTTCGCGGACAACGTCCGCCCTGATCGGCGAAGCGAATATTAACCATAGGTCGCTATCAAAATGGCATGATCCGATTTTCCTTTATAGCGCTCGCCGCCCTGACTGTTGCTCTGCCCATGGAGCAAGCCATGGCCAAACCGCTCCGTAACGGCGGCAAATTGCTGCTGACCAACGGCATCAGCTCATTGGAAGGCGCTGCCGGTGGCGGCCTGACTCCCTGGGCGGTGATCGCGGGCAATGAGACGGACGAGGGCTTTGGCCTGTCCGCCCATGGCACGATCGTCGAGGTGAAGGATTATGATTATCAGAGCGCTGGCGTCGCCATCGGCATCCGCGACCGGCTGGAGTTGAGCTACACCCGCCAGGATTTCAACACGAACGAGATTGGCGCGGCGTTGGGCCTGGGCAAGGATTATGCCTTTTCGCAGGATATCGTCGGCGCCAAGCTGCGCGTTGCGGGCGACCTGATCTATGATGCATTGCCGGCGATCGCGCTGGGCGTGCAATATAAGAAGAACGGGCAGGGAGACGTCGTGCGGGCGCTGGGCGCGCGCGATGATGACGGCGTGGATTATTACGCCACGGTCAGCCGGCTGTTCCTGTCCCGCTCCCTCCTTCTGTCCGCCACGGCGCGCCTGACCAAGGCGAACCAGATGGGCCTGCTGGGTTTTGGCGGCGACAAGAAGGGCAACTATGGCGTGGAATTCGAAGGATCGGCCGCTTGGCAATTGTCGCGCGGGCTGGCTATTGGCGGCGAGTTTCGCAGCAAGCCGAACAATCTGGGCATCGCGCGGGAGGATGACTGGTTCGACGCCTTCGCCGCCTTGTCGCTCAACCGCAACCTGACCGCGACGGTCGCTTATGCCGATCTTGGCTCGATCGCGACGGTGAAGGGGCAGCGCGGCGTCTTCCTCTCGCTCCAGACCGCCTTTTAAGGACTATTGCAATGTCGCTCATCCTTTCCCTGCTCCTGCTTCAGGCGGCGCCCCACGCCATGCCCGGCGAAGCGACCGTCGATCCCTATGTCGCCAGCAACGCCAATGCCGGCGCGACGCCCTTCACCGGGGATGCGATGGTCAAGGCCTTTCATGGCCAGGACGGCATCAACCGCGTGGTCGATGGCATGGTGACGCTGGCCTATGCCGATCCGGTTATCGGCGAGATTTTCACCAGTCATGACAAGGTCCGGTTGAAACGGACGCTGGTCGAACAATTTTGCTACATCCTCAACGCCGGCTGCGTCTATAGCGGCCGCGACATGGCCAGCTCGCACAAGGATCTGGGCGTGCAGCGCAAGGATATGAACCGGCTGGTCGAATTGCTGCAACAGGCGATGCGTGCCGAGAAGATTGATTTCCAGGCCCAGAACCGCTTCCTGTCGAAACTGGCGCCGATGCACCATGATGTCGTGGGGCGATAGGCGCGCGAGGAGCACCGGTCCGATTGCGACGCCGCTTAACAAGACCTATCGCGCGATGCTGTCACTGGAAGGCAAAATCAGCGACAACTGGCGCTGGGACGCCTATCATCAATATGGCCGCAACAAGTTCCGCCAGGATTATGGCGGCAATATCGTCGGGTCGCGCGTCACCCACGCCGACGCGAGCGCCGCCAATGACGATCCCAATTGCGTGTGCTGCGCCAGCGCTTGCGCCAAAATCGATTTGCCGCAGCCCGCCACGCCCATCACCACGACGGCGCGGGTCATGCCGATCGCTCCCCGTCCAGGTCGAACAGGCGCATATAGGCCGCGCTGTCGGCCGCGCCGAGGCCGCCGGCGAGCGCGGCGGGAATGAGCGTGGCATCGACGCCATGGGCTTTGGCGAAGCGCACGGCTTCGGCCACGACCATGAAAATATTGGCGCACAATATCTGGTTGATGGGCTTAGGCTAGATTTCCGCAGATAGCGCGTGGATCGGCAGCAGCGCGGCGCCCAGCGTGATCGGGGAACCGCACAGGCCTGATATCCGAATCGGCGGGCGGCGGCGGTCCAATATCGTCACCAGATCGGCGCGATGCAGACGATCGGCCAGACCGGCCAGGATCGGCGGAGGCAAAGTGCCCGCCAGCACGATCGCGCCGGGGTCTAGCCAGGCGAAAGCGGTATTGCAGACGGTTTCAAGCTGCCGCGCGGCGCGGTCCAGCCACGCCTCTATGGTCGATGCCTGCCAGGGCGCGGCAAGGTCGATTTCCCCGACCGAGGAAATGTCGCAGCCGCTGGCGCGCAATGTCGACAGGAGGTCGAGGGGGCTGGGGCGCGGGAGGTCGCCGGGAAAGAGGCAACCGATTTCCCCCGCCACGCCGAACTGACCGCGGACCAGCCTGCCGTCGACGATCACCCCTGCGCCGATGCCAAAGCCCAGCAACAGCACGACGACGGTCGCAAAATCGCGAATCAGCCCACCCAGATAATATTCGGCAATCGCTGCCGCATTGGCGTCATTTTCGATCCAGAGCGGCCAGCCGAACTCATTGGAGAATATCTCGCGCAGAGGCGCGGCGCGCCAGTTGGGCAGCACATCGACCACGCTCCAGCGATCCCCGGTCGGGGAAAGGGAGGGGCCGGGCACGGCGATGCCGATCCCCAACATGCGCCATCCCAGCAAGTCGTGGCGATCCACGAGATCATGAATCACGCGGCGCACTTTCTGGGCGAAGGCGACGGGTTCGATCGGTTCGATCGCCTCATGATGGGTCGTGATCGTCCGCCCGGCGAAGTCCACCAGCGCAATGTCGAGAATGCCCTTATGTGCGGTCGCGCCGACCGCATATCCTCCCTTTGGCGACAGGCGCAGCGGCACGGCCGGTCGCCCCCTGCCATGCGTTTCGCCGTCGGGCATTTCCTCGACCAGGCCCAATGCCAGCAGGTCGCGCGACAGGCGCGTCAGCGCCGTGCCGCTGATTTCCAATGTTCCCGCCAGCGCCGAACGGGACAGAGGACCAGACTTGCGCAGCCATTGGATGATGCGCCGCTGATCCTTGTCGAGTGTCGGGAAATGCATCGGATTGGCCCTTTGGCATGGGTCCGAAACGGGAATGCGGTCGCGCTAACGGCTTTTATTTATTTTCACAACAATAATTAAAAACGTCACACTGATCGATCAGGGGGCGCTCGACCAACTCAGAGGGGCTTTCCATGATCAAGACCATATTCGCGACCGGCGCCGCCGTTGCGGCGCTTTGTTCCGCCGCCGCCACCCCCGTCATCGCCCAGGATGCAGCGCCCGTCGCGCCGGTGCCCGCAGCGGGCGAGGGGGCCAGCGACATCATCGTCACTGGTTCCACCCGCGCCCAGCGCCGCTTCGACGTGTCCTATGCGATCAACACCATCTCGAACGAGGATATCGAGAAGATCGCGCCGGTGAACTTCGCCGACCTTATCGGCCAGCTGCCCGGTTTCCAGACCGAGATCACCGGCGGCGAAGTGCAGAATATCTATCGCATCCGCGGCCTGCCCAATGACGGCGGCTTCGTGAGCTTCCAGCAGGACGGCCTGCCGTTGTTCCACGAAAATGATGGCGTCTTCTTCCGTGGCGATGCGATCCTGAAGCAGGATCTGATGACGGACCATGTCGAAGTCGTGCGCGGCGGCCCGGCGCCGGTCTATGCCAGCTATTCGGGCGCGATCATCAACGCTATCACCGTGACCGGTAACGACGTGGCCCGCGGCAAGGCGCAACTCACTTTGGGCGACACCGGCCTCTACCGCCTGGATGCCTATCAGGCCGGACCGTTGGGCAAAAATACCTATTATGCGATCGGCGGCTTCATCCGCCAGCATGACGGTTATCGCGACAATGGCTTCCCCAACGACAAGGGCGGCCAGATCCGGGCGAACATCAAACATGACCTGGACAATGGCTCGATCAAGCTGAGCCTGAACTATGTCAACGATCACAATGTCTTCTATCTGCCGATCCCGACCGCGGACCCGCGCGATCCCAGCGTTTCGCTGAACCGCTATATCGACTTTTTCGACGGCACGATGAACTCGCCTGCGCTGCGCAACGTGAACCTCAAATATCGTGATGGCGCGGGGGTGATCCAGAGCGGCACCAGCGACCTGTCCGACGGCCGCCATATGCAGATGATCAACATCGGCGCGCAATATGACGCGGATTTCGACGGCTGGCTGGTATCCGCCAAGGCCGGCTACACTCAGGGCAAACTTGACTTCACCGCCTTTTATTCGACCACCAACCCGGCCGATGCCGACACATTCGCCAGCGGCTACCTCGCCCGCGCCACCACGGCTTTCGGCGCGGTCGATCATTTCGGCTATGTGCTGGCCGGCGCCACCACCGCCTATGACCCCGACGCCGCGTCTGGGCTGGTCATGCAGGGCCAGTATCGCGACATCCATTCGAAATATTATTCGGGTCAGGCCAATTTCTCGGTCGCGAAGAAATTCGACACCGGCATCGGCAGCCACGACATCAAGCTTGGCCTCTATGCCAGCCTCTATGGCGAGAGCAGCCGCACGACCTATCAGAATTATCTGATCGAAGTGGCCGGTCAGCCCCGCACGCTGGACCTGGTCGCCTATAGCGCGGCCGGCGCCGAACTGGGCCGCGTCACCGACAATGGCGTGCTCAACTATGCCGCTACGCTAAGCCAGGGCGACAGCGATGCGAAGATGGTCGCTATCTACGCCAACGATACCTGGGAAATCGTGTCGGGCCTGCGGATCGACGCCGGCATCCGCCACGAACGCTACAGCTACAAGGGCTGGGCCGCGCTGACCGAAGCCGCTAATCTGGGCGACGCCACGACCCTGGCGGACGACACGACCCGCGCCTTTACCGGCGCGATCGTCAGCGCCAAGCGCAAGCCCACGGTCACCAACTGGACGATCGGCGCGAATTACGATTTCAGCCGCCATGTCGGCGTCTATGGCCGTGCCTCGCATCTGGAAACGCCGCCCAACGTGCAGACGGTGATGAGCATCAACCCGACCATCATCACCACCGTCGCCGACCAGTTCGAAGCGGGGCTGAAGCTCGCATCGGGACGCTCCTATCTCTACGTCACTGGCTTCTATACCAATTTCGATCCCTTGAATGCGTCCTTTCTGGCCTTTGACCCGACCACGGGCCGCAACGATGTGAACATACCCTTCATCGGCGAAGCGCAAGTCAAGGGCGTCGAGTTCGACGCCAGCCTGGCCGTGACGCCCTGGTTCACGCTCAACGGCGCGCTGACCATTAGCGATCCCAAATATAAGAATTTCCAGAGCGCGACCGGCGCCGACCCGGAACAGGCCGAAGGCAATCAGATCGTCCGTCAGCCCAAGGTCTATGGCAATATCCGCCCCAGCTTCGACTTCAAGTCGGGTGAGACGGACATCTCGGTCTATGGGCGGTACACCTATATGGGCAAGCGTTTCGTCGATCTGTACAATAATACGGCGCTGCCGGCCTATGGCACGGTCGGCGCGGGGATCACGGCGCGCCACGGCGGCTGGCAGATACAGGTCGTGGGCGACAATCTGTTCAACGCCCATGGCTTGACCGAGGGCAACACCCGTACCGACTCGCTGAGCGGCCAGGGCAGCGCGGAGGCCATTTACGGCCGCCCGATCTTTGGTCGCAACTTCCGCTTCGTCATCAGCAAGTCCTGGTGATGACGGGCCGCGCGGTACGCATGGCGACCCTGTTCGTCACGGCGGCGACTGTTGCGTTGACGCCCGCCCCGGCTTGCGCCGGGGCGGTGCGCGACAGCGTGACCGAAAGCCTGTCGCAACGGCTCTTCCCGCTGCTCGACGCATTGGCGCGCGATCCAGCGGCGCTCCGCGCGCTGAAGGGAAGCGTCGGCATCCCCGCCCTGCTCGAAGTCCGGCAGGCACGCCGGGCGGCCTGTGGCCAGGACCCGCTCTGTCGGGCGCAAGCCTTGATCTGGACCGCCGTAGAGGCCGACCATATCGCCCGCGCCGCGGCGACGCTTCCGGGTCTTCCTGCGTTCGATGACGGTCGGTCGGCCCAGGCGCGACGCGAGTTGGAAGGTGTCAATGTCGTTGTTCGCACCTATGGGCTTGGCCAGGTGCCGCCTTATCCTCAGATCGACGGGGCGGGCATGATCGATCCGCAGGAGCGGCAGGCGCGGTTGCAGGCCGCAGACTGGCTTTCCGCCACCCCGCGCGCGCAATCGGCGCAGGCGCTCGATCCTGGCATCGACTATGCGCTGGCCCTGCTGGACGTCAGCGACCGTATCGACGCGATCGGTTTCGAACCGCTGACCGGCGGCGCCAATGCGGCCGCGATGGCGCGGGCGCGGACGATCGACTGGCGTCGCCATCGTTATTCGGCGCTGATCGTCACCGGCGTTGGCCCGGAGGTTGTGGACATGGCGCTCAGTCCGTTCGGCAAATATCATCTGCGCCTGGCCGCCAGCCGGTTTGCGCAGGGCGAGGCGCCCTTCCTCATCGTCACTGGCGGCCGCGCCCATCCGCGTGCGACGCGCTTCGCGGAGGCGGAGCGGATGCGCGACGCGCTGATCGAACGCTATGGCGTGCCGGCCGATGCGATCCTGATCGAACCCTATGCCCGCCACACGACGACCAATTTGCGCAATGCCAGCCGCCTGCTGATGGCGATGGGCGCTCCGCTGGACCAGGATGCATTGATCGTCTGCAACCCCGGTCAGAGCGCCGCGATCGAAAGCGTGCAGTTCGTCAAGCGCAACCAGGACGAATTGGGCTATCAGCCGGGCCAGATCGGTCGCCGCCTGTCCCCCACCGAATTGCTGTTCCGCCCGTCCCGCGCATCTGCGCGGATCGATCCGCGCGACCCGCTCGATCCCTGAACCCGGAGCTACGCCGATGCATATTCCAGCCTTCATCCTCGCCGCCGTCAGCGCATGGGCGCTACTTCCCGGCAGCGCCCATGCCTGGGGCGGGACCGCCCATGCGGTGATCGACCGCGCCGCGATCGAGGCGATACCCGATGACGGCCCCATCTTCCTGCGCAGGCATGTGGACTATATCGCGGCCTCCGCCTCGCTGCCGGACAGTTGGCGCGGGGATTCGGAGAATTTCTCGAAGATGGAGGAAGACCCCAACCATGGCTGGTTCCGGGAACAGTTCCGTTTCGTGAAGCCGATCCCGCGGTCGCGGTACGAATTTATTCTCGCGCTCTACAAGCAATATGAGGCGATCAAGAATAGCGATCCGCAAACTGCCGCGCGGACCAACGTCCGCTGGACCGGCACGCTGCCTTATGCGGCGATCGAAGCCTATGACCGGCTGGTCGTGTGTATGCGTTATGTCCGCAAGGCGCAGGCGGAAGGGGGGGACGCATCGACGCCCGAAGCCCATTGCGCCTTCCAGGCCATTCGCCTGGGCCATTATATCGGCGACGGTGCGCAGCCCCTGCACGATTCGGTCAATTCCGACGGCTGGCGTGGCGCCAACCCCCACGGGTACACGACCGATCGCAGCATCCATGGCCGCTTCGAAAGCCGGTTCGTCGATGGCATGGCGCTGACGGTCGCGGATATCGCCCCCCGCATCGGCGCGCCGGCGCATCGCAGCGGCGACATGTTCGACGCGGTGCTGGCCTTTCTGGACCAGTCCGGCGAGAGAATGGAGCGCATCTATCAGTTGGAGCAGCGCGACGGCTTTGCCGATTATGCCGACAAGGATGTGCGCGGGATGATCTATGAGCGGACGGCGGCGGGCGCGGCGATGCTGCGCGACATGCTGTGCCGGGCCTGGACGGAAAGCGCGATCGCCCCGTCCAAAGCGACGCCGTCGCCACTTGACTTCGCCAATCCCCGGTTCAATCCAGAAACCGGATCAGCGCCCGACTGATCCACTTGGGGCCGCCCCGCCCTTCTGTTTCTGTGCGCCAGCGCGGCGATCAGGCGGGCATGGGTGGCGTGGCCGGCGTCGAAACGGCGCATCAGCAGGATGGCGCCAAGGGAGCCGAGGATGGATATGCCTAGCCCCAGGCCCAACATTCCCGCCCGGACGGCGACCGTCTGTTCTGTGTCGGGCACATAGCCGAGCCAGCCCAAGGTCCAGCCGATCAGTGCGGTGGAGGCGGCGCCGCTCGCCTTTACGACAACGAGATAGAAGGCGAACAGACCCGTCTCGAACCGCCGGCCGTGCCGCCAGGCCACGAAGTCCACCGCATTGGCCAGCAGGCCCCAAGGAAGCATGAAAACGCTGGCGAGACCGAAGCCGATCACCATCGCACAGGCCATAAGCGCTTCGGGCCAGGGCAGGCACAAGCCAAAGAGCAACAGCCCCGTCGCGCTGACGGCATGACCCGCGGCGAGCAGGGACGTCTTGCTGAAGCGGTTCGTCATCGCGGTCCAGCCGAGCACACCCAGAAACTGGCCCATGGTCAGCGCCAGCATCAGCGTGCGGACCAGGTCGGGACGATGCACGACATAGGTGCCGATATAGAGCAGCATCCGGCCGAAAGTGGGCGCGGCGAAGCCGGTGATGACCGCCAGCACGGCCAAACCGACGATCATGGGATCGCGCAGCGGAATTACGATGCCGTCGCGATCTGGCGGCGCCGTCGCGCCGCCGCCGGACGTCGTCGCGCTCGCCGTCATGGTCAGCACGAAAAGAACAGCTGCCACCAGGCCGGTGATGGCGAGGCGATCGAAGCCATGGCTGGCGCCCGCCTGCTGGACCAGCGGCGTCAGGACGATGGCGATCGTAAGGGCGCTCGTCGTGCTGAAGAGGAGCCGGTATCCCGAAACCCGCCCGCGCGCACGGCTGTCGCTCGTCATGCGCGCCATCAACGCATTGTGCGGCACGTCGATCACGGCATAGGCGCCGCGAAACACCAGCAACGCGCCGGCAAATACCCATATTTGCCGCACGCCCATCGCTGGCAGGGCGTAAAGCAAAGCGAACGCCGCGCCGCAGGGCAGGGCGGCCGCCGCGATCATCCAGCGATAGCCTTTGCCGGAGCGGCGCAGGCGGATGACCAACTGTGCCGCCAGCAGGTCGAAGACGAGGTCCCCGGCCAGCGCGACGAGCATCAGGGAACCGGCCGTCACCGGCGACAGGTTCAGCAGGTCGGTCAGAAGAAAGAGGATGGTGAGGTCGGCGCCTGAAAACAGGAGCGCCTTGCCGAAATTGCCGGACGCATAGGCCAGCAACCGACCTTCGCCGGCGTGGTTCAACCGCTGTGCATGTCGGCGATGCGTTGTCCACTTACTGGTGCCGGGAACGGTCAGCATGTCGTGCCGGGCATTAGGGCGGCATTCTTACATTTTCGCGACGCCCGGCGATGCTCATTCACCGTCGATATCCGCTGGACCCGTTTTGCAATCAGCCCTTGCGATGCCCTCGCGATGACGTCTTCGTCGCATGGCTCGATGACATTATGTTAGACTTGGACAAGGGTAGCGGAATTTGGCGCATATCGTCTTGAAAGGGGAGGGCGCGATGGGCGTCCTCCCCTGTCGTTCAGCCTTGATGCTGTGGGCGCCCCGGTTCCGCGGTCAGTTGCCGGGGTTCGTCATCCCGATCCGCGTCGAGGGGAATGGCGCGCCGGCCCCATCGCGCATAGAGCGTCGGCAAAACGAACAGCGTCAGCAAGGTGGCCGAGATGAGGCCACCGATGACGACGGTGGCAAGGGGCTTTTGTACCTCCGCCCCCGCGCCGCTGCTCAGGGCCATCGGCACGAAGCCAAGGCTGGCGACGAGGGCGGTCATCACCACGGGTCTCAATCGCTGGACGGCGCCGACGCGCGCCGCTTCCGCCCGGTCCACGCCCTGTCGCATCAGCGCATGGATGGACGACACCATCACCAGGCCATTCAGGACCGCGATCCCGGACAGCGCGATGAAACCCACCGCTGCCGAGATCGAGAAATCCATGCCCCGCAGGAAGAGCGCAAGCACGCCGCCGACCAGCGCCAGCGGCACGCCGGTGAACACGATCGCCGCGTCCCTCGCCGATCCCAGCGCGCCGTAGAGAAGCATGAGGATGAGGATGACGCAGGCGGGGATCACCAGTCGCAGGCGTTCACGCGCAGACGCCAGATTTTCGAACTGGCCGCCCCATTCCAGATAGGCGCCCGCGGGCAGGCGCACCTCCTGCGCGATGGCGGCCCTGGCGTCTTCCACCACGCTGGCGATGTCGCGGCCACGCACATTGGCCTGCACCACGACCCGGCGCTTGCCATTTTCGCGGCTGATCTGGTTGGGACCATCCACGACCCGGATGTCCGCGACGCTGGCCAGGGGCACGAACTGCCCATCGGGCGTGGGCAACTGTAGCTGCCGCAAGGCATTGAAGTCGGCGCGCTGCGCTTCCGACAGGCGGATCACGACCGGGAAGCGGCGATCGCCCTCGAAGATCATTCCCGCTTCCCTGCCGGCCAGGGTGGCGGAGACCATGGCGTGGACATCCTGCGCCGTTACGCCGAGCCGCGCCATCGCGTCGCGATCAACCCGGATGTCGAGCATCGGCAGGCCTGTGGTCTGTTCGACCTTAACGTCTGCGGCGCCCTGCGTCCGGCGCAGGATGGCGGCGATCTTCTCGGCCGTGGCGTTCATGGTGTTGAAATCGTCGCCGAACACCTTGATCGCGACATCGCCGCGGACGCCGGCGATCAGTTCGTTGAACCGCATCTGTATCGGCTGGGTGATTTCATAGGCGTTGCCGGGAAATCTGCCGAGTTCCCGTTCCAGCCGCTCGACAAGTTGGGCCTTGGTAAGGCTCTGATCCGGCCATTCGCTGCGCGGCTTGAGGATCACGAACATGTCGGTGGCGTTGGGCGGCATCGGGTCGGACGCCAGTTCTGCGGTCCCGGTTTTGGAGAAGACGAACTTCACCTCCGGCTGCTTCGCCATCATCTTTTCTATGGGCGCCTGCATCGCCTGGCTCTGCTGCACCGAGGTTGCGGGAATGCGCAGCGCCTGGATCAGCAGGTCGCCTTCGTCGAGTTGCGGCAGGAACAGCTGGCCCAGCGACAGGAAGGCGGCGATCGCCAGCAGGAAGCCGCCCACACCCACCCCAATGGTGAGCGTCGGCCGCCCCATGGCCTTGTCCAGCCCCGGCGCATAGCGCCGGCGCAGCCAGCCCATGATGCGGCCTTCCTTCTCGTCGATGCGATTGGACAGCCAGATGGCGATCGCCGCGGGCACGGCGGTCAGGGACAGGACGAACGCGAAGGCGAGCGCGATGATGACGGTCAGCGCCATCGGCACGAACGTCTTGCCTTCGACCCCGGTGAGGGTGAGCAGCGGGACATAGACTAGGATGATGATCGCCTGGCCATAGACCGAGGGACGGATCATCTCGCGCGCGGCCGCCGCCACGGTGGCAAGGCGTTCATCGACCGAAAGAAGGCGGCCTTCGCGATGCTGCCTGTCGGCCATGCGCCGCAGCGCATTTTCCACGATGATGACCGCGCCGTCCACGATCAGGCCGAAATCCAGCGCGCCCAGGCTCATCAGATTGGCCGACACGCCGAAGCGGAACATGCCAAAGCCCGTCAGCAACATGGTGACGGGGATCACCGCCGCTGCGATCAGGGCGGCGCGGAAGTTGCCGAGCAGGGCGAAGAGGACGATGATGACGAGCAGCGCGCCTTCGCCGAGATTCCTCGCGACCGTTTTGATGGTCGAATTGACCAGCGCCGTCCGATCGAGCACCGGCTGAACGATGACATCGGGCGGCAGCGACGCATTGATCTCCTGCAGCCTCTTTGCCACCGACATGGCGACGTCGCGGCTGTTTTCTCCGATCCGCATGATGGCGGTGCCGACGACGACTTCGGTGCCATTTTCGGATGCCGAACCCATGCGGATGGCCTGACCGGTCTTGACCGTCGCCACCTGATCCAGCGCGATCGGCACGCCTTCCCGCGTCGCCACGACGATGCGCGACAGTTCATCGGCATTGCGGACCAGGGCGTCGGAGCGGACCGCAAGCCCTTCGCCGTTGCGATCGACAAAGCCGCCGCCGATGCTGCTGTTGTTACGCTCCAGAGCCGTGCCCAGATCTGTCAGGCTCAGGCCCAGCATGACCAGTCGCTGGACGTCGGGAACGACCTGAAACTGCTTCACATAGCCGCCGATGGAATCGATGCCGGCCAGCCCCTTGCCGTTCTTGAGCAGCGGACTGACGATCCAGTCCTGCGTCGTGCGCAGATAGGTCGCCTTGTCGACATCGTTGGTCAACCGCTCGCCTTCGGGCGTGATGTAGCTGCCGTCGGGCTGCATGCCAGGCTCGCCGGGCAAATGCGTGTCGTCCTTGCGATGTTCGAGCCGGACGGTCCACATATAGACTTCGCCCAGACCCGTGGCGATCGGCCCCATTTCCGGGTTCGCGCCTTTGGGCAGATTGTCCGCGATCCCGCTCATGCGTTCATCGACTTGCTGGCGGGCGAAATAGATGTCGGTGGATTCGTCGAAGATGGCGGTAATCTGCGCGAAGCCGTTGCGGCTGAGCGATCGGGTATTTTGCAGGCCTGGAATGCCCGCCAACGCTGTTTCGATCGGAAAGGCGACCTGCTTTTCCACCAGTTCGGGCGAGAGGGCAGGCGCGCGCACGTTGATCTGGACCTGGTTGTTGGTGATGTCCGGCACGGCGTCGATGGGGAGGCGGTGCAGGGCGACGCCGCCGATGACGGCGGCGATGGCGGTCAGCAGCAGGACGAGCCAGCGCTTGCGAACCGCCCAGTCGACGATGGGGGCGATCATGGATCAATGATCCTCATGCGTGGCTTCGCTCTTGCCGAGTTCGGCCTTGAGCGTGAAGCTGTTGGTGGTGGCGATTCGTTCGGTGCCTTTGAGGCCGCTGCGCACGATCACGCTGTTGCCGCTATTGTCGCCGAGTGTGACCGGGACAGCCTGGAAACCGCTGTCGGTCCGCACGAATATGACCGACCTGTTGTCGATGGTCTGGACCGCAGTGGTCGGCACGCGGATCGTGCTATCCCCGCCGCTGTCGGTCAGGGCGACCGATGCCGTCACCGATTCCCCGACACGCCATTGACCCATGCGATTGTCCAGCGTCGCGATGACCGGCACCAATCGGGTTTGCGCATCCAGTATGGGCGAAACGAAGCTGATCTGCGCCTTAGCCTCGCGACCGGCGGCCTTGACGATCACCCGGTTGCCCGGCTTCACCCGGCCCGCATCGGCAGGCTGGAGGTGAAGTGCGATCGAGACGCTGGACAGATTGGCGATTCGATAGAGTTCGGTATCGGCCGTCACCGTCTGTCCCAGAACGGCGTTGCGCGAAATGACTTGCCCTGAAACCGGCGCGGCGATGCCGAGCCGGTTGAGGCTGCCGCCGCCGCCGCCCGCCGCGGACACCTGACTCCGGGCTTGCCGATAGGCGATGCCCGCCTCGATCGCGGCGGTGCGGGCGGCGATGAGATCCTGTTCGGGCGACACGCGCTGGGCGAACAGGCGCTGTTCGCGGGCCAGGTTGGAATTGGCCAGCGCCAGTCTGGCGCGGGTCGCCTCCACGTCGCCCTTGAGCTGCGCGGCTTCGCGGCTCTCGACGATGGCCAGGGTCTGGCCGCGACCGACCGATTGCCCCAGATTGCGGCTCAGCGACACCACCCGTCCGCCGATTGCCGCGGAGACGACCTGCGTTCCCTGCGGGTCGCCTTCGATGGTGGCGGGCAGTTCCAGCGTGCCCGAACCACCGGTTGTCGGTCGACCCAGCAGAATGCCGGCAGACGCGATCTGATCGTCCGACAGGATGATCCTGCCTTCTTCTTCGGTGTGGGTGGTTTCGCCGCCGGCCCCATGTTCCATGGGCGCAGCGGCATTGCCTGCTTCGTTTCCGGCGCTGCCGCCGCATCCGGCGAGCAGAATGGCAAGGGTGAAGGCAAGAAGAACCGTTTTTGCATGTGTGATGGTCATGTATCAATTTCCCTGTACGGGCGCGGGAGCGATCAGGCGCTCCAACCGTGCCCTGGCGTTCTGGTAGGATGCGAGCGCGTCGATCGCGGCGAGACGGGTCTGTGAAAGGGTCCGTTCGGCATCGAGAAGATCGAGTTGGCCGAACTTTCCTTCGCGATAGCCGATGCGCGCGATACGGGCGGCCTCCTGCGCGGCGGCGAGCGCCGGACCGCCTGCGTTGCGAGCGGCTGTTGCCGCATTATCGGCTTCTGCCTGTGCATCTGTAATCGCCTGCTCGACGTCGAGCGAGGTCATGCGGCGTTGCGCTTCGGCCCGGACGCGCTGCGCGCTGGCCTGGGCGACCGCCGCCTGTCCCGCGTTGAACAACGGTATCGGGATGGAGAGGGACAGGACGGCCGCGGTGTCATTGGTCGCGGACAGGCGACGGACGGCCGGACCGACCGTGACATCGGGTATACGCTGCGACCGGGCAAGCCGCACGCCGGCATCGGCCATGGCAAGATCGGCATCGGCCGCCGCCAGCGCCAGGGTGCCGGCGCTGGTCGCCATCGTCGGCCCGAAGGATGCGGGTGGCAGATGATCGAGCGCCGCCCCGTCCAGCGCGCCCGCAACCGGCTGCCCAATGCGGCGCTCCAGATTGGCGCGGATGGCATTGGCCAAGCGCTGCGTCTTTTGCACCTCGGCCTCGGCGTTGAGCTTGGCGACCTCGGCTCTCTGCTCCTCGAGCGGGGAGGCGCGGCCTGCCTGCACGCGGATGCGGGCGGCGTTCAGGGCGTCATGGGCGATGCGAAGCTGGTCGCGCGCCGTGACCAAGCGGCGTTCCGCGGCGATGGCATCGACATAAAGTGTCGTGACCTGAAGGCGGATGTCGGCCTGTGTGATGGCCGCCACGAGCGCTGCGCGATGGAACTGGGCGTCGGCGATCGCGATCCGGGCGGAGCGCTTGCCGCCCAGTTCGATAGGGATGTTGATGCCCACCGTCGTCTCGGCCTGACGAACACCGCCATAGGGGCCTGACCCGACGACATTTTCGACCTGCGACTGTATTTCCGGGTTTGGGCGCAGGCCGGCTACGGTGCGCGCCGCTTGCGCCGCGTCGATGCCGGCCTGCGCCGCGTTGGCGGCCGGGGCGCTGCCGCCGGCGATGGTGACGGCCTGGTCGAGGGTGAGGGCTGGGCCGACGGGCTGCCCCGTCGCAATATTATCCTGCGCCTGCGCGACGGCGACGCAAGGGGTGGCGGCCAGAGCGGCCGCAATGATCCTGTGCATAAAGCAAATCCCGATTTATACGCATCAAGCTGCGCATCCGCCTGAAGCGGGGCACAGCGATTTGATCGTCAATCAGGCGATGGGCGGCCGCAGATCGGGGCCGGGCGCCCAGCGGCCGAAGGCCCTGCACGGCGCGGCGGTTTTGGGCGCAGCCTGGGTATCGAAAAAAATGGGTGCGGTTGTCCGGGGCAGCAGCGACGCCGCACTGTGACAGCCGCCATGATGGTGCGGAACCGCCTTGTCGGCCTCGCCTGGCGAAGGATCGCCATCGCCATGGACATAACCGGAGCATTCGATGGCGGAGGCGGAGCTTGTTTCATTGGCATGGACCATCGACGCCGCCGTAAGCGAGGCGACGATCATCCACAAAAGAAGGAAAGTCCGACGAACCATGGCGCTCGCGATAACGGACTTTCCACGATCCGTCATCGTGAAATCTCCGCAAAGTCCGATCGGATGGCGCCGGCGCGCCGTCCTGAACCCTGCCGCCTCATTGCGAACCAGTTATGGCGATCCCGCCGACGCCGCGCTGGATCGTGAGCCGTGCCTGTGAAGGGCTGCCTGTCATATCCTTCAAAACTGCCGCTGGAACCGAACGATGTCATGTCCGACTATGCGACATTTGATTGTACCGACACCGATGGGGCATCCGGCGCGCTGATTGCAGACACGGCAGGCTGATTACAGGCTGTTTTCCGGGCTCGCTTGTCTCCTGCCGAACCCGGCCTGCCATGTCGGGCGCGACGGTTGGCTATCTACCGCATAGGCTCGCGGTGTCCGGTTATCATGTATAGCAAGCAAAGCGGCATCGCCAACATCACTTAGGTTGAACCGGCGGACAGCTGAATTTGGCGATGGGCATATTCCGGCCGAAGGCAATATTGCGCGGCGGCCTGGCCTGACTTGCTGCTCGTCAATCCGGCTTCGCTGGCGCTCTTGCATCGAAACGGATTTCACTGTTGCAGAGCGCAACCTGTCGAAAGACGGGCAGCAAGCGCGATAATTGTCGTTATGGCGTGTGCGAAGGCCGACAGCCCAACAGGGCGCGGCTGCACGAACGGGAGAGCGTGTGATGAACGGCTTGCAGAGCTATTTGCTTCAATCCTCTTCACCCTTCGCGGATCGGGTGGAAGGGCTATCCAGTACCGCGACCTTTGACGTGAAGATTCACAATACCAACTGGCTGGAACCGGGGGAAGGACTATTCCAATCGTCCCAATGTTTCGTCCAGATGTTCTGTAACGCAACGCGCCTCGTCACTGGCGCGCGCGCGCCGCGCGGGCATCAGGCCCGTTACGTCAACCTTGGCGGCATCGCCTTTTTCGCCAAGGAAGAACCCATGCTGGTGCGGTGGAAACGCGGGGCGCAGCGCAGCATATCCTGCGGCTTCGACATCGACCAGATCGCATCGCGCGCGACCGTGGAATGGAACTGGCCGGGTTTCGACTGGGCGTCGGCCCTAGTTATCCGCAACGACCATATCGCTGCAATGTTGCGGCGGGTCGCGGCGGAAACGGTCATGCCCGGTTTCGCCAGCAGCTTGCAGATTGAAACGCTGTTGCTTGGCGTCGCGTTCGAATTGCGCCGCCAGTTCAGCGGTGAATCCGCGCCCGAAGCGATCGCTGCGGGCAAACTCAGCCGCGCCCAACTCGAAACCCTGCGCGCCATCGCGGTCGACACGCCGGGCGAAGCGCCGACCATCGCCGATCTTGCCGAGGCGATCGGCATGGGCGGACGCAAGCTGGCGATCCGCTATCGCGCGACCACCGGGCAGACGTTGCGCAGTTTCCTGGCGGAAAGTCGGCTGGAACGCGCCCGGTTGCTGTTGCCCGATCAGCGTCTGCTGATAAAGCAGGTGGCCTTCGACTGCGGTTTCAAAAGTTCCGCCGCCTTCGCCGCCGCCTTTCATCGCAGCACCGGCCAGACACCGCAGGCGTTTCGCGGCGCGCTGCTGCCTAATTGAGCATCATTCGGCGAAATAGCGGGCGTGGAATGACCCGTCCTGGTAAAAATGATAGGTTTCCCCGCTATAGCGGATGGCCGGTCGACCGCCCATATCAGCCTTGTTGGCCATCATCGCCATGGCTTCGGAACCATTGACGATCAGATGCAGGATTTCGATCTGCACGATGGCGGCGTAATCGTCCCACATTTTGAGCAGCGCGTCCCATCCTTCCTGCACGCCGGTGCCCACGGGGTTTTCGAAACGAAATCCGCCCGGCGCCATGTCCTTGTACAGCGCCATGAAGCCATCCTTGTCGCCTGCGTTCCAAAGCTGGATGGATTCGACGATAAAGCCGCGAATATGGTCAGGGGTAGGTAGCGTCATGGATGTGGCTCCGTTTGCGATGGTCGGCCCATCTTGTCGCGCCGGGCAGCGCTGGAGGAAAGCTGTCGCACCATCGCCCAAATGCGAACATTGTCGGTGAACCGATCATCGGGCCGACCGTCCGCCGATCGCGCGGGCAGATGCCTGCCTGTCCGTCCATCGTGCGCATCTGGGATATACACTCTGCTTTCCGGCAACGTCGCGATGCCATGACGGGGCCGTGCGCCCGATGCTAATCCCGCGTCGAAAGACAATAAGCGGAGAGATGTCATGGGGACGAGAGAAGAATCCATCGCGCTGGAATTTATCGGCTATTTCCGAGATAACTGGCCCGATGATCTGGATGCCCCGCTGCGGCTCGTGTCCGACGACTGCTATTATCAGAGCATCGTGCCGACCACCGACCCGATCCGCGGCAAAGCCGCGATCAAGGCGAAATGGGAACGGATCAGGGCCGCCTATGGCGACCAGCGCCACGATATGAAGGGCGTCGCGTCCAGCGATACGCTGGTCTTCACCGAACGGACAGACTGGTCGCACACCAACGGAAAATGGGTGTCCATCCCGCTCGTCGCCGTGTTCGAAATCGGTCCGCAGGGAAAGATCGTCGCATGGCGCGAATATCTCGACGGCGGCAATGTCGCGCGCCAGATCGGCATGGCGGTCGAAGATCTGGAACAATCCTTGCGATCCGAACCGGCCTGATCCGGCCCGGCGCACAATCTGCGGGCATGTCCCGCGACGCAGTTCAGTGAAATGGAGACAGGCGTTGACCCGACAGGAAGAAATCGTGTTGAATTTCATTGGTGGCTACCGCGACAGTTGGCCGACCGATCTTGCCGCCGCGCTCATGCCGCTGGCCGACGACGCTTATTATCAGATCGTCGTACCCACGATCGCCCCGGTGGTAGGGCGCGACAGAATATTGGCCGAACATCGGCTGATGCAGCAGAAATGCACCGAACAACGCCATGACATGAAATGCTGGGGTTCGAACGGCAACACCGTCTTTACCGAACGTGTGGACTGGTCGCGCCGCAACGGCAAATGGTCGCCTGTCCCGCTGGTCGCCGTGTTCGACCTGAACGATGCGGGGCAGATCGTCGCCTGGCGCGAATATCTCGATCTTATCCACATTTCGCAATCGCACGGCATGACCGCGGACGCGCTGATCGCGTCGCTCGATCTGGAAAGCCAGCCGGGGGCTTAGCGCGCGGCGCCGTCGCGGGCGGGGCAAGTGAGCGACCTAATCTGCAAGTGAGCGACGCTCTCTCGCATAGGGGCGCCCCCGGCCATCCGCTAATCCAGCAAGGACAGTCAAGAGGTCGACCACAAGAGAGCGACCCAGGATCAGGCAGAGGGATGTCGATATGGTAAGTTGGAAGATGTGGCACGCCGTTTCGGTGATCGCGATGACGGTGTCGTCCGCGGCCCACGCGCAAGGCACGCCGCCAGCGGCTGAACAATCCGCCATCGGCATGGACGACATGACCCGCGACATCGTCGTCACTGCGCGGCGCAAGGCGGAATCGGCCCAGACCGTGCCGGTGTCGATCACGGCGGTCGGCGGCGAGGATATACAGAAGCTGGGGCTTCAGACCACCGCCGACCTTCAACGGCTGGTTCCCGGCGTCATCCTGAACGGCGCGGGTTCGATGTCGAACACCACCTACACCATTCGTGGCCAGGGCAAGGCAGTGACCGGACCCGGCCTGCCCTCGGTCATCACCTATCTCAACGAAGTTCCGCTGCCCCCGATCGGCAGCTTCACGCCGACCTTCGATCTGGACAATGTCCAGGTGCTCAAAGGGCCGCAGGGCACATTGTTCGGGCGCAACACCACGGGCGGCGCCGTCCTCGTTTATACCCGCACCCCTTCCTATGATTTTGAAGGCTATGCCCAGATCGACGTCGGCAATTACAACAAACATTCCGTTCAGGGCGCCGTCAACATCCCGATCATCGCCGACAAGCTGGCCATCCGCATCGCCGGCGATCGTGGCCGTAACAAGGGGTTCACGCCCAATATCAGCACTGGCAAGCGGCAGGACAATCTGCACATGGACACGTTGCGGGCGTCGATTCTGTTCGAACCGACGGACACCATCAAAAATGTGCTGATCGTCGATTACACCCGGATCGAAACCAATGCGCAGGGCTATTTTCCGGTCGTGGTGCTGCGCCCGGATCTTCAACCGCTGGTGGATTCGCTGCGCGCGCTGGGTCGGCGGACCGCCGCCAGCACGGTCGACCCCTTCGACAATGAAACCTTTTGGGGCCTGTCGAACACGACCTCGGTCGACATCGGCGCAGTGACGATCAAGAATATCTTTGGCTACCGCTATACCAATGTCGACAATCTGCAAAATGCGATCGGACTGCCCGCCGCGCCCTTGCCCAATCTAGGTCCGGGTCTGGCCGCGCTGGGGCTGGTGCCGGGTCAGCCCGGAACGCTCATCACCACCCGCAACCACAGCGTATCCGAACAATATACCAACGAATTGCAAATCAGCGGCTCCTTGTTCAACGACCGGCTTTCCTGGCTTGCGGGCGGCTTCTACCTCAAGGCGCAGCCAGCCGGGGTCAATTATCTGGTGCTCGATCTTTTCCGGCCGACGCCGCCCACCCCGACGACGCAGGCCATCGTCAATGGCGCGCTGGGCGGGGTATGGCCGGTAGGGTCGCTGTCCGACACTCTCTATGGCGACCAAAGCCACGCGCTCTTTGCCAATTTATCCTACGCACTCGACGATATGGGGTTGCGCGGCGTGACGCTCAACGGCGGCTTTCGCTACACTTGGGACAAACAGTCTATCTGTAGCAACAGCCGGGTTTCCGTCGCGCTGGCGACCGGGGAAACCATAGCCCAGCCCTATTCGGGCCTAGCCGCTTGCCGGGCCGATACCGGCAGTCGCTTCGGGCGCGCCAGTTTCGAAGGCTCCGCCCGATCAAAGGCGCCCACCTGGACGCTGGGTGTCGATTACAAGGCCAGCGACGACATCTTCCTCTACTTCACCAATCGGCGCGGCTATCGCGCCGGAGGATTGAATGCGCCCGTCCTTGCCCCGGTCCTCAGCGCCTTTCAGACTTTCGATCCGCAGACGGTCACAGACTATGAAGTCGGCGTCCACAGCAAGTTTCGCAGCGGTTCTTGGACCGGCCATTTCAATATCGCCGCCTTCATCAGTCATTTCGACAAGTTGCAGCTTCAAGCGACCGGCATAACCGCCGGGTCGGGTCTTCCCGGCCTGGATTCCACCAATGCGCCCGCCGGGTCCGCGCTACAGATCAATGCCGGAACGGCGACGTCGAAGGGTTTTGAGTTTGACGGACATATCTCGCCGACGCCCGGCCTGCGGCTAAGCTTTGCCGGCGCGCATCTGCGGCAGAAATTCGACCGGCTCGAAGCGCCCGCCATCCTCGCGCCCTTCTTTCACTCGCCGGGCGGTTTTACCGGGGCGCCCAAATGGAGTTACCAGTTCGCCGCCGATTATGAATTTGACCTTGGCGATTTCGGGCGGATGGCCCTGCATGGCGACTATTATCATATCGATCAATATCTACAGGGTCCGGTGCGCCTGCCGAGTTATAGTCTCATCAGCCTCAATGCGCAGGTCAGTAACCTGCAAGGCCTGCCGATTACCGTCACTGCCTATGTCGATAATCTGACAAACCGCCAATATATCCAGAATATCATCATCAGCGCGACCAGCTTCGGCATCAATTCGGGCAGCTATGCACCGCCGCGCACCTATGGCGTGCGGGTCCGCTACGACTTTTAGGGTCATGGCCGGGCCGCGGGTTCTTCATCGGCGGGCGGGGCGTGACGCTACGCCCGCCGATACCGCTCGTTCAGCCGTAAAATCGGGCGGCCACCGCCGTGTCGAGATATTCCTTGCCCTGCGCGATCCTGCCCTGCGCATCGATCGCCAGGACATAGACATAGCTGTTGCAATATTCCCCCTCGGCGAAGCTGAAACGCCCTTCCGCTTCGATCGCGACCCGATCGTCCTGCGCGGTGGTGCGCAATATGGTCATCGCGCGCGCGCCCGATCGCCCGATCGTTCCTGCCAGACCCCGCATCAGCGCGCTACGGTCCAACATGCCCCATCCCTGCACCCACCAGGTCGCATCTGGGGCGAGCAGCGCATCGATTGCATCCAGATCGCCCGCAACGATCGCGTCGAGGAAATCCTGGCCGGTCCGGGCCGGATCGGGCTGTGGCGAAGCAATGGTCATGGCGCCATTGAGCCGTCGCCGGCCTGGCCTGTCAAACATATAGTGAAAGGACAGATGGCGTGACCAAGACAGAGGAAATCCGCCCCCACCAGCGCACCTGCCCGCTGTGCGAGGGCATGTGCGGCATCGATGTCAGCGTCGACGGGGACCAGGTGACGATGGTCCGCCCGAACAAGGCGAATGTCTGGAGTCGGGGCCATATCTGTCCAAAGGGGACGACGCTGGGCGACCTGCATCATGATCCCGATCGGCTGCGCACGCCGATGATCCGCGAAGGCACCCAATGGCGCGCGGCGTCGTGGGAAGAAGCGTTCGCCCATGCCGATCGGCTGGCGCGCGGCGTGCGCGAAAAATATGGGCAATCGGCCTTTGCCAGCTTTGGCGGCAATATGTCGGGCAAGGGATTCGCCAGTGGCCGCTACATGATGCTGCTCTACCGGTTGGCGCGCTTCGCCCAAAGCTATTCCTCGTCCAGCGTGGATCAGCTTCCCAAGAATGTCAGTTCCTTCCTGCTGTACGGCAATATGTGGCGCATACCGATCCCGGACATCGACCGAACCGACCTGTTCGTCATTCTGGGCGCCAATCCCGCCGAATCGAAGGGCAGCATTTTCTCGCACCGCGATGTCATGGGTGGCATTCGCGACTTGCGCGCGCGCGGGGGCAGGGTCGTGGTGCTTGACCCGGTGCGCACCCGAACCGCGGCGGCGGCGGACCAGTGGGTGCCGCTGCGCCCCGGCAGCGACGCGGCCCTGTTGCTGGGCATCGTCCATGTCCTGTTCGCCGAAAATCGCGTGCGCCTGGGCCATCTCTCGCCGCTGCTGTCAGGGGTCGAAACGCTCCGCGACGTTGCCGCCGCCTTTCCGCCCGAACGTGTCGCGGACTTTTGCGGTGTCGATGCGTCGGTCATCCGCCGCCTCGCGCTGGACATAGCAGACGCGCGGGCTGCCGCCATTTATGGGCGGATCGGCACCTGCACGCAAAGTTTCGGCACGCTGGCATCCTGGCTGGTCGACGCCATCGCCATTCTGACCGGAAATCTGGATGCGCCCGGCGGATCGATGTGGTCGACGCAGGTCGCCCCGCACCTTGACCTTGCACCGCCCTATGCCAGCACCGGCGCGGTTGCCGGTAATCCGTCCAGGGTGCGGGGCGTCCCGGCAATATTGGGTCAATATCCCGCATCCTGCCTTGCCGAAGAGATCGACACGCCCGGCGAAGGCCAGATTCATGCGCTGATGACGCTGGGCGCGAACCCCGTCCTCTCGGTGCCCGGCTCCGCCCGGCTGGACGCGGCGCTGGAACAGTTGGACTGTATGGTCAGCATCGACATCTATCTCAACGAAACCACTCGCCACGCCCATGTCATCTTCCCCAGTCCGTCCCTGCTGGAACAGCCGCACTGGGACATATGGGCCTGGCCATGGGCGCTGACCAGCGGCGGACATTATTCTCCGGCGCTGTTCGGTGAAGGGCATCGGCCCCCCGAATGGCAAGTCATGGCCCGCATCGGCGCGATCATGGGCGGGGTGGACATTCCCGACCTCAACGCCCTGGACGATGAATTTTTCGGCATGATGTGCGATCAGGCCGGGGTTGATCGCCAGGTCGCCTTTGCCGCGTTGCCGACTAACGGTCCCGAACGCATTCTGGACCTGTGCATTCGTTCGGGTCCGTTCGGCGATCGTTTCGGCGCGCATCCGACGGGCCTCTCGCTCGCCGATTTCAAGACGGCCCCCGACGGGATATTGCTTGGCCCTGCCGTGCCGCTGGGCGAACGGGCGATCACGACGCCGACTGGCAGGATCGAACTGGCGCATCCGCATTTCCTGACCGACATCCCCCGGTTGGAAGCGGCACTGGACGAACCCGTGCCCGCCCTCGTGCTGGTCAGCCGACGCCAGTTGCGATCGCTTAACAGTTGGATGCACAATCTCAACACGCTGGTGAAGGGCAAGGAACGCTGCACGCTCCAGATTCACGGCGACGATGCGCGCGCTCTTGGCCTGGCCCATGGCGACAGTTGCGAAGTGACCAGCCAGGGCGGCATCGTCACCGCGCCGGTGGAAGTGACCGACGACATCATGCCCGGCGTGGTCAGCCTGCCCCACGGTTGGGGCCATGATCGCGAAGGCGCACGCCTCGACATTGCCCGGTTGCATGTCGGCACCAACATCAATGAACTCAGCCCGGCCGAAATGATCGACGCCGCGTCGGGCAACGCCGTGCTGAACGGCATCCCGGTCGCGGTCCGTCGCCTTCCCTGATCCTTCCTGCGCCTTTTCCCGTCAGCGCGGCGGGATGGGTTGCAGGTCGAAGTCGATATAGCGGTAATTGTCGCCGCAATCGCGCAGCAGGAAATTCTGCCGTTTGAGCCAGCGATGGAAATGCCGCGTCAACGCCGCGTCCATTTCGGGTCCGGCCTGCGCGACAAAGGCGTCGAGCGCCGCCATCGCCGCATCGTCATCGTCGAACCGCTGCCCCAACAATGCCTCGACATCGTCCATGTCCGCTGCCGCCACCTGCGCGCCATAAGTCGCCCAGCGCCGCAGATAGCGCGCCAGCGCGGCGGCGGAATCGCGCTGATAGTCCGCGGCGGCGCTCCCGCCCGGCAGCGCCTCCACCTGCGCGACCAATTTGCGCGCCGCTTCGTCGAACCCGATCTGGCGGGGAACGGGCAGGTCCGGGTCGGTCAGCGCTACGCCGTCATGCGCGGCGATCGCACTGATCGAAAAGCGGGTGGCGGACACCGCAAACTGCATATAGGCGACATAATCCTGTTCGGGCGAGGACTGGAAGGCGAGCGGCCACAGCAGAAATCCGTTGACCCCGCAAAATCCGGCCGTGTGATATTCGATCAGCCGCTTGCTGATCCTGTCCCCGGTCAGCCGCTCATAATGATCGATCAACGCCGAAATATCGCCCAATGGCTCCGCCGTGTCGCGGATGCGCAACCCCGCAAGCTCGGCCGCAGGATCGCCAAAGCTCGACACCTCGAAATCGATCAGACCCGTCACGCGATCGTCTTCGAACAGAAATTGTCCCGCGTCCGGGTTGATGAAGGCGGCCTTCGTCCGGTCGCGCGGCACGTTGCGATGCAGCCAGTCGGCGATGAAGCGCATCAGGGGGAAAGGGCGACCGATCGTCTTGTGGAAAATGTCGATGGCCGGCTGGTACAGCGCCAGCGCGATGTCCTGCGCCGACGTGGGAACCGGCAATCCCACCTTCGCAAAGGCGGCAAGCGGAACCTGGTGCAGCCGCGCAATCAACGCGATATACGCCTCGCGCACCTGTCGGCGCACATCTTCGTCGGCAATGGTGGCACTGTTGATCCTGCCGGGAATATGCTCCAGCACCAGCGACAGCGGATCGTCGATCACGCCCAGCAGGCGCGGCGCGGGAATGGCGTTGGCTTCGAAAGCCCGGTGGATTTCGCCCTCTTGGATCATGTCGACTGGCGACACATAGCTATCGCCACGCGGCCCGCGAATATAAAGTGGGGTGACCACGCCGTCCCGGATCACCTGCGCATCCCAGCCGGGGCGCCAGCGCGGATGCCGCACGAACCCAGTCACCACGCCCATATTCTGCGTCAGCCAGTCGAACACCTTGCGGTCGAACGGGTCCAGATTCGCCGGGTCGATCGCCGACACAGGCGGCGGGGTGTCGATGATGGCATCGGTCATATCGTTCTCCTCTCTTTCCCGAAAGCTATCATCTCTGTCGCCGCTGTCGCCATCGCAGGCGCTTTGGCGACAGGATCGGCATCTGGGCGATGGCGATCGCGCTTCCGCTCCCCACCGGCCGCTGCGCACTATTGCGGCACAGACGATAAGGATCGAGAGGGCTTTTCCATTCCGCAATCCCCGCCCAGTCCGAACGGGCCGCCACTTTCGGCCCTGACCCTTGCTGCCCTGGCCGCGCCCAGCATCGCCCTGTCGGCCCTCAGTCTGCCGCTGGTGGTCTATCTGCCCAGCTATTATTCGGGCAGCCTGCATCTCGATCTGGGTGTCGTTGGCGCGGTGTTCATGATCGTGCGGATCATCGACATCGTCCTGGACCCGCTGCTTGGCGGATGGATGGACCGCACCCGCACCCGTTTCGGGCGCTATCGGCCATGGGTCGCGGCGGGCGCCCCCATGATAATGGTCGGCATGGTGATGCTGTTCACTGCATCGCCCGGTGTCGGGCCGGGCTATCTGGCGATATGGCTGCTCGTCGCCTATGCTGGCTGGTCGGTGCTGGGCCTGGCCCAACTGGCCCTGGCGGCAGGGGCTTCGCCCGATTATCAGGAACGCTCCCGCATCTACGCCTGGTGGCAGTTCGCCTTCATGCTGGGGATGGTCGCGGCCATGCTGATCCCCAAGATACTCGCCTTTGCCGGGCGGCCGGGCCAAACCGATGCGATGCACATGATGGCATGGTTCGTTGTGGGGGTGACGCCGCTGATGACGGGCTTTACCCTCGCCATCGTACCTGAACGCCACCGTGCCGCAGACTCGCGTCATGGCGGCATCTCCACCTATTTTCGCCTGGCCAGGCGCGGGGATGTCAGGATCGTGCTGTTGGGCGAACTGCTGCTGGGCCTTGGCGCGGGCGCCACGACCACCTTGGCGGTCTTTTTCTTCGCCCTTGCCAAGGGCATCGCTCCGGCCGATGTCGGCCTCATCCTGATCGGCCAGTTCGCCGTGGCGCTCCTTGTCACGCCGGTCTGGACCATATTGGCGGGCCGGTTGGGCAAGCATCGCGCGCTTGCTCTGGCGGCAACGGGGTCGGGCCTTGCGCAAATCCCGCTATACTTGATGCCCGGCGGCAATCTGCTCGTGGCGATCGGCGTCTTTTCGCTCGTCGGCCTGTTTTATGGCGCCATCGCCATGCTGCCGCGCGCGATGATCGCCGATTGCGCCGATGCCAACCGGCTCGATAGCGCAGAGGATTGTACCGGCCTCCTGTTCGCCCTGTTGATCGGCGTCTGGAAGGTCGGTCAGGCGCTGTCGGTCGGCCTGCTGTTCATGATTCTGGACTGGATCGATTTCAAGCCCGCACTGGATGCCAGCAACTCGGTCCAGGCGCTCGACCGGCTTCAATGGCTCTATTGCTTCATACCGTTGCTGCTCTCCGGCTTGGCCGCGCTGCTGCTGCTACGTTATCCGCTCACCAGTGCGCGCCATGCCGAAATATTACAAAAACTTCAATTAAAACAATGACATAAAAGATTTTTTTAAACACTTCTGCCGTGACCGCCCCGAACCGACCGGTGCAAAAATCGCACAGCATCGTCTGTTTCGCTGTCCATGTCGCGCCCGTCGAGGACAATCGAATGGGAGTTCGACTATCTGCCAAAGCACTGTTCGAACAGCTTAATTGATTGCTCCTGCAGATTGTGACCGGCGCGCGTCGATCGACCGGCGCAGGCTGTCGACCAGGACCAGTGTCGAACTACCCAGCTTCGCCACCTCAACCCTCGATCTGCGATCAGCATAGACAATGTGCTGCGGCGGATGCCGATGCAACGGCAGGCGTTGGGAACGCTTAGGCTTATGGGTCCAACCTTGCTGCCTGCGGCTGCTCTACGTCCAACTTTTAAAGGCTGTGCGTTGGGCCACGCGATGCGCCTTGGCGCTGGTGGTGACGAAGCAGACCCCAGGGGAGAAACAGCCAGCCCGCCACCGTCGTCGATTATCGGTGACGCGAAAGATGGGCGCTACATGACCTTTCTACGCCAATGGCCTACGATACCTAAATCTATAAATATCCCAGCAAATGCTGGGATTCAGCGTTCGCCAAAGCGTGCCTGTGACCGTTGGAATACAGTAAATGGCGGAGCGGCAGGGATTCGAACCCTGGATACGCTTTTGGCGTATACTCACTTTCCAGGCGAGCGCCTTCGACCACTCGGCCACCGCTCCGCATTGCACTGGAAGTGCGGCTCCCTATCGTGCGATGTGCGGCTAGGCAAGGGCTATGGGCAGGGGATGCTTTACTTTATCCCGCGGTCGCTGTTTGATCGCGGCATGAACCGCCTTCTCGCGCTCGCGCTGTCCGCCGCTGTCCTTCCTGCCTGCCTCGCTGCCCAGGCTCTCGCCACCGATCCGCCCGCTACGCCCGCCGACGTAGTGGCGCAAGCGCCGGCGGGCGCATGGCGGCCGATACCAGCGGACGAACTGCTGGTGATGACCATAGAGGGCGGCAAGCGCGTAGTCATCCAGCTCGCGCCCGGCTTTTCGCCACGCCATGTCGCCAATATCGCGACGCTGGCGAAGGCGCATTGGTGGGACGGCGCCAGCATCAACCGGGTGCAGGACAATTATGTCGTGCAATGGGGCGATGCGACCGAGAAGAAGCCGATGCCGCCAGGCCTGTCCGCCACCAGCCCGGACGATTATGCGCTGCCGCTGGCGACGCGGCGGCTTGCGGTCACGCCCTTGCCCTATGCCGATCCCTATGCCTCCTCGACCGGCTTCGTGGGCGGCTGGCCGGTGGCGATGGACGGAACGTCGGCCTGGCTGCCCCATTGCTATGGCTATGTCGGCGTCGGCCGGAACCTATCGCCGGACGCGGGAACGGGCGCGGAACTCTATGCCGTGATCGGCCAGGCGCCGCGCCAGCTCGATCGCAACATCGCAGTCGTGGGCCGCGTGATCGAAGGCATGGCGCATCTGTCCAGCCTGCCGCGCGGATCGGGCGAACTGGGCTTCTATACGCCGACCGAACATCAGGCGCCGATCCTGACCGTCCGTCTCGCCAGCGAACTGCCGGCCGCCGAGCGCCCGCGCTTCGAGGCGATGGACACGCTGTCGCCCAGCTTCGCCAATTATTTGCGCCTGCGCGCCAACCGAAAGGATGATTTCTATGATCGCCCCGCTGGCGGCGTCGACCTGTGCAATGCGCCGGTGCCGGTCAGGGCCGCGCCCTAACATCGGGGGAACCTTCGTCATCCCGCCTGCGCTATGATGGCGGCAGAGCGGCGCGACGGCAACGCGCCCCCTTTTTTGGAGAGGCACGATGATCGTCGGCACCGTCAAGGAAATTAAGAACCATGAATATCGCGTCGGCCTGACGCCCGAAAGCGTGCATGAACTGACCGCGCACGGCCATCGCGTACTGGTGGAAAGCGGCGCGGGCGAGGGTATCGGCGCGAGCGACGCGCTGTACGAGACAGCGGGGGCGGAGATCGTCGCGGCGGCCGTCGACGTCTTCGCTACCGCCGAAATGATCGTGAAGGTGAAGGAGCCGCAGCCGCAGGAGCGCGCCCTGCTGCGGCCGGGCCAGATCCTCTATACCTATCTCCACCTTGCGCCCGACCCGGAGCAGACCCACGACCTGATCGCGTCGGGCGCAACCTGCATCGCCTATGAAACCGTGACCGACGTCCATGGCGGCCTGCCGTTGCTCAAGCCGATGAGCCAGGTCGCCGGTCGCATGGCGATCCAGGCGGGGGCGACCGCGCTGGAAAAGGCGCATGGCGGGCGCGGGGTGCTGCTGGGCGGGGTGCCCGGCGTGCTGCCGGCCAAGGTCGCGGTGATCGGTGGCGGCGTGGTCGGCTTCAACGCGGCGCAGATGGCGGCGGGCCTCGGCGCCGACGTCACTATCCTGGATCGCAGCCCGGAGGTGCTGGAAAAGCTCGGCACGTATTTCGAGGCGCGAGCCAAGACCCGCTTTTCCAACCGCGCGAACCTGGCCGAATGCGTGGCGGATGCGGACCTGGTGATCGGCGCCGTGCTGATCCCCGGCGCCGCCGCGCCCAAGCTGGTCAGCGCCGCGATGCTGAAAACCATGAAGAAGGGCGCGGTGCTGGTCGATGTCGCGATCGATCAGGGCGGCTGTTTCGAAACCAGCCACGCCACCACCCATGCCGACCCCACCTATATCGTCGATGGCGTCGTCCATTATTGCGTCGCCAACATGCCCGGCGCGGTGGCGCGGACCAGCACCTATGCGCTCAACAATGTGACGCTGCCCCACGCGCTGCGCATCGCCGAACTGGGGTGGCGGGACGCATTGCGCGACGACCCCCACCTGCGCGCGGGCCTCAACATCTGGGATGGAAAGGTGACTTATCAGGCCGTCGCACAGGATCTGGGCCTGCGCTATACGCCCGCGGAGGAGGCGTTGGCCTGATGATACCATGTCCTTTTGTTTCCCCATCGTCTTGCACTTTAGGCCATGGCCTTGCGGGTTCCCGCACCTCGTTCGTCTAGCGGGACAGGGGGACATGACCACATGCCCCCCATGCAGCTTGATTTCGCCGAAGAGAGGCATGGTTTAACGTCATGGTCGATTTCCCCAATTTCGCCGCCTTGATCCGCAGAGGCGAACGCAGCAACATGCGCGCTCGTCGTAATGGGCAGGAGGGCGCGCTATAATGCAGGGCGATGTCATGACCTGGCTCATTCCGCTCGTCGCGATGCTGGCCGCCGGCCTGCTCGCGGGCTTCGCCGCGGGCATTTTCGGCATTGGCGGCGGCTTCGTCGTGGTGCCGGCCCTGCTCGTCGTCCTTCCACTGCTCGGCGGCACGCATGACGCCATCGCCCATGTCGCGATCGGCACGTCGGCGGCGACCATCATCGTCACCTCCATCCGTTCGCTGTTGGCCCATTCCAAGCGCGGCGCGGTGGAGTTCGAAGTGCTCAAGACCTGGGCGCCCTGGATTGTCCTGGGCTGCGGCGCGGGCGTGATGCTCGCCAGCCATGTCGATGGCCGCACGCTCAAGATGATCTTCGGCGGCGGCGTGATCCTGATGTCGCTGAACTTCCTGCTGCCCAAGGTCAGCGGCAAGGTCGTCAGCGACACCATGCCGTCGGGCATATTGCGCATGGGCATCGCCGGCGGGCTCGGCACATTTTCCTCGCTGCTGGGCATTGGCGGCGGCACCATCGCCATCATGGTGATGACGCTGTGCGGCCGCACCATTCACCGTGCGATTGCGACGGCGTCGGGTATCGGCACGCTGATCGCCATCCCGACAACCATCGGTTTCGCGATCATCGGTCTGAAAGAAGGCGGCCTGCCCTGGGGTTCGCTGGGTTACATCAACATCCCCGCCACGTTGGCGATCGCCTCCATGTCGATGCTGACCGCGCCGCTCGGCGTGGCCGCCGCCCACAGCCTGCCCGCCGGCCCGCTCAAAAAGATCTTCGGCGCCTATCTGCTCGTGATCGGCTGCCTCATGCTGCGCGCCGGGCTCAAAATATAAACGCCAAAGCCGGGGCTTTGCGCGAAAGGCCGCCAGTGACGGGCTAACAGCCTTTGTCACTGGCGGCCTTTCGCGTTATCTGCGAGCCGGGGGACATGATGGCGCAGGCAGACGCGATTTCGATATTGCTGGTGGAAGATGACGAGGCCGCGCGCGCCAACATCGCCACGATCCTGACCGATGCAGGCATGGTGGTGGAACAGGCGATCGACGGCGCCACCGGCCTTAACCGCGCGGGCGGCGGCAGCCACGACGTCATCATCCTCGACCGGATGCTGCCCCATTTGTCGGGCATTGACATCGTCACCCGGCTGCGGGTGGCGGGCGTTGGCGCGCCGGTGTTGATGCTGTCGGCGCTCGGCCGCAGCGAACATCGGGTCGAGGGTCTGGAAAGCGGCGTCGATGATTATCTGGCCAAGCCGTTCGAACCCGACGAACTGGTCGCCCGCGTTCGCGCGCTGTGGCGCCGGGCCAGCCGGCGCAGCCATGAGCCGGTGCTGCTGTTTGGCGACCTGGAATGCCATGTGAAGGCGCGCACGGCCTTTCGCCAGGGCAAGCATCTGCCGCTCTCGCCCAAGGAATTCGAACTGTTCCGCTATCTGATGGAACATGCCGGCGAAGTGGTGACGCGCGAAATGCTGCTGCGCCAGGTATGGAAATTGAGCTTCGATCCTCAGACCAATGTCGTGGACGTCAATGTCGGACGCCTGCGCCGCAAGCTGGAGGACGGGTTCGACGGTCCTGTGCTGGAAACGGTGTGGGGCACCGGCTATCGGCTGATCGCCGCGGCGGGGCCGACAGGGGCGGGAAGTGCCTAGACCCGGCCTGTTCCGTTCGGTTTTCGGGCGGGTCACGCTGTCGGCGCTTTTGGTCAGTCTTCTGTCAACCTTGGCGCTGTTTCTGGTGGTGCAAAAGATCGTCGACGATGACGGTCGGGCGATGCTGGCGCGAGAGGTCGACACCGACCTGGCGGGCCTCGCCGATATCTATGTCAGCAGCGACGAGGCGGAACTCAGGGCGCGGATCGCCGATCGTCTCGCCATGAACCGTGAGGATGGCGAACGTAGCTGGTATCTGCTGACCGATGGGGCCGGCCGCCGCCTGGCCGGCAATCTCGATCGCTGGCCGGCCATCGCATCGGAAGTGTCGGAGGCGCGTTATGTCGTCCTGCCCGACGGTGACCGCATGTTCGCGCGGGCGACCCAGCTCGGCGCCGGCGCTCGCCTGCTGGTAGGGCGCAGCAATTATCGCGGCCAGGCGCTGCTCGCGCGGCTCGCAATGGCGTTCGCCATCGCCGGGGCGGGCATCGCGCTGCTCAGTCTGGTCGCCGGCCATTTCGCCGCCCGTCGCCTGCGAGCGCGAGTGGAGGTGGTGAACGCCGCCTTTGCCGCCGTCCGCGCCGGGCGTATCGCCGCCCGCGCACCGGGACCGGGCAATAATGACGAACTGGCCGAACTGGCCGCCAATACCAACGCCATGCTCGACCAGGTCGAACGGCTGGTCGAGGCGCAGCGCGCCGTGTCGGACCAGACCGCGCATGAGATTCGCACCCCGCTGATGCATCTCGACACCCGCATCCTCAAGGCGATGGAGGGGACGCAGGACGAGGCGCTACTGCGCACGCTGGATCAGTCGCGCGCCGAAATCCGCGGCGTCGTGCGCCTGCTCGATTCGCTGCTCGACATTGCCGGCACCCAGGCGATGCGCGGCGATCTGCGCGGCCTGGCCGAAGTCGACTTGAGCGACATCGCCGAAAGCCTGGCCGATCTCTACGGCGCCAGTGCTGAAGATCTGGGCATCGGTTTCCATGCGCGGATCGCGCCGGGCGTGCGGGCGCGCGCCGACCCGATGCAGATGACGCGGCTCATGTCCAACCTGCTCGACAACGCCTTCAAATATGTGCCCAGCGGCGGCTCGATCGTGTTGGAACTGGCTCCCGGTCCGCATATCGTGGTGCAGGATGACGGCCCCGGCATCCCGCCCGCCGACCGGGAACGGGTGTTTGAACGCTATGTCCGGCTTGACGGCGCGCGGGGCGGGGGGCATAGCCTTGGCCTTTCGCTCGCCAGGGCGATCGCAGAGCGGCACGAATTGTCGCTGCATGTGGAGGAGGCCGCGCCCGGTGCGCGGTTCGTGCTCCAGCCGGAGGACCGCGATGATTAGGCTGCTCTTGTCGGGATTGCTGCTTGTCGCCGGGCCGGCCGCGCCGGCGGCCGACATGCTGCCCGCCGATCCGGTGTTGCGGACGTTGATGGAAGGCGAGGTCGCGCAGGGCGATGGCGATCACGCCGCATTGCTCGACACGGCGCAAATCCTCAAGGCGCTCGGCGCGACCCCGGCCGAAGGGCAGGATGATCTCGCGGCGCTATGGACGCAGGAGGCGCAGGATCATGGCGTCACCCGCTCGGCGCTTGGTTTTCGCGGCCGCGCGCTGGGGCCGGCCTATCGGCGCGGATCGCTCGGCGCGGGGGACAGCGTGACCGTGCGGCAGCTATTCTTCGCCGGCCAGCGCGCCCAGATTTCGGTCGCCCCGGCCCGCGGCGCGGCCAATCTGTCGATGCGGGTGCAGGGCGCGGATGGAAATACGCTCTGCGCCAAGCCAATTGGGGGCGTTCAGGTGGACTGCGCCTGGCTGCCGCTCTTTACCGATCGCTATGACATCGTGATCGAAAATGGCGGGTCTGTACCGGCCGCCTTCTATCTGGTGGTGCGATAATCGATTAACTATCTGTTTTCAAAGCGATAAGTAGAAATAGCCGGACGTTTGCGCAACGATCCGTCGCCCCTTTTTCTCGCTTCGTCCATTCTGCACATTCGTTCAGGCGAAAAAGACCTGGGTCGGCGCGTTGTGCAGTGCATGGTTCGATCAAAAGAGGAGAAGAACCCATGATGTATGCGAAGCTTCTCGCCGCCACCGCTCTGCTGGCTATGGCGCCCGCCGCCGTCCAGGCGCAGGAAGGCCCGGTCAGCTATGAAGAACAATTGGCCCAGGTCGAAACCCAATTGGTCTATCAGGGGCCGATTGCTGGCGTCGAAAATGATTATTGGTTCAACTATCAGACCGATTTGGCCGAAGCGCGCAAGGAACTCACCGGCGATTTGCGCGGTTCGTCCGATGCGGAGGATAATCGCGACGCCTGGGAGGAATATCGCGCCGAACTGGCCGATGCCCGCGGCGATTATGCCAAGGAAATGGCCGAAAAAGGCTATCCTGTCGGCGAGGTCCGCGTGCTGACCGACAATGGTCGCTGAAATCTGTTGCGGGGCGGGCGGCGCCTGCCCCCTTAATCGGCGTCCGGGTCGCGGAAATTCAGCCGCCGCGTCACCGTATAATCCAGCACGCCGACCAGCAGATAGCTGATCCATTGTTTGAGCAGGGTCAGGCCGCTGCGGCCGGACCGATGCGCCTCCAGGCTTATCGCCCGGCTTCGCGTCGCCTCGCGCAGGATGAACTGGCGCACCTCTTGGGCAAATCCGGCATCCTCCACCCGCAGCATCACCTCCAGGTTGATGAACAGGCTGCGCATGTCGAAATTGGCCGACCCCACATAGACGCCATCGTCGATGACGATCAGCTTCATGTGCAATTTGCACGGCTGATATTCGTAAATCTCCACCCCGCGCCGCAGCAACGGTCCATAGAGCAATCGCGCGGCGGCCACAGTCGCGCCATTGTCCGACCTGGCCGGCAGGATGATACGCGCGCCCTTGCGCCGCGCGGCGCGGGCTATGCGCTTGAGCATTCCGCGCCCCGGCGAGAAATAGGCGGCGATCATGTCGACCCGCCCCGCCTTCTCCAGATCATGTTTCACTACCTGCGCCCAAGGGCTGAGGCGCCGGGTCGGCCCGCCGATCAGCCAGCGGAACGGATCGGCGGCATGGTGATGCAGCGTGGGATGCCATTGGCGCACCATGCGCCGCAGAGTGCGAAAACGATGCCTCTTCGTCAAACTCCAACGCCATAGCTGACCGTACCAGCGCGTCATCGCCTCCACCTGATCACCGACGATCAGCAGGCCGATGTCGCGCCAGCAATCCTCGGCGGGAATCCCGAAATAACCGTCCTCGACATTGAAGCCGCCGATCATCAGACGCTCGTCGTCGGCGATCGCCATCTTCTGATGGTTGCGGATCAGATAGCGGGTCGAGCGGCTCGTCCCGAACCGCGCGAACTGCGCGCCTGCTTCGATCAGTGGCGCAAAGAATGCGTCGGGCGTGGCGGCCGATCCGAACCCGTCGATCATCAGCGTCACCGCCACCCCGCGCGCCCGCGCCGCGATCAGCGCATCGCGCACCAGCGTCCCGCTGCCATCGGCCGCAAAGATATAATAATAGAGTTTCAGGCTGTGATGCGCCCCGTCGATCAGCGCGATCAGCGCATCGCGCAGCGCCGGGCCGTCCGCGATCAGGCGCAGATGATTGCCGTGCAGGTCCAGGCGGATGTCGTCCGTGGTGGCGCAGTCGGGGGCGGGTTTGATGGTCGCCATATGCCCTTCATGCCCATTTTGTCCGTCTCTCGCCATGGCTTTATGGCCTTTTCATTGACTCTTGCGGGGACGGCTGCTAAGCGGCCAATTCACGACTTTCCTTCCGTTATTTGCAGGAGGCCCTGTTTGGCCCGCGTTACCGTCGAAGATTGCGTCGACAAGGTTACCAACCGTTTTGACCTCGTCCTTCTCGCCGCCCAGCGCGCGCGGGAGATTTCCGGCGGCGCTGAGTTGACGCTCGACCGCGACCGGGACAAGAATCCGGTCGTCGCCCTGCGCGAGATCGCCGAGGAAACCGTCTTGCCCGCCGATCTCCACGATTCGGTCGTCGCGTCGCTGCAAAAGGTGCAGATTGACGATGACGATACGCCGGACGAAATCGGCTCGATCGCCCAGTCGGCGGAGGCTCTGCGCCTGACCGCCGCCGCGCCGCCGCGCAACCAGAATATCGGCGGCGATTACGACGGCTGACCGCTGGACAAGTTTGGAGAGGAACGAAGGCCCGGCCTGCGCAAGCAGGACCGGGCCTCGCTTTTCCTGGACATAAGAGAAAGGCGCGGGGGACATGTCCCACGCGCTTTTCTTTATTTTAGCAGCTACCGTTGCGGTCGATCGCCCGGCCGGCCAGCGCGCCAGCGCCAGCGCCGATGATCGTGCCAGGCGCACGATCGCCGCGCGTATCGACGGCCCGGCCCAGCAGGGCCCCGGCTACGCCGCCCAGCAGCAGGCCGGTGGTCCCGCCCGACTTGCGGCAGCGGTAACGGTTGTCGTCACGATAGCTGCGGCGTTGCGCATAACGGTCGCCGCGATGATGATCGCTGCGATATTCGCGATGATGGCCGCGACGATCATGGTCGCGCGCATAGGATGTCGCAGGGACGATTGCGGTCAGCGACGCGGCGGCAAGGGCGGTGGCCAGAATGGCTTTACGAAAGATCATGTGCGTTCTCCTCAAACCCTGAAATCTCTAACTGTGATGGGGGTATCGCATGAGGCGCTTGTTTCGTTCCTGAACCGACCTGTTATGCACCGTTCAGCTATGGCGCTGATACGTTAAAGCGACAGCCCTTGCTGACCGACGGCCAGCGCCGGCAACGCCCAATCGATCGCGCCGCGGCCCTTGGCTTCCAGAAAGGCATTGGCCCTGGAAAAGGGCCGCGATCCCAGAAAACCGTTATGCGCGGACAAAGGGGAGGGGTGGGCGGACTTGATCACCAGATGGCGGCTCTGATCGACGAAGCCCGCCTTGCGCTGGGCATAGGCGCCCCACAGCAGGAACACGACCGGCTCCTCCTTTTGTGCGACGATCCGCACCACCGCGTCGGTGAACAGTTCCCAGCCCTTGCCCTGATGCGACGCCGCCCGGCCCATCTCGACCGTCAACACGCTGTTGAGCAGCAGCACGCCCTGCCTCGCCCAATGCTCCAGAAAGCCATGGCTGGCCCGCGCGATGCCCAGATCCGCCTGCATCTCCTTATAGATATTGACCAGCGACGGCGGTGTGCGCACGCCCGGCTGTACCGAAAAGCACAGGCCATGCGCCTGCCCCTCGCCGTGATAGGGGTCTTGCCCCAATATCACGGCCTTCACCTGGTCGAGCGGGGTCAGGTCCAGCGCGCGGAAATATTCGCTGCCCTTGGGGAAGATTCGTTTCCCGGCCGCTTTCTCCGCCCGCAGGAAATTTTTCAGCCCCTGCATATGCGGGGCTTCGAATTGATCGGCCAGCGGCGCGCGCCAGCTTTCGTGCAGCTTGATGGTGTCGCTCATGCCGCCTGATGGCGCGGGGCGCAAAGCCCTGTCAACCTGCCCGATTCGGGGCAAAGCCTCTTGCCTCCCGCGCGCCGATCCGCGACAGGCGAAACCATGTCGCTTGCTCGTCCCGTCAGCCTGTTCGCCGCCTTCGGCCTGTTTCTTGCCCCGTTGCCCGGCGCCGACGCCTTCGGCCCGCCGCCCAAGCCGCTGGTCCAGCAAAGCGCCGAAGCGAAATTACTGGGCGAGTTCGCCCGCTTTGCCGCCCTGTCGGACGGATCGGTCGGGATCGGGGTGCGCGATCTCCAGACCGGCGAGACGCAGGCGCTGAACGGCGACACGCTGTTCCCGATGGCCAGCGCCTACAAGATCGCGGTGGCCGGCCGCATCTTCGCGCTGGTCGATGCGGGGCAGGCGCGCCTGGACGAACAGCTTGCGCTCGATCCTGCCTTGGCGAGCGAGGGCGGCATCGCCTGGATGTTCTCCCGCCCCGGCGCGACCCTGTCGATCGACCGGTTGCTGGAACTGATGCTGCAAAAGAGCGACAATAATGCGACCGACGTGCTGGTCGCGCGTGCGGGCGGGCCGCAGGCGATCACCGGCTTCGTGAATAAGCTGGGCGTCACCGGGCTGCGTGTGGACAGCGACACCGCGCATCTCCTCTATCGCGCCATGGGCATTCATCCGCTGGCGGGCAGCTTCCGCCAGAATGCCGACGCCGCTCGTCGCGCCGATCCGCAACTGGTCACGCGCGACATCCGCGATCTGCCTAATATGGCCTTCGCTGCAGAATTGCAGGATACCTCCACGCCCGCAGCGATGCTCGACCTGATCGCCGCCTATGAATCGGGCCGCGCGCTGTCGGCCGCCAGCACCCAGCGGCTGTTCACCATCATGGCGAACTGCGAAACGGGCAAGAAGCGGATCGTGGGCATGTTGCCGCCGGGCACGGCGGTCGCGCACAAGACGGGATCATTGAACGGCACCGGCAACGATGTCGGTGTCGTGCGCTTGCCCGACGGGCGCCGCTTCGCGATTGCGGTCTTCGTGATGAAGGATAGCAAAGGCCATGTCGCGCGCGACCGCATCATCGCGGAAGCGGCGCGCGCGGCCTATGACTATTTCCTCTATGCTCCCGACAGGGCGCACGGTCTGGCGCATAAGACTTAACAGCCACCGGCTGTTTCGTTACGCTTGCGGTCAAAGAGAGGATGCAACACATATGGCCGTGACACGCATGAAGCGCTTCCGCGACTTTTGGCCCTATTATCTGCAGGAACATGCGCGTCGGGGCACCCGCGCGCTCCATTATGCCGGCACCAGCCTGGTCGTGGCGCTGGTCGCTGCGGCGCCCTTTGCCGGGCGCTGGTGGATGGCCGCAGCCTTGCCGCTGGTGGGCTATGGTTTCGCCTGGGCCGGTCACAGCCTGATCGAACGCAATCGCCCCGCGACCTTCCGCTATCCGCTCTGGTCGCTGCGCGCCGATTTCGTCATGTGGTATCGCTTCCTCACCGGCCATATGGGCCGTGATCTGGCGCGCGCCGGTGTACGGCCCGACGGCACAGTCGATCCGGCCAGACGCATGTCCGTCTGACCGATCCGCTTGACCCGCCCCGGCGCTCTGCCACAAGGGGCGCGATGACATTGTCCGCGACCTTCTCGCAGCCCGACCGGGCGACCCTGGCTGAGCGCTGGCAGGCGCTGGAGGCGCGATCCGACGGCAGCTTCTTCCTGGGCTGGACCTGGGTCGGGGCATGGCTCGACAGCTATGGCGTCCGGCCCGACCTGCTGGCCGTCACCGATGCAACGGGACAGGATGTGGCGCTGGCGCTGGCCGGCCATGCGATGCGGCCGCGCCTGCTGGGCGACGTCGCGACGCTCAGCCTCAACCAGTCGGGCGATCCCCAGGCCGACCGGCCCTATGTCGAATATAATGGCCTGCTGGTCGAAACGGGCCGGGAGGCGGAAGCGACCGCCGCCGCACTTGCGGCCCTCACGCGCCGCCGCGACTGGCGGGCGCTGACGCTCAGCGGGGTCGCGCCCGATTCGCCGCTGCTCGGCCTGGCCGCGCGCCGTCGCAGCCGGATCGATGTCTCGCCCGTCTATCAGGTCGATCTGGGCGCGGTGCGCGCCGCTGACGGCGACTATCTGTCGCTGCTCAGCGCCAATACGCGCAGCCAGATTCGCCGCGCGATGAAGGATCATGGCGGCCCACTCCCCGACGTTGCTATCGGCGGGCTTGATGACGTCATCCCCTGGCTGGAGGAGATGGCCGCGCTCAACGGCGGCCGCCATGCCGACAACGCCTGGGACGATGCCGGCTTCCGCAGCTTCGTCGGCACGATCTGCGCGCGCGGACTGCCGTCGGGCGCGGTGGAACTGCTGCGTTTTTCCGATGCCGGTGGCGTGGTCGGGTTGCTGGTCAATTTCGCCCGTCGCGGCGTGGCGATGAACTATCAGTCTGCCTTCGCCGCGTCGCGCACCGCGAAGGACAAGCCCGGCCTGCTCTGCCATGCGGCGGCGGTCGGCCATTATGCCGCACGCGGCCTCTCACGCTATTCGCTGCTGGCGGGCAAGGATCGCTACAAGCAGAGCCTCGCCACCTGCGAGGACTCGCTTGAATGGTGGGTGCTGGAACGGTTCAGCCCGCGCCTGGAAGCCGAAGCGCTGCTGCGCCGGATACTTAAGCGCCCAGCTTCCGCATGATGCGATAGACCAGGCGGCGCACGCCCTGCGCTTCGGGGCGCGCGCTGACCGTGCCGACCGGCAGGCCGCGTTTGCGCAGCAATGCGTTGAAACTGTGCAGCTCGCCTTCGGCCACGCTGCGTTCCGATCGCCATGTCACTGACAGGCTGACCGATACGGTTGGGCCATTCTCCACGAAATGCGGCGCCTTCACCGGCACATGGATCGCATCGCCCGGCGCCAGCCGGACGGCCGTGCCATGCGCCTTGAACCCGTCCTGCCACACCAGATTGCGATGGCCGCCGCCATGGAAATCCTCGCTCTTCTGCGCCGGCACCAGATGTTGATCGCGCGCCGGGAAGACGGTCATCGTCTTCACGCCCATGATCTGGAGCAGGATATTATGCTCCGGGTCCATATGGAATGGCGTGACGCTGCCGGGCGAAGACAGGAAGATGAAGGCTTCGCGGTGCAGCATCGGCCCGGTCTTGTCCGACACGATCGGTTCCAGTTCCGCCAGCGCCGCGTCCAGCAGCGCGGCATAGGCCGGGTCGCGCTCGACATTCTTCAGTACCGCCCAACTGCCATTGGTATCGATCGTGCGGATCGTCTCGCCCAGCGTCAGCCCATTGGACGGCGTATCCTCCGGCCGAACCCCCAGCGGCAGCTTGCCCAGATTATATTCGACCGATGTGGCCGGCATCCGCTCGGCCAGGGTCGCCAGCGCGTCGAGGGTCAGCAGCCCATGGCCGGCCAGTCCATGATGCAGCGTCGTTGACTGGTCGGGATAGGCGGCGGCGAAGGCGACGCGGGCCTCGTCGGGGAAGATGGCGTCGGCGGCCGGGGCGATCGGGCTATGGGCGGTCATGCCTGTCCTTTCAATTTTCTGGCGATCGCCTCTACCCCGTTGGCGAGCGTGAAGGCGGCGCTGCGCTGCATCCGGGCTATGCCCGCGCCATGCAGGGCGATGCGATATTGCACGATGGTCCGTCGTTCCGCCCACAGGCTGTCGATCATCGGATGATCGGGGGCGGCGCAACTGTCCATCCAGCCGATCGTTGGATCGGCCTGCACCGCGTTCAGATTGGCGATCTCGATCAGCACGCCCGGCGAAAAGCGTCCCAGCGTCTCGTCGAACGCGATCTTGAAGGAGAAAGCGCCCTCGCCATGGCGGAAATTGACCAGCATCGCGATCGCCCGGTCGTCCAGGTCGATGCGCAGCATGTGCAGGCGACCTGCGTCGAAGGCGGCGGCGCAGGCGGCGCGGAAGAAAGCGGCGTCGGCCGGCTTGCACGCCAGCGCCGTGCCTTCCTGCCCCTTCCAGCCCGACGCCTCCAGCGCCAGGAAATCGCCGCACCAGCGCGCCAACTCGGCGCCGTCGGTCAACTGGCGCGTCTCGACCGCCCCCATTTCCGCCAACCGTTTTTGCAGGCGGCGCAATTCCTTGCGCTTTTTGGATCGTATCTGCGTTTCCCAATAGGCGTCGCCGGTCAGGTCCGACCGCAACATCGCCCGGTCGTAGCGATGAATCTCCAGCCGGCCGCGCCGCTGCTCCACGCATAGGGCCTCCAGCGCCGCGGCATTGGCCCCGGCGGCGTCCAGCGCTTCGAGATGCAGGAAGCCGCGCGCCCAGGGCGCCGCCTCCAGTTGCGCCAGGAAGCTGCGCCACGCGGCGACTTCATGCCCCCGGCGGATCATCGGCGCGCCGAAGAAGCAGTGATCGTGCATCCAGTTCGCCACGCAGCCGATCGGCAGGCGCCCATGGCGCGGCTTGCAGACGACCGGCAGCAGGCCTATCGCCATGTCACCATCGCGCGCCTCGATCAGATGGACGTTTCCGTCGCCCGCCAGATGGTCGATCGCGGCCGTCAGCATGTCGGGCGCGTAGAAGGCGTTGACCTCTGCTGCGTCCAGCGCCAACGCCAGCCAGCGTTCGCGCTGACCTTGCCCGGTCAGGTCGGGGACCGGAGCCGGGGGCTTGGGATGGGATGCCATGTCCATGGCCTTCGCTTAGGCGATAAAGATTATAGGGCGGTAAAGATCGGCGAAAGTCTGCGCATAGCGCGACCGCGTGCAGCCTATGAGGGCTTTACAAGCCATGGTGGATTGTCTGAGACGGGGAAGGGGCCGCGCATCCGCACCCAGGCCGAGAGGGAAATGCATGACCATCCTCGTTACCGGAGCTGCCGGATTCATCGGCATGCACGTCGCCGACCGGCTGCTGGCGCAGGGCCATGCGGTGGTCGGCATCGACAACATGAACGATTATTATCCTGTGTCGCTTAAGCGCGATCGGATCGCCCGGTTGCAGGCGGCTCATGATAGGCTCTTCACCTTCCACGAACTGGATTTCGCCGACCTCGACGCGCTGCACGCCGCGCTGGCCGATCAGGTGATCGAGGCGATCGTGCATCTGGGCGCGCAGGCCGGGGTGCGCTATTCGCTGATCAATCCCCATGCCTATGTTCGCTCCAACCTGGCTGGCCATGTCAACATGCTGGAACTGGCGCGAGAGCGGCGGGTCCGGCATTTGGTCTACGCTTCCTCCTCGTCGGTCTATGGCGGCAACGACACGCTGCCTTTCCGGGTGGAGGATCGCGCGGATCATCCCGTCTCGCTCTATGCCGCTACGAAGCGCGCCGATGAGCTGATGAGCGAAACCTATGCCCATCTCTTCCGCATCCCCATGACGGGCCTGCGTTTCTTCACCGTCTATGGCCCCTGGGGTCGTCCTGACATGGCGATGTGGATCTTCACCGCGAAAATCCTGGCGGGCGAACCGATCCCGGTGTTCAACCATGGCCGGATGCAGCGCGACTTCACCTATATCGACGACATCGTCAGCGGCATCATCGGCTGCCTCGATCATCCACCCGCCGACGATGGCGCGCCCAAGGCCGGGGGCAGTCGCGCGCCGCACCGGCTCTATAATATCGGCAATAACCGGCCCGAAGAACTGATGCATCTGATCGCCGTGCTGGAAGATGCGCTGGGGCGAAAGGCGCAGATCGACTTCCAGCCGATGCAGCCGGGCGACGTTCACGCAACCTATGCCGACATCAGCGCTATCTGCCATGATATTGGTTTCGCTCCCACAACGGGAATCGAGTCGGGCGTGCCGCGATTCGTGCAATGGTATCGTGACTATCATGACACCCAATGAAGGCAGCACGTCGCGCGCATAGCAAATAGGAAATGGTTCCACGGTTCGTCGCTGTATATAGTCGTTTTGCCTTGCTCCTGTCAGGTTTGACTGTTTTCAACTGCCGCTAATTTCTTTCGCACTTGCAAAATAGATTGCCATAAGTGCCTGAAACAGCGTAAGCCATGCTCCCATGCTGGTTGCAAAATCAGCTAGGGGTCGCGGAACGAGGGAAAGACGACGCATCGAATACGATGGTTCGTCGCCGTTGATCCGGCCGGATGATCTGGTCGTGAAAAACGGATAAAAGGGCAAACGCGTGTCGACACCAGCTTCGAAAATCGTCCCGTTCGGCTCCGGCGGCCGTATCGTGGAGACTGCCTGCCGCAGTCTTTCGATTGCAGCCTCCGGGCTCAATGCGCTGGAGGCCAAATTCGCCGAACGGGAATTTGCCGCAACCTTCCTGCGCGTGATCGGCGTCATCATGAAAGTGCGCGGCCGCGTGATCGTCACCGGCATCGGCAAGAGCGGTATCGTTGCGCGCAAGATGACCGCGACGCTCACCTCCACCGGCACCCCGGCCATCTTCCTGCACCCTGCGGATGCGGGGCATGGCGATCTGGGCATGATCACCCCGGATGACGTCGTTCTGATGTTGTCCCATTCGGGCGAATCGACCGAACTCGGCCCGATTATCCATTATTGCAAGCGCTTCGCCATTCCACTGGTGGCCATCACCGCGCAGGCGCAGAGCACCGTCGCCATGGCGGCCGATATGTGCGTGCTGATGCCCGAAGTGGAGGAAGCCTGCCCCAATTCCCTAGCCCCCACGACCTCGACCACGGTGCAGATGGCGCTGGGTGATGCGCTGGCGATCTCTCTGATGGAAATGCGCGGCTTTTCCGCCGATGATTTCCATAAATTCCATCCCAATGGCCGGCTTGGCGCGCAACTGGTCAAGGTGCGCGAGCTTATGGCCGCCGGTGACGACGTGCCAATGGTGCGGGAAGATGCCTCGCTTCTCGATGCGACCATCGAAATGACGCGCGCGCGCCTCGGCGGTACGGCGATCGTCGATCGCAATGGCCGGTTGATCGGCGCCTTCACCGATGGCGATCTGCGCCGTACCGTGACAGGCAAGCAGAATCTGACGGAGGCCGTGGGCCGGTCGATGACGTTGACGCCGCTTGCCGTCGGTCCCGACGAATTGGCGTCCGAAGCGATGCATCTGATGCATGAGCATAATATCATGCTGCTTTTCGTCTGCGAAAATGGCCGGTTGATCGGCGCGGTCCATATGCACGATCTGCTTCACGCCGGGGTCGCCTGAGCCTTCTCGTCGTCATTCCCGCGCGGGCGGGGTCTTCCCGTCTGCCGCGCAAGCCGCTTCGCCTGATCGCCGGGCGGACGTTGCTGCACCGAACGATCGCCATGGCGCGGGCGGCGATCGGCGTCCGTGCGGACGTTGCCCTGACCGTCGCGACCGATGATGATGCGATCGCGGATCATGCCCGCGCCGCCGGCTGCGACGCGGTGATGACGGACAGCGCCATCGCCACCGGATCGGGCCGCGCGCTTGCGGCGGCGCAGGCGCAACCCTCGCCGCCACGCTTCATCGTCAATCTCCAGGGCGATTCGCCCTTCCAGCCCGAAGGAGCGCTCGGCGCGGTGATCGCCGCGCTACAGGGCGGCGCGCCGGTCGCCACGCCGGTCATCGCGCTCGACTGGCCCGCGCTCGACGCGCTGCGCGAACATAAGACGCGCTCGCCCTTCAGCGGCACCACCTGCGCCCGCGCGCCTGATGGTCGCGCCCTGTGGTTTTCCAAGACGATCATCCCCGCGATCCGCAATGAGGATAAGCTGCGCGAAACCGACCCCTGGTCCCCCGTTTGGCGCCATGTCGGCCTCTACGGCTATACGCTCGACGCGCTGGAGCGGTTTGAAGCCTGCCCGCCCACGGTGCTGGAAAATCTGGAGGGGTTGGAGCAATTGCGCCTGCTCGAACTGGGTATCCCGGTCATGACCGTCGCCGTCGATCCACCGCGCTTCGACAGCAGCGGCATCGATACGGAGGCCGACATCAGCCGGGTCGAGGCGCTGATCGCCGTCTATGGCGACCCGACCCCGCCGCTTTGATCGCCCGCTATCATGCGCCGCATCTTCATCATCCGTCACGGCGACACCTTTGCGAGCAGCGCTGACGCCTGCCGGGTGGGCGCCCGCACCGATATTCCGCTGGTGGAGAGCGGCCATGCGCAGGCGGGGCGGTTGGGCCAATGGTTCGCGCACCAGGCGCAGCCGATCGATCGCCTCTTGTCCAGCCCACTCCTGCGCGCGCGTGAAACGGCCGCTGCTATCGCCGCCGCGACGGGCGATGCCGCGGATGGTGTGCGCGACTGGCTGGGGGAGATCGACCATGGTCCGGACGAAGGGCGGCCGGAGGCGGCGGTGCTGGCGCGGATCGGCGCGCAGGCGCTGGCCGATTGGGACGAGCGGGGTATTGCGCCCGATGGCTGGATCGTGGACGCCGATGCCCGCATCGCCGCCTGGCGCGCCTTCTTCGCGGAGGGCGGCGCGGGCGTGGACCTGCTCGTCACGAGCAATGGCGCGGCGCGCTTTGCTCTGATCGCGGCGGGTCTGCCGCTCGGCGCGCTGAAGTTGCGGACCGGGGCTTTTGGCGAACTGGCCGTCGATCAGGATGGTGGGGTCAGCCTGATTCGTTGGGACGAGCGTCCTTAATTTTACCCGCACTCCACCGTGACATGCTCCATGCGCGGGAGCGCGCGCACCCGCGCCCTTACCTTGGGCGCGTCGGCGCCGGGGGCCAGGCTGATGATCGCGGCATGGGCATGGGGACCGATGCGCCAGACATGCAGATCGCGGATCGTCGCGCCTTCCGCCTCCACCTGCGCGCGCACCCGCGCCATCAGCGCCGGCTCGGCCGTATCGAGCAGGATCGCGGCGGTGTCCTTCATCAGGCCCCAGGCCCAGCGCGCGATCACGACCGCGCCCAGCAGGCCGACCGCCGGGTCCATCCACCACCAGCCCAGATAGCGCCCGGCCAGCAACGCCCCAATCGCCAGCACCGAAGTCAGCGCGTCGGTCAGCACGTGCACGTAGGCGGCGCGCAGATTATTGTCGGCATGGCCATGTTTGTGGTCGTGGCCATGGTCGTGATTGTCATGGCTATGGTCGTGGCCCAGCAACAATGCGCTGATGATATTGATGGCCAGCCCGACCACCGCCACCAGCGTCGCCTCGCCAAAGGCCACGTCGATCGGCTGGAACAGGCGCATACCTGATTCGATCGCGATGAACAGGGCGGTGACGCCCAGCAGCAGCGCGGAGGCGAAGCCCGACAGGTCGCCGACCTTGCCGGTCCCGAACGTATAGCGTGGATTGCGCGCATGGCGCTTGGCATAGCCATAGGCGGCGGCCGCCACCGCCAGCGCCCCGGCATGGGTCGCCATGTGAAATCCGTCCGCCAGCAGCGCCATCGATCCGGTCCACCAGCCCGCGGCGATCTCCACCACCATCGTCGCAGCGGTCAGCCAGACGACCCACAAGGTTCGCTTGGCATTCTGGTCATGCCCGGCCGACAGATAGATATGGTCGAAATAATGGCTTTCCTCGCCGTTATTGTCCTGAAAAGTGGCGGGTTGGTCGGCAGGGCTGTGGGCGCCATGGCCGTGGTCCCCATGAGCATGGTGATGGTCGTCGTGCATCGTCATTTCCCGTAACGGCGGATCAGCGCCAGCATTTCCTCGGTCGCGGCCTGGCGCGCCTCGTCGGACAGGCCCGGCCGGGCGACATGCTCGCGCATATGCTGCTCGATCAGTTCCTCCATCAGGCTACCCACCGCACCGCGCACCGACGCGACCAGCTGCAACGTCTCCGAACAGCCGGCATCGCCGGACAATTGCCGCTCCACGGCGGCGACCTGTCCCGCGATCCGGCGTATCCGCGCCAGCAATTTATCCCGATCCGCAACAATGTGCATAGGATACCCCCCTATACTATATTTGCGCCGAAACCAAGGGTGGATCGGGATGCGCCGCTCCCCTATCAATGCCGCCATGACAAGCGATCTGGACTGCGACCTGGCGATCATCGGCGGCGGCCTTGCCGGTGGGTTGATCGCGCTCGCCTTCGCCGCGCTGCGGCCCGATGTGCGGCTGCTGCTGGTCGAACAGGGGGATCGGCCTGGCGGCAATCATCTCTGGTCCTTCTTCGATGGCGACGTTGCGCCCGCCGATCGCTGGCTCGTCGACCCGCTTGTCGCCCATCGCTGGCCACAGGGCCATGCCGTGCGTTTCCCCGACTACGGTCGCAATCTCGCGACGCCCTATAACAGCGTTAATACTGTCCAACTCGCTGTCGCACTTGAACGCATATTGGGTGATCGGCTGCTGACCGGCGCGACGGCGACCGCGGTCGAACCCCATGCCATCCGCCTGGCCGATGGCCGGGAAATCACCGCAGGGGCGGTTATCGACGCCCGCGGCGCAGGGGATTTGTCGGCCTTGCGCTGCGGCTGGCAGAAATTCGTCGGCCATGCGCTGCGCTGCGACGATCCCCATGGCATCGACCGCCCGGTCATCATGGACGCGACGGTCGATCAGGTCGATGGCTACCGCTTCGTCTATCTGCTGCCTTGGGACGACCGCACGCTCTTTATCGAGGATACTTATTATAGCGACACGCCGGATCTGGACGTGCCCACGCTCGATGCCCGCATCGCCGCCTATGCGCAGGCCAGGGGCTGGCGCGGCGAGCTGGTCCATCGCGAACAGGGCGTCCTGCCGGTCGTTTATGGTGGCGACTTTGATCGCTATTGGCCAATGGGCGATCCGGTTGCCCGCGCCGGGGTGCGCGCCGGCCTGTTCCAGCCGATGACCGGCTATTCGCTGCCCGATGCGGTGCGATTCGCGCTGTGGCTGGTGGATCAGCCGCTCGATAATCTGCCCGCGGCCACCCGCAGCTATGCCGCGGCCCATTGGCGACGCGGCGGCTATTATCGGCTGCTTGGCAAGATGCTGTTCGGCGCCGCCCGGCCGGATCAGCGCTGGCGCATCTTCGCCCGCTTCTATCGGCTGCGCCCGGAACTGATCCAGCGATTCTATGCCGGCCGTTCGTCGCTGGCTGACCGTATGCGCATCTTGTGCGGACGCCCGCCTGTACCCATAAGGGACGCCATGCGAACATTATGGAACCCGCCCGCCTGATGACCAACAGGACAGCGATCGTTATCGGCGCAGGCTTTGGCGGCCTGGCGCTCGCCATCCGCCTGCAATCGGCAGGCATCGACACCACCCTGGTCGAAGGACGCGATCGTCCCGGCGGGCGCGCCTATATGTGGGAAAAGGACGGCTTCACCTTCGACGCCGGTCCCACTGTCATCACCGACCCTGATTGCCTGGCCGAACTGTGGCGGCTGTCGGGGCACGACATGGCGCAGGACGTCACTCTGATGCCCGTGTCGCCCTTCTACCGGCTCAACTGGCGCGACGGCACCAATTTCGATTACAGCAATGACGAAGCCGCGCTCCGCGCCGAAATCGCCAAGCTCGATCCAGGCGATGTCGCGGGCTATGATCGCTTCTGCGACTATGCCGCCGGCGTTTTCGAGGAGGGCTATCGCAAGCTCGGCTCGGTCGCCTTCCTCGACTTCGCCTCGATGATCAAAGCCGCGCCCAGCCTCGCCAAATATCAGGCCTGGCGATCGGTTTATTCGATCGTCTCCAGCCATGTGAAGAACGAAAAGCTGCGTGAGGCTTTGTCATTTCACACCCTGTTGGTCGGCGGCAATCCGATGAAGACCAGCGCCATCTATGCGCTGATCCACAAGCTGGAAAAGGATGGCGGCGTCTGGTTCGCAAAAGGCGGCACGAACCGGCTGGTCCATGGCATGGCGACCCATTTCGAACGGTTGGGCGGCACGCTGCGGCTGGGCGATGCCGTCACCCGGATAGAAACCTATGGCGACAAGGCGACGGCGGTCCACACCGCATCGGGATGGCGCGGGGAGGCGGACGCCATCGCCACCAATGCCGACCTGATGCACAGCTATCGCGACCTGCTCGGCCATCATCCCCGCGGGCAGAAACAGGGCGAGAAACTGAGCCAGAAGCGCTGGTCGCCCAGCCTGTTCGTCCTTCATTTCGGCATCAAGGGCAGCTGGCCCGGCATCCCGCATCATATGATCCTGTTCGGCCCGCGCTATGAAGGGCTGCTGACCGACATCTACGATCATGGCGTGCTGCCGCAGGATTTCTCACTCTACCTGCATCATCCGACGGTCACCGATCCGTCGATGGCGCCGGAGGGGCACTCGACCTTCTATGCGCTCGCGCCCGTGCCGCATATGGGCAAGCTGCCGATCGACTGGGATCAGTTCGGCCATGCTTATGCGGAGCGGATATTGGACGAAATCCAGCATCGGCTGATTCCCGACATCCGCTCGCGCATCGTCACCCGCTTTCATTATGCGCCCAGCGATTTCGGTCGCGACCTGAACGCGCATATGGGCAGCGCCTTCAGCCTGGAGCCTTTGCTGACCCAAAGCGCCTGGTTCCGCGCGCATAATCGCGACGATGTCATTCCCAATCTCTATCTGGTAGGGGCCGGCACCCATCCCGGCGCGGGCATCCCCGGCGTGGTGGGCAGCGCGAAGGCGACCGCGGCGCTGATGCTGGATGATTTGAAATAGGGGCTTAGGCCCACGGACGGATATGATGAAGAGACTGGCAGTCTATTGCGGATCGGCGACCCCCGCCGACCTGACCTATATCGATGCGGCGCGTCATGTCGGACGGACGCTGGCGGAGCGGGGCATTGGAGTCGTCTATGGCGGCGGGCGGCTCGGCCTGATGGGCGCGGTGGCGGATGCGGCGCTGGAAGCGGGCGGCGAGGTGATCGGCGTGATCCCCGAAGCCCTGGTCGGCGCGGAGGTCGCGCATCGCGGTTGCACGGAATTGCATGTCGTCCAGACGATGCACCAGCGCAAGCAGCTCTTCACGGACCTGTCGGACGGCTTCGTGACGCTGCCCGGCGGCGTCGGCACGATGGACGAATTGTGGGAAGCGATCAGCTGGGCGCAACTGGGTTATCACAGCAAGCCGGTGGGCTTGCTCAACGTCGCGGGCTTCTACGATCAGTTGATCGGCTTCAACCGGCAGATGGTGGAGGCCGGCTTTATCCGCGCCCAACATGCCGGGATCATGATTCATGCCGACGGCATCGAGGCGCTGGTCGACGCCATGTCGGCCTATCAGCCGCATGAAACGATCTTCGCGATGAAGGCAGACAGGCTCTGACGATATAGAACGCATCCGTTTGCTTCGAGCGAAGTCGAGAAGCGGTTGGTGCGTTCGGTGTGCTTCTCGACTAGGCTCGAAACGAACGGACGTTGGGTGACTTTCCCTGCAAGGCAGGGCATGTCTCGCCGCATGTCCTCTTCAGTCCCCGACCGTCCCGCCCTTGTCGCCCACGCCCGCGACAGCATCGCGCGCGGCTCCAAATCCTTCGCCCTGGCATCGAAGCTGTTCGACCGGAAAACCCGTGAGCGGGCTTGGTTGCTCTACGCCTGGTGCCGCAAGTGCGATGATATCGCCGATGGGCAGGATCATGGCGGCGTGATGACCAGCGTGTCGAATGCGCAAGCCCGTCTGTCGATGATGCGCGTGCTGACGGACAAGGCGCTACGCGGCGAACCGACCGGCGACCCGGCGTTCGACGGCTTCGGCGTGGTCATGCGCGAATGCGCCATCCCCGAACGCTACGCCCACGACCTGATCGAAGGATTCGCCCTCGACGCGCGCGACTGGCGGCCGCGCAGCGAAGCCGACATGCTGCTTTATTGCTATCATGTCGCGGGCGCGGTCGGTTGCATGATGGCGGTGCTGATGGGGGTGGACCCTAACGACCGCGCGACGCTCGACCGCGCCTGCGACCTGGGCCTCGCCTTTCAACTGGCCAATATCGCCCGCGACATCAGCGAGGATGAGGCGGCGGATCGTTGCTACCTGCCGCAATTATGGCTCGCCGAAATGGACATTCCGCCGGGCGAACATATGAAGCCCTGGGTCCGGCCCCGGCTGGCGATCCTGTCGCGCCGCTTGGCGACCATGGCCGCTGCCTATGAGGACAGCGCCCGTCACGGCACCGGCGCATTGCCGCCGCGCGCTGCCTGGGCGGTGCTGGCGGCCGCCGGCATCTATGGCGACATCGCCCGCGAAGTCGCGCGCCGCGGCGAGCAGGCCTGGGACCACCGCGTTGTCACCCCCAAGCGTGAGAAGCTGGGCTGGGTGGCGCGGGCGGCGGTGCAGGTGGTCCGCCGTGCAAGTCGCTGGCCAGCCGCTGTGCCGCGCCCTGCGAGCCTCTGGACCCGCTCGGCCTGACGAAAAAAGGGCCGATGCTTATGCACCGGCGCGTCCAAAAAAAAGGCCGATGCTTACGCACCGGCCCAAGGCATGTTCGCAGGAGGAACAAGGTGAGGCGGGCGGCCCTTGCCCGACAGGCGGGCCGCCCTGCCAATCTCAATAGTTGTAGGCGCGTTCGCCATGTTCGCCGAGGTCCAGGCCTTCCAGTTCGACTTCCTGGCTGACCCGCAGGCCAGTGACGGCCTTGGCGATGAAGATGGCGATGGCGGTGCCGATGCCTGCCCAGATGATGGTCACGACGACCGCTTCGATCTGAACCAGCAGTTTTGCGCCGATTGCATAGTCTTCCGCGCCGGGGCCACCAAAGGCGGGCGAGTAGACGATGGCGGTGCCGATGGCGCCGATCATGCCGCCGACGCCGTGGATGCCAAAGGCGTCCAGCGAGTCGTCGTAGCCCAGCTTGGGCTTGACGACGGTGACGGCGTAGAAGCAGATGATCGAAGCGACGGCGCCCAGGATGATCGCGCCGAACGGACCGGAGTTGCCGGCGGCCGGAGTGACGGCAACGAGACCGGCGATGATGCCCGAACAGAAACCCAGGGCCGAACCCTTGTGACCGTTCAGCTTTTCAGCCAGCATCCAGAACAGACCGCCCGAAGCCGTGGCGACGAAGGTGTTGATCATGGCCAGCGCTGCCGAACCATTGGCTTCCAGCGCCGAACCGGCGTTGAAGCCGAACCAGCCGACCCACAGCAGGCCGGTGCCGACGCCTGTCAGGGTCAAGCTGTGCGGCGCCATCGGCTCCTTGGGGAAGCCGATTCGCTTGCCCAGGATGATGCAGGCCACCAGCGCGGAGACGCCCGCATTGATATGGACCACGGTGCCGCCCGCAAAGTCGAGCGCGCCCGCCTTGAAGAAATAGCCCGAAGCCGCCCAGACCATGTGCGCGATCGGGAAATAGACGATCGTCAGCCAGACCGCGGCGAACACCATCACGGCCGAGAATTTGATGCGTTCGACCACCGAACCCAGCACCAGCGCGACGGTAATCGCGGCAAAGGTCATCTGGAAGCAGATGAATACATATTCGGGGATTTCGACGCCTGCGGTGAAGGTCGCGGCCTGCGAAGCGGGCGTGACGCCCTTCAGGAATGCCTTGTCGAAGGTCGAGACGAAGTTGGACAGACCGCTGGTATAGTCGGGGCCGAAAGCCATCGAATAGCCATAGATCACCCAGATCAGCATCGCGAGGCAGGCTGCCGCGCCGATCTGCGTCATCACCGACAGCATGTTCTTGCTGCGCACCAGGCCGCCGTAGAAGAGGGCGAGGCCGGGCAGGATCATGGCCAGGACCAGGACGGTGGAGGTCATCATCCAGGCGACGTCGCCCTTGTCGACCGTGGCGGCGGGGGCCGCCGCATCCTGCGCCCAGGCAGGCAGCGCGGCGAACAGCGATAGGCCGGTTGCCCCCGCTATCCCGCAAAGTTTCTTGGAAAAGGTCATTATTTCCCCCTTCTTACAGCGCGGTTTCGCCGGTCTCGCCGGTGCGGATGCGCACGGCCTGACCGACATCGAGGACGAAGATCTTGCCATCGCCAATGGCGCCCGAATTGGCGGCCGCCTGGGTCGCTTCGACCACGCGCGGGGCAAGGTCGTCGTCGCAGACCACCTCGATCTTGATCTTCGGGACCATATTCGTCGAATATTCGGCGCCGCGGTAGATTTCGGTCTGCCCCTTTTGGCGGCCGAAGCCCTTCACTTCGCTAACCGTCATTCCTGCGATGCCGAGCGAGGAGAGTGCCTCGCGGACATCGTCAAGCTTGAACGGCTTGATGATAGCCATGACAAGTTTCATGTCGCCCCCTGTTACTGGTGTGCGGGGAATACTCAGCAAGAGGCGTGCCAAAATGCTAATGGCGGGTTAATGCGGGCTTTGACCGCGACGGGTCATGGTGCAGCGCCGAAAAAATGGGCAGCAACCATCCGCTGCCTAAAAAATGGGCAGATCGTCTACCAGCGTGCGCCTTCGGCCGCTGCGTCCGCTTCTATGGGCAGCGTTTCGCGACCCAAAGCGGCATTGCGATGCGGGAAACGACCGAATCGGGCGATGGTTGCATGGTGCTGGCGCGCGAAATCGAGCGACCGTTCGTCGCCCGCGCCTTCGAACAGGGTCAGCGACAATTCCTGATCCTCGATCGCCTCGCTATGCTGGAAGGGCATGTAGAAGAAAAGGCGTCCGGCGCCGCCGATCTGGATATCATAGCCTTGGGCGATCGCGCCGCGCGCCACATCCCGTGCCAGCATGTCGGTGGCGAAGGCCTGGGCAGTGCCTCGAAACATGTTGCGCGGCATCTGGTCGAACAGCAGCACCGCCGCCAGCGCATCGTCGGCCCGATCGAGGAATGTGTCGGCCGGCAGCGCCTGCTTGTCTTGCCACAATGGGCGATATTGCTGGTCGCATTGCCGGTCGAGCGCCGGATCATGGCGCCACCAGCCAGCCTCGCCCACCTGATTGAACCAGAAATCGAGCAGCGCCGCGGCCCAATCGGCCGTCACCGCATCATGGCTGTCGGTCAGCATATTCATACAAGTTCAATGACGGACAACCGCTCCGGTTCCCGCCACTCATGGCTGTAAAAGGCTCCGGTCGCCTCATCAGCGGCTGGAGTCCCGCTAGTCAGGTCGCCGTGCCGCCAACCGTCAGGCCTTCCATGAGCAGCGTCGGTTGTCCCACGCCTGCCGGCACGCTTTGCCCGCCCTTGCCGCACATGCCGATGCCTTCGTCCAGCGCCCAGTCGTTGCCGATGCCGACCACCTTGGTCAGCGCGGTCGGGCCATCGCCGATCAGGGTCGCGCCCTTGATCGGGTCGGTCAGCCGGCCATTCTCCACCTTATAGGCTTCGGTGCAGGAGAAGACGAATTTGCCCGACACGATGTCGACCTGCCCGCCGCCGAAGCTTTTGGCGAAAATGCCGGACTTCATGCGACTGAGCAGTTCGGCCGGATCGTCCTGCCCGCCCTTGATGAAGGTGTTGGTCATGCGCGGCATCGGCGCATGGGCGTAGCTTTCGCGGCGGCCGTTGCCGGTGGGCGCGACGCCCATCAGCCGGGCGTTGAGCCGGTCCTGCATATAGCCTTTCAGGATGCCGTCCTCGATCAGGATATTTTCCTGCGTCGGCGTGCCTTCATCATCGATTGAGAGCGATCCGCGGCGATTGAGGATGCTGCCGTCATCGACCACGGTGACGCCGGGCGCAGCGACACGCTGGCCGACCCGGCCGGAAAAGGCGCTGGTGCCCTTGCGGTTGAAATCGCCTTCCAGGCCGTGACCGATCGCCTCATGCACCAGCACGCCGGGCCAGCCGGGGCCGAGCAATACGGTCATTTCGCCCGCTGGCGCGGCGATCGATCGCATATTGACCTGCGCCTGGGCCAGCGCTTCGTCGATGGCGCGGTTCCAAACGGCGCGGTCCATCACCTCGTCATAGAGATAGCGCCCGCCCACTCCGAACACGCCAGTTTCGCGGCGGCCATTTTCCTCCAGGATGATGGAGACGTTCAGGCGGACGAGCGGACGGATATCGGTCGCGGTGAAGCCGTCGGCGCGGACGATCTCGACCACCGACCAGCTACCGGCCAGGCTGACCGACACCTGCGCCACCCGCGGATCGCGGGCGCGCGCGGCGGCGTCGACCTCGGCGCACAGCTTCACCTTTTCGGCGAAGGGGACGATCTCCAGCGGATTTGCGTCGGTATAGAGGTGGCGATTGGTGCGCTGGGGCGGCGGCGCGGCCGGGTTGCTGGCCGGGTCGAGCAGGGTCAGCGTCTGCGCCGCCTTGCGGATCGCTGCTTCGCTAATGTCATTGGCGTGGGCGAAGCCGGTCATCTCGCCCGACACCCCGCGCAGACCAAAGCCCGCGTCCGTCGAATAGTCGGCGGTCTTGAGCCGACCATCGTCGAAGCCGAAGCTCTCGCTCGCCCGATATTGCAGATACAGTTCGCCGTCGTCGCAGGCCTTCAGCGCCTCCGCTGTCAGGCGGCGCGCACCATCGGGATCGAGCAGGCCGGGACGATAGAGCAGGCCGCGGGCGTCGGTGAACAGGGGAGCAAGATCGGTCATGCCACTCGATATAGGGGCGGCGCTCCCCAAGCCCAACGAAAATTTTAGAGGCTGGCGCCCGACGCGATGTCCGGCTTGCCCGCGATCTCGCCATTGTCGGCGGGGCCGCCAATTAGCACGAAGCGCCGATCGCAATAACCGCAATCGACATAGCCATGGTCGTCGATTTCCAGGAAAACGCGCGGATGGCCGAGCGCGGCGGGGATGTCGCCGCTACCGTCGCATGACACGCGGGATTTGGAGACTCGGAGGATTTCGGGCGGTTGGATCATGGGATGCGGGACTAGCAGCGGCTGCGCTGCGCCGCAATATCCACTGTCACATCAATGGCGGGCGATGGCGGGTGCAGGCTGTTCGGTCGCCAGCCTTGGCCGCATCGGCGACCGGATGCCAGCGAGTGCAATCGCTGGCCGCCATCACCGCCAGCGGCGACAGCATCAGCAAAACAGGCATGATCGGGCCGCCGAAGAAAGCTGCGAATGGCATATAGTAACGATGCCGTATCGATGCTTGCTGCACGATGAACATTACGGTTGCGAATTGAAGGCGGTCTATTGCCTTCGCTCGGAAGTTTTTCCGCCACCCATTCCCGGCGAAGTCCCGAAGGCTTAAAACTGGTGGGCGATGACGGGCTCGAACCGCCGACATTCTCGGTGTAAACGAGACGCTCTACCAACTGAGCTAATCGCCCCCATTCGGGAGAGCGCCTCTCTACGGCAAAAAGCGGGCCGGTCAAGGGTGGAACATAGCGGTCAGGCGCTGAGCAGGCGTCGGCTGGCGCCGAACCAGCGGATGAGCGCATCGGCCGCCTCCTGCGCCAGGGCGATAAAGACGCGGCGGCCGTCATGCGGGTCGGCCTGGCGCTCCACCAGCCCCTTGTCGGTGAGCGTGCGAATCCAGCGTAGCGCGGTGGTCGGCGGCACGGCGGCGGCGATGCAGAGGCTCGACACCGACACCCGCTCATGGTCAAGCCGCGCGGCGAGCAGGTCCAGCATCATGTCCCAGGCGGGGTCGGCGAACAGGTCGCCGGGCAGGAAGTCCGCGCGGATACGCCGCGCGCGCAGCAGGTCGCGGACCTGGGCGGCGGTGATGGCGGGCGCGGCTTTTTCCACAGGCTGCAACGGCGCGCCGATGGGGTGCAGGGCGGGCATCCCGATATAGTCGCTTGGCCGGTCGGAAATGCGCGGCCCTAGGTCGAAGCTGGGCGTCGCCATCCGCGTCCGCTCCGTCAGCGCATCGAGCGTGCGGGCGAGCCGGCCTACCTCCTCGCTCAATTGCTGGAGCCGGGCGCCTTCCCGGTCGATTTCATGGACATGGCCGACGACCGGCCGATGTTCGCCCGCGGCGACCAGCGCCGCAGCCAGTTCGGTGCGGTCGGGATCGCAGAGCAATTGGGTATGCGGACCGCGCAGGCAGGCAAAGGCGAGTTCCACCGTCTCCCACCCGGCGACCAGGATCACCGCCATACCATTCTGGATCGCCTGGGTTTCGAGTTGCACCAGCAGCCGTTCCAGCAGCGGCGTCATGGTCGGGCAAAAGAACAGGACCGTGTCGCATTGGGCCTGAAGGTCGAGCCGGACCGGGGCGTCGGCCAGCGCAGCCACGCCCAGCAAGCGGAAGCCCGCGGCGGCAGCCACCGGCGCCAGATCGGGCGCATCCATCTGGTCCGCGATCACCAGCAGGCTGGCGCGCTCGTCCCGCGGCGCCAGCAGCGCGGTTTGGCCGATGATTGGCTGGGCGTAGGAAAAATCGTCCATCATGATCCGAATCCTGTTCTACCTTCGTTCCCAAGAATAAAGCAAGAACGGATCGTTTCAGCCCCATATAACGGCCATTATGGACGGGCTATGGAGCAAAGCCGTCATAGGCCCGCGCGCCGTGCTTGTTTCACGCCCCCTTTCGTCCAGCTTGCCGCCGTTTTGGCGGGAGAATGCAGGACATTTCCTATCCTCTCAACACAGGGTGAAGCTACCTCCATAATGGAGTTAATTGTCAGACCCCCGTTGCGCGGGCGAAATCGATGTAGAGCGCGCGCAAACGCATCGCGACCGGGCCGGGCGCGCCGTCGCCAACGCGCTGCTCGTCGATCCGCACCACGGATAGGCACAGGGTCGAGGCGCTGGTGATGAAGGCTTCCTTAGCGGCGAGCGCTTCATCGACGGTGAAAGGGCGGCGGATGACGGCGATGCCGCTTTCCTGCGCCAGCGCGGTCAGCGCCGCGCCGGTGCAGCCGGCCAGAACCGACTGGCTGTAGGGGCGGGTGACGATGCCTTCGTCGGTGACGATGAAGGCGGTGGACGATGCGCCTTCGGTGACGAAACCGTCCTCGATCATCCAGGCTTCCTGCGCGCCCGCTTCCTTGGCGGCCTGTTTCGCCATCGCCTGGGCGAGCAGGCCGACGCTCTTGATGTCGCGCCGCGCCCAGCGCAGGTCGGGCATGGTCGCGACAGCGATGCCGGCGGCGACCGCGGGCAGATCTATCAGCGGTTTGTCCTGCATGAACATGAACAGGGTCGGTTGAAGGTCTGGAGCGGGGATGAAGTCGCGGGTGGCATCGGCGCCGCGGGTGATCTGGAGATAGACGAGGCCTTCGCTCAGGCCGTTGCGGGCGACCAACTCCGTCTGCGCGGCTTCTATATCGGCCAGACTGAGCGGCAGGACGATGCCGATCGCGGCGGTGGAGCGCTCCAGCCGGGCGAGATGGCTGGCGCTGTCGACCAGCTTGCCGTCGATCACAGCCGCAACCTCGTAAATGCCGTCGGCGAACAGGAAGCCGCGGTCGAGCGGAGAAATGCGGACATCTTCTAGGGGCAGGAAGCGGCCGTTCAGATAGGCGATGGCGGTTGAGGCGGACATGGGGGTGGGTGCGATCCTTATCGGGTGGGGGCCGACCGCCGCTGTCGCCGGCCGGGTCTGCGGGGTCAAGGGGTGACGGGCAAGGACCGTCGCGGCCGGGTCATGCATCGAAGTTCACACCGTCGCTGGTGTTTTCTTCGGGGACTGAAGGGTCGATAATGGGACGGAGAAGCGTGGTGTAGGCCGGGTACGCGCTGTGTCCAGGCCTCGGTTGAGGCCCGCATAGGTATCGCGGACGCGCCGCCTGGGTCACGCCCACGCGCCAGTGACGCCATCCGGGTCACGTATGGGTTGGGGCGGGGGGCAGGGCGCTGTTCCATCCCATAGGGTAGATCAGAGAAAATCCTACATTGGAAGTATAGTGGGGAAGGGGCGGCCGCAATCGACCGACATCGGACATGTTCCCCCTCCCGCTGGCGGGAGAGGGTTAGAGGGGCAGCGTTAGTCGCAACGGCCCACCCCGCTGCGACTAACGCTGCCCCTCCCGCAAGCGGGAGGGAAATGTCCGCTTCCCGCGCTTTTTCGTCACCCTCGCTCTACTTAATGCTTGCCCGGCTTGTTCGACGTTCCCGGCGCGGCCGGGTTGATCAGCGCTGCGCCGCTGGGCAGGCCAGTGCCGCCCATGTCCAGCTTCCGCGCCTGTTCCTTCGCCACGCGCAAGGGATTGTCGCGTTCCTGGATCGCGGCCCTGGTTTCCGCGTCCGGCGCGTCGTCGTCGCCATCGCCGCCGCCGCGGGTCCAGCCCAGGATGATCGACATGCGCCGGTTCCGGGGATCATAGGCGTCGTCCTTGATGAACGGTTCGCGGTCGGCCACGCCCTCGATCCGGGCGAAGCGGGCATTGCCGATGCCTGCTTGGTTCAGTGTCTGGCGCGTCGTTTCGGCGCGGCTGGACGACAGCATCCAGTTGTTCATGGTCCGGCCCGATGCATAAGGCAGGCCGTCGGTATGGCCGCGCACGATCAGCGGGTTGGGCATGGTCTGCAACACGGTGGCGACCTCGGAGATCAGCGCGCGGGCCTGCGGCACCAGCCGGTCGGTGCCCATTGCGAACATCGCGAAATCGGCCTCGTCGATCAGGTCGATGCGCAATCCTTCGCGCGTTTCGGTAAAACGCACATTCTTGCGCAGCTTGCCCAGCCCCTTGGCGATCATGCGCTCTTCCAGGCTCTTCTTGATCGATTCGAATTTCTGGCGGTCGGCGGCGCGGGTGGCCTTGCCGCCCTGATCCTTGGTGCCGCTGGCGTCGCGCGGGATGGTGATGGCCAGATTGCCCTGGCCGCCGGTGGTGGGATAATTATCCTTCCCCATCATGCTGTCGCCACCGAACATCCCGTTCGACCCGGCCGAATTTTCCTTCATCTGCACCAGGGTCGGCGTGAAATAGTCGGCCAGGCCCTTGCGCTGCTTTTCGGTGGTCGCGCCCAGCAGCCACATCAGCAGGAAAAACGCCATCATCGCCGTCACGAAGTCGGCATAGGCGACCTTCCAGGCGCCGCCATGATGGCCGCCATGGCCTTCGACGATGATTTTCTTGACGATGATCGGCCGGGGTTCCGGCTCGTTCGCGCCGCGCTTCTTTTCCGCCATGGCTTATTTGCCCCGCATACCGTCGAACACTTCGGCAAATCCGGGCTGGTTGGCATGGGTCAGGCCCGAACGGGCGGCTTCGATCACCAGCGGCTGCGGATGGCCGTGGAGCGAGGCGATGATGATCTGCTTGACGACCTGATAGATGGCGCCGTCCGCCTCGATCACGCTGCGGCAGCGATTGGCGAAAGGATTGACCATGCCGTAGGCGAGCAGAATGCCCAGGAACGTGCCGACCAGCGCCGAACCGATCATCGCGCCCAATATGGCGGGCGGCTGGTCGATCGAGCCCATGGTCTTCACCACGCCCAGAACCGCGGCGACGATGCCGAGCGCGGGCAATGCGTCGGCCAGCCCCTGCAAATTGTCGGCCGGCTTGATCGCCTCGTGATGGTGGGTCTTGAGCGTATTGTCCATCACGTCCTCGACCGCATGGGGATCGAGCGTGCCGGACGAGATGACGACCAGGCGCAGCGTATCGCTGATCAGGTGGACCAGCGCCTTGTCCTTCATCAACTTGGGATATTCGGTGAAGATGGTGGAGCTGGACGGGTCTTCGATATGGGGTTCCAGCGCGACCGGCCCTTCCACGCGCAGCGTCTTCATCAACTTGCTGACCAGGAAGATGCAATCGAGAAAATCCTGCTTCTTATACTTGGCGCCCTTGAACACCTTGCCCAGGCCACCGCCCAGCGCTTTCAGGTCCGCGCCGCTATTGCCGATGACGAGCGCGCCGACAGCGGCGCCGCCGATGATCAGCATTTCGTGCGGCAGCGCATGCAACACGGGGCCAAGGTCGCCGCCGGTGAAGGCGAAGCCGCCGAACACCATGACGATCAGAATGACGAGGCCGATGGCTGCGAACATGATTATCCCCGATTGACGCGCCCGGAGGCGGTAGCTCCCCGCGTCGCGTGCGACGCTGTGTCCTTGTGGTTAATACGGACTGGTTAGCGTCCGGTTTAGGACCGCGCGGCTTTTTAGCGTGCGATCAGCTGATCAGGTCGAACAATGTCTGCTGGTTGATGCGGGCGAAGGCCGACTGCGCCGCGTCGAGTTGCAGCAACTGCGCCTTCACATTCGCGATCACTTCGCTCAGGTCCGTCGATTCGAGCGATGCGCGCCGTTCGGTCAGGTCGAGGTCGACATCAGTCAGTCGCGTGCCGATGACGTCCAGCCGGTCGCCCCGCACGCCCTGCCTGGCCTGCTCGACCGCGATATGGCCCTGCGCGGTCTTGACCCCCTCCAGCGAGGCGGCCACGGCTGCATCGTCGCCGCTTTGGACGGCGGCGATGCTTTGCGCCAATATCTCGTCGATCGACATCGGCACGCCATCGACGTCGATGCCTTCCGATACTTCCTGCTTCGTGCCGACGACCGCCAGGTTCAGGCCGCGGCTGACCGGCACCAGCACGCTCTGTCCGTCGTCGAAAACGGACACGCCCTGATAATCCTTCTGGTTCAGCAATTCGTCGATCGTCGTGCGAATGGTCGACATTTCCTCGGTGATCGCGGCGCGGCTGGTGTCGTTGAGCGACCCGTTGCGGGCCGACGTCACCAATTCCTGCGCGCGGGTCAGCAGATTGTCGATTTCCGACAGATTGGCCTCGGCATTGCCGGCGCGAGTGGCGCCATAGCTGATGTTGGACTGCCAGGCGGCCTGTTGCGCCTGGGCGCGGCCGATGTCGGACACCTGGACCCAGGCGAGCGAATTGTCGGACGGCTTGTTGAGTGTGATCCCGGTGGAGATCGCGGTCTGCCCGTCGACAATGTCCTGCGACAATTTCTGCTGCCGCCGGATTTCGGCGAGCATGATCTTGTTGGTGATACCTACCATGGCTCAATCCTTTCCGGGTCAGATGATGTTCATGATAGAATCGATCGTCTCTTTGGCGATCTGCAGGATTTTGGCGGAGGCCGAATAGGCTTGCTGGATGCGCAGCAGATCGGCGGCTTCCATGTCCAGGTCGACGCCGCTCACCGCTTCGCGCGCGGCGACCGCCTGGTCGTTGCGGCTGCTCGCCGTGTCATATTCCGCCTGGGTCGACGCCACCAGGGTGGCGTGGGACGCGATCAGCGTCGTCCAATTCTGCTCCACGCTGCCATTGCCGCGCAGAACGGAATTGACGGTCAGCAGATTGCCGTTGAGCGTCCCGTCCGAAGAGCGGGTCGCCAGCTGGGCAGGATCGGTGATGAGCGTGGCGACGGTCGCGGCGCTGCCGCCATAGGATAGCAATGCGCCGCCCGCTGCGCCGCCGTCGGTCACACCCTGCGCGTGCCAGGCGTTAAGGTCGGTGACGAACTGTTCGGCCAGCGTGTCCAGATCGGCGCGGCGATCCGCCACCGTGTCGGCGGCGGAAAACAGGCCGCCCAGCGTGCCGTTGGCGGGCGCGGTCAGCGCCGCGCCAGCGGCCAGGTTGAGAGAAAGCGTGCCGTCGTCATGGGTCGCCATGGACAGGTTGGTCGCGCTGTCGCCGGTGACCAGCGTCTGCCCGCCGAAACTGATCTGCGCGCTGTCATGCGCGCCAAAGCTGATGGTGACGTTCAGATTGTCCGACAGCGTCTGCAACGCCGAATCGCGGCTGTCGAGCAATTGGGCATAAGCGGAGGTGCCGGGCTGGGCGCGCAGCAGGCTGTTGTTGATGTCCGCCAGCGACGCGAGCGAGCGGTTGATCGTATCGACGGACGATTGCGCTTCCGTGGCGATGCCGCTCGACACTTGTTGCAGATCGGCGGACGTCTGGCTGAACGCTTCCGACACCCTGTTGATGCTGTCGAGCGTAGTGACGCGCAACGAGGCGTTGCCAGGACTGGCCGCCAGTTTTTCCATATTCTGGAACATGCCCGTCATCAGTTGGCCGATACCGGTGCCGGTGTCGTTCAGCGCCGTTTCCGCATCGGTCAGCCAGCGCAGGCGGGCGGTCGAACTGCCCAGCGCCATGCCGGTGTTGCGGACCGTGGCGTCGAGATAGGGGTCGGCCGCGCGATTGATGCCCGCAACCTGCACCCCGCCGAAATTGGCGCGCGAGATATAGGTCGTCATCGTTGCGGTGGACGACCCGGATTCGATGGTCCGCACCGATCGGCGCGCATAGCCGTCCGTACTGGCGTTGGCGATATTTTCGCCGATCGCGGCCATGGCCGATCGATAGGCCTTGGTGCCCGAAGCGCCGATGATGAAAAGATCGCTCATGCGCTCGTCGCCGGCGCGGGACCATCAGGGGCGGTCGGCGAGGGCGTGTCGCTCACCCGGTCGCCAAATTGTTTCAGCAGCAATTCGGCGATGCCCATCGCGCCCTTGCTGGCCATCGCGTCGGCGGTGCGGGAATCGGCCATGTCGCGAAATTGCTGGGTCGCGGCTGAATCGTCGATCCCTTCGGCCAGGCTGGCCGATCGCATCGCGCCGATCATCTGGCGCAGGAAAACGGCCTCGAACTGCTGCGCCACCTTTTGCAGCGACGCCTTGTTCGATGTTCCGGCGCTCGCGGCGGCGGGGGAGGTTGTCGTCGCTACCTGCATCACAGCACCACCAGTTCGGCTTTCATCGCGCCCGCCTGTTTCAAGGCTTCGAGGATCGCGACCATATCCGCCGGGGAAGCCCCGATCGCATTGACCGCCTTGACTATATCGGCCAGCGACGCCCCGCCTTTAAAATTAACCATAGGTTTTTTCTGTTCGTCGATGCTGATGCTGGTCGATTGCTCCAGCGCGGTCTGCCCCTGACTGAAGGGCGCAGGCTGGACGACGCGCGGGCTTTCGTTGACGCTGACGGTCAATTTGCCGTGCGCGACGGCGGCCGGATGAATCTTGACCGCGCCATTGATGACGACGGTGCCGGTGCGCGCGTTGACGATCACCTTGGCCGGCGCATCGGCGGGCGAAATCTCGATATTCTCGATCATGCCCATCATCATGATGCGATCTTCGGCGCCGGGCGCGGCGTCGATCGCGATCGACACGGCGTCCATCGCGCGGGCGCGGCGGTCGCCAAAGGCGCGGTTGACGCCGTCCGCGACGCGCAACGCCGTGGTCAGGTCCGCTTCGGCCAGGTTGAAGGTCAGCGTCGGGGCGGTGTCGAATCCGGTCGCGACCGCGCGTTCCACCGTCGCGCCGCCGGGAATACGGCCAGCCGACGGGATGTTGACCGACACTTGGCTGCCATCGGCGCCCGATACGCCCAGGCCGCCGACGGCCAGGTTGCCCTGCGCCATGCCGTAAATCTCGTTATCCGCGCCGCGCAATGGCGTCAGGATCAGCGTGCCGCCGCGCAGCGACTTGGCCTTGCCCAGCGCCGATACGGTGACGTCCAGCCGCTGTCCGGGCTTGGCGAAGGCGGGCAGGTCGGCGGTGACCAGAACAGCGGCGGCATTTTTGAGCGCCGGATTGACGCCTTGCGGCAGGGTAAGGCCAAAGCGCGAGACGACGCCCTTCATGCCCTGCGTCGCATATTCGATGCTGTCGTCCCCGGTGCCGGCCAGGCCCACGACGATGCCATAACCGGTCAGCTGGTTGGGACGGACCCCCTGGAAGGTGCCGAGATCCTTCACCCGCTCGGCCTGGGCCGGACAGGCCATCAGCGCGAAGATCGGCAGGATCAGGCGGAACAGACGGATCATGGCGTTTGCGGCTTCCATCAGAAGGGGCTGATCGCGGAGAAGAAACGCTGGAGCCAGCCCTGGCGGCTGGCATTGGCGATCTCGCCCTTGCCCTTGTAAATGATCTTGGCGTCGGCGACGCGGGTCGATGCGATGCGGTTGTCGGGCGCGATGTCGGCCTGGCGGATCAGGCCGCTGATCTGGATGAATTCGTCGCCGCGGTTGAGCGTCAGCGCCTTTTCGCCCTTCACCAGCATGGTGCCATTGGGGTAGGTCGCCGCGATCGTCACGGTGATCTCGCCGCTCAGCGCGTTCGACTGGCTCGCGGCGCCCTTGCCAGTGAAGCTGTTCTGGCCGCCGGCGGACACGTCGCTGGCGGAAAACAGCTTGGACAATATGCCGGTGCTCGGCGGCGTGATGCCGATCGATCCGTTGCGGGCGGTGTCCGCGCTTGTCGTCTTGCTCGCCTGGGTCCGCTCGACCAGAACGATGGTGATGATGTCGCCCACGCTGGTCGCGCGCGCGCCGCTGGTCAGCGGGGTATAGCCGGTCGACGCCTGGAAGATCGACCCGTTCGCCGGCGGAGCGACGGGCTGGGCGATCACGGTCGGCGCGTAGAAATCGCGCTCGATGTCGCGTTTCTTCTGCTTGGCGGCGTCGGCGGGCGACGCGGCCAGTGCGATCAGCGAAACCGCGGCGATGGTGGCGTAGGAGAGGCGCATCATCCGGCCTTAGATATTCTGGTTGACGTACTGGAGCATCTCGTCGGTCGCCTTGATCATCTTGCTATTGACCTCATAGGCGCGCTGCGTCTCGATCATGTCGACCAGCTCTTCCACGATGTTGACGTTCGATGTTTCCAGATAGCCCGACCGCATCAGGCCGCGGCCTTCGAGGCCCGCGACGCCGACCTGCGGCACGCCGCTCGCAGCGCTTTCGGTCAGCAGGTTGCCGCCGATGGAGGTCAGCCCCGCCGGGTTCATGAAGGTGGCGATTTCGATCTGGCCCAGGTTGCTCGGCGCGCTTTCGCCCTGCAGCGTGGCCGACACGGTGCCGTCATTGCCGATCGAGACCGATGTCGCGCCCTGCGGCACGGTGATCTGCGGAATCAGCGGCAGGCCGTCGCTGGTGACGACCGTGCCTTCGGCGGTAACGCTGAAATTGCCGGCGCGGGTATAGGCGGTCGAGCCGTCGGGCTGCTGCACCTGGAAATAGCCCGATCCTTCGATCGCGATATCCAGCACATTGTTGGTCTGGTTCAGCGTACCCTGGGTATTGATCTTGCTCGTGCCCTGCAACGCGACGCCGGAGCCGAGATTGAGGCCGGTGGCGAATTTATTCTCGCTGTCCGAATTGGAACCGGCCTGGACGATCTGCTGATAGGCCAGCGTCTCGAAATCGGCGCGGTCCTTCTTGAAACCGGTGGTGTTGACGTTCGCCAGGTTGTTGGCGATCACGCGCATCTTCGTGTTCTGCGCGTCAAGGCCAGTGCGAGCGACATGAAGGGCGGCGTTGCTCATCGTTCATTTCTCCGTGGCGCATCCCCATAGGGTGCTCATGCGTCAGTCACAGCAAGATGCGTGCCAAAATTAACCATCTAATTTCATGAGCGATGCGCCGCCGTCGTCCAGCTGCCTGGCGGTGTCGATCATCTTCACCTGGGTTTCCCAGGCGCGGCTCGCTTCGATCATCTGGACCAGCGCCTGGGTCGCATTGACGTTTGATCCTTCGACCGAACCCGACGTGACGGTCGCCAGCGGATCGGACGGCAGGGCGCCGCCATTGACTTCGCGGAACAGGTCGTCGGTGCCCTTGGCGATGCTGGAGCCGGCCGCATTGACCAGCTTCAGCTTGTCGACCTGCTGCGGATTGGCCGGATCGCCACCCTGTGGCACGCCCCAGATGCTGCCGTCCTTGGCGATGGAAACACTGTCCATCTGCGGCAGGGTGATGGGGCCGCCTTCGCCCAGCACCGGCAAGCCGTCGCCAGTGGTCAGCAGGCCGCTGTCAGTGACTTTCAGGTCGCCGCGGCGCGTATAGGCTTCGCTGCCGTCGGTGGCCTGAACGGCGAGCAGAGCATCGCCGTTCATCGCCACGTCCAGCGGATTGCCCGTTTCGGTGACCGCGCCCTGCGCCATGTCGGCCGCAATCACCTGTTCCGAAGCCTGCGCACGGGTGTCGAAGCTGTCGCCCTTGATCCAGCGCGTCTCGGCATTGGCGATCTCGGCGCGAAAGCCGACGGTATTGACGTTCGCGAGGTTGTTCGCGACCGCCGTCTGCCGCGCCATCGCGCCGCGCATCGCGGTAAGAGCCGTATTGACGAGCCGGTCCATGGGCTATCCTTGTTCTTCCGTCGAAATTCGCTCGGCCCTTCTACTCCGCTCAGGGCGAACGGAGTATCAGGGCGCCAAGCTGAATTAGGTGCGCAGGTTGACGATGGTCGTGGTCAGCGTGTTGGCGGCCTCGATCGCCTTGCTGTTCGCCTGGAAATTGCGCTGCGCCGCGATCAGGTTCACCAGTTCGTCGGTGATATCGACGTTGGAGCGTTCCAACATGCCGCTGTTCACCGCGCCGAACATGCCCTGATTGCCGGTGCCCAGGATCGGCGCGCCGCTCGCCACGGTCGACGTCCAGTGGGCGTCGCCCTCCTGCCGCAGGCCTTCCTGGCTGTTGAAGGACGCCATGGCGACCTGACCCAGATAGACGGTGCTGCCGTCGGCATAGACCGCCGAAACCAGGCCATCCTTGCCAACGCCTACGCTGGTCAGCTGCGCACCATCGGCCGTGCCGTCATAGGTGTTGGGGATCTGCAGATCGGTCAGGTCGGCCGGGGTCGCGCCGATCGGATCGACGGTGGTGTCGCCGGTGGCGGGATCAACGGCGAACACCTGGATGCGCGCGCCGGTCGTATCGACGGCGAAGCGGTCGTCGTCAACGGCGAAGGCGCCGTTGCGGGTGTAGCTGATGGTGCCATCTTCGCCCCTGACCGTGAAATAGCCTTCGCCGGTGATGGCGAGGTCGAGCGTCTTGTCGGTGGTTTCCAGCGTGCCCTGCGTGAATTGCTGGGCGACGCCCTGCACACGCACGCCCTGGCCGGCGACCTGGCTCGTGGTCTGCATCGGCGCGGCGGCGAAGATGTCGCCGAACTGCGCCTTGCTCTTCTTGAACGCGGTGCTGCTGACGTTGGCGACGTTGTTCGAGATGGTCGACAGGTCGGTCTGCGATGCTTTCAGGCCCGACAGGGAGATATAGAAGGACATGGCGTTACTCCTTGGGTGAAAAGGATGGTTGGATAAGGCGGGTTTACATCAGGCTGATCGCGTCGGACGGACTGTAGCTGCCGAGCGCGGTGATGAGTTTGGAGGATGAACCGTCGGCGGGTGACTGGACGGCGGCGATGGTGGCCCAAGTCGCGACCTTGGAGGGCGTTGCGCCGTTAACCTTGACCTGCAGGGCGGCGGTTGAGACGGTTTCGCCCGTGTCATCCTTGCCGTCCCAATAGAAGGTGACGTCGCCGGCGGCCTGCGATCCCATGTCGATGGTCTTGACCACATTGCCGCTGCTGTCGACCAGGTCGATGGTCGCGCCTTCGGTGGCGGCGGGCAGGGTGATCTGGCCTGCATAGGTGCCGGACGCATCGGGCGCGGCGATATTGCTCTGCACCAGCATCGACTTGCCGATCCAGCTCGCCGCATCGCCCAGCCGCGTGCCGGTTATCTCGCTCGCCAGGCTCTTGAGCGTCGCGTTCATTTCCGCGATGCCGGACGAATTGGTGATGGTCGCCATCTGCGACACCATCTGGGCGTTATCGACCGGCTCGAACGGGTCCTGATACTGCATCTGCGCGGTCAGCAGCGTCAGGAAGCTCGACTGGTCCATATTCGCGTTGCCCGTGCCGACCGTGGCATTGGCATTATAGACCGAAAGCCCCGCGCTGTCGGTGACGGTGGAGGTCGTCGTCATTTGCCGATCCTTATGGTCTCAAGCATCAGGGATTTGGCGGTGTTGAGCACCTGAACATTATTCTGGTACATGCGGGCGGTCTCGATCATGTCGACCAGCTCGGCATTGCCATCCACCGCCGCTTCCCAGACATCGCCATTGGCGTCCGCCAGCGGATGGTTGGGATCGTGGCGCTTGGTCGGCTCGGCGCTGGTAGTGATGACATTCTTGACCTTGACGGTCGATACGCCGGGCGTGTCAGTCACGGATTCGAACACCGGCTTGATAGCGCGATAGGCTTCCGCGGCGCTGCCGGTGACGTTGCCGGCGTTCGCCATGTTGGACGCGGTCGCATTCAGGCGCACCAGCTGCGCGCTCATGGCGCGGCCGGCAATGTCGAAGACGTTCATGGGCGGCGAATTGCTCATGCTCATTCTCCCTTCAGGGCGCGGTTGATGGTGTTGATGCGACCCTCCAGAAAGGACAGGGTCGTGCGATATTTGACCGCATTTTCGGCAAACAGCGTCTGTTCGGTGCTCAGCTCGACGGTGTTGCCATCCAGGCTGGGCTGTAGCGGCACGCGATAACCCATGGCATCGTCTGCGGCCTGCAAAACATCGGTCGCGCTGCTGCCGGCCCGCGTCGTCGCTTCCTTTAGCGCGGCCTCGAAATCGATGTCGCGCGCTTTGTAGCCAGGCGTGGAGGCATTGGCGATGTTGGACGCGAGCAGGGACAGGCGTTGCGAACGCAGCGCCAGCGCCTTCCCATGTATCCCGAAGAGATTGTCTTCCACTGCCATCGTCAAATTCGCTCTAAATATTTGCCGTCCCCCGCCGTTCTGACACCTGATGGCGTCTCCTGCGGGTGATCCAGCCTGAGATGAGCAAGAGCCGTGCCAATTTGCGTGGGTGACGCATCGGCAGCGCGGGCAATCGCGGAAAACCGGGCTTTTTGCAGGAGAGGCGGCAAGGGCGGCAAAATTTTGCCGGGCGGCGGCAGGGCGTTGCCGCTGTCGGACGAGACGACAAGGAACAGGCGCTCATGATCGCGATTATCGGCCATTTGTTCGATCCATGGACCCTGGCGGCAATGTTGGGCGGGATCGCCTTGGTGGCGCTGTTCCAGAACGGCGGCGGGGAAATGGCGCGTGCCGTGGCGGCGCTGCATCCGCTCATGACCGCCGATCCGGCACGCGATCGCGACGCTGCGCGGGCGGCGATGCTGAAGATCGACCAGGTGGCGCAACTGCGCGGCCTGTCCTGCACCGACCGGGTGAAGACCGACAATATCTTCCTGACCGAAGCTGCGCGCAAGCTGGCCAATAGCGAGCGCGCCGACATGTTCGAACTGTGGGTAGCGCAGACGCTGGCGGACCGGGGGCAGCGTCATGGCGCGGTCCACAAGGCCTGGCTGTCGATCGCCGACGCCGCGCCGGCGCTGGGCATGGCCGGCACGATCATCGGCCTCATTGGCATGTTCGCCGCCATGGACGATCCCGCCGCGCTTGGCCCCGCCATGGCGCTGGCGCTCCTCACCACCTTCTACGGCGTCGTCATCGCCAACATCATCGCCGCGCCGATCGCCGCGCGCCTGTCCGACCTGTCCGAACGCGAACTGGCCTGGCAGCGGGAAGTGGCGGACCGGATGCTGGCGATCGCGCGCCGCGAAAATGCGCCGCTGCGCCGCGCCGCGATCCGCGAAGTCGCATGAGCGCGCCGCTTTCGACGGCATCCGTTACCGTTGCCCGGCGCAATCGCTGGGCGGTCAGTTTTGCCGATCTTCTCCTGCTCCTCCTCGCCTTCTTCGTGCTGCTACAAGCCAGCGGATCGCGCCGCGACGCCATGTTGTCGCAGGTCAGCCAGCAATTTGGCGGACGGGCGATGCGGCAGGGCGTGGAATTGCGCGCCACCGACCTGTTCGTGCCGGGCGACGCCTTGTTGAGCGACGCCGGTCGCGCGCGCCTCGCCATCGTGGCGCAGCGTTTTGCGCGGGAGCCGGGCGGGCTGGAAATCCGCAGCGACGGGTCGGACCGGGGCCGGCAGCGCTTCGACGACTGGGATCTGGCGGCGGCGCGGCTGGGTGCGGTTGCGCGCGCGCTGCGCATGAACGGCATCGCACAGGATCGCCTGCTGATCCGCGGCCTCGATCAGGGCGACGGCCGGCCAGGGCCAGGGCAGCCGCGGGGGCAGGTGATCCACATCGCGCCGGGCCGTTAGGGATGATTGGCACGGATATTGCTGAAATCCTGGCAAAGACCGTCCGTCCGTCAGGAGACATGCCGTGTTTCGATTGTCGTCCCTCCTTCTCGCAGCCGCCGCGCTGACCAGCGTGTCGCCCGCGCTGGCCCAGGTGCAGGGCAACCAGAAATTCGAGAATCTCGATCGCATCGACAGCCTGGTGGCGATGACCGTCGGCGCCAATCTGGGCGAACCGGGCGGCCCCGCCGCACCGGTTGATCGCCGCCTTCGCCTGGCTGCCTGTCCGACCACGCCCAGCGTCGACGGGCCGGTGTTCGGCGCGGCGATGGTGCAATGCGCGGCGCTGGGCTGGCGCATCCGCGTGCCGTTGATCGCGGGCGCATCCGCCGCGGCATCGGGGCCGGTGCCCCGTTCGGCTCCGGCCTATGGCGCCGCCAACCGTTTCACCCGCGCCGCGCCGGTCGCGGCGAAAGAGGCGGTCGTGCGCAAGGGTGATCCTGTGCAGTTGATGGCCGGCAACGCCGTCTTCAGCGTGTCGCGCATGATGGTCGCGGATGAGGATGGCGCCATGGGCGAGACGATCCGCGTGCGCGAAGACAAGAAAAGCGCGCCGATTTTCGCCCAGGTCGTACAAATGGGCGTTGTGCGCATTCCGGGATTTAATGATTTTTGAACTTGTCCGTTATACGCCATAGGGACGAGTGAAGGATTTACCCAAATGATCAAGTCTGTGGGCCAGAATATCAGCGCCGCCATAGAGGCGACCCGTCTGCGGGAAGGGGCCAAGACGCGCGCGTCCGCCGCCACCGGTTCGGCCACGTCCTCCGCCAGCGCCGCGTCGGCCAGTCCCGCCGCGCGCATGGCCGCGCAGGGTGCGCCGGTTGATATGGATCGCATCGCCGCGATCAAAGCCGCGATCGCATCGGGCAACTACCCGGTGGACGCCAACGCCATCGCCGAGCGCATGGTCGCCCTAGACCTGTCAGCGGCCTGATAAGGGACATAGATCATGCCATTGGGTCTTGCCGCGCTGGATGATCTCTTCGACGCTTTCGAAGATCTTCGCGACGTGCTCGATGGCGTCGACGCCGCCGCCATCGAATTGGCCAGCAATCGCGTCAGCCGCGCGGCTGCCTCCGTCCGAGCGATCGGCGCCTGGCGTTCCGAACCGGCTGTGATCGAACGGCTGGCCGTCATGGTGCCGTTGCTCGATAGCGCCCGTATCCGCGTCAAGCTGCTCGCCGATCATGCGCAACAGCGACTCGCCATCCTTGCCGCCCATGGCGCGCAGACCGCGCCGCTGACCTACGGCCGGTAAACGGGCGGCCGCTCAAATAGTTTTCGGTTTCGACTAAAGCGGCGCCCTACGGCGCCGTTTTTCGTTGTGGGCGCGATTTCCTTCGCCCGCGTTAACCAAATCTTGGCACAAGCCTTGCTCTAATGTCCTCGCTAGCAAGTGAGGATTTTAGTCGTGTCGGCTTTCGCAGACATATCAGCAACCGGGACTTCGACAGGCAATCGCGTCACTAACGCGATTGCGATGGCGAGCCGCCGTACTGGTGTCGACTTCTCCTATTTGCTCGGTCAGGCCAAGATCGAATCCAGCCTGAACCCCACGGCCCGTGCGGCGACATCGTCCGCCACCGGCCTCTATCAGTTCATCGACCAGAGCTGGCTCGCCGTCGTCGACAAGCATGGCGGCGAATATGGGCTGGGCTGGGCGTCCGATGCGATCCAGCAGAGCGGTGGCCGTTACTATGTGGCCGACCCGGAACTGCGCCAGCAAATACTCGACCTGCGCAAACATCCCGAAACCGCGTCGGTGATGGCGGCGGAACATGCCGCCGACAACAAGGCCTATCTGGAATCGAAGCTGGGCCGCGAAGCGCAGCCGGTCGATCTCTATCTCGCCCATTTCCTGGGCGTAGGCGGCGCATCCAAATTCCTGTCGGTCCATGACCGCGCGCCGGATGCGAGCGCGGCATCGCTGTTTCCGTCGGCGGCGCGCGCCAACCGCTCGATCTTCTTCGACCGTAGCGGCAATGCCCGCAGCTTCGCCGAAATCCGCGATCGCTTCGCCTCGAAGCTTCTGAAAAGCTCCGATGGTCTCGGCGCCGACATCCAATATGCGGCCGCCGCGTTACCTTCGGGCGCGAAGACGGTCCAGCCCGCCGACTATGTGCGGATCGAAACCCAGCGGCTGAGCGAGCAGGTGGATGTCGGCATCCGCCCGCAGCCGCAGACCGCGCGCCTCGCCTATCTCATGCTCGCCACCCTCGGAAGGTAACGGCCCCTTATGTCTCCCGCCCAAGTCAAAGCGAAGATCTGGATGAGCGCCGTCAAGGGCGCCGTGTTGCCGTTCGCGACGTTGATGGTCGTTGTGTTCATGATGGTCCCGGTGCCGGCGGTCATGCTGGACATCGGCTTCATCACCAACATCATGATTTCCTTGGCGGTGCTGATGGTGGCGCTGAACGCGGGCAAGCCGCTCGATTTCTCCAGCTTCCCCACGGTGCTGCTGTTCGCGACGCTGCTGCGTTTGGCGCTCAACGTCGCTTCCACCCGCGTCGTGCTGGTGTCGGGCCATGAAGGCTCCGACGCGGCAGGCCAGGTGATCGAGGCGTTCGGCCACTTCCTGATCGGCGGCGACTATGTTGTGGGCATCTTTGTCTTCGCCATCCTGATGATCATCAACCTGGTCGTCATCACCAAGGGCGCGGGCCGCGTCTCCGAAGTCAGCGCGCGTTTCACCCTGGACGCCTTGCCCGGCAAGCAGATGGCGATCGACGCGGATCTCAACGCGGGCCTCATGACCCCGGAAGAAGCCAAGCAGCGCCGCGTCGAGGTCGCGACCGAGGCGGACTTCTACGGCTCGATGGACGGCGCCAGCAAGTTCGTGAAGGGCGACGCGGTCGCGGGCATCCTGATCCTGGTCATCAACATCGTCGGCGGCATCATCCTGGGCGTGGTCAGTCATGGCCTGGCCATTGGCGAAGCCGCGCAGACCTATATCGTCCTGGCGATCGGCGACGCGCTGGTGGCGCAGATTCCCGCGCTGCTGCTCTCGATCGCCGCGGCCTCCATCGTCACCCGCGTCAAGAGCGAGCAGGATCTGGGCGGTCAGATCGCCGGCCAGTTCGGGTCGGGCCGCGCCTGGGTGCCGGTCGCCGCGATCCTGGGCTTTCTGGGCATCCTGCCTGGTATGCCGCACCTCATCATCCTGTCCGCTGCGGCGATCGCCGGCGGTATCGCCTGGCAATTGCGCAAGGCTGTCCAGAAGAAGGCGGCCGAGCCTGCCCCGGTCGCTCCCGCGCCTAATCCCGCCGTCATCGAATGGGACGATGTGTCGGACGGGGCGATCCTGGGGCTGGAGATAGGCTATGGCCTCATCGCCCTGGTCGACGAGCGCAAGGGCGCGCCGCTGATGGCCCGCATCACCGGCATCCGCCGCCAGCTATCCAAGGAACTGGGCTTCGTCGTGCCGATGGTACGCGTGAAGGACAATCTGGCGCTGGAGCCGAACCAATATCGCATCACCATCGCAGGCGTGGTCGTCGGCGAAGACGAGATCTGGCCCGACGATCTGCTCGCGCTCGACAGCGGCGCGCTGGAAGGCGCCGTCGCCGGTCGCCCGGCCAAAGACCCGACCTTCGGCCTCGACGCCGTCTGGATTTCGCAGGCCAAGCGCAGCGAAGCCGTGGTCGCGGGCTATACCGTGGTCGATCCGCCGACGGTCGTCGCCACGCACCTCAACCAGTTGATCGCCATGAACGCGGCCGAAATGTTCGGCCTGGACGAAGCGCGCAAGCTGCTCGACACGCTCAAGGACGCCGCGCCGCAACTGGTCGATGGCCTGACGCCGGGCACGCTCAGCCTGACGCAGATCAGCGCGCTATGCCGCGCGCTCCTGTCCGAAGGCATCGCGCTCAAGGACTTCCGCCGTATCTGCGAAGCCATGGTCGACGCCGCGCGCCCCGACATGAGCCACGAACAGCTTGTCGAGGCGGTGCGCCAGCGCATCGGCGCGCTCATCATTCAGGGTCTGGTCCCGGTGAAGATGCCGCTGCCGGTCATCACTCTGGACGGCGATCTGGAAGGATTGCTGGCCCAGGCCATGCGCGTCGCGGGCGACGCCAAGCATCCGATCGAACCGGCGCTCGCCAACCGCATCGTAGAGGCGGTGATCCACGCCGCCCGCCCGCTGCTGGGGCAGGCGCGCAACTTCGCCATCGTCACCTCGCCGGTCGCGCGCCGCGCGCTCGCCCGCCTGTTCAAGCCGCATCTGCCCGAAACGCCGATCCTGTCCTTCCTCGAAATTCCTGATGGCAAGGGCGTCGAAGTCGTGGCCGTCGTCGGCAACGAACAACGCCCCACGCCTCGCCACGACCCCGCGCCCCAGCGCGAACAAGCGCGCGAGCGGGTCGCCTGAAAGGAGGCTGAGCCATGTATATGAACAAGATTGCGGCCGGCGCCCATACCTATGCCAAGCCCGGCGACAACAGTCCCGAACGGCTGGCCCGCCAATATATGCCGCTGGTGCGCAAGATCGCCTGGCACGTCCATGGCCGCGTATCGACGGCGATAGAGATTGAGGACTTGCTCCAGATCGGCATGGTCGCACTGGTCGAGTCCGCCAATAGTTTCGAGGATCGCGGCCTGGGCTTCGCCGCCTATGCCCAGTTGCGCGTGCGCGGCGCAATGATCGACCATCTGCGGCGGCAGGCAACGATTTGCCGGTCGGCGATGGCCAGGCGGAAAGAACTTGCCGGGGTGCGCAACCGGCTGGAGCAGAAGCTCGGCCGCTTGCCGACCGAGGCCGAAATGTCCGCCGACATGGGGCTGGAGCCGGCCGCCTATCGCGAGATCGCCGACAGCGTCGAAATGGTTCAACATACCAGCATGGACGAGGTCTATTCCGACCAGTCGATGTGGTTCGCGGATGTCGAGGATCGCGCCGACGACGTCATGGAGCGGGAATCACTGAAAAAGGCGCTGGCCGCCTGCATCGGCGAACTGCCCCAACGCGAAGCTTTGGTGCTGCAACTCTATTTCGTCGAGGAACTCAATCTGGAGGAAATCGGCCAGACCATGGATATCGGCGCAGCGCGGGTGTGCCAGATCAAGAAAGCGGCGCTCGACAAGCTACGCGAGAAACTGCGCGACTGGGACGACTGACAGTCAGGCTGGTGGTGTTCCCGCGAAGGCGGGAACCCAGTCCTGCGATCCCAACAACGGCTGATTACCTATCCATCACTCATCATTCGCCGCCAGCGGCCCGACCCGCCGGCCATCCGTCGTCGGCCAGCGAAAGCGCAGAGGGCGATAGCTTTGCGTGCGCCACCACGGATCGGCGACCTGGAACAGGCCATGTTCCTCCGCCTTGCGCCCCAAATCCTTGCGCGCGGTCAACGCCGCCAGCACCGGCGCGGCGAACAGGCCGGCGACCACCGGCGACATCCAGCCCAGGCTCCCGGCTTTCACCGCCATCGCGGTCAGCCCGGCGCCCAGCAGCAAATGCCATTTGAACAGCCAGATCGCGCTGGTCATCGCCATGCCGTCGCGATCGCGGGTCTGCCCGTTCCAGCTCGCCTTGCGGCCCATCAAGATGCTGAACAGGTTGATCGTCTGGGTCAGCATCGCCACCGGCGCCATCAGGATCGACAGGATGATGTCGACCAGCACGCCGCGCGTCATCCGCGCCGCGCCGCCAAAGCCGATGCGCCGGGCCGGATCGGCCATCGCCCACAGAATCGCCAAAATCTTGGGGCCGAACAGCAGCACCGCGGTGAGCGCCAGCAATCCGCCCGACGGCAGGATCGCGGCGGGCGGCCACACCCCGGCCAACGCGCCGCCCAGCACCACCAGCATCAGCGCCAGCCAGAGCGGCGACGTGCAATAGGCCGATGCGCCGACCAGCAACTGGAACCGGCTGACCGGATGCAGGCCCTTGATCTTCACCAGCAACGGCACATGCTGGATATTGCCCTGGCACCAGCGGCGGTCGCGGGTGAACAGGTCCGGCATCGACGGCGGAAATTCCTCGAAACTGTCGTCGGCCGTGACCATATGCACGTCCCAGCCGCGGCGGCGCAGCAGCGCGGCCTCCAGCATGTCGTGGCTCAATATATGCCCGCCGAACGGCGCGCGGCCCGGCAATTCGGGCAGGCCGCAGCTTTCTGCGAAGGCGCTGACCCGCACGATCGCATTATGGCCCCAGAACATGCCTTCCGATCCCGCCCACCAGATCATGCCGGCGGCCGAGGTCGGGCCGAACAGGCGGCTGGCGAATTGCTGCCAGCGCGCGAACAAAGTGGCGGCGCCCATCACGGTGGGGACGGTCTGGATCAGACCGACATGGGGATGCCGCTCCATGTCGGCAGCCAGCCGGGCCATCGTCTGCCCGCTGACCACGCTGTCGGCGTCCAGCACGACCATATAATCGTAACCGCCGCCGAAACGCTGCACCCATTCGGCGATATTGCCCGGCTTGCGCCCGATATTGAGCGCCCGCCTCCGATAATGGACCGGGCGGGAAAAGGAGGCGCGCATCTCCTGATAGGCGCGGCGTTCGACTTCGCCACTTTCGGGATTGGAATCCGACAGGATGAAAAATTCGAACCGTTCGCCGCCCATCACCTGGGCCAGCGACCGCTCCATGATCGACAGCCGGCCCAGCACGCCCAGAAAATCCTCGTTGCACACCGGCAGCAGGATGGCGGTCTTGCCTTTGAGCGGGGTGGCGGCGTTGAGCGGGCGGGGGGTCACGCTGCGGCCCTTGCCGACCGTCAGCAGCAGGAAACCGATCATCGCGGTGGCGAAACCAAAGGCGATCCAGGCGAAAAGCGGAATGAAGAGCGCGAGATAGACGCCCTCCCACGCGGAAATCCCGTCCAGTCCGATCGACCGGCGCATCTCATGCGCGGCCATGGCGGCGGGGAGCAGGGCGAGCAGCACCACCAGCAAACGCCGCGCCCAGATGTCGATGTTGAGCGGACGGCGCGCGATCAGGTCGGGCCTGACGCCGAAATCCTGTTCCGGCATCGCCAGCGCGCTTTCCGGCGGCACCTGCTCAAAGGCCCGCGCCAGCGGCTTGCCCCCGGCATCGGTGGTCGGCGCCTGCGCGCCTCCATTCCCCATCATCCATCAGACCCATCGCGATTGACCCAATATGTCACAACCGCCCGATGCATAGACGGTTCCCTTCAGACACCGAGCGGATAATGCACATATTCGCTCAGCGCGCGATCGCCCGCCCGCAACTGCATCCGGATATCGGCCGACTTGCCCTGCGCGCGCTGTATGTCGAGCACCGCGCGGAACAGGCCGTCGCGGCCCAACACCGGATAGCCGGCCTTCTTGACGAGCGTGCCGCTGGCCACATCCGCCCAAATATCGGGCTTGCCGCCAGCCGCCACGCCGGCGAAATCGATCACCAGTCGTTCGGCATCGCCGTCACCGCGTCCGCGCCAGACATTTTCGACGATGGCTATGCCGGTCGAAGCGGGCGAGCGCGCCGCCGACCAGTCGAGCCGATAGGCCAGGTCGATCCGCGCACCCGCGCGCGGGGCGACGTCTGGCGTCCAATAGGCGGCGACATTGTCGGTATATTCGCTGTCGGTGGGAAAGGCGTAGAGGCGCACCGCGCCCGCGCCGAGCGGCCTGGTCGGCGTTGACCAGAGCGACGGGCGGCGATCGTAGAAGACGCCGTCATCCTGATAATGGTCGAAGTCGCGGTCGCGCTGGAGCAGCCCGAAGCCCTTCGGACTGACTTCCTTGAACGCGCTGAAATGCGGCGCGGACGGGTTCACGATCGGCCGGGCATGGGCGATGCCGTCGGCGCTGGCGATCGACAGCATGTCGCTGTCATGGATTTCCGGCCGCCAGTCGGTCCCTTGAACGCGATTGGCTTGGTCGTACCAGAACATGCTGGTCATCGGCATCAGCCCCAGTTCGGGAATGGCGCGGCGCGGGAAAAGGGCGGCGCTGATATCCTGCTGGACACCCTGCGGCCCCAGGCTGCTGACGAAGCGGAAGGCGCCGGCGATCGACGCGCCGTCGAGCAGCGCATAGATGGTGACGCTGCTGGCGCCGGTCCGCTCCAGCCAGAAATGGGTGAAGCGGGGAAATTCCTCCTGGCCGGGCAGGCTGGTGTTGATCGCGATCGCGCGCGCCGACAGGCCGAACTGCTTTTGCGGGCTGGGCGCGCGAAAATAGCTCGCGCCCAGGAAGGACAGCCAGTCCCCGTCGCGCGCCGCATTCATGATGCGAAAACCGGCAAAGCCCGCATCCGGCCCCAGCGCGGCAACGGCATTGCCCGCGGGCGTTTCGAACATGGTGGGATCATAGCGCAGCTGGCTCGCGCGCCCTTTCTCGACGATCGCGATCGACACGGGCTGGGCGGCGTTCACCGACAGCGGAAAGAAACGGATCCCTGTGTCGCCGGGCAGGTCGCCCCATAAAGTGCGCGCGTCGCGAAACCGCGCCTGATGCAGGGCGTCGTAATCGACCTCCGCTGCGCCGGGATGGGGCGGCGTTTCCCTGAACGGCGCGCGGGCGAGGCGCTGCGCCTGGCCAACCAACCTGTCCCAGGAAAAGGCGTCGCCGCCGGTTTGGGCAAAAAGCATGTCGGGCAGCAGGAGGGCGGCGCTGGAGGCGGCGATCATCGCGCGCCGATTAATCTCGTTCATGGCTTTTATCATGGGGCGGACAACCGGCGAAGCCAAGTCTGTATCCGCGGTCATGCGAAGAAGCCTCCGTCCGGGGGGACGGAGGCTTCAAACAGGCTGGTCGTTCGATCGAAGGTGTCGCCCCCGGCACGGTGGGGACTGTTGATGTGCCGGGGGCCACTTGGGCGGCTGGCGGTGACCAAGACCTCAGCCGACCAATCTTGTTATGTTTTAGCCGATCAGCTTGAGCACGCCCTGCTGGCTCTGGTTGGCCTGGGCCAGCATCGCGGTGGACGCCTGGCTCAGGATCTGCTGCTTGGCGAGCGCCGTCGTTTCGGCCGAGAAGTCGGCGTCTTCGATGCGGCTGCGAGCGTCCGTCAGGTTGGTGATGTTGTTGGTCAGGTTGTTGACCGACGATTCCAGGCGGTTCTGCACGGCGCCGAGCGTGGCGCGGGCGGTGGCGACCGTCTGCAACGCGGTGTCGAAGGCGGCGAGATTGGCAGTGTCGAGCGCTTCGGTGGCGCTGGCCACGCCGGACACGTCGATGTCGCTCAACGTGATTTCCACGGTGTCGCTGTCGTTGGCGCCGGCCTGGATCGTCACGACGTCATCGGTGGTCGGGAAGAGCGCCTTGCCGTTGAACTCGGTCTTGGTCAGGATGTCGTTGATCTGAACAGCCAGCTGGTCCTTTTCCGCGTCGATGTTGGCGACCGCTTCGGTGCTGTTGGTGTCGTTGTTCCGCTGCACGGTCAGTTCGCGCATACGCTGCAGCATGTTGCTGACTTCGTTCAGCGCGCCTTCCGCGGTCTGCGCCAGGCTGATGCCGTCATTGGCGTTGCGGATGCCCTGGGTCATGCCCTTGATCTGCGAGGTCATGGTGGAAGCGATGGCCAGGCCGGCGGCGTCGTCCTTGGCGCTGTTGATGCGCTTGCCGGTCGACAGGCGTTCCATTGCGGTGCTCAGCGACTTGCTGGCCATCGACGAAGCATTGGCCGAGCGCAGCGCTGCAGTGTTGGTTCCGATAACAGTCATGGTGTTCCCTTTCGTTTCGCTATCAGGTCGCTGCCATCCGTTAGAGCGCTTGCGGCCTCGAAAGGGGATAACGGCGGGGCGCCACGGGCTTTTAGCGCCGACGTCGTTTTTTTTGAAAAAGGCGTGATTCGGGCGGCCCGAAAATGCCCTTACGCGGGCGCAATGCGCGCGCCTTAGACTGAAGTCGGAGATATTGCCGTTTTTGCCGGAAAAAAACTGCCGCATTGCGGCAAGCCGGCAGACGGCATTAACTATCTGATAACCACAGACGGGCTATTTGTTAACCATCGAAGGGGGTTGGGGCGTACGGGGGTACAAGCCAGCCAAATGATGGGGTTTTGTTCATGTCGACACTAGACGTGAGCCGTGGCGTCTGCGCGCTTCTTCCGGGGCTGCAGCACTGGCTTGAAAATGCCTTCTATGAAGTGCGCATCGTCGATGCGGCCGACCCCCGTGACAGGGACGACCGGCGTATCCTGCTGGCGACCGAAATCGGTCACGCCACCTATCGCGATATCCTGATCAACGTGCGTGACGGCGCGCCTTCGCTGGCGTCCGCCGCCAACGGCCTGCCGGCGCGGGTCGCCTTTGGCATTGCGGATATGGGCTTCGCCTTCGCCCTGATCGCAGAACTGGCCCGCCCCGCCGCCATCCCCGCGGTCGGCGACAGCGGCAGCGCCCGGCTGATGACGCTGGCTGGCCGTGTCGCCCGCAGCGACGCCACTGTTCTGATCCAGGGCGACACCGGCACCGGCAAGGAAGGCATGGCGCGCTTCCTGCACGCCCAGTCGGGCCGCACCGGCCATGACTTCATCGCCGTCAACTGCGCAGCGCTGCCCGAAACCATGATGGAAGCGATGCTGTTCGGTCATAAGAAGGGCAGCTTCACCGGCGCATCCAATGCGTCGGAAGGTCTGTTCCTCGCGGCGGACGGCGGTACGCTCTTCCTCGACGAAATCGCCGAACTGCCGCTGTCGCTCCAGTCCAAGCTGCTGCGCGCGCTTCAGGAAGGCGAAGTGCTGCCCGTCGGCGCGACCCACCCCATTCCGGTCAATGTCCGCATCATCGCGGCCTGCAACCGCAACCTCGCGCAGGAAGTCGCCGCGGGCCGCTTCCGCGAAGATCTTTACTGGCGTCTCAACGTCATGCCGCTGGAACTGCGTCCGCTGGCCGAACGCCCCGGCGATGTCGCCGCGATCGCCGCCGCGATGCTGCTGCGTCATCAGGACATGGCCAAGGCGTCGTTCGTATGGCCTAGCGCCGCTGCGATGGACAAACTGACCGCCCATCTCTGGCGCGGCAACGCCCGCGAACTGGGCAATGTGCTGCAGCGCGCGCTTGTGCTGCGCGACGGCGCGATGATCGAGGCGGATGACCTGCACCTGACCGGCGCGCCGCAGCCTTTGCGCGTGGTCGCGCCGATCGCGGCGCCGGCGTCCGTCGCGGTCGAACCGACCCGGCTGCGCGACGTCGCCCATCATAGCAAGCTGGAAGCCATCCGCACCGCCCTCCGCGAAACCGATGGTCACCGCGCCGCCGCCGCCCGCAAGCTGGGCATTTCCGAACGCACGCTGCGCTATCGGCTCGCCGAGATGCGCGAGCTGGCAGCGGCTTGAAGGAGGGCTGAATCATGGCCATCACCGGCGTTTCACCCACTGACAGCGTCATGGCGATCCGCAACGCCATCCTGCAAAAGAACGCGGCCCTGCGCGATGTCGCCTCGACCGGAACGGTCGGCGCGCCTGGCGTCGGCGGCGCCCAGGGCACGGCGCCGGGCGGCTTTACAGAGGCGCTCAACAGCGCCCTGCAACAGGTCAACGGCCTCCAGACCCAGGCCGGCGAAGCCGCCGCCTCGTTCGAACGTGGCGAAACCACCGATATCGCCGCCGTCATGCTGGCCAAACAGCAGGCGTCGGTCAGCTTCGAAGCGACCCTCCAGGTCCGCAACAAACTCCTGTCCGCCTATAAGGACATTATGAGCATGCCGGTCTAAACCATGGAAAACGCACTCAGCACCAATGTCGGCGCATCGACGCCCGCTCTCGCTCCCGCTCCCGCCTTTGGCGGCAACGCCAAGGGCATGGACGCGCTCAAGGCGCGCTTCACCGGCTTCATCAAACAACCGGCGGTGGCGAAAAGCCTCCCGCTGCTCGGCCTGCTCGGCACCGTCGCGGTGGCGGGCGCCGCCTGGCTGGCGCTGCGCGAACCGCCGCAGCGCGACCTGTTCCGCGCCCTGCCTGACAGCGACAAGTCCGCCGTCGCGCAGGTCTTGGACCAGAGCGGCATCAAATATGACTTCGACAACAGCGGCGGCATGACCGTTGGCGAAGACGATTATTTCAAGGCGAAGATGATGCTCGCCGCCCAGGGTCTGCCCAAGAGCGCGCCTGACGGCAACAGCATGATCGACAGCCTGCCGATGGGCGCATCGCGCGCCGTCGAGGGCGAAAAGCTGCGCTCCGCCCGCGAAATGGACCTCGCCCGCACGATCGAGGCGATCGACAGCGTCGAAACCGCCAAGGTGCATCTCGCCGTCGAACCGCCCAGCGTGTTCCTGCGCGAACGGTCCAAGCCCTCCGCCTCGGTCATGCTGCGCCTGGCCAACGGCCGGACGCTGACCGATGCGCAGGTCAACGCCATCGTCCACCTCGTCGCCTCCTCGATACCGGAACTCAACCCGGACGATATCTCGCTGGTCGATCAAAATGGTCGCCTGCTCAGCAATAATGACGGCAACGCCGCCGACGATCGGCAACTCGCCGTTCAGGGCAAGATCGAGGATCGCTATCGCCAGTCGGTGATCGCGCTGCTGACGCCGATCCTGGGCGCCGGCAATTTCTCGACCGAGGTTCATGCCGAACTGAATTTCGCCGAGCGTCAGGCGACCCGCGAAACCTACCCGCAGGATGAGGCGCGGTTGCGCAACGAAACCGGCACCTGGGCGTCCGATTCGCGCGGCCAGGGGACTGGCGAAGCGTCGGGCATCCCCGGCGCGCTCAGCAATCAGGCCCCGGTCAACCCGACCGTGACCCAGACGAACCCCAATGGCCAGGCCGTGACGCAGGGCCAGACGGCGCAGGGCGCGCAAGCGACCCCCGGCACGCCGCCCAACCCGCTGATGAAGACCGAAGAAACCTTCAACCGCAGTTTCGAACTGGGCCGTGAAGTGTCGGTCACCCGCGACGCGATCGGCACGGTCAAGCGCCTGTCGGTCGCCGTGGCGCTCGACACCGCGCCGGACGGCAAGGCGCGCACGCCCCAGGAAATCGCCGCGCTTGAAGCGCTGGTCAAGGGCGCGGTCGGTTTCGACCAGGGGCGTGGCGACGTGGTCGCCCTGTCCTCGCGCAGCTTCCTCAAGGAAACCACGCCCGAAGCGCCCTGGTATGAAGCCGACTGGATGTCGCCGTTGGTGCGCAACGTGTCGGCGCTGCTGGTCGCGCTGCTGGTCATCTTCGGCATCGGTCGCCCGCTCCTGAAGCGTCGCGCCGCAGCGCCCGACGCTCTGGCGGCCCCGACCCCGGAGGAAGGCCAGCGCATCGGTCGCGAGATTTCCAGCGAAATCACCAAGCAGGCCGTCGTCGCCGGGCCGGACGGCGCGGAGCCCAAGGTCACGCTCGACATGATCTCCTCCACTTACGACTATGCCCAGCGCGCGGACCTCATCCGCAATTTCGTCAAGCAGGATCCCGATCGGGCCGCGCTCGTCGTCCGTGACCTTCTGAAGGAAGGGAAGAAGGAAAATGCCTGAGATCGTTCCCGGTCGTCCCGAAGCGCTGAAAGGCAGCGCCGCCGCCGCCGTCTTGCTCATGCTCTTTGACGAGGATGAAGCCGCCCAGATCCTGTCGCGCCTGGAGCCGGACGAAGTGCGCCAACTCGGCTACGCGATGTATGATGTGGCGGACGTCGATCCCGAAGAGGTCAATGAAGCGCTCGACCATTTCGTCACCAAGGCGAAGAAGCGCACCACCATCGGATATGGCGCCACCCGCCATATCCGCGGCGCCATGACCAAGGCGCTGGGCGAGGAGCGCGCGGAAACCATCCTGGCCCGCATCACCCCGCCGACCCGCTCCACCCAGCTGGAAATGCTCAAATGGATGGACGCCAAGGAAATCGGCACGTTGATCGAGATGGAGCATCCGCAGATCATGGCGATCGTGCTGGCCCATCTGGAAGCGCCGGTCGCGGCCGACGTGCTGCAACTGCTGCCGGCCGAATATCAGGAAGAGATCGTCTATCGCATCGCCACGCTCGGCCCCGTGTCGAACGAGGCGCTGGACGATCTAGAACAGCTGCTGCTGCGCGGTCCGGTCAAGAAGCAGGGCGCAGCCTCCCAGCGCGGCGGCACCATCGAAGCGGCCGCGATCATGAACAATGTCCGCAAGGATAATGAGCAGCGGATCATGAAGGCCGTCGCCAAACGCGACAAGATGATCGCCCAGACGATCGAGGAGGAGATGTTCGTCTTCGACAACCTCATCGACATGGACGACAAGAATCTGGGCACGCTGATGCGCACCGTCGACAGTGCCGCGCTGGTCGTCGCCTTGAAGGGCGTGAACGACCTGCTCAAGGCCAAGATCTTCAGTTGCATGTCGGCGCGCGCCGCGCAGGCCATCGCCGACGAGATCGAGGAACGCGGGCCGATCCGCCTGGCCGAGGTCATGGATTCGCAGAAACTCATCATCGCCACCGCGCGCCGCATGGCCGACGCCGGCACCATCATGCTGGGCGGCAAGGGGAACGACTTTGTCTAATTTCTGGGGTGCGCAGGCGATCCAGGAGGCCGCACCCGTCGCGGTCGCGGGCTTCCGCCCGGTCGAAGGCGGCTTCCGCAGCCTCTACACCTCGCCGCAGACGCCGCAGGCCGGCACGATGCGCAACGGCGTGATCGAGGCGGAACCGGAAATCGACCTGATGGAAGAGGCCCGGATGGAGGCCTTCACCATGGGCTTCGATGAAGGTTGCCGCGTCACCGCCCAGACCCATGGGGAGGAAAGCGAAGCCCGCACCCGCCTCACCGAAGCGCTCGAAACCCTCGCGCCCGCGCCCAGCGGCATGTTGTCCACCATGTTGTCGGCCACGGTCGTCCGCCTGGTCGAACAGATTGTCGGCGAAGTGGAGATCGACATCGAACGGCTGGTGCAGCGCTGCGACACCGTTGCCGCCTTCATTGAGGATAATGAGGGCAAGAGCGCCCTGCATCTCCATCCCGACGACATCACGCTGCTGGAAGGCGAGACGATCGGCGTCAAGCTGGTCGGCGACAAGGCCATGCATCGCGGCTGCGTGCGGCTCGAAACCGCCGATGGCTGGGTCGAGGACGGCCCGGACGTCCGTCTGGCCCGCCTGCGCGCGCTAATGGACGATATGGAAGGGAAAGCATGATCCGCGCCGCGCTGGCCCAGGCCGAAAGCCTGTTCGACCATCTCCAGGTGCAAAACCGCGCGCCCCGCCGGATCGGCCGTCTGGTCAGCCATGATGCCGGGATGCTGGAAGTCACCGGCTTTCGCCGTCCGATCGGGTCGGGCGCGCGCGTCATGGCCAGCGATGGCTCCGTCTGCCGCGCCGAAGTCGTGGGCTTTCGCGGCGACCGCACGCTGCTGGTCCCGCTCGACGCCGACGCGCCGCTGGAAAACGGCATCCGCGTCGAACCCGACAGCCAGGCCAATATGGTGCAGGTGGGCGATGGCCTGATCGGTCGCGTCATCGACGCGATGGGCCAGCCGCTCGACCGCAAGGGGCCGATCATCGCGGGCGGCACCTGGCCGCTCAACGGCGTGAAGGGCAATGTCCTCGACCGTGGCCGCGTCACCGAAGCCTTTGATCTGGGCGTTCGCGCCGTCAACGCGCTGCTCACCGCCGGACGCGGTCAGCGTATCGCCATCATCGCTGGCTCTGGCGTCGGTAAATCCGTGCTGATGGGCCAGATGATCGCCGGCGCCGAAGCCGATATCGTCGTCGTCGGCCTGATCGGCGAACGCGGCCGCGAAGTCAGCGATTTCCTCGAAACCAAGCTCAAGCACACGATGCACAAGAGCATCGTCGTCGCCGTGCCGGCCGATCATCCCCCGGTACTGCGCCTGCGCGCCGCCTCGCGCGCCACCGCGATCGCCGAATATTATCGCGCCCGCGGCAAGAAAGTGCTGCTCCTCATCGACAGCCTGACCCGCTGCGCCCACGCTCAGCGCGAAATCGGCCTGGCGCTGGGCGAACCGCCCGCGATGAAGGGCTATCCGCCCTCGGCCCTCGCGCTCATTCCGCGTCTGGTGGAGCGGGCGGGGGTGGACGCCCGCACCGGCGGCTCGATCACCGCGCTCTATACCGTGCTGGCCGATGGTGACGACACCGACGATCCGATCGTTGACGCCGCCCGCGCCATTGTCGACGGGCATTTCGTCCTGTCGCGGCACCTGTCCGAACAATCCATCTTTCCCGCCATCGATATCGGCAAGTCGCTGTCGCGTGTCATGGCCGACGTGGTGGATGACGAACATCGCATGGCCGCCGCCAATTATCGCCGCCTCTGGGCCGCCTATGAGGAAAATCGCGACCTCATCCTGATGGGCGCCTATCGCCCCGGCAACGACCCGGTCATCGACGAAGCGGTCAAGCGTCGCCAGGAAATCCTCGACTTCATCCGCCAGGACCAGAAGAGCCGCATCGATCTCGACACCAGCGCCGATGCGCTGGTCGCGGGCTTTAGCGCATGAGGGGGCTAGTCGGTCGCCGCCAGCGCGTGTTGCGCGTGCGCCACGTTCAGCACGCCATGGCGGTGGCGGAAACCGCGCGCGCCCGCGACGAGGCGGATGGCCTCGCCCGCAATATCGAACGGCTGACCAAGGTGCGCAGCGAATTGTTCGAGACGCAGGGGATGGCCACCGGCGCGTCCTTCGCCGCGATGCAGGAACTCGCGACCCGGCTGGAACAGGCCGGGCGACAGCTTGACGGCGCGCTTTATGATGCAAAGCGCAAGGTCGAGGCCAAAGAAGGCATGACTCTTGCAGCGAACCGCGAGAAGGAAATCGCCACCCGCCTCAAGGACCGCGCCCGCGCGGATCTGGAGGCATGGCGCGAGACCAAGCTTGCCGCGCTGCCGCGCTATCGCCGGATGCAGCGTGAGGGGGATGTTTGACGATGACGATGCTGACCAGCCTCAAGGCGCTTTTGTTCGCTACGTCCGCGTCGTCGGGCGTGAAGACGGACGCCATTCCGACTGAGGGCGGCGGCGACTTTGCGCAAATGTTGAACAGCGTCGGTGTAGCCTCAACGGCAACCGCGCGGCCGACCATCGCGGCCTTCATCGTTGCGGATGCCGTCGCGACATCCAAAAAAATGCTTGAATATCAGGACCATGATGGAAAAGGATGGCATCCTGTCGTTGCCGATGCGACCCCTCCCTTAATCTCTGTCGCACCCGAACCGCAGACAGCAAACCTCCATTTACCTGTCCAACTCGCTGTTTCATTTCAAAAGCCTGAAGAGGCGCGGCCCCTCGCCGGCGCTGCGCTCGTCCCGGCGTCGCTCGCAGAGGTCGATGCGTCGATCGCGCTGATTCCGGCGCAGGTCGATACAATGGCCGACACCCCCATGCCAGGGACCGACGCCCCGACGCCGGAACAGGCGGCAGAGCCTATATCGCCTGCAGCAGCATCCTCCGCCACGCCCGCCACGCCGCCGGTCGAACCGGCCGCCCCTGCGCCCGCGTCGCTCAAGGCGCATCCCGCTGCGCCGCGCCACCCCGCGCCGCCAATCGACATGGCTGACACGCCAGAACCCGAGGAGCTTCCCAGCCACGAAGCGAACGCCGTCGCGCAAGATGATGGCCAGTCTTCATCCCCGCCGATCGTCATGGTCATGGCGCCACCGGCTTTGGTCCTTCCGCTCTTCGTCGCCCCAGTTGAACAGACCCCGACCGAACAGGTAAAGCCCGCGCCGCGCCGCGCGCCCTCGATCGGCGCCCCGGCGCGGATGGCGCAACCAGCTCCGGTCGCCCCCCTCGATAGCGCCAGCATCCCTGGCCCGGCTGTGGCGGCAACGCCTGCTGCCCAGACGGTGGCTTCACCGGCGCCGATAGCCGCGCTGCACGACTCCGCGCCCCCGCTGACGGCCGAAGCGTGGATGCCCGCTGCTGATCAGTCGGCCGCCGCGTCCAACGCCGCGCGTCCGACCAGCCCGCTCACTTCGGCAAACCCCATATCGACGGCCCGCTCGACATCCGCTGCGCCGCCGGTCCCGCAGGTCGCGACACCGCCAGTCGCGGCCGTGGCCGTCCCGGCAGCGGCGGCGTCGCCCGTCGCGACGATCGTTCCGCAAGGCGAAGCGCCGAGGCTGCCGGACGACGCGCGGGCTAGGGCCATCGACGATCCCGCTACCCCGCCCGCGCGGACAACCTCGAAGCCTATAGCCGCCTCCGCATCGGCTGCGCCGCTGGTCCCGCAGGTCGCGACGCCGCCAGTCGCGGCCATGGCCGCCCCGCTAACGGTGGCGTCGCCCGTCCCGACGATCGCTCCGCAAGGCGAGGCCCCGGCCCTGCCGGGCGACGCGCGAGCCAGGGGCACCGACCATCCCGCCACCGCGCCCGCGCCCGTGCCGGCGACCCCGATGCCGATAGCCGCCTCCGCATCCGCTGCGCCGCTGGTCCCCCAGATCGCGACGCCACCAGTCGCAGCCTTAGCTGTTCCAGCAGTGGCGGCGTCGCCTGCTCCGACAATCGTTCCGCCAGGCGTCGCGCCGACATTGCCGGACGAAGCGCCGATGATGGCCGCCGATCATCCCGCCGCTGCGCCTGCGCCGGACGCCCTGCGTCCGACCGGCCAGCCCGCTTCGGCAGCGTCGATGCCGACGGCCGGCTCTGTATCCGCTGCGCCGCCCGTCGCGGTCCTAGTCGCACCGACCCCGGAAATCCTGCCAGCCTCTTTGGTCGCGCCCGCCACGCCCGCCACCGCCGAAGCCCTGGATCTGCCCGCCGATGTTGCACAGGCCCCTATCCCGACCGCTCCCGTCAAGCCGCGCGCGGAAGCCGTATCGCTGCTCCAGTTGGTGCGCGATCATATGAGCCTGCGCGCGTCGCGCCGACCTGAAACCGCCGCGCCGGCCCGCGACATGGCGCCCGACGTCGGGTCAGCGATCCTGCGGACAACCATCAGCGACGATAGCCCGTCGCTGGCGCCGCTGGTCCAGCCGACCGTCCAGCCGCTCGCGCCCACCGCGCCCACCGCGCCGGTCATCCCGACCATCGACCTGTCCGCCAGTCTTGGCGCGCAGATTGTCGATATGGGCGTTTCGGGCCAGTGGATCGACGGGCTGGCGCGCGATGTCGCCGGCCTGTCGGCCAATGGGGCGCAGGGCCGGTTTCAGATCAACGCCGACCAGCTCGGCCCGATCCAGGTCGATATCCGACAGGGCGCTGATGGCGCCGCCATCAGCCTGACCGTCGCGACCGAGGCGGCCGAACAGGCCTTGCGGCAGGAGAGCGACCGGCTAAGGCTGGACGCGGGCCTGTCCGCCATGCGCATCAGCGAAGTGAAGATAGAGCGCGCGCCCCATGTCGCCGAAACCGCGCGTGCGGACAGCAGCGGCAACCAAAATTCGTCGCAGCAGCAATCCGGCAGCCAGGGCCAAAATCCAAGTCAATCCATGGGGCAGGGCGCAGGCCAGGGCATGGGCCAAAATCCCGGCCAATCGTCCGCTCAGTCGCATATGCAGGGCCACGGCCAGCAACGCGAAAATATCGCCCTGGGGCATAAAGCGGGAAGTGACGCTGCCGTTCTTAACCATACGGACGTCGGCGAAAGCGCCGGCGGTGCCGTTCGCGCGCGCTATGCGTGACCAGCGCTTTTCGTAGGGGACCAGATATATGAGCGACGAGCCAAAGGCCAAGAAAAAGAAGGGCGGGAGCATGAAGATGATCCTGCTGCTGGTCGTGGGCGTCGTCGTGGGTGGCGCGGGCGCCGCCGGTGGGCTCTATGCCGCCGGTTTCTTCAGCCCAAAGGCGGAGGGGCCGAAGGAAGACCCCAACAAGCCTGTGCTGGTGCTGGCCGGTGAGGATGCGCAGGCGATCGCGACCGCCCATGGCTGGGCTGGCGAAGCGGGCGGCGGCGGCGGTGGCGAAGGCGGCGGCCATGCCGGTGGTGGCGAAAGCCATGCCGTGTCTGCGGGCCATGCGCCGGGCAAGGGCATCGACCTGCCGACGCCAGCCAATCCGACCGCTTACCAGGCCACCTATTTCCAACTCCAGGCGCCCTTCACGTCGAACATGTCGGACACCGACGCCTTCGCCCAGATCTCCGTCGCGGTATCGACCTATTATGACTATCGCGTGATCGCGGCGATCAAGCAGCATGAGATGCCGATCCGCAGCCAGATGCTGATGATGCTGGCGGAACAGCCGCAGGAGGTGCTGGACACCCCGCAGGGCAAGCAGGCGCTCCAGGGCAAGATCAAGGTCATCATCAACGACGTCCTGAAGCAGAAGACCGGCTATGGCGGCATCGACAACGTCTATTTCACCAATTTCGTCATTCAATAAGGCGGCCGCATCGGCGCCCCTGAACTGGCGCCGCTCGTCATCCTGTTAACCCCAATTTTACCATTTTCGTTATTAATGGCGCTGCGCCAAAGGATCAGGACGTCCCCTGATCCGCCATGGGGCAGGGGACCAAGATGGACGACGTACAGACCTACGCCTTCGGGCGCGGGGATTCGCAGGCGCCGATCATGCTGTCGGGGCTGGACCGGCTGAGCGAAAAGCTCGGCCGGCGCATGCGCGCCCTGATCGAGCCGATCGCGGGCGTGCGCCCGCATATCGTGGCGCAGGATACGCGCGTGCTGGATTTCGCCGCATGGACGGCGGAAGTGCCTGCCTTTTGCAGTCTGTCCATCTATCGCCTGCTGCCGCTGAAAGGGCAGATGCTGCTGCGGATGGACGCGGCGATGATCTCCACCATGGTCGATTGTTTCTATGGCGGCATCGGCAACCGCGCCTTGCCCGCGCGCGGCGAATTCACGCCGACCGAAGACCGGCTGATCGCCCGCCTGTCCGACAGCATCGTCACCCGCCTGGTCGAAACCTGGGCCGACATCCTGCCGCTGGAACAGGGGCTGATCCTGCGCGAAAGCGCGGTCGGCTATGCCGCGTCGGCGCAGCCCGGCGACCAGATGGTGCTGCAACGCTTCGTCATCTCCATCACCCGCGAACAGGAATGGCCGATCGACATCGTCTTTCCGCTGTCGGCGCTGCGCGGGGTCGAGGCGCTGATGGGCAGCAACCTGCCAGCGGACGAGGAACAGCGCGATCCCGTATGGCAGACCCGCATCGCCCGGCGGATGCGCGACATCCGCATGCCCGCGCGCACCGTATTGGCGCGCCCCAACCTCTCGCTGGCCGAGCTGATGCAGCTCAAGGTCGGCGACGTCATTCCCGTCACCATCGGCCGATCGCTGCCGTTGATCGTCGGAAACCGCATCGTCGCGCATGGCACGATCGGTGAACAGGACGGCCGCGCCGCCTTCCAGATTGAAAAGCTTGCACAGGAACCCGATCAATGAGCGACATGAGCGAAGCCCCCCGCATGGACCGGGGCGAAGATCCGCTGAGCAAAATGACCAATAATCGCCAGTTCAAGCTGCTGGCCGACATCCCGGTCCGCATGTCGGTGGAGGTCGGCTCCACCTCGCTGCGCCTGGCCGAAGTCATGGACCTGGCAGAAGGCAGCATTGTCGAACTGGATCGCCAGGCCGACGACTTGCTCGACATCATGGTCAACGGCGCGCTGATCGCCAAGGGCGAGGTGGTGACGGTCAACGGCCGCTATGGCATCCGCATCGTTGACATCGCCGCGACCGAAAATCGCCTCGCCGGGATCGAACGGCGCGGTTGATCCGCCGCTTCTGATTTTAAGCTTGCCTTCGGTCGCGAAACTGCGGATCGCAGGCGCTGTTAACCATAGCTGCGGGCAGGCCATTTCATGTTCTGGTATTTCGTCAAACTGCTGATCCTGCTGCCGCTGGTGGGCGGCATGGCCTTTGGCGCGCTGTGGCTCTGGCGCAAATATCAACCCGGCATGATGGCGGGGCAGGGCGACCGTTCCTTGAAGCTGCTCGAAGCGCTGCCGATGGGCGCCTTCGGCAAGCTCGCCGTGGTGGAGTTCGAGGGCAAGAAGATACTCCTGTCCGTCACCCGCAGCCGGATCGAGAAGATCGCGGAAGGCGATCATGTCCGCCTGCGCTGAGGCCGGACCGTGGAGGCGGTGGTTGCCCGCCCTTGCGGCCATGATCCTTGTTGCGGTCCTGCTTTTCACCGTCCCCGCCTTTGCCCAGGCCGCACCCGCCGCCACACCGCCCGTCGACAATGGCGGCGCATTGAGCCGCGCCATGGGCCAGATTTCGGGCGACGGCCGCTCGCTTTCGCTCAGCCTGCAAATCCTCGTCCTGATGAGCCTGCTGACGGTGCTGCCGTCGCTCGTGCTCATGATGACCAGCTTCACCCGCATCATTATCGTCCTGTCGCTGCTGCGCCAGGCGCTCGGCCTGCAACAGACGCCGCCCAACCAGGTGCTGGTGGGCCTCACCCTCTTCCTGTCGCTGTTCGTGATGCGGCCTGCGATCGATACGATCAACGCCCAGGCCTTCGATCCCTATGGCAAGGGCCAGATCAGCATCGAGGAAGCGGTCGGTCGTTCGGGCAAGGTGCTGCATGGCTTCATGGCCAAGCAGACCCGCGAAAGCGACCTCAAGCTGTTCCAGAATCTCGCCAAGGCGCCCGCCTTCCGCACGCCCGAAGACATCCCCTTCACGATCCTGCTGCCCGCCTTCGTCACCAGCGAATTGAAGACCGCGTTCCAGATCGGCTTCATGATTTTCCTGCCCTTCCTCATCATCGACCTGGTCGTCGCGTCCACGCTGATGGCGCTGGGCATGATGATGCTGTCGCCCACGATCATATCCATGCCGTTCAAGCTCTTATTGTTCGTGCTGGTCGATGGCTGGGCGCTGACCATGGGGTCGCTCGCGGGATCTTTCGCGACATGACCGGCCATCCTCTCCCCCATCCATTGGTGCGGTAGGCCATGGAAAATGCCGATTTCTTCATGGGGTTGGCCCAACAGGCGCTGTGGATCACGGCGCTGGCGGCTGCGCCCGTGCTGATTCCGGCGCTGATCGCGGGCCTCATCATCGGCATGGTGCAGGCGGCGACCTCGATCAACGAACAGACGTTGAGCTTCATTCCCAAGATCATCGTCGTCGGCGGTATGCTGGCGCTGTTCGGCGGGTCGATCATGGTGCTGATCGCCGATTTCACCCGCGAAATCTTCGAACGCATCCCGGACCTGCTCCAGTGAGGAACGGGCAATGATCGCGCCGGGCTTCGCCGGGGTCGAAAACCAGCTCTGGGTCTGGCTGATCGCCATGATCCGGCCGGGCGCGGCCTTCATCGCTGCGCCGGTCTTCGGCGCGCCCGCCGTCCCGCTGCAACTGCGCCTGATCCTCAGCCTGGCGCTGGGCCTCGCCGCGCTCAACAGCGTCACCATCACCCTGCCGCAGGACGGCGTCGCCAGCTTCGAAGGCGTGATGATGGTCGCGGGCGAAGTCATGGCGGGCCTCGCTCTGGGGTTCGCGGTCCAGATCGGCTATGCCGCCGCCTTCGTCGCGGGGGAGACGATCGGCAACGCCATGGGCCTGAACTTCGCGGCGATGGTCGATCCCTCGTCGGGCCAGTCGACCCAGGTGCTGGGCACCTTCCTCTCGATCCTCGCCACCTTCCTGCTGCTCGGCATGGACGGTCATCTGCTGCTCGCCAGCTTCGTGGTGCAAAGCTATCAGGCGATCCCGCCAGGCGCGGGCATATTGTCCAACGACACGGTCTGGCGCCTGATCTCCTTTGGCGGCGCGCTGCTGGGGGCGGGCGTCACCGTCGCGCTGCCGGTCGCCTTTGCGCTGGTGCTGGTGCAGGTGGTGATGGGGATGCTGGCCCGCGCCGCGCCTTCGCTCAACCTGTTCGCGGTCGGGATGCCGGTGGCGATGATGGCGGGCCTGATCCTGCTGGCCATCGCCACGCCGATCATGGCCGAAGGCATGACCGCCTCGCTCAAGGCCGGGCTGGAAGAAGCCCAGTCGATCGCGGAAGGACGCTAAGCCATGGCGGACAGTCCCGGCGGCGGCGAAAAGACCGAGAAACCAACCCAGAAGAAACTGGACGACGCCGCCAAGAAGGGCGACATCCTCCAGTCGCGGGAACTGGGCACGGCGCTGGTGGTGATGGCGGGCATCGCGTGGCTGGCGATCACTGGTCCGTCGCTGATCGATGCCCTGTCGGACATGCTCACCGACGCGCTGCGCTTCCGCCGCGAGGATATCGTCGATTTTTCGCCGGCCGCGCGCGGGGCCGAACTGCTCGGCACCATCGCCCTGCCGGCCGCCGGTGTGATGCTCGCGACCTTCATCGCCGCGATCGCCGCGCCCGCCTTGCTCGGCTCACTCGGCTTCCGCCCCGGCGCCTTCGCGCCCAAGGCGTCGAAGATGAATCCCGGTGCAGGCCTCAAGAAGATTTTCGGGACGCAGGGCCTGATCGAATTGGTGAAATCCATCGCCAAGATCGGCCTGCTCGGCAGCATCGGCATCTGGTTCATATGGGATCGGCTGACGCAGATCACCGCGCTGGGCAAAATGGGCGTCGCGCCCGCCATGGCGGACCTGGGCAATCTCTTCATCCTGACCTGTCTGGTGATGGCGGGCGGCCTGTTCCTGATCGCGGGCATCGACGTCCCCGCCCAGATCATGCAGCGCGCCAAGCGGCTGGGCATGAGCAAGCAGGAGATCAAGGACGAGCATAAGGAAAGCGAAGGCTCGCCCGAAATGAAAGGGCAATTGCGCCGCCGCCAGTTCGAGGTGCTGAACGGCTCCACGCGCCAGGCGGTGGCGGAGGCCAGCGTCATCATCACCAACCCGACCCATTTCGCAGTCGCCCTGCGCTACAAGCCGGGCGTCGATGCCGCCCCCGTCGTGGTCGCGCGCGGCTGCGATGCGATCGCCGCGGCGATCCGCGAACTGGCGGACCAGAATGGTGTGACCGTCCTGCAATATCCCGAACTGGCGCGCGCCGTCTATTTCACGTCGCGCGCCGGGCAGATCGTCAACGAAGGCCTGTATATGGCGGTGGCGACCGTCCTCGCCTTCGTCTTCCGCGTGGAAAACAAGATGGCGACCGAGATGGACCGGCCGTTCATCACCGTGCCTGAAGATCTGCGGTTCAACGCGGATGGACAGAAGCAATAGGCGGCATGGCGGACCGGCCCAAACCCGGCCTTATCTCCATTGCGGTCGCCCTTTATCTGCTGCGGAAAAAATCCGCATGATGCATTAAAGTTTAACCGCGCTCGTCCGTATTCTCTTCATTGGGGACGCATTAGGATGGTGCGTCATGAACGATTATGTTTCCAGAAGCGAACTGACGCCCGTCGACAGGGCCGTTTCGCGTCCGCCCATACCCGTCCAGGCTGTTCAGCCTGTGGCGCCCGGTCGTTCGACCCAGATCCCCGCAAATCAGGCAACAAAGGCGTTCCCGCAGGGCGACGGCGTCGTCGTGGACGATGACCTCGCCAGCATCGCCGAATATGTAGAGGTGCACGCCAGGATCGCCGACATATTGGCGGACCTTCAGTCGGGCGTCGGCGGCGTCGATGATGCGGTCGATGCGATCCAGTCGATGATCCCGCGCCCCATGGTGCTGGTGCCGCTGCCGCCCGCCAGCAAGGAAGCGGTGGAACATGCCGCCGTCCTGGCCAAGCGCATCGTCGAGCGGGCCTCCTATGCCCACGGGGCGCACGCCCATGTGTCGCGCGCCACGGTCGAGCAGGTCACCACGTCCGCGGGCTGATTTCGCTCGTTCCGGCGCAGCGCAAATCATTCCTAAAGGTCTGGCCGCTACCGCCGTTCTATCCCCTTGAAAGGACGGCGCATGACTTCGGTAGGCAGCAGCATTTTGACGGCGCTCAACGCAGGGTCGGGGATCGACACCTCCGCGTTGGTGACCAGTCTGGTGAGCGCGACCCGCGAGCCCAAGCAGACCGCGATCACGAGTCAGCAGTCGCTCAACAGTTCGCGCATTTCCGCGCTGGCCTCCGCCATCAGTTCGCTCGATACCTTTGCCGACGCGCTGACCGAAGTCTTGTCCGGCGCCGATTATACCGGCGCCGTCGCCTCCAATGACGCCAGCATCGCATCGGTCAGCTTGCTGAGCGGCGGCAGCCCCGCCGGCCTGCCCGCCCAACTGACCGTCGATCAACTGGCGTCCGCCCGTGTCTATTCGACCGGCGCGACCAGCGGCGCGACCGGCAGCACCGTGATTGGCACGGGCAGCTTCACCCTCACCAATGCGGCGGGCGAAGACACCGTCATCACGCTCGATTCGAGCAACAATAGTTTCGCCGGCCTGGCCGCCGCCATCAATGCCGCCAATACCGGCGTCACCGCGCGCGTCGTCATCGACACGCAGGGCGCCCGCCTGGTCTTCAAGGGCGAAACCGGCGCCGACAATGATTTCACGATCAGCGCCAGCGCCGACGACAGCGGCAGCATCCTGGGCGGCATGAGCTTCACCAGTTCGTCCGCTCCCTTGAATGCCAAGGTGACGCTGGATGGCGTCGCCTATGAATATGCCAGCAACACGATCGACGATGCGATCCCCTATCTGCGGATCGACCTGAACAAGGCGTCGCCCGGCACCACCGTGACCCTGTCGATGAGCCAGCCCACGGCCGGCCTGTCCGATCTGCTCAAGGAATTTGTCGACGCCTACAATACGTTGATGAAGGCACTGAACACCGCAACGGCGACCGGCGCGGATTCGTCCAGCGCGGGTGTGTTGAACGGCGTGGCCGGCGTGCGCGACATGAAGCGCCAGCTGGCGGCGATCACATCGACCCAGCTGGCGGCGACCGGCACCTACAAAACGCTGGCCGACATTGGCGTGTCGACCAATCGCGACGGGACGTTGACGCTCGACACGGCCCGGCTGGCATCGGCGATGGAGGCGGACCCGGAAGGCGTCACCAACATGGTGAACCCCAAGGTGTCGACTACGGCCAGCCCTGGCCTGTCCGCCCTGATGGACACGGTGCGCGACAATATCGAGCAGGAGGATGGTCCGCTCAAGACGGCGCAGGCGCGCTACGACGCGCAGGCCGAGGAATTCACCAAGCAGCTTGAAGATCTGGATGAGAAGATGACCAATTATGAGGAGCATCTGACCAAGATCTACGCGGCGATGGAAACGCGCCTCAGCGCGCTCAAGGCGACACAAAGCTACCTCGAACAGCAGATCGAGGTCTGGAACAACAGCGATAGTTAATCGGGGACGCAGTCGATGTTCTATAATCAGGGTTATGCAGGCGCCAGCGCGGCGCGCCGTTATGCCGCCATCCATTCGGGCAGCCGCACCGAAGGCGCGACGCCGCACGCATTGGTGAAAATCCTGTTCGACGAACTGCTCCAGGCGCTCGAAGCGGCGGCGCTGGCCGAACGCAATGGCGACCGGGTAAAGGTGTCGGACAAGCAGGCGCGGGCGATGTCGATCCTCTTCGCGCTCGAATCGAGCCTGGACTTCGACAAGGGCGGCGACATTTCGGTCGGTCTGGCGCAAATCTATCGCGAAGCGCGCCGGTTGCTGCTGGTCGGCGCCAAGGAACGGTCGGCCGAGCCGGTCGATCAGGCCTACGCCATCGTTGCGGAAATCGCCGACGCCTGGAACCAGATCGGCCGTTGATCGTCGTGCGACGCCGCCCGTCCGGGCGGGGTTGCGCCCCAAACATGCCCCCTGTATAGGCGGCACTCGCACAAGGGCGGCCCGGCGGGGGCCGCCTTTTTGCGTTATATTCAACGCGCGCAGGACGCGCAGCATCAACCCAGAAAGGGAAGGCTCATGTCGATTACGCCGCTCATGCCCGTTTACCCCCGGTGCGATGTCCGTCCGGTGCGAGGCGAGGGCTGCTATCTGATCGGCGAGCGCGGCGAGCGTTATCTCGACTTCGCCAGCGGCATCGCGGTCAATCTGCTGGGCCATGGCCATCCCAGGCTGGTCAAGGCGATCGCGGATCAGGCTGCGACGCTGATGCATGTGTCGAACCTTTACGGCATGCCGCTGGGCGAGCAATTCGCGCAGAAGCTGGTCGACAACAGTTTCGCCGACACCGTCTTCTTCACCAATTCGGGCGCCGAAGCGGTCGAGTGCGCGATCAAGACCGCCCGTCGCTATCATTATGCGAACGGGCAAGCGCACCGGCACAAGATCATCAGCTTCGACAACGCCTTTCACGGCCGGACGCTGGGGACCATTTCGGCGACCAGCCAGCCCAAGATGCGTGACGGCTTCGAACCGCTGTTGCCCGGCTTTACCGTCGTGCCGTTCAACGATCTCGACGCCGCGCTGGCGCAGATCGACGACAATACGGCAGGCTTCCTGCTGGAACCGGTTCAGGGCGAAGGTGGCGTGACGCCGTCGACGCAGGCGTTCCTCAAGGGCCTGCGCGAGGCGTGCGACGCGCATGGCCTGCTGCTGATCCTGGATGAGGTTCAGTGCGGCTATGCCCGTACCGGCACTTTCTTCGCGCACGAACAATATGGCGTCACGCCGGACATCATGGCGGTGGCCAAGGGGATCGGCGCGGGCTTCCCGCTCGGCGCCTGCCTCGCAACCGAGGAAGCGGCCAAGGGCATGGTCTTCGGCACCCATGGCTCAACCTATGGTGGCAACCCCCTCGCCATGGCGGTGGGCATCGCCGTGCTGGAAGAAGTGCTGGCCGATGGCTTCCTGGATCGTGTCACCGCCATGGGCGCGCGCCTGCGGTCCGCGCTGGAACAGCTCATCCCCAATCATGACGGCATGTTCGAGGATGTGCGCGGCATGGGCCTGATGCTGGGGGTCAAGCTGAAGGACGCGCATGACGCGCGCGCCTTCGTCGGTCATCTGCGCGACCATCACGGCCTGCTGGCGGTATCGGCCGGCCAGAATGTGCTGCGCATCCTGCCACCCCTCGTCATCGAGGAAAGCCATATCGCCGAATGCATCGAGAAGATCTCCGCCGGCGCGCGGACCTTCGCCGAGGCGCAGGCGGCCTGATTGATACTGCCCCGTTCGTGCTGAGTAGGGGCTGAGCGAAGTCGAAGACCCGTATCGAAGCATTGATCCTTCGATACGCCATTTCGACTTCGCTCAATGCCTGTCCTGAGCGACTGCCTTTGCAGGCAGTCGAAGGGGCTACTCAGGACGAACGGTGGTTGGAAGCGGAGAAAACTTCCAATGACCAAGCATTTCCTGAATCTCTCCGATGCGGGCGGCGACGCCATCGCCGCGATGATCGCCGACGCCATCGACCGGAAGGCCGCGCGGGCGGGCAAGCCGAAGGGCGCGGCCGATGCCGACGCGCCGCTCGCCGGCCACACGCTGGCGATGATCTTTGAAAAAAACAGCACCCGTACCCGCGTCAGCTTCGACATGGCGATCCGCCAATTGGGCGGCTCGTCCCTCATCCTGGAGGGCGCGACCAGCCAGATCGGCCGGGGCGAGACGATCGCCGACACCGCGCGCGTCCTGTCGCGCATGGCCGACGCGATCATGATCCGCACCGACGACCATGCCAAGATCGAGGAGATGGCCCATTACGCTACCGTCCCGGTCATCAACGGCCTCACTGACCTGTCGCATCCCTGCCAGATCGTCGCGGACCTGTTGACCGTGGTCGAACATGGGCTGGCGCTGCCCGGCAGCCAATGGGCCTGGCTGGGCGATGGCAACAACGTCCTCCATTCGATCGTGGAGGCGGCGGGCCTGCTCAAATTCGATGTGCGCATGGGCATTCCCGAAGGCTATGATCCCGATCCGGACTTTGCCGAAGCGGCGCGCGCGGCAGGATCGACCATCAGCCTGACCCGCGATGCGGCAGCGGCGGTGGCGGGCGCGGACGTCGTCGTCACCGACACCTGGATCTCCATGGGCCAGTCCCACGCCGAAGAAAAGCTGGCGGCGATGATGCCCTATCAGGTGACGCCCGCACTGATGGCCAGCGCCAAGCCGCAGGCCAAATTCCTTCATTGCCTGCCGGCCCATCGCGGCGAGGAAGTGGTTGGCGCGGTGATCGATGGTGCGCAGTCGCTGATCTGGGACGAAGCGGAAAATCGCATCCATGCTCAGAAATCGGTGCTGCTCTGGGCGCTTGGAAAGCTGTAGGCGGACCTTATATTCGGGCTAAATTTCCGTTATCCCTCGAAGTCGTCGGGGCCTGTCCTGCGCTGAAGAGCGAAGGGCGGGCTTTCGCGGCTTTCGGGGGACGGAGGGATCGGAAGGAAATAGCGTGACCAGTTCCCATCTCGACCAGGCCCTTGGCTTCACCATCCCCTCGCGTCATGCGCGTGGTCGCCTTGTACGGCTGGGGCCGGTGCTGGACCAGGTGCTGGCCGCCCATGCCTATCCGCCCGCGATCGAGCGGCTGCTCGCCTCCGCGCTGGTGCTGGCGGCGCTGCTGGGCAGTACGCTCAAACAGGCGAACGGCCAACTGACCTTGCAGGCGCAGACCGAAAATGGCGTCGTCAGCCTGCTGGTCGCCGATTACAAGGATGGCGACCTGCGCGGCTACGCCAAATTCGATGCCGATCGCCTCGCCGAGCAGGGCGCCGATCCGACTCTGTTCGGCTTGTTCGGCAAGGGCTATCTGGCGATCACCTTCGACCAGGCGGTGAGCGGCGAGCGCTATCAGGGCATCGTCCCGCTGGAGGGCCAGTCGCTGGCGCAGGCCGCCGAACATTATTTCTTCCAGTCCGAACAGATCCCCAGCGTGATCCAGATCGCGACCCGGCATGACAAGGGCGCGGGCTGCGTCGCGGCCGGTATGCTGCTCCAGCATCTGCCGGAGGGCGAAGTAGGGCGCGAGCGGCTGCATGTGCGCCACGATCACCCGGAATGGGAGCATGTGCAGGCGCTGGCCCAGACGCTGAAGCCGGACGAGTTGACCGACGAGGCTCTTCCGCTGAGCGATATCGTGTGGCGACTGTTCCATGAGGAGGATGAGGTGCGGGCGACCGATCCCACGTCGCTCGCCAAGGGGTGCCGCTGCGACATTGATCATATTCGCGACGTGATCGGCCGATTTCCCGCCAGCGAACGGATCGACATGGCCGACGAACAGGGCATCATCGGCGTGGATTGCGCTTTCTGCTCGCGCCTGTTTCCGCTCGCGCTCGACAGTTTCGTCGCCCATTGATCCGGCAATCGTTTCGCTAACGCTATTTGTAATTGGGGCAGGCATGGCCGCTTGCGCTATGAAAATGCCGCAATTGGACGGCATGGACAGCGTGTGCGGCCATGGGCCGCAAGAGGCTTTAGGGCCGGCTACAGGATAGAGCGGAATCATGAAGAGGGCGGAACGGCACGCGCTCGGCGCGGTTGCGGTGATGATGGCGGCGATGACCGCAGCGTGGATCGGCCCCATGGCGGCTGCGGCGAACGTCCCGACGCCGCCGATCGCGCATCAGGCTTTGCGCACGCTGGAAACCGGCGAATGGGAATTGCGCGGCCGTGGCGAAGGCGCGGAGACGCGCAAGCTGTGCGTCAGCGACCTGCGCCAGTTACTGCAAGTTCAGCATGGCAAGGCGCTCTGCCGCAGCTTCATCATCAGCGACGAAGCGCATGCGATCACGATCACCTATGATTGCGCGGCGGCGGGCAATGGCCGCACCGACCTGCGCGTGGAAACCAATAAATTGGTCCAGATCCGGTCGCAGGGGGTGGCGCAGGGCGCGCCCTTCGCCTTTGCTGCGGAAGCGCGGCGCATCGGCGCCTGTTCCTGATCGTGACGCCTGATCGTGCTGCGCTTGCGCTGCGACGTTTCGGGCGGTAGCGCGGAATCATGGTTGCCAATAATGGAAAATTCGCCGTCGTGCTGCTGTCGGGCGGTCTCGATTCGATGGTCGCCGGCGGGCTGGCGCGCGAGCAGGGCTATCGTATCCTGGCTTTGTCGATCGACTATAATCAGCGGCACCGGGTCGAACTGCGCGCCGCGTCCCGCGTGGCCGAAGCGCTCAACGCGATCCGGCATATCGTCCTGCCGCTGGACCTGACCGCGTTCGGCGGATCGGCGCTGACCGCCGACATCGCCGTGCCCAAGAGCGGGGTGGGCGACCAGATTCCCGTCACCTATGTCCCCGCGCGCAACGCCATCTTCCTGTCGCTGACGCTGGGCCTGGCCGAAGTCGCTGGAGCGAGCGACATCTTCATCGGCGTCAACGCGCTCGACTATTCGGGCTATCCCGATTGCCGGCCGGAATTTATCGACGCCTTCCAGAAGATGGCGACGCTGGCGACCAAGGCGGGGGTGGAAGGCCATCCGATCCGCATCCAGACGCCGCTGCAATATATGAGCAAGGCCGACATCGCCCGCGAAGCCGACCGTCTGGGGCTGGATGCGGGCATCAGTTGGTCCTGCTATGATCCCACGCCCGACGGCAAGCATTGCGGCCTGTGCGACAGCTGCCGCCTGCGGTCGAAGGGTTATCAGGAAGCGGGCCTGCCCGATCCCACCATCTATGCCGTGCAGCCCTGAACGATGAGTTATGCGGTCAAGGAAATGTTCCTGACCCTCCAGGGTGAAGGGGTTCAGGCCGGGCGGCGCGCGGTGTTCCTGCGCTTTGCCGGCTGCAATCTCTGGAGCGGGCGCGAGCAGGACAGGCGCGATGCCGTCTGCCGCTTCTGCGACACCGATTTCGTCGGCACCGATGGGCTGGGCGGCGGCAAGTTCGCCGACGCCGATGCATTGGCCGATGCCGCGCTGGCTTTCTGGGGCACGGGCGGCGAGGGCCGTTATATCGTCCTGACCGGCGGCGAACCGATGTTGCAGGTCGATGATGCGCTGGTCGATGCGCTCCATGCGCGCAGCTTCATCATCGCGATCGAAAGCAACGGCACCATCGCCGCCCATGCCGGCATCGACTGGATCTGCATCAGCCCCAAGGCGGGCAGCGACGTCGTGCAGCGGTCCGGCCATGAACTGAAGCTGGTCTGGCCGCAGCCCGGTGGCGGACACAGCCTGGCCGATGTGGCCGCGATGGAGGGATGGGCGTTCGAGCACTATCTGCTGCAACCGCTGGACGATCCCCATGCGACCGACAATGCCCGCGCCGCGATCGCCCTGGTGATGGACCGGCCGCAATGGCGGCTGACCGTGCAGGCCCATAAATATCTGGGCCTGCGTTAAACGTCAGTCGATCAGGGCTGCACGCCGGTCCGGTCGTTCCACGCCTGATGACAGACCGGCAGCAAAACGCCCTTCTTCCAGCATTTGGGAGCGAAGGAGGGCAGGGCGACGACATAATCATAGCCCGGCGTGCCGTAAAATTGCTCGCCCGCCGCGACCAGCGACTTCTTGATCGAGCCAAGGCCGACGCGCCCCACTTCGTTAAGCGTGCCACGTTCGGCGAAGATCGCCTGCCGTCCGACTTCCGCCGTGGCCTGGCAGAAGCCCTTTTGCGCCTGTACCGTCGAATAGCCCGAATAGATGCGGGTATTATACATGTCCGACGCCGACTGTCCCGGCTTGCCCCTGGCCACGGTGCGCTGGAAATAACCGAGCAGCACGGTCTGCGCCGTGTCCAGTTCCGCATCATGATGGGCGATCATCGCATTATAATTGCTGATCGCCAGCAGGGTTGGTTCGAATTGGCATTGCAGCGCCGCGACATTGAGCGCGGCTCGCAGATTCCACGCCAGCCCGGCCTTGACCTCCGCCGCCGTGGCGCCCGGCAGGCCCATCGCGGCCGCGGCGGCGTCGTCGGTCAACGGCGGTGCGCTCATGTCGGGGGGCGACCAGAAGAACTGGGCCGATGCTGGCTGCGCGATCATGGGCGCGATCGCCAGGGTAAAACCGGCCAGCACGCGGCTCAACGGGGAACGCAATGTCATTCGAATCTGCCTCTTGGGAAGCGCGTGGGGGCCAGCGCCTTGATATTATGCGCTTATCATATCAGTCCTGAACGATTGCGCCAGCTTACTGGTCGGAAAGCACTTCCGCCTCCTCGGCGGGCGCTTTGTCCGTCGCAGGCTTGGCCGGCGCGCTGCTGTTGTCGGCGGCGTTGCCGCTGGGCAGGGCGATGGCGGTGCCTTCGCTCTGCACGCCGTCCAGGTCGGTCATGGCGTCGGTCGCGGTGCCGTCCACCACTTCCATATCCTTCATCTGCACCTTGTTCCCGCCCTGCTCCTTGTCGCCACACGCCGCGAGCGCGATGCAACCGGCCAACAACGCGGCGGTAAATCCAGTCTTGGTCGTCCGGCGCATCCGGGTCTCCTTGATAGAGGGTTCAGGCCCGGTCCCCGCCCGGCGAAATAAGGCGCGAACCTAGCCGCCCGCTTCGCATTGCTCAACCCCTGTGCCGCAACGGGCCAAGCAACTGAGAAAAAGCGGGAAATGATCGCGAAGCGCGCTGTCGAGCGCCGCCATGGACGCATTGCCGCCCAGGGCGGCGACGCTGGTCACCGGAAATTCGCTGATGCCGCAGGGTATGATGCCCCCGAAATGGGACAGGTCGGGATCGACGTTGATCGAAAAGCCATGCAGCGTGACCCAGCGTCGCACGCGGATGCCGAGCGCCCCGATCTTCGCCTCCCGGCCATCGGGATCGTCGGTCCAGATGCCGATCCGCCCTTCCGCCCGGCGCGCGGCGATGCCCAGGTCGCTCAGCGCCGCGATCATCCAGCCTTCGAGATGATGGACGAAATTGCGGACATCCTTGCCGCGTTCCCGCAAGTCGATGTTGAGATAACCGATCCGCTGACCCGGCCCATGATAGGTATAGCGTCCGCCGCGCCCGGCGTCATAGACCGGAAAGCGCGGGGACAGGAGTTCGGCGGGATCGGCGCTGGTCCCGGCGGTATAGAGCGGCGGATGCTCGAGCAGCCAGACGCGCTCCTGCGCCTGCCCCTCATGGATGGCGGCGGCGCGCGCCTCCATATCGGCCAGCGCTGTAGGATAATCGACCGGCGCGGCGGCGATTCGCCATTCGACATGGTCGGGAAAGGGGAGGGGCGCAGGATGATCGGGCGGAAGGTCAGGCGGAAGGTCAGACATGGGGCGCTTCCTTGACTTGGCGGGGCCGAGCGATCAAGTCTCGCGCCGGATTTTCAGCATGACGCATTTCATCATGGCAGGGTAGGCAGCATAGATATGGCGACGATGTCGATCGGCAAGGCGTGGGAGGAAGCGGTGGCTTTCGTCGCGCGCGAAGCGACCCTGCTGTTCCCGGTGGCGCTGTTGTTCGTGGCGCTGCCCGGACTCATCCTGCAGGAAATGACGCCGCCGCAATTGCAGGCCTGGTTCGCCGCGCCCAAGGCGGACACGATTCCCGCCATGCCGCCCGGTTTTGGCCTTGCCATGCTGTTGACCATCATCCTCATCTGGTTCGGCTCGCTGGCGCTGTTCGCGCTGGCGCTGCGCCCCGGCATCAGCGTGGGGGAGGCATTGCGCCTCAGTTTCGCGCGCCTGCCGGTGCTGATCGGCACGGCGCTGGTGGTGGTCGGCGCGGTGGCGGCGGTCGTTGTCGGCGCTGCGTTGGTTGGCGTCGTCCTATCGCTCGCGTCAAAGCAACTGGCGGCGACGATCGGGCTGCTGCTGGGCTTTGGCGCCGTCGCTCTCATCTTCTTCGCCAGCATCCGGCTGGCGCTGCTCAATCCTGTGGTGATCGACAGCAAGGCGGGGGTGATGGACTCGCTGCGGCGGGCCTGGGCGCTGACGCGCGGCTATTTCTGGCGGCTGTTTGGCTTTCTCATCATCGTGATGCTGCTGTCCACCATCGCCGGATCGGCGGCGCAGGTCATTATCGGCCTGCTCGGCGGGCTGGTCGCCGGGGCGGAAGGCGCACGACTGGCCGGTGGCCTGGCCTGGGCGGCGGTGTCGAGCATCGTGCAGGTCTATATGCTGGTGATGCTGGCGCGGCTGTACCGTCAGGCGGAGCCGCAGGATATTGCGGACGTGTTTCGCTGATCGCCGCCTATGGCGTGTCCAGCAGCGGCATATGCGGTGCGGCGTCGCGCGGCAGCACGCCGGCCAGTCGCGGATCGGCGAACGTCTCGACCTCCCGCCGATAGGGCGCAAAGCCCGACCGGATGTAGAAGGGCAGCGCCGCCGGGCTGTCGAGCGTGCAGGTGTGGACCCAGAACCGTTCCACCCCCTTGCGCCAGGCCAGCGATTTGGCCTGCGCCATCAGCCAGCGACCCAGTCCCTTGCCACCCAGTTCCGGTACCAGCCCGAAGAAGCTGAGTTCGCAATCGGGAAGCGAGCGGAAGTCCAGTTCCAGCAGGCCGACTTCGGTGCCGCGCGGGTCGGTGACGGCATAGACCTCCACGGCCGGGTCGTGGAGAATCGCCGTCAGCGCCGAATCGGTCATTACCAGTCGCGAAAACCACAGCCATGGCGTTCCGACGCGGCGAAACAGCGTGCGGTAGGCATCCAGATCGGGCGTCTGCCACGGCGTCAGCCGCAGCGGGGCCACCGGGACCGGCGCGGGCCGTGGCCGGTCCCGCATCTCCAGATGGGTGACGATCGTCGCCACCATGCCCGGTTCGACCGGCGTCAGCGCCATGGGGTCAGCTCCAGCTTGCCATCGGCGGCAGGCTCATCAGGATCGCGTCGATATTGCCGCCGGTCTTGAGCCCGAACAGAGTGCCGCGATCATGCACCAGATTGAACTCCGCATAGCGCCCGCGCCATTCCAGCATGGTGCCATAATCCGCCTCGCTCCAGGCATCATTCATGCGCCGCCGCACGATCGGCGGGAAGGCGTTCAGGAAGGCGTCGCCCACCGCGCGGGTGAAGGCGAAATGGGCGTCGAACGCGGCGTCGTCCACACATTCCAGATGATCGTAGAAGATGCCGCCCACGCCGCGATGCACGCCGCGATGGGGAATGAAGAAATATTCGTCGGCCCACGCCCTGAAGCGCGGATAATGATCGGCGTCATGCGCATCGCAGGCGGCCTTGAACACGCCATGGAAAAAATCCGTATCCTCCGCGCGGGGCAAGGGCGGATTGAGGTCCGCGCCGCCGCCGAACCAGCTCTTGGTCGTCACCAGATAGCGCGTATTCATATGCACGGCGGGCACATGCGGGTTGGCCATATGCGCGACCAGGCTGATGCCGGTGGCGAAGAAGGCGGGGTTATCGCCCGCGCCATGGATGGTCTGGGCGAAACCGGGCGCAAATTCGCCACCCACGGTGGAGACATTGACGCCGACCTTCTCGAACACCTTGCCCTTCATCACGCCGCGCACGCCGCCCCCACCTTCGCCCGGCGTCTGGCCCTCGGCCTCCCGGTCCCAGGCGGCATAGTCGAAGCGCGCTTCGCTGCCGGCCTCCCGCTCGATCGCCTCGAACGCGGCGCAGATGCGGTCGCGCAGCGATTCGAACCAGCCGCGCGCCGCCTGTTGCCGGGCATCGAGGGCGAAGGGCACGGCGGGAATCGGGTTGATGGCAGTCATTGGGGAAACTTTCCGGTCTGGCGAAGGGCTTCGGCGACGGCGATGCCCGTGGAAACGGCGATGTTCAAGGATCGAAAGCCCGGCGCCATGGGGATGCGGACACGAATGTCGGCCAGGTCGCGCACCTCGATCGGCACGCCGGCGCTTTCCGATCCCATCATCAGCACGTCGTCGGGGTGGAACTGCACGTCGGGCAATGTCTGCGACGCATGGGCGCTCATCAGCAGCAGGCGGCGGCCTTCCGCGCGACGCACCGCGTCGAAGGCGCTGAAATTGGCGTGGCGGGTGACGTCCGCGGCCTCGCCATAATCCATCGCCGCGCGCTTCAGGCGGGTGTCGGAAAAGGCGAATCCGGTCGGCATGATGATGTCCACGGGCACGGCGAAACAGGCGGCGAGGCGCAGGATCGCGCCGACATTGCCGGCGATCTCTGGTTGGTAAAGGGCGATACGCATGGCCCGCGCCATAATGCACTGCGGCAAATTGTCATAGGGGGGCGACTTTGCTGTTGGCAAAGAGCGCGCAGTCCGGTTATCAGGCGCGCAAACCACGCCGGGGGGTAGGCGGGGACCGTATGTGCACGGCGCCCTAAATCCCTTGATAAACAGAGTCGGTCACGGCATTGCGGCGGGGTCAGGGACGTTATTGCAAGGGTAGAGGTGCATGGCGAGCGTTGAACATATAGACGGCACGGGTCCATCCGGCGAAGATGGCGTGCGCCGCCGCGATTTCATCAACATCGCCGCGGTCAGCTTTGCGGGGGTCGGGGCTGTCGCCGTCGTGCTGCCGCTCATCGACCAGATGAACCCCAGCGCCGACGTGCTGGCGCTTGCATCGACGGAAGTCGATCTTTCCGCGATCCAGCCAGGACAGGCGATCAAGACCACCTTCCGCAGCCAGCCGCTCTTCGTGCGCCAGTTGACGGAAAAGGAAATCGCCGAGGCCGACAAGGTGGACGCCTCCACGCTGCGCGATCCGCAGACGCTGGAAGAGCGCACCGTCGATGGCAAGAAGCAGTGGCTGGTGACGATGGGTGTCTGCACCCATCTGGGCTGCGTGCCGCTGGGCGCGGGCGAGGGCGAAAATCGCGGCGAATATGGCGGCTATTTTTGCCCATGCCATGGCTCGTCCTACGACACCGCCGCGCGCATCCGCAAAGGCCCCGCGCCCAAGAACCTGGAAGTGCCGAAGTTCAGCTTCACTTCCGACACCGCCATTCTCGTAGGCTGAGGTAAGAAACCATGAGCTTTCCCTGGGCTGAGCAATATACGCCGAAAAATCCGGTGATGGTGTGGATCGACGAGAAGCTGCCGCTTCCGCGTCTCGCCTATAACGCCGTGGGCGCGGGCTATCCCGTGCCGCGCAACCTCAACTATTTCTGGAACTTCGGCGTGCTGGCCGGTCTGGCGCTGGTGATCCAGATCGTCACTGGCGTCATCATGGCGATGCACTATGGCGCGAACGATCTGGTTGCGTTCAGCACCGTCGAACAGACGATGCGCGACGTCAATGCGGGCTGGCTGATGCGCTATGCCCATGCGAACGGCGCCAGCTTCTTCTTCATCGTGGTCTATCTCCACATCTTCCGCGGCCTCTATTTCGGCTCCTACAAGGCGCCCCGCGAAATGGTGTGGCTGCTCGGCCTCGTCATCTTCCTGCTGATGATGGCGACGGCGTTCATGGGCTATGTCCTGCCCTGGGGCCAGATGTCCTATTGGGGCGCGAAGGTGATCACCGGCCTGTTCGGTGCGATCCCGGTCGTGGGCGAGCCGATCCAGACCTGGCTGCTGGGCGGCTTTGCCCCCGGCAACGCTTCGCTCAATCGCTTCTTCTCGCTGCACTTCCTGCTGCCGTTCGTGATTGCAGGCGTCATCATCCTGCACATCTGGGCGCTGCATATTCCGGGTTCATCGAACCCGACCGGCGTGGAGGTGAAAGGGCCGCAGGACACTGTGCCCTTCCACCCCTATTATACCGCCAAGGATGGCTTCGGCGCGGGCATCTTCCTGATCGCCTTCTCCATCCTGCTGTTCTTCGCCCCCAACTTCCTGGGCCATCCGGATAACTATATCGAGGCGAACCCGCTCTCGACCCCCGCGCATATCGTGCCGGAATGGTATTTCTGGCCCTTCTACGCGATCCTGCGCGCCTTCACGGTGGACTTCTTCTTCGTCCCCGCCAAGCTGCTGGGCGTGCTGGCGATGTTCGCGTCGATCCTGCTGCTGTTCTTCCTGCCCTGGCTCGACACCTCGCCGGTGCGGTCGGGCAAATATCGGCCGACCTTCAACAAGTTCTTCTGGATTCTCGTCATCGACGTGCTGATCCTGGGCTGGTTGGGCGGCGCGCCGGCGGAAGAACCCTATGTGATGATGAGCCAGGTCGCGGCGGCCTATTATTTCGCCCACTTCCTGATCATCCTTCCGTTGATCTCGCGCTTTGAAAAGCCGCTGCCGCTGCCCGGCTCCATCACCGAGGCCGTGCTGGCGAAATATGGCAAGACCGACGGCGAAACCGTCGCGGTCCCGGCCGAATAAGGGGTAGATAAGACCATGGTTCGCATTGGCGCATTCCTCGTCGGCCTCTTCTTTGCAGGCTGGCTGTTCATTTCCTTTCTGATCGGCGCGGTGGCTTATGTCTCCGAGCCGCCAGTGCCCACGGTGGAACATGAGTTTCACCTGCCGCCCAAGCATGTGTCCTTTTCGTTCGACGGACCGCTCGGCAAATATGACCAGGCGCAGTTGCAGCGCGGCTTCCAGGTGTTCAAGGAAGTCTGCTCGGCCTGCCACAGCCTCAAGTTCGTCGCCTTCCGCGATCTCGCGGCGCTCGGCTATAACGAAGCCGAAGTGAAGGCGATCGCCAAGCAATGGGCGATCAAGACCCCGTCGGTCGATCCGGCTACGGGCGAAGCCTCCACCCGCGAGCCGGTGCCGTCGGATTATTTCCCCAAGCCCTTCGCGAACAATGTCGCGGCGGCCGCGGCGAACAATAATGCCATCCCGCCAGACCTGTCGCTGATGACCAAGGCCCGCCATCATGGCAGCGCCTATGTCTATTCGCTGATCACCGGCTATCAGGCGCAACCGGCCGAATTGCTCAAGGAGTTCCCGGACTCCAAGACGCCTGAGGGGCTGCACTACAACCCCTATTTCGCCAACCTGAACCTCGCCATGGCGCCGCCGCTGACCGCCGAAGGCCAGGTGACCTATGGCGACGGTACCAAGCCGACGGTGGACCAGATGGCGCAGGACGTCGCCGCGTTCCTGACCTGGACCGCCGAACCGAAGCTGGAAAATCGTCGCCGTGCGGGGCTTGCGACCATCTTCTTCCTGCTGATCGCCACGGGCCTAGCCTATATGTCCTACCAGAATATCTGGGCGGACAAGAAGAAGGCGGCCTGACCCCAGTCCGTCACGGACGGTGGTAGAGATTGGGGCGCGGTTCCTTGTGGGAACCGCGCCCTTTCTTTATGGGAACGGCCATGAGCACCGACAGCCTGACCGCGCTGGTCCGCACGATCCCCGATTTCCCCAAGCCGGGCATATTGTTCCGCGACATCACCACATTGCTGGCCGATGGGGACGGCCTGCGTGACCTGGTGAATCGCATGGCTGCTGTCGCCCAGCCGCTCGACCCGGACCTGATCGTTGGGATAGAAGCGCGCGGCTTCATCCTGGGGGCGGCCCTCGCGCTGGCGCTGGGCAAGGGGTTTGTGCCCGTGCGCAAAAAGGGCAAACTGCCCGGCAAGACCGTGGGCATCGACTATTGCCTGGAATATGGCGCCGATCGGCTGGAGATGCATGAAGGCCAAGTGCCGGTCGGCGCGCGCGTGTTGCTGGTCGATGATCTGATCGCCACCGGCGGCACGGCGCTGGCCGCGGCGCAACTGCTGCGCGAGCAGGGCGCGAGCGTGCTGATGGCCTTGTTCGCCATCGACCTGCCCGATCTGGGCGGCATGGTGGCGCTGGAGGCGGACGGCGTCGCGGCGCAGGCAATTATCGCCTTCGACGGCGACTAGCGGGCTTCAGGCGGCGCGCGCCAGCGCGTCGGGCAGCAGGTCCACCGCCGCCGCCAGTCGCTCGTCGAGCAGGCCCAGCAATGCCGTCCAGCTGTTGATATGGTCCAGTTCGCCCGGCCCATCCGATATGCCGCGCAGGCCCATCAGCGGCACGTTGAAGCGTGCGCAGGCCCGCGCCACCGCAAATGTCTCCATATCGACCATATCGGCGTTGATCGCGGCATAATCCTCGCCGCCCACGATATTCGCGCCGGTCGATAGGCGGGCCAGGGGCAGGGCCAGCGGCGTCGCCAGCGGCAGGTCGACGGGATGATCGATGAACGGCGTCACCCCCTTTGTGAAGCCCAGCCGCGACGCATCCATGTCGCGCCAGGACACGCTCGCCACCTGAAATATGTCGCCCAGCGGGCACAGGCGCGATCCCGCCGACCCCAGACAGACCACAAGGTCGGGCAAGGCCCCTTGCCGCGCCAGTTCCTGTAGCGCCATGCCGGTGGCCAGCGCCGCTTCGACCGGCCCGACGCCGGTCAGCAGCGGGGTGAAGCGCGCGCGCAGATGCGGCCCATATTCCGCATCGACCGCCATCACGAACAGCACGCGCCGCGCACTTATGGTTTCGCATCCGATCGTCATGGCCGGTCCTGCCCTCATTGCCTGTCTGTAATGTTCGGGACATCCCCCTGACAGCCGCACAGACTATAGTCGAGATCATGTTTCCTCATGAGTTGACCATCGATATGCCCGTTCCCATTCCCTTCCCCGTCCGATTTTCCGATGCGGAAACGATCACCGCTGCCGACATAGAGGCCTGGGCGAAGGTCGAACGCGCTCTGGCGGGCAAGCGCGATGCTTGTCACAAGCTGCGCCAGGGACATGCCGCGGCGCGCTGAACCGGATCAACCAAAAACTGGAAAGAGAAAGCCCGCCGCTTCATCAGAAGCGACGGGCTTTGTCATGGTGGGCGTGGCAAGGATTGAACTTGCGACCCCTGCGATGTCAACACAGTGTGTAATTGTGATATGCGCGGTTTTCTGCGGTTTTCCAATGTTCTCATGCGCGAACAGGGCAAGAACGAAACGGGATTTTGCGCGAAATTCACGCAAGTTTCACGCAAGTCCATGGGATCGAACCGGCGTCACGCAAACCGTGATATGACCATGCGAATCATGCGAGGTGCATCATGTCGACAAATGAGCAGGGCGAACCGTTCGGCGGCTGGCTGCTAAAGCAGACCGGCCGGGATGACTGGATAGGCACGCTGGCGAAGCAGGCGAAAAGCGATCCCCGGTTCAGCCGGGCCACCACGCCGGACGAACTTCGCAAGCGGCTTCAGGAGGCCGGGGCAGAGGGTGATAGCTTTGAGGCGTTGGATGATGCCGAGGTCGAGTGGCTGAGCGCGTAGCGCCATGGCCCAACTGACCGATTGGGAACTGTGGGCCTGTGCCCAGCGGGTCATCAAGGAACATGGAGCCGACGCCCCGGAGCATGTCGCCACGATGATCGCTCGGATGGTCGCAGCGGCCAATGAAGGTGGCATCGTCACCTGGCAGGCTATCGCGGAGCGGGTCGACCAGTTGATGGATTATCGGACCGGGAGGCCATTGAGTAAGCAATGATGCGAACTTTCGACTACAGCTGTACCTTGTATGCGCCCAGAAGGCGTGTGACTAACAGCACTCTGACTTCGGCGATCAGAGCGCGCGGGAATCTCGTCGTTCACGATGAAGGCGCAGGCCGTTATCTGATCGAGTGTGAGTTCATAGAAGATATGACTACCTTGCAGCTTGGCGACTTTCACAGCCGTCTTCCGTTTTATACCAGCTGACGGTCATATCCCGTAGCGAGTTGTGATCTCGCCGGTTGCTGGGTTGCAGCCCAGCACCCCCGCTCGCGATATCGTGATTCCGATATCGGGCGGCCGCGTCTTTAAATGGTGGTAAAAAAATAACTCAGTTACGATTTCCGCTTGCGCATGAAACGTAACTGAGTTACTAAACTGCTGTCGGCAGGGAATGAGCCCTGACGACGGACAGGAGAAAAGAGATGGTAAATCTCTCCCTCCGGTTCAAATGGAAGCGGATCAGACTGATCCTCAAAATCCGCTTCTAACCTGACCGGCCTTCGGAACCGCCAAAAGAAGCGGGACGGGGGCCGGGACGTAGAATAGGGCTTTGATGATGGCGATGCAAGGCGAAGAACTGAAGGCAGCCAGGAAACGGCTTGGCTGGACGCAGGGGCGCATGGCGGCCGAACTGGACCTGTCGCCCACATTCATTGGGCTGATGGAACGCGGCGAAAAGGCGATCGAGCGGCGGACGGAACTGGCGGTGAAAGCGCTGGAGTATATCGCAGAATCGCGGCTAGGCGCCGCTAAGCCACCGCCGGTTTAGCCCCGAACCAACTAGCATCCGTTTGACCCTAGAGGTTCCGTACGCCTAAGACCAACTGCATTTGGCGAAATCATATCTGATACTGGCAATTTAAGACGAACAAGTTCGCCGGCGATAAACTGCGCGATCCGGCGGCCGCCGATTTCACTAAAATGAGTGTTATCTTGACGGCCATTGGGGAACTTACTTATCCGTCCCGGCGGTATATATAAGTAGAACGGCTTTGACCCTTTAGCGCCCAGCGACGAAATCCACTTCAATGAGATCGCGGAAAGATCAATAAGAGTGGCGCTTTCTTGCCTAGCCACTGTCCGCACCGCCTGAGAATATTCTGGAAAACTCTCGCGTACGACTCCCGATTTGTCGAAGGATCGCCGAGCTACCGGTGTTAATAGAACGGGCGTTGCATTTTTCGAACGGACATCGTTGACCATGCGCGAGAGGTTTTCACGAAAGCTGGTTCCAGCATCGGTATGTCGATGAGCTTGCGGAGATGCGTCGTTGGTCCCAAATTGTATCAGCACTACATCCTTCGCACGCGTCTTATCAAGAAGATGCTGCCATCTACCTGTTCCAATAAAAGTTCGAGTGCTGCTACCTCCCTTTGCAAAATTTAGAATTTGCAATGGTGGTATGATCCCGCATCGAAGCATCATCCCCCAACCCACCTGCGGATATCTTTCAGGCGGATAATCGGCGACTGTAGAGTCCCCAGCCAGAATAAGGCGATTGCCAGCGTGCGCAGTGCCTAACGACGACGCTAGCATGGCCAGGACCGCCGTCGCCTTATTCCAGCCCATGCCATAGACCTCTTACTGATAGATAAGCGAGGTATATTTTTCATGGCTTAATGCCTTGTGAACTGAGGCTAGAGCCTCGTGATCACTAGCAGCCAAAAAGGTGCGGATGGTCTTAACTAGAACCCTTTGAGGAGGTGGCTTGTGCCCCCCAGGCCATCGGCCCTGAACATGCAAAAGCTTTCTTCCAAATAGGCCGAACGTGGGGGCCGGATGCCCCAGCCCAAAGGCGCCTTCGTAAGTCTTCAGAAATGGCCCCGCATGTTGACGAACATGCAGACTGTCAGTGCCATTTTGAAAATATATGATCTTATTGTCTCTGGGTTCGGCGTAAAGATCGCATAAATTGCTGTGTCGGGCGGCTTTGAGGGCAGGGTCTATGGCTTCGAAATCCTCGTTACCAAAACATTCTTTCCCATAATGAGAGACCGCCTTCCTGTGATACTTAGCGATATTTGTCTGCGGATTCCAAACAAGCGCCGTCGACCCAGGGATGAGCGCCGAAGAACGCAAAGATGCAAATCCTCCGCCAGATCCCCCGATAAAAATCACTCGGTCGTATGTCGATGCAACTTTAGCAATCACGGCTTGAATGGTTTTGAAAAAATTATACGACGCGTTTCCAGAGAACCAGCCAAGCTTCAATTTATCGTCAGAAAGCGACAAAGTGGTATCACTGATAAGCATTCTATCTGCATCAGCTTTGTCTGCGATTTTTACACCTGAGAATACAGGGAGAGTGTAATTGTCCAGTTTATCGTCTGGCATCGCTCCGTGGAAGAAAACTAACAAATTTCTGGATTTATTATCACGGAATAAAAAATGAACACGATGGCCTTCGTCCTGTATCTCATGGATACCTTCCTTAACCGATTCAATTTCTAAGAATGTGTCAAGCGCGCTATGGCTGATTACATCAACCGGCCATGCACTAAAATCCCAACGCACCATACAACCCTCCGACTTTGCAACGGTCGTAGCGATAGCATGCCAGACTGCAAGATGGTGAAGTGCGAATTTGCCGGGCGACGCGCACCGCAATATTAGGTGTTCGTCTCACTTCGGATTGTCTCTGGGTTGGACAAAGCCAGTGCCTCTCAAGTTCAGGAATTTCCGGATTGCACTGAACATCTGATAAAGGTTCATGGCCACGCAACACACGAGAGTTTCGCGACTGGAACCTGGACCCCGCTGAGCGCGACGACCCCCATCACATGATGATCTTGTCACGATGATTCGCTGCGAGAACTAGAGCCAGGCGCGCAATGGCTTCGGCTTGGTCGCTGCCCGCGCGCACATCTTCCGCCAGCTGCTCCAGGCATTCAGCCCGACCTTGGTGATCGAGCGGCACTTGGAAATCGGTGTCTTTGGCCATAAAATCTCCGCGTTGATCCGTTCCGAGCCCGACAGTCGGGATGGTTCGCCGCACGATGCGGGCCGGCCCTCACGGAAAAGATCGGGACAGCGGGCCGACATTATGCGCATCGGTGCCCGATGTCCAATCGGGTCGCGCGGCGGCGCAAGCCTTTTATTGCCCTCTGCTTGCGGCGTCGGTATCGCCAGCGCGATCCTGTCGCATTTCACCTTCGCGGCGCGCGGCAGGATCACCCTTTACCGCCCTAATCAGCGCTCGGCCGGCTGCGACGATGTAGCCCAGCCCCTCGATCGCCAGTCCGACCTTGCCTTCTCTATCAAATAGGAAACGATATCCAGACGCGCTGAAAAAGCGTGGACCTGATAGAAAGAAAGACTAAAACAACAAACCCCGGTCGCCGTTAGACGCCGGGGCTGGCTATGCTGAGAGCAGCATCGCGTTGTAAGGGGGCATCTAGAGTGTCAGTGGAAGAAAGTCAACCAAAAGTTGAATGCCGGGCTGCATTCTATATCGATGGCTTCAACCTTTATCACCCCAACCACGAGATGGGCTTGCCCTACCTGAAATGGGCAAACCTATGGAAGTTGGGCGAAATTATCTGCGAACCGCATGGAGCGAAGCTGACAAAGGTTGCGTTCTGCACGGCCGTCCCAGCTCATATGCCTGAAAAGCGCGATCGCCATAACACCTTTAATGCCGCCCAGCGTGCGCACGGTGTAACCGTCATCCCCGGCCATCACGTGCATGACGGAGAAAAATGGAATGAAAAGCAATCGGACATCAACGTCGCGCTTCATCTGATGCTCGACGCGGTTGATGACAAATATGACATGGCAATTCTTTTAAGTGCCGATTCCGATCAGGCCGCTACTGCGAAGCTTTTTTGTGAGCGCTTTCCAGGAAAGCGCTTGCTTGGCGTAGCCCCGCCGAACAAATCCGTCCCTACAAAGGTCCAGCCGCACTGCTTCAAGCATTTTAGCCTGTCCGCTGCGATTTTAGAGCGATGTGTAATGGGGGAGACAGTGCAAGGGGCTAAAGGTCTAATCACGCGACCGCCATCCTATGCGCCGCCTGAAGGATGGGTCCACCCCGATGACCGAAAAAAGGGAAAGGCGCCCAAGCCGCCACACAAAAGCGCTTGGTCAAAAGGTATCAAAGGCTAAATTCAAACTAAGCACTGCCGTCTGCACCTTATGGCTGACTGATCGGGCAAACCCGCGCCATAACCACCGTAGCAGCCTGCGCCACCGACCGCGCATTGTCGCAGGTGGCGAGGTTGTGCGCGCAGCCGGTGAGCAGGAGGAGGGCGAGGGGAGCGAGGCGGGTCATGCGATCTGCTTCCAGATGGCGCAGGCGGCGATGACGAGGACGCCGATCACGGTTGCCGCGCCCATGACGAAGCCGGCGATGAAGATCATGGCTGCTCCTCCACCGGCGCGGCAGGCGGCAGCTTGGCGATAAGCTGCTCGTTCATCGCCTCGCTGTTGTCCCGCGCCTTGAATGTGCCGATGACGCCGATAAGGCCGGTCACCGCCGCGCCGATGAAGCCCAGCGCCGCCACGATCTGGGCAAGGTGGGTATCCGGCTCCACGACGATGCAGATGATGGCCGCGACGATCGACATGATGACGATGGCAGAGAGGGTTGCCAGATAGGCGATGACGTTGTGGCGGTTGTTCATGCCAGCACCCCCACGCGATTGGCAATCCAGCCGTACAGAAATGCCTCCTGCGTCGGGTTCGCTTCCGCAATTTCGATGTAGCGAGCCCCCTGAAGCGCATCGAGCGCCTTCCGCAGCACTTCGCCGCCGGCAGCGCCTCGTACCGCGACATAGCCCTTGAGGGCCGCCCGCGTCTTCTCGCCACAAGCGCCATCCACGATCAAGTCGGGATAGTCTTTCTGCTGGCGGTTGAGGACATTGAGCGCCCGCTGGAGGAACCGGCCGGCCGTGGCGACGCCCATGTTGATGCCGGTATCGAACAGTTCATGGCCGATCGCCGGGCAGATGGCCGCGATCTTGTCGAAGCCGGGATCTATCGCATAGCGCTGGCGATAGATGGCGACAGCCGTTTCGCGCGGTAGCACGTTCATAGCACCCTTGTAGCCATAGGCGCGGGCAACCTGTTCGGTGATACCCCAGCGCGTCGGACCGCCCTTGTCCTTCGGATTATTGACGTAGCCGCCTTCGCGGCCGATCGCTTCGTCAATCATCTGGTCGATCGTCAACGCAGCCTCCCTTGTTTCAATTGCAGTTGATTGGCGCGCTCATGGCGCCAGTGCCGCGTCGTGCGGCCGATGAAATAGAGCAGCACCCCGATCGAGAAGAGCGTGGTAGCCCAGCCGTCGAAGGGACTGCGCTGCCCGCTCCAGATGACGGTGACGGTCAGGAGTGAGCAGCCGGCGGCCAAGCTCATGCCCGCGCGTTCCCAGCCGTTGAACAGGCCCTGAAACCGGACCAGCTTCCAGACGAGGATCAGCGTGATCGCCACCCTCGCCAGCGAGTTGAGGATGTCCCAGGCGATCATTGCGTGTCTCCTGCGCCGATAAGCCGCTCCAGCTTCTGGATCAGCCATGGGAGCAGGACGTGCGCCCCGATGGCGAACAGATAGGTAAGGGCGACCGTCGCTCTGGCGTCACCCTCATCAACCCCGACAAATTCATGGGCCGCCCACGGCGTCACGAAGATGGCGAAGGTCGCGCCCATGAGGACGGTCATCGCCATCTTCGCTTTCGTCATGGTGCGCCAGCGCCGCGCGCCGAGCGACGACACGGCCCCGGCCAGCGCAGCGAGCGGGATGTAGAGATACCGCACCAGCAGCTCGTCAGTATTCATTGGGCGCGCTCCGCTCTGCATGACGGGTTCATCGCCGGACGTCAGACGGTCAGGCCGTATACCGCCGCCATCGCCTCGATCAGCGCATTGCGCCGAGTATTCGCAGCCGCGCCCACGTCGGTCGAATACATCTCGGCATCGCGGACAATCACCGCCGCCTCGATCATGCCGTTGAAGTGGTGCGTGGGGTTGCCGGTGCCCGGCCGCCCGCCGACATAAATGCCGGGCGTGTTGCCATCGTTCTTCACATTCTCGACGATGGTGCCGAGCAGCGTCTTGCCCAGGAAAGCGGCCAGCCGGGTCCGGGCGGCATCATAGTGGACGGTCACCAGCGATCGCTGGCCATGCGGGATCACGCCGGTGAGGTTCAAGCCGCCGGCCGCGCCATGGCGCCAGCGCAGATCCAGCGGCGTATCGGCCGCAGACTGCGCCAGCCAGCTCGATAGATATTCGCCATTGGGATTTTCATAGGCCAGCGCGCGGATGCTGGTGACGCCGCCATTGGCCGGATTGATGACGAAGCACATGGTATAGGTGGGCGGCAGGACATAGGTCGGCACGGCGAGGCGCTGACCATCGCCCACGTCAGCAAAGACGAAGCCGACATTATCCTTGCTCCCGCCCGAAGGCCCGCGCGTGACGATGCCGTCGACGCTGCCAGCCACCCCATTGACCCTGTCACGCAGTGCGGTGGTCGATCCGGCGACCAGGCTCTTGCCATCGATCCAAAGATCAAGATCGGGGAAGTTGACCAGATCGATTTCGGCCTGGGAGATGTCCAGATATTGGCCGCCCTTCGCGCCGATCGAGCGGGTGATGAGCGTGTGACCACGAGTCGGAGTAAGCGCCATGATGATGTCCTTTCGTTAAGCCGTGACGGAGACGTTGAGTTCTTGCTGCTGCGCCCAGAGCCAGAGCGGGCGGCCGGTCGTGTGCGACCAATATTTGCGAAGCGAGCGGATGCAGGACCGCAAGCCGTAGAGGCGGCCCATCCCGTCGCGGTTCGACAGGTCGGGATATTTCTTCGCACCGTGGCAGGCCATCGACACGACCTCGCCCGCGCCGGTCGCGCCGGTGACACGGAAGGCAATGATATTGCCGTCGACCTTGACGCCGCTGACCGTCCGCGACGCGGTGCTGTCGCGATAGCTGATCCCGTAGTTGCCCGGATCGGCGACCCCCTTGCTGTCGATCGCCACGGCCTCGGACATGGTGACGGTCACCAGCGTGCCGGTGCGCCGCGCCGATACCATGCGCGGCGTACGCGCCCGGCCAACGTCGTAGAAGTTCCAGAGCAGATGCCCGCTCAGTTCATCGATATGACGGTGGCCTTGGGCACGGTGATGGACGGTCGCGACGTCATCCATGGACGTCCAATAGAGCGGCAGGGCCACGGCATAGTTCGATACGCTTGCCGCCCAATTCGCGATGGCCAGCGCGGCCGGGCGGGGGAGGCCAGTATCCAGCGACCGGGTCGACGCCGGCTGGCAGGCAATAATCGGGATCGGGGCGCTCTGCCCGGTCAAGGGAGCGAGGGCGGTGACCTTGGTGCGCAGGGCGTTGAAGTTCGTGACATTGCCCGCGACCTCGTCGGCGTCGCCGTTTTCGCCCCAATCGAAGATGACGCCGGCAATGACCGGCGTCAGCCCCATGCCCGCCGCGATCGTCACCGCCGAACTGACCATGGCAATGATGTCAGTCCACGGCTGGGCGTCGGCGCCGACCTGGCCGACCAGCTCATTGAAGCTGGAACCGGAAAAGCCATTGTTGATGAGCAGCACCTTGGCCCCGCTCGCCATGGCGAAGACCTCGGCAGCGCCAAGGCCGGACCCCTCATATTCATTGACTTTCATATCGATGAAGCTGGCGAACCCGGCTGGATCGGCGGGCGTGGCGACGTCGCCCGAACCGCCCGAAGACTGATGCGGGTGCGGGCCGTTGTTGAAGGTGAAGCACTGCCCCGGCATCGATGCCAGCACCGTGAATTTCGGGTTCGGGTTCGACCCATCCGCCGCGCCGGTGATCCCGATGCTGTTGGACTGGCCGTGCTTTATGATGATGTAGAGGATCGAGGATGCAAGCAGCTGCGCGCGCCAGCCGACGATGCCGATCGGATAGTCAGGGTCAGGCCCCTTCACCCGCATCAGCCCCGGAGACAGGGCGCCTAGCGGCGTGAAGTCGCCCTGCTGCGACAGGGTGACGATCCGGCGCGTTGGCCAAAGCGAACCCGGATCGACGTCGAAGACGGCAAGCTGCTTGCGGTTGAACATGGTTTCGCCGGCAGGGTCGGCCGCCGCCTGCGCCGCCGCGCCCGGATCATAGGGCACGCCATCAAACTGGCCGCGCAGCACTTCGCCGTCCGGCGTCTGCTCGGTCGGCAGGATGCCGTTGCTGATCGGGGTGCGTAGCGTCGGTTCCGACGTCATTGCCGCCAGCACCGGCCGCCCGGCGCTGTCGAAGGAGACGATGGACGCGCCGTTAGGGTCCATGACGACCGGGACAGCGCCCGCCGTGATCGGCATCTTGGCGGTCGGTTCCGATGCCAGCGCGCCCAGCACAAACTTGCCGGTTGCGTCCACCGCCAGCGGCGAAGACTTGTCCTGATCGATCATGACCGGCGCGCGACCGAACGTCACGGGCGTGCGCTGCGAGCCGGGGCGGGAAAACCGGCCGTCAATCCCCTCGGACGTCAGGGTCAGGTCGGCAAGGCCCTTTTCGTCGGCTTGCAGCGCCAGACGGCCATAGGTGACCGGATAGCGCGCGCCCTCGATCAGGTCGCGATCCAGGTCGGCCTGCTGCTCGACAGTATAAGCGCGGCCTTCCAGGCTGGTCGCCCGGCCATCAAGGGCGGCGGTCTGCCCGGCGCGGATTGCCGCTTCGTCGGCAAGCCCATCAGACAGGCCGTCCAGTTCACCATCGACAGCGTCGGCGCGAACGGTCAGCCCCGTAATGCTTTCCTGGAGGCCGGCCTCCGCCGCTTCCGCCCGGTTGATCTCGTTCACCAAGTCCGTCGCGCTGGCTTTGCCGGGCAGCGCACCTTCGACCGCGTCAAGGCGACCATCGAAGACCGCTTCCGCGCCGGTCGCGCGGACCACCTCGGCGGATAGTCCGTCTTCAACGACGTCCATTCGCCCGCCAAGCGCGACCACGGATGATGCCGAAGCCTTTCCGGCGACGGCATCAGCAAGCACGCTCTCGGCGGCCAAGGCGCGGGTCCGCTCGGCCGCGATCTGTTCGCTATACGGGTAGAGCCGAACATATTTCATAGGATGGTCACTCCGGGCGAGACGGTGAAAGTGCCCGCCATGGCGAGCGGTTCGAGCGGGGAAGCGCGATCAATCAGCAGGTCGTAGACAAAGACGTCTGGCTGATTCGGCTCTGTCCCGTTCGCAGGCCCTCCGGGCAGCGCCGCCAGATTGGCTTTCGGGATGATGATCCGAATGAGGCCGTTCGCAGCATCCGTGACGCGGACGCCAAGGATATCGCTCGTCACCTGCGGCAGGCTGATGAGCGCGGCACCGGGCTGCGCGCCATATAGCCGCACCTCCATCTTGAGCGTGCAGCCGGTCAGGTTGAGCGGGCCGTCATCCTCGCCCAGGAGGCCATATTCTTCGCGCAGGTCGAGGTTGCGCGCCGCGGTGAGCGGCACGGTTGGCGTGTCCATGCGTGTGTCCTTTGCTGTGATCGAAGGCTGACGCCCTCAGACGCGCTCCACCTTGCGGATGATGGGGCGGTTGAGATTGGTCGGAACGACAGAATTGCCACCACTGACCGTGGTGGGGACGTCCTGCGTAGAACCGTCGTCAAATGTGTAGCGCACCATGATCGCGCCATCGGGCACGTTGCGCGATGCCCAGGACAAGGTCAGCGCATCGGCGGCGCGGGTGGCGACTGCGCCACTCGTCTTGATCGGGGAGGTCGCCTTGCTGCCCAGTTCGCGTTGGGGCAGGGCGATCTTTAGCGTGAAATTGATCGCGGCGCCGACGGCTGACCAGTTGAACCGCACCACCTGCCGCGCTGACGTCGACGTGAGCGTGCGCGTGTTGATGTAGCGGGTGAGGGTCGATGTGATGCCGCTGAGGCTGGTCGACCCCGTCTCGCTGCCGGCGCGCAAGGCGAAGCCGGAAACATTGGTCAGCGACCCCGCCGACAGCGCCAGATAGAGGCTGTTGGTCCACGTCTGCCCTGCGCTTGCTGCTGCGCCGGCAGTATCCGGGCGGAGCGTGAGCGCGGCGGTAGACGTCGCCGTGCCGGACATCTGGATTTCGATGATGTCAAAGCCGTCAACGGTGGTGATGGATTTGACCTCCACCGCTGCGCCGCCATTCCCTTCCGGCATGGTCCAGCCGGTTGGCAGCGCGCCGCCCGAGCCGATGATGCCGACCGCCGCACCGGTATTGCTGTTGTTGGTCGCCTCGTTGGTGGCGGAGGGTTCGACCGACACGCCCAGCACCGCGTGCGTGGTCGGGTGATATTCGATGGCCGCCGCATCTACGGCCACGCTCTGGAGCGCGCCGCTGGAGTTGATGCGGCTCTTGGTCGATGCGCGGGTAAGGCTGGCGCCGCTGGGAAGGCTGGCGGAACCGAACTCTAAGCCGCCGACATTCACCTCCAGCGGGCCAGTCGGGTCGGAGCCTATGCCATCTGCGGTATAGGCTACCGCCCAATAGAAGCGCGGCCCGGCGACTATGTCGATCTCTTGCACCTGACGGACCGCGCCGGGCGCGTCCACGATCTGAGGCGTAATCGGCACGGCGTCCGCAAAGGTGGCGGTATTGCCCGCGAAAAAGACCATATACTGGAATAGGCCAGTGGTCTGAGCGCGCGCGGAAATGGTCGCGGTCGTGTCCGTGGTGGTAACCAGCGTCAGTAGCGTGGGTTGCTCCATGCTGAACGGAGGCGGCGACGTGCTGTCAGTCATCGGCGCAGGCACGCCGACTTGCCCCAGCGCCCAGGGATGCTTGCTGGCCGTCTCGGTTCGCAGGGTGAGGGTGACCGTGGCAGAGGTAGGATCGATCTGGCGCTTGAGGACGATCACGTCCTTGCCGGCGATCCGGCCAAACGCGGGATCATCCTCGATCGTCAGGCAGTCGCCGCCGCGATAGCCCAAAAACCGCAGCTTGAGCGGCAACACGATCGGGCCAGCTTCGCGCGCATTGGCAATGTCGTAGCCTGCAAGTTGGGCGACTTGATCCGGCGTTTCGCTTGCTGCGCACTGGACCATGGGATAGGCGACCATCTTGGTGCGTTCGCGCCCGTCGGTCGCCCGATAGTCAGCATTGATGACCGTTCCCGCCGGCACCTGCTCCCAGAAATGATCCTCCGAGGTGTAGCGAGGGGTGATGCTATTGATCCGGTTGCGGATGGATTGCGCCGTGGCGACCGAAGCCTGCCCGATGACGTCCTCGATCCCGATGGTGCCGATCGACACGCGCGGGGCATTGACGAAGCAGGACAGGATCGCGCCGTAGCGGATCGGCTCGCCCCCGCCCGCCTGCGCCAGCGACTTCATCACCTCCCATTTATCGTCCGCCGTCGTAACCCGGCCGCCCGACTTCCAGGCGTTCGCGTCCGCGATGTTGGCGGCTTCGACAAAGGCCGCCACGTCGATCGCGCTGATATCCATGCCGACGCCGCCGACGCGCGTGTTGCTTGGACCCTGATGCCAGCCGATCGCGAAGGTCAGCGCCTGTATCCAGCCACATTCGCTATAGACCCATGTCGCCGGGTCATTCCACCGGCAGGCACCAGAGCCGCCCGGATAGCTGCTGTCCAGACGCGGATCATAGCAAAGAACGCCTTGGCCCAGCCAGTTGAAGCGCGGCGTGCTGGTGAGAGTATGATCGCCCGATGCGTCATATTCGAACGTATTGAGGACGGCGGCATAGCCCGACAGCTTATGCGCCGGCGTCCATCCGGGCGGGGCGCCAACCAGCGGCGCCAGATAGCTGGCCTCCGGGCACGCGCCCAATTGCACGCGCTGCCAGATGCGATCATGGCCATCGATCTGGTGGACGCCGGTCAACCCGCCGGAAAAGGAGATCGGCTCTTTCTCCATATAGGTCTGGTTGATTGCGTGGATCGGCCCGCAGCCCGAAAGGACACTGACCAGCGTGTCCCATTTATTTTTGTTTCCGTGCTGCTTGCGATAGCGGATATCCCCGCTCATCAGCGTGCGGCCGAAGATGATCGGGATCGCTGCGTCGGGATCGGCGGACCAACTCGTCTGGACGCCGGACACCTTTGGCTTTTTTGCCGTCATGCTGGCCGCAAAGCCAAGCCCGACCGCCAATCCGCTGGCGATGGCCGATGCCGTCGCGCCTGCCGCGATCCCCGCGCTCGCGATACCGCTGGCCAGCAGGGATGTGCCGCCGGTTGGGATAGCCGCGGCGATAGCGACCACGACTGCGGCGATCCTCAGAGCCTTACCCATCAGACCCTCCAGGCCGCCAGATATTCGACAGGCTGGATGATCGCCGCACCCTCCGCATCCTCATGATATGCGAGGACGCGCCCGTTACCGACGCACACGCCAAACGCGCCGAATGGCTCTTCCCCCGGCATTTCCACGATATCGCCAATGATCGCCTGCGCTGGCACGATCCGGGAATGAGGCAACCAGCCATCAATGCAGGCTGCGCCGGTGCCGCCGTGGCGGCGGGCGAAGCGATGCGCGCCGGTCATCGTCTTCCAGCTGCCACCGGGACCAAGCACCGGGCGGCGACCCATCATTCGCAAATGGGCAATGACCATTTTGCCGCAGTCATATTCGCCCCATGCGAATGGGATGCCCGCGAACCGTTCAACGGTTTTACGGGTGGCGTCGCGCCGCGCTGACAGATCCATATCAGAGGCGCATGTTCGGGCGATTTTCGATCGCCTGCCGGATGGCGGAGAAGCCGCGCGACGTCTGGATGCCGCCGCTGGGCGGGTTCTGGCCCCAATAGCCATTGTCCGTAACGCCGGTGCAGTGATCCATGCCAAGCTCGCCGGGCCAGACGCGATGATGGAAGGCTGGCGACATCACCCGGTCTTCATCATTGAACATCAGCAATTCCATCTCGCTCACAACGTCCAGTTCGACGGTCGTTTCACGCAGGCCAAAGCCATGGATCGGCACGTCAATGACGCCCCGGATCGCCACATAGGGATCGCCTATACTTAGGCCCGTCTCATCATCGCGCGCGCCGACCATGACGGTGATCGGCGAATATTGGTTGTCGGGGTCGGAAATCAGAGCCGTCGCCGCGTCGTCCTGCGGGAGGATGGTGATCGTGGTACCGGGCGCTTCGTCGCCAAAGCCGTCTTCGATTTCCTCGATCGATTCCCAGGTGCCGAAGCCATCCGCCGAACCGGCATAATCTTCGCCGCCCAAGGTGATTTCGGCGGACCCGTCCAGCAGTCGGGCCGTGATGGTGGGCAATTCGATCTTGAGCGCGCCGAACATGGTGACGCGCGCGCCAGCCAGCGCAGCGTCGAGAGCGGGGGACAGGACTGTCATGCGCGCTCCATCACGTCAAATTGCAGGCCAACATTGCGCTGCTCGTCAATCGGCCAGCCGAAATTATCGCCGACGATCCAACCTTCAATGACCGGCTTGGCGAGGTTGACCGCCTCGGCACCCAGCAGCTTCGTCCGCAGCGGGCGGGTCAGGGTGACAGTGCCCGCACCGGATGCGTCCAGCACCGTCTGAGCGCCTGCGAAATAGAGATAGCGATGGCCGTTGCGGGTGATGTTGAGCGCCTGGCCCATGCGGATAGCATAGCGCGGCGTCGCGCCGGTGATCTGCACATAGCGCCCACCGGCGACCGCGCTGGAAACCGTGATGGCCGCGCCGGGCGTTCCGATGGAAAAGTCCACCTGTGGCCATGCGATGACGGCCCCATATTCCTTTGCCATCTGCAATCGGGCGACGATCTTCCGCCCATCAGGCTCCATGTCTTCAGGCGGCAGGGTCAGCTTCAGCAAATGTCCGCCGCCCAGCCGTCCGATACGGTTGGTCGACCCGCCCAGCACCGGCGTCTGCATCACGCCATAGTCCGGCATTGATGGCTCCGGGATGCGGATGCGCAGGTCAGTGAGGTCGATGACCGCCAAGGTCTACCTCCCCATCCGACGATTGGCCCGGCGGTTCGCGCGCCGCTCGGTCATGCCCACCGCCTGCGCCGACGATGCGCTATCCTTGGCGTCGATCGCGGCCCACCATTCGGGCGTCAGCAGATTGCCGCTAAAGTGATAGCTATCGCCGCCGCCCACCGGACCGCCGACTTCACCTTTGCGACGGACGGCAAACTCTTCGTTTGAGGACATGCGGAACGCAGTCACATTCTTGTCGACGCCCGACATGCCGCCCTTCGGAGTGAGCCAACCTTTGGTGCCCTGAGCGAAACCCTGAAGGTTGCCCGTTCCGAGTGTTGACGAAATGCCATCCAGATAGGACTGCGACGAGGCGCTGACACCGCCAAGGCTGTTGCCGCCTGCGCCAAGCGCCGCACCAATCCCGCCCAGGATCGAGCCGAACAGCCCGCCACCACCGCCACCGCCAGCATTGAGCGCGTTCGCGCCCTGACCGAAGGCGTTGCGGAACAGCGAAAACAGGAAGTCGCTGATGCTGTTCAGCCCTTCCTCCATCCCGCGCGCGGCAACGTCCTTCCACCAGTTGGAGGCAAAGCCCTTCAAGTCGCCGTCCAGCGCCGCGCGGGCGGCGCCCTTGATGGTGTCCCGCCACTCGCCCTGAACGCGCGCATAGCCATGCCCACCGCCGACACCGCCGCGCGCGACTATACCGCCGCCGAGACTACCGCCTACGAGGCCTATCTGAGCGCGGTCGCCGAACACAATATCGTCTGCGCCCGTCCCGCCGCCACGACGCGGGACAAGATGGATGCGGCCACAGCCCAGATGAACGCCTTCAGCCGCTTCTGCGAGATCGCAGGCTTCCCGAACCCGTCCACGCGCTCGCCCGCCGATATCGCCAAGATCGAGAGCCTGAACGCCGAAATCGGCGAAATAAACGAGGCTGTCCGCAGCGCATGGTCCATGCTGGTCGCCGTCGATGCCATGGACGTGATCCAGCGTATCCCGGCGGAAACGCGGCACCACGACGAATTTCAGGCCAGCTTCACGCTGCTGAGCGACGCCGGGGTCATCCTGCGCGGCATCTTGCGCAAGGCAGACGGCGAATGACAGACGTTCGCCTCACTGTGCCCACGGCGCACACCTTCATGGTGGCGCGCAAGGGCCGCACCATGCGCCCCGGATCGACGCTGCCGCGCCTGCGCTACCAGACGCTGGACGCAGCCTCGACCGCTGCGGAGACGGAAGCCGCCGCCAATCCCGGCCGCGTGATGATCGTGTTCCAGGAAGTGCTTCGCGCCAAGGCCGAAGCCGACCACATTCCGGCCGCTGCCCCCTCCCCACGGCGGCCGGGAGAGCCGGGCGACATTCCCCCGATGTCGCCCGGCTCGAAAGGCGGTGCGTGATGACAAGCGCGCCCCTTCCGCCTTCTCTGTCGGTCCAGTCATGGATCAACAAGGGCACGAACCCTATCCCCGATTGGGCGCAGACGCGCATGATCGGCAGGCGCGAGGCCAACGGCACCTTCATGATCCACACCCGCGCCGGGCTGGATAAGGTGCAGGCCCGCGTGCTGGTCGGTCATATCGTGATCGAGCGCAAGGGGATCCTTTACACGCGCCCGGGAGGCGAAGCGCGCGGGCTGCTGGAGGAACTGGACGAGAAGGATAGCGGCGCATATGCGGCGCTGCCCAGCACGCCACGCGGACCAACAGCAACCGCCGACCATGCCCCGCGTGAGGACGTTACCGACGACATCACACGGCGGCTGGGTGGAATTGTCCCGCAATCTGCGGCGAAATTACCGATCGATCCCGCGAGGAAAACCACCGCTTCTAGCCGGACGGCGGGACAGGCGACGGCGGCCAGCGGTGCATTAAAGAAATGGCCTATCGCCAAGGGCAATCCGCCCTCGATCGAAAACCGCCACCCGTCAGAACTGAACCTTGACGACAGCTATCAGCGCTCGACCGACAACGGCGCGAGCCAGGCGCTCATCAAGAAGATCGCCAACGGCTGGGACTGGCGCATGTGCCTGCCGCTGGTCGTGTCGAAGCGTGACGACGGCTCGCTATGGGTGCTTGATGGCCAGCACCGTTTAGCCGCGGCGATCCTGCGCGGCGACATTCCATTCCTGCCATGCGTCATCGGCGTCTATGGCAGCGTGGCGGATGAGGCGGCCATGTTCGTCGCCATGAACCGGGCGCGCAAGCCGATGAACCGGCTGGACGACTTCCACGCGGCTATTGCTAGCGGGGATAGCGAGGCAATCGAGATCGCCAAGCTCATCACCGACGCGGGCTTCACCGTGTCGCGGCGCACCGGGTCGCAAAGCTGGGTAGCGGGCGAGGTCGCCTTCACCAGCGCCATATCGAAGGTGCTGCGCAAGCATGGCGCGACAGTCTGCCAGCTCGCATTGCGCACGATGCAGGAGGCGTGGCCGGACGAGGTGCTGAACGCCGGGTCCAGCATGTTCACGGCGCTGACGAAGCTGGCCGTCAATCCACCCGATGACTTCGACCACGACCGGATGTTCCGGGCGCTGCTCAAGCGCGACCAGAAGGAATGGGCCAGCTTCCTGAACGAGGTCAAAGGCGGCGGCGAAGAGCGCGCTCTGGCCCTGCGCCGGGTGCTGCTGATGGCCTATGAGGAAGAGGGGGAGGCGCAGCCATGAAGATCGCCACCCCCGAACAAGCCGAAATGGCGGACATCGTCGTATGCTGCCGTAAAGGCGAGCCGACGCAGTTCACCGACAATGAAGAGGGCGAATGCTCTTGGTGCGGTCACGCCGCCTTCTTCCGACCTCATGCGCCCAAGACGCCCCCACGCGTCTGCGGGACGTGCTTCTTGGCATGGGCGGGGCAGCGCCAGTGACCGCAGACCGGAAACCCCAATGGGCACTGTGCCGCGTCGAAAGCTGCGGACACCGCTGGGTCGTCGTCTATCTCCCGATGGAGATCATGAAGGCAGCGAACGCCATGAAGCGCGCGACCTGTCCCATGTGCGGTGACGCCCGGCCTTATGCTTATGCGCCGCCGGCAGGGCAGGCCGATGAAGCCCGATGACGATATCCGCCAAGAGGTCCGGCGCTGGCCGGGCGCGACCGTCAATTTCGACAGGACCGGTCGCCACCCGCGCGCCGTCCTCCATTTCAACGGAAGGGAACGCTTCGTGACAATCCCAGGAACGCCGGGCGACACCGTCCACGGCCCGAAGAACAATATCGCCATCATCCGCCGCACCTTGAATGCGCTTGGCGCGATCCGCGTCGCCGTGCCGTTTGGGCGCGGCCGGAAACGCTGGCGCAATCCCGGCGTGCAACAGCGCGTCGTGGTGGCCGGCGAACCCGCGCCGGTCATGCCTGATCCGTGGGAGCCGTTGCAGGCGGTCGAACTATTCGGAGATTCCGAAGAGTTGCCGGAAGGGGAGTCGCAAACCGCGACTCCCTGCGAGTGCCTTGCCTGCCTGTCCGACATGGCCGGCATCTACCCCTGCTTGATTGAGGATGAGCAATGACCGACCTTCTCGACATAGCGGCACGCCTTGATGCGTGCTGGCTCGATATCGTGGCATCGGACGGTGAAACGCCGACACTGAGCCACTGCGGCAACCTCATGTCGGAGGCCAGTCGGGCTTTGCGGGAATTGGCCGTGCCAAAGCCCATCGGCGCCGCACCGGATGATGATCGCTGGATTTTGGGCTACGATCCCGCTGCCACCGTCGGGCCGCCGTGGCTGCTGGTCGCCCGCTGCGATGGCGGCTGGCATGACGAAGCGTTCTACGACGCCAACCCGACCATGTGGGCGCCACTGCCTGATCCCCAGCCGGAACCTACTGGATGGCGGAAGGCGGAGGGGACGATCCAGATCATCAAGGCGTGGTCGAAGGATATCCCATGGCTCACGCATCTGGTCGAGGTCGTCAAACCAGATGGCAGCGTCGACAACAATCGTGAACCTGACATGGCGACCAGCATCGAAGATGCCCGCCGACGGGCAGCGGCGTGGGCGGTGAAATTGAGCCTGCCGGTGGTCGAAGTCGATGACAAGAACGTCGTGCCGTTCCAGCGGAAGGAGCCGACGCCATGACGATCGCCGAAAACGAAGGCCTGCGCGCAGAGATCGCATCGCTGCTAATGGGCGCTGGCATGAGGCCGGTGCCTGACAAGCTGATCCGCGACATCATCGCGAAGGTCGAAAGCGACTTGGTACGAAATTCGTCCGAAGCACCGCATCTTCCGACGCCTGAAATGATCGCAGTAGCGTGGGACGTGATCGACAAAGGGAAGCTGGCGGGCGGTATCAAGCGGCTCGGCCCCGGCCTTGGCGTCGCAGAGATATGGCAGGCTATGACGGCTGTTGCGCCGGAGACGAGGCCATGACCAACTTCGATTGGTTCCTCGTCGTCGCGTGGATCGGCTGGCCGCTTTGGCGGATCAGCGTCGACATGAGTGCGCTCCGGAGACTTGCTGAAAGGAACAGGCGGTGAGCGGTCGAGGCCGCGACATGGCGATCGAGTCAAAACGGGACATCCCCTTAACCATGATCGGCCCTTGCGATTTATTCGGGCCTGACGGAGGGTCTAATGGCAGTTGAGCGCAGCTATGCCGAATCGGTCATAGACCTCGACCGCAAGATATCGCGCGCGATCCAGTGCGGCCGGGGCATCACCCTGAACCCCGATCAACTGGATATCATGGCGGACATCGGCTTTGTCAGCCGCCTCGCTGAGGAAAAGGCGCGCATCCTTCAGGAGCAGGCACAGTGGCGACGGAAAAAGGCGGCATCTATCAACGAGGCGAGTTCTGGCTCGATTATGTCAGGGGCGCCGACCGACGCCCCGCCAGCGACCGATTTTACATCTGGTGGTACGACGCCGCAAACGGACGGCTCCAACGCAAGAGCACGCGCACGGCAAATGTTCGACACGCCTGCGACGCGCTAGACGCGCACTATCTGGCGGTTCACCGCCCGACGCAATCGGACCAGAGTAGCTACACTGTCTCAGAGGCGATGACGGATTACTGGATCCTGCATGGCCAGCATCAGGTCAGCGCCATATCCATCAAGGCTCGGCTGAAATTCATGACCTTGTTTCTGGATCATGAGGCGGACGCCGGGCGGCTCTCCGACCCATTCCTTCCAGAGCAGATCGATGACCAGTTTCTTGCGCGCTTCCGGGCATGGGCGATCGGCGTTCCGATCGTCGCCCGAAAGAAGGACGCGGCTGGCCATTGGGTAGATGGCATGTCGCGTAAGCGGTCCCCGGCGACAATCGAGGAGAGCGTTATCCAACTCAAGGCGGCGATCAAACACGCCTACGATAATCGGCGTATCCGCTACCTCCCGCCCATCAAGCATAAGACGCGCGGGGCGGTGACGGCGAAGCGGAATGACCGCATGTCGCTACAGGCCATTGGGGAGTTGCTCGACTATACAATGACCGGGGCAGGCACGTACACGACGCCAGCGCGCTTGCTCCCGCTGCGCCGGTACATCATCGCGGCGATTTGCACCGTCGCGCGCCCCGACGCCATTCTGGATATCAACGTCACGCCAGAGCGAGGGCAGTGGATGCCAGAAGCTGGCCTGTTCGATCTCAACCCGGCTGGCCGCCTCCAGACCAACAAGCGCCGGCCAACTCTCCCCGTCGCGCCCTTGCTGCGCAACTGGCTGGATGCGACCGACGAATGGTTCGTCTGTCAGGAGCGGCAGGAGTTCGACCAAAAGCAGCAGATCAATGTCATCGAACAGATAGCGGTCAAGTCGGTGCGATCAGCGTGGGACACCGCACGCGAAGCGCTGCGCATACCGGCCGGGAGAGGCCCGAAATACCTGCGTCACTCGATGGCGACCATCTTGGCAAACCGTGGCGTGCCGCCCGATGAAATCTCAATGGTGCTGGGCCACCGTGTGCTGGACCAGACGACAGAGAGCTACGTCATCTATGACCCCGGATATCTGAAGGGGTTCAGGCAGGGGCTGGACGATGTGCTGGCCGACCTCATGAAGATGGCAGGCACGGCGCTGCACGCAAAACTCGCGCAAAAGCACTCGAATGTCACTGTGCTTAGGGCATAGAAAAACCCGGCTAAGCCATTGGCCTGCCGGGCTTTTCCATGGTGGGCGTGGCAAGGATTGAACTTGCGACCCCTGCGATGTCAACACAGTGCTCTACCACTGAGCTACACGCCCGCCGTGGAGGGGGCCAATAACGGGGGCGGGGCTAGGGCGCAAGCAGGAAATTGAAACGCGCCGATATTCTTCTGGACAGGGCAGGGGCGGCCCATATGCTGCGAGCCAAACAGGGGACGCCAAGACATATGCTGCCATCGCCATCCTCGCCGATTCAAACGGCGCCACGGCTACCCTTCTATCGTCAGCTTTACGTCCAGGTGCTGGTCGCGATCGCGCTGGGCGTGCTGATCGGGCATTTCTGGCCCGATGCGGGCAAGCAGCTCAAACCGCTGGGCGAGGCCTTCATCAAGCTGGTGAAGATGATCATCGCGCCGGTCATCTTCCTGACCATCGTCACCGGCATTGCGGGCATGAAGGAACTGGGCGCGATCGGCCGGGTGGCGGCGAAGGCCTTCGCCTATTTCCTGACCTTTTCGACGCTGGCGCTGATCGTCGGCCTGATTGTCGCCAATGTGGTGCAGCCCGGCGCGGGGCTCGATATCGATCCGGCCACGCTGGATGCGGGCAAGGTCGCGGATTATGCGCACAAGGCGCATGAAAGCAGCCTGACCGGCTTTCTGATCAACATCATTCCGTCGACCATGGTGTCGGCGGTGGCGGACGGCAATATCCTTCAGGTATTGTTCGTGGCGATCCTGTTCGGCATCGCGCTGACCATGATCGGCGACAAGGCGCAGCCGCTGATGACGGTGCTCGAATCGGCCAGCCATGCGGTGTTCAAGCTCGTGTCCTTCCTCATGAAGGCGGCGCCGATCGGCGCTTTCGGGGCGATGGCCTTCACCATCGGCGAATATGGCGTCGGCACGCTCGCCAATCTCGCCGGGCTGGTGGCGACCTTCTATCTCACCGCGCTGCTGTTTGTGCTGCTGGTGCTGGGGACGGTGGCATGGTTCGCCGGCTTCAACATCCTGCACCTCATCCGCTATCTGAAGGCCGAACTGCTGCTGGTGCTGGGCACTTCCTCGTCCGAAGCCGCGCTGCCCAGCCTGATCGAGAAGATGGAGCGTGCCGGGTGCCGCAAGTCGGTCGTGGGGCTGGTCGTGCCGACCGGTTACAGCTTCAATCTGGACGGCACCAATATCTACATGACGCTGGCGGCCTTGTTCATTGCGCAGGCCTGCAACGTCGATATCAGCCTGGAGCAACAGATATTGCTGCTGCTGGTCGCGATGATCTCGTCCAAGGGCGCGGCCGGCGTAACCGGCGCGGGCTTCATCACGCTGGCTGCGACGCTATCCATCGTGCCGTCCGTGCCGGTGGCGGGGATGACGCTGATCCTGGGCGTCGACCGCTTCATGAGCGAAGTGCGGGCGCTCACCAACTTCATCGGCAATGCGGTGGCGACGGTGGTGGTGTCGGTCTGGGAAAAGGGGCTGGATCGCGAACGGTTCAACGCCGCCATGGCGGGAATCCCGCTCGATCCGACGCCCGACATGGAAGAAGTGGTGCCCGATTAAGTTCGGGCATCGCGGTTGCCGCTTTTACGGGCTGTCGGTCGACGCCGGCACGCTTTGGGCGCCGAACATCCTCTCGACCTCCAGCACCAGGTCGCGCAGGTGGAAGGGCTTGGACAGCACCTTAGCCTGCGGCACCGCCTTGCCGGCCTTCAGCGTGACGGCGGCAAAGCCGGTGATGAACATGATGCGCATGTCCGGCGCCACGGACGCTGCATGTTGCGCCAGTTCGATGCCGTCCATTTCGGGCATCACGATATCGGTCAGCAACAGGTCGAACCGATCCGTGTCGATGTGGGGCAGCGCGTCGCGGCCATTCTCCACCGACACGACTTCATAACCCGACCGTTCCAGCGCACGGGCCAGATAGGTCCGCATACTCTCGTCATCTTCGGCCAATAAAATGCGAACCATCGCCCCCAACACTCTCATCCGGCCGCCCCGCAGCCCCTGGCGCATACCCGACGGGGTGGCGCGAAGCCGCACTATATGCGACAAGGTGTAAATATTATCCAGCCGGACAAGATTTTTCGGCGCGCTGGCGAAAGGAGCCGCATTGGATTATTCCGCGCCGCGCGCCCCGACCCATAGCGAAACCGCTTTCGACCTTTATGGTCCTGCGATTCCCGATCGCCCCGTCCTGATTTCCGTCCCCCATGCGGCGCGCGCCTATGATAAGGATCTGCTGGCCGCGGCGCGCGTGTCCTCGTCGATCCTGCATCGGCTGGAGGATCGTTGGGCCGATCTTTTGGTCCATCCGCTGATCGCGCAGGGTTTCACCGTCATCGTCGCCCGCGCGCCGCGCGCATTGATCGACCTCAACCGGCACGAGCGCGAGATCGACCCCGGCATGATCGCCGACCTGCCGCGCGACGCCCCGCTTCAGAGCAGCGCGAAGCTGCGCGGGGGCCTGGGTCTTTTCCCGCGTCGCCTGCCGGGCGCGCATGAATTGTGGCGCGGCCCGATGCGCTGGGCGGAGGCGCGCCACCGGATCGAGACGCTCCACCGGCCCTATCATGCGGCGCTCGGCCAGATGATGGCGGACGCGCGCGACGCGCATGGCCATGCGATCCTGATCGACATGCATTCCATGCCGCCGCTGGCGCCGACCGGTGCGGGGCAGCCTGCGCCGGGCATGGTGCTGGGGGATCGGTTCGGCCGCAGCGCATCGGGGCGACTGATCATGCTGGCGGCCGATGTCGCGGCGAGCCATGGCCTGACCGTGGCGCAAAACCACCCCTATGCCGGCGATCATCTGATCGACCGGCATGGGCGCCCTGAGCATGGATTGCACGCGCTGCAGGTCGAAATCGACCGGGTGCTGTATCTGGACGCGACGCTGGACCGGCCGGGGCCGGGCGTGGCGCGGATGCAGGCGGTTGTGACGCGCATGGCGCAGGCATTGGCGGCCGAATTGCCGCGCGCGGGCTATGCGCTCGCCGCCGAATAGGTCAGCGATTAGCGGCAATCACCAACCGAGCGCCCGCGGTGCTGAGATGATGCGAATCGAAATAGAGCGGCTTGCCGTCGCGTTCGATGGCGCAGCGGCCGGTCGGGCACAGCGCCGCTACAGGATCGATCAGCGAGACGCCGCGCGCCTTCCAGCGAATGAAGAGCGCGCGCAGATGCACGGTCCGCGCTTCGACATGAGCGCGGTCGACGCCCCGTGCTTCCCCCAACTGTCCGGTCTGCGTCAGATGCGCCAAGCGCCGCGGCACGTCGAACGGCTGGGGCGGAACGGGGCCGATCAGAACGACCTGTCGCTCTAGCGCCCGGATCGCGGCTATGGTGCGGTCCAGCTTGCCCACAAAGGCGGGATCGTCGAAATCGCCATTGGCCCAGAAAGCGGCGAGATAGACGCGGCTGATCCCTGGATCGGCGCGTATCGCATCGAACGCCGCCTGGTTGGCGGCGGCGCAGCGCGCATCCTTGGCCTGATAACCCAGCACCGGCGGGCAACTGGACGTGGTGCGTTCGATCAGCGATCGATTCTGCGCCTTTGCCTCCAGCGACAAGGCATAGGTCAGTTCGACGCCATGGCTGTCCCCCCACAGCATCGCGTCGGGCGCCGCCGCCGCGCCGAGGACGCAGGGCGTCGCGTGACGCATGAATGTGTCGTGGCATGACTTGCGCGTGGGTGCGAAATCCTGTTGCCCTGCCATCTGCGCCAGCACCTTCGGCGGGAAGCGCGACGGCCAGCCGCCCTTCACCAGCAGCGCCAGCGCCAGGATGCAGAGCAGGCCCATCGCCGCGCAGGTGAACAGAAAGATCGCCCGCCCCGGCACGCGCCGCGAATCGCGGAAGGGGCGCTCGACAAAGCGCCAGGACAGCGTGCCCGCCAGCAGCGATGCGCCGATGATCGCCATCTGCCTGCCCCCCGCCAGCGGCAAATCGGTCGCATATTCGGTGAAAACGATCAACGGCCAGTGCCACAGATAGAGCGAGTAAGAGATGAGGCCCACGCCGACCAGCGGCCCCCAGCCCAGCAACCGGCCGATCCGCGTACCCGGCGCGGCATGGATCAGCGCCGCGGCGCCCAGCACCGGGGCGAGGGCGGTGATGCCGGGGAAGATCGTGGTGCGATCGTAAAAGCCGACCGCCAGCGCGATCGCGATCAGGCCGCACCCCGCAATCGCCTCGCGCAGCCAGCGAGCCGGGATCACTGGAACCGGGCCCAGCGCCAGCAAAGCCCCGGCGAACAATTCCCATGCCCGCGTCGGCAACAGGTAGAAGGTGAAGCCGCTGGTGTCGCGTTGCATGACGATGGCGATCGCCAGCGATCCCGCCGCGATGGCCGCGACGACGCCGGTGCGCCAGCGCGGCGCGGTGCGCGCCAGCAGCATCAGCAGGATCGGGAAGCCGATATAATATTGCTCCTCGACCGCCAGCGACCATGTGTGGAGCAGCGGCTTCACGTCCGCGCCGCCGGAAAAATAACCGGTGTCGGTGAAGAACCAGAGGTTGGAAGCGAACAAAGTCGCCGCCAGCGCCGATCGCGGCACGCCTTCCAGGTCGCCGGGCAGATAGAGCCAGGCCGCCGCACCGAGCACGGCCAGAATCATCAGCGCCAGAGCGGGCATGATCCGGCGGAAACGGCGTTCGTAGAATTGGGCGAGCGAAAAATGACCGTCATCGACTTCGCGAGCGATGATGCCGGTAATCAGATAGCCTGATATGACGAAGAAGATATCGACCCCGACATAGCCGCCCGAAAAACCTGGCGCATGGGCGTGGAACAGCAGCACTGGCAGGATCGCCAGCGCGCGCAATCCGTCTATGTCGCGGCGATATCGCCCGGCGGCATGAGGGGCGTTGGCGGCCCCATCCGCCGGACCCGAAGTTGGCGCTCGTCCGTGCATGGTGCCGGGCTTAACCGCCAAGCCCTGATATTTGCTTTATGTCGATGAGCGCGACTCGGAAAAACGCGGCTATTGGGGGGCGGCCCATCATCGTGGGGGAGGGGTCGGCAAGCGATTGCGGATTTTGCAACTGCCCTGTCGTCCTTCGCATTTGCGAAAATCCGGTTGGCGGGACAAAAAGACTGTGCCTTTCAGGCATCCTCTCCTAAAACTTTCGGGCCGATCTTGTGATCGGCCTTTTTTTTGTCACGCCGTTGGTCTAGAGCGTTGCTGCTGCTCGGCGCGCCACTATAAAAAGTTTCTGGAGAGGAGCCGCCGGTAAGACCGGCAAGGCGAGCCGAAGCATCAGGGGGATCGAGCGCTAATCGCGCTCTCCCCCTTTTTCTTGCCCGGCTTACGCGCTCGCCATTTCCGCGCCATAAGCGACGACCGCTTCGACTTCCGCCTTGTCGCCCAACACCACGCCGACGCGCTGGTGCAGGCCAGTGGCGGGTACGTCCATGATGGGCACGAAGCCGTCGCTCGATGCGCCGCCCGCCTGTTCGATCAGATAGCTCATCGGATTGGCTTCATACATCAGGCGCAGCTTGGCCTTGCCAGGATTGCGATGGTCATAGGGATATAGGAAGATGCCGCCGCGCTTGAGTATGCGGTGGACGTCCGCCACCATGGAGGCGGTCCATCGCATGTTGTAATCCTTGCCGCACGGACCGGCGCCGCCCATCACGCGCTCTTCGACATAGCGGGCCACCGCAGGCGACCATTGGCGGCGGTTGGACATGTTGATCGCGAATTCGCACTTGCCCTGGGGCATCTGCATGTCCGGGTCGGTCATGACCCAGCTGCCGACTTCCCGGTCCAGCGTGAATTCATAGACGCCGGTGCCGACGCTCAACACCAGCAGCGTTTGCGGTCCGTAAATGGCGTAGCCTGCGGCGACCTGTTGACGGCCGTCCTGAAGGAAATCCTCTTCGGTCACCTGCCGTCCGGCGCAGGCGTCGGGGGCCTTGAGCACCGAAAAGATGGTGCCGACCGACAGGTCGACGTCGATATTGCTGGACCCGTCGATCGGATCGAACAGCAGCAGATATTCGCCCTTGGGATAGCGATTGGGGATGAGGTGGATCGTCTCCATCTCCTCCGACGCCATCGCGGCCAGATGCCCGCCCCATTCATTGGCGTCGAGCAACAGTTCGTTGGCGATCACGTCCAGTTTCTTTTGCACTTCGCCCTGCACATTCTCGCTGTCCAGGCTGCCCAGCACTTCGCCCAGCGCGCCCTTGCTGACCGCATGGCTGATCGTCTTGCACGCGCGCGCGACGGTTTCGATCAGCAGGCGCAGTTCGCCGGGAAGGACATTGGCGTTGCGTTGCTGTTCGATCAGGAAACGGGTCAGGGTGGTTCGGGACATAGGCCGCCTTTCGCAAATAATATGGGACGCCGGGCAGGAAAGAAGAAACGCGCTCTTCGCTAGGACAGACGGCCAACCTAGTCCAGCCATCGTCCCCCTTCAAAACCGGCTGTTAGCGTTGTCATGTGACAAAGCATGTATGAGGGAACCCGGCCCAACGCATTTTGGTTTCGGAGGCGTGCCGATCAGCATAAAGCAAGGACCGATATGGACAGCCTGATTACCGCCTTTACCGACCCCACGGCTCTGGCGGCGCTTGTCGCGCTGGTGGTGATGGAAGTGGTGCTGGGCATCGACAATCTTGTCTTCATCTCCATCCTGACCAACAAATTGCCCGAAGCGCAACGGCCCAAAGCGCGCAAGATCGGCATAGGGCTGGCGCTGGCGATGCGCCTCGTCCTGCTGTCGATGATCGCCTGGATCGTCGGGCTGACCGCGCCAGTGTTCGACTTGGGGCTGAGCGGCCCGCTGGACCAGCATGGCGCGCCGACCTTCGAAACCGATTTTTCCTGGCGCGACCTGATCCTGATTGCAGGCGGCCTGTTCCTGATCTGGAAGGCGACCAAGGAAATCCATCACACGGTCGATCCCGCGGGCGGCGACGATGTGCTCGACAAGAAAAGCGTGGCGACCATCACCTTCGGCGCGGCGATCACGCAGATCATCCTGCTCGACATGATCTTCTCGCTCGATTCGATCCTGACGGCGGTCGGCATGACGGACAATCTGGCGGTCATGTATATCGCCGTGATCGTGGCGGTGACGGTGATGCTGATCGCGGCCGATCCGCTCGCCAACTTCATCGCCCGCAACCCGACCGTGGTGATGCTGGCGCTCGGCTTCCTGCTGATGATCGGCGCGGTGCTGATCGCCGACGGTTTTGGGGTGCATGTGCCCAAGGGCTATATCTATGCCGCGATGGCCTTTTCGACGCTGGTGGAGTGTCTGAACATCTTCGCCCGCCGGGCGCAGGCGCGGAAGGTGGCGAGATAGGTCTAGTGGCCTGATTATGAAGTTCGTCATATTATTGGGCCAGGGCTGAACGAACTTCAGATTCATCAGGGCCACTAGCAAATATTTGATTCTCGTGTGGTTGACGGATTTGAAATAGGCTCCGGACCAAGCCGCAACGATGTGGCGTATTTCAAATCCACCACATGAGCATGGAAATTCACGCGATTGCGCGGTGCGGCGGAAGATGCGACAGGCCGCCCCGACCAACAATGCAGGATCGGGAATATATGCTGGCGACGATCGAACCGGGCGCAATCTTCAAGGATAATCTGCCGTTATTGCCGCCGATCGACGGCGTGCAACGGATAGATCTGGTCGACGCCAACGGCGTGGTGATCGCGACAATTGAAAACCAGCCGGGCAAGCAGGGTTCGCTGGCGGTCTATCATTATCTGAAACAATGTTTCGGCGGGCTGGATACGGCGGCGGCCGACCATGGCCTGGCGGTGTTCGCCGAACATACTGCCGACGCCCGCAACCGGCCGGGCGCGCATCCCAATGTCGATCGGCTGATCGGAATCGCGGAGGGCGGCGAAGCGCTGACCATCGTGGTGGTGGCTGAGGGCTGATCGGGCCGTCGATTATTTCAGAAGACAGGGGCTTGGACAGGCTCAGCCCGAACGGGTTGAGAAGGTGATGCCCGGATGGAAAAAGGGCGGGATCATGCGATCCCGCCCTTCTTGCGTCACGCCGCGGCGCGCCGCTCCTTCAATTCCTCGTTGAGCATTTCGGCCAGCAGGAAAGCCAGCTCCAGACTCTGCGCCGCGTTCAAACGCGGGTCGCAATGGGTGTGGTAACGGTCGGCCAGGCCTTCGTCGGTGATGGCGATGGCGCCGCCAGTGCATTCCGTCACATTCTGCCCGGTCATTTCGGCATGGATGCCGCCGCCAAAGCTGCCCTCGGCGCGGTGGACGGCGAAGAAGCCGCGCACTTCGGCCAGGATACGCTCGAACGGGCGCGTCTTGTAGCCGTTCGCCGCCTTGATGACATTGCCGTGCATCGGGTCGCAGGACCAGATGACTGGATGACCTTCGCGCAGGACCGCGCGCACCAGCTTGGGCAGGCCGGCCTCGATCTTGTCATGACCATAGCGGGTGATGAGCGTGATGCGCCCGGCTTCTCGTTGCGGGTTCAAAACATCGAGCAGGCGCAGCAGCGCGTCCGGCTCCAGGGTGGGACCGCATTTCAGGCCGATCGGATTGCCGATGCCGCGCAGATATTCGACATGGGCGGACCCTTCGAACCGGGTGCGATCGCCGATCCACAGCATGTGGGCGGATGTGTCGTACCAGTCGCCGGTCAGGCTGTCCTGCCGCGTCATCGCCTGTTCGAACGGCAGCAGCAGCGCTTCATGGCTGGTGTAGAAGCTGGTCCCGCCAAGCTGCGGCACGGTTTCCGCCGACAGGCCGCAGGCGCGCATGAAGTCGAGCGCCTGGCCGATCTGGTCAGCCATCTGTTCGAACTTCGCCGCCCAGGGACTACGTCCCATGAAATCGAGCATCCAGCCATGGACGCGATCCAGGCTGGCATAGCCGCCGGTCGAAAAGGCGCGCAGCAGGTTGAGCGTGGCGGCCGACTGATTATAGGCGCGCACCATCCGCGCCGGGTCAGGCTCGCGCGATTCCGGCGTGAAGGCGATGTCGTTGACATTGTCGCCGCGATAGCTGGGCAGTTCGACCCCGCCGATCACTTCGGTATCGGCCGAGCGCGGCTTGGCGAACTGACCGGCCATGCGACCGACCTTCACCACCGGCAGCTTCGACGCGAAGGTCAGCACGACCGCCATCTGGAGCAGCACGCGGAAGGTGTCGCGGATGTTGTTCGGATGGAACTCCGCGAAGCTTTCGGCGCAATCGCCGCCCTGCAACAGGAAGGCTTCGCCATTGGCGACCTTGGCCAGGTCGGTCTTCAGGTTGCGCGCCTCGCCCGCAAAGACGAGCGGCGGAAACTGGCCAAGCTGGGCCTCTACCGACGCCAATGCGTCTGCATCCCGGTAAAAGGGCATCTGAATGCCCTTTTGGCTCCGCCAGCTATCCGGCGTCCACTTCGCCGCCACGTCGAGTCTCCTTGGTCGAGATAAAATAGGGGGCGCACCTACGCTGGTCCGGGGGCCAAGGCAAGATTGTACCAGTTGGACCATAGGTGCGCGCAATCATTTGTCTATTTCTGGCAGGGCCAGCGTTCGTTGAGCGCGACGCTGACCAGGAGCGAAGCGGGCGTCTGGCGCTGGTCGGGCCAGCGTTCGAGATAGGCGGTGACGGTGCGCCGCGCCTCGTCCGCGCTCATGCGGTCGGGCCAGCAGACCGGGCGGGCGCGGCCGATGAACATGTCCTTGCGGATGCCATCGACCACGCCGACGATATAGGCGGTGCAGGCGAGCGCATATTCGGGCGCCTTGTTGCGGCATTTGGCGAGCAGGGTAGTGCCGGTTTCGAACATGAACGCCTGCGCCGCGACCGGGGTGGGGGATGCGGCGAGCAGGGAGGTGGTGAGGAGAAGGAGGCGCATCATTCTTGTCCTGACGGAGGAGTGCGAACCTAGATGACACCGCCGGTTCGTGTCGAGCGAAGTCGAGGCACGATTGCGCCGCGCCAGCCGCTTATCGAATTCGCTCGAAGCGAACGGAGAATGTCAATCCTGCCGCTTCGCCGTGAAGGCGAAGGTTAGCGCTACCTGTGGTCCCAGGCCGGTGCTGCTGTCGCCATTGCCCACGCCAAAGGGCGCGCGGGCGATGGTCGCGCTGCCGCTGACCTTGCGGATCGCGTCCTTGCCGGACAGGGTGAAGCGGATCGTCTGCGGCTTGGTCACGCCCCTGAGCGTCAGCGTGCCGCGCGCGCGGTAGCGGTTCGCACCGGTGGCTTCCGCGCCCTTGGCCGTGAAGGTTGCGGTGGGATGAGCGGCGACACCGAAAAATTCGTCGCCGGGCAACATCCCGTCCTTATAGGCGTCGCCTACGCTGGCCGAGGCCATGTCGATCATCACCTTTATGTCGGCGCTGTCGGGATGATCGGGGTCCATGACGATCTGCGCGGTCCATTTGGCAAAGCCGCCGCTGATCGTCTCGCCATCATTGCCGACGGAAAAGCCGATGTGGCCGCCGGGCTGCACGGTCCAGGCGGGCGGCGGGCCGACGGGTTCTTCGACGGCGGCCTGCGTCGCATTGGCCGCTACATTGTCGGCGGGGGCCGCGGCGCTGGCTGCTTCGGCGATGTTGGCGGGCGCGGCGTCCTCGTCCGCTTCCTCGACGACCGGCGCTGGCGCAGGCGTCGTTTGCGGCGCGGGCAGGATCGCGCGGCCGGCGACGAAGCCAACCAGGATCAGCGCGGGCAGCGCGACCAGCAGAGCGGTGGAACGCCCCGGCACCATCCGCCAGATGAGGCCATCGCGCATCAGCAGATGATGGCGCAACGCGCCCGCGACGTGCAGCGCCAGCAGCGCGATGCCCAGCCAGGCGATGAGGCCATGGCCGTTTTCGGCCAGGCCATGCGCACTCGCTGGCAAGGGCAGATGGGGCAGGGGGATGACGCCGAACAGCAGGGTCGGCACCTTGACCTTCGCGGTCGACACCAGCGCCCAGCCGGTTAGCGGTGCGCCCAGCATGAAGGCGTAGAGACCGCCATGTACGCCCGACGCGAGTGCGCCCTGCCAGCCATTTTCCAGCTTGGCCGGGCGCGGCTTCCAGTAACGCACCGCGATCCGCGCCAGCGTCAGCGCGAGCACGGTCATGCCGACCGACTTGTGCAACTGGTAGAGGGCGAAGCCGCGCGCGCCCAGATCCTCCAGCGCCCAGCCGACGGCGATCTGAAAGGCGAGCAGGGCGGCGATCGCCCAGTGCAGGAAGATGGCGGCCCGGCTATAGCGTTGCATGGTGGTTCCCTGGATCATGGCGGACCCGAAACTATGACGCCCTTGCGGCCAAGTCCATTGGTCGGGGGCGAAACGCTTCGTTGCCGCCGCATCGCCTTATGTGTCCCAAAGGACGCAGTTGCGGCATTTTTATGGGCGCGATTGCATCACCCGCCATCCGGGTTAAGAGGCTTATCTGTTGGATTGACGCGATTTCCGGCGTCCGATCGGAAGTCGCTACGGCACGCTCATTATCAGGGAAATAGCAGGACATGGCCAAACCCGAATCCTGGCGTCTGAACCCGGAGGCTTATCGCTTCGTCACCAGCATCGACACGCGGTTCCAGGATCTCGACACCATGGGCCACATCAACAATGTGGCGATTTCCGGCATTTTCGAAACCGCGCGCATCCGGTTCCATCATCATATGGGTCGCCATCCGCAGGAACAGGGCGTGCGCTGGCTGGTCGCGAACGTGAACCTGAACTTCGTCGAGGAATCGCATTTCCCCTATCCGTTCGAGGTGCATTGCGCGATCGGCCATATCGGCCGCACCAGTTGGACGATCAGTTCGGCCGGCTTCCAGAAGGGCGTGTGCGTCGCCACCTGCGACACCACCGTCGTCACCCATGGGGCCGAAGGCCGGCGCGCGATCGACGAAACGCTGCGCGAGGCGATGGAGCTGAACTTCCTGCGCCAGCCGGAGTGATTTAAAGCGCCATTTAAGCGTTGCGTGTTCCCGCCTTCGCGGGAACACGCAGGGCGTTAGTCAGTAGTCAAGGGACTGAATGTCGATCGGTCCTAGCGAAATCCCGCCATGCGCCGGCTCCATTGCACCGCGATCACCGCGCCCTTGACCGGCTGGATCATCGCCACGGCCAGCAGCACGGCGAGGCTGGGCCAGATCAGCGCCTGCCAGCCCAGCGGGATGGCGAGGGCGCTGTTCACCTCGATCATCAGTGGCACTAATATATGGCCCAACAGCAAGATGACGATATAGGCGGGGAAGTCGTCCGCCTGATGCGCGTCGAGCGCCAGGCCGCAGGACGGGCAATTGGGCGCGGTTTTCAGGAAGCGGGCGAACATGCGCCCCTCGCCGCAGGCCGGGCATCTTCCCCGCAGCCCATGGCCGATGGCGGCGCCTGTCGGGCGGTCGGACGGGGGCGCGGGATCGGTCACGTCCCGGCAGCTAGGGGCTTTGAATGCCGGGCGCAATGGCGCGTCGGTGGCCTACCGCCTTTCGCCGATTGTAAAGCCTGTTAAGAAGCGCCCATGCGTCTGCCCGGTCCCAACGAAGCCTATTGCCTGTTCGACGACGCGCGCGCGCGCAGCGTGGCGCCCGCGCGCCTCTACCGCGACCCGGTGGAGGTCGTCGTCGCCCGCCGCATGGCCGATGTGCAGCCTGCGCTCGACCGCATCGCCGAAGCGCAGGAGAGCGGCCTGCATGTCGCGGGCTATATGGCCTATGAGGCGGGACTGGCGCTGGAGGAGCGGCTGGCGCCGATCGCGCACCGGCAGGACGCGGGCGCTGCGCCTCTGTTGTGGTTCGGCCTGTTCGAAGGGGTGCGGCTGATCCCGCCCGGCACGCTGCCCGACCTGCTGCCCGACCCGGCGGGCGCGACCGTCGGCCCGCTGCGCCCCTTGGTGGACGAGGCCGCTTATGGCGTCGCCTTTGGCCGAGTGCAGGATTATATCCGCGCCGGCGACATTTATCAGGTCAATCTGACCTTCCCCTGCGACGTCGATGTCGCGGGCGATTCGCTCGCCCTCTATGCCGCCGTCCGGCCACGCGCGGCGGCGGGCTATGGCGGGGTGATCCGTACCGGCGATCGATCGATCCTGTCCTTCTCGCCCGAACTCTTCTTCACCCAGGTTCGTGGCCAGCTGACTGCGCGGCCGATGAAGGGCACCGCCACCCGCGCCGCCGACCCCACAGCGGATGCGGCGCAGGCCCGCTGGCTGGAAAGCGATCCCAAGCAACGCGCCGAAAATCTGATGATCGTGGACCTGCTGCGCAACGACCTGTCGCGCGTGTCGCGCGCAGGCAGCGTGACCGTGCCCGATCTGTTCAAGGTCGAAACCTATCCTACCGTGCATCAACTGGTGTCGACGGTGCGCGCGCGCATCCTGCCGGGCCTGTCGCCGGTCGATGTATTGCGCGTATTGTTCCCCTGCGGCTCCATCACCGGCGCGCCCAAGGTGCGGGCGATGGAGATTATCGACGCGGTCGAACCTCATGCGCGCGGCGTCTATACCGGCACGATGGGCTGGATCGACCCGGAGGGCGACGCCGCATTCAATGTTGCCATCCGCACCATTTCCGTCGAAGAGGGCGCAGGAACGGGGCGGCTTGGCCTGGGGTCCGGCATCGTCGCGGATTCGGATTGCGCATCCGAATGGGCGGAGTGCCTGGCCAAGGGGCGCTTCCTCTCCCGCTCCCTCTCCTAACCTTGGGCTTGATCCTTAAGGGGTGGTTGACTTTTGGCGCGCAAGGGCTTGAAAAGTTTCAATGGCATTGGCTGACGGACGGTTCGACCTCATCGAAACCATGGCCTTCGACCCGCTCGAAGGCATCAGGTTGCTGGAACGGCATCTTGCCCGAATCAAGGCGAGCGCCGACGCGCTCGGCTTTCATATCGATCGCCATGACGTGCGCAACGAATTGCAGGCCGCGACCTTCCGCCTGCGCGACCGCAGCCGGGTGCGGCTGATGCTGTCGCGCGGCGGGGCGATCGCGATCGAGGTGCGCGGTCATCTGGGCTGGCCCGATCCGATCATGAAGGTCGCCGCCGTGCCGCGCCATGCGCCCGCGGATGACCTGCGCCTGCTGCACAAGACCAGCGATCGCAGCCTCTACAAGGACGCGCTGAAACGTGGCGGCACCTATGAAGTGCTGCTGATCGATGCGCAGGGCTATCTGACCGAAGGCTGCTTCTCCTCCATCTTCGTCGAACGGGGCGACAAGCTGGTGACGCCGCCTTTGTCGCGCGGCATCCTGCCCGGCATCTTGCGCCAGAGCCTGATCGACATGGGCGAAGCGGTCGAAGGCGATCTGCGTCCCTATGATCTGGAGCGCGGCTTCTTCATCGGCAACGCGGCGCGGGGCATGGCCGCCGCGACATGGTCGCGATGACTGCATTATAGTGAATGGGCTGCGATAGCCGGCCTATTCTGCCGTAAAGCCAATAAGCGGCATCTGGCGGTTGCCCCATCTTCCGTTGCGCACTAAGGGACGCCGCGTCCGCTTTTATTGCGGGCCTTGGGGATTCTATATTTTTTTGATGCGATTTCGCAGTCAACGGGCTGTTCTGCCTGATTTGAAATCGCTCTGAGGAAAGATTGTTGTCATGAGCCAGACTTCCGCCGCCTTGGGCCGTATCCAGCCGTCCGCCACGCTCGCCATGAGCGCTCGTGTGAACGCGCTCAAAGCGCAAGGCGTGGACGTGATTGGCCTGTCGGCCGGCGAGCCGGATTTCGACACGCCCGATTTCGTCAAGGAAGCGGGCATTGCGGCGATCCGCAACAACCTGACCCGCTATACCGACGTGGACGGCACCGCCGACGTCAAGGAAGCGGTGATGTTCAAGTTCAAGCGCGACAACGGCCTGGATTACAAGCGCAGCCAGATCAGCGTCAATTCGGGCGGCAAGCACACGCTGTTCAACGCGCTGGTCGCCACGGTCGATGTGGGAGATGAAGTCATCATCCCGGCGCCTTACTGGGTCAGCTATCCCGATATCGTGAATTTCGCGGGCGGCACCCCGGTCTTCATCGAAGGCCCGGCGTCACAGGGTTACAAGATCACCGCCGACCAGTTGGACGCCGCGATCACGCCGCGCACCAAATGGGTGATGCTGAACTCGCCGTCCAACCCGTCAGGCGCGGCCTATTCGGCCGATGAACTGAAGGCCTTGGCCGACGTGCTGCTGCGCCATCCCCATGTGCTGGTGATGACCGACGATATGTACGAGCATGTCTGGTACGCATCGACCCCCTTCGCCACCATCGCGCAGGTGTGCCCGGAGCTGTACGACCGCACGCTGACGGTCAATGGCTGCTCCAAGGCCTTTTCCATGACGGGATGGCGCATCGGTTTTGCCGGCGGTCCCGAATGGATCATCAAGGCGATGGGCAAGTTGCAGTCGCAATCGACCAGCAATCCCTGCTCGATCAGCCAGGCGGCCGCCGTTGCCGCGCTCACCGGCCCGCAGGATTTTCTGGAGGAGCGCAACGGTGTGTTCCGCAAGCGCCGGGACATGGTCGTCGCGATGCTGAACGACGCGCCGGGGCTGGATTGCCCGACGCCCGAAGGCGCCTTCTACGTCTATCCCGATGCCAGCGGCGTGATCGGCAAGGTGACGCCCAAGGGCGTGACCATCGACAGCGACGAAACGCTGATCGCCTATTTCCTGGACGAAGCGAAGGTCGCCGCCGTCCATGGCGCCGCCTTCGGCCTCTCGCCCGCCTTCCGCATCAGCTATGCGACGTCGGACGACGTGCTGAAAAAAGCCTGCACGCGGATTCAGGAAGCCTGCGCCGCGTTGAAATAAGGATGAGTTTGGTGCTCCCGCGAAGGCGGGAGCCCAGACCCGCCGTCTGAACTGGGCTCCCGATTTCGCGGGAGTACGGCGCGGGCTTTCCTCCCCGCGCGCTTTTTGTCACAAAATGGAAACGGTCCTTTTCCCGCCGTGCCGTCTTGCGATTGACGCGGCATGGCTTATATGCCCGTTGCATAGAGAAACTGATTTAAGGGCTGCCGCCTTTTCGTCGTTCTATCCCTGGCACTGGTCGAAACCCGCTCCCGCGCGGCCGACCGTTCAGTCAGGGGCAAGGCGCATGGAGGTAGTCGACAGGTCGAGACGGCCTGAACCATATTTTAGAAAGGCGTTGGCCATGGTGGCATTCCTGAAATCCGATCTGTTCCTGCGCTTCCTGGGCGGGTTCGCGATTGGCGCGGTGGGCATGTTCATGCTCCAGCCGGAGGAGGCTCCGGTATTCGGATCGCCCGCGATCGCGGCGACCTCGACCAATGCGACGCTCTGACCGCCTGGCCCTGATGTTTCTGGCGGCGCTTGCCGTCGCTACCCCCCTGCGCGCCGAGCGCACCGTCCTCGCCCCCGTTCCGACCGTCGACGCCTCGCCCACGCGCAAGCTGGAGACAGCGGTGTTTGCGGGCGGCTGTTATTGGGGTGTGGAGGGCGTTTTCTCCCACGTCAAAGGTGTCCAACTCGTCGTCTCCGGCTTTGCCGGCGGGCCGCGCGGTCGCCGCGTCGATTATGACATGGTGAGCGGCGGCGACACCGGCTTTGCCGAGGCGGTGCGCGTCACCTACGATCCCGCCCAGGTCAGCTACGGCACCTTGCTGCGCATCTTCTTCTCGGTGATCGCCGATCCCACCACGCTCAACTATCAGGGGCCGGACCATGGCACCCAATATCGCAGCGCACTGTTCCCGCTGAACGGCGAGCAGGGCAAGGCGGCGACCGCCTATCTGGCGCAGATCGGCAAGGCCGGCCTGTGGCGCGATCCCATAGCGACGAAGGTCGAGCGCTTCACCGGCTTCCAGAACGCCGGGCAAGACCATCAGGATTTCATGCGCAAAAATCCGCGCCACCCCTATATCCTGCGCTGGGACGCGCCCAAGCTGGCCGCGTTCAAGGCCATGTTTCCGATCCTCTATCGCGAGACGCCGTCGGCCTGATCGGTCAGCGCGCCTGCCTGACCGAAATGGTGAGGCTGCGCACCTCGCGGCGATAAACATTGACGCCGGCCTGCACCGTGATGCCTGGCTTGACCGTCCAGACCGCCAGATCATCTTCCTTGGGATTGCCGGGGCCGAGCATCGGTTCGCCCGCATTGAGGCTGGGCGACGCGATCGCGGCGACATCCTTTCCCGTCAGGCGCGTCGTGCCCGCGCCCGTGACCTGGCACACGGTGCTGTATGCGTCGCCATTGGGCGTCACGAGGGACAGCAGCTGTCCATTTTTGTGGAACATGCGCGGGATGACGATGAGGCCGCTGCCCGACACGAGTCGGGGTGTGGTTTCCGTCCAGCCCTGCGTCACAACATGGGCGGCGATAGCATCCAGATCGGGGAAGCCCCGGCGGCAGCTTTCGTTGAAAGCCTGGAGCAGGAGGGCGGGATCGGCCTCCGCTTCGTCGTGGGCGTAGGCAGCGAGTGTCGCGGCCAGTGAAAGCAACAGGGCGAGAGCGGCAGGCAGAAAACGCAGGGGAGAGGACATGAGAGACGGCTCCTTGCGAAAGGCCGTCCGGGCCTAACCCGACCTGCTTAAAACTCTGTGAAACGGGCAGCGGGGCAGGCGGTCGGTTCCACACTGCCCCGCGATCCATAGCGCTTATTTAGGCGAAAGAACCATCAGCATCTGGCGGCCTTCCATGCGCGGATAGGCTTCGACCTTCGCGACTTCCTGCACATTTTCGGCCACGCGCTGGAGCAGGGCCATGCCGAGCTGCTGGTGGCTGAGTTCGCGGCCGCGGAAGCGCAGGGTGATCTTCACCTTGTCGCCGTCGCCGATGAAATCATGGACCTTCTTCATCTTCGTATCATAGTCATGATCGTCGATGTTGGGACGCATCTTGATCTCTTTGAGTTCCTGCGTCTTCTGGGTCTTGCGGGCGATATTCGCCTTTTTCTGGGCTTCGTACTTGAACTTGCCGATGTCCAGAAATTTGCAGACCGGCGGGTCGGCATTGGGGGATACTTCGACCAGGTCGAGGCCGACATCGGCGGCCTGCTCGATGGCTTCCTGCGTAAACATCACGCCCAGATTTTCGCCTTCGTCGTCGATCACGCGCACCTTGGGCACGGTGATGAACTCGTTATACCGGGGGCCGGACTTCGGCGGCGGCGCCAGCGGGCGGCGCATCATCGGGGGACGTATAGCAGTATCTCCTATGGTCGTTTCAAAAACGAGTGGCTCTTAGCGGCTTTTTGGCAAAGCCGAAAGGGGTCCGTGTCCCCGCCGTAACGGAATCACGAACCCTTGTGGCATTGCCGCCTCACTGCATATCGGGTGCGCGGGCCTCGATTGCAAGACGCGAAATGACATCGTCCAGCGACAGGACGCTTTGTCCTTCCTTGCCCAGTTCGCGCAGCGCGACGGTACCTTCATCCGCTTCGCGCCGTCCGACGACCAGCAAATTGGGCACTTTGGCGAGGCTATGTTCGCGCACCTTGTAGTTGATCTTCTCGTTACGGACATCGATTTCTGCCCGGATTCCCGCCGCGCGCAGCTTCTCGACTGCCGCCTTCGCATAATCGTCCGCGTCCGACACGATGGTCGCGACCACGGCCTGCACCGGGGCCAGCCAGAGCGGGAAGCGGCCCGCATAATGTTCGATCAGGATGCCGATGAAGCGTTCATAGCTGCCGAAAATGGCGCGATGGAGCATGACCGGGCGGTGCCGCTCGCCATCCTCGCCGACATAACTGGCGTCGAGTCGGTCGGGCAGCACGCGGTCCGACTGGATCGTGCCGACCTGCCAGGTGCGGCCGATCGCGTCGGTCAGATGCCATTCCAGCTTGGGTGCGTAGAAGGCCCCTTCGCCGGGTAATTCCTCCCAGCCGAACTCCGGCGTGTTCAGGCCAGCGGCGGCGACCGCGTTGCGCAGTTCCTCTTCCGCCTTGTCCCACATCTCCTCGCTGCCGAAGCGCTTTTCGGGGCGCAGCGCCAGCTTGATCGAGTAGGTGAAACCGAAATCCTTGTAGATGCGGTCGGCCAGCGCGCAAAAGGCGCGGACCTCCTCCACGATCTGGTCCTCGCGGCAGAAGATATGCGCGTCGTCCTGCGTGAACTGGCGCACGCGCATCAGGCCGTGCAGCGCGCCATGCGGCTCGTTGCGGTGGCAGCAGCCATTTTCGTAGAAACGCAGCGGCAGGTCGCGATAGCTTTTGATCCCCTGCTTGAAGATCAGGATGTGCGCCGGGCAGTTCATCGGCTTGAGCGCCATCCAGTTGGCGTCGTCCGACACCAGCGGGCCTTCGTCCTCGACATTGGGCACTTCGTCGGGGATGACGAACATATTCTCGCGATATTTGCCCCAATGGCCCGACTGTTCCCACTGGCGCGCGTCCATCACCTGGGGCGTCTTCACCTCGCGATATCCGGTTTCATCGATCGCGCGGCGCATATAGGCTTCCAGTTGACGCCAGATCAGATAACCCTTGGGGTGCCAGAAGACGCTGCCATGCGCTTCCTGTTGCAGATGGAACAGGTCCATCTCCGCGCCCAGCTTGCGGTGGTCGCGCTTGCCCGCTTCTTCGAGGCGCGTGAGGTGCTCGGCCAACTGCTTCTTGTTGAGCCAGCCGGTGCCGTAGATGCGGGACAGCATCGCATTCTTCTGGTCGCCGCGCCAATAGGCGCCAGACACGCGCGTCAGCTTGAACGCGGCGGGGTCCAGACGCCCGGTGGAAGCCAGATGCGGGCCGCGGCACATGTCGTACCAGTCGCCTGAGCGATAGACGGTCAGTTCCTCGTCTTCGGGCAATTCGGCGGCCCATTGCGCCTTGAACGTCTCGCCGGCGGCTTCCCACTGGGCGATCAGTGTGTCGCGGGCGACAACCTCACGCACCAGCGGCTTGTTGGCGGCGATGATTTTGCGCATCTCCGCTTCGATCGCCGGCAGGTCTTCCTCGGTAAAGGGGCGGTCCTTGGGCGCGAAGTCATAATAAAAACCATCGTCGGTCGACGGGCCGAAGGTGATCTGCGTGCCGGGGAACAGCGCCTGCACCGCTTCGGCCAGCACATGGGCGAAGTCGTGCCGCGCCAGTTCCAGCGCATCGGACTCGTCCTTCGCCGTCACCAGTGCAAGGTGGGCGTCCTGCTCCAGCGGGCGCGTGATATCGCGCAACTCGCCATCCACGCGGGCGGCGATGGCGGCCTTGGCCAGCCCCGGCCCAATCGCCGCTGCAATGTCCGCCGGGGTAGTGCCGGGCGCGACGTCACGCACGGAACCATCGGGCAGGGTAATCTTGAGCATGGCGGACACGGACATGGCTTTCTGTGAAATGGGCGGGTTGCGCGGCCCCAATTGCCGCGCCTTCCCCTTAAATGGGCGGCCCGCACTGTCAATAGAAGGGTTCGGAGGCGGACTGGCGCCGCCGGCGGCTCGCGGAACGCGGCATCGCGAAAGCGCTCTTGCCAACGCCCGTCGCAAAGCGCATGTCTCATGTATTGTTATAACATATTTCAACAGGAGGGTTTATGGCCTTGCACCTTGCACGCCCGGAGTGCGCAGACGCACCGATGGGCGAGATGAACACGACGCCGCTGATCGACGTCATGCTGGTCCTGCTCATCATGTTCATCATCACCATTCCGATGCAGACCCACAGCGTGGGCATCGACCTGCCGCAGGCGCCGGTTCAGCCGGCCCAGTTCACGCCCGACCCGGTCAAGAACAAGGTGACGATCGACGCCGCCGGCGTGATCCGCTGGAACGGGGCGGCGATCGATCGGCTGACGCTGCGCCGCTATCTGGCGCGGTCGCTGGCGTTGCCGGTGGAGCCGGAACTGCAATTCCAACCGGATGCCGCGGCGCGCTACGTCACGGTGGATGAAGTGCTGGCCGACATCCGCCGGTCGGGCGTGACCAAGCTCGGCTTCGTCGGCAACGAACGCTATCGGGATTTCTGAAAAACGGCCTGCGCCTTGCCCCCGGCCTGCATCGCCGATAGCATCGGCGGGCGGAAAGGAGGGCAGGGCGCATGAAGACGGTTCGCTATGGTCTGATCGCCTGCTTCTGTCTCGGAGCGGCCTGGGGCGTTGCCCATCTCGCCACCTTGCCGAACGCGGATGCGCTGGCGACGCCGGGCCTGTCGATCGTTCCCGCAGCGCATGACCGGTCGCAGGAGCGATGGCGCTACCTGCCGATCCTGCGATAGCATCAGGCGAAGAGCAGCCGGGCCTGATCGTCGGTCGTTTGCAGGAAGCCGACCGGTCCGCCCGTTTCGACCCCTTCGGGAAGGTCCGTCGCCGTCATGCCGTACAGGGCAAGGCCGCTCTGGCAGGCGATCAGCGTCACGCCCAGCGCTCGTGCGTCGTCGAGCAATAGGGCAAGGTCGGGCAGGCCGGCGAGGCGATGGACCGCATCGCGGGGCGCGACGATCGGCGCGCGTAGAAGCGCTACCGCATCCGTTTGCAGGAAGAGGGTCGCCGCGCCGCCCAAGGCGGCCTGCGCCGCCGCGAGCATCAGCGCGCCGCGCAGCCGCTCCGCATCGGCCGTCGCGACCAGGATGTTCAGGGCGCGCATAGCGCCACCGCGCAGGCCGGGCAGGCGGAGTCTTTCGGCACATCCAGCGTGCGGAAACGCATGGAGAGCAGATCGGCGATCAGCAATCGCCCGGCCATGTCCGTGCCGAACGGCACCAGCGCGCGAATGACTTCCAGCGCGGCCAGGCTGCCCATCGCGCCGGTCAGCGCGCCGATGACGCCGGTTTCGGCGCAATTGCGTTCCGGCGCATCTTGCGGCGCGCCGACCAGGCAGCGATAGCAGGGCTTGTCCGCTTCCCAGCCGCGATAGGTGGCGATCTGCCCCTCGAACGGGCCGACCGCCGCGGATACCAGCGGGATGCGCAGGCGCTGCGCGCTGTCCGCCACCGCCAGCCGGGTGTCGAAATTGTCGCAGCCGTCCAGAATTACGTCGGCGTCGCGCAGCATGATCGCGGCATTGTCCGCATCGATCCGGGCGTTGATAGGGATCAGCTTCACATCGGGGTTGAGCCGCGCGACGGCCGCCATCGCGGCCTCCGCCTTGGGCGCGCCGATATCGGCGGCGCCGAACAAAATCTGCCGCTGCAGGTTGGACAGGGCGACCGCGTCATCGTCGATTACCCGGATCGTGCCGACTCCGGCGGCGGCAAGGTAAAGGATCGCGGGGCTGCCGATGCCGCCCGCGCCGATCACCGCCACGTCCGCCGATAGCAGCCGGGCCTGCCCCGCGCCGCCAATTTCCTTCAGCACGATATGCCGGGCGTAGCGGTCCAGCTGCGCGTCGGTCAGGGTCATGGCGCGTCGGACCAGAGGAAGCGGACCTGCGAGCGCATCCAGACGGGCTGCGCTGCGCCGCTTTTGGGGAAGGAGCCGCTGAGTGTGCCCAGGATACGCTTGCTGACGAACGTCTCCACGTCCGGGCAGCGCGCATTGACCGGGGCGATCTTCATCGGCTTGCCGTCGCCTGACAACAGGAACAGCATGTCGATCTCCAGCAACCGCGACCCTTCATGATTGACCGCGCCGCTGCAGTCGCCGTGGCGATAGAGTTTCGCGACCGTTTCCGACCAGCGCGGCGATATCTTGCGCCCCAGCCAGCCGTCGATGACCGGCACGGCGGCCAGATCCTGCGGCATCGGCGGGGCGTCGCCCGGCATCGGGATGGCCGCCAGCATCAGCGAAAGCAGCATCGTCATCGCGTCACACTCCTGTCGAACCGAACCCGCCCTGTCCCCGAACGGTATCGTCCAGATTATCGACTTCTGTAAAGCTGGCAAGCTGCACCGGCGCCGCGACCAACTGTGCGATCCGGTCGCCACGCGCGATGGGGAAGGGGGCGTCGCCCAGATTGATGAGGATCACCTTCAATTCGCCGCGATAATCAGCGTCGATCGTGCCGGGCGTGTTGGGCAGGCTGATGCCATGTTTCAGCGCCAGGCCGGATCGGGGGCGGACCTGCATTTCATAACCTTCAGGAATCGCCATGGCGAAACCGGTCGCCACCGCATGGCGGCCGCCGGGCGCGAGTATGAGGTCTTCGGCGGACACCACGTCCATGCCGGCGGCGTGGGCGGTGGCATAGGCGGGGACGGGCAGTCCCGCCCCATGGGGCAGGCGTTTGAGCTGTATGTCAATCGGCGAGAGCGGCGAGGGCATGGGCGACCTTTTCGATGAGTTTGTCGGCGACCGTGCTTTTGGGCAGGGTCGACCAGGATTCGATGCCGGCGGCGGTGACGATCTGCACGGCGTTGGCGTCGCCGCCCATCACGTCGCCCGATACGTCGTTGGCGACGATCCAGTCCGCGCCCTTCTTCGCCAGCTTGGCCTGGGCATGGTCGGCGATATGCTGCGTTTCGGCCGCGAAGCCGACCAGCAGCGTGGGGCGGTTGGCGTGGCGGCCCAGCGTTGCGAGAATGTCGGGATTTTCGACCAAAGCGAGCGGGGCGGGCTGGCCCGTTCCGTCCTTCTTGATCTTCTGGTCGGGCGCGTCGGCGGTGCGCCAGTCGGCGACGGCCGCGACCATGATCGCGGCGTCGGCGGGCAAAGCGGCCTCGACGGCGGCGAGCATCTGCCGCGCGGTTTCGACATCGACACGGGCCACGCCAGGCGGCGTAGGCAGGTGCACCGGCCCTGCCACCAGCGTCACCCGCGCACCCGCCTGCGCCGCGGCGGCGGCGATGGCGAAGCCCTGCTTACCCGACGATCGGTTGGCGATGTAGCGCACCGGATCGATCGGCTCATGCGTGGGGCCGGCGGTGATGAGGATATGCTTGCCCACCAACGCGCCGTCCGTTTCGAGCGAAGTCGAAAAAAGCCGCGCCTCACGCGCGAAATCGGGCTGGTCCGCCAGCGGATCGGGGGCCTTGGGCAAGGCCAGCAGCCGTTCGATCTCCGCCGCGATCGCCTCCGGTTCGGGCAGTCGTCCCTTGCCAAATTCGCCGCACGCCATCGCGCCATCGTCCGGCGTCATGATGTGGACGCCGTCGGCATGGAGGCGCTCCAGATTGCGCTGGGTCGCCTTGTGATGCCACATCCGCACGTTCATCGCAGGCACCGCCAGCACCGGCTTGTCAGTCGCGAGCAGCAGCGTGGTGGCGAGGTCGTCCGCGATGCCATTCGCCATCTTGGCCAGGATATTGGCGGTCGCGGGCGCCACTACGACCAGGTCGGCCTGGCGGCTCAACTGGATATGGCCGATCTCCTGCTCGTCCTTCAGGTCGAACAATTGCGTAAACACATGATCCTCGGTCAGCACGCCCAAGGACAGCGGGGTCACGAATTGCTGCGCGCTCTGCGTCAATACCGCCCGCACCGCGATCCCGCGCTTGCGCAGCAGGCGGACCAGTTCGAGCGCCTTATAGGCGGCGATACCGCCCGAGATGATGAGGAGGACACGCTGCGTCATAGATGCAGATGTAGGAGGGCGGAGCCCAGCACGCCAGCCGCCGCCGCGATCGTCGCCACCAGCGCATAGCGCCAGCCGCCGCCCACGCGGATCAGCTTGATCTCGCTCAAGGGGGGCGGGGGCGGGGCGCCGCCCTTTTCGGGGAAGGCGTCCTCGATCCGCTTCACCAGCCCCGGCAGCCGTTGCAGCGTGCGCCAATTTTCGATCAGCGTGTCGGCGGCCTTCGCCTCCGGCCCCAGTTCGTCGCGCAGCCAGCCCTTCACGAAGGGGCCGCTGGTTTCCCACATGTTGATGTCGGGGTCGAGGCTGTGCGCCACGCCCTCCACCATCACCATCGTCTTTTGCAGCAGCAGCAGATGCGGCTGGGTTTGCATGTCGAAATCGCGGGTGATGGCGAACAGGCCGTCGAGCATCCCGCCGACCGACAATTCGCTGGCCGCCTTGCCGCGCATCGGTTCGCCCACGGCGCGCAGGGCGGTGGCGAATTCGTCGACATTATGATGGCCGGGCACATATTGCGCCTCGAAATGGATTTCCGCGACGCGCTTATAATTGCCGGTGATCAGGCCGTAGAGAATCTCCGCCAGCCACATGCGCGCGCGTCGGTCGATCCGGCCCATGATGCCGAAATCGATCGCGACGATGTCGCCATTGGCCCGGACGAACAGGTTTCCCTGATGCATGTCGGCGTGGAAGAAACCTTCGGAAATCGCCTGCCGCAGGAAGGCGTTGACCAGCCGCGCGGCCAAATCCTTGACGTTATGCCCCGCCGCGATCAGCGCATCGCGGTCGGAAATCTTGATGCCGTCGATCCACTCCATCGTCATGACCTTGCCGGTCGTGCGGTCCCAGTCGATGACGGGAATGCGATAACCGGGCATCGCCTCCATGGCTTCGCTGAGTTCGGAGGCGGAGGCGGCTTCGCGGCGCAGATCCAGTTCGCGCACGGTCCAGCGCTTGAAGTTCGCGATGACCAGACGCGGGCGCAGGCGCGCGATCTCGCCGCCCAGCATCTCGACATGGGCGGCGGCCCATTCATAGGTCGCGATGTCGCGATTGAACTTGTCGATCACGCCGGGGCGGATCACCTTGACCGCGACGTCGCGGCCGTCGGTCGTGACCGCGCGATGCACCTGCGCGATCGACGCGGCACCGACCGGCACCTCATCGAAGCTCTTGTAGACGGCGTCCAGCGGACGGCCGAAACTCTGCTCGATCTGTGCCCGGATCGTGGCGAACGGCACGGGGGGCAGGGCGTCCTGCAAGCGCAGAAGATCGTTCGCCGCATGATCGCCGACCAGATCGGGCCGAGTGGCGAGCGTCTGGCCCAGCTTGATCGCGGCCGGGCCGATCGACTGGAAGGCGTCGGCATAGCGCGGCTGCCTGGGCACGCGCGCGCCGAGCCGGGCGATGCGGACCAGCCGCCGGACGGGGCCGGGGGTCAGCGGATCGCGCTCGATGCCGGTCAGCGCGCCATGCCGCGCCAGGGTGCGGCCCCATTTCAGGAGGCGCCAGATGTGGGTGATGTGGGACGTCATGCGGGCTTCAAATCTTCCAGCCCGAATGGATCGCGACCAGCCCGCCCAATATCGGCTCGACCTTGGTGTTCACGAAACCGGCCTCGCGGATCATCCCTTCGAACTGGGGCATGGGCGGGAAACGGCGGATCGATTCGATCAGGTAGCGATAGCTGTCGGCGTCGTTGGCGAACAGCTTGCCGAGGTGCGGCACCAACTTGTGCGAATAGACGTCATAAACGTCCGAAAAGCCCGGCCAGGTAGTGGTCGAAAATTCCAGGCAGAAGAAGCGTCCGCCGAACTTGAGAACACGGTGCGTCTCGGCCAGCGCCCGGTCGATATGGGTGACGTTGCGGATGCCGAAGGCGATCGTATAGGCGTCGAACGACCGGTCGTCGAATGTCAACTCTTCGGCATTTTGTTCGGACCAAATGAGGCCTTCATAGCCCTTTTTCTGCGCCCGCTCGACGCCCACGGCCAGCATTTCAGGATTGATGTCGGATACCGTGACCTGCGCGCCACGCTTGTGCATCCGAAACGCGATGTCGCCGGTGCCGCCCGCCATGTCGAGTATCTGCTCGCCGGGCCGCGGCTTGACCCGGCGCACGAACTGGTCCTTCCACAGCCGATGCGCGCCGCCCGACATGGCGTCGTTCATCAGGTCATATTTCGCCGCGACGTTGGAAAAGACGTCGCGGACCATGCCCTGTTTGTCAGCGGCATCGACGTCGCGATAACCGAAGGATGCTGTGTCGTTCATGGGCCTCGCTCTAGACATTCTTGCGCCGTCATTCCAGCGCCAAGGCATGTCCTTTGGAACGCTTCGCGGCAATCATCCATTCCGTTGCATGATCGCCTGTTGAAAGGGGGGAGTGATGACCGCGCGCCGTTCCGTATTTTGCGCCTTCGCCGCGCTGTCGTGCAGCGCCCAGGGGGTCGCGTCGCCGCCCCCGCCGCCCAGCCCGCAGCAAATTTATGGCCCGTTGTTCGAAGCGGTGCAGCGCGAGAAGGTTTTCCCCGACGGCAAGACCTTCGTGGATGCGGTGCCCAGGGGCGATCCCGCTACAATCCTCGACCGCTATTCGCAGGAGAAGCCGCAAGGCCCGGCGCTTCGCAGCTTCGTGCTTCAATATTTCGATATGCCGGGCGAACCGGCGGCGATGGCGGCGCAGAGCCTGCGCGGCCATATCAAGGCGCTCTGGCCGCAATTGACGCGCCCGGCGCTCAGCCCGCCGGTCGGCTCCTCCGCACTGGCCCTGCCCGCGCCCTATGTTGTGCCGGGCGGGCGCTTTCGCGAGATTTATTATTGGGACAGCTATTTCACGATGCTGGGACTCAAGGCCGACGGGCAACAGCCTTTGATCGATTCGATGCTGGTCGATTTCGAAAGTCTGATCGACCGCTACGGCTTCATCCCCAATGGCACGCGGACCTATTATCTGGGCCGGTCGCAGCCGCCCTTCCTGGCGCTGATGGTGGATCTGGCGAGCAATCCCGACGATCCCCGGCACCTCAAAGCCCTCCGCGCCGAGCATGATTTCTGGATGCGCGGCGCGGAGGGGCTGGCGACGGGCGCGACCCACCGGCGCGTCGTGCGGATGCCCGATGGCGCGCTGCTCAACCGCTATTGGGACGACAGACCGGGACCGCGCGACGAGAGCTGGGCGGAAGATGTCGCCACCGCCGGGCAAAGCAACCGCCCGGCCGCCGCCATCTATCGCCACCTGCGCGCGGGGGCGGAAAGCGGCTGGGACTTTTCCTCGCGCTGGCTGGACGACCCCAGGCGGCTGTCCACGATCCGCACGACCGACATCGTGCCGGTGGACCTTAACAGCCTGCTCTGGTCGCTGGAGCGGGCCATCGCTCGCCGCTGCGCCGCGGCGGGGGACGCCGCCTGCGCCCGGCAGTTTGAATCGCTGGCCACCGCGCGCGGAAAGGCGATCAACCGCTGGCTATGGCAGGCGCGTGATGGGCGTTATGCCGACTGGGACATGCTGAGCCGCAAGCCGACCGCCGTCGTCTCCGCCGCAACGCTCTTCCCGCTCTTCGTGGGCCTGGCCGATCGGCGTCAGGCGGACGCCCTCGCTCGCCTGACGCGCGACCAGTTGCTGGGGCAGGGCGGGCTGCGCACAACCCGCATCGCCAGCGGCCAGCAATGGGACAGCCCCAATGGCTGGGCGCCGCTCCAATGGGTGGCAGTGGAAGGACTGGCTCGCACGGGTCATGAAGCGTTGGCGAGGGATATCGCCCGTCGCTGGATCGGCACGGTCGATGCGGCCTGGCGCGAAACCGGCAAGATGCTGGAAAAATATGATGTCGAGACGCGCAAGCCCGGCGGCGGCGGGGAATATGCATTGCAGGACGGGTTCGGCTGGACCAACGGCGTCACGAGCGCGCTGATCGAACGCTGGCCTGATCTCGACCCCGATACCCCTGTCGCCGCAGCCCGCTAACGCCTACATGCATCGCCATGCCTGAGCTTCCCGAAGTCGAAACAACCGTCGCTGGCCTGCGCGCCGTCCTTCAGGGGGCGGTGCTGACGCGGGTGGAGGCACGTCGCGCCGACCTGCGCTGGCCGATCCCGGTCGACCTGCGTCAGCGGATGACCGGGGCGACAGTGACGGGGCTGTCACGCCGCGCCAAATATGGCCTGATCGAAACCGATCGCGGCGACATGATGATTTTCCATCTCGGCATGTCGGGTCGCTGGCGAATCGACCCGGCGGAGATCGGCGCGCACGACCATCTGCTGATTGAGACAGGGCATGGCCATGTGCTGTCGCTCAACGACCCGCGGCGATTCGGTTCGCTGGACCTAGTGCGATCGGACGCATGGCAGGCCTACACGCCCTTCACCCGCATGGGGCCGGAACCGCTGGGACCGGACTTCGACACCACCCGCCTGGCCGCCGCGCTCAAGGGCAAGGCGACCTCGATCAAGGCGGCCTTGCTCGACCAACGAATCGTCGCCGGGCTGGGCAATATCTATGTGTGCGAAGCGCTGAACATGGCGGGCATCGCCCCGACTCGCGCGGCGGGCAAGATCGGGCGCGTGCGCCTCGGCCTGCTGGTGGAGGCGATTCGCGACGTGCTGTCCGCCGCTATCGTCGCGGGCGGCTCGACCCTGCGCGATTATGCGCGGCCCGACGGGGAATTGGGCTATTTCTCCAAACAATGGCGCGTCTATGGGCGGGAAGGCGAATCCTGCCTGTGCGGCGGCACGGTACAGCGCCGGGTGGATGGCGGCCGATCGACCTTCTTCTGCCCCAAATGTCAGAAATAGCATGGCCGAATCCATTGACGCCTACCCCGATATTCTGTAAGGGGCGCTCCTTCACGAGGCATGTCGGACATTCGGCGGGCCTCTTCCCGAGATTTGATGAGAACCGAGGAATAGAATGGCCAATACGCCGCAAGCCAAGAAGCGCATCCGTCGCAACGAGCGTCGCGCCGCAATCAATGGCGCCCGCATCAGCCGGATCCGCACCCTGGTGAAGAAGGTGGAAGCCGCCCTCGCCACTGGTGACAAGGATGTTGCTGCGACCGCCCTGCAGGCCGTCCAGCCTGAGCTGGCCCGTGGCGTCGCTCGCGGCGTGCTGCACAAGAACACCGCCGCGCGCAAGTTCGGCCGTCTGACCAAGGCGGTCAGCGCGCTCGCCTAAACCCCTTCGGGTTTTCGATGGATTATAAGGCCCGCCCCAGCGATGGGGCGGGCCTTTCGTCGTTCATTCATATATGAGTCATTTTTGACGATTGGCCAATTTCCCGCGATTCGACGCGATGCAGCATAAGGCGATCTACTTAACTCACTAAAATTAAACGATAATTTCTTTGCTGCGCGATTTCCGGGACTTTGCCAAGTCAACGGCTTTATTTCACTTTTTTGAACCATGCCGCCCTTGATCCGGCGGTGCGCCCCTGTCTATTTTTGAAATCCGGCCGCTGTCGAATCACCTTGATGCGGCCGTCATGTGAGATTGCATGTCGTAAGGAACTCGGGATGGCGGGGGCTTTTCCGATCGAGAATCCTTGCGTCTTTTTTCCTGCCCGAACCAGGGGGCACAGTTGGTGGGGTCGTTGAAGTCTATGAAGGATGTTGTGGGCGTGGTTGGTTGGCAGGACGGACAGATTAGCCAGGCCGATGCGGGCCTGGAATCCGCCTGGACCAGCATCCGCGCCGGTATGCGCCGCGATGTCGGCGCACGGATGTTCGACCAGTGGCTGAAACCCGTCCGTCTTGGCGACTATTGCGCCGAATCGCAGACGCTCGACCTGCTGGTCGCCAGCGACTTTAGCGCCAATTTCGTGTCCGGCCAGTTTGGCGACCGGCTGCGCATGGCCTGGCGCAGCGCGGGGGCCGGCGTGCGCGAGGTGCGGTTGCGTCGGGCGCCCGACGCCACCGGCCCGCGCCTGTTGGAAATCGTGCATGCCGAACCGGCGACCCCGGCCGAAGATGCCGCGCCCGTCGCCATCGCCTCCAACTTCCTGCCGCGCCACGGCTTCGCCGATTTCATCGTCGGCGACACCAATCGTCTGGCCAGTTCGGCCGCCCAGGCGATGGCCGGCGAAGCCACGCCGCGTTTCAGTCCGCTGTTCATCCATGGCGGCACCGGCCAAGGCAAGACCCACCTGCTGCACGCCATCGCCCGCGCCTTTTCCGCCCATTCGCCCGCGGCCCCCGTGCTCTACATGTCGGCCGAACGCTTCATGATGGAATTTGTGAACGCGATGCGCGCCAATGAGACGATGGCGTTCAAGGGCCGGCTGCGCGCCGCCCGGCTGCTGCTGATCGACGATATCCAGTTCATCGCGGGCAAAGGATCGACGCAGGAAGAGTTTCTCCACACGATCAACGACCTGATCGACAGCGGCGCGCGCATCGTCGTGACCGCCGACCGGCCGCCGCAGATGCTCGAATCGATCGATCCGCGCATCCTGTCGCGCCTCGCCGGTGGTCTGGTCGCCGACATCCAGCCGGCCGGGCTCGACCTGCGCCTCGCCATCCTCGAATCGAAGCGTGCGGTGGCGGGCGATCCGCCGGTCCCCGACGCGGTGATCGATTTCCTCGCCCGCGCGATCCGGTCGAACGTGCGCGAACTGGAGGGGGCGTTCAACAAGCTGGTCGCTTATGGCCAACTGACCGGCCGCTCGATCGACCTCGATTTCGCGCAGGGCATGTTGGCCGACGCGGTGCGCGCCAATGCCCGGCGGATCACGGTGGACGAAATCCAGAAGGCATGTGCCGCCCATTTCAAAATCGATCCGTCGGAAATGCGATCCAAGCGCCGCGCTCGCGCCGTCGCCCGGCCGCGCCAGGTGGCGATGTATCTGGCCAAGAAGATGACGCCGCGCTCGCTGCCCGAAATTGGCCGCATCTTCGGCGGGCGCGATCACAGCACGGTGATCCACGCCGTGCGCACGATCGAGGCGCTGCGCGAAAGCAACCCGGATATGGACGCCGACGTCCGCGCGCTCCAGCGCCTGCTGGAGGGCTGACGCAGCCCTCTGGCGTCCAGCAGCGGAGGAGCTAGGGTGGGCGCATGATTCGCACGCTTCTGCTTCTCCTCGCCGCCCTGTTGGGCTTCTCGCCTGCGATGGCGCAGACTCCGCCACCTGCATCGGCCGACATTCGCGTCGCGCTCGACACCGATGCCGGGCGGATCGTCGTCGCCGTCCATCCCGACAAGGCGCCGGTCACAGCCGCCAATTTCCTGAAATATGTCGACCAGCAGCGGTTCGACGGCGCGTTTTTCTATCGCGGCGTGGGCGCGGCCGACTATGGCTTCGTCCAGGGTGGGGCGCAAAATGATCCAAAGCGGATATTGCCGCCGATCAAGCATGAACCCACGACCCAGACCGGCCTCACCCATGACGATGGCGCGCTGTCGATGGCGCGCTATGCGCCGGGCAGCGCGACCGGGGACTTCTTCATCGTGCTGGGCAAGATGCCCGCCATGGACGCCCATCCCGATGCACCAGGCGACAATCAGGGCTTCGCCGTCTTCGCCCATGTGGTCGAGGGGATGGAGGTGGTGAAGGCGATCCTGGTCGCGCCCAAATCCGCCACGGCCGGGGAGGGCGTGATGAAGGGCCAGATGCTAGCCGCACCGGTGAAAATCCTTACGGCGCGGCGGGCGCCGTAAGGCTGGGAACGGCCTTGTCCTCCGTGCGCCCTGAGCCTGTCGAAGGGCGTTGCGCGCGCCCTTCGACAGGCTCAGGGCGCACGGGATTTAGGCTGCGAGCGTTTCCCGCCGATCCAACATCCGCGCCGCCGCCATATCCGCGGTGACATTGCCCACCGTGCGGAAAATATCCGGCACCGTTTCCACCGCCAGCAGCAGCGGCAACGCCTCCACCGGCACGCCCATGGCCAGGCAAATGGGCCCGGTGGTGGTGAAAAAGGTGATCTGGCTGGGCAGGCCGACCGCTGCCAGGCTGACGATCGCGGCCACCAGCACGCCCATCACGAGTTGCGCCGAGCCGAGCGGCACGCCATTCATCGCCGCCACATAGAGGGCGACGCCCAGATTGGCGGGCGGGCTGGTGATGCGGAACAGCGATATGGCAAGCGGCAGGACGATGCTGCGCGTGGTTTCGAGCACCTCCAGCGGCCCGTCGCTCGCCTGGATCATCGCGGGCAGGGAGGCGATCGAGCTTTGCGTCGAAAAGGCGATGGCCTGGGCGGGCAGGACGGCGCGCGCGAAGCGGCCCAGCCCGATTCGCCCGGCGACCACCACCATTGGATAGACGAGCAGCGTCACCGCGACGCAGATCAGCACGATGAAGCCAATATAATGGAGCAGCGCGCCCGCCGTCGCCAGCCCCGACCGCGCGCCCGCGACCAGCGCCAGCGCGAACACGCCGATCGGCGCCAGCCACAGCACCCAGCCGACCACGATCAGCAGCGCGTCTGCCAGCGCCTGGAAGAAGCCGGTCAGTTGCGCACGCCGATCCGGTGCGATGCGCGCGACGGCGAACCCGAAGATAAGCGCGAACAGCACCACGGCCACGACCTGTCCTTCGCTCGCGGACTTGATCGGATTGATCGGGATGAAGCCCAGCAGCCATTCGGCCGACGGGCGCACGTCCGGCACCTCCGATAGGCCGTCCGCGCCCGCCAGCGCCCCGACCGCACCAGGCGGCACCGGCCACAGATGCAGCATCAGCGGCCCGATCAGCGCGGCGACCGCGGCCGCCACCGTCAGCAGGATCGCGAACAGCGCGATCGCGCGACCCGCCATGAAGTTGGTCCGCGCGCTGGTCGCCGCCTGCGCGATACCCGTCACCAGCAGAGCGAAGATCAGGGGGATCAGCGGCATCTGCAACCCGCCCAGCCACGCCTTCCCGATCGGCTGCGCCACCGCGACGATGTCACCAGCCCAGCCGCCCGCCACGCCGCCACCCCATTCGGCCAGCGCAATGCCGCTGCCCAGGCCCAGCACGAGCGCGATCAGGATGCGGACGGTCAAGGACATAGGCGTGGTTTCCCCGGAGGCGATGCCGATGGCAACGGAACGGGGCACGCTATCCGCTATGCCGGGGCAGGGGACAGCGGAAAATGGCGCAACGCGGGTTTGTGCGCGTGGTCAGGGGTGGATCAACGCGAAAAGCCCGGCGCTTCGTCGAAAGCGCCGGGCTTTTCAAAACCGTTATGCCTGATGTCAGCCCTTCTTTTCGGGCGGCAGGGTGATCTTCACATCTTCCCCATTCTGACCGGGGAAGTTGGTGAACATCGCGTCGATCAGGTTGGGCACCAGATAGGTCAGCTTGTTCGACAGCGACTGGGCGCTCGCCTTGCCTTCGAACAGGCGGCGATTGTCGGCCGCGCGGTCAATCTTCATGCTCAGGTCGCTGGTGTAGACGGTATAGCTCGACACGTCGTTGAAACCGCCGCCGCCAAACAGCCACGGATCATAGAAGCCATAGCCCCATGGGCGACCCCAGCGGCCACCGAAACCACCGCCCCAGGGGCCAAAGCCGCCATAGCCGCCGCCAAAGCCGGTCGAGCGCACCTTTTCGCGGCCATTGTCGACATCATAGGCGACGCGCACGATCAGGTCGGCGCGGGCGGGGTCGTTGGCTTGGACATAGCCGGTCTGCGCCAGCCGCTGCCCGACCATGTCGGCATAATGGGCGAATTCCAGTCCGCCGGCGAGCTGAGGATTGTCGGCGACGACGACATAGCTTTGCCCGGCGGGGGCGGGGAGCTGCTGGAAACGCGCGACATCGGCCTTGAAGCCAGTGGTGCAGCCCGACAGCGCCACCAGCGCCAGAGCGGGCGCCGCAATCAGGCCGAACTTCTTGAAACGGGTCATTTTTCTGCGTCCTGTATCAGGCGTGAGCCTTTGAGCATCATTGCGCGTTGCTCTAGCAAAACGCAACTGAACATCGTTTGAACGCGCGAACCGACCGAACGGGCGCAAACCATGTCCCTGTCAAAGCAGGGACGACGCCCGCCCCGACGTCCCGTAACAGCTATGCCCAGCGGCAGGCCATTTAAGCCGACCCTGTGACATTATCGCATCAGCGCATTAAACCCCCAGCGCGTCAGCGCATCAATCCCATCGCGTCATAGGCAGCGCGCAACGTCGGCTCCGCCGCCGCCGCCGCCTTCGCCGCGCCCTTGTCGAGGATCGCGTCGAGCGCGTCGTCGTCGGTGCGCAATTGCAGGAAGCGCTCGCGAATCGGGCGCAGCGCCTCGACCAGCACCTCGCCCAGCGCCGGTTTGAACGCGCCGAATCCCTTGCCGGCAAAGTCCGCGCAGACCGCATCGGTCGTCGTGCCCGACAGGGTGGCGTAGATGCCGATCAGATTGTTGGCTTCGGGGCGTCCCACCAGCCCGGCGGCCGTTTCGGGCAGCGGTTCGGGATCGGTTTTGGCCTTCTTCACTTTGTTCATGATGGCGTCGTCATTGTCGGTCAGGTTGATGCGGCTCATGTCCGAAGGATCGGACTTGGACATTTTCGCACTGCCATCGCGCAGAGACATGATCCGCGCCGATTCCTTGGGGATGATCGGATCGGGCAGAGTGAATAGCTCCAGGCCGAAATCGCTGTTGAATTTCGCCGCAATGTCGCGCGCCAGTTCCAGATGCTGTTTCTGGTCCTCGCCCACCGGCACATGGGTGGCGTTGTAGAGCAATATGTCGGCGGCCTGGAGCACCGGATAGACGAAAAGGCCGATTGATGCGCCCTCTCGGTCCTTGCCGACCTTGTCCTTGAACTGGGTCATGCGGTTGAGCCAGCCGATGCGCGCGGTGCCGTTCAGCAACCAGGCGAGTTCGGCATGGGCGGGCACCCGCGCCTGATTGAACAACACGCTGCGGTCCGGGTCGATCCCGGCGGCGACCAGTGCGGCCGCCATGTCGCGCACGTTGCGGATACGCTGCTCGCGCCCTTCATGCACGGTGATCGAATGCATATCGGCCAGGAAGAAGAAACACTGACTCTGGCTGTCCATCTCATCCTGCATCCGCACCCAGTTGCGGATCGCGCCAAGGTAATTGCCAAGGTGCAGATTGCCGGTCGGCTGGATGCCGGAAAGGACGCGCATGTCTGAATCCGTTCTTACTTAGGTTGCACTTTTGCGGCGCATCAGCGCCTTGATGTCGGAGAGCCGATAGGCCCCCGTGACGAAGGAAGCCAGCCCGTACAGCGCCACGCCCGCGCCCACAAGCAGGGCCAGCGCGACATAGCGCTGCACCATCGCGCCAGTCAGCCAGGGATCGAGCAGATCCTCGCCCGCCCAGAGCGCGACGCCCATGATGAGCGCGGCGAGCGCCAGGCGGGGCAGGCGACGGCGCAGCCCCGCATCGGCGGCGAAATGGCCGCGCCTGACCAATGTCCGATAGAGCATCGCGACATTGACGGTGGAGGACAGGGCAGTCGCCAGCGGCGGCCCGATATGGCCCAAGGTCGGGATCATCGCCAGATTGCCGATGATGTTGATCAGGATCGACAGCATCGCATAGCGCACCGGCGTCTTCGTGTCGCCGCGCGCATAATAGCCCGGCGTCAGCACCTTCACGAGAACATAGGAGGGCAGGCCGATCGAGAAGGCCGACAACGCCCAGCCGCACCGCATCGCATCGTCCGCGGTGAAGCGGCCATATTGGAACAGCCCGCGCACGATCGGTTCCGCCACGATCAGGAAGGCTACGGTGGCGGGCAGGGTCAGGAACAGGGCAAGCTCTATGCCCCGATTCTGCGTCTCCATCGCCGCGGCGTCCTCGCCCTTGGACAGCATCCGCGAAATGGTGGGCAGCAGGATAGTGCCCAGGCCAATGCCGATCAGGCCCAGCGGCAACTGGTTCAGCCGGTCGGCATAATAGATATAGGTGATGGAGCCGGACGCGAGCAGCCAGCCTGACAAAGCGGTGGAGATCAGCAGGTTGATCTGCGACGCGCCCGCGCCCGCCGCTGCCGGAACGATCAGGCGCAGCAGTTCGCGCACATCCTTGTCGAGGCGGGGGCGTTTCAGCGTCATCGACACGCCGGCGCGCTTGCACGCCCAGATCAGCCAGAGCAGTTGCAGCGCGCCGCCGATCGTGACCGACATGGCCTGCACCCGCGCCGTCTGATATTCGTCGGCGCCATGGAAGAACCACAGGCCCGCGATCATCGCGACGTTCAGCAGGATCGGCGCGGCCGCGTTGACCCAGAATCTGTCGAGCGAATTGAGGATGCCGCCCAGCAGCGAGGCAAGGCTGATCAGCGCCAGATAGGGAATGGTGATGCGCGAGAGCGTGACGGCGAAGGCGAATTGCTCCGCGCTCGGATTCTGCCGGGCAAAGCCGCCCGACAGCGCCCAGGTGACGGGCCAGGCGGCGGCGATCAGGATGAGTGTGAAGAGAATGAGGACCGGGAGCAGCACCGCCAGCGCGCGCTCGGCAAAATCATAACCGGCCGGTAATCCGCCCTCGCCCGCCGCCTTTTTATTGAACAGCGGAATGAAGGCTGCGGAAAAGGCGCCCTCGGCAAACAGCGCGCGAAACATGTTGGGCAGGCGGAAGGCGACGCCGTTGAACGCGTCCGACGCGAAACCCGCGCCGACATAACGCGCGGCGAGCGAATCGCGCACCAGCGCCAGCACCCGGCTGACCAGCGTAAGCCCGCCCACCGAGCCAAGGGCTTTGACCAGCTTCATGGTCCAATCCCTCCAACGAGCAAAAGCCGTTCGTCCTGAGTAGCCACTGAGCGAAGTCGAAGTGGCATATCGAAGGATGGTTGCGCGGATGCTTCGATACGGGCCTTCGACAAGCTCAGTCCCTACTCAGCACGAACGGTTGTCTAAATGAATCAGGCGTGACCGGCCGGTTCGCCGCTCGTCACTTCCATCTGCTGCGCCTGTTGCAGGTACAGCGCGCCGAAATCGATCGGGTCGAGCAGCAGCGGCGGGAAACCGCCGTCGCGGATAGCGTCGGCCAGCACGCGCCGGGCGAAGGGGAAGATCAGGCGCGGCGCTTCGGCCAGCATGAAGGGCTGAATCTGGTCTTCGGGCACGTTGCGCATTCCGAAAATGGCGGCGTAGAGCAGTTCGACGGCAAAGGCGGTGCCCTGCGGCGCGACCGCCTTCACTTCGATTTTCAGCGCGATTTCGAGCACTTCATCGCCGACCTTTTCGGCGCCGATGTTGAACTGGACGTCGATCTGCGGCTGGTCCTGCCACTGATAGACCGCAGGCGCGTTCGGATTTTCGAACGACAGATCCTTCACATATTGGCTGATCAGCGCAATCTGCGGCGCGGTGTCGGCGCCATTGCCCAGATTTGTGGTGATGTGATCCGTTTCGTCGGCCATGCTCTTCCCTAGACTTTCGCTGTTGGCGGCGGCGCCAGGCCCCCGGACAATGATGACCCGCGCGCTTAGCAGGGGCTTGGGATCAGGGCAATGGCGCACCCTGGCGAAACGCCGTGCGATGCGCCATTTGAAGTTGGGTGCAAACATGCCTATGTTGGCTGGAACATTGTCCCACGCAAAAGGGTATAGCCTTCCGTGTATGTGATCGTCATCCTCGCCATGATCGCCGGTTTTCTGGCGCTGCGGCTATATTCGGTGCTCGGCAAGCGTACGGGCCACGAACAGGAGCCCGCGCTGCGTCCTGCCGATGAACGCGCCAAGGTGACTGTGCTGCAACCCGGTCCGGTCGCGCAGAATAGCGGCGACTCAATCCGCCTGGCCGAAGGTCTGATCGCCCCTGGCGCGGAAAATGGCGTTCGCGCCCTGATCGCCGCCGACCGCAGCTTCGATGTTCCCCAGTTCGTGGATGGCGCCAAGAGCGCCTACAGGATGGTGCTGGAAGCGTTTTGGCGCGGTGACCGCGATGAACTGGCCTGGCTGTGCGACGATGACGTCCGCGCCTCTTTCGAGGAAGCGATCGCCGCGCGCGAGGCTGACGGCCATGTCCTCGACAACCGTCTGGTCCGCATCGAAAAGGCGCAGATCGTCGAAGCGTCGCTCAACGGCCGCATCGCCGAAGTCGCGCTGCGGTTCGAGGGCGACATCGCCGCCGTCACCCGTGACAAGGACGGCCATGTCGTCGCTGGGTCGATGACCGACGCGGTCGGCACCAAGGATGTGTGGACCTTCACCCGCGATATTCGTAGCGCGGACCCCAATTGGAAGCTCAGCGAAACCGACGACGTCGCATGATCGCGCGCCATTCGGGGGGGGCGCTGCTTGCGGCGCTGATGCTGTCCGCCTGCGCGGGCGGTATGATTCCGCCCTCCGCCGATGGTCCCGCACCTGTGCGCCCGATCCCGTCGGGCGAAGCCGCGACCCGTCCCGTTCCCGCCACGCCGCGTCCGACGCTGCCGGTTGAACTGCCGGCTGACCCTGCGCTGGACAAGGGAACGGCAGCAGGGCTGGGCGTCACTCGCGGTCCCGACATCGCCAGCCTGATACCGTCGGGCGAACGCGCCCGTCTCGCGCTTCAGGCGTTCCGCATTTCCTGTCCGACGCTGATGAAGCGCACCGACGCCAGCGGCCTGACCAAGGGGTCCGACTGGAACAATGCCTGCGCGGCCGCATCCAGTTGGCCCGAAGCCTCGGCCAGCGAATTTTTCTCCCGCTATTTCGAAGCGGTGCAGGTCGGCGACGGCGCGGCCTTCGTCACCGGCTATTATGAACCCGAAATCGCCGGATCGCGCACCCGCCAGCCTGGCTATGAGGTGCCGATCTATCGTCGCCCGACCGACCTGATCGACGTCGATCTCGGCCAGTTCAGCGACAGTCTGAAAGGGCGCACGATCCGGGGCAAGGTGAACGGCACGAAATTCGTCCCCTATGACGATCGTAGCCAGATCGTATCCGGCGTGCTTGCCGGGCGCGGGTTGGAACTGGCCTATGCCGCCGATCCGGTGGAATTCTTTTTCCTCCAGGTGCAGGGCAGCGGCCGACTGAACCTGCCCGACGGCGGCGTCATGCGCATCGGCTATGACGGGCAGAACGGCCGCGACTATACGGGCATCGGCAAGCTGATGAAGGATCGCGGCCTGATCCAGGCCGGGTCGATGCAGGACATCATGCAATATTTGCGCGCCCATCCGGCCGAAGGCGCGGCTATCATGAACGAGAATAAGAGCTTCGTCTTCTTCCGCGAACTGACCGGGGCGGGGCCGATCGGCGCGCTCGGCGTGCCGGTGACGGCGGAAGCCACGGTGGCGGCCGATCCCAAATTCATCCCGCTGGGCGCGCCGGTGCTGCTCTCGCTCGACCGGGCCGAACCGGCTGGCGTGTGGATCGCGCAGGATACCGGCGGCGCGATCAAGGGCGCCAACCGATTCGACAGTTTCTGGGGCGCAGGCGCGCGGGCGCGGGGCATAGCGGGCGGCATGTCGGCGCGCGGCAGCGCTCTGGTGCTGCTGCCGATCGGGTCGGCGGCGCGTCTCGTCCGACCCTGATCCGCGCCATGGCCCGGCGTCGCCTGTCCAGCGAGGAGGAAGCGCTCTGGTCGGCGCTCGCGCGCACCGTCCGCCCGATCCGACCCAGCCCCCGCCCGCTCCCCGTCACCCCGACGACGGCGCCGCTGCCGATCGAACCGCCGGTCAAGACAAGGTTAACGTCGCCACCGGCCCGTACCCTAAAAACGCCCCCTGTCGCGCCGCCCGCACGGACCCCCGCAGCGGTGCTCGACACTGGCTGGGAGCGCCGAATCCGTAGCGGCAATGTCACCCCCGACACCAGCATCGACTTGCACGGACACACGCTGTCTTCTGCACATGCGCGCCTTAACCAGGCGATCGCCGCCGCCCTGTCGCGCGACGCTCGCGTGCTGCTGGTCGTCACCGGCAAACCCCCGAAAAGCGCGGAGAGCGAGGGAAAGGGGCGCAGGGGCGCGATCCGTGGCGAAATCGGCCATTGGCTCGAAACCAGCCCCTATGCCGATCGTATCGCCAGCGTGCGTGTCGCCCATCCGCGCCACGGCGGCGACGGCGCGCTCTACCTGATATTGCGCCGCAAAAAGTGACGTTTTCAGGACGTTTTGCTGACCCTTTCTTAACCACTGTCCTTCATATCCGACTGATCGGGGGCCTCGCGTCGGGGCCGGTATCGGGCTGGGAGGCACATGCAGGGCGTGACGTTGAAAAGCCGCGCTGCCGCCTTCGCTTGTGCCGCGGGGGCGCTGGTGTTCATCCTCTCGCTGGTGCTGGGCTATACGCCGGGCCAGGCAGATGACCTGATCCAGATCGGCCGTTCGCTCATCATCGCCATATTGTGCGGCACGATGAGCTGGGCGTCGGCCCGGCGCACCATCGCCACCGCCGCCACCGCCATCGATGCCGCCACCGAACGCCTGCTGTCCGCCGCCCATGGCGACCTGCAATCGCGGGTGCCGGCCGAAATCGGGCAGGAATTGCCCGATCTGTCGGTCGCGATGGAAAGCCTGTTCAGCCAGGTCCGCACCAATCTCGACCATGTCCAGACACTGGCGCTGTTCGACCAGATCACCGGCCTCGCCAACCGCACCAGCTTCTGCCGCCAGGTGGAGCGGCTGTTGGCCGAGCGCGACGATAACGGCCTCGCCACCCTCTTCTTCATCGATCTTGACGGGTTCAAGGCGGTCAACGACACGCTGGGCCATGCGGCCGGCGACCAGTTGCTCGCGCGCGTCGCGGGCCGCCTGCGCGAAGTCGTGATGGCGCAGGTCAGCGCAGGCGGGGGGGATGCCGTCATCGGGCGCCTCGCGGGCGACGAATTCGTGCTGTTCTTCCCTCATCTGTCCGGCCCGGCCGCGGCGCAGCGGATCGCCCGCGCCATCCAGTTCGCGTTGGGCGAGCGGTTCGACCTTGGCAGCCAGCATGTGGACCTGGGCGCATCGATCGGCATCGCCTGCCATCCCGACCATGGCGCGACGCTGGCCGATCTGCTGTACGCGGCTGATATCGCCATGTATCATGCCAAGCATCAGGGCCGCGGCCGGGCGGAAATCTACACCGACGCGCTCGCGCTGGAGGCGGAGGACCGGGCCGAGTTGGAGCGCGACCTGCTGCGCGGGCTGGAGCGGGACGAATTTCTGCTGGAATTCCAGCCGCAGATCGACGTCGCCAGCGGCCGCGCGGTGTCGGCCGAAGCGCTGGTGCGCTGGGCGCATCCGCAGCGCGCGCTCGTCATGCCCGGCGCCTTCGTGCCGGTGGCGGAGGAAAGCGGCGCTATCGTCGCGCTGGGCGACTGGGTGATGAGCCGGGTGTGCCAGACCGCCGCGCGCTGGGCGCAGACCGGCGTGCATCAGCGGATCGCAGTCAACATCTCCACCCGCGAACTGGCGCAGGCCGACTTCTTCCTGCGCCTGCGCCACGCCATCGCCACCCACGGCACCCCGCCGGCCATGCTGGAGCTGGAGATCACCGAATCGCTGGCGATGGAGATGGACCCGCGCGTGCTGGACCAGTTGCGGGCGTTGCGCCGCGACGGCGTGCGCGTCGCCATCGACGATTTCGGCACCGGCTACTCCAACCTGTCGCGCCTGAAGGAACTGCCGGTCGACCGGGTCAAGATCGACCGCAGCCTGGTCCGCGACATCGCCACTTCCGCCGAAGCCCGCACCATCTGCTCCGCCGTCGTCGGCCTCATTCAGGGGCTGGGCATGGAAGTGGTGGTCGAGGGGATCGAAAGCGAAGCCCAGATGGACGTGCTGCGCGTCATCGGCTGCACCCTGTTCCAGGGCTATCACCTCGCCCGCCCAACCGGAGAGCAGGATTATCTGGCGCAGTTCGGCGCGCAGCCCAGAGGGCAGGTCCGCGACGCGGGGTAGGGGTTTATCCCTCTCCCCATCGGGGGAGAGGGGACAGCGACCGGGCGTGGACGCGCCAGCCTCGCGCCAATCCCGCTCATCCAACTGCGCCTAGGGCTCCTTCGTCGCCAAGGCTTCCCTCACCCCAGCGCCCGCTCCACCACCAGCGCATAAATTCGCACCAAATCGCGCAAATCCTGCACCGCGACCGCCTCGTCCAGCTTGTGCATGGTCGCATTGTTCAGGCCGAACTCCACCACCGGGCAAATCCGTGACAGGAATCGCGCGTCGGACGTGCCGCCGGTCGTGGACAGTTCCGTCTCCACCCCCGTCACGTCGCGGATCGCGCCGCTGACCAGATCGCTGAACGCGCCCGGCGCGGTCAGGAAGGATTCGCCGCTGATCTTGGCCTCCACCGACCCGCCCTCGACGGCCGCGATACCCTTGATCCGTTCGATCAGCGCCGCCCCGCTATGCTGGTCGTTGAAGCGGATGGAGATGCGCGCGGTCGCGGCAGCAGGGATCACATTATGCGCGACATTGCCGACCTCCAGGTCGGTGATCTCGATATTGCTGGGCTGGAACCAGTCGGTCCCCTCGTCCAGCACCTCCGCTTCGATCGCCGTCAGGATACGCACCAGCTTGGGGATCGGATTGTCGGCCAGATGCGGATAGGCGACATGGCCCTGGCTACCGGTCACGCGAATCCACATATTCACCGACCCGCGCCGGCCGATCTTCACCACGTCGCCCAGCCGCTTAGCCGATGTCGGCTCCCCCACCAGGCACAGGTTCGGGCGCAGGTCGCGCGCCTGCATCCGGTCCATCAGCGCCATCGTGCCATAGGTGGCCGGCCCTTCCTCGTCCCCGGTGATGATCAGGCTGATCGTGCCGGGCAAATCGTCGGGCAGCGCGTCCAGCGCCGCGACGAAGGCGGCGATCGATCCCTTCATGTCCACCGCGCCCCGCCCGTAGAGCAGGTCGCCGCGAATCTCCGGCGCGAACGGGTCGCTGGTCCAGCCTGCGCCCGGCGGCACCACGTCCAGATGCCCGGCAAAGGCGAAATGCGGTCCCGCCCCGGTGGTGCGCCAGGCCAGCAGATTTTCCACCGGCCCGTCGGGCGCTTCGCCCACGGTGAACCGATCCACGGTAAAGCCGCGCGGGACCAGCATCGCCTCCAATGCGGCGAAGACTTCGCCGGTGGCGGGGGTTACGGACGGGCAGGCCAGCAGGCGCCGGGCCAGTGCCACCACATCGTCATTGGTGCTGGTCATGCTCATCCTGCCGCGTTAGCGAAAGCCATGCGGGTTGGCCAGCTTTTGGGGGCCAGCCCCAAGAGGACAGGCCACAGGAGGACCGGCCATGCCACGGATCGACCTGGACAGCATCGCGCAGACGAACAGCACCGGCTATCCCGCCGGCCATGCGGCTATCGTCGATGGGCGATGGGTGCGACGGCTCGGCCCCGCCCACGGCCTCAGCGATTTCGGCGTCAGCCATGTCGTGCTGAAACCCGGCGCTGCCTCTTCCCAGCGCCACTGGCATGAGGATGAGGACGAATTCGTGCTGATGCTGGCGGGAGAGGCCGTGCTGGTGGAGGAGGGCAAGCGCACGCCGATAACGGCCGGCGACATGGCGGCTTTTCCGAAAGGCGATCCGAACGGCCATCATCTGGTCAATGAAAGCGCGGCCGATTGCGTGTTCGTCGCGTTCGGCCGGGTGCCGACGGGGGATTGCCATTATCCCGATATCGATCTTCTCTGGTCGGGCGGGGCCTACCGCCACAAGGATGGGAGCAGCTATTGACGATGCGGATGGACCGGCGCGGCGCGCTGACCGGAATGGGCGCGATGCTCGCGGCGATGAGTATATCGGCGCGCGCCGCGCCTGCTCCCCTGGTGAAGCCGCCGCGGCTGCGCGCGGGCGACATGGTGGGCCTGATCGAGCCGGCGGGGTTCAGCGACGACGCGTTCGACCTCGATCTGGTCAAGGACACGATCCTAGCCATGGGCCTGAAGCCCAAGGCCGCGCCGCATCTGGCGGGCCGCTATGGCTATCTGGCCGGGACAGACGCGGATCGCGCGGCGGACGTCAATGCGATGTTCGCCGACCCGCAAGTGCGTGCGGTCTTCGCCGTGCGTGGCGGCTGGGGCTGCGCGCGCATCCTGCCCCGGCTCGATTTCGCGACGATCCGCAAAAATCCCAAGCTGCTGGTCGGCTTTTCGGACATCACCGCGCTCCATCTGGCCTTCGCCGCCAAGGCGGGTTTCACCACCATTCACGGCCCCAATGCCGCGAGCAGCTGGGGCGCATTTAGCTGGGACGCCTTCCGCGCCGTCGCGTTCGACGCGGCGACGCCGACCTTCACCACCCCGGTCGGGCAGGAGGATCGGCTGGCGCAGCGCAGCGGCCGCATCCGCACCTTCCGCCCCGGCGTGGCGCGCGGGCGGCTGCTGGGCGGCAACCTCACCGTTCTGGCCGCGCTGATGGGGACGGCTTATCTGCCCGATTTCACCGGCGCGATCCTGTTTATCGAGGATATTGGAGAGCAGCCCTATCGCATCGACCGGATGCTGACGCAGCTGTCGCTGGCGGGCGTGCTGGGCAAGCTGGCGGGCGTCGCCTTCGGCCAATGCACCGACTGCGGGCCGGGCGGTACAAGCTATGGCGGCTTCACCTTGTCGGAGGTGCTGCAACAGCATCTCGAACCGCTCGCTATCCCCGCCTTCCAGGGCGGCCAGTTCGGCCATGTCGCCAACCAATATAGCCTGCCGCTGGGCGTGGAGGCGGAAATGGATGCGAGTGCGGGCACGATCCGACTGTTAGAGCCGGCGGTCAGTTAAGGGGAACACTCTCAGCGTGGGTGCGAACCATAGGCCCCTCCTTTGAAAGGGAGAGGATTAGAATTCACCCCTTCCCATCCAACCCGGCCACGGTCCCGCTCCCCGCTGGCTCCCCCTGCATCCCGGCCGCGACCTTCTCCGCCGCCGCCATCACCCGCAGCACATTCTCGCCGGCCAGCTTCGCGATATCCTTGTCGCTCCAGCCCCGCCGCATCAGTTCGGCCAGCAACGCCGGATAGGTCTGCACGCCGCTCAACCCCTGCGGCAGCGACCCCACGCCATCGAAATCGCTGCCGATGCCGACATGGTCGACCCCGGCCACCTTGGCGATATGGTCGATATGGTCCGCGACCTGCGACAAGGTCACCACCGGCTCTGGATTGGCCTTTTCCCACCCCGCCAGCGCCCTCTTCGCGCCTTCCGGATCGCCGATATAGAGGCCGCCAAAGGGCGGCGCATTATAGCGCGCCACTTCGGCGCTGCGGGCCGCGCCCCAGATGCGGCGCGCCTCCGACACATATTGCGGCGCATAATTCACCATCACCACGCCGCCATTGGCCGCGACCTTCTGCAACAGCGAGTCAGACACGTTGCGCGGCGTGTTGCAGATCGCCCGCGCGCTGGAATGGGAGAAGATCACCGGCGCTTTGCTGACCCGCAACGCGTCCAGCATCGTGCCTTCGCTGACATGGCTCAAATCCACCAGCATCCCCAGCCGGTTCAATTCATGCACCACCGCTTCGCCGAACGGGGTCAGCCCGTCATGCTGGGGATTGTCGGTCGCGCTGTCGGCCCAGGCGATGGTGCGGGCGTGCGTCAGCGTCAGATAGGATGCGCCAAGCTGACGATAATTGCGCAGCACGGCCAGGCTGCCGTCGATCTGGCCGCCGCCCTCCACGCCCAGGAGGGACGCGACCCGTCCCGCCTTGTGCGCCGCGCGCAATTCCGCCGCGGTGTTGACGAAGGCGAAGTCCCGCGGATAACGGCGCGCGAAACTGTGGGCCAGATCGATCTGCTCCAGCGTATCCTTCACCTGCTGCAATTCGGGCAGGTCGGCCGATACCCAGACCGACCAGAATTGCCCGCCCACGCCGCCGGCCCGCAGCCGCGCGATGTCAGTGTGGAAGGTCGCCGGGTCCAGCCGGTCCAGCGCCATCGTCCAGCGCTGATCCTTCGCCTTGTCGGCCAGCGCTTCGGGCCAGTCATTATGCCCGTCGATCAGCGGCGTCGCCTTCAGCACCCGCGCCACGCGGGCGGCATAGGGATCGGCGGCGGCATGAACGGCGGGGGCGGCGAGGAGGAGGGGCAACAAGGCCAGAGCCAGGGAAAGAGATGGCGTTTTCATGGGGCGCGAAGCTAGGGCCGCGCGGTATCAAGTCAATAAGGGGCAATCACAGAACGGGGCTTCCCCCCTTCGCCCGGTCTGCTACGCCTTGGCCAGAATGATGATCGATCCGCTCGTCCTGCTTCAGGCCTATTCCATCGGCGTCTTTCCCATGGCCGACGACCGTGATGCGAAGGAGGTTTATTGGGTCGAACCCAAGCGGCGGGCAATCCTGCCGCTCGACGGCTTTCACCTGTCGCACTCGCTGTCCAAGCGGATCCGCCGCGACCGGTTCCGCGTCACCGCGAACCGCGCCTTCGCGCAGATATTGGCGCTTTGCGCGCAGGCCGCGCCCGATCGCCCATCGACCTGGATCAACCATCAGATCGAAGCCGCCTATCGCGACCTGCACGCAGCCGGCTTCGCTCATTCGGTCGAGATATGGGAGGGCGACGACTTGGTTGGCGGCCTCTACGGCGTCGCGATCGGCCGCGCCTTTTTCGGCGAATCCATGGTGTCGCGCCGCACCGATGCGTCGAAAGTGGCGCTGGCCTGGCTGGTCGCGCGGCTACGCTTTGGCGGCTTCACCCTGCTCGACTGCCAGTTCATGACCGATCATCTGCGCACCATGGGCGCCGTTGAAATCAGCCAGCGTGATTATCTTCAGTTGCTGGGCGCGGCGACCGGCGGCGTGGCGCTGGGGGCCGGGGCGGGCGCACTGGCGGCGGGTTCAGGCGCGGCGGCCGAACTGGCGTTCGCGCCGCTGGCGGGCGACGCCGCGGCGACGGGTTCGCCTTTGGCACCCAGCTTGACCGTCTCCGGCCCGGTTTCGGGCCAGGCCATCGCACAGCTTCTGACCCACACGTCATAGATCGGATGCTGCACGACATTGCGGTCGGGCCGTTCGCGGAACAGCCAGCCGGAAAAAGTGCGTCGCCACTTGCCATCGGCGCTACTGCGCACGTCCAACTGGATGAAAGCGCCGGTTTCCTGCACATTTTCCCATGGCGCGCTGGTTTCGCACGCTTGCAACCGCACGATCGCATCGCCCACGCGCAACGCTTCGCCCGGCTTCATGGTGAGGTCGCGGGTCAGGCCGTTGCGCTTGTTGAGCAGGCCGATGACGGCGTTGCGCTCCGCCATCGGCGTGGTGCCGGGCAACGCGCCGCCGGCGGCCGACCGGATCGGCGATCCTTCGACCTTGACCGGTCCGGTCTGGTTACCCGCGGGCACGTCATTCTTGCCGCACGCGGCCAGCGCCAGCGCACAGGATAGCAGAGGCAAGTGCAACAGGATCGGCGGGATGCCCCCCGCCGCACGCCGGGTCATGCCGCGTCGGGGCTCCACGCCTCATAATCGCCGGTCGCCTTCTGGCGCTGGCCGCCCTTTTCGAGCGCGCCGGACGGGCGATAGGCGTTGATCGTGCCGGTGGCGTTGGGGGTCGATTCCCGTTCCCATATGTGCGGCGGCGGCAAGAAGCTTTCTGGCGCGCCCTCGATCGAATGATGCAGCCAGCCATGCCATTCGGCCGGCACGCGGCTGGCATCGTTGGCGCCATTATAAATGACCCAGCGGCGCGTCAGGCCATTGGGGTCGACGCCGCCCTGATAATAGATATTGCCCTGATGGTCTTCACCGACCTTGCTGCCCTTGCGGGAGGTGAAGAGCGCGGTGCCGATGGTCGCGCCATCCCACCAGGTGAAGATCTTGCCGAGGATTCCCATGGGCCAAGCGCTTAGCCGCTGCGACGGGCGTGGGCAAGGAGGATATGGGCTATCGCGGCGCGGCCGGACAGAAATTGCGGTCGGTCGTCACCTTCCCGCCCGGCACCGCGCAACCGCCCCAGTTGACGACGTCGCCTTCCGCGATGCCCAACGCCGCCGCGCGCCCGCCGGCCAGTTCCAGCACGGCGGCGACGGGCACGCCGGCGGACACCGGGATGCGCGAATAGGGCTGTGCGTTGCTCTTGAGAAAAGCGATTGTCCCGTCGGTATGGATGAACAGCATGTCGAGCGGGATCAGCGTGTCCTTCATCCAGAAACTTGCCGTGCGCGGCGGGTCCATCGGGAAGAGCATGCCGCCGTCAGGGGCGAGTTCCTTGCGGAACATCAGCCCCTTTTCCTGCGCCTGCGGCGTTGCGGCCACTTCGACGTCGAACCGATGCCCGCCCTTGGCGGTGCGGATCACCACCGGCAGCATGGCATCGGCGGCTTGCGCCTGCGCGCTGTTGTCGGGCGCGGGCTGGCGGCTGGAACAGGCGGCCAGCAGGCAAAGGGCGAGAAGGGCGGGAAAGCGGATCATGCCGACTGCCTAATGCGATTCGCGGCCGATGGGGAGGGGAATGGCAGTTCACCAGCCCTTTTCGCCATTCCGCGACCCAAAGGGCGACCGCGGGGCGAGCGCTGGAACCTATGTCCTGATCTCAACCGCGCCCGCCTGTGCGGGGATGAGGGGTTTGATGTCAGGCGATTGGCCTTTCGAACAATCCCTTCAACCAATCCCGCACACCGTCCAAATCGCCATCCAGCTTGACCGCCGCGCCCAGGTCCGGTTGTCCCGGCCAGCCTGCATCCGCCACCGTCACGCCGCCGCCGGTCCGCTCGCCTTCATAGCGGGGGATGACGTGGAAATGGACGTTGGGGTCGATCATCATCAGCATCAGATAGTTGATCTTCGCATAGTCCACCGCGCCGCGCAGCGCCGTCTCGATCGTGGCGGTGACGTTTTTCAGCTCCGCATGGGCCTCTGCCGGCAGGTCGCCGAAGGCGGTCGCGTCGCTCTTTGCCGCCAATATCAGCGATCCCAGCGTCGGCTGGGCGGGACGCAGGAGGACCAGCCAATGATCGAACTCCGCGATCAGGGTCGTGGGGTAGCCGAATTTTGCGATGGTGGCGTTCACAGGGCTGCCTCCGCTTCATCCATCCAGCTGACGATCGGCCGGCCGTTGCGCTTGATGCCATAGGCTTGGCCCAGGCGGATGGCGTGGACGACCAGCGAGATGACGATCCACCAGGCCAGCGCGATCAGGCCGATGTCGGGGCGGGCGAAGAGCAGCGAGACGAACAGGATGACCATGTTCGGGTTGCGGCGCGCGGTGACCAGGCGGAACTGGCTGTCGAAGGGGCGCCAGACATGGATGTCCATCTTGAAATCCTTGAGGAACATCCCCTCGATCAGCCGTTGCAGGATATAGCCCGCAATCACTGCGGCCATCACCAGCGCAAAGGCCTGGGTCGAGAGCGAGAGGCCCCAATAGGCGAGGCCCGTGCCCCAGAAATACCACCAGAAGGGCGGGTGGACGAGGTCGACGCCATGGTCGATCACATTGCCCCATTTGGACGATGTGATGGTGCAGCGGGCGAGTTTGCCGTCCACCGTATCCAGCACCATGAAGATGAAGCCGGAGAGGAACCCGGTCCAGAACATGCCCTGCGCGAACAGATAGGTCGCGACGAGGCAGAGGGTGACGCCGATCACCGACACCATATTGGGCGTCATCTTCAACTGCGCGGCGATGCGGGTCAGGACCAGCGCCAGTTCGGGCCAGAGATATTTGGTGAGGATGTCGGTGACGCCCTTATAGGCGCCGAAATAGCTTTGCCGCTCGATTGCGCGCCGGGTCGCGGGGGTCAGTTCGCGCACCATCGGCTGTTCCAGCTTGCGCAACTGGCGGTTGTAGAGCTTGCGGCCGTCCGACAGGTCTATGACGTTGGGCGCGGCCAGCGGATCGCTGCCCTGCGGTATCTGGCCCACGATCGGCGTGTTGCGCCAGGCGAAGAGCGTGCCCGGCGTTTCGAGCGCCAGCCGCAGCAGCAGCGGGTCGAAGGCATAGGTCAGGTTGAAGACCAGTTCATGCCTCGGCGCGAGGGTGCTGCCGTTCTTGGCTGCGCTTTCCGCCATGCGGCGATTGCGTTCGGCATTGGTCATGCCCCAGATCGGCGTAGCGTTGTCGCCCAGAAGGCGCACGGGGCCGAGGGTGGTGGTGAGGGTCTGGGTCATGCTCTAGCTCTTCGCGGGATGAGAGGTTTGGGCGAAATTCAGGATGAGGTCGGCCTGGCGTTGCGAGGCGGGGACCAGGGACAGATTGATCGATTCCTGCATCGCTGCTTCCTGCGCAGCAACGAAGCCGGGTTGCAAGCCGGTTGCGCGGGCGAGGGCTTGCGGAAGGGCGTCGGCGCTGTCGATCACCTGGCCCAAGCGCCAATGGGCGAAGGCGTCGCCCGCGCCGTCGCGATGGTCGAGGTTGAGGAAGATGCAGGGCCGGGGGTGGAGCAGGAACTCGTATACCTGGCTCGATACGTCGCCCAGATAGACGTCCGCGCTCATCGTATAGCTCATGTCGATCGAGTGGCGGCTGCCCATATCGACGCGGATATGGGGCGCGTGGCTGACGATCGGGGCGGCGGCGCGCGCCAGCTTGGTATGCGGCGCGATGATGACGTTCCAGCCAGTGAGCGACTCCAGTGACGCCAGTATCGCCGGCCCGTGATTGACCCAGGAAGACAGCGCCGGGTCGAAATGCGGATTATAGAGCAGCACCGGATCGTCATTGTAGAAATAGCGCTGGCGCGGCGCCTTCAGTTCGAATTTGGCATAGCCGCCGACCGCGATCGCTTCGGGCGTGCACAGGCCCCGGTCGATCATGCGGCGGCGGTCCTTTTCGCCCGCGACCAGGGTCAGGTCGAAATCGGCGTGGCGCTTCTTGTAGCCGCCTTCCCGGTCGCCCGCGCCATGTTTGATAAGGATCAGATGCGATGTGAAACCCGGCACGCGCCGCAGCCAGGCGCTGCTGATCTCCGTCGTCACCAGAGTCGGGAAGCGGGCGATGGTGGCATAGTTGAGGAGCAGCGTCGCGAGCCGGGAAGGCTGGCGGAACAGCGAGTCGGGGCGCGAGGGTGGACGGCGCAGGCGGACGGGGCGCAAAATCCCTTGCGGATCATAGCTGGCGACGAGCGCCAATAGCTGGTCCGAGGGCGACAGCACACTGACCCGCACGCCGGGCCGCCGCGCCAGTTCCAGCGCGGCGGGCAGCCAGTGATAGAGCTGTTGCGCTTCGGCGATGGCGAGAAAGGCGATGTCGGTCGGCAAGACTATATCCTTGGAGATGTGCCGCCCTAACGTGGATGGTGGAGGAAGCAAGCGGCCGTCCGACCCGTTGCAATCCGTTTGCAACAAGGGGCCTGGGACAGAAACATGGTCCGCGGCGCTGGACCTTTGCTTATTTTTTGTTATGCGGACCCCCAACTGATAGACATCTTTCGAAGAGGCTCGACGAGCGATGGCCGAATTTGCGTTGCCCAAGAACAGCAAGATCAGCGGCAAGGGCGTGACCCACCCCGCGCCCGCCGGCGCGTCCAATGTGCGCAGCTTCAAAGTCTATCGCTACGATCCTGACTCCGGGCAGAACCCGCGTTACGATACGTTCGAGATCGACCTCGACACCTGCGGGCCGATGGTTCTGGACGCGCTGCTGAAGATCAAGAATGAATATGATCCCACGCTGACCTTCCGCCGGTCGTGTCGCGAGGGTATTTGCGGCAGCTGTTCGATGAACATGAACGGCAAGAACGGCCTGGCCTGCACCACCGCGATCGACGAGTGCAGCGGCAAGGATGTGCGCATTACGCCGTTGCCGCATATGGACGTGATCAAGGATCTGGTGCCCGACTTCACTCATTTCTACGCGCAATATAACTCGATCCAGCCCTGGCTGAAGACCGTGTCGCCGCCGCCGTCGGGCAAGGAGCGGCTCCAGTCGCCCGCCGACCGCGAGAAGCTGGACGGCCTGTACGAGTGCATCCTGTGCGCCTGCTGCTCGACCAGCTGCCCGTCCTACTGGTGGAATAGCGACAAGTTTCTTGGCCCGGCGATCCTGCTCCAGGCCTATCGCTGGCTGGCCGACAGCCGCGACGAATATACCGGCGAGCGGCTGGACGAACTGGAAGATCCCTTCCGCCTCTATCGCTGCCACACCATCATGAACTGCGCCAATGTCTGCCCCAAGGGGCTTTCGCCGGCCAAGGCGATCGCCGAAACCAAGAAGATGATGGTCGAACGGCAGCTCTGATCACCGTGGAGGCGGGTGAAAAGGCGATAGCGCGGCGCGTCACCGACGGGCCGCGTGCCGGCTGGCTGCAATGGATGGAGCCGGTGCCGGACACGTTCCTCACCCTGCTCGGTCCGATCTATTCGCAGCCCGATGGCGCCGTGCGCGCGATCGTCGAGCTGGAACCGCGCGTCCATCATCGCAACCGCCTGGGCTCGCTGCATGGCGGCTTTCTCGCGGCTTTTGCCGATCATGCCTATTTTTCCGCGATGGTGGCCGTCGGCCGTCCGGCGCAGGCCAGCGCGGTCACGGTCGAACTCTCGATGCAATATATGGCGGCGGGCCGGGCCGATCATATTCTGCGCGCGCAGGTCGAACTGCTGGGGGAAACCGGGCGGCTGCTGTTCCTGCGCCTGACATTGGCGCAGGATGGGCGGACGATCGCCGCGTCCACCGCCACATTGCGCAAGGCGCCGGAAGCATGACGAGCCATGTGATGGACCGTTACCGCGCGCTGGTGGCGGCGGGCGAGTTGCGCGCTGACCCCGACCAGCAAGCCGGGGCGGAACGGCTCGATGCCCTGCAACGCGAATTGGAGGCGGCCCCCGCGCGCGGATCGACGCTGTGGAAGCTGCTGCGCAAGGCGCCGGAGCCGCCCCGCGGCCTCTATATGTGGGGCGGCGTCGGGCGCGGCAAATCCATGCTGATGGACCTGTTTTTCGACACGGTGCAGATCGCGCGCAAGAAACGCGCGCATTTCCATGAGTTCATGCTCGACGTTCATGCGCGGCTGGCCGAAGCGCGCAAGTCGGAAACGGGTGATCCGATCCCGCCGGTGGTCGAGTCGCTGGCCGACGAGGCGCGCCTGCTGTGCTTTGACGAGATGGTCGTCAACAATATGGCCGATGCGGCGATCATGTCGCGGCTGTTCACCGGCCTGCTGGAAAAGCGGGTGACGATCGTCACCACGTCCAACCGCGAGCCGGACGAACTCTACAAGAACGGCCTCAACCGCCAGCTCTTCCTGCCCTTCATCGACCTGATCAAGGTGAAGCTGGATGTGATGACGCTGAACGGGCCGGTCGATTATCGACGCGACCGGCTGGGTGACGCGACGCTGTGGCATTGCCCCAATGGCGACGAAGCCACACAGGCGTTGAGCACCGCTTTCTTCCGTCTGACAGACTATCCGCCGTCAGACCGCGCCCATGTACCCTCGGAAGATATCGTCGTGCAGGGCGGCCGGACGCTGCATGTGCCCAAAAGCCTCAAAGGCGTCGCGGTCTTCTCGTTCAAGCGGCTGTGCGCCGAAGCGCGTGGCGCGCCCGACTATCTGGCGATCGCGCGTAAATATCATACGGTCATCATCGTCGGCATTCCCGTGCTGGGGCCGGAAAACCGGAACGAAGCCGCGCGCTTCGTGACTCTGATCGACTCGCTCTACGAATATAAGGTGAAATTGCTGGCGTCGGCCGATGCCGAGCCGGCGCGCCTGTATCCACAAGGGGACGGCGCGTTCGAGTTCGAACGCACCGTGTCGCGGCTGATGGAAATGCAGTCGGACGATTATCTCGAATTGGGCCACGGGCCTAAATAGTCTTCCTGACGGTTGGTCTGTTCATCGCCGGGCGGAATCCGTCCGTCCGATGGCGCGCGCCCCGTTCATCAGGCCGCAATCTTAAGGTGGGAAACAGGCCGGGCGCCTCCGAGGAGAAAGGCGCCCGGCAGGATACCGCTGCAGGGAAGGCTGAGGACCAGGGTAGAAGTCCGCAGCGACAGGGTGTGAATCGCATTTAATGCAATTGCGAATGAATTGCAAAGATAATTTGCCTTCCTGAGATTTCGGCGGTTGAAACCCCTGTTCGAAGGGCGTAGGCGGGCCAGCAATTCCAGTAGTCAAGACTTGGAGGATGATTGCATATGGCCCGGAACAAGATCGCGCTCATCGGCGCAGGCAATATCGGCGGCACATTGGCGCACCTGGCGGCGCTCAAGAGTCTGGGCGATATCGTTCTGTTCGACGTCGTCGAAGGCGTGCCGCAGGGCAAAGCGCTTGATCTCTCGCAGTGCGCATCGGTCGAAGGTTTCGACGCGAAGATCACCGGTTCGAACGATTATGCCGACATCGCGGGCGCGGACGTCATCATCGTCACCGCCGGCGTGGCGCGCAAGCCGGGCATGAGCCGCGATGACCTGCTGGGCATCAACCTCAAGGTCATGAAGGCCGTGGGCGAAGGCATCGCCGCCAACGCACCCGACGCCTTCGTCATCTGCATCACCAACCCGCTTGATGCGATGGTGTGGGCGCTGCGCGAATTTTCGGGCCTGCCCCACAACAAGGTCGTCGGCATGGCCGGCGTGCTCGACTCGTCGCGCTTCAACCATTTCCTCGCCGAGGAATTCCAGGTTTCGGCCAAGGACGTCACCAGCTTCGTGCTGGGCGGCCATGGCGACACGATGGTCCCGGTGATCGAATATTCGACCGTCGCCGGCATCCCTGTCCCTGACCTCATCAAGCAGGGCCGTTCGACGCAGGAGCGCATCGACGCCATCGTCGCGCGCACCCGTTCGGGCGGCGGCGAAATAGTCGCGCTGCTCAAGACCGGTTCGGCCTTCTATGCGCCCGCCACCAGCGCGATCGCCATGGCCGAAGCCTATCTGGGCGACAAGAAGCGCCTGCTGCCCTGCGCCGCGAACCTGACCGGCCAATATGGCGTCGACAATCTCTATGTCGGCGTGCCGGTCATCATCGGCAAGGATGGCGTGGAGCAGATCATCGAGATCGAACTGAACGAGGAAGCCAAGGCCAATCTTCAGGTGTCGGTCGATGCCGTCAAGGAATTGCTGGAAGCGTGCAAGGGCATCGACCCCTCGCTCGCCTGACTTTAGAGCTGCACCGTCCCGTTCCAGGTAAGTGCGCAGCCTGGGACGGGGCGCTTTAGATCCCAAGTGCCACTTCCACAGAAGAAAAGGGACACGCATGTCCATTCTGGTGAACAAGAACACCAAGGTCATCACCCAGGGTATGACCGGTGCCACCGGCACATTCCACACCGAACAGGCCCTGGCCTACGGCACCCAGATGGTTGCCGGCGTGACCCCCGGCAAGGGCGGCTCCAGCCATATCGGCCTGCCCATGTACGACACCGTTGCGGAAGCCAAGAGCAAGACCGGCGCCGACGCATCGGTCATCTATGTGCCGCCGCCATTCGCGGCCGATTCTATCCTGGAAGCGATCGATGCCGAAATCCCGCTGATCGTCGCGATCACCGAAGGCATCCCTGTCCTCGACATGGTCCGCGTAAAGCGCGCTTTATCGGGCAGCAAGTCGCGCCTGATCGGCCCGAACTGCCCCGGCGTCCTGACGCCGGGCGAATGCAAGATCGGCATCATGCCCGGTTCGATCTTCTCCAAGGGTTCGGTCGGCGTCGTGTCGCGTTCCGGCACGCTGACCTATGAAGCCGTGTTCCAGACCACCAATGCGGGCCTGGGCCAGACCACGGCCGTCGGCATCGGCGGCGACCCGGTCAACGGCACCAACTTCATCGACGTGCTGGAACTGTTCCTGGCCGACGACGCCACCGAATCGATCATCATGATCGGCGAAATCGGCGGCGACGCGGAAGAACAGGCCGCCCAGTTCCTGATCGACGAAGCCAAGCGTGGCCGCAAGAAGCCGATGGCTGGCTTTATCGCCGGTCGTACCGCCCCTCCGGGCCGTCGCATGGGCCATGCCGGCGCGATCGTGTCGGGCGGCAAGGGCGACGCGGAAAGCAAGATCGCGGCGATGGAAGCGGCCGGTATCAAGGTCGCCGCTAGCCCGTCCGAGCTTGGCTCGACGCTGGTCGAAGTGCTCAAGGGCTGATCAGCCGATAGAAAAAGCGGCCGGGCTGCACCTTGGCCGCTATTTTCCCGCATCCGCGACTGCACGCGGCTGGGATGGGACGTAGGAACATGGGTTACGAGAACCAGGAATTCGAGTTTGAGCGCGGGCCAAGCTGGCAGCGCGACAACTGGCCGCTGAGCGATACCGACGATCTGACCGGGGCGATGGACCCCACGCAGATGCAGGTCGCCGTGAAGGCCGCCGCCAAGTCCGCCGGCAAGGCCGTGTCGGATGCCGACGCCGTCGCCGCCGCCGATGACGCCATTCGCGCGCAGATGCTGATTCGCACCTATCGGGTGCGCGGGCATCTGGCCGCCAATCTCGATCCGCTGGGCCTGACCAAGCGTGATCTGCCAGCTGATTTGACGCCGGAATATCACGGCCTGACCGACCCCGCGAAAAAAATCTATCTGGGCGGCACGCTGGGCCTGCAATATGCGACCGTGGCGGAGATCGTCGCGATCCTGCGCGCCAATTATTGCGGCAATGTCGGCCTGGAATATATGCACATCGCGGATGTGGAGGAGCGCCGCTTCCTGCAGGACCGGCTGGAGGGCAAGGACAAGGAAATCCAGTTCACGCCCGAAGGCAAGAAAGCGATCCTGGCGAAGGTCATCCAGGGCGAGCAATATGAGAAGTTCCTGGGCCGCAAATATGTCGGCACCAAGCGTTTCGGCCTGGACGGCGGCGAATCCATGATCCCTGCGCTGGAAGCGGTCATTAAATATGGTGGCCAGTCCGGGGTTCGCGAGATCGTGTTCGGCATGGCCCATCGCGGCCGACTCAACGTGCTGGCCAATGTGATGGCCAAGGGCTTCCGCGTCATCTTCCACGAATTTTCGGGTGGCACCGCCAATCCCGAAGATGTCGGCGGTTCGGGCGACGTGAAATATCACCTCGGCACCTCGACCGATCGCGAGTTCGATGGCGTCAAGGTCCATATGTCGCTGGTGCCGAACCCCTCGCACCTCGAAACCGTCGACCCGGTGGTGTTGGGCAAGGTGCGCGCGCAGCAGACCTTCCGCGATGACCTGGGCAAGCATGAGCAGGTATTGCCCGTGCTGATACACGGCGACGCGGCGTTCGCGGGTCAGGGCATCGTGTGGGAATGCCTCGGCTTCTCCGGCGTGCATGGTTACAATACCGGCGGCTGCGTCCACTTCATCATCAACAACCAGATCGGCTTCACCACCAGCCCGCAATTCTCGCGCGGCTCGCCCTATCCGTCCGACGTGGCGAAGGGGGTTCAGGCGCCGATCCTGCACGTCAATGGCGACGATCCCGAAGCCGTGACCTTCGCGTGCAAGCTGGCGATGGAATATCGCCAGACCTTCCACCGCGACATCGTGATCGACATGTGGTGCTATCGCCGCTTCGGTCATAATGAAGGCGACGAGCCGGGCTTCACTCAGCCCCTGATGTACAAGGAAATCCGCCAGCATCCGCCGGTCAGCGACGTCTATTCGGCGCGGTTGAAGAGCGAAGGCGTGGTCGATGACGACTATGTCAGCAAGGTGACGGGCGATTTCGTCAATCATCTGGAGGAAGAGTTCGAGGCGGCCAAGAGCTACAAGGCCAACAAGGCCGACTGGTTCGCCGGCCGCTGGTCGGGGCTGCACAAGCCGGCCGACGCCGAAACATCGCGCCAAAGCGTGGATTCGGCGATCAGCACCAAGCTGTTCGACAGCCTGGGCAAGACGCTGACCACCGTTCCCGAAGGGCTGAACGTCCACAAGACGCTGACCCGCGTGCTCGCGGCCAAGGCGGAGATGTTCAAGTCCGGCGAGAATTTCGACTGGGCGACTGGCGAGGCTTTGGCTTTCGGCTCGCTCCTGTCCGAAGGCTATGGCGTCCGCCTGTCGGGTCAGGATTCTGGACGCGGCACGTTCAGCCAGCGTCACGCGGTCTGGACCGATCAGGACAGCGAGAATAAATATATCCCGCTGTCGACCGTGCCGCATGGCCGGTTCGAGGTGCTGGATTCGCCGCTGTCCGAATATGGCGTGCTGGGCTTCGAATATGGTTTCGCGCTGGCCGACCCGAAGAGCCTGGTGCTGTGGGAAGCGCAGTTCGGCGATTTCGCCAATGGCGCGCAGATCATCTTCGACCAGTATATCGCTTCGTCCGAAACCAAGTGGCTGCGCTCCAACGGCCTCGTCTGCCTGTTGCCGCACGGCTATGAAGGGCAGGGGCCGGAACATAGTTCGGCGCGTCTGGAACGCTTCCTGCAACTATGTGCGGAAGGCAATATCCAGGTCGCCAACATCACGACCCCGGCGAACTATTTCCACGCGCTGCGTCGCCAGATGCTGCGGCCCTTCCGCAAGCCGCTCATCATCATGGCGCCCAAGTCGCTGCTCCGGCACAAGCTGGCGGTCAGCAAGGCGGAGGATTTCCTGGGCGAAACCCAGTTCAAGCGCATCCTGTCCGATCCCAATGGGTCGGCGGACAAGGATACCAAGCGCCTGGTCCTGTGTTCCGGCAAGGTGTTCTACGACCTGATGGAAGCGCGCGACGCCGCCGGGGACAAGGATGTGCAGATCGTTCGCATCGAACAAATCTATCCGTTCGCGACCGACGCCCTGGCCACGCGCATCGAGCGTATGACCAATTTGGAAGATATCGTGTGGTGTCAGGAGGAGCCGCGCAACAATGGCGCATGGTTCTTCGTCGAACCCTATATCGAGGAAGCCCTGGTCAAGGCTGGCAAGGCGCCCAAGCGCGCCCGTTATGCCGGCCGCAAGGCGTCCGCCTCGCCCGCGACTGGTCTGGCGTCGCGTCATGTGTCCGAACAGGGCGCACTCGTCGCCGATGCGCTGGGTCACAGCGTCCGCACCGAAATCCGTCGCCAGAAGAAAGGCTGATCAAGCTCATGGCTACCGAAGTCAAAGTCCCCACTCTGGGCGAATCCGTTACCGAAGCAACCGTGGGCCAGTGGCTCAAGAAGCCCGGTGAAGCCGTCAAGGTCGACGAGCCGATCGTGTCCCTCGAAACCGACAAGGTCGCGGTCGATGTGCCCTCGACCGTGGCCGGCGTCATGGGCGACATCATCGCCAAGGAAGGCGACACGGTTGAGGTCGGCGCGCTGCTGGCCTATGTGAACGAAGGCGGTTCGGTTGCCGCTGCTCCGGCGCCTGCCGCCGCTGCGCCCGCCGCGAAGGCGGAAGCCGCCGCCCCGGCCGCTTCTGCGCCGGCGCCCGCTGCTTCGGATGATGAAGAGGGTGGCAACCTGACCCTGTCGCCGGCGGTCCGCCGCCTTGTGCTGGAACATGGCCTTGACCCCAGCAAGATCAAGGGCACCGGCAAGGACGGTCGCCTGACCAAGGACGACGTCACCGCCGCCGCCGCCGCCGGCACCGCCAAGGCCGCCGCCGGTGCGGCTGCTGCCGCTGCTTCCGCCGCCGAAGCGCCTGCCGCTGGTCCGAGCCGCGCACAGGAACGGGTGAAGATGACCCGCCTGCGCCAGACGGTCGCCAAGCGGCTGAAGGAAGCGCAGAACACCGCCGCGCTGCTGACCACCTACAACGACGTCGACATGACCAACATCATCGAGGCGCGGGCCAAGTATAAGGATCTGTTCGAGAAGAAGCATGGCGTCCGTCTGGGCTTCATGGGCTTTTTCACCAAGGCCGTCTGCATGGCGCTGCGCGACATTCCGGGCGTCAATGCGCAGATCGAGGGCGACGAGATCGTCTATAATAATTTCTGCGACATCTCGGTCGCGGTGTCGGCGCCCACCGGCCTGGTGGTTCCGGTCATCCGCAACGCCGAATCGCTGAGCGTCGCGGACATCGAAAAGACCATCGGCGGCTTTGGCAAGAAGGCCAAGGAAGGCAAGCTGACGATGGAAGATATGAAGGGCGGCACCTTCACCATCTCCAATGGCGGCGTGTTCGGCTCGCTGCTGTCCAGCCCGATCATCAACCCGCCCCAGTCGGGGGTTCTTGGCCTGCACCGCATCGAGGACCGCCCGGTCGTTCGTGACGGTCAGATTGTGATCCGTCCAATGATGTATCTGGCGCTCAGCTACGACCATCGCATGGTCGATGGTCGCGAAGCGGTCACCTTCCTCGTCGCGGTCAAGAACGCGATCGAAGACCCAACCCGCCTGCTGATCGACCTGTAAAGGTCGCGACCAGACATCCTATCCGTTCGGGCTGAGCCTGTCGAAGCCCCGTCCTTCCCGAAGGACAAAAGAAGAAGTAATGCCCTTCGACAGGCTCAGGGCGAACGGAGATTGTTATGGCTGACTTCGACTACGACGTCCTGGTAATCGGCGCTGGCCCCGGCGGCTATGTCGCGGCGATCCGCGCGGCGCAGCTGGGCCTCAAGACCGCCTGCGCCGAAAGCCGCGAGACGCTGGGCGGCACCTGCCTCAATGTGGGCTGTATCCCGTCCAAGGCGATGCTGCACGCATCGGAACTCTATGACGAGGCGGCCAATGGCGCGCTCGCCAAACTGGGCGTCAAGATCGACAAGATGAGCCTGGACCTGCCCACCCTGCAGGGCCAGCGCATCGACGCGGTCAAGGGCCTGACCGGCGGCATCGAATTTCTGTTCAAGAAGAACAAGGTGACCTGGCTCAAGGGTCTGGCCAGCTTCACTGGCGCGAACAGCGTCGAGATCAACGGCGAGAAGGTGACGGCGAAGAATATCGTCATCGCCACCGGATCGTCGGTCACGCCGCTGCCCGGCGTTGAAGTTGATAACGCAGGCGGCAAGATCGTGGATTCCACCGGCGCGCTGGAACTGGACAAGGTGCCGGGTCATCTGGTCGTGGTTGGCGGCGGCGTCATCGGCCTGGAGCTGGGTTCGGTCTGGAAGCGCCTGGGCGCCAAGGTGACCGTGGTCGAATATCTCGACCAGATCCTGCCCGGCATGGACGGCGAAATCCGCAAGGAAGCTAACAAGATCTTCAAGAAGCAGGGCTTCGAGTACAAGCTCGGTACGAAGGTGACGGGCGCACAAGTCGGCAAGAAGGGTGTGACCCTGACCGTCGAGCCGGCCGCCGGTGGCGACGCGGAGACGATCGAGGCGGATGTCGTCCTCGTGTCGATCGGCCGTCGTCCCAATACCGAAGGGCTGGGCCTCGACAAGATCGGCCTGGAGCTGAACGCGCGCAGCCAGATCGAGACGGATCATGATTTCGCGACCAAGGCGCCCGGCGTGTGGGCGATCGGCGACGTCATCCCCGGTCCGATGCTGGCGCACAAGGCCGAGGACGAAGGCATTGCGGTGGCCGAGAATATCGCGGGCCTGACCGGCATTGTGAACCATGCCATCATCCCGTCGGTCGTCTATACCAAGCCGGAAATCGCGGGCGTGGGCCTGACCGAAGAGGCCGCCAAGGAAAAGGGCGCGATCAAGGTCGGCAAATTCCCGATGATGGCCAACAGCCGCGCCAAGACCAATCATGAGCCGGACGGTTTCGTGAAGATCATCGCCGACGCCGAAACCGACAAGGTGCTAGGCGTGTGGATCATCGCCGTGCCCGCAGGCACGATGATCGCGCAGGCGGCGCAAGCGATGGAATTCGGCGCGTCGAGCGAAGACATCGCCTATACCTGCCATGCGCATCCCACGCATAGCGAGGCGATCAAGGAAGCGGCGATGGCCGTGACCGGCAAGCCGATCCATATGTGATCGCGCGGCGGACCAAGCTTTGAAGGAAGGGGCCTCCGTATTGCGGGGGCCTTTTCTTTAAGGAAAGGGCGCGCAAACAATCGGCTGCGGATGCAAACCTTCCCTTTCAAGGCAGGGGAATCGCATATGAAAATGGTGACGGCAAAGGTTTCTATATGCGTCTGCTGATATGGTGGGCGTATTGGGGAGGAGTTTTCGGATTGTTTTGGTAGGATGGAGGATTATCGGGCAGGGAAGGCGCGGTACGACTTGTTGGTCGATGCTTTCAGCACCGACCCCGCCCGACCCGTGACCCGGTAGGCGCGTCGCTGATGCGTCGGCGGCGCGTTGGCATGACCCAAATGGTCGACGGCCGGGAAGCCGTGGGCGCGTCGCTGGCGCTTCGCGGGTGCATAGCCGACGCTTCGCCCTGTCTTGCGCCCGCAAAATCATTCCATCTACGGTGTGAACTTCGCACGGGTGACCCGGTCATGACCCAGCCATGACCTTGGGCCTATTCGTCTTCCGCCGCCATCGGCTCCCCCGGCGGCGCATCGACCCAGCGCCGCGCCACCGCATAGGCATGGCCCGCGCGCAAAAACGCCGCGATCGCCTTCTCCCGCTGCTTGGGGTCGATCGGCCCGGTCGCATAGGGGCCGATCCGTTTGCGCCGGGCGAAGCGGTCCGCCGCCGCCCAGGCTTCGGACGCAATCTGCGCGTCCGCCTGTTCGCGATCCTCTTCGCCGATTCCCGCTGCGCGCAATTCCTCGCCGATGCGCCTTGCGCCATAGCCGCGCCGGGCCAGCGCCCCGCTCTTCATCACCGCATAGCCCGCATCATCGATATAGCCCAGATCCACGAAGCGGTCGGCCAGCCCATCCGGGTCCGCTGGCGCCTCGCCGCCCCAGCCGCGCTCCTTGATCTTGCGCTTGAGATAGGCGAGCAGCTTTCCCCGGCTGGTGGCGAAGCGGGCGACATGGCGCAGCGCCATGTCGCGCAGCGCGCTTTCATCAAGCGGTGGGGGGAGGCGTTTGCCGGTCATCATGATGCAACATGCGACATGCGCCATCTTTATGCCACAGTCGGGCCGGAATTTCACCGCGCCTTGTCGGCTATGAGTGCATATTGGAATGCAATATCCGGTGCAAATGGCGGTCAAAGCTGCTAGCGGCCCCGGTTTCAAGATTTTCAAGACATTGGGTCAACCAATATGACGGGTTCGCAAGAGATGATGGCACCGACGCCGACCACCGACGATCTGCCGCGCCGCTTCTCCGATTTCGGGACGCTGGGCGCAGCGCTGGACTATGCGGCGCAGGGCAAGCGCGGGCTCAATTTTCATGATGCGCGCGGCAATCTGGCGCGGCCCTATCCGTTCAGCGAATTGCGCGCCGACGCGCTGGCCTGCGCCCATCGCCTGATCGGCCATGGCGTGAAACCGGCCGACCGCGTCGCTCTGGTCGCCGAAACCGGCGCGGACTTCGCCATGCTCTTCTTTGGCATCATCTATGCCGGTGCCTGGCCGGTGCCGCTGCCGCTGCCGACCAGCTTCGGCGGCAAGGACAGCTATATCGACCAGCTGAATGTCCAGCTGTCCAGCTGCGATCCGATGCTGTTCCTCTTCCCCAAGGAGCTGGAAGAGATGGCGGGCGAATCCGGCCGCCAGAAGAATGTCGAAAGCATCGCGTTCGAAGATTTCATCGCCCGCGACGCCGTCCCCGCCGCTCTGCCGGAGGCGCAGCCGGAAGACGTCGCCTATCTCCAATATAGCAGCGGCTCGACCCGCTTCCCCCATGGCGTCGCGGTGACGCATCATGCGCTCCTGTCCAACCTGTCGGCGCACAGCCACGGGATGCAGGTGCAGGACAGCGATCGCTGCATCAGCTGGCTGCCCTGGTATCATGACATGGGGCTGGTCGGCTGCTTCCTGTCGGTCGTCGCCAACCAGGTATCGACCGATTATATGAAGACCGAGGATTTCGCCCGCCGTCCGCTGGCCTGGCTCGACCTCATCAGCCGGAACGAGGGCACATCGATCAGCTATTCGCCGACCTTCGGCTATGACATTTGCGCCCGCCGCATTTCCAGCCAGACCAAGGCGGAGGATCGGTTCGACCTGTCCCGCTGGCGCCTGGCCGGCAATGGCGCGGACATGATTCGCCCCGACGTGATGCAGAGCTTCGTGGACGCCTTCGCCGATGCAGGGTTCAGCCCCAAGGCGTTCCTGCCCAGCTATGGCCTCGCCGAAGCGACACTGGCCGTCACCATCATGCCGCCGGGCGAGGGGATCATCGTCGAACTGGTCGAGGAAACCGACCTGTCGGGCGGTCACGCGACCGAGGGGCGTCCCCAGCGTTTCCGCTCGATCGTCAATTGCGGCAAGCCGGCCAAGGACATGGTCGTGGAAATCCGCGACGAGGATGGCGGCCTGATGAACGAGCGCCAGATCGGCAAGGTGTGGACCACCGGCCCGTCGCTGATGGTCGGCTATTTCCGCGATGAAGTCGCGACCAAGGCGTGCATGGCCTCCGATGCATCTGGCCGCGTCTGGCTCGACACCGGCGACATGGGCTATCTGTCCGATGGTTATCTCTACATCGTTGGTCGCGCCAAGGACATGATCATCATCAACGGCAAGAATCATTGGCCCCAGGATATCGAATGGGCGGTGGAGCAACTGCCCGGCTTCAAGCAGGGCGACATCGCAGCCTTCGCCATCACCACCCCAGGCGGCGAGGAAGCGCCCGCCGTGCTGGTCCATTGTCGCACGTCGGACAATGAAGAGCGTTCGCGCCTGCGCGACCAGATCCGCGAACGGGTCCGCGCCATCACCGGCATGAACTGCGTCGTGGAACTGGTGCCGCCGCGCACCTTGCCGCGCACCAGTTCGGGCAAGTTGAGCCGGTCGAAGGCGCGCAACCTCTATCTGACCGGCGAAATTCGGCCCTACGACATCGCCGCCTGACGCCCCGGTCAGATCGTAACATCCTTTAAGGCCAAGGTTACTGATTGATAACCCATGACTGCTAACCCAGTCCCGTGGGTAGCAAGCAGGAACAAGCCGAAGAACCGGACCGCCAGGAACGCGCATCGCTGCGCGCGATCATGGGTCTTTGTACCATCCTGGAGGATGGCGGGATCCGCGTGCTGGAAGCCCAGCTGCGATCCGCCGACAGCGTCGCCATACTGCGCCATGGCATGAATATTTGCGGGATGCTGTTCCTGTGGCAGGTCTTTTCCCATTGCTGTTCACCGTTCCTGCTCGGCGGATGGAGCCTGGCGCTGATCGCCGCGACCAGCATTACTCTGCTGCTCGACCGACAACGGCGCGCCAACGATATCGGCCTGTCACCGGCCGACCTGCGCCGCCATGCGCTGGGCGGATTGCTGCACGGGCTGGTCTGGGCGGCCTGCATGGTGCTGGTGTCCCAATCCGGGCAGACCGAAGAACTAGTGGCGCTGTGGACGATCATCAGTTGCATCATGGTCTGCGGCGCGATCAGCTATGCGGCGACGCCGTTGTCCGCCACCGCCTATCTTCTGCCCTGCATCCTCGGCCTGTTCGCCATGTTCGACGAAGGCGGCCAGTTGCCGCTAAGGGCGCTGGCGACCAGCTATGCGCTGTCGCTGCTGTGCGGCTGCTTCATCTACGCCCGCACCTTCGCCCGTCAGCACAGCACCACCGTGCAATTGGCGGAAAAGAGCGAGGTCGTCAGCCTGCTGCTGCGCGAATATGAGGGAGGCGGGTCCGACTGGCTGTGGCAGACCGACGCGCTGCGCCGGATCAATGGCGTGTCCAGCCGCTTCGCCGAGACGATGGGCATGGAGCCGGGCCAGCTGGAGGGCGCGCCGCTGGTGCAGATATTGGCCGGTAGCGGCTGGGATGACGGCCGATTCGCCGCTGGCCTGCACAGCCTGGCCGACCATCTCAAGCGGCGTGAGAGTTTCAGCAATCTGGTCCTGCCGGTCGAGATACAGGGGCAATGGCGCTGGTGGGAGCTGTCGGCGTCGCCCCGTCATGACGAAAATGGCATTTTCCAAGGTTTTCGCGGTGTCGGATCGGACGTGACGGCGCAGCGCGAATCGGCCGACAAGATCGCGCAGCTCGCCCGCTTCGACCCGCTCACCGGCCTGCCCAACCGCAGCCACCTGCGCGAAGTGCTGGACCAAGCGATGGACGCTTCGAAAGGGCGCTCGCCCGGCTGTGGGTTCCTGATGATCGATCTCGACCGGTTCAAATCGATCAACGACACGCTGGGCCATCAGACCGGCGACAAGCTGTTGAGCCAGGTGGCGCGGCGGATGCGGCAGGTCTGTGACGCGGACATATTCTGCGGCCGGATAGGCGGCGACGAATTTGCGGTGATCATCCCGCATGTCGCCGACAGCGCCGCCATTCCCCGCCTGTCGTCGGCGATCATTGGCGCATTGTCGATGCCCTATCAAGTCGGCCAGCATATGCTGCATGTCGGCGCATCGGTCGGATCGGCGCTGTCGCCAATGGACGGCCGCGATTCCGAAGCGTTGATCCGCAGCGCCGACCTCGCCCTCTATCGCGCCAAGGACGAGGGCGGCGGCGTGCATTGCGCCTATGAGCCGCGGCTACACGCGCAGGCGGAAGAGAGGCGTCAGCTGGAACTGGCGCTGCGCGAGGCGTTGGAAAAGGACCAGTTGCATGTCCTGTACCAGCCCGTGGTCGATGCCGAACATGGCGCCGTATTGGGGTTCGAGGCGTTGGTGCGGTGGACGCATCCGCAACTGGGGGCTATCTCACCGGTCAAATTCGTGCCGGTGGCGGAAGAAGCGCGGCTGATCGCGCCGATCGGCGAGTGGGTGCTGCGGACCGCCTGCATGGAGGCGGTGACCTGGCCGGACGATATCCGCATCGCCGTCAACGTCTCGGCCGAACAGCTGACTCATCCCAGCTTCGTCGCCGCGGTGGTGTCCGCGCTGGCGCAGAGTGGGCTGGACGCCCGCCGGCTGGAGCTGGAGGTCACTGAAAGCGTGTTCATGAACGAGGATGCGGGCGCGCTCAAGGTGCTGGACCAGTTGCTCAGCCTGGGTATCCAGCTCTCGCTCGACGATTTCGGCACCGGCTATTCCTCGCTGGGCTATCTGAGCCGCACCCGGTTCAACACGATCAAGATCGATCGCAGCTTCGTCGTTGGCGCATCCAAGAATACCGCCGAAAGCCTGGCCATCATCCGGGCCGTGGTGACGCTGGCCGACAGCCTGGGCATGAGCACCACGGCCGAAGGCGTGGAAACCGAAGCGGAATTGCAGATGGTCCGGCGGCTGGGCTGCAAGAAGGTGCAGGGCTATTATTTCGGCCGGCCGATGCTGCCGCAGGACGCGGCGCGCCTGTTTCCGAAACCCCAGCGTGTCGCCATCGGCTGACGCCGCTCTAGCCGGCCTGCAATTGCCGCTCGACCATCGTCCACAGCGAGGCGAAGGCCTGTGCCGGCGGCGAAGTCGGGGCGAAAGCGCCTAGCGGCTTGCGGCGCACCGTCATCTGCTCGATCGTGCTGGCCATCGGGATGGCGGGCCAGTCCGGCTGGCTGTCCAGCGCCGTTCGGTGCAGGCTGCGGCGGCGATCGACCATGGAATAGACCGGCAGGATCGGCGCATGGTTGCCGCCGCGCTGGACCAGATAGCGGGCGACCTCGCCCATCGCCCGCTGCGACAGGGGGGAGGGGATGACAGGGATGACGATCAGGTCGGCGGCGCGCAGCACCTGCTCGCTGGTTTCGGTGAGGCCGGGCGGGCAATCGAGGATGATGCGGTCATAGTCGCGCCCCAGGCTCTCGATCAGCTTGGCCAGCCGCTTCTTCTTGTCCATTTCGCGGAAGAGATGATCGAGGCTGCGCAGCGACGTGTCGGCGGCGATCAGGTCCAGCCCCGGCACGGTCGAGGGCTGAATCAGCTTGCGGACGTCCACATCCTTGCTGAAGATCGCCTGCGCCGCGTCGCGGCTTTCCATATCGGTGGACAAGAGCCAACTCGACGCCGCCTGCGGGTCCAGATCCCATAGCAGGGTGCGCCGTTTGGAAATGCTGGCCGATGCCCAGGCCAGGTTGATCGCGAAGGTGGTTTTGCCCACGCCGCCTTTCAGACTGTAGACGGCGATGGTCGCCAATGTCGGTTCCTTTGCCATGAGCGAGAAGCTACGGCTTCCCGCCATCAAAGCAAGCGCTCAGATCATGGCTTTGTTACGGCGGCGTGACGCAGCGATATGAGACAGCGACATGGACAGTAGTACGGCATTTTCACGATGACATTTCGTTTCGATATAGAAACGATAAGTCGGACAATTCCTAGAGTATTTCCAATACCTTATCCTGCGGCCGACAGAAGCGAACGCCCTTTTCCGTCTCGACAAAAGGGCGATTCACATAAGCGGGATTTGACGCCATTTCGTCCAGGATCGCATCGGCGTCCATCGCCGGCAGACCGCGTTCCTCTGCGTCGGTGCCCATCTTGCGGATCGCCTCCGCCGGGGTCAATCCGGCGTCGGCGATGATCTGCGCCAGCTTGTCGCGGGTGAACGGGGTTTTCAGATACTCGATCACCTCGACCTCGACGCCCGGCGTCTCCTCGATGATCGCCAGCGTCTTGCGCGAGGTGCCGCATTTGGGGTTGTGCCAGATGGTCGCCTTCATGCGTCGCCCTCCCGCGCCAACCATTCCTCCAGCCATTTGATCGTGTAGTTGCCGTCGAGGAAATCGGGGTCACGCAACAGCGCCTGATGCAGCGGGATGGTGGTCTTCATCCCTTCGATCACATATTCCTCCAGCGCGCGCTTCAACCGCATGATCGCGCCCTCGCGGGTGCGGCCATAGACGATCAGCTTGCCGATCATGGAGTCGTAATAGGGCGGCACCTTATAGCCCTGATACAGGCCGCTATCGACGCGGACATGCATGCCGCCCGGCACATGATAGCTGGTGACGGTGCCCGGCGACGGCGCGAAGGTCTTGGGATCTTCGGCGTTGATGCGGCATTCGATCGCATGGCCGGTGAAGCGCAACTCGTCCTGCGTGACCGACAGCGGCTTGCCCTCGGCGATGCGGATCTGTTCGCGCACCAAATCGACGCCGGTGATCATCTCCGTCACCGGATGTTCGACCTGAAGCCGCGTATTCATCTCGATGAAGTAGAATTCGCCGTCTTCCCACAGAAATTCGATCGTGCCCGCGCCGCGATAGCCCATATCGGCCATCGCCTTGGCGCAGACGCCGCCGATGCGGTCGCGATCGGCCTGGCTCAGGATCGGGGAGGGGGCTTCCTCCAGCACCTTCTGGTGACGCCGCTGGAGCGAACAGTCGCGCTCGCCCAGATGGATGGCGTTGCCATTGCCGTCGCCGAAAACCTGGATTTCGATATGGCGCGGATTGCCGAGATATTTTTCGAGATAGACGGTGGCGTCGCCGAAGGCGGCCTTCGCTTCCGAACCGGCCTGCTGCATCAGCGTTTCCAACTCGTCGGGCGAAGTGCACACCTTCATGCCGCGCCCGCCGCCGCCGGACGCCGCCTTGATGATGACGGGATAACCGGCCTTCTCCGCGATCGCCTTGGCTTCGTCCAGGTCGCTGATCGCGCCATCGGAGCCGGGGACGAGCGGCAGGCCCAGCGCGCCGGCGGTGCGCTTGGCTTCGATCTTGTCGCCCATGGTGCGGATATGTTCGGGCTTGGGACCGACGAAGGCGATCCCGTGCGCTTCTACGATCTCGGCGAACTTGGCGTTCTCCGACAGAAAGCCATAGCCCGGATGGATCGCATCCGCGCCGCTGATCTCGGCAGCGGAAATGATCGCTGCGACATTCAGATAGCTGTCCTTGGCCGCGGGCGGCCCGATGCAGATCGCCTCGTCGGCCAGCCGCACATGCATGGCGTCGGCGTCGGCGGTCGAATGGACCGCCACCGTCTTGATGCCCATTTCATGGCAGGCGCGGTGGATGCGCAGCGCGATTTCGCCGCGGTTGGCGATCAGCAGCTTTTCGATGGCCATGGGTCCGACGGCCTTATTCAATGACGATCAGCGGCTGGTCATATTCGACCGGCTGGCCGTTATCGACCAGCACGGCCTTGACCGTGCCCGCGACCGGCGCGGCGATCGCGTTCATGACCTTCATGGCTTCCACGATCAGGATCGTTTCGCCAGCGGTGACCTGCGATCCGATGCGGACGAAGGGAGCGGAGCCGGGTTCGGCCGACAGATAGGCGGTGCCGACGATCGGCGATTTGACGAGCGTGCCGGCCGGCAGCGACGCTTCGGCCGGCGCCGCGGCGGCTGGTGCAGGCGCGGCAGCCGGTGCGGCGGGGGCCGCGGCGGCAGGGGCGGGCGTGGCGTAGACCGGCGCGGCGCTGGCCGCGGCCTTGCGCGCGACGCGGATCTTGCGGTCGCCGTCCTCGACCTCAATCTCGGTCAGGTTGGTGTCGTCGAGCAGCGCGGCGAGATCGCGCACCAGCTGTACGTCTACCTGCATTGCGCCCTTTTCTTGTTTTTCGGTCATGTGAAGTCCCTGGCCGGTGAATATCGGTTCTGGTGCCCGCGCCTATGCGCATTTACGCCCAAGCGCAACTTTTGTGCGCCAAAACGCGCCGCCTCATAGTTCCAGCGCGGCTTCCAGAGCCAGCATGTAGGACATCGGGCCAAAGCCCGCGATCGTGCCCCTGGCCGCCATGCCGACATAGCTTTTATGGCGGAAGGCTTCGCGCTTGTGCGGGTTGGACAGGTGGATTTCGATCACCGGCACGGTCACGGCCTTGATCGCGTCATGCAGCGCGACCGACGTGTGCGTGAGGCCGCCGGGATTCATGATGATGGCGTGCGCGCCCTCGGCATGGGCTTCCTGCACCCAGTCGATCAGATGGCCTTCATGGTTGGACTGGCGGAAATCGATTTCGACATGGGCGCGGGTGGCGGCGTCGTCCATCCGCTCGGCAATATCGTCCAGCGTGTCATAGCCGTAGATTTCCGGCTCGCGCGTGCCCAACATGTTCAGATTGGGTCCGTTTAACACATAGATTTTACGCATGTCGGCCATGGCGATCCCCTTGCATGTTGCGACCGGGGCAAGGCCGCCCCTATATGCGGCACGATCCTTAGCCCTTCGTGTCTCGCTTAGTCGAGATATCTTCGCATGTTCGGGAAAGCCATAATGAGCACAGACGGCACCATCTCCATCCATATCAATGGCGAACATCGCCGCATCCGCGACGGCATGACCCTCGCGCAGTTGGCGAGCGAACTGGGTTTCGTACCCGAAAAGGTTGCGGTGGAACGTAATTTGACGGTCGTGCCGCGATCGACCCTGGCGCAGGTGATGGTCGAGGATGGCGACGAGTTGGAGATCGTCCACTTTGTCGGCGGCGGTGATGTGTCGGCGGTTACGGACGACAGTTGGACCGTGGCGGGCAAGACCTTCCGGTCGCGCCTGATCGTGGGCACCGGCAAATATAAGAGCTTCGAGCAGAATGCGGCCGCGCTGGCCGCGTCAGGCGCGGAGATCGTCACCGTGGCAGTGCGCCGCGTCAATGTCAGCGATCCCAATGCGCCGATGCTGACCGACTATATCGACCCCAAGAAGGTCACCTACCTGCCCAACACCGCGGGCTGCTTCACCGGGGAGGACGCGATCCGCACCCTGCGGCTGGCGCGCGAGGCGGGCGGCTGGGACCTGGTGAAGCTGGAAGTGCTGGGGGAAGCGCGCACGCTCTATCCCGATATGGTCGAAACGCTGCGCGCGACCGAGATATTGGCCAAGGAAGGCTTCAAGCCGATGGTCTATTGCGTGGACGATCCGATAGCGGCCAAGCGGCTGGAGGATGTCGGCGCGGTCGCGATCATGCCGCTGGGCGCGCCGATCGGGTCGGGGCTGGGCATCCAGAACCGGGTGACGATCCGCCTGATCGTGGAAGGGACCAAGCTGCCGGTGCTGGTCGATGCGGGCGTGGGCACCGCGTCGGAAGCGGCGCAGGCGATGGAACTGGGCTGTACCGGCGTATTGATGAACACCGCCATTGCCGAGGCGAAAGACCCGGTGCTGATGGCCGCCGCGATGAAGGCGGGGGTCGAGGCCGGGCGCATGGCCTATCGCGCCGGGCGCATGGGCAGGCGGATGTATGCCGATCCGTCCAGCCCCCTGGCGGGGTTGATCTAGGCCGCGGCGCCGGCGCGCAGGTCGAGCCGGCTCGCCCGGTCGAAAATCGCCAGCACCAGCGGATCGGACTCCGCGGCCCGCATCGCGACCTGAAATTCGACCGGGGGCATGGCGGGCGCATCGGGCACCGGCACCAGCCGCCCGCTTGCGATGGGTTGGCGCACCATCGGATGGGGAAAGATGCCGATCCCGCCGCCTTCCAGCACGATGTCGATCATCGTGCGGACATTGTTGCACAGGTTGAGCGGGCAATCGGCCAGGTCCGACGCGGCGATCGCCTCCTTCATGATGCGATAGAGCGGCGACAGGTTGGTGAGCGACCAGATCGGCGTGTGGGCCGCGTCCATGTTCCTCACCGTCGACGGGCTGGCCAGCCAGAGCAGATCGACGCTGCCGATCGGCGCGGTGCGCAGCATCGGATGGGCGATCCGGCCGGCGGCAAAGGCGATGTCGGTGCGGCCGGAAGCGAGTTGCTGGATCAGATCGACCGTCAGCGCAATGTCCACCTCCAGGCTGACATGGGGCAGGTCATGGCCCAGTTGCGCGACGAAGCCGGGCAGACAGCTGGCCGCCGCAATTTCGCCCGCGCCGATTCGGATGATTCCGGTCGCGCCCGATATGTCGCTACACCCCATCAGCACCCCCTGGAAACGCGCCCAGAGCGGTTCGCTTTCGCGCACCAGTTCGCGCCCGGCGGGAGTCAGCGCCATGGCTCGACCCTCCCGCCGGAACAGGGCGGTGCCCAGATGACTTTCCAGTTCGCGCACGCGCGCCGAAATGGCGGGCTGGGTCGTGTTGAGCCGCGCCGCCGCCGCTGCGAAGGTGCCCAGCCGGGCGATCCAGAGCAGCGTTTCGAGATGGTAGAAAGCGATACGATTGATAGACATTGGTTATGTTTAACTGAAAAAACAAATCATTGGTATTGATTGGTCGTGCTGCCTAAGAACGGTGTGAACTTTCAAAAAAGGAAGGATGCCGATGGCCAGGAAGCTCTACCCCGATGCCGCTGCGGCGCTGGAAGGATTGCTGTTCGACGGGATGCATCTGTGCGCGGGCGGCTTTGGCCTGTGTGGTATTCCCGAACGATTGATCGACGCGATCCGCGATGCGGGCGTCAAGGATCTGACCATCGCCAGTAACAATGCCGGGATCGACGGCGAAGGGCTGGGCAAGCTGTTGCGCACGCGCCAGGTCAAGAAGATGATCTCCTCCTATGTCGGCGAGAATAAGGAGTTTGAGCGACAATATCTGGCCGGCGAACTGGAGGTGGAATTCTGCCCCCAGGGGACGCTGGCCGAACGCTGCCGCGCGGGCGGGGCGGGCATCCCCGGCTTCTACACCAAGACCGGCGTCGGCACGCAGGTGGCCGAGGGCAAGGAGGTCAAGAGTTTCGATGGCCAGGATTATATTCTGGAGCGCGGTATCTTTGCCGATGTCGCGATCATCAAGGGCTGGAAGGCCGATGAGAGCGGCAACCTGATCTTCCGCAAGACGGCGCGCAACTTCAACCAGCCGATGGCGACCGCGGCGAAAATCTGCATCGCCGAAGTCGAGGAAGTGGTGCCGACCGGCAGCCTGGACCCCGACGCGATCCATCTGCCCGGCATCTATGTGAAGCGCATGATCGTGGGCGCGCCCTATGACAAGAAGATCGAATTTCGGACGGTGCGGACGCGGGAAGCGGCCTGATGTCGATGCCGAAGCGCTTGGGTTGGGGGCTGCTGTTGGCGCCGTTGGCCGCCTGCGCGACCGTGGCGCCGTCGCCCGCGCCGTCCGTCAATCCACCGGCGGGGATGCGATATCTCTACGGGTCGGGCGAGGGGGCGGCGATTTCGGCGCAGGCCTGGAATGCGCTGCTGGCCTATGTGTCCGCCAGGGTGAAGGCGCGGCCGGCGGATAGCGTCGTGCTGGCGGATGGGGCGAGCCTCGCCGCGCCGCGATTCGTGCCCTGTGGCGACAAGCCTTTCGCCGCGGTGTTCGACGTGGACGAAACGGTGATGCTCAACACCGGCTATGAATATCATGACGCGAAGACCGGCAAAGGCTTTGACGACGCCGCCTGGGATGCATGGGAGAAGACGGGCGAGGGCGCGGTCGGGCCGGTGCCGGGCGCCGACCAAGGGCTGGCCGCGCTGCGTGGCTTGGGTGTTACCGTCATCTTCAATACCAACCGCTCGGCCGCCAATGCCGATGCGACCGTCCGCGCGATCAAGGCCGCGGGCCTGGGCGATGCGGTGCATGGCCAGACGCTCTATCTGAGCGGCGACGATGCGATGGGATCGCGCAAGGATGGCCGCCGGGCGACGATCGCGGCGCGCTATTGCGTCATCGCCATGGGCGGCGACCAGTTGGGCGATTTTTCCGACCTGTTCAACGCCGGCCCCCTCAATGCCGAAAAGGCCGTGCCCGCACGCCGCGTCGCGACCCTGCAACCGCCGGTCGCGGGCCTGTGGGGCAATGGCTGGTTCGTGATGCCCAACCCCGTCTATGGCAGCGGCCTTAAGGGCGGGTTCGACGACATATTTCCGATGGACAAGAGGTGGGCACCGCCCGCCATAGGGGAGAAATAATCATGCCCTGGACTCGTGACGAAATGGCCGCGCGCGCGGCGAAGGAATTGCAGGACGGTTTCTACGTGAATCTGGGCATCGGCATTCCGACGCTGGTGGCGAATCATATTCCCGATGGCGTGGAGGTGACGCTCCAGTCGGAAAACGGCATGTTGGGCATTGGCCCCTTTCCCTATGAGGGCGACGAGGACGCCGACCTCATCAATGCGGGCAAGCAGACGATCAGCGAATTGCCGCAGACCGCCTATTTCAGTTCGGCCGACAGCTTCGCCATGATTCGTGGCGGGCATATCGACCTAACCGTGCTGGGCGCGATGGAGATTGCCGAAAATGGCGACATCGCCAACTGGATGATCCCCGGCAAGATGATCAAGGGCATGGGCGGCGCGATGGATCTGGTCGCGGGCGTCAAGAAGATCATCGTCGTCATGGAGCATACGTCCAAAAATGGCGATCCCAAGTTCATTCCGGCCTGCACCCTGCCGCTGACCGGCAAGAATGTGGTCGACATGATCGTGACGGACCTGTGCGTTTTCCAGCGCCCCGACCATGACAGCCCGTTCAAGCTGGTCGAAATGGCGCCGGGCGTGACGGCGGAGGATATCGCGGCTAAGACCAGCGCACATTATGTGAGCTGAGGACGGCCAGGATGAGCCTTGACGGCGTTTATGACGACAATAACCCCTTCGCCCTGATCCTTGCGGGCAAGATTCCGTCGATCAAATTATATGAGGATGCGCACACGCTCGCCTTCCTCGACATCCAGCCGCAGTCGAGGGGGCACAGCCTGGTCATTTCCAAATGGTCCAGGGCGCGCAACATCCTGGAGATAGAGGATGAGGCGCTGGCGCAGGTGATGGCGAGCGTGAAAAAGGTCGCCAACGCCACGCGCCGGGCGCTGGCCCCCGACGGCATCCACATCGCCCAGTTCAACGGCGCGCCGGCGGGGCAGACGGTGTTTCACCTCCATGTCCATGTCGTGCCGCGCTGGGAAGGTGGGCCGTTGGGATTCAGCGCCCATGCGCAGGGGAATGTCGCCGACGCGGCGGCGCTCACGGCGTTGGCCGACGAGATTCGCGCTCAATTCTGATGCGCGCCCGTTTCGCCGTTCGGCCGATATCTCCGCGGGGCGCGCGCTGATGGCGCTGCGTCCTTTCAACGCACCCGGCGCGCGCCTGGCGCTGCGGTCCAAGCGCGCCAGCCCGCTGTTTCAGGGCGGGCGTGGCGACAGCGAGGTGATCCTCGACATTTCGCGGCTGCTGTCCCGGTCCTTCCATCCCGCGCCGACCGGCATCGATCGGGTCGAATATGTCTATGCGCGCGAGTTGCTGGACAGAATGCCCGATCGCCTGGCTTTTTCCGCGGTGCATCCTGCAGGGGGCTATTATGGGCGGCTGGACAGCGCCGCCGTGCGACAGTTCCTGGCGTTCACCGCCGCCAAATGGCGTAATGCCCGTTCGGCCGATGTTGGTGAAAGCAAGGCGGCGGTCATCCGCCACCTGTTCGCCACCCGGCCCCGGCCGGTGCCACGCGCATCCGGCCCGCGCGTCTATCTGCAGGTGTCGCCGCACCATCTGGACGATCATGCGCAGGTCGGAGCGATCCTGCGGGCGGAAGGCGCGAAGTTCATCACGCTGGTGCATGATGTCATTCCGCTCAGCCATCCTGAATATGCCCGGCCGCAGGGCGCGGACGAACATCGCCGCCGGGTGCGCACGATCGACAGCTTCGCCAACGGCATCATCGGCAACAGCCAGGCGACCATCGATGCGCTGGCGCCTCATATGCGCCAAGGCCTTGGCGGCCGCGCGATCCGGGTCGCGCATTTCGGGGCCGACGCGCCTGACATCTTCGGCGCCAAGGGCGAGGCGCTGCCGGGAAGGCCCTATTTCGTCTATATCTCCACCATCGAGCCGCGGAAGAATCACCTCTTGCTGCTCAACCTGTGGCGGCGAATGGTCGAACGGCTGGGCGATGCGGCCCCGGTGCTGGTGCTGATCGGCCGGCGTGGTTGGGAAAATGAGAATGTCATCGACATGCTGGAGCGGGCCGAGGCGCTGCGCGGCCATGTGATCGAAGCGGGAGAGGTGTCGGACAATCGGATGCAGGCGCTGGTCGCCAACGCCCGCGCCATGCTGATGCCGTCCTTCGCCGAAGGCTTCGGTATGCCGGTGGTCGAGGCTTTGGCGGCCGGCGTGCCGGTGATCTGCAGCGACATCACCGCCCATCGCGAGGTTGGCGGCGACGCGCCGGATTATCTCGATCCGCTCGACGGATTGGGATGGATGCAGGCGATCGAGGCCTATAGCCAGCCCGATGCGCCCGCCCGCGCTGCCCAGATCGCGCGGCTCGCCCATTGGCGCGCGCCGACGTGGCGCGACTATTTCGACATCGTCACCGACCTGATTGAAGAAGTAACAGCCTCTGTTCCTTGACCTTCCCGACGAGCGCCCGCATGGTTGGGCGAGGCATGGAAGGACAGGGGCATGGCCCGCATCGTGGCATCATCCGCTAAGGCGATATCCGCTAAGGCGATCGACGAGCAGGCCTGCGCGGGTCGGGTTGTGTCGGCTCATCATATCGCCCCCTGATGACGCGCGTCCCGTTCCTGCGTTCGCCGCCCTTTGCCGGCATTGCGTCATCGACCGCCGCGATCAGTCGGCCGGCTGATGATGGTGACGTCGCCGCGCCGGTGCCGGACGAGACTCTGGACCTGCTGACCCAATTCCGCGTCGGCGGCGATTTCTGGGGGCATCGTCCCCATGGACTGCGCCTGGTCGTGCGTGAGGGCGTGCTGGTCGAGGGTGCAGCGCTTGAAGGATTATTGCCGCAGCAGATCGGCATCCTACCGGCGTCGACGGCTATGCGGACGTCGAAGTCTCAGGGGCGCCTCTTGCCGGCCTGCTGCGACCCCTGGGCGTTGGTCGCGCAGGCCCGCGCCGTCCATGCCGCGCCCGATGACGATCTGGCATTGATCGCTGGCCTGTTGGGCATAACGCTATTCGGCCAGGATGGCGTACAGGTCGATCCGGCCACGCTACGGATGACGCTGAAGCGCCGCTTGGCCGCCGCCACCTATCGCGACTGTTTCACCGGCGCGCCGACCGATGCGGGGGCGGTCATCATGCAACTGGCCGACTGGCGTCGTCACCTGGACGGCAATCGCGGCCTATCCGCCGCCAGCGGCATGGCTTTTTGGAAGCGGGAGGCGATCGGCCATTGCCTATGGGATGGCCTGCAAACGCCGCCTTTCCTGTCAGCGCGTCGAGGATTGCGCCGCGCCCGGCGGGAAGGCGGCGCGTTGGCGATATGGCCTTCGCGTGTCCCGCCCGAAACGATCGGGGAAGCGACGGCGATGGGGGTTCCGGTCGCGCGGGTCGAGGATGGCTTCCTGCGATCGCGCGGGCTGGGCGCGGCGCTGCATCCGCCCGGATCGGTGGTGGTCGACCGGACTGGCATTTATTATAATGCGCGGGCAGCCAACGACCTCGAAACGCTGTTGGCGACGCATGATTTTCCGCAAGCTTTGGTCGATCGCGCGGCGCGGCTGCGCGATCGGGTCTGTGCGGCGGGCGTGACCAAATATGGGCAGGAAGCCGGGCGGATGATCGATCTGCCGGCGGGGCGTCGCACGGTGCTGGCGATCGGACAGGTGGAGGATGACCTGTCGGTGCGGCTGGGCGGCGCGGGCGTCGATGGCAATCTGGATTTCCTGACACGGGTGCGTCGCGCCGAACCGGATGCCTGGATCGTCTATCGCCCCCATCCCGACGTGCAGGCCGGACATCGCAAGGGGCATTTGCCCGACGCGAGCGTGTTGGCCCATGCCGATGCGATCGATACCGGCGCGCCACTGATGGAGCTGGTCCAGGCGGTGGACGATGTGCATGTCCTGTCGTCCCTCACCGGATTCGAGGCGCTGATGCGCGGCCGCGCCGTCACCGTTCATGGCATGCCCTTCTACGCCGGCTGGGGGTTGACCCGTGACCTTGCCAAGGCGACTGGTCGTCGCGGCCGTCGACTCAGCGTGGATCAGCTTGTGGCGGCGGCGCTCATTCTCTATCCTCGCTATATCGATCCGGTAACGCGGTTGCCATGCGGTCCCGAAGTGATGGTGGAGCGTATGGCGAATGGATCGACGCCACCGGTGACATGGCTTATCCGGTTGCGGATGCTGCAGGGGAAGTTACGCCGATTTATGACTTTGTTCGCCGAGTTCCTGCATGGCTGAAGCCGCCGCGAAGACATTCCTGTTCCTGCAAGGACCGCACGGCCCCTATTTCGCGATGCTGGCGCAGGCGTTGCGTGATCGGGGGCATCGTGCGCTGCGGATCAACATCAATGGCGGCGACAAGATCGACTGGCCAGGCGACGCTACCGATTATCGCGGCACGTTTCGCAACTGGCCGCTGTTCTTCGACGATTTCGTCGTTAACCAGGGCGTCACCGACCTGATCCTCTACGGCGATTGCCGCCCCTATCATGCGTCCGCCCACGGCATGGCGCGTTTGCGCGACTTGCGGGTCCATGTCGTAGAGGAAGGCTATATTCGGCCTGATTTCATGACGTTGCAGGACGACGGCGTCAACGGCAACTCCACCCTGCCGCTCGATCCGCAATGGTATATGGATCAGGCCCGCAGCCTGCCCAAGCAGGAAGCGGTCCTGCCGCCTGTGCCTTCCACCTTTCGCGCGCGCGCGCGCAACACGATGCGCAACGGCCTCGCCGCCGCGCTCATGCGGCCCTATTTCCCGTTCTACAACACCCATCGCCCGCACAGTTTTCTGATGGAATCCATCGCCTGGTGCTGGAAACTGGTGATGCGCCAGAGCCATGAGCAGCGATCCCGCGACGAATGGGAAAAGGTGCGGGACAAACCCTTTTTCACCCTGCCGCTGCAGCTCAATTCCGATTATCAGATTCGCATCCATTCGCCCTTCGGCAATATGCGGGCGGCCTTGCGCTTCGTGATCAAGAGCTTCGCGCAACATGCGCCCGCAGGCGTGTCGTTGGTGGTCAAGCGCCATCCGCTCGATCCCGGCCTGGTCGGGTGGGACCGGCTGACCCGCAGGCTCGCTCGTCATTACGACGTGGCCGATCGGGTGATCTATCTGTCCGATTGGGACATTGCGCAGGTCGTGGAAAAGTCGATCGGCGTGGTCACGGTCAACAGCACGGTGGGCACGCTGGCCCTCAACAGCGGCAAGCCCGTGGTCGTACTGGGTCATTCGGTCTACAAGATTCCCGGTGTGGTCTATCAGGCGAGCCTCGACGATTTCTGGGCGGCTCCGGCCGCCCCGGACATGAAGCTGTACGCCGCCTTCCGCAGCGTGCTGGTCGATCGCTGCCTGATCAGGGGCGGTCTGCTCAGCGAGGAAGGATTGCAGATGTTGGTCGCAAATGCCGTGGAGCGGCTGCTGCATGATCCAGCCACATTATTGGCCATGTCTCATGGCGGTCGCCGTAAGCGCAGGACGATCAATATTGTCCATGGCGATGCTGCCTGACGACCCGGTTCGCGGCGCCATGTCGCGCCGGTGTCGCCAGCACGCTGCTCATGCGGCCGCTGCGCTGGCAATGACGAAGCAGATCAACGTCAAGTCATCAGATTCTAAAGCGGTTTGTGACCTGATAGCAGCCGCTCATTCGACACCCAGGCTCTCCTAGCATAGCGCGCCGATCGGATTGTCCGACGGTTGATCGAATCGCTGGGGCAGGACAGCCCTGCCCCAGGATTTGACGACGGATCAACTGCGCACTCTTTCCAGCATTGAATGGGGGCACCCCCCCCATTCCCATCAATTTCTGGACAGGGCGTTGTCGATCGAGATGACCGGGATGATCGTCGACGCCATTATCCCAACGAAGCGCTGAAATTCCGATATCGGACTGTTGGCGACGTAGATCACATCCTTGTCGCGGATCTGGAATCGCTGCATCGTGAAATAGGTCGTCGGATTCTTCATATTGACCCGGAATATGACCGGCACCTTGCCTTCCGCATTGACGATCGTGCCCGCTGTGCGGTTCGGGAACAGCGCAGCATCCTCCCAGCGAAAGATGAAGACGCCCTTGGGATCGGCGGACAGCAGGCCGCCTGCGCGACCCATCGCCTGCGACAGGGTCAGGCCGGTCGATTCGAACGGGATTTCCTCATTCTTCTTCACCGCGCCCAGTGTCGTGAAGCTGAAGGGCTGGAACAATGCTGTAACTACGTCGCCAGGCCGCAGAATGATATTCTGCCGCGGGTCGCGGATGACAGCCTGCAACGGCATCATCACGGTCCGCCCGCCACGGGTCACCTGCACCGTGATCTTGTCGGCCAGTTGCCGGGTCCCGCCCGACGCGGCGATGCCGTCGAGGATAGTTTCGCCTTTCGCGGTCAGCGGCAATCTTACGCTGGTGGCGACTTCACCAACGATAGACGCGGTAGAGGCCGCATTCTGCGCCAGTCGCACCGTCACTTGGGGCATATGCGCCTTGTTGCGCAGTCGAGCCGCGATGTCCTGTTCGATTTGCAAAAGGGTGCGGTCCGCAGCCTGTATTGATCCCGCAAAAGGAACATTGATGCGGCCGGTATCGCCGACCAGGAAATCGGGCAGAACGGTGCCCTGGCTGCCACTGACGGTGCCAGGGACAGTGACGCCGCCGAACAGCACGGCGGGCGGCGCTTCCCAGATCATGATCTGGAGGACATCGCCTTTGCCGACAAACTGGCTGAGCGGGGCGGCCTGGCCGAAGGTTGTCGCAAAATCAGGCGTCGGCTGCAACTGGACGAGATAGGGTGAGTTGCCATCGTCGAGACTGACGATCTCGATCCCGCTGATCGTGGATTTTTCAGGCGCATTCATGATGCGCCCGCTGCCGGGACCGACGGATGTGCAGGCCGAAGTGAGCATCAGCAAAGCAAGCAAAGCAGCCGCATGGCGGCGCGGGCGCTTTGTCTCTTGATAGATCAGGCGATTCATGCGGTCTTCCAATATTCAGGGTGGTCGGCGAGAGAGCCGGACTGCCGTCGCCTTTCCACTATAGGCCATGGCGGGTTGCAAGCTTAATATGAGCGGCGGTCCAGGCCGGGCTTCTTTTGCGATCAGTCGTTCAACATCCATTTCAGCGTCTGCGCGATCGGAACCGTGCGCAGCGGACCTATCATGTGTTCAAGCCGCTGAGGGTCGCCACATAGCGAAGCCGGCTCGTTCGGCCGGATGAAAGCCGGATTGGATATAGGATCGAACCGATGCCCAGCCAGTTCGCCCACCATATTCAGCACCTGGCGCAAGGCGATCGGTCGCCCTGAACAGACGTTGAAGACGCCGCCCTGGCTGTCGGGCGTGGCAAGCAGGCGTTGATAGGCATCGATCACCGTGCGAACATCCGAAAAGTCGCGTTCGACGTCGATATTGCCCAATTCTATCCGCTCGATGCCGCGCCGCGCATGATCAACGATCTTGGGGATCAGAAATTCAGCCGACTGGCCAAGGCCCGTATAGTTGAACGGCCGCACCAGGATGATCGGCAATTGTTCGGAAAATAACCCGCAAACGATTTCGGTGGTGGCTTTGGTCACGCCATAATCGTTGAAAGGCGCGGCCGGCATATCCTCAGTCAGGCGCCCCCCCCGATGGCCATAGATGTTGGCGCTGCTGGCGACGAGCACGGCTTCAGGACGTATCGGCGACTGCGCCAGCGCACCCAGAAGATTACGGGTGCCCAATATGTTGGTGCGGTACATTTCGGCCAGATCGTCATGGGGCGCGAAGGATATGGCGGCCAGATGCACCACCTGATCGGGCGATATCGTCCGCACCAGACGGGACAGGGCTGCCTGGTCGGTGACGTCGCACCGATGCAGCGCCTGCGCCGACGGGATCAGGCGGTTTTCGCCTTCATGCACTAGGGCATGAACCTCATGGCCGTTGGCGGCCATCGCGTCGGCCAGGTGACGTCCGGTGAAGCCGCCGCAACCGGTGATCAGCACCTTGCTCATCGCGGGCCGCTAAAAGCTGACGCCGGCCCGGTTGCGCCGGATGTCCGCCTGGACCATCATGTCGCACAACGTCTCCAGCGACGTTTCCGGGCGCCAGGCGAGTCGGGTTTGGGCATGACTGGCGTCGCCGACCAGATGGTCGACCTCCGCCGGGCGGTAGAAGCGCGGATCGATCCGCATCACCGTCTTGCCGGAATGGGTGTCCACCGCCACTTCCTCTTCCCGTTCGCCGGAAAAGGCGATCTCGATGCCGGCGGACCGGAACGCCAGTTGCAGAAAGGTGCGGACCGTTTCCGTCCTTCCGGTCGCCAGCACATAATTGTCCGGCGCGTCCGCTTGCAACATGCGCCACATGCCATCGACATATTCCTGCGCAAAGCCCCAGTCGCGGGCGGCGTCGATATTGCCCAGCGTCAGGCAATCCAACTGCCCCAGCATGATGCGGGCGACACCGTCGCTGATCTTGCGCGTCACGAATTCGCGCCCGCGCAACGGGCTTTCATGATTGAACAATATGCCGCTGCACGCGAAGATGCCGTAGCTTTCGCGATAGTTGACCGTGCTCCAATGGGCGAAAAGCTTCGACACGCCATAGGGACTGCGCGGGTAGAAAGGCGTCTGCTCGGTCTGCGGAACGCTCTGCACCTTGCCGAACATTTCCGACGTGCTCGCCTGGTAGAAACGGATCGCGGGGTTCACGATCCGAATCGCCTCCAGCAAGTTAAGCGCGCCGATCGCGGTGATCGACGCGGTGGCGACGGGTTGTTCGAACGATACGCCTACGAAGCTCTGCGCGGCGAGATTATAGACCTCGCTCGCTTCGGATTGCTGAAGCAGGCGCAGCGAGGCCGACAGGTCGGTCACATCATATTCGACCAGATGGAGCCGCGGGTCGTCGGCGATGCCGAGTTCCTCGATCCGCCAGAAATTGACCGAACTGGTGCGGCGATAGGCGCCATAGACCGTATAGCCCTTTTCGAGCAGGATCTTGGCGAGATAAGCACCATCCTGACCGGTAATGCCTGTGATGATCGCGCTGGTCATCCGGCATTGTCCGAACGGGAAAAAGCGACAGGAGGAGTCATCCGGCCCGCGATCGCGCTCACACCTTTCCACCGACGCGGGAGAGTGCGAGGCCTGCAGCTTCGATCTCGTCTGCGGGATAGATGTTGCGCAGGTCGATGAGCGCGGTGCCGGTCATGGCGGCGGCCAGGCGCTTCAAATCCAGGGCGCGGAAGATGTCCCATTCGGTGACCAGCACGACCGCGTCGGCGGCGTCGGCGGCCTCATAGGCGTCGTTGGCCATGACCACCTTGGGCATCATCGGCGCGGCGACCTCCATGCCTTCGGGATCATAGGCGACGATCTTTGCGCCCGCGTCTTCCAATGCCTGAACGATGGCGAGGCTGGGGGCGTCGCGCATGTCGTCGGTGTTGGGCTTGAAGGTCAGGCCCAGCAGCGCGACCGTCTTGCCGCGGGCGTCGCCGCCCATCGCCTTGACGATCTTGCGGCCCATCGCCCGCTTGCGCAGGTCGTTGACCTGCACCACCGTTTCGACGATGCGGATCGGGGCGTCATGGTCCTGGCCGGTCTTGACCAGCGCCAGCGTGTCCTTGGGGAAGCAGGAGCCGCCATAGCCTGGCCCTGCGTGCAGGAATTTGCTGCCGATCCGGTTGTCGAGGCCGATGCCGCGCGACACGTCCTGCACTTCCGCGCCGACCGCCTCGCACAGGTCCGCCATTTCGTTGATGAAGGTGATCTTGGTCGCCAGGAAGGCGTTGGCGGCATATTTGATGAGTTCGGCGGTGCGGCGACCGGTGAACATCAACGGCGCCTGGTTCAGGTTGAGCGGGCGATAGACCTGGCTCATCACCGCGATCGCGCGTTCCGAACCGGTGGTGCCCACGACGACGCGATCGGGCCGCTTGAAATCGCCGATGGCTGCACCTTCGCGCAGGAATTCGGGGTTGGACACGACCTGGATGTCGAGGTCGGGATTCAATTCGCGCGCGATCCGCTCGACTTCGTCGCCGGTGCCCACCGGCACGGTCGATTTGGTCACGATCACCGCAGGCGCATCCAGCGCCGCAACGATTTCCCGCGCCGCAGCATAGACATAGCTCAGGTCCGCATGGCCGTCGCCCCGGCGCGAAGGCGTGCCGACCGCGATGAAGATCGCGTCGGCGCCCTTGACGCCAGCGGCCAGGTCGGTGGTGAAGGTCAGCCGGCCCGACGCCGCATTGTCGCCCACCAGCTTGTCCAGCCCCGGCTCGAAAATCGGCATCCGCCCGGACTCGATCGCCGCGATCTTGCCGGCGTCCTTGTCCACGCATACCACGTCATGACCAAAATCCGCAAAACAGGCCCCTGACACAAGTCCAACATAACCCGTGCCGATCATCGTGATTTTCATGGAATGCGTCCGCCTCCGCGCTGGTCTTAATCCCGCATGTGCGTGATGTACCGCAGATACAAAGGCGATGGCGGATATGGCAAGCCTTCAGCGGTCCTTTTTTGTCGGCAGGGCGAGAAGCAAGTCGCTGGACATTGAATTGTGCAGCGCGTAACAAACTCGCGAACCGAGAGACTTGCTTTTCAATGACAAAAATTCCCGCAAAAATCGGTGGATTGCCTTCGCTTTTCATCATCACGGTGCTTGTTCCGACCGCAATTGCGACCATTTATTTCACATTGAGTTCCAGCGTTTATACGTCGGAATCACGGTTCGTCGTCAAAAGTTCGGAAAAGAAATCCACGGGCGGGCTGGGCGCTCTTCTGAGAAGCGGGGGCTTCTCCAATGCGACGGATGAAGCCTTTGTCGCGACGGATTACATCATTTCCCGCGACGCTCTGAAGAATTTGAACCGGGACGGCTTGATCTCGCAGGCCTATGGCAGCCGGGACGTGTCGTTTCTGAATCGCTTCAACGGCCTTGGCTTGAACGGCAGCATGGAAAAGCTGTATAGTTTCTACCAGGATCAGGTCGAAATCAAATATGACGGCGGGACGGGTATTGCGGTTCTGACCGTCAAAGCCTTTTCTCCAGAAGCAGCGCATAAGATCAATCTGCGTCTGCTCGATCTGACCGAGGAGTTGGTCAATCGTCTCAACAAGCGCGGGCGTGAAGACGTCGTCAGCAACAGCAGTCGCGAAGTAGAGGACGCAAAGGAAAAGGCGCGCGCGGCGGCGCTCGCCTTGTCCGACTATCGCAATCGCGAAGGCGTGGTGGACCCTGAAAAACAGGCGACGGTCCAATTGCAGATGATTTCCAAGCTGCAGGACGACATGATCTCCACCAAGACCCAATTGGTGCAATTGCAGATGCTGACGCCGCAGAATCCGCAAGTTCCGGTGCTCCGCGCGCGTATCGCTGAACTGAATCGGGAAATTGCGGAACAGACGGGCCTCGTGGCCGGCAATCAAAAGTCGCTCGCTGCGACGGCCGCTCAGTTCCAGCGGCTTCAACTGGAAACCCAGTTGGCCGACCGTGATCTGGGTGCAGCGATGACGTCGCTGCAGGAGGCGCGTAACGAGGCAAGGCGCAAGCAGGCCTATGTCGAGCGGATCGTGCAGCCCAGCCTGCCTGACAGCGCGTCAGCGCCGAAGCGTTTGCGCGGTATTCTGAGCATTTTCGCGATCGGTCTGGTCTTGTGGGCGATCACCTCTATGCTGCTGGCCGGCGTGCGGGAGCATGGTGACTGATGCCGGAAGCGGAAAATCCGGGACAAACGCCCAGCCTTGCCCGCTCGTGGCAAATTCAGCGCCGCGTCATTTTCGCATTGCTCATGCGTGAGGTGATCACTCGTTACGGTCGACATAATATCGGCTTTTTGTGGCTGTTCGTAGAACCGATGATATTCACGATAGGCGTGACGCTGCTGTGGAGCGCATTGCGCAATCTTCATGGCGCGGACCTGCCAATCGCGGCCTTCGCATTGACAGGCTATTCCAGCGTGCTGGTCTGGCGTAACATGCCCAACCGTCTGGTCGGCGCCATTCATCCCAATCTGTCGCTGATGTACCATCGCAATGTGAAGGTCATCGACATTTTCGCCGCGCGCGTGTTGTTGGAATGCATTGGCGTCGGCACGTCCTTCTTCGTACTGACCCTGTTTTTCGCATCCATCGGCTGGCTAAATTTGCCGGAAGACCCGGCCAAGGTCGTGATCGGCTGGATCATGCTGGCGTGGTTTGGCATATCCCTGGCGATGTTCATCGGCGCCCTATCGAATCGCTCGGAACTGATCGACAAATTCTGGCATCCCATCACCTATCTGATGTTCCCCCTTTCCGGGGCAGGCTGGTTGGTGGATGCAGCACCGGCAACGTTGCGTAATTTTATCCTTTACGTCCCGATGGTGCATGGCGTCGAATGGGTCCGGGACGGTTTCTTTGGCTCGCACTTCGAGGCGCACTATGATCCGGCCTATCTGATAACGTGGAACGTCGCGTTGATGTTGTTCGCACTTATCGAAATTCGCTATGCTAGCCGGAACCTCGTGCCCGAATGATCCGCCTCGTCGCCATCAACAAATATTATGATACCCGCCGGGGCAAGAATCATGTGCTCAAGGACGTCAACCTGACCCTTGAAAAAGGGCAGAAGATCGGCATCCTTGGTCGCAATGGCGCAGGCAAGACCACGCTGATTCGAATCTTGGGCGGCGTTGAAAGGCCAACGACAGGCTATGTCGAACGCGACATGACCATTTCCTGGCCGCTCGCTTTTTCGGGCGCTTTCCAGCAATCGCTGACCGGCTATGACAATCTGAAATTCATCTGTCGAATCTACGGCAAGGATCCCGAAGAAGCTCTGCCGGCCGTCGAGGATTTCGCCGAACTTGGCCGTTATATGCGCGAACCGTTGAAAAATTATTCGGCGGGTATGCGGGCGCGGCTGGGCTTCGCCATCTCTCTGGTCGTCGATTTCGACTGTTTTCTGATCGACGAAGTTGTCGCCGTCGGCGACCAGCGGTTTCAGGATCGCTGTCGTGAGGAACTGATCGTCAAGCGCGCCGATCGATCGATGTTTTTCGTATCGCACAACCCTGGCTTCATCCGGGAGAATTGCGACATCGCCGCCGTTCTGGTCGATGGCAGACTCGTGCCCTTCGACGATGTCGATGAGGCCTATCATTATTACCAGGCGCATTATAGCGAATGAAGCCTTGGGACTGGCTCTTTCGCGCCAGAGGATGGGGACATGGAGCGCGTCGCCGGACGGACCATCCGTCAGATCGCCTGCGAATGCTGGCTGTGGACCTCTCTACCATCGCTCAGCATGATGCCGGGACCGGCATTCAGCGCGTGGTGCGATCCCTGTGGGAACAGTTGCGGCAGGCGACTCTGCCCGGCTTCGAACTCGTAGCGGTCGCCGCGACGGTGAAGGGGGGCTATCGTCGCGCAGATTTGTCGGATGGGGGCATCGCCCTGCCGGACCCGAAGCAACCGCTGGTCGAACTGCAATCGGGCGATATCTTTCTGGGGCTGGATCTGGCGGCGCATCGGCTGTGGCGACACCGACGACAGGTAGCGCGGTGGCAGCGGCGTGGCGCAAGCATTGCCATGGTCATATATGATATATTGCCGCTGCGCCGCCCCGACTGGTTTCCGCCGAGCACAGCCCGCCATTTCGGTCGCTGGATCAGGATCATCGAACGGCATTGCGACACGGCGCTTTGCATATCGCAGTCGGTTTCGATCGATCTGGATGATGTGCTGCGCACGCGCCGGAGCAAGCGGCGGCCTGTGATCCGTCATGCCCTATTGCCGCTGAGCGGAGATATCGGTGCAAGCCGTCCCAGTCGTGGAATGGATGCGGACGGTCATGCGTTGCTCATGCGGATGCGGCGGCGCCCGACGATCCTGATGGTCGCGACGGTCGAGCCGCGCAAGGGCCATGCGCCGCTGCTGGACGCCTTTGATCGGTTGCAGGGGCGACTGGGCGAGCAGGCGCCCGACCTGGTGATGGTCGGAAGACCGGGTTGGCGGACGGAAGATGTCCAGCGGCGCATGACCGATCATGCCCGGACATGCGCTGGCTTCCATTGGCTGCGTGACGTATCGGACGAGTTCCTGACGGCTCTCTATGACAATGCGGCACTGGTGGTGGTGCCGTCGCTGGGCGAAGGCTATGGCCTGCCGATCGTGGAAGCGTTGCGCCATGGACGCAGGGTGCTGGCCCGCGATCTGCCCGTCTTTCGCGAACTGCAGCAACCAGGGCTGGACTATTTTCCCTCCGATGCCCCTGATGCCCTTGCCGACGCCATCATCGCATCGATGAATGCGCCGCAGCCACCCTCCATAAACTATGCTGGAGGATGGGATGAGAGCCTGGCCAGACTTTTGAAGGCGCTGGCGATCGCCCAGGCGCCAGCCGTAAACGATCGGCCCTTAGCTTCAGACATCAGCCCTGGGCTTTGATCGCTGCGATCATGACCCGCAAATTATGCCGCCAATGCGGCGCCGGGCCGCCGATCGCGGCGAAGGTTGCGCTCTTGTCCAGCACCGAATAGCTGGGGCGTTGGGCCGGTGTAGGATAGTCGCTGGTCGCTATCGGAATGATGACGGCCTGGTGCGTCAGCAGCCCGGCCGTGAGCGCTTCTTCCTGAATCGCGACCGCAAAATCGTACCAGCTGGCCGCGCCGCTGTCGGTATAATGATGCATACCCTTGGCGTCGGCGGCGAGCAGCCGCCATATCGCATCGGCCAGAGCCGGAGCATAGGTCGGCGTACCGATCTGGTCGGCGACTACCCGCACTTCGGGCCGCTCCCCCATCAATCGCAACATGGTGCGCACGAAATTGCCGCCTTCGGGGGCGTAGACCCAGGCGGTGCGCACGATCAGCGCATCCGGGCCAGCCGCTTGCTCGCCCGCCAGCTTCGAGCGACCATAAGCGCCCATCGGGTTGGTCGCAGCATTGACAGGATAGGGCGTGCCCGATGCGCCATCGAACACGAAGTCGGTGGAAACATGAACGAACCGCGCGCCTTGGCGCCGTGCCGCCGCCGCCAGATGGCCGGCGCCCGCACCGTTGATGGCGAAGGCGCGCTCTTCTTCCTGCTCTGCACGATCGACGGCGGTATAAGCCGCCGCGTTGACGACGATGTCGGGGCAATGGTCCGCAATTTGTTGCGTGACAGCCTCGGCGTCACTGATGTCCAGATCGGCCGAACCCAGGCATATCAATTCCGCGCCGACCGGGGCCGTGGCTTGAAGGCTGCGGCCCAACTGGCCATTGCAGCCGGTGATGACGATCTTCACGCGAACGCCTCTATCTCTGCCAACGTCTTGGCCTGTTGATCCTTGCCGGATAGCTGCGGTTCCAGCCCTTCCAACGGCCATTCGATGCCGATCGCGGGATCGTTCCAGAGCAGGCTATGGTCCGAAGCAGGCTCGTAGAGCGCCGTGCATTTATAGAGGAAGTCGGTGCCGTCCTCCAGGCTCACAAAACCATGGGCGAAGCCTTCGGGCACCCAGAACATCCGTTTATTGGCTGCGGACAGTTCGACGCCGACCCATTGGCCGAAATGCGGGCTGGAACGACGGATATCGACAGCAACATCCCACACGCGACCCGCCGCCACGCGCACCAGCTTGCCCTGCGGATTGGGATTTTGAAAATGCAGGCCGCGCAACACGCCACGAGCCGAGCGGCTGTGATTGTCCTGCACGAAATTGAGGTCGAGTCCCGCTTCGCGGAAGGCGGATGCGTTCCAGCTTTCCATGAAGAAGCCGCGATCGTCACCGAAGACGCGCGGTTCGATGATCAGCGGGCCGGGAATGGCGGTTTCTATGATTCTCACGCAATGGCTCCCTTGCCCGTGAGCAGGCCCATCAGATAATTGCCATAACCGCTCTTGAGCAGCGGCGTGGCGACCTTTTCGAGCTGGGCATCATCGATGAAGCCCTGGCGCCAGGCGATTTCTTCCGGGCAGCAGATTTTGAGGCCCTGCCGATCTTCGGTTACGCGCACATAGAGCGCCGCGTCCAGCAGCGAGCCATGCGTGCCGGTATCGAGCCATGCATAGCCACGCCCCATGATCTCGACCGACAGCGATCCTTCCTCCAGATAGAGGCGGTTGAGGTCGGTGATCTCCAGTTCGCCGCGCGGCGAAGGGGCAAGGTCGCGGGCGAAATCGACGGCGCGGCCATCGTAGAAATAGAGGCCGGTGACAGCATAGTTGGATTTGGGCGCGACCGGCTTTTCCTCGATCGTCTCCGCCCGCCCATCGGGGCCGAAGGACACCACGCCATAGGCGGTCGGATCGCTGACATAATAGCCAAAGACGGTGGCGCCCGTTTCACGCGCGCTGGCGTTGGATAGCAACTCCACCAAGCCATGACCGTAAAAGATATTGTCGCCCAGGACCAGGGTCGAGGGATTGGACCCGACAAAATCGGCGCCAATATGATAGGCCTGCGCCAGTCCGGCCGGTTCGGGTTGCACCGCGTAGGAAAGGGACAGGCCCATTTCCTCGCCGCTTCCCAGCAGGGCCTGGAATGCTGCAGCGTCATGCGGGGTCGTGATGATAAGAATTTCCCGAATCCCCGATAACATAAGTGTCGACAACGGGTAATAGATCATCGGCTTGTCATAGACCGGCATCAATTGCTTGGAGACGCCTTTAGTCAACGGATAGAGTCGGGTGCCTGAGCCGCCGGCCAATATTATTCCTTTGCGCACGATATTCTCCGATTGACGCCGTGCCGGCAGATTAGGGCAGGGTAGGGTGGAAAGCAAGAATCGTGGACGGCAGTAACCTTACTCCAAACCGCCCGCAATTGGCGAAGTCTATGTTGCTTCCTTTCCGCGCGGCGAATTATCGGCGTCCGATGGCGCGATTTCCAGCAGCATCAGTCGCGTCGGGCTGGGATGGGTTCGGCGCGGGCGGTCGCGATGCGGCGGGAAGGTCGGCCAGGCCAGCAGGAAATGCCGGTCCGGCAGCGCCAAGGGGACGTGGCTCCATTCCATGCCCTCGGGCAGGTCATGTTGCGCCAGCAGGTCATGGACAGCGTCCTGAGGCTGCTCGACCTCGTCCAGGCGAGCCAAGGTCCTGCCGTCCAGCCGTAGCAAGCTTTTGCGACCCAAGCGCGAGACGGGGGCGACGAGCCGCGATCCCTTCTGATAGGGCGGCGCCAGGGTGATTTCGAAATCCAATGTCCCTGGCCCCCCGAAATCCCAGCGATAGCCTGACCACTCGCTGGCTTGCGCAATTTCCCAGCGTCTTCGTTGGTAACGGGCCAGGAAAATCTGCGTCTGCCCGTTGGCGTCATATTTGTGGTAGGCGATGACGGGGCGGTGGAGATGGTCGAAGCCGATCAGCGTATTATTGTTGATTATGCCTCCACCTTGCGGAACGGGGTCCACGATCGGCGCATCGGCACAGGCGATCGGCAGGGTGAGCGGTTTCCCATTGGCCCGCTGCCAATGCACCAAGTCGCGACTCATCGCGTGGCAGAGGCTGTGATTGGTTTCCGCCATCCGCGTTTCGCGCCAGACCCAGACGAGATGGAACCAGCCATCCTCGCTCAGCACGGGACCTACCGGATAGGCGTTCCGTTCGCCGCCGCCGTCCAGGATCGGCGCGCCGGTCAGATTGCGCCAATTGCGTTCGCTGTCGTCGTAGCAATAATAGAGCGTATTGCCATTGCCGCTGCGACCGTCGCGAAACTTGAACACCAGGTCGCCGCCGGGCAGATGCAGAAATTCAGGATAGGTGACGCGACTTTCCTGTTCCGGCTCGACCAGAAACGGCGCTCGCGTCATCGTATCGATCTGGCCGGGTTGCGCCATGATGTGATAGTTGAGAGGCGAGACGTGCATGTTTGCGGCCATGTGGAGCCGACCATGCCCGTCTAGCGCCAACGCGATATATTTATGGCTGTCCCAGCCGACTTTCGATGGAAAGCTTCGAAACGACCAGTCACCGCCCGCCAGCAGGCGGCTTGCCAGCGTCAACATACGGTCGGCGTCATAATAGCCGATGTAGAGGCGCTCTTCATCGGCCGCCATGGCGAAATCCACAGGATGGCCCGACCAGACGCGATCGACGATTTGAGGCGGCGGGATCATGAACAAGTCTCACTGTGCGCCGGGATTCCCCGCCTCATGCCTATATCGACATGGCGCGGGGAAATCGGTGCGGCCTATGCGGCTGAGGCGGCCTTGGGCTGCAGGACGGCGAAAGACGCATCCTTGACGACCTTGCCTTCCACCCTGACGCCTTGCCAGCCGGACAGCAGCGTTTTAGCTTGGGCGATCGGGGCGACAATCATTCCGTCCTTGTTCAGCTTCGACGCCAGTCGCTTGGAGAAGGCCGCTTGGTCCTGACCCACCAGATCGACAAGATTGTTGGTTGGCTCGATCACGATCATGTCGAAATGTTTGTTGGCGATCCCGCCCATCTCGCGATCCATCAAGACGTGCCACGGCCCGCGGCCAAAGCCGCCGGACAGATAGGAAATCTCCTTGTTGGCGAACAGGGAGGATGTGCCCCAAGGCGTCGGGCAGAGATGCAGCGTCTGCAGTTCGCGCGTGACCCCGGCCTTGCGCAGCAATTCCACCGCCTGGCCAATCACGGAATTGAGGGGGGCGGCCGATGCGGCGCTGGCGCCGTCCGCATCATAGCATAGCGAACTGCGCAGCGAATGAGTCGTCGTCGCCCAATCCCATATTTGGGCGGCGCGCGCGTCGAAGCTGTAACTGGCGCCGATCCGCTGCCACAATTCATGCGCACGACCGAGTACGGAGGGATAATCGAGCAAATATTCTTCGATCGCGGCGCCGAAACTGTCCATATCGGACGCATAGAGGATGCCGTCGCCACACACCGATCTCAGTTCGGCAAACTCGTCAGTCAGGATCGGGGTTCCGCAGGCCAGGCAATCAAAGATGCGGTTGTTGATATAGCCGAAATGGGCCATGTCGCTCCAATGGTCGTTGAGCGTCAGGCGGGTTCGGCGATAAAATTCGGGCAGCGCGTCATTGTCGATATATTGCGATCGGACGAGATGACCCAGTCCCAGATTGCCCCAGTGACGGCCGACGACATGGACCGGCGTGCCGGCCCCCACCGCCCAACTGAGCACTTCGCGACGCACGCCGCGGCTGTTGGCGACGAAGGACACGTCGCGGCGCAGACTATCCTTGCCGTCGGCGAAGAACACGCTGGTGTCGGTGCATTGCCGCGCAACATCGACGGTCAGGCCAGGCAGGGCGCGGATCGCCTTATAATGGGTTTCCGACGCGACATAGACCATGTCGAACTTGGAAATTTCGTCATATTTGATCGTGCCGGGATGGCTGATGATCCAGATGAGCGACAATTTGGAGGGGGGCGGCGTGTAGCTGCGCTTTCCGCGCAGCATGATGACCATGTCTTCGCCGTCATCGGCGTCCCAGTTCGGCCAGAAATGCTGTACGACCGTAGCGCCCAGCTTTTCCAGGGACTTGGCGAGGGCCAGGCCGAAATGATAATCACCCCATTTTTCCAGGTTGGGACCGATAGGCGCCGGATTCTTGATTGCGATCTTCATGGCCTTATTTCCCCGCGAGCGTGCGGCGGCGATATTCGGCGAAGAATTCGGCAAAGCGTTCCGACACCGGATAAACCTTATTCTGTTCCAGCTTCGACACGCCTAGCGCAAAGGCCGGGAATACGGCCGGGTAGGAAAATTCGCGCTCGAAGAATTTGCGTGCCCGTTGCTGGCGCTTGGCCGTTTCTTCCGGCTGGTCAAAGACGCGGCGGATGGTCGCCACCAGCTTTTTCTGGTTGCCGAACGGCACGTTGAGCATCAGCCCTCGCGTCGCCAGGTCCGCCAGGTCGCTGGTGGGGGACGCGATGATCGTGGGTCCCATCGCCAGCGCGTCGGACATCTTGTATGGGCTCTGATACTGGCCCGCGGGCACATTGGGATCGAGCCACAGCACGATCAGGTCCGACGCCAGGTTGATGGCGGCCATCCGTTCGGGCGGCTGGGGCGGCAGCACGGTGATATTGTCGCGATGCTCCTTGCTCAGCTTCATCAGGTCGGGCGTGTCGCGGCTGCCAACCACCAGCAGCTTGTATCGCTGATCGCCCAGCGCATTGAGCAGATCGACCAGTTCGAAGATGCCCTTATGCTTGCGTACAAGGCCGCCGAACAGGATGATCCGATCGTCGGGCTTGAAACCCAATTCCTTGCGGATCGCATCGCGATCCATGTCCTCGGGGCGGTAGAGCGAATCATCCTTGATATTGCGCATGTACAGGCAGCGCCGGTCATAATGCAGGTTCAGGTTGATATTGTGCGTGAACACCGTCGGGATTTCGGCCACCAGCGGGTCGAGGATTTCCGACCAGATGAGTTCATAGGGTATCTTGGCCTTGTCGGCCGCGTTGAACAGGTCGGTCAATTGCTTCTGCGCATGGGCGTCGGTGGCCTTGGCGTTATTGACCACCGTCTCTAGGTCGTTGCATTCCAGCATCACGGGCTTGCCCGTGTGATAATTGGCCATCAAACCGAGGCCGAAGGATGTCAGCCGCGGCTTGACCGCATAGATGACGTCGCCGGTGATCGCTTCCATGCCCTTGGCGAAATTGCCGAAGAAGTCGGGAAAATTGCCGCCTTCGAAATATTTGCATTCGAATGGGGGCTTCTTGTCCGCCAGCGGCTGGAAGATTTCCTCGTCGAAAAAGCGATAGGAGATCATTTCGACCTCCACATGCTTGCTCAGCGCTTCGGCCACGCAATAGGCCTTGGCGAAATGGTTGCGGCTCATGTCCCACGACACGACCGACACTTTCTTCACCCAGGACGGCAGCTTGGCGGGCAGGCCGTTCTTGTAATAGCCCTCGATCTTGTCCGCGATGATCTTGGGGGACTTGGTGTCCTCCTTCTGCATCTTGGTTATCTGCTGGGCGTTGGCGATGCGTTGATAAAGGTTCAGCACCTGCGGCACCACGCGCGGTTCACGCAGCCAGCAATAGCGCGCGATCATGTCATAGTCCTGGCGACGCGCGAGTCGCTCGTCGAACCCGCCCAGCACATCGTAGAGCTGGCGGCGATGCATGAAGCTGTTAAGATCGACGAAAGGCAGGACGACCTGATCCTCCAAATGAAAGCCCTTGATCTCGGCTTTCTTGATACGGATCGTGTCTTCGCCGATGTCGATGTCGAAATAGCCGGCATAGGCCGACATATTGCCGGGCCAGTTGGCCAGTTCCTCCAGCATGATCTCCAGATAGCGGGGATGCCAGACATTGTCCGAATCAAGATAGGCGATGATCTCGCCCCGCGCGAGTTTGAGGCTGCTGTTGCGCGCTGCGGCAGCACCTTTTTGTTCCTGATGTCGGGTCAGGACGATGCGGGGGTCCTTGAACGACTTGATCACAGCGACGGTGTCGTCCTTGCTGCAGTCGTCGCAGATGATGAGTTCGAAATTCTTATAGCTTTGCGCCAGGGCCGATTGGATTGCGTCGTCGATCAGATCCTCGCGATTATGGGCGGGCATGATGATCGACACCAGTGGCCCGACCTTGGGCAGCTGTCCTTCGCGCGCCTGGTCGATCCGGGACAGCGTGGTCGTGATCTGCACGAAACAATCGAGCCGTGTCGTGCCGCGCGCCGCCAGCCGCAACCGCTCATAATAAGGCGTTTCGGTGTAGAGATTGCAGAATTTGTTGAGCGCACCGATCGCGCCATTGAAGATCAAACTTTCCGACACGGAGCGCTGGGTCGTGTTGAACGCTGCCGATTTCGCGTCGATCTTGGGAATCAAGGCGGATTTACCCTTGCCCGGAACGAAGGGCTTCGCGGGAGCAGCGGGCGTTTTCGCGTCTGTATGTGCCGGCTTGGCCGTTTTGGCGCTGGCCGGCTTGACGTCTGCTGCATTTTTCGGCGCTTCTACGGCGGTCTTGAGGGGTTCAGGAGCGGGCTTCGCCGACAGGGCAGGCTTGGCCTCAACCGCTGGGGGCGCTTTGGCCGCAGCCTTGGCTTCGGGCGCGGGCTTGGTTTCTGGAGCAGGCGTTGCCTGGGGTGCGGGCTGTGCCGGAGGCGTTTCGACCTTCTGCTCGGCGGGGCGGGGAGGTGGAGGGGACGCAGCATCTGTGGACTGGAAAGTGAAGGCGGGCGCCAGCCGCCGCTGACCGCCATTCAGCCATAGTTCGACCTTGTGCGATCCACCTTTCAGAAATTGTCCGGGAATGGCGATGCGGAAGCCGCACAGGCCGTTATTCACCCCGGCGCGCTCTAGGTCGGCACGATAATTATTGGCCGCGGCGAAGGCAACGAACTCACCGTCGATCATCGCCATCACTTCAGAGGGATGATTGGCGGGATCGAATACCCATCCGACCAGATTATTTTGCTGAACGCCGTCGAAATTGCCGTAGATAGTCGTGCTCATTCTTCCCCGCCCTTATATGCAACCACCTGTTGCCCACGCTTCATGTCATAATGATGTCGCGCAAGCGTGATGGCCCGCGCGCCGATGCGACCCAAATGCCCTCGCCCCAATTTGTCGGCCTTTTCTTGCTTATGTTGCAGCGCGGCGCAATAGCAGATGGTGTCAGCCCAACGCTAGACTCTGTCGTTTCGGCACCGGATTGAAACAGGTGAGGTGCCGTGATGATGCCAATTCAGTCTGGCAGGACGAGATAGATGGGGGAGGCGGGCGGTTTGCACGCCATCGGAGCTTTGGCGTCGCAGGCAGGCGCGCGGTCGCGATTCGAATCCTGCGCGAAATATTGCACGACCCCCGTCGTCGGCTTTCCGCTCGCCGCATCGATCACGGCGACCTTGCGCAACGTCGGCCGCAACAGGCCGCGCGGCAGGGGCAGGGCCGCCGCGATGCGCGTCGGCCGATCGGCGCCGTCGGCGGCCTGGCGCATTGGGCCTGACGGCGGGGCAAAGCGCAAGATTTGGGCTTTCGATTTCGGGAATGTGACCGTCACCGTACCCTTGCCTGGATCGAGATTGGCGATGCTGGTCACATCCGCACGCTGCCTGGTTCCGCGGCCCTGCACCGCCACCCTGGTCTTGCCGCTGGCCAGCCGTTTGATGCTCCAACCTCGCGCCGACGGGCGCGCCACATAGACGGCATTGGCGCCCGCTTCGTCATATTTGGTATAGGCGATCACCGGCTGTCCGCGACCATCAAGAGACAATGACGCGCTGGTGCCCAGTCCGTGATCGACGCCGGCATCATCCACGCTGCCGCCATTGTCCGGCGTGATCGGGCCGCGCACCACCTTGCCGGAGGCCTGTCGCCAGGTCTGAAAGTCGGTGGTGGACACGTAACTGACGCGGAAGTTGGTCGCCGTATCGGGGGTGCGGCGCCACACGATGGCGACATGGAAGCGGCCGTTCGCGTCCTGAACCGGATTGGTTGGATAGGCGCTTACCGGTCCATCCCGGTCGCGCGCAGCGAACAGCGCGCCGCCACTAAGTCTCGACCAACGGCCATTCTGCAACCGGTTGGCGACCCAGGCGCCGTTGCCGCTGCCGCCCGAACGGTAAAGGAACATCAATTGACCGTCAGCATTCTTCTGAAAGCGGGGATAGGTAACGCGCGCTTCGTCGCGTCCGATCATCGGCGCCAACGCGATACCCTGGGCTGAATCGGGGCGTGGAGCGCGCGCATAGACAAGCGGCGACGCATGCATGTTGCCGGCGACGTGCAGATATCCCTGCGGATCGAAAGCCATGAAAATGCCATTATGGCTATCCCAGCCGCCAAAGCGCGATGCGATGCGATTGACGCATATTTTCCGCTGCGCTGGCGCATATTCGGCGATGGCCAACTGTCGGGCGGCATCGAAATAGGCGAAATAATATTTGCCGTTGCGCCTTAGCGCCGGATAGCGGACTCGGACCCCGGACCAGGCTTCGCCAATGCGCACTATGTGCAGGCCTGCGCGCGCAGGTTCCGATGCCGCGACGCGGCATGTTTGCGCGCGGTCCTGCGGCGCGCCCGTGGCGGCTAGGCTGAAGGGGGCTGCGCTTATGAGCGACGCGAGGGCGAGGGGGAGTGACGCTATCATGCGGGACATAACTATCTGGACCTTCACCTTGTTTCGGCATGGACGCTGTTGGACGGGATGGTGACGGCCTCCCTTGCGGACCATCACGACATCCTTGCGCCTGCTTTCAAAGCCATGTCGATGATTCTTCGCTGGAAAGCAGGTGGTGACCGTGCCACATGGGGGCTGAATTGTAGATCGGTCGCATGGCGGCCATGTGAAATGGAAGATGAAGATGTCGGATCAGGAGGCGGGCAATTTCTTTTTCGACGCTGTCGCCCGCAAGAAGGACAAGCCTGCATCGATCGCCGTGATCGGTAATTCGCCGCGCTTGGGGCAGGACCGCAACGGCGAACGGATCGACGCGCATGATGTGATCATCCGCGTCAATGACGGTCGTACCACCGGTTTCGAGGAATTTGGCGGATCGCGCACCGACATCCGTTTCGTCGGCGTGCCGCTCAAGGAGCGTTATTGGGATTTCTTCCGGGAATTGGACGAGCCGTCGACCATCATAACCCGCGTCGAAAACGAGCCAGTCCTCAAAAATTTGGGCTATGCGGGTGAACCGGTCTATTATCCCAACCGGGATGTGCATACCCATGCGGCGCTGCCCATTCTCTCGCGCTATGTCGAGACGGGCGCCTATCCTAAAAAGCCGCCGCGGTCGGGCATCGTGATCCTGTCTTTCCTTTCGCCCTTCTTCGAAAAGGGCGTTCCCATTTCCCTGTTCGGTTTTGAGATTGAGCCGCGCAACGGCGGTGAGGAGCATTATTACAAGGATGGCCGCGATTTCGGCCGGGCGTTGCAGCATTGGGATGATGCGCACTGTCCGATGGAAGTGGAGTTTGCCGTTCTTGGCCGGCTGCGTGACAAAGGGTATATCCGCTTCTTCTAGAGCGGTCGATCAAACGATCTTATTTGTTGGTTTTGTACGATTTCCCGGTCATCATATGGCCGAATCTGATTGGAAACCGTTCTGATAAATGAAAAAGGGTGCCAAGTGGGCGACGTAGAAATAAAGAACGGGGTTATCATAGGGAAGAAGGGCGAACTGTTCTTGGCTGATGGCCAGCATCGCCCGATGGACTTCATCACCGGCAAGGTCGATGTCGCGGAAACTTCGATCATGAACTTCCAGGCGAACCTCGTAGCGCGTGCGGAACATGCCGCGAGCTGCGGCGCGCGCCATGTTCATCTCGTCGCGCCGGACAAGCATACGGTGCTCAACGAGTCCTTCCCGATCGAAAATCCGGTGATATTGGGTGATATCTATCGGCAGCGCGTGCGCGCGCCCTTCCTGTTTCCCACAGAAAAACTGCGCGCGCTTGAGGGTGGCGGCTACGGGTTTGCTGATACGCACTGGACCTGGAGCGGCCGGTTGGCGGCGGTCGAGGAGATCGTGCTGGGCTTTGGTTTGGACGAAGCGATGGTGCGCGAGCAGATCGCCGCACTCGCCAAGCTGATCCGACCGCGCGCGGAACAGATCGCAGGCGATCTCGGCAAGCGGTTCAAGCCGCCTGTCATGCAACCTAATGAGACGCTGGCGGCGAACTGGAAAGTCCACAAATTCGATAATCATGTGACCAGCGGCAATGACGGCCGCATCAACCTGTTGATCAGCGAGCATCCCAACGCGCAGGGACGCATCGTCATTTTTGGCGATTCCTTCATCGCCCAGGCGCTCTCGCTGTTCACCGTCTTCTTCAAGGACGTCCTGTTCTGCCGGACGCAATATTATCACCGCGAGATCATGGTGGGCGCGCGGCCCAACTATGTCCTCACGGAAAATGTCGAGCGTTATCTGAGCAATGTCCGTCCTGACGAGGAAGCGCCGCCGCTGCTGCTGATGGCGATGTTGCGCGGCAATCCGGTCCATTATGAAAAGAGCGACCTGGACGCCTTTTCCGCGGTCCTGTCGGGTCATGGAACGCGCTATAAAGGGCTGGTGGAAAAGCTGAAAGCCGCATAATGGATAGGATGCCGCCGCTGTGTCGGTGGTGCTGGCGTGTTGGCGATGCGCCCGGACAGTCATGCAAATCAAGGATCGGGGGCTAGGTGTCGATTTCATCCGTGCTGGAAGATAGTTGGGCTCTTGTCCGGGACAATCTTGACCAGACCGTCTCGTTGCGGCGCGAGATCACATGGAAGCCCGACGGCAGCCCGGTGACGCAGGCCGATCTGTTTCAGGAAAAGCTGATCGCCGACTTTCTACGGGCGCGCCTGCCCGACGTGACCTTGATCGCCGAGGAAAGCTATGTCGCGGGGCAGGATATGCAGTCCGGCTGGGTCGCGGTGCTCGATCCGATCGACGGCACTGAAAATTTCTGCTCCGGCCTGAAGGAATGGGGCGTGGCGCTGTCGATCTGGCGCGATGGCGCGCATCAGGGCAGCGCATTGATGCTGCCGGAAATGGGCGATATCCTGATGTCCGGCATGTCGATCCCGACGTACAAGTCTCGGATCGTCGGCCTGTCTTCGTCCTATAACGCGGAAATCGGCGCCATCCTGGCTGACAATCCCGAAGGGCGCGTCATGGGGTGCGCCGTCTATAATATGTATAATGTCATACGCGGAGCCTATGCGCGTTTCGTCAACCCCAAGGGAGCCTATTCCTGGGATTTGTTGGCGGGTGTAGCGCTGGCCCATGAAGCCGGTTGCGCGGTATTTCTCGAAGGAGAACCTTATCATGGACAATTTCTCGACCCCGATAAGCGCCATCGCGTCGACATATGGCACCGACACGATCTTCATCCTGGGCAAGGGCCCGTCGGCTGACGATGTTCCCGCGGAAGTCTTCGCGGGATCGCTGGTAATCGGCATCAATGACGCAGAGCGCATTTATCCGGCCGATATTTCGATTTTCCATGCCGACTGGGTGAAGCAGTCGCTGGCGGAAAGCGGTGAGCGCGCGCGCCTCTATCTGACGTCCACAGATTTTCGGTCTAAGGTCGCAGACGTGGTGCGGGCCGAGCATGTCCCGCTCAGCCAGGAAGGCGGTGACCTGATGATGCAGCGCCTGCTCGGCGGCGATTTCGTCATCGAGGACGTGCTGCTGATTTCCGCGTTGCAGGTCGCCCGCAAAGTGGCTGAGGCGCGCGGGCGGTCGCAGACTGTCTATCTGGTCGGATTCGATTTCCGCGCCGACATGGGCAGCGCCCATTCGCTGGGCCGTTCTTACGAGAATGACACGGCGGATCAGCGGCGGCTACGCATCGACATGCAGGAAAATTTTCTGCTGAACGCGCTCTACATGCTGCGCGGGACCAATCTCGACGTGGTGCATGTCGGCGATCGTTCCTATTCACGCATGACGACCACCGACCTGCGTCACGAGTTTTTGCCTGGCGGCGGCGAAGCGGAGCGCGCCTGGAATGTGTCCGTCATTGCCGAATTGACGACCAACCATTTCGGCGACCGCGGCAGGCTCGAACGGATGGTGCGCGCGGCAAAGGCGGCAGGCGCCAATTTCGTCAAGTTTCAGAAGCGCGATGTGGAAAGCTTCTACTCGCGTGAACAGTTGGCGGCGCCCTACAAGTCACCATTTGGGAAGACTTTTGGAGATTATCGCCATCAGCTGGAACTCAGCGATGACGACTTCGCCTATCTGGATGGGCTGTGCAAGCAACTGGGTATCCAGTGGTTCGCATCGGCGCTGGACGCCAAATCCTATCGCGAACTGATGGATCTCGGTTCGGCGATGATCAAGCTGCCGTCGACCATTTCGGAACATACCGACTATCTGTCGATGGTGGCGCAGACCTGCGATCGCCCGATCGTGTTGTCGACCGGCATGACCGACAAGGCGTTCGAACATTGGGTGCTCAACACCTTCAGGAACAGCCCCCAACTATATCTGCTGCAATGCAATTCGGCCTATCCGACCCCGGCGGAAGACTGCAATGTCGGCGTGGTCCGGCATTATGACCGGTTGTCGCGCGACCAGCCCCAAATCGTGGCGGGCTATTCCAGCCATGACGCAGGCTGGTTCGGCTCGGCCCTGGCGGTCGCAGCCGGCGCACGCATGGTCGAAAAGCACGTCAAGCTGGGCAACACCGAGTTTGCGCATTTCGATGCCGTGGCGCTGGACCTGACCAAGTCGGAATTCAAGGATTATGTCGCCAAGGTCCGCGAAGCGGAGATCGTCGTGGGGTCCGAGGAGAAGGATATCCGTCCCAGCGAGCATCATAAATATCGCGTGGCGGCGGCCGAATAAAATTTGGCCGCCGTTGTCGTCCAGCCATGGTTGTCATGGCATGGACGCAATTATAGCGCGTGGTCGTCCCTGTGCGAGCCGCGCATCAGAATGAGGGCATATTCTTCATGTCGAAGTCCAGTCGAATAGTCGCGCTGATGATCGGGCGGGGCGGCAGTTCGCTCAAGGGCAAGAATGTCCTGCCTGTCCATGACGTGCCCCTGATGGTATGGGCTGCGTCCGCGGCCCACCGCAGCGCGCATATCGGTCGCTATTATGTCAGCAGCGATGATGACGAGATATTGGAGACGGGTCGCAAGGCGGGTTATACCTCGATCCGTCGCCCGGATGAACTGGCCAGCGCGACGGCGCAAAGTTCGGACGCCGTGCGCCACGCCATGAAGTTGATCGAGGCGGAGGGCGACGTCGATATCGTGGTCGTCCAGCATGCCAATGTCGGCACCATCACCGAACGGATCATTGACGATTGCATCGAAGGTCTGTTGCAGGATCCGTCATTATCTTCGGTCGTGCCGTGTCACGACATGTCCGAATATCATCCTTATCGCGGCAAGACCGTGCTGGAGGACGGCACCCTGTCGCCCTTCGTGCCAGGATCGGGCAATGCGTCCGCCAACCGCCAGGAATTGCCGCCCTGTTTGTTCTTCGACCATTCTATCTGGGCGCTGCGCGCATCGGCGATTTGGGACAAGGATGGGCAGGGACCCTGGCCAGTGATGGGGCAGCGGATCAAGCCCTACATCACCGAGGGCTGTTTCGACGTCCACACGCTTGAAGACGTCGCCAAGACGGAAGCTTGGATCACCGCCAACGGCGTGGCCAAGCCGGTCTATCCATTGGCATGACCGCTCCGGACGACAAGGGTTCTCATGGCCTTTATGCCGGCCGGCCATTCATGAATCATGTGCCGCGCTTGGCGTCATAGCGGCCCTTACAGGCCGCCAGCCATTCGGGTTTTGCAATTGACACGGCCTGACGGGCCAGTGCAAGTTTCGGCAACTTAAGTTATAGTGGGGCAAGATTAGTGTCGAGTGGTCCTAAGTCGATAACCACATCCGGGCCGCAGAACGCGAAAAGCGTCGAAATAGAGAATAAAACGCCGGCCAAGCCTTCGGCGGTGAAGGCGAAGACGCCGACGATCATGATTACCGGCGCGCCATTGTCAGGTGGCGGCGTGCTGACGCGAATCTTGTCACTATTGGGTTGCGCCGCGCCGTCGACGCTTGCTCCCGCAAAGGCCGAACAGGGCGCCGAACCCTGGGAGTCGCAGCCGTTGGGCGATATCAACGCCCAATTGCTGGCTGCCGCCAAAACCGAATGGTCCGATTGGCGCGGCGTCGATCTAACGACCATCTCGACAGCCGATCATGCGCGCCTGAGCGACGCGGCGCGAGGCGTGCTGAAGACTGAATTTCCGGGCGATCAGGCGCGCGTGTTCAAGGACCCGCGCAACAGCCTGCTGCAATCCTTCTGGACCGACCTATTGGGCGATCGGTCCAGGCAGATGGCGATCATCATGATCCGTAATCCGATAGAGGTGTCTGGATCGCTGTCGCAACATTTTGGTGTCGAACCACTTCAAGGCACCTTACTTTGGTTGCGCTACACGCTCGATGCCGAGCATGGCAGTCGGACTTTGAAGCGCATGTTCGTCAGTTATGACGATCTTCTGCAATCGCACCGGGCGCAGATCGAACGCCTCGAAACCGGCTTGGGCCTGACCTTGCCCAATTCCACTGAGCGTGCTTTTGTGGAAGTGGCCAATTATCTGTCGGGCTCGTTGCGCAACCACCGCGACACTAACGATATATTCCGTCCTCTGCCTCATGCGAGCGAATGGGTTGCCAATGTGTACCGCATCATGCGGTCCTGGGTGCTCCATGGGGAAAATAGGGCGGACCATGCTGTTTTGGACGCCATCCGCGCCGAGATGGGCCGGGCAGCCGTCATTTTCGCGCCAGTCGTGCGTGATCATGCCATGCAGGCTCGCAAGCTGGGCAGCATCTCTGGAAAGCTCGCAAAGGAAGAGGCGGGGCGCGCGAGCGAGCGCAAGAAACTCGACCAGACCATTGAGGAGTTGCAACAGAAACTCGCAGCCGCTGGCCCGCAGGCGGACGTCGCCAAGTGGGAAAAGGAACTGAGCGACAAGAACAAAACCGTCAAGGCGTTGCAAGAGGCGGTCGCCAAAAGTGATGCGCAGATCGCAGAATTGACCGCCACGCTAGACGAGCGGCAGGTGAAAATTTCATCGTTCCGCCGCGAACTGCAAAAGCGCGAAGCTGCGCTTGCCGAGAATTTGGCGGCGCAGGACGCATTGAAAGCGCAATTGTCTCAATCGATGTCCGAGGCGGACCGGGCCAAACGCCTCTGCGCCGATCTGGAAAAGGAAGCGGGCACGGCAGGTGAAAAAGCGGCGGCGCTCCAGGCGCAGCTCGCGGAGGTGACGGCCACAACGACGCAGCAGCAGGCCGAAATCAGCGCCTTGCGTGCAGCGGCTGCGTTGCATGAAAAAGCGCTGGCGGATCGCGATGGTCTGATGAAGGGGGCGATGGAGGCGCGCGACGGCGCCGATGGCCGCCTCGCCCAGTTGACCGAGAAATTCACCGAGCAACTTACCGCTTATCAAGTGCTGATGCAGGAAAAGTCGGCGGTCGAGGTCGAACTGGTGCGGTCGGGCATCGCGTTGGAGAAAGCAGGTCATGACCTTGCTTGGGTCGAGGGCGAGAAACAGGGCCTGCGTCGTGATATCGCGGACCGGGATGGCCAACTGGAACGGCTGCAGGCTGAACTGGAAGCCGCGCGCGAGCAGAATATCTCTGGTGGCGAGCGCGCGACTGCCCTCGCCAATGATTTGGCGCAGCGTGGCGACGAGTTGACCGCTGTGAAGAGCGCTGCGGATTCGCTGCAAAAGGCCTTGGACGAGCAGAGTGCGGCTTTCGCAGCGACCCAAGATGAACTGGATAAGGTGAAAGCCGAACAGCGCGTCGCGGCGGAAACCGGTGATAGGCAGGCGGCGCAAGCCAAGGATGCCATTGCCGCTCTCGAAAAATCCATAACCGATCGCGATGGCCGCATAGCTGCCGCGGAAGACCAGCTTGCAACGCTGGGCGTCGATGTTACGCGGCTTCGGGAGGAGCGGGATGGGCTGCTCCAACAGCGAGATGCCGACGCGGAAGGGTTGAAGAATGCACAAGCGGCGCTGGCCGAGCAGGAAAATTTGCTGACTGCGCTCAAGCGCGATAGCGAGAGCAAGGCCGAGCAATTGTCCATGCAGGCAGCGCAGATGATTGCGTCGCGCGCCAAGCAGACGCAACTGCAGCAGGAGCGGTTGGCGATTGGGGACCAGCTCAAACAGGCGCATGAAGAACTGGAGCAGGTGCGTGGCGACCTGACCGTGCGCGAGGATGAAGCCGAAAATCTCGCCCAATATCTGGAGGAGCGGCAACGTGATCTGGATGCCGCGCGCGCGCAGGCGGCCAAGGATCAGGAAGTATTTAACCAGCAATTGCAACAGGCGCGCGCTGATGCGCAAGGGTTGGAGCGCCAACTCCTGCAGACCCGCGGCGAAGCGCAGGGCCTGAAGAATGAGAAGGCGGAAATGGAGCAGCTGCTCAAGCTCCGCCTGGATGAAGTGGTCGCGCTGAAACGGGACGTAGAAGTGCGCGATGGCGCGTTGACCGAACATAGCGCGCGCCTCAAGGACGTTGAAAGCAATCTGGCGCAGACCCAGAGCGCGCTGTTGCAGCGGCAGTTGGAAACCGAAGAGGCGGCGGAGGAACTGCGCTTCCTGCGCAGCCAGTTGAAGGAAGAACAGGAGGCGAGAGGCGCCAAGGAAGAGCAACTGCGCCTGACAGACGAGAAGCTGGAAAAGTCCCAAGCTGAATTGCTTGCTGAGAAGGACCAGTCGGCCAAGGCCGAACTGGATCATGAAAAGACGCTGCAGGCGCGTTTCCAGGAAATCGCCCTGCTGATGACCGCGCTCAAGGAGGCGCAGGAGAAAGAGACGGACCTCGCCCATCTCAGAGTCGTTCGACATGAATTGTCGCGCCGCACGGATTCGCTCTATCTGCTTTTCGTGCGCGTCATGGATGCGTTGCTTGCGCAGGTGGCGTCGCCGCTGCTGCCTCGAAAGGTCAATCTGCGCCGCCAGCAGGCCGTGCTTGAAAAATACGGCTTGTTCGACGCAGGCTGGTATCTGGAAAACAACCGGGATGTCTATGACGCTGGCATGGATGCGACGGCCCATTTCGTCGCTTTCGGCCTGCAGGAAGGGCGGACGCCCAACCGGGCGGTGGATGACCTGCGTCGCAGCGCCGCGGTCATGGCGGAAGGCAAGGGGCGGTAACGGCAAATCAGTGCCGTGCCATATATTAAACCTACCGACCTCGACGATGGAGAGGGGCGCGTTGGCGCCTGATCGTAACAAAGGCTGACGATGTTGAATTTTGAAGAACTGGCCAAAGAAATCGATCAGTCGGGCCTGTTCGATCAAGACTGGTATGTGCGGAGCTTCCCTGATGCCAGCTTGCTGGACATCGGGCCGCTGGAGCATTTCGTACGTTTTGGCTTGCTGCTGAAGCGCGATCCTGGGCCGGGGTTCGACACGCATCATTATATGGACACCTACCCGGACGTGACCGCGGCCGGTATGCACGCGCTGGTCCATTATATCCGTTTTGGAAAGGGGGAGGGGCGTCAGCCGTTGCCGCCCATGGCCCAGCCGCCCTCCGGCGCGCCGACGGAAACGGCGCCTGACGGTGCCGGCTGGGTTTTGCGGCACGCGACCGACGCCTTCGGTTTGCGGGGATTGGAACCCGGCGCCCCGATGGCCGTCATCGCCAACATCGTCACCGCGCAGGACGGGGCGGCGATCGATCGCATTATCGGGCGCATGTCGTCGGACTTCGATCTTTTCCTGTTGGGGGGCACGAATCGTCTGGATGTGGGCGCGCTGCCGCCGTCGGTCCGTTCGTTGACCCTGCTGGGGGACGCTGATGAGACCGGCAATGCGCGGGGCTTCGCGCGACTGGCTGGATCGGGCGCGCTGGATGGCTATGCCGACGCTCTCTGGCTATCGCCGCAGGATGCAGCAGATCCGCTCTCTGATGAGGATATCGAGCGGCTGATCGCTCTTCATGGCGCCTTCAGCAGCGACGCTCAATGGGGCGTCGCCAGCGACCGCTTCATTTCCCTGAACAGCAACGATCCAGCGCAGAAATCCTTGGTGACGGCGCTCAATACCGCCTTGCCGCGGCTGGGCCTGTCGCTCGGCCAGGCGCCGTTGACCGTCCCGGCGGGATGGGGGCTGTGGTTCAAGCCATTTCTGTCGCGCATATTGGGCGGGACGGTGCGTCCGTTCGAAATGACGGCCGATGGCGCGGCCGGCAAGTTTCCCGGCCGCGCGACAGTGCTCGCCATGCTCGCCGCTGGCGCGCGGGAAGCCGCGCTGAACATACGCCCGGCTGCGCGCAGCCTGCCCGCCGCACCGGCGGACCGCATGGTCAAGGCAGTGGCTTTCTATCTGCCGCAATTCCATCCGATCCCCGAAAACAACACATGGTGGGGCAAGGGCTTTACCGAATGGTCGAACGTGGTACGCGGCCGCCCGCTGTTCCGCCATCATTATCAGCCCCGCGTACCGGCGGACCTGGGCTATTATGACCTGCGGCTGGAAGACACGCAGGTCGCGCAAGCCGACCTGGCCCGGCAGTTCGGCGTCCACGGCTTCTGTTTCTATTATTACTGGTTCAACGGCAAGAAGCTGCTGAACCACCCGATCGAGCAACTGGCGCGTTCGTCCCGGATCGATACCGGCTTCTGCGTCTGTTGGGCCAATGAGAACTGGTCGCGCAACTGGGACGGGCAGAATCGCCACGTCTTGATGGAGCAGCAATATTCGCTGGAAAGCAATATCGCCTTCATCCACGAAATGATCCCGATGATGAAGGATCCGCGCTGGATCCGCTATTGCGGCAAGCCGGTGCTGCTCGTCTATCGCATCTCGATCATTCCCAACTGGCTGGAAACCGCGCGGATATGGCGCGAGGAATGCCGCAAGGCGGGGTTGGGTGAAATTCATCTCTGCGCGGTCCGCTTCGGCCTGGAGACATTGGGCGGTCAGCCCCAGGATCATGGTCTGGACAGTTATGTGCTGTTCCCGCCGCACGAAGGCGTGCGTGTCGATCTGCGTGATCAGGTGGATGACTTGCACAGGAATTTCGGTGGCGAAATCTTCGATTACAACGCCGTGGCCGATGGCGACGTCGAAAAATATGCCGCGGGTTATGAATGGCCGGTCCATCGCGGGGCTATGCTGGGTTGGGACAATACCGCCCGCCGCTTGACCGATTCGCGCATCTTCCGCGGCGCGACGCCCTATGGGTTTCGGCGCTGGATGCACGGCATATTGGAGCAGGATAACCGCCACAATCCCGCGCCCGAAACGATGATGTTCATCAATGCCTGGAACGAGTGGGCGGAGGGCACCTATCTGGAGCCGGACGAGCGTTGGGGGCTGACCAACCTGGCCGCCTTCGCGTCCGCGGCGCAGGCCGTGCCGGGCCTGCGCCCCGTAACCCTGCCGCAGGGGGTGGCGGCCCAGCCCAAGTCGGAAAACCGGCTCGCCCACCTTGGCAGCCCGCTGCGCGGTCAGGCGGACATGCCGCGTGGGCCAGTCTGGTATCGCGGCTTCAAGGAGGCCGATCCGACCAAGCCGACCATCCTGCTGTGCGCACATATTTCGGGACACCAGCTCTTTGGTGGCGAACGCAGCCTGCTCGATGTGCTGGAAGCCTTGGCCAAAATGCCGGTGAACGTCGTCATGACCCTGCCGAGCGATAATAATCGCGATTATATCAAGCGTATCCAGAAGCTCTGCGCGGGCGCTTACGCCTTCCACTATCCGCAATGGATGGACAAACGCGCCGTCTACGCCTGGCTTGCCCTGGATTTTGCCGACATCATCGCGCGTCATGCGGTGGATATCGTGCATGCCAACACCATCGTCCTGTTGGAACCGATCGTCGCTGCGCGTCGCATGGGGCGGGTCGCCCTCACCCATGTTCGCGAACTGATTTCCCTCGACGAAGGGTTGCAGGAGCGGATGAAGCAGACCACAGGCGAGATCGTCAGCGCGTTGTTCGGCAATACCGACTGGCTGATCGGCAACAGCCGGGCCACTTGCGACCTGTTCGCGCGCGGCGACCGGACTCTCTATGTGCCCAACGCCATCACCGCCGACGATTTCGAGATGCGCAACGTCTTCGGCAACGGCATCAAGTTTGGCATCGTCAGTTCCAACATACCCAAAAAGGGGATTGCCGATTTCGTGGAAGTGGCACGGCTGGCGGCTGGTCGCACTAACCGTGCGAAGTTCGTGATCATTGGACCGCGCACGCCGCAGATTGATAGCTGGATGGAGGAGGTCGCGCGGGGTGAACGGCCCAACAACCTGGAATTCGCCGGCTATAAGGATAGTGCGCGCGCGGCGATGCTTGAACTGAACGTGCTGCTGAACCTGTCCACCTTCGCCGAATCCTTTGGTCGAACCGTGGCGGAAGCGATGGCGGCGAAGCGGCCGGTGATCGCCTATCGCTGGGGCGCGCTGCCCGAACTGGTTCAGCATGGTGAGACCGGTTATATGGTGCCGTTCCGCGACATCGTCGGCGTGGTCGATGCGGTGGTGGATCTGTGCGAGCATGACGACAAGATCGTGGCCATGGGCGAGAAGGGCCATGCTTTTATCACCAGCCAATTCTCCCAGGAGCGTTTGAGCGAGCATGTGACGTTGGCCTATGAGCGTATCTGCGGCCGGCCGATGGGTGCCGATTCGTCGGTTTCGGCCGACCAGCCTTTGCCGATCGCAGCGCAGACGACGGGCGCGGCCTTGCCCACGACGGTCATTATCCCAGTCTATAACGCGCCGGAAGAAGTGCGCGCTTGCATCACATCGGTGCTCAAACATACCGACCTGCGGCAAACCCAGATATTGGTGATCGATGACGGCAGCCCCGATCCCGCGATTGGTCCGCTGCTAGACGCTTTTGTCGGCACACCGGGGCTAACGATTCAGCGCTCGCCGCAAAATCTGGGCTATACCCGCACGATCAACATGGGCATCGCACAGGCTGAGGGGCGTGATGTCGTGCTGCTCAACAGCGACACGCTCGTCACGCCTAAATGGTTGGAAGGGCTGCGCGCCACGGCCTATAGCAGGCCGCAGGTTGGCACGGTTACGGCAATGGGCGACAATGCCGGCGCCTTCTCCTTCCCGATCTTCAACCAGAAATGCGACAAGCCCGCGCATCTGGGCCATGAGGAATATGCGCTGGCCATAGTGCAGGGCGCGTTCGCCAGCAGGCCGCCGGAAGTGCCGACCGGATCGGGCTTTTGCCTGTTCATCCGGCGCGCGATGATCGATCAGTGCGGCGCATTTGACGAGGAAGGATTTCCGCGCGGTTACGGGGAGGAGAATGATTTCTGCCTGCGCGGCATGAAGGCGGGCTGGGTCAATCTGATTTCCCCCTGGGCCTTCGTCTTCCATGTTCGCACCGCCAGCTTCAAGGGTGAGAAGGACAAACTGATCAAGGCGGGTGTCGATGTCGTGACGAAACGCTATCCAGACTATGCGCCAATGGTAAAGGCGGCCTTCTCCGCGCCCGATATGATAGCGTTGCGGGAGGCCACGGCGCGCGTGGTGAGCGATCTGACGGCGACATGAGGGAGCATCAGGCGACAGCCCTCATGCGATCTGCCAGTGTGAGCGTTCGAAAAGGCGAGTTCGGTGGATGCGGGCGCTTTGGCGCGGGGTTGATCGCGATTGTTCGGCAGCGTGGGCCAGGTGAGGCGAAAGCGCTTACCAGTGACTTCAGCAGGCAGGATATTGAGTTTCATTCCCGGTGGCGTAGCAACCAGACTTCACCCAGAGCCTTGGTGCCGCTGGATGCGGGAAGCGGAGCATTGGCGGAAACGAGCGTGTCTGCGTTCAGTCGCAACTGCATAGTCTTGCCCTGACGAGCAACAGGCAAAATGAAGACATCGCCGCGTTGATCGGGTGGGGCCAGATGCACTTCACCCAATAGGGTTCCTCCTCCCTTAAGTCTCAGCGACAGCCTCTCCAGCGGCTGGCTTGCGCAATGTGCCATCGGTTTTCTTCCCATGTGAAACCAGCCATTAGGACCCAGCATGGGGCCGTCGGATAGGCATTGCGCTTCCCTCGTCCATCCAGCACCGGAGTCGGCGTCAGGCGTCGCCAACGACCGGTCGATGCGTCGAATATGACATAAGCTGACGCAGTCGACAGTTTAGGGCTTCACGATCTTGTGAAGCTTGGCCGGCCAGCCGCCCTTGCGCTGTGGTTCCAGATGTTCGCGCCCGGCAACGATGACGCTACTGGCGCGCTCCTGATATTCGCCCGATTGCAGGATAGACCGTAATATTCCAGCCTTCGTCTCTCCCCGCTCCAACAAGGCCAGATGGTGGCTGAGGCCGGCGGGGTCGGCAGCGCGTCCCAATAGCTGATCATAGAAGGTGCGGACAAATGTATCATTGTCCAAGGCCAGCATATCACCGATCTGGATAACAGGTTTTCCGGGATGCACAGGAGCCAGAGGCGCCGGAACAGCAGGGGCTTTTTCCGCGACGGAAGGCGTTGGTGAACGCGACGGCGCGGTTTTCCTGCGCCGTCGCGAGTTGTTTTCCGGGGCGAGTAATTCCATGCCCTCTACCGATACGGCATCGCTGTTACGCTCAAACTCGCCCGATTTGAGGATGGAGCGCAAAATATCGGCCTTGGACGTGCCGCTGCCGAGTAATGCGATATGATGATCGAACCCTGCCGCATCCGCCTCGCGACCCAGCAGTCGGCGATAAAAGGCGTCGACAAAGTCGGCTGCATCAAGCGCCAGCAGATCGGCGATACGCACCACCGCTTTATGCGATGCGGCGGACACCTGTTGCGACGGAGCCGGCGGGGGGGCGATTACTGGCCATTGCGGCTGGACAGAAGGCGGCGGAGCGGCGTCGATAACCGCGCCCGGTTCATTTTTCGCGGCGGCTTCGTTTTTGATCTGAGGGAAACGCAAACCCTTTGGCCAGCGCGATTTGCGGAGCAGTTCCCGCCCGACAACGCTCACAGGGGTGCGGCGCTCGCGAAACTCTTCGGTTTCCAGAAAGGCTTCGATGATCTGAGCCTTGGTGGTGCCGCTGTTCAGCAAGGCGATATGATGTTCGAGGCCCGACGGATCCACCGGACGACCCAGCAATTGCCGGTAGGCGGCTTGGACAAACGCATCGCTATCCAACTGCAATAGGTCGGCGATCCGCACGACGGCCCCGTCGCTGCGCAGGCCAAGCGCGCTGTCCGCTGCATATTCCGAAGATGTGCTGGTGAAAGCGCTTGTAGCGCCGTGCAGCGCGTCGGCGGCTTCGATGCGGCCGACGAGCCGGTCGTGGAGGTCCGGACTCTTGGCCAGTTCCATCGCGAAATCGAACAGACCCTTCGACCACTGATCCCAGTTGCCGCCGCTTTTTTCCTCAACCTTCGACTGTTCGGCGCTGATCGCCTTGCCGATGAGGGCGGGCACGTCCCGGTTGTCGGTGAAGAGGAATATGCCGCTGGTCGCGCCAAATGTCGCCAGAATTTCCCGCGTCGGTGCGATGTCGCGCGCGATCACGGGCTTGCCGAGGGCCAGGGCGTTCATGATCGACAGGCCAAAACCTTCATAATAGGAGGGCAGGACGACCGCGCTGCTGCGGGCGAACAGGTCGTTCATCTGTTCGTCAGGCAGGGTGCCGGCCTGCACCGTCCGCGCATTCCCATCGACCCTGCTGTCACCGCCCAATATGGTGATGGCGAGATTGGGATGCGCCTGGGCGATGAGCGCGCCTATCTCTTGCGATGCCTTGTGCGGGAAATGATTGCCCATCACCAGCACATGGTCTCGCGCCCGATCGACCTTTTGATAGCGTCCGGCATAGGCTGCGAGCTTGGTCGGCAGCAACCGGGTGTAGGCAGGCACGGTGAATTGACGGGGGAACCGATTGCGGAAGGTCGTCTCGGAAAAGCGGCTATTGAAGAACAGGCCGTTGGCGTGGCGAGCGACATAGGCCCACAGCGCGTCAAGGCCGTTTTCGGCGCGCATGTGGCTGCAATCCAGCGCGATGACGTCGAGCATACCGTATAGCGTAACCGGCGCCAGATGCTCCATCGTGCGCACGGTTTGCAGATCGAAAGGCTGGCCGGGCATGATCGCGACGGCGTAGATGGGATCGCATTCGCGGCGCTGTTTGATCCGCTGCATCTTGTCGATGCCGTGGAAGCGCGCGATCGATGGTTCGCAAATGGCGTGAATTTCCACGTCATTCGGCGCCGCGCGCTCGCACCAGCGGATGAAGTTCATCATATGGTCGGTGGTGCCATTATGGTGGCGGCCGAAGGTGAGCAGGTTGATGGCGATCTTCAGCTTGCCGTCGACATTGGGTACCAGCTGCCGGAGCTTTAATTCGGCTCGATAGCCGGCCGACGCTTCATAGGATCGGACCAGCGGCAGGAATTCAGGATGCCGGGCGGCGATTTTCTGCAAATTGCCTTCGCGCTGCCCTTTCAGATCGATATCGCGCAGCAGGAAGGATGCGGAGCCGGCATGATAGGCATAGGCGTGATTGGCCATGACTGCGCGAAAGCCGACCTTGCCGGCGCGCATCACCAGGTCGTTTTCTTCCTCATAGCCGACACCGAATGCTTCATCGAGGGGCGCGAAATTGGCGACCACGGATGGCGCGATAAGCATGTAGAAACCGACCGCCGTCGGCGCCCAACTGTAACGCGGCAGGAAGGATTGGACCGACCGCCAGGCGGCATAGCAAGCGTCTGGCATGACGAAGACGCCGGACATGGCGTGCGGCGACTGGGGGAAGGTGGAAATGGAGGCGTTGTTGGAGCGAGGGCAGACGAAGCCGATCTGCGGGTCCGCCTGCAGCACCGCCAGCATTTCCGCCAGCGTGTTCTTGTAGGTCAGCGTGTCGCTGTTGACCAGCAAGGCGGCCGCGGCCCGATCCTGGGCCAGGGCGAGGCCCTTGTTGACGCTCTTGACGAAGCCGACATTTTCCTGGTTCGTCACGAGTTCGTGGATCAGGCCGCGTTTTGCATATTTTGCCAGCAGCGCGGCGACGACCTGATCATCGGGAGAGTCGTTGATGACGATGACGCGAGGCGCATGGTCCGCCACTTCAGCGACATGGGCATTCAATGAATCCAGACATGCTTCAACAAGATCGGCGTTGCGATAGACCGGGATGATGATGTCGAGATTCATGAACGATCCTTGGCAGGCATCTGGGTAGGCGAATCAGGCATTTCGTGTTGCCGCCTTTCAGCGGGCGATCTTGGCGCGTTCCACCAATGGCCGCCACCAATTCTCGTTACTCAGATACCAGCGCAGCGTTTCCGCAAAGCCCTGCGGGAAATCGCGGGCGGGTTCATAGCCGAGTTCGCCGCGAATCTTGCTTTCATCGATCGCGTACCGCCGATCATGTCCTTTGCGATCCTCCACATAGGTCATGAGATCGACCGACGATCCGCCGCGTGCGGCGGGAGCGTCGGGGAAGGTGGCCGCCAATGCGGGATTTTCGGCGAAGGCTGCGTCAACCCCACGACAGATTTCACGCACGACTTCGATATTGGGCAATTCCTGGCCACCACCGACATTGTAGGTTTCGCCAATCCGGCCCTTGCGCAGGATCAGTTCGATACCGACGCAATGATCCTCGACATGCAGCCAGTCGCGGACATTGAGGCCGTCGCCATAGATGGGCAGATTCCGGCCCGACAGCGCGTTGAGCGTGAACAGGGGAATCAGCTTTTCGGGAAACTGATAGGGGCCGTAATTATTCGAGCAATTGCTGGTCGTCGTTTCCAGCCCATAAGTGTGGTGATAGGCGCGAACGAGATGATCCGATCCGGCTTTGGATGCGGAATAGGGCGAGTTGGGCGAATAGGGCGTGGTTTCGCTGAACGCGGGATCGTCCATTTCCAGCGACCCATAGACTTCGTCGGTCGAAACATGGTGGAAGCGGTGAGGGCGGCCGCTGCCCTTGTCCAACCAGGCGATCTTGGCGGCCTTCAGCAGGCTGTGTGTGCCCACGACGTTGGTGGTGACGAATGCATCCGGACCTGTGATCGACCGATCGACATGGCTCTCCGCGGCAAAATGGACCACAGTGTCAATGGCATGGTCATCCATCAGGCGCGACACGAGCGCGGTGTCGCAAATGTCGCCCTCGACCAGTTCTACCCCGTCCAGCCCCGCGATATTGGCAGGGTTGCCCGCATAGGTCAGGACATCCAGAACGATGATATTGTCCTGCGGCGCAACCTTGCGCCAATGATGCACGAAATTCGCGCCGATAAAACCTGCGCCGCCCGTTACAATCAGATTTGCCATCGTACTATTCATGCTCCCTGCACAAAATCTTTGCCGAATCGTTCGGGCCGGCTTCAGTCGATTACTCTTCTTTTCCCGCCTCGGTCGAGGGTTTAGCTTCCGCTCTCCAAGTCCGCTTTGCCGCCACCGTTACACCGTCGTCCAGGCATTCACGATGCTCGCTGCGATGGCCAGCGCCATCATGATCGCGGATGGCGGAAAGACGGTGTTGGGTCGAGAAGAAATTAGGCTGCTTGGACCGCAGACGGAAAATGGCCGATCAGCGTCTATCGCGTCAAGCCGGGATCGGTGATCGTCGCCGCCATGCGCCGGAATAGCGCTGCAGATCGGATAATCCATAGCGCGGGCAGCGCGATTGCTCTCAGCATTGGCCGTCATCCGTTCGTCATTGCCGCATAGGCGCCTCAGCCGATGCTTCAATACAGCCCCAAAGCGATAAGGCCTGCGCCCAGCATACGCCTGTCCTTGCTCTCGCCGAAGGTTGCGGGCGATTTCGGTTCGTTGCATTGCAGGTAGAGGATGACGTCGCCGTGGCCGATCGCGACAGACGGCAGGCGCAGGCGGATCGTCTGTGGAACCGCGCGCACATCGTAGCGGCCGAGAAACACACCGTTCGCTGTGATATGCACCTCCAATGGATCGCTGTCTGATGGCAGGAACGCCTGGAGGTTGAGGAACATATCGACATATCCCCCCCGGTAGTCCTGAATATGGAAGCGGATCGCATGCTGCTGATCGCGACCCCAGACGCCCCACCCTTCCATATTCCACCAACCGGACGCCAAAAAGCGACCGAAAGCCTCGGCCGTTTCGGTCGTGACGACGATACCCTTGGTCAAAACGGGGAAACCGCTGGCCGACCACAGAGCGGCGTCCGTTGTCACGGCATCCCGTTTGAAGCCGATGAGCAGCGCCATTTCGGTTTCGAGCCGCGCGATCCGCGCCTCCATCGCCGCCAAGCGATCTTCGCTGCCACGGGATTCCTCATGAGCTATGGTGTCGTCCAATCCGATCCGGCCTCATTCTTGTCGCGGGGAACGCGCGTCGCAAGACACGTTATCAACCGCGCGCCACACTTTCGATATAGTCCTTCCGATCCTCGATGCGATCCTTGGTCGTGTCGAGAAAACGAAGCGCCGCATCGTCATGGACATCATTTCGATCGGCCTGTCGAAAATATACACGGTCGAAGCGCTTGAATTTTTCGGGATGATCGACCCTCGTCGCCATAGCGGCCATGATCAAGAAATACGTAATGGATATGACGCTCCATTCTTCATGATGGCGAAGATCGTGATTGTCGTCATCAGTCTGTCTGTGGTTTTCTGGACATTGGCTGGTCGTCTGATATGGCCGAAGGTCCCGGCTTTTCGTTATAAGATCATGATCCGACTGCGCTTTTGCAATGGCCCGATCACCCGCCGTTCCCATCTATCATGGGGCGGCGGGCTACAACAAATCACGACCCTGTACAACCTAAGGTGTCAAGCGGGATTGAGGACATCAATCCGGGTGGCGTCAAGCGCGTCGATTTCTGCAGCGTCGTGGGTCACGTAGAGAATGGGTATGCCGGTTCGCCGCGGTATGTCCCGTATCAGTCCGAGCAGACCGGCCTTGCGCCTGTCGTCCAGCGACGACAAAGGTTCATCCATCAGCAGGATCTGCGGACCGGACAGCAGGGCGCGGCCGATCGCAACGCGCTGCGCTTCGCCGCCTGACAAAGTGATGGGCCAGCGGTCGAGAAGGCCATCCAGGCCCAGCAGATCGATCACCGTCGAAAGGGAGGCCGGTCCCTCACCCCTGCGGCCGTAGAGCAGATTGGCGCGGACACGCAGATGGGGGAACAGCCGAGTATCCTGAAATACATAGCCGCATCCGCGCAATTTGGATGGTATGTCGATAGCCTGCCGATGATCAAACAATAATGTCCCGTCGATGCGGATATGTCCTTCGTCGGGGCGTATCAGTCCCGCGACCATATGCAATATCGTCGTCTTGCCGATTCCCGACGGACCGAACAGGGCGCTGATGCCTGTATCGGTCCGCATCGTGACGCCAATGATCCGCCCTCCTACCCGGCGTCGCACGTCAATATCGATCAACATGGCTCCGCTTTCCCCTCGTCATGCGGCGCGCCAGCAGTTCCGCAGCTACCAGGGCGGATAGCGAAAGCGCCAATGATATCAGGGCCAGTCGCGTGACCAGTCCTTCGCCGCCGGGTGTTTGCATGGCGGCGTGGATGGCGATGGGCAAGGTCTGCGTTTCGCCCGGAATGTTGGAAACAAAGGTGATGGTCGCGCCGAATTCTCCCATGCAACGCGCAAATCCAAGAATGGCGCCCGCCAGCAGGCCGGGCATGGCGAGCGGCAGAGAAATCGTCCAGAAGGTGCGTATGCGCCCGGCACCCAATGTGTGGGCGGCTTGCTCCAACCGCCTGTCGATCGCCTCGATAGAGAGGCGGATCGCGCGCACCATCAGCGGCATGGCCATGATGGCGGCCGCCAGCGCCGCGCCGGTCCATCGGAACAGGATGGTGACACCGAACCATGTGTGGAGCCACTGGCCGATCGGTCCCTGAGCGCCGAACAGCAGCAGCAGCAGCCATCCTGTCACGACCGGCGGCACAACCAGCGGAAGGTGCACCAGCGCGTCGAGCAGCAATTTGCCTGGAAAGCGCCATCGCGCCAATATCCAGGCCAAGGTGAAGGCGAACGGCAACATCGCGGTCGTAGCGACCAGGCTGATCCGCAGCGAAAGGCCGATGATGGTCCATTCTTCCGGGGTGAAAGTGGACATCAGGACCGGCCGATCTCAGGTGAGGTCGCAATCATGGACCATCGAAGCCGGAAAGTGATTATCGCGCGGGCCATGTCGGCTCCGTCTTAGGACCGATCAGCGTGGCGGCAAGTCGATTTTCGATGCCATGCTCAGGATGGGATCAAGTGATATCGCCAGAATCATCATTGGCCAGCATTGCCCGGCGGCGTGGCAGTCGCTAGCGCACTATCCTACCATCGGCATGACGGGAAACGGGACTGGAATGAAGCAACTGATCGCATTCGACCTGGACGGCACGCTGGCCGAGAGCAAGCAGCCGTTGGGCGAGGCCATGGGCGAAGCGCTGGCGGACCTGCTCGGCGTAGCGCATGTGGCGGTGATCTCCGGCGGCGACTGGCCACAGTTCGAAAAGCAGGTGGCAAGCCGCCTGCCGGCGCATGCAGACCGATCGCGCCTATGGCTGATGCCAACAACTGGTACGAAGCTGTACGTCTATGCGGACGGCGATTGGTCGCCCGTCTATGCCGAACTGTTCGATGCGGCGCAGAAGGCGGCGATATTGAAAGCCTTTGACGCGGCGTTGGAGGCTACTGGCTTTGTTCCCGAACAGACCTGGGGCGAACGGATCGAGGACCGAGGGAGCCAAATCACTTTTTCCGCGCTGGGCCAGCAAGCGCCGATCCACGCCAAGGAAGGTTGGGATCCCGATTTCGCCAAGCGCAGGATCATTCAGGCGGACTTGCAGCAGCGCCTGCCCGGCCTGTCCATCAATATGGGTGGCGCCACGTCGATCGACGTCACGCGCGAGGGGGTGGACAAGGCCTATGGCCTGAAGAAATTGCGGGATGCCAGCAGCATTGCGCTCGACGCGATGATGTTCATCGGCGACGCCATTTTTCCCGGCGGCAATGATTATCCGGCCCAGCAATTGGGTCTGGACACGGTGCGAGTGCGCGATCCGCAGGAAACGCTGGCGGTGATCGCGGCGATCGTCGCCTGTCAGAAACAGGGCGTCAGGGCGCGGTGAAGCCGTAGCGGGCGAGTACTGCCTTGCCTGTTCTTGACAGCAGGAAGCGGCGGAAGGCTTCGGCGTCACGATGGCGACTACCCGTCAGGCGGGCCAGCGGATAGCGGATCTGGGCATGGCTACCGATGGGAAAGGCGCCGACGACACGGATTGCGCGCGATGCGCGGGCATCGGTGGCGTAGACGATACCCAGCGGCGCTTCTCCACGTTCGACAAGCGCCAGTGCTGCACGGACATTTTCTCCTCGCGCGATCTTGTTGGCTACCGACCGCCAGACGCCCAATGTGGTCAGAGCCGCCTTGCCATATTTACCCGCCGGAACACTGTCGGGATCGGCCATGGCAAGGCGCGAATCGCCCAGCACGCGGGCGATCGGCATATTCTTGCCGATGCGCAGCCGCACTGGCCGATTGGCCGGAGCGATGAGCACCAGCCGATTGCCCGCGATATTGGCGCGCGTGCTCCGCACGACGAAGCCGGCGCGCTCCACATCGGTCATCCAGTCTTCGTCGGCGGACAGGAACAGGTCCGCCGGCGCGCCCGCCTTGATCTGTCGGGCAAGCGCGGACGAGCCGGCGAAGGACAGGACAGGGCGGGCGTGACCCTGCGCCGCCCATGCGCCTGCCGCTGCCGTCATCGCTTCTTGAAGGCTGGCTGCAGCCAGCACCAGTGGTCCGCGTTCGCCGGGCGCCGCATGGGCCAGCGGCGCGATGATCATGGTCAGGATGGCGGTCAAGCGAAAGAACAGGCGTGTCATTCGTCCTGTCTGCCTCCTGGCGACCGACGATGCAACCAACCGACGAGATGCTTTTGTTCCGCGCAGCGATCGGCTAGGCACCGACGCATGATGGCGCGTTTCGCCTTTTCCCGCCGTTTGCCTGCGGAACGCTCCTGAAGATGGCGGTCATTCGAAGCCAATGCGGCCAATGCGGCGTGGGTTGCGGCATTCGTGCGATGGTGCGCGACAATCGGGATGTACGGATCGAAGGGGATCGGATGCATCCCGCCAATGGCGGGCTGCTATGCGCCCATGGACGGGCGCTGGATCAGTCCGCGACGCTTGATGGTCGCTTGCTTCATCCGTCGGTAAACGGGCGATTGGTGGGTTGGGACCGAGCTATCGCGCATGTTGCGCGACGCCTGACCGACATCATGACGCGCTACGGGCCGGGCAGCATCGCATTTCATGTGTCGGGCGGGCTGCTGACCGAAGATTATTATGTCGTCAACAAGATGATGAAGGGCTTTCTGGGGGGCGCCCATATTCACACGTTCTGGACCGGAGAGGGCGGCTTGGGCGCGTTGCAGCGCGCCGCTTTCGGCGAGGATGTCATGCCCGCCGCCGTCGAGGATATCGAGCGTACCGACACGCTGTTGCTGTTGGGCGGGCGGACGGGGCGGGACTATCCCGTGCTGCTGGATCGGGCGATGGCGGCACGGCAGGCGCATGGTATGCATATGACTCTGCTAACCGATGATGATGCAGGCGCCTCGGTGGATGCCGATCTGCGCCTGCGCGTCAATCCCGGAAGTCTCGATCGGCTGCTCACGGGCGCGCTGCTTCATTGCCGCGCCGTTGGCGCGATCGACCAAGCGTTTATCGATCGGCACGTCAGGTTGCCGCTCAACATTTGGCGCGATATGGCGCAAGGGCACGACATCTGGTCGATTGCGCGCGCCTGCGGTTTGCCGCCCGCGACGATCCGTGCCTTCTATGAGCAGATGGCGTCGACGGGTCGGCTGGTGACGCTATTTGGCGATCGCTGTGGTGTCCGGGCCGCCGCTGCCGTTCTCAATCTCCATCTGGCGACGGGGCGTATCGCTCGGCCGGGCGCTACGCCGTTCCCGCTTGCCGACGGCGCCAATGGCATGGGCGCGCGGGAGGTTGGATGCTTCGGGCAGAGCCTGGCTGGGCATCGTGCTTTTACGCCCGATGCCTGTGCCGATGTTGGGCGCTTTTGGAGCGCGCGCCATCTTGCCGAGGGTCCAGGGTTGGACGGTGCGGCGTTGATCGACGCCATGCACGACGGACGAATAAAGGCATTGTGGAGCATTGGCCCGAATGCGCAGGCGTCGTCGTGGCTGCGTGAGGCGCGAGCCGCCGTTCCCCTTGCGATATGCAGCGTCGATCGGACGGACGGCGTGGAGGATTTCGACATCCTGTTGCCGGCCCCGACCTGGATCGAAAAGGACGGCACATCGACCGGGAGCGACCGGCTGATCAGTCGCCAGCGATGCCTGCTCCCGCTACCGGGCGATGTGCGGCCGGACTGGTGGATAGTGACGAAGGTCGCGCAAGCGATGGGTTGGCGCGACGCCTTTCATTATGAGCGTCCTGCCGACATTTATCGCGAACATGGGCGGCTGACCGCCTATCGCAATGACGGTCAGTGGCTGCTCAACCTCAAGCGCCACGCAGCCATTTCCAATCCTGCCTATGACGAACTGACGCCATGGCGTTGGGGCGATGTTCCCTTCGACGGTGGCCATTTCCCGACCCCGGACGGACGCGCCCGCCTGCTCTGGCCGTTGGATCAGAACTGGGCGGCGATCGCCTGAAGATGGGCCAGCAAGGTGTCGCCATTGGCCGTCCAGGTGAAGCGCAGCGCCGCTTCGCGCACATTTTTTGCGGCGGGCGGGGCGTCCAGTATCGCACGAACCGCTTCGGCGATCGCTTCGGGTTCGCGCGCGACGATCCGGCCCGCTTCGGCCCGGTCCAGCAATTCGCGCGCGCCGCCGACGTCGGTGATGACGATCGGCGTGCCGCAAGCGAGGGATTCAACCCAGGCGTTGGCCAGCCCCTCCGATTCGGACGGCAGCACCATCACATCGGCGGCGGTGTAGATGCGGGGCAATTTGTGATGCGGCACCGATCCCAGGAAGCCGATGCGCCGTTCGACTCCCAATTCCTGCGCGAGGTTTTCGAGCGTGCGGCGGAACGCGCCCTGTCCAGCGAGCAACAGGGTCACGTCCGGTAGCATGGGCAACGCCCGCACCAGCAAATCCTGCCCCTTGCGCGGGATCAGCGCACCAACGCACAGCAGGACCGGGCCGCTGAAATCCAGCGCAGCCTTGGCGGCATCCCGATCACCCATTTCGAACGTATCGAGATCTACGCCGGTATAATGGACGCGAATCTTTTCGGCATCGATCCCCATCCGGGCCATCGACCGGCGCATCGCGTCAGACACGGCGAGCAGGCCCGCCGCGCCTTCAGCCGCTTGCAGAACCATCTTGCGGGTGCCGCTTTGCGTGCCCCAATAATGGATGTCGGCACCGCGGGCCTTGACCGAATAGGGGATGCCGAGCGCTTTCGACAGGCGCTGCGCCACCGGACCGTCAGGGAAGAAGAAACTGGCGTCTATCACATCGAACGGCTTTTCCGCGTGCAGTCGCCTGACCAGCGGCAGGATGGCGCGGGTCATGGCGCCGACATTGGTGCGACCGCCGAATTTGGGAATGATGGAGAAGGTCGGCCGATAGACCGTGAGTTCACGCCAGCGTTCCTTGCGCGGTAGCGCGCGCAGGGGGGCATAGCGGGCCGCGAGCGACAGCGGCCAGGGCGGCAGGCCGACTGGCGCGATCACGGTGACGTCGGCTTCGGGGCGGCTGGCGAGTTCGCGCGCCTGCCGTTCCACGAACACGCCAAAATTAGGCCGGCTGATGTCGGGAAAGAGGGTCGATAGCATGAGGACGTTGAGCGCCATGGCCTCTCTTTCGCAGAATAATGTTTAGCGCACGGTTAAGCAGCCTCGTGCCGCCTTGGCTAGAGGCGTCGGACGAGTTGCACCGCCACCGCGGCCCATGGCGGATCGGTCAGCACCAACTGGCGCGCGCCAGCACCCAGCGGGAGAAGTTGCAGGCGGTCGCCTTCCCGGCCGATCAGCCGACCGAACAGGAAACGGCCGGCTGGCCGGGGGAATAATATGTCGCGATTGAGTGCTGCGGAAAACTCTTCTGGCGCGATGCGGCGGCACCAGATCGCGTCCCCGCTGCGATAATCGCCGATGCTGGCGCTGACATGCACCCCAACCATTCCGTCGGAGGCGATTGGGGACGGAAAGGCGAGCGGCCGGGTCGGCGCGCGCGCGCCGTCGGGGCCGAGCAAGGCGGCGACCGCTATGTCGGCCTGTCCCGGCAGCGCCACCAGTTCGGCGGTCGTGACGCCCAATGCCAGCGCGATCCGGTTGAGCCATTTGACCGATACGGTGCGCGTGCCTGTTTCCAGTCGTCCGATCGTCTGGGCGGTGGTCGGTGGATCGCACAGCGCGCCAACCTGTTCCAGCGTAAGCGCCTTCGCCTTGCGGACCTCGCGGATGCGGGTAATCATCTGCACCTCGAAATAGAACCTATTTGGTTTTCTCTTTCCTACAAACTATCCCACATGGCAAGGCTTTCCGTATCGATTCCCGTCAGGCAGGAGAGGCAGATGGCCGCCACCCATATCGAGCAGATGATCGAAGACCCCGAAGGACAAACCCAGGCCGTGCTGGTGCATGTCGGCGAATCGCCCCTCGCCTGGCTGCATGCGCGGGGGTTGTTGAGCGAGCGCCACTATTTGGCCGGCGATATGCTGCGCCGTGATTGGGAAAGGGCTGGATTGGGTGCGCGGGTCACCATGCGTTGGGATGCCGCGCCACGCAGCGCCAATAGCGGGGGAGGGGCGGGCGATCCCACTCTGGCGCAATTGTCGGCGCGCGAACGGTTCCACGGTGCGATCGCGGCGGCCGGGCCTGGCCTGGCCGACATATTGTGGCGTGTCGCCTGTGCGGGCGAGGGGCTGGTTGCTGCCGAAAAAGCGCTCGGCTGGCCCAGTCGGGCAGGCAAGCTGGTTCTGACGCTGGCGCTCGACAGGGTGGCCGGATGGTATCGCGTGTCGTGATGCGACGCCGACACTGATCCGCGGCCCATGCGACTCTGTCAGGCGATCATGCCCGCGCCCAATAGCAAAAGCAGTTTCACATCCATCGCATAGCCCTGTTCTCGCCAGAGGGCGATCTGGTCTGGCAGGGTGGCGATCTGCACGCGATGGACGTGGATGTCTTCACCGTCCACCCCGCCGCCTTCGCCGGTCTTCTCCAGGCCGCGCGCGCGGAACAGGGTAAAGCTTTCCGACACCATCCCAGGGGAGCTGTAATATTGCCCAAGCGATTCGAGACGGTCTGGGCGGAAGCCGGTTTCCTCCTCCAATTCGCGCGCCGCCGCGATACTGGCCTCTTCGCCTTCCTCATGATCGCCGACCAGGCCGGCGGGCAATTCGATGCAACGGCGACCCAGAGGCACGCGATATTGATCGACCAGCAGGACATGCGGGCCGTCGTCCGCCTCGTCGATCGCCAGAATGACGGCAGCGTGAATGCCGCGTGCCCGCCCGACATATTCCCACTTGCCGCGCCTCTTAGCAGTGATGAAGCGCCCCGCCCACATCACTTCTTCGGGCGCGCTGTGGTCGGGGTCGGTCATAATTCGATCAGCCTGTCGGGCAATTCGTTGATGTCGTCATCGGCGCGCGGGAAGTGGCCGGCAAGCACGACGCCGACCTGCCGCACCGCCTCGGCCAGACCCTCGCCCGCATGACCGGCGCGGATCGCCTCTATGAGCGCGGCCATCGCATCGCCCCAGGCTTCGCCCGACACCTTTTCGTTGATCGCGCGATCGGCGACGATTTCGGCGCGATGCTCATCGAGCGACAGATATATAAGCACGCCGGTGCGCCCATGCGTGCGCGCTTCGGCGGCGGTGCGGAACAGCAAGATGGCGCGCCGCCGCACCCGCCGCGCCTTGGTCGCGCGCGGGGTCATGACCATGCGGAGCGGCATGATCGCCAACAGATAGCGCACGACCAGGAATTTGAGGGTGAGGATGCCAAGTAACCCCGTCAGCAGCTTCCAGTCGGCCAGTTCATGTTCCCAGTCGAGCAGCAGCGCGGACAGGAAGGCGCGTAGAGGCGCGGGGAAGGCGGCCATCACCGCCAGCGCGATGAATATGGTCGCTGCTGCCCAGCTCAGGCCGACGTCATGATAGCTGTCGGATCGCCGCGCGACGATGGTCATGATTTCGCCCGACGTATGCGCTTCCGCGCTCGCCACGGCGGCCGAAACAAGGTCATGGTCGGCTTTAGTCAAATGAAGCTGCATCACCAGTCCCCCGATGCGCCGCCGCCGCCGAAGCTGCCGCCGCCCGAAAAGCCGCCACCGCCGTCGCCGCCGCTCCAACCGGAGCCACCGCCTGATCCCCAGCCTGAATTGCCCGCACTTGGCCCCCAGAGAATGATGGGCGCGCTTCCGCCGCCGCGAGCATAACGCTTCCCGCCGCGAGCGCGCGACAGGAGGGGAAGGGCGACGAAGAAGATGATGAACAATATGATCCAGAAGCCGATGATCGCGCCGCCCTCGTCATCCTGTTTTCGGGCATCCGCCTCGGCGGCGGCGGCGCGCGCCTTGGCCTGATCCGGTGGCAGGGCCAGCAGGCCAGAGATCTGATCGACCCCTGCATCGATACCGCCCGGCATGTCCCCAGCCTTGAAACGCGGGGCGATGGCGTTGCGAACGATCTGCGAGGACAGCGCGTCGGTCAGCACGCCCTCCAGGCCATAGCCGACCTCGATCCGTATCTTGCGCTCGGCCGGCGCGACGATCAGCAGCGCGCCGTTGCTGTCCTTGTCGCCGATGCCCCAGGCGCGACCCAGGCGATAGCCATAGTCGGCTATGTCATAGCCCTGAAGATCGGGAATCGTCGCCACGACGAGCGAGCGGCCGCTCGCCTTTTTCTGCGCGATCAGTTTCTGACTGAGCGCCTGTTCCTGCGCCGGGTCGAGCAGGTTCGCGGCATCGACCACGCCCTTGTCATCGAAGGTGGGAAAGCTCTGCGCCCACGCCGCCGGCGCGAGCGCCAGCAGCGTGAGGATCAGGACCAGGCGGCGAAGCATCCGATCAGTTGCCGAAGTCGACCTTCGGCGCCTCCTCCGCGCCCGGCGTAGTGGCCTGGAACGGGGTCATGGGCTTCGCGCCATGGATCAGCTTGGCGCCGATCGCGTCGGGGAAGGTGCGGATGCGGGTATTATAGGCCTGCACCGCGCCATTATAGTCGCGAATGGCTACGGCGATGCGGTTTTCCGTGCCTTCCAACTGGGACTGAAGTTGCAGGAAATTCTCGTTGGTCTTCAACTCAGGATAAGCCTCGACCGTGGCCAGCAGACGTCCCAATCCCTGGCTCAACTGCGCTTGGGCCGCCTGGAATTGCGCGACCTTGGCTGGGTCGGACAGATCGTCGGCGCTCACCTGCACCGACGACGCCTTGGCGCGGGCTTCGGTGACGGCGGTCAGCGTCGCCTGTTCCTGCTTGCCCGCCGCCTTCACCGTCGCGACGAGATTGCCGGTTAGATTGGCGCGGCGCTGATATTGCGCCTGGACGTCGGCCCATTTGGCCTTCGCCTCTTCTTCGGCGGTGGGAACGCTGTTGATGCCGCAGGCGGACAGGGCAAGCGCCCCGAACAGCGGCAGCAGAATTTTAGAGAAGCGGCGCAGGAGCGTCATGGAACATCCTCGGCTTTTTGTTTCGCTTGTGGAAATAGGGCGTTGTCCTTAACGGCGCAACGGGCCATCCTGATATTATCATATATAAGGCAAGGAGTTCCCGATGGGGCTGATTTCCGAATTCAAGACCTTCATCAACCGCGGCAATGTGATGGATCTGGCCGTCGGTGTGATTATCGGCGGCGCCTTCGCCACCATCACCAAGTCGCTGACCGACGATCTCATCATGCCGGTGGTCGGCTATATCTTCGGCGGCGCCGACTTTTCGGGCTATTTCGTGCGGCTGGGCGAATTGCCCGCAGGCTTCAAGGGCAATCCCGAAAGCTATACCGACCTGAAAGCGGCGGGCGTCGCGATGTTCGGCTGGGGGCAGTTCCTGACCGTGCTGGTCAATTTCATCATCCTGGCTTTCATCATTTTCCTGCTGGTCAAGGCGATGAACAAGCTGACGACCAAGCCGGAGCCGGAAGCCGCCGCACCCGCGCCGACGCCGGAGGATGTCCTGTTGCTGCGCGAAATCCGGGATTCGCTTAAAAAATAATCGTTTTTGCGACGAAACGAGGCGTCTATGGGAACCATCGCGTCGGCGGCCGGTTGATCGGCGTCAGGGTTTCAGGTGGCTTCGCACCATCTGTACCTGTGCCGAATGACGTCAGCCCCTGGGGGCGCAAACAGGAGAACACGCCGTGAAAACTTTCGTCACAGTCCTTGGCCTTGCCAGCCTTGTCGCGCTCGCCGCGTGCGATTCCGCGAAGGAAAATAAGGTCGAGAATGCTTACGAGAATCAGGCGGACGCACTCGACAACCAGGCCGACAACATGGAAGCCATGGCCGACAATCTGACCGGCAATGCCGAAAGCGCGGCTGAAAATGCTGCCGACGCGCTGGAGAACAAGGCCGACGCCACCCGCGAAGCGGGCGACAAGGCTGAGGATGCCGTAGAAAAGCAGCAATAAGCAGCAGGTCTAGATTATCCGATTTTTGCGATTTCCGTGTTGTCAGATGGTATCATCCGATTGGAAATCAATCTAGCCGAGCCGACAAGGGCGTCGCGTCTGTGCGCGACGCCCTTTTTGCGCGTAATCCTTGCGCGTTTCGTTGCCCCTTTAACGCCCCTTTAACCACGCCCCGCCATGGTGCCCGTGCGCGCATCCGTGGGGCCGATTGGGAATGGACGAACTACTTCAGGAATTCATATCCGAGACCCAGGAAACGCTGGAGGCTCTCGCAGGCGAAGTGGTCGCCTGGGAAGCCGACCCATCGGACCGGGACCGGCTGGATGCCATTTTCCGCTTTTTCCACACGGTAAAGGGCAGCTGCGGCTTCCTGAATCTGCCGCGTTTCGAGCGATTGAGCCACGCGGCCGAGGATGTGCTGTCCGAAATTCGCGCGGGTAAGCGCGGGGCGGACCCTGCGACTGTCAGCGCCGTGCTGGGCATCATGGACCGGATCGGCGAACTGACCGAGGCGGTGGCCATCGGGGCGGCCCTGCCCAGCGAGAATGACGATTTTCTGATCGGCGCTCTGAGCATTTCGTCCGCCGATGTCGCTGAACCGGCGGTCCAGGCGGTGGCCGCCTCGGTCGCGGTGGCTCGCCAGGGCGGAGTGCAATCGGGGCCGCGGACGATCCGCCTGCCGCTCAGCCTGATCGATCAATTGATGAACGGCGTGTCGGACATGGTGCTGGCGCGCAATGAATTGTCGCGCAAGCTGCGCGAACGATCCGCCGATCCTGAATTGGACAATGTGTTCGAACGCCTGTCGACCTGCGTGGCCGACATGCGCGATGTGATATCCAAAACGCGGATGCAGCGGGTGGATCGCCTGTTCGCCGCCATTCCGCGCATGGTGCGCGATCTTGGCCGCGATCTTGGCAAGCGCATCGACCTGACGTTGGAAGGCGGCGATGTCGAAATGGACCGCGAGATGGTGGAGATGGTCGTCGACCCGCTCACCCATATCGTGCGCAACAGCATCGATCATGGCATCGAGACGCCGGAAAAGCGCCGCGCCGCCGGCAAGCCGGACGCTGGCCGATTGCGGCTGGAGGCGCGCCAGTCGGGCAACCAGATCGTCATCGCGATCGCCGACGACGGGGCGGGCATCGATACGGCGCGTCTGGTGGACAAGGCGATCGCCGCAGGCCGGTTGACCCCGGAGGCGGCCAAGCGTCTGTCCGAAGAGGACAGGCTCGACCTCATTTTCCAGGCTGGCCTGTCGACCGCCAATCAGGTGACTGCGATTTCAGGCCGCGGCGTCGGCATGGATGTGGTGCGCGCCAATGTGGAGCGTATCGGCGGGGTTATCGCGCTCGACAATCATCCGGGGCAGGGGCTGTGCATCACGCTGCGCGTGCCGTTGACCCTGACCATCATTCCGGGGCTCATCGTCCGGGCCGGCGGCCAGCATTTTGCGATTCCGCGTTCGGCCGTGGTCGAAATCCTGCACGACAATAATGAGACGCTGTACATCAGCGAAGTCGGCGGCGCGAAGATCGCGACGATCCGTGCGATCCGTCATTCGATGGTCGATCTGGAGGATGTGCTGGGCATGGAAAAGCCGGTGCAGCAGGGACCGCGCGCCATCATGGTGGTGCGATCGGCAACCGGCGTGCCCTTCGCCATGGGCGTATCGGCGGTCGACAATCATGAGGAACTGGTGATTCGCCCGGCTTCTCCGCTGGTGATGGCTACGGGGGTCTATGCTGGCATGACTCTGCCCGACAATGGCAAGCCGATGCTGTTGCTCGACGCGGCGGGTCTGGCCAATGCGGCGCGCCTGCCCAACATTATCGATGATCGCGCGGCGCGGCAGCAGGGTCAGGAAGCGGACGCACAAGCCGGCGTCGAAATGGTCGCGGCGCTGCGTTTCGAGGAGTTGTCGGGCGAACGCCGCCTATTAAAATTATCGTTGATCGAACGGGTGGAAGATATCGACGCGGGCCTGTTTGGCCGGTCGGGTGGCCGCGCCTTCGTGCGGCTCGACGAGCGATTGGTGCCCGTCGCCAACGGCCTGTCGCAGTTCGATCGGGCCAAGGTGTCCGCGCTGCGTTTACGCGACGATCGGCGAGAGGCTTGCTATCCGGTGGCGGCCGTACTGGACATCGTCCAGATGCCGGCCGTCCCCGACATGGTGGCGATGCATGGTATGTTGAGCGGTGTCGCCGTGGTCGATGGCGAGCATCTGGAAGTCATCAATCCGTTCGCGCTTTTCGCCGGACTTCCCGAAGAAGCGCTGGTCGAACGTGCGCGGGGACGGTGCGTGCTGGCCGACAGCGGCGATGGCTGGACGCGCGAGATATTGGCACCCTTGCTGCGCCAGGCGGGGCATGAGGTGGTTTTGGGCCTGCCCGGCGACTGCGCCGTCGATCCTGACGACGTGGTGCTATGTACGGAAGCGGACGCCGCGCAGGCGGCGGAAATCATGGGATGCCGTGTCGTGCATCTGCGCGCCTCGCCTCGTCCGACCGGGCCACAGGACGGCAGTATTTATCGCTATGACCAAGATGCGCTGATGGCGGCGATCGCCGGTCGGCGGGCATAAGGAACGCGGCCATGGATCAGCTCTATCTTCTCGCGACGCTGGCCGACACGCGAATTGCGGTCGAAACCGGCGAGGTCGAGGCGGTCGTTCGCCTGACCGACATATCCCCCGTCCCCGGCATGGGCGCGCATGTGGCCGGCCTGTCCGCGCTGCGGAGCCGGGTGCTCACTATCATCGATGTCGCTGCGCTGATCCATGGTCGGGCGACGCCGGCGGCGCGGCGCGGCCTGGCCATCATCGCCAATATCAGCGGCCACAGCTATGGCCTGATGGTGGATGGCGTGTCCGATATCTGTCGCGTGCCGGAAGGGGAACTGCCGTTGCGCGGTCAACTCGATCCGGCTTGGGCGCCCTATGCCCGCGCCCTGGTTGAACATGATGGCCATCCCTGGCTCCTGGTGTCGTTGGCTGCGTTCATCGAGGGCGGGGCGCTCGCGCAGGCGGCGTAAAATATGCCCGGCTCGTTTACCAAATACTTGGCTTTGCCGGTTAAGCCCGCTGAAACGGGACGCAAAAACCTAAGGGACGCTTCATGAAGAATTGCCTGGTCGTCGACGATTCAAAGGTCATCCGCAAGGTTGCCCGTCATATTCTGGAATCCTTGGACCTGACGGTCAGCGAGGCGGTGGACGGGCAGGACGCGCTCACCCAGTGCGAAGCCTCTCCGCCCGATGTGGTGCTGCTCGACTGGAACATGCCAATCATGAGCGGAATGGAATTCCTGCAGGCGCTTTCCACCGCCAAAATGGCGGCGCGACCCAAGATCATCTTCTGCACCACGGAAAACGGGATCAGCCATATCAAGGCGGCGGTCGAGGCCGGCGCCGACGAATATGTCATGAAGCCGTTCGATCGGGAGACATTGGAAAGCAAGCTGGCGATCGTCGGGGTGATCTAGCGGCGCCTGCCCGCTGACCCATGAGTGCCCGATTTCCATCTGATCCTTCCGCGCAGAAAGCCCATGATGAACGCGATCATGCCGATACCATCCAGCCGCATCAGTGAACAACATGCCGTTCGCACGTTGGTTGTGGATGATTCGGTAGTCGTGCGGACGGTCATCGAACGCATTCTCAATGGCGATTCAAGCTATAGCGTGGTGCACAAGACGAACAGCGCCGAACATGCGCTGGGCTATCTGGCCGAACATGCGGTGGATCTGGTGCTGCTCGACATTGAATTGCCGGGCCAGAGCGGCTTGGCTGCCTTGCCGCAGATACTGCGGGCCAATCCGGCCGTGAAGGTCGCGATCCTGTCAGGCAAATGCGAGGAAGGCAGCGCCGCCGCGATCGAGGCGCTGGCGCTGGGCGCCAGCGACATCGTGTCCAAGCCCGGCAGCGGCAGCTTTGGCGAACAATTCCCCCAGGCATTGATCGACCGGTTGAACCGGTTGTTTGGCGATCGACCGGTGGCTCCGCCCTTGCCGCGTCTCACCAGTTCTCCGCCCATTAACCCGGCCGCCGCGCCGCTTGCCTGTATCGGCATTGGGGCATCGACCGGCGGCATCCATGCCCTGGGCCAGCTGTTTCAGGGATTGGCCGCGCCGCTGGGCGTGCCGTTGCTGTTGACTCAGCATCTCCCCGCCAGCTTCACCGTCTATTTCGCGCAGCAACTGTCGCGCATGACCAGCCTGCGGGTGAAGGTCGCGGAAACCGGCGATCTGCTGATGCCCGATATCGTTTATGTCGCGCCCGGCGACGCGAATATCCAATTGCGGCGCGGCCTACATGGTCGAGCCATGATCATCCTCAATCCTGAACGCACGCCAACCGGCAACCTGCCCGGCGTCGATCCGATGTTCGCCAGCATGGCGGAGGTTTACGGTGCCGGTGCGGCCGGGATCGTTCTGACCGGCATGGGGCGCGATGGTACGCTGGGCGCGCGCGAGATTGTCGCGGCTGGTGGCTGGATCATCGCCCAGGACGAGGCGAGCAGCGTCGTATGGGGTATGCCGGGATCGGTCGCGGGAGCGGGGCTCACCTGCGCAGTCATGGAGCCGCTGGCGATGATGCATTTTGTCGCGCGTCGCGGGAAGGTCACCGCCTGATGCCGTTGCCACCAGCCGGAGCCGCCATTTTCCAGGGCGCCGCGCGGATACTCTCCGGGCTTCTGGAGGCGCGAACAGGCCAGATATTGTCGGAAGGCCGGGCATGGCGGATGGAGACCGCCCTGCGGCCGATTCTGCGCGCGCATGGGTTGCAGGATATCGACGATCTGGCCGCGATGCTGTTGCGCAAGCGCGACCCGCGCCTGGACGAGGATGTGGTCAATGCGCTGCTCAACAATGAAAGCAGCTTCTTTCGCGACCTCCAGATTTTCGACATGATCCATCGCCAGATCCTGCCGCGTATCCAGGAGGATCGGCAGGATCGCACATTGCGGATCTGGAGCGCGGGCTGCTCGACCGGACAGGAGGCTTATTCGCTGGCGATCCGCCTGCGTAACGACACGGCGCGCTGGCAGGGGTGGCGCATCGAGATATTGGCGACGGATATTTCCACGGCCGCGATCGAACAGGCGCGCGCCGGCATCTTTTCGCAGATGGACGTGCAACGCGGTCTGGCTGTCGGCGACCTCATCAAATGGTTCGAACCGCATGGCGAGGATTGGCGCGCCAGCCCCGATCTGCGCCGGATGATCGATTTTCGGCATGACAATCTGTTCGATCCGCGCGCGCCATCGGGCGAATATGACTTGCTGCTGTGCCGCAATGTCTTGCTCTACTTCACGCCGGAACGGCGCGGGGACGTGTTGCGCCTGCTGGCCCGACACAGCCATGCCGGGTCGGTCCTGCTGCTGGGCGCGGGGGAGACGGTGATCGGGCAAGGCGACGATTTCCTGTCCCATCCCGAATTTCGCGGCGGCTATGCCCGCAAGGCGCTAACGCCCAATTGCGCCGGTGGGCCGATGCGCCGGACGGGCTGACGCGGCTTCGCTCATATTAACCCTGCTTGATTGCCGGGCCGGTCTAAGTCATTGTCGCGTTCAGGGCGCCAAAGAGGCGCGCCGGAAGGGTGCGATGATCGAGCAGCTGCAAGTGACTGGCCTTTCCCGATGACCGACATGCCGATGATCGAAACGCCGTCGCCCAATTTCGACGAGCGCAGCCTGCCCATCTCCATGTTGGTGCTGCACTATACCGGTATGCCCGATGCGGCGAGCGCCATCAATTGGCTGGCCAATCCCGAATCGAAAGTATCGGCCCATTATGTCGTGACGGAGGACGGGCAGATCATCCGCATGGTTGATGAAGCCAAGCGCGCTTGGCACGCGGGTCGATCGCACTGGCGCGGCGTTGATGACGTCAATTCTGCGAGTATCGGCATAGAGATTGTCAATCCGGGGCATGAATGGGGCTATCGGCCTTTCCCGGAAACGCAGATGGGATCGCTGATCCCGCTGGTCCATCAAATCGTTCAGCGCCATCGCATCACCCGCGGCAACATCGTGGGCCACAGCGACATCGCGCCCGCGCGCAAGCAGGATCCCGGCGAACTTTTTCCTTGGGGGCAACTTGCGCGCCTGCGCCTGGCCCTGCCGCGGCCCACCAAGAATCTGATGGACCCGCACTGGACCGACGGCGGCTTCATGCTGGCGCTTGAGCGCTTCGGTTATGACATTGCCGATCCGCAGGCGGCGGTGGTGGCTTTCCAGCGTCGTTTCCGTCCCGAACTGATCGACGGCGTGGTCGACGGCGAATGTCGCGCCATCCTGCTGGCGCTGCTGCTGCCCAAACCGCGCGGCGATGAATAAGCGGGATGACGAAGCCGGAAAATAGGTCTAAGGCCCGTTTCGCCAGAGGGCCGGGCGGCCGCGGCGTGGCGGGTAACCGCCACGGCGAGGAAAGTCCGGGCTCCACGAAATAACGGTGCCGGTTAACGACCGGCTGGAGTGATCCAAGGGACAGTGCAACAGAAAGCAGGTCGCTACAGCTTCGGCTAAGCGAAATTGAAAGGGTGCGGTAAGAGCGCACCGCGTCTGCGGCAACGCAAGGCGGCACGGTAAACCCCACCGGGAGCAAGACCGAATAGGGGCGGCGCGCGGCTTGACCGCTAGGCCTGTTTCGGCCGAGACCGTCCGGGTTGGTTGCTTGAGGAGCGGAGCAATCCGTTCCCTAGAGGAATGGTCGCCTATCCTTGGAAACAGGGTGGACAGAACCCGGCTTACAGGCCCTCTGGCATTTTCCTGTTCGAAATCCCCAGGCGGGGTAGCGTTTCTCCCGCTTATTCCCTAATTCGGCAATATGGCACGACACAGCCGATCCAATGACTGGGGATTTCCGCGATGGCGCGCCTATGGCGCGGCGCGTGAAGCGCAGCGCGTGCGCATGTGCGATCGCTTCGGTTGCGACAAGCCAGGCGACTGCCCTGCGCCCAAATCGCCCAACAGCCCGGAGCGCTGGTATTTCTGCGCTGACCATGCCGGCGAGTATAATCGTAATTGGGATTATTTTCAGGGGTTGGACGAGGAAGAGCGAGCGGCCCGCGAGAAGACAGAGCGGCGGGCGGCGGGCGGTTACCAGTCAAGCGCCTATCATGGCTGGGGCGGGCCGGGCGATGGGAGCCGATCCCGCGACGAACTTCATGCGCTTAAGGCATTGGAGCTGGAAGACGACGCCGGTTTCGAGGATGTGAAGAAGAACTGGCGGCGGCTCGCCAAAGCCTATCATCCTGATGTGAAGCCTGGAGACAGCGACGCGGCGGTCCGGTTCCAGGCGATCCAAGCCGCTTACGAGGTGCTGCGTGCGGCCGAAGAGCGTCGGACCTGGAAACCGCGCGGAGCGGAGGCTTGAAGGATCAGGTCCGGTCGAATTGGTCCAATGTGGCGCTGGTCTGCCGCAAATGTTCCAAGAAGCTGGACGGTGGCTTCGGTCCGGGTGGGGGCGAACGACTGGCCAAGGCGCTACGCAAGCATCTGTCCTTGAAGACGGGGCGCAAGGCGGCGGCAGGCGTGCTTGAGGTGAAATGCCTGGGCATATGTCCCAAGGGCGCCGTGACCGTGGTGGATGGTGCGGCAAGCCGCGAATGGTTGTTGGTCCGGCCGGGCGCCGACCTGGATGAACTGGCGGAAACTCTGGGTTTGAACGCGTCCGAACATCCTTAACATTTTCCTTACCAATATATCCTATTCGGGTGGAATGAAGCTGGTTGCCCCCTATCGCTGCATCCTGCCCTTGGCGGGGCAATGCGGCCTGATCCTGTTTGGTCTTCTGGGGCTATATGCTGTTCCGCCGACGAGCGGCCGGATGGTCCTGCTGCCATTGACCGACGGGGCAAGGCGCGCGCTAGCGTCCATCGCTATCGCCAATGGCGCCAGGCTGGTCGCGAAAGGCCCTTGGACAGGCTCCTTGCTGGTCGAAGGCAGGCGGGGCGAACTGGCCCCTGCGCTGCTGCGCCGCGGAATAGTCGCCTTGTCGACGCAAATGAGCGGTTGCGGAGCACCGACTCGGTGAGCGCGATGACCAGCCTGGATCGATTGCGACTGCAGGGGCTGCGCATTCTCCTGTTCGCCAACTGGATCTGGACCGTGGCGATCGGCCTCGCGGGCCTGTTGCTAGGGGCGGAACATAGTGGCCGCGCGCTGTTCCTGTCCGCACTGGTCAATGCGCTGCCGACCATCCGCGTGATGCGGGAGCGGCGCGACCTCGAAGCGCGTCTGGCCATGGGTACGCTGGCCGCCGTGCAACCGGCGATCGGGCTGTATCTGCTGTCTGGCTATGGCTGGCAGATGGACGGCCATATGTTCTTCTTCGTGGCGCTGGCGGGGTTGGCGCTGCTCTACGACTGGCGGCCGATCCTGCTGGCGGCTTCGCTGACGGCTGCCCATCATCTGGCGCTCAGCCTGTTCCTGCCGACCTGGGTATTTCCGGACAATGCCAATATCGGTCGCGTCACGATCCACGGCGTGGCGGTCGTGCTGCAAGCGGCCATATTATGCTACCTGACCGTTCGGTTGCGCGCGATGCTGCTGGCTCTAGACGGGCATGTGGCGCAGGCCGGGCAATTGGCCCAGCAAGCCGAAAAGGGGCGTCATGCTGCGGAAGCGGCGATGACGGCGCGCAGCGAGTTGGAGACACGCGCTGCGCATCTGCGCGAACAGCAGGAGGCGGAAAAGGCCCGCATGGCTACGGATCGGCGGGCGGCCACGCTGACGCTGGTCGGAGATTTCCGCCATTCAGTGGCGGAAATCGTGGGCGCGGTTGGTGCTGCTGCCCAAGAACTTGACGATTCGGCCCGGCAACTCAATCAATTGGCCCAGCGTGCGAGCGAGGGCACCGCAGAGACGGTGGCGATCGCCGAACAATCTTCCGCCAATGCGACCATGCTGGCCCGACGGATCGACTAGTTGTCGGAATCGATCACCGCCATCGCATCCGCCTCGCACCAGCAGGCGATGCTGGGCGGCGAAGCGCAGCGCGTATCGACTAAAGGGCATCAGGCCGTGCACGATCTGGAGGATCGCACCACATCGATCACTAGTTTCGCCAATTCCATCACGGATATTGCCGCGCGCACCAATCTTTTGGCGCTCAACGCCACGATCGAAGCCGCGCGTGCCGGGGAGGTCGGCCGCGGTTTCGCCGTAGTGGCCGGAGAAGTGAAGCAATTGGCGGGTCAGGCCGCCAACGCGACCGGCGAAATTCACGCTCTGGCTTGGTCCGCCCGTGAGGGGGCTGGCGTCGCGCGCGAGGCGCTGTCCGACGTCGCCGGCGCCGTCGAACAACTGGCGGACGCGGCGGAGGACATCCAGCGGGCGGTCGTCGATCAGCGCGATGCGACCAGCGCTATCGGTGAATCGGCGCGTGATACGGCGCAGGACGCCGCCATCATGACGCGGCAGATGGAAGGGGTGGCCGATGTCGCGCGCGACACGGAAAGCCTGTCGGGGCGCGTTTCCAGCGCCGCATCAAGTTTGTCGCAAACGGCCAAAGCGTTGCAGCGAGCGGCGGAACAATTTGTCGCGCAGTTGGAAGCGGCCTGACCAGATCGCTCCAGCCACACGCCGCATAAAAAAGGGGGACCGGTCCATGCGACCGCCCCCCCTTTTTTTCAATCAGCCTGGCTGGTCGGCGCGGCTGGCGCCTTCGCCGTCCAGGTTCAACGCTGCGAAGTCCCAGTTGATCGCTTCCTTGAGGATGCGATCGGCATAGCTGGGGCGCAGGTTGCGATAGTCGATATAATAGGCATGTTCCCACACATCGACGATCAGCAGCGGCGCATGGCCTTCATGGGCGACAGGGGTGTCGGCGTCATGATAGCTGGTCACTTCCAGTTTGCCGTCCTTGAGGACCAGTGCGGCCCAGCCGCTGGCGAAATGGCCGACGGCCTCCGCCTTCAGCTTTTCGATCAGCGCATCGACCGAGCCGAAGGCGTCTTCGATCTTGGCCAGCAGTTCGCCGGTCGGCGCGGTCTTGGTCGGCGAGAGCGACTGCCAGTAGAATGTGTGGTTCCAGATCTGGCCGACCTGGTTGAACAGGCCGCCCTTGGCCGACTTGATCAGTTCGACCAGCGACTTGCCCTGAAGGCTGGCGTCGGCGGCGACCAGTTCATTGGCCTTTACCACATAGGCGTTGTGATGCTTGCCATGGTGGAAATCGAAGGTTTCGACGGACAGGATGTCGCCAAAAGCATCCTTGGCATAGGGCAGGTCGGGCAGAACAAAAGCCATGGCGGAACTCCTCGGGTTCGTTATGGGGCGGCCGCACGCGGGTCGGAGCGGCCGATTGGTCATATGGTCCATGCGGGGCGTGGACGCCTCCGCCGCTTCCCATATGCTCCCCCAACGCCCAAGAAAACAGATATGTGCCTATTGCGAAACGATCGCAGAAATAAGCGCTTATCCCTGGGGCGGGGTGGTTTCGCCGACCTCGTCGCTGTCGAGGCTGTCGCCCAGCGTCAGGCCGTGGCGCATCAGCATCGGAATGTTGGCGGCGGCGAAGACGATCGACACGATGGTCACGCCCCAGACCTTGACCGCCAGCCAGCTGTCGAAGCTCATTGACCGCCGCATCAGTTCGTTCGCGATGGCCATGGCGACGAAGAAAAGCGCCCAGTTGCGCGACAGCTTCATCCAGCCGGTTTCGCTCAGGCCGTCATAGGCGGCCTGGAGCAGATATTTGAGTAGCGGCTTGCCACGTAACAGGCCTGCGAACAGCATCAGCGCGAAGAAGCTGTAGATGATCGTGGGCTTTAACTGGATGAAGCTCTGATCATGGAAATAGATAGTGAGGCCGCCGAAAAACAGGATCAGCAGCGCCGACAGCCACAGCATCGGCGACACCCGGCCCAGCTTCACTTTCGAGATGATCACCGCAATCACGATCGCCGCCATGAAGGCGGCCGTGCCGAAGGTCATAGCGGTGATCGGATTACCCGCCCCCATGAGCCAGCCGGCGCCCTTATAGGTCAGGAAGAACACCAGCAGCGGCCCGAAATCGAGCGCCAGGCTAAGCGTGCCGCCATGGGCAGGCTTTGCGGCGGGCTTGGCGTCAGCGGGCATAGGCCGTCCCTGCAATGGCGCGCGCCATGTCGCCCGCATCGAAGGGGCGCAGATCCTCGATCTTTTCGCCAACGCCGATGGCGTGGATGGGTAGACGAAATTTCTCCGCCGCCGCGACCAGCACGCCGCCGCGCGCCGTGCCGTCGAGCTTGGTCATGACCAACCCCGTCACCTGCGCGGTTTCCTTGAAGACTTCGATCTGGTTCAACGCATTCTGTCCCGTGGTGGCATCCAGAACCAGCACAACGTCGTGCGGGGCGGCCGGGTTCAATCGGCCCAGCACGCGGCGCACCTTGGACAGTTCGTCCATCAATTCGGTCTTGTTCTGAAGGCGCCCGGCCGTGTCCACGATCAGCACGTCGATGCCGGTTTCCGTCGCCTGCTTGACCGCGTCGAATACGATGCCCGCCGCGTCGCCGCCTTCCTTGCCGGCGACGATGGGGATGCCCAGACGCTCGGCCCAGACCTTGAGCTGGCCGATGGCCGCCGCGCGGAAGGTATCGCCTGCGGCCAGCATCACGCCATAATCCTGCTCCAGGAAATTATTGGCGAGCTTGGCTATGGTGGTGGTCTTGCCTGATCCGTTGACGCCGATCACCAAGATGACCTGCGGCCGCGGGAAGGCTTCGATCTCCAACGGGCGGGCGACCGGGGCGAGCACCTTCTCGATCTCTTCCGCGATGATCGCGCGCAGATATTCCTCGGTCAGCTCCTTGTTGAAGCGCCCTTCGGACAGCCGTTCGCGCACGCGCGCGGCCATGGCGGGGCCAAGGTCTGAAACGATCAGGGCTTCTTCGATCTCGTCCAACGTCTGGTCGTCGAGCGCCGCCTTGGAGAAAAGGCCGGTGAGGTTGTCGCCAAGCCTGTCGGATGTGCGCTTCAGCCCGCCGAAGAGGCGGTCGCGCCAGCTGGTGCCGGTGTCTGTCATTGCTGCGCCTCTTGCGCGATCAGCGCGCCATTCTCAAGCGCCGTGATGGTAGCAGGGACGATGAAGGAGGAGGACTGTGCCGTCATGAAGCGGACTGGCGCGAAATTTTCGGCGTGGCCGCTTAACCCGCTGCGCTCGACCAGCACCGATTGGGTGGTGCCGATCAAGCTGCGCAGCCAGGCCTCGCGTCGCGCGGCGCATGCGTCACGCAGGCGGGCAGCGCGCGCCTTGATCGTCGCGCGATCGACCTGTGGCATCCGTGCGGCCGGCGTGCCGGCGCGCGGCGAATAGGGGAAAATATGGCCGTGCACGATGTCGCATTCATCGATGAGGGCCAAGCTGTTTTCGAACATCGCCTCCTCCTCGGTAGGGAAGCCTGCGATGATGTCCGCGCCAATGCTGATGTCGGGGCGGGCGGCGTTGAGCCGTTCCACGATGGCAATGGCGTCGGCGCGGCTATGACGACGCTTCATGCGCTTGAGGATCATGTCGTCGCCCGCCTGTAGCGAGAGATGCAGGTGCGGCATCATACGCGGGTCATGCGCGATGAGATCGAATAGCCGATCGTCTATTTCCACGCTGTCGATCGACGACAGGCGCAAGCGGGGGAGGTCGGGCACGCCCTTCAGCAGGCGTTCGATCAACAGGCCGAGCGAGGGGCTGCCCGGCAGGTCGGAGCCATAGCTGGTGACATCCACGCCGGTCAGCACGATTTCGCTATAGCCGGCATCGACCAGTTGTTTCGCCTTGTCCACCACCGCGCCGGCGGGGACAGAGCGGCTGTTCCCCCGGCCATAGGGAATGATGCAGAAGGTGCAGCGATGATCGCAGCCATTCTGGACCTCCAGAAACGCGCGGGCATGGTCGGCAAAAGCGCTGGCCATATGCGGGGCGGTGTCGCGGACGGCCATGATGTCGGATACGCGGACCTTCTCGGTTATCGCGGCGAAGCTGCTCGCCTCCATCTTCTCCCGATTGCCGATCACGCCATCGACTTCGGCCATGGCGGCGAAGGTCTCCGGCTCGGTCTGGGCGGCGCAGCCGGTGACGAGGATGCGGGCGTCAGGCCGTTCGCGGCGGGCGCGGCGGATCGCCTGGCGGGTCTGGCGCACCGCTTCGGCCGTCACGGCGCAGCTATTGACCACGATCAGATCGTCCTGGCCGGCCGCCATGTCGCGAATCGCCTCGCTCTCCGCGATGTTGAGGCGGCAGCCCATGGTGATGATGTCCGGCGCTTTGGTTGAGGCAGGGGGCATCAGAAGCGGTCCCAGTCAGCCTCACCGTCGAAGACATGGGTGGCGGGTCCGGTCATGCGGATCGTGCCGCCCGGCGCCCAGTCGATCACCAGATCGCCGCCCGGCAGACTGACCGTCACCGGCCCCGTCACCAGCTTGCGGCGGACGGCGGCGACGGCGGTGGCGCAGGCGCCCGTGCCGCAGGCGCGCGTCAGCCCCGCGCCGCGTTCCCATACCACCAGACGGAGATGATCGTCGCCCACGACCTGCGCGAAATTGACGTTCACGCGCGCCGGGAACAACGGATCATGCTCGATCAGCGGGCCGAGACGGTCGAAGTTCACACCGTCCAGATGGTCCACGAAGAAGATGACATGCGGGTTGCCGACATTGACCGCGGCGGGGGCGGGCAGCTCTTCCCAACTCGCGCTCATGGTCAGCGTGTCCATGGGATAGGCGAGCGGGATCGCGTCCCAGTCGAAACGGGGTGCGCCCATATCGACGCTGGCGCCGCCATCCACGCTCTTGGCGTCGAGCAGGCCGGCCTTGGTGCGGATCAGCACGTCGCGGCCGACGAACAGGGGCACGCAGCGGGTCGCGTTGCCGCAAGCTTCCACTTCGCTGCCGTCGGCGTTGAATATCTGCATCGACACGTCCGCGTCGGGGGCGTTGCCGATCAGGATCAATTGATCGCAGCCGATCCCGGCGTGACGATCGGCGACGGCGCGGGCGCGCGCTTCCGTCATCTCGACCGCGCCATCGCGCGCGTCGATCACAACGAAATCATTGCCCAGGCCGTGCATTTTGGAGAAGCGTCCCATGGGCGGGCATGTAGTGGGGGTGGAGGGAAAAGGCGAGTCCGTGGTTATTCTGCTACCTTGAATAATATGCTCAGGCCTCGCACTACTGAGATGGAATTGCCGTCCTTGTCCTTGGTGATCTCCCACAGGCATGGCTTTAGCTTGCTCACAGGCAACTTTGGCGAGTTTTATCTCTTTAGGATTGCTCGGACCTGGTCTCACGCGACCATCTGTCCTGCTGTATCCAATCTGGTGACAAGCCGAACAATTTTTCGCGCGTGCCGTCAGGCAATTTCTGGACTGTCAATTCCATGTCGGGCTGAGGTGGCGCGGGCTTTCTAATTCTGATTGATCCAGAGCGACCGGGTAAAATCCATGTCAAATGCCCGTCATAGACATTATAGCGTCGCTGACCGGCTTCATCGATTGCTGGCGTGAACGTCGAATGTGCAGGAATTATTTCGTTCGATCTCCCTACGCCGCGGTCGCCCGCTTCTGCCCGTACAGAAAATAGACGAGTAAACCGATCGCATTCCACACCAGACAGGCGAGGATCGTCTTCATCGGCAGGCTGACGAACAGATAGGCGCAGCCGCCGATCGCGCCCACGCCGACGAACCAGGCGGCCGGCGTGCGGAAGGGGCGGCGGAGGTCTGGGCTGCGGCGGCGCAGGACGAGCAGGCACCAGCCTACGGCGGTGAAGGCGATCAGCGTGCCGGCATTGGCCAGCGCGGCGATCTCGTCGATCGGCAGCAAACCGGCGATGACGGCGACCAGCGCGGCGGTGACGGCAGTGATGCGCGCGGGCGTACCGCGCTTGGAAATCTTCGCCAGGCTTTGCGGCAGGAATCCGTCGCGCGCCATCACCAGGAAGATGCGGCTCTGGCCGTAGAGGAAACCCAGCAGCACGGTGGGCAGGGCGATGACCGCGGCGATGGCGACGATGCGGGCAATGCCGCCCTGGCCCATTTCGCGCAGGATCAGCGCCAGCGGTTCGGGACTGTCGGCAAAGCGGGTGAAGGGCAGGGCGCCGATCGCGGCGGCGGCCACCAGAACATAGATGAGGGTGCAGATGATGAGCGATCCGACGATGCCGATGGCGAGATCACGGTCCGGGTTCTTGGCTTCCTCCGCTGCGGTCGAAATCGCGTCGAAACCGTAGAAGGCGAAGAAGATAATCGCGGCCGCCGCCATCACCCCGCGTTCGACCCCGTCCGGCCCCATATGCTTGGCGAAGCCGAAGGGCATGAAGGGTTCCAGATTTTGGGCGTCGAAGGCGGGCAGGGCATAAGCGACGAACAGGCTGAGCGTCACGATCTTGATGAGTACGAGAATGGTGTTGAGGCGCGCGCTTTCGCGCGTGCCGAGCATCAGCAGTCCGGCGACCACGGCGATGATGAAGATGGCGGGCAGGTTGATAAGGCCGCCCAGTTCCGGTCCCTGCGTCAACATCTTCGGGAAGCCGATCGCAGTGAGCAAAGGCGCGGCATAGCCCGACCAGCCCACCGCCACGGTGGACACGACCAGGCTATATTCCAGGATCAGGCTCCACCCCACGACCCAGGCGATGCCTTCGCCCAGCGCGACATAGCTATAGCTGTAGGCGCTGCCCGCCGCGGGCATCATGGTCGACAATTCGGCATAGGCGAGCGCGGCGCAGGCGCAGATCGCGCCCGCTATGGCGAAGGAGAGCAGGACGGCCGGTCCGGCGCGGTCCGCGCCAACGCCGATCAGAGTCAGGATGCCGGTGCCCACGATCGCGCCGACGCCCAGCGCCAGCAGATGCGGCCAGGACAGGGTGCGCGCCAGTTGATGGCCCGCATCCTTGGGTGTCATCGCCTCCATGGGCTTGCGGCGTGTCCAGCTCATGATCCTAGGCTCCCCGATATTCAACTTGGGCTGTTGTGCTGGCGTAAAGCAGCGCATTGTGCAAGCTGTGGCCAAATTTGCATCCGGCTGCCGTCCGCGTGCCTCGCCCCGGATCGCTTGCATCATGGACGCCCTTGCGCTAAGGGCGCCGTGCAATCGGGCGGTCTGCCGTCCGGTCCCTGACAAATCCAGGACGCCCATATGGGGCATCGGATGGACGCTGGTTGGCGAGGTTTCGCCCACCGGCGATTTTGTCGTTTGGCAGGGATGCGGGATTTTCCGGGCCTTTGTGGCCCAAATGAGGTGATGATGTTCGATTCGCTAAGCGATCGTCTGAGTGGGGTATTCGACAAACTGCGTGGGCGCGGCGCGCTGACGGAGGACGATGTCCGCGCCGCGATGCGTGAAGTGCGAATCGCGCTGCTGGAGGCCGATGTTGCGCTGCCGGTCGTGCGCCAGTTCGTCGATCAGGCCACCGAACGGGCGGTCGGCAGCGATGTGCTGCGGTCGGTCACGCCGGGGCAGATGGTCGTCAAGATCGTCTCCGACACGCTGACCGAAACGCTGGGTTCCGAAGCGTCCGACCTGCTGATCGACGTGACCCCGCCCGCCGTCATTATGATGGTCGGCTTGCAGGGGTCGGGCAAGACAACCACGACTGCCAAGATCGCCAAGCGCCTCAAGGAAAAAGAGCGCAAGAAGGTACTGATGGCGTCGCTCGACGTCCAGCGTCCGGCCGCGCAGGAACAGTTGGCCGTGCTGGGCACGCAGATCGACGTCGCCACGCTGCCGATCGTGGCGGGCCAGCAGCCGGTGGATATCGCCAGGCGCGCGCTCCAGTCGGCGAAGCTGCAGGGCTTCGACGTGGTGATGCTCGACACCGCCGGTCGGCTGCATGTCGACCAGGCGTTGATGGACGAGATGAAGGCGGTCGCCGACGCCTCCAACCCCGCTGAAATCCTGCTGGTGGTCGATTCGCTGACCGGCCAGGATGCGGTCAATGTCGCGACGAACTTCTCAAGCCAGGTGCCGCTGACCGGCGTGGTGCTGACCCGCATGGACGGCGATGCGCGTGGTGGTGCGGCACTGTCGATGCGGGCCGTCACCGGCCGCCCGATCAAGTTCGCCGGCACCGGCGAAAAGCTCGATGCGCTGGAGCTGTTCCATCCGCAGCGTGTCGCGCAGCGCATATTGGGCATGGGCGACGTCGTCAGCCTGGTCGAGCGCGCCGCCGAGACGATCGATGCGGAGGAAGCCGACAAGCTGGCCAAGAAAATGGCCAAGGGTCAGTTCGACATGAACGACCTGCGCAGCCAGTTGAACCAGATGCGCCGCATGGGCGGTCTGGGCGCGCTGGCGGGCATGTTGCCGGGCTTGAAAAAGGCCCAGGCGGCGATGGCCAATAGCGGCGCGAACGACAAGACGCTGGTGCATCTGGACGCCATGATCGGCTCCATGACGCCCAAGGAGCGGGAGAAGCCCGCCCTGATCAACGCCAAGCGCAAGATTCGCATCGCCAAGGGCGCGGGCCGCACCGTGCAGGACGTCAACCGTCTCCTGAAAATGCATCAGGAAATGGAAGGCGCGATGAAGAAGATCCGCAAGATGGGCGGCCTGAAAGGGCTGGCCAAGATGTTCACCGGCGGCGGTGGCATGGGCGGATTGGGCGGCCTTGGCGGCCCGGACGGCGGCGCAGGCGGGGGTGGACCCGATCTGTCGGGCCTGGGCGGATTGGGCGGCAACATGCCCAAGCTTCCACCCGGTTTTCAAAATTTCATGAAGAAGTAAACAATTCCCACATTTTTGGTTTGAGTAGAAAGGTCAAATTCCATGGCAACCTCCATTCGTTTGTCGCGCGGCGGCTCCAAGAAGCGTCCCTATTATCGCATCGTCGTGGCCGACAGCCGCGCCCCGCGTGACGGCAAGTTCATTGAGCGCATCGGCAGCTACAATCCCGTCCTGCCCAAGGGCGACGAGAAGCGCGTCGTTCTGGACGTCGAGCGTGCGAAGCATTGGGTTGCCGCCGGCGCCCAGGCGACCGACCGCGTCGCCCGCTTCCTGGACGCCGCCGGCGTGAAGGAGCGCATCGTGCGCAACAACCCCAAGAAGGCGGAGCCGGGCCAGAAGGCCAAGGATCGCGCTGAAGACCGCGCCACCAAGGCCGCCGAAGCGGCTGAAGCCGCCGAAGCCGCCAAGGCGGCCGCTGCCGAGGCCGCCGCTGCTCCGGCTCCGGCTGCTGAAGAAGCGCCGGCTGCAGAAGTCGCTGCCGAACAGGCCGAAGGCTGAGCCTCTTGACCGACAAGCCCGTCACTCTCGCCGCGATCATCGGTGCGCATGGAGTGGCGGGCGATGTCCGTCTGAAGCTCTTTGGCGAAGGGGCCGAAAGCCTCAAAAGCTACAAAAGCTTCAATGCGGCCGGGCGCATATTGACGTTGAAGTCGGTTCGCCCCGGTCCCAATGGCGCGGTCGCCCGTTTCGCCGAGATCGGGACACGCGGTGAAGCCGAAGCCTTGCGCGGCACGGCGCTGACCGTGCCCCGTTCCGCCCTGCCGCCGCTGGGCGAGGGCGAATATTATCATGCCGACATTATCGGCCTGTCCTGCCTGTCTAGTGCGGGCGAGGCGCTGGGCGAGATCATTGCGATCGAGAATTTCGGCGCGGGCGACATCATCGAGGTCGAACGGCCATCGGTGGAAGGCAAGAAGGGCAAGCGTTTCATGGCGCCGATGCATGCGGTGACGCTGGAGGCGGACCGCGCCATCATTGACGCGATCTTCGTCGAATAAGGGGTAAATGTCCCTTGCGGCCATGATGCAGCGTGGCATGGTTGATCCTCCGTTGCTGGAGGGATGTTTCGATGCGCCTTGCCGCCTGCCTGCTGTTGATGATCGCTGCCGTGTGTCCGGTCCACGCCGCCGACGCGCAGAAGATCGCGCAGGCGATCCCCGCAATTGATCGCCTGTTCGCCGATTTCCAAGTGGATAGCCACGCGCCTGGATTGGTGTACGGCATCGTCGCCGACGGGCGACTGGTCCATGTGAAGGGGTTGGGCGTACAGGATCTGGTCCATAAGCGGCCGGCGACGCCGGACAGCCTGTTCCGCATCGCGTCGATGACCAAGGCCTTCACCGCGCTGTCGATCCTGAAGCTGCGGGAAGAGGGCAAGCTCTCGCTCGATGATCTGGCCGAAACCTATGTGCCGGAGATGCGCGCCTGGACCTATCCGACCAAGGATAGTCCGCGCATCCGCATCCGCGACCTGCTGACCCATAGCGCGGGCCTGGTCGACGACAATCCCTGGGGCGACCGCCAGACGCCGCTGCCGGAAGCGGACTTCACCCGGATGCTGCAACAGGGGGTGCCGTTCAGCAGCGCGCCGGGCAGCCATTATGAATATAGCAATTTCGGCTTCGCGCTGCTGGGCCGGATCATCGCCACTGTCTCCGGTCAGCCCTATCGCCGCTATGTCGAACAGACGTTGCTGATGCCGCTGGGGATGGCGTCGAGCGGCTATGCGGTGGACGAATGGCCGCTCGATCGGCGCGCGATCGGCTATCGCTGGGAAGAAGGGCGATGGAAGGCGGAGCCGACGATGCGCGACGGCGCATTCGGCGCGATGGGCGGGCTACAGACCAGCGCCAATGATTATGCGCGCTGGGTCGCCTTCCTGCTGTCCGCCTGGCCCGCGCGGGACGATCCCGATGCCGGACCGGCGCCGCGATCGGCGGTGCGGATGCTGGCGGAGGGGAGTAATTTCGTTAGCCTCGCCCCGCGATATGGCGCCAGTGGCCCGTCCGCCTGTCGTCAGGCGGCTGCCTATGGTTTTGGTATGCGGGTGGCGCAGGATTGCGACCTGGGCCTGACGCTGGCCCATGGCGGCGGCTATCCCGGCTATGGCAGCCATGTGATGCTGATGCCCGACCATGGCGTTGGCATCTTCGTCTTCACCAACCGCACCTATAATGGCGGCGCTGGCCCCGCCTGGGACGCGGCCATGGCGTTGCAGAAGGCCGGCGTGCTGGTCGAGCGGACGCAGGCGGTGTCGCCCCTGCTGGCGGATGGCTATGCCGCGACCGGGCGCATCTATGCCGCTGGCGGCGTGCAGGGCGCGCAGGATCGGCTGGCGATGAACTTCCTGATGGACAGCGACATGGACAGTTGGCGCAAGAAGCTTGCCGCGTTGAAAAGCGAGGTCGGGGCGTGCCGCACCGACGCGCCGATCAAGGCCGGCGGCAATCTGTCGGGCAGCTTTACCTGGACCTGCGAAAAGGGGCGCGTGGCGGGGTCTATCCTGCTCGCGCCGACGCAGGGTGCGCAGATTCAGGAACTCAAACTGTCCGTAAAGACCCCCTGAGCGACAGGCAGGCGAGGCGAAACTGGACGAGGCGGCGCGCTTATCCTAAGCGCGGGCCATGGCGCAAATACTCACCGCTCTTTATCTTCTGGCAATGCTGGCCGCCGGTTGGCGCCTGTTCGGCGTCGACTGGTCGCGCGGCGTGAAGGTCGTCAGCGCGGTCGCGCTGGTATGCCCGATCCCTCTGCTGGTCCTGATCCCTGGTGTGCTGCACCCCGAACGACCCTTTGCAGGGCTGCTCCAGAGCATCGGTGTCGCGCTGTTGATCTGTGGCCTGTTGTGTATGGGCGGAGGAGCGTCCGCGGCCTGGTTGCGGTCGCGCCGGAAATGAGCTTCGCTGCGCAGATATTGACCCTCTATCCAGAGATGTTTCCGGGGCCGCTGGGCGTTTCGCTGGCGGGGCGAGCGCTGAGCGAGGGGAAGTGGGCGTGCGACCCGATTCACATCCGCGATTTCGCCGCCGACCGGCATCGCACCGTTGACGATACGCCCGCGGGCGGTGGCGCGGGCATGGTGCTGCGTGCGGACATCATGGCCAAGGCGGTGGATCACGCGCTGGAGAAGCGGCCCGACCTGCCCGTGTTGGCGATGACGCCGCGCGGCGCGCCCATCACCCAGGCGCGCGTGCGCAGCCTGGCGGAAGGGCCGGGCGTGACCCTGGTCTGCGGCCGGTTCGAGGGGTTTGACGAGCGTATCTTCGACGCCCGGCCGATCGAGCAGGTCAGCATGGGAGACATCATCCTGTCGGGCGGGGAAATGGCGGCTTTGCTGCTGCTCGATGCTTGTGTTCGGCTGCTTCCCGGTGTAATGGGCGCGGCTTCCAGCGGAGTCGAGGAATCCTTTGAAACGGGATTGCTCGAATATCCGCATTATACCCGCCCGGTAGAATGGGAGGGGCGCGCGATCCCGCAAGTGTTGCGATCGGGGGATCATGCGAAGATCGCCGCCTGGCGGAAACAACAGGCGGAGGATGATACACGGCTAAGGCGGCCGGACCTTTGGGAACGTCACATCGGCGTTCGGGTCCAGTCGCCCTCTGGTGCGCAACGAACGACCAAGGACTGAGTTGACATGAACATCATCCAGCAGATCGAGGCGGAAAACATCGCCGCCCTCGGCAAGGACATCCCCGAATTCCGCCCTGGCGACACGCTGCGCGTCGGCGTGAAGGTCATTGAAGGCGAGCGTAGCCGCGTTCAGAACTATGAAGGCGTGTGCATCGCCCGTTCGAACAAGGGCATGGGTTCGAACTTCACCGTGCGCAAGATTTCGTTCGGCGAAGGCGTGGAGCGCGTGTTCCCGCTCTATTCGCCCAACCTCGATTCGATCACTGTCGTCCGCCGTGGCGTCGTGCGTCGTGCGAAGCTTTACTATCTGCGTGGCCGTACCGGCAAGCGCGCTCGCATCGCCGAGCGCCGCGACAACCGCGAAGGCTGATCACGGCAAGATTGAGCGCCTAACAACGCTTCTTGACAGTTGTAAAAAAGATACAGGCGGCGACCCCCAAGGTCGCCGCCTTTTTCGTTATGTTACAAGGATTTGACAAAATTTGACGATCGTCCGGCTTTGTCCCGTGCGAAAGATTTTGCGCTGCGGCAAAAAGGGCCATTTTGTTGATGGTGGATTTATGTCAGCCTTCCGTTTCCAATTGTTACGGATTGTAGTTGCACTGAAACTTTCAGTTTCGGTCGGGGAATTTTGCAACTTCATGACGTTGAAAATAAAATAAGGTGGGGGATGTCGAAAAGGCCTCTGTAAAAGAGAAATAGGGGGCTTTTTTGATGAAGTATAAGGGTCTGATTTCACGCAGCGCAATTGCTGTTTCTCTCTGTTCTTCCATGCCTGTTCTTGCGCAGGATGCGCCGCCGCAGACTGCCGCCGCCGAACCGGGCCAGACCATCATCGTGACCGGCACCCGCCGCACCGATCGCACCGTGGCGGAATCGCCCACGCCGATCGATGTCTATTCCGGCGTTGAACTGCAAAAGCAGGGCACGGCCGACATGAACCAGGTGATCCAGAACCTCGTTCCCTCCTTCTCGGTCGCGCGCTACGCCATTGGCGATGGCTCGTCCTTCGTGCGTCCGCCCAACCTGCGCGGCCTGGCGCCCGACCAGACGCTGGTGATGATCAACGGCAAGCGTATGCACCGTTCCGCGCTGGTCCAGATCGGCGCCAACGCCCAGTCCGCCGGCGCCCATTCCGCCGATTTGGCGCAGGTGCCCGCCATTGCGGTCCGCGCGGTCGAAGTGCTGCGCGACGGCGCATCGGCGCAATACGGATCGGACGCCATCGCCGGGGTCATCAACATGACCCTGCGCGACGATACGGACGGCATTTCGGGCTATGCCCGCTACGGCCAATTTTATCGCGGCGATGGCGAGGATTATCAGCTCGCCTTGAACGGCGGGTTCAAGCTGGGCGACAGCGGCTTCATCAACATCAGCGGCGAATATGTGAATGCGGCCAAGACCAGCCGCGGTGTCACGCGCGCCGGCGCGCATCTACTGGCGCAGGAGCAGCCCACCATTGGCGTGCCGGCCCTGGCGCAGCGCTACGGCAATCCGGCGATGGAATCCTACCGCTTCTTCGTCAATGGCGGGTTTGACCTGGGCGATGACAGCAGCGTCTATTTCTTCGGCAATTATGGTCACAGCTTCCAGGAAGAAAGCTTCAACTATCGCCAGTCGGTCAATACGTCCGGCGTCGATATCGAAGGCAACAGCTTCGGCAAGAACGGCATCTTCAACGATTACTTCACGGACTTCGACAACACGCTGCCGGGCATCCAGACTGGCGCTGCGGGCGGGAATGTCTATGCGCCCAACGATTATGAAGTCACGACGCGCGACTATACCCAGGTCGCGACCTGTTCCGACCCGCTGGTCCAGAATTGGAGCTGCGTCTATCCTGGCGGCTTCACGCCGATCTTCTTTGGCAAGATCGACGATATTTCAGGCACCGTCGGCTATAAGGGCAAATTAGGCTTCGGCCTGAACTATGACATTTCTGGCAGCTATGGCCAGTCGACGCTGCGATACACGATGAACGGCACGATGAACCCGTCGCTGGGCATCACGTCGCCGAACGAATTCTACCTGGGCAAGCTGGAGCAGCGCGAAACGCTGATCAATGCGGACTTCAGCTATCCCTGGGAAGTCGGCTTCGCCAGCCCCGTCACCATCGCCTTTGGCGGCCAATATTTCCGCGAATCCTATGAATTAGGTCTGGGTGACGCGGCCTCCTACGCGATCGGGCAATATACCGGGAACCTTGTCTTCCATCAGGACGGCACGCCGGTATTGAACGCCGACGGATCGCAACTGTCGGTCACGCTGCCGGTCGGCGCCAATGGCTTCCCCGGTTACGGCCCGGCCATCGCCGGCGAAAGCAGCCGCAATTCCAAGGGGCTGTATATCGACATCGAAGGGGACGTCACCGAACAACTCTCCTTCGGCATCGCTGGCCGCTATGAGCATCTGTCCGACTTCGGCAATTCGACCACCGGCAAATTTTCGGCCCGTTACGCGGTCGTTCCCGATATCGTCGCCCTGCGTGGCACGGTGGCGACGGGCTTCCGCGCGCCGACGCCGGGCCAGGTCAACAGCAGCAGCATCGCAACTGGCTTCAATCCCGGCAATCCCAACGCGATCGAATCGATGACGCTGCCGGTCACCAGCCCGGTCGCGGCCTTCCTGGGGGCAACGCCGCTCAAGCCCGAAGAGTCGGTCAGCTTCTCGCTCGGCAGCGTGTTCACGCCTGCGCCGGGCTTCACGCTCTCGATCGACTATTACAACATCAAGGTGAAGGACCGGATCGGCACATCCGGCACGTTCGAAATTACCAATGACCAGCGGCCCACGCTCCAGTCGCTGGGGCTGGCCAACTATGCGACCGTCAACGAAGTGCAGTTCCTGACCAACGCCTTCGATACCCGCACCCAGGGTGTGGACGTCGTCGGCAGCTATCGCTTTGCGACGGACACGATGGGCAGTTTCAGCACCACGCTGGCGTTCAACTATAACAAGACCAAGGTCATCGCACGCGATCCCGACATCGTATCCGATGTTCGCGTCGCCCAGCTGGAAAAGACCCTGCCCAAGACCCGCGTCATCCTGACCGAGAATTGGAACAGCGGTCCCTTCTCCGTGCTGGCGCGCATGAACTGGTATGGCAAATATACCCAGACGGATGACGGCCCGGTGTCGCAGACGTTCGGCAGCGAGTTCGTGTTCGACTTCGAGAGCAGCTATGAAGTGAACGACAATTTCACCCTGAGCGTGGGTGTGCAGAACCTCTTCAGCAATTATCCCGACAAATATTCCAACACCAAAGGGACGTTGGGTCCGGTCTATGGTTCGACCGGCGGCCGATTCACCGGCGACATCTATCCCGACGTGTCGCCCTTCGGCTTCAATGGCGGCTTCTGGTACGGGAAGGTCGGTTTCAAATTCTGATCCCTGCATGACAGCGACGATTGACGGCCGGTCCCTTGCAGGATCGGCCGTTTTCGTTGCAGGACATAGCCATGCCTCTAACCCATCGCCTCGCCATCCTGGCCGACGAACCGCGCCTGTCGGCGCTGATGACCCGCGCTATCGAACATCTGCAATCGGCCTATCTGACGCCCGATCAGGTGGCGGCCAGTCACGCCTTCATGGGGCTGGACAGCCGGCTGATCGCGGACGGCACCTATTTCGTCATCGAGGATGCGGGCGCCATCGCCGGATGCGGCGGGTGGAGCCGTCGGGCGACACCCTATGGCGGCAATCATAGCGCGGGGCGGGACGACCGGCTGCTTGACCCGGCGACCGAGCCGGCAAAAGTGCGGGCGATGTACACCCACCCCGATCATGTGCGCAAAGGCGTGGGCACGCTGATCCTGTCGCTGTGCGAGGCGGCGGCGAAGGGGGAGGGCTTTGCCGCGCTGGAACTGACCGGCACGATGGCCGGGGTGCCGCTCTACCGCAGTTTCGGGTTCGAGGGGGTGCGGCCGTTCGAGGATAGCGGCGTGCCGATGCTGCTGATGCGCAAGCCTATCTGATCGCGGACGTCCGGCTGGTGAACCAGAGACCGACGAGGCTGAGGAGCGCGGCCGCCGACATGTAGAGGCCGACCCAAGCGACGCCCTGTGCGCCGATCAGCCAAGTGGCGACGATCGGGGCGAGCGCGCCGCCGACAATGCCGCCCAGGTTGAAGGCAAAGGACGCGCCGGTATAGCGTAGCTGGATCGGGAAGAGGGCGGGGAGGTAGGCCCCCAGCGGGCCGTAGATGAAGCCCATGACGAACAGCGCCAGGCTGAGCGCCACGAAGATCGGCAACAGCGCGCCCGTGCCGATCAGCGGGCCGAAGACGAGGCCCATCGCCACCGTGCCCGCGCAGCCCCAGGCCAGTGCGGTTGTGGGGCTGGTGCGATCGGCCCACCAGCCGGCGATGACGATGCTGATCGCCATGAACAGGATCGCGCCTAACTGGATGGCGAGGAAGCTGCTGCGGTCGATCCTGAGCGCGGTGGTGCCGTAGCCGAGCGCGAAGGCGGTCGCGATATAGTAGACGGCGAAACAGGCGGCGCAGGCGAAGGTGCCGGCGATCGCCGCGCCGAGGTGCGAGGAGAGGAGGGTCGCCAGCGGCACGGCGGGCGGTGGGGTTTCCTTTTGCGCGGCGGCGAACTCCGGGGTTTCGGTCAGCTTGAGGCGGACCCAGAGGCCGAGAATCACGAGCACCGCGCTGCCCAGGAAGGGCAGGCGCCAGCCCCAGGCGAAGAAGTCTTCGTCGGTCAGGAAGGCACCCAGGATCAGGAACAGGCCGTTGGCGGCGATGAAGCCGACCGGGGCGCCCAGTTGCGGGAACATGCCGAAGCGCGCGCGCCAGCCCGGCGGGGCATTCTCCACCGCCAGCAGCGCCGCGCCGCCCCATTCGCCGCCGAGGCCAAAGCCCTGGCCGAAGCGTAACAGACACAGGATCAGCGGCGCCCAGTAACCGATCATTTGATAGGTGGGCAGGAAGCCGATCAGCAGCGTGCAGCCGCCCATCAGCATTAGCGAGGCGACCAAAGTGGCCTTGCGCCCGATCCGGTCGCCATAATGGCCGAACACTGCCGCGCCCACCGGCCGGGCGAAGAAGGCGAGGGCGAGGCTGCCATAGGAAGCCATCAACTGCGCCGAGGGTGAAGAGGAGGGGAAGAAAAGCGAGGGGAAGATCAGGCTGGCGGCCGTGGCGTAGATGTAGAAGTCGTAAAATTCGACTGCCGTGCCGATCAGGCTGGCCGACAGCACGCGCTTGTGCCGCCACATTTCCCCGATGCCGCTTGTGTTGGTCATGCCCGTTCGCCCCCTGTCGCTTCTTTTCTTTGTCATTCCCGCGCAGGCGGGAATCCATCTCCTGCGCTGTCCTTGCCGCAAGGTCGGGAGATGGTTTCCGCCTGCGCGGGAACGGCGTGATATTATCGTCGTCGCTTCTGGTTCAACAATTCATAGGCCATGACGGCGGTGGCGACGGCGGCGTTCAGGCTGTCCGCCTTGCCCAGCATCGGCATCTTGACCAGTATGTCGCATTCCGCCTCATAGCTTTCCGGCAGGCCCTGCGCTTCGTTGCCGACCAGCAGGAAGCTGGGGCTTTGATAGGTTGGTTCCTGATAGTCCTGCGTCGCCTTCAGGCTGGTGCCGATCAGTTCGCCCGGTCCCTGCCGCAGCCAGTGCATGAATTCGCCCCAGCGCGCCTGGGTGATCGACTGGGTGAAGAGCGCCCCCATGGAGGCGCGCACCGATTCGACCGAGAAGGGATCGACGCAATCGTCGATCAGGATCAGGCCCCCCGCGCCGACCGCGTCGCCCGTGCGCAATATCGTGCCGAGATTGCCGGGATCGCGCAGCGACTGGGCGACGATCCAGATGTCCGCCTTGGTACGGTCCAGCCTGTCGAGCGGGGTAAGCCGGTCGCGATAGACGCCGACCACCGCCTGTGCATTGTCCTTGCCGCTGATCTTGGACAGGATGTCGGGCGTGGTTTCGATGACGTCGCCGCCGGTCGCGTCCATCGCGTCGATCAGGTCCAGCGCCAGGGGATGGGTGGAGCCGGCGTGGAACAGCATTTCGGGGAGCACGCCTTCCTCGCGCGCTTCGGTCAGGATGCGCAGCCCTTCGGCCAGGAACAGTCCCTCGGCCTTGCGATGCTTTTTTTCCCGCAAGCTGCGGACGCGCTTCACCAGCGGGTTGGAAAATCCGGTGATCTCGCGTGCCACGTCTGTCGCTGGTCCCAAATGAGCGGAAGGAAGCGGCTTCCTTAGCCATGGAAAGGTGAAAAGGACAGGGGGAAGCCGATGCGCATCTTCCACGATGGATTTGAATCGCGAATTTTGCGAAGGGTCGCCGATGGACGCCAAAACACCCCCGCCACCCGTCACGCCTGCCCCGGTGCCGCCGCTGCATGTCTCGCCCCGCATCGAGGACGGATTTTTCCTGGGCGTCGTGCTGGTCGTGTCCATCGCGTTCGCGCTGGTGATCGAGCCTTTCTTCGCCGCCGTGCTGTGGGGCGTGATCGCCGCGATCCTGTTCGCGCCGCTCAACCGGCAGATATTGTCGGCCATTCCCACGCATCGCAATGGCGCGGCGCTCATCACCCTGTTCCTGATCCTGGGGGTGGTGATCGTCCCGGCCTTCGTGCTGGGTGCGGCGCTGTTGCAGGAAGGGGCCTATTTCTATGCCAAGATCCAGTCGGGCGAGATTAATTTCGTGCGGCTGTTCGGGCAGGTGCTGGCGGCGCTGCCCGATTGGGCGACGCCCTATTTGCGGCGATTGGGCCTGACCAATTTCTATGCGGCGCAGGATATGGTGACCAAGGGCGTGACCAGCAGTTTCCGCACGCTGGCGGCGCAGGCGTTCCAGATCGGGCAGAGCGCGTTCAGCTTCTTCGTGGCGCTGGGCGTCATGTTGTACCTGACCTATTTCCTGCTGCGCGACGGGGAATTGCTGTCGCAACGCATCGCGGCGGCGGCGCCGCTGCGCGCCAGCCAGCGCCAGGCGCTGATCGATCAGTTCGTGGTCGTCATCCGCGCCACGATCAAGGGCAGCATTGTCGTCGCCATCGTGCAGGGCTTGATCGGGGGCATCGTCTTTTGGGCGCTCGACATAGAGGGCGCGTTGCTGTGGGGCGTGCTGATGGGCGCGCTGTCTTTGTTGCCCGCGGTCGGCACAGCGATCGTCTGGGTGCCGGTGGCGATCTATCTGTTTGCGACAGGGGCGATCTGGCAGGGGGGCGTGCTGGTGGCGTGCGGCGCATTGGTGATCGGGTCGGTCGACAATGTGCTGCGCCCGATCCTGGTGGGGCGCGAGACGCGGATTCCCGACTATGTCGTACTGATATCGACGCTGGGCGGGCTGGAGATGTTCGGCTTCAACGGCATCGTCATCGGCCCGGTGATCGCGGCCCTGTTCATCGCGACCTGGGATATCTTCACGCGGATGCGGAGCGCGGCGGAGGGGTGACCATTGCGCGTCACGGCGAAGTTCACACCGTTGTCGGGTTAATCGGGCGATAGTGCCGGTAAAACCACGGTAACGTAAGGCTGGGGCCATGGCGACGATGCTGTTGCGTAACGGATGGGTCACGCGGACGCGCCAGTGACGCGACGCCCGCGCGACGGGCGCTGGGGCAGCGCGCGGCGGGGCTGGCCCATCTTTCAGGATAGATCAGATAAAATCCTACATCGGAAGGAGTTTGGCAGGGGCGGCTTTGGCGTGAGGGTTGCAGGCTCGCTGCGCTCGCCACCCATCCTGTAAAGGGAGGAGGATGACAGGAAATCACCCCATCCCCAACAACCGCAGCCTCACTCTTCCCCGAACTTGTCCTCGACCAGGCCGACCAGCTTGCCCAGCGAATCGGCGGCTTCGGGTCCGGTGGCCTTGATCGTGATATGATCGCCCATCGCGGCGCCCAGCATCATCAGGCCCATGATCGACGTGCCGGTGACATGGTTGCCGTCCTTGCTCACCAGGATGTCGGCGGGCAGGCCGCTGGCCAGGGTCACGAATTTGGCGCTGGCGCGGGCGTGGAGGCCGCGCTTGTTGCTGATACGGACTAACTGGCTGACTTCATTCATGTGGTGCTGCCCAACAGTTCCGACGCGACGCTGATATATTTCTGCCCGGCTTCGCGCGCGGCGGCCACCGCGGCGCGCACGTCCATCACCTTCCGCGCGCTTTCCAAGCGGATGAGCATGGGCAGGTTGATGCCCGCGATCACCTCGATCTCGCCGGCTTTCAGCAGCGAGATGGCGAGGTTGGAGGGGGTGCCGCCGAACAGGTCGGTCAGCAGGATCACGCCCGATCCGTCCTGCACGCGGGCGACCGCCGTCGCGATGTCGGCGCGGCGCAGTTCCATGTCGTCTTCCGGCCCGATGCAGATCGTTTCGATCTGCTGCTGGGGGCCGACAACATGTTCCATGGCTACGACAAATTCGGTCGCCAGCGACCCATGGGTGACGAGTACGAGTCCAATCATGTGCTTCTGCGGCCCACCTGCTTCATGATATTGCTTTCGGGCCTCCCGGACGGCGCTTCTCCAGACTATCCTGGGGCGTCAATTCAATATTGCGGTGCAAGACCGTGGGCGAAAAGCCCGCATCTTGCAAGTAGTTCGCGACACGTTCCGCCACATGGACGGAGCGGTGCTTGCCCCCGGTGCAGCCGAAGGCCACGGTGATATAGGCCTTTCCGCCTTCCGAATAGCGCGGCAGCAGGGTGGCGAGCAGGTCCTCGATCTTGCCGACCGCTTCCTCATAGGCGGGATCGGCCTGGATATACGCGGCGACGTCCGGGTCTTGCCCGGTCTTGGGCCGCAGGTCGGCGTCCCAGTGCGGATTGCGCAGGAAGCGCATGTCGAACATCAGGTCGGCATTGCGGGGCACGCCGCGCGAAAAGCCGAAGGAGAGAATGGTCAGGACCGGGTCCGACAGCCGTTCGCGCGAGAAGCGGCTGCGAATTTCCTGCTGTAGCGAGTTGCTGGTGAAGCCGGTGGTGTCGATCACCTGGGTCGCCCAGCGGCGCAGCGGTTCGGTCAGTTCGCGTTCGCGGGCGATGCCGTCGGCGGCCGGGCGATCGAGCGCGAGGGGATGGCGACGGCGGGTTTCAGCGAAACGGCGTTCCAGTTCGGTGCCGGAGCAGTCGAGGAACAGGGTTTCGATGTCATGGCCATGGCGTTCGCGCATCGCCTTGATCCGCTGGACGATGGCGTTGGCGTCGAAATCGCGGGTGCGGGCATCGATGCCCAGCGCCAGCGGCCGCTCGTCCGCGCCAGCATGGCCCGCGGGCAGGGGGGTGTCGAGCAGCCGGTCGAGCAGGACGAGGGGGAGGTTGTCGACGACTTCCCAGCCCATATCCTCCAGCGTCTTGAGCGCAGTGGTCTTGCCCGCGCCCGACAGACCGGAGAGCAGGAGAATGGTCTTGGGCGGGGTCATGGCGCAAATCCGAGGGATTTCAACGCGAGTTCGACCTTGATCGGGGCGGAGGCTTCGAACGGGGCGATCTTGATGACGGGCACGTCAATGCCCGCGACGGCGCGAAACAGCGGCTCCAGAGGCATACGGTCCACAATGTCGAACAGATCGGCGAGCAGGGCCACCGGCGCATCCTGCGCCACGGGCAGGGCGATAATGCCGAGGCCGCGCACTTCCATCTTGCCCCGGATCGTGTCGGGGGCGGTGGCGACCAGTCGGCCGTCGATGCGTTTGACCAGCGTATAGTCGTCGCTGACGAGGATGCCGCCACGGTCGATCAGGCGCAGGCCGAGGTCGGACTTGCCGCTGCCGCTGGGGCCGCACAGCAGCACGACACGGCCAGCAATGGCCACGCTCGTTGCGTGGAGCGTCTCTGATGAAAGTGCGCGCGCCATATCCCCGACACCCCTCTTAACCTGTGTTGGTCGTGATGGAAATGCCGCTGGGACGGCCTTTCGTCCTATTCCGAAACGATGCCCGGATCGCGCTCCACCGCCATAGGCAGGCGCAGGATGAAACGGGCGCCGCTTTGCGCGTCTTCCCGGTCGCCGATGCCGATCTTGCCCTGATGCCCTTCGATGATCGAGCGGGCGATGGCGAGGCCCAGGCCCGAATGTTTGCCAAACGCTTCTCCTTCCGGGCGGACGCTGTGGAAGCGGCGGAAGATATGCTCGCGTTCGGATGGCGGGACGCCTGGCCCTTCATCCTCGACGCTGACCAGCACTTCATGGTCGGCGACGGTGGCGATGATCTGGACGAGGCCGCCGTCGGGGGAGAAGGAGATGGCGTTGTCGATCAGATTGTCGAGCACGCGGATCAGCCGCCCTTCCTCGCCCAGCACCACCGCGACATCCTTGCGCGGACGGGCGAAGGCGAGGCGGACGCCGCGCGGCACGCCGCGCGCTTCGCGCGCGATCACCATCCGTTCGATGAGGAGACCAAGGTCGATCGGCTCGAATCGGGTGCGGGACAGTTCAGCATCGACGCGCGAGGCTTCGGCGATGTCGGTGACGAGACGGTCGAGGCGGCGGACATCGTCCTGAGCGATGGCCATCAACTGGTCGCGCAGGTCGGGCCGCTCCGCCCCGACCCGGTCGAGCGCGTCGAGGGCGGAGCGCAGCGAGGCGATCGGGTTTTTGAGTTCATGACTGACATCGGCGGCGAAGGCGTCGGTCGCGTCGATCCGCTGGCGCAGGGCGTGGCTCATGTCGGACAGGGCGCGGGCCAACATGCCGATCTCGTCGCGTCGTTCGGGCAGGCGCGGCACGGTGACTTCGCGCGCGCGGCCGAGGCGCACCCGCACGGCGGCGCGGGCGAGGCGCTGGAGCGGGCGGACGATGGTGCGCGCCAGGAACAGCGAGAGCAGCACCGAGGCGAGCGCCGCTACGGCCAGCACCATGCCCAGGCGCAGCCGTTCGGCGCGCACGATGCGGGTGATGTCGCGAGCGTTTTCGGTCGCCAACAACGCCGTGCCGTCGCGCACCTGCGTCGCGGCCGAAATCATGAAGGTGCGGTCGGGGGCGTAGCGGTTCATCGCCTGCGGCTGGCCGGTCTTGCGGGCCAGCAGCAGTTCGGGCCAGGCCTCGGCGCGGTCGACCGTAGGCTCGATGAAGTCGGGCGGCCGATCGGCCGACACGATCCGGTCCACCGCCTTGTCGAGGAAACGGGCGACATGGCGCTGCCATTCCTCTTCGGACGGCAAGCGCAGGCGGTAGCGCGGCGCATCCATGGCGAAGCTGTCGGCGATCAGGCCGCCGCCGGCCGCATAGCGGCGCACCCGGTCGCCGGTCTGGCGCGAATAGGCGGCGATCAGCGCATCGTGCCGGTCGGCAGGCGCATTTTCGAGGCCGATAGCGAGCAGCTTCAATTCGCGCGCGGACTGTTCCAGCCGGGCGTCGACGATGCGCGTGCGATAACTGTCGAGATAGAAGAAGCCCCCCGCCAGCAGCGCCAGCGCGAAGACGTTGACGGCCAGGATGCGCGGGGTGAGGCTGATCCGGCCAGACCAGCGCAACCCGGCATCGCCGCCTTCATTCCTCCGAGAAACGATATCCGGCGCCATAGAGGGTGTCGATTGCATTGAAGTCGGAATCCACCTCGCGGAATTTGCGCCGCAGCCGCTTGATATGGCTGTCGATCGTGCGGTCGTCGACATAGACGTCGTCCTGATAGGCGGCGTCCATCAACTGGTTGCGGTTCTTGACCACGCCGGGCCGCTGCGCAAGGGTTTCCAGGATCAGAAATTCGGTGACCGTCAGGGTGACGTCCTGGCCGTTCCATTTCACCCGGTGGCGCGCCGGGTCCATTTCCAGCCGGCCGCGGATGATCGGGTCGGCGACCGGCTGGTCGGGGGCGTCGGGGATCTTGCTGACCTCGGCGCGGCGCAGGATGGCGCGGATGCGCGCCAGCAGCAGGCGCTGGGAAAAGGGCTTGGCGATATAATCGTCGGCGCCCATGGCGAGGCCCAGCGCTTCGTCCAGCTCATCCGCCTTGGACGTCAGAAAGATGACCGGCATCTGGCTCTTTTCGCGCAGGCGGCGGAGCAGTTCCAGCCCGTCCATGCGCGGCATCTTGATATCGAAGACGGCGAGGTCGGCCGGGTTGTCCAGCAGCGCCTTGAGCGCGCTTTCGGGATCGGAATAGATGCGCGTCAGAAAACCTTCGGTCTGCAGCGCGATCGACACCGATGTCAGGATATTCTTGTCGTCATCCACCAGGGCGATGGTTGCGGTCATGCGGTGTCCCATGGTCGTGAAAGGGGGATGGAAGGAGCGTTAGACCATGGCGGCCGGGCTCGCAAGGAAGGCGGGCGGCGGTTCCACTGACAGAGGTGATGAAATTCGAGACATATCGCTGCGCACGGGGATTTGACGCTTTCGGCGCAAAGCCCTATGCCTTTGATTGTCAGCAGCAAGGGACGCCGTGCGATATAAGCGGCGCCCAAGGGGCGGATCGGTCGCGAACAAGACGAATGACGCGATACGAGCACAACATATTCAGGAGCAAAGGCGTGCAGGCCAAATCCTCAATCACCCTGGCCGACCAGGGCATCAAGACCAATGCCACCCAGTTCTGGAATCTGGGCACGGCGCCGCTGGTCGAAGCGGCGGTTCGTAATGGCGAGGGCATATTGTCCAAGGACGGCCCGCTGGTCGTCAAGACCGGCAAGCATACCGGCCGCAGCGCCAAGGACAAGTTCATCGTCCGGGACGCCGAAACCGAATCGACCGTCTGGTGGGGCGACACCAATCGCGGCATGACGCCCGACCATTTCGCCGCGCTCAAAGAAGATTTCTTCAAGGCGCTGGGCGAGAAGGACACGCTCTATGTCGCTGACCTGTTCGGCGGGTCGCAGCCCGAACATCGCGTCAATGTGCGCGTCATCAACGAGCGCGCCTGGCACAATCTATTTATCCGCACCCTGCTCGTGCGTCCCGGCGCAGAGGAACTGAGCAGCTTTGCGCCCGAATATACGATCATCGACCTGCCGACCTTCAAGGCCGATCCGGCCCGCCATGGTTGCCGCAGCGAAACCGTGGTCGCGGTCAATTTCACCGAGAAGCTGATCCTGATCGGCGGCACCGCCTATGCCGGCGAGATGAAGAAGTCGGTCTTCGGCATCCTCAACTATCTGCTGCCGACCAAGGGCGTGATGCCGATGCATTGTTCCGCCAACATCGGCGCGAACGGCGACACGGCGGTCTTCTTCGGCCTGTCCGGCACCGGCAAGACGACGCTGTCGGCCGACGCCAGCCGCACGCTGATCGGCGATGACGAGCATGGCTGGTCGGACACGGCGGTCTTCAATTTCGAGGGCGGCTGTTATGCCAAGATGATCAACCTGTCGGCCGAAGCCGAGCCTGAAATCTTCGCCACGACCAAGCGGTTCGGCACGGTGCTGGAAAATGTTGTGATCGACGAGGAGACTCGCGAGATCGACCTGGACGACAACAGCCTGGCCGAGAATAGCCGCGGTTCCTATCCGATCGATTTCATCCCGAACACGTCGGAGAAGAATCTGGGTCCGGTGCCCAAGAATATCATCTTCCTGACCGCCGACGCTTATGGCGTTCTGCCGCCGATCGCCCGGCTGACCCCGGAACAGGCGATGTATCACTTCCTGTCTGGCTATACCGCGCGCGTCGCGGGGACAGAAATTGGCGTGACCGAGCCGACCGCGACCTTCTCGACCTGCTTCGGCGCGCCGTTCATGCCGCGTCATCCATCCGTCTATGGCAATCTGCTGAAAGAGCGGATCAACAAGGGCGGCGTCACCTGCTGGCTGGTCAATACCGGTTGGGCGGGCGGCAAGGCGACCATGCCGGGGATCAAGCGGATGCCGATCAAGGTGACGCGCGCGCTGCTGAACGCGGCGCTCGACGGCAGCCTGAACCAGGCCGAATTCCGCACCGATCCGAATTTCGGCTTCGACGTGCCGGTGGCGGTCAATGGCGTGGAGCCGACCATCCTCGACCCGCGCGCGATGTGGGCGGACAAGGGAGCCTATGACGCGACCGCCGCGACGCTGGTGAAGGCGTTCGTGGACAATTTCGCCCAGTTCGTGGACCATGTCGATGACGGCGTGCGCGACGCGGCGCTGGTCGCCGCCTGATCCACGACGACAGACTGCGCAAAGAGCCGGGGGAGCGATCCTCCGGCTCTTTTGCTTTGGGTTAAGGGCGCAAGCTGCTATTCTGCACGCCAACCTTCATGCGGGAGTTGCGGGCATGTTCGAGAATCTGATTGGCAAAATGGGCGGGCTGGAAGCCATTGCGGCGCAGATCGGCGTCACGCCTGAGCAGATGCAGGGCCTGATGAGCGAGATCAGCGCCAAGATCGGGTCGGGCGAAACCAGCGTGTCGGCGCTGGCCGAAACCGCGGCCGAACACGGCGTATCGGCGGACAAGTTGCAGGAATTGCTCGGCACGTTCGGCGGGCCGGAAGCGATATTGGGCAAGCTGGGCGGCTTTTTCGACAAGGATGGCGACGGCAATCCGATGAACGAACTGGGCGGCATCGCCAAGGGCCTGTTTGGCTGACCAGGCGGCTGGGGGTGTCTGCGAAAACGCGCGCCCTGCCGGTAGCAGGTTTATGCTCCCCAAGTTTTTTTGGCCTTGCCTTCGCACGGTGGACGGGCCATTCGCGGGCTTCAATATTATTGCGAGCGATCCGCAAGAAACATCGCCCAACTGCGGTGCTTTGCGTAGTGCAAGGATAGACTGTTGACCGACGAGACGATCGAAAAGCCGGTTTTGGAACCCACCGGCGCGCTTTCCGTGGAAACCGTGCTGTCTGTGAAGCACTGGAACGAGCATCTGTTCAGCTTCCGTATCACGCGGCCGGCAAGCTTCCGTTTCCGGTCGGGTGAGTTCATCATGATCGGCCTGAAGGGCGACAATGGCAAGCCGCTGCTGCGCGCCTATTCGATCGCCAGCCCCGCCTGGGACGAAGAGATCGAGTTCCTGTCGATCAAGGTGCAGGACGGGCCGCTGACCAGCAAGCTCCAGAAGATCGAGCCGGGCGACCAGATATACCTCGGTCGCAAGCCGACCGGGACTTTGGTGACCGACGCGCTGTTGCCGGGCAAGCGGTTGTTCATGCTGTCGACCGGCACGGGCCTCGCCCCGTTCCTGAGCCTGCCGCGCGACCCGGACGTGTATGAATTTTACGAGCAGGTCGTGGTGGTCCATTCGGTGCGCCGGGTGAGCGACCTGGCCTTCCGCGACGAGATGGAAGGCAAATGGTCGGAAGACCCGCTGGTATCGGAGCAGGCGCCTAACCAGTTCCATTATGTGCCGACCGTGACCCGCGAGCCGTTCGACGGCCATACCGCGCGGATCGACAAGCTGGTCGAGAGCGGCGCGCTGTTCGAGGGGATTCCGGGGGCGGCGAAGTTCGATCCCGAAACCGACCGGATCATGATGTGCGGCAGCATGGAGATGATCAAGCAGTTCGGGGCTTATTTCGAGGAACAGGGCTTTACCGAAGGCTCCAATGCGGCGCCGGGGCAGTTCGTGATCGAGCGGGCGTTCGTCGGGTAAAGGCTGACGCAGCGATAATAGGGAAGGGCCGGGGGAGTGATCCTCCGGCCCTTTTTCATATGGGTAATAGCGTTGCGTGTTTCCGCGCGGGAACATGTAGCGAGGCTGTTGATTGCGCCCTCCTCCGTTCCGCCACCCAGACGTCGATGCTCTGGCCCAGCACGGTCATTGGGACGCCGCCGCTCTTGACCACGGCGTCGTTGAACAGGCGGAAGTCGAACCTGTCGCCCAGCGCCTGTTGCGCTTGTGCCCGCAGGCGGACGATTTCGCCATGGCCGACCTTGTAGCCGCAGGCCTGGCCCGGCCAGGCGCAGTAGCGGTCGACTTCGCCCTGAACATCCTCGACCGTCGAGCCGTTGGTGGTGGCGAACCAGTGAATCGCCTTGTCGCGGGTCCAGCGCTTGGCGTGGAGACCGGTGTCGACCACGAGGCGGCAGCAGCGATAAGCGATCGACTGGAGATAGCCCAGCCGCCCGGCGATATCGCCGTCATAGGCGCCCAGTTCGTCGCCCAGTTGCTCGGCATAGAGCGCCCAGCCTTCGCTATAGGCGTTGAAGGCGAGGAGCGAGCGGATCAGCGGCAGTTTATAGCTATATTCGCCCTGCCAGATATGGCCCGGAATCCCTTCATGATAGCAGAGCGTCGGCAGCGCGTAGCGCGGCCAGATGCTGGTGTCGCGCAGGTTGATATAATAGTTGCCGGGCACCGAGCCGTCGATCGACCCGGCCCCGGCATAGGCGCCGGGCGCGCCCGCTTCGATTTCCACCGGCACGCGCTTGACGATCAGTTTTGCGGGCACCAGCGTCGCGAAGGCGCGGGGCAGGCGGGTGCGGATGTCGGCGAGGCGGCCGTCGATGAAGGACAGGATCTGCGCCCGGCCGGCGTCGTCGTTGGGGAAGAGATAGCGCGGGTCTTTGCCCATCGCGGTCATGCGTTCGCCCACCGTGCCTTTGGTCATGCCGAGCTTGCCGAGCAGCCCGTCCATTTCGGACTGGAGCGCGGCGAGCTGGTCGAGGCCGAGCCTATGGACCTCGTCGGGCGCCATGGTCGTGGTGGTCCCGGCCTTGAGCGCCCAAGCATAATAGCCATCCCCCTGCGGCAGTTTCCACACGCCCGCGTCCATCGTCGCGGTGGCGCGCTGGCGGGTGAGTTCGGCAACCTGGGCGGCGAGGGCGGGGGCGACCTGATCATGGACGATGGCCTGCGCCTTCGCGGCATAATCGCCGGGCATGTCCTTCGTGCGGCGGGCGAGCGAGGCGACCGGCACCCACTGGTCGAGGGGGAGCGCTTGCACCGCCTTCATCTGGCCCAGTGTCTTGTCGAGCAGGAAGGCGGGGGCGGTGACGCCGATGCCGGCGTCATGCTTCAACCGCTCGGTTTCGCCGGCCAGGTTCGCGGCATAGGCGGACAGGCGGGCGAGATAGGCGTCGGCGTCGGCTGCGTCCTTGACGCCATGGTTGCTGTCGAGGAAATCGGGGGTTTCCACGAAGCTGCCGGTATTCTGGGCGACCGCATAGGGGCTGTTGCGGTAGGACCAGTTGCTGTTCATGATCGCCATGTCGCCGAAGGGGAAGGCGAAGCCTTCCGCCGCGGTGTTGTGGGCGGTGCGGACCACCTCCACATCGATGCGGGTCGCGGGCGAGAGCGGCGCGAGATCGATGCCGCGCAGCCGGGCGAGGCGGTCCTTTACATGCGCGGCGATCTGCGCCTGGCCGGCGGGCGTCTTGTTGCCGAGGCGGCTTTTGAGCGGGGCGCGTGCGCCGGTGTCGATGCCCAGGCCGCTGGCGGTTTCCGGGGCATCGGCCAGCATCGCTTCGGCCATGTCGGCGAGCAGCGCCTGCGCGGCGGCGTCCGGGCCGGCGGCGGCGCGGGCGGGGAGGGCGGTCAGGCTGAGGGCGGACGCGCCGGCGGCCAGGAAATCGCGGCGATTGGTGCGCATGGAATGTGGGTCTCCGGTAGATCGTTGCGGTCAGCTTGGCATATTTTCGCTGGGCATATGGCAGTTTATTTGCGGCCGTCGTGGCGCGTGCGAAAAGCCTGCGAAGTTCACACCATTCTGGCCGACGCCTTTTTGCGGGTCACGAACCGGCGGCGTCGATGTCGCAAATAGGCGCCGGAAAGAGCGCCTGAACCTGAACGAACGACCGCCTCCGGAGAATGGAAATAGGACGTCGGATGGCGGCAAATCCGCCTAAACCCCCTCCACCCGCAGCATCGTCCCGTCCGCGCCCACGATCCGCACCCTGGCGCCAGCGTCCGCATCCGCGCCGGTGGCGGTCCAGACGCTGTCGCCGACCCTGACGCGGCCTTCGCCGCCGACGATCGGTTCCACGACCGTCACGATCTGGCCGATCAGGCGGGCGGTGCGGTCGTTGAGGAGGGGATCGGTGGAGGCGACCGGATTGTCGACATACCAGCGGCGGCCGGCATAGACCGCCGCGATGCTGAGCGCTGCGAAGAGCAGGAACTGGAGCGGGAGCGCGATCGGCAGGGCGAGCGCGACGAGGCCGGTGATGGCGGCGGCGATCGCGATCCAGATCAGGAAGACGCCGGGGATCATCACCTCCGCAATGCCCAGCAGGGCCGCGAAGACCAGCCAGCCCCAATGATCCTGGAGCAGGGAGAGAGTGGCAGTCATGGGTGGATGGTCCGATTACGCATTGGGGAGGTTGGTTTAAAGGACGTCGCAGCGATGTGGAGAAGGAAGGGAAGGGGCTTCGACAGGCTCAGCCGGTCCCCTTCGTCGCCGCCTGCGGCGGCGCTCTGGACAGGCTTCGACAAGCGCGGGACGAACGGCCGGGGGTTTGTAACCGTCCAGCGTGATGTGGCTGTCACCATGCCCATCACCCCTGGCTCTGGCCGAAGGGGCCGCGGCGGGGCGGTGCTGGCGGGGTGGGCGCGGGGGTGCCGTCGGCGCCCAGCGCTTCCTTCGCCAGCGCGCCGATGCCGCCCAGCGTACCGATCAGCTGGGTCGCTTCGACCGGGAAGAGAATGGTCTTGGCATTGGGGCTGGTCGCGAACTGGCTGACCGCCTCGGTATATTTTTGCGCGATGAAATAGTTGAGCGCCTGCGGATTGCCGGCGGAAATGGCGTCAGAGACCATCTGCGTCGCCTTGGCTTCGGCCTCCGCCTCGCGCTCGCGGGCTTCGGCGTCGCGGAAGGCGGCTTCGCGGCGACCTTCTGCTTGCAGGATTTGGCCCTGTTTCTCACCCTCGGCGCGCAGGATTTCGGCGGCGCGGGCGCCTTCGGCATCCAGGATGTTGGCGCGCTTCTCGCGCTCCGCCTTCATCTGGCGGCCCATGGCGTTGACGATGTCGGCGGGCGGGCGGATGTCCTTCAACTCGACGCGGGTGATCTTGATCCCCCAGGCGTTGGTGGCGTGATCGACAACGGACAGTAGGCGGGCGTTGATCTCGTCACGCTTGGAGAGGGTTTCGTCGAGGTCCATCGAGCCCATGACGGTGCGCAGGTTGGTGGTCGCGAGCTGCATGATCGCGACATAGAGTTCGGACACTTCATAGGCGGCCTTGGCGGCGTCGAGCACCTGGAAGAAGACCACGCCGTCGACCGACACCATGGCGTTGTCCTTGGTGATGATCTCCTGCCCCGGAATGTCGACCACCTGCTCCATCATGTTGATGCGGCGACCCACGGCGTAGAAGAAGGCGGGGTAGAAATTGAGGCCGGGCTTGGCGACTTCGGTGAACCGGCCAAAGCGTTCGATCGTATATTGATAGCCCTGCCGCACCACCTTCACGCTGACCGCGAGGTAGAAGAGGACGAGGCCCGTGAGCGTCAGTGCGAAGGTCGTCAGCATATCCATGTCTCTCCCCCGGATGTGGGCTTGGATTATGCGCCCTAATCGTTAACGGGGAAAGGCAAACCGCTACCCAGGAGAATATCATGTTGCTGCGCCACGCCCGTTCGCTGCTGTTCCTGCCCGCGTCCAACGCGCGCGCCATCGCCAAGGCGCGGACGCTGCCGTGCGACATGGTCATATTGGACCTGGAGGATGCGGTGGCGGACGACGCCAAGGAAGAGGCGCGGGCGGGCGCGATCGCGGCGCTGGGCGAGGGTTTTGGCGGGCGGATCGGCGCGGTGCGGATCAATGTCGCGGGGACGCCCTGGCACGGGGCGGAGATGGTGGCGGTCAAGGCGTCGGCCGCGGACTATGTCGTGCTGCCCAAGGTGGAGGCGGGGCGGCAGGTGAAAGACGTGTATAGCGTGTGCGGCAAGCCGGTGATCGCGATGATTGAGAGCGCGCGCGGCGTGCTGGCGGCGGTGGAGATCGCCGCGGCGGAGGGCTGCGCCGGGCTATTCATGGGCAATAACGACCTGCGCCGCGACCTGGGCATACCGGCGGGCGTGGGGCGCGAGGGGCTGAGCCATGCGATGCAGGCGGTGGTGCTGGCGGCGCGGGCGGCGGGCATCGCGGTGTTCGATGGGGTGTATAACCGGCTGGACGATCTGGGCGCGCTGGAGGCGGAATGTGTGGCCGGCCATGCGCTGGGCTTCGATGGCAAGACGCTGATCCACCCCAGCCAGGTGCCGGTGGCGAACCAGGTGTTCGGGCCGGACGCGCAGGCGGTGGCGGACGCGCGGCGGCTCATCGAGGCGGCGACCGGCGGGGCGGAACGCTATGAGGGGCGGATGATCGAGGCGATGCATGTCGGGGAAGCGCGCGCGCTGGTGGCGCGGGCTGAGGCGGTGGGGCAATAGGCCCATGCCGTAGCGGAAGGAGCGGCGACCTGCCGTTTTCCGCAGTCAGATTATGTTAAGGATGCCGTGTTGCAGCGATGCTACAGTCGGCAACAAAAGCGCTACAAACCCCTCCATTCGTCGCAGCGGCGTTGACCCGGCGCGACGGGACGGGCGTTTTCGGGTCATTCGAGTTCTTCCCCCCGAACTCCTGAAAACAGAGGGACATTTTATGCATCGCACCGCTGCTGCGGCGCGCCGGCTCCTTGCGGCCAGCGCGCTCACAACCCTGTTCGCTTTCCCGGTCCTGGCGCAGGACGCGACCCCGGCCGATGATGGCGAAACCATCGTCGTGACCGGCAGCCGCATCCAGCGCAACGACTATAATATCGCCAACCCACTGGTCACGGTGACGGCCGAGACACTGGAGCAGTCAGGCAACGTCCAGTTGGTTGACACACTGCGGCAGAATCCGGCGCTGATCTCTTCGTTCGGCGGTGCGCAGACATCCGGGTCCAATGCGGGCTTCGGTTCGGTCGGCGTGCAGTTGCTGAACCTGCGCGGGCTGGGCGAGAACCGGACGCTGGTGCTGGTCAATGGCCGCCGCCATGTGGCGAGCCTGTCGGGGTCGGCCGCGGTCGACATCAATACCATTCCCACTGACCTGATCGAAGGCGTGGACGTGCTGACGGGCGGCGCATCGGCCATTTATGGCGCGGACGGCGTGTCGGGCGTGGTCAATTTCCGCCTGAAGCGTAATTTCGATGGCTTCATGGCGAGCGGGCAGACGGGCATTTCCAGCCGGGGCGACGCCGGACAGCGCGAAGGGTCGCTGACCTATGGCAAGAATTTCAGTGATGGCCGCGGCAATATCGCGCTGTCTTATGAATTTCGCGAACAGGACCGGCTGAGCAGCTTCAACCGCGGGCGCACCGGCAATCCGCTGCGCACCTATGGCATCGTGCGCGATCCAGCGGACATCCCGGACAATCCTAATGTGCCGGATCGCGTTCCCACCAACAATCTGCGTTATGCCGACAGTTCGCTGGGTGGGGCGATCGACGTCGATTTCGACGGCATCCCTGACTTTACCGGCGAGGGCAAAGTCTATGATCGCGGCCGGTTGCTGCCGTCTTCGGGCGGGCTGACGCAGGGCGGGGACAGCACGCCGCTGGCGGGTTATCAGGGCGACTTGCAGGCCTATAATCGGGTGCATAATTTCAACCTGCTGTCGCATTATGATTTCAGCGATGCGGTGAAATTCTTCTTCGAAGCCAAATATGTGAAGAACAAGACCAGCACGGTGTCGCAGCCTTCGTTCGACTTCTTCACCTATCTGACGCCAGACAACGCCTATCTACAGGATCAGTTCGCGGGACTGGCCGCGGATGGCGCGCTGGTGTCGCGCGACAATTTCGACATGGGCGTGCGCGGCGAGAAAAATGAGCGCGAGACTATGCGTTTCGTAGGCGGGTTCGAGGGGGAAATTTCCGACCATGCCCGCTATGAACTGTCCTATACGTTCGGCCAGACCAAGTCGAAGGTGCTGCTGACCGATTATCGCATCGGCGATCGTTATTGGGCCGCGATCGACGCGGTGCGCGACCCGGCCACCGGACAGATCGTCTGCCGGTCCGACCTGGACCCCACGGCCAACATCAATCCCGACAATTATGACGCGCCGGCCACGACCTTCACGCCGGGCGCGGGCAGCGGTTGCCGTCCGCTCAACCTGCTGGGCAACGGGTCGCCCAGTCAGGCGGCGCTCGACTGGGTCAATGCCGACATATTGAACCGCGCCAAAATCCAGCAGCATGTCGTGTCAGGTTCGATCTCTGGCGATTTCGGCCAGTTCTTTGAATTGCCGGGCGGTCCCATCGGCTTCGCCATCGGCGGCGAATATCGCAAGGAGAAGAGCAGCTTCGTGCCCGACGACCTGTTGCAGCAGGGCGCGTTGGCGGACTTTTCGCTGCAATTGCCTGAAAAGGGCAGCTTTGACGTGAAGGAAATTTTTGGCGAATTGTCGGTGCCGGTGCTCAAGGAAGTGCCCTTCGCCTATAATCTGAGCTTTGGCGCGGCGATCCGGCTGTCGGATTATTCGACCATCGGCAAGACCACGACCTGGAAGGTGGACGGCACCTATGCGCCGATCCCCGACATCACCTTCCGCGGCACTTGGTCCGAAGCGGTGCGCGCGCCCAACATCACCGAACTGTTCGCGCCGCGCAACGGCGGGTTCGATTTCATCGGTGATCCATGCGACCCGGTCTATATCGGCGAGGGCACGCAATATCGCGTCGCCAATTGCCAGGCGACGCTGGCGGCCGCGGGCCTGACGCCGGAACAGATTGCTGCGTTCAACCCGGAAAACGATCCGACCGCGACTGTCAGCCTGCCGGGCTTTTCCGGCGGCAACCGCAATCTGAAGGAAGAAACGGCGCGGACGTGGACGGCGGGCGTGGTGCTGCGCCCCAGCTTCATTCCGGGCCTGCTGGCGTCGTTCGACTGGTATGACATCAAGCTGAAAAATGCCGTCAACACCGCCACAGCGGAAGAAGTGGCGGAACTGTGCGTCGATCAGCCGACGCTGGACAATGTGTTCTGCCAGAATATCGGCCGCGACACGACGACTGGCTATATCAATAGCTGGTACGTCCAGCCGCAGAATGTGGCCAATTTCCGAACGTCGGGTGCGGACTTCAAGCTGAATTACGGCTTCAACACCGCCAAGACGGGGTCGTTTGCGATCACGCTGGTCGGTGGTTACCTCAACAAGCTGGAATTCATCCCGACGCCGGGCGCAAGCGTCGATGTGGACCGCGAGGAAGCCTATTATCCCAAGTGGAACGCGACCGGGGACATCACCTGGAAGATGGACAAGCTGACGATCAACTATGGCGTGAGCTGGTTCAGCAAGACGCGGCGATACGAGTTGGAGCAGACCAACGCCAACCCGGATATCGCCGAGAGCAAATATCTAAAATACAAGGAAAAGTGGCAGCACGACCTGTATGTCGCCTATGATGTGGACGAACGGTTCCGCTTCTATGTCGGCGCGAACAACCTGTTCGACCAGCAGCCGTCGATCGCGTCGTCCAACTATCCGATCAGCTATGTCGGCCGGTACATGTATGCGGGCGCCAAGATCACGATGTAATTGGTTGGTGTCCGATCACGCGGGAGGAGGGGCGGTTTTCCGCCCCTTTTCTTTTTGGAGAGGCGGGTGAGCCGCGCCTATTTTCCGCTCGCGCTTGCCTTTGATGGGAACGGACGTCCTGCCGGCGCATTGGCCGTGCGACAGGGAGTATGGCATGACCTATGACGACAGGATGACCCTTTTGGCGCGGATCGGTTTTGCCGCGCGGGGGCTTGTCTATATCCTGATCGGCTGGTTCGCGCTCGACGTCGCGGTCAATGGCGGGCAGTTGAAGGATAATCAGGGCGCGCTCGGCACGCTGGCCAGTGCGCCGTTGGGGCATGTGCTGCTGGCGATCTGCGCGATCGGATTCGTCGGCTATGCGATCTGGCGGCTGACGGAGGCGATCACCGACCCGGAAAATCGCAGCCGCGACATTAAGGGGCGGTTTGCGCGCGCGGGATATGCGGTCAGCGGGATCACCCATCTGGCGCTGGCGACGGCGGCGGCGCGTCTGGCCCTTCGCCAGACACCGGCGCAAGGCGGCAGTCCGGGCGACGAGAGTGCGCAAAGCTGGTCGGCCTGGCTGCTGGCGCAGCCGGGCGGGACGTTGATGTTGATAATGGTCGGCATCGGCTTTTTCGCGGTGGCCGCCGCTCAGGCGGTCAAGGCCTATAAGGCAAGGTTCGACGAATTGGACGCCCAGGTTCCGGCCCCGCGCTATGTGCGGTGGGTGGGGCGGTGCGGCTATGCGGCGCGTGCCTTGATTTTCGCCATCATCGGCTGGTTTCTCATCATGGCGGCGACAAACCATGACGCCGACCGCGCCGGTGGCCTGGGCGAGGCGCTCCAACAGTTGCGGTCGCAGTCGGAAGGCGCGGCAATCCTGGGCATCGTTGCGTTCGGGCTGGCTTTGTTCGGCATGTTCAGCCTGATCGAAGCGCGCTATCGCCGGATCAGGGTCAAGAAGCCGGGTTTTCTTTAGGCAATGGCGGCCCACCGACCTCCGGCCTCCTTGCGGACCAGGGTGAGCGAGCGCGGGTTGATTTCCGGTGATTCCTGGCCGAGGTCGAAATGCCAGACATGGCCCTGGCGGATGCGCCAGTAGAGTTGCGACCCCTGGTCCAGGCCGAGCGGGCCGCAGGCGGTGCGGATTTCGTCCTGCCGCATAGCGGCGGCTTCGGCGGCCGGGATATCGACCACCAGCGCGTCGGCGGGCCAGCCGGGGATGTCCGCCTTGCGCACATGGCAACCATGGTCGTCGGCCTGATCGGTGATCGCGGCGCGGGTGAGCGCCAGGATCGTGGATTGGGGATCGTGGTGGTCGGCCGGGGCGAAGGCGACCAGCGTGGCGCCCTTCGCCTGATCGCCGCCCATGGGCGAAAGCGCGTAGACGAGGCGGGCGAGCGGCCGGGCCGGCGCATAGGCGAGGGCTGTGGTTTTTCCGGCGCAGCGGGCGGCGCGATAGAGCAGCCAAATGTCGTCGGGCAGGGCGGCTTCGTTGACCGACCAGGCGCAGCCGTCCGGCAGCGAGGGATGATCGTCGGCGGGGAGCAGCGCGGCGGCGTCCGCCGGGCACAGGCCGGTGCCGGGTAGGCGGGCGGCCTTGTCCGGGCAGGCGGGGGCGCTCGTCATGCTGACGACAGGCGCGGCACGTTATTGGCTGACTGGTCGGCGGGCGGGGGCGCGCAGGCGGTCAGCGATGCGAGCAGCGCGCAGAAGAGCAGGTGTCGCATCATGGGTCTATTCTGATCGGAAGGGCGGTCAGGCCTGTCGGTGCCGCGCGGTCAGCAGATAGTTGATCGCGCTGTTGGCGGACAGGGTGAAGCCGCGGCCGGGATCGAAGCTGAGGCCGCTGCTGTCGATGACAGTCAGGCCCGCCTGTTCCAGCAGCGCGGTGAGTTCTTCGGGCGTGATGAATTTGTGCCAATCATGCGTGCCCTTTGGGATGCCGCCTATGCTTTCGCCGATGGTGATCATGGCGAGGCGGGAGAGGGGCGTGCGGTTAGGGGTCGAGAGGATCATCAGGCCGTCGGGGGCGAGTTTGCTGGCCAGCGCGGCTATGAAGGCGGCGGGATCGGCGACATGTTCGATCACTTCCATCGAGGTGACGAGGTCGAAGCCGGTGTCGGTCATGGCTTCGACCGGGGTGGCGCGATAGTCGATGGAGAGGTGCTGGCTCGCCGCATGGGCCTGAGCGGCGGCAATATTTTCAGGGGCTGCGTCAAGCCCGGTGACGGTCGCGCCGAGGCGGGCGAGCGGTTCGGCCAGCAGGCCCGCGCCGCAGCCGACGTCGAGCGCGCGCTTGCCGGCGAGCGGGCGGAAGCCGTGCGCATCGCCCGGCCAGCGCTGGTCGATCGCGGCGCGAATATAGGCGAGGCGCACCGGGTTGAGTTTGTGCAGCATCGCGCTGGAGCCGGCAGGGTTCCACCAGTCGGCGGCCATATCACCGAAATGGGCGGCTTCCTTCGGGTCGATCGTGGCAGTGTTTTGGGTCATCATGCGCCTTGGTCTGCAATCCCCGAAAAGAAGAACAGCCCTTCGACAGGCTCAGGGCGAACGAGGAGGGGTGGTTTCGATTATCCTGTATCGGCTTTTAGCAGGCCATGGACGGGAGGCAAATGGACCTATGCCGTTGAACCGAAAAGAGCGGGCCTTTCATACGATAGCGCGAGCGGCAGGATTGCTTGCCATATGCGCCCGCGCTGCTAATAGGAGCGCCGTTTGGCCCTTTTGGGACATTTTCTTTCATAATAGTGGATAAGGTTCGACACACACATGGCGCGCATCGTGATGAAATTCGGCGGCACCTCCATGGCGGGGATGGAGCGAATTCGCAACGTGGCCGCGCGCGTCAAACATGTCGTGAGCCAGGGCCATGAAGTCGCCGTCGTGGTGTCGGCCATGGCGGGCGAAACGGACCGGCTGGTGGGTTTCTGCAAGGAAGCGTCGGCGCTGTACGATCCGGCCGAATATGATGTCGTGGTCGCCGCGGGCGAGCAGATCACCAGCGGGCTGCTGGCGATGACGCTCAAAGCCATGGACGTCGATGCGCGCAGCTGGCTGGGCTGGCAATTGCCGATCCGCACGATCGAAGCCCATGCCAAGGCGCGGGTGAGCGATATCGACACACTGGACCTGCTGGCGTCGATGCGGTCGGGCACGGTGGCGGTGATCCCCGGTTTCCAGGGCATGATGGCCGATGGCCGGGTGTCGACGCTGGGCCGGGGCGGGTCGGACACGTCGGCCGTCGCAGTGGCCGCAGCGATCAAGGCGGATCGCTGCGACATCTATACCGACGTGGACGGCGTCTATACGACGGACCCGCGGATCGTGGCGCGCGCGCGCAAGCTGGACCTCGTCACCTATGAGGAGATGCTGGAACTGGCCTCGGTCGGGGCCAAGGTGTTGCAGACGCGCTCGGTCGGCCTGGCCATGAAGGAGGGCGTGGTGGTGCAGGTGCTGTCGTCCTTCGACGATCCCACGCAGGATGATTTGCCCGGCACGCTGATCGTCAGCGACGTGGAACTGGAAGCCAAGCTCAAGGAAGACAAGATGGAACGTCAGCTCATCACCGGCATCGCCCATGACAAGAATGAGGCGAAGATCATCGTGACGCGCGTGCCCGACAAGCCGGGCGCGGTCGCCAACATCTTCGTGCCGCTGGCCGATGCGGCGATCAACGTCGACATGATCATCCAGAATGACAGCAAGGACAATGAAGAGACGGACGTCACCTTCACCGTTCCGCGCGCCGACCTGGCCCGAAGCGTCGACATTTTGGAAGCGAACAAGGATGCGATCGGCTTTCGCCGGATCATCACCGACACCGAAGTCGCCAAGATCAGCGTCGTGGGTGTGGGGATGCGCAGCCATGCGGGCGTCGCAGCGACCATGTTCAAGACGCTGGCCGATCGCGGCATCAACATCGAGGCGATATCCACCAGCGAGATCAAGGTTTCGGTGCTGATCGACGAGGATGAGACGGAACTGGCGGTGCGTGTGTTGCACACGGCCTATGGGCTGGACGCGCCGATGGCTTGACCTTTTCTCCCCTCCCCTTCAGGGGAGGGGCCGGGGGTGGGGGATTGCCCCACATGCCGCGTCAAGTGGACAGCCCCCACCCCAACCCCTCCCCTGAAGGAGAGGGGCTTTTTGTGATTCTAGAGGCTAAGTTCATGACCCACGCAAAGCTGAACTCCCTGATGGCCCGCGGCGCCGCCTTTTTCGGGTGCGAGAGCGCTATCCTGTGCGGGGCGATGAGCTGGGTCAGCGAGCGCAACCTGGTGTCGGCGATTTCCAACGCCGGCGGGTTCGGTGTGATCGCGTGCGGCGCGATGACGCCCGAATTGCTGGACGCGGAGATTGCAGCGACCAAGGCGCTGACGGACAAACCGTTCGGCGTGAACCTGATCACCATGCATCCGATGCTGTTCGACCTGATCGATGTGTGCGCGAAGCATAAGGTCAGCCATATCGTGCTGGCCGGGGGGCTGCCGCCCAAGGGCAGCATCGAGGCGATCAAGTCGAAAGGGGCCAAACTGATCTGCTTTGCGCCGGCGCTGAGCCTGGCCAAGAAGCTGGTGCGGTCGGGCGTGGATGCGCTGGTGGTCGAAGGGATGGAGGCGGGCGGCCATATCGGTCCGGTCGCAACCAGCGTGCTGGCGCAGGAAATCCTGCCGGAAATGGCGGAGCAGGTTCCCGTGTTCGTCGCCGGTGGCATCGGCCGCGGCGAGGCGATCGCCGCCTATCTGGAAATGGGCGCGGCCGGCGTGCAGTTGGGCACGCGCTTTGCGTGCGCGACCGAGAGCATCGCGCATCCCGCTTTCAAGAAGGCGTTCTTCCGTGCGTCGGCGCGCGATGCGATCGCCAGCGTGCAGATCGATCCGCGCCTGCCGGTGATTCCGGTGCGGTCGCTGAAAAATGCCGGGATGGAGAATTTCACCGTCAAGCAGCGCGAGGTCGCCAATCTGCTCGACGAAGGCGCGGTCGACATGATGGAAGCGCAGTTGCAGATCGAACATTATTGGGCGGGCGCGCTGCGCCGCGCGGTGATCGACGGGGATGTTGAGGGCGGGTCGCTGATGGCGGGCCAATCGGTCGGCATGGTGACCAAGGAAGAACCGGTCGCGAACATCATCGCGCAACTGATGGATCAGGCCGCCGCGGCGCTGGAGCGGCGAGCCGCCTAAAGGCTTGCGGCGAACCGAGCGTTAGGCATATTTCCTCCGCACAAAATGCACGGCATGACCGGCGCACAGTCCCATCGGAGAATTTGATGTTGTCATCGCGCCGTCTTGGCCGTCTTTCGCTTGCGTCGCTGGCCGTGTTGGCGGCCTGTTCGACCCCGCCGCCACCGCCGCCGACCCCGCCGCCGCCGGTGGTGCCCACCATCCGCCCGATGCCGCCTGCGAATGCGGTCGAAGGCATGAGCATCCCGACGCAGGGTGCGGACGGCAAATATCTGACCGCCAATCGCGGCGTGACGTCGAATACCGCGTTGTGGCACCTGCGCATGGGACTGAACGTCGCGGCGCTCAATTGCGACAAATATGGGCCGACCGCGCGCAACCAGTATAATCAGTTGCTGGCGGTGCATAAGGCGGCGCTGAACGGGGCCAATGCGGCGGTCGACCGCAACTACAGCGTCGCCTATGGCAGTTCGGGCATGGCGTCGCGCGAACGGTTGAACACGGTGGTCTATAATTTCTTCGCGCTGCCGCCGGTCATCAAGAGTTTCTGCCCGGTCGCGGTGACGGTCGGGGCGAAGATGATCGCGATGCCATCGGACCAGTTGCTGGAAGCCGCGCCGGCCTTGCTGGCCGAACTGGAAAAGCCGTTCCAGGAATTTTACGCCGCCTATGCGGATTATCTGCGTCGTCTGGCCGAATGGCAGTCGCGTTTCGGTGCGACGGTGACGGTCGTCGTGTCGCCCACCCCGCTGCCGCCGCCGCCGATCCCGCCGGGGGAGGCGCCGCCCAAGGGATGGACGCCCAGTTACAAGAGCGCGCTGGAGGCGACCCCGCCGCCGCCATCGGACGGGGGCGTTGCGCCAGCTGTCGCGCCCGCCGCCTCGGTATCTGGTCCGCCGGCCGCTACACGCACTCTGCCGGACAATAGCCAGCCCAAGCTGATCGTGCAGCCGCTGCCGACCACGAGCGAGTGAGGACACGCCGCTCCGCTAGAACGACCGCGCCGTGAATCAGTCGCGCGCGTCAAAGGTGGCGCGGGCGGCTTCGACGATGTCGAGATGGCGTTCGGCCCAGACCCAGACGCCGCAAAAGGCGGCGCTGAGGCTGTTGCCGAGCGGGGTGAGCGCATAGTCGACGCGCGGCGGCACGACCGGATGGACGGTGCGGGTGAGCAGGCCGTCGCGCTCCATCTGGCGCAGCGTTTGCGTCAGCATCTTCTGGCTGATGCCGTCGATCTGTCGGCCGATTGCGGAGAAGCGCAGCACGCCTTTCTCCTCCAGCAGTTCCAGCACCAGCAGCGTCCATTTGTCCGCGATGCGGCCGATCAGGTCGTTGACGAGTCGCTCCACCCGCGGGTCGAGTTCGGCGGGGGGATCGGTCGCAAGATAATGTTCGGCCTGCGCGATATCGTCGGCATGGAAGCGGGTTTGGAGCGGATTCGCCATTTCTTACCTTTGGGTGACTACAGCACTTTTTGGTGCCTACTTTCCAAAAGAGAGCATAAGCCTAAATGGCCTTTCAAGCCAATTGAAAGGAAAGATCCATGCAACCCACAGGCAATAGCATCCTCATCACCGGCGGCGGTTCGGGCCTTGGCGCGGCGCTGGCGCATGAATTTCATGAAGCAGGCAATCAGGTGATCATCGCCGGGCGACGGCAGGCGGCGCTGGACTCGGTCGTGGCGGCGCATCCCGGCATGGCCGCGATGGTGCTGGACATGGCGGATGCGGCGGGGATCGTCGCCTTCGCGGAGAAGCTGATTGCGGACTTCCCGGCTTTGAACGCCGTGCTGCTCAACGCCGGGATCATGGTGGCGGAGGAGAAGATCGACTTGGCCACAGCCGAAGCGACGATCGCAACCAATTTGCTGGGGCCGATCCGGCTGGCCCATGTGCTGCTGCCGCATCTGGAGGCGCAAGCGGCATCGACGATCCTGACCGTGTCGTCGGGCCTGGCCTTCGTGCCGCTGGCGGCGACGCCGACCTATAGCGCGACCAAGGCGGCGATCCATAGCTGGTCGGTCGCGATGCGCGCGCAGTTGAAGGCGACCAGCGTGGAAGTGATCGAGATCGTGCCGCCGGGCGTGCAGACCGACCTGATGCCCGGCCATGCCGAGAATGACCAGATGATGCCGCTCGCCGACTTCATCGCCGAGACGATGACGTTGCTGCGGCAGGAACCGGCGCTGCCGGAAATCCATGTCGCGCGGGTGAAATTGCTGAGCGAAGCCACGCAGCGCGGGGAATTTGCGCAAGTGTTCGGGATGCTCAACCAGCATTGACGGTAGAGGGCGCCCTGGGGGGCAGGGGGAAGAGGGTGGCGAAGCGGTCGGCCAGCGCCTTATCCCCCTCCACGCTCAGGGCGCCTGCCATGTCGGCATAGCGCGCGCCGCCATAAAGGACCGCGACCAGCGCATTCTGGTCGCCGCTGATGATCGCATCCGCGCCCGCCGCCGCGCCGCGATCTATTAGGACATCGCCGTCTTTGAATGTGGCGCGAAATTCCTCTTCGCCGAAGCGGAAGCCGATCGTCGCGTCCATGGCGCCGATGCGGCTGCGGTCGATCATCGTGCGCATCGACAGGATCACCGACACCTGGCTCATCGGCTTGCCCGGCTCCATCGTGGGAGAGCGGCAGGCCCATCGGCCCAGCACCTGAAACAGGATTTCCGATTCGCGGCCCCAGTCGGTCAGTTCGTAAATCTGGCTGGCCGCGGGCGGGGGCAGGCGGCGGCGGATCAGGATGCTGGCCGCTTCCAGCTCCTCCAGCCTTTGCGTCAGCACATTGGCGCTGATTCCGGGCAGGCCGGCGCGCAGGTCGGTGAAGCGCTTTGGCCCCAGCATCAATTCACGCATGATCGGCATCGCCCAGCGATCGCCGATGATGTCGAGCGCGTGGGCGACGGCGCATCCGTCCTGATAGGCGCGTCTCTGACTCATTAGTTATCTTTTATAACTTAACAGTTGTAATAGATAATGACGAGGCGCAGAAAGTGCAAGCGATGAGTCGCCTTCCGCAGGGAAAGAGCGCCGCGGCGTGGACAGAAGAGGAGAGAGACGATGGCCTATATGGACGGTTTCGTGATCCCGGTGCCCAAGGGCAATAAGGAACGCTATAGGGAGGTGGCGGCCTTTGCCGCGCCGATCTTCATCGAATATGGCGCGCTGCGCGTGGTCGAATGTTGGGGCAATGATATCAAGATCGGCAAGACCAACGACTTTCGTACCGCGGTGATCGCGGAGGAGGACGAGGAGGTCGTCTTTTCCTGGATCGAATGGCCCGACAAGGCGACCCGCGACGCCGGGGCCGAGAAGGTCATGAAAGATGAACGTATGCAGCCCAAGGAGGGCGAGGACATGCCGTTTATCGGCGCGCGGTTGATCTATGGCGGGTTCGAGATGTTGGTGGACGCGAAGGGTTAGGGCGTGCGTGTTCCCGCGCAGGCGGGAACACCCGATGATGCAGGAGGAAGACCATGACCGATCTGACCGGCAAATTCTTCTGGTACGAGTTGATGACCAGCGATCCGCAGGCGGCGCTGGCTTTTTATGGCGATGTGATAGGGTGGACGAACGCGCCCTTTGGCGGCGATCTGGGCGAACCTTATCATGTCGTGTCGGGCAGCGCGGGCGCGGTCGGCGGCGTCATGGCGATCCCGGCCGAGGCCCGGACATGCGGCATGACGCCCTGGTGGGGTGGCTATGTCGGGTCGGCCGATGTGGATGCGGACGCTGCGCGGTTGAGCGCAGCGGGCGGCACGGTGAAGCGCCCGGCCGAGGATATTCCCGGCGTCGGGCGCTTTGCGGTTATGAGCGATCCGGGCGGAGCGATCTTCATGCTGCTCAAGGGGTCCAGTCCAGACGGGATGCAGGCGGCTCCGCCGATGGCGTCCGGCCATGTCGGCTGGCATGAACTGTATAGCGGTGATTTCGACGCGGACATGGCGTTCTACACCGGCGCGCTGGGTTGGACCAAGGGCGAGGCCATGGATATGGGCGAGATGGGGCTGTATCAGTTGGTGTCGCAGACCGGCGGCGCGGACTTCCCCGACATGACCGGCGGGATCATGCCGGCGCCCAAGGAAATGCCGGGTCCGGCATGGCTCTTTTATTTCACCGTCGGCGATATCGACGCGGCGGTGGATCGGGTGAAGGCCGGAGGCGGCGCGGTGCTGAACGGCCCGATGGAGGTGCCGGGCGGTGCTTGGATCCTCCAGGCGGCCGATCCGCAGGGCGCGATGTTCGCGCTGGTCGGCAGCAAGGGAGACGCATGATGAGCAAAATATCGCCCTGCCTCTGGTTCGACGGCCAGGCCGAGGAAGCGGCGCGTTATTATGCGGGCGTGTTCGGCGGTTCGGTCGATCATGTCAGCTATTATCCACAGGAGAATCCCTCGCCGTCACCGATGGCGGGCGGCAGCGTGCTGCTGGTCGAGTTCACCCTGTTCGGGCAAAGCTATCAGGCTTTGAACGGCGGCCCGCAATTCACCTTTGACGAGGCGATATCGCTGTCGGTCGAGTGCGCGGATCAGGCGGAGCTGGATCGATATCATGACGCGCTGATCGCCGATGGCGGATCGCCGGGTCCGTGCGGCTGGGTGAAGGACAAATATGGCCTGTCCTGGCAATTAGTCACCAAGGCGATCATGGCGAACTATCACAGCGACGACAAGGTGGCGATCGCCCGCATGATGGCGGTGATGATGACGATGCAGAAGCTGGATACCGCCGCGATGCAGGCGGCCTTTGACGGAGAGGCGGCATGAGCGAGGCCGAGCATGAACTGTCGGTGAGCTGTCATATCGCCGCGCCGCGCGCGATCTGCTGGAAGGTGTGGACCGACCTGAAGGACGAATGGTTCTGCCCCAAGCCCTGGCGCGTCGACGTGATCGAGGAGGATTTGCGGCCCGGCGGGCGCAGCGCGGTGCAGATGTTCGGACCCGACGGCGAGGAGACGGGGCCGATGGAGGGCGTCTTCCTGGAGGTGGCGCCGGGCGAGCGGGTGGTGACGACCGACGCCTATGCCGCAGGCTGGGCGCCGCAGACGCCGTTCATGACGGCGATCTGGGACTTTGCCGACGAGGATGTGGACGGCGATGGCGGCACGCGCTTCACCGCGACCGCGCGCCATTGGGATGCCGAGGCGAAGGCGCGGCATGAGGCGATGGGTTTCCATCCCGGCTGGGACCAGATGATGGCCCAGTATAAGGCGCTGTGCGAGACGTCGGCGGCGAGCGCTTAGCGTCGCCTTGCGATCGATGGGGCGGCGCAAGAGACGATCGCGATCGAGCATGAAAGGAGAGGGCGCCCGGTTTCCCGGACGCCCTCTCCTTCGTGACGCTATGTCGGGCGTTTACGCCTTGTAGACCTTGTCCACAGCGGCGCGGAACTTGGCCATGTCGTCTGCAGAACCTACGGTCACGCGCGAGACGTTGGGCCAGATCGCCCAGCTGCGGCCGATCTGCACCTTTTCTGGCGCGGCGATCAGCGCGGCCTGCATCTCCTTGGCCGGCTTCTTCCAGTCGACCATGAACATGTTCGCCTGACTGCCGGGATGGACTTCGATACCCTTCTTGGTCAGCCATGCGATGGTTTCGTCACGGTTGCCGATCATTTCGGCGCGGCGCGCCTTGATGAGGGCGGCTTCCTTGTAGACCGCGTTGCCGCAATGCATGGCGGTGATCGCCAGGCCGCCGGCCGAGGGACCGAAGAGCGAAATGCGCTTTTGCACTTCGGGGTCGGCGAAGGTGAGGCCAAGGCGCACGCCGGCCATGCCGAACAGCTTCGAGAAGGTCCGCATGACAATGATGTCCTTGCGGGCGCCGATCAGCGAGGCGGCGCTGGGGGCTTCGGAGAAGTGGATATAGGCTTCGTCCACCAGCAGCATGGAATCGGCCGGCTTGTTGTCCAGCAGCCACTTGATGTCGGCCAGTGGGGTGATGGTGCCGGTCGGGTTGTTGGGGGTGCAGATATAATAGAGGCCGGCATTGGGGTTGGCGGCGAGCATCGCCTTGACGTCATGGCCCTTGCCGATCGCCTGGGGCGCCTTGGCGATGGGGGCCTTCATGTAATCGGCCGTGCGCCACGCGGATTCGAAGGTCGGGTCGGCGGTGACCAGACCCTTGGTCGGCGAGCAATAGGCCGCCACGATGCTGACCAGCGGGCCGCCTGACCCTGGCCAGGGCATGACCTGCGCTTCGGGGATGCCTTCGACGGTGGCGACGGTCTTGATGAGGTCGCCCTTATAATTATCGGGGTCGTACCAGTTGCCGAACGAGGCGGCTTCGGCGGCGGCCTGAACGCCCGAAGGGAAGGGGCCGGTCCAGCATTCGTTGGAACCGATGCGCACCGCGCCCTTCACGCCGCGCGCGGCCTGCTGCTGCGCCATGGCGCTTCCGCCCAGCAGCGAACTGGCGGCGACGCCCGCGCCGAGCAGCGCGGTGATTTCACCCAGTTGGCGGCGGGAATAGCCGCGCTCGATCATGTCGTCCTTGGCGTCTTTGGTCAGCATCATGGTCATGTCGTCCGTCCCCGTCTGATTTCGGTTTCAAATCTCATGGGGGAAAACGAAAGAGCGGCGCATTTCCACAATGCGCCGCCCCGTATTTTCGCAATTTTTATGCGTTTTTGGCCGATCATATGGCCGTGTCCTACGTGGCGTGTTCCCGCCTGCGCGGGAACACGCTATTCTTGCTCAATCCGTATTTCAGGCCTTCCAGACCGTGTCGACGGCGGCGTTGAACGCTTCCATTTCCTCCATCGAGCCGACCGACACGCGCGAGACGTTGGGCCAGATCGGCCAGCTGCGGCCGATCTGCACATTGGCGGCGAGCAGGGCGGCCTGCATGTCCTTGGCGGGCTTGCCCCAGTCGATCATGAACATGTTCGCCTGGCTGCCGGGAATGACCTTGATCCCCTTGGCCTTCAAATGGCTGACCGACTTTTCGCGGGCGGCGTTCATTTCGGCGCGGCGCGCCTTGATGAGGGCCGCTTCGGTGACGGAGGCGGTGCCGCAGGCGACGGCGGTCATCGGCAGCATGCCGGTCACCTGGCCGCCGTCATAACGCATCATCTTTTCCATCAGCGAAGGCGCGGCGAAGGTGAGGCCCAGCCGCATCCCGGCCATGCCGAACAGCTTCGAGAAGGTGCGCAGGATCAGCACATCGTCGCGGGTGGCGGCGAGCTTGGCGGCGTTGGGGCCATCGACCCAATGAATATAGGCTTCATCCACAACCAGGATCGAATCCTTGGGCTTGTTGTTGGCCAGCCATTCGATGTCGGCGATCGGCGTGACGGTGCCGGTCGGGTTGTTGGGCGAACAGATATAATAGACGCCGGCATTGGGATCGGCCGCCAGCATCGCCTTTACGTCATGGCGGTAGTCGCTGGTCAGCGGCACCTTCGTCACCTTCGCGCCCAGCCAGTCGCCCGTGCGCCAGATCGCTTCATAGGTGGGGTCGGCGGTGACGATGCCGCGCGTGGGCGAGGCATAGGCGACCGCGACGCGGCTAAGCGGGTCGGACGATCCGGGCCAGGCGACGATGCGGTCGGCCGGAATGCCCTCCACCGATGCGACGGCGTCGAACAATTTCTGATGTTCATTGTCCGGTTCGTAGCGATTGCCTTCCTCCACCAGTTTGAACGCCGCCTTGGCCGCGACGGGGAAGGGGCCGGTCCAACATTCGTTGGCGCCGATGCGCACCGCGCCCGCAACCGCCTTTGCCGCCTGCTGCGCGCCCGCGCCCGTCACGCGGATGGCGGCGGCGCCCGCGCCGAGCAGGGCGGCGACCTTCGCCAGTTGGCGGCGCGAATAGCCGCGATCGATCAGATCCTGTTCCATTTCTGGTTGAAGTCGCGTCGCCATGATCCCGTTCTCCCTGCGCGCCCGGTGACGGGCTTTCCACTTGATGGACGATTGTACAGAATGTTTCCGCCATGCAAATATGGCCTGTCGAACAATATTGCCGGCGCGGTGAACGGAAACGCCTTGGAAAGCCGGGCTTCAATCTGATAGCGCAATAATATGCCCAGCACACCCGCCGCCGCCGCCCGCCAAATTCTCGTTCGCCTGCAGGAGGTGATGGCCGCGCGCAATAGCGCCCAGGCCAAATTGAACAAGGTGGTGGAGATTATCGGCGAGTCGCTGTCGAGCGAGGTCTGCTCCATCTATCTGGTGCGCGAGGGCGTGCTGGAGCTGTTCGCGACCCGCGGGCTGAAGCAGGAGGCTGTCCATGTCACCCGCATGGCGATGGGGGAGGGGCTGGTCGGCCTGATCGCCACCAATGTCGAGACGCTGAATCTGGACGAGGCCGCGTCGCATCCCGATTTTTCCTATCGCCCCGAAACCGGCGAGGAATTGTTCCACAGCTTCGCCGGCGTGCCGATCGTACGGCGCGAGCGCGCCATCGGCGTCCTGTGCGTGCAACATGCCGATCCGCGCAAATATGAGGAAGTGGAGATCGAGGCGCTCCAGACCGTCGCGATGGTGATGTCCGAGCTGATCGCCAATGCTGAGCTCGCCGATGACGGCCCGGCCGACCAGCGGGTGACCGACACCGGCACGACCATGTTGCACGGGTTGCAGCTGGTGATGGGCATGGCGCGCGGCCATGTCGTGTTCCACCAGCCGCGCGTCCATATCGAACATACCGTGGCGGAGGATACCGAGGCGGAGCGGCAGCGCGTCATTTCCGCCTTCACCAAGATGCGCGAACAGATCGACCGGATGACCGGCGCGGCCGAGTTCGGCATGGAGGGCGAGCATCAGGAGGTGCTCGAAACCTACAAGATGTTCGCCTATGACGAGGGCTGGACGCGGCGCATCAACGAGGCGATCGACAGCGGCCTGACCGCCGAGGCGGCGATCGAGCGGGTGCAGCAGCGCACGCGGATGCGGATGCGGCAGATCGACGATCCGCTGCTTTCCGACCGGATGCACGATCTGGAGGATCTGGCCAACCGCCTGCTGCGGATCGTTTCGGGGCAGTTGGGTACGGCGGCGCAGATGGGGCTGCGGCAGGACGCGATCCTGATCGCGCGCAATCTTGGGCCGGCGGAGCTGCTGGAATATGACCGCCGGCGGCTGAAGGGCGTGATCCTGGAGGAAGGGTCGCTGACCGCGCATGTCACCATCGTCGCGCGCGCCATGGGCGTGCCGGTGCTGGGCCGGGTGCGCGACATTCGCCATCTGGTGAATGAAGGTGACCTTGTGCTGATGGACGTCGGCGCCAATGCGCTGTTGATCCGCCCGACCGCCGACATGGAGGAGGCGTTCGAGAATAAATTGCACGTGACGCAGAAGCGCCGCGCCGAGTTCGTCGCGATGCGCGACCTGCCGTCGGTGACGGCGGACGGGCAGCGGGTCGAGCTGATGGTCAATGCCGGATTGCGCGAGGATGCGCAGGCGCTGGACATGGTGGGCGCAGACGGGATCGGGCTGTTTCGCACCGAGTTTCAGTTCCTGGTGTCGGCCACGTTGCCGCAACGTGAGAAGCAGCAGCGACTTTACAAGGATGTGCTGGATGCGGCGGGCGACCGGCCCGTCATCTTCCGCACCGTCGATATCGGCGGCGACAAGGCGCTGCCCTATATGCAGCGCGACGATGACGAGCATGAGGATAATCCGGCGATGGGCTGGCGCGCGCTGCGGCTGGCGCTGGACCGCGACGCCCTGATGAAGGCGCAGGCGCGGGCGTTGCTGGAGGCGAGCGCGGGCAAAATGTTGCACGTCATGTTTCCGATGGTGTCGGAGCCGTGGGAATATGAGGAAGCGCGCGCGCTGGTCGAGCATCAGCGCGAATGGTTGCAGGCGCGCAAGAAGAAGCTGCCGATCGCGGTGCGTTATGGCGCGATGCTGGAGGTGCCGGCGCTGGCCGAAGTGCTGGATATCCTGCTGCCCAAGCTGGATTTCCTGTCGATCGGGACCAACGACCTGACCCAATTCCTGTTTGCCGCCGATCGCGCCCATCCCAAGCTGGCGGAACGCTACGACTGGCTGAGCATCGCGATCCTGCGCTTCCTGGACCGGGTGGTGCGAACATGCCACGACTATCAGGTGCCGGTCGGCGTGTGCGGCGAAATGGGCGGGCGCACGCTGGAGGCGATGGCGCTGGTCGGGCTGGGCGTGCGCCGGCTGTCGATCACGCCCGCGTCGGTCGGGCCGGTCAAGGCGATGATCCGCGCGATCGATGCGGAAGAGTTGCGCACGCTGATGCGGGAGTTGCTGGACGACGGGGTCATCGACATTCGTGGACGGTTGACCCGATGGGCGATTGAACGGAACATCGAACTGAGCTGAAATGGGCGGACGCGGCGTTGACAACGCCCGTCCCGCAATGAGACAAGGCCGGCCATCACAGGTCGCGGAGCAGCATGGCAGACGAACCAGAACTCGAAACCGGCGCACAGGGCGCGCCGGAAGCGCAGCCGTCAACCCCCGGCGCCAAGCTGCGCGCCGCGCGGGAGGCACGGGGCCTTTCGATCCAGGATGTCGCGACCCGCACGCGCATCGCCCAGCGTCAGTTGGAAGCGGTCGAGCGCGACGATTATGCGGCCCTGCCGGGCATTCCCTATGCCGTCGGGTTCGCCCGCGCCTATGCCCGCGCGGTCGATCTGGACGAGGTGGCGATCGCGGCGCAGGTGCGCCATGGCGTGCATAATAGCGACATGGGCGCGCGGTACGAGGCGTTCGAGCCGGTCGATCCGGCGCGCGTGCCGCCCCGCCGATTGGCATGGGTCGTGCTGGCGATCGTCGTCGTGCTGATCGCGGGCTACACCATCTGGCGGACCCAGTTGATGACGTTGCCGACCGGCGAAGAAATCGCCCAGGAGCAGGCCCAGCCTGCGGCCGCGCGTCCCGCCGGCGCTGACCCCGTCGCGCCCGCCGCCCAGCCGGTAGTGTTCACCGCTATCGACGACGTCTGGCTGCGCATCTATGACGACGCAGGCGAGCGGTTGAAGGACGGTCTGCTGAAGAAGGGCGAGAGCTTTACCCTGCCGTCGACCGCCAAGGGGCCGATGATCCTGACGGGTCGCCCTCAGGCGCTGAGCGTGACAGTGGGCGGCAAAGTGATGCCGCCGCTTGGTGCGGCCGATCGCACCATCGCCGACGTGCCGGTCAGCGCCGAAGCGCTGCTGGCGCGGGGCGAAGCCCCGGCGGAGGCCATGCCAGCGCGGGGAACGCGCCCGTCTGCGGCGCCGTCACGTCCTGCGCAACGGCGCACCGCTCCTGCGCCTGCGTCCAGCGAGATCAGCGCGCCGCCTGCCCCAGCCGCGGTTGCGCCGGCGGGCGACGGCGCCGCTGCGCCGCAGCCCTGACGCGCGCCGCCGGGGGTGACGGGCGACGTCGCGCTTTACCGCGCGAAATATCGCCTTATGGTTAAGCCAGGAATATCAGTCGGGGATCATCATGCGTAACGCCCTTCTTGCGACAACGGCGGCTTTGCTGGCCGTTGCCATGCCTGTCATGACCCTGCCCGCCGCTGCGCAGAACGCGCCGGTGGAGGTGCGGGTCGACCGGCTGGAAAAGGAAATGCGCGCGGTGCAGCGCAAGGTGTTTCCAGCCGGAACCCCGATCGAGGCGGAAATCAGCCGTCCGGCCACGCCGACGATCGCGCCGGGATCGCCCGCCTCCACCCCGATCGCGGACCTTACAGCGCGGGTCGGCGCGCTGGAATCGCAACTGGCGTCGGTCACGGGGCAGGTGGAGCAGAATAGCTATAAGCTGCGCCAGCTGGAGGAGGCGTTCAACAAATATAAGGCGGAGACTGACGCGCGTATGGCGCCCGCCGCCGAAGCGCCGCCGGTGCCGGCGCCTGTGGCGGCAGAGGCTGCGCCCGTCACGCCCCGTTCCGCAGCGCCCAAGCCAGCGTCCAAGCCGGCTCCGGTCGCCGCACCGCCGGTCGCGAGCGACGCGCGCAAGACCGCCGTCGCAGCGGTCGAACGCCCCGACACCGGCGATGCGGCGGATGACGCCTATACTTATGGTTTCCGTCTATGGGACGCGAAATTCTATCCTGAGGCGCAAGGCCAGCTAAAGGCGACGGTCGAGAAATATGGCGACAGTTCAATCGCCAGCAAGGCGCAGAACCTGCTGGGCCGGGCCTATCTGGACGATGGCAAGCCGGCGCTGGCGTCGGTCGCCTTCTATGAAAATTACCAGAAGCGTCCGCGCGGCGACCGTGCGCCCGACAGCCTAGCCTATCTGGGCGACGCGCTGATCCAGCTCAAGAAGCCGGCCGATGCGTGCAAGGTCTATCAGGAACTGGAGCAGGTCTATGGCGAGAGCCTGTCTTCCTCCCTGCGCGGCATGATGACCGCGGGTCGCGCCAAGGCGAAGTGCAGCTGACCAACGAAGCGACCGCGCTGGTGGCGCGGCTGGACGCGGCGACGCGGACGCTGGTCGGGGACGACCCGGCGGCGCGTTTCGGCGTCGCGGTGTCGGGCGGGCCGGACAGCATGGCTTTGCTGTGGTTGGCCGTGCGCGCCTTTCCGGATCGCGTGGCGGCGGTGACGGTCGATCATCGGTTGCGCGCAGACTCGGCGGGGGAAGCGGCCATGGTCGCGCGCTGGTGCGCCGATCAGGACATCGCCCATGCCACGCTGACGCCCGACCGGCCGGTGGCGGGCAATGTTCAGGCTTGGGCGCGGGCGCTGCGCTATCGGTTGATCGAGGCGTGGCGGGCGGCGCAGGGGATCGATTGGATCATGACCGCCCACCATGCCGACGACCAACTGGAAACCATGCTGATGCGGCTGAATCGCGGGTCGGGCGTCGGTGGGCTGGCCGGGGTGCGGGCGCGCTCGGAGGCGGGCGCGGGCCGGGTGATCCGTCCGCTGCTGGGCGTGCGCAAGGCGGCGCTGGAGGCGCTGGCGCAGGTCGAGGGGCTGCCCCATGTCCATGATCCGTCCAACGCCGATCCGCGCTTTGACCGGGCTGCGCTGCGGAAGGCGTTGGCCGATGCGTCCTGGCTGGACGTCCAGGCGGCGGCGCGCAGCGCGGCGGCGCTGGCGGAGGCGGACGAGGCGATCGACTGGAGCGTGGCAGCGCTGGCGGCGGCGCATGTGCGGGCCGACGGGGCGGGGTGGCGGCTCGCGCGCACCGATGTTCCGCGCGAATATCTGCGGCGGTTACTGTCGCTTATGCTGGAACGGGCCGGGTGCAGGCCGCAGCGTGGCGATAGCCTGGATCGCGCTATTGGAGCCGCCATGGCGGGCAGGCAGATCAGTTTGGGCGGCTGGCTATTGAAGGGCGGGGCGGTGTGGACGCTGCATCCTGCACCGCCGCGGCGGACGTTCTAGGGATCGTTACGGAAAGGTTCCGCGGATTGTCGCGATCCCCCCACGCTTCGCCGATTTGACGCGGCGCAATGACCTTTCCTTAATCGCTGTCATGGCTATCCTGCGCGCTTTATAGCGGGGAATATGGTGCATGGTGGAGTTTGCGGCACTGACCTATGGCCTGTTGGCCAGTGTCATTCTTTCGGCGGCGCAGCGTAATCGCAAGCGGGGGCGCCCGCATCCGCCGCTGCTGCTCTATGTCGGCTATCTGCTGTGCGGTCTGTCGGGCGGCGTGGCGTTGGCGCTGTCCTATGTTGCGCTGACCTTGCTGGGCGCGGTCTGAACGACGGCTAACGGCGCATGAAATAGCGGGCGGAACGCGGCGGCGCGCGCTTGCGCTTTTGTCGGCGCGCCCTATCTTGGCCGGTGAAAGCGAGTGATGATGAACGACGAAAAAGACCCGCAGGGCAATCCCTGGATCAAGAGCGCCATGATTTGGGCGGGCGTGATCGTCGCCCTGCTGATGTTCGTGTCGCTGTTCGACAGCCGGACCGCGTCCAGCGCGGGATCGGGCATCGCCTATTCCGAATTTCGGTCCAAGGTGCAGGAAGGCCAGATCAAGGACGTCGCGATCGCGCCGGACAAGATCAGCGGCACCTTGTCGAGCGGGCAGAAGTTCACGACCGTGCCGGTCAATGATCCGGGCCTGACCAGCCTGCTGGACGATAATGGCGTCAAATATTCGGGCCAGGCGCAGGACCAGCCCAGCTTCTGGCAGATTCTCATCTATCAGTCGCTGCCGTTCCTGCTGATCCTGGGCATCGCTTTCTTCGTGCTGCGCCAGATGCAGAAGGGCGGCGGCGCGGGCGGCGCTATGGGCTTTGGCAAGTCCAAGGCCAAGCTGCTGACCGAAAAGCATGGCAAGGTGACGTTCGATGACGTCGCCGGTATCGACGAAGCGCGCGAGGAGTTGCAGGAAATCGTCGAATTCCTGAAAGATCCGACGAAGTTCGCGCGCCTGGGCGGCAAGATCCCCAAGGGCGCTTTGCTGGTCGGTTCGCCCGGCACCGGCAAGACGCTGCTGGCCCGCGCGATCGCGGGGGAGGCGGGCGTGCCCTTCTTCACCATTTCCGGGTCCGACTTTGTCGAAATGTTCGTCGGGGTCGGCGCCAGCCGCGTGCGGGACATGTTTGAACAGGCGAAGAAGAACGCGCCCTGCATCGTCTTCATCGACGAAATCGACGCGGTCGGCCGCCATCGCGGCGCGGGCCTGGGCAATGGCAATGACGAGCGCGAGCAGACGCTGAACCAGCTTCTCGTCGAAATGGACGGCTTCGAAGCGAACGAAGGCATCATCATCGTTGCGGCGACCAACCGCCCCGACGTGCTGGACCCTGCGCTGCTGCGGCCGGGCCGGTTCGACCGTCAGGTCGTCGTGCCTCGTCCCGACATCGACGGGCGCGAGAAGATTTTGGCCGTGCATATGAAGAAGGTGCCGCTGGCCCCTGACGTCGATCCCCGCGTGATCGCGCGCGGCACGCCGGGCTTTTCTGGCGCGGACCTCGCCAACCTTGTCAACGAAGCGGCGCTGACGGCGGCGCGGCGCGGCAAGCGACTGGTGGCGATGGACGAGTTCGAATCGGCCAAGGACAAGGTGATGATGGGCGCGGAACGCCGTTCCATGGTCATGACCGACGACGAGAAGAAGATGACCGCCTATCATGAAGCGGGCCATGCTATCGTGTCGGTCCATGAAGCCGCGTCCGACCCGATCCACAAGGCGACGATCATCCCGCGCGGCCGCGCGCTGGGCATGGTCATGCGCCTGCCGGAACGGGACAGCTACAGCTATCATCGCGACAAGATGCACGCGAACATGGCCGTCGCCATGGGCGGGCGCGTCGCTGAGGAAATCATCTTCGGCTATGACAAAGTGTCGAGCGGCGCGTCTGGCGACATCCAGTACGCGACCAAACTGGCGCGCGACATGGTCACCCAATGGGGCATGTCGGACAAGCTGGGGCCGCTGCAATATGAAGAGCAGCAGGGCGAGACGTTCTTGGGCTATTCGCAGAGCCAGCGGGTCCATATGTCCGACGAGACGGCCAAGCTGATCGATGCGGAAATTCGTGGACTGGTGGAAAAGGGCTATGCCCGTGCGCAGGAATTGCTGACGGGTCACGAGGACCAGTTGCACCTGCTGGCCAACGCGATGCTGGAATATGAGACGCTGAGCGGCGAGGAGATCAAGGCGCTGCTGGAAAAGGGCGAGATCACCCGCGACGACGGCACGACGATCAAGCCTTCGGTGATCCCGGCGGCGGGTTCCTCCATCCCGCGGACACGCAAGCGCAAGGGACCGTTCGGTGAGGCGAGCGCTGCCGGGGCCTGAGGGCTGTCATTGGGTCAGGGAAAGGGGCGTGGCTGAGGCTGCGTCCTTTTTCGTAGTCGGGTGCTGACGGCCAGAAGCGGACCTTGTTCCCCTTGCGCCGGCAGTAAGGGGTTAGGGGGTGGGCTTGCGCAACGAGCGATTGCTCACCCCGGCGTGACTAACGCGCTCCGCGCAATACTATAATCGCGCGAAGAGGCAGAGGCGCGGAGAAGGTTGGATGGGGGTCTTGCGGCGGCTCTCCTATCGCTGCCAAGATGGCAGACATATCGCCGCTCGCGACTTTCGCCGGTAATGGCGCGGCGGCCTTCGGCCTCCACAATAAATCCCCCAAAGGGTCTGGCCGTGCGCGCCCATAGTGGTTACATGGGCCGCCACAAATCCCCCGGAAGCGCCGTCTTTTTCGGCGTCGGTTCCGCAGCAGAAAGTGGCTTTTTCCATGGATATCCGCCTCGGCCTCACCTTTGACGACGTGCTGTTGCAGCCCGGCGAATCCGATGTGCTGCCCAGCCAGGCGGACACGTCCACTTTCGTCACGCGCGAGATCAAGTTGAACATCCCGATCCTGTCGTCGGCGATGGACACGGTGACCGAGGCCGACATGGCGATAGTCATGGCGCAGTTGGGCGGGATTGGCGTGTTGCACCGGAACATGACCGTCGAGGAGCAGGCGGACGCCGTGCGCGCGGTCAAGCGGTTCGAGAGCGGCATGGTGGTCAACCCGATCACCATCCTGCCCACCGCGACGCTGGCCGACGCGCAGATGCTGATGCAGCGGCACAAGATCAGCGGCATTCCGGTCGTGGAAGCCAATGGCAAGCTGGTCGGCATCCTGACGCATCGCGACACGCGCTTTGCGGAAAATCCCAAGCAACCGGTCAGCGAGCTGATGACCAAAGATAACCTCGCCACGGTCAAGGTCGGCGTGGGCCAGGAAGAGGCGCAGCGCCTGCTGCACCAGCGCCGGATCGAAAAGCTGCTGGTGGTGGACGAGGGCTATCATTGCGTCGGCCTGATCACGGTCAAGGATATCGAGAAGGCCGTTACCTATCCGCAGGCGACCAAGGACGGGACGGGCCGCCTGCGCGTCGCCGCCGCGACGACGGTCGGCGAAACGGGGCTGGAGCGCAGCCGGGCGCTGATCGACGCGGAATGCGACCTGATCGTCATCGATACCGCGCACGGCCATAGTACCCAGGTGTCGGCTGCCGTCGAGGCGGTGAAGAAACTGTCCAACCATGTGCAGGTGGTCGCGGGCAATGTCGCCACCGCCGAAGCGACCAAGGCGCTGATCGGCGCGGGCGCGGATTGCGTGAAGGTGGGTATCGGGCCGGGGTCCATCTGCACCACCCGCGTTGTCGCGGGCGTGGGCGTGCCGCAGCTGACGGCGGTTATGGACTCCGCCGAGGAAGCCGCCAAGCAGGGCGTGCCGGTAATCGCCGATGGTGGACTGCGCACTTCGGGCGATCTGGCCAAGGCGCTGGCGGCCGGCGCGGGTTGCGTCATGGTGGGATCGCTGCTGGCCGGCACCGCCGAAGCGCCGGGCGAGACGTTCCTATACCAGGGGCGCGCGTACAAGAGCTATCGCGGCATGGGCAGCGTAGGCGCGATGGCGCGCGGGTCCGCCGACCGATATTTCCAGGCGGACATCAAGGACCAGATGAAGCTGGTGCCCGAAGGCATTGAGGGCCAGGTGCCGTTCAAGGGACCGGCCAAGGATGTCATCCACCAGTTGGTCGGCGGTGTAAAGGCGGCGATGGGCTATACCGGCAGCGCCACGATCAAGGATTTGCAGGAGCGCGCGCGCTTCGTGCAGATCACCAATGCCGGGCTTTCGGAAAGCCATGTCCATGACGTGACGATCACGCGGGAAGCGCCCAATTATCCGACGCGGTAAATCCTCCCCGACACGGGGAGGGGGACCGCTGGCGAAGCCAGTGGTGGAGGGGGATAGCCTTTCCTCACGACCTTCGTTGAGTGACTTTTTACGACTTTTCATGCAGCTATTTCCAGAAATGTCGCGTTTGCCGCCCGCCCCCTCCACCAGCCTCTGGCTGGTCCCCCTCCCCGTGTCGGGGAGGATATGACCCCCTCCGCTCGTATCCAGGCCGCGATCGATCTGCTGGACGCCATCATTGCGTCGGCGCGCGATGGCGGGCCGGCGGCCGACACGCTGATCGCGCGCTATTTCAAGGAACGGCGCTATGCCGGGTCGCGGGATCGGCGGGCGGTGCGCGACCATGTCTATGATGCGATTCGTCGTGCGGCGGAGCGGCCGGAGACAGGGCGCGCGGCGATGATTGGCGTGGCGCTGGAGCGGCCGGACATGACTGCGCTGTTCGACGGATCGACCCATGCACCCTTGCCGATCGAGCCGGGCGAGACGGGGGCTGAGGCGGGCGCGGTGCCAGAATGGCTGCAAGGCTTGCTGGCGGACAAGGTGGAGCAGGATGCGCTGCTGGGCCGCGCGCCCGTGGATTTGCGCGTCAATCGGCTGAAGGCGACGCCGGAGGCGGTCGCGCCTGCGCTGCCCGATGCGACGTCGATCGCCGGCCTGCCCGACGGGCTGCGCCTGCCCGAAGGCTTTCCCGTCGAGCAGCAGGCGGCGTGGAAGGACGGGCTGGTCGAGGTGCAGGACGCCGGCAGCCAGTGGATCGCGGCGGCGTGCGGGGTGCAGCCGGGCATGACCGTGGTCGATCTGTGCGCCGGGGCGGGCGGCAAGACGCTGGCGCTGGCGGGCGCGATGGCGGGGCGCGGGACTTTGGTCGCCGCTGACACGATCCGGTCGCGGTTGGCGCGGCTGGAACCGCGCGCGGCGCGTGCGGACGCGACCTTCATCGAGACGCTGTTGCTGGACCAGAGTCATGAGGCGCGGGGGCTGGAGAGTTTGAACGGCCAAGTGGACGTGGTGCTGGTCGATGCGCCCTGTTCGGGCACTGGCACCTGGCGGCGCAACCCGGAGGCGCGTTGGCGGCTGACGCAGGCGCGGCTCGACCGGCTGGTCGCGGAACAGGCCCGCATCCTCGATTTTGCGGCGCCCCTGTTGGCGCCGGGTGGGGCGCTGGTCTATGCGACCTGCGCGCTGACCGAGCGCGAAGGGCGCGGGCAGGTCGAAGCCTTTCTGGCCCGCCATGCGGGGTGGACGGCGGAGCCGATCGACCTGCCCGTCGGCCGGGCCCATGGCGCGGGGCTGCTGCTGACGCCGGGGCATGACGGCAGCGACGGCTTCTTCTTTGCGCGGCTGCGCCGGGAGGGGTGAAACAGGCCATGGACAAGCGTCCGCAAAATCGCGACACTTGGGGCGTGGGCTATGGGCCGAAATCAGCGCCTGAAACATGGCTGGAGAAATTAATGCGTTTTACCCCCGCCTCGATTGCGCTCGCTATCGTCCTGACCACCGTGTCGAGCGTAGGCCTGAGCCAGAAGCCGGATAGTCAGATCAGCCCCCAGTCGGTCGAATGGCAGAAGGCGGGCGAGGCCGCGCACAAGGCCGGCAATCTGGAAGGCGCGACGGATGCGCTGGAAAGCGCGCTGGCGATCGATCCGCGCAACCGCGCCGCCTTTGTCGAACTGGCCGAAGTCGCACGCGCGCAGGGGCTGCAGGGCAAGGCGATCCGCCTTTACAAAGAAGCGCTGCTGCTTGACCCCACCGATGTCGCCGCGCTGGCCGGGCAGGGCGAGGCGATGGTCGAAAAGGGCGCGATCGCCAAGGCGAAGGATGTGCTCGCGCAGGCGCAAGCCTTGTGCAAGGGCGACTGCGCGTCGGTCGGCAAGCTGGCCGCGGCGATCCAGAAAGGGCCGCCCGCCGTCGCGATGACGAGCAAGGACGCGGTGACCGTGCCCAAGGCGGCGCCGACGCAAACGCCTTAACGCGCTTTGACTTCGTCGGGTTAGCCCGGCAAGGCCGTTGGGCGGGCGCATGAGGCGCGCCGCTGAACCGCGGGCAGCCCATGCACTTCACAGATTTCGACGTCGACCTGTTTCTGCGCGATTATTGGCAGAAGAAGCCGCTGCTGATCCGCAATCCGTGGGCGGCGTGGGTGAACCCGCTGGAACCGGACGAACTGGCGGGTTTGGCCTGCGAGGAAGGCGTCGAGTCGCGGCTGATCGGCCAGGGCGACGGGCGCTGGATGGTCGAACATGGGCCGCTGCCCGAAGACCGGTTCGGCGCGATGGGCCGCAGCCCCTGGACATTGCTGGTGCAGGCGGTGGACATGCATGTGCCGGCCGTCGCCGCGCTGGTCGCGCCGTTCCGGTTCATCCCTAACTGGCGGATCGACGACGTGATGGTCAGCTACGCCACCGACGGCGGCGGCGTGGGCGCGCATTACGACCAATATGACGTGTTCCTGATCCAGGGGCTGGGCCGGCGGCGCTGGCAGGTGGGCGGGCGGTGCGACGCCGATACGCCGCTGATGCTGCATGAGGATCTGCGCCTGCTGGCCGATTTCCAGTCCGAAGCCGAATGGGTGCTGGAGCCGGGCGACATCCTCTATGTGCCGCCGGGCGTCGCGCATAAGGGCGTGGCCGTCGGCGACAATTGCATGACCTATTCGATCGGCTTTCGCGCCCCGTCGCGCAGCGAACTGGTCGAGCAATTTTGCGCCCATGTCGTCGGCGGCATGGAGGATGACGACCGCTATGCCGACCCGGACCTGACGATACAGGCCAATCCGGGCGAGATCGGCGCGGCGGCGCTGGCGCGGTTGCAGGCGATGGTCGGCGACGCGCTGAGCGATCGCGCGGCCTTCGCCCGCTGGTTTGGGGAATATAGTAGCGAGCGTAAATATCCCGAACTGGACTTCCGGCCGGAAGAGCCGATCGCGGTCGAGGATGTGCGGGAACTGGTGGAGGAGGGCGTCGCGCTGTGCCGCAATCCGGCGAGTCGCTTCGCCTTCGTGGCGGCGGGGGAGGACGCGGTGACATTATTCGTCGATGGCGAAAGTCATGATTGCAGCGGCGATGTGGCGGTGCTGGCCCGGCAGATTTGCGCGGCGGACAGCGTCCTGATCGATCCAGTGCTGATGGAGGCCGATGAAGCGATGGCGTTGGTGGTCACGCTCTATAATGAAGGTAGCGTCAGCTTCCTGACCGAGGATTGAGCGATTCGCACGCGACTCAGCATTTGCGCGCGCAAGCGGCGGTTCGGCTCGCAGGAGGCGGCCCTGGCGGCGGCGTTGGAGGGGAGCGTGCCGCTGCGGACCTATCGTTGCGACCGGTGCGACCAATATCATCTGACCAGCCGGACCAAGGGCAAGCGTTTGTTACGCCTGCCCGGTAATGCCGATCAGCCGACCTGAACCTCGCGCCATTCGCCCGGTTGCAAGCCATCGAGCGTCCAGTCACCGATGCGCCAGCGGACGAGGCGCAAGGTGGGATGGCCGACCGCGGCGGTCATGCGGCGGACCTGCCGATTGCGGCCTTCGCGGATAGTGAGGCTGATCCAACTGTCGGGAATCGCCTTGCGCACGCGGATCGGCGGATTACGGGGCCAGAGGTCTGGCGCGTCGATCCGTTCGACATCGGCCGGTCCAGTAAGACCGTCCTTGAGGCCCACGCCGCGGCGGAGCGTGGCGATCGCGGCGTCGGTGACATCGCCCTCGACCTGCGCCAGATAGGTTTTCGCGGTTTTATATTTGGGATCGGCGATGCGCGATTGCAGCCGGCCGTCGTCGGTCAGCAGCAACAACCCCTCGCTATCGCGGTCCAACCGGCCGGCGGGATAGACGCCCGGCACGGCGATGCAGTCGGACAGGGTCGCGCGCGCCGTGTCGGTGCCGCGATCGGTGAATTGCGACAGCATGTCATAGGGCTTGTTGAACAGGATCAGGCGGGACATGGGGTTTCCAGACAATGCTTCGATACGAGCCTTCGACAGGCTCAGTCTCTACTCAGCACGAACGGATGGGCTGAATATCGGCTTGGGATTTAACGGCTCAATATCCGTGCGATGGCGACAAATTCCTCGACGCTGACGGTTTCGGCGCGGCGTTGCGGGTCGATACCCAGGCTGGCCAACGCTTCGAGCGCGCCGGGCAGGCCCTTGAGGCTCTGGCGCATCATCTTGCGGCGCTGGCCGAAGGCGGCGGCGGTGAGGCGTTCGAGATATTTGAGCTGCACCCCGTCGGGTGCCAGCCTGGGGGTGATGTGGACCACGGCGGACATCACCTTGGGCGGGGGAGTGAAGGCGCTGCGATGCACCTTCATTGCGATCTTCGCGTCGCTGCGCCATTGGGACAGGACGGCGAGGCGGCCATAATGGTCGGAGCCGGCCTTGGCGACGATGCGCTCGGCGACTTCCATCTGGAACATCAGCGTCAGGCTGGACCACCAGGGCAGCGGTTCCCATTGGGCCGACAGCCAGCCGACCAGCAGCGGCGTGCCGACATTATAGGGGAGGTTGGCGATGATGTGGGCGCCGTCGCCCGCCTCGGCATGGGCGTCGATCGCCATCGCATCGCCGGAAATGACGCGGAGCTGGCCGGGAAAGGCCTCCTCCAGTTCGGCGAGCGCGGGCAGGCAACGGCGATCGCGCTCCACCGCGACCAGCCGCGCCCCGGCGCGCAGAATCGCGCGGGTCAGGCCGCCGGGACCGGGGCCGACTTCGAACGTCGGCGCGTCGGCCAGCGCGCCGGGGATGGCGGCGATCCGGTCGAGCAATTGTTCGTCGAGCAGGAAATTCTGGCCCAGCGCCTTGCTGGCGGCAAGGCCGTGGCGTGCGATCACGTCGCGGAGAGGCGGCAATATGGGGCGGGTGTCAGCCATGGGCGATGCGGGCGCGCGCGGCTTCGGCCGCCATCTTGAGCGCGGCCATCATCGCGCCGGGATTGGCGCTGTCGGTGCCGGCGATGCCGAAGGCTGTGCCATGGTCGGGCGATGTGCGCACGATCGGCAGGCCCAGCGTGATGTTGACGCCTTCGTCGAAATAGAGCGTCTTGATCGGGATCAGCGCCTGATCGTGATACATGCAGAGCGCGGCGTCATAGGCTTCGCGGGCGCGGGCATGGAACATGCCGTCGGCGGCGAGCGGGCCGACGATATCGAGGCCGTCTTCGCGGAGCAGATCGATGGCGGGACGGATCACGTCGATCTCTTCCCGGCCCAGCGCGCCATTTTCGCCGGCATGGGGGTTCAGACCCGCTACGGCGAGGCGCGGGCGGACGATACCGAAATTGCGCTGCAATCCCTTGGCGGTGGTCAGCGCACGCGCGCGGATCAGGTCGATGGTCAGCACCGACGGCACATCGGCCAGCGGGATATGGATGGTGATTGGCACGACTTTCAGCGACGGTCCGGCCAGCATCATCACCGCATTATGGGGCGACACGCCGCAGCGTTCGGCGACGAATTCGGTCTGGCCCGGATGGGTGAAGCCGACGCCATATAGCTGTTCCTTGCCCACCGGCGCGGTCACGATCCCGGCGGCGGACCCCTGCCGCGCGAGGCCGACCGCGACTTCGAGCGCCTGGAACGCGGTGCGCGCGCCGTCGATGCTGGGGCTGCCCGGCACGATTTCGCCCGCGTCGGCGACCTGAAGGCAGGGCAAGGCCGTGCCGAACGCGTCGGCGGCTTCCTCCGGCGCGCCGATGATCGTGATCGGTCCCAGCCATACCGCGCGGAGCGACGCGGCGTCGCCCACCGCGAAGAAGGGCGGCAGGCCGCGCGCTTCGCGCATCACCCAGCTTTTCGCGACGATCTCCGGCCCAATTCCGGCGGGATCGCCGAGCGACACCGCAAAGGGCGCGAGAGGCGCGACGTCAATTATATTCGATGACCGCATCACGACGAAGGTCACGCAGGTAGATGCGCGCGCGCTTGTTGACCCGTTCTTCTTCCAACTGCGCCTGGATTTGTTCGGCGTTGGGGGCGTTGGCTGACACCGGATCGTCGCGACCGCAAACCACCAGCACGCGCACGCCATCGTCGATCGAACCAAAAGGCGGAGTCGATTCGCCGACCTGCAAATTAATCAATATGTCCTGCAACTGCGGCGGCAGGTCGCGCACCTTGACATTGTCGTTATCGACCACGTCGGCACCGATCTTCGCCCCGACCTCATTCGCCTGGCCGCACCCCTTGATCTCCTTGATCGCGGCGGCGAAGCTGGCGGCCTTGGCGCTGGCCTGTTCCTTGGTCGTCCCTTTGGGGAAAAGCACGGAGAGCTGTTTCAAGCTGAGCAGCGAATCGCGCGGATCGGCGGTCAGGACCTTCCGTTTGTCCATGACATAGACCAGTGACACGCCGCCCACGGTTTCGATCGGCCCAGCGATCTGGCCGACCTGCATTTCCGCAGCGGCCTGCGCCAGTTCGGGCGGCAACTGCGCGGGGCGGACCCAGCCCAGATCGCCGCCGACCGCAGCGGTCGAGGCTTCGGAAAACTGTCGGGCATAGGCCGGGAAGCTGCCGCCCTTTTGAATCTGCTCGATGATGTTGCGCGCGTTGGCGACGATCTGCGCGCGATTTTCCGGGGTCGCCGACAGATAGATTTCGCCGATCCGATATTCATCGCTGCCCTTGGCGGCGTTCAGACGATCGACCACCGACTTCACTTCGTCTTCCGACACGTTGACGAACGGTTGGATGTTGCGGCGTTGCAGACGGCTCCAAGCCAGTTCGCCCTCGATCTGGCGCTTGATGCTGGCGGCGGAGCTGCCCTTTTCGCGCAGATAAGCGTCGAACTGGGTCGGCGACTGGCGGAAATTGGCCGCCACGCGCTCATAGCTTTGCTGGACTTCTGCCGGATCGACCTTGATGTCGTTGGCGGCGGCTTCCTGGATCTGGAGCGTTTCGTCGATCAGGTTGCGCAGAACCTGGACGCGCAGTCGCTCCTTCTCCGCTTCCTCCACCTTGCCGCCATTGGCGGTGATGATGAGCGCGAGGCGCTGGTCAATGTCCGTACCCGTGATGATCCGGCCGTTGACGATCGCCGTCGCCTTGCGGACATTGGGGTCGCTCTTGCCAAAGACGGTCACGTCCTTGGGCAGGTTAAGTTGCTGCGTCGCGACATCGCTGCCGTCATCGACCGTCTGGGCGAGAAGCGGCTGGACGCCGACACTGATCAGCGCCGAAGACAGGAGCAGGGTGCGAAGGCCCGAACGGACGCCATGAAACAGGCTGATGGGCGAGGAAGCGACAGGCAGCATCGTCGGCAAAAATCTCCAATACGAACCGGCGCGTGATGCGCTGGTCCGCCTTAACCAGTCCTGACGGTAGGCGGGAGCCTGTTCCTTATATGCCAATATTGCGGAAAGCTAGACGTAGCTGGAAGCCATTGCCCTTTCGCGCGTCGCCATTGGCCTGATAGTCGCGGCGCCAGGTGAGGCCGAGGGTCAGGCAATCATCCTCATAGGCGACGCCAAGGCGGTGGCGAACGGGTTCGTAGCCGTCGGACGTGCTGTTCGGCGCTTCCCTCGCATCGGTTAGGTCGATAACGGTCGAACCGAACACCGACCAGAAGCGGGCGAACTGGATGCGACCGCCCAGGCGCAGTTCCTCGCGGTCCTGCAAATCCTCCAGCCCCGACGCCACATCGCGGTTCAGGCGCAGATAGCCGACCATCGCATAGGTTTTCTTGGTGCCGACGGTCGCGTCGATCTCATTGCGGCGGACGGCCAGATTGTCCTTGTCCACGCGATAGCGGTGAGTGAGGGCAAGGAAATCCTTATAGCGGACGGTGGTGCGGCCGACGATGTCGGACGTGCGGTCGGACAGGCCGGTGCCGTCGGGCAGGATGGCGGGGCGATTGTCGATCCGGTAACTCTGGCCGACATTGGCGTCGAGCGAGAAGTCGGGCAGCGCCAGGCTATATTCCAGCCCATAGGTGATGCGGGTCGAATCCTCGAACCGATCATAGCCCGCGAAACGATTGAGCGCGAAGAGGTTGCTGTCCTCCAGATCGACGGCGCGGGCGTCCTCATTGGGCAGCGACAGGTTGGCCAGATGCGGCGCGGCGACGATCTGCACGCGCGGGGCGATGCGCTGCACGCCGCCAAATGCTTCGCCGACGAAGGGCCAGCGCATGTCGACCGCGGCGGCGGCGATCCCGCGCGCCTGCCAGCCGGGATCGCCGGCATAGCTGACCACTGATGTCAGCGCGTTGTCGCTGCTGTGATAGACGTCGCCGCGCAGATAGCCGGTGAAAGTGACTTCCTGCCCCAGCCCGGTCAGCGTGCGGAGGCTCCATTCCGCCGCGGCGAAGGCGCGCTGCGTATCCTGACCGCTGGTGCGGGTGATGGCCAGCGTATTGGCCTGCAACTGTAGCACGCCGCCCAGCAGCGGGTCCTTGAGCCGCAGGCGATAGTCGATGACCGGCAGCGCGATCGGCGTTTGCCCCTGCGAATCGCCTTGGCGCAGGGTCTGCACCGTCCAGCCGCGAATCGAGAAATAGCTGTCATCGCCAATCCGCTGCGCGCCCAGGGTCGAGCGCAGCCGATCGTCGCGGCTGATGTCGTAGCGGCGCAGGAAGGTGCGGTCTGTGGCGAAGCGGATCGACCCGTCGAGGCTCCATTCGGGCGACAACTGCATCTTGCCGCTGGCGTCGAGATAGCCGCGAATATCCTTTTCGGATGCGGCCGGGGTCGTGCCCGCGCTGCTGTCGCTGGTGGCGACGCGGCTGCCATGGGTGATGAAGCCGGTGACCTGATAGGCGCCGCGATCGTAGAGATGGCGGTAATTGGCCTCCAGCATCGGCAGCGTGTCGGTATAGACATGCGGCGTGACGGTGATGTCGCGATTGGGCGCCAGCTTGAAATAATAGGGCAGCGCGACTTCGAAGCCGTTATTGCGGTCATAGCGCAGATTGGGCACCATCAGGCCGCTGCTGCCGCCATCGCCGACCGGGTGGGACAGGCCGGGCAGCGGGATCAGCGGCAGACCGAACAGTTCGATATTGGCGTTCTTGTACGTCACGCGCTGCCGCACCGGGTCGTAGATCACACGGATGGCGTTGATCTGCCAGGTGGGCTCCTTGGGACAGCCATGGCTGTCCTCCACCGCGCAGCCGGTATAGGTGGCGCGGTTGAGCGTGTAGACGCCGTTGGCGCGCGTGCCCTTGACCGACGCCAGGCGGCCGCCCGACTGAAGCACGAGCAGCATATTGTCGACCGCGCCGTCTTTCAGCGTATCGGTGACGTCGATGCGGTCGCCATAGGCGATATTGCCTTCAGGATCGATGATCGACACATTGCCGATCGCCTCCACCTTGCCGCTGGTGCGGTTCCACACGATCTTGTCGGCGCGCAGGCGGTTGCCGTCGCGCAGCAACTGCACATTGCCGTCGGCGGTCACGATTTCGCTGTTGCTGTCATATTGCAGCGCATCGGCGGCAAAGCCGATCTGGTCGTCATTTTCCGGCATCGGCGCGTCGGGCGCGCTGATCGGGGCGGCAGGCTCGTTCAGCTGCTGCGCCAGCGCTGCGGGGGCCAGCAGGAAGCCGGGCAACGCCGCGCCAGCCAATAAGGCATGGCGGACAGGGAAAGGGAACAGGACGGTTTGCAAGCGGTGGGGCCTCATCAACGGGGCGCATATTGCCGTCCCGCCTATCGCACTGATTGCCGGTCCGCAATCGCCCGTCGCGCATCTTTGGCCGGAAATCGGTCGAACGGCTTTGCCAGACGGGGAAAGCCGCACTATCTGACGGGTAAGAGCGCGGCTTCGCCCGCCCAAGAGACAAGAGGACAAGAACCCCGATGGATATCCAGTTCAGCCCGACCCGCCCCGATGCCGACACGCTGGTCTTCGCCGTGCCCAAGGGCGGGTTCGACACGCTGCCCCTGTCGGCGGCGCCGATCCTGGCGGCGGGCGCCGCCGCGTCGCGCTTCACCGGCGAGACGGGGACGAGCTTTGAAAGCTTCGTGGCCGAAGGCGGCAAGACGCTGCGCGTGCTGTTGCTGGGCATCGGCGCGGGCGGCGAACTGGACGTGGAAAAGGCCGGCGCGGCGCTGACCGCCAAACTGTCGACCAGCGGCGCAATCCATGCCGCGGTGGAGTTTTTCGGTGGCGCGAGCGGCGAACTGGCGGCGCATCTGGCGTTTGGCGCATTGCTGCGCGGCTGGCGGATCGATACCTATCGCACCCGTCAGCCCGAAAAGGCCAAGCCGACGCTCAAGACGATCACGCTGGTCGCGGCCGGGGCGGACGCGGCCTGGGAGCGGCTGTCCGCGGTCGCCGCCGGTGTCGCCTTCACCCGCGAACTGGTGTCGGAGCCAGCCAACATCCTCTATCCCGAAAGCTTCGTTGAACGCTGCCAGCATCTGGCCGAACTGGGCGTGAAGATTACCGTCCTCGACAAGGCGGCGATGGAAGAACTGGGCATGGGCGCGCTGCTGGGCGTGGCGCAAGGGTCCGTGCGAGAGGCGCGGTTGCTGGCGCTGGAATGGGACGGCACCAATGGCGCTGTCGAAAAGCCGGTCGTCTTCGTCGGCAAGGGCGTGACCTTCGACACCGGCGGCATCTCCATCAAGCCGGCGGCCGGCATGGAAGACATGAAGTGGGACATGGGCGGCGCGGGCGCGGTCGCCGGCGCGATCAAGGCGCTGGCCGGGCGCAAGGCGAAGGCGCGCGTGGTCGGCATTTGCGGTCTGGTCGAAAATATGCCGGACGCCAATGCGCAGCGCCCCGGCGACATCGTGACGTCGATGTCCGGACAGACGATCGAGGTGCTGAACACCGACGCCGAGGGGCGGCTGGTGCTGTGTGACGCCATCACCTGGGCGCAGAAGACTTACGCGCCCGAAGTCATGATCGACCTGGCCACGCTGACCGGCGCGATGATCGTCGCGCTGGGCGATCAATATGGCGGCCTGTTCGCCAATGACGACGGACTGGCGGAAGACCTGACCGCAGCGGGCAAGGCGAGCGGCGACCAACTGTGGCGCTTCCCGCTGGCGGACGCCTATAACAAGATGATCGACAGCCCGATTGCCGACATGAAGAATATCGGCGGGCGCTACGCTGGATCGATCACCGCGGCGCAGTTCATCAAGCGGTTCGTGGACGATGGCGTGAAATGGGCGCATCTCGACATCGCCGGGATGGTATGGTCGGACAAGCCGGGCGCGACCTGGGACAAGGGCGCCACCGGCTATGGCGTGCGCCTGATCGACCAGCTGGTCGCGGACAAGTTCGAGTTCTGATGCCAACCCGATAAGGGAGACTGTCGTGCAGGTCGATTTCTACCAGCTCAGCCGCGATCCGGTGGACCAGGTGTTGCCCGCGATCGCGGCGCGCATCCTGGGCCTGGGCGCGCGGCTGCTGGTGGTGGCGCAGGAGCCTGATCGGCTGGAGCGAATTTCGGCGGGGCTTTGGGCCGGGCCTCCCGAAAGCTTCCTGGCGCATGGCCGGGCGGGTGAGGGCGGCGAGGCGCAGCAGCCGATCCTGCTGAGCGAGGCGTGCGAGGCGCTGAACGGCGCGGCGCATATCGCGCTGGCGGACGGTATCTGGCGCGACGCGGCGCTGGGGTTCGAGCGGGCCTTCTACTTCTTCGACGATGATACGGTCGACGGCGCGCGGTCCAGTTGGCGGGTATTGTCGAAGCGCGAGGAGACGGTTTCGCGCTACTTCAAGCAGGACGGCCGCAAATGGGCGCAAATGGCCTGACGCACGGTCAGGGTTAAGCCCCTTGCGGCCTGGCCCGGCCGCGTCTAAAGGCGCGCCCAGCATTTCCAACAATTCGGAGTTTCGAGGGCCATGGCCGTCACGCGCACCTTTTCGATCATCAAGCCCGACGCGACCCGTCGCAACCTGACCGGCGCGGTCGCCAAGATGCTGGAGGAAGCAGGGCTTCGCATCGTCGCTTCCAAGCGCATCCGCATGAGCCGCGAGCAGGCCGAGGGCTTCTATGGCGTTCATAAGGAACGGCCTTTCTTCGCCGACCTGGTCGCCTTCATGATTTCCGGCCCTGTCGTCGTCCAGGTGCTGGAGGGCGAAAATGCCGTGCAGCGCAACCGTGACGTCATGGGCGCGACCAACCCCGCCAACGCCGATGCCGGCACGATCCGCAAGGAACTGGCCGAATCGATCGAAGCCAATTCGGTCCATGGTTCGGACAGCGAAGAAAATGCCGCGATCGAGATCGCCTATTTCTTCAAGCCGGAAGAGATCGTCGGCTAAAGCCACGATCCTTTCGAGCGGAAGAAGCCCGGTCCTCACACATGAGGGTCGGGCTTCTTCATGTCGGCAGCCTGTCCGCTTCCGTGTTCCCGCGAAGGCGGGAATCCAGTCCTGCCGTTTGCCCTGGTCTCCTGCCTTCGCAGGAGCACGCGGCGCAATGGCTCAATGCTGTGCTTTCGCCATAACCGGCGCTTCGACCTTCACCGGGGCGGGCGTGCGCGCCTTGACGAAGAGTTGCCAGGAAGAGATGGCCAGCACCGCGGCGAGCAGGGGTTGCAGCACCCGGTCTGGGGCATGGGACGACAGATAGCTGCCAACGATCACGCCGGGTATCGACCCGATCAGCAGGGTGATCAGCAGGATGAAGTTGACGTCCCCCATCAGCCAGTGGCCGGTCCCGGCGATCAGCGCCAGAGGCACGGCATGGGCGATGTCAGACCCCACGATGCGCGCCATGGGCAGGCGGGGATAGAGGAACAGCAACACCGTCACCCCGATCGCGCCCGCGCCGACCGAGGAGAGCGAAACGGCCGCGCCGATCAGCGCGCCGAGCGCCGTCGTGCCATAGAAGGTGGTGCCGGCCGAGTGGGTCGCCCCCAGGTCGCCGCGATGACGGAACAGCCATTTGCGGCCGATCACCGCGACCGACGTCAGCGCCAGCAGCGAAGCGAGCGCAATCAGGATGAGATTTTCGGTCGACTGGCCGACATCGCCGATCCAGCCAAGCGCCAGCAGCGTGATGAGCGCGGCCGGCACGCTGCCCGCCGCCATGCGCCGCACGATCGGCCACTCGATTGTGTCGCGCTTGCCATGCACGGCCGATCCGACGATCTTGGTCAGGGCGGCGAAGAGCAGGTCGGTGCCTACCGCGGTCTTCGCGCTGACGCCGAACATCAGCACGAGCAGCGGCGTCATCAGCGAGCCGCCGCCCACGCCAGTCACGCCCACTAGGACGCCGACCAGCAGGCCGGCACTGGCATGGAAAATGTCGATCGATCCCATCAGGCTCATGGCGCCCGCTTGTCCTTATTATGATATGCAACGACCCTGCGCGGGTCTTGCACCCGTTTCATCGCCGCAAGACAAGTGGTTTTGCGGTTTCAGGCGACGAAGCAGGACTTGGGCTATTTACCGCTCAGGCGCGCCCAGCGGGCGTCGACCCTGGCCTGGGCGCTGTCCGGCTTGAGCGTTTCGACCCGCGAAAGCCCACGCAACGAAAGGCTGTGGCCGGCGATCCAGCGACCTGCTACGCCATAGCCGATGTCGTAGAGCGCGATATTCTCATGCGTGTCGCCGCCCACCACGAAGCGGGTGGTGATGGCCACTGGCAGCCGTTCGTCGCCCACGCTGTCGTCGGGCAGCTTCGCCTTGGCCCGCGCTGTCTTCAGCGCGTCGCTGAACCAGTCCGCCTCGATCCGCGGATCGCCGGTGGTGTCGACCGGCGCGATGCCGAGCGCGCGGGGGAAGAGGATCGTCTGGCTCTGGACGACCTGGTCGGGGTCGGTGGTCTTCAGCGCGATGCGATCGTCCTTCACCGAATCGGCGTTCAGCACCAATATCGCGGCGCGGCCGGACGCCTTGCGGCTTTCCGCCGCTTTTTCGGCGCGCTGGTCTTTCTTGTCCGCCCAATTGAGATAGAGGGTGAGGGCGGAAATGCCCACCGCCAGAACGGCGAGTATCTCGCCCAAGGTGATCCAGCGACGGCGAATTGCGGCTGCTTCGGCCGCGCGCGCTTCCTTGGGCGTGTCGGTTTCGGGCGTTTCGCTCATGATCGTCAGGCCGTCTGCGGCGGAACTTCGAATCGGTCGATCACCCAGTCTTCCGCTTGCGCGCCGCCGATCCATTCCTGCATCCAGGGATGGGCGATGATCGCGCGCATATAGGCGTTGGCGAAACGGGCGACCGGCAGTTGATAGGTGACGAAGCGAGTGACGACCGGAGCGAACATCAGGTCCACCGCGCCGAACCGTCCGAACAGGAAATCGCCATCGCCGCCATAGCGGGCGCGGGCCTGCGCCCATAGCTGCATGATACGGGCGATGTCGTGGGCGACAGGTTCGGACGGCGGCACCGCGGGGTAGATTTGCCGGATGTTCATGCTGTGCTCGCGGCGTAGCGCAGCGAAGCTGCTATGCATTTCGGCCGCCATCGACCGGGCCATGGCGCGGGCGGCGGAATCGGTCGGCCAGAACAGGTCGCCATCCGTCTTTTCGTTGAGATATTCGACGATGGCCAGGCTGTCCCACACGACGACGTCGTCGCCATCCCACAGGATCGGCACCTTGCCGGAGGATGGCGCGAATTCGTCGCCCTCGCGCCGTTTCTCCCAGGCTTCGTCATAGAGGGGGACGACTACCTCCTCGAACGGGAGAGCGGACAATTTGCACGCCAACCAGCCGCGCAGGGACCAGCTCGAATAGGCTTTGTTGCCAATGAACAGCTTCATCATGCCGCCTTCTTAGACGGTAGCGGCGGAACAAGTCGAGCGGGAAGAAATTGGAGGCCCGAGCCGGAATCGAACCGGCGTGCAAGGATTTGCAGTCCTCTGCGTAACCACTCCGCCATCGGGCCTCGACAAGTGGGTGGCCGCAAATGTGCGGCTTTGGATGCAAAGTCAAGCGGGGGATGGGGCGGGCGCCGCAAGATTCTTATCCACCGTCGCGCAAAGCCGCTTGGCGCGGGCCGCGCGCTGATTTAGAGGTCCGATGATCCCCTTAGTGTATTGCATTGCCAATACAGTTGTGCCAAGCCCACCGGACAAGCGAGGAACTATCGTGACCGAGCAGAAATATTCTTCGATGCGGGCCGCCATGGTCGAAAGCCAGTTGCGCACCAGCGACGTGGGCGACCAGCGTGTCATCGCCGCGATGGCGAAGGTGCCGCGCGAGGATTTCGTGCCTGCGCAGCGCCGCGCCATGACCTATATCGACCGTCCCATTCCGCTGGCGGGGGGGCGTTCGCTCAATCCGCCGCTGGTGACGGGGCGGCTGCTCGATGAAGCGCATGTGGTTCCAGGCGACAAGGTGCTGCTGATTGGCGCAGCGACCGGCTATGCCGCCGCGCTGTTGTCCGAACTGGGCGCGCAGGTGACGGCTGTCGAGGAAGAGGGCGGTGCGGAGATCGCGCTGTCCGGCGTGACGGTCGTTCGCGGCCCGCTTAACGCCGGCGCCGCTGATGGCGCGCCCTATGACCTGCTGTTCATCGACGGCGCGGTGGAGGAAGTGCCCGCGACGCTCGTTCAGCAGCTTGCCGAGGACGCCCGCGTGGTGACGGGGGTCGTCGATCGCGGCGTTACGCGCCTGTGCGGCGGCCGGGTGGTTGCGGGAGTGCTGGGCCTGAGCAGCCTTGCCGATATCGAAATGGTGGCGTTGCCCGGTTTCGGCGCGCCCAAGGGATTTGTGTTCTGAAAATGATGGGCGGGGACAGATGACGGCGAAGCGCACCTCTTATCGGCATCATGCCGCAGCCGCTTTGCTGTTGCTGTCCTCCGCCCTGACCAGCGGCGCGCAGGCCGAGACGTTGCAGAGTGCGCTGGCCAAAGCCTATGCATCTAACCCGACGCTGACAGGCGCGCGCGCGGGGCAGCGCGCGACCGACGAAAATGTGCCCATTCAGAAGGCTGCGGGCCGGCCCGGCGTGGACGTGACGGGCAGTTTTTCCGAAAGCATCCTCAAGCCCACCATCAGCTTCACGTCGCCGCAACGGACGGTGAATGCGCAGGCGCAGCTGAACGTGCCCATCTATTCGGGCGGCGCGGTGCGCAACGGGGTGAAGGCGGCCAGGACGCGCGTGGAGGCCGGGCAGGCCAATCTGCGCGGCACCGAAGCCAGCATCTTTTCGCAGACCGTGGGCGCATATATGGATGTGATCCGCGACAGCGCGATCGTGTCGCTGAACCAGTCCAACGTGCGCGCGCTGGAGGTTAATCTCCAGGCGACCAACGACCGGTTCGAAGTCGGCGACCTGACCCGGACCGACGTAGCCCAGTCGCAGTCGCGCCTGGCGCTGGCGCGGTCGGACCTGCAGATAGCGCAAGCCAATCTGATCGCCAGCCGTGAAAATTATATCGCGCTGGTGGGTGACGCGCCCGACGCGCTGGAGCCGCCGCCCGCGCTGCCGGGGCTTCCCGCCACACCGACCATCGCGGTGCAGGTCGCTCTGAACGACAATCCAGACATAGTGGCGGCCAAGAAGGATCGGATCGCCGCGGGCTATGATGTGAAGGCGGCGCGCGCCGCGCGTTTGCCGACGCTGTCGGGCTTCACGACGGCAGGCTATACCAATTATCTGCATACGCTGGGCGGTAGCGCGCAGGATGTCGATGGCAATTCGGTGGAGGGGCCGCAGATCAACAAGCAGGCCACCGCCGGCGTCCAGCTGACCATCCCGCTCTATCAGGGTGGTCGCCCCGCCGCGCAGGTCCGCCAGAATCAGGCGCGCGAATCGCAGGCGATCGAGCGCGAGATCGAGGTGGAGCGCAGCGTTATCTCCCAGACGCGCGCCGCCTATGCCAGCTGGAAGGCATCGCTGGAGAGCATCGAATCGAACCAGAAGGCGGTCGAGGCCGCCAATCTGTCGCTGGAAGGCGTGCAGGCGGAAAATTCGGTCGGCAGCCGGACCATTCTGGACATCCTCAACGCCGAACAGGAAGCGTTGAACGCCAAGGTCCAGTTGGTGACGGCGCAGCGCAACGCCTATGTCGCCGGTTTCAGCGTCATCGCCGCCATGGGCCATGCCGAAGCCGACGATCTGGGCCTGGAAAGCGGCACGCTGTACGACCCGATGGTCAATTATGAACGGGTGAAGGGCAAGTGGCTCGACTGGAGCTTCGATTCCAAGCCAACCCCCGTCGCTACGCGGACCGTTGACACGCCCGCGCAAAACGCCAATGTCGGACCCGCTGCGCAGCAGCCTTAACCGCTTGTTAACCCGGCCGGGTAATCTTGGCGTTTAAGGATGCGCAATGGATTTTGGACGGGGACTATCCATGGGTGACATGACCAAGGAACCCTCGATGGAAGAGATACTCTCGTCCATCAAGCGGATCATCGCCGAAGAAGGCGAGGAAGCGGTGCAGGCCGCCCCGCGCCGCACGCGCGCCGAGGCCAAGGCGGTCGCCGCGCCAGCGCCCGTCGCGGTAGAAGAAATATTGGAACTGACCGACGAGGTCGCGGAGGAGATTGCCATGCCTGCTCCCAAAGCCGCCGCCGCAAACGCACCCGCCGACGACTCGATTCTATCGGTCGAGAGTGAAGTCGCCGCGCGTCATTCGCTGTCCGCTTTGTCCTCCATGCTGGTCGCGCCCAAGGATGGGCAGGACAATACGCTCGACGGGTTGGTTCGCGCGATGCTCAAGCCGATGCTGAAGGACTGGCTGGACCAGCGCCTGCCGGCTTTGGTCGAAGAGATGGTCGCCAAGGAAATCGCGCGCATCACTGGCCGCTAATCCAGGTCCGCTCCCTTTTTTGCGTCAGCCCGTCCGATATTCCATGATGGACAGGCGCACCCCTATGCCCGGATAGAATGCCGGGTTTCAAAGGGGTGATGATCGATGTTCAGCAGGCGCGCGGTAATCCATGGCCTGTTGGGCGCCCCTTTGGCCGCCTGGATCAACGCCGCCCCGGCATGGGCAGCGTCTGACGACGTCGCTGGGGCCGACATGGCCCGCTTCATCGCGGCGATGCCCAAGGCGGAATATCATGTCCATCTGGAAGGCACGCTGGAAGCGGAGATGAAGTTCGCGCTCGCGCAGCGCAACGGGCTGGACCTGCCCTTCGCCGATGTCGCCGCGATGAAGGCCAGCTATCGCTATCATGACCTGCCCAGCTTCCTGGCCATCTATTATGACGGCATGAAGGTGTTGCGGACGCAGCAGGATTTCTACGACCTGGCCTATGCCTACCTGGCCAAGGCGGCGTCGCAGAACATTCTCTACGCCGAAATTTTCTTCGACCCGCAGGAACATCTGAAGCGCGGCGTGCCGATGGCCGCGGTGATCGGCGGCATCACCCGCGCGCGCGCGGCGGCCGCGGCGCAACTGGGGATAGTGTCGCAACTCATCCTCTGCTTCGTGCGCGACCTGTCGGTGGAGTCGGCGATGGCGGCTTTGGACGCGGCATTGCCGTTCCGCGATCAACTGGTCGCCGTCGGGCTGGATTCGGATGAGAAGGATCATCCGCCGGTCAAGTTCGCCGCCCATTTCGCCAAGGCGCGCGCCGCGGGGCTGAAGGTCACGGCGCATTGCGACCTTAATCAGAAGGATATTGTCGAGCATCTGCGCCAGGCGATTATCGACCTGCGCGTCGACCGGATCGACCATGGCGGCAATATATTGGAATCGCCCGAACTGATCGCGGCGGCCAAGGCGCGGAACCTGTATTTCACCGTCTGTCCGACCTTTTCCGGCACCGTGCGGGGCGATGCGCCGCCGATCGACGTGGTGCGCGGGATGATCGACGCGGGCCTCAACCTCACCATCAATTCCGACGATCCGGCCTATATGGGCAGCGAATATCTCAATGAAGTGCTGGTCAAGGCGCAGGCGCATAGTGCGCTGACCAAGGCGGAACTGGTGCGGTTGCAGCGCAACGCCTTCAATGCGGGCTGGATGGACGAGGGGCTGCGCGCTGCCTGCCATGCCAAGCTGGACGCCTTTGCCAGGGCGGAGGGTGTCGCCGCTTGACCCTATCACCGCACGCACCATTTGGTCGGGATTGTCGTTGAAAGTGATGGATAGCCCGGTCTGAAGCCTCGCCTCTCTTGCGTGTCGTGCGGCAGGCGTTAAAGCGCGATCATGACCGAATTGCCGAAAATCTTCGACCCCGCCGAGATCGAATCCCGCTGGTACGCCCATTGGGAGAGCAACGGCCTGTTCCGGCCGGAGCGGCCGGATGCGACGCCCTTCACCATCGTGAACCCGCCGCCGAACGTCACAGGCAGCCTGCATATCGGCCATGCGCTCGACAATACGTTGCAGGACATCGTGATCCGATACGAGCGGCTGCGCGGCAAGGACGCCTTGTGGGTGGTCGGCACCGACCATGCGGGCATCGCGACGCAGATGGTGGTCGAGCGCCAGCTCAACGCCAAGCAGCAGAAGCGCACTGATTTCACCCGCGACGAATTCGTTGCCAAGGTGTGGGAATGGAAGGCCGAGAGCGGCGGGACCATCACCAGCCAGTTGCGGCGTCTGGGCTGTTCGATGGACTGGGCGAACGAGCGCTTCACCATGGACGAGGGCTTTTCGAAGGCGGTCGTCAAGACCTTCGTGGAGTTGCACAAGCGCGGCCTGCTCTATCGCGACAAGCGGCTGGTGAATTGGGATCCGCATTTCCGTTCCGCCATTTCGGACCTTGAGGTCGAGACGGTCGAGACGAAGGGTGGTTTCTGGCGCTTCCGCTATCCGCTGGCGGACGGCGTGACGCTGGCGGATGGCAGCGACCATATCGTCGTGGCGACCACGCGGCCTGAGACGATGCTGGCCGACATGGCGATCGCCGTGCATCCTGACGATGAGCGCTACAATGCGGTCATCGGTAAGGAAATTCTCCAGCCGATCACCGGTCGCCGGTTCAAGATCGTGGCCGACGAACATGCCGATCCGGCGCTGGGCACTGGCGCGGTGAAGATCACGCCGGGGCATGATTTCAACGACTTCGACGTGGGCAAGCGCGCGGGCTTCAAGGCTGGCGACATGCTCAACATGTTCGATGCCGACGCCAATGTCGTCCAGACCGCAGACGGGCTGATCCCCGATCGCTTCCTGGGCCTGCACCGCTTCAAGCGCGATGGCGTAGACGGCGCGCGCGAAGCGGTGGTCGCGGAGATGAAGGCGCTGGGCCTGCTGGTCCCGCACGTCACGAAGGACAAGGAAGGTGAGCCGGTCGAAGCCGATTTCGAGCCGCGCACGATCCAGACGCCGTTCGGGGATCGCTCCAACGTCGTGATCGAACCCTGGCTGACCGACCAATGGTATGTCGACGCTGAAAAGCTGGCGGTCGCCCCTATGCAGGCCGTGCGCGACGGCGCGATCGAGATTGTGCCCAAGACATGGGAAAAGACCTTCTTCAACTGGATGGAGAATATCCAGCCCTGGTGCGTGTCGCGCCAGCTCTGGTGGGGGCATCAAATCCCGGCATGGTTTGATGAGGATGGCAACAGCTATGTCGCTGAGAGCGAAGCCGAAGCGCAGGCGCTGGCGGGCAACAAGGTGCTGACCCGCGACCCTGACGTTCTCGACACATGGTTCTCGTCCGCCCTCTGGCCCTTCGGCACGCTGGGCTGGCCGGAGCAGAGCGACAAGCTGTCGCGCCATTATCCCAACGACCTGCTGATTTCCGGCTTCGACATCCTGTTCTTCTGGGATGCGCGCATGGCGATGCAGGGGATGGAGTTCATGGGCGAGGCCCCATGGAAGAAACTCTATCTCCACGGGCTGGTCCGCGCGGCCGATGGGCAGAAAATGTCCAAGTCCAAGGGCAATGTGGTCGATCCGCTGGGCCTGATCGACAAGTTCGGCGCGGACGCGCTGCGCTTCTTCATGGCGGCGATGGAAAGCCAGGGCCGCGACGTGAAGATGGATGAGAAGCGGGTCGAGGGCTATCGCAACTTCGCGACCAAGCTGTGGAACGCGGCGCGCTTCCTCCAGTCGAACGGCGTCACAGCCTCGACCAGTCATGAGGCGCCCGCCGCCGCGCTCCCGGTCAACCGCTGGATCATCGCAGAAACGGTCGCGACCGTGCAGGCGATCGACACGGCGATGACCGAACTGCGGTTCGATGCGGCGGCCAACGCCATCTATCATTTCGTCTGGGACCAGTTTTGCGACTGGTATATCGAACTCACCAAGGGCGCGATGGACGACGAGACGCGCGCCGTCGCGGGCTGGGCGTTCGACCAGATATTGGTGATGCTGCATCCCTTCATGCCGTTCATCACCGAAGAATTGTGGCATCTGACCGGTGCGCGTTCCAATGAACTGATCGTCGCGCAATGGCCGCAGGCGTTGGCCGCGGTCGATAGCGAGGCGCAGGCGGAAATCGACTGGCTGATCCGGCTGGTGAGCGCGATGCGCACGGCACGGACCGAACTCAACGTGCCGCCGGGCGCTAAACTTCCGGTGATCGTGCGCGATGCATCCGAAGAAACGCATCGTCGTCTCGATCGTCAGGGCGTGGCGCTGGCGCGGCTTGGCCGGGTCGAAAGCCTGACCTTCGGCGAACCGCCGGCTGGCGGCGCGGCGCAAATCGTGGTGGACGAAGCGACCTTCATCCTGCCGTTAGTAGGCGTGATCGACATTGCGGCGGAAAAGACCCGCCTGGCCAAGGCGCTGGCCGCGGCGGAGAAGGAGCGGGATAGCCTGGCGGGTCGCCTGTCCAACCCCAGCTTCGTCGAGAAGGCCAAGCCCGAAGCGGTCGCCAAGGCGCGTGAGGATCATGCCGAAAAGGCCGCCGAGGCGGAAAGGTTGAAGGCGGCGCTGGAACGATTGGGATAAGTCGATAGATGTGTTCCCGCCTTCGCGGAAACACGGATATATAGGGAGAGGCAGGCGCGTGGCAGCAAGCAGATCGGGCGCAAAAGACCTGACGCAGGGGCCGATCGCCGGCGTGCTGCTGATGTTCGCCATTCCGACGCTGGCGTCCAACATCCTCCAGTCGCTCAACGGGTCGATCAACGCGATCTGGGTCGGCCGCTTTCTGGGCGCGCAGGCGCTGGCGGCAACCGCCAACGCCAACATCATCATGTTCCTGATGTTTTCGGTCGTGTTCGGTTTTGGCATGGCGTCCACCGTGATGATCGCGCAGGCGACGGGCGCGCGCGACCTGGATGCGGCGCGGCGCGCCTTTGGATCGGCGGTCGGCTTTTGTTCGATATTGGGTCTGGCCGTCGCGCTGGCGGGCTGGATCGGCGCACCGGCGCTGCTGCGGTTGCTGGCGACGCCGGCGGAAGCGTTCGACATGGCGCTGATTTACCTGCGGGTCATTTTCTTCGCGATGCCCGCGACCCTGCTGGTCGTCATGATCATGATGGGGCTGCGCGGCGCCGGGGATGCGCGCACCCCGCTGATCTTCATGATCGTCAGTGTGGCCGTGGACCTGATCCTCAATCCGGTGCTGATCCTGGGGCTGGGGCCGATCCCGGCTTATGGCATCGCCGGATCGGCGGCGGCGACTGCGGCGGCGGGCTTTGTCAGCCTGATCGGCGTCGTCGCCTTCATCTATGCCAGGGATTTGCCGCTGCGGCTGCGGGGGCGCGAATTGCGCTATCTGTGGCCCGCCGCCGACCAGATGCGCGTGCTGCTGGCCAAGGGCTTTCCCATGGGTTTGCAGATGATCGTCATGTCCGCTTCCGGGCTGGTGATGATCGGGCTGGTCAATCGCGAAGGCTTGCTGGTGACGGCCGCCTATGGCGCGGCGCAGCAGATATGGACCTATCTCCAGATGCCGGCGATGGCGATGGGCGCGGCGGTCAGCGCCATGGCGGCGCAGAATATGGGCGCGGGCCGATGGGACCGAATCAGCCGCATCACCGGCTATGGCATAGGCTATCTGCTGGCGATCACAGGGGCGATGATCGTCGTCATCCTGCTGTTCCACGGATCGCTGCTGTCGCTGTTCCTAGGTGACAATGCGGTCGCAATCGCGGCGGCGTGGAACATGCAGTTGCTGGCGAGCTGGAGCTTCCTGCTGTTCGGCTGCACCATGATCCTGTTCGGCGTGATGCGCGCCAATGGCGTCGTGGTCGCGCCGTTGCTGATCCTGATTTTTACGCTGTTCGGCGTCCGGCTGGGCTTTTACCACATGGGCTACCCGCTGTGGGGCGCTGACGCGCTCTGGCTCAGCTTCCCGGCGGGGTCGTTCATGTCGCTGCTGCTGGCGTGGATCATCTATGCGCGCGGCGGCTGGCGCAACGCGCGATTGCTGGTCCCGGTGCATGAAGAACAATGCCGCGAAACGGCCAATAGCGACGCTGAACCGGCCGGCCGGATCGCGCCGGCGGGCTGAAGCCGTTTACCGCCCCTGGTTGCGCCAGCGGGTGATGGTGCGTTCCAATATGTCGGCTTCGCTGCCGGACTGACGCCATAGCTCGGTGAAGCTGGGGTCGCCCGATGCGGGGCGGCGATGCTCCTCCAGATTGTCGAGCGCGACGCGGATCGGCACGGCAACGCCTTCGCCGCAGATGATCGCCTCCCGATTGCGTAGGGCGGGGATCGAATCGAGGAAGCCGCGGGCGCCTTCGGGCATGGCGGCCTTCACGAACGCCTGATCGCGGTCGTTGTTGAGGCGCATCGAGATGATCGTGCCGCATTGCGACAGGACGCCTTCGGCAAGGTCAGACGGGCGCTGGGTAATGAGGCCCAGCGAAACGCCGTATTTACGGCCTTCCTTGGCGATCCGCTCCAATATCTTGCGCACGGCCTGACCGTTGCCGGTGGTCGTGTTGGGGATGTAGCGATGCGCCTCTTCGCAGACCAGCAGGATCGGCCGCTGCGGCTCGTCGCGCGCCCAGATGGCATAGTCGAACACCAAACGAGACAGCACCGACACCACGGTCGAGGTTATGTCGGAAGGCATGGCGGACACGTCGATGATAGAGATCGGCTTGCCGTCGGAGGGCAGGCGGAAAATCTTGGCCAAAAACGCCTGCATCGTATCGGCGACCAACATGCCGGAGAACATGAAGCTGTAGCGCGGATCGGCCTTGATCTCGTCGATCTTGGTCTTCAGGCGCATATAGGGCAGCGAATTGGTGCCCTTGTCGAGCTTGCCCATCTCATTTTGCAGGATCGTGGTGAGGTCGGACAAGAGATAGGGGATCGGCGAATCGACGGTCAGCCGCCCGATGCTTTCGGCCAGCCGGTTCTTCGTCCGCGCGGCGAGCAGGCATTTGGCGAGAATATCGCAATCGACCGTGCGTTCGGAACCGGAGGAGGTCACGAACACCTCGCAATGCTCCTCGAAATTCATCAGCCAATAGGGCAGGGCCAGGTTGTTGACGTCGAACACCGCGCCGTTGGTGGCGAAGGCCGCGCCATATTCGCCATGGGGGTCGATCATGACGATATGGCCCTGCGGCGACAGGTCGCAGATGCGGTGCAGGATCAGGGCGGCGCTGGTCGATTTGCCGGTGCCGGTGGAGCCGAGCAGCGCGAAATGCTTGCCCAGCATTGAATCGACATAGAGCGCCGCGCGCGTGTCCGTGGTAGGATAGACGGTGCCGATCTCCACATTCGCGCGGTCGTCCGCGGCGTAGATCTGGCCCATGTCATGCCCGGACACCGGGAAGATGTCGGTGCCTGGCGTGGGATAGCGGGTTACGCCGCGGCGGAAGCGATAGATCCGCCCGGTCAACTTCTCCTCATCGCCTTCGCCCAGGAAATCGATGTCGGCGACGATGCCCTTACTCGCCTGATCCAGCGTCATCGCGCGGACGCTGGCGACCAGCCAACTATTGCCGACGCGCATCTTCACTTGGCTGCCGACCTGGCCGGCCATGGCGGTGCAGGGGTCTTCATCCTGCTCCAGCAGCGCCAGACGCTGGGCATCGATCAGCACTTTGGAACTGGACCCGGCGATCTGGAACACCATGCCCATCGACTGGACTGACGTCAGGTGCACAGGCGCTGATGCAGACGAAAAATGTTGTGCGCCCGGCATATGGGTCATGAGCCTTTTGTCGTCCCTTGGACCGGAACGGCTTCCGGTTAACAGGATGCTTCTAGGCAAAAGAGGTAAAGATTGGCTTAGCTTGCGCCGCCGCATCGCCCGCAAAGGCCCGCGTCAGGGTGGAGGGTGAAGGTTAAGAGACGTTGAGCCGGGGTCCGATCTGGACCAGTCGTTTGGCGGACAGGAACATGGATCAAGTTCGGGCATTGGGATTAGGCAACAAACAGGATGGCCGCGTGTCCGATATCTCGAAGATTCATGGCCATACAGATAGCGGGCGTCGGTCCGCCGCGATCGCCATCGCGCGCGTGATCTGCATATTGGGCGTCGTCTATGTTCACGCCTGGACCGGCTTGAATGGCGAAGCGCTCAAGGCGCTGCGCGGCAGCGGGCAGGATAATCTGCGCTGGCTGCTGATGGAATTGTTCGGCCGCAGCGCGGTGCCATTGCTGGGCCTCATATCCGGCTGGCTAGTGGCGCAGTCGCAGGCGAGCCGCGACTGGGGCCGCCATGTGCGGCGCAAGGCGCGGACCATTCTTCTGCCCATGCTGTTGTGGAACATCATCGCGATCATCCTGGTGTCGGGCGCCGCCTGGCGGCTGGGCCTGTCCGCGCCGATGCCGCAATCGGGATGGTGGGTGGTCGACGAGATACTGATCCTGACGCGCAACCCCGACATCAATGTGCAGATGCCGTTTCTGCGCGACCTGTTCCTGTGCATGGTCGCCGCGCCCTTGCTGGTGCGGATGCCGGGATGGTCGCTGGCGCTGATCGCGGCCGCGGCGGCGGGATGTCATATCGCCGGTTTCGGGCCTCCCGTGCTGATGCGGGCGTCGATCCTGGTCTTCTTCACGCTGGGGATATTGGCGCAGCGCGGCGGTTGGGCCGAGCGGGTGGCGGGCAAGCCGATGCTTCTGATGGCGATACCCTTCGCCTTGCTGATGGGGGTGCAACTCTATCATGCCGTCACGGTCGGCGACGACGCCTGGCCGGTGGCGCAGCGGGCGCTTGACCTGACGCTGCGGATAGCGGCGGCCGTCGCCTTCTGGCGGATCGCCTGGGCGCTGGCGGACAGTCCCGCGCGGCCGATGCTGCTGCGGATCGAACCTTATATGTTCTTCCTGTTCAGCGCCCACCTGATCCTGATCTGGCTGCTGGGGCCAGTATTGGGCGGACTGTTCGGGAAAATGGGCACGCCCTTCTATCCCTTCTACCTGATCGCGCAGCCACTGATGGTGCTTGGCGCGGTGGCCGCGATCGGCGCGGCATTGCGCCGCGTCGCGCCAGGCGCGGCGGCGCTGCTCAGCGGCGGGCGGTTGAAGCGGCCGGAGCCTCAGGCGGCCTCGCAGGTCGTGACCGTCTGAGCCGCCGCCATGGCGATGGCGAAACTATGCTTGCGCGCGGCGGGATCAAAAATCTGGCCGGTCAGGATCAGTTCGTCGGCCTGGGTGCGGCGCAGGAACGCCGCAATGTCGCTCTCCACATCCGCCTGCGTGCCGATGCTGGAGACGCTCAGCACATCGGACAGCATCGCCTGCGCTTGCGCGGGCAGGGCGTCATAATAGCCCGGCACCGGCGGTTGCAGCTTACCCGGCTGGCCGGTGCGCAGCCGCACGAAGGACTGCTGCATCGAACTGGCGAGCAGATGGGCCTCCTCCGCCGTGTCGGCGGCGAAGACGTTGTAGCCGGCCATCACATAGGGATATTGCAGCTGGGCCGAGGGGCGAAATTCGCGGCGATAGATGGCGATCGCCTCATCCAGCGCGGCGGGCGCGAAGTGCGAGGCAAAGGCGTAAGGCAGGCCGAGCATGGCGGCGAGTTGCGCGCCATAGAGGCTGGAGCCGAGTATCCAGAGCGGCACATCCGCCCCCGCGCCCGGCGTCGCCTGGATGCTCAGCCGTTCGTCCTTGCTGAAATAGGCCTGCAACTCCATCACGTCGCGGGGGAACTGGTCCGCACCGCCGGACAGGGTGCGGCGGATCGCCTGCGCCACCCGCTGATCAGAACCGGGCGCGCGGCCCAGGCCCAGGTCGACGCGACCGGGGAAAAGGGCGTCGAGTGTGCCGAACTGCTCGGCTATCACCAAGGGGGCATGATTGGGCAGCATGATGCCGCCTGCGCCGATGCGGATGGTCGATGTCGCATGACCGATATGCGCCAGCAAGACCGCCGTCGCGGCCGACGCGATGCCCGCCATGCCATGATGTTCGGCGACCCAGAAGCGGTGATAGCCCTGCGCTTCGGCATGGGCGGCAAGATCAGCCGCGTGGGCGAGCGCCGTGGCGACAGTGTCGCCTTCACGGACGGGGACGAGGTCGAGCAGGGAGAAACGGGTCATGCCTGCCATATGGGGGCATGGTCGGTTTTACTTCAAGACCTATTAGATGGTCGCGCAGCAGTTTGCGATCGACGACTGCAGATCAGACCGCCCGGCCAAATCCCTGTGCGGGGACTTCGGCGCGGCGGCCGAAGGTGGTGGGCCGGCGGGCGACCAGCGGGTTGGCGTCGCGATCGAGCAGCGCCATCGTCTCAGTGAAACAAGGGCGCAGCGCGACGACCACCTCGATCAATTCGTCGGGCCCTTCATGCGTTTCCACGCAACGGCGGGCGACCATCTCAATTTCTTCGGCCATGGCGCTCAGGCGATAGGCGCCGAACTGCGCCGATTCGCCCTTGAGCGTATGGGCGGGCGTGACCAGCGCGGCGGCGTTGCGCGCGCGAAACGCTTCTTCGACAGCGCCGATGGATTTGGCGCCATCTTCCCGGAAATAGCCCAGGATACGAAGAAAGGCGGTCCCCAGCTCGCTGCGGGTCCGCGTAAATTCGCTCCAACTGACCAGTTCGGTATCGTGATAGGACACCCACGCCGCTCCTTCATTCTAACGAAGCCAAAATAGACGCGGCGCGTAAACAGCAGGTTAAAGCGTGGCGGAAAGCCACCCATTGTGGAGGATAATCACTCGGTCCGGGATAGGCCGAAATGGCGATCGCCCAGCGCCGCGAAGGTCCAGCCCTGCGTCTGGGCGAGCGCCTCCAGCTCGGTGGCGGCGATCGGGTCGTCCGCTTCGATGACGATGGCGCCGGCGTCGCGCATCGCCCGCGCCGCACGCAACGCGGGCCAGGGGCATCTCATGCCTCTGGCGTTCACGAAAACGGGATCGGCCGCCATTGCTCTATTTGGTCGCGTAGGGGTTCTTCTGGCTGCGCAGCGTCAGGCGCACCGGCACCGCGCCGAACCCCAATTCGCGGCGGATGCCGTTCACCAGATAGCGGCGATAGCTTTCGGGCAAATCGTCCAGCCGCGTGCCGAACAGAACGAAGGTCGGCGGACGGGTCTTGTTCTGGGTGATGTAGCGCAGCTTGATCCGCTTGCCGCCGGGCGCCGGCGGCGGATTGGCCTCCAGCGCGGTTTCGAACCAGCGGTTGAGCACGCCGGTGGAGACGCGCTGCGACCAGGCGGTGCGGGTTTCGAAGGCGACATGGATCAGGTCGTCCAGACCCTTTCCGGTGGCCCCGGAAATGGTCATGATCGGCACGCCGCGCACCTGCGCTAGGCCCTCGTCCAGCGCCTTCTTTATGCCCTGGTAGAGCGCTGAACCATGTTCGACCGTATCCCATTTGTTGAGTGCGACGACGAGGGCGCGGCCCTCCTCCAGCACCCGGTCGGCGATGCGCAGATCCTGCGCCTCCAGCCCGCGGGTGGAATCGATCATCAGGACGACGACTTCGGCGAAGTTGACCGCGTTGATGCCGTCCGACACGGCCAGCTTTTCCAGCTTTTCCTGTACCTTGGCGCGCTTGCGCATCCCCGCCGTGTCGATCAGGCGGACGGGGCGTTCCAGCCCGTCGCGGCTGGTCCACATCCAGTCGACGGCGATGCTGTCGCGGGTGATGCCCGCTTCCGGCCCGGTCAGCAGGCGGTTTTCGCCCAGCAGCCGGTTGATGAGCGTGGACTTGCCCGCATTGGGACGGCCGACGATGGCGAGCTTGAGCGGGGCGCTCTCGTCATCCTCGTAAAATTCCTTTTCATGCGGCTCGTCGCCCTCGCGCTCCAGATGCGGGAGCAGCGCCTGGAACAGGTCGGCCATGCCCTGGCCATGTTCGGCGGAAAAAGGGACAGGTTCGCCAAGGCCCAGCGAAAAAGATTCCATGACGCCATCGTCGGCCGCTTTGCCCTCCGCCTTGTTGGCGACCAGTATCACCGGCGCGTCGTTGGCGCGCAGCCAGCGGGCGATTTCCTCGTCCAGCGGGGTGATGCCCGCACGCGCGTCGATCATGAACAGGGCGACGTCGCAATTTTCCACCGCCGCCTCGGTCTGCATCCGCATCCGGCCGGGTAGGCTATTGGCGTCCTCATCCTCATAACCGGCGGTGTCGACGATCGTGAAGTCGAGGCCCAGCAGATGCGCCTCGCCCTCGCGCCGGTCGCGCGTCACGCCGGGCTGGTCGTCGACCAGCGCCAGCTTCTTGCCGACCAGACGGTTGAAGAGGGTGGACTTGCCCACATTGGGACGCCCGACAATGGCTACGGTGGGCAGCATGGTGGCCCGTTTCCTTCTTAAGATTCAAAATCGATAAACGCCGTGCTCCCGCTCAGGCGGGGGCCAGTCCAGACGAAGGAACTGGACCCCCGCTTGAGCGGGAGCACACTTAGCATATTCGCGTCGCTTAACGGAACGCCGTCAACTTCCCGTCGTCGGCCAGGACGTAGAGCATGTTGTTGGCGACGATCGGCGAAAGCGACATGGACCGATCCATGTCCACCGTCGATTGGACCGATCCGGTGGCGGGATCGACATAGACCATCTCGCCGCGGGTCGATACGACGATCAGCCGGCCGCCAGCCAACACCGGGCCGGTCCAACGGATCGCCTTGTCCTTCTTCTTTTCCTTCTGCCAGCGGCGCAGCTGGCTGACCCAGCGGATCTTGCCGGTGGCGCGCGCGACGCAGAGCAGTCGGGCGTCGCTGGTCACCGCGAACACCCATTCGCCCACCACCCAGGGGGTCGAAATGCCCGCAATGTTGATTTCCCACAGGCGCTGGCCGCTGGTCAGTTCATAGGACGCCATGCGGCCGCCCTGGCCGATCGCAAAGACGCGGCCGCGATCGATCACCGGATCGGCGTCGATATCGGTCAGCGATGCGACGGCGGTCGAAATGCTGGTGCGCGACAGGGCGTCGCCCCACAAGGTACGGCCATTTTCATAGCGATAGGCGTTGATTTCGCCCGAACTATAGCCCGCGATCACGGTGCCCTGCGCGGCGGCCGGCGCGGCGACGCCGAAAATGCCGGTGACCTGCAAGGTGCCGCTGTCGGTCCACTGGGTTTCGCCGTCGGACTGGTTGAGCGCGAACACCTGATTATCCTGGCCCATCACATAGACATGGCCGTTTTCCAGCGTCGGCGCGCCGCGCAGCGGGCCGGACAGATGCTTTTTCCAGAGGATCGCGCCATCGACGCCATTCAGCGCGAAGACGTCGCCAAAGCCGGTGCTGGCGAACACCCGGTCGCCCAGGACGCTGACGCCGCCGCCAAACAGCACGCGGCCATTGCCCTTGCCTTCGGACGGCAGGTTGGTCTGCCACAATTTTCCGCCGCTGGCGGCGTCGAAGGCGATGACATGCGCGCCCGCGTCGGTCACGAACAGCTTGCCGCCCGCGACGACCGGCGATGCGGCCAGCCGCGCCTGCGGCGAGCTGCCCTCGATCGAGGCGGTCCACACCTGCGAGGGCGATCCGCCCAGCGAGACATGGCCCATCGCCTTGGATGGGTCGCCGCCCGGCTGCGACCAGCTTTCGTTGACATAGGGGGCGGGCAGAGTGACCTGCACATCGGCCAGACTGGGTTCGACCTCGACACCCTGTTCATTGCTCAGGATCGACGTGCGGTTGCCGACGACCGGCGTCTTGGGGCCACCCTTCTTGCCGCCGATCACGCCGCAGCCAGCGAGCAGGGCGACCATCGCGGCCATCGTTACGACACGGCCTATCGGCGCGAATTTCATGCTGGTCATTCCCATCCGCTCGGTCATCCTTCGCTCGGCTCGGCCGGAATCTCGACCGCGTCGATCCCCATTAATCCTGCCATCTGTCGCGCGCGTGAACGGATCGACTGCGGCACATTGGCGTCCTTCGCGATTCCGGCGAACATAGGCCCGGCCAGGTCGGTCTTGCCCATCTTCATATAGGCGATCGCCACCAGTTCGCCGGCGCTGCCGAACCAGGGCGCGCCCTCGATCGCCAGCGGCTTGAGCCGATCGACCACCTGCTGGGGCTTGAGCGCCTCAAACTCCAGCGCGGTCTGGCGGATCAGCGCCAGGTCGCGATAGGGCTGGTCCAGCTTGGCGTCGGCGACCATGGCGGCATAGAGGGCGATCGCGCCCTTGGCGTCGCCCTTGCGCGACGCCGCGCCGGCCTGAGTCAGCAGGGCGGATGCGCGATAGCCCGGCTGGTCGGCCTTGGTCAGCGCGTCGAGCTGCTTGGCGTCGGGCGTGCCGCCACCAGCCGCCGCCGTCAGCACCGCGTCCATCTGCTCGGACACGATTTCCGACTGGGTCTTGCTGTAATGCTGCCAATAAAGCCAGCCGCCAAAAGCGACCAGGCCCAATACGACGGCGACCAGAATCCAGCGGCCATAACGCTGCCAGAAGCCCAGAAGCTGGTCCTGGCGGACGGCGTCGTCCACCTCGCGCATGAAGGCTTGGCTATTTTGCGGCGTCAGGGCCACGATATTCTCCGAGAAATGGATCAGAAACTAAGCGCAGAAGGCGCGATCAATAGCGGCGCTTATGCCACAGGCAAATCAAATTTTGGCCAATTAGATTTTAGGCCGATACACCTGATCGTCGGTGGGAAAGCTGCGGGCCCGCACTTCGGCGGCGTAGCGGGCGGCCGCGCCGTCGATGGTCTGGGCGATATTCTCATAGCGTTTGACGAAGCGCGGCACCCGATCGAACATGCCCAACATATCTTCGGTCACCAGCACCTGCCCGTCGCAATGGGCCGATGCGCCGATGCCGATCACCGGCACGTCGACGCTGTCGGTGATGGCGACCGCCAGTTCCTCCATCACCCCTTCCAGCACCATGGCGAAGGCGCCGGCCTGCGCCACGGCGCGCGCGTCGGCCATGATCTTGGCATGTTCCTGCTGGCTCTTGCCGCGCGCGCCATAGCCGCCCAGCGCGTTCACCGCCTGCGGCGTCAGGCCGATATGCGCCATCACCGGGATGCCGCGCTGGCTGAGGAAGGAAATCGTGTCCGCCATCGCCTCGCCACCCTCCAGCTTGACGGCGGCGCAGCCGGTTTCCGCCATTATCCGGCTGGCGCTGGCGAAGGCCTGTTGGGGCGAGGATTCATAGCTGCCGAACGGCATGTCGACCAGCACGACGCTGTGATAGCTGCCGCGCACCACCGCCGCGCCATGGGCGATCATCATGTCGGGCGTGACGGCGAGGGTGGAGGGCAGGCCGTAAATCACCTGACCCAGCGAATCACCGACCAGCAGCATGTCGCAATGCGGGTCGAGCAACTGCGCCTGGCGCGCGGTATAGGCGGTCAGCATGACCAGCGGTTCGGCGGTCTTCCCCTCGAACTTGCGCCGCTGGATGGCGGGCACGGTCAGGCGCTTCATCGGCGCGGGCGTGGGGTTGGCGCGGCTGGTCGCGGTGTCGATCGTGAAGGTCGTGGACATGGACGCGCTCTACCGCAGCGTGGCGCGGGGCGCAAATGCCAGACGGGCCGGAGCGGTATGACGCGCCGACCCGGCTCGCGCCGTCATGGTCAGAACGAAACTTTGATCGTGCCGCCCCAGGTCTGCGGATCGCCGACCTGGCCGGCGATCAGGCCGGTGTTGCCCGGCGCGACCTGCAGATTTTCGATATAGTCGACGTCGAAGGCGTTGCGGACCCAGCCGAAGATGTCGAACCCTTCGCCGCGGAACCCGGCGCGGAAGTTGGTGAGGGCATAGCCCTTCACGTCGGTATAGATGGACGGCGAGGCGTTGCTGTTCCAATGGGAACGGTAATTGCCGTCCACGCCCAGATAGGCCTGGCCTTCCTTCGCCAGCAGCGTGACCGGAATGTTATATTCTGCGCCGTAGGAGAAGGCCCATTTCGACACGCCGGGCAGGGTCTGGCCGGAAATGTCGCACTGGCGCGGGCTGAGCGCGCCGGGGACGCCCGGCTGCGAATAATCCGCCGGCTGTCCCGAAGGCTGCAACGTGCCGCCCGACAATTCGGGCGGGCAGGGGGCGTTGGTGAACTTCTTATATTGGGCGTCGGTATAGGCGGCATTGGCATAGGCGGTGAAACGGTTGCTGGCGACGATCTTGAAGTCCGCCTCGATCCCCTGCGAGCGCACCCTTTCCGCATTGGCGAGATAGCCGCGCACCGTCCCGAACTGACCGCCATTCACCGTCGCCTGGAAATTCTTGATGTCGGTGCGGAAGGCGGAGAGGTTGAAGGTCGCCCGGCGATCCCAGAACTGCGTCTTCAGGCCAATTTCATAATGGTTGACCGATTCCGGCTTCACCGTGCCGGCGTCGTAATTGACTGTATTGTCGGCGTTGAGCGGCAGGCCGTTCTGGTTGATGCCCAGCGTCTTGAAGCTCTTGGCGTAGGTCGCATAGGCGAGGACGTCGCGGGCGACCTTGTAATTGACGTTGAGATCATAGGTGAAGTTCCACGCGCTGTCTGACGGCGCGCTGACCTGCGGCTGATAGACGCCGCACTGGGCGGCCAGCACCGATCCGGCGGCAGGCGTGGGGGTGCAACTGATGATTGCACCGGCGCCATTGGTGACGATGCGTTCGTAAAAGCCCGACTTCTTGTCATAGTTGAGGCGCGCGCCCGGCTGGATCGTCAGCGCGTCGGTCGCCTTCCAGCTGACCTGCCCGAACAGCGCGACGCTGGTGCTTTTGAGCCATTGGGTGTTGCTGGCGGTCAGCCCTTCCAGGACGCTGGGATCGTTCGCCAGCGCGCCGGTCAGGCTCCATTGGCTGGCGGCGCTGCCCTGCTGTTCGGTGCCCTGGGTGTCGATCCGCTGCTTGAAGCCGAACAGGCCGACGACGAAATCGACCTTCTCGCTTTCGTAATTGTAGCGAAATTCCTGGCTATACTGGTCCTGCTGCGACGGGTTTTGCGATTTGGCGACGATCGACAGGCCGGTGAAGTCGCGGTCATTTTCCGGCTTCCAATCCCAGAAGCGCCAGGCGGTGACGGACGTCAACGTGCCGGGGCCGACATTCCAGACCGCCTTGGCCGACACGCCGCCGATCTTGTTGCCCGCATTCAGGTTGGAATCGAGGTCGCTCAGGCGATCATAGGGGTTGCGGCTGGGCGCGACATAATTTTGCGCGACGGCCAGCGCATCATATTGGCGGGCGAGCGCGCGCTGGGTCTTGCCGACGCGCACGAAGGTCGTGCCGCAACATTCCGGGTCCTGCTTGCTATAGTCGCCCGACAGGGTGATGCTGAAATCGTCATTGGGCTTGAACAGCAATTGGCCGCGAATGCCCAAATTATCCTGTTCGTTGATCCAGCGCTGGCTGGTGACATTGTAGAGCGTGCCGCGGCGGGTGGTCGCGGCGATCGCGATGCGGGCGGCGATCGTGTCGGTCAGCGGACCGGACACGGCGGCCTTGGCCTGCTTGTAATTGAGGTTGCCCACGGTCAGTTCGGCGCGCCCTTCGAAATCGAAGGTCGGCTGGTTGGTCGTGATGTTGATCGCGCCGGCCGTCGTGTTCTTGCCATAGAGCGTGCCCTGCGGCCCGCGCAGCACTTCGACCTGGGCTACATCCAGAAAGTCGAAGGTCGCGGCGGCGACGCGGCTGTTATAGACATCGTCGACATAGATGCCGACGCCCTGTTCGAAGCCGTCGCTGGTCAGGCCGAACGGCACGCCCAGGCCGCGGATGTTGACCGACGTGTTGCGCGGGTTGGTGGTATAGACCTGCAAGGTGGGGGCGAGCTGTTGCAGCTTCACGATGTTGAAATTGCCCGTCGCCTCGATGCTGTCGCCCTTCACGACGGAAATGGCAAGCGGCACTTCCTGCGCGGTTTCCTGTCGGCGACGGGCGGTGACGACGATCACTTCGCCGCGCACATTGGGTTGCTGGACGTCACCGGCGGCCGGCTGAACCGCATCTTGCGCGAAGGCGCCGGGCGTGATGATGGAAACGCCCGCGACGCTCGCGAGCAACAGAAAACGCGCAATCATGATATTCCCCTTTATCCGGCTGTCCGGTGGTTTCTGATCGCGGCGTTTCCGGTCGTCCGGTCAAAGCCGATAATAAGGGATGAAATGGCAATGCGGCTCACCCCCTGCCGCCTGGACCGCTTGTCGCAGCCCGAAATTCCGTTTCGCCCCCGCCTGATCGCTCAGTTGGTCAGGCGGGTCTTTTCCGTCACGTCGATCTGGACCACCCGCGCGTCATGCACGGTCAGCGTGATCGATCCAAAACGCAGCGCCTCCAGCACGCTGCGCACCTTGTCGACGCTGGCGACGACGTCGGGACGCAGCTCCGGGCGAGCGCCGTCGATGCGGGCGTGGCGGAGTTCGATGGGTTTATGTTCGCTCATGGGCACCTCTGGTTCCGTCTAATATCTCAACTGTAAAGATAGACAAAAAAGCAAATATTAGGGGCGCGCAAGTTTGCCTTGTCGCGCCCCTGTGGGGTGAGCTTTAGGGATGCAGCGTCGGGCGCACAGCCTGCGCCATGGGCAGCGCCGGGCGCATCTGGCGCATGGCCGACGCCTGTTCCTGCGCATTGTCGATCAGCCGTTCGAGCAAGCATTGCCCGAACTGCCAGTCGCCCAAACCCGACTGGGCGTTGATGTGGCCGGCATGACCGGCATCGACAAATTGGCTGCCCCAATATTTGCCAATGCTATGGGCGCGTTCGAAGAAGATATAGGGATCGTCGCGACTGCCCACCAGGATCGAGGGGAAGGGCAGTTGCGCGCGGGGTGTTGGGCCGAATCCGCCGATCGTCTCTGGCGTTTCCATCCGGTCGCAATCGGGCGGCGCGACCAGCAGCGCGCCGGTCACCGGCCAGCCATAGGCCTGGCTTTGTAAGGCGCCCCACCAGGCGACGGCCAGGCAGCCCAGGCTGTGCGCCGCCAATATGACCGGTCCGTTCGCTTCGCGGATGGCGGCGTCGAGCCGCGTCACCCAGGCATTGCGGTTGGGGCTGGCCCAGCTGCCAAGGTCCACCCGCTCGCAATCGCCGCGCGTGTCTTCCCAGATTGTCTGCCAGTGGCCCGGCCCGCTATTGTTGAGGCCGGGGATGGTCAGCACGACCGGTTGGCGCGTGTCACCCGAAAAACCGAATCGCTCCATGGTCTGATCCTCATCCTTGCTATCGAGGCTCCGACAATAATTCTATTAATCTGGTAGACAATAGGCAAGCGGCGAAATGTGGTGAAATCTAGGCAGCCGGAAAGACGCCATCACAGCGGGATCGTCAACAGCAATGCGGCCGGGCCGGCATGATGCCGGCCCGGCCGATCGGTCACGCCTCAGGACGCCTTACCAGGGGTAGATCAGGCCATAATATTGGTAGACGTTGCGACCATAGCCGTCGTCATAATCGGGACGCTGGTCCGCACCATAACGTGGGGCATTTTCGAGCAGTTGCTTGTCGAGATCGACGACATAGCCATGCTGGCCGGTGTCATAGGCCAGCATCGACCAGGGCAGGGGATAATGGTCGTGCCCCATGCCCAGAAAGCCGCCGAAGGACAGCACAGCGTAACGCACCTGGCCGTTGCGCTTGTCCACCATGAAGTTGGAGATCTTGCCCAGGCGTTCGCCCTGGCGGTTATAGACGGCGGTGCCTTCGACCCGGTCGGAGGCGATAAGGTCGCCATGATTTTCGATAGTCAGGTCAGTCATTGTCATGCTCCTGTGAGAAATGACGCTATGATGATGCAACCATGGGGGACCGCTGGGGTTCCTTTGGCTCATCACAAGGAGCATCGCCCATGAAAATCAATCGCAGCGGTTCGGCAGTCTGGACGGGCGGCCTGAAGGACGGGAAGGGCGCCATCTCTACCCAGAGCGGCGCGCTGGACGCCTATCCCTATGGTTTTGCGACGCGCTTCGAAGGACAGCCGGGCAGCAACCCGGAGGAATTGATCGCCGCCGCCCACGCCTCCTGCTTTACCATGGCGCTGTCGCTGATCCTGGGCGAAGCCGGTTTGACGGCCGAGAAGATGGAGACGACAGCGGTCGTGACGCTGGAGAAGCTGGACGACGGTTTCGCCGTGACCGCGAGCAAGCTGACGCTCAAGGCGACCATCCCCGGCACGGACGATGCGACCTTTCAGGAACTGGCGGGCAAAGCCAAGGCGAATTGCCCGATCTCCAAGTTGCTGAAGGCCGATATCAGCCTTGAGGCGGAACTGCTGAACTGACGACCGGACGCCTGGCGCGGATATGTTCGCGCCAGGCGATATAGAGGCCGCTGACCACGATCAGCGCCGCGCCGGCCCAAGTGGTCGCCATTGGCCAATTCTCGCCGATCGCCACGCCCAGCAGGCTGGTCCAGATGATCGTCGTATAATCCATCGGCAGCACCACCGACACCGGCGCCCAGCGCAGGGCGGCGGTCAGGCACAGTTGCGCGATGCCGCCGAACAGGCCGATCAACATCAGCAATCCCCATGTCAGCGCATCATGCGCTTGCGCGACGAAGGGCATGGCGATGCCCAGCGGGATCATGGACAGGATGGTGAACCAGAACACGACGACGCCCGCCGCTTCGGTCCGGCCCAATTCACGCAGCACCAGGCTGACGCTGGCGGTCACCAGCGCGGCGGCGATGGCGACCGCGACGCCCTGGATCGGGAAATGGCCTGCGTCGGGTCGAACGATCACCAGCACGCCGAGGAAGCCGACCAGCACCGCGGCCCAGCGATGGATGCCGGTCGCTTCCCGCAAGATCAGCGCCGACAATATCGTGCCGAAGATCGGCATGGTGAAGCCGATCGTTGCGGCTTCGGCGGGTGGCAGCAGGATGTAGGACAGGAAATTGAGCAGCATCCCCGTCAGGCCCAGCATCATGCGGCTGGCATGGACGCCGATCCGCCGGGTGCGCACGGTGCGCAGGCCGCCCGCCAGCGCGACCCACAGGAGGATCATAGGCAGCGCCAGCGCCTGCCGATAAAAGAGCGATTCGACGACATGGACGCCATGTTCGCTCGCCACCCGCACGGTCACGAACATCACCGACAGGCACAGCACGGCGATCAGGCGCAGCCCGATGGCGAAAAGCGGGCGATGGGGACGGACAGATGCGGTCACGCCGCCGCCTTAGCCCGGTTGCGCCGTGACGCAACCGGGCCTTTGCTTATTTAACCGGCTTGCGGAATTTCAGCGTCATCCGGTCGCTTTCGCCGATGGCCAGATATTTGTCCTTGTCGACATCCTTCTGGCTGAGCACCGGCGGCAAGGTCCATACGCCCTTGGGCCAGTCGGCCGTATCCTTGGGATTGGCGTTCACTTCGGACGCGCCGACATAGTCGAAGCCGGCGGCCTGCGCGATGCGGCGGATGGTGGAGACTTTCAGATAGCCGCTGCTCTTTTCCAGCGCGCTGTCGCGATCTTCGGGCAGGCGATGATCGACCACGCCCAGCGTACCGCCGGGCTTGAGCATGTCGAAAAACGCCTTGAAGGTCGCGGCCTCGCTCCCGGCCATGACCATGTTATGGACGTTGCGGAAGGTCAGCACGGTGTCGACGCTGCCGGCCGGAATGCTGGCGGCCTCTTCGGGATGGGCGACCAGCTTCACCTTGTCATAGGCGACCGGATTGGCGGCGAGGAAGCTCTTGTAGCCGTCCAGATAGCGGCCGGTGGGCTGGAGCGCATAGAAAGTGCCATGGTCGCGCAGCAGCGGCGCCAGGACTTCGCTGTACCAGCCGCCGCTTGGGCTATATTCCACAACTGTCTGACTCGGTGTCACACCGAAGAAGGCGAGCGTTTCGGCCGGGTGGCGATATGGGTCGCGGGCGACATTTTTGGGCGTGCGGCTGGGCGCAGCGACGGCGGCGGCGATCGGATCCGCCTGGTGGGCGGCGTGATCGGCATGTTGCGCGGCGAGCGGCAGCAGCGGCATGGCAAGGCCGGTCAGCAACAGGGCAACGCGGGCGAGACGATTCATCGGGGGCATCCTCTCTTTTCAGGGAGAGGGTGATGTGCCGGTCCCTTGCGCCGGGCGCAAGAGGGCGGCGGGGACAAATCCCCGCCAGCCACATAATCTTCCAGCCAGCCTGTCAAAGACAGGCTTCCAGGAACGGCTGGTCGAAGCCGAACATGCGCGCCTTGTCGAGCGTATAGGGACGCAGGCCCATCGAACGATATTCGCCGATGATCTTCCCGCTGTCATCCTCATCATGATATTCGAATTTGAACAGTTCCTGGGTGACGATGACGTCGCCTTCCATGCCGATCACTTCGGTGACGTTGGTGATGCGACGCGACCCGTCACGCAGGCGCTTCACCTGGATGATGAGGTCGACCGAATCGGCGATCTGTTTGGAAATGGCTTCCTTGGGGATCTTGATGTCGCCCATCAGGATCATGTTTTCCATACGGCCCAGACATTCGCGTGGGCTATTGGCGTGGAGCGTACACATGGACCCGTCATGGCCAGTGTTCATCGCGGCGAGCAGATCGAAACATTCCGCGCCACGAATTTCGCCCAGGATGATGCGGTCGGGCCGCATACGCAGGGCGTTCTTGACCAGATCGCCGATGGTGATCGCGCCATGGCCTTCCAGGTTGGGCGGGCGCGTTTCCAGCGGCAGCCAGTGCGGTTGTTGCAGACGCAGCTCCGCCGCGTCCTCGATCGTCAGCACGCGCTCGCCCGGATCGATCATCTTCGACAGGGCATTGAGCATCGTCGTCTTGCCAGACCCCGTACCGCCCGAAATGACCACGTTGAAGCGGCACGCGCCAGCGATCTTCAGCGCCGTCGCCATCTTCGGGCTCATCGCGCCCCATTGGGCGAGCATGTCGATGGTGATCGGCTTGGCGGAGAATTTACGAATCGATATCGCCGTGCCTTTCAGACTGAGCGGCGGCACGATCACGTTGACGCGCGAACCATCGGGCAGGCGGGCGTCGGCCAGCGGCGTGGTCTGGTCGACGCGGCGGCCGACCTTGTTCACGATCCGCTGCGCGATCTGGAACAGATGCTCCTCGTCGCGGAACTTGATCGGGGCGATGACCAGCTTGCCCTTCTTTTCGATATAGGTCTGTTCCGGCCCGTTCACCATGATGTCGGTGATGTCCGGATCGTTCAGCAATTCTTCGAGCGGGCCAAGGCCCAGCAATTCGTCGACCAGCACCTTTTCCAGCGCGAACTGTTCGCGGCGGTTGAGCGTCAGCTTAAGTTCCGCCAGCACTTCCATGATGATCGGGCGGAATTCCTCCGCCAGTTCATCCTTGGTCAGTGTCGCCGCAGCTTCCGGGTCGACGCGCTCCAGCAGGCGGGGCAGCACCTGCTCCTTGATCTTGTGGACGCTCGCTTCAAATCCCTGCGGCCCGGCGTCGGGCACATGTTCGGCATTGGCGCGGTCCGACAGGCGGGCCATCGCGTCGGAATTGCGCTGCATCTGGCTGGTTGGGGCCGCCAACGGGTCGAAGGGGACTTCGCCCGGCAGCGACGCGATGTCCAGGGGCGGGAACTGGTCGCCGCCGCGCGGGGCTTCATCTTTCGGGCTGCCGCCCTGCATCGGGCGGGCAACGCCAAAGCCGGGCTTGATGCCGGCGGGTCCATTTTTCCGTCCAAAGGCGCTCATATTTCTCCGCCACTATGTTCGCGACAGGCCCGGTCGAAAGGATGGGGACCGGTCCTTGGGATGATGAAGGTGAATAAGCTGGAAACTTTGATAAATGCCTAATGGCGCGGCGGAGCAGGCTGCGGCGCTGTCACGAAGCGCGGATCGGCCGCAAACCAACTGCCGATCCGCCGTGCGCTCGACAGCAGTCGGCGGCCCTGCGGCGTCAAGGCGATGCGGCCATCGTCATGCTGGACGATATTCCCCGACAGCGTCTGTTCGCTCATCCGCCGATCGATCTGATGCAGATCGCCCAGATATTCGCGCACGAACAGTTTCTCCAGCATGGGCGGCGTCAATTGGCCGTCCTGCCGCTCGATTCGGGCCAGCAGAAACATGGTGATCGATCGGTCGAACGTGACCGGGAAGACGATCAGGAAACTGATGTTAAACGCCAGCGAGAGCGCGACAGCGCCGACCCCGGTGGACAGGTCGAGCGCGGTTATGCGCCGCGCCGCGATCGCCAGCAACAGGCCCAGCAGCAACGCGCCGATGAAGGCGATCAGCACGCCGCGGTAGAAGAGCAGCGGGATCGCGCCTAGCAGCGGCGACGCGATCAGCGCCAGATAGAGGAGGAAACCGCCGATCAGCACCAGCAGATAGATGAGGGCCAAGCCGCCCAGACGACGCAGAGTTTCCGTCATGATCCGATATCCTTGACCGATACGAGACACGCGAGCGGCTCCCTGATCCGGCAGCGCAGGCCAACCGGCGGGCCGCCGTCCGCGCGCCAGATCGGATCGACCGACGCGAAGAGCAGATGGTCGATTCCCTCGGCCTGCGCCCGGCGCCGCATGTCTTGGGGATTGAGCGCCGTTTCGAAAATCGGCCGCAGCCGGGCGATGCGCCGCTGGACGGCATCCTGGGATGCGCCGAACAGATTGGCTTCCCGATCCGCGACGCCGGTGCGCTGCACGCCATAGAGGCCGAAATTAAAGATGCGCCGATGGAGCGCGGGATTATGCTGGATCACGGCGTTGGCGGGGAGCAGGCGGGCGGCCCGTTCATAGACCCGCCGCTGGTCGTCGTCATCGGCGCGCGGGCTGATCAACTCGCTGAACGAGGTACGGAACCAGGGCGGCCGGATCAGACGCAGGCCGACCACGTCCCAGACGACGGCTGCGATCCCTAGCGCCAGCAGCAGGCGGAAGGTCAACGGCTGGCCGCGCAATGTCGGGGTCGGCCCCTGCAGCCAGGCGGCAGTCCACAGCATCGCGGCGCACTGGGCGAACCAGATCGAGCGCCAGGCCAGATCGTTGTTGATGATCGTGGATTTGAGGAAGCTGGCGATGAGCAGCGAGCAGGCTGCGCTCGCCAGCAGCAGCATCTGCACCGGCTCGCGCCGGTCGAAGCGGCGCGACCGCAACCAGCCGATCGTGCCCCAAAGGAAGATGCCAAACTCCATCGCATAGTTGAACGGCAACAGCGCGAGGTGAAGCCAGATCCAGCCGCCGCCTTCGGGCAGCAGCACGGTGAAGGGGCGGACGGCAAACGCGATCGGCAATCCGCTGTCGTGGCGATAGCTGAGGAGGTCGGACAATTGCACCGACGCGGCGACCAGTGCGACCAGCCCGGCCACCGGGAGCAGCGGTTCGCGGCGCCGCAGGGCAAGGACGCCCCAGCCGACGAGGATGGGTGCGGCGGTGATCATGATCCAGACCGAGGAGCCGAAGCAGGTGGCGATGCCCAGCCCCGCCGCGCCGGCCAGCACCCAGCGCGCTGACGTCGCGCAATGCTGCGCGCGGGCGAGAAGCAGAAAGGCGCCCCATGCCGCGATCATCGCGGTCATGTGATGGGGCACCCACAGGGTCGATCGCAGCGCGAAGACGATCTCCGTATTCCACCAGTCTGACTGCGCCTCTATCTTGCCGCTGGCTATCAGCCGCACGACCATCATCAGCAGGTCCGCGCCGGAGGTGACGCAGAAGAGCAGGAGGAGGTTGAGAAAGGCGCGTTCTCGTCCGATACGGATCAGCCGGGCATCGACCGCAATCCGCCACAGCAGCGCGATCAGGGCAAGGCCCGCCCAGAAATCCGCCGCAGCGAAGGCCATGCGTGCGTCAATGACGCCGCCGCCGGACCAGAGGAGCGCGGCCGGCCAGAGGTAGAAATAATAATAATAGCCGACAAAGCCGGGGCGGGCGAAGAAGGGATCGGCGAAAGGCAGCCCCTCCCGCGCGATCGCGCCAGTGACGGCGGCATGTTTCACCAGGTCGAGATCAAGCAGCGACTGGTTGAGCGTGCCGCCGACGCTGAAATCGACAAAGACGAAGGCGACGACGATCGCCCAGAGCATGATGAACGGCGCTGCGAGCATCCAACCGGATCGTCCGGCAGGCATGAACTGGCGCGGCTGCATCAGGGCGATGAGGGCGAGCGCGCCATGCAGGCACGCCATCAGCGCCATGCCGCCGACCCGGACCAGCAGAGCATCGATCGCAGGAAGCAGAGTCACCGCCAGCAGCAGCGCCCAACTCAGCCTGTCCCAACCCCGGCCGCAATCGACCCCGAAGCGATCAAACAGGCTGGCGATGCCGACGCCAGGCAGCAATAGCCAGCCGATGCCGAGCAGAAGGCCAAGGGCCAGCCCGATGATGTCCGCCGCGAACAGGCTATCCATGGCGGACGCCATGGTGGCGGGCCGGGCCGAATCGGATCGGGTAAGGGGCTATTATCAAAAGTCGCATCGACCCAATGCCTAGGCGATCGGGGTAAATGGCTGTTTAACCGTTGCGATCGGCGGAAACGAAAAAGGGCGGCCCGTATAGACGGGCCGCCCTTTTTGCACATGCGTGGCCAGTTGGCCTGTCAGCCGGCCTTTTCTGCCAGGACCGTCAGGCCCTTTTCATTCACTTCGGCAAAGCCGCCTTCGACCGGGATGATTTCCGGCGCGGCGCCGGCCGACGCAAATATCTGGATGCTGCCGTCGCGGACCGTTGACATGAAGGGCGCATGACCCTCCAGCACGCCGAAGTCGCCATCGGTGCCGGGCACCACGACCTGCCAGACTTCCGCCGAGCGGACGAGCTTTTCCGGGGTTACGAGTTCGAAATGCAGTGCCATTGTCTAGTCCTCAGAACCCCTCTCCCAACGGGAGAGGGAGGGGCCCGCCGCAAAGCGGTGGGAGGGTGAGAGCTATCGCAATGCCTTGCGCGCCCTCATCCAACTTCGACTAGCCGGCAAGCCGGCAAGTCTGCTTGTCCTTCTCCCACAGGGAGAGGATGGTTTTACGCGGCTTCCGCAGCCAGCTTCTTGGCCTTTTCGACCGCTTCGTCGATGCCGCCGACCATATAGAAGGCGTTTTCCGGCAGATGGTCATATTCGCCATCGACCACGGCCTTGAACGACTTCACCGTGTCTTCGATCTGGACGAACTTGCCGCTGATGCCGGTGAAGACTTCGGCGACGTGGAAGGGTTGCGACAGGAACTTCTGGATCTTGCGCGCGCGGGCGACGGTCAGCTTGTCCTCTTCGGACAGCTCGTCCATGCCCAGAATGGCGATGATGTCCTGCAACGACTTGTACTTCTGCAGGATCGACTGGACGGCGCGGGCGGTGTCATAATGTTCCTGGCCCACGGTGCGCGGCTCCAGCACGCGGCTGGTGGAGTCGAGCGGATCGACCGCAGGATAGATGCCCAGCTCCGAAATGGCGCGGTTGAGAACGGTCGTCGCGTCCAAGTGCGCGAAGCTGGTCGCCGGCGCCGGATCGGTCAAATCGTCTGCGGGAACGTAAACGGCCTGCACCGAGGTGATCGACCCCTTGTTGGTGGAGGTGATGCGCTCCTGCAACTGGCCCATGTCGGTCGACAGGGTCGGCTGATAGCCCACGGCCGAAGGAATACGGCCAAGCAGAGCGGACACCTCTGCGCCTGCCTGGGTGAAGCGGAAAATATTGTCGACGAAGAACAGCACGTCCTGATTTTCGACGTCGCGGAAATATTCCGCGATGGTCAGGCCCGACAGGGCGACGCGCGCACGGGCGCCCGGCGGCTCGTTCATCTGACCATAGACGAGAGCAACCTTGGAGCCTTCGGTGATGGCATTGCCATCGGCATCCTTGGCGATGACGCCCGCGTCGAGAAATTCATGGTAGAGATCGTTGCCCTCACGGGTACGTTCACCCACGCCGGCGAACACCGACGTGCCGCCATGGCCCTTGGCGATGTTGTTGATCAGTTCCTGAATAAGAACCGTCTTGCCCACGCCCGCGCCGCCGAACAGGCCGATCTTGCCGCCCTTGGCGTAAGGGGCGAGAAGGTCGATGACCTTGATGCCGGTGACCAGGATCGCGCTTTCGGTCGACTGGTCGACAAATTCCGGCGCCTTGGCATGGATTGGCGAGCGCAGTTCGGTCTGCACCGGGCCACGTTCGTCAATGGGTTCGCCAACGACGTTGAGGATGCGGCCAAGCGTGGCCGGACCGACGGGCACGCTGATCTGCGCGCCGGTGTCGGTCACTTCCTGCCCGCGGGTCAGGCCTTCGGTCGAATCCATCGCGATGGTGCGAACGGTGTTTTCACCCAGATGCTGAGCGACTTCCAGCACCAGGCGCTGGCCGTTGTTGCTGGTTTCCAGAGCCGAGAGGATCGACGGGAGCGCATCGGGGAAGGTCACGTCGACGACGGCGCCGATGACCTGCGAAATGCGGCCTACATTGTTGGTGGTTGCCATGACTGCTTCCTTGCGTGCGTGTGCTTAGAGGGCTTCCGCGCCCGAAATGATTTCGACGAGTTCGGTGGTGATCGCGGCCTGGCGGCTGCGGTTATACTGGATCGTCAGCTTGCTGATCAGGTCGCCGGCGTTGCGCGTTGCGTTGTCCATCGCGGTCATCGACGCGCCCTGTTCTGATGCGTTATTTTCCAGCAGCGCCTTGAACAACTGGATCGAGATGTTGCGCGGCAACAGATCGTCCAGGATCGCTTCCTCGCTTGGCTCATATTCCACCGTGGCGGGAATGGCGTTGCGGTCGGCGTCGGCCGGGATCTTGACCGGGATGATCTGCTGCTCGGTCGGGATCTGCGCCAGCGCGGACTTGAAGCGCGAGTAGAAGAGATGCGCGACGTCGAACTTGCCGTCGAGGAACATCTTGCTGAGTTCCTGTCCGATCGCCTGCGCCTGATCATAGCCGGGCTGCTTGGCGCCGGTGGTGTCATATTGCGCGACGATCTTGCCCGGATAGGCGCGGTTGATGACCGGGCGCCCCTTGCGGCCGATCAGGTAGAATTGCACCTTCTTGCCGTCCAGCTCCAGCGCGCGTGCCTTGGCGAGCGCCGCCTTGACGATATTGGCGTTGAACGCGCCGGCCAGGCCCCGGTCGGAGTTGGCGACGACCAGCAGATGGACTTCGTCCTTGCCAGTGCCGGCGAGCAGCGGGGACGCGCCTTCGCCGGCGCCGCCCGCGATCTTCGACGCCAGGCTGGCGACGACCGCTTCCAGCCGGCTGGAATAGGGGCGGGCGGCCTCGGCCGCGGCCTGCGCCTTGCGCAGTTTCGCGGCGGCGACCATCTGCTTCGCCTTGGTGATCTTCTGGGTCGATTTCACCGACCCGATGCGGATCTTCAATTCTTTGAGGCTAGCCATGACGAACCCTTCAGTTCGTCATCCCAGCCTGCGCCGGGATGACGAAAAATATCTTATGCAAACGTCTTGCCGAAGCTGTCGAGCGCGGCCTTGAGCTTGGCCTTGGCGTCGTCGCCCAGATCCTTGCTGTCGCGGATCGTGGTCAGCACGTCGGCATGGTCGTGGCGCAGATAGGCCAGCATCAGCTCTTCATAGCGCGTCACATCTTTGACCGGGACGCTGTCCAGATAGCCGTTGGTGCCCGCGAAGATCGACGCGGTCTGCTCTTCGAACGGCAGCGGCGAGAACTGGCCCTGCTTGAGCAGCTCGGTCAGGCGCGCGCCGCGGTTCAGCAGCTTCTGGGTCGAGGCGTCGAGGTCCGAACCGAACTGGGCGAAGGCGGCCATTTCGCGATACTGGGCCAGTTCCAGCTTGATCGAGCCGGATACCTTCTTCATCGCCTTGGTCTGCGCGGCGGAACCGACGCGCGACACCGACAGGCCCACGTTGATGGCCGGACGGATGCCCTGGTAGAAGAGGTTGGTTTCCAGGAAGATCTGGCCGTCGGTGATCGAAATCACGTTGGTCGGGATATAGGCCGACACGTCGCCCGCCTGCGTCTCGATGATCGGCAGCGCGGTCAGCGAACCGGAGCCGTTTTCCTTGTTCATCTTGGCCGCGCGCTCCAGCAGGCGGCTGTGCAGATAGAAGACGTCGCCCGGATAGGCTTCGCGGCCCGGAGGACGACGCAGCAGCAGCGACATCTGACGATAGGCCACGGCCTGCTTCGACAGATCGTCATAGACGATGACCGCGTGCATCCCGTTGTCGCGGAAATATTCGCCCATGGTCACGCCGGTATAGGGCGCGAGATACTGGAGGGGTGCGGGTTCCGAAGCGGTCGCGGCGACGACGATCGAATATTCCATCGCGCCATTTTCTTCGAGCTGCTTGACGATCTGTGCGACGGTCGAACGCTTCTGGCCGATCGCGACATAGATGCAGTAGAGCTTCTTGCTCTCGTCATCGCCCGCGTTGGCGGCCTTCTGGTTGATGAAGGTGTCGATGGCGACGGCGGTCTTGCCGGTCTGGCGATCGCCGATGATGAGTTCGCGCTGGCCGCGGCCGACGGGGACGAGCGTGTCGATCGCCTTGAGGCCGGTCTGCACCGGCTCATGGACCGAGGTGCGCGGGATGATGCCGGGCGCCTTGCGCTCGACACGCATACGCTGGTCGGACACGATCGGGCCCTTGCCGTCGATCGGATTGCCCAGGCCGTCCACGACACGACCCAGCAGACCCTTGCCGACGGGCACGTCGACGATGGTGCCGGTGCGCTTGACGGTGTCGCCTTCCTTGATCTCGGCGTCGGAGCCGAAGATCACGACGCCGACATTGTCGGCTTCCAGGTTGAGCGCCATGCCCTGCACGCCGTTGGCGAACTCGACCATTTCGCCCGCCTGGACGTTGTCGAGGCCATGGACGCGGGCGATGCCGTCACCCACGGTCAGCACGGAACCGACTTCGCTGACCTGCGCTTCGGTGCCGAAATTGGCGATCTGGTCCTTGATGACCTTCGAAATTTCTGCGGCGTTGATATCCATGACTTAGCCTTTCATCGCCTGGGCGAGCGTATTCAAACGTGTGCGGATGGAGCTGTCGATCATCTGGCTGCCGATCTTGACGACCAGCCCGCCCAGGATCGCGGGGTCGACCTTCGCGTCGAGCATGACGTCGCGGCCGACGCGCGCCTTCAGGCTCTTGGTCAGAGCGCCCATCTGGGTCTTGGTCAGGGGGTGGGCGCTCGTTACTTCGGCGCGGACCTCGCCCTTGTGATTCGACAGCAGCGTTTCATAGGCGCGGATGACCGCGGGCAGTTGGCCCAGCCGACGATTCTCAGCAAGGACGCCCAGAAATTTCGTCGTCAGCGGGTCGGTGCCCATGGAGGATGCGACGGCGGCGATCGTTTGGCCACTTACATCCCGGCTGAGTACGGGGCTGTTGATCAGGCCCTTGAAATCGGGGGATTGGGCGACGGCCGCCTTCAACCCGGCCAGGCTGCCTGCCACCGTGTCGAGTGCGTTCGCGTCGCGGGCCAGATCGAACAGCGCCACCGCGTAGCGGCCGCTGAGGCTAGCCTGAATGCCGCTGTTAATCTCCACGCGCTTGCCGTCCTCCGTAATTGCGGGTCATGCAAAAAGAGGGCGCGGTCTGATCCCGTCCCGTGCCCCTGTTGCCCGGCCGGTTAGCAGCGGGATTATGACTATGCAAGTCATGTGACGCGATTCCATCGATAGTGCGAAATCGCATCTATTTGCCTGAGTATTTCAGCCGCGACGAATCGGTTATTCGGCAGGATCGGCCGGGGCAAGCCGTCCCTTTTGGCAATGATAGACAATCCGCTCGTTGGGCTGGGCGGGCAACAATGCGCCAAGGTCGCTCTGGAGCGTGGCGATCCGGGCGAGCAGGGCGGAGTCGGCGCCGCAGCCCTTGATCGTCCCCTTACCCGTCTCGTCCTTCAAAAGCGCGCGCGCCTTGTCCATCGTATCCAGATCGGGCAGCCAGCGCTGCACCCGCAGCGTGCCGGTCGCCGGGTCGAACTGGCTGGTGGACACATAATTGGCCTCGTCGGGCACGCTCGCGCGCTGCCACAGGGTGCCGGACGCGACATATTGGGTGTCGCCGTTGACGCAGCCGCCTTCCGCCCAATTGAGGCCGATATCGTTGGGCTGTGATATCGTCAGCCTGCTGCGCGCCAGGTCGATCTTGCAGACATTCTCGCCGCTCCAGGCGAAGGCGCTGTTGCCCACGATAGACTTGTCCGCAGGCAGCTTCACTCGCTCGTCTATGCTGGCAAAGCTGGGCTTGAGGAAGAAGAGGCCCAGCGCCGCGAACAGCAGCACGCCGCCGCCCGCCAGGAACCAGGTCGACTGTTTTTCCTTGCCCTGTGTGTAGAACAGCCCGCCCGCGCCCAAGCCCAGAACCGCGAGCGCCAGCAGGACGGCGGCGCCCGCCATCGCATTTTCGCGCGCGGTGATGACGTCGCGTTCCGCGGCGTCGCGGGCGCGGGTTATCGCCTGTTCGCGCGCGTCGGCGCTGGCGCGGCTCTTCTGCTCGGTCGCCTGCGATTCGCGCTGGGTGATGCTGGCCTCCGCCGCGTCGGCCTCCGCCATGGAGCGGCAGGGCACGACGGTATGGAGCGAGGAAACGCCGGCCTGGCGCAGGAAGGAGGCGACCTCGCGCCAAGACACGGCGAATCCGAATTCCGCATCATTGCCGTCCGACACCGACCCGAAGCTGTTGACGCCCAGCACCCGGCCGCAATCGTCGGTCAGCGGCCCGCCGCTGTTGCCGGCCGCGAGCGGGGCGGTGTGCAGCAGCGTGTCGAAACTCTGGCTGGCGCGGCCGGACGAGATATTACCACTGGTCTTCACCGTCGCGAGCGGCTCGACCATCTGCTTGAGGCCGAGCCCCTGCGCCCGATCGACCGTGCCGGGATAGCCGATCGCGGTCACATGCTGCCCGTCGGTCACGGCCCCGGCGTAGAAGGTCGACACCGGCAGGCGGCCTTCCTCCAGCTTGATCAGGGCCAGGTCGTTGCCCGGCGAATAGGCGATGATTCGCCCGCCATAGGTCTTGCGCCCTTCCGACGGTATGACGCCGATGACGAGATTTTTCTCCTCGCGCGCCAGTTCGACGACATGGGCGTTGGTCAGCACCTTGTCCGGTGCGACGGCAAAGCCGCTGCCATGGCCGACGAAATAGGCGTCTGATCCATCTGTCGCGACCAGCGCGACGCGCACGACCCCGCGTGCGGCGGCGGCGATGTCCTGCTGTTCGGCATGGAGCGACGCAGGCGCAAGCAAGGCGATCAGGCAGCCTAGGGCAGGGGCGAAGCGGCGGAATAGGGCGATCATCGTGGCGCATTCATATGCGATGCCGGGCGCGGCGCAATCGGGAAATGCCGCGGCGCCTTTGACAGCAAGGCGCGGGAAGCATGGTCAAGCGCGCCGGGCTATCCCATATGCATGAACCAGATGACTCGCTTTAAACCCGCCCCAAACCGCGTTGACGCCGCGATGCCGGACGATAACGCCTGCTGGGACGCCTTCGTGGCGCGCGACCGGGCGATGGACGGTCGCTTCGTCGGCTGCGTCGCGACGACCGGCATCTATTGCAAGCCCAGTTGCGCCGCGCGGCACCCCAAGCGGGAGAATATGGCCTTCCTGCCCGATCCGGCGGCGGCGCGAGCGGCGGGCTATCGCGCCTGCCTGCGCTGCCGTCCCGATGCGGTCGGGCGCGACCGGCTGGCGGTGGCGGCGGCGATCGCCTTTATCGAGGCGGCGGAGGAAACGCCCCGGCTGGAGGCAATCGCCGTCCATGCCGGCTATGCGCCGCATCATTTCCACCGCCTGTTCAAGCGCGAAACGGGGCTGACCCCCGCCGCCTATGCCCGCGGCGTGCGGGCTGGGCGGCTCAAGGCGGCGCTGGCGCAGCCGGGCAGCGTGACCGCGGCCATCTATGACGCGGGCTATAGCGCGCCGAGCCGGGCCTATGCTGATGCGCGGCAGCATCTGGGCATGACGCCGAGCGCCTGGAAGGATGGCGGGCGTGGCGCGGCGATTCGTTGGCGCGTGGTGGACACTAGTCTGGGGGCGATGCTGGTGGCGGCGACGGACAAAGGGTTGTGCCGGATCAGCTTTGATGAAGGAGAGGCGGACTTGCGCGCGCGCTTCCCCCACGCCACGCTGCTGCCTGCGGACGAGGCGCTCGACGCGATGGCGCAGCGGGTGGCGGCGCTGGTCGATGATCCCGCGTCTGGCGCCGACCTGCCGATCGATGTGCGCGGCACGGCGTTTCAGCAGGCGGTTTGGGCGGCGCTGCGCGCGATCCCGGCTGGCGAGACGCGCAGCTATGGCGCAATCGCCGCGGCGATCGGACGCCCCGGCGCGGTCCGGGCGGCGGGGAAGGCGTGCGGCGGTAATAATCTGGCCGTGCTCGTCCCTTGCCACCGCGTTGTGCGCGGGGACGGCAGTATCGGCGGCTATGCCTGGGGCATTGAAAGGAAGCAGGCGCTGCTGGCGCATGAAAGGCGCAAGTGATGGATTAAATTCATCTTTTCATTTCCGTCGCGCTCCGCCACCTTGGACCGGGACTTTGGGGGAACATGGGCGAATGATGCGAATCTGCGTGAAGGCGCTGGCTGGGTTGGCGCTGGCGCTGTGCGGGATGGGAACGGCGCAGGCGGCGTGGTGGCAGGCGCAGGGCCGGCATTTCACGGTCTATAGCGAAGGCAATGACGAGAAATTGCGCGACTTTGCCGAACGACTGGAGAAGTTCGACTTCCTCCTGCGGCGATTGACCGGCGTGGCCAGTCCGGAAGCGGGCAGCCCGGTGAAGGTCTATATGCTGTCCAGCGAGGCCAAGGTGAAGGCGCTGGCGCGCAACCCCAATGTCGCGGGTCATTATACGACCTCGCAACGGACGGCCTATGCGTTTCTGTCGCGCGGCGGCAAGGACAGCAAATTCGACGTGGGCGCGGAAGAAGTCCTCTTCCACGAATATACCCATCATTTCATGCTGCACCATTTTCCCGCCGCTTATCCGACATGGTATGTCGAGGGGTTCGCGGAATTTTTCTCGGTCGTTAAGTTTCCGAAAGATGGCTCGATCCAGTTCGCCCATGTCCCCATGGCGCGGGTGCCGGGGCTGGTGCTGGGCCAGCCCTATCCGCTCAAGCAGCTTTTCGCCCGCGATACCGAGGGGCTGAACCTGCGCGATGGCGATCGCTATTATGGCACGGCATGGCTGCTGACCCATTATTATTTTCAGCAGAAGAATGCGCGCACAGCAGAAATTACCCAGTATCTGCGCGATCTGGCCAGCGGCGCGGGTGACGTTCAGCCGGACCGCTATTTCAATGGTGGACTGGATGCGCTCGAAAAGGATCTTAAGGCCTATATGCGCCATCGGCTGAATATTTCGGTGCTGACCCCCAAGGAGATGGTGATTGGGACGATCGCCGTCAGCCCAATCGATCAGGCCCAAGGCGCTCTGATGGAAGATGAGCTATGGCTCATCCACCGTCCGCCTGAAGATGAACTTCCGGGCATTGCAGCGACGATCCGCACCAAGGCGGCGCAATATCCCGACAGCGCTTATGTGCAGGCGCTGCTCGCCGAAGCGGAATGGGCGGTCGAACAAAAGGACGCTGCGCTGGCCGCTGCCGACCGGGCCATCGCGCTCGACCCTAAATCGGCGCGCGCCTATGCGGTGCGGGCGAATGTGCTGCTGGAGCGAGCGCAGGACAGTGACGAGGAAGGCGACTGGAAGGCCGCGCTCACATCCATCGTGCGCGCTAATCGGGCCGATACCGAAGATCCGGTGCCGTTGGCGCTTTTCTATCGCTATCACGCCATGCGCGGGGGCAAGATGCCGGATTTGGGCTATGACGGCCTCTACAAGGCGTTCACCCTGTTGCCGCAAAATCCCAATTATCGCTTCAACATGGCGCAGGCGATGGCGTTTCGCGGCGAATATAAGGCCGCATCGATCCTGCTCGATCCGATCGCCTTCTCACCTCATGGGTCGGGGATGCGCGACGCGGCGTTGAAGATGAAGGCGCAATATGAGGTGCGAGGTGAGAAAAAGGCCGCTGCTAAGCCCGCTGTTCAACCGGCTGGAAATCCCGCACCCTCTTCATGACGGCGGCGCGCGCCGCACCGTTCATGCTACGCCAATGGACGATCTCCTCTATCGTCCGGCCGCATCCGGTGCAGCTTTTCCGCTCCCGGTCCAGCGCACAGAGGTTTCGGCACGGCGTTTCCATCACATGAAGCTGTAGGGATCGACGTCCACCGCGACGCGCGTCCCCGATTTCCACGCCAGATTGCTCAGCCATTCGCGGATCGCCGTCTGGACATCCACCGATCTCGTCGCATGGATCAGCAGCCGATGGCGATGGCGCCCGCGCAGGACGGACAGCGGCGCAGGCGCAGGGCCATAGACGCGCATCCCCTCGATCACCGGGGCCGACTTGCCGATCAGCCGCGCGGTCTGCGCGGCGTCGTCCGCATTTTCGCTGGAAATGATGATCGCGGCGAAGCGGCCGAACGGGGGCGCGTTGGCGCGCCGCCTGTTCTCCGTCTCGACCGCGTAGAAGCGTTCGGTATCGCCCTCGATCAGCGATTCGATCACCTCGCTGGTAGGCATCCGGGTCTGAATGAAGACCTTGCCCGGCTTCTCGCCGCGCCCGGCGCGCCCCGCGACCTGCACGATCTGCTGGAAGGTCCGCTCCGCCGCGCGTAGGTCGCCGCCCTCCAGCCCCAGGTCCGCGTCGATCACGCCGACCAGCGTCAGATTGGGGAAATGATAGCCTTTGGTGATGAGTTGCGTGCCGACGATGATGTCGATGTCGCCGGCCTCCACCGACTTGACGAAATCGGCGACGCGGGCTGGGGAGGATAGCGTATCGGACGTGGCGATGGCGGTGCGCGCCTGCGGCCACAGCGCCTTCACCTCGTCGGCGATCCGCTCGACGCCGGGGCCGCAGGCGACCAGGCTATCCTCCTCCTTGCAATCGGGGCAGCGGCGCGGGGCGGGGATCACATGGCCGCAATGATGACAGGCGAGGCGGTGGGTCAGCCGATGTTCGACCATCCAGGCGGTGCAATTGGGGCATTGGAAGCGATAGCCGCAATGACGGCAGAGCGTCAGCGGCGCATAGCCGCGCCGGTTCAGGAAGAGCAGGCTCTGCTCGCCCTTGGCCATCACCTCGTCGATCGCCTTGACCAGAGGCGGGGCGATCCAGCGGCCGCGTTCGGGCGGGTCGGTCAGCAGGTTGATGCCCTCGATCGCGGGCATCACCGCCCCGCCATAGCGCGCAGGCAGCTTGATCTCCGCATAGCGGCCCAGTTCAACCTGGTGGCGCGTCTCGATCGCGGGAGTGGCGGACGCAAGGATGACCGGGAATTTCTCGATCAACCCGCGCATCACCGCCACGTCGCGGGCATGATAATGAACGCCGTCCTCCTGCTTGAAGCTGGCCTCGTGCGCCTCGTCCACGACGATGAGGCCGAGATTGGGATAGGGCAGGAACAGCGCCGATCGCGCGCCCACCACCACCTGCGCCTGTCCGCTGGCGATGGCGCGCCACGCCCGCCGCCGCTCGCTTTGGCGCAGGCCGCTATGCCAGTTGACCGGTATGGTGCCGAACCGCTTCTCGAACCGCTCCAGAAAGGGTTCGGTCAGAGCGATTTCGGGCAGCAGCACCAGCACCTGTCGATTCGCCCTGATGGCCGCCGCGATCGCCTCGAAATAGACCTCGGTCTTGCCGGACCCGGTGACGCCGTCCAGCAGGAAAGGCGCGAAATCTTGGCGCAGCACCGCGTCCGCCATGGTCGTCGCGGCACTGGTCTGCGCTTCCGACAGCACGGGCTGCGCATGGCCGGGGTCGGGCATGGGGAAGGGGGTGTCGATGCTCACCTCCACCGGCTCGAAAATATCCTGCTTGATGAGGCCGCGGATAACCGCGTCGCTCACCCCGCCGATCATCGCCAGTTCGCGGATCAGCCCCTGCCGTTCGCCGATCCGCTCCAGCGCCTGCGCGCGCTGCTCGGTCATCCGTTCGGGCACGGCCCCAGTGGCGCGATATTCGATCACCGTCCGCGTGCCCTCCAGCGCCGCCATGGACGACAGCGCCATGCGCAGCACGGCGGCGGGGGGGCTGAGATAATAGTCCGCGGTCCATTCGATCAGCCGGCGCAGCGTTTCGGGCAGCGGCGGGGCGTCCACCACCTCCAGCAGATTGCGCAGCCGATTGTCGCCGACCGTCTCGATGTCCGGGAAGCTGTCCTCCTCCCACACCACGCCGATCAACTGGCGCGGCCCCAGCGGCGCGATGACGATGCTGCCGGGCGTGACGGTCATGCCATGGGGCACGCGATAGTCGAGCGGCCCCAGGGCGGCGTTGAGAATGAGGACACGGGCGCGCGAAGACATGGGCCATCCTTAGCGCGCCGGGCGCGGCTGGCAAATCGTCACAGCCGCCAACTGAGTGTCAGCCAAGGAATATGGGCGACCGTATCGGGCCGTCCGTCGCGAAAATTCTGCTGGCGCATATAGAGCAGTTGCGCGTCCACCATGCCAGTGATCGGATGGCGCAGGCCGATCTGATTACGCATCGTCGCCAGCCCGGTCTGGTCGCTCGGCCGCGCGCGGTTGAGGTGGAAGAAGATTTCGGTCGCCGCGATCACGGTCCATCGCTTCGCTCGGTCGATCGGCGCCGCCGCCTGCACCCGCTGGCGCAACCGCCAACTGGCTTCATCCGCCGTGCTGAAGAAACGCTGCTCGATCCGGGTGCGGCTTATCCAGATGCCGCTGGTCCACGTCGCCTGTTGGAACAGGCGCATTTCCTGATCCACCTCGCTGCGCAGATAGGCGATGCCGCCGCCCAGTTGCAGCGCGGGGGTAATCCTGTGGTCGATCGCGACGCGGGCGAGAAACTGTTCGCCGCCGCTCTGGCCGTCGGATCGGATACGCTGGCTTGAATCGATGGTGACGATATTTGTGTCGCCGGCGTGCAGGATCGCCTGCTCGGTAATCCATGCCTGTGTTTCTTCGGTCGCGGCCCCCGCCGGCGATGCGCCCCATAGAGCCATCGGAATCGTCAGCAGACGGGCGTCGCGCTTCATATTGGGTCCTTTGAAAAGGTGCGTCGGCCTTAGTCGCGCGGGGCAGGGGATGCAATTCATGCCGTCACCATGGCGAATCCGACCGCCAGCGGTTAAAGGAGCGCGATTCGCCCTATCCCGGAGTGCCCCATGAAATTCTTCGTCGACACCGCCGACACCGCCGAAATCCGCGAACTGGCCGCCACCGGCTTGCTCGACGGCGTCACCACCAACCCCTCGCTGATCCACAAGTCGGGCCGCAAGTTCCTGGAAGTGGTCGAGGAAATCTGCGGCATCGTGGATGGCCCGGTGTCCGCCGAAGTCGTCGCGCTCGACCATGAGACGATGATGAAGGAAGCCACCGTGCTGCGGAAGATCGCCGACAATGTGTGCATCAAGGTGCCGCTGACGATCGACGGCCTCAAAACCTGCAAGGCGCTGACCGACGACGGCGCGCTGGTCAATGTCACGCTCTGCTTCTCGGCCAATCAGGCGCTGCTGGCGGCGAAGGCCGGCGCCAGCTTCATATCGCCCTTCGTCGGCCGTCATGACGATAACGGCTTCGACGGCATGGCGTTGATCCAGGATATCCGCCTGATCTACGACAATTACGGCTTCGACACCGAAATTCTGGTCGCCAGCGTCCGCCACCCGATCCATGTGCTGGAAAGCGCCCGTATCGGCGCCGACGTGATGACCGCGCCGCCCGCCGTCATCAAGCTGCTGTCCAAGCATGTGCTGACCGACAAGGGCCTCGAAGGCTTCGCCGCCGACTGGGCCAAGACCGGCCAGACGATCCTGTGACTTTTCCGGGCCGGGCGCAGGAACCTGCGCTCGACCCGTTTATTCTCCTTGAATAAAAGGAGAAAAGCGATGTTCGTCGCGGTTTATTGGTGGCGGGTCCATCCCGGCAAGGAGGATCAGTTTCGCGCCGCCTGGAGGCGCGGGACCGACCTGATCCGGGAAAAATATGGCAGCTATGGCTCCCGTCTGCATCGGGACGCCGATGGTCGGTTCGTCGGCTATGCCGAATGGCCCGACGAGGCGACGTGGCGGGAGGCGTTCGAACAGAAAATGGTTTATGACGATGCCGCGACGCGCGCTGCCTTCGTCGATGCGATTGCGCAGGTGCCTCCCGATGCCGATCCCATCTTCACCATGACGGTGCTCGATGACCTGCTGGAGCGTTCGCAATGAGGATGGGCGCTATGAAGACGGGCGCAAGCAAGAAGGAGAGGCGCGATGAGAGACCCTGACAAGCCGGATTTCGGATTTCTCGGCTTCGCTTTCATTCTGACGCTGTTGGGTCTGGCGATGCTGATCTTGAACTTCTGACAGCGCTCGTCGTTGGTGACCCCGGCTGGATTCGAACCAGCGACCATTCGCTTAGAAGGCGAATGCTCTATCCAACTGAGCTACGGGGCCGCGCGCGTGTCGCGATAGCGGGCGTTGCGCCAGCTTGCAATCACCTGACCACGCGATATGCAGGTGCGCATGAGCGACGGGGCGGTTCACAAGGTCGATGCAGGGGCGCTAGGTGCGCGGCCGCTGCGCTATTACGACTTCTTCATGGCGGCCTTCGTCGCGATCCTGCTCCTCTCAAACCTGATCGGCGCGGCCAAGCTGTCGACGCTGGGCGGCTTCACCTTTGGCGCCGGCATCCTATTCTTCCCCCTGGGCTATGTCATCGGCGATGTCCTGACGGAAGTCTATGGCTATGCTCGTGCCCGCCGCTGCGTGTGGGCGGGGTTCGGCGCGATGCTGTTCATGGCGCTGATGAGCTGGGTGGTGGTCGCGCTGCCGCCTGCGGACGGCTGGCCCGACCAGAAAGCTTATGAGGCGGTGTTCGGTAGCACTTGGCGCATCGTCTTCGCCTCGCTCATCGCCTTCTGGGCGGGCGAACTGGCCAACAGCTTCGTCCTCGCCCGCATGAAAATACTGACGCAGGGGCGGCATTTGTGGATGCGCACGATCGGCTCCACCGTCATCGGCCAAGGCGCGGACAGCCTGCTCTTCTACCCGCTCGCCTTCTGGGGCGACTGGAGCAATGCCCAGGTGCTGACGGTGATGGTCACCAACTGGGCGATGAAGGTCGGCTGGGAAGCGTTGCTGACGCCGGTCACCTATCTGGCGGTCAACGGCCTCAAGCGCCGAGAAGGGCTGGACGTCTATGACAGCGGCACCGACTTCACGCCGTTCCGCACCCGTCTCTGACAATTTTATGACCGCGCGGCGGCGTAACCACCTGTTTACCATTTTCCGTGCAAGAGCGGACGATGAGCAGGCAGTCGCACCGGCAGTTCACCGGACCATTTTCAGCCAAATCTTCCCCCGCACCGGCTCAGCGCATCGCGCGGGACGGAGCGATCGCCGCAGCCCTCGCGCTGGCGCAGCGTCGTTTCGAGGCGACCTTCCTCCATGCGCCGGTCGGCATCGCCCATGTCGGGCTGGACGGTCGCTTCCTGCTGGTCAATCCGCGCTTTTGCGAGATCAGCGGCCATGACGCGGAAACGCTCATTCGCACCGGATTCCAGCAGATCACCCATCCAGACGATCTGAACGCCGACGAAGCGCTGCTGGCGCGGCTCAATGCGGGCGAATTGCCGCGTTACGCGATGGAAAAACGCTATATCCGCGCCGACGGAACGATCATCTGGATCAACCTGACCGTCGCGATGGTGCGTGACGATGCCGACCAGCCCGAACTTTACGTGGCGGTGATCGAGGATATGTCGGACCTGCGCCAGGCCAGTTTCGAAGCGGTGCATGATCCGCTGACCGGCCTGCTCAACCGCCGCGGCTTCGCCTGTCGGGCCAAGGATGTGCTGGCCCATGCGGCCCATGCACGGCTTGGCGCCAGCCTGCTGTTCCTTGATCTCGATGGCTTCAAGCAGTTGAATGACGGGCAGGGCCATGCCGCGGGCGATGCCTGCCTGGTCGATATCGCCCAATTGCTCAAGGCGCAGGCCGATGCGGGCGATGTCGTCGCGCGCATCGGCGGCGACGAATTTCTGGTCCTTTTGGCCGACCGGGATGCACAGGCGGTCCGGGCTTTTGGCGAAGATGCGCGCCTGGCGCTCGCCGCCTATGGCATGGGCATCAGCGGCAGCTTCGGCCTGGTCACTGCCGACACGCCCGATCCGGCCGATCTCGACCGGCTGATCGCCTGCGCCGACGATGCGATGCGCGCCGCCAAGCGCGCCGGCAAGAATCAGGTTTGCGCCGCCGCCTTCATCTGACGGCGGCGTCGGGGTAGACCGCCTGCACGAAATACAGCCCGTCCGGCGGCGCGTTGAGGCCGAGCGCCGCGCGATCCCTGGCCTCCAGCGCGGCGCCTACATCGTCCGCACGCCATCGACCCATGCCGACCATCGCCAGACACCCCACCATCGATCGAACCTGATGATGCAGGAAGGAGCGCGCCGCCGCGTGGATCGCGATGCGGTCGCCGTCACGCTCGACATCCAGCCGGTCGAGCGACTTGACCGGGCTTTGCGCCTGGCAATGGGCTGACCGGAAGGTGGTGAAGTCGTGCCGCCCGACCAGCAGCTGCGCCGCATCCTGCATCGCTGGGACATCAAGCGGCTGGATCACCCGCCACGCCAGCCCCCGCTCGAAGGTCAGCGGTGCGCGGCGATTGGCGATGCGATAGATATAGGATCGCCCGATACAGGAAAAACGGGCATGCCAGTCGTCCGCGACCGGCTCACACGCCAGGATGGAGACGGGGGCGGGTCGCATCCGGGCGTTGATCGCTTCCATCAGGCGGAAGGGCGCGATGGCCTTGTCGATCTCCGCATGGGCGCGCATGGCCAGGCCGTGGACGCCAGCATCGGTGCGCCCGGCGGCATGGACCACGGCGCGCTCGCGGGTCACGGCGAAGATCGCATCCTCGATCGTCTGCTGCACGCTGGGGCCATGGGCCTGACGCTGCCAGCCCATGAAGGGGCGGCCGTCAAATTCGATGGTGAAGGCGAAACGGGTCATATCCGGGCTGCGTCCCGCCTATCCATCCACCCGGCTCCCGGCCGGCATCTCATAACCGCGCAGCAATTCGCCAGGCGACATCGCCGCCTTGCCAGCGCGCTGGATCAGCGTCGGGCGGATCGCGTCATGGCCGCAACCGATCAGCAGGCTATCGTCCAGCAGTTCGCCTGCCGGTCCGCCATGATGTTCGACATGGGCGGCCAGGATGCGAAAGCGTTCGCCGCGATATTCGAAGAAGGCGCCGGGGAAGGGATTGAAGGCGCGCACCTGCCGTTCGACCTGATGCGCCGAATGGCCGAAATCGATCCGCGCCTCCGCCTTGTCGATCTTCGACGCATAGATGACCCCGTCTTCCGGTTGAGCGAGGGGGGCGTGCTGCGCGATATCGTCCAGCACCTCGACCATCAGCGCCGCACCTGCCTGCGCCAGTTCGGTGGTCAGTTGGCCTGCGGTCTTGTCCTCGATCGGCGTGACATGCTTGGCGCGCATCGGCCCGGTGTCCAGGCCCGCCTCCATGTCCATGATCGTGACGCCGGTGACATTGTCGCCCGACAGGATCGCCCGCTGGATCGGCGCCGCGCCGCGCCAGCGCGGCAGCAGTGAGGCGTGGATGTTCATGCAGCCATGGCGCGGCGCATCCAGCACGGCGCGCGGCAGGATCAGGCCATAGGCCGCGACCACCGCTACATCGGCGTCTAGCGCAGCGAAGGCGGCCTGCACGTCGCCGTCCTTCAGCGAAACCGGCGTGCGCACCTCTATCCCCATGTCCCCGGCGCGGGCGTGGACGGGGGAGGGGCGCAGCGCCTTGCCACGACCGGCGGGGCGGGGCGGCTGGCTATAGACCGCGACGATGTCATGACCCGCTTTCGCCAGCGCGTCGAGCGCCGGAACGGCGAAATCGGGGGTGCCCATATAGATGATACGCATAGTCTGTGTCCAGTTTCCGCATGGATAGGGCCGGCGCCGCATCCGAAATGCGCGTTAAGGCGCATTTCCAAAGAAGCTGCTCAAACCCCTTGTCTCTCCCGGTTGCAACCCTTTATCTCACGATATGGCTTCACCTGAAATCGAGACGCTGACCCAGGCGCTGTCCCGTCTGCCCGGCCTTGGCCCCCGTTCGGCCCGGCGCGCGGTGCTGCACCTGCTGAAAAAGCGCGAGGGCGCGATGGAGCCGCTGCTGCGCGCGCTGGAGGCGGTGAACGACCGGCTCGTCACCTGCCATGTCTGCGGCAATGTCGATACGATCGATCCCTGCGGCATCTGCGCCGATCCGCGCCGCGACGCCCGCGCCCTGTGCGTGGTGGAGGATGTCTCGGATTTGTGGGCGCTCGACAAATCGCGCCTCTTCCCCGGCCGTTTCCATGTGCTGGGCGGGCGGTTGTCAGCACTGGAAGGGATAAGGCCCGAAGACCTGACTATCGACGCGCTGGTCGCGCGGCTGGAGCCGGGCGGCGTGGACGAAGTCGTGCTGGCGATGAACGCCACGCTGGAGGGGCAGACGACCGCTCATTATCTGGCCGAACGGCTGGAGCGGTTTCCTATCCGCCTGACCCAACTCGCCCATGGCGTGCCGGTCGGCGGCGAACTGGATTATCTGGACGAAGGCACGCTGGCGCAGGCGCTGCGCGCGCGCAGGCCGGTGGGTTAGCGGCTCTGAGTGCGGTGCGATGGCTTGAAATATCGGGCCGTTCCGTCTATGTTCGACACATGGCAATCCTACCGATCCTTGAAGCGCCCGATCCGCGCCTGCGCACCATCTCTACCCCTGTCGATACCATTGACGACGACCTGCAAAGGTTGATCGATGACATGTTCGAGACGATGTATGACGCGCCGGGCATCGGTCTGGCCGCGATTCAGGTCGGCGTGCCCAAGCGGGTGCTGGTGATCGACCTGCAGGAACCAGAATCGGACGCAGAAGACGCCAAGCCGGTCAGGAAGCCGATGGTCTTCATCAATCCGCAGATTCTCAGGGGTTCGGAAGAACTGTCGATTTATCAGGAAGGCTGCCTGTCGGTTCCCGACCAATATGCCGAGGTGGAACGGCCCGCCGTCGTCCGCGCGAGTTGGATGGACCGCGACGGCCGTATCCATGAGGAACAGCTTGAAGGCCTGCTCGCCACATGCCTCCAGCACGAGATGGATCATCTGGAAGGCGTGCTGTTCATCGACCATCTGTCGCGCCTGAAACGCGACATGCTGCTCAAGAAACTGAACAAGGCGCGCCGCGCGGCGTAAATTTTTTGACATCGCGATATCGAACCGAATGTCGCTGCGCATATTATTGCTGTATCCAAGGACGTTCTGACTTGGTCAGGGCCGGAGAAAACTATGCGTGCTTGGTTCGAACGCCGCTATCTCGATGTGCTGGGCAGCATCTATATCTACAATGAGCATCGCGGATATACGGCCATCGACCGGGTGATCGAATCGGTCGTGAAGCGCTCGCCTGACGATGTGGTCCTCATCGCGCGGCTCCAGGCGCATCGGGCGGACGAGCGCAAACATTATCTCATGTTCCGCCGCTGGTTCGAACGGCGGGGCATCATGCCCTTCGCTGTGGGGCGGACCTTCGGCCATATCGACCGTTTCGTCGAGATCATGTTCGGCACGCCGATAGCCCGGCTCAAGACGCAGGACGTCGTCGAAAGCGACAGGCTGTTCGCGCGCCTGTGCCGGGTCATCGCGCTGACCGAAAGGCGGGGATATGTGCAGGTGGAAACCCTGCTCACCAACCGGATCATCCTGTCGGACCCGATTCTGACGCGCATCTTCAGCATCATTCGCAAGGACGAACCCAGCCATTGGGCGCCCTATGAAGATTGGCTCGATGCCTACGCGCAACGCGGGCCAATATGGTGGGAGCGTATCGTCGACTATGTCGTGCATGCCGAACTTCTATTCTTGAAGCTGCCCTTTTTGTTTCTCAATCCATGGGCCAGACCCCGTGGCCGCTGGCCAGACGAGGCAGATCGGAACGCCATGTCGGGCGATGGCTTGCACAATGCGCCAGTCCCAGGCGGTCCTGCATAAACGTCCGTGCCGGATGACGATCGCAACTGACAAAAACCGCTCCAAATATCGTTGGAGAGGTTTTCGTTTGAACCACGACAGGTGCGTTGCGGGGCCTATCCGATCCCGTCGGTATCCAGCGCATAGCCCGCCGACCGCACCGTGCGGATGATGTCCTGATATTGGCCATCGCCATTGATCGCCTTGCGCAGGCGGCGGATATGGACATCGACCGTGCGTAGCTCGATATCGCTGTCCTGGCCCCACACGCTGTCGAGCAGTCGCTCGCGGGAGAAGACCCAGCCGGGATGCTCCAGGAAATGCTTGAGCAGGCGGAACTCGGTGGGGCCGAGCGGGATCACCTGGCCGCTGCGGCGGACCTTGTGGCCGACCGTGTCCATCTCCACGTCGGAGAAGGTAAGCGTCTCGCCCGCCAGGGCCGGGCGCACGCGGCGCAGCACCGCGCCGACGCGCGCCACCAGTTCGCGGGGGCTGAACGGCTTGGTCACATAATCGTCCGCGCCGGTTTCCAGACCCCGGACCCGATCCTCTTCCTCGCCGCGCGCGGTCAGCATGATGATCGGAATGTTCGCGGTGCCGTTCATGCGGCGCAGGCGGCGGCAGACCTCGATCCCCGACAGGCTTTCGACCATCCAGTCGAGCAGCACGATGTCCGGCACATTTTCCTGCGCCATCAGCAACGCCTCTTCGCCGTCGACCGTATGGGCGACTTCGAAATCCTCACGCTTGAAATGCCATATCAGCAGTTCGGCCAGCGCCGCGTCATCCTCGACCAGCAGCATTTTCGCTCGTGCCATGGTCTAGTCCTCCGGCTGCATGTCGGCGCCGCGCTCGCGCTCTGGCAAGGTCTGGCCGGTGGCAGCATAATAGACCATTTCCGCGACGTTGGTCGCATGGTCGCCGATCCGCTCGATATTCTTGGCGATGAACAGCAGGTGCGCGCACTCGCTGATCGTCTTGGGATTCTCGACCATGAAGGTGACGAGCGTGCGGAACACGCTGTTGTAGAAATCGTCCACCACCGTGTCGCGTTCGACCACCGCCAGCGCCAGGTCGGCGTCGCGCGCGGCGAAGGCGTTCAGCGCATCATGCACCATCTCGCCCGCGACCTGCCCCATGGAGGGCAGCAGGGAAATGGGTTCGAGGATGCGGGTGTTGGTCGCGATCAGCGGCACGCGCTTGGCGATATTCTTGGCATAATCGCCGATGCGCTCCACCACGCTGACGATCTTCAATGCCGCGATCACGTCGCGCAGATCATTGGCCATCGGCGCGCGGAGCGCAATCACCTGGATCACCAGCTTTTCGACCTCCGCTTCGATCGCGTCGATGCGCTTGTCGCCTTCGACGACATCGGCGGCCAACACTTTGTCCTGCCGTTGCAGCGCCAGCATCGCATTTTCGATCGCCGCTTCCGCGCGCCCGCCCATTTCGGCGATCAGTCCGCGCAGCCGGTCGATTTCCTCGTCAAATGCCTTGATCGTATGTTCAGCCATGATGTCTCTCCCCCGGCTCAGCCGTAGCGGCCGGTGATATAATCCTTGGTCCGCTCCTGGCGCGGATTGGTGAAGATGTCGCTCGTCACGCCATATTCGACCAGGTCGCCCAGATGGAAGAAGGCGGTGCGCTGCGACACGCGCGCGGCCTGCTGCATGTTGTGCGTGACGATGACGATCGCGTAGCGGCCGCGCAGTTCGTGGATCAGTTCCTCGATCTTGGCGGTCGCGATGGGATCGAGCGCGGAACAAGGCTCGTCCATCAGGATCACTTCGGGTTCGACCGCAATGGCGCGGCCGATGCACAGCCGCTGTTGCTGGCCCCCCGACAAAGCGGTGCCGCTGTCGTGCAACCGATCTTTCACTTCCTCCCACAGGCCCGCGCGGCGCAGCGACTTCTCGACGATAACGTCCATGTCCGCCTTGCCCGCGGCCAGGCCGTGGATGCGCGGCCCGTAGGCGATATTCTCGTAGATCGACTTGGGGAAGGGATTGGGCTTCTGGAACACCATGCCCACCCGCGCGCGCAGCTGCACCACGTCCATCGACGGGGCGTAGATATTCTCTCCGTCCAGCGTGATCTCACCTTCCACCCGTGCCGAGGCGACCGTGTCGTTCATGCGATTGAGCGTCCGCAGAAAGGTCGACTTGCCGCATCCCGACGGGCCGATGAAGGCGGTGACATGGTCCATGCCGACGTCGATCGACACGCCCTTGATGGCCTGCTTTTCGCCATAGAAAACCTTGACGTCGCGAGCTGACATCTTGGGGTTGTCGATGGTCAGGTTGATTTGCTCTTCTGTCATGGGTGTCATTACCACCGTGTTTCAAACTTGTTGCGCAGATAGATGGCGAGGCCGTTCATCGCGAGCAGGAAAGCCAGCAGAACGATGATCGCGGCGGAGGTCTTTTCGACAAAGCCCTTGGAAACTTCGTCGGACCAGAGAAATATCTGCACCGGCAGCACGGTCGCAGGATCAGTGATGCCGCCCGGCGGGGTCGCGATGAAGGCGCGCATACCGATCATCAGCAGCGGCGCGGTTTCGCCCAGCGCGCGGGCCATGCCGATGATCGTGCCGGTCAGGATGCCGGGCAGGGCGAGCGGCAGGACATGCTGGAACACGACCTGCACCGGGCTGGCCCCGATGCCGAGCGCCGCGTCGCGGATGCTGGGCGGCACCGACTTGATGGCATTGCGGCCGGCGATGACAATGACCGGCATCGTCATCAGCGCCAGCGTCATGCCGCCGACCAACGCGGCGGATCGCGGCAGATGCGCCAGGTTCAGGAAGATCGACAGGCCAAGCAGCCCGAAGATGATCGAAGGCACCGCCGCCAGATTGTTGATCGACACTTCGATGATGTCGGTCCACCAGCTTTTGCGGGCATATTCCTCCAGGTAGAGCGCCGTGGCGACGCCGATCGGAAAGCTGAGCACCAGCGTCACGATCATCGTCAGCAGCGATCCCTTGAACGCGCCCCAGATACCGACCTGGGTCGGATCGGTGCCGTCGCTGGCGGTCAGGAAGCTGGTGTTGAAGCCGGTCGACAACACGTCCTGCTGCTTCAGCCGCGCGACCGCGGCCTCCATTTCAGGCGAACCCTGGCCCTTGGCGGCCAGGTCCAGCCCGGTCGAGGCCGGCACGCTAATCGTTTCGGTCCGGCTCAATATCTTGGGGTCGGCCTTGATGGCATCGCGGATGCTGATCCAGGCGGTGGGCGACAGCAGCGTGTCGGCGTCCGCGCCCAGCAGCTTTTTGGCGACCGTGTCGGTCACCATCGGCAGATTGGCCTGGTTCAGCGATTCATCGGTGATCGCGGCGGGATCGAGCAACAGCGGCGAGGCCGGGAAGTCGATTTTGAGCGCGATTTCGGTCCGGGTGAAGCCGCGCAGGCCATTGCCCATCATGGTGACGAGCAGGAAGGCCAGGAAGGAGGCGGACAGCAGCACGGCGAACAGGCCGGCATATTTGAAGCGGCGCTCGGCGGCATAGCGCCCTGCGATCCGCTTGCGCATGGCGTCCGACTTCCAGTCGGTCGGGAGCCTTTGCGGGGGCGTGGGGGGGACGCTCATTCGTAAGCCTCGCGATATTTCTTCACGACCCGCAGGGCCACGATGTTGAGCAGCAGGGTGACGATGAACAGCACCAGGCCCAGCGCGAAGGCGGCGAGCGTCTTGGCGCTGTCGAATTCCTGGTCGCCGGTCAGCAACTGGACGATCTGGGTCGTCACCGTGGTCACGCTGGCGAAGGGATTGACGGTCAGGTTCGCGGCGAGGCCCGCGGCCATGACCACGATCATCGTTTCGCCGATCGCGCGGCTGACGGCCAACAGCACGCCGCCGACGACGCCCGGCAGCGCGGCGGGGATCAGCACCTTGCGAATCGTCTCGCTGGTGGTCGCGCCCATCGCCAGGCTGCCGTCGCGCATCGATTGGGGCACGGCGGCGATGCTGTCGTCGGCCATGGACGAGACGAAGGGAATGATCATCACGCCCATGACGAGGCCGGCGGCCAGCGCGCTTTCGGACGAGGCGCCATGTATGCCGATCGCGACGGCGAAGTCACGAAGAGCCGGAGCGATGGTGAGCGCGGCGAAATAGCCATAGACTACCGTCGGCACGCCCGCGAGCATCTCCAGCGTCGGTTTCATCCACTTGCGGACCGTCGGGCTGGCATATTGGGTCAGGTAGATGGCGCTCATCAGGCCCAACGGAATTGCCACGATCATGGCGATGATCGCGCCGATGAAGATGGTGCCCCAGAAGAGCGGCACCGCGCCGAAGGCGTCGTCATTGCCATAACCCATGGCGGCCGATTGCGGCGACCATTTGGTGCCGAACAGGAAGTCGATGGGATTGACCATCGAGAAGAAGCGGAAACTTTCCCACAGCAGGGAGGCGACGATGCCGACCGTCGTGATGATCGCGATCAGCGACGCGATCAGCAGCGACGCCATCACCAGCCGCTCGACGCGCGTGCGCGCCCGGAAATCGGGGCGAATGCGGGTGAAGGCGTAGGCGCCGCCGGCAAAAGCGAGCACCAGCGCCAGCACACCGCCGGCCACGCCATATTTGTTGAGCGCTTGCGCGTACGGCTCGACCAGACCCTGCGACAGGGGGTTGAATGCGCCTGCCTGATCCCCGCTGGCGATCGCCCGCGCTTCGCCAAGGATGGCGGAGCGGGAGAAGCCGTCGAGGGGCAGGCTTTGGGCCGCCGGATCGGCAAGCACGCTTTGCGTGACGAGGCCCGGCACGACATTGGCCCAGACCGCCAGGAAGATGGCGGCCGGGATCAGAGTCCATAGCGCGACATACCAGCCATGATAGCCGGGTAGCGAGTGGACGGCGTCGCGTCGCCCCGTCGCCCGCGCTACGGTCTGGAGCCGCAGGGCGCGGGCGCGAGCACTGACCCAGGCGATCGCGCCCAGGCCCGCCAGCAGCAGGAGGATGGCTGGTCCGGTCATGTCGCCCTTACTTCAGTTGCGAACCGTCAAGGACGGTCAGCGTCTTGACCGTTTCGGCGTTCGCCTTTCGCACGTCTTCGGGCGCTGCGACCATGCCGCGCTTGGTCAGTGGGCCGTCGGGGCTCCAGTTGGCCGCGAAGGCGTTCAGGAAGCCCTGGAGGCCGGGGATGGCCGTCATGTGCGCCTTCTTCACATAGATGTAGAGGGGGCGGGCACCCGGATATTGGCCGGTGGACACGGTCTCATAGGTCGCCTCGACGCCGTTGATCGGCACGTCCTTCAGGCTGTCCTTATTTTCCTCCAGGAAGCTGAAGCCGAATACGCCGACCGCATTGGGATTGGCGCCCAGCTTCTGCACGATCAGATTGTCGTTCTCGCCCGAATCGACATATTTGCCATCTTCGCGAACGCGGGTGCAGGTCGCCTTATATTCGTCCTCATTCTTTTCCTTCAGCGCCTTCATCGCCTCGTCCGACTGGCAGCCCTTTTCCAGGATCAGTTCAGCGAGCGAATCGCGCGTGCCACTGGTGGACGGCGGACCGAACACGGAGATGGCGATCGCGGGCAGGCTGGGGTCCACATCCTTCCAGGTCTGGGCCTTGTTTGGCCCCTTGCCATAAGGATTGGCGGCCAGCGCCTCATAGACGATCTTGGGGGTCAGCTTCAGGCCCGGACCCTGCTTCGATTCGGCAAAGGCCAGGCCGTCGACGCCGATCTGCACTTCGATGATGTCCTTCACGCCATTGGCGGCGCACATGTCGAATTCGGCCTTCTTCATACGGCGCGATGCGTCGGCGATGTCGGGATGCTGCGCGCCAACGCCAGCGCAGAACAGCTTCATGCCGCCGCCGGTGCCGGTTGATTCGATGATCGGCGACTTCATGCCGGCATTGCTCTGCACGAACAGTTCGGCGACCGCGGTGGCGAAGGGATAGACCGTGGAGGAGCCGACCGCGCGGATCTGGTCGCGCGTCTGGCCTGCGCCGCCGCCGGACTGGTCGCCGCAAGCGGCAAGGCTGAGAACGCTCACGGTCGTCGCGGCGAGCAAGGCGAATGTCTTCACGGGAACCTCCAAACAACAGAGCCGCGATTCGCTTGTCGCCGCCCCCCTGGGAAGCGCCCTAGTCGCGGACCATCGCGCCTTTGTGACAGTCAGGTTTCATTTTCATGACATAGCACCCGAAAGCGCCGAAGGGCGCCTTTTCTCGTCGCTTTTATTTGGCGCATCTTCCATCGGCGGGGGCAACAGCACGGTGATGGTGGTGCCCTTGCCCAATGTGCTGGCGATGTCGAAGCGGCCGCGATGCCGCTCGACAATATGTTTGACGATGGCGAGGCCCAGGCCCGTGCCGCCCATCGCCCGGCTGCGCCCCGAATCGACCCGATAGAAACGCTCGGTCAGGCGGGGCAGGTGGTCCGGGCCGATCCCTTCGCCTTCATCGGCGACCGTCAGGCGCGTCATGCTGCTCGGCCCTTCGTTCAGCGTGACGCGAATCGGCGTGCCGGGCCGGCCATATTTGATCGAATTGCCGATCAGATTGTGCAGCAACTGCGAGAGCTGCGCCCGGTCGCCCTGCACGCTGGGCAATTGCGGCGCGATCTCCATCTCTACCTCGCGGCCGCGCTCGCCATGGCTGGAGCGGAAGACGCCGACCACTTCGGCCGCCAGTTCGGACAGGTCGACCAGCGTGTCGGGCGCGCGATATTTCTCCGCCTCGATCCGGCTCAAGGAGATGAGATCGTCGATCAGCCGCTGCATCCGCCGCGCCTCGCCATCCATGATCTTCAGGAAGCGCTGGCGGGTTTCATCATCCTTGCCCAGTTCGGGATCGGCCAGCGTTTCGATGAAGCCCAATATCCCGGCCAGCGGCGTGCGCAGCTCATGGCTGGCATTGGCGACGAAATCGACGCGCATCCGCTCCGCCGCATGAGTGCCACTATGGTCGACCAAGTGAACCAGACGGCGCATGTCGGCGACCTGACCGACCGGCGCGATCCGCATCTGCCAGCGCTGGTCGCGGCTGCCCAGGCCGACCAATTCGACCATCACCGGCTCGGCCAGCGGGGCGGTGCTGGCCAGCCGTTCTGCGGCGGCGGGGTGGCGGATCGCGATGCGCGCATCCTCGCCCTCGATATGCGTGCCCAGCAGGCGTTGCGCGGCGCGATTGGCGCGGGCGATGCGGCTGCGCTCGACCAGCATCAGCGGGTCGGAAATGCCTTCCAGCAGGCTGGCGAAATCGGGATGCCCGATCAGGTCGGGCGCTTCCTGCGGGACGGGGGCGGACTGCCGCGTCGCCACGCCCTGCGCGCAGATGAGCAGGACGAGCAGGCCGCCCAATATCGGCAGGGCGATGGTGATGGGCGACGCGCCCAGCAATAACGCGCCTCCGGCGCCAAGCAACAGCATGGCGAGGGAGGCGGTGATTTGCGAAGTTGTCAGTCGATTCATGGTTACCGCGCTGGATTTGTCGCGCAATTGCTGCGATGGCTTATCCCAATAGCGTGCAATCTTTACGCTTTGGCAAGCGTGACGAGCGGATCATGACGATATGAGCGACCCTAGGCCCGAACAGGATAGCCCCGAAGCCCGCGATGACGCGCCATCGCTGGCCGTCCCGTCGCGTCGCCAGTTGCTGATGGGCGGCGCTGCCGCGGCGTCGGCGATCGTGTCGATCCGTCCTGCGCTGGCCAACACCGCTGCGTCGGTGCTCAACTGCACCATCCCGGTGCCCGACCAGAGCCGGGCGGGCAATTTCGTTGCGCCCAACGGCCAATTGGTCCCGGCCGGCACGCCCGGCGCCTATCCGGGGACCGGCCGCAGCTTCACCGGCGAACAGGTCAAGCAGGCGCTGCGCGGCCGTCCGCTGCCCGGCACCGGCTATGAACAGAACCAGGCCTATCTCAACTATATCCGCCGGCTACAGCGCGGAACGAGCGGCTTTACCTGCTACGCTTCGCTGCAAATGCCGCGCTGAACCGATCGTCGCACCCGTAACGGTTTGAACGGATACGGATCGTCCGCGTTGACGACGTCGAACCTGAAATGGTTCGACGTTTGGCGAGGCACAGTCCATGTTTCAGTTCGGCCGTCCAGCAGGGCGTGATTTTTCGGTGGCGGTCTATCTGTACCAGCCGGGCGATGGCGGTCTGGATCGCGTCGCCATATTACTCGCCAATCATCTGCTCCAGCGCGGCGTCCCGGTCGAATTGTGGATGGCGCGTACCGATGGCTCTGCCGCGCACCTGATCGATCCCGCATTGACCGTGCGGCGCGTGCCCGCGCCCGGCGGCGTCCGTCGTCTTTCCATGATCGCGCAATTTCCCGCGCTCGCCGCGATGGTCCGGCGGCATCGGCCGGATATCCTCTATTCGGCCGGCAACCAGAGCAACATGCTGGTCGCGCTCGCCGCGCTGGGCACCGATACAAGGGCGGTCGGCCGCATTTCCAACCCCATCGTGCGACCCGGCCAGCGCGGTCCCGGCGCCTGGGCCCGGCTGATGCGTTTCCGCAGTATCGCGCGCCTGAGCGACCTCACCATCGTCATGGGCGAGCATGACCGCACCCTGCTGGCGCACAGCGGCGACGTTCGCCTGCTGCCCCGCCCGACAGTGACGCCCGCGATGGAGTTGGCCCGCGCTTCCCGGACGCCGCGCGGGTCCGGCGATCCCTGGCGGTTGCTGATGGTCGGGCGACTGACCCGGCAGAAGGATCAGGCGACCGCGCTCGCCGCGCTGGCGCGCCTGCGCCATATCGACTGGCGATTGACCATCGCCGGACAGGGGCCGCTTCGTGCGAATCTGGAGCAGCAATGCGCGGCGCTGGGCATTGCCGATCGCGTGGATTTCGCCGGCTATGTCGGCGATCCCGACGCCCTTGCGGCGTTGATGGCCCGCACCGACCTGCTGCTCCAGCCGTCGCGCTGGGAGGGGTTGTGCGCCACGCTGATCGAGGCGCTGGCCTGCGGCGCGGGCGTGGTGGCGACCGACAGCACGCCCAATATTCGCTCGCTTCTGCTGGAGGCCGGCCAGCATCCGGCGGTGCGCGTAGGCGATGCGGCCGCTTTTGCACGGGCCATCGAACGCGCTTTGGCGCATTCGGCGTCGCCTGCGCTGCTGGCTGCGGCGACGCGCGACCATGGCGTCCAGCGCGCGCTCGATCGCTATCTGCGCGCGTTCGAGGGTCTGGTCGGCGCCCCTGCGCCGCAATCCGTCCGGTCGCCAGCGATGTCCTGATGCGTTAGGCACTTGGCTACGTCTTTCGCGCTACAGCGACATGGACAGTAGTTTGGGATGCCGGATTTGGACGGAGCGACAGCCTATCGCCGGGACGAGACGGACGCGGTGGCGACCTGCGTCCTCGACGATCTCGTCCTGCTCTACCATCATCGATCGGGCCAGACGCATATGGTCATCAGCCCCGTGCCGGAGATATTGGCGCGCATGGCCGACGGCGCGCCGGTGAGCGCGCAGGCGATGCACGACCGACTGGCGCGCGACTATGATCTGGGGCCGGTGGACGCCGCCGTGGCGGAGATCGGCGCGCATCTCGACGCGCTCGTCGCGCTGGGACTGGTGCGCCCGGCATGAGACACGCCATTACCTTGCGCATCGGTCCGGCGACCTTCCGCATCGGGTCCGCCTGGCGACAGCCGATCGCGGAACTGGGCCGGCTCTATGCCGCCTATCCCGATATGGACGGGGCGATCGCCGACTTCACCGTTCGGCTCCAGCCCACCAGTCTGGCGCGGCGCTGGGTGCGGCCATCCATCTTCATCACCGGCGACCATGGCCTGGCGGACGCCGCGCCGATGAGTCTGGCCCACGGCCTGCTGGCGGCCGAAATGGGCATGAACCTGCAAATGGCGCTGGGCTGGCGCCGTCACCTGCTGCTCCATGCGTCGAGCGTGGAGAAGGACGGGCGCGTGCTGGTGATGACCGGAGAATCGGGGTCGGGCAAATCGACGCTGGCGGCTTTGCTGGGGGAGCGCGGCTGGCGCTTCATGGGCGACGAGTTCGCGCTGCTCGACATGGACAGCGGCGCGATCCTGCCTTTTCCGCGACTCGTCAGCCTCAAGAACCGGGCGATAGACGTGGTGACGCAGGCGGTCGGCGTAGCGCGCATGGGACCGCTGCTGGCCGCAACGGCGAAGGGCGACATCCGTCATATGGTGCCGCGCGGGGACGCGGTGGCGCGCATGGGCGAGGGGGGAATGCCCGCTTTGCTGCTGTTCCCCCGTTTCGGCCATGACGCGGCGGTGCGGCCGGTGGGGCAGGGCGAAATCTTCATGCGACTGACCCAGGCATCCACCAACTATGTTGCGCTGGGCGAGCCGGCCTTCACCGCGCTCACCCGCTTCGTCGCCAATGTCCCGGCGCGGGCGATCGATTTCCCCTCCGGCGACGATGCCATCGCCATGGTCGATCGGCTGTGGGAGCAACTGGCATGAGCGCGGCGCTGCTGGTGCGCACGCTGCGCGATCCGGCGTCGGCCGGGACGCTCGACGCGGACGGCTGGAACCGCCTGCTCGCCGCGGCGCGGGCGGAACGGCTGATCGGGACGCTCGCCTATCGGCTGGAGGGTGTCGCCCTGCCGGACGCGGTGCGGCCGATCCTGGACGACGCCCGGCGCGACAGCGGGCGGGAGGCGCAGCAGGCGCTTTGGGAGGCGGATCGGGCGGGGCAGGCGCTGCGTGGCCTCGGCGTCAAACTGGTGCTGCTCAAGGGCGCGGCCTATGTGGCGGCGGACCTTCGCGCCGGGCAGGGGCGGTTCATCGGCGATCTCGACATTCTCGTGCCGCGCGACGCCATGCCTGCGGTCGAGCGCGCGCTGATCGCGGCGGGATGGGAATGGGTCAAGGAAGACCCCTATGACGACGCCTATTATCGCCGGTGGATGCATGAACTGCCGCCGATGATTCATGTCGAGCGCGACCGGATGATCGACGTCCATCATACCATATTGCCGCTGACTGCGCGCCAGACCCCGGATGCGGCGGCGATGATTGCCGATGCGGTTCATATAACTGATGGACTATATATCCTTTCCGTGGAGGACCGGATCGTCCATTCGGTCGCGCATATGTTCGCGGACGGCGACATGCAGGGCGGGCTGCGCAACTTGTGGGACATATATTGCCTGCTGCCCGATGCCGATCCTATGGCGCTTGCCGCGCGCGCGACGCGCCACGGTCTTGTCCCCCATGTGCGGCAGGCGCAACGACTGGCGGGCGCGATCTATGGTTCGGGCGCGGGCCTGACCCTGTGGGACAAACTGGTGCGCGCGCGATTGCTGGCGCGCGACGGATGGGGCCGGGAAAGCCGCAAACTGCTGGTCTTCGCCTTCTTCGTGCGGTCGCACTGGCTGCGGATGCCGCCGCTGATGCTGGCGCGGCACCTGCTTATCAAATGGCGCAAGGGGCATCGTCCGCAATAAGAGAATGAGTCAGACGCGCGATCAGCCATCGTCCAACATGGCCGCGATCGCCAGCCCCGCCATGTCCGCGACAGCCCCCAGTCGATCCGTGGGCGTCCCCGCGCGCGCGTCCGCCGACAGGCCCGACATCACCGTCACCATATAGTCGGCCACGACCGCCGCCTTGTCTGCATGGGTCGGGATCAGGAAGTCGCGCACCCGCTGCGCGCTTGCGGCCTTCCAGTTGCGGGCGCAGCAGGCCGCTTCGGCATCCGCGCCGCGCGCGCCCTCCAGCACCATGCAGCCGGCCGTCTGCGGATCAGCGGCGTAGATATGCGCGGCTTCGCGCAGCAGCGTGCCCAGCGAGGCGGCGGGCGGCGCGCCGGGCGCCAGCAATGCGTCGATCGGCAGGCCGTTACGCGCATAACGGCCCAGCACCTCATCGAACAAGGCGGCCTTGCTGCCGAAGGCGGCATAGAGGCTGGGCGGATTGACGCCCATCGCCTGCGCCAGCGCGGCCACGCCGACCCCGTCATAGCCCTGCGCATGGAACAGCGCCTGTGCCTGATCCAGCGCGGCTTCCCGGTCAAAGGCGCGGGGGCGGCCGCGGCTTTTCGATTTTTCTTTAACGGTCACTACAAAATTCCTTGACCCAATCGATCAGCAATTTATATAGCGATCATTACAAAAATACAAGGAAGACCGACATGACTGATTTCACCTCGAAGAAGGCCCTCGTTCTCGGCGGCAGCCGCGGCATCGGCGCCGCCATCGTACGGCGTTTCGCGGCCGACGGTGCGCAGGTGGCCTTCACCTATGCCGGGTCGCATGACGCCGCGCAGGCGCTGGCCGCAGACTCCGGGGCCAGCGCGATCCGCTCCGACGCGGCCGATCGCCAGGCGGTGATCTATGTCGTCGCAGCGCAGGGACCGCTCGACATATTGGTGGTCAATGCCGGCGCCGCCATTCTGGGCGACCCGCTGGAACAGGATGCCGACGCGATCGACCGGATGATCGACATCAATGTCCGTGCGCCCTATCATGCCGCGGTCGAGGCGGCGCGGCACATGCCCGACGGCGGCCGCATCATCGTCATCGGATCGGTCAATGGCGACCGGATGCCGTTCGAGGGCGGGGCGGCCTATGCGCTGACCAAGTCTGCGTTGCAGGGCATGGCCCGTGGCCTGGCCCGCGATTTCGGCGCGCGCGGCATTACCGTCAACATCATACAGCCCGGCCCGACCGATACCGACATGAACCCGGCGGATGGCCCGATGAGCGGCCTGATGCACGGCTTCATGGCGATCAAGCGCCATGCGACGGGGGAAGAGATTGCCGGCCTGGCCGCTTATCTGGCGGGACCGGAAGCCGGCATCATCACCGGCGCGATGCACACGATCGACGGCGGTTTCGGCGCCTGAGATTCCGCGATCAGACGGCGACGATGCCCGGCGGCCGCAGGTCGTCGGACATCAGCCACATTTCCGTGGGCGGTTGCGAGGAAAGGGCCGCGACGATCGCCTGGCCCAGGCGGGCGCGGACACAGAGTTTGTCCGCGACATTGGCGACCAGGATAGCGGCCCGGTCGGTGGGCAGGTCAGTGCGATCCATATGCCACAGGATAGGCGCCTCGATATCGGGCGCCTGCCGCTCCGCTTCGGCGACGTCGGACAATATGCGGATCGGCCACTCGTTACGACGCCGATCATCCGATGTGAGGGTGAGATGGCTATAATGACGATCGACGTCGGCGATCATCCATACGCCGGTGGCGTGCACGAAGATGATTCCGTCCGGATCGTCCAATTCACATGCGATCAAGGCCTTGACATAGGGTGCTTTCACTTTGACTGGCAAATGACTTTCGAGAAAGGATCGCGGAAAAATCTGTTCCGCCATCCTTTCTCTTTGATTTACGGCTTCTTCAATATGTCGAGCGCCAAAACCGTCATCGCCTCGCTCGCGGTGGCGATCACCTTGTCGGCTTCCGGCGCCCAGAAAGGACTGTGCAGCGATGGCAGGCTGGCCTGGCCCGTCTGCGCCGCCGCCATCTTTTCGGCCGGCACGCCGCCGACCCAGAAGATGAAGCTGTTGATGCTCTTGTCGGCGCGATAGAAACGGCTGAAATCCTCGCCGCCCATAACCGCGCTCGTCTTGATCACGCGGCCGTCGGGGAAATGGTTTTTGAGCAAACCCGCCATCTGTTCGGCGAATTCGGGCGGGTTGAAGGTGGAGGGGGTGAATTCGTCCTTCACGCTCACCACCGGCATCTTGTCCTCCGACACGCCAGCCGCGATCGCCTCGCCGCGGCTGATCCGCCGTATGCCCTCGATCAGCTTTTCGCGCGTCTCGTCCGAATAGCTGCGGACGGTCAGCAGCAACTTCGCCTCGTCGGGGATGATGTTGTGCTTGGCTCCGGCCTGGAAGCTGCCGACCGTGACGACGGCGGGGTCTTGCGGGTCTTGCTCGCGGCTGACCAGCGTCTGGAGCGAGGTGACGATCCGCGACGCCAGCACGATCGGGTCGCGGGTCGTCTGCGGATAGGCGCCATGACCGCCAAGGCCTTTCACCAAAATATCGACGCTGTCGACATTGGCCAGCGCATAGCCGGGCGTATAGCCGATCTGTCCCGCCGCCATATTGGCCGCGTCGTGGAAGGCGATGGCGTGGGTGGGCTTGGGGAAACGGGTGTAAAGCCCATCCTCCAGCATCATCCGCGCGCCCTTGCCCACTTCCTCGGCGGGTTGCAGGATCATGACCAGCGTGCCCTTCCACACGTCCTTGCGGGCGGCGAGCAACTTGGCGGTCTCGATAAAGGCGGTCATGTGCGTGTCATGGCCGCAGGCATGCATGACGCCGGTCTCGACCCCTTCGGGTGTCTTGGTGCGGACTTTGGACGCGAAGGCGAGGCCCGTCTGTTCGACCACCGGCAGTCCGTCCATGTCGGCGCGGATCAGCAGCGTCGGGCCGGACCCGTTCTTCATCACTGCGACGACGCCGGTGCCGCCGACCTTCTCGGTCACGTCGAACTTGAGCGCCTTCAGGCGCTTGGCGAGTTTGGTCGCGGTGTTGACTTCCTGCAACGACAGTTCGGGATTGGCGTGCAGATCGCGATAAAGCGTCATCAGACCATCCATGTCCTTTGCGACCGCAGCGCCGATGACGCTCTGCGCGGGCGAGGGGGGCGGCGCGGCCGGTGTTGTCTGGGCGGCGGCGATGGACAAAAGGCTGGCGGCGGCCAGAACGGCCGTGAGCGCGTGGCGCATAGTGATAATCTCCCTTGCTGGGCGGAAGCATAAGGGGATTTTACGACTGTTAAAGGGGGAGTTTCGCCCGCCGCGCGCGCTGCTGCCGGGGCGCTTTCTTGAAATCGCCATGCCGAAGCACCATTTCACAAGCGAAAGGAACGATCCGGCGCGTCATGCGTCTCTATGACGGTTCAACCTGTTGCGGCGCGACCGCGTCTGCGCTGATCTTCACGCACCCCCTGCCGCCGCTTTATTTCAGCCCCATCGCTCGAAAAATAAGGAGCCTGTCCCATGGCCCAGACATCCGCATTCTGCCTTGCGCAGCAATCGTTGCATCAGGCGCGCGCATCGTCCGAAACCCTGCCCAATGCCCGCCAGATCGCGCAACGGGCGGCCAATGCCTGGGGACGGGAAGCGGAACTGGCCGCCGGCGCCGAACGCCGCCGCGCCACCCGCGCAGTCCTTTCGGAGGACGAGGCGATCGTCGCCGAATTCCGCGCCGAAGACGACGCTGCGCGCGCTGCGCTTTGAACGACTGATTTTCAGGAAGGACCGACCATGGCCAAGGGCCAGAAGAAAACGAACCGCGAAGTGCGCAAGCCCAAGGCGGAAAAACCACCCAAGGGCAATGCGTCCAACCCCTCGACCAAACCGGGCGTGGTCGGCATCGTGACGTTGAAGAGTTGAGCATGGCGGACGATATACCTGCCGATCCGACCCAAACTCCCTCCACCGGAGGGCGCAGCATGTCCGGACGGCGCTTCATCCCGCGCAACGCCGTGCGTCTGGCCCCCGATGCCGCCGAACGGCAGGGGCGCATCACTCGCATGGCGATAGAGACGCTGGGCGCCTCGGACGCCATCCTGTTCCTCAACAGCCAGCATGACGGGCTGGCCGATCGCCCGCTGGCGCTGGCGACGACCAGCGAAGACGGGTTGCAGTCGGTTCTGCGCCTGCTGACGCCGGCGGCGACCTGATAGCCATGACGCCCATCGGCCGGTCAACGGCCGATGGGCATTTTTCTCCTACTGCGCGGTCCAGCCGCCATCGATGCTCAGATTCGCGCCGGTGATGTTGGCCGCGGCATCGCTGCACAGGAACAAGGCGGTGGCCGCGACCTGCTCGGCCGTCACGAACGTCTTGGTCGGCTGGCCGGCCAGCAGCACGTCGTTCATCACCTGCTCGCGCGTCATGTTCCGCGCCTTCATCGTGTCGGGAATCTGGTTTTCGACCAGCGGCGTCCAGACATAGCCGGGCGATATGCAGTTGGCGGTGATGCCATCGGTCGCCACTTCCAGCGCCACCGTCTTGGTGAAGCCCGCCAGTCCGTGCTTGGCGGTCACATAGGCGCTTTTGAAGGGCGACGCGACCAGAGAATGGGCCGACGCGGTCTGGATGATGCGCCCCCATTTCTTCGATTTCATATAGGGGATCGCCAGCCGACTGGTGTGGAAGGCCGCGTTCAGATTGAGCGCGATGATAAGATCCCATTTGTCGATCGGAAACTCTTCCACCGGCGCGACATGCTGCATCCCGGCATTGTTGATCAGGATATCCACGCCGCCGAATGTGTCGGCGGCTTGGCTCATCATCGCCTCGATCTGATCGACCCTGGTAAGGTCATGGCCGCAATAAAGCGCCTTGGCGCCGCTCAGCGCCTCCAGCCCGACGCGCTCCTTTTCGATCGCATCGGACTCGCCGAAACCGTTGATGACGATATTGGCGCCTTCGCCGGCCAGAACCTTGGCATAGGCGAGGCCGATGCCGGATGTGGACCCGGTGATAAGGGCCGTCTTGCCCGCCAAGCTCTTGCTCATGCCTTCTTCTCCTTCAGGTGATCCGGTGCGTCGAGGTCGAAGGTCGCGCTCTTGCCGTCGAGGATGTTGCGCGCGATCAGATCGCCCTTGTGCATCACTTCCTCCACCGCATCGCGCCCCTGGCTCCAATGATCCAGCATGGTCGAGCGGGAAAATTCGAAATCCTTCGCTCCGCTTTCCCAGGCGCGCGACCGATAGATCAGGTGGACGATGTTGACTGAACCCTGATCCAGGCACTGGCGCAGCGCCTGCGCCTCGCTTTCGTCCTGCAATTCGGGCGGCAGCTTGTCGAGCAGCGCCTTGATCGCGCCATGCTCGCGGCGCAGACGCAGATATTGGTCCGTCACCTGCCGGGTGCGGCTGCTATACTGGATGTCCTTCATGCGCGAATAGACGTCGGTCATCTGCCGCGGCATTGGCCCTTCGGCGGGGAAGAGGTCGACCTGGAACACCAGCATATCCTCGGTCTGGTGATTGAGGACATGGGCCAGCGGCGTATTGGACACAATGCCGCCGTCCCAATACCAGCGCCCGTCAATCTCGATCGGGGGCAGGCCGGGGGGCAGGGCGCCCGACGCCATGATGTGGCGCGCGTCGATCCGGGTATTGCCGCCGGGACCGCGCGTGTCCCAATAGGCGAAATTGCCCGTTTCCACATCGACCGCGCCCACCGACAGGCGGACGGGGCCGTCGTTCAGCAAATCCCAGTCGACGCAGGCGTCCAGCGTGTCCTTCAATGGCGCGCTGTCGTAGAAACTGATCGCACCCGGCGTGCCTTCCGGCATCAACGGCGCGGGCCACAGGCGCGGACGGAACATGCCCGGCACGCCGAAGGTGGCGACAGCGCTCGCCGCCCCAAGATGCATCGCTTCGCGGATATGGTCGATTTCCGGGAGGATCATGTTGGGCATCCCGCCCGATACGGTATACCAGAATTTCTTCAGCCGGCTGAGTCGCCGATGCGGCAGGTTACCCGCGATGATCGCCGCGTTGATCGCGCCGATCGATATGCCCGCGACCCAGCTGACATCGACGCCCAGCTCGTCCAGGCGTTCATAGGCGCCGGACTGGAAAGATCCCAGCGCCCCGCCGCCCTGCAACAGCAACGCGACCTCGCGGGGGAGGGGAAGGGGTGTGCGCGCGCGGCGAAGCGGTTTCGCTTCCGACGCCTTGGGTTCCATATCAGCCATGTCGCAGTGCAATATAGTCTTTGGCGTCATGATTCCAACTTAATGTCTCGTAACAAATCACTTGTCGCCGCAACCTTCATGTCGGCGGACTGTTCCCCGAAGACATTGAATCGCGTAGGCAACGATCAAGAGAAAAGGAGGGCGCCATGCGGCTCGACGACGAACAGGAAAGCAGCCATTACGAGGTGCAGGACGGCCGTGGCGGCGGCGGTTTGGCCGGAGGCCTAGGCGGCGGGCTTGGCATGTTGCTGCCGTTGATCGGCAGCCGTTTCGGATGCGGCGGGATCGTCGTGGTCCTGATCATCATGGTCGTCATGGGCATGAATCCATTGAGCCTGATCGGCGGCGGCGGTGGACAGCAGGTGCAAACCGAACGACCCGCGACCGGCGCGCTGAGCGACATACAGCGCACTTCGCTCAAAGTGCTGGGATCGACCGAACGCCGCTGGACCGACATCTTCAAGGCGGAGGGGCAACAATATCCCCCGCCCACCCTGGTCTTCTATAGCCAGAACGGCCAGTCGGGCTGCGGCGCGGCGCAATCGGCGATGGGGCCATTTTACTGCCCGGCCGACCAGCGCATCTATATCGACACCGATTTCTTCAACGAGATGGAAAGCCGCTTCAACGCGCCGGGCGATTTCCCGATCGGCTATATCATCGCGCATGAGGTCGGCCACCATATCCAGACCATCACCGGCGAAGCGGACAAGATTCGCAAGGCGCAGCAGCGCGCCAGCGAGGCGGAAGGCAATGCGCTGCAGGTGAAGATGGAATTGCAGGCCGACTGTTATGCCGGCGTATGGGCCGCGCGCGACACCAATTTGATGGAGGCGGGCGACCTGGAGGAAGGGATGCGCGCGGCGCAGGCGATCGGCGACGACACGCTCCAGAAATCGGCCGGGCGGCGGCCTGTGCCCGAAAGCTTCACCCACGGCACCGGCGCGCAGCGGACGGAATGGCTGCGCAAGGGGCTGTCGACCGGCGATCCTGCCCAGTGCGATACGTTCCAGGGCGCGATCTGACCCTTATTCCGAATTGGGCGATCCGGCGGGGGCGTCCTGCGGCGAAAAGCCGGGTGCCATGCCGCCGGTCATCGGCGGGGCCGATGTGTCGGGCAGGCCGGCGCCCGGCGCCAGCGCGGGCTGATCCGCACCGGCCATGGGCTGGCCGAAGGATGTTGCAGCCTCTACCGAAGGCGCGCCCGGCGTCACGACCGGCGCAGCCGGCACGGGGGGAGGCGGCGGCGGCACGTCGGGCTTGATAGCGGATTGGTCCTGCTGCGGGGCGTTGGGCTGGGGCAGGAAAGCCTGGGTCGCCATGACGATCAGCGGCGCGGCCAGCAGCGTGGCGATGGCGAAATTGCGATAGAGCATGAGCGTGCGACTTTTCTGGAAAGATAAGCGCCGACTTCTATCCGCTATGGGTAAATAAAACCCTGCCATGCCTTCGGCCTGATCGAACAGGCCGACCTGAGCAGGATCAGTGCCGGTCCAGCTTCGTCAGCAACGCCAACATATCATCTGGCACCGCGTCTCGGCCGGGCGCAAAGGTCGCACGCAATGCGTTGCCGACACCTTCATAAGGCTCCGGCAAGGCGACGGTCACGATGTGACCGGCGCCGCTTTTGCGGTCCGGTGCCGATCGGCCGACAACTTTGTGCTGGATGTCCATGAAGGACTGAACGGCTTTGTAGGCCAAAAGTTTCTGGCATTCGTCGCAAGCCCAAGCGATAGCGCCCGAAGATAAGGGAGAGCAGACGTGACCGACTGGCTGGAAACGCAAGCCCGGATCAGGGGCCATTCGCCTTTTCTGGCGCGCGCGCTGGACCGTTTTCCTAAGGTGACCGAACGGCTGGCGGCGGGCGACCATGACGGCGCGCTGGGGGCGGCGCTGGCGGCGGGCAGCCCGGAGGACGGCGTCGCCCGGTCGCTGCGCCGCCGTCGCGGGGCGATCGCGCTGGCGGTGGCCGCCGCCGATCTGGCGGGCGTCTGGGACATGGATCGCGTCACCCGCACCCTCTCCGACTTTGCCGACCAGGCGCTGGAGGAGGCGCTCGCCGCCGTGATGCAGGAACGCTATCCCGATGCCGAGCATCGCGGTTTCGTCGTCCTTGCTCTGGGCAAGCATGGCAGTCGCGAGCTGAACTACTCGTCGGATATCGACCCGATCCTGCTCTACGACCCCGCCACCCTGCCACATCGCGAGCGGGAGGATGTGGCCGACGCCGCCGTGCGCATCGGCCGCCGGATGAGCGAATTGCTCACCGCCCGCGATGGCGACGGCTATGTCTTTCGCGTCGACCTGCGCCTGCGGCCCTCGCCAGAGGCGACGCCGATCGCCTTGCCGGTGGAGGCGGCGATCGGCTATTATGAATCGACCGCGATGGGATGGGAACAGGCCGCCTTCATCCGCGCGCGCCCGGCGGCCGGCGATATTGCGCTGGGCGATTATTTCATGCGCCAGATCCGTCCCTTCGTCTGGCGGCGCAGCCTGGATTTCGGCGCGATCGACGCGATTGTCGATATCAGCCGCCGCATCCGCGACCATTATGCGCAGGGGCAGGCGTTCGGGCCAGGCTATGACCTGAAACGCGGCCGCGGCGGCATTCGCGAGGTCGAATTTTTCGCGCAGGTGCATCAACTCATCCATGGCGGCCGCGACCCGTCGCTGCGATCGGGCAACACACGCGAGGCGCTGGCGGCGCTCGCGGCGGCGAACGTGATCGACCGCGACGTCGCCGCGCGGCTGGACGCGGCCTATATCCTGTTCCGCACCATCGAACATCGGCTCCAGATGGTGGAGGACCACCAGACCCATGAACTGCCAAAATCCGCCGCCAACCTCGACAATGTCGCGCAACTTCACGGCCTGCCGGACGCGGCGGCGCTGCTCGACCTTCTGCGTTCGCATGTGGAATGGGTCGGCCGCAACTATGATCGCCTGAGCCCGCAAAAGGACGACGCCGGGCTCTCCCAGGACGAGGAGCGGCTAAAGGCGCAACTCATCGAGATCGGTTTTGCCGACCCCGAAACCCCGCTCGCCCGCATCGCCCACTGGCGCGGCGGCACGGTCCGGGCGCTGCGCAGCGCGCCGTCGCGCGAGGCGCTGGAGGCGCTGATGCCCGGCCTGATGCGCGCTCTGGCCAAGGCGCCCGACCCCAGCCGCGCGCTCAACCGGCTGGACGACATGATCGGCCGACTGCCCAGCGCGATCAACTTCTTCAAACTGCTCGCCGCGCGCCCCGCCTTGGTCGAATTGCTGGCCGAGATATTGAGCCACGCCCCGACTTTGGCCGATGCGCTGGGGCGCCGCGCGGAACTGATCGACGGCCTGATCGACGCCACCGCTTTCGACCCGCCGCCGCCGGTGCCGCAACTGGCGCAGCAACTGGGCGCATTGGAGCCGGGCGAGGATTATCAGGCGCTGCTCGACCGGGTGCGCCAGCGGGTGGGCGACCGCCGCTTCGCGCTGGGCGCGCAGATCATCCGCGGCGGCGATCCGCTGGAGGCGGGCAGGGGGTATGGCCGCGTCGCCGAAGCCGCGATCGAGGCGCTGGCCGCCGCCACCGTGGCCGAATTTGAAATCGTCCATGGCAAGGTGCCGGGCGGCGAAATGGTGATCCTGGCGCTGGGCCGTATGGGCGGCGGCGTGCTGACCCACGCCTCCGACCTCGATCTTGTCTATCTCTTCACCGGCGATTTCTCGACCGAATCGGATGGGCGCAAGCCGCTGGGCGCAACCCAATATTTCAACCGCCTTGCCCAGCGCATCACCAACGCTCTGTCAGTCGCCACCGCTTTCGGCCCGCTCTATGAGGTCGATACGCGATTGCGTCCATCGGGTGCCCAGGGGCTATTGGCGGTCAGCCTCGACAGTTTCGCAAAATATCAGCGGGAGGACGCCTGGACGTGGGAGCATCTGGCGCTCACCCGCGCCCGGCCTGTCTTCGGTTCGCCCGCCGCGCGCGCGGCGACCGACGCTGTCCTGATCGAAACGCTCCGACGTCCGCGCGATTTCGACGAGCTGGCGCGCCAGGCAGTGAAGATGCGCGGCGACATCGCCAAGCATAAGCCGCCGGCCAGCGACCTCGACGTCAAACTCGTGCCGGGCGGCCTCGTCGATCTGGAATTTCTAATCCATGTGAACCAGTTCCGCCACGGCATGGCATTTGACCCGGATTTGGGCCAGGCGCTGGCCGAATTGGTCTCGTCCGGCCATCTGCCTGCCGACTTGATCGCCGCGCATGACCTCATCACTCGCTATCTGGTGGTGTCGCGTTTGGTGTCGCCCAAATCGACCGAGCCGGCAGAGGCGACGCGGCCGCTGGTCGCCCGCGCCTGCGGCGTGGCCGATTGGGACGGGCTGCTTGCAAGCTATGCCAAGGCGCGGCAATGCGTGGGCGAGGCCTGGGCCGCGCTCGCCGCGCCCTATCAGGAGGAACTATGATGCTGGAACAGGGTATGTCGGTCCCCGCCGTGACGCTGACCGACGCCGACGGCGTGGATTTCACGCTGGACGCTTATCAGGGCAAGCCGCTGGTCGTCTATTTCTATCCCAAGGCGGACACGCCCGGCTGCACCAACGAGGCGAAAGATTTCACCGCGCTGGCCGATGATTTCGCCGCTGCTGGCATGCCGATCGTGGGTATTTCCAAGGACAAGCCGGGCAAGCTCAAGAAATTCGCCGACAAATATGGCCTGCGCGTCATCTTGGCCTCCGACGAATCGGGCGCCGCTTGCGAGGCGTTCGGCACCTGGGTCGAAAAGTCGCTCTATGGCCGCAAATATATGGGGATAGAGCGCGCGACCTTCCTGGTCGGCGCGGACGGCGCGATCCTGCGGATCTGGCACAAGGTGAAGGTCAAGGGCCACGCCGCAGAGGTGCTGGAGGCGGTGCAGGCGCTTTGACCCTGCCCATTGTCGTGACGAGCGTGGGCGCGGGGTGCGCCCATGTCCTGCTGACGTCCGATCCGCGCGCCAAGCTGATGGCCGCACGCGCGGTGGCGCGGGCGTGGCGGCAGGGACGGCTGGCGCATCGGTTCGACGTCGTTTTGCCGGATCGGCCCGCGCGGCCCGCCACGCCTATACTGTTGCCGCCCGGCCAGATGCCACGGCGCGGCAAGATCGGTTCGGATCGCGCGCGGATCGCCATGCTCCATGCGATCGCCCATATCGAATGCGTCGCAATCGATCTCGCCTTCGACCTGATCGGCCGTTTCGGCGGGCAGTTTCCTGCCGCTTTCACCGACGAATGGATGCAGGTCGGGGCGGAGGAGGCGATGCATTTCGCGCTGCTGGACCGCCGCCTGCGCCAGATGGGCAGCCATTATGGCGCGCTGCCCGCGCATGATGGCCTGTGGCAGGCGGCGGAGGAAACGGCGGGCGATGCGCTCGCACGGCTCGCTATCGTGCCCATGGTGCTGGAAGCGCGGGCGCTCGACATCACGCCGGCCACGATCGAACGGTTCGAAATGGTGGGTGACATGGTGTCCGGCCGGATGCTGCGACGCATTATGATGGACGAGATTCGTCACGTCGCGGCCGGGACGAAATGGTTCATCGCGGCGACGAACAGATTGGGCGTAGAGGCGGCCAATCATTACCAAATGCTTGTGAAACGCCATTTTCGCGGCAGCGTTAAGCCGCCGTTCAACGACTCGGCGCGTCGACAGGCCGGTCTGACGGAAGAATTCTACGTCGCGCTTGCAACATGACCGGCGATTTGCAGTCTGCATCCGGCGGGGGCGATCCAGGTCGCCAATAAATTAAACACGGGAAGCGCCGAGGGGCATAAGCCTCCGGTGACATAGTCGGGGTCTGCATGTCGGTTCTTCACAATGTAAATGCTCGCGGTTCGCGTTGGTTCCAAACGAGCAAGGTTAAGACAATTTTTGCCAATATCGGGGCCAGCATCGGGATCGTCGGCGCGCTCTGCGCGACCGCCCCGGTCCAAGCTACCGAAAGCGACGACCCCTATGGCGACGCTTCGGAAATCAACACCAGCGCGCTCGGCCCGTCCGACGTCGGCTTCTCCAACCTCTTCTCCAGCCTGCAGCGCCTTGATGGCAATGCCAAGACCGCGGCCTATATCCCGTCGGGTCGCCCCGTCGAAAAGCTGATCCTGACCTCAAATTTCGGCGTGCGGTCCGACCCGTTCAACCGCGCCGCCCGGATGCACAAGGGCATCGATATTCCCGGCCCGATCGGCACGCCGATCCACGCGACGGCCGACGGCATCATCAGCCGCGCCGGCTGGGCCAGCGGCTACGGCAACCTGGTCCAGATTTCGCACGGCAGCGGCATGGAAACGCGCTACGGCCATATGTCGAAGCTGCTGGTCGCCGAAAATAGCTATGTGAAACGCGGCCAGATCATCGGCCTGATGGGTTCGACCGGCCGCTCGACCGGCAGCCACCTCCATTATGAAGTCCGCGTCGATGGTGCCGCGATCAACCCGCTGCCCTTCGTCGCCGGCCCCGACTATCTGGTCGCGATGAACACCAAGCCGCCGCTCGCGATGGGCGGCCCGACCAAGGCGCAGGAACAGGCCGCAGACTAAGGTCCGTTTTGCCGACATTCGTACAAGGCCCGGCGCCCTATGGGTTGCCGGGCCTTTTGCTTGACCCTATCTAGGCAGCATGGCCGACATTGATCTTACCCCTTCCGCTGCCGCGCGTGTCGCTGCGATCGCCGCAAAGCAGGGCAAGCCCGCGATTTTGCGGCTGGCCGTGGAGGGCGGGGGATGTTCCGGCTTCCAATATCGCTTTGGCTTGGCCGAAGGCGTCGAGGTGGACGACCTGTCGGTCGAGCGCGACGGCGTGACGCTGGTGGTCGATGATGTCAGCCTGGACCTGGTTCGCGGCTCGGCCGTCGATTTCGTGTCCGACCTGGGTGGCGCAGCCTTCAAAGTGACCAATCCCAACGCGACCGCCGGCTGCGGTTGCGGGACCAGCTTCTCGGTCTGATTTTCTCATTGACGGGCTCTCGCGAAGGCGGGAGCCCGGTTCGGCGGTTGAGACTGGGCTCCCGCCTTCGCGAGCGCCTATTTCATGCTATGGGCGGGTCAGTGAGATAAGATTCGAAACGGATTGCCAGCCATGCGCATCGCCACCTTCAACATCAACGGCATCAAGGCGCGCCTGCCCCGCCTGCTGGAATGGCTGGACGAAACGCAGCCCGACATCGCCTGTCTTCAGGAAATCAAGACCAGCGACGAAACCTTCCCGGTCAAGGATATCGAGGAGGCCGGCTATGGCGTGATCTGGCACGGGCAGAAGGGCTTCAACGGCGTCGCCATCCTGGCGCGCGGCGAAACCCCGATCGAGGTGCGCCGCGGGCTGGAGGGGGAGCCAGAGGACGAGCATAGCCGCTATCTGGAAGCCGATGTGAAGGGCGTGCGCGTCGCGTCCATCTACCTGCCCAACGGCAATCCGCAGCCCGGTCCCAAATTCGATTACAAGCTGCGCTGGATGAAGCGCCTGCGCGACCGTGCGACCGAAATCTGGGCGGAGGAAATCCCCGCCATCCTGGCTGGCGACTATAATGTCATCCCGCGCGATGTGGACACGTTTTCGGTCAAGGCGATGCAGGACGATGCGCTGATGCAACCTGAAAGCCGCGAGGCCTATCGCCGTCTGCTCGGCGACGGCTGGACCGACGCGCTTCTCGCCCGCCATCCCGCAGGCGGCGTGTGGACCTTCTGGGACTATCAGGCGAACAGCTGGCCGCGCGACGCGGGCTTCCGCATCGACCATCTGCTGCTCAGCCCCACCGCCGCCGACCGCCTGGTCGATGCGCAGGTCGACAAGGAATTTCGCGGCCGGGAAAAGGCCAGCGACCATGCCCCGACCTGGGTGGAACTGCTTCCGGCATAATTATACCCGGATTATATTGACGCAATTAATGCCGGGTAATAATGATCATGTCGAAGGGGATTCGGCATGGAACGGACATTGACGGCTTTTGCAGGCGATCTGTGGATCGCGACCGGCGACGACGGGGAAGTGCGCGAGGCGCTGCGCGCCATGGGCAACGACCACCAGTCCGTCCTGCTGTTCGACGACGCCACTGGCCGACAGGTCGATATCGACCTGCGTGCTGGACCAACGGTCGCGCCGCGGGGCAGGGGGCGCCCGAAACTGGGGGTGCAACCGCGTGAGATCACATTATTACCGCGCCATTGGGACTGGCTCGCCACCCAGTCAGGCGGCGCATCCGCCACGGTCCGGCGACTGGTGGAAGCGGCGCGCAAGGCCGATGCGGACAAGCCCGGCCCGCGTGCGGCCATGGATGCGGCCTATCATTTCATGACGGCGATGGCGGGCGACCGGCCCGGCTATGAAGCGGCGATCCGGGCGCTCTATGCAAAGGACGAACACCTGTTCAATTCGCTGTCTCAGGACTGGCCATCGGGCATCCGCGACCACGCCCGCGCGCTGGCGGCGCCGGCGTTCCTGTAGGCCTGTCGAACCGTTCGGGCACGGTTGGGCGAACGGATGTGGACTTTATAGAACCTACGCCGCCAGCCGCAAAAACGGCACGGGCTGGGTCGACCGCAGCACGATCGGCTTGCCTTCCGACGCCTCGAACAACTCGCCGTCCAGGATCACGCTGCTGCGATCGCCTTCGATACGGATCGTGTCGCCCTGTTCCAGATGGATGCCCTGCATCTTGTGCTTGCCCACCCGTTTGAACAGGCTGCCCCAGACCAGGCGCAGCAGAGCGGGGAGATTCTGGTCCACCGCCATCAGCTTCATATTGCCGCTTCGGCTGTCGCCGGGGTCCACGCCCAGCAAAAGCCGTTCCAACGTGGTCACGATCAGCACCGCAAAACGGCCGACCAACTGGCCGTCGCGAATCAGCGATATCCGCACCGGATTGCCCGAAGGCGGCAGGAATTTGGCGCGGATGCCGAAAAGCAGCGAAAACACCACCGCAAGGGCGGTGATGACATGGCTTAACCCGTTGGATAGGCCCAGCGGATAGATTTGGTTGCGGCAATAGAGCATGTAATCGGCCAGCCCCGCGCCGCCCAGGAACATGCCCAGCACCGGGCGGCTGCCGACCGCGCCATCGGACAGGGCGATCAGTTCGCGCGCGACGACATGATCGTCCACGCCCGCCTTGGCGATCGCCACGATCCGCTCCAGCGCTTTGATCGGGTCGCCATGGATGCCCAGGTCCAGCGCGATCAGGTTGGTCTTGCCATTGGGCAGCACCGCGATCGGCGGCACCCGGCCTTTGAAATGTTCGCCCTGATAGAGTTCGGTCAGCGAGGCCTGCACCGTCCCGTCGCCGCCATTGATGACGATGACGACCGGATCGACGCGGGCGATCGTCTGGAACGCCCGGCCGATCTGATCGACCTGCTCCACCTCATAATGGAAGATATCGGGGTTGCTGGCGCAATAGCTGCGCACCAGCGGAAGGGTCTGCCGGTTGCCCGTGGACTTGGGATTGGACAGGAGCGCGACGCAGACCATGGCTTTGGATCACATATATTTGAGGTTGATCGTGATTTTCGTCACGCCCGGTCCAACATGGAAGGCCGCCTTCTCCACGCCCGGTTTCCCCAGGTTGAAGATGCTGATCGATGGATTGTTGGAAAATCCACCGCCATCGCGCGAAATGTCCGTCTTGCCATTGCCGTCGCGGTCATGCCGCACGGCGATGCCATATTCGCCCGTCTTGGGCACCGGCACGCAAAAGCGCATCGCGCCATTGGCCGGCCGCACCGCCGTATCGATACGGTTCAGCCACTCGCCCTTCGTCAGCCAAGCGGCTTTGGTGGCGGGATAGGACTGGACGCGCACCTTGCCGGTGGGGGCCGCGAAACCGCGCACATCGACCAGCACGGCCGGTCCCTTGGCGCTGCTCTCGCACCGCCCCAGATCGTTAGCGATTTCCTCGCCATGGGCCATGGCCGGTATCGCCGCGACCAGCGCTGCGACCGACATCAGACCCATTGCAACTTTTACCATGACCATCAGACTCCTGGAAGCTATAGCCGCCGATATCGACCGGCGGACAAACCCCTGTTCGCCCCGCTTTTCTACCTGACTCGCATATGAGATGGGTTTGCGGCCAAAACATGGTGATGGGACGACGACTTAGAGAATGCTGACCGCCACCGACCGTTATCTCGCCCGCCTGATCGCGGTGCCCATGCTGGGCACGCTGGTGATCGCCGCGATGCTGCTGGTGCTCGACAAGATGCTCAGCCTGTTCGATTTCGTCGCGGCGGAAGGGGGCCCGGTCAGCGTCGTGTGGCGGATGCTCGCCAATATGCTGCCCGAATATCTCTCGCTCGGCATCCCGATCGGCCTGATGCTCGGCATCCTGCTCGCCTTCCGCAAGCTCGCTTTGTCATCGGAACTGGACGTGATGCGCGCGGTCGGCCTTTCCTACGGCCGGCTGCTCCGCGTCCCTTATATGTATGCCATTGCGCTGGCCCTGCTTAATTTCGGCATCGTCGGTTTCGTCCAGCCTTTGTCGCGCCACGCCTATGAAGCGCTGCGATTCGAGCTGCGCTCCGGTGCGCTGGGCGCCTCGATCAAGGTCGGCGAATTCACCAATCTGGGCAAGCGCATGACCCTGCGGATCGAGCGCAGCCTGGACGAAGGCCGCAATCTCCAGGGCATCTTCGTCCGCGCAGTCAGTCGCGACGGCCAATCGGTCGCGGTCACGGCGGCGCAGGGCACCTTCCTCGCCACTGACGATCCTGATGTCATCATCTTCCGCCTGCGCAACGGCGTGTTGGTGAACGACGCGCCCAAATATAAGACGCCGCGCATCCTCTCCTTCTCCAGCCATGACCTGCCGATCGACCTGCCGCAGATCGAGAATTTCCGCGGCCGCGATGTCGATCGGGAAAAGACGATTCCAGAACTGATGGTGATCGGAAAAAATCCCGCGACGCCGGAAAAATTAAAGGATGAAGTGCGCGCCAATTTTCATTTCCGCATGGTGGAGGTGGTGTTCATGTTCCTGCTGCCGCTCGCGGCGCTGGCCTTCGCCATCCCGCCCAAGCGATCGACCTCGGCGCTGGGCGTATTCCTCTCGATCGTGTTCATCGTGACCTATCACAAGGTGAACCAATATGGCGAAGGCATCGGCGCGCTGGGGAAGGTCGATCCTATCATCGCGCTATGGGGGCCGTTCCTGCTCGCCTCCGGCCTGGTGTTGTGGATGTATCATGTGATCGCCAATCGACCCGGCGGCCAGCCGATCGGCGCACTCGAAGTCGCCTTCTCCAAGCTTGGCAAGCACATCGTGCGACTGCTGCGCTTCGGGCGGCGACGTCCTGCTGCGCAAGGAGCGGCCTGACCCATGCAGCTAAACTTCTTCCCGTCGCGCCAGATCAGTTGGTATATGGCGCGCCTGTTCCTGACCCGCACCTTCGCCGTGCTGATGTTGCTGGTGGTCGTCCTCCAGACGCTCGACCTGCTCGGCAATTCGGGCGACATATTGTCCTATCCCGGCAATGGCGACCCCGAATTGTGGCATTATGTCGGTCTGCGCGCGCCGCAGATCGTTGCACGCTTCCTGCCGTTTTCGGTTCTGCTCGGCACGCTGGTGATGCTGGCGACGCTCAACCAGAATAGCGAAATCATCTCGATGAAGGCGGCGGGCCTGTCCGCGCATCAGATATTGGCGCCGCTGATCGCGACGGCGCTGGGCGTATCGGTCATCAGCTTCGCCTTCAACGAACGGATCGTCGCCCGCTCGACCGCGGCGCTCAGCGCCTGGCAGGCGGTCGACTATGGCCCGATTCCGCCCGACAGCGGCGTAAAGAGCAATCCCTGGGTGCGCGACGGCAACAACCTGGTCAACGCGGCGATCGTGGCGGGGCGCGGCACCGAAGTCCAGTTACGCAAGGTCCAGATCTACAATCGCATCAATAATAGTCTGACGACCATCGTCCAGGCGCCCAAAGGCCATTATGACGCCGCCAGCAAGAGCTGGCTGCTCGAAGGCGCGCGCCAGTTCGATGTGGCGCGCGGCACCGTCCGCAATGTCGGCACCGTCCGTTTCGGCCGCGACATCCGGCCGGACCAGTTCACCCTGGCGAAGGTCGATCCCGACGCCCTGACTTTCCGCGAATTGCAGGCCGCGATATCCGATCTGCACGACGCTGGCCGTCCGACCGCGGAGCTGGAGGGCAGCCTGTGGCACAAGCTGTCGGGCCCGCTGTCCGCGCTGCTGATGCCGATCCTGGGGTCGGTCGCCGCTTTCGGCCTCGCCCGGTCGGGTCAACTCTTCATGCGGGCGGTGCTGGGTATGGCGCTGGGCTTCGCCTATTTCGTCGCCGACAATTTCTCGCTCGCGATGGGGAGTCTGGGCGCCTATCCGCCGGTGCTCGCCGCCTGGGCGCCCTTCTTCCTGTTCCTGCTGGTCGGCGAAACCGTGTTGTTCAGGACTGAAGAGTAATGGCCGCGAGGCGGGAACCGGCGGCCAGATAAAAAGGCCCCGGCGACCAAGGGACGTCGCGCGGGGCCTCCAGAGGGGGCGTTCCGATCCTCATAGGGGGAGGGGAAAGAGACCGGAACGACCCCGATATAGGCCGCGCCAAATCAGGTTTCAACAGGCAACGGAAATTAATCGATCCGCCTCAGCGCGCCGCCATCGTGCTGCGCGCGATCTTGCCGACCAGCGGCAGCATCCCCGGATAATTGCCGCGATGATAGGGCGATTCCCCGTCCAGCGTGGCGATCAGCCGGGCATGCGCCTTGCCCAGCGCATGATAGGGGACGCTGGGCAACAGATGGTGCAGCGCATGATAGCGCAGGCCCACCGGTGCCCAGAGCGCGGGCAGCGTGCCGGGCGGGGGCACGTTGACCGAATCGAGATATTGCGCCGTCACCGTCATCGGCTCGCCCTCATTCTCCCACAGATGCGCGACCAGCGTGCGCAACTGGTTGATGACGGTCATGGCCGAATGGATCGCCATATAGACGAGCAGCGGCTTCCAGCCGAAGGCGAAGACGCTGCCGACCAGCGCCAGCGCGAAGAGGGAAGCGCCCGCTTCCTGCCACATCCACATGCGGGCGAAATCGCCTTCGGGCGCACGGCGACGATAGGCGGGATTGATCGACAGGGCCGACAGTTCCGCCACCACCTTGGCGCGCAGCGGCGGGATCAGCAGCGATAGCGGCGTCAGCACGCCGAAGCGCAGGATCAGGCCCACCGGCGCCAGCGAGGCGACGAGGATGAACAGCGGCAGCGACCAGGGCTTCATCAGCGCCAGCGGCAGATATTCCGGGTCTTCGGCCGTGCCATAGCGGGTGCGGGCATGATGCTGGGTATGGACCCCTTCATACATGAAGGAGGGGATCATCAGCGGAATGCCGACGATCAGGTTCCAGCCCAGGCGAAAGCCGGGCAGCGCGCCCTTGCGGATGTGGGTCAGCTCATGGATGAAGCTGGCCGCGCGGTAGAGCGCCAGCATGGCAACGAACGCGCAGGCGATCGCCACGGCCACATTCTCCGCCAGAATCGCGCCGGCCAGCGCGCCCCAGCCCAGCAGCGCGGACGCCAGCAGGTCGGGCCAGTATATGCGCGGATTGGCGACCGCATAGTCGCGCGTCAATTCGGCCGCGGCGCGGAGCATCGCCGTGTCGTCGGGGATGGCGGCGCGCGCGCGCTGGGCGGCGGCCAATATGGGATCATGCACAGTCATGCGGGCGGTCCTAGCCTCCAAATGCGCTGAGATCATGGCAGCACCATGACATATTCGCTTGCGGTACGCGCCCATTTCCCCCGCATGATTGACATTGCGCAAACAAGGGGCGAACTGCACCGCACTTCTTTTTTGTTCAAGGCGGCACCCGTGGCGCACACTGATCTGGTTATTACTCCCGTTTCCGGCAAGGCCGACTTTAAGGCCTTTATCGACCTGCCCTGGCGGCTCTATGCCAATGATCCCAACTGGGTGCCGCCATTGAAGGCGGAGGTGAAGGAATTGCTGACGCCGGGGAAGAATCCCTTTTTCGGCCATGCCGAGGCGCAATATTTTCTCGCCCGCCGCGGCGGGACGGTGGTCGGCCGCATTTCCGCCCATATCGATCATCTCGCGCTGGAACAGCCGGTCGCACAGGGGATGGGACCGGGCACCGGCAATTTCGGCCTGTTCGAAGCGGAGGACGCGGGGACCGGCAAGGCATTGATCGCCACGGCGGAAGATTGGCTACGCGCAAAGGGCATGACCCGCGTACTGGGGCCGATTTCGCTGTCGATCTGGGAAGAGCCGGGCCTGTTGATCGCGGGGCATGACCATCCCCCCACGGTGATGATGGGCCATAACAGCCCGGCCTATCAGGCGATGATCGAGGGGGCGGGCTACGTCCCGGTCAAGCAGCTCAAAACCTATGAACTGGACATCACGCGCGATTTTCCGCCGCTGATCCAGCGTATCATCAAATCGGGCGAAAATAACGACCGCATCCGCATCCGCCGGGTCGACAAGTCGAAATTCGACGCCGAAGCCGCGATCATCCTGGCGATCCTGAACGACGCCTGGGGCAACAACTGGGGCTTCGTGCCGATCACGGACGCGGAAATCGCGCATACCGGCAAGAAATTGAAGCCGATCGTGTTCGAAGACCTGATCATGGTCGCCGAACTGGACGGCGAGCCGGTCGCGTTCATGATGACGCTGCCGGACCTCAACGAAGCGACCAAGTCGCTCAATGGCGCGCTTTTCCCGTTTGGCTGGATCAAGCTGCTGCGCTGGCTGCGCAAGCCTCAGGCGCGCACCATGCGGGTGCCGCTGATGGGCGTGGTGCAGCGGCTGCAAAGCTCGCGCATGGCGGGCCAGCTCGCCTTCATGATGATCGAAACCATCCGTCGTCAGGCGATTGCCGATTATGGATCGACGCGGGGCGAGATCGGCTGGGTGCTGGACGACAATCAGGGCATGAACGGCATCGCCGAGGCGATCAACAGCACCGTCAACAAAATCTATCAGATTTACGAAAAGCCTTTGTAAAAGCTTCGTTTCGCCTGCGTATCGTCGGCAACCCTTTGTGCGGTGCATCGTTGAAACTTGCAACCACCCTGAAGGAGTAACGACATGGGCGAAGCAACCGACAAGCTGAAGGCCGCTGGCAACAAGGCGGCTGGCGCCGTCAAGGAAAGCGTGGGCAAGGCGACGGACAATGAGCGTCTGGAAGCCGAAGGCAAGGCGCAGAAGGCCAAGGGCACGGCGCAGGATGTGGCCGGTTCGGTCAAGGGCGCGCTTGGCGACAAGATTTGATCGCCGGCCGTTGAAAAAAGGCCCCGCTCCGAAAGGCGCGGGGCCTTTTTCGTAGATGGGGTCATGTTAGCTATCGGCGTCCCTTGACAGATAGGCTTTCACATCCCGGCGCAATTCCCCGGCGCATAGATAGAGCGCGATGACGTTGGGGATGGCCATCAGGAAAAAGCTGCTGTCGACGATGCCGACCACGCGGCCCAGGTCGATCGCGGCGGCGGGGGGCAGGGCGACGACATAGAGGATCTTGTAGGTCCATTGCGCCCGCGGCCCGTTGCCGAACAGATAGCCCCAGGCCTGCAAGCCATAAAAGCCCCAGGCGACCAGTGTCGAATAGGCGAACAGGAACACGACGACCGCCAGCAGCCAGGGGAACCAGGGCGACACCTGGGCGAAGGCGGCCGATGTGATCGCGATCCCTTCCAGCCCCGTATTCCACGTTCCCGCGACCACCAGCGCCAGGCCGCCCAGCGCGCACACGATCATCGTGCCGAGCAGCGGCTCCAGCAGCGCGACCAGCCCTTCCGATACCGGATGCTGGGTCCGCGCCAGGCTGTGCGCCATGACGGCGGACCCCACGCCCGCCTCGCTGGCGAAGACAGCGCGCCGCATCCCGGCGACGAAAGCGCCGACCGCGCCGCCGGTCGCGGCCTGTCCGCTCCATGCGCCATTCCAGATCAGCGCCAGCGCGGCGGGTATCTCGCCAAGATGCAGGATCAGGATCGCCACGACGCCCAGCAGATAGACGCTGACCTTGAGCGGGGTCAGTCGCTTCGCCACCTCGCCCAGCCAGGCCGCGCCGCCCAGCGTCACCAGCGCCACCGCGCCGGCCAGGAACACGCCATAGGCCCAGCCGTTGGTCAGGCCGGTGACGACCTTCACCTGCGCGAAGCTCTGGTTGACCTGCACCATCGGGATCGCCCCGAACAGCGCGAAAAAGGCGTAGGCGCCGCCCAGCGCCAGCCCGACCTTGGGCCAGCCGCGCGCCGCGCCCACGGCTTGGAGCACATACATCGGCCCGCCATGGACATGGCCCTGCGCGTCGAACTCACGATATTTGAGGCCCAGCGTGACCTCCGCCATTTTCACCGTCATCGCGAACCAGCCGATGATGAACATCCACAAGATCGCGCCCGGACCGCCCATGGTCAGCGCCACCGCAACGCCGGCGATATTGCCCAGGCCAATCGTGCCCGATAAAGCGGTGGAGAGCGCCGCCCACTGGCTGACATCGCCCTTCGCCTCGCCTTCCTGCGGCTGCGTGCGCAGGATATGGATCGCGCGCCCGACCTGCCGGATGTTGGGAAAGCCCAGCCAGAGCGTGAAGAACAGCATCGGCAGCGCCAGATAGAGCACGATCAGTTCGATCTGCGCGCCAAAGAGCGGCACCTTGAAAAAGACGGCGGCGGAGAGGCCGTCGATGAAGGCGTTGAAATTTTCCATCGCCCCCGGATGCCGCCGGATCGCGGGAAAGTCGATTAAAGATTGCTCATGCGATCGCGGCGGGTTGATCGGGCGGCCCCGATGGGTGCAAAGAAGGGGCATGAGCAGGCAATATTTCGGCACCGACGGCATCCGCGGCCGCACCAACCAATGGCCGATGACGGCGGAACTGGCGATGAAGGTCGGCATGGCCGCCGGCACCCATTTCCTGCGCGGCAGCCATCGCCATCGCGTAGTGATCGGCAAGGATACCCGCCTGTCGGGTTATATGGTGGAAAATGCGCTGGTCGCGGGCTTTACCGCCGTGGGCATGGACGTGGTCCAGTTCGGGCCGATCCCGACGCCTGCGGTCGCGCTGCTCGCCCATTCGATGCGCGCGGACCTGGGCGTCATGATCTCGGCCAGCCACAATCCCTATTTCGACAATGGGATTAAATTGTTCGGGCCGGACGGCTATAAGCTGTCGGACGAGGATGAGCTGAAGATCGAGGCGCTGATCGGGCAGGAGATCCCGCTCGCCGCATCCAAGGATATCGGCCGCGCCCGCCGGGTCGAGGATGCGCGCGGCCGCTACATCCATGCGGTCAAGTCCAGCTTTCCCGCCGACCTGCGCCTCGACGGGCTCAAGATCGTGGTCGATTGCGCCAATGGCGCCGCCTATCAGGTCGCGCCGTCGGCGCTGTGGGAACTGGGCGCGACGGTCGTGGCGATCGGGGTGACGCCCAACGGCACCAACATCAACGACGGCTGCGGATCGACCGCGCCTTTGCTGTTGCAGGAAACCGTGGTGTCGTCCGGCGCGGACGTCGGTATCGCGCTGGACGGCGACGCCGATCGGCTGATCGTCGTGGACGAACAGGGCCAGATCGTCGATGGCGACCAGATCATGGCGCTGATCGCCGCCAATTTCGCACAGGAGGGCACATTGCGCGGTGGCGGCCTGGTCGCGACCGTCATGTCCAATCTTGGCCTCGAACGCTTCCTGGCGGCCAGGGGCATCGCGTTGGAGCGTACCAAGGTCGGCGACCGCTATGTGCTGGAACGGATGCGCGAGGGCGGCTTCAATCTGGGCGGCGAACAGTCCGGTCACATGATCCTGTCCGATTACGCCACCACCGGCGACGGCACGGTCGCGGCGTTGCAGGTGCTGGCGGCCTTGGTGCGTTCGGGCAAGCCCGCCAGCGAGACGCTGCACCAGTTCGATCCCGTCCCGCAACTGCTCAAGAATGTCCGCTTCTCCGGTGGCAAGCCGCTGGAGCATGACGACGTCAAGCGCGTGATCGCGCAGGCGGAAGCGGAACTGGACGGCACCGGCCGCCTCGTCATCCGCCCGTCCGGCACCGAACCGGTGATCCGCGTCATGGCCGAAGGCGACAAGGCGGATCAGGTCAAGGATGTGGTGGAGCGCATCTGCGCGGCGGTCGAGAAGGCGGCGGCGTGATGCTTGAGATGCGCCCCGATTGCGAACGCTGCGGCACGGACCTGCCCGCCGACGAACCCGGTGCGTTCATCTGTTCGTTCGAATGTAGCTTTTGCGCGCCCTGCGCCGAAGCGCTGGACGATCGCTGCCCCAATTGCGGCGGCGAACTGATGGACCGGCCCAGCCGTGTGGGCAAGGCGCTGGCGAACAATCCCGCCTCGACGGAGCGGCACTTCAAGGGATGAAGCCTGCGCGCATCCTCATCATCGCCGGTTCCGACAGCGGGGGCGGCGCGGGTATCCAGGCGGATATCAAGACCGTGACGATGCTGGGCGGCCACGCCATGACCGCCATCACCGCCATCACCGCGCAGAACACGCTGGGCGTGCAAGGCGTCCATCCAGTGCCGACCGCCATGGTGCTGGCGCAGATCGAAAGCTGTATCAGCGACATCGGCGTGGATGCGGTGAAAATCGGCATGATCGGATCGGCGCAAACTGCCGCAGCGGTCGCGGATCGCCTGGCGCAATTGCAGGATGTCCCTATCGTTTTCGATCCGGTCATGGTCGCGACCAGCGGGTCGTTGCTGGCGGATGCAGCAACCATCGCCGCCTTCGAGAGGCTGATGGCCGTGGCGAGTGTCATCACCCCCAATGTGCCGGAGTTGGAAGCGCTGACCGGCAGGACGATCGGCGATGTCGAGGCGCTGGAGGCGGCCGGACAGGCGCTGCGCGATCGCACCGGCGCGGTCATCTTCGCCAAGGGCGGGCATCTGCCGCAGCAGGCCGACGACGATCGCCCGTTGATCCACGATCTGCTGATCGATGAGGATATGGTCGCGGACTATGCGGTCGCGCGGATCGAAACCCGCAACAGCCATGGCACCGGCTGCACTTTGGCCAGCGCCATCGCGACCGGCTTGGGCGGCGGCCTGTCGCTGGCCGACGCGGCCGACCGGGCGGAAGCCTTCGTCGCGGCGGTTCTGGCCGCGGCGCCGGGGCTGGGGCAGGGCCATGGTCCGATGGGCCATGCGCTGGGTCTGACGCCCTTCTACCATCTGTTGGCGGCGGTCGACCCGACCGGCTGGGACGCAGCGGCCTTGGCCGCGCGCTATTCCGACCATGCCTGATTTTTGCCACGAGATGCGCCATCATCCAGGCCTGGTCGCCGGCGTGGACGAAGCGGGGCGTGGTCCGCTGGCGGGACCGGTGGTCGCCGCCGCCGTCATCCTGCGCGCGGAGGATTGCCCCGACGGCCTCAACGATAGCAAGCAATTGACGGCCAAACGCCGGGCAGCGCTGGAGGTGGAGATCAAGGCGCGCGCACTCTGCTGGGGCGTCGGTGTCGCCAGCGTGGAAGAGATCGACCAGATCAACATTCTCTGGGCGACGATGCTGGCCATGACCCGCGCGGTGGAAGCGCTGGGGCACGATTGTGCGCATGTGCTGGTGGACGGCAATCGCTGCCCGACATGGCGCTGGGCCTCGACAGCGATCGTGGAGGGCGACGCCAAATGCCTGTCGATCGCGGCCGCCTCGATCATCGCCAAGGAAAGCCGCGACCGGATGATGGTGGAGGCCGCCGCGCAGCATCCCCATTATGGCTGGGACACGAACAAGGGCTATGGCAGCGCCCGGCATCTCGCCGCCTTGCGCGAACATGGGCCGACCCCGCTGCACCGCCGCAGCTTCGCGCCGGTCGCGCAATTGATATTGCTTTAAGCCGGCTGCACCGACGGCGCGCCCATCAGCCGCCGCTGCGCCATCACCATCCCGCCGCCCAGCGCCAGCCAGCCGAGCATCAGCCAGATTTCGACCGGCATCCCGTCGCTGACGCCGAACGGCGTGGCGATGGCGGCGCTCGCCACCACGGCGGCGCCGATGCTGATCGCGACCAGCAGCGGACTGCCCCCTGCCAGCACGAAAGCGGGCGGAGTCGCGCCCTTGTCGCGGCTGCGCAGCCGCATCAGCGCGAGCATCGCGACCGCGGCGATGGCGGTGGTGCACATCGTCCCCATGGAGATGATCGGGCCGATCGCCCCGCGCCCTGCCAGCACGCCAAGGCAGGTCCACAGCCCCACCAGCAGCGCGGCCCGCCGCGGCGCGCCGGTGCGCGCGTCGATATGGGCGAGGCTGGCGGGCAGGAACCCCGCCCGCGCCTGCGCCAGGATGACGCGCGTCGCGGACAGGTGCATCGCGTTCCACGTCTTGAGCAGGGACGCCATGGCGACCAGGATGATCCCCTTGGTGGCCAGCCCTCCCGCCAGCGCATGGTCGAAGGCGGCAGCGACCGGCAGCGCGCCCGACGTCAGGTCGCGCCATGGCGCCAGCGATGCCGACGCCAGGATGATGAGGCTGTAGAACAAAGCCGCGACCGCCACCGCCGCCATCATGGCGCGGGCGACGGTGTGGAAACTGGTGCCGGGCGCGCGTTCCTCCACCGCCGACGCGGCGGTCTGGAACCCCGACAGCCACATGCCCGCAACGCCCAGCATCACGAACATGCCGCCGGCGAAGCTGCGATCCTGCGCCGATTCGAACAGCGGGTGCCAGTTCCCCGTATCGCCCTGCGCGAAGCCCAGCAGCACCAGCACGGCCGACGCGGTGAGGAAGGCGAAGGTCACGATCTTCTGGAAGCCCACCGCGATCGTCGCGCCCGATGCGTTGAGGATGGTCATCACCACCGCGCCCGCCAGTCCGACGATCAGGTCCATCGCCGTGATCGGCCGGCCGAGCAGCGTATAGAGCGGGGCCTGCCCGCTCAGCGACGGCGCCAGATTTTCCAGGAACCAGGACAGGGCCAGCCCCTCGAACGCAGCGATACCGACGAAATAGAGCGTCAGATACCATCCGGTGACGAAGCCGGGCCATGGTCCGAACGCCTTTTCGACGAAGACGAACTCCGCCCCTGCGCGCGGCACGCGGGCGACCAGTTCGGCATAGGCGGCCGCGACCGGCACCATCAGCAGGGTCATGCCCAGAAAGGCCAGCACCGCGCCGCCCGGTCCCGCGGGCGCGACCCATTCGCCCATCAGCACCATCCAGGCCGACCCTACGATCGTGCCGAAGGCGAGCGCGAAATAGCCCGGTCCGGTGACGCCGCGCTTCAGCGCTGGCTCCGCCGCAACATTCATCGGCGCAACTGCACCAGGCAGAGCAACTGGAACAGCATCTGGGCAGCGGCCTGCGCCGTCACCGTGGTCGGATCATATTCGGGCGCGACCTCCACCACGTCGCCCCCGATGATGTCGATCCCCGCCAGCCCGCGCAGCAGGTGCAGCGCCTCGCGCGTCGACAACCCGCCGATTTCGGGTGTCCCGGTGCCCGGCGCATAGACCGGGTCCAGCCCGTCGACGTCGAAGGTCACATAGGTCGGCCCGTCGCCGACGACCTCCAGCGCTTTCGCGACGACGGCGTCCATGCCCATGGCTGCGCAGTCTTCGGCATGGATGACCGTCATGCCGCTGGCGTAGGAAAACTCCCACAGATATTCCGCGCCGCCCCGGATGCCGATCTGGATCGATCGCCTTGGGTCCAGCACGCCTGCCAGCACGGCTTCGCGAAAGGGCGCGCCATGGTGGAATTTGGAACCTTCATAGATGCCGCCGGTGTCGCAATGGGCATCGAAATGAACCATGCCCATCGGCCCTTTGGCGGCGGCCAGCCCCTTCATGATCGACCCGGTGATGCTATGGTCGCCGCCGACCGATAGCGGGATTGCGCGGGTGGCGCCGATCATCGAGTAACATGCTTCGATGTCCGCATGGCAGAGCGCCAGATCGTAGCGGCTCTGCATCGCGACATCGCCCACGTCCGCGACCTTGAGCGCATTCATCGGCGCGACGCGCAGTTTATGTTCATAGGGGCCGATGCGGTCGATCGCCCGCACCGCGCGCGGGCCATAGCGTGCGCCCGGCCGGTTGGTGACGCCTAGGTCCATCGGCACGCCGACCAGCGCGACGTCCAGCCGGTCGAGCGTCTCCGGCGCCAGCCCGCCGGCGATATAGGGCGCGTCCAGCAGCGTGGACGGCTGGGCGAAGGGCCAGCGGCGCTTGTCGCCGCTCTTGAATTGCAGTCCCGCCACCTCGCGGAAATGGGGGTCGTGAATGTCGGCCCCGCCACCCCCGGCATAGAGGCGGCGGAGTTCTTCGAGGTCGATCGGATCATGGGCCATGGGCGTCAGTCTGGACGGCGGCCAAGGGGCGGCAATGGGGCGAAGGACGTATGGCCTGTCGCGCGCAGGCCGTTGCGCCGCAGGGCAAAGCGGGGGAGGGTGGTGACCATGACCCATATGGATTTCGACGCGCTGGTGGCGCTGCTGACCCGTATCTTCATCGCCAACGGCGCGTCGCCCGGCGTGGCGGATATACTCGCCCGCAACTGCGCCGGGGCGGAGCGGGACGGGGCGATGAGCCATGGGCTATTCCGGATGCCGGGTTATGTTGCGACGCTGCGCAGCGGCTGGGTCGATGGGCGGGCCGAGCCGGTGGTGGAGGATGGCGGCGCATCCTTTCTGCGGGTCGATGCCGCCAATGGCTTTGCCCAGCCTGCGCTGGCCGTTGCCGCGCCCTTGGCGATGGACAGGGCATGCGCGACTGGCGCCTGCGTCGTCGCGATCCGGCGATCGCATCATTTCGCCGCACTATGGCCCGATGTCGAACCCTTTGCGGAGGCGGGGCTGGTTGCGATCGCGATGGTGGACAGCATGGCCGTCGTGGTCCCGCCCGGCGCGGGAAAGCCCGTTTATGGCACCAATCCGCTGGCCTTCGCCGCGCCGCGTGGCGGGGGCAAGATCATCGTGTTCGACCAGGCGGTGAGCGTGCTGGCCCATGGCGATGTGCAGATCGCCGCGCGCGAGGGGCATGACCTGCCGGAAGGGGCGGGCGTCGATGCGGCGGGGCGGCCGACCCGCGATCCGCGCGCGGTGCTGGATGGCGGCGCGCTGCTGCCCTTTGGCGGGCATAAGGGCGCGGCGATCGCGATGATGATCGAGATCATGGCCGCCGCTCTGACCGGCGGGCTCTATTCGCACGAGGTCGATTGGTCGGGGCATCCCGGCGCGCAGACGCCCTGTACTGGCGAGTGTGTGATATTGATCGACCCGGCGCGCGGCGGATCGGCGGCGGGGTTTGCGGCGCGGGTCGAGCAACTGGTCGAAGCGTTGCGGGCCGCGGGGCAGGAGCGGATGCCCGGCGACCGTCGTTTCGCCGCGCGGGAGAAAGCGTTGCGGGAGGGGGTGGCGGTGCGTGCCGAGATGCTGGCGCGGCTGGAGGGACTTGTTGCGAACGGAACGTCGCCTTCCCCTCTCCCGACGTCGCCTGACGCGCTGCGCGATTAAGGCTGCATATCCTTCTCTCCCTGGGGGAGAGGGGGGCTCAATGCGCGATCACCCGCACCGCGAAGGCGGCCGCCGCAGCCCGCGTTTCCACGCCCAGTTTCTCGAAAATCTGCTCCAGATGTTTGTTCACGGTGCGCGGGCTGATGACCAATATCTCGCTGATGACCCGGTTGGGCTTGCCGTAGCTGATCCACAGCAACACTTCGGCCTCGCGCTGGGTCAGGCCGAAATGGCTTTGGAGCCGGCCGATGTCGGCCTGCGGGTCGATATGGTTGAGGCGGATCAATATCTCGTCGCGGCGCGGTCGCCCGACGATGATGAGTTCGACCGTATCGCCCTGGCCGCTGTCCGCCTTCGCCGTCGCGCCGGGGGCGAGATCGTCGGCCAGCAGCCGTCCGACGGCGTTGCGCAGCAGCGCAGGCGGCGCGGCGTCGCCGCGCGACCAGCCCGGCGCCAGCGCCTCCATCAATTTCTCCGCACCCGGCGTGCTCCAGCTCAGCCGCCCGTCGGTTGCGACCGCGATCAGGTTCCGCCCCGTGGCGTCGAGCGCGAACTGCCCGCCCTGGGTCTGGCGCGCATTGGCCATATGCACGCGCACGCGGGCCAACAGCTCCTCGACCACGATCGGTTTGCGCACATAATCGACGCCGCCCGCCTCCAGCGCATGGACGACATGCTCGCTTTCGGTGAGGCCGGTCATGAAGATGATCGGGATCGGCGCGCCCGCGGGCATCTGCTTGATCGCGCGCGTCGTCTCGAACCCGTCCAGCCCCGGCATCACCGCGTCCATCAGGATAAGGTCGGGGGCGACATGGTCCAGCAGCTCGATCGCCGCGTCGCCGCTGGTGGCGATCAGCACGGAGATATTGGCCGCTTCCAGCGTGTCGGTCAAAAAGCGCAGCGATTCGGGCGTGTCGTCCACGACGAGGACGGTATCGGTGTGGGAAGGCGTGGTCATCGGGCGGCCCTTATGGTTCTGATCAGCCCCTTGAGGTCGAAACGGTCGAGATGGGCGAGGAGGCGTCGGGTAAGCGGGGCGGCGTCGGGCACGGTTTCCTCCAGCGCGCGGATGCTGGATTCGATGCCGCGGACATGGCCGATGATCGCCTTCTGCTCGATATCGGCCAGGATCGACGCGGCTTCTTCCGGCAGGGGCGGCATCGCTTCGTCTTCGATGGCGGGAGCAGGCGTCGGCAGCAGGTCGCCGGTCCAGCGGATGCGTAGCTGATCGGCGATTGCATCGAGCAGCGCGTCGAGATCGACCGGCTTCATCAGGAACATGTCATGCGCCGCGCGGCCATCGCCACCGCGATGGAACTCATGCGCATTGGCCGACACCATGACGATGCGGACCGCGCCGCCCAGCGTTTCGCGCAGCGCCCGGCATATGTCCCAACCCGATTCGCCGGGCATGGAGATGTCGAGCAGGACGATGTCGGGCTGTTCGCGCGCGGCGATCTCCATGCCGGTGCGTCCGTTCAGCGCCTCGAACACGATGAAGTCGAGCGGCTCCAGCAGCCCGCGCAGCACCGCCACCTGGACGGCGTCATCGTCAATCAGCAATATCTTGCGCCGGTCGCCTTCATAGCCCTTGATCGTTTCGACCGGCTGGCTGTCGGCCACGCCCGCGACATGGCCCAGCATCAGCCGCACGGTGAATTGCGTGCCTTTCTCCGCCGTGCTGACCACGGACAGGTCGCCGCCCAAAATCTGCACCAGCGCCTGGGTGATGGCGAGGCCGAGGCCGATCCCCTTCTGCTTTTGCGCATCGGGATTGGAGCCGCGTTCGAACGGATCGAAAATGCGTTTTAGATCATCGGGCGCGATGCCGATGCCGGTGTCGATGATGTCGAACGTGGCCATCTGGCTGCGATACTGGACGCGGAAGGTGACCGATCCGCTGCGCGTGAACTTGATCGCGTTGGACAGGAGATTGATCAGGATCTGGCGCAGTCGCTTTTGATCCGTGCGGACGAAATCGGGCAGTTTTTCGGGCCGCTCGTAGAGGAAGTCGATTCCCTTGGACTGCGCCTGCGGGCGGAACATATTGGCGATCTGATCGACGAAGGGAGACAGGCGCACCGTTTCGCTGCTGATGCGCAGCACGCCGCTTTCGACCTGGCTGATATCCATCAGCCCTTCGACCAGATTTGTCAGATGTTCGGCGCTGCGACGAATGACCTTGGCCGCCTCGATCGGGGCGATCTCGTGACCGCGCTCCATCAACTGGGCATAGCCGTAGATGCTGTTGAGCGGGGATCGGATCTCATGGCTGACGCTGACGAGATAGCGGCTCTTGGCGGCGTTCGCGGCCTCGGCGGCTTCCTTGGCGCGTTGCAATTCCGCGCCGGTGACGTCATGCGCGATCACCTCTTCCATCAGCTTTTGCACATGATGCTCGCTTTCCTGCATCGCGCTGCGGCGGCTCTGGTGGGCGAGGACGATCATCCAGGCGATCACCCCGCCCAGCAGCGAGAAGAGCAGGAACAGGCCCAGCATCAGGCTGGACGTCTGCGCGGCGAAGGACGGCGCGCGCCGCGCCACCTGCCAGCCGATGCCGCCCATCAGGGCGCCGTTCGCCAGGGTGATGATGCTCATGACGGCGATGAAATGCCCGACCGGGGTATGGACATAATCGGCGATCGCGCGGGGGAGGAGGCGCTCCAGCCAGCGAGCGGCCTGTTGCGTCGCGCGACTGTCGGTCTTGCACCGGTCGTGGCAGCGCGCCTCCAGCGTGCAGCAGAGCGAGCAGATCGGCGCGGCGTACATCGGGCAATGCGCCATGTCGGCGTGCTGGAAGGCGTTCTCGCAGATGATGCAGGTTTTTATATCGCTGCCTTCGGGCCAGTGCGACCGGCGCGCGATATAATAGCGGCCATGGGTGATAAGCGCGATGATCGGGGCGGTGGTGAAAGCGACCGCCATGCCGATCACCGGGGCGAAGGCGCGGGCGATGTCGCCCATCAGGCCGAAATGGGCGATGGCGGACACCGAAATGGACAGCAGCATCGCGCCGATGCCGACCGGGTTGATGTCGAACAGATGGGCGCGTTTGAACTCGATCCCGGCGGGCGACAGGCGCAGCGGCTTGGAGATCATCAGGTCCGCGGCCAGCGCCCCGATCCAGCCTGCCGCGACTGTGGCGTAGAGGATCAATATCGCCTCGATCGCGTCGAAAATGCCGACCTCCATCAGCAGCAAAGCGAGGAGCACGTTGAAGATCAGCCAGACGACGCGGCCGGGATGGCTGTGCGTCAGCCGGGCGAAGAAATTCGACCAGGCGATCGATCCGGCATAGGCGTTGGTGACGTTGATCTTCAACTGGCAGATGATGACGAACAGGCCGGTCAGGATCAGCGACAGGCCGGCATGGCCCGACATGGCGGTATAGATGCCCTGGAACATCGCGGTGGGGCTGGACGCCTCGCTCTGCAACGCCGCGCTTTTGACCAGGAAATGCGCCAGCCAGGAACCGAGCAGCAGTTTCATGCCGCCGATCAAGGTCCAGCCAGGCCCGCCCGCCAGCATCGCCGCCCACCATTTGCCTTTGCCGATCGTCTTCGCGCTGGGCAGGAAGCGCAGATAATCGGCCTGCTCCCCGATTTGCGGCAGAAGGGAGAGGAGGGTGGACAGCGCGAAGCCGAAATAGAGCAGGCTGACGCTGCCGTCCTTCGCGCCCAATTGGCCGGTGAAGCGGCTCCATTCGGCCAAGGCCACCGGCCCGGACCAGAGGATATAGGCGATCGGCGCGACCTGTAGCATGACCCAGACCCATTGGGTCGCGTTCTGGAAGCGGGTGATGGCGCTCATGCCGTAGAGCGCGATGGGGATGACCACCAGCGCGCTCGCCAGATAGGCGAGGCTCATCGGCATCCCGGTCATGGCTTTCAAGGCGACCGCCATGATCGTCGCTTCGACCGAAAAGAGCAGGAAGGTGAAGCTGGCGTAGATGAGCGAGGTGAGGGTGGAGCCGAGATAGCCAAAGCCCGCGCCGCGCGTCAGCAGGTCGATGTCCAGACCATGCTTGGCGGCGTGATAGGCGATCGGCAGGCCGATGACGAACATCAAAGCGACCGCGGCGGCGATCGCGGCTACGCTGTTGGCGAAGCCATAGGTGAGCGTGATCGACGCGCCGATCGCTTCGCAGGCGAGGAAGGCGGTCGCGCCGATCGCGGTGCCCGCCACCTGGCCCGCCGACCAGCGCCGTGCGCTGTCGGCGGTGTAGCGCAGGGCATAATCCTCCAATGTCTGGCTGGCGACCCATTTATTGTAGAGCCGTTTTTCGCGCGGGACATAGGCGGCGCGGTCCATCAGAGGCTGGCGGGATAAGGGCGCAGGCCGCCGGTCGCGACGATGAAGGCGATGACGGCGGGCAGGCCGATATTGTCCTTGAGGTTGGTGAAGAGGAAGGGGCGCTGCCCGCGCATCGTCCTGGCGTCCCTGTCCATGACGCCCAGGTCCGCGCCCACCAGCGGGGCGAGGTCGATCTTGTTGATGAGCAGCAGGTCGGACCTCGTGATGCCCGGCCCGCCCTTGCGCGGGATCTTGTCGCCGGCCGACACGTCGATGACGTAGATGGTGATGTCGGCCAGTTCGGGGCTGAAGGTGGCGGCCAGATTGTCGCCGCCGCTTTCGATAAAGATGACCTCCAGGCCGGGGAATTTGCGGATCATCGTATCGACGGCGGCCAGGTTGATGCTGGCGTCCTCGCGGATCGCGGTGTGCGGACAGCCGCCGGTTTCCACGCCCATGATCCGTTCGGGCACCAGCGCTCCGGAGCGGGTGAGAAATTCCGCATCCTCGCGGGTGTAGATGTCGTTGGTGATGGCGGCGATGTTGTAGTGGTCGCGCATCGCCTTGCACAGGCGGTCGGTCAGCGCGGTCTTGCCGGAGCCGACCGGGCCGCCGATGCCGACGCGAAGGGGACCGTTGGTGCCAGAAAGAACCGGATTCATGATCGGAACAACCTTGTATAGAGTGTTTCGTGGGAGAGGCTGGCAAGTTCGAGTTCCGGGGCGGCGGTGCCGAGGTCGTCGAGCGGGGTGGCGAGGGCTTTTGCGGCAATGGCGGGAATGGCGTGGGATAGCGCGGCCAGCGCCAGTTGGCCATCGGTCTGGCCCAGCGGCACGAGCCGGACGCCCGCCGAGACGAGATTGGCGGCGGTGGCGTGGAGCCAGCCGTGCAGCGCCGGTTCGAGCGGAATTTCGTGGACGGCGCAGGCGAGCGCCATGACCGTGGCGTGGGCGATCGGGTGATCGCCATTGCGCGCGGCGAAGGCGTCGAGCGCGGGGTGGGGCCATGCCTTGCGCGTGACCGAGAGGAAGGAGCCGCCCTGCTGGCGGCTTTCGAGCGCGGTCTCGCTGCTGCCGCGAAAGGCGGTGGCGAGTTCGGAGAGGGCGTCGAAGGCGGCATCGTCCTGCGCGGCGCGGTGGGCGTGGACGAACAGCACCGCGTCGATCCAGCCGCCGCCGCGCGCCAGCACCGCTTCGACATAGGCGGCGACATGAGCGGCCGTCGTGATGCGGCCATCCTCCACCGCTGTTTCAAGACCGTGGCTGTAGGTGAAGCTGCCCACCGGATAGGAAGGCGACGTCCAGGCGAGCAGGCGGTGGAGCGCGGCGTCAGCCAGCATGGTCGTGATGGTGGTGATCGCGGTTGTGGTCGTGGCCGTGATGATGATGATGGCCATGACCGTGGCCGTCGCCGGAATAGGCGCCGCCTTCGGGGGTGAAGGGGGCGTGGATTTTGGTGACGGTCGCGCCCAGCCCCTCCAGCATCGCGTTGATGACATGATCGTCGCGCAGGCGGATCGCGTGGGGGTGCAGTTCGGCGGGCAGATGCCGGTTGCCGATATGCCACGCGAGGCGGATCATCGCGGACGGATCGGAGGCGGTGACTTCGACCAGCGCTTCGGGTGCGGCGAGGATTTCAATGAGCCGACCGTCGGAAAGCTGCACCGCGTCGCCATGGTTGAGGACGGTTGCGCGGGCGAGGTCGAGCAGGAACAGCGTGCCATGATCGGCGGTATAGACCCAGCGGCGGCGGTGGCGCGCGTCATGATCCAGCATGATATGGTCCGCGGCGGGGCCGGACCAGTGGCCGTGGGGGAGGACGGTGTGGGCGGTCAGCATGGTGATGCTCCGAAATTGACTATAATGTGCTCCCGCCTGCGCGGGAGCACATTGCTGTATCGGGTTGGCGCGGCACCCATCAGAACAGGAAATATCTTTGCGCGAACGGCAGGACGCTGGCCGGTTCGCAGGTGAGGAGTTCGCCGTCGGCGCGGACTTCATAGGTTTCGGGGTCGACCTGAATATCGGGCATCGCGTCGTTCAGGATCATCGACGCCTTGCCGATGCCGCTGCGGGTGTTGCGCACGGCTTCCAGCGGGCGGGCGAGGTGGAGCCGTTCGCCAATCCCATCGGCGATTCCCGCCGCCGATACGAAATGCAGCGACGACAGGGCACCAGCCCGGCCCATGGCGCCGAACATCGGGCGGTAATGGACCGGCTGGGGCGTGGGGATGCTGGCGTTCGGGTCGCCCATCGGCGCGGTCGCGATGCTGCCGCCTTTGATGACCATGTCAGGCTTCACCGCGAAGAAGACGGGGGACCACAGCACGAGATCGGCGAGCTTCCCAACAGCGATTGATCCCACGATATGGCTGATGCCATGGGCGATCGCCGGGTTGATCGTATATTTGGCGATGTAGCGTTTGACGCGGAAATTGTCGCTGTCGGCATCGTCCGATCCCAGCGACCCGCGCTGCTGCTTCATCTTGTCCGCACTCTGCCAGCAGCGGATGATCGTCTCGCCCACGCGCCCCATCGCCTGGCTGTCCGACGACATCATCGAAAAGGCGCCCAGATCGTGGAGAATATCCTCCGCCGCGATCGTCTCCTTGCGGATGCGGCTGTCGGCGAAGGCGACATCCTCGGCGATGCGCGGGTCGAGATGGTGGCAGACCATCAGCATGTCGAGATGTTCCTCGATCGTGTTGACGGTATAGGGCCGGGTCGGGTTGGTGGAGGAAGGCAGGACGTTGGGCAGGCCCGCGACCTTGATGATGTCGGGCGCATGGCCGCCGCCTGCACCCTCGGTATGGAAGGCGTGGATGGTGCGCCCCTTGAACGCGCCGACCGTGCTTTCGACGAAGCCCGCTTCGTTGAGCGTGTCGGTATGGATCGCGACCTGGATGTCATAGTCGTCGGCGACCGACAGGCAGCAATCGATCGCGGCCGGGGTCGTGCCCCAATCCTCGTGCAGCTTGAGGCCGCAGACGCCCGCGCGGATCATCTCCTCCAGCGCTTGGGGCTGGCTGGCATTGCCCTTGCCGAACAGGCCGAAATTCATCGGCATGGTTTCCAATGCCTGGAGCATCCGTCCGATATGCCAGCCGCCGGGCGTACAGGTGGTCGCCAGCGTGCCGTGCGCCGGGCCGGTGCCGCCGCCCAGCATGGTGGTGATGCCCGCATTCAGCGCCTCGTCCACCTGCTGGGGGCAGATGAAATGGATATGGGCGTCGATCCCGCCCGCGGTCAGGATGCGGCCTTCGCCCGCGATGATCTCCGTACCCGGCCCGATGGGAATGGTGACGCCGGGCTGGACGTCCGGGTTGCCCGCCTTGCCGATCGCAGCGATCAGGCCGTCGCGGATCGCCACGTCGCCCTTCACGATACCCCAATGATCCAGGATCAGCGCATTGGTGATGACGGTGTCGGGCGCGCCGTCCGCCCGGCTCATCTGGCTTTGCCCCATGCCGTCGCGGATCACCTTGCCGCCGCCGAACTTCACTTCCTCGCCATAGATGGTCCGGTCTTCCTCGACCCGGATGATGAGGGAGGAATCGCCCAAGCGCACGCGGTCGCCGGTCGTGGGGCCGAACATGCCGGCATAGGCGCGGCGGGTCATGGTTACGGGCATGTCAGAGCTTCCCCATCATATCGCCGCGGAAGCCGATGACGATCCGGTCGCCGGCATAGGGAATGAGCTGCACGTCGCGCGTCTGGCCAGGCTCGAAGCGGACGGCAGTGCCCGACGGTATGTCGAGCCGATAGCCGCGCGCCGCTGCCCGATCGAAGACCAGCGCCGGGTTGGTTTCGGCGAAATGATAATGGCTGCCGACCTGGATCGGCCGGTCGCCGCTATTGGCGATAGTGAGGGTGACGGGGACACGCCCCTCGTTGAGCAATATGTCGCCGCTGGCGGGGATGATCTCGCCGGGGATCACCGGATCGGCCTGTGCACGGTGACCAGCTTCGTGCCGTCGGGGAAGGTCGCCTCGACCTGTATGTCGTGGATCATCTCGGCTATGCCCTCCATCACCTGATCGCGGGTCAGCACATGGCCGCCGCTCGCCATCAATGCGGCGACCGACTGGCCGTCGCGTGCGCCCTCCACCACATGGTCGGTGATGAGCGCGATCGCTTCGGGATGGTTCAGCTTCACCCCGCGCGCCAGCCGGCCGCGCGCGACCATCGCGGCCATCGCGACCAGCAGCTTGTCCTTTTCCCGCCCCGTGAGATTCATGGCCCTAGCAGTAACAGATGGTTGGCATGGTTGGCGACAATCCGAAAATGGCGGCGCGCAATATGCCCGCCGCGCGCATCACATCCTTGCGCAGCGCCTGCGGATCGGCGGCGGTCAGACGCAGGATCAACAGGCCGTCGAAGCTGGTCGCGCCGTTGCCCGGTCCTTCGAACAGGCTGCGCGCCAGGTCGAGATAGTCGCCTGCGTCCGGGCCGGCATAGACAAGCGTGGCGATCGCGGTGGCGTCGCCGAAGCCGAAGGGCGCGCGGCCCTGGCTTGCGAAATCGCCTTCGACATGGAGCGTGTCGGCCCAGACCAGCCGCCCGTCGCACCGGATGCGCCAGGCGTCGTGGATCAGGCCGCTGGCATAGATTTCCCCCATCGCGCCGCGCCCCAGCACCAGCATCTCCATCGCCAGCATCCGCGCGTCGGGCGCAAGGTCCGCTTCGAGCGTGCGCCGCATTCGGCTGCGGTCGAACAATATCGCCTCCTGCGCCAGCCATTCGCAGGTCGCGCCCGCGCCGATGCTGATGCGGGTGTCGATGCGGGTCGGTTCGTCCTCGTCCAGCGCGCGGTACAGCTTTTCGGCTGCCTGCGGCACGATCGTCGCCGCCGCGCCGGGATCGACGATGATGTCGAGCGCCAGCCGATCGCCGCCGGTCAGGCCGCCGCAGGTGGTGACGGTGACGGCCAGGGGAAAATCACCCTCGCGCCCATCGGGGAACAGCAGCCGCGCCGGCGCCACCTGCATCATGTCGCGGACGCCGCGCGGGGAAAAGGCGACCATGGCGCGCCCGTCCACCCGCTGGTGCCGGGACTTGGGCGGCACGGTGATGGCGCGTTGCACGGTCATGTAAGACATGTGGTTAGCGCAGGCAGGTCGCGACATGGGGCATATGACGTATGTAACGAAAAGGGTGGCCCGCGTCCGCCAGCTACCCCTCCGCATTCATTCGCAATAACCCGATCAGGTCGTCGGCCGACGACCGCCCCGCGCGAAACCGGGATCGACCTTCTCCGCCTTGCCGTCCTTGGCCGCCTTGTCGCCATAAAAGGGTTGGCCATGCTCGGTCGTCAGGTCGGACAGATAGCCCGCCTGCCTGATCCCCTTCTTGCGCATCGCCACCCCGGTCAGGCAGGCGTGCATGATGAAATTGGCGTTCAAGGCGCTGCGATAGGTCGGGTCCAGCACGGGGGCGAGTTCGACGATCTCGAAACCCACCAGGTCATTTTCCGCGCACAAACGGCGCACGATCGGGATCGCCTCCCGCATCGTCAGCCCGCCGGGGACCGGGGTGCCGGTGCCGGGGATGAAGGCGGGATCGAGCACGTCCACGTCGAAGGAGACGTAGAGCTTCTTGCCACTCTCCCGCGCTTCCTTGAGCGCGCGTTCCATCGTCGCGGCCCATCCATTCTTCTCGACCTCCGGCATCGCATGGTAGCGCACGCCATTGTCGCGCATCCATTCAAAGCCTTCCTTCTCCGGCCATGGCCCGCGCAGGCCCACCTGGATATAATTCTTGCCCAGCACATGGCCTTCCTTGACCGCGCGATAGACCGGGGCGCCATGGGTGATGAAATGGACACCGCCCTTGCCCGCATCATAGTGGGAATCGAAATGGACGACGCCGAAACTGCCCTTGCCATGGACGTCGGCTATCCCTGCGACATCGCTATATTCCAGGCTATGGTCGCCGCCGACGATGAAGGGGATCGCGCCTGTGCGGGCGATTTCGGCGACCCGTTCTCGGACATGGGCGACGGTGCGCTCGGTCGACATATTGTCGACGGCGATGTCGCCATAATCGACGATCTTCAATTCCTTGGACGGATCGACCATCGTGTACATGTCGATGCCGCCCGCGCCATATTGGGTGCGCATCGCGGACGGCCCGCCCTTGGCCCCGCGATAGCCGGATCCCATGTCCAGCGGGGCGCCGACGATCGCGACATCGACCTTGCCCGCGACCAGATCTTCCGGGAAGATCGCGACCGGCGCGCCGGCGAAGGTCGCGATGCCGCCGCCATAAACGCCGCCGCCGCGACCATGGGCGTAATAGCTGAGTTCAAACGGCCCCGGTTCGCGCTTGGGGTCAAGTCCAGCGGGACGACGCAGCTTCCAGCCGTTGAAATTTTCATTGTCAGTATCGAGCGGGATCGCCGCCATGTCGGTCTTGGCGTTGAACTTTGATGCTGCCACCGCGTCCATCATCGCCTCGATATAGGCGCTGATTTCTTCCGGTGTCTTGGTCGCCAGCCGCTCGAACAATTTGTCGTAGGAGCCGGCGAACATCTCGGCCGGGTCGGAAGTCAGGAAATCGCGCTTGTCCTTGGACAGTGTCTTGATCTTGGCTTCCAGCGCGGCGGGCACGGTGGGCTTGTCATTCTGGGCGACGACCGCCGCCGACGAAATCACCGTGGCGGCGAGCAACGCGCCCAGCAGCGCATGTTTCAGCCTCATCGCATTACCCCCTTTTAACGCCCCTGACCTTTGTCACGGAAGCTAGGGGCGGGCGGCGGAGCGGCAATGGGGTGAACGACGTAGCATTGCGCGCTTACCCCGATATGACGGCCCGGACCCGTAAGGAGTCCGGGCCGGAGCAAGCCGCTATGGGAGAGGCTTTTTGCGTGCTTGCTGCGAGGCGGCCTGCGCCGCCCAAAGGGTTCCTGCGAACGACCCTGCGTCCGGCATAGCGGGATGCCCGGCCGAGGCCCTACGTCAAACGCCCTATCGAGCGGCGCGGATCGCCGGGTTAGCGCCATGCTCCAATGTCTGTGAGCATGACCGCCTGGTGCTGATCGCGTCTCTCTTCCTCCTCTGGATCATCGTCATCCTGCTGGTCGTGGCGGTGGTCGCGCTGGCGCGCCAGGTGCGGCTGTTGCAGGATCGCGCCATGCCGATCGCGCAGCGCGCCGGCCTGCCCGGTCCCGGCGGCGCGGCCCCGGTGGTCAGCGCGCCGACCCTGGCCGGGGACATGCTGACGATCGGCGGGCCGAGCGCGGACGGGCGCGCGCTGCTGCTGCTGTTCATCCGCCCCGATTGCCCCGCCAGCCGCGCCGCGATCCGCGACGCGCTGGCGCTGACCGATCGCAAGCGGCTGCGGCTGCTGTTCCTGGGGGAAGGACGGGCGGAAGATTATGGCGACATGCTGCGCCAGCATCATATCCGCGACACCGACGTCATCATGAGCGCCGAGGTGATGCGCGATTTCCGGTCCGGCGACCGACCGTCCGCCGCGCTGATCGACGCGCGCGGGCGGCTGCTGGCGCGCGGCGTGGTGGAGGCGCGGGACCAGCTCGACGCGTTGCTGGTCCATGTCCAGCCGCGCCCGGTCGCGCGCGACAGCGGGGATGTCGTATCGCTGCTGTCATGACGACTGGACAGACGCGTGCGGATGCGCCTCTAATGGCGGTAAAAGAGACGGGGTAGACATATGGCGATCAGCTTCACGGTCAATGGTCAGAAACGACAGGTCGATGGCGACGCCGCCAAGCCCCTGCTCTGGGTGCTGCGCGAGGATCTCGACATGGTCGGCACCAAGTTCGGCTGCGGCGCGGGACTGTGCGGCGCCTGCACGGTGCATGTCGGCGGCGACGCGGTGCGATCCTGCCAGACGCCGCTTGGCGATGTCGCCGGCAAGGCGATCACCACGATCGAAGGCGTGCAGACGGGCGATCCCGGCAAGCGCATCGCCGCCGCCTGGGTGAAGCATGACGTGCCGCAATGCGGCTATTGCCAGGCCGGGCAGATCATGAGCGCCACCGCTTTGCTCGCGACGACGCCAAAACCCAGCGATGAAGAGATCGATGCGGCGATGATGGGCAATCTCTGCCGCTGCTCCACCTATGTGCGCATCCGCGCCGCGATCAAGGACGCCGCCGGCATTCAGGACGTGCAGGCATGAGCGCCGCTGCTCTTTCGCGCCGGGGCTTCATCTCCGCTTCGCTGCTGGCGGGCGGCGGGTTGTTGTTCGACCTCAACGTGCCGCTGGCGCGGGCGGCCGACGGGACACCGGTGATCCTGACCGCCTTCATCCGCATCCTGCCCGACAACCGCGTCGTCATCGGCGCGAAAAATGCGGAGATCGGGCAGGGCGCCAAGACGATGCTGCCGATGATGATCGCCGAGGAACTGAGCGTCGACTGGAGCCAGGTGACGATCGAGCAGACCCATGCCGACGCCAAGGTCTTCGGCGGCCAGAGCGCGGGTGGGAGCCGCACGACGCCGCGCGAATGGCTGCCTACGCGACAGGCGGGCGCAGCGGCGCGTGCGATGCTGGTCGCGGCGGCGGCGCAGGGCTGGGGTGTCGCGCCTGAAACGCTGAAGACGGCGGGCGGCACAGTCAGTGATCCAAAATCAGGCAAGTCGGCGACTTATGCTTCGCTCGCCACGGCGGCGGCGAAACTGCCCGCGCCTGATCCGGCGACGCTCAAGCTGACGGACCCCGCCGATTTCCGCATCATCGGCCAGTCGGTCGTGGGCGTCGACACCCCCGCCATCGTCGCGGGCAAGCCGCTGTTCGGCATCGATTTCAAGCTGCCGAACATGCTCTACGCCGTTCTGGAAACCTGCCCGGCGTTCGGCGGCACGATCAAGTCCGTCAATCTGGACGAAGTGAAAGCGTTGCCCGGCGTGGCCCATGTGCTGCCGATCAAGGGCGACGGCACGCCGGAATCCGGCTTTGATGGCGTCGCCATCCTCTCGAAAAGCTGGTGGAGCGCCAACCAGGCGCGCGACGCGCTCAAGATCGACTGGGATGTCAGCGCGGTCAGCGGTTTTTCGACCGAAAGCTATGCGAGCGAGGCGGCGGCGAAGCGCAAGGGCAAGGCGGATGCCGAGATCGTCCGCACCGGCGACGTCGATGCCGCTTTCGCCAGCGCGGCCAGGACGGTCACGGCCGACTATGACTATCCCTTCCTCGCGCATGGGACGTTAGAGCCACAAAATTGCACCGCTTTGTTCAAGGACGGCGCGGTTGAAATCTGGGCGCCGACGCAAAATCCCGAAAGCGGGCGCGGGCTGGTGGCCAAGGCGCTGAACCTGCCGCCCGAAAAGATTCGCATCAACTTCACCCGCATCGGCGGCGGCTTCGGTCGGCGGCTGATGAACGATTATATGGTGCAGGCGGCGTCGATCGCCGCGCAGGTGCCGGGCGTGCCGGTCAAGCTGCTGTGGAACAGGCAGCAGGATATCCAGCGCGATTTTTATCGCCCCGCCGGCTGGCACGGTTTCCGCGCCGCGCTCGACAAGGGCGGCAAGCTGACCGCCTTCCACGATCATTTCGTCACCTTCGGCAAGGATGGCAAGCCGGTGCGATCCGCGGAAATGCCCGCCAGCGAACTGCCCGCCGGTTTGATCGACAATGTCCTGCTGGAACAGAGTTTCCTTTCCACCAACATGCCGACCGGCTGGCTGCGCGCGCCCGGCTCCAACGCGCTGGCCTTCGTCACCCAGGCCTTTCTCGACGAGGTCGCGCAGGCGGCGGGCAAGGATCTGCCGACCCTCATGCTGGAGCTGCTACGCGATCCAAAGGAACTGCCGCGCGGCCCCAACCAGCCGCCCTTCGTTACCGCCCGCGCGCAAGGCGTGATCGAAAAGGCGCTCGCCATGGGCGGCTGGGCGACGCGCAAGGCGCTGCCCAGGGGCACGGGCAAGGGCTTCGCCTTCTATTACAGCCATATGGGCTATTTCGCCGAAGTGCTGGAAGTGGCGATCGTCGATGGGATGCCCAAGGTGAAGACCGTCTGGGTCGCGGGCGATGTCGGCAGCCAGATCATCAACCCGATCAACGCGCTGCATCAGGCGCAAGGGTCTGTGATCGAGGGGCTGGGTCAGGCGCTGGCCGGTCAGCAGATCACCCAGGTCGCCGGCGCGGTGGAGCAGGCCAATTACGATACCCACCCCTATCTGCGCATCGCCGATGCGCCGCGGATCGTGGTGGAGTTCGTGAAGACCGATTATCCGCCCACCGGCCTGGGCGAACCCGCCCTGCCGCCGGTCATCCCCGCCCTGGTCAACGCCATCCACGCCGCGACCGGCAAGCGCATCCGCACCCTGCCGGTTACGGCGGAGATGCTGGTTTAATAGGCCTCGTTGCTATCGCCGGGGGCTGCACCCATGCGTCATTTGACGTAGGTGGACGAGTCCGCAGGATCGTCATAACCTTTGCGAAGAACGCCCGCTCCATCGGGCGGGTGTGAAAGGATGCACGCGCTGATGCGCCGTTTGACTGCCCCGCTGCGCGCTTTGGCGGCGCGCGATCCGTTCCTCGTCTTTGTGGTCGTGTCGGGGGCGATCTTCGTGCTCTATTGGGCGGTGACGGCCAGTCGCGCGACGATCGACGTGCCGCTGTCGGTTCAGAAAAGCCTGTCCGACGATTATGAGATGATGGCGGGCAGGAAGCCCGATGCGCAGGCCAAGGCCAAGCTGATCCACGATTATGTCGCCGACGAACTGCTGTTCCGCGAAGCGGTGGAGCGGGGGATGCACATGACCGACAAGACCACCAAGCAGCGGCTGATCGATCGGGTCCGTTTCATGATCGCGGGCGCGCCTGCCGAACCGAGCGAAGACCAGTTGATGGGCTATTATGCCGGTCATCGCGATCTTTATCGCGCCGAACCGCGCATGTCGCTCGACCATGTCTTTTTCGAGCGGAAGCCGGCGGATGCGCCCGCGATGCTGGCGACGCTGCGCGCGGGCGGCACGGTCAAGGGCGATGATTTCTGGATGGGCCACGACCTGCCCAACTACGGCGAATCCATGGTGCGCGGGATGTTTGGCCAGCCCTTCACCGATGCGCTGAAAAAGGCGCCGGCCGGGTCGTGGATCGGCCCGCTCCAATCGACCCGTGGCTGGCATTTTGCGCGGGTGCGCGATCGCGGCCCGTCCGCGATGCTGCCCTATACCGATGTGCGCGATCAGGTGAGCCAGGACTATCTGGCCGCGGAAACCGGCGCGCTGGTCGAGAAGGAAGTGCGCAAGCTTGAAAGCGCCTACCGCATCCAGGTGGAGCAATGATGGTGCGCTGCCTGCTGCTGATCCTGACGCTGCTCCTGGGCTTTGCCGCCCCGGCGCAGGCGGACGTGTTCCGCGTCGGCGATTTCAATATCCAGCAGGGCGCGGACCCCGGCAGTTTCGAATTGAGCGCGTCGGTCCCGTCGGTCCTCGCCAGCGACAAGCCGCTCGGCCTGCCCGAAGGGTGCCGCGAAACCAGCCGGGAGAGGCTGACCGAAACGGTGATGACCCGCTATGCGATCGGCATCGCCTGCGACCGGGCGCTGGGGGTCGACGATGCGATCGTTACCCCCTGGGCGGTCGATGGCGGCACATTTCTGTCCACCGCCACCGGCGCGCGGGTGCAGCAGGCGCTCCAGCCCGACGGCGACAGCCTGTCGCTGCCGATCGGTGAGACGGCGGCGCGGACGCGCGCCCTGCCCGAAATCGCGGTCGAATATACGGGACAGGGGATCGTCCATATATTGGGCGGCTGGGATCATCTGGCTTTCGTCCTGTGCCTCTGCCTGCTGGCGCGCGGCCGCTTCCTGCTGGGGCTAGTGACGACCTTCACCATCGGCCATTCGCTCAGCCTGGCGCTGGCCTTCTTCGACATCGTCACCGTGCCGGTTCCGCCGGTGGAGGCGGTGATCGCGCTGTCCATCGCCTTCATGGCGCGCGAAGCGATCCGCGCGAAAGAGGAGGACAGGGCCGATCCGGCCAAGCGTCGCCGGCAACTGACTGTCGTGGCGGGCTTTGGTTTGCTTCATGGGCTGGGCTTTGCGACGGTGCTACGCGAACTGGGCGTCGCGCCGCAGGAAAGGCTGTCGGGGCTGCTCTTCTTCAACGGGGGCGTCGAGCTGGGGCAGTTGATCTTCGTCGCCTGCGTCCTGGGCGCGCTGAAGCTGGCGGCGATCTTCGATCGCGACCAATGGGTGCGGCAGGCCGCGCTTTATGGCGCCGGGATCGTCGGTTGTTTCTGGGTGATGGAGCGGGTGGCGGGCTTCACCTTGGGGATGGCATGAGCCTGGAGGCGCTGGCTCGCGCGGCGCTGGCGCGGGGCGATTTGACCGCTGCGGCGCAGGCGGCGCAACGCCTGGCGATGGAGCAGCCCGAACGCCCCGCCGGTTTCTTCCTGCTGGGCATGGCGGCGGCCGAAGCGGGGCAGATGGCCAAGGCGCTGCCTATGCTGGAACAGGCGGTGGCGCGGGGCGGGCAGGCCGAGCATCTCGCCCAATATGCGCGCCTGCTCATCCTGCTGCGGCGCGATGGCGAGGCTGGCAGGGCGGCGCGCGATGCGTTGGCGGCAGCCCCGGACGATGCGCTGACGCTCGATACGATCGGCTGCGTGCTGGCGCGGCTGGGCGATCATGCGGCGTCGGTTGCGCCGTTCGAGGGGGCGGTGGCGGCCGAGCCGAATAATCTGAGCTATCGCTACAATCTTGCTGCCGCCTGCGGTTTCACCGGACGGGTCGATGCGGCGCGGGATCATTATGAGGTGATATTGCGCGCCGATCCGGGGGACGCGCGGGTCCATTATGCGCTGGCCATTCTGTCGCGGCAGAGCGTACAGGCCAATCACGTGCCGCGACTGGAGGGGGCCTTGGCGAAAGCGCAGCGGTCCGAAGACAGGCTGCGCATTCGCTATGCGCTGGCCAAGAGCCATGAGGATATAGGGAACGCCGCCGACGCTTTCGCCCATCTTGCTGCGGCCAATGCTGCGCACAAACAGGCGATCGGCTATGATTTTGCGGCCGATGCGGCGATCTTCGACGCGATCGAACGGGTGTTTGCGGACGGCGCGCCCAAAGGTTGGGGCGCGGGACTGGACGATCCTGCGCCGATCTTCGTCACCGGTATGCCGCGCACTGGCACGACCTTGGTCGATCGCATCCTGTCGTCCCACCGCCAAGTCGGGTCGGCGGGCGAGCTGCAGGCGATGCCGCTGGCGGTGAAGCAATTGTCTGGCACGCGATCCCGGCTGGTGATCGACCCGGATACGATCGCGGCGAGTGGGGGGGCAGACCCGCTGGCGATGGGACAGGCCTATATGACGCGCGCCAGCCATCATCGGCCCGACGGGAAGGCGCGCTTTACCGACAAGCTGCCGGCCAATTTTCTTTATATCGGCCATATCCTGCACGCGCTGCCGCAGGCGAAGATCGTCTGCCTGCGCCGCCATCCGATGGATACGCTGTGGAGCAACTATAAGAATCTCTTCGCCAGCCAGTCGGCTTATTACGCCTATAGCTACGACCTGATGGACATTGCGCGCTATTATGCGCGCTTCGACCGACTGATGGCGCTGTGGGATCGACTGTTTTCCGGCCGGGTGCTCCAGTTTTCCTATGAAGCATTGGTCGCCGATCAGGAGGGCCAGACGCGCCGCCTGCTGGACCATTGCGGGCTGGAATGGGACGCAGCCTGCCTGTCCTTCCATGAAAACAAGGCGGCGGTCGCGACGCCCAGCGCGGCGCAGGTGCGCCGTCCGCTCAATGCCGATGCGGTGGCGCGCTGGAAACGGCATGAAGGGGCGCTGGTCCCGGTCCGCGACTGGCTAGTGGCGCAGGGCATCGCCGTGGCCTGAACGGCGCAGTCTCGGCGATCTTTCCAACATCGTTTTTGTATGTCAGGCACGGCGTGGACGGGACCAAAAAAGGGCGTCTTCCAATCTGGAAGACGCCCTTCTCCTATCCTGTAAACCGCGATCAGAACTTCAGGCGGCTTTCGACGCCGATCACGCGCGGCTGCGCGACCGACTGGGCATAGCCGCGATAGATGACGCCGTCGTTGACCAGGCCATAGCGGGTCAGGTCGTTGCCAATGCCCGTGATCGCATATTTGTCGAAGATGTTGTTGGCGAACACCCCGATTTCATAGGCGTCGGTCTTGTAGCTGATGTTCGCGCGGCTCATTGTGTAGGCCGGGATACGCTCGCCACCGCCACGCAGGCCCGGACGGCTGTAGATGCCGCCGGTGTAGGTGGTGGTCCAGCCCAGCACCAATGCGTTGTCACCCATGGGAATATCGTAGGTGACGCCGATGGCGCCGCTGTTCTTGGTCGAACCCGGCAGGCGGTCGCCAGCGAACACATCGACCAGATCGCCGCCCTGGACTGACAGAAGCTGTGGCACATCCTCGGTCAGCTTCGCGTCGAGATAGCTGTAGTTGCCGCGAATGGAGAGGCCTTGGATCGGCCGCGCATCGAAGGAGAATTCGATGCCCTTCGATTCCGCCGCGCCGCCATTGGTGATGATGCCGATCGCGCCATTGGCGGTCTGGCCATCCAGCTGGATACCGTTCCATTTGATCTTGAACGCCGACAGGCTCATCGACAGCTTGCGATCGAACAACTGGGCGCGAACGCCGATTTCGGCATTCTTGACCGCGTCCGGTCCATAAGACAGTTCGTTTTCAAGTGCGCAGAGATTCTGGCCAGGCGGCAGCGGCAGGACGCAGGGCGCGACGCGATTGACACCCCCGATGCGATAGCCCTTCGAATAGGTGCCCCACACCATCAGGTCCGGTGTGATGTTGTAGGAGCTGTTGAACTTCCAGACCGTGCCGTCCTTGCCGGTCGAACCGGCGCGCGAGCGGAAGTTGATCGCAGGAAAAGTTTGGAACAGTGGCAAGGCGGTGCCGCCCAGCACGTCGGCGGCATATTTGAAATAGCGGATGCCCGCCGTCACCTGCCATTGCGGCGTGATCTTGAAGCTGCCTTCGCCGAAGATCGCTTTCTCGTCGAGCTTGGTCTTTACATAGGACGCATACTCGACTTCGTCAGGCCGATTGATGCCCGCATAGGCCGGATAACCAGGCACGATCTCACGATAGTCGGAATTGGTGCTCTGCCGATTCCAAAAGCCGCCCAAGACCCAGCTGAACGGGCCGCCATGGGTGGAAACCAGCCGCAATTCCTGATTATATTGCTCGTCCGTGCCACGCGACTGGGTATAGCCGGAGAAGGCCGGGAACAGTTCGTAATCATAGTCGAGGTCGAGCAGCAGATCGGTCACGTCGATCGAGCTGCGGCGTTTCTTGTTGGTGTATGCCGACACGAAGATCGCCTGCGCCACGTCGGCGATATTGCCCTGCACTTCGAGCGAAACGAGCTGTGAGGTGCGCTTGGACGGCTCGGCGGAGCGCCATGGCGCTTCATATCTGCCTTCGCCAATCACATTGCCACCGGTCGCCTGGCGGCCCTGGGTCTTGGTCTGCTGGAAGGCGTAAGTGAAATAGGCCTGGAAATCCGCGCCCGTGAAACCGAGCTGGTTGCGGCTGGTGAAGGTCTTTTCGGAGTTCAGATCCTTGCGGCCCGCGAAGTTCGCCGCCTTGTCGGCATCGGTGCCGGTGGGGTTGGCGACGCTGCCCGGCTGGGGCAGCGACGTGCCGGGCGATTTGAGGATGAACGGATAATCGATGAAGCCGGGATCGTAATAATAGCCGGTGACGGTACGGAAGGCGATCGCGTCCTTGACGATCGGGACGTTGAGCACGCCGTAACCAACATAGCCGATGCCCTTGCTATGGGCGACGTCATAGGCGCGGCCATAGACTTCGCCGCTGAATTGGGTCGGATCGGGGCGGTTGGGGATATAACGGATCGCGCCGGCCAGCGTACCCAGACCGTAAAGCGTGCCCTGTGGGCCGAGCAGCGTTTCGACGCGCTCCAGATCGATCAGCTTGTAATCGACATAGAGCGGCACATCGCCCAGATAGATGCCGATCGCGGTATCGCTGTTGCCGCCGGTGGAGCTGGTGTCGCTGGCCGAAAGACCGCGCATCACGATGTTGGCTGCGCCATAGGGGCCAGTATCGGTGATGGTGATGCCCGGCGTAAAGGCGGCGATGTCGCGGATGTCATCGATCTGCTGGCTGGCCAGCTGCTCGGCGCCCACGGCCGAAATATTGATCGGCGTTTCCATCAGCGTGGTGCTGCGGCGGGTGCCGGTGACGACGATGACGTCGCCGTCCGCTTCGGCCGCTGTAGCGGCGGGCGCGGTCTGGGCCATGGCGGGCATGGCCGCCGCGGCGCTGGATATGATCGTCGCGGACAATAGTCCCAGCTTGAGCTTTGCGCGATACGACATGGTGTTCCCCTTCTTTTTGCAATTCTTCCCCGGTCGTAATCCTCTGCCTGGATCGGCCATGGCGTGCATGTGACGCAGCCATGGCGCGGCGGGCGGCATGACCTGCCGCCTCTTGGCTTTTGGCATGGCGCAGAGGCTATGGAGCGCGCAGGCACTCAAACATGGGGCATTTGACGTAGCTTGTCCGTCTATCCCGCCATGGCGCGGTCCTACGTCAAACGCCCTATTGGGATCGAGGGGGCGGACCGCCTACCCATCGGGTCGAAGGCGGATTTTCCGCCCCCTTCCTGATGCCTATGCCCGCTTGCGGGGCTGGAGACTATGCATGTCGTCAATGACCGCCATCACGGGATGGAGCATAGCCGGGATCGCGGCGATGGGCGCTGCGATAGCGGGCGTGCCCGATCGCAATGCCGGCACCCCCGCGATGCAGACGCCGCTGGAAGATGATATGGGTCGGCCCAAGCCGCTGGAGCTGCCCAAGGATGTCGAGGCGAAGCTGGCGGGTGTCGATCAGGCGAAGATCGATTTCCTGAAAAGCGGCGTCACTGGCCGCTATGTCGAAAAGGACGCATTGTTCGACCGCATCCGCAAGGGCACACCGGAAGAGATCAGCGCCTATATCGATGCGATGCAGGCGCTCCACGCGCAGGTGGAATATAAGGCCGGGCGCGATCTGGCCGCCATTCCGCTCGACACCCGCTCGCCCTGGTTCAACGCCTGGAAGGCGAGGCGATCGGGCGCGCTCGATCCCAAGCGGGCGGCCGGCCCGATCGAACTGACCCGCTATGTCGGCGGCTGGGGCGGCGGCTTTGCCACCTTTGCCGGCGCGCCGGCGGCGATGACACCGGACGATCTGGTTGCCGGCAAGGTGGACGTCGCGATCGTCGGCGCGCCGCTCGACATGGGATCGGGCTGGCGCAACGCGATCGACGGGCCGCGTGCGATGCGCATGACCGGCGGCGCGGCCGGCAACGACATGTATTCGATGATCAACCCCAACGCCGCGCTCAAGATCGTCGACTATGGCGACATCGCCATCGACCAGAACAGCACTGAACGCAGCGTCGATCATGTGCGCGACATGGTGGGCGAGATTGCCAAGACCGGAGCGATCCCGATCGTCATTGGCGGCGACCACAGTCTGGAATATCCCAATGTCGCGGCAGCCGCCGACGTGCATGGGAAAGGCAATGTCAGCGTCATCCACTTCGACAGCCATTATGATATCGGGCGCGGGCGCGTGCATCTGCTCGATCATGGCCAGCCGATCTATCGCGTCATCAGCGAAGGCCATGTTCGCGGCAGCGACTATATCCAGGTCGGCCTGCGCGCCCGTGGTCCCGACCTCGAAACCTTCGGCTGGATGCGCAACAAGGGGATGCGTTATCACACCATGGTCGAGGTCGAGAAATGGGGCTGGGACAAGGTGATGGCCCGCGCGCTCAAGGAAGCGCGGGAAAAGGCCAAGAAGCTGTGGATCAGCTTCGACGTGGACGTGCTGGACCCCGCTTTTATGCCCGGCACCGGCACGCCCGTTCCCGGCGGCCTGACGATGCGCGAAGCGCAGCCGATCATGCGCAACCTGTGCGCCCAGAACGACATCGCGGGTATCGATATCGTTGAAGTCGCGCCCTATCTCGACACCAGCTACAAGACCGCGCTCAACAGCAATTTCCTGCTGAACGCCTGCCTGGCCGGCATCGCCATGCGCAAGAAGGGGCTGAAGCCCGGCTATCTAAACCCTGTTTCGGTCGATCACGGGCTGGACGCTTATTATGGGAAGAAGAACTGATGGCACGCTCCATCCTGCTGGCGCGCAGCGCCGCCGTCTGCCTTGCCTTGGCGACGCTTGCCGCGCCGGCGCTGGCGCAAGGCAGCGACCCGCTCGCCAGCCTTTCGCCGGAAAAGAAAGCGTTCCTGTCCGATCCCGCAACGCTGGAACGGTTCGGCCTGACGCCGGAGAAGTTGCAGATCGCGCTGGCCGGCCGCCCGGCCGCCGACGTCGATGCCTATGCGACCGCGCTGATGGCGGTGGTGGAGGACAGCAAATATAAGGCAGGCCGCGATCCCGCGGAAATCGCGCTCAACCCGCAGGCGCGCGGCTGGAACGCCAGCACCACGGTTCGTCCCAAGATGTTCGACAAGCTGGCGCGTGAAGACGGCCCGTTCAGCCTGAAACGCTATATGTTTCAAAAGGGCGGTATCCCGACCTTTGCTGACGCGCCGGTGGCGATCCGCAAGGAAGATCTGGTCGCGGGCAAGGTGGAGGTCGCCTTCGTCGGCGTGCCGCTCGACTTCTCGTCGGGCTGGCGTGACGCGAAACATGCGCCGATGGCGCTGCGCGGCATGGATGGCCTGGTCGGAGCGGATGCCGATGGCGGGGTCGATCCGGGCCTTGTCCTCTCGATCGCCGATTATGGTGACCTGACCCCCGATTATATGGCGCCCGACCGGGGCCTGGACCATATCCGCGCCATGATCGCGGAAATGGCCAGTGTCGGCGTCGTTCCCTTCATCGTCGGCGGCGACCATACGATCATGTTCCCCGATGTCGCCGCGATGGTGGACGTCTATGGCGCGGGCAAGGTCGCGCTGGTCCAGTTCAACGCCCATGCCGATGCCGAACTGAACGGCGATCATCTGATTTCCGATAACCAGACGCTGACCCGCCTGCTGGAGCAGAATCTGCTCCGCGGGAGCGACGTGACGCTGGTCGGCCTGCATGGCCGCGATGCTGGCCCGGCGACGCAGAAGCGATTGACCGACGCAGGCGCGAAGATCGTGCCGACGGCGGCGATCCAGGAAAAAGGCTGGCAGGCGATCACGACCGATCTGATCGCGGGCCTGAAGACGGGGCCGGAAAATGTCTTCGTCTCCTTCGACATGAGCGTGCTCGATCCGGGCGATGCGCCCGCGTCCGGTCGCCCGGTGCCCGGCGGCATCACCATGCGCGAAGCCATTCCGATGGTCCGCCAGCTATGCGCCCAGACCGAGGTGGTGGGCTTCGACCTGCTCGACGCCGCGCCGATCCTGGACCCGACCTATGTCAGCCGGATGAGCGCCAACTACATCCTGCACGCCTGCCTGAGCGGCATCGCGATACGCAAGACGGGCGCGACGTCGGTCCAGACCGCCAAGCGCTGAACCAGGGAGAACCGCCATGCCGTCGATCAATGCGATAAGCGGATGGGGCATGGCGGCGGCCGCGGCGGCCTCCGCCGTGGTGGCGGGCAATGGCTTCGACACGCCCAACCCGCCGCCGCCTTTGCCGCAGGAAGATATCATGGGAGAACCCAAGCCCATCGAGATTCCCGCCGATGTCATGGCGAAGCTTTCTGGCATTGCACCGGAGAAAGTGGCCCTCATCAAGCAGGGGCGCACCGGCCGCTATGTCGAGAAAGATGCATTGTTCGGCCGCATCCGCACCATGCCGGCGACCGAATTGGCCGCCTATATCGATGCGATTGCGGCGCTCCATGCGCAGGTCGAATTTCAGGAAGGGCGCGACGCCAGGACGATCCCGCTCGACACCCGGTCGGCCTGGTTCAACGCCTGGAAGGCGAAGCGGCCGCTGGTGATGGACCCCAGGCGCGATGCTGGCCCCATGGACCTGGGCCGCTATATCGGTGGGCGGCGCGGCGGTTTTGCAACCTTTGCGGGCGCGCCGGTGGCGATGACGCCGGAAGATTTGAAGGCGGGCAAGGTCGATGTCGCGATCGTGGGCGCGCCGCTGGACATGGGATCGGGCTGGCGCAACGCGATCGACGGGCCGCGCGCGCTGCGCATGACCGGCGGCGCGGGCGGCAACGACATGTATGCGATGATCAACCCCGGCTCCGTGCTGGAGATCGTCGATTATGGCGACATCGCCATCGACCAGAACAGCACCGAACGCTCGGTCGCCCATGTGCGCGAGATGGTGCGCGAAATCGCCCGCACCGGCGCGATCCCGATCGTCATCGGCGGCGATCATAGTCTGGAATATCCCAATGTCGCGGCGGCGGCTGACGTCCATGGCAAGGGCAATGTCAGCGTCGTTCATTTCGACAGCCATTATGATGTCGGCCGCAACGGCGTCCATTGGATCACCCATGGATCGCCGGTCTATCGCGTTCTGCACGAAGGCCATGTCCGGCCGCAGGATTATATCCAGGTTGGCCTGCGCGCGCGCGGCCCGGATCTCGAAACCTTCGGCTGGATGCGCAACAAGGGGATGCGCTACCACACCATGGTAGAGGTGGAGAAACATGGTTGGGACAAGGTGATGGACCGCGCCATCGCCGAAGCGCGCCAGAATGCCAAGAAACTGTGGATCAGCTTCGACGTCGACGTGCTGGACCCCGCTTTCATGCCCGGCACCGGCACGCCCGTTCCCGGCGGCCTGACGATGCGCGAAGCGCAACCGATCATGCGGCGGCTCTGCGCCGAAAACGACATCGCCGGCATCGATATTGTTGAAGTCGCGCCCTATCTCGACACCAGCTACAAGACGGCGCTCAACAGCAACTATCTGCTGAACGCCTGCTTGACCGGGATCGCCATGCGCAAGAAGGGCCTGCCGCCCCGCTACTGGAATCCGGTGTCGTCCGAACATGGGCAGGATGCCTATTACGGTCCGAAAAAGAAATCGTGACACTCGTCAAGATTCTGATGGCGGATTGCGCAGCCGCCATACGTCATTTGGGCAATAGCGCCGTTCGAGCGCCTGCTTAGGCTTCGACATCCGCCCAAGGCAAATGGCTGGGCGCCAAGGGGGACATACAGGGTGAAGCGGCTTCCCGTCACGAAATTTGGCTTGGTTGCGCTCTTTTCCGCGTCGGTCGTGTTCGCCCAGGCGGATGGCGGCCCCGATGGCGCGACGATGAAGGAGACGGAAGCGGGCATCCCCGTCACCGATCCGCTCGTCACCGAAAAATGCAGCGCCTGCCACACCGCGGACGCCAAGGGCAATCTGTCGCGGATCAGTTGGGTCCGCACCACGCCGGAGGGCTGGGCGCAGGCGATCAAACGGATGGTGCGCCTGAACGGTCTGGCGATCACGCCGGAAGAAAGCCGGGCGATCGTGAAGTCGCTCTCCGCCTCGCACGGCCTTGCGCCCGAAGAGGCCCGTCCGGTCATGTATCTGCCCGAAAAGCGGATGCTGGACGAAACGATCATCCCCAACGAAACCATGCGCGACGCCTGCGCGAGTTGCCACAGCTATGCCCAGCCCCTGTCCTGGCGCCGGTCGAAGCTGGAATGGAAGACGTTGCAGGACTTGCACGTCGCCCTCTATTCGCAGGCCGACGCCCAATATCGTCGCCCGGCCGAAGATGCCGAACAGCCTGTCGGGCGCGATCCCAAGGACAAGCTGACCCGCGGCGACTATGCGCTGACCTATCTGCCCAAGGTCGCGCCGCTGCACACCCCCGAATGGGCCGCCTGGAGCGCGCGCCAGCGCAATCCGCGCCTGGCTGGCGAATGGCTGGTCGTCGCATCGGTGCCGGGCAAGGGCCGCTATGTCGGCGAACTTACCGTGGCGCCGGGCAAGCAAGCCGACGAATTTACCACCAGCGCGACGCTGCGATCCCTGACGGACGGTGGCACGATCGGCCGCACCGGCACTGGCATCGTCTATGCCGGCTATAGCTGGCGCGGGTCGTCCACCGGCGCAGGCGCTGCCAAGCCCGATGACCTTGGCAGCGCGGCGCGCGAAGCGATGTGGTTCGCGCCCGACCAGCAGAGCGCGCAGGGCCGCTGGTTCTGGGGCGACTATCAGGAATTTGGCTATGACGTGAAGCTGGTCCGCGCGACCGCCGCGCCCGCGATCCTGGCGGTGACGCCGGGGCCGGTGAAAGCTGGGAGCAAGGGCGTGCAACTGCGCATCCTGGGCCACAACTTGCCCGCTTCGCCCAGCGCCGCCGATATCGATCTGGGCGCAGGCGTGACGGTCGCCAGAATCGTGTCGGCCAGCCCCAAGGAACTGGTCGTCACCGCCGATGTCGCACCCGGCGCATCGTCCGGTCAGCGCGACGTCGCGATCGCCGGCGCGGTGCTGGAGCAGGCCTTCCCGGTATTCCACAAGATCGACTATATCAAGGCGACGCCTGAAACCGCGCTGTCGCGGCTGGGCGGCATCAAATTCCCCAAAGGCTATCAGCAGTTCGAGGCGATCGGCTACGAAAACGGCCTCGACGGCAAGCCTAACACGCCCGACGACATCGCCGTTGGGCCGGTTGCCGCCGAGTGGGCGATGCAGGAATTCCTGTCGGTCTATTATGACGACGACACCAAATATGTCGGGGCGCTCAGCCCCACCGCCTTCTTCACCCCCGCCGAGGAAGGGCCGAACCCGGCCCGCCGCTTTGGCCGCAACAATTATGGCGAAGTCTGGGTCGTCGCGACCGCCAAGACGGAAAAGGACAAGTTCGGCAAACCGCTGAGCGCCCGATCCTACATGGTGGTGACGGTGCCCGCCTATCAGAAATGGGATCAGCCGGAGGTGTCGCGATGACCGTCATGCAGGCGCCCGCCTATCGCCGGGCCGAATATCACGGCTTCCAGGCGGGCGGCGGCCACTTCGTCTATCTGGTCAGCGCGGGCGCGATCTTCGAGATCGACGCGGATGTGCGCGCGGTGCTGGCCCGGCTTGACGGGCAGGAACTGACCCATGCCGCGCTGGTCCGCGAACTGGCGAGCGACGGCCGCGATCCGGGCGAAGCCGAAGCGCTGGTCCGCGAACTGCGCGCCGCCCGCCTGATCCAGCTTGGCGCAGCCGCCCCGGTTATGCCGCAGGCGCCACCGGCCGATTTTCCGCTCCAGGCGCTAGTGCTGAACGTCACCAACCAGTGCAATCTGGCCTGCACCTATTGCTATGAATTCGGCGCGGACAAGATCGCGACCCCGGCGGGCAAGCCCAAATATATGACGTTGGAAACGGCGCAGGCTTCGGTCGATCTGCTCATCAGAGAAGCGGTTGGCCGCAAGGCGGTGCATATCACCTTCTTCGGCGGCGAAACGCTGATGAATTTCAAGTTGTTGCGCGACGTGGTGGACTATGCGAACGCGGCCACGGCGGCGGCGGGAAAGGCGATCACCTACAGCCTCACCACCAACGCCACGCTGCTGACGCCGGATATTGTGACCTTCCTGTCCGACAACCGGATCGGCGTCACCGTGTCGATGGACGGCCCGCCGGAGATGCAGGACAAGCATCGCGTCTATAAAAATGGCAAGGGCAGCTATGCGGTGATCGAACCGCGCCTGCGCACGCTGATCGCGCACCACAAGACCCGCGCCATCACCGCGCGCGTGACGCTGACCGAAGGCGTCACCGACGTCGTGCGCATCTTCCGTCATCTGAAGGACGATATGGGCTTCCACGAAGTCGGCTTCGCGCCGGTGACGACCGGGGAGGAGCGGGCCTATTCGCTGGATGACAATGGCATGGACAGCGTGCTGGCGCAGTTCAGCCTGCTCGCCGACGAATGGCTGGAATATGCCCTGCGCGGAGAATCCCACGGGTTCACCAATGTCAGCGAGACAATCAGCGAGCTGATTTCCGGGGTCAACAAGTCGCATCCCTGTGGCGCGGGTCTGGGTCTGATGGGGGTCAGTCCGTCGGGCGACCTGTCCCCCTGCCATCGCTTCACCGATGCCGACACGCACAGCATGGGTCATGTCTCCAGCGGTATCGACCGGGCCAAGCAGGGCGATTTCCTGGCCAAGGGCCATGTCGAGGCGAAATATGACTGCCAGAGTTGCTGGGCGCGTCCGCTGTGCGCGGGCGGATGCCATCATGAGGCGTTCGTGCGCTATGGCGACACCGGCCACGCCAATCTCCATTATTGCGACTGGATACGGCAATGGACCGACACCTGCCTGCGCATCTACGGCGTGCTGGCGGTGCAGAATCCCGGCTTCCTCGAACGCTTCGCTGAACGAAAGGGCCTGTCATGAAGCATCTTCGTGCCATCAATAAAAAGGCGCGCGCGATCGGCGAGGCGGTGGCCGAGATCGAGGCTGCTGCCGCCGGAATGCCGTCCGACATGGAGGAGGACGTCTTGGCCCTCCAGCAGCAACCGCGGCCCCATGTGCCGATGGGTTGCACCCTGTCCTTCTCACCCGGCTGGGAAGTCGATGCGGGCGGCGGCACGGCGGGGCTGTGCCAGCCGGTCGAACGCGACATCTACGATTGTTACGTCACCTGCTTCTGGCCCGTCCAGGTGCCCGATCATGTGAATTATTCGCCCGACTGGGCCAGCAACTGCGCCACCGCCACCAAGGATTGGCGCAGTCTCGATCTTGTTTTTCCATGAGGCGCGCCATGTCGATCCATCGCACCATCGTCGCAGCGGGGTTTGCCGCACTGGCCGCGCTCCCGGCGTCCGGCTCCACCCTCTTCATGGGCAGCTATCCCGACGAATTGCTGGTCTTCGACGAAGGCAAGGCGGCGGTCACGGGCAAGATCAAGCTCGACACCGGCCTGCCGACATCGATGCTGCTGTCGGACGACGGCAAGCGCATCTACGTCACCACCATCACCACCAGCGGGATCGAGGTGATCGACACCGCCACGCGCAAGGTGATCAACAAGTTCAGCCTGAACGACGGCGTCACCCGTTATCGCTTCTGGGGCGGGGCTGCGGACCCGACCGGCCGCTATTTCTACACCGTCATCAGCCGGTTCGACAAGGAAGCGGATCGCTACAAGGTCAGCAAGCCAATGTACGGCGTGATCGACCTGAAGCTGCAAAAGGTCATACGCACGGTCGATATCGACAAGGAAGATGAAAAGGCAGGCGGTGGCTATCGCGCCGCCTATAAAGTGTCGCAGGACGGCAAATATCTCTACATCTTCGGCGACAAGGTGCTGATCCTGACCGTCGCCGACATGAAGGTCATCGACCGCATCGACCTGGCCAAACCCGAAGGGACGGGTCTGGAAAATGTCGGCTTTGGCGGGGCGATCGACACGATCCGCACGCCCGGCCAGTTCGTGTCGCTTTTCAACGCGGCGGACCCCTATATCCACAACAAGATGTTCGGCCTCGCCCGTTTCGACCTGAACAGCCGCCAGTTCGATTTCACGCCGATCGGCCCCGCGCCGGACAATATGGCCGGCCTGCAAATGACGCCCGATGGGAGCCAAGCCTACACCGTCGTGACCAACGGCAAGCTTGGCAACAAGCGCTGCGAATTCTGGCACATGGACATGAAAAGCAATGCGGTCGTCGACAAGGCGGAGTTCCAGTGCCGATCCCGCTTCCGGTTCGGCATGTCGATGGATGGGGCCAAGCTTTATATTTACGGCGCCAGCTATGATGTGGAGGTCTATGACGCCAAGACGTTGAAGCTGGAAGCGACCTGGGATCTGGGCAACGACACCACCGGCGCGGGCATGGTCGCGGTGGAATGAGAATAGAGATTATCTGTTCCGCCTTCCTTCGTTCACTTCGAGCGAAGTCGAGAAGCGGCAAGCGCCGTGTTGGCGTTTCTCGAAACGCTCGAAACGAACGAGTGTCGCCACGATGACCATCATCGCCATCCGGGGCAGCGGCATCGCCGCCACGGGATGCGCGCATATATTGGCTGGCGCGGGCTTTCGGGTCGCAATCGAAGAACGCCGCCGCCCGTCCGTGCCGACGATCATGCTGAGCGATCCGGCCCTGCGCCTGATCCGCGGCGTGTTCGATCGGCCGGACCTGTTTGCCGACCAGCCGCGCGTGAAGCGACGGCTGGTCGCCTGGGGCGGGGCGCCGGTCATGCTGCCCCATGACGCGGCGCTGGCATCGGAGGAGCAGGTCCAGGCGGCCTTGCCATCCATCGCGGCATTCGAAGCAGGGCCAATCGATTTCACCATTCATGCCGCGTCGCCCGCGCGGCTGGGGGACATGCACATCTTTGGCGAACGCAACGCGATCGCGGCTAAGGTGACATTGCGCGATCCCGCCTGCATCGAAGAGGCGCGGATCGAGGCCGTGGCGACAGGCTGGCTCTATCTGGTGCCGGCCGAACCGGGCTTTGGCTGGCTGCTGGGCGTGGGTGGCTCGGTAGATGGGTTGCTGGGTAAGAGCGCGCTGATCGCGCCGGTCGTGGACGCGATCGGCGCGACATCCACGCCTTTTCCGGCTGCGCCCCGCCTGCAATTGCCGCTCCATGGCGATGACTGGCTTGCCTGCGGCACGGGGGCGCTGGGCTTCGACCCGATTTGCGGCGACGGCACGGCGCAGTCGGTGCGGGAGGCGATATTGGCGGCAGCGGTCGTGATGGCCATGGCCGATGGCGGCGATCGCGCCGCGCTGCTCACCCATTATCGATCGATGCTGATCGCGGCGATGCGCCGCCACCTGCTGCTGTGCGCGCGATTTTACGCCAATGGCGGGCAGGGTGGCTGGTGGCGCGCGCAGCATGACGCGCTGATGGAGGGGCATCATATATGCACCGGCCTGCTGGCCAGGCTCCCCGAACCGCGCTTCCTGCTCGACGGTTTCCGGCTGGCGCCCCGGCAGGTGGCGGCATGAGCGCCCCGACCGCGCCGCCGATCGCCAATTGGGGCGCCTACAAGCGCCTCACGCCCTTCCTGCGCCCCTATCGCGGCGCGTTGCTGGCCGTGCTGGCGATCAGCTTCGTCTCGACCATGCTCGGCCTCGCCCAGCCCTATCTTTCCAAGCTGATGATCGATCAGGCGCTGCTCAAGCGTGATATGAGCGCATTGGTCGACATTGCGGCGATCATGATCGCCGTCACCATCGCGGGCTTCGCCGTCAACATCCTCGCCAGCTATCGCTATGTCGCGCTGTCGGCGGCGATGCTCTACGACATTCGCGCGGCGTTGCTGCGCCATCTCCAGACACTGTCGCCCCGCTTCTACGGCAGCTTCCGCCTGGGCGATCTCGTGTCGCGCATGAACAGCGACGTCAGCGACGTGCAGCGTATCGCCTCCGACACTTTGCTGTCGGTTGTCAGCAATCTGCTCTTCTTCGTCGGCTGCGTCGCGATGATGCTGTGGCTCGACTGGCGGCTCTTCCTGGTGAGCGTCGTGCTGGTCCCGGCCAGCCTGGCGACCTTCAGCTATTATCAGCGTCGCCTGACGGCCCTCACCCGCGACATGCGCGAGCGGGGGGCGGACCTGGGCAGCCTTCTGGTCGATACGGTGATGGGGATGCGCGTCGTCGCCTCGCTCCGCGCGGGCGAGCATGAAGTGGGGCGTTTCAAGACCAAGAACGACGCCTTCGTCGCGTCGATGCTGCGGATGCAGGTCGCGTCCTTCATGACCGGCGCGCTGCCCGGCACGCTGATGACGGCGGCGACATCGGCGGTGATCCTCTATGGCGGCTGGCGGATCATTCATGACGGAATGAGCATCGGCACACTCGTCGCCTTCATGACCTATCATATGCGGCTGCTCTCGCCGATCCAAACGCTGATGGGGCTAACGTCCGGGCTGGCGTCGGCGCGGGTGTCGCTGGGGCGCATCTTCGAACTGTTCGACACAAAGCCTGATGTCATTGAGCGCAGCGATGCGCTGCCCATGGCGCGGGCGGGTGAGATGCGCTTCCAGCAGGTCGCGATGCGCTATGATCGCGATGCGGTGCTGCGCGATATCGACCTCACGATCCCGGCGGGCAGCCTGTGCGCTATCCTTGGCCCCAGTGGCGTCGGCAAATCGACCATGGCCGACCTGATTGTCCGCTATCTCGATCCCGACAGCGGGCGCATCACGGTCGATGGCCGCGACCTGCGCGACTATCGACTGGATGATCTGCGGCGCGAGATCATCCTGGTCGATCAGGCGCCCTATCTGTTCAACGATACGATCGCGGCCAATATCGGCTTCGCCATGGCCGATGTGTCGCCCGACGCCATCGCGGCGGCGGCCCATGCAGCCGGGCTGGACGGCTTCATCGATAGACTGCCGGAAGGCTACGCCACTCGCGCGGGTGAGCGCGGCATGGCGCTGTCGGCGGGCGAGCGGCAGCGGGTGGTGCTGGCGCGCGCCTTGCTGCGTCAGCCCAGCATCCTGATTCTCGACGAGCCGACATCGGCGCTGGACGGGGACACCGAGCAGCTTGTGGCGGGACGGCTGCGCGATGCGCTGCCCCACGCCACGATCATCGTCATCACGCATAAGCCCGCGCTGGCGCGGATGGCCGACAGCATCATCACGCTGGAGCAGGGACGGGCGCAGATGACGTCGCGCGCAGAGCCGGTTGATGCCTGATCCGATCCATATCGCCGTCATCGACAGCGGCGCCCATCCCGATCATCCGCATATCGATCCCGCCCGGTTGTTGCCCGGCATTGCGATCGCGGGCGACGGCGCGATCAGCGAGTGCGACACCATCGACGCCCTTGGCCATGGCACCGCCGTCACCGCTGCCATCCAGGGGCAGGCGCCCGATGCGCTGTGCCTGCCGATCCGGGTGTTTCACGATGCGCTGCGCACCACCGCGCGCGCCTTGATGACCGCGATCGATTGGGCCGTGGCGGCGGAGGTGGACATCATCAACCTTAGCCTGGGTACGGTGAACCCGGCGCATCGCGAGTTGTTCGCGGGGGTCGCTGACCGGGCGCTATCTGCGGGCGTGCTGATCGTCGCCGCGCGGGAGGCGGAAGGAACGCCCTGCTATCCCGGTAGCCTGGCCCAGGTGCTGGGCGTGTCGCTCGACTGGCATTGCCCGCGCGAGGATCATGTCGTGCGCGACGGGATCATCTTCGCCTCCGGCCATCCCCGGCCGATCCCCGGTGTGCCGCAGCGGCGCAACCTTCATGGTGTCTCGTTCGCTGTCGCGAATATGAGCGGCATCGTGGCGCGGGGCGGGCGACCGGCGATAGCCCGCTATCGCGATCAGGCGATGCCGAACCCCGCGACCCGCTCGACCATCCAGAGGCAGCCGATCGCGCCGACCGCATAGAGCGCGGCGACCCGCACCGGCGTTGCCAGCGACACCGCGCGTAATCCCGCCAGCGTCGCGACGATCGCGCCAACGAAGATCAACTGTCCCGCTTCCACGCCGATGTTGAAAAAGACCAGCGCCGGCAGCTTCTCGCCCGCCTGCACGCCCAGTTCGCCCAGCGCCGTCGCAAAGCCCAGACCATGGAGCAGGCCGAACAGCGATACGACGATCGCCTGCCGCCGGAAAGCGAAGGCCTGCTTGCCCTTGCCGATCAGCAGCGCCTCACGCGCCATGAAGGCGATCGACAGGGCGATGGCGGCCTCCACCGGCGGCACGGGCACGCGCACCAGTTCGAAAAAGGCGATGGCGAGCGAGATGGAGTGGCCGGCGGTAAAGGCGCTCACCAGCCAGAGCAGGTCGCGGCCGCGCGCCAGCAGCGCCAGACAGAGGACGAAGGCCAGATGATCCCAGCCCAGCCAGATATGCCAGACGCCCTGGGCCAGAAATTCCGGCGCAATCCGGGCGATCGGCCGCGCCGTTGCGGCGGTTTCGCCGACCGGCACGGCGATGCCTTGCGCGTCGCCGGTCAGGCTGCGATCGACCTGCGCGCCCATGACATTGGTGACGAAGCGGCCGCCATCGGCCTTCCACGGCGTCTGGATGACGTCGCCAGCGGCAAAAGGCCGGTCGCACGCCAGCTCAAACCCATATTGCGCCCGCCCGCCGCCGGTCTGGCGGCTCATGCCGGTCTGGCGGCAGCCGTCGGGCAGGATGAGCGGTGCTGGCTGTCCCACGGCTTCGGGAACGGCGGCGGTGAAGTCATAGGTGTTCGGGTCTTCGCCGCGCGTCAACGCGAAGTCGGCGGACAGGAAGATATCGGCCATCGCCGTGCCGGGCGCCAGCGCCGCCAGCGCGAGCAGCAGCAGGGCGAACAGCTTATTCTTCGACATCGAACTTCTCCTTCAGGCCCGCCAGCGCGTGTTGAATGGCGGCGTTGCTGTGGGCGATCATATAATCCTGCCGCACCTGATCCCTGATCGCGGGAAAGGGGATCATGGCGGACGCGATGCTCTCGCTCTTCTTCACGAAATGCCAACCGCGCGGGGATGCGATCGGGCCGATCCAGCGGCCTTCGGGCGCGGTCTTGAGCGTGTCGACGAAAGGCTGGCCGAAAATGCCGCGCACCATGGAATCGCCATAGCGGGGGAAGTCGCGGCCCAGCCAGAAATCCTCGCCGCCGATCGTCTCGCCCGCATTGAGCTGGGCCAGCAGGACGTCGGCGTCAGCGGGCTTTTGCTGGCGGAAAATCTGGGTGAAGCTGGTGCGCGGTTCGGCGCGATACAGGTTCAGATGGTTCGAATAATGATCGACCAGTTGTTCTTCGTTCGGTTCGGGCGGGGCGCCGGCGATCAGGTAGCGGACCTTGTCGACCAGTCGCTTGCGGGTTTCCCCGTCGGTCAGGTGCATGTTGCGGTCGATCGCCTCGCGGAACAGCAATTCCTCGGCCAGATATTCGGCCTTCAGCCGGGCGCGATCCTGCGCCGTCGCCTTGCGTCCGGTCAGCGTCTCCAGGTCCGCGACCTGCGCCTGCTCGATCTCCGCCGTGAAGATGACGGGCGGCTTTTCGAAATGCTGGACGACCTGATAACCGCCGAACAGCGCCACGCCGACGAGCAGAAAAGCGAACAGCGGATCGCGCGTCACCCGGTCGATCCCCGACATCGGATTGCGCCATTGCCGCGGCGACGTCGCCGCCTTGCATGTCGCCATAATATCCATGGATTCCGCCCCGTTCGCCATGCCCGCAATATTAGGGGGAAGCGCATCGCCATAGCCTACGTCAAATGACGCATACGGGCGCTAGGCGGCTTTCCATAGCCTTTAAGCACGAGATTGCTGCAGCGCCGCATTCGGTCCTGCCCCAAGGAGACCTTCACATCATGATCCGTTCCAGGCTGCTTTTGCTTGCCACTTCCGCCTGCGCCCTGGCGCTCACCGCATGTTCGGGCGGCAACGGCAACGCCAGCGCGCCTGCGGGCGATACTGTCTCGGTCGGTGTTCTCCAGTCCCTGACCGGCACCATGGCGATCAGCGAGATCACGGTGAAAAATGCCGAGATGCTGGCGATCGAGGAGATCAACGCGGCCGGCGGCGTGATGGGCAAGCAGATCAACGCCCTGGTCGAGGACGGCGCGTCCGATCCTTCCACCTTCGCGCAGAAGGCGTCGAAGCTGATCGAGAGCGACGGCGTTTCGACCGTTTTCGGCGGCTGGACGTCGGCCAGCCGCAAGGCGATGCTGCCGGTGTTTGAACGCACCAAGAACCTGCTCTGGTATCCGGTGCAGTTTGAGGGCAATGAATGTTCGCCCAACATCATGTATTCGGGCGCGCAGCCCAACCAGCAGGCGCTGCCCGCGCTGGAATGGGCGATGGCGCAGGGGCATAAGAGCTTCTTCCTGGTCGGCTCCGACTATGTCTATCCCCGCACCGCCAACCTGATCCTGAAAAAACATATCGAAAAGCAGGGCATGAAGGTGCTGGGCGAAGCCTATGTGCCGCTGGGCGGCACCGATTTCTCCGGTGTCATCGCCAAGATCGCGCAAGCCAAGCCTGCCATGATCATCAACACGTTGAACGGCGACAGCAATGTCGCCTTCTTCAAGCAGTTGCAGGCCGCGGGCATCAACACCAAGACGATGCCGGTCATGTCCTTCTCGATCGGCGAGCAGGAAGCGCAGGCGATGGGCGCCGGCCTGGTTGAGGGCAGCTATGCCGCCTGGAATTATTTCCAGAGCCTGCCCGGCGACGCCAACGCCAGGTTTATCGCCGCCTATAAGGCGAAGTTCGGCAAGGATGCGGCGATCACCGACCCGATGGTCCATGGCTATCTCGATGTCTATGCATGGAAGGCGGCGGTGGAGAAGGCCAAAAGCTTCGACCCGCAAGCGGTGCGCAAGGCCGCGGCGTCGCTGGGCGGCTTCGACACGCCGATGGGCAAGGTCAGCTTCGCGGCCAACCAGAGCCTGGTGCAGAAGGCCTATATCGGCAAGCTGAAGGGCGACGGGCAGTTCGAGATCATCGCCGACAGCGGCAAGGACATCGCGCCGGAGCCTTATGACGTGCTCGCCTTCCCCGGCAAGACCTGCAAGCTGTAACAATGTCCCACAACCCCGTTCGGGCTGAGCCTGTCGAAGCCCTTCATCGAATGGAGCGAGATACCTTCGCTTCGCTCAGGCAAGTCCTTCGACTTCGTTCAGGACGAACGGATTTTTAAGCGCATGGATGCCCTTTTCCTCAACCAGCTGTTCAACGGCGCCTCGCTGGCTTCGCTGTATCTGCTCGCAGCGCTCGGCCTTGCACTCTCCTTCGGGCTGATGCGCGTCATCAACATGGCGCATGGCGAAATGCTGATGCTGGGCGGCTATCTCGCCTGGATGACGCTGCTCGTGGTGCCGGGCGCGCTTGGGATCATCCTGGCCATTCCGGTCGCTTTCGTCGGCGCGGCGGCGATGGGCGGCTTCATTCAATCCACCCTGATCCGTCGGCTGTCGGCGCGGCCGCTCGATACTTTGCTCGCGACCTGGGGCGTCAGCCTGATCCTGCAACAGGGCGCGCGCGACCTGTTCGGCGCGGTCGGGGTGGAGGTGCGCGCACCCGAATGGCTGACCGGCAGCTTCGTGGCATTCGGCGTCACATTGCCATCGGCGCGCCTGTTCATCATCCTGATTGCGGCGCTTGTGCTGGGTGGCCTGGCGCTGTTGCTGCTCAAGACCCGGATCGGGCTGCTGGTCCGCGCCGTCAATCAGGACCGGATGATGGCCTCCGCGTCCGGCATTGATGTGAAGCGGGTGGACTTCGCTATCTTCTGCTTGGGGTCGGGCGTCGCGGGCCTGGCGGGCGTGATGCTGGCGCTGCTCGGTCCGGTCACGCCCAATGTCGGGCAAAGCTATATCATCCCGGCCTTCCTCGTCGTCGTGATGGGCGGCCTGGGCAGCATAGTCGGCACGACCGCCTCGGCCATCATCCTTGGCCTATTCGCTGCGCTCGCCCAGATTTTCGTCGATGTCAGCGTCGCGCAGATGCTGCTGCTCGTCTTCGTCATCCTCTTCATCCAGGTCCGCCCGCAAGGGGTGATCGCCGTAAAGACCCGCCAACTCGATGCCTGACCTGTCCCGCCTTGATCCGCTGAAGCCTGTCCTGCCCTGGCTGCTGCTGGCGCTCGGCCTCGTCGCGCCCTTCGCGCTGTCGGCTTATGACCTCAACCTGCTCGCCCGCTTCATGGCGATGGGCATTCTTGCGCTCGGCCTTGTCCTCATCTGGGGCCATGGCGGCATTTTGAGCCTGGGGCAGGGGGTCTTTTTCGGCCTGGGCGGTTACGCCATCGCCCTGCATATGAAGCTGGCGGACCTGCCTTCGGGCGAAATCCCCGACTTCATGGTGTGGAGCGGCCGGGACAGTCTGCCCTTCTGGTGGATACCCTTTTCCAGCCCCGCCTTCACCATCGCCGCGATCCTGATCGTGCCGACCTTGGTAGGCGCGCTCTTCTCCTGGGCGGTGTTCCACCGGCGCGTCGGCGGCACTTATTTCGCGCTCATTACCCAGGCGCTGGCGCTGGCCTTCTCCACCCTCATCATCAGTCGGCAGGATGTGACCGGCGGCTTCAACGGCCTCACAGACTTCTATTCCGTCTTCGGCTTCGGCCTCGCCAGCCCCGGAACCGGATCGGGCCTCTATTGGGTGACGCTGGCGGTCCTGTGCGTCGCCTTCATCGCTCTACGCTGGCTGCTGGCCTCGCGCTTTGGCATATTGCTGCGCGCTGCGCGCGATGGCGAGAATCGCGTGCGCTTCCTCGGCTACAGCCCCACGCCCTTCAAGGTCGTCGCCTTCGCCATCGCCGCGATGCTGGCCGGGATCGGCGGCGCGCTCTTCACTCTCCACGCGGGCGTCGTGTCGCCTGCCTTGATCGGCGTGGTCCCCTCGATCGAGATGGTTGTGTGGGTCGCGATCGGTGGCCGCTACAGCCTGGCGGGGGCGATCGTGGGCGCGCTGCTCGTCAATCTGGCGCGCGATGCCGTGTCGAGCGCCTTCCCTGAATTGTGGCTCTATCTGATGGGTGTGCTCTTCATCTTCGTCGTCACCCTGTTGCCACGCGGCCTTGCCGGGCTGGTCCAGGGGAAAGCGGCATGAGCGGTTCGGCGGTTTCCGACCAGGTGCTCAGCGTCGATGGCGTCACCATCGACTATAGCGGCTTCAAGGCGCTCGATAATTTCAGCATGACGCTCAATCGCGGCGAAACCCGCGTGGTGATCGGTCCCAATGGCGCGGGTAAATCGACGCTGTGCGATACGATCATCGGCCGCGTCCGCCCCAGCACGGGTCGCGTCCTGTTCAAAGGAGAGGAAATCCAACGCCTGCCTGAACAACAGATCGTCGCGCGCGGCATCTGCCGCAAATTCCAGGCGCCCGGCGTGCTGCCGACGCTCAGCGTGCGCGACAATCTGGGGCTCGCCGCCCGCAAAGATCGGCGCTGGTGGAAGAGTTTTGGCGCAGGCATCCCGGCGGACGAAAAGCGGGCGGTGGAAGAAGCGCTGGAAAGCGTCGGCCTGACCCATCGCGCCGGGGTGGAGGCCGGCACGCTCGCCCATGGCGAGAAGCAATGGCTGGAGATTGCGATGGTCATGGCGACCGGCGCGGAACTGTTGCTGCTGGATGAGCCGACCGCGGGCATGGGCCCGGCCGAAACCAGCCGCACCGCGCAGTTGATCCTGGGGCTGGGCGACAGCCGCACCGTTCTGGTGATCGATCATGACATGAGCTTTGTCGAACAACTCGCCGCGCCCGTCACCGTCATGCACCAGGGCAAGTTCTTGAAACAGGGTAGCATTGCCGAAGTCCGCGCCGACGCAGAAGTCGCCGCCGTCTATCTGGGCCACACCGCATGAGCGCGCCGCTGATCGAAATCGCCGCCCTGTCCAGCGCCTATGGACAGAGCCAGGTTTTGTGGGACGTCGATCTGACCTTGGAGCGGGGACAGGTGATGGCGTTGATCGGCCGCAACGGCGTCGGCAAGACGACGCTGCTGCACGCGATCATGGGCACGCACCCCACGGTTGGCGGCACGATCCGTTTCGACGGGCAGGAGATTGCGAAGCTGCCCGCCCACAAGCGCTCGCGCGCCGGCATCGGCTTCGTGCCGCAGGGGCGGCATGTCTTCCCGCAGCTGACCGTCATGGAAAATCTGGAGACGGGCCGGTCCGCGCTCGCTGGGAGGGGCAAAGGCGCGGCAAAAGTGCCCCAGCATATCTTCGACTTGTTTCCCAAGCTGTACGATATCCGCGGCCGCGCCGCCGGCTTCCTGTCCGGCGGCGAGCAGCAGCAGCTCGCCATCGGTCGTGCGCTGGCCGGGGAGCCCAGCCTGCTGCTGCTGGACGAACCGACGGAGGGCATACAGCCCAATGTCGTGCAGCAGATCGAGGCGGCGCTCGTCCATGTCCGCGACGAACTGGGCATGACCGTGCTGGTGGTCGAACAATATCTCGACTTCGTCTGGCGCTTCGCCGACCGCTACTGCGCTATGCAGAACGGCCGGATCGTCCGCCAGGGAAGCATCGCCGAAGAGAGCGCGAAGGATGTCGCGCATCTGGTCCAGATTTAGCGGACCGGTGTCCAGGTCTGGGTCTTGCAGAAGAAGGCGATGCAGCCCTGCACCTTGAGCGTGCCGTTGCCGTTACGGGTGAGCTTGGACGTATAGCTTTTACCGCTTTCGGGATCGTAGATCGTACCCTTCCAATGATCGCCGGCATCCTCGAACCCCGACAATAGCGCCAAGCCGACGAGCGGCTTCGATCGTAGCGCGGGATCAGGATTCTTGATGTCAGTGTGCGGCCGACCCGGTGTGGGCTTGACGATTTTTTCGATCCTGCCGCACACATCCCCGCCGCATGGCGCAATCTGGACGATCGCCTTGCCATCCACGGTTGCCCATCGGCCGGTAACCGGCTGGGCCGCCTGCGCGGGCATAGCGGCAAAGGCGGCGGTCAGGGTTGCGGTGGCGAAAATGGCCAGTTTCATGCGATCCACTCCTTGTGTTTGATGCAAGGATAAGCATGAAAAAGCCTGGCCGCCACCGCCTTTTTGAGGCGTGGCGGGCAGGCTTTTCGGGCGACGCTACGGCAGCGTCTGTCCCGCTCTCCAAAGTTTTTAGAATGCGGTGCTGATCGAACAGGCCGCCGGACCCAGGATGACGACGAACAGGGTCGGCAGGATGAAAAGGATCAGCGGCACCGTCATGATCGCGGGCAGGCGCGCGGCCTTTTCTTCGGCGCGCATCATACGTTCATGGCGGAATTCGGCTGACAGCACGCGCAGCGCGGAGGCGAGCGGGGTGCCGTATTTCTCGGTCTGGATCATGGTCGTGACCACGCCCTTGATCGCGTCGAGCTTCACGCGGGTCGCCAGATTTTCGAATGCCATGCGTCGTTCGGTCAGGAAGCTCAGCTCGATCGCCGTCAGCTGAAACTCGTCGCCCAGTTCGGGATAGGCCTTGCCCAGTTCGCGCGACACGCGATTGAAGGCGGCATCGACGGTCAGGCCCGCTTCGGCGCAGATGACCAGCAGGTCAAGCGCGTCGGGCAGCCCTTTGCGGATGGCGGCCGAGCGCTTTTGAACCTTGTTGTTGATATAGAGATCGGGCGCCTTGTAGGCGAGCAGCAGCGCTGCTGCGAAGGCGAAGAAGCGCTTCATCGGACCCCATTCGGGTTCGATGCCGACGCCATAGAGCATGATCGCGGTAAAGCCGCCGATCACGATCGGCAGGATCATCCGGCCGAAGATGACCGCGACGGCCCAGTCCTTGGATCGGATCCCGGCCTGCGCCAGGCGGATCTGCGCGTCTTTCAGTTGGTCGTCCTGGAGAACCTTCAGGCTCGACAGAAAGGACCGCATATTATCGGTCGTCTGATTCTTGCGGACCAGTTTTGCGCGGCGCTTGGCCGTCGATGCGGTGATGCCCGCTTTCAGCTGTTCGCGCCGATCGTTGAGCGCCTTGACGCGCTTGGCCATGGGGTCGCGCACGGTCATGACCGCATAGAGCGCGAACAACACGGCCAGGGTGGCCAGCGCGGCCAGCAGCGTGCCGAAATCGGTTGCCGTCAGGCCAAAGAGCGTGCCGGCTGGGGCAGGGGCGTCCATATTTCTTATCCCTTCCCGATCAGATTTCGAAGTTGACCATCTGCGCCATGATAAAGGCGCCGATGCCCATCCAACACATGCCGCCAATGCCGATCACCTGCATCGTTCCTAGCCCGAAAATGCCCGCCGGATCGGGGGTGAAGAAGGGACTCATATAGTTGAAGTTGATGTAGCAAATCATGCCGAACACGAGGAAAGGCAGTACGCCGATGATATAGGCGGACGCCTTCGATTCCGACGACATGGCCCGGATCTTCAGCTTCATCTGCGCACGCTGGCGCAGCACTGTGGCCAGGTTGGAAAGTGTTTCGGCCAGGTTGCCGCCCGTTTCCCGCTGGATCGCCAGGGTGATGACGAAGAACTGGAATTCGGGCGTGCCCAGACGGTCAGCGGTTTCCTGGAGCGCCTGCTCCATGGTCCGGCCGATCTTGATGCGTTCGGTAATCAGCTTGAATTCCTCGCCAACCGGTCCGGGAATTTCGCTTGACACGATGCCCAGTGTTTCGGCGATCGGCAGACCCGACCGCAAGCCGCGGGTCAGCAGTTCCAACGCATCGGGAAATTTGGCATTGAATTTCTGGACGCGCTTGTTGATCAGCCGCCCGACCCACCAGTGCGGCAGGCCAAGCCCGGCGGCGAGGCCGAACATGACGGCGAACAGGAAGGGGAAGCCGCGAATCATCAGCAACGCCGACAGCAGCAGGAATATGCCTGCGCTCGCCGTCATATATTGGCTGAGCGTCCATTTCTTGCCGGTCATCTTCAGACGCTTGGTCAGATTTTCCGGGTTCGGAATCAGCGACACCAGCATCTTGGCTTCGACGCCGGTCGCGCGATTGGAAATGACCTTGCGCATCCGCGCTTCCAGCAGCGCTTCGGCGGATTCGCTGTGACGGCCGCGGATCATCGCGACGCGGCGTTTGCGCGCCTTGTCCGGCGACGGACCGGCGAACGCGACCACGCCCAACCCCAGCAGGGTCGCGATCAGCACCGTTATCAGGATGAAATTACCGTCCATCTCGTCGCCTGTCTTTTAAGAAGCCGCGCCGCCGATGAGCGGCGGCGCACGCGATCAATTGTCCAGCGCAGCTTTTTCCTTGCGGCGCGACGGCATCATCGACCGGAAGTCGCCGATCTTGCCGAGCAGGGAGTCGCCCTTCTTGCGTGCGCCCTTCGGCGCCGCGGCCTCATCCTCGCGGTCGGCAGCGCCGAGCACCTCGTCCAGCAAGCTGGCGCAGGCCGCACCGACCTTGCTGCCCTTGGCGGTTTCGGCCAGCGTCTTGCCCAGCTTCGCCGCCTGCGATGCGATCCGCAGGTCGAACGGCACGATCACGTCCACCTTGCGTTCGATCGATTGCTCGAAATCCTTGCGGCTGATCTCAGGCGCGCCGGGATGGACCCGGTTGGCGACTACCAGCACGCGCGTCTGCGGCGCGTTGGTCTTCAGCCAGGACAGAATGCGAATGGTGTCGCGCGCCGCCGCCAGCGTCAGTTCCGTCACGACCAGCGTCACGTTGACGTCGGCCATCAGGTGCGGATGCTGGATCAGCATGTTACGCGGCAGGTCCATGACGCTGCATTCGAAGGCGAGGCGGAATTCCTCCAGCAACTGGTAGAAGGCGCCGCCATCGGTCATCATCGGCTGGCTGATCGGCGCTTCGGCCGACAGGATCGCCAGCGTGTCGCTCGCCCGCACCATGGCGCGTTCGATGAACAGGCCGTCGATGCGGCTTGGGTTTTCGATCGCGTCGGTCAGGCCGCGGCCCGGCTCCAGGTCCATGGCCAGCGCATTGGTGCCGAAATGAACGTCGAGGTCGAGCAGCGCGGTCGGGCGCTTCTTCTTTTCCGCCAGCATCCAGGCGAGCGAGGTTGCGATGCTGGACGCGCCCACGCCGCCGCGGGTGCCGATCACGGCCATGGTGGCGTGCGGGCGTTCCGGCGCGGCGTCGCGCGGCGCCATGAACACGGCCTGCGCCTGCGCCAGCGCGTCGCGGAGCTGGTCTGCACCGAAGGGCTTGAGCAGATAGTCCTGAATGCCGCTGGCGACGAGGTCGCGATAGAGGCGCACGTCATTGACCTGCCCCGCCGCGATGACCACCGTGCCGGGCTCGCAGACTTCCGCGAGGCTGTTGATATCGTTCAGCGGATCGCCGCTTTCGGACATGTCGACGAACAGAATCTGTGGGCTGGCGGTGATTGACAGGCTCTGCACCGCGTTGCGCATTCCGCCCTTGTTCACCTTTTCCGGCGCCCAGCCCAGTTCGGCGGCGACGGCGCGCAGCATGTCGAAGCTATGATCGTCGCAGACGAAGGCATGGAAGGGGTCGCGTGGCCCGGTAGCGCCGGGTTTCCAGGGTGCGTTCATCTTATTGCCCTCCCGCCGTCATCTGCTTGAGGTCGCCAGCGCCGGTCGGCGCCTTGTCGCGATAGGTAGAAATGGCGCGGTTCGATGTCGCCGTGCGCAGGTCGCTGTCGCTGCTCTGGCCACGAACCAGATCTTCCGGATTGGCGACCATGACTGCGAAGTTGCTGTTGACGCCGCACCCGAAGTTGGAGCTGGTGCCGAGGTTCATGTCGGTTTCCTGCTTTGCATGCCAATCGGGGCAGCTGGGAACGCTGGCGGTCGCGCGACGGACGATCAGGCGCACGCTGCCTGCGGGCGCCTGGCCGGCTTCCGCTGAACTGTCGGTCGCCACCAGCAGGCCATAGCGGGCCACGACATTGTCGATATCTTCCCGCAGGGTGGCGCTGAAATAGCCGCCGTCCGTGATGATAGCGACATTGTCGCCATAGCCAAGGCCGATCGACGTGAACCAGTCGTTCAGCCGGATGGCTTCGTTTGGGGTCAGGCTGCCATTAGAGCCTGCCAGCACGTCGAACGTGTAGGCGCTATGTCCCACCACGGGCTGGTGGACGGAATCCACGCTGCGATTGGAACGGGGCAGCGCATGGGCCGTCATAGGCAGCGCAAGGATCGCGATGGTTGCGAACGCCTTGATGGGAAGAGAGGTCATGTCTTATGCCTTCCGTCAGAAGCTGAAACCGGGAGCGACGGCCCCTGGCTTTGCCTTGTTGTCGCTGCGCACGGTCGCTGCGGCTTGCGGGCCGACGGGCGTCGGAGCGCCGGGTGCGCGGGTTGGACCCTGACCGCGTGCGCCGCTGACGCCATCATTGCCCTGTTGCAACAGCAGGCCCTGCGCCTGGGTGGCGTTGCGGAAGCCGTCGGTCGGCAGGCGCACGTCCGACGCATTCATCGGTTTAGCCAGATAAGGCGTGACGATGATGACCAGTTCGGTTTCGGACCGCTGGAAAGAGCGCGACTTAAACAGGCTGCCCAGGATCGGGATGTCGCCCAGGCCCGGCACCTTGTTAATGGTGTTGCCGGTCTCATTGTTGAGCAGCCCCGCGATCATGAAGGCTTGGCCCGAACCCAGCTCCACGGTGGTTTCCGCCGTGCGGCTCTTGAGCGCGGGCACATTGGCGTTGATCGTGAAGTCCAGGCTGGACACCGTCGGGCGGACGCGCAGCGAAATGCGACCGTCAGCCAGCACCGTCGGCGTGAAGGCCAACTGCACGCCATATTGCTTGAATTCGATGCTGTTGCCCTGCGTCCCGTTGCTCACGGTGTAGGGATATTCGCCGCCGGCCAGGAAGCTGGCGGTTTCTCCCGACAAGGCGGTCAGGTTCGGCTGCGCCAATGTCGTGGACAAGCCACTTGATTCGGCCAGGTCCAGCGCTGCGGCGACGTCGATACCCAGAAGCTTCGCAACGCCGCCAATGCTGTAGCCGCCGTTGACGATGTTGTTGAACGTCCAGTAGCTGGGCGTGCCCGTCACCGTCGAGGTGCCGTCCGAATTGGCCGTGACCGTCGTTTCGCCGCGGGTATAATTCGCAAAGTTGCGCGTGCCGCCGCCGATATAACCGGCCGTGCCCGATCCGCGGTCCACCGATGCGATGTTCACGCCGATCTTATGACCCAGATCCTTGCTGACTTCGGCGATCTTGACCTGCAGCATCACCTGCAACGGCGTCGCCATGCGCAGGCGGCTGACCACGGTCACTTCCTTGCCAACGAAGGCCTGCGTCAGCCGCTCGGCCTCCGCTGCATCCTCCGGCGCCTGGATCGTGCCGGTCAGGAGAATCATACCGTTCATCTTGTTGACCGCGATGTTCGCGCCGGGCATCGCCAGGCGCAGCATGTCGTCGATGCTGGTCAGGTTGTTGCCGACGCGGACCGTTCCCGAAAACAGCACCTTGCCGTTGGGCGCGGTCGCGAAGACGGTGGTTTCTCCGGCTTTCTTCGCGATCAGATAAAGCTGGTTCTGCGAACGGACATGAACGTCGACCACATCGGGGTCGGCGATCACCACGTCCGACATTTTGGACGGCAGGTTGACGACCCGGCTGCCACCGACCGACATCAGGATCGCATTGTCCTGATTGCTGGACGGCGCGGCGTTGAGGGCCGTGGTGGGCGCTGCGATCGTAGCGATCGCAAGGCCAAAGGCGATCGCGGGAGCGGCAAGCCGCGGAGCGCGATTGTGCAGGCTCTTCATCTTACTTCCCCCCGACCGGAACTTCGGTCACGTTAGTGCCGCGGGCCACGCGGATCACCGGCCCCTTGAAGGCGACGGTGCCTATGGGCGCACCATTGGCGGCCACCATCGGCGACATCGGCGCTTCGGCCTTTGCCGGGACCGAGCTGCGCTGGTAGCGCGACACGTCGGCGCCGGTCGAATAGGTGGAGCCGCGATCGACGGGGCGCGAGGCGAGCTTCGCAATGATCGATTTTTCGGCATTGGGATTGGCGCCGTCGGGCAGCTCCACGTCGGTTCCCGCAATGGCGGCATCCAGATCCGACGCGGTGTCCGCGATCGACCGGAGCGACATCGACAGCGATCCGATGGTCTGCGAAACCGCGATCTTCTCGGCGATCTTGGGCGTCACTTCGATGGTGACGTTGGAATAGGTGCGCACTTCGGGTTTGCCGTCGGCGCCCATCGCATCCATGCGCTGGTCGGTGGCGAGCACGCGCAGGTTGCGCAGGATGGTTTCGGAAACGCGGAGCGGATCGCCATCGCCGCCACCATTGACGCTCTGCGTCAGGACAAGGTCGATGCGGTCGCCCGGAAAGACGAAGCCTGCGACCGAGCTTTGCGCCGACACGGGCACCGTCACGGCGCGCATGCCAGGGCCAAGCGCCGCAGCGAGGAAGCCGCGATCGCCGGGCTTGACGATGCCGCCCTGCGTCAGCGGTTGTCCGGCCGTGATGGCGGAGCGCACGACGCTGCCGGCCAGCTTGGCGGGATCTGCCTGACCCTTGAGATAATAGGCCTGTTCGATGAGATCTTTCGGCCAGGGCTGAAAACGGAAGCTTTCCGCATCCAAAATGGTGCCCACGGGGAGAGCCTTGGTCGCCACCAGCACATGGGGCTGGTCGGCTTCATTCGGCATCGCCGCAGCGTTCACCTGCGGCGCGCTCGACGAACTCAACATGCTGCGCGCAAGCAAGGCTGTAGTGACCGCTATGATAAGCGCCCCCACCAGCAGCACGATCTTCTTAGCATCCATGACGAAATTCGCCTCCCTCAAATGGGTGCACTGCCCCCAGTGCCCCACTCATCACGCAAAATGGTTAAGATATCGTTCGCCAAGCAACCACAGGGCTGCGATCGAGATGGCGACGCCATAAGGAATTTCAGGCTGTCCCAGCCTTTTGGTCATCCGGTGATGGATGACCGTGACGATCGTCACCAGGCCGCCCAGCATCGCCATCAGGACGATCAGGGACAGCACGGCCTGCCATGGGAACCATAGCGCCAAAGCGCCAAGCAGCTTGACGTCGCCGCCACCCATCATGCCGGCTGCGAACAGCGCGGCGAAAAGGGCGAAAACGATCGCGCCGACCACCAGTTGCACGGCGACGCCGGGCCAGAGGTCGAGGCCGCTGGCCAGCCACCACAGGGGCGCCAGCGCCGCGACCGTCAGGTTCAGGCGGTTGGAAATGATGCGGGACCGCAAATCCGTGATCGCCGCCGCGATCAGCAGCGCGCCCAAAGCGCCTATCAGCGCCAATCGGAAAATTTCCCCGTTCATGGGGCTTATCCCCTAGACCATATGGCTTACCAAAGCGTAACCATGGAACAGATGGATTCACCCGACTTCCCCGTTGCCGCATTCGACCGGCGGGCCTGGCCGATAGGCGGGCGGCTGGACTATTGGACCGCGCCCGATGGCTGGCCGATCCGTCGCTATCGGCTGGGTTCGGGCGCGCGCGGGCGGATGCTGGTGATGGGCGGCCGCGGCGACATGATCGAAAAATATCTGGAGGTCATCCATCACTGGGCGGCGCGCGGCTGGGCCGTGACCAGCTTCGACTGGCGCGGGCAGGGCGGATCGGGCCGACTGACCGACGATCCCCTATGCGGTCATATCGACGACTTTGCCAACTGGATCGTGGATCTGAACGCCTTGGCGGCCGACTGGCGCGCGGAAGGCGACGGGCCGACCGCGATGGTGGCGCACAGCATGGGCGGCCATATGCTGTTGCGCGCGCTGGCCGAAGGGATGCCGTCGCCCGACGCGGCGGCCGTGGTCGCGCCGATGCTGGGCGTCCATAGCGCGCCTTTGCCGCGCTGGCTGGCGGTGGCGATCGCCCGTTTCATGGTGGGGACGGGTCGGGGAGAATTGCCCGCCTGGACGCAGAAGGAGCAGTCGGAACGCCAGCGGCGAATGCGGCAGAAAAGACTGACGCATGATCCTGACCGCTATGCCGACGAAATCTGGTGGCGCGATCATAGCCGCGACATTGCGCTGGGTCCGCCGAGCTGGAACTGGGTGTTGCAGGCGCTGGACTCGACGCAGGCGCTGGCGCAAGGCGACGCCATCGCCCGCATCGCGACGCCGCTGTTGGTGCTGGCGACCAAGGCGGACCAGCTTGTGTCCACGCCCGCCATCGTCAAGGTCGCGAGCCGGATCGCGAGCGCCCGGCTGCATATTTATGGCCGGGAGGCGGCGCACGAGATATTGCGCGAGCTGGACCCGGTGCGCCTTGACGCGCTTCACCGGATCGACGCTTTTCTGGACGAGGCCGCGCGTTGAATAACCCGGATATCGTCATCATCGGCGGCGGCATGGCCGGGGCCAGCCTTGGCGCGCATCTGGCGGCCGACGCCCGCGTGCTGATTCTGGAGATGGAGGATCGGCCGGGTTATCACGCCACCGGCCGTTCGGTCGCCTTTTGGGAGGAGACTTATGGCGGGGCGGAGGTGCAGCCGCTGACCACGGCATCAGGGTCTTTCCTCGCCACGCCCGATGCCGATTTTCACGACGGCGGTTTCCTGTCGCCGCGGCGGACGCTCCATATCGGACGGGCAGGGGATGAAGCGCGGCGCGATGCGCTGCTCGCGCAATTTGCCGGCAAGGTCGATTTGCAGCTTGTCGATCCCGCGGCGCTGGTGCCGGGTTTGCGGCCGGATTGGACGCTGGGTGTGCTGGAGGCGAGTTGCCAGGATATCGACGTGGCGGCGCTCCATGCGGCCTATTTGCGCCGCTTCCGCCGATCGGGCGGCGAGATTCGGCTCGGCACGATGCTGGTTGCGGGTCGGGTCGACGGACATGGCTGGCGGATCGAGACGAGCGAGGGGACGATCCGGTGCCGCCTGCTGATCGATGCGGCGGGGGCATGGGCCGATGCGGTCGCGGTCGCCTGCGGCGTTGCCCCTATCGGCATCCAGCCTTTACGACGAACCGTGGCGCAACTGCGCGTGCCCACGATGCCCTCGGCCGATCTGCCGCTGGTCATGGACCTGTCCGAACGCTTCTACTTCAAGCCGGAAGGGCAGGGGCGGTTGTGGTTGACCCCGCATGACGAATCATGGTCGCCGCCCTGCGATGCCGCGCCGGAGGAACTTGCGGTGGCGGAGGCGATCGCCCGGTTCGAGGAAGCGGTCGATTGGCCGATCGCGGCGGTCGAACGGAAATGGGCGGGGCTGCGCAGCTTCGCGCCCGATCGCGCGCCTGTCTATGGCTTCGACCCCGACGTGCCGGGATTCTTCTGGTTCGCCGGGCAGGGCGGTTTCGGTATCCAGACCGCGCCTGCCGCGGCGTTGCTGGCGAGCGCGTTGATCCGGGGCGAAACGCCGCCCTTCGCCAGCCTTGATCCGGGCGCTTATTCGCCAGCCCGGTTTCGCTAACGCCTTCAACCGCGCATGGCGCGTCGGCTGGCCAGTCCCATCATCGCAAAACCGGCGAGCGCGGCGGCGACATTGGCCATTGCCGCGCCCCGCGTGCCGTAAAGCGGCAACAGCGCCGATTGCAGCCCCAGCAGCAGCAGGGTCGAAACGAAGGTGATGCGCAGCGACAGGCCGGCCCGGTCGGTCGCCATCAGCAACGGGCGATAGCTGACCCCCACCAGGTCGATGCAGGCCGCGATCCCCAGCAATAGCAGCAGCGGATAGGCGGGCACGAAATCCTTGCCCGCGATCAGCCCCAGCAGCGGATGGCCGATCGTCACGATCAGACCGATGATGACCGCGCCCGCCACCAGCGCCAGCCGGTTTGTGCGGCGGAACAGCGCGCCCAGCGCGTCCTTGCCATGCGTGTTGGTGCGGGACAGTTCGACGAAGATGCTGCGCGAGAGCAGGCTGGAAATCTTGGTCAGCGAATTGGCGAGCTGGTTGGCGAGGCGGTAGAGGCCCGCGCCCATCGGGCCGACGAAGCCGCCGACGATCAGCACCGCGACCTGCTGCCCGATGGAGGACAGGCTGGTCTGGAGATTGGTGGCGGTCAGGAAGCCGATGATGCCGGGATTTTCGCGGCGCGCGTCCAGCGCCCGGCCGGTGCGCCAATTACCGATCCGTCCGCGTCCGACCTTCAGCGCAAGATACCAGTAGCTTATGGCGCAGAGCAGTTCGGCAAAGGCCCAGGCGATCAGGAAGCCGCTGATGTCGGGCATGACCGCCAGCGCCACGCCTGCGCCGATCATCCGCCCGACGGGGATCATGGTTTCGGCGAAGGCGGCCGAATCGAACCGGTCGAACAGGCGCAATATGCCGGTCGGGCTGGATCGGATGGTGATCATCATCACCATGCAGAAGGCCCAGACCTGCCATCCCATGTCCGGCCCGCCCATCCTTGAATCCAGGCCCAGCAGATCGCCGAAGAGCAGGATGATGGCCGCGGCGATCAGGCCGCCGGCGACCGCCGAGGCAAGGTCGATCAGAATGCAGAAGCGCAGCACGCGGTTGAGGGCGTCGCCATTCCCGTCCGTCACATGCGGCTGGCCATAGCGCACGACGATCTGCCAGCTGTCGAAGCTCACCAGCGTCTTGATGACGTTGGCTGCGCTCAGCACAAGGGCGAAACGGCCGAAATCCGCGACGCCCAGCGTGCGGGTGACGATGGCGAGATAGGCGAGGCTCAACACCGCGCCCACGCCCTTGCCGCCCAGCAGCCAGCCGGTATTGGCCAGGATGCGGGCGAAACCGTCGCTTGTCTGCCCCGATCCGCGTTTGAACATCACCGACGACTGGTCCTTCATTTGCGCAGGAGCACGCCGCGCTTTAGGCGAGCGCAGGAACGAGTGCAAATGCCGCCTTTTTTTTGGCAAGATTGCCGACTAATGCCGCCCCCATGACGATCACCAAAGCCATCATCCTGTCCGCCGGCCAGGGTTCGCGCCTGCTTCCACTGACCCGCGACGTGCCCAAATGCATGATCGAGTTCAACGGTCGCACCCTCATCAGTTGGCAGATCGCCGCACTGGTCGCCAATGGCGTGACCGATATCGTCGTCGTCACCGGATTCCGTACCGAGCGGGTCGAGGATCATGCGCTGCAATTGTATCGCGAAACGGGCGCGCGCATCCGTTGCGTGTTCAATCCCTTCTTCCAGGTCGCCGATAATCTGGGCACCTGCTGGATCGTGCGGGAGGAGATGGACTGCGACTTCATCATCCTGAACGGCGACACCATCATATCGGACGAGATCGTCGCACGCCTGATCGCCGGGGCGCAGGACGCCATCACCGTCACCGTCGATATAAAGGCGGACGGTGATTATGACGATGACGACATGAAGGTGAACCGGGACGCAAGCGGCCGGTTGCATCATATCGGCAAGCGGCTGTTGCCGCCCGACACCAATGCCGAATCGATCGGTATGCTGGCCTTCACCGGCGAAGGCCCGGCGATTTTCCGCAACCAGATCGACCAGATGATGCGCACCCCCGAAGGCGTCGAACGCTGGTATCTGCGCGCCATCGACATCATCGCCAAGGGCAACCGCGTCGGCACCGCCTCGATCGAGGGGCTGGAGTGGCAGGAGGTCGATTTCCACCAAGATGTCGAGGCGGCCAAGGCGCTGACGGCGAAGTGGGTAGCGCAGGGGCGGTACGGGAAATAGGCGGCGTACCGGGGCGAAAGGCAGAAGTTCACTCCGTTGTCGGGTGAAATCGGCCAATAGTGGCGGTGACGTAGGCGCGGAGCGCCTGTTAAGCCGGCATGGGGCCACGACGCCTGCGCGACTCGCACGCGACGCTGATGCGCCAGCGACGCGCCACCTGCGCAATCTGCGTGCATCCGCATTGGGCAGCCATCGCCCCTTAAGGCCCGCTATCCTCGCCCTCATCCAACTGCGTCGGCACTATCCTCGGTGGTGGCGTGCCTGACGGGGCGATCGGCAAACGTATTGGCCCGCCGCCGATATCCACCGTCATCCCGCCTTCGTCCAGGCCGACGCCGACATTGCCGATCCCCGTTTCCACCGTCACATTGGCGATGGCGTTGACCAGGTCGGCGTCCTGCGTCTCCTCCGGCGCGTCCTCGACCGGCTCGTTGATCGCGCCGCTCATGAAATTGCGCCAGATGCGCGCAGGCACGCCGCCGCCAGCCGCGCCGCCGGGCAGGGGGGCGTTGTCGTCATTGCCGATCCATACCGCGGTCACGAGGCCCCCGGCATAGCCGACGAAGATGGCGTCGCGGCTGTCCTGCGTCGTACCCGTTTTCCCGAACGTGCTGGTGCGCAGCGCCGCCGCGCTGCCGGTGCCGCGATTGGCGGCGGAGGAGAGGAGGTCGCGGATCATGTCGAGCTGATCCTGGCTGAATTGCCGCTGGCGCTGCATCAGCTTTTCGAACCAGCCCTGTTCCTCGGGCGGCAGGCCATGGGCGAGCACCGGATAGGCGCCGGCAGCGACCGCCGCATAGGCCTCGGCCAGTTCGACCAGCGGGATTTCCGACGTGCCGAGCGCGAGGCTCAAATCTTCGGTCAGCGGCGCGGTGACGCCCAGGTCGCGGGCGACCTTGATGACATTGTCGATGCCGACCTTCTGCGTCAGCCGCACGGCCGCGACGTTGCTCGACGCGGCGAAAGCCTGGCGCAACGTGATGCGGCCGCGATACTTGCCGCTGTGATTGGCGGGGCGGTAGGCGCCGGTGGTGATCGGCGTGTCGTCGATCATGTCGTCGGGCGTCATCCCGGCGCGGAAGGCGGCGAGATAGACGAACAGCTTGAATGTCGATCCCGGTTGACGCTTGGCCTGCACCGCGCGGTTGAAGCTGCTCTTGGCGTAATTTTTGCCGCCGACCATGGCGACGACGCTGCCGTCGGGCTTCATCGCCACCAAAGCGGCCTGCGCGCCGCCAAGGGGCGCGCGGCGGATGGCGGCTTCGGCAAGGCGCTGGATGCGCCAGTCGAGCGTGGTCTCGATCTTCTGTTCGCCATAGACGGCCCCGGCGCGGTCGCGCGCGTCAGCAAGCACCCAGTCGGCGAAATAGGTGCCGGTGGTGGCGTCGGGCGTGTCATGGACGTTGAGCCGGGCGGGGGGCAGGGCGTTGCGCTCCGCTTTGGCGAGATAGCCCGCATCGACCATCGCCTGCGTCACCAGCGCGGCGCGCGCGCGCGCGCCTTTCAGGTTGCTGGTAGGGGCGAGGCGGGAGGGCGCCTTCAGCAGCCCCGCCAGCATCGCGGCCTGCGGGATGGTCAGCCGTTCGGGCGCGCGGTTGAAATAATGGAGCGCCGCGGCGCGCAGGCCGTACACATTGTCGCCGAAATAGACGTTGGAGAGATATCTCTCCATGATCTGGTCCTTGGTCAGCCACGCTTCCAGCCAGAGTGCGATCAGCGCCTCGCGCGCCTTGCGGCCGAAGGTGCGGTCGCTGGACAGGAAGACGCCCTTGGCGAGTTGCTGGGTGATGGTGCTGCCGCCCTGCGACGATCCGTCCGACCAGAGATTATGCCACATCGCGCGGGCGATGCCGCGCGGATCAACGCCCCAATGGGTCATGAAGCGGCGATCCTCGATCGCCATGAACGCCTGCGGCACATGGGCGGGGAGTTCGGCCATCGTCACCGGACGGTCGATCACCGCGCCGCGCCGGGCGATCAGGTGGCCGTCCGCCGACGTCAGGCTGATGCTGGGCGGGGCGATGGGCTTGAGCGAGCGGGAGAGCGGCGCCGTGACCGCGAGCCAGGCGACCAGAAGCATCAGCACGGCGAGGCCTGCGGCCATCACCCATCCGGTGATCTGGAGCCGGCGACGCCAGGGCGTGGGCAGCGCGAAGGCGCTGGGCGGACCCGCGCCGAACTCGCGCGGTGGTTGCGCGAAGGGATCGAGTGGGGCGGAATCGGGCATGTCTTGGGTCATACTGTGTTATTCATATCATACAGTCAAGCCTGTCCCGCACCGGGACAGCGCGAAATTAGCCGCGATCGGGACTGGTCCAAATGGTAAATTTCGCGTTAACCAATCATCATGCGAAACCGACCCCTCGTCCTCACCACCGAATCGGCCCGCCATCCCTTCCGCCAGCGGCTGCCCGCCCATGTGCTGCGCGTGGCGGACCATATGTCCGCGCGCAAAAAGCGCGTCAGCGACGACGACAGCGACTGGAAGCTTTTCGGCCTGAGCTTCGCGGCCTTCTTCACGGCCTTCTACAGCTTCATTTTCTGAGACGAGGACCGGGTGTCCGGTCAGTGGCATAGAGGGCCGTCGCAGGCCTTGTGCAGCTTCCACGCCATCGCCGCGCAGGGCAGCGTCAGGAAGGCGACCAGCAGCAACTGCATCACCACCGATACGCCGGCGATGCTCAGGCCGATGGCGCAGAGCGATCCGACCACCATCGCGCCCGAATTGACGATATTATTGGCCGCCACTGTGCGCGCCGCTTCGCATTTTTCGACCGTCGTGGTCAGGAAGGCGTAGAGCGGAACCACGAACATGCCGCCGAAGGTCGCGACGCCGAGCAGGCAGAACGACAGGGGAATCGCCAGCGGATGAGCCAGGAAGCCGGTCAGCGAGAGCATTTGCCCGTCCGGCGAGGGCGTCCACAGGTCGCACACGATGTGAAAGGCGACGATGCACAGCCCCATGCCGATCACTGACGCGGGCGCATATTTGGCCGAGACATGGCCCTGCAACAGCCGGTTGATCGCCACGGAGCCGATCGCAATGCCGATCGAGAAGATGGCCAGGAACAGGCTGGCGACCGGCTTGTCGGCGGTCAGGACATTCTTCACCAGCGGCGGGAACTGGATGAACAGGATCGATCCGACCGCCCAGAACAGGCTGATCGCCATGATCGCCAGAAACAGGCGGCGGATATGCATCGTGCCACGCACCAGCGCGACGGACGAGCGGATGATGTGGAAGTCGATCGGCTGCTGTTCCAGCAGCGACGGCGCGGAAGGCACTTTGCGACCGGCGACATAGCCGATCAGCGCGGTGATGATAATGCCGATCGCGGCGATCTCCACCGGGATCAGGCCGGCCAGGATCGTGCCGGCCAGGATTGCGATATAGGTGCCCGCTTCGACCAGGCCGGTGCCGCCCAGCACTTCGTCGTCATGCAGATGCTGGGGCAGGATCGCATATTTGATCGGACCGAAGAAGGTCGAATGGATGCCCATGGCGAACAGCGCGATCAGCAGCAGCGGAATCGCCAGCGTGTGGACCGCAATGCCGCTCCAAATGAGGCCAAGGCCGATCGCGCCCACGCCCATGATGCCGATTTCGGCCGCCTTTACCCAACGGATGATGACCGCCTTGTCGCGCTGGTCGGCCAATTGGCCCGACAGCGCCGACAGCAGGAAGAAGGGCAGGATGAACAGGCCCGTGGCCAGCGCGCTGAACCAGGTTTCCGACTTCTCGTCATTATACACCTGATACACTACGAACAGGACCATCGCGTTCTTGAACAGATTGTCGTTGAACGCGCCGAGCAGTTGAGTGATGAAAAGCGGCAGAAAACGGCGCTTGTTCAAGAGCCTGAGAGAGGCTTGCATGGATAGGGGCGTCTTCTTTTCCGTGAGCGACCGGGGCGGGGTCTAGCGGTTGCCGACGTCTGTGTCCAATGGGTTGGGCATGGGCGTACAGCTTTGCTTGTATGCCGCGCCGGACTGTGGCAGTTCGCGGCGATGCTCACGCTGCCCAATTTGCTGACGCTTTCGCGGATCGTGACGGTGCCGTTGCTGGTCGCTCTGCTGTGGCCGGCCGAACAGGGCGCGCGTTGGACGACCGGCTATGCGCTGGCCTTCGCCCTCTATTGCCTGATGGGCGTGACCGATTATTTCGACGGCTACCTCGCCCGCGCGCAGGGCACGGTGTCGAAGCTGGGCGTGTTTCTGGACCCCATCGCCGACAAGATCATGGTGGGCGCGGTCATCCTGATGCTGGCCGCGACCCGCGACATAGCGGGCATCCATATCGCCGCCGCGATGATCATCCTACTTCGCGAGATCGCGGTGTCGGGCCTGCGCGAATTTCTGGCCGGGCTGCAGGTGTCGGTGCCGGTGTCGCGCCTGGCGAAGTGGAAGACCACGTTTCAGATCATCGCGCTGGGTGCGCTGATTCTCGCCGGGGCGGTGCCTCATATCCCCTTCGTTCAGACGGTCGGCATATTCACCCTGTGGGCAGCGGCGATGCTGACGCTGGTCACCGGCTGGGACTATCTGCGCGTCGGCATCAAGCATATGGACTGACCGGCGATGGCGGAACTGACCATCGTCTATTTCGCCTGGGTGCGCGAAGTCATCGGCCGCGACGAGGAGCAAGTCGAGCGGCCCGCGCCGGATAGCAGCGTGGCCGATCTGATCGCGACGCTGGCCGCGCGGGGTGGTGGCTATGCGCAGGCTTTGGAAGATCCGACCCGGCTGCGCGCGGCGATCGACCAGCGTTTCGCGCCGCTGGACACGCCAATCGGCGATGCGCGCGAAGTGGCGCTGTTTCCCCCGGTGACGGGCGGATGAAGCGGATCGCCATCCAGACGGCGGATTTCGATGTGGCCGCCGAACTGGCCGCGCTGGAGGCGCTGGGCGGTGGCGGCGTGGCGAGCTTTACCGGAATAGTGCGCGGGGAGGAGGGCGGTTTGATTGCGCTGGAACTGGAACATTATCCGGCGATGACGCAGGCGCAGGTCGACCGGATCGTGGAGGAGGCGCTGGCCCGCTGGCCGCTGCTGGGCGTCAGCGTGATCCATCGTTTCGGGCGGCTGGAACCGGGCGCGCGCATCGTGTTCGTCGGCACGGCGTCGCGCCATCGCGCCGCTGCGCTGGAAAGCTGCGCCTTCCTGATCGACTGGATGAAGTCCGACGCGCCCTTCTGGAAGAAGGAGCATTTTGGCGACGGTGCGACTCAATGGGTCGAGGCGCGGGCCGAGGATGAGGCGAAGGCGCAGGGTTGGCGTAGCTGACAACCTCCGTTCGCTTCGAGCGACGTCGAAAAGGAATAGCCCTGTGCCAGCTTTTCTCAACTTCGCTCGAAACCAACGATTATTTGCAGTTAAGCCGCTTCTGGCAACCGGCAGTTCAGCGCCGCGGCGTCGCGCAAGATGCCGGCCAGCAGGTGAAATTCCTTTTCGCGCGGGCTGTTCTTGCGCCACACCAACGCGATGTCGCGCCAGGCGCGATCCGACTGCAACGGCCGCGCGACGATCCGGGTGTGTTCCAATATGCCGCTCGCGATAGCCATTTCGGGGATCATGGTCATGCCCAGGCCATTGTCGACCATCTGGATCAGAGTGTGCAGCGATGTGCCCATCATGGTCGCGCTGGCGCGCAGGTCCGGGCGGTTACAGGCGGCCAGCGCATGGTCCTTCAGGCAATGGCCGTCCTCCAGCAGCAACAATTTGCTCTCGTCGATCATGTCGGGGCCGATCCATTCGGGCGGATCGCGTGGTTCGTCATGCGGGAAGGCGACATAGAGCCGGTCCTGGAACAGGATTTCGCTGTCCACCTCGCCCATGGTGAAGGGCAGCGCCATCAGCACGCAATCGACATGGCCGTGGCGTAGCGATTCGATCCCCGCCTGGGTCGTTTCCTCGCGCAGATAGAGTTTGAGGTCGGGCCGGTCGGCGCGCAGCCTGGGCAGCATCCGCGGCAGCAGGAAGGGCGCAATGGTCGGGATCACGCTCATCCGCAACTCGCCGGTCAGCGGCTTGCCCGACGCCTCGGCGATGGCGGCCAGCTCCTCCGCCTCGCGCAGCACGCGATGCGCCTTGACCACGATGCGATCGCCCAGGACGGTGAAGCGCACTACCCGGCGGGTGCGCTCGACCAAGGTGACGCCGATCAGCGATTCCAGTTCGCGGATGCCCGCCGAAAGGGTCGATTGGGTGACGAAGCAACTGTCGGCGGCCTTGCCGAAATGCCCCTGTTCCTTGAGCGCAACCAGATATTGCAGCTGTTTGAGCGTGGGCAGATAACTGGACATTTATCGGATTCCTCGATCAGAAATCCGAATATAAGCGTTTTAGCCGATATATCCAAGATATTTGGCGACACCGAACAGCGATGTGATGGTCAAGATCACACCGACGGCGGTGAAAATGATGCGGGGGGCGACCCGGCGCGCCAGCATCGCGCCGAAGGGCGCGGCGATGACGCCGCCGATCAGCAGGCCCAGCGTATAGGTGGTGAAGGCTTCCCAGCCCAGATGGAGGAGGAAGGTCAGGCTGATCGACAGGGTCAGGATGAATTCGACCGTATTGACCGTGCCGATCGTGTGCCGCGGGCTGGATCCCTGGAGCAGCAGGTTCGACGTCACGATCGGTCCCCAGCCGCCGCCGCCGCTGGCGTCCATGAAGCCGCCGATCAGGCCTAGCGGTCCGACCCATTTGGGATCGCGCGGCTTGGGCGGCAGATGGAAGCCGCGCCAGATGAGGTAAAAGCCAATCGCGGCGAGATAGGCCAGAACGAAAGGCTTGATCACCGCGCCGTCGATATTGGACAGAAAATAGGCGCCGCTGACGCCGCCGATCACGCCGGGAATGATGAGCCGGGCGAAGAGTTTCCAGTCGACATTGCGGTGCAGGATATGGCTGATCGCCGATACGCCGGTGGTGAAGGTTTCGGCGACATGGACGCTGGCGGAGGCGCGGCTGGGCGACACGCCCAGGGTCAGCAGCAGGGTGCTGGAAATGACGCCATAAGCCATGCCCAGCGCGCCGTCGATGATCTGCGCGCCGAATCCGACGAGGATGAAAGGCAGGATTTCGCCGAAATGGGCGATAAAAGTGTCGATCATCCGCTACCCCTCACTGGAATTGTCTACTTCCATGATTGGTATATCGCGTGCCGCCAAGCAAGTTTCTATTTGCAGCGAAAAAGCGCGGTTAGCGCGCCATCTGGAAAAGCCGGGCAATCCCTCTTATATAGGGTGTTCACAACAAGTCTAGGAACGGTCAGGGACGTCTGGATGGTGCGCAACCTCATTTCCTATCTGGATTCGATAAAATCCCGCGATCCGGCGCCGCGGTCCCGTGCGGAAATCCTGCTCTACCCCGGCGTCTGGTCGCTGGCCTTTCATCGGGTGGCCCATCGCCTCTATCGCGCGCGGCTCTTCTTCCTTGCGCGCGCGGTAAACCATCTGTCGCGGTTCCTGACCGGCAACGACATCCATCCGGGCGCGAAGATCGGCAAACGCTTCTTCATGGACCATGGCTTTACCGTGATCGGCGAGACGGCCGAGATCGGCGACGATGTGACGCTCTACCAGAATGTCACGCTGGGCGGCACCGATCCCGCAAACGGCATCGCCGGCAAGCGTCACCCTACGCTGAACGACGGCGTGATCGTGGGGTCGGGTGCGCAGGTGCTGGGACCGATCAATGTCGGCGCGCGGGCGCGGGTCGGCGCGAATGCGGTGGTGACCAAGGATGTCGCCGATGGCGCAACCATGGTCGGCATTCCGGCGCGGGCGATGCTGGTCGATGTAACCGCCTATCAGCGTGACTTCATGCCCTATGGCACGCCTTGTTCGGACTGTTTCGACCCGGAAAAGCAGAAGCTGGAAATGCTCCAGTGCGAGGTTGAGCAATTGCAGAAGCGTCTTGCCGAACTGATGGCGGAGCGCCAGAGGCCCGTGCTGGCCGATGATGACGATGCGCCGCTGTTCAAGGAGCGCGGCCGGGCCTGATGACCAATGTGACGCCGTTTCCCCATCAAGGAGCGGGGCCGAAGGACGGTCAGGTCGGGTTCGAGCGGCTGGAACTGCAACGGATCATGGATCTGTACGGCCGCATGGTGTCGGCGGGCCATTGGCGCGACTATGCGATGGATATGGGGCAGGAGGCGGCGATCTTCAGCGCCTTCCGCCGTTCCGCCGAACGCCCCGAATATCGGATCGAGAAGCGCCCGGCGCTGCGCCATCGGCAGGGCATGTGGGCGCTGGTAGGGGAAAGCGGCCAGATATTGAAGCGCGGCCAGGAGTTGCAAGGCGTGCTGGCACCGGTCGAACGCAAATTGCTGCGCATTGTCGAGGATTGACCATCACGCTGGCTGTCCCCCGCCGCCAAGCAGGGGACAGCCTTTGCCGTCACGCGACGGCGCGATCCAGATAGGGCAGGCGTTCCGAAAGGCGCGGCGGCAGGCCGCCCACAATCAGCGCGCGGGCATGGTGCCATAGCGCCGACAGCAGCAGCAGCGCCGACCCGATCACCAGAGCGGTGAGCGCCCAGGACATCTCCACCGCACCGGCCTGGCGAAACAGGCCGTAGAGGGCGAAGAGGACGTAGGCGAGGCTGGAGACGAGCAGCGCCCGCCGGTCGATCGCCAGCGCGACCAGGCCGAAGGCGACGTAGAGGGCGATCACCAGCGCGGCACGACCGGCGCTGATCTCGTCGCCTTTCAGCACCCCCAGCAGGTAGAAGAGCGAATGGGCGATCATCGGCGCAGCGGCCAGGTGCAGCCAGAAGGCGACATCGGACCGGCGCGTGGTGCGGGCGCGGTCGCTCATGTCCCACCACATGGCGAGCGCGAAGATGGCGAGGCCAGCGACCAGCAGAAGGGTGAAAGGCAGGGTCATGCTGCCGGGCATGGCGGCCATGACCAGGCTGACGCCCACGCCCGCGGCCGCCGCCGCGCCGACCGCTACGGTGATCGGCACCATGAAGCGCCGCCAATGCGCCCATGCCGCCAGCACGCCGGCGCCAGCCGCGACGCACAGGATCATCGAGGCGAGGCTGTCGCCCGCATCGGGAAACATCTGCGCGCCCAGGGCGCCGATAGCAAAGACGATGCCGCCAACGAAGCCGCCCAGCAAAAGGATGGAGGGCAGCGCCATATGCCGGCGCCGGGTGAAATATTCGGCCAGGCCCCAACTGACCGCCGCGACCAGCAGGCCGGCCATGAAGGCGGGATGATGGTCCGGCGCGCCGAATCGCAGGCCATTGCCGAGCCAGCCTACGGCCAGAAGCAACAGGACGCTGGCGATCGCGACGAAAATGTCGTTGAAGCCTGTCAGCAACCGGAAATGTTCTTCATCGACCATCGGCGAAGCGCGCCGCGCCGCCACATGATCGCGCAACGCCTGCGCCGCCTGCGCGGGGATCGCACCCGCCGCTACGGCATCCTGTAGATCGCTCTCGCTATACATCGTCCTGCTCCCGACTTCGTCTGGAAACGCCGTTATAACATTGCTGTATTAATACATCAATACAGTTGTTTTTGGCCTTTTTCCGCGGGTCGAGCGGTGTTAGCGCGGTGGCATAATAGAGGAGACGCCTGTTCCATGACCCTGCCGACATTGCTGGAAGGCCGCCTTGCGCTGCCGCTGATCGGGTCGCCGATGTTCATCATCTCGCAACCCGCCCTGGTCATGGCGCAATGCCGCGCAGGGATCGTCGGCGCCTTTCCCTCGCTCAATGCGCGGCCGTCGGGCATGTTAGAGGCGTGGTTGCAGCAGTTGCAGGCGGAACTGACCGACGCCGATGCGCCCTTCGCCGTCAACCTGATCGTCCATCGCAGCAATGCGCGGCTGGAGGAGGATCTGGCGCTGTGCGTCCAATATCGCGTGCCGCTGGTCATCACCTCGCTCGGTGCGCGCGAGGATGTGAATGCGGCGATTCACAGCTATGGCGGCATCGTCTTGCATGATGTCATCGACGACATGTTCGCGCGCAAGGCGATCGAGAAGGGCGCCGATGGCCTGATCGCGGTGGCGGCGGGGGCGGGCGGCCATGCCGGCACGCTGTCGCCCTTCGCGCTGATCCAGGAAATCCGTAGCTGGTGGGATGGGCCGCTGGCGCTGTCGGGAGCGATCGCAAGCGGCCGCGCCATCGCCGCCGCGCGGATGATGGGCGCGGACCTCGCCTATATGGGGTCGCCCTTCATCGCCACGGCGGAGGCCAATGCCGATCCGGCCTATAAGCAGATGATCGTCGACAGCCATGCAGCCGACATCGTCTATTCCGACGTGTTCACCGGCGTCCATGGCAATTATCTGCGCCCCAGCATCGTTGCTTCAGGGCTGGACCCCGACAGCCTGCCCAAGGCGAAGGACATGGATTTCGCGGCGATGACCGGTGGCGAGAAGAAGGCGTGGCGGGACGTCTGGGGTTGTGGCCAGGGCATCGGCGCAGTCGACAAGGTGCAGCCGACCGCCGATTTCGTCGCGGGGTTAAAGGCGGACTACCGTGCGGCTGTCGCCGGCTTCACCCTCTAGGAAGCCGCGAACCTCGCCGATGAAGCGGTCAAACTGGTCATGGTGCAGCCAGTGGCCGGCATCGGCGAACTCGACCAGCCGGGCGTCGCTGAAATGGCGGATGCGACCGTCCTTTTCCGGGTTGGATGCCCAGCTATCCTTGCCCAGGCACAGCAGGGTGGGACAACTGATCCGCTTCCAGAAGTCGGGCAGTTCCTCATCGGTGCCCGCTTGCGGCGCCATGCCCTTGAGATACGGATCGAATTTCCAGCCGTAGCTGCCGTCTTCATTGCGATTGACGCCGTGGCTGGTCAAGTGCAGCGCCTGTTCGACCGTCAGATGTTCGTTGCGTTCGCGCATCCGGCCGATCGCCGCCTCGATCGTGGGATAGCGGCGCGGCGTGCGACGGGCGCCAGCGCGGCGGGTGTCGATCCATTCGCGCCAGGCGTCGGGCGCCGACTCCTCGGCCTTTTCCTTCAGACGTTGCGGCGACAGGCCAAGTCCTTCGATCGCGACGAGCTTGCGTATTTTATATGGGAAAAGACCCGCATAGCGCAGGCTGATCGCGCCGCCGAGCGAATGGCCCACGATCGTCACCGGCGACCGGTCTAGCAGGTCTACCAGTTGCGCCAGATCATAGACGAAATTGGCCATCATATAAGAGCCGTCGGGCGACCAGTCGCTGTCGCCATGGCCGCGCAGATCCGGGGCGATGACATGATAGTCCCGCGCCAGCGCCCGCGCCGTCCAGTCCCAGCTACGCGCATGGTCGAAACCGCCATGCACCAGGATCAGCGTCGGCGCTGACGGATTGCCCCAGTCGAGATAGTGTAGCCGAGTCCGCAAAGACGTGAAGAAATGCGAAGTCGGGGTCGGCGCGGTCAAGATGTCCATGCGATCCTGCGGGCTGGGAACAGATATGGACCCCATCAGGGAACTGCACCGGTGTTGCAAGCAAAGAGCGACGAAAAATGCCGCCTTTCCAATATTTCAGCCGAGCTTTTCGAAAAGTGGATCAGCCGCCGGGAAGGGAAGGATCGGGTCCGTGCTCCACGATCGCCGCCGTCAGCGCAGCGCGCATGGCGGTCGCGACCGTGCGCGCCAGCTCCGCCTGCCTGAAGGGCTTGTCGAGGCGCAGGCGCTGCGTGGCGTGCGGCGGCAGCTCTGCAAAGCCGGTGATAATGACGACCGGCAGGCCGGGCTGCATCTGCTCGATCGCGTCGGCCAGTTGCGCGCCGGTCATGCCCGGCATGGCATGATCGGTGACGACCAGGTCCACGCTGCCGCGCTCCAACAACCGCAGCGCATCGGCGCCGGAAGACGCCTGAAACACGGTATGACCCAGATCCTCCAACATGCCGGCGGTGTTCGTCAGCACCAGATCGTCGTCATCCACCGCCAATATGACCAGAGGCGTATCGGGGTCGTGCATATCCTCCACCACCATGGCGATGTGCCGGGCATTCGCGTCGACCTGCGCCATCGGCAGCCATAACGACACGCTGGTGCCGACGCCGGGTTCGCTGGCGATCGTCAGCGATCCGCCGCATTGCTGGGCGAAGCCATGCACCATCGACAGGCCAAGGCCGGTGCCTTTGCCCACGCCCTTGGTAGTGAAGAAGGGTTCGCGCGCGCGCTCCAACGTCGCAGCGTCCATGCCCTCGCCCTCGTCGATCACGGACAGGCGGATATAGTCGCCAGCGCCCAAATCCGGCCTTTCGTCCTGCGCGACGATCATCTGCGCCGCTTCGACGATAATCCGTCCGCCGTCCGGCATGGCGTCGCGCGCATTGACCGCCAGGTTGAGCAGCGCCAGCTCCAGTTGCGAAGGGTCGGCATGGGCCGCGCCCAGCGCCGGCGGAAAGCGCATCTCTATGGCCACCGCCGCGCCCAGCGTGGTACGGAATAATTCGGTCATGCCCTGCACCAATGTGATGCAGTCGATGCTCTGCAGCTTCAGTTCCTGCTTGCGCGCAAAGGCCAGCATCCGCTGCGTCAGGGTCGCTCCGCGCTCGGCTGCGGTCATGGCATTGTCAAGATAGCGGGCGATGTCGCCGCCGGTGGCCAGTCGTTGCCGGGCAAGGTCCAGGCTGCCCACGATCACCGCCAGCAAATTGTTGAAATCATGCGCCACGCCGCCGGTCAGCTTGCCGATCGCATCCATTTTTTGCGTCTGGATGATGGCGTCGCGCGCTTCGTCGAGCGTGCGCTGCGCCTCGCGCCGTTCGGTCAGGTCGCGGGTGATCTTGGCAAAGCCCAGCAATGTGCCGTCCGGGGTGCGGATCGGGTCGATCACGACATTGGCCCAGAAGCGCGATCCGTCCTTGCGGATGCGCCAGCCTTCCGCTTCGAACCGGCCCACGCTCTGCGCGGTATGGAGCGCGCGGGAGGGGAGGCCCGCCAGCCGATCCTCCTCGCTGTAGAAGCGGGAGAAATTCTGGCCCAATATCTCCTCGGCCCTGTAGCCCTTGAACCGTTCCGCGCCCATGTTCCAACTCGTCACCGTGCCAACGGGGTCCAGCATGTAGATGGCGTAATCGGTCACGCTCTGGACCAGCAGCCGGAAGCGTTCCTCGCTCGCGCGCAAGGCGTCCTGCGCGGCGCAACGCTCAGTCAGGTCGCGCGTCACCTTGGCGAAGCCCAGCAGGCGTCCGTCGGGCGCGCGGATCGGGTCGATCACCACGCTGGCCCAGAAACGTCCCCCATCCTTGCGGACGCGCCATCCCTCCGACTCGAACCGGCCTTCATGCTCGGCGGCGTAGAGCGCCATGGCGGGCACGCCGCTCGCCAAATCCTCCGGCGTGTAGAAGCGCGAAAAATGCTGGCCGATAATCTCATCCGCCTCATAGCCCTTGAAGCGGCGCGCGCCCGCGTTCCAACTGGCCACGATGCCCGTGGGATCGAGCATGTAGATGGCGTAGTCGGTAACGCTTTGAACCATAAGTTCGAAGCGATTGCCTGTTTCGTCAGTGGAGGCGGTAATCATGATGTCCCCGTATTAAGCGCCGGCGGACGGTGCTCTCTTTGCCATTGGCAAAACGGCGCTGCGACGCAATCGTTCCATGGCCTTGCGCGGCCCGCCCCCTTGACTTGAAACGCCGCGCTGCGCACCACGCCGGCTCTATTGCGCAGGGAGCGGGCATGGCGACGAAGGCGACGATCACGGTCATTGGCGAAGCGATGCTGGAACTGAGCCGCGGCGATGGCGCCAGCTGGAACCTGCGCTATGGCGGCGACGTCATCAACACGGCGATCCATCTGGCGCGGTCGGGCGACACAGTTCGCCTTGCCAGCGCGCTCGGCGCTGATCCGATGAGCGCGCAGCTGTGCGCCCAGTGGGAAGCGGAGGGCGTGGACACGTCGCTGGTGATCGCGGCGAAGGGCAGGCTGCCCGGTCTCTACGCCATCGAGACGGATGCGGCGGGCGAGCGCAGTTTCCATTATTGGCGCAGCGAGGCGGCGGCGCGGCGGATGTTCGACCTGCCGCAAAGCGCGGCCATGGTGGCGCAGGCGGCGCGATCGGACCTGCTCTATTTTTCGCTCATCACCCTGGCGATCCTGCCCGATGCCGGGCGGGAGGCGCTGCTGGACCTGTGCGCGCAGGTGCGAGCGCAAGGCGGGCGCATCGCCTTCGACGGCAATTATCGCGCCCGGCTGTGGGATGATGCTGCGACCGCGCGCCATTGGCGCGACCGGGCGATCGCGATCAGCGACGTGGGTCTGCCGACCCTGGCGGACGAAGTCGAGATGGGCGAGGCGGACGACGCCCGCGATGCGGCTGCGCGCTGGGGCGTGGGTGAGGGCAAGGACGTGGTCGTCAAGCTGGGCGGCGACGGCTGCCTGGTCGCGGGCGAGGTCGTGCCGATCCCGCGCCAACTGGACGTCATCGATTCGAGCGGAGCGGGGGACGCTTTCAATGGCGGCTATCTCCACGCCTGGCTTGCCGGCGCCAGCCCGCATGAGGCGGCGCTGGCCGGGCATCGCCTTGCCGGCTGGAATATCGGCCACCGCGGCGCGATCCCGGCGCGTGATGCAGAGGCGCCTTACGGCTGATCCCCGTTGACAGCAGGCCATAGCTTGCGCCATGGGCGGGAACCGGCGCGCGGGTGTAGCTCAATGGTAGAGCTTTTGCTTCCCAAGCAAGTGACGAGGGTTCGATTCCCTTCACCCGCTCCAACAGTCTATGGCGATGAACCCTCGTTTTTAGAGCGCTCCGCCGCGATGGGCTGCGCTGGGGGTTGGATTTCCTTCACCCGCTCCATTTTCAGATATGCCGTCAGCCGACCTGACGCTTCGCCAGTTTGCGGGCCAGGGTGCGGCGATGCATACCCAGTCGCCGCGCGGCTTCGGAAATGTTGAACTCGCTGTCCTTAAGCACTTCATGGATATGCTCCCATTCCAGCGTCTTGATCGACGTCGGCCGAGGGGCGAGCGGCGCTGCGGGATCGCCGCCGGAGCGGGCGAAGGCGGCCTCGATATCGTCGGTGTTGGAGGGCTTGGCCAGATAGTTGGTCGCGCCCAGCTTGATCGCCTCTACGGCCGTCGCGATGCTGGCGAAGCCCGTCAGCACCACGATCAGCATGGCCGGATCATGGGCGTGGAGCGCCTGGACACAGGCCAGGCCCGATTGCGGGCCAAGCTTGAGATCGACGACCGCGAAGCCGGGGCGGTTGTCGGCCAGCACGGCCATCACCGATTCCAGGCTGTCGGCCGACAGCACGCTATAACCGCGCCGTTCGAACGAGCGTTTGAGCGTGCGGGCGAAACCTTCGTCATCCTCGACGATCAGCAATTGCCGTTCATCCGTCATCATTCGCCTCCTCCAGCGCCAGCGTTGCAAGCGGCAGGCGCAGCAGGATCATCGCGCCGCCCTCAGCGCCGTTGCTGGCATCGACCCGCCCGCCCAGCTTGCGCACGACATTGACGACGAGAAAGAGGCCAAGACCGCCGCCCTGCTTGCCCTTGCTCGACCGATAGGGTTTGCCGACATCGGCCAGCATCGCCGCGTCGAAGCCGCGGCCATTGTCGCGCACCGCGATGTGCAGCCACTGGCTGTCGCGGCTGACCATCATGTTGATATAGGTCGCGCCCGCCTCGCGCGCATTGTCCAGCAGGTTGGTCACCGCCTGGCGGATCACCGGATCGGCGATGATGCGCGGATATTCATGCGGGCCGAAATCGCAGCGCAGCGGCATACCCGGATTGGCGATCCGCCAGTCGCGCGCGATGTTGTCGATGAAATCGCGGACATTGGTGACTTGGGGCGCTTCGCCGCGCGCTTCGCCGGCGGACATCAGGATGCCGGTCAATATGGTCTTGCAGCGTTTGACCGCCGCTTCCATCTCGCCCACTTCCTCGACCAGCGCGGGGTGCGCCTTGATTTCGAGCATGTGCCGCCAGTCGCCCAGCACCACGGCAAGCTGGGCAAGGGGGGTGCCCAGCTCATGCGCCGCGCCCGACGCCAGCAGGCCCATGCGCACGATATGCTCTTCCTCGACCGCCTGCTGGCGCAATTCCGCCAGATAATGCTCCCGCTGTTGCAGGTTGCGGGTCACGCGAGTCATGAACAGCACCAGCAGCACCGCGATCATCGTGATGCAGATCCAGGTGCCGACGATATGCAGGTCGAACAAATGCCCTTCCAGCGTTTCGCTGAGGTCGAGCGGACGATAGACGAAGGCCAGCATCGCCGTGCATAGCGTCGATACCGCCACGATGCCCCATACGCTCCACCGGTGCAGCAGCACCGCGCCCAGCGCCACCTGCACCAGGTAGAGGGACACGAACGGATTGGTCGCGCCGCCGCTCAGGTAAAGCTGGGTGGTCAGCGCGAACACGTCGAACAGCAGCGCCAGGAACAATTCGGCATGGGTGATGTCGGTGCGCCGGCGCAGCACCATCAGGCTGCCGATGTTCATCGCCGTCGCGATGCAGGGCACGACCAGCATGGATGGCAGCGGCAGGCGGATGTCCATGGCGAAATGGACGAACAGGATCGTCGCGACCTGCCCGGCGATGGCGATCCAGCGCAGCTGCACCAGCAACGCCATGTTGCGACGGCCGGCTGCGTCGGCAGGCCACCGGCCGGGCAGCCAGCGCATACGTCTTGCAGGCGGTGCGGTCATTCCCGGCGATCTTTTCCCGACTGGCGCATGACCAGGCTATAGGCCCCGGCGACCATCGCCGCCAGTATGAACCAGGTGATCGCATATTGCAGATGGCTGTTGGGGAAACGGACGACGGTCAGCCCGCCGACCGGCAGGGCGTCGGGCGAAGGCCCCGCCTGCGCGTCGATGAAATAGTTGGCGATCGGCATGAGCCTGCGCGTGGCGGCGATGGCGGCGACGTCGCGTGAGTACCAGCGGTCGGCGACGGGATCGTTGCTGCGCAGGAAGCCGCCGCCCGGTTCGGTCACGCGCAGCAGGCCGGTCACGCGCACCACGCCCTGGGGCCGGTCGTAACGGGTCTTGGCTTCGGGCGGCACGAAACCACGGTTGACGAACAGGATCGCACCGTTCGCCTGGCGCAGCGGGGTGAGCACCCAATAGCCCGCGCCGCGGACCGTGGCGGCCTGCACCAGCGCGGCCTTGTCATGCAGGAAGATGCCGGTTGCGGTGACGCGGCGATATTCGTCGGCTTTGTTCGCTCTGGCCGGGGCCGATGCCGGCGCGGCGTGGATGCGGGCATCGACGCGGGCGATCAGATCGCGCTTCCACGCCAGCCGTTCCACCTGCCAGACGCCAAGCGCAATGAAGCCGACGAACAGGATCAGCGCGGCCAGCGTCAGGCCGACCGGGAACCCCGCCTTTTGGGGGCGGGGGCCCATGTCTGTCACGGCATCTGGCTCATGTCATGCGACATGGTCGGCATCATATTATGGTTCAAATGATACATGACCCAGGTCGATCCCGACAGGGTGATGACGACCAGCACCAGCGTGAAGATCAGCGCCATCATCGACCAGCCGCCTTCGGAACGGGTGTTCATGTGCAGGAAGTAGATCATATGCACCACGATCTGCACGATCGCGAAGGCCATGATGATGATCGCGGTGGTCTGCGGATTGGCGAAATAGCCGGTCATGACCAGCCAGAAGGGGATGGCCGTCAGCAAAACCGACAGGCCGAACCCGATCATATAGCTGCCCATGCTGCCATGGGCGGCGCCATCGCCATGATGATCGTCATGACCGGGCTTGGGGTGGGCGGCATCGCTCATCGCAGCATTCCCATCAGATAGACAAAGGTGAAGACGCCGATCCAGATGACGTCAAGGAAGTGCCAGAACATCGACAGGCACATCAGGCGGCGCTGGTTGGCGGGGATCAGGCCCTTTTTCGCGACCTGCACCATCAGCGTCACCAGCCAGATGCAGCCGAAGGTGACGTGCAGCCCGTGGGTGCCGACCAGCGTGAAGAAGGCAGACAGGAAGCCCGACCGCATCGGCGTCGCGCCCTCATGGATGAGGTGCGCGAACTCGTACATTTCGATGCTGAGGAACGCCAGGCCGAACAGGCCGGTGATGGCCAGCCAGCCCTGCGTCGCGCCGACCCTGTTCTTCTCCATCGCCAGCATGGCGAAACCATAGGTGATGGAGGAGAAGAGCAGCATGGCGGTGTTGAGGGCCACCAGCGGCAGGTCGAACAAATCTTTCGGCCCCGGCCCCGCCGCATAATTGCCGCCCAGCACCGCATAGGTGGCGAACAGGCAGGCGAAGATGAGGCAATCGCTCATCAGGTACATCCAGAAGCCCAGCATGGTGCTGGAGCCTTCGGGATGATGCGGCTCATGCGCCAGGTGAAAGAGCGGGTTGCCGTCCTTGTCGAGGAAGGCGGGGTCGATCGGAGATGCGCTTGCCATGACGATTTAACCCTGGGTCGCGAGCAGCGCGGTGCGCTCGCCCTCGGTGCGCTCCACCACATCCTTGGGGATGTAGAAGTCGCGCTTATAGTTGAAAGTATGGCCGATCGCGACGGCCAGGATGCCGACGAAGCTGAGGCCAGCGAGCCACCAGATGTACCAGATCATGCCGACCGAGAAGGCGATGGACAGCCCCGCGATGATGATGCCGGTGCCGGTGTTGGACGGCATGTGGATCGCTTCATAACCCGTCAGCGGACGCTGATAGCCGCGCTTCTTCATGTCGGCCCAGGCGTCATTGTCGTGAATGACGGGCGTGAAGGCGAAATTATAGTCTGGCGGGGGCGAGCTGGTCGCCCATTCCAGCGTGCGGCCGTTCCACGGATCGCCCGTCGTGTCGCGCAGCTTCTCGCGGTTGATGATGCTGACCGCGAACTGGACGAACATGCAGGCGATGCCGGCCGCGATCATAAGCGCGCCGAAGGCGGCGATCTGGAACCAGATCTGTAGCGAAGGGTCGTCGAACACGCGCATCCGGCGGGTCACGCCCATCAGGCCCAATATGTAGAGCGGCATGAAGGCGAACCAGAAGCCCACGACCCACAGCCAGAAGCTGCGCTTGCCCCATTTGGTATCCAGCGTGAAGCCGAACGCCTTGGGCCACCAGTAATTTATCGCCGCGAACAGGCCGAACAATACGCCGCCGATGATGACGTTGTGGAAATGCGCGATCAGGAACAGCGAGTTGTGCAGCACGAAGTCGGCGGGCGGCACGGCGAGCAGCACGCCGGTCATCCCGCCGACGGTGAAGGTCAGCATGAAGGCCACGGTCCACATCATCGGCAGGTCGAACCGGATGCGCCCGCGATACATGGTGAACAGCCAGTTGAACAGCTTGGCGCCAGTCGGGATGGAAATGACCATCGTCGTGATGCCGAAGAAGCTGTTGACGCTGGCGCCCGACCCCATGGTGAAGAAGTGGTGCAGCCACACGAGATAGGACAGGATCGCGATGACGACCGTCGCATAGACCATCGAACTATAGCCGAAGAGCCGCTTGTTCGAAAAAGTCGAGGTGACTTCGGAGAACACGCCGAACAGTGGCAGGATGAGGATATAGACTTCCGGGTGACCCCAGATCCAGATCAGGTTCACATACATCATGGGGTTGCCGCCCATGTCGTTGGTGAAGAAGGCGGTGCCGACATAGCGGTCCAGCGACAGCAGCGCCAGCACGGCGGTCAGTACCGGGAAGGCCGCGACGATCAGTATGTTGGCGCACAGCGAGGTCCAGGTGAAGACCGGCAGCTTCATCATGTTCATGCCCGGCGCGCGCATCTTGACGATGGTCGCGATCAGGTTGACGCCCGACAGCAATGTGCCGATGCCTGCGATCTGCAAGCCCCAGATATAATAATCGACGCCGACCCCTGGCGAATAGGCGATGCCCGACAGCGGCGGATAGGCCAGCCAGCCGGTGCGCGCAAATTCGCCCACGAACAGCGACATCATGACGATCACGGCGCCCGCCGTGGTCATCCAGAAACTGAAATTGTTGAGGAAGGGGAAGCTGACGTCGCGCGCGCCGATCTGGAGCGGGACGATATAGTTCATGATGCCCGTAATCATCGGCATCGCGACGAAGAAGATCATGATGACGCCATGCGCCGTGAAAATCTGGTCATAATGATGGGCGTTGAGATAGCCCTCCGACCCGTTGAACGCCATCGCCTGTTGCAGGCGCATCATCACCGCATCGGCAAAGCCGCGCACGAACATGATGAGGCCCAGGATCATGTACATGATGCCGATGCGCTTATGGTCGACGGTGGTGAACCAGTCGCGCCACAACATGCCCCATAATTTATATTTGGTGATGCCCGCGACGACGACGAGGCCGCCGAGCATGACCATGATGAAGGTGCCGACGACGATCGGCTCGTGCAGGGGCAGCGAACTCCAGTCGAGCCGACCGAATATCAGCTTCCAGATGCCGCTATTTTCAGAGGCGGGGGAGGGGGACATGGCGTCTAGCCTTCAGGCGAGAGAGAAAAGAAAGAACGGGGGCAGGGCATGGGCGATCACATGCCTTCATGACCGGCATGGCCACCGCCATGCCCATCGCCGTCCTGCTGGCCGGGGGCTTGCTTGCCCCGCGCGGCCGGGGTGCGGTCCGCGGCCGGGGTCATGCCCGCGGGCTGGGCGATTTCGCCCTTCTTGCCCGGTTCGACCGGATGATAACCGCCGACGTCGATCGTGCCGTCATGGCGCAGCCCTTCGACGTCATGCGCGGACTCCTTGCCCGCGCCGCCTCGGCTGTCGGTCATCATCACCGCGTCCATGCACTTCTTGCCCGGCTGCACGCACATGTTGAGCGCAGCGTGGAAAAGCCTGGGCTCGACGCCGCTGAAATACATCGGCGGCACCTTTTCGCTGGGCTGCTCCAGCTTGACATAAGTCGCCCGGTCCAGCGTCGCGCTGCTGGCCTTCACCTTGGCGACCCACTGGTCGAAACCGGCCTGGTCCACGGCGTGGAAGCGGAAGCGCATGTTGGAGAAACCGGCACCCGAATAATTGGCGGAGAAGCCCTCATAATCGCCCGGCTTGTTGGCGACCGCGTGCAGCACCGTCTGCATCCCCGGCATGGCGTAAATCTGACCAGCGAGCGCGGGCACGAAGAAGCTGTTCATGATGGTCGAGGAGGTGATTTTGAACTCGATCGGCCGGTCGACCGGCGCGGCCAGTTCGTTCACCGTCGCGATGCCCAGTTCAGGGTAGATGAACACCCATTTCCAGTCCATCGCCACCACTTCGACCTGCAACCGCTTGGCGGCCGGATCGACCTTGCGCGCATGATCGACGCGATCGAGCGGGCGATAGGGGTCGAGCAGATGGGTGCTGCTCCACGTCACCGCGCCCAGCGCGATGATGATCAACAGCGGCGCCGACCAGATCAGCAGTTCCAGGCTGGTCGAATGATCCCAGTCGGGGTCATAATCCTCCGCTCGTCCCTTTTCCCGATATTTCCAGGCGAACCAGATGGTCATCGCCATCACCGGAATGATGATCAGCAGCATCAGCGCGGTGGAAATCAGGATCAGGTCGCGTTGCTGCATTGCAACGTCGCCGGCGGGGGACAGGACCACCCAGTTGCATCCGCCCAGCGGCAGCAGCAGGAGTGGCGCGATTCGGCGCAGGAATGCGCGCTTGGTGGCGGGATGACGGGCTATCATGCGGCCCGCATTATCAGGATGGCCGGCGCGCGACATTGGACCTTTTGTCCTATCCCTGTGCATCTGCAAAATAGGGCATGGGTGAATTTATCACCGGGATGATTCGTCGCGCAACGAAGTGCGGCACGGATCGTTCCCGCAGCATGAAGGTCCGTTTTACCCCATGACTTCCGCGACGACCACGCCCAATTCGACCCAGGCGGAACGCGACGTGCGCCAGCTTCATGCCCATGGGCACAAGAAGATCGCGCCCGGCGAGATCGCGATCGGCGTCATCATCGGGCGGACGTCGGAATTTTTCGACTTCTTCGTCTATGCGATCGCGTCCTGCATCGTCTTCCCGGCGCATATCTTCCCCTATATGTCGCCGCTGATGGGGACGCTCTGGTCCTTCGCCATCTTCGCGCTCGCCTTCATCACGCGCCCGATCGGGTCGTTCATCTTCATGGCGGTCGATCGCGCTTATGGTCGCGGCGTCAAGCTGACCATCGCATTGTTCCTGCTGGGCGGATCGACGGCGGCCATCGCCTTCCTTCCGGGCTATGACACGATCGGCCATGGCGCCGCCTTCCTGCTGGCGCTGTTCCGCGCCGGACAGGGCGTGGCGCTGGGCGGCACCTGGGACGGCCTCGCCTCTTTGCTCTCGCTCAACGCGCCGCAGAACAAGCGCGGCTGGTATGCGATGATGCCGCAACTCGGCGCGCCGCTGGCGCTCATGGTGGCGGCCGGCCTGTTCGCCTTCTTCCTCAACACCCTCTCGACCGCGGACTTCCTCGACTGGGGCTGGCGCTATCCCTTCTTCGTCGCCTTCGCGATCAACGTGGTGGCGCTGTTCGCCCGCCTTCGCATCGTGGTGACGCACGAGTTCGAGAGGCTGTTCGAAACGCGCGAGCTACAGCCTTCGCCGGTCGTCGAAACCGTCCGCAGCGAAGGGCGCAACATCGTAATCGGCGCGTTCGCGCCGATGGCCAGCTTCGCGCTGTTCCACATGGTCACCGTGTTCCCGCTGTCCTGGATCGCGCTCTATACCGACCAGCCGCTGGAACGATTCCTGATGATCGAGGTAATCGGCGCGTTCGTCGGCGTGCTGGCGATCATCGTGTCGGGCTTCGTCGCCGACATGGTCGGTCGCCGGACCCTGATCGGCTGGTCGGCGGTGGGCATCGCCATCTTCGCCGTGGCCGCGCCCTTGCTGCTGAACGGCGGCGATCTGGGCGAAGTCGCGTTCATGGTGCTGGGCTTCATCCTGCTGGGCCTCAGCTTCGGCCAGTCGTCGGGCATCGTGGCCTCCAACTTCCGTACCGCGACCCGCTATACCGGGTCGGCGCTGACGTCGGACCTCGCCTGGCTGGTAGGCGCGGGTTTCGCGCCGCTGGTGGCGCTTTTGGTGTCCGCCGAATTCGGCCTGGCCGCGTCGGGCGTCTATCTTTTGTCGGGTGCGGTGGTGACCGGGGTCGCCCTGTTCGTGAACAAGGAACTGGCCGGCCGCGATCGTTAAGAGGCCGCGCGCATCCTTTTGAGCGCCTTGCGGTCGAACCAGGCGGTGAGGCCGGGGCGCGGGCGGAAACGCGGCAGCCATTCGGAATAGAGGCTTGCAAGACGCGCGGGGAGGCCGGCCGGCCCCTCGCGCGTCATGATGTCCGACACGATCCGGTTCTGGTAGAAGCGCGCCGAATAGTTGATCAGGCGCTTATAATGCATGCGCCAGGTTTGGGGCCGGGCCAGGCTGACCTGTTCGCACAGGAAACCCGCATCGTCGCAGGGCACGATCCCCGCCAGATCCCAGGCGATATCCTTTTGCAGTCCGGTATGCGCCCAGGACGCCACCAGCCCGTCGTCGCCGATCAGGTCGTCGGGCAGGCGCAGCCCGCGGGCGCGGATATCCCGCACGAAATTCCCAGACAGTGCATAGAGATCGCCGAACAGCCCGCCTTCGCTGTGGAGCGTGCCGCGATAGGTTGCCGCCATCCGCCCGTTCATCGGCATTCCCGATGCGGCATTGGCGCGGGGGTGGGCGGCCAGATCGGCGACCAGCGCGTCGATCGAGCCCGCCACGATCTGCGCATCGCCATCCAGGAAGACGACCGCATCCTCGGACCCGGTCAGCAGGCCATGGACCATATGGTTCCAGGTCCGCGACTTGCCGCCTGCCTCAATGTCATGGACGATGACATTGGCCCGGCCGGTCGCCGCTGCCCGCGCCCGCGCGACCGTGGCGTCGGTCGTGCCGTTCACCAGCACATGGAAGATTGTGTCCGCCCGGTCGAGCGGCAGGGACGCCAGGCAGGCGCCGATCCGGCGTTCTTCCTGATGGGCGAAGATGGCGACGGCGACGGAAGAGGGGGGGACCGTCATTGCCTTAACGGAAGTCCCAGCCCTGCTGGCCATGCTGGCTGGCGTCGAGGCCGTCGGTCTCTTCCTGCGCGCCGACCCGCATGGGGATGACGACCGACACGATCAGCGCGGCGATCGCGCTGCCGACCATCGCCCACAGCGCAACCACGATCAGGCCGATCGCCTGAGAGGTCAAGGCTCCGAGCAGGCTGATATTCGCGTCGAAGCCGACCCCGCCCATCAGCGGCAGGACGAACAGCGGCAGCAGCAGCATGCCGGTCAGGCCGCCCAGCCCATGAATGGCGAAGACGCCCGCGCCGTCATCGACCCGGCCGGACAGCAGCCCCATGCCGATGCGGGACACGCAGGCGGCGATGACGCCGATCAGCATCGCGCCGCCGGTGCCGACCAGCGCGGCGCTGGCCGATATGGCGGCGATGCCCGCCAGCGCGCCGGACAGGATGCCCGTCGCGCTGGTGCGTGCGCGCAGCATCCGGTCGAGCAGCCCCCAGGTCAGCGCCGCGGCGCAGGCGGCGAAAAGGTGATTGAGGATCGCGGTCGCGGCATCGTCCGTCGCGCCCAGCGCCCAGCCGCCGACCACGCCGGACAGGCCGATCCAGAGCAGCCCGCCGCCGGCCAGGCTGAGCAGGGGAGCATGGCCGGGATCGGACGGTTCGCGTCGTGCGCCTGCGATCAGGGCGAGAGCGAGCGCGGAAAAGCCCGCCACGCCATGCAGCACCAACCCGCCGGCGAAATCCATGACTCCCAGGTCCGCGAGCCAGCCGCCGCCCCACACCGCATGGGCGACCGGGGCATAGACGATCAGCAGCCAGAGCGGGGTGAAGGCGATCCACCAGCCGATCCGCGTCCGCTCCGCCACCGCGCCCACCAGCAGGCAGGCGGCGAGCAGCGCAATCGACAACTGGAACAGGACGAATGCCGATTCGGGCACCGTCAGCCCGTCACGCAACTGGGCGAGATTGGCGAGCAGCAAATTCGCGCCGCCGCCCAGCCAGGCGCTGCCCGGCGCATAGGCGATGCTGTAGCCCGCAATGGCCCAGGTCAGCGCCGCGACCGCCGCTACAGCCGCGCCCTGCGCCGTCACCGACACGGCGTTGCGCACATTGACCTGCCCCGCATAGCGCAGCATCAATCCCGGCAACGCGGCCAGCAGCACCAGCAGAGCGGACAGGATCATCCAGCCGGTGTCGCCGCTGTCGGCCACGGCCACCTGCGCCCAGGCAGGTTGCGGCATCGCCAGCATGGTCAGAAGGGGCAGGGCGAAGGAAATGCGCATCATCAAAACCCGGCTATGGACAAGTCCGCTGTGTCTAGCGGCGCTCTGGTAAAGTTTTCGATAAGCAAGGTCGATGGCGGTAGAGGATGGCGCGGGGGTGACGCCCCGGTCGAAGCGACCGCGACGCGCCACATGGGTCACATTCATGCGACAGCGGCGCGACGCCTACGTGACAGTGATGCGCCGATGGCGTAGCGCCAGGGCTGTCGGGGAGAGGCGGGTTCATCCAGAAGGATAGACCAGACAAAATCCTATGTTGAAAGCCTTCCGTGGACGGGCGTCTGGCTCGCCTTTCCGCCGATGGGTGGCGAGAGGCGGTTTACAGGTGCCGCTATGGTAATGGCGCTCCCTTCCCTTTAGAGGGGCGGCGCAGTTCCAAGACATTCATGCAGACGATGGCAGGTAGATGATGGCCCGCAAATATTCGAAACATGGTCGCTACGAAGACGTGGCTGTCGAGGAGGATGCGCCCGCGCCGGTGATAGACTGCTGGCTGTGCGGGCGGCCGACCGGCAAGACGATCGTCTGGCATCATCCTGTTCCCAAAAGCCGGGGCGGGCGCGATGTCGTTCCCATGCATGGCATCTGCCAGCAGACGCTGATCGCCAATTTCACCAATTCCGAATTGCAGCGCCATGGCACGGATGTCGAGGGCCTGCTGGCCCATCCCAATGTGCGCAAATTCGTCGACTGGGTGGCGAACAAAGACCCCGATTTTACCGCGACCACGGCCAAGAAGCAGCGTTAGGGCGCGCGACGATTTGCCTGCTGCGCTCGGATATGAGCAGGATGCCGGGTCAAGCCCGGCATGTGGAAGGGAATGCAGGCGACCGGAAGCGGACTGTCCCGCTTTGCCCTCTTCCGCCTTCGCGGGAGAGGGCTCAGGCAGCAGAACGTCTGCTACCCACCTCACTATCGCCACTAACTTAACGCTCGCCCTGCGCCTGAAACCACGGCGCCATCCGCGTGATCGCGTCCTCCACCCGGTCGGTGGACACCGCGAAGCTGAATCGGATGAAGCGATGGCCGTCCACGGGATCGAAATCGATCCCCGGCGCGGTCGCCACCCCGGTTTCGCGCAACAGCTTCTGGCAGAAGCGCAGGCTGTCTTGGGTCAGGTGGCCGATGTCGGCATAGATGTAGAAGGCGCCGTCGGGCGGCGCGATGCTGGCCAGGCCCATTGCGGGCAGGGCGTTCAGCAGCAATTGCCGGTTGCGGCGATAGCTGGCGACATGCCCGTCCAGTTCGTCGGTGCAATCGAAGGCGGTCAGGCCGGCGCGCTGGGCCAGCACCGGCGGGGTCAGGAACAGATTGCCCATCCGCGCGCGCGCCGCGTCGATCAGGGCGGGCGGCACCACGATCCAGCCCAGCCGCCAGCCGGCCATGCTGTAATATTTGGAAAAGCTGTTCACGATCACCGCGTCGGGCGCATATTCCAGCATGGAGTGAGCCGGTTCGCCAAAACTCAACCCATGATAGATTTCGTCGGAAATGATGCGGATGTCGCGATCGGCGCAGACCGCTGCGATCCGCGCCAGTTCGTCCGACGGGATGATCGTGCCGGTGGGATTGGCCGGGCTTGCGAGGATCAGCCCGTCCGGCGCGGGATCGATCGCCGCCAGCGCATCGGCGCTGATCTGATAGCGTTCGGCCGGGCCGCAGGCGATCTCGACCGGCTCCAGATAGAGCGCCTTTAAATTATTGCGATAGGCGACATAGCCCGGCCGCGCCGTCGCCACCCGCGCGCCCGGCGCGAACAGGCAGGTCAGCGCCAGCACCAGGCCGGGCGACGCGCCGCAGGTCAGCAAAATCTGTTCGGGGTCCACCGCCACGCCATGCCGCTCGCCATAATGGCGGGCGATCCGTTCCTTGAGCGGCATGCTTTCCCAATAGCCCATGGCCTCCGTGTCCAGCACATGATGCGCCGTGGCGATGGCGTCGGCGGGCGCGCCGGTGGAGGGCTGGCCGAATTCCATATGCAGGATGGACCGGCCCGCCGCTTCGAGCGCATGGGCTTCGCGGCTGATGGCGATGGCGTGGAAGGGGGATATGTCGGCGATCATGGCCGCGCTGGGTAGAGGGGCGTCGCAACCATGTCCATGGCCGCTACGTTCTAGCCGGCATGAACCAGACCCTGCTTGCCGCTTTACAATATTATGGTGCGGGCGCGGCGACGATCGCCGCGCTAGTCGTATCGCTCAACCTGGGACGACGCATAACCGGATGGGCATTCGTCCTGTTCGTCACATCCTCGATCGCGCTGACAGGCTGGGGTTTCCTCGATAGGGATAGCGAGGGGATAGGCTGGCAGAATGTCGCGTTGCTGGTCATCAATGCGGTCGGCGTGTGGCGTTATCTGATTTCGAAGCATGAGGTGCGGGATTAGGGCAATCTGAGCCTGACCCGCAAACCTCTCCTCCGTTCGGGCTGAGCCTGTCGAAGCCCCATTGTTTTCTCAATGCTTGGAAGAAGGAACAGCCCTTCGACAGGCTCAGGGCGAACGGGCCTGTTTGACGTTTCGTGCGCCAATGTGAGGGGAGTCAGATTTCCGCGATCCACACCTCGACCGGTGCCTTGTCCTGCAACAGCGCGAGCCGGATCGGCAGTTCTTCAACGGCCCCACCCGCCAGCGCGCGATCATAGACCGCTTTCTTGGCCGCGCCGCTGATTTGCAGGAAGATATGGCGGCTCTGCGAAATCCCGTGCGCCGTCAGGGACATACGCTCGTGCGGCGCGACCGGGGGCGTCGCTGCGATGGTCAGCGCTTGGCTCGTCAGCCCTTCGGCCAGTTCCTTGCCTTCTGGGAAAAGCGACGCCGTATGTCCGTCATCGCCCATCCCCAGCAGGATGATGTCCAGCGGCCAGGGCAGGTCGGCGAAGGCCGCCTCGACCGCGGCTTGCCCCGCATAGGCGTTCGCGGCCGGCGTCTTCATCGGCACGAAGCGCGCCTGCGCCGCCGCGCCCCTGAGCAGCGTGTCGCGGACCAGCTTCTCATTGCTGTCGGCGTTGTCGGGCGCGACCCAGCGTTCGTCGACCAGTGTCACCACGACCTTGCCCCAGTCGAGATCGACCTGGCTGAGCGCTTCCAGCACTGGCCGGGGCGAACGGCCACCCGACAATGCGATGCTGGCGACGCCGCGCTGCGCGACCGCATCGGACAGGATCGTGGCGATGCGCGCGGCGATATCGGCCGCGGCCTGCGCGCCGGTGGCGAAAAGATGTTCAATCGGCATGGGGCTCACTCGGCTGCTTGCGGAATCGTGCAGATGTCGATCCACGTCGCCCCGGTCAAGGCCGCCAGCCGATCGGGCGTCAGTTCGACCGAACTGGTGCGGGATCCGGCCGCGGGAAAGACGGTGGCGAAATCCTTGAGCGACAGATCGCAATAGACGGGCAGGGGAGAGGCGAGGCCGAAGGGGCAGACGCCGCCGACCGGATGGCCAGTGATCGCCTCCACCTCATCCGCGCCCAGCATCCGCGGCTTGGCGCCCAGCGCCGCCTTCGCCTTGCCATTGTTGAGCCGCGCGTCGCCCCGCGCGCAGACCAGCACGACCGTATCGCCCACCCGCAGCGACAGCGTCTTGGCGATCCGCGCCGGTTCGACGCCCAGCGCGGCGGCGGCCTCGATCACCGTTGCGGTGCTGACGCCCTGGTCGATAATCGCCACGTCGGGCGCCCGTTCCGCAAAGAAGGCGCGGACGCTCGCCTCGCTCATCCGCGCCCGCCTGTTTCACGGTCCCCCAGCTTGCGCTCCCACGCCAAAGCATGGGCGACGATCTGGTCCAGATCGGCATGGCGCGGCGTCCAGGGGAAGGTTTTCAGGATCGCGCCATTGTCGGAAATCAGCTTGCCCGGATCGCCCGCCCGACGGCCAACCATGACGCGCTCGATCGGATTGTTGGTCGCCCGATCGACCGCGTCCAGCACCTCCAGCACGGAAAAGCCCCGGCCATAGCCGCAATTGAGCAGATGGTTGCGATCCGGCTCGGCGATCAAGGCCTCCAGCGCCAGCAGATGCGCGGCGGCCAGGTCGGTCACATGGATATAGTCGCGCACGCCCGTCCCGTCCGGCGTATCGAAATCGGTGCCAAATACGGCGACGCTCTCCCGCTTGCCCAGCGCCGCCTCGACCGCGACCTTGATCAGGTGGGTCGCGCCTGCCGTCGATTGGCCCGTCCGTCCCTGCGGGTCCGCGCCCGCGACATTGAAGTAGCGCAGCGCACAAAAATTCATCGGATGCGCCGCCGCCACGTCGCGCAACATATATTCGGTCATCAGCTTGGACATGCCATAGGGATTGATCGGCCGCTGCGGCGTATCCTCCCGCACCGCTTCGACGTCCGGGGTGCCATAGGTGGCGGCGGTGGACGAGAAGATGAAATGCGGCACGCCCACCCGCACCGCGCTTTCGATCAGGTCACGGGTCTTGGCGCTGTTGTTATGGTAATATTTCAATGGGTTATCAACGGACTCCGGCACGACTACCGATCCTGCGAAATGCATGATCGCCTTGATGTCATGCTTGCGCAAGGTCGCTTCCACCAACGGTTGATCGGCAATATCGCCGCGCACCAGCGGCACGCCGTCCGGCACCGCCCAGTCGAAGCCGGTGACCAGATTGTCGATCACGACCACGCCATAACCGGCATCTTTCAGCGCCAGCACGGCATGGCTGCCGATATAGCCCGCGCCGCCCGTGACTAGAACGGTTGGTTTGATGGTCATGCTCTCGCCCCGGTAACGCATGTGTTCCCGCGAAGGCGGGAACCCAGTCCGGCGGCAGGACGGGATTCCCGCCTTCGCGGGAACATGCTGAATGATGTCCGCTCTCAGCCCTATCCGAGAGTCTCGAACATTTACAGGGGGGTCATGCGGCCTGCGCGGTCGCAGGCCGGTAGAAGGTCGCGCCGCTCGCCGCCATCTCGCGCAGTTGCGCCGTCGGCGCAAAGCGCGGGCCATGCGCCGCCGCCAGCCGGTCCAGAACGGCCACGACATGGGCGATGCCGACCGTATCCATATGGCTGAACGGCCCGCCGGTGTAGGGCGCAAAGCCCCAGCCGAAGATCGCGCCGATGTCGCCATCCTCCGGCGTTTCCAGCACGCCTTCCGCGAAGCAACGGGCGCACTCGATCAACTGGCGATAGAGCAGCCGCTCCTTCACCGCCTCGACGCCGGGCTGCTCCGCGGCGCGCGGGAACATCTCGCCCAGCACTGGCGACAGATATTTCTTGCCGCCTGCGGGATAATCGTACCAGCCCTTGCCATTCTTGCGGCCCAGGCGACCGGCCTCGACCATCTGCACCATGATGTCGTCCGAACCCTGCGGCACATAGGCGTCGCCCAGTTCCTTCTTGGCCGCGCTCATGATCTTCCAGCCCAGTTCGATCGACACTTCGTCGCTGACGGCCAGCGGGCCGGTCGGCATCCCCAGTTGCTTGCCGGCATTTTCGATCAGCGCCGGATTGACGCCTTCGCCGACCAGCTCCGCGCCCTCCTGCACATAGGTGCCGAAGCTGCGCGAAGTGTAGAAGCCGCGGCTGTCATGCACGACGATGGGCGTCTTCTTGATCTGGCTGACGAAGTCCAGCGCCTTGGCGATGGCGGCGGGGCCGGTCTTCTCGCCCAGGATGATCTCCACCAGCGGCATCTTTTCGACCGGTGAGAAGAAATGGACGCCGATGAAATTCTCCGGCTTCGTCCACGCCTGCGCCAGCTTCGTGATCGGCAGAGTGGAGGTGTTGGACCCGAAGATGGTGTCCGCGCCCAGAACCTCCTCAACCTTTTTGGTGACTTCCGCCTTGATGCTCACATCCTCGAACACCGCTTCGATCACGAAGTCCGCGCCCGCCAGATCGGCATAGTCGGTGGTAGGCGTCACGCGCGCCAGCGTCTGTTCCAGCTTTTCCGGCGTCATGCCCTTGCCCAGGCGCTTCTTCAGCACGTCTTCGACATGCGCCTTGCCCTTCTGCGCATAGGCCAGGTCACGGTCGAACAGGACGACCTCTATCCCCGCCTGCGCGGCGACGGTGGCGATGCCCGCGCCCATCATGCCCGCGCCCAGCATCGCCAGTTTCTGCGTCGGCGCCTTGGCCTCGCCCTTGGGCCGGCGCGCGCCGCGTTCAGCCGCCTGCTTGTTGACGAACAGGGTACGGATCATGTTGCTCGCCTGCGGGTCGGCGGCGACCTTGGCGAAATATTGGCTCTCGATCCGGATCGCCCGGTCCATCGGCAAAGTAATGCCTTCATAGACCGCCGACAGCAAAGCGATCGGCGCGTGCATGTTACGCTGGGTCTGTTTCAGCGTCATCGGCAGCGCTCCGGCCATGGTCTGCACGAAGCCGGGATTGAAGCCGCCCGCGCCGCCGGGCACCTTATAGCCCTTGACGTCCCACGGCTGGGAGGTGGCGTTGGGGTTAGCCTTCACCCACTCCCGCGCCGCTGTGACCGCCGTTCCTTGCGGCACGACCGCATCGACCACCTTCAGCATCGCCGCTTCGGCCGGACGGAACAGCTTGCCCTGAAGCATATACATCAACGCGGCCTGCACGCCCATGATGCGCGGCAGGCGCTGCGACCCGCCGCCGCCGGGGAAAAGGCCGATCAGGATTTCGGGCAGGCCCAGCTGCGTCTTGGGGCTGTCGCCCACGAAACGGCGATGGCAGGCCAGCGCCAGTTCGAAACCGCCACCGACGCAGGCGCCCTCAATGGCGCAGGCGACCGGCTTGCCGCTGGTTTCCAGGCGACGGAACAGCGCGTTCAGCACGAACAGATCGTCGTACAACGCGGCCGGGGCGGGGGCGTCGCCCGCCTTCGCCAGCATCGCCCCGAAAAATTTCAGGTCCATCCCGGCCATGAAGCCGCTATCCTTGCCAGACGCGATGACCGCGCCCTTGATGCCCTCTTCGGACGCGATGCGCGTGATCGCGGCGTCCAGATCGGCCAGGAAGTCCGGGCCGATGACGTTCATCGACTGGCCGGGAACGTCGATGGTCAGCGTGGCGATGCCGTCGGCGTCGATGTCGAATGCGATGGTGTTCATTGGTATGGCTACCTTTCCCAACATCCGTTCGTCCTGAGTAGCCCCTTCGACTGCCTGCCAAGGCAGGCGCTCAGGACAGGCACTGAGCGAAGTCGAAATGGCGTATCGAAGGATGCTTCGATACGGGACTTCGACAAGCTCAGTCCCTACTCAGCACGAACGGTTTTATTCTTGTTTCAGATACGCTCGATGATGATGCCGGTGCCCATGCCCGCGCCGACGCACAGGTTGACGAGCGCCGTGCTCTTGCCGGTCCGTTCAAGCTCGTCGAGCGCGGTGCCCAGCACCATCGCCCCGGTCGCGCCCAGCGGATGGCCCATGGCGATCGCGCCGCCATTCACATTGATCTTGTCATGATCGAGGTTCATCGCCTGCATGTAGCGCAGCACGACCGACGCGAAGGCTTCGTTCAATTCCCACAGGTCGATGTCGGCGGCGGACATGCCTGCGCGGGCGAGCAGCTTGCTGGCGACGAATTCCGGCCCGGTCAGCATGATCAGCGGTTCCGACCCGATCGACGCCATGGCGCGGATGCGGGCGCGGGGCTTCAGCCCATATTTGTCGCCCATATTCTTGTTGCCGACCAGCACAGCCGCTGCGCCATCGACGATGCCGCTGCTGTTGCCGGCATGATGGACATGGTTGACCTTCTCCAGTTCGGGATAGCGCAGCAGCGCCACCGTATCGAAACCGGGCATGTCCTCGCCCAGCGCGGCGAAGCTGGGTTTCAGCGCGCCCAGCGACTGCATCGTCGCGTCGGGGCGCATATGTTCGTCATGGTCCAGCGCCACGCGGCCGATCACGTCCTTGACCGGCACGATCGACCTGGCGAAGCGGCCCTCGTCCCACGCCTGCTTGGCGCGCTTCTGGCTCTCGACCGCATAGGCGTCCGCATCTGCCCGGTTGATGCCGAACTTGGTGGCGATCACGTCCGCGCCTATGCCTTGGGGCGCAAAATAGGTTTTGTAGGCGACCGCCGGGTCCATCGCCCAGGCGCCGCCGTCCGACGCCATCGGCACGCGGCTCATCGATTCGACCCCGCCGCCGATCGCGAACATCGCCTCGCCCGAATAGACTTTCGCGGCGGCCATGTTGACCGCTTCAAGACCGGAGGCGCAGAAGCGGTTGATCTGCACGCCCGGCACGGTCTCCGCGTAGCTGGCGTTCAGCACCGCGACGCGGGCGATATCCGCGCCCTGTTCGCCGACCGGGCTGACGCAACCCAGGATCACGTCGTCAACGTCCGCCGTGTCGATCTGGCTGCGATCGCGCACCGCTTCCAGCACCTGCGTCGCCAGTTGGATGGGCGTGATATCGTGCAGCGATCCGTCGGCCTTGCCCCGGCCACGGGGCGTCCTGACGGCGTCGTAAATATAGGCTTCCATGTTTTTCCCTCTCCGTGGGCTGCCCTGCGGGCGCACTGGATGTGGGGGACATGTATTTACGTTTACGTAAAGTGCAAGTGTAAATGTATGGGCTTGATGCCGTCCCGCCCTGCCGTAGCGGCAGGGCGAGGCTGTTTCGCAAAACATCCGTACAACTGTCCAACTCCCTGTCGCACGCCGCCCTTTCGCCGTGCGAATCCCTGTGCCATTGACGGGCGATGCGGATCGCCATCCTCTCCGACATTCACGGCAATATCGCCGCGCTCGACGCCGTGTTGGACAATGTCGCAGGGCGGGGCGCGGATGCGATTGTAAACCTGGGCGATATAGTGTCCGGCCCGCTTTCTCCCTGTGAAACCGCCGACCGGCTGATGGCGCTGAACCTGCCCACGATCCGCGGCAATCATGAACGGCAATTGCTGACCCGGTATCCGGGCCATATGGGCGCGTCGGACCGCTATGCCGACGCGGTGCTGCAACCGCGTCATCGCGACTGGATCGCGTCTTTGCCCGAAAGTCTGTGGCTGGCCGACGATGTGCTGATGGTCCATGGCGCGCCGGGCGACGATCTTTGCTATTGGCTCGAAACGCTCGATCCCGCCGGATTGCGGCCCGCCACCGCGACCGAGTTGGAGGCGCGGGCAGGGGGCGTCGCCGCCCCGCTCATCCTGTGCGGCCACACCCATATCCCGCGCATCCACCATCGGCCGGGCGGCGGGATGATCGTCAATCCCGGCAGCGTCGGCCTGCCCGCTTATGATGACGACCATCCCATTCCGCATAAGGTGGAGACGGGATCGCCCCACGCCCGCTATGCGATCGTCGAGCAGACGGCAGGCGGATGGACGGCCGAACTCATCGCCGTCGGCTATGATTGGGACGCCGCCGCCCGCGCGGCTGAAGCGCACGGCCGGGCCGATTGGGCCGCCGCGCTGCGGACAGGTCGCGCCTAGAAGCGTTGCGCGTCGGCCGTTGCGGCCTATATCCCCCTGCATGGATAGCGTGACGCAAGCCCCGACTCAGCAAACCCCTTCGCCGCTTTCCATCCCCATCTTCCGCGCGATCTGGACCGCCAGCCTCGCGTCGAACTTCGGCGGCCTGATCCAGTCGGTTGGCGCGGCCTGGATGATGACCTCGCTCTCGGCCTCGCCCCAACTGATCGCGCTGGTCCCGGCCGCGACCACCTTGCCGATCATGCTGCTGTCGCTTTGGGCCGGGGCGGTCGCCGACAATCTGGATCGGCGCAAGGTGATGATCGCCTGCCAGGCGTCGATGCTGATCGTGTCCACCGCGCTGGCGCTGACCGCCTGGGCCGGGCTGGTCACGCCCTGGCTGCTGCTGGGTTTCACCTTCCTGATCGGCTGCGCCACCGCGATCAACGGTCCCGCCTGGCAGGCGTCGGTCGGCGACATGGTGCCGCGCGCCATCCTGCCCAGCGCGGTCGCGATGAATTCGATGGGCTTCAACCTGGCGCGCAGCGTCGGCCCGGCGCTGGGCGGCGTGATCGTCGCGGCGGCGGGGGCGGCGGCCGCTTTCCTGACCAACGCGGTCAGCTATATCGCGCTGCTGACGGTCCTGTTCCGCTGGCGGCCGGACCTGCCGCCCAAGCTGCTGCCGCGCGAGCGGCTGGGCGTCGCGATGCAGGCGGGCCTCAGCTATGTCGCCATGTCGCCCAATATCCGTCTGGTGCTGTTGCGCGCCGCGGTCTTCGGCGTGGGCGCGAGCGCAGTGTCTGCGCTGATGCCGCTGGTCGCGCGCGACATATTAGGCGGCGGGGCGCTGACCTTCGGCCTGACCAGCGGGGCGTTCGGCATTGGCGCTGTGCTCGCTGCGCTTTCAACCCGTCATCTGCGCGCGCGTTTCTCGGTGGAAACGATGGTGCGGTCGGCCGCGCTGATCCTGGCGCTGGGCACCGCGATCACCGGCGCGAGCGGCTGGCTGGCGCTGGCCTTGTTTGGCTATCTGCTGGCGGGCATGGGCTGGGTGACGGCGCTCGCGACCTTCAACGTGTCGGTGCAGATGTCGGCGCCGCGCTGGGTCGTCGCGCGGGCGGTGTCGCTTTATCAAATGACCGCCTTCGGCGGCATGGCGATCGGCGCATGGATGTTCGGCTGGATCGCCGAGCATCATGGCGTGGTGGAGGCGCTCTATGCCTCCGCCGCCGCGCAATTCGCCGCCGCGACGCTGGGTTTTCTTCGCCCGCTGGCGCAGACTGGAGAGGATAATCTCGACCTCCAGAACAGCTGGCGCGAACCCGATACGGCCGTGCCGGTGGAGCCGCGCAGCGGCCCGGTGGTCGTCACCATCGAATATCGCATCCCGGCCGGTTCGGTCGTCCCCTTCCTGTCCGCGATGAGTGAGCGGCGGCGCATCCGCCGGCGCGATGGCGCCCATGGCTGGACGCTGATGCGCGACCTCGGCGATCCGGTTTTATGGGTGGAGCGCTATCATGTCTCGACCTGGCTCGATTATGTCCGCCACAACCAGCGGCGGACGGTGGCGGACATTGACAATAGCCAGGCCATTCATGCGCTCCATGCCGGGCCGAACCCCCCGGTGGTGCATCGGATGCTGGAGCGCCAGACCGGATCGCTGCCGATCAGTCGCGCGCCCGATCCGCGCGAAATGGGCGATCCGATGACCGATCCGACGCGGTCGAATTGATTATTGCTGTGGCGTTACCGGCCGCCAGCCGGGCAGATCCTCCGGCGTGTCGACGTCGTGCAGGACATTGCCGCTCGTCTCGATCTGGATGCCGTGGCTCAGCAGCGCGCGCGCGCCCTGGTCGCCTTTCAAGGCCAGCAATTCGGGGAAATGCTTGCGCCCGATGAATGCGGGCGGGGAGGAGGAGAAGCCGTCGGTGGAGGCGACCACGGACCTGATATCCTCCGCCGCCAGGCAGATGCGGTTATAATGGGTCTGCGGCACGTCGGGCATGTCGGCCAGGCAGATTAATATGCCGCGTATCTTCATATTGGGCATGACATGTTCGACCGCGCGCACGATGCTGCCCGATATGCCCTCTTCGGGCCGGTCGTTGACGATGATGGTATAGCCGCGCCGGTCCAGCTTGCGGTGGATGACCGGGGCGTCCGCGATCGGGCGCACGACCGCGATCAATTCGGCGAAGGCCATGGACGCGACCGTTTCCAGCACATGGGCGGCGAGCGGCTTGCCGCGCAGGTTGGCCATCAGCTTGTCATCGTCGCCAAAGCGGGAAGATGATCCGGCCGCCAGCAGGACGGCGGCGATCCGTTCAGTGCGCATGATAGGTGAAACGAAAATACATGGTCTTGTGGCGATCCCGATTATCCCTTGATCTGCCACCATGGCGATCTTGTGTCCAGCGGTCCCGAAAGACACTGGCCATTGCAAACCCCAGCCGCCATATGCGACGCCAACAGCATAAGGAGTGGCCCTGTTCATGGCATGTGAACTCGAAACGGAAACCGTCGGCGACGGCAAGGAGCCGGTCCCGGCCGAAGTCAGCGAGGCGATCCGCACCCTGATCCGCTGGTCGGGCGATGCGCCCGAACGCGAAGGGCTGGTGGAAACGCCTGAACGGGTCGCGCGCGCCTGGCGCGAATATTGCCGCGGCTATGGCGACGACCCGGCCTATCATCTCTCGCGCATCTTCCATGAAGTAGGCGGCTATGACGATGTGGTCCTGCTCAAGGGCATTCCGTTTCAGTCGCATTGCGAACATCATATGGCGCCGATCGTGGGCCAGGCGCATATCGCCTATCTGCCCGGCGATTATGTGGTCGGCATTTCCAAGCTCGCCCGCGTCCTCCACGCCTTCGCCAATCGGCTCCAGGTGCAGGAAAGGCTGACGTCCGAAGTCGCCAACTGCATCTGGGATCACCTGAAGCCCCAGGGTGTGGCCGTGGTGATCGAGGCGACCCATGGCTGCATGACCGGGCGCGGCGTGCGCACGCCGGGCGTCATCATGAAGACCAGCCGTATGCTCGGCGTGTTCCGCGACGATGAAAAGTCGCGGGAGGAAGTGCTGAAGCTCATCGCTTCATGAGCGACGACAAGGAACCCGCCTATCGTCCCCTGGGCAAGGCGCGCAGCGACGCCGCGCCGGTCGGTGCGCCGCTGGCGCCCAAGCGGCTGGCGCTCATCACCGGCGGGCATCGGCGGCTGGGCGGCATCATCGCCGCCGCGCTGGCGAAGGCCGGCCATTCGCTCGCCATCCACGGCAGCCACGACACCCGGCTCGATTCCCATCTGGCGCTGACGTTCGAAGCGGAAGGGACGGAATGGGAGGGCTTCGTGGTCGATTTCGCCGATCCCGAAGGGGCGGAGGAACTGGTGGCCAAGGTGGCGGATCGCTTCGGCCGGCCGCCGGACATATTGATCAACAGCGCCGCTTTGTTCGGGCAGGACCGGCTCGACACGGTCACCGCCGACGACCTGATGCGCCATTATGCCGTCAACTGCGCCGCGCCCACTTTGTTGACCAAGGCGTTCGCCACCATTCCGGCGGGCGTTGGCGATCGCTGCATCGTCAACATTCTCGACCAGCGGATCGACCATCCCCATGCCGACCAGCTGGCCTATACATTGTCCAAGCTGGCGCTGGCCGGACTGACCCGCACCAGCGCCAGCAGCCTGGCGCCCAAAGTGCGGGTAAACGCCGTCGCGCCGGGCCTGACGATCGCGACGCCCGATTATGACGAAGCGCAAATGGAGCGGCTGGCGGAGATGATGCCGCTTGCGCGCCTGCCGCAAGCGGAGCAGATCGCGCAGGCGGTGCTCTATCTGGTCGAAGCGACTGCCGTGACCGGGCAGACGCTCTATGTCGATGGCGGGGCGCACCTTAAAAGCTATGATCGCGACTTCATGCATCTGTGCCGATAGGCTCGGCGCAAATGCGTTGCGTTGGGGCTGGCGAAGCGCCGCCCATGGCAATAGAGCGGTCCCAAAGCTAAAAGGAGACGGCGATGACCTATGAAACCATCCTGGTCGAACAGCGCGACGCGGTGACGCTGATCACGCTTAACCGGCCACAGGCGCTGAACGCGCTCAACAGCCAGGTCTTGAAAGATCTGAGCGCGGCCTTTGGCGCCTTTGACGCCGATCCGACCCAGCGGTGCGCAGTGCTGACCGGCAGCGGCGAAAAGGCGTTTGCGGCGGGCGCCGACATCAAGGAAATGGTCGATAAGGACGCCGCGGACTTCTTCCTGGAGGATTTCTTCTCCGGCTGGCAAACCGGGGTGGTCGCGACCCGCAAGCCGTGGATCGCAGCGGTGCGGGGCTTTGCGCTGGGCGGTGGGTGCGAACTGGCGATGATGGCCGACTTCATCCTGGCCGGCGATACCGCGAAATTCGGCCAGCCCGAAATCAAGCTGGGCGTCGCGCCCGGCATGGGCGGGTCGCAGCGCCTGACCCGCGCGGTGGGCAAGGCCAAGGCTATGGACATGTGCCTGACCGGCCGGATGATGGACGCCGCCGAAGCCGAACGCGCCGGGCTGGTGAGCCGCATCGTCCCGGCCGCCGACCTGCTGGAAGACGCGCTCAAGACCGCCGCGGCGATCGCCGCGATGCCGTCCATGGCGGCGATGGTGAACAAGGAAATGGTCGACATCGCCTTCGAAACCGGCCTGGCCCAGGGCCTGCTGACCGAACGCCGCCTGTTCCAGATATTGACCGCGACGCAGGATAAGAAGGAAGGCATGACCGCCTTCGTCGAAAAGCGGCCAGGCGTCTGGCAGGGGCGCTGAGCGCCTCCATCTGCCCAATATACGGCGTGCTCCCGCGGAGGCGGGAACACGCTGCTCTGTCTCGCCCCGTTGAATATCCCGTCATCCGCTGAGAAATTCTCATTGGTCCATGGCGGGTATTCCCGGCACTTTCGTTTCACAAGGAAACTGAAGAATGATTTGGCGGGCGCAGCGATGCGTCCGTCCTTGTCGTCCGTGGGAGAGGTGCGGCGCCCATGCGCCCCCTGATCGGCTCGTTGTGAAACAGGGAGCCTTTGCATGTCCGTTATCTCGTCCATCCACCTTTCCTCGCGCGCGGCATTGCTGCTCGCCTGCGCCACCGGCGCGCTGAGCGCCGCCCATGCGCAGGAACCGGTCGGGAGCGACGAGGAAACCATCACCGTCACCGGCCGCCGCATCTCCCAGTCGGCCGACGCGATCGGCGAAGACAAGGTGAGCAATGTCGTGGCGGTCACGCGCGAAGCTTTGCTGTCGGCCCCGTCGGGCATTTCGGGCCTCAAGATGCTGGAGCAGCTGCCCGGCTTCAACGTGCAGACCGACGGTGCGCTCGGCCTCTATGAATTTGGCAACAGCGTCCAGACCCGCGCCTTCAACCTCGACCAGATCGGCTTCGTGGTCGATGGCATCCCCACCGGCCGCAGCGACGCCTTTGGCGGCAGCCCGGTGTTCTGCTATGTCGACAATGAAAATTTGGGCGTGGTGGAGGCCGCGGTCGGCGCGGGCGACGTCGGCCTGCCCAGTTATTCGACGCTCGGCCCGGTCGTGCAATATAACAGTATCGTGCCGCAGGAAGAGATGGGCCTGTTCGTTTCGCAAAGCTTCGGCGATTTCGACATGAAGCGCACCTTCATCCGCGCCAGCACGGGCCAAGTCGGCCCGTTCCGCGCCTATCTCAGCCGCACCAAGCTGGACACCGACCTGTGGCGCGGCGAGGGCACGGTCGATCGCGAACATTGGGAAGGGATGGTCCACGCCGATCTGGGTGGCGACAGTTGGGCGCGCTTCAAATTCGTGTCGAACAAATTTTACGACTTCGATTCTCCGACGCTCAGCCGCAGCCAATATCTGACCGGGACCGACATCGGCGGCAAGAGCGGCCGGGATCGCGGCTATATCTCGGTCGTTCCCAACACCACGCCGGGCTTCGCGCCTGTCGCGGGCGGTCCCGCCTTCAGCAACGCCAACTATGCCTACACGAACACCCTCGCCATCAACGTGCGCGATGACAAGCTCTATGGCGGCACGGTCCATGCCGGCATCGCTGATGGAGTATGGGCCGAAGCTGCCGCCTATTATGAGGATAAGGGCGGCTATGGCGTGTCGCCCGACACTTATGCCAACAGCCTGCTGCAATATCAGCGGCAGACGGCGGCGGGCATAGCGCTCAGCGCGCCCAAGGGCACGCAATATGGCCTGTCGACCGTGGGCGGCGAACGCTATGGCCTGACCACCAAGCTGCATTGGGAACTGGGCGTCCAGACGATCGAGGTCGGGCTTTGGGCCGAAGTCGATACCTATAACCGCACTCAGGCGCGTTACAACACGATCGACGGGTCGCCCGCCAGCGCGCCCAATCTGGACGATCTCGTCTATGTCCGCCGCAATTATCAGTCGGAACGCAACACGACCCAGGCCTTCGTCAAGGACCGGATCGCGCTGCTGGACGACAGCCTGATCTTCGACCTGGGCGTCAAGGCGCTGAACATCGACTATCGCTACAGCGGCTATCGCGACTTCAACGATTATTACCGCAATGCCGGCACGACCGCCGCGCCGATTTGGGTCTCCGGCTGGGGTCCGCAGACGCTGCGCACCAGCTATAGCGACGGCTTCCTGCCGATGGCGGGCGTGCTGTACAAATTTGACAACCAGACCCAGATATTCGCCTCCTATGCGGAAAATATGGCGCTGCCCAAGGGGCTGGACGATGTCTTTTCCGTCTCCCTGAACAGCAGCGCGGCCGGCGTGCCTGCGCCTGCGCCGGAACGGTCGCAGAATTTCGAAGCGGGCATCCGCACCAACCAGGGGCAATTCTACGCCTCGCTGGCGGGATATTACACCAAGTTCAAGAACCGCATCCAGTCGATTGGATCGATCCTGCCCGGCACCACCAACGTCATCGAAACCTTCTTCCAGAATGTCGGCCGGGTCAGCGCCTATGGCGCGGAATTCAGCGGCACGTTCAAGCCGTCGGCGCTTAATGGCCTGGCCTATTTCAACCTCAACGCCACGTACAACATTGCGAAGTTCAAGGACGATATCGTCACCGCGACGACCACCTACCAGACCGACGGCAAATATATTCCCGACAGCGCCAAGTGGATCATCAACGGCGGCGTGACCATCGAACCGGCCAGCTGGCTGGTGGGCAACTTCTCCGGCAAATATACCTCGCGTCGCTGGTCGACCTTTGACAATTCGGCCGGGTCCAGCGTCAAGGGCTTCACCGTGTTCAGCGCCTATGTCGATATCGGCGACGGCTTCAGCCTGGGTCCGGTCAAGGGCATGAAGGCGCGGTTCAACGTCGACAATATCTTCGACAAGGATACGCTGTCCTATATCTCGCCATCGGTGACGGGCGACGGCTTCTTCCGCCCGCTGTCCCCGCGCACCTTCCAGTTCACCATTTCGGGCGAAATCTGATGCGGGCAAACTGGATGATGGGGGCGGCGCTTCTGGCTCTGCTCCCCGCCGTCGCACAGGCGCAAGATGTGCCGAAAAAAGTGTATCAGCTTCACCAGAAGCTGATCACCCTCGACAGCCATCTCGACACGCCGGCCTCGCTCGACCTGCCGGGTTGGTCGATCGACGAGGAACATGGCGTCCATAGCGACTATACCCAGGTCGATTTGCCGCGGATGAAGAAGGGCGGCCTGGATGGCGGTTTCTGGGCGATCTATACGGGGCAGGGACCGCTGACGGTCGAGGGGTTCCGCAAGGCGCGCGACTTCGCAATCCTGCGCGGCCTGTCGATCCGTACCATGGTGGCCGCCGACCCCGCCAATTTCCAGCTCGCGCTGGAGGCGAAGGACGCGGCGCCCATCGCGGCGGCGGGCAAGCGCATCGTCTATATGTCGATCGAGAACGCCTATCCGCTGGGCGAGGACCTGTCGTTGATCGACCTGTTCTACGACATGGGCGTGCGTGTGTCGGGCTTCGCCCATTTCGCGCATAACCAGTTCGCAGACAGCTCGACCGACCCGTCGAAAAAGCCGCGCTATGGCGGGCTTAGCCCGCTGGGCAAGGAATTGCTCAAGGAAATGAACCGGCTGGGTATCGTGCCCGACGCCTCGCACTCGTCGGACCAGGTGCTGGATGACCTGCTGGCGCTCTCGACCACGCCGGTCCTGCTGACCCATTCGGGGTGCAAGGCGGTCTATGACCATCCGCGCAATGTCGATGACGATCATCTCAAGGCGCTGGCGGCCAAGGGCGGCGTCATCCAGATGAACGCCTATGGCGCCTATCTGCGCGCGTCCAAGCCAAACCCGGATCGGCAGAAGGCGCTGATGGCGCTCTATGGCCAGATGCGCGAAGACGCCAAGGTCTCACCGGAAAAGCGCGCCGAACTGCTGGCCAAGCGGCAGGAGATCGACAGGCTCTATCCCGACACCGACAAGCCGACCTTTGATGATTTCATGGCGCATATGCTGCACGCGCTCAAGGTCGTGGGGCCGGATCATGTCGGCATCGGCCTGGACTGGGACGGCGGCGGCGGCGTCGTGGGCATGGAGGATGTGGTCGCCCTGCCCAAGATCACCGACGCGCTGCTCAAGGCCGGCTATAGCGAAGCCGACATTCAGAAAATCTGGTCTGGCAATGTCCTGCGCGTGCTCGCGGCGGCGGAAGCGGCGAAAGGGAAATAGAGTTCCGTTCGCCCTGAGCGAAGTCGAAGGGTCAGGCCGAGCGGAGCGAAGCCGCTTCGCTTCGCTCCGCCCGAAAGGGGGCGTTACTTCCCCTCCAGCATCTCAATCATCAGCGAGAAATCGCGCGCGCCTTCGCCCCGGTTTGCAAGCAACTGATAGAGCGCCTCGGCGGCGTTGCCCATCGGCACGCTGGCCCCGACCGAGGCGGCGGCCTCGGTCGCCAGCTTCAAATCCTTGAGCATCAGGCCGACCGCAAAGCCGCCCTGGTAGCCATTGTCGGCCGGGGTTTGCGGGCCGACGCCGGGGACGGGGCAGTAGCTGGTCATCGACCAGCTCTGGCCGGAAGAGACACTGGAAATATCGTAGAAGGTCTGCGGATCGAGGCCCAGTTTCTTCGCCATGGCGAAGCTTTCGCATGTGGCGACCATCGTCGCGCCCAGCAGCATATTGTTGCAGATCTTCGCGCCCTGGCCATTGCCTGCGCCGCCGGCATGGATCACCGCCTTGCCCATGGCGGACAGGATCGGCTTGGCCTTGGCGAAGGCCGCATCCGCGCCGCCGACCATGAAGGTCAGCGTGCCGCCATTGGCCGCCGCGATGCCGCCCGAAACAGGCGCGTCGACCATTTCGAATCCCTTGGCGACCGCCGCCTCGATCACCCGCCGCGCGGTGGCGACGTCGATGGTCGAACAGTCGAGGAAGAGCGCGCCGCGCTTGGCCGCGCCGAAAATCTCGCCGGCATAGACGCTCTCGACATGCTTGCCGGCGGGCAGCATGGTGACGACCGCATCGGCCCCGGTCACGGCGTCCGCGGCACTGGTCGCACGGACGGCGCCATGGCCTTCCGCCTTGGCCAATGCCTCTTCGGACAGGTCGAAGGCGCGCACGGCATAGCCGTTTTTCAGCAGGTTGGCGGCCATCCCGCCGCCCATATTGCCAAGGCCGATGAAGGCGATCGTCTGGGTCATGTTCCGGGCTTCCTCTTTCTTAATCTGGTCAGGCGGCGTCCGTGGCCGCCGGCAGCGGCGTCCATTGCTTGTCCGCCGGCAGGGGCGCAAAGATCGCGTCGATCATCGCATCGCTCACCCCCTCCAGCGTGGCCGGATTCCATTGCGGCGCATTATCCTTGTCGAAAATCACCGCGCGCACCCCCTCGACGAAATCGGGGCGGCGGATGATCGCGCAGGCGAGGCCATATTCCATCGCCATATTGGCGGCGAAGTCGGTCTTGGCCGCGCCCTCGACCAACTGGCGCAGCGCCACCTTGATCGTCTGGGGCGATTTGGTGGCGAGCACCGCCAGTTGCTTGCCCGACCACTCGCCGCCGTCCGCCTGCAGCGCGGCGACGATCGCCTCCGCCTTGTCGGAGGCGAACAGCCGGTCGATGTCGGCGCGGTGCGCGTCCAGCTTAGATGGCGGCGGGGTTTCGCCATTTTCGTCCAATATCTCGTCCAGTCCCAGAGGGTCGGCCAGGATGCGGGCCTTGATCGCATCCAGCCTGTCCGAGGCGATATAATGGGTGGCGATGCCGACCGCGGCGCAATCCGCCCCGTCGATCCGCGCGCCCGTCGCCGCCAGCCAGGCGCCGACCCGGCCGGGCAGGCGCGGCAGATACCAGCCGCCACCCACGTCGGGGAACAGGCCGATGCCGGTTTCGGGCATGGCGAAAGTCGTCCGCTCGGTCGCGACGCGATAGCGCGCGGGCAGCGACAGCCCCACGCCCCCGCCCATGACGATGCCATCCATGAACGCGACGATCGGCTTCCCATAGACGAACAGCAGATGGTTCATTCGATATTCGACATGGAAGAAACGCTCCGCCTCGACGCAGTCGGCCTTGGCGCTGTTGGCGATAAGCGCGATGTCGCCGCCCGCGCAGAAGCCACGCGACAATTTGGGATCGCCATCGGCGGCGGGCAGATGATCGATCATCACCGCGACGACCGCATCGTCCTGCGCCCAGCCCAGCAGCGCGTCGTTGATCGCTGCGCACATCTCAGGCGTCAGGGCATGGATCGCCCTGGGCCGGTTCAGGCGGATGCGGCCGACGCCGTTTTCGATGATGGTCAGGACTTGGTCGGTCATTCTTATCTCCTTGCTCGCCCCTTGGGGGGAGCTGGAAGAGGGGGATCGCGCACAGGCCCCTCTCCAATTTCGCCTAGGCGCGTGCCGCGCCAAGGCTAAATATCCTCTCTCCCCCCAAGGGGGAGAGGATCGGGTTCAGCGCAACATATCCCGCGCCACGATCATCCGCATGACCTGGTTGGTGCCTTCCAGAATCGAATGGACGCGCAGGTCGCGCCAGATGCGTTCGATCGGATAGTCCATCAGATAGCCATAGCCGCCATGCAGTTGCAGCGCGCGATCGACCACCGACGATCCGGTGTCGGTGGCGAAGCGTTTCGCCATGGCGGCAAAGCGGGTCTTGTCGGGCGCGTTGTCCGTCACCTTCACGGCCGCGGCATAAAGCAGCGTGCGGGCGGCCTCCAATTCGGTCTGCATGTCGGCCAGGGTGAATTGGGTGTTTTGAAAATCCGCGATCGACTGGCCGAACTGCTTGCGATCCTTGGTATAGCGCACGCTCTCATCGATGCAGCGTTGCGCCCCGCCCAGCGAGCAGGCGCCGATATTGAGGCGACCGCCGTCCAGCCCCATCATCGCGATGCGGAAACCTTCGCCCTCCGCGCCGACCCGATTCTCCATCGGCACGCGGACGGCATCAAAATTGACCTGCGCGGTCGGCTGCGAATGCCAGCCCAGCTTGCGTTCCTGCGCGCCGAAGCTGACGCCGTCCATATCCTTGTCGATCACCAGGCAAGAGATGCCCTTCGGCCCGTCCTCACCCGTGCGGACCATGACGACATAGACGTCATTCTCGCCGCCGCCGGAGATGAACTGTTTGGAACCCGTTACGACATAATGATCGCCGTCCCGGACCGCCTTGGTCTTGAGCGCGGCGGCGTCCGATCCTGCGCCTGCTTCGGTCAGGCAATAGCTGGCCATGCGCGCCATGGGTACGAGATCGGGCAGATATTTGTCTTTCACCGCCTGGTTGCCGAACCGGTCGATCATCCAGGCGCCCATATTATGGATCGAGATGAAGGCGCTGGTGGACGGGCAGCCATAGGCCATCGCTTCCATGATCAGGGCGGATTCCAGCCGACCAAGGCCGATGCCGCCTGATTCCTCCGACACATAAATGCCGCCAAAGCCGAGGTCCGCCGCAGCCCGGATCGTGTCGCGGGGGAAGATATGCTTTTCGTCCCATTCCGCCGCATGGGGCGTGATCGCGTCGGCGGTGAAGCGCTGCGCCATCTCCTGAATGGCGCGCTGGTCCTCGGTCAGGTCGAACTGGGTCATGCTCTCCATACTCCGCCATCCTGTCCGGTGCGCCGATGATGGGCGCTGCGCAGCAGGATCGCTTTCCCGAACGCTTCTAGCAATGCCGCGTTATTGCAAGCAATGGCGAAGTTGTGCATGGACAGGCTGCAAATTTGCAGGATAGGCGCGCGCATGTTCGACTGGGACGATCTCAGGGTATTTCTGGCGGTCGCCCGCGCGCGCAAGGTTGCGCCTGCCGCCCGCGCGCTGGGCATCGATGCGACCACCATCGCGCGGCGGCTGGCACGGCTGGAAAAGGCGCTCGACGCCGAATTGTTCGAACTGGCTGCCGGGGAACGGACGCTGACTGCGCGCGGGCAGGCGCTGCTCCACCATGCAGAAGGCGCGGAAAGTGCGGCGCTGGCCGCACTGGAGGATGTGAAGGGGCAGGAGCATCGGTTGGCGGGGCAAGTGCGCCTGTCGGTGGCCGAAGGGTTCGGCACCTGGGTATTGGCGCCCGGCATGGGCGATTTCAACCGGCGGCATCCCGGCATCAGGCTGGATCTGGTGACGGCATCCGGCTTTCTCAACCCATCCAACCGTGAGGCCGACATGGCGGTGATGCTGGCGCGGCCGCAGCGTGGGCGGCTGACGGTGCGGCGGCTGGGCGATTATCGGCTGCATTTGTATGCGTCCCCCGCCTATCTGGCGCGGGCCGGCACGCCGGGCGTCCCGGCGGACCTGCGCGACCATGTGCTGGTCGGCTATGTGCCCGAATTCATCTTCTCGCCCGAATTGGATTATCTGGACGAGGTGGAGGCGGGGCTGGAGGCGACCTTGCGATCGACCAGCATCATCATGCAGCAGCGGATGATCGCGGACGGCGCGGGGATCGGGGTGTTGCCCGACTTCATTGCGCGGCGCGACCCCGGCCTGACGGCGCTGATGGCCGAACGGGTGGAGATTACCCGCAGCTTCTGGCTGGTTATGCATGGCGACCTGCGCAAGCTGGCGCGGATCGGCGCGGTGGCCGACTGGTTGCAGGAACGGGTGGACATGCTGTCGGGCCAGCGCGATGCTGGATGACCTAAGCGAAAGGCAATCGACGCCGCCCCTTGTCCCCGCTAAGGGAGTCGCGATGGAAATAAAGCGGTCGCATTTCGCTTATGCAGCATAAGCCCAAGCGCAGTAGAGCGATCGCCCTGCCGAGCGGGGAATTTCGCGCCCGCGCCACCGAATATCTCGATTTCCTGGCCGCCTGGGTCAAGAAACCGCGCCAGACGGCGTCGGTGGTGCCGTCGAGCCGCTATCTCGCCCGGTTGATGGTGGCGCAGATCGATCCGCTGGATGGTCGCGTGCTGGAACTGGGCGGCGGGACCGGGGTATTCACCCGCGCGATCCTGGAAACCGGCCTGCCGGCAGAAAAGCTGGAGGTGGTGGAGATTAATCCCGCCTTCGCGCGCGGGCTGCGCCGGCATTTTCCCCATGTGTCGATCCTGGAGACGCCCGCGCAGATCGTATCGACCGCGACGGCGGGCCAGGCGGGCGATTATCAGACCGTGGTCAGCGGTCTGCCTCTGCTGGCGATGGACCGTTACATGCACCATGATATCCTGACGGAATCCTTCCGGATGCTGCGGCCCGGCGGCAGCTTCGTTCAGTTCACCTATTCAATGCGCCCGCCGGTGAGCCGCGACGTGATCGACGCGCTGGGGCTGGACGTGGTGCGCGCAGGCCAGACAGTGCGCAATTTCCCGCCCGCGACCGTCTTCCGCTTTTCGAAGCGCGGCGAATAGGTTGCACTAAGCCATTCACCCCCTATCTTTGCCGCAACGCAAAAGGGGCAGAGCCATCCATGGCATCCATCATTGAGATCAAGGGCCTGACGAAACGCTATGCGTCGGGTTTCGAGGCGCTGAAGGGCGTCGATTTGACCATCGAGGAAGGCGAGATTTTCGCGCTACTGGGGCCAAATGGCGCGGGCAAGACGACGATGATATCGATCGTCTGCGGCATCGCGCGCGCCACCGGCGGCAGCGTGACCGTGGCGGGCCACGACATTGTGCGCGACTATCGCGGCGCGCGCACCGCGATCGGGCTTGTGCCGCAGGAATTATCCACCGACCAGTTCGAACGGGTGATCGACACGGTCAATTTCAGCCGCGGCCTGTTCGGCAAGCCCCGCAACGACGCCTATGTCGAGAAGGTGCTGCGCGACCTGTCGCTCTGGGACAAGCGCCACAGCAAGATATTGGAACTGTCCGGCGGCATGAAGCGGCGCGTGATGATCGCCAAGGCGCTGTCTCATGAACCGCGGGTGCTGTTCCTGGACGAGCCGACCGCAGGCGTCGATGTCGAATTGCGCCGGGACATGTGGAAGCTGATCGGCGAACTGCGCCAGACCGGCGTCACCATCATCCTGACGACGCATTATATCGAGGAGGCCGAGGAAATGGCCGACCGGGTGGGCGTCATCAACAAGGGCGAACTGATGCTGGTCGAGGACAAGACCGCGCTGATGAAGAAGCTGGGCAAGAAGACGCTGACGGTCGTGCTGGCCGAACCGATCGACGTGGTGCCCGCGGACCTTGCCGAATGGGGCGTCACGCTGGGCGGGGAAGGCCATGAACTGGACTATATCTTCGACACCCAGGCGGAGCGGACCGGGGTGTCGTCGCTGCTGCGCAAGCTGGGCGACCTGGGCATCGGGTACAAGGATCTGAATACAAGGCAGAGCAGCCTGGAAGACATATTCGTCAGCCTCGTCCATCAGGAGAAGGCCGCATGAGCCTCCAGAATCTGCGCGCCATCGCGTCCATTTATGCGTTCGAGCTGCACCGTTTCCGTCGCACGCTGCTGACCGGTCTGCTGGTCCCGGTCATCACCACCTCGCTCTATTTCGTCGTGTTCGGCGGGGCGATCGGGTCGCGCATGACGGAGGTGGACGGCATCCCCTATGCCGCCTTCATCGTGCCCGGCCTCATCATGATGGCGATGTTCACCGAAAGCATCTTCAATGCCAGTTTCGGCATCTATATGCCAAAATTTACTGGCACCATCTACGAACTTCTGTCCGCGCCGGTGTCCGCGACGGAGACGGTCATCGCCTATGTCGGCGCGGCGGCGACCAAGTCGCTGATCGTGGGGAGCATCATCTTCCTGACCGCACATATGTTCGTGGACGTGCCGGTCGCGCATCCTTTCGCCATGGTCGGCTTCATGCTGCTGATCGCGGTCAGCTTCTGCCTGTTCGGTTTCATCCTGGGGGTCTGGGCGCAGAGTTTCGAACAGTTGCAGGTGATCCCGCTACTGCTCGTCATGCCGATGACCTTCCTGGGCGGCGCCTTCTATTCGGTCCATATGCTGGCCGAACCGTGGCGCACGATCACCCTGTTCAACCCGATCGTCTATCTAATCTCCGGCTTCCGCTGGACCTTCTTCGGCAAGGGCGACGTCGCGATCGGGCTGAGCCTGTTGTTCGTCGCGGGGATGCTGGTGGTCTGCATCAGCGTCATCGGATGGATGTTCCGTACCGGATATCGACTGAAGAAATGACGGCGGACGACGGCTTTGTGGCACCGATCTTCGGCTCGGCATTCGCCACGGAACTGGAGACGCTGCTGCATTGGCGCCGCGACGTACGCCATTTCGAGCGGCGAGCGGTGCGGGAAACCGACATGCGCGACCTGCTGCGCTGCGCCTGCCTGGCGCCGTCGGTCGGCAATGCGCAGCCCTGGCGGTTCATGCGCCTGCGTTCGGCCGCGATTCGCGCCACGTTGGCCGATCATATCGACGACGCCAGCGCCAGCGCTTCCGCCCGCTATGCCGATCCGGCGCAGCGCGACCGGTATCAATCCCTGAAGCTGCACGGGGTACGCGAAGCGCCCGAACTGATGGCGGTGTTCTGCGATGAAGCGCCGTCGGCCGGCCATGGCCTTGGCACCGCCACCATGCCCGAAATGTTGCGCTATTCGACGGTGCTGGCGATCCACAATCTGTGGTTGGCGGCGCGGGTGCGCGGGATCGGCGTGGGTTGGGTGTCGATATTGGAACCGCAGGCTGTCGCCGCCATGCTGGACGTCCCCGTCCACTGGTCGCTGATCGCCCTGCTTTGCATCGGCTATCCGGCCGAACAATGCTCGATACCAGAATTGGAGCGCCGCGGCTGGCAGGCGCGCGAGCCATGGCCGGACCGGCTGTTCGAACGCTAAAACCGACAGTCGCAGCGGCCGGATGCGAGGATCAGGCGGCGGCGCTTTCGGGCGCGACGGCGAACAGGGTCACACCCTTATATTTGTCGTCGCCGTCATTATAAAGGCCATACATCGCCTCGAACGGCTCATCGAGCACCTGTAGATCGGACAGACCGACCAGCTTGAATGTGCCGAGCTTCAACTCGCGCGGCGGGCGGCCGTCGCGGTCTGTCGTCACCGCGTCGATGAACAATTCGTCATGACGGGTGTAAAGGATGTGCGGGGCGAGGGTGACGACCATTTTATTATAGGTCACCTTCAGGCACTTCTGGAGCGCGATGGCTTCAAAAATCTCGGTCGGAGCTTGCATGATGTCGCTTCCCTGACCGATTTTGCCGATTCTTTCAATTGCTTTGTGCGCCGCACCATATCCTTTCCGTGCAATCAATACGATGGATCGTGTCAGGCCGGCGCCAATCTTAGCCGTTCGCGCAGCGTCCAGCGGCTGATGAGCAGTACGGCCACCACGCCCAGGCCGCTGGCGAGGCCCAGCCAGATGCCCAGCCCCTTCATGCCGAACGGGAAGGCGAGCAGAATGCCGACCCCGATGCCTACCACCCAATAGCCGATCAGCGCGAAGATCATCGGCACAGTCGTATCCTGCACCCCGCGCAGCACCCCTGCGCCCACCGCCTGCGCCGCATCGACCAGCTGGAACAGGGCGGCCACGGCCAGGAAACTGATGGCCAATGTCACGGTGCGCGCATTGGCGGGGTTGGACAGGTCGAGGAAAGCCGAAACCAGCGTGCGCGGCATGAAGATCAGCAGCGCGGCGGCGCAGACGGCAAAGCCGGTGCCGATCATCAGCGCCAGCCAGCCCGCCCGGCCGATGCCGGCGCGGTCCTGCCGACCATAGGCGATGCCGACCCGGATCGTCGCCGCCTGGCCGATGCCCATCGGCACCATGAAGACCAGCGCGGCAATCTGGATCGCGACGGCGTGGGCCGCGAGCGAATCGCGGTCGATCAGGCCCATCAGGAAAGCCGAGGCGTTGAACACGCTGGTTTCGAATCCCAGGGTGATCGCGATAGGCAGGCCCAGCGCCCAGACCTGCCGCTGCCGTTCGCGATCGCGGGTCCAGAAACGGCCCATCAGCCGATAGCGGCGGAATCGCCGGTCGATCAGGATGACGGCAAGCAGGCCGAAGAAGAGGAAGCAGGAAGACAGGGTGCTGGCCAGGCCCGCACCGAACAGGCCGAGCGACGGAAAGCCCAAATGGCCGAAAATCAGCGCCCAGCCCATCAAGACGTTGAAGGGAATGGCCCCCAGCATGACGATCAGGCCCCAAATCGGCCGTTCGAGCGCAGCGATGAAATTGCGCAATGTGGTGAAGCCCAAAAAGGGCAGCAGCGCCCATTGCAGGCCATGCATCAAATGCCCGGCCTCACGCGCCAGATCGGCGTCCTGCCCCATCGCCAGCAATATCGTTTCGCATTGCCACAGCAGCAGCCAGGCGGGAGCGACGAAGAAGAGCGCGGCACGCAGGGTCTGATGGACCGTGCGGCGCACGTCGCGCACGCTATGGCGGCGGCGGCCCCGTTCGCTCGCGATCAGGGGCGATGCGGCGGTGACCAGCCCCATGCCGAACAGCAGCAGCGCATGAAACAGGTTGATGGCCAGCGCCCCCGCGGCGACCGCTTCCGCTCCGATCCGGCCGAGCAACAGCAGATCGGTGGCCGCAATCGCCGACCAGGCGATATTGCCAGCGATCATCGGCAGCGCGAGCGCAATCAATGCGCCGGCCTCGATACGCCAGGGGGAGGGGTGGGTCACGTTTGCGGTGGGCTCAATGCTTCTTTGACGGCAACAGATGCAGCGCGCCAACAATGATCCCGCCGATCACCAGCCCGACGATCGCGCCGCCGATGGCGTTGACCAGCCAGTCGAGGAAGCCGCCGATCGCGGGCATGGCATGGGCCGCGCCCTCCGCGACATGATGGATCGCGCCGGGGATGAGGTCGAGGTGAAATTCATGCAGGCCATGGACGATCAATCCGCCGCCGACCCACAGCATCGCCGCGGTGCCGACCACAGACAGGATCGCCATCAGCACTGGCATCGCTTTCACCAGTGCGCGGCCCAGCGCCTGCGTGCCCGCGCCCTTTTTGGTGGCGAGATGCAGCCCGATATCGTCCATCTTCACGATAAGGCCGACGACGCCATAGACGCCTGCGGTGATGAGGATGGCGACGACCACCAGGATCAGCGCCTGTTCCCATACCGGCTCGGTCGCGACGGTGCCCAGCGAAATCGCCATGATTTCGCCGGACAGGATGAAGTCGGTGCGGATCGCGCTCGATACCTTCTGGTTTTCCAATTCGGCGGAACTGTGCGTCTCCACCACTTCCTGCGCAACATCATGGCCGCCCTGGACAGCCTCCAGCAGCTTTTCCACGGCCTCGAAACACAGGAACGCGCCGCCCAGCATCAGCAGCGGGGGCAGCAGCCAGGGCGCGACGGCGCTGATCAACAGTGCGGCAGGTAGCAGGAAGAGCAATTTGTTGCGCAGCGATCCCTTGGCGATCTTCCAAATGATCGGCAATTCGCGGTCGGGAGTCAGGCCCATTACATATTTGGGGGTGACGGCGGCATCGTCGATCACCACCCCCGCAGCCTTCGTTCCGGCGCGACCGGCCGCCGCCGCCACGTCGTCCAGCGACGTCGCCGTCAATTTGGCGATGCCCGCCACGTCATCGAGCAGCGCGATCAGACCCGAAGGCATAGATAATATATCCCCTGTTGCAGGCGGCGATGTCGCCCTTATGCCGCCTCATAAGGGGCGCGCGTCGGGGGAGCAATGGACTGCGTTCATGCTATAGGAGGGGGCCTCAGTAATTGCCGGGCGGGTCGCTGGCCGGGAAGGATCCGTCGGATTGTTCGTCCACCTTGTCCCATTCCCTGGACGATACGCCCTGTTGCGGCCCCGCATCGCGCACCACGCCCGATGAACCTACCGGGCCGCGATCGTCGGGCGCGGCGCCATCACCCATCCAGTCGCGCCATCCCTTGATTGCAAAGGCGCCAAGACCCGTGACGATGGCCAGTTTCAACAGCCCTTTCATATATCTTTCTCCTGCCCATGATGCAGATGAACCCAATCCGCGCGATCATGTCCCACCGCATCGGAAGTCAGCCTGATTTCGCCCTCTTCGTCCGATCCGCCGAATTCGTTCGGTTCGGCGGCAGGTTGCGCAATCGCCCAGCGCTCGCGTAGCGCGGCATCGATCATCGCGCCCCACATGCCCACATCGCCCGCTTCGCGCATCGCGGCATCCGGCTCCTTGAGGATCGCGAGGATGCTGGCGGCGTCCTCTATCCGGGCCTGCCATTCGCCGGGAGCCGCTGCGGCGAGGTGACGCGCCAGACGTTCGATGAGCGTGTGGTTTTCCATATCGATCGAACGCGCATCGGCGGTCGCCGTTCCGCTTGTTCGTGACGGTATCGCATCGATGTGAACCTGCATAGCGATGGCGTGTTGGAAGGGTGCGGGGACGACCAAGGAGATGGGTCATGCCTCAAGGGGACAAGAGCAGCTATACCGACAAGCAAAAGCGCAAGGCGCAACATATCGAGGAAGGTTATGAGGATCGCGGCGTGTCCAAGGACGAGGCCGAGCGCCGGGCCTGGGCCACAGTGAACAAGGAATCGGGCGGCGGCAACAAGTCCGGCTCCGGCCGGGGCAAGCCCGATACTCATGTCGCGTCGCGCAAGGGCGGCCGCAAGGGTGGAGCCGCATCGGCCGGACGACCTGCCACGGATCGTTCCGCTGCCGCAAAGAAAGGCTGGGAAACCCGGCGACGACGCGGCCATGGCTGATCTTTTGTGAGGCAAATGCGACGCTGTCGCAAAAAAGACGCGCAGATTGCTCAATCTGGCTCCAGATAATATTGCGAAACATTATTAATAACATTATTGCAACCCGTCACGGATGCCGTCGCGGCTTTGGAGTCTATCCATCGCTGAGGGCCGGCACCGCAAGATCGGGGGCTTTAGATGATTCGCAGATATTCTCTCTTCCTGACCGCGTCGCTGGCCGGCGTCGCCGTCATGCCGGCCACGGCGCAGGCGCAAGTGGCGGCCGACGCTGCGCCGCCGGAGGAGCAGATCATCGTCACCGGCGCATACACGCTGCCCGACAAGATCGACACCGCCACAGGGCTTGGCCTGACTGTTCGGGAAACGCCGCAGTCTGTAACCATCCTGACCGCTCAACGCATTATCGACCAAAATCTGGTCACCGCCGCCGATGTGTTGCGCAATGGCGTCGGCATATCGGTCAACAATCTCGACGATCTGCGCAACCAGTTTTATGCGCGCGGTTTTGAAATTCGCAATTTCCAATATGACGGCATTCCGCTGGCCTGGACCCTGGCGGGCGGCGCGGGCGAAACCAGCACGGACGTCTCCGTCTATGAACGGGTGGAGATCGTGCGCGGCGCAACCGGCCTGCTGACCGGCGCGGGCGACCCGTCGGCGTCGATCAACTTCGTGCGCAAACACGCCGACGCCACCGACCTGACCGGCTATGTCAACGCCAGCTATGGCAGTTGGGACCGCTGGCGCGTATCGGGCGATGTCAGCACGCCAATCACAGCCGACGGCCGGATCCGCGCGCGCGTGGTCGGCCGCTACGAGCAGGGCGACAGCTATATCGACCGATTCAGCGACAAGCGGATCATTCTCTATGGCGTCGTCGACGCTGATCTGACCGACAATACGCTGGTCCGCGCCGGGATCAGCCATCAGGACACCAATCGCGATTCGCCGTCCTGGGGCAACCTGCCGACCTTCTACGCCGATGGCACGCTCACCGACTGGTCACGTTCGAAGAGCACGACCGGGGACTGGACCTATTGGAACACGATCAACCAGAATATCTTCGCGACGATCCGCCAGGAGATCGGCGAACACTGGACGGTCACCGCCAATTATAATCGCCTGAAAAATGCCGAAAAGGCGCAACTCCTCTATTTGTCGGGGGCCGTCGATAAGGCGACCGGTACCATCCAATACGCCTTCCCCTACAAGGATCATGGCGAAAGCATCCAGAATGCCTATGATGTTCAGGTCAAGGGCAGCGTCAACCTGTTCGGCCGCGACCATGAAGTCGTACTGGGCGGGATGAAGAGCATCCAGAAACGCTTTACCGACAGCTTCAGCGCGCTGGCATTCCCCGCCGGGCCGAATTTCGTCGCGGAAACGGGGTCGGCCTATGAGAATCCGGGTTTTTCGACCACGGCGTTTCGCGCGGTCGAGGAAAAGATCACGCAGAGCGGCGTCTATGGCGCGGTCCGCCTGAACCTGGCCGACCAGTTCAAGCTGATCGGCGGCGGCCGCCTGGCGACGTGGAGGCAGAAAGGGCTGAGTTATGGCGTCACCAGCGATTATGGCGACAAGAATGTGTTCATTCCCTATGTCGGCGCGCTCTTCGACGTCACCCCCAGCCATCGCCTCTATGCCAGCTATACGAGGATATTCCAGCCGCAGAGCGCGCTCGACGCCAATCTGCGGCAACTCGATCCGCTGGAGGGCAACGCCTATGAAATCGGCTTGAAAAGCGCCTTTTTCGACGAGAAGCTGCAAACCTCGATCGCCCTGTTCCGTATCGAGCAGGACAATCTGGCCCAGGTCGATCTGACCGCGCCGCCGATCACGCCGCCCGGCGGCCTGCCGCAGCAACCCTCGATCGCGATCGACGGCACGCGGAGCGAGGGTTTCGAATTCGAACTCAATGGCAGCCCGCTGGAGAACTGGAACCTCAATTTCGGCTATAGTCAGTTCAAGGCGAAGGATTCCGATGGCGATGCCGTATCGGTCAATCAGCCGCGCAAATTGCTCAAGCTGTTCACCACTTACACCTTCCCGGACATCCTGTCGGGCTTCACTTTCGGCGGCGGCGTGAATTATCGCAGCAAGGCCTATTCGGCGGGCCTCAATACGGTCACCGGCGCTCCGTTCAACTTCCAGCAGGATGGCTATGCCCTGGTCAGCCTGATGGCGCGACTGGCCGTGAACGAACAGCTTTCGGTCCAGGCGAATCTGGAGAATCTGACCGACAAGACCTATTTCGCGCAGATCGGTTTCTACGATCAATATCGCTACGGTCCGCCGCGCAATGTCACGATCAGCGCAAATTATCGGTTCTGATCGACCGCGAATGACAGACATGGACGGCCGGGGGAGCGATCCTCCGGCTTTTTTGGTCATCGACCAAAGGTCGGGCGCGCATCCAATGCCGCGCTTGTCGACGGCTAACCCCTGCTAGAAGTTCTCGCCGCCACATCGCACGCGGCCGGTGCCGCGATTATCGACGGTGCAGGCGGCCTTGCCTGTGATGGTGACGTCGCCCGATCCTGACGTCGTCACCTTCGCGGTAACGTCGGCTGTCAGGGTGCTGCTGCCCGGTCCTTCATTGCTGACGCTGGCCTGGCGCGCGATCAGCGGCTCGGCCGCCAGCGCGCCGGGACCGTTGACGCGGATATTGGCGACGCCGGTGCGCCCGGTCATCGTCACCCGGCCGCCGCCCGACAGCGTTAGGTCGACCCGGTCCAATTCGACTTTCGCGACATTGATATCGCCATTGCCGCCGAGCACGATCTGCCCCAGCAATCCTTTCATGCGATCGATCGATATCGAGCCGCCGCCGGTCAACACGATCCGTTCGACCATGCCGGTGGACAGGCGCAGCGTGGCCGCGCCGCCGCTCTTTTCGCCCGGCCGCGCCCGGTCCATGCCAATGGTGAGCAGCCGGCCCGACACGTCGACCTTCAGCCGGTCGAGCGCGCTCTGGTCGCCCTCCGCCCGCGCCGATGCGCCTGCGCCGGTGGTCAGGATGACGGTGACGGGCGCATCCACGCGGATCGCGTCAAAGCTGGTGATGGTGTAGCCGCGTGTCGCGGCACTAGCGGGCGCGGCGAGGAACAGCGCGGTCGCCGTCAGGGTGCGCAACGCGCTTCGCCCGGTCCTACGCCGCTTGTCGTACATTGCGCCTTGCCCTTCACCTTCACGTCGCCCGGACCCATGATGCTGATAGCAACCTTGCCGTCGGAGGCAATGTCGATGTCGCCCGCGCCCAGGATCGACAGGTCCGCCGTGCCGACCTTCAGCGCTTCGGCGTTGATGTCACCCGCGCCGGTGATCGACATTTTCGCCGTGTCGGCGGCGCCCGCAATCTTCACCGATCCCGCGCCGGTGATGTCGGCGCTCAGCGTCTTGACCGCCACCGTGCCGATGCGGAAATCGCCCGCGCCGGTCAGGGACAGGTCCAGCCGGTCGCCCTGCGCCTTGTCCAGGTCGAAATCGCCTGCGCCTGTTAACGCGGCGGCGGCGATGGCGGGCATCGTCACATGAACCGTGGCCCCCTTGTCCCCATCCTTGCGGCCCCAGCTCCAGTCGCCCTTGGACTTCCGGCCGATCACCAGCTTGCCATCCTTGACCCGGATATCGAGGTCGGCGACCGCCCTGGCATCGCCGTCCGCCTTCACCGCAAAGCCGCTGCCGATGGTGACGGCGACATTGTCCGGGCCGGTCGCGTCGATTTCCGTGAAATCCCTGAGCGTCGCCCAATCTTGCGTGCTGCGGGCCACTTCGTCGGCAGCGGGCGATTCGTCGGTGCGCGAACAGGCGGTGGTGGACAGCGCAATGGCGGTCAAGGCCATGCCGGTCAGGGCCAGCGTCAACAGGGGCAAGGGGCGGGGCATCACAATCTCCTCATCGTGTGTTGCTTGAGCAATACACGTTGTCCGTGGCGGTTCCAAGCCCCTTGTTCGTCGAACGGGTTCAGGCATGATAGATGACTGAAATTACGGAGTGTCCCGTCCATGCGCCTTTCCCTTCTCGCTCTTCCCCTGCTCGCGATGATCGCCGCAACCCCCGTCAGCGCGGCGCCGGAGGGGGACGCCGGCGCGCGCTGGTGGGCGCATGTCCAGGCGCTGGCCAATGACGGCATGGAAGGGCGCGGCACCGGCACGCCGGGCTATGATCGCGCGGCCGACTATGTGATCGCCCAGTTCAAGGCATTGGGCCTGAAACCCGCGGGGATCGACGGCTACAAGCAGCCGGTCGCCTTTATCGAGCAGGTGATCCTGGCGGACCAGAGCCGCGCGTCGCTGGTCGGGCCGCAGGGCGAAACGGCGCTGGCGGTGCCGGGCGACCTGATCTTTTCCGGGAGCGGCGGCCCGGTGCCCGAAAGCATCGACGCGCCGATGGTGTTCGCCGGCTATGGCCTGCACCTGCCCGAAGCGGGGCATGACGATTTCGCCGGGCTGGACCTCAAGGGCAAGATCGTCGTCGTGCTGTCGGGCGGCCCGTCCACCATTTCCGGCGCGCTCAAGTCCCATGCCCGTTCCGAACGCGCGCATTGGCTGGCCGAGCAGGGCGCGCTGGGCCTCATCACGCTGGTCACGCCCAAACAGGTGGAGATTCCGTGGGTCCGCCGGGTGGCGCTGGCGGGCGCGCCCGCGCTCTATTATGCCGACGCGACCCTGCGCGAAACGCAGACGCCTTTCCTTGGCGCGCAGGTCGATCCAGCCAAGTCGGCGCAATTCTTCGCCGGGACGGACAAGGATTTCGCTGCGATCGCCGCCGCGGCCGACGCCTCCGCCGCGGTCGCCAGCTTCCCGCTCGCGCTGCGTTTCAAGGCGCAGGTGGCGGCCAAGCGCCGCGACCTGTCGTCGCCCAACCTGATCGCCGTGCTGCCGGGCAGCGACCCGAAATTGCGGCCGGAACATGTCGTGCTGTCGGCGCATCTGGATGGCTATGGTGTCGGCAAGCCGATCAAGGGCGATGCCATCTATAATGGCGCGTTCGACAATGCATCGGGCGTCGCCAGCCTGCTGGAGATCGCGAAGGCGCTCAAGGCCAGCAAGGTGAAGCCCAAGCGGTCGATCCTGTTCGCGATCGTCACTGCGGAGGAGAAAGGGCTGCTGGGCGCGCGCTATTTCGCGCGGCGGCCGACCGTGCCGCAGTCCAGCATCGTCGCCGACCTGAATTTCGACATGGCGCTGCCGATCTTCCCGCTGACCAGCGTGACGCCGATCGGCTATGACCAAAGCTCGCTCGGCCAGGATGCGGCGGCGGTGAGCGCGCAGATGAACCTGCCGATCACGCCCGATCCCTTCCCCGATCGCAACGTCTTCATCCGGTCCGACCAATATGCCTTCATCCGCGAAGGCATTCCGGCGCTCTTCTTCAAATATGGGTTCAAGGCCGGCACGCCGGAGGCAAACGCCGAAAAGGCATGGCGGGCGAACCTCTATCATTCGCCGTTCGACGATCTGAACCAGCCAGTCATGCCTGCCGAAAGCGCGAAGCTGAACGCCTATGTGACCGCGGTCACGCTGCGCGTCGCCAATGCCGATGCGCGTCCGGCGTGGAATGACGACAGTTTCTTCAAGCGGTTCGCGAAATAAGCCACCTGCTCCCTCGAAGGCGGGAGCACGTCAGCTTTTTACCTGCTCATAAAGTTCGAGCGGCAGACCGTCGGGGTCGGCGAAGAAGGTGAAGCGCTGGCCGGTATATTCGTCGATGCGGATCGGTTCGCATCGGACCCCTGCCGCGTCGAGCCGCGCCACCTCCGCGTCGATGTCCGCGACCGTGAAAGCCAGGTGGCGCAGCCCGCAGGCTTCCGGGCGGCTGGGCCGGGCTGGGGGCGCGGGGAAGGAGAAAAGCTCGATCTGCGCATTGCCCGCGTCGAGATCGCATTTCCACGATCGCCGCTCGGCGCGCCACACTTCGCGGATGACGGGCAGGCCCAATATGTCGCGATAGAAGGCGCGCGAACGGTCATAGTCGGAACAGATGAGGGCGATGTGATGGATGGCGCGCATCCATCGCTCATAGGCGATGGCTGTGCGGCGCGCCAGTTTCGATCGGTTCAGGCGACGCGGCGCTGCTGCCCGACGTCGAACAGCCAGGCTTCCGCTTCCTCCACCGAGGCGAATATCTCGGCGTCGTCGCGCACGCTATGGGCAATGTGCCCCGCTTGATCCCTTGGCTCACGCCGCCTACACCCGCGCCATGACCTACGCACCCTATCCGGCGCTGCGCCTGCGCCGCACCCGCGCCTCGGCCTGGAGCCGGGCGATGCACGCTGAAAACCGCCTGTCGCCCAGCGATTTCCTCTGGCCGCTGTTCGTCACCGAAGGGGCCGGGGTGGAAGAGCCAATCGCTGCGCTGCCCGGCGTGTCGCGCTGGTCGGTGGATCGGATGGTGGAACGGGCGAAGGAAGCGCGCGCCGCGGGCATCCCCTGCCTCGCCCTGTTCCCCAACACGCAAGCGCAGCGACGCAGCGACGACGGGGCCGAAGCGCTCAATCCCGACAATCTGATGTGCCGGGCGATCCGCGCGATCAAGGACGCGGTGCCTGATATCGGCGTGCTGACCGATGTGGCGCTAGACCCCTATACCGCCCATGGGCAGGACGGGTTGCTGGACGACACGGGCTATGTCCTGAACGACGCGACGATCGACGTGCTGATCGGCCAGTCGCTCAACCAGGCGGCGGCGGGCGCGGACATCATCGCGCCCAGCGACATGATGGACGGCCGCGTCGGCGCGATCCGCGCGGCGCTGGAACAGGACGGCCACCCCAATGTCCAGATCATGGCCTATGCCGCCAAATATGCGAGCGCCTTTTACGGTCCGTTCCGCGACGCGGTGGGATCGCGCGGGTTGCTGAAGGGCGACAAGAAAAATTACCAGATGGACCCGGCCAATGGCGAGGAAGCGTTGCGCGAAGTTGCGCTCGACCTGGCGGAGGGGGCGGACAGCGTGATGGTGAAGCCAGGCCTGCCCTATCTGGATATCGTCGCGCGGGTGCGCGATCGCTTCGCCGTGCCGGTCTTCGCCTATCAGGTGTCGGGCGAATATGCGATGATCGAACATGCCGCCGCTGCGGGAGCGGGAGACCGCGACGCGCTGATTTTAGAGACATTGCTGGCGTTCAAGCGGGCAGGATGCAGCGGCGTGCTGACCTATCACGCGCTCCACGCGGCCAGGCTGCTGGGGGCCTGATGCGGATCGGAACCCGCCCGCGCTTCGTCGTCACGATCTGCGCGGGCTCGTTTCTGCTCTTCCTGGTCCAGCCGATGATCGCCCGCATGGCGTTGCCGCGCCTGGGCGGCGCGCCGTCGGTGTGGAATTCGGCCATGTTGGTTTATCAGGCGCTGCTGCTGGGCGGCTATGCCTATGCCCATATGCTGGGGCGTTTTCCGGCGCGGCGGCAGGCGCTGATCCATTTGAGCCTTTTCCTGATCGCCGCCATCTTCCTGCCGATCGGCTTGATGGGCTGGCAACCGCCGCAGGATATGGAGCCGGCTCTTTGGGTGCTGTGGCTGCTGGGCGCATCGATCGGTCCGCTGTTCTTCGTCGTCGCCGCGCAAGCCCCGCTGCTGCAACGCTGGTTTGCGCTGTCGGAGGCGCGCGATCCCTATCCGCTCTATGCCGCGTCCAACCTCGGCAGTTTCGCGGGGCTGATCGCCTATCCGCTGCTGGTCGAGCCGTTGCTGACTTTGAAGGCGCAAAGCCTCCTCTGGTCGCTCTGCTACGGCGCGCTGTTCTTCCTGGTCTATGCCAGCGCCCGCCGCCTGCCGCCTGGCGGCGCGGGCGAAGTCACGGCGCAGGCGAGCGATGCGCCGCGGCCCGACGGGCGCAGGATGCTGCACTGGATGGCGCTGGCGGCCGTGCCGTCTGGCCTGATGATGTCGACCAGCCTCTACCTCACCACCGACATCGTCGCGATGCCGCTGCTCTGGGTGCTGCCGCTCGGCCTTTATCTGCTCAGCTTCACGGTCGCCTTTGCGGCGCGGCGCGGCGCAGCCGACTTCAGCATCCTGATCGCGCCGCTTATACTGCCCATCGGCGCGTGCATCGCCTTTACCGGCGGCATCCATTTCCCGGTTTTCATCGCGCTGGGCATTCTGGCGGTCCTGTTCGTCGTCGCCATCGCGCTCCATGCGCGCCTCTACGACCTGCGGCCCGAACCGGCCCATCTCACCCGCTTCTACCTGCTGATGTCAGTCGGGGGCATGGTCGGCGGGTTGTTCTGCGCGCTGCTGGCCCCGCTGATCTTCGACTGGACCTATGAATATCCGATCCTGCTGATCGCCGCGGCGCTGTTGCTGCCGGCGCGCGAAGCGACGCTGCGCCTGCCTCGGCTGCTGTGGGAAGATGCGCGTCGCCGCGTCTGGCTCGCGCCGCTCATGCTATTGCTTGGCCTGGCGCTGTCGATGGTGGGCGGCGGGCTGGCCTTGGGCGACGCCACGCCGCCGCTGGTCAAATCGCTCAGCTTCTGCGCGATCATCGCGATGGCGATCCTGACGTTGGGCCAGCGGTTCATGACCGCGGCGATGCTGGTCTATCTGATGCTGTGCCTGAGCGGCTGGGAAAAACTGTCCCAGTCGGCCAGCGGGATGCTGACGCGCAGCTATTTCGGCGTCTATGGCGTCGCTAACAAGAGCGCGACCGAACGTATCCTGTTCCACGGCACGACATTGCACGGCGTCCAGAATCTGGAGCCAGGCCGTGAACGCGACCCGACCAGCTATTATGCGCCCAAGTCCGGTGTCGGGCTGGCGCTGGGCCATGCGCCGGACCTGTTCGGGGGCAAAGCCCGGATCGACGTTGTCGGACTGGGGGCGGGGACGCTTGCCTGCTATGCGCGCCCCGGCCAAACTTGGCGTTTCTACGAAATTGATCCGGCCATTGTCGCGATCGCGCGCGATCCAGCCGATTTCAGCTTCCTGGCGCGGTGCCAGCCGCGCGCCGACATCGTTATCGGCGACGCGCGCATGACGCTGGTGCGTCAGCCGGCGGGCGGTGCGGACATAGTGGTGATCGACGCCTTCTCGTCCGATTCGATTCCGATGCATCTGCTGACGCGCGAAGCGATGGCGATCTATGGCCGCCGCCTCGCGCCGGGCGGGCTGCTGCTGATCCACATTTCCAACCGCTATCTCGACCTGCGGCCGGTTGTGGCGGGCGATGCGATGGCTGGCGGCTGGCACGCGCGTCTGCGCCATTACAAGCCCGCCAAGCGCGACGCCGCGCGTCGCTACGCCGCATCGATTTGGGTCGCCCTGTCGCGCGATCCGTCGCAACTGGACCGGCTGGCGCGTGTGTCGGATGGCGAAACATGGCGATGGCTTAATCCAACGCCCGGTTTTTCCGCCTGGACCGACGATCATGCCAGTATCCTGCCGGTATTGAAGATCAGACCATGAGAGGAGAGCCATAATGGCCGCTACCGAGTATCCAGATGTCAGCATCATCCCCTTCAACGGCAAGGCGCCGGTCATCCACCCCAGCGCATTCGTCGCGCCGGGATGCCGCATCATCGGCGATGTCGAGATCGGCGAGGACGCCAGCATCTGGTATAATTGCGTCATCCGCGGCGACGTGAACCGGGTGCGGATCGGCGCGCGGAGCAACGTCCAGGACGGCACCGTGATCCATTGCGACAACCCCGGCGACCGCGCCGATGGCCGTCCTGCCGACGGTTGGCCCGCGATCATCGGTGACGATGTGCTGATCGGCCATATGGCGATGATCCACGGCTGCGTGTTGCAGGATCGCGCCTTTGTCGGCCTGGGGGCTGTCGTGATGAGCGGCTGCACAGTCGAAAGCGACGCGATGCTGGCGGCGGGCGCCTTGCTGTCGCCTGGCAAGACGGTGCTGCACCGTCAGCTTTGGGCCGGCCGTCCCGCCAAATATATGCGTGACCTGTCCGATGCCGCGCTGATCGACATGCGCGAGGGCGTGGATCATTATGTCCATAGCGCCAAAGCGCATAAGGGCGCGGTCAGGGCGATCGGGAACGCATAGCGGCGGCGGTTACTGGCCCCCAACCGACCGTTGCCGGATGACGGCGCGTCACGCCGCGGGCAGGCGCAGCCGCACCAGCAATCCGCCCAGATCCTCGCTTTCCTCCAGCGCGACGGCGCCGCCATAGATTTCCGCGACGTCGCGGACGATGGCGAGGCCGAGGCCTGTGCCGGGCTTGCCGGAATCAAGGCGCACGCCGCGGTCGAAGATGCGGACCCGTTCGGTTTCGGGGATGCCCATGCCGTCATCCTCGACCAATATTTCCACCATGCCGCCCGCACGCGCGACGACGGTGGCGAAGACGCTGCCGCCGCCATATTTAGCCGCGTTTTCGATGAGGTTGCCGAGCATTTCGTCAAGATCCTGGCGTTCGACGCGGACCGCAGCGTCCTTGTCGCCGTCCATGTCGACACGGGCGTCGGGATAGAGACGCTGGACGGCGCGTTCCACGGCCGTCAGGCTGGGCCACACGTCCGCCCGGCTCTGCGCCGCGCCGCGCCGGCCGACGGCGCGGGCGCGGGCGAGATGATGATCGACCTGCCGCCGCATCGTTGTCGCTTCGCGGATCACCGCGTCGCCCAGGTCCGGCGCTTTGGCCGTGGCCGCGTTCATGATGACGGTCAGCGGCGTCTTGAGCGCATGGGCGAGATTGCCGGCATGGGTGCGCGCTTCCTCCGCTTGCCGCTCATTGTGGGCCAGCAGGGCGTTCAATTCCTCGACCATGGGCAACACTTCGGCGGGCATGGGTTCGGTGACGCGGCTTTTGTGGCCGTCGCGCATACGGATGATCTCCAGCCGCACCTTGCGCAGCGGGCGCAAGCCATAAATGGTCTGGAGCGTCGCCAGCATGAACAGGCCGAGCGCCAGCAACGCGAAGCTGTTGAACAGGGTGGAGCGCAACGTCTTGATCTGCGCGTCGAGCCCTTCGCGCGCCTGGCCGACCATGAACAGCCAGCGCGTGTCGGAGCCGGGGAGAACGACGGTGCGCTCCATCACGCGCAGATCCTCGCCGGGGAATTGCTTGCTGTCATAGGTGTGGAGGTGGCGGTCATGATGTTCCGCCGGCACCTTGAGCGCGCGGTCCCACAGCGAGCGAGAGCGCCAATCCTCATGCCCCTTGGCGCTGATCTGGTAATAGAGGCCGCTATTGGGTTCCAGGAAGCGCTGGTCGGCGAGTTCGCGGTTGAACAGGACTTCGCCATCCGGGCCGATTTCCGACGCTGCGATCATCGCGGTCAGGACATAGTTCATGCCGTCGTCGAAATTGCGTGTGATCGCGTCGCTCAGCACCCGGTCCAGCGCCACGCCGCCGCCCAGCAGCAGCACGCTGATCCACAGCGCGGCAATGCCGATCATCCGCCGGCTGATGGAGCCGGTGGAGCGGACGGGGGGCGGGGATGCGGGATCGGTCATATTTTCAGACTGTTCCCATATCCGTTCGCCCTGAGCTTGTCGAAGGGCCGTCCTTCTTAAGAAAGTGCTGGGCTTCGACAGCCTCAGTCCGAACGGCGTAGGGCGGAAGGCTGATTACCGCCCCGGCTCGTCCAGACTGTAGCCAAGACCGCGAATGGTGGTGATGACGTCGGCGCCCAATTTCTTGCGGATACGCGTCACGAACACTTCGATCGTATTGGAATCACGGTCGAAATCCTGATCGTAAATATGTTCGATCAATTCGGTGCGGCTGACCACCTTGCCCTTGTGATGGAGCAGATAGCTGAGCAGCTTATATTCCTGCGCGGTGAGCTTCACCGGGTCGCCCTTAAGCGTCACCTTGCCCGATCGCGTGTCGAGGCGAACGTCGCCGGCGGTGAGTTCGCTAGACGCATTGCCCGATGCGCGGCGGATGAGCGCACGCAGGCGGGCGATCAGTTCCTCGCTCTGAAAAGGCTTGGCGAGATAATCGTCGGCGCCCGCGTCAAGCCCGGCGACCTTGTCCGACCAGCTGTCGCGCGCGGTTAACACCAGCACCGGGAAGGCGCGGCCTTCCTTGCGCCAGCGGTCCAGCACCGTCAAACCGTCGATGGTCGGCAGGCCAAGGTCGAGCACGACCGCGTCATAGCTTTCGGTCGCGCCGAGGAAATGGCCATCCTCGCCATCGGTGGCGAGGTCCACGGCATAGCCTGCGCCCTCCAGCGTGTTCCTGAGCTGCTGGCCCAGATTTGGTTCATCCTCGACGATCAGCAGACGCATGAAAGGCCCTTTTCTTTTTTAGAGCGATTTCTAATCAGATGGAATCATCTGATGACTCGGAAATCGCGTAAAACCAATAATCTAGAGCGGTTGATCCGATGCAATCGGATCGCAAACCGCTCTAGAATTGCGGCATGGGCGGATGTTAGCGCGCCATGCCGATGATATCGCCCGTCCGGCCATCCGCATCAACCCACATCACCTTGCCGTCCTTCACATATTTCAGGCGGTAGCGGTTGGAGGACGGGTTGAATTCGCTGCCGACATAGGTTGCGCCGCCCATGGTGGCGTCGACCCGGCGCTTGATCATGGCGAAGGGCATGACCTGACCGTCGAGCATCGCCCGGCGCGCGGCGTCCTGTTCATCGCGGCGATTGCCCGCATCGGCGGCCGGGATGGCGACAAGAGCAAGCGCGGCGGCGATCGCAACGGTCAGAGAGCGGGGCAGGCTGTTCCACTTCATATTCATGGGCATGGCATAGGCGAAGGGCATTGAACAGGTGGTGAATGGCGCGCAGATGAACAGAAATGGCGGCGATGCCCAGGCGCCGCCGCCTTTTATCCGCGCTATGGGCGCTTATTTGTCCAGCGCATACTGGACCGTCAGCGTGACCGAGGCGCTGACCTGGCCGGGTTCGATCGGGGTCGAAGGGGCCGAATCCGCCTTGAAGCGGGCGCTCTGCATCATCGGCATGGGCGGCTGGCCGCCGCTGTTGCTTTCGCTGATCGACACGAGGCGCGCGGTGCGGTAGCCAGCAGCTTGGGCATAGAAATCGGCCTGGGCCTTGGCGCTTTTGAGCGCGGCGCCGCGGGCCTGCTGGATCAGCGGCGAGGGGTCTTCGATCGAAAAGGTCGGGCCGTTGATGTTGGTGGCGCCGGCCGCGACCATGGCGTCGAGCGAAGCGCCCACTTTCTTGATGTCGCGCAGCTTCACGGTCAACTGGTTGGACGCTTCATAGCCGATGAAGCGCGGGCCTTCGGGCTGGCCGTCGCGGTTGCTATAATCATATTGGGCGGACAGGTTTATGCCGCTGGTCTGGATATCTTTCTTGGCGATCCCGGCCTTGGCCAGCGCGGCGATCAGCTTTTCGGTCTTGGCGGCATTGTCCTGCATCGCGGCCTGCGCGGTCAGCGCACGGGTCTGGACGCCGGTGCCGACGGTCGCGACATTGGGCGCGGCTTCGACGCTTTCGGTGACGTTCAATGTCACGACCGGCGCCGTCTCGGCGATGGTGACGCTGGTCTGGGCAAGCGCCGCCACGGGAAGGGCGGCAACGCCGAGCGCCATCAGGGCGAGAGCGGATTTCATCGAATATTCTCCTCTGCGATTATGCGCCCCTTTTTGGCCGGGGTGCGATGAATGGACGCTGTCGCACGTTGAAAGCCGTCCGACAGCTTTCCGGTTCCGCTCTTGCTACGAGGCATGACAGGCTTTAGCTGCACCGCCATGGCAGCACCTATTCTCTCGTTCGAAAATCTTGGCCTTTCGCAAGGCTCTCACTGGTTGTTCCGCGGCCTCAATATCGCCGTGGGGGCGAAGGACCGGCTGGCGCTGATCGGCCGCAACGGCGTAGGCAAGACGACCCTGCTCAAATTGCTGGGCGGGCAGATCGAGGCGGACGAGGGCGTACGGTCGGTGCAGCCAGGCGCGCGGGTCATCACGCTGGAGCAGGATCCGGACGTCACGCCCTTCGCCACGCTGCATGATTTCGCGCTGGCGGGCGAATTTGCGCCGGCCCCGCATGAGGTGGAGGCGATCGCCGACCAACTGGGCATCGACTTGTCGCGCGAAGCCAGGACGGCAAGCGGGGGCGAGCGCCGACGCGCCGCCATCGCCCGCGCGCTGGCGAGCGGGCCGGACCTGCTGCTGCTGGACGAGCCGACCAACCATCTGGACATCGCCGCAATCGACTGGATCGAAAACTGGATGGCGCGGTACAATGGCGCCTTCATCGTCATCAGCCATGACCGCGCCTTCCTGACGCGGCTGACCCGCCAGACCTTGTGGCTGGATCGTGGGCAGATGCGCCGTAACGAGATCGGCTTTGGCGGGTTCGAACAGTGGATGGAGGCCGTCTATGCCGAAGAGGCGCGGGCGGCCGAGAAGCTGGACGCGAAGCTGAAGATCGAGGCGCACTGGCTGGAGCGCGGCGTCACCGCGCGGCGCAAGCGGAACCAGGGGCGGCTGGCCAAGCTGTGGGAAATGCGCGAGACGCGCGCCGCGATGAACGGGCCGCAGGGGATAGCGAAGATCGCCGTCGCCAGCGACGACAGCAAGACCAAGAGCGTCATCAAGGCCGAGCATGTCACGAAGAGTTTCGGAGAGCGCACGATCATCGACGACCTGTCGATCCGGGTGCAGCGCGGCGACCGGATCGGCATCGTCGGCGGCAATGGCGCGGGCAAATCGACGCTGCTCAAGCTGCTGACTGGCGAACTGGCGCCCGACAGCGGCAGCGTGACGCTGGCCAAGACGCTGGACATGATCTTCATCGACCAGCAGCGCAGCCTGATGCAGGGCGACAAGACCGTGCGCGACGTGTTGGCCGAGGGGGGCGACTGGATCGACGTGCGCGGCGTGCGCAAGCATATCCACGGCTATCTGAAGGACTTTCTGTTCGACCCGTCGCTGGCGGAAGCAAAGGTCGCGACATTGTCGGGCGGCGAGCGGTCGCGCCTGCTGTTCGCGCGGGAATTTGCGCGCGAATCTAACCTGCTGGTGCTGGACGAGCCGACCAACGATCTGGACCTGGAAACGCTCGACCTGTTGCAGGAAGTGATTGCCGACTATGACGGCACGGTCCTGATCGTGAGCCATGATCGCGATTTTCTGGACCGCACCGTTACCGTGACGCTGGGGCTGGACGGGACCGGCGTGGTCGATGTGATCGTCGGCGGCTATGCCGACTGGATCGCCAAGCGTGATCCGCGCAAGGCGGCCAGGATCGAGAAGAAGGCGGTGAGCGCTGCCCCGCCGCCCAAGCCGGTATCGACCAAGCTGACCTATAAGGATCAACGTGATCTGGAATTGCTGCCCAAAACCATCGAGCAGTTGGAAGCGACGATCGCAGGGCATGAGGAGGCGCTGGCCGACCCGGCGCTCTACACGCGCGATCGGAAACGGTTCGACATGTTGACGGGCGCGATCGAGAGGGCGCGGACGGAAAAGGACGCTGCCGAGATGCGCTGGCTGGAATTGGCGGAAAAGGCGGAAGGAATGGCGGGGTAGCATTTCCCGCCTTCCTTTCGACAGGCTCACGGCGCATGGATGCCGGGATAGGGGCCAGGCGAAGGGGTTGATCGATGGACGCGCAGACCGACACCGCAATCGACCAGCCCCATCATGCCGTTCATTATGTGAACCGCGTCGGCTGGTTGCGCGCGACCGTGCTGGGGGCCAATGACGGGATCGTGTCCACCGCCAGCCTGATGACCGGCGTCGCCGCGTCGGGGGCTGACAGCCAGACTATATTGCTGACCGGCATTGCGGCGCTGGTGGCGGGCGCGATGTCGATGGCGGCGGGCGAATATGTGTCCGTCAGCGCGCAATCCGATACTGAACGCGCCGACCTTGCCAAGGAGCGCAAGGCGCTGGCGACCCAGCCCCATGCCGAATGGGTGGAGTTGCGCAATATCTATGTCGAACGCGGCCTGACGCCCGATCTGGCGGGGCAGGTGGCGCAGCAGTTGATGGCGGCCGATGCGCTGGGCGCTCATGCGCGCGACGAATTGGGCATATCCGATCTGGCGACGGCGCGGCCGGTGCAGGCGGCGTTGGCGTCGGCCGGCAGCTTCGCCGCGGGCGCCGCGCCGCCGGTGCTGGCCGCCGCGCTGGCCCCGGCGGGCCATGCGATTGTCGTGATCGTCATCGTCTGTCTGCTCTGTCTTGTCCTGCTGGGGCATGTCGGGGCGCGGCTGGGCGGGGCGAAGCCGTCGCGGTCGATCGCGCGCACGCTGTTCTGGGGCGCATTGGCGATGGCGGTGACGGCGGTTGCAGGGCATCTGTTCGGCGCGGCGATTTAATGGCAGGTTCGCGCTAATTTCATCTAAGGAGACGATATATGACCGATATTCAGCAGATTGCGCTCAAGACCATCAAGGGCGCCGACGCCAGCCTGGCCGATTATGCGGGCAAGGTGGTGCTGGCGGTCAATGTCGCGTCCAAATGCGGACTGACCCCGCAATATGAGGGGCTGGAAAAGCTTTATGCCGATTATAGGGATAAGGGCCTGGTCGTCGCAGGCTTCCCCGCCAATGATTTCGGCGCGCAGGAACCGGGCAGCAATGACGAGATCGCAACCTTTTGCACCACCAATTTCGGCGTCGATTTCCCAATGTTCGAAAAGATCGTCGTTAGCGGGCCGGACAAGCATCCGCTTTATGCCGCGCTGACCAGCGCGCAGCCGGACGCGCAGGGCGAGGGCGACGCCTTCCGCGAAAAGCTCAAGGGCTATGGCATGACCCCCAATCCGGTGCCCGAAGTGCTGTGGAATTTCGAGAAGTTCCTGATCGCCAAGGACGGCAGCGTCGCCGCGCGTTTCGACCCCACGACTGCGCCCAATGACCCGGCGCTGGTCGCGGCGATCGAGGCGGAACTGGCCAAGTGAATCGACAAAAACTGATTCGGGCTTTGGTGACGGGCGCGCTGCTGATGGGCAGCGCGCCTATGGCCCATGCCGCGCTCAGCCCGGCGGAGCAGAAGATGGGCGCGACGGTCGATGCCGGCTATGAACCGTCCGTCGCGTTGCTGGAAAAGCTGGTCAACCAGAATAGCGGGTCGATGAATTTCCCCGGCGTGAAAGCGGTGGCCGACATGCTGCGCTCCGAATATGAGGCGCTGGGCTTTACCGTCACCTGGAAGCCGATGGATGCGGCCAAGCGGGCGGGGCATCTGATCGCGGTGCACAAGGGGAAGGCGGGCGGCGCCAAGATGCTGCTGATCGGCCATCTCGATACGGTGTTCGAGCCGGATTCGCCGTTCCAGACCTTCAAGCGCGATGGCGATTGGGCCACTGGTCCCGGCGTCGCCGACGACAAGGGCGGGGTCGTTACGATGCTGCTGGCGCTCAAGGCGATGCAGGCGGCCGGCACGCTGAAAAACGCGAACATCGAAGTGGTGCTGACCGGGGATGAGGAGGATTCGGGCGATCCGGTTTCGATCGCCCGCGCCGATCTGGTGGCCGCTGGCAAGCGCGCCGATGTCGCATTGGATTTCGAAGGCTTGTCGCAGGAAAATGGCAAGGATATGGGGTCGATCGCGCGGCGATCCTCCAACAGTTGGACGCTGACCGCGACGGGCAAGTCTGGCCATAGTTCGGGCATTTTTTCGGCCAGCGCGGGCGACGGAGCGGTTTATGAACTGGCGCGGATCATAGTCGCGTTTCGCAGGGAACTGCCCGAACCCAATCTGACCTTCAACGTCGGCCTGATCGGCGGCGGGCAGAGCGCGGATGTCGACAAGGACGGCGTGCGCATCGCCGTGACCGGCAAGACCAACATCATCCCGCCGGTCGCGGTGGCTAAGGGCGATTTCCGCACGCTGAGCGAAGAGCAGACGAAGCGGGTTCAGGCGAAGATGCAGGCGATCGTCGAGGCAGGGCATTTGACGGGCACATCGGCCAGCATCGCGTTCGACCTGGGCTATCCATCGATGGCGCCAACGCAGGGGAACAAGGCGCTGCTGGGCAAGCTGAACGGCGTCAATGCGGATCTGGGCCTGCCGGAAATGGCGGCGCTCGATCCGTTGAAGCGCGGGGCGGGCGACATCAGCTTCGTTGCGGCCGACACGGACGGACTGGTGGGCCTTGGCCTGGCGTCCAGCGGCGATCACAGCCCGGCGGAGAAGGCCGACCTTTCGACCATGAAGCGCCAGGCCAAGCGCGCCGCGATATTGATGAGCCGGCTGGCGGTGGAGAAGGGGCGGAAATAGGGGAGACTGCGTAGGATGGGATGGCAGAGGAGCGTATTCCCGCCTGCGCGGGAACACGCATTCTGGGCTTCAATCATGCCAGGAAAGGGGGTAGATCGCGCCATGCTCCCACCCACGCCCCTGCTCGCCACATCGATCGGCCCAGTGCTTGAAACATTGAGTATCGTTGGCACTTTCGTATTTGCCGCGTCCGGCGCGCTGGCGGCGGCGCGGTTGCGGCAGACGCTGGTCACCTTCGCCTTCTTCGCGCTAGTGACCGGGGTCGGTGGCGGCACGGTGCGCGACCTGCTGATCGACGCGCCGGTCTTCTGGGTGGTTGATCCGGTGCCGGCCATCGCCTGCATGGGCGCGGCGTTGCTGGTGTGGTTCACCCCGCGCAAATTCTGGAGCGAACGGGCGCTCGACTGGCTGGACGCGATCGGGCTGGCCGCCTTCGCCGTGTTCGGCGCGGCCAAGGCGATGAGTTTCGGCGTGCCGCCTTTCGTCGCGGGGATGATGGGCGTCGTCACCGGCTGCGTCGGCGGCATCATGCGCGACCTGCTGGCGGGCGAGCCGTCGATCCTGTTGCGGCCCGAACTTTACGTCACGGCGGCGGCCTTCGCATCGGGCCTGTTCGTCGCGTTGCGCTGGATCGGGCTGGACGTGCCGGTCGCCGGCGTCATCGCCGCGCTGCTGGGCTTCCTGCTGCGGGCGATGGCGATCCGGCGCGGGTTGGGCCTGCCGGTCTACCGGGATGAAGAGCGTCAGATTTTGTGACGACGTTATGCCACCGGAGGTCGGACCGATGTCGACCGCCCATAATCAAGGCTGCGGCAGCCGCCCCTTCATAGCGTCGATGCGATCATTCTGCTGGTCCACCAGCGCCAGCGCGGCGCTACGGGCCGCGTCGATATCTTCCAGCCCGCCCGCCGCCTTGCCATCGGCCACGGCGTTGCTGCGCTGGACATAGAGGGTGTCGAGGCTGGCGAGCGCCGACACGCTGTCGTTGCGCGCGGATTCGAGAGCGCTGATCGCGACCTGCGCCGCAACCCAGACATCGCTCGACACGCCTGCACCCTTCGCCGCGCCCACCGCCCGGTCGGCGCGCGCATAGGCGGCGTCGAAGGCGGCGGCGCCCTTGTCCGCCTGGGCGACATGGCGCGTGATTTCCGCCGACAGCGCCGCATCGGCCGGCACCGACGGGGCGGGCGGCGCGACCTGCGCCATCGGCGCACTTTCGATCGGCCGCTTGGCGAGCGAGGGGTAGCTTTGCGGCGCCCCCGCACAACCGGACAGGAACAGGGCCAGGGCGGTGAAGAGGCGGCGCGGTGTCATGACCTGCATCTAGGGCGGCGCGCGATCCGGCGCAATGGCGCGCGCGCCGTCTTTACCGCGGCAGCGCAGCGGCTTCGCGAGCCAGCGCTTCGATCTTCGCCGCGTCCACCGGCCCCTTGGGCACGACCCAGCTGCCGCCGACGCATTTGATGAAGGGCTGGGCCAGCCATTCGGGTGCGTTTTGCGGTGTGATGCCGCCGGTCGGGCAAAAGCGCGCGGTGTGGAGGGGCGCTGCCAAAGCCTTCAAGGCCGGCAGCCCGCCGGACGTTTCGGCCGGGAAGAATTTGAAATGGGTCAGCCCCATGTCCATGCCGCGCATGATGTCGCCAGCTGTGGCGGTGCCGGGCAGAAAGGGGATTTTCGCAGCGATCGCGGCCTTGCCCAGCGGCTTGGTGAGGCCGGGGCTGACGATGAAGCGGGCGCCCGCCTCCATCGCCGCATCCAGCTGCGCCGGGTTCAGCACCGTGCCCGCGCCGACGACCGCGCCCTCGACCTTCGCCATTTCGCGGATCACGTCCAGCGCGGCGGGGGTGCGCAGCGTCACTTCCAGCGCGGGCAGGCCGCCCGCGACCAGCGCGCGCGCGATCGTCAGCGCGTCTTCGACCCTGTCCACCACCAGCACCGGGATCACCGGGGCCAGTTCCATCACCTGTTCGACGGTCAACTTGCTCATCATCACTTCTCCCGGAATGCGGCGGCGGCCCCGAACAGGCCGATTTCATCATGGATGGCCATGCGGATCGGTACGGTCGCCATCAGGCTTTCGAACCGGCCCTTGGCCTTGAAACGAGTGTGGAAGCCGCTGTACGGAAGGAAATCGCGCATCCGCTGGGTCAGGCCTCCGGCCAGCACGACGCCGTGTGGTCCATGGGCCAGCGCCAGGTCGCCCGCGATCGATCCGTAGCAGAGACAAAAGCGCTCCAGCGCCGCTCGCGCGAAGGGATCGCCATCCTCCAGCGCGGCCTGCCACAATTCAGGGTCTTCCATCAGCACGACCCGGTCATGGCCGATCGTGGCCAAGGCCTTGTAGATATAGTTGAGGCCAGGTCCCGACACGATGCGCTCGGTCGATACGCGCAGGAACTTGTCGCGCAGATAGGAGAGGATTTTCTCCTCGATAGGATCGAGCGGGGCGAAGTCGAGATGGCCGCCCTCCGTCGCGATGACATGGGGATGGCCCTGGTCGTAGGCGATCAACGCGACGCCCAGGCCGGTGCCGGGGCCAAGGATGGTGACTCCGCCATCGGTGGGGAAGGGACGATCCTCGCCGAACAGCAACGGCAGATTCTCGGCCGGCAGGCGCGACACGGCATGAGCCACAGCCTCGAAATCATTGACGAGGCGGACGGTATCGACGCCGATGTCGTCGGCCAGCGTATCGGCGCGGATCACCCAATTGCTGTTGGTCAGCTTGATGACGTCCCGCCCGATGGCGGTGGCGAATGCGATCGAGGCGGCGCGGGGCAGGTCGCCATCGCCTGCCTTCTGCTCGTCTTCGGCGAACGCCGCCCAGCAGCTTTGCAGGCTGGGATAGTCGGCGACCTTATATTTGCGCACGGTGCCAAGTGTCGGCACGCCTTTGGCGTCCAGCGACGCGCGAGCGAAACGGGCGTTGGTTCCGCCGATGTCGGCGGCGATGATGTCGGTCATGTCACTCTCCATCCGTTCGCCCTGAGCTTGTCGAAGGGCAACTCTTCTTTGGAGAAGAGAAGGGCTTCGACAGGCCCTCCCGAATAAGTCGAGGGGCCGAACGGGTCTAAATCAAATCTCGCTTTCCATCGCCGCCAGGATCGGCGACGCGCCCTGCTCGGCGAGGTCGCTGTGATGGCGGAACAGGGCGAACAATTCGCGGCCGGTGTCGTAGGGCGGGGGCGGGGCGGGAGGAATGTCCCGCGCTTCCCATGTCGCCGCATCGACCAGCGCATCGACCGCGCCGGTCTGCGCGCAGACCCGCACCAGATCGCCGTCGCGCAGCTTGCCGATCGGACCGCCGCCCAGGGCTTCGGGCGACATGTGGATGGCGGCGGGCACCTTGCCGGAGGCGCCGGACATACGCCCGTCAGTCAGCAAGGCGACCTTGAACCCGCGATCCTGCAATACGCCCAGCGCCGGGGTCAGCTTGTGCAGTTCGGGCATCCCGTTGGCCTTCGGCCCCTGAAAGCGGACGACGACCACGACGTCGCGCTCCAGTTCGCCGTCCTTGAACGCGCGCAGCACATCGTCCTGATCGTGGAAGATCGCGGCAGGTGCCTCTATCGTCCACAGCGCCGGATCGACCGCACTGACCTTCATCACGCAACGGCCCAGATTGCCCGCCAGCAGCTTCATGCCGCCATCCGCGCTGAACGGATTGGCGACCGGGCGCAGCATCGCCTCATCGCGCGATGCCGGCACGTCGCGCCATTGCAGCGCTTCGTCCTCCAGCACCGGCTCCTTGCCATAATCGGTCAGGTCTTCGCGCGCGACCGTCATGACGTCACGATGCAGCAGGCCATTATCCAGCAATTCCCGGATGATATAAGCCATGCCACCCGCGGCGTGGAAATGGTTCACGTCGCCCGACCCGTTAGGATAGACCCGCGCCAGCAGCGGCACCACGTCGGAAATCTCGGCGAAATCGGTCCAGTCGACATGGATGCCCGCCGCCCGCGCGATGGCGGGAACATGGATCGCATGGTTGGTGGAGCCGCCCGTCGCCATCAGGCCGATGATGGCGTTGACGATCGCCTTTTCATCGACGCAGTGGCCCAGCGGGCGATAATCGTCGCCATCCCAGCCGATCGATGCAATGCGATGCGTCGCCGCCCGCGTCAGTTCGCTGCGCAGCTTCGTGCCCGGATTGACGAAGGCGGAGCCGGGCATATGCAAGCCCATCATCTCCATCATCATCTGGTTGCTGTTGGCCGTGCCGTAGAAGGTGCAGGTGCCCGCGCCATGATAGGAGGCGCTTTCGGATTCGAGCAGTTCGTCCCTGCCGACCTTGCCTTCGGCATAAAGCTGGCGGATGCGCACCTTTTCCTTATTGGCCAGGCCCGACGGCATCGGCCCGGCCGGGATCAGGATCGTGGGCAGATGCCCGAAACGCAGCGCGCCGATCAGCAGTCCCGGCACGATCTTGTCGCATATGCCCAGAAGCAACGTCCCCTCGAACATCGCATGGCTCAGCGACACGGCGGTCGACAGCGCAATGGTGTCGCGGCTGAACAGCGACAGGTCCATGCCCGCCTGTCCCTGCGTCACGCCGTCGCACATGGCGGGTACGCCGCCCGCGACCTGCGCCGTGGCGCCGACTTCGCGCGCCGCGATCTTGATCTGCTCAGGATAGCGGCCATAGGGCTGATGCGCGGACAGCATGTTGTTATACGACGTCACGATGCCGATATTCATCGCCCGGCCGGTGCGGATCACCGCCTTGTCCTCGCCGCTCGCGGCAAAGCCATGGGCCAGGTTGCCGCAGGACAGTTGATCGCGATTGGTGCCCGCGTCGCGTCCGCGCTCGATCAGGTCGAGATATTTCAGGCGCGACGCGGCGCTGCGCTGGACGATGCGCTCCGTCACCTTGGCGATTACGGGATGTAGGTCAGTCATGCCAGCTGGCTCCGTCACGTTCGATAAGGGCAATGGCCGAAGACGGACCCCAGTTCCCCGAAGAATAGGCGGCGGGCTTCACATTGGCCTCTCTCCACCCATCGATGATGCTATCGATCCAGGCCCATTGCGCCTCCACCTCGTCACGGCGCACGAACAGGGTCTGATCGCCCGCCAGCAGGTCCAGGATCAGCCGTTCATAGGCGATGCGGCGGCGCTGCCCGGCGAAGGCGGCGGTCAGCGACACGTCCAGCGTCACCTCCTCCAACTGCACTTGCCGCTCCAGCCCCGGCCGCTTGGTCATGATCTGCAGGCGGATATATTCTTCCGGCTGCAACCGGATGACCAATGTGTTCGGCTCCAACCCCGTGCCGCCGGCGCCATGCTGTCCGTCGCGGCCGAAGATGCTGTGCCGCACCGGCTTGAACTGAATGACGATTTCGGACTGGCGCGCGGGCATCCGCTTGCCGGTCCGCAGGTAGAAGGGCACGCCCTGCCAGCGCCAGTTGTCGATATAGGCTTTCAGCGCCACGAAGGTTTCGGTGTCGGACGGCTGGCCCAGTTCGTCGGCATAGCCGGTGACGATCTGGCCACCGACGGCGCCCGGCGTATATTGGCCGCGCACGCTTAGATGCTTGACCGTCTCGGCCGTCATCGGGCGGAGCGACCGCAGCGCCTTCACCTTCTCGTCGCGCACCGCGGTCGGGTCCATCCGCGCGGGCGGCTCCATCGCGATGATCGACAATATCTGGAGCATGTGATTCTGCACCATGTCGCGCAGCGCGCCGACCCCGTCATAGTAAGAGACGCGGCCTTCCAGCCCCACCGTCTCGCCGACCGTGATCTGCACATGGTCGATCGCCGTGGTGTTCCACAAGGGTTCGAACATGACATTGCCAAAGCGCAGCGCGAGCAGGTTCTGGACCGTTTCCTTGCCCAGATAATGGTCGACGCGGAAAATCTGTTCTTCGACGAACAGCGCGCCGATCCCGTCATTGACGATTTTGGAGGAGGCCAGATCCTTGCCGATCGGCTTTTCCATCGCGATCCGGGTGTGCGGCGTGATCAGGCCGGCCTCGCTAAGCCCCTGCGCGGTCGGGGCGAACAGCGATGGCGGTGTGGACAGGTACACGGACAGGCCGCGCTCCAGCCGGCCATCGATCCGTTCGGCCAGTTTTGCGAATTGATCGGCATTGCCGGCATCGACCGGCTGATAACCGATCAGGGCCACGAAGCGCGCTGCGACATCCCCGTCATAGCGGTCGGCAGGCAGGAATTGGCGCAGCGCGGCATCGACTTCCTTGCGGAAGGCCTCGTCGTCCATATCCGACCGGCCCGACGCCACGATCAGGAAGTCGTCGGGCAGCAACCCGTCCGACAGAAGATTATAGAGCGACGGAAATATCATCCGGCGGGCCAGGTCACCCGTGGCGCCAAATAGCAGGAACGTAGCAGACGGCTCGGTCAAAGGATGGTCCTTCTCCGTTTGAAGATTGTCTATGTCTGCACGAAGGCGCCCTTATAACGGCCGCGGATCGTTACGCAAGAAGGCTATCGTGCAAGTCGCCCTGCCGCAACAAGATGGCGCGACAAGGCGGAAAGCGGCGGGAACTTCCAGTGCCGTCATGCGATTGGAACGTGGACATGCCGAACGGGTCGATCACCCGGAAGCATGATCGCTGTATGAAGGGCAGGCTCCACGGTCTGCCTGAAATCCTATCATAATCGACAAAAATCAGGAGAATGTCTGATGGCCCAGGTCGCAACCCGCGATGGCGCGTCGCTGCACGTCAAGGATATGGGCAACGGCCCGCCGGTCGTGCTGATTCACGGCTGGCCGCTAACTGGCGATATGTGGGAATATCAGACGTTGGCGCTCCTGGAGGCTGGCTATCGAGTCATCACCTATGACCGGCGCGGCTTTGGTCATAGCAGCCATCCCGCCACCGGCTATGACTATGACATATTCGCCGACGATCTGGCGGACATACTCGACCATCTCGACCTGCGACAGGCCTCACTGGTCGGCTTCTCGATGGGCGGGGGCGAAATCGCCCGCTACCTTTCGCGCCATGGCGCCGGGCGGATCGCGCGCGTCGCACTGGTCGCATCGGTCGTGCCGTACCTTCTACAGGATGACAGCAACCCCAACGGCGTGGATATCGGCGTGTTGCAGGACATGAAGGACCAGGTTCGCACGGACCGCTTCGCTTTCCTCCAGAGCTTCGCCAAGACCTTTTATGGCGTCGGCTGGGTTAGCCGCCCGGTCAGCCAGGGCCTGCTCGACTGGAGCTTCCAGTTGGGCGTGATGGCCAGTCCCAAGGCGACGATCGATTGTATCGACGCCTTTGGACAGACCGATTTTCGCGGCGACCTTGCCGCCTTCACCGTGCCCACGCTCATCATCCATGGCGCCTCCGACAAGACCGTGCCGATTGATACCAGCGGCCGCGCGGCTGCGGCGGGCATCCCGCACGCCCGCTTCATCGAATATGATGGCGAACCGCATGGCCTGTTCGCCACCGCGCCCGACCGGCTCAACGCCGATCTCCTCGATTTTCTGGGAATCTGAGCCATGGCGATCACGGTGCAACCGCTCAACTGCACGTTGAAGCGCGATACGGGCGAGCCGAGTTCGACCGAAGCGATGATCGCCGTGCTGACGAAGGAATTCGAAGCGCTGGGCGTAGAGGTAGCGGACACGATTCGTGTCGCCTCTCGCAATGTGCTGGCCGGGGTGACATCGGACGAGGGGGAGGGCGATGATTGGCCCGCCATCCGCGCTCAGATTCTCGCCGCCGACATCCTCATCCTGGGTACGCCGATCTGGATGGGGCAGGCGGGCAGCGTCGCCAAGCGCGCGCTGGAGCGGATGGACGCCTTCCTCTCCGAAACGGACGATCAGGGGCGGATGCCCAGCTATGGCAAGGTTGCGGTCGCGGCGATCGTGGGCAATGAGGATGGCGCCCATGCCGCTTCGGCGCAGATATTCCAGGCGCTTAACGATGTCGGCTGGACGATTCCCGCCGTCGCCGCCTGCTATTGGGTGGGAGAGGCGATGGGATCGGTCGATTTCAAAGAGTTGAAGGACACGCCCAAGATGGTCGCCAAGACCGCAAAGATGGTGGCGGGCAATGCGGCGCATCTGGCGGCTTTGCTCAAGGCGAATCCCTTTCCCGGCGAAAAGCGCTAAGCCGGGCGGTATAGGGGAACCGGGGCTTCCAGTATCCGTTTTCCCATCGAAATGAAAATCCTGGCCCTTTGCTGCTTAAGCCTGCTGGTCGCGTGCGACGCCTTGCCGCGCGATCCGGCGGGCAGCAGCGATGCCATCGGCCATAACGGCGTGATGCGCGTCGGGCTGGTGAGGGGCGACGGCGATTTCGGACGAGCAGCCGCCGCGCGCCTGCTCGATCGTCTGTCGCGCCAGACCGGGGCGCACCCCGCGATCCGGCCCGGCGCCACCGAGCCTCTGTTTCAGGCGCTGGAGCGCGGCGACCTCGACCTCGTCCTTACGCCGCTGGATCGCAAGAGCCCTTGGATGACGCGCGTGTCGCTCAGCCCGCCGATCGCGACGCAGAGCTATAAGGACAATCGTCTTGATTATTACGCCGTCATGCGCAACGGCGAAAATCGCTGGATCATGACAGTCGAAAGCGCCGCCCGCGCCGCCGCCGATCCGGGTGCGGGGCGATGACCAGCGCCGACGACCTGCCCGACGATATCGTCAAGACGCTGCGTCAGGCGGAGCGGCTGGAATATAGGAATATCTTCTGGACCATCAGCGTCGTCGCCGTGATGGGCCTGACCATGGGACAGAGCCAGACGATGAAGACCGCCTGGATCGAGGATACGCTCGGTCTCGTCCCGCCGATAGCCTTCCTCGTCGCTGCGCGGATGGAACGGCGCGGCCATCGGTCCGCGCGCTTCCCCTTTGGTTTTGAGCGGGTCAACGGCCTAGGCTTTTTCCTCGCCGCGGTGGCGCTGGCGGCGACCGGCGCGCTGCTGCTGTGGGATTCGGTGATGACGCTGGCGCGCGCCGAACACGCCACGGTGGCGTCGGTTCGCCTGTTCGGCCGTGACATATGGCTCGGCTGGCTGATGCTGGGTGCGCAACTCTATTCGCTGATCCCGCCGCTCATCATCGGGCGCAAGGAATTGCCGCTGGCGGAAAAACTGTCCGACAAGCTGCTCCATACCGATGCGCTGATGAACAAGGCGAACTGGCTGACCGGTGCGGCGGGCATTGCGGGGGTGATCGGGCTGGGTCTGGGTTGGTGGTGGGCCGATTCGCTCGCTGCGGCTATCATCTCGCTCGACATCATCAGCGACGGTGTGAAGGCGCTGCGCTCCTCCACCGCCGAACTGATCGACGGCGCGCCGCGCGCCTTGTCCAGTCCCGCCCTGTCCCCGGACGCGCAGGCCTTGGGTCAGCGACTGGAAGCGCGCTATCCCGGCGCGACCGTGCGGCTGCGCGAAACCGGCAGGCTGATTCGCGCCGAAGTCCATGGTCATGCCGTGCCGCAGGAACCACTAGATCATGCCGATCATTGGCCGGCCGAGGAGGAACGGCTGTGGCGGCTGGCGCAACTCAGCTTTGTACCGCCCCGTCGCTAAAGGATCAGGCGTGCAACGGACCGCGTCCGCGCCGCCAATTGAGAATATGCGCGCCTGCCAACAGCGTGCTGCCAGCCACCGTCCAAGCGGCCTCTGCGATCGCACCCTTCGCCGCCAGCGCCCCCATCGCCATGAGCCCAAGTCCGGCGACGCCGAACGGCAGCAGGCTGCGCGCGCGATGTCGGCGCCAGCCTCGCGCCAGCGCGAACAGGCTGGTCGGCGCCGCCAGCGCCAGCATGACGAGGTGGAAGGATTCGCCCGGATCGACGCGGCTGGCGACGGCGGGGAGCAATGCGAACAGCAATGGCAGGGCCAGACAGTGCAAGGTGCAAAACGACGAGGCGCAGACCGCCAACCCATCGAGCAACGCTATCCGCCGGGGCAGGGATTGACCGATTTTCTGCCGATCTTCGCAAGAAGTCATAGCAATTTCCTAATGATATAACATAACATATATTTGTCGCATGTGCTCATGTCGGTTGGTGCTGTCAACCGGGACTGGAAGACTTTTCCGCCTGTTGCCGATTTTCGGCTGGACGCCCGCGCCGGATTTTGTCATCTGGCCGGAACCAGCCGTGCGGGCGTGGTGAAACTGGTAGACGCGCCGGACTCAAAATCCGGTTCCGCAAGGAGTGTCGGTTCGATTCCGACCGCCCGCACCACTGGCTCTCCCTATCATGGCGACGCGACTATCGCGGGCTGTGCGCGACCATGCTATGGTCGCTGCATGAAGGCTCGCCGCATCCTGCTGCCCTTGCTGTTCGGCGTGGCTGTCCTAATCGTCATCAGCGTGGGCGACGCCCTGTTCTGGAGCGTGTCCCACGCGCTCGAAAAGCTGCCGCCACGTCTGCTGACGGTCGCGGTTTTGACAAGCCTGTGGCTGGTGCATGTGTACAAGCGGACGGCACGCTGATCCTGCGGCACCGGCTAGGGTTGGGGATGGCCGCTAACGATCGGTGGCGGACCTTATTCCCCTCCCGATTACCGGAGGGGACACCCAAATCCGCCATGATTGCGGCCAATAAAAAAGCCGCCCGTTGCGGGGCGGCTTTCTTGTTCTTTCTGTCGGAAGACATCAGGCCTCTTCGGCCGGCTCTTCTTCGTCGTCGCTGGTGACCGAGGCGATTTCGCCCGGTTCCGCGTTGGGATCATAATCTTCGGTGAAGCCGCTCTCGTCCTTTTCGAACAGGTCGGCCATCACATCGACGCCCTGCGACTGAAGCTCTGCTTCTTCAGGCGAACGGGCGACGTTGACGGTGATCGTCACGGCGACTTCGGGGTGCAGCGCGACCTTGACGTCGAACACGCCCAGCGTCTTGATCGGGCGTTCCAGCACGACCATCGCCTTGGTGACATTGGTCACGCCATCGGCGTGCAGCGCGTCGACGATGTCGCGCACCGCGACCGAACCGTACAGCGCGCCGGCGTTGGACGACTGGCGGATCAGGATGATCTGCTTGCCGTTGACGCCATCGGCGGCGGCTTCGGCGTCCGTGCGACGTGCGGCGTTGTCGGCCTCGATCTTCGCGCGGTTGGCCTCAAAGACCTTCTTGTTGGCGTTATTGGACCGCAGCGCCTTCTTGTTGGGCAGCAGGAAGTTACGGGCGTAACCGTCCTTGACGGTCACGACGTCGCCGATTGCGCCCAGCTTCTCGATGCGTTCGAGCAGGATGATTTCCATGGGTTTCTACTCCCTTACTTCACGATGTAGGGCAGGAGGCCCAAGTGACGGGCGCGCTTGATGGCCTGGGCCAGTTCGCGCTGCTTCTTGGCCGAAACGGCCGTGATGCGGCTGGGGACGATCTTGCCGCGCTCGGACACGAAGCCCTGGAGCAGACGGACGTCCTTATAATCGATCTTCGGCGCATCCTTGGCGGCGAAGGGGCAGCTCTTGCGGCGGCGGAAAAACGGGCGTGCCATGTCTCAGATCTCCTTATTCAGCAGCCGGGGCGTCTTCGCGGTCGCGGCGCGGGCCACGATCTTCGCGGTCGCCACGGGGGCCACGGTCACCACGATCGCCGCGGGGACCACGGTCACCACGTTCGGGGCGGTCCTGCTTGCGCATCATCACCGACGGGCCGGTTTCCAGCTCGTCGACCTTGACGGTCATGTAGCGGATGATGTCTTCGTTGATCTGGGTCTGGCGCTCCAGTTCCGCGATCACGCCGCCTGGGGCGTCGATGTTCAGCATCACATAGTGCGCTTTGCGGTTCTTGGCGATCTTGTACGCGAGGCTACGCAGGCCCCAGGTCTCGACCTTGGTCACCTTGCCTTCATTTTCCTCGACGATCTTCGTGGCGGTTTCCGCCAGAGCGTCCACCTGCGCTTGTGCCAGATCCTGGCGCGCAAGGAACACATGCTCGTAAAGAGCCATGGGTATTACCTCATCTGTTGGCCGATCGCTGACGCCCACCCCATGTGGAACGCCCCTCCGGCTGTCGTCTTGCATAAGCGCAGTCCCGCCGAGTCACCCCGCCGTTCGTGCGAAGGCGCGCCTATGACGGAAAGGGATATGAAAGGCAAGAGGGCATCGGCGCGCAGCATCCGGGCAAAAAGCCCGTCGGCCTGAGCTTGTCGAAGGCTCTTACTTCTTTCTATTGTCGCAAGAAGAGGTAAGGCGCTTCGACAGGCTCAGTGCGAACGGGTGAGAGGGTTAGCTTATGGCAGTCGCGATCGCAGCATTATCGCTCATCCTGCTGATGATCGCCGCCTATCGGGGCATGAGCGTCATCGTCATGGCGCCGCTGCTGGCGATGCTGGCCGTGTTCCTGACCGATCCCGCCGCCGTCCCGGCCGCCTTTTCCGGCCTGTTCATGGAACGGGTGGCGAGCTTTCTCAAACTCTATTTCCCGGTTTTTCTGCTGGGCGCGCTGTTCGGCAAGCTGGTCGAGATTTCCGGCTTTTCCCGCGCGATCGTGACGGCGGTGATCGGCGTCATCGGCGCGGGCCGCGCGATTCCCGCGATCATGGCGGTGACGGCGCTGCTGACCTATGGCGGGGTGTCGGTGTTCGTCGCGGTCTTCGCCGTCTATCCCTTCGCCGCGGAGATGTTCCGCCGCGCCGACATTCCCAAGCGGTTGGCGCCCGCCACCATCGGGCTGGGCGCGCTGACCTTCACCATGGATGCGCTGCCGGGCACGCCGCAGATCCAGAACATCATCCCCACCAGCTTTTTTGGCACGACGACATGGGCGGCGCCGGTGCTGGGCCTGATTGGATCAGTCTTCATAGCGGCGACCGGCCTTGCTTATCTGGGCTGGCGGCGCCGGGCGATGCTGGCGGCGGGAGAGGGCTATGGCGCGCCCGAAACGCTCGTCAACGAACCGGAAGCGGTCGAGGAGGAAGCGTCTGTCCATCCGCTAATCGCGCTCTTGCCGCTGGTGGTGGTGGGCGTGGGTAATCTGCTGTTGACGCTGGCCATCCCGCGTTGGGTGGCGGGGGAAGAGGTGTCGCTGTCGCTGTCCGGCATGGCGGAACCAGTAACGGTAAAGGTGGCGCAGGTTTCCGCACTTTGGGCGGTCGAGGGCGCGCTGCTGCTGGGGATCGGCACCATCCTGCTGTTCGCATTCCGCACCGTGGCGAAGCGCTTTGCCGACGGGTCAAGGGCGGCGGTCGGCGGCGCGTTGCTGGCGGGCATGAACACGGCGGTCGAATATGGGTTCGGCGCGGTGATCGCCGCGCTGCCGGGCTTCCTGGTGGTCAAGGACGCGCTGCGGGCCATTCCCAATCCGCTGGTCAACGAAGCCATCACCGTGACCTCGCTCGCCGGCATCACCGGGTCGGCGTCGGGCGGGCTGTCGATCGCGCTCGCCGCAATGGCGGAACAGTTCGTAGCGGCGGGCGATGCGGCCGGCATACCGCGCGAAGTGCTGCACCGCGTCGCCTCCATGGCGTCGGGCGGCATGGACAGCCTGCCGCATAATGGCGCGGTCATCACGTTGCTCGCGGTGACCGGCCTCACCCATCGCCAGGCCTATAAGGACATCTTCGCGCTGACGCTCATCAAGACGGTGACGGTCTTCATCGTAATCACGGTCTATTATGTGACAGGGCTGGTATGAGGCTCAGGCCGCAGGACGGTGCAGGTCAGCCGATCCAATGAAATGCGCGCGGGTGGAAGGCCCGGCTTGCACCAGCAAGGCGGCGACCTTGTCCTTCAGATCGGCCGAAGGGCGCGCAGGATCATCATAAGCCATCGCCCATTCGCCAAATTCCCGCGCGTCGATCGGTCCCTCGCGCAGCTTGACGACGGCGCGGTGGCGCGGATCGGCGTGGATGCGGGTGAAGATGCGATCGACGGCATCCTTAGGCCCTTCCAGCACCTGCAAAAATCGTCGCGAATTGAACAGCAGCAGGCCCGTGACATCGTTCCGCCGATTGTTGATCGCGGACATTTGGGCCATGGCCGCGCATTGCTGCGACGTGACCGTGCCGACGACGGTGCTGATATACATGATCTGATATAAGGACATGGACATTCCCGACAGGCCCCCCGGCTCAGCCCATATGCGGCGAAATCCCTTAATATCGGGTATTTAACTTCGATCATGAGCGATGACGTGAAAATGCCCCAGGGGGGAGAGAGAACCCCTGGGACATTGCGCGCCTTCCGGGCTGCGAAAGTTACCGGATCACGCTGCCGACGACCGCGCCGATGAGGCCACTGGTGATCGCGATCAGCACCGCGTCATTGCCCGAACGAACCCAGTGATAGCCGCGCGGCGGGGCCGACAGGCGATAGTCGCGATAATTGTTCACGACGCGATAGTTGGTCGCATAGCGGCGATCGAAACGCTGACCCTTGGCCCAGCGGCGATGATTGTCCTTGCGCACGACGGTCTGTTTCTTGACGACGGTGCGACCATTGGCTTTATGCTTCACGACCTTGCGCGTCACTTCCTGGCGATGTTGCGGCGCAGCCTGCGCTTGGGCGGAGACGATGGGGCTGGCGACCAGGGTGGTGGTGGCCAGAGCCATGAGGATTTTCCTGAACATGATGAACTCCTTTGCCTTGTTACGGGCGCCATTCCGTGGCGTCGAAGACAGAGATAGGGGCCGCCTGTCGCGACGATGTGTCATGGGCAGGGTTAGATTGTCGGAAATTGTAACAATCTCAAATTTAAGCTGAACCGTCGTTCATCTGTGGCTGATTTCGGATGATTTGCGGCTGCGGACCATGCCGGGCCACACCCGCGACCGCTATTCGTGCCGCAGCGCGTCGATCGGGTTGAGCGCCGCCGCCCGCCGCGCCGGGAAATAGCCGAACACCACCCCGATCGCCGCCGAAAAGACGAAAGCGATAAAATTGACCTTGATGTCGAACAGGAAGGGCACCTGCATCAGCGGCGCGATGGCGGCGGTCGCGATCAACGCCAGGAACAAGCCTATCAGGCCGCCCAGGCAGGACAGCACGATCGCCTCCACCAGGAATTGCAGCAGCACTTCGCGGGCGACCGCGCCGATGGCCAAGCGAATGCCGATCTCCCGCGTGCGCTCCGTCACCGACACCAGCATGATGTTCATGATGCCGATGCCGCCCACAAGCAGCGAAATCGCCGCCACCGCGCCGACGATCTGGGTCAGGATCGTGGTGGTGCCGGTCAGCGTGTCGCTGATCTGCTTGGTGTCGAAGACGTTGAAATTATCCTGGTCGCCCGCCTTGACCTTGCGCCGTTCGCGCATGAGTTCCTCCAGGCTCGACTGGACGGTGCTGGTGTCATAGGCGTCGTCCACCGCGACCATGATCTGGCTGATGTCGCGATCGCCGGTGAAGCGACGCTGCACGAACTTGATCGGCATGACGACGACATCGTCCTGGTCGCCGAAACCGCCCTGGCCGCGCGTCGCCAGCACGCCGACGACCTGGCAGGACACGCCCTTGATCCGCATCCGCTTGCCGACCGGCTCCGTCCCCTGGAACAGGTTGGTGCGCACTGTATTGCCGATGATGCAGACGGATTTGCCCGCTTCCTCCTCATCCGGCAGGAACAGGCGGCCGTCGGCCACTTTCCATTGCTGCACCTCCGAATAGGCCGACGTCGTGCCATAGACGGTGGTGGACCAGTTATTGCCTTCATAGATGGCGGTGCCGCTCGACTGCACGACCGGCGCGACCGCGCGCACGCCGGTCAGCTGGTTTTCGATCGCGGTGAGATCGCGCTCCTTGAAATCGGGCGGGCGCGGCCCGCCGCCGCCGCGGCCGAAGCCCTGGCCGGGACGCAACTGGAGCACATTGGCGCCCAGCGAACTGATCTGTTCGCGCACGGCGGCCGTCGCGCCATTGCCTAGCGTTACCATGGTCACGACTGCGGCGACGCCGATGATGATCCCCAACGTGGTCAGGAACGACCGCAGCTTGTGCCGATTGATCGCGCGAAAGGCGAGCGTGATGGTGGTGCCTAGCATGGCAGATAAAATCCAAAACCCGTTCGGGCTGAGCCTGTCGAAGCCCTAAACCGAGCATAGCAAGATGTCTTCGCTCCGCTCAGACGAACCCTTCGACTTCGCTCAGGACGAACGGAAGTCCCGTTCATGTTCATGCCGCCACCTTCTGTTCCACCCGTTCGACCAGCCCGTCCTTGAAATGGACTATGGTGCGGGCGAAGGCGGCCATGTCGGGCTCGTGCGTCACCATCAGCACGGTAATGCCGCTGTTGCGGTTGAGGTCGGTCAGCAATTCCATGATCTCCACCGACCGTTCCGAATCAAGGTTGCCGGTCGGTTCGTCCGCCAGCAGCACGTCGGGATGGGTCACGATGGCGCGGGCGATGGCCACGCGCTGCTGCTGGCCGCCGGACAGTTCGGCCGGCGTATGGTCCCACCAGTCCTTGAGGCCCACCTTGTCGAGCGCGGCCATGCCCATGTCGTAGCGGGTCTTCTTGTCCTCGCCGCGATAGAGCAGGGGCAGTTCGACATTTTCCAGCGCGGTGGTGCGCGACAGCAGGTTGAAGCCCTGGAACACGAAGCCGAGATAGCGGCGGCGCAGCAGCGCGCGCTGGTCGCGGTCCAGCGTTTCGACATGGCGGCCCTTGAACAGAAACTCCCCGCCTGAGGGCACGTCCAGGCAGCCCAATATGTTCATCGTCGTCGACTTGCCGGATCCCGACGGCCCCATGACCGCGACGAAATCGCCCTGCGCTATGTCGATGTCGATGCCCTTAAGCGCCTGGAATGCGGTCGGGCCTTGCCCATAGACCTTGGTCACGCCGCGCATGGAGATGATCGGATCAGCGATCGACATGGCGCGTCAGTTTCCGCTCTGCCGGCCGGCGCCGCGCTCTTGTCGGGATGCGGCCTGGCCGTTGGCGGGCGCGACTGGCGCGGTTTCGGGCGCGGCGTCGCCTGAATTGCCCAGCTTGCCGACGCTGGCAGGGGTGCCGTCGGCCGACGGATTGCTCTGGCGGCGGTCTGGCGCCTTGGTGTCGCCGCCCGTATCGGCCTTCTGGTCCTCCGCCGGCGCTTCCTGCCCGGCTGCCAGTTGGCCGGTGATGACGCGCATCCCTGCCTTCAATGCGCCGCCGGTGACGGCGGTGCGCGACCCGTCGCTGGCGCCCACGGTCACCTGTAGCGCCTTGGGATTGCCGTCCTCGCCGACGATATAGACGGTCTGGCTGCTACCCGCGCCGAAATTGACCTGGCGCTTGGCCCCGCCGCGGCGCATCCGGCCCGGACCCGGCAGGACGCTGGTGATGCCGCCGCCCTGCGCCGTGGCGCTGGGCTTGAAGCGCAGCGCGCTGTTGGGGACGAGCAGGACGTTCTGCAACTCCTGCGTCACGATATCTGCGGTCGCGGTCATGCCGGGGCGCAGCGTCTCGTCGTCATTATCGACCGACAGCACGGCGGTATAGGCGACCACCGTGCCCGTCGTCGACGTGGTGGTGGTCGTGGAGGAGGATGAACTGCTGGCGCTGTTCGACCCGACATTGACCCGCGTGACCTTCGCCGGGAAGGTGCGGCCGGGGAAGGCGTCCACCGCGAAGGTGGCGCTCTGGCCTTCCTTCACCTGGCCGACATCGGCCTCGTCCACAGACACCTCGACCTCCATTTGCGTCAGGTCTTCGGCTAGGGTGAACAGCACCGGCGCGTTCAACGACGCGGCGACGGTCTGCCCCGGTTCGATGTCGCGCGACAGGACGACGCCGTTCACCGGCGACACGATCTGCGCGATCGACAGGTTGGTCTGCGCTGTCGAAAGCTGCGCGCGCGACACGTCCACCTGCGCCTGCTGCGATCGCAGCGTGGCCAGCGCCGACTGATAATCCGCTCGCGCGGCGTCGATTTCGGTCTTGGCCGGCACCTTCCCGCCGGACAGAGTGAAGACGTTCAATTGGCGATCCAGCGTGGCCTTCGTCAAGGCGACCTGCGCCTGCGCCTGCGCGACGCTGGCCTGCGACGACACGAGCTGCGCGCGATTCTGGTTGATCGTATCGACGAGGCGGCGCGTGTCCAGTTCTGCCAGCTTCTGCCCTTTGGTCACGCGATCGTTGACGTCCACATAGACGGCGGTGATCTTGCCCGACTGCTCGGACCCGACATCGACCTGGTTGATGGGCTTGAGGTTGCCGGTGGCCGATACGCTGACGGTCAGGTCGCCGGTGCGCACTTCGCGCGTCGCATAATCGGGCCTGTCGTCGCCGGAGAAACAACGCGCGAGCAGCAGGATAGCGACCAGTAGAACCACACCGATGCCGCCGCGGATCAACCATTTGCGCCACGGCTTTTCCGGCTTCGCGCCCAGAAAATCGTCCAGATCCTGATCCTTGGTCACATCATTGCTCATTTGGGCGGTTGTCCATGCTCTGCCAGCCGCCGCCCAGCGCATTATACAATTGGGCGATGGCCAGAACCTCGTCGGATTGCGCGGAAGCCAGGCTGTTGCGCGCGTTCAATAGGGCGGATTCGCTGGTCAGCAGCGTCTGGAAGTCGGTCAGGCCCGCCTGATACTGGCTGCGCGCCAGGATTGCGGCGTTGTTCGATGCGTCATAGGCGACGGCGAACTCCGCCTTGCGCGCGCGGGCGCTGGTGAGCTGCGCCATGGCGTTCTCGACATCCTCCAGCGCGGTGAGAACGCTCTGTTTATAGGCGGCGAAGGCGGCGTCGGTCGCGGCCTTCTGCGCCCGCACCTGCGATTGCAGCCGCCCGCCGTCGAAGATCGTCTGCGCCACATTGGCGAACACCCCGCCGGTGATCAGGCTGAACAGGTCGCTGAACGCATTGGAGGTGGTGCCGATATTGCCGCTGATGCCCAGCGAGGGGTAAAGCTGCGCCTGCGCCACGCCGATCCGCGCGGTGGCGGCGGCCAGCGCCCGTTCGGCGCTGCGTACATCGGGCCGCTGGCGCAGCGTGTCGGCCGGGATTCCGATCGCGATCTGCGTCGAGGCGACGGGAATGGGGGCTGGGGTTTCCAGCGCGCGGGTCGCGTCGCCCGGCGCTTGCCCCGTCAGCACCGCGATGCGGTTCAGGCTGCCCCTCAGGCCCGCCTCGATCTGCGGAATGGTCGCCTTGGTCTGGGCGAGTTGCGCCCTGGCCTGCTGCTCGTCCAGCGAGGAGACGAGGCCCGCCTGCAACCGCCAGTTGGCGATATTATAATTATCCTGCTGCACCGCCTGGCTTTCGCGCGCGATCCGCAACTGTTCCTGCGCCAGCCGCGCCTGGACATAGTTGGTGGCCAGTTCGGACAGGATCGTCATGCGGACATTGGCGAGGTCGTATCCCGACGCGGCCAGGTCCGCCCGCGCGGCTTCGGCGGTGCGGGACAGTTCGCCAAACAGGTCGATCTGCCAGCTCGCATTGGCGCCCAGCGAATAGGTGCTCGACCATTTGCTCGCCCCAGTGCTGATGACGTTGCCGCTGTCATCGACGCGGGTGCCGCCCGCCTGGCTGCGGTAATTCTTGCCGCCGCTGCTCGATCCGCTGATCTGCGGCAGGAAGCTGGCATTGGCCTGGCGCAGCGCTTCCCGCGCCTGCCGCAACCGCGCCTGCGCCTGGACGATGTCTAGATTATTGACGATTGCTTGGTCGATCAGGCTGGTGAGCGTCGGATCATTCAGCCGCGTCCACCAACTGGCAAGGTCGGCGTCGCTCGCCGGCGCTCCGCTGCCCTGGCTATAGGCTGCCGGCAGGCCCAGCGTAGCGCCCTGCGGCGCGCGATAGTCCGGCCCCGCCGCGCAGGCGGCCAAAAGCGCAGGCAGGAGCAGCGCCGTACCGCTGATCAAGCTTATGCGATATCGCACCTTTTCCTTGCACTCCGTCGTCGTTAAAGGGGCGGCCACGCTGCCCCGATCGCAAAAGGGGGTGAGACGTCCGGCCCCTGACTGCCGCAGGGGCATGTACGGCTCAATGACATTTATGTCTCAAAGTGTATCGTGGTTGAATTTGGGCGCTTTTTGCGCATTTTGTGGTCAGGGGATAATCGATGCGGGCATTTCTTTTTCCGGGGCAGGGCAGCCAGTCCGTCGGCATGGGCAAGGCGCTGGCCGATGCCAGCCCGGCGGCGCGCGAGTTGTTTCAGGAGGTCGATGACGCGCTGGCGCAGAATCTGTTCCGCATCATGGTGGAGGGGCCGGACAGCGACCTGACCCTGACCGAAAACGCGCAGCCCGCGATCATGGCCAACGCCATCGCCACGCTGCGCGTAATGCAGAAAGAAGGTGGCTTCACCCTAGCCGACAAGGGCGATTATGTCGCCGGCCACAGCCTGGGCGAATATAGTGCGCTCTGCGCGGTCGAAGCGTTCGACATCACCACCACCGCGCGCCTGCTCAAGCTGCGCGGCCAGGCGATGCAGGCGGCCGTGCCGGTCGGCGAAGGCGCGATGGCGGCCTTGCTCGGCGCGGACATCGACAAGGCGCAGGCGCTGGCCGATGCCGCGGCGCAGGGCGAAGTCTGCACCGTCGCCAACGACAATGACCCAAGCCAAGTGGTGATTTCCGGCCATCGCGGCGCGATCGAGCGGGCGATCGCCATGGTCAAGGATCATGGCATCAAGCGCGGCGTGCTGCTGCCGGTGTCGGCGCCGTTCCACTGTCCGCTGATGCAGCCCGCCGCCGACGCGATGGCGGAAGCCTTGGCCAGTGCGGCGATCAACGCGCCGCTGCTGCCGGTCTACGCCAATGTCCTGGCCGCGCCGATCGCCGACGGCGAAGAGATCAAGGCTCGCCTGGTCGAACAGGTCACCGGCCGCGTCCGCTGGCGCGAATCCATCGCCGCCATGTGGGACGCGGGCGTCACCGACTTCGTGGAAGTGGGTGGCAAGGTGCTCGGCCCCATGGTCAAGCGCATTGCGCCTGACGCGACCGTGCGCAGCATCGTGACGATGGACGATATTGAGGCGGCGCTGGCGGCTTTTTAACAGGACGGGAAATAAAGACATGTTCGACCTAACAGGCATGACCGCGCTGGTGACCGGCGCATCGGGGGGCATCGGCTCCGCCATCGCCAAGGCACTGGCCGCGCAGGGCGCGACCCTCGCGCTTTCGGGCAGCAATGAGGAGAAGCTCAAGGCCTTCGCCGCCGAACTAGGGGGCGATCACAAGACGATCGTCTGCAACCTGTCCGATCCCGCCTCCGTCGACGCGCTCGTGCCGCAGGCGGTCGAAGCGCTGGGCGGCCGGGTCGACATCCTCGTCAACAATGCTGGCATCACCCGCGACAACCTGATCCTGCGGATGAAGGATGAGGAATGGAGCCAGGTGATCCAGGTCAATCTGGAGGCCGCGTTCCGGCTGGTCCGCGCCGCCGCCAAGCCGATGATGAAGGCGCGCTTCGGCCGCATCATCTCCATCACCTCGGTCGTCGGCGTCACCGGCAATCCGGGCCAGTCCAACTATTGCGCGTCTAAGGCGGGCATCATCGGCATGTCCAAGTCGCTGGGCCAGGAACTCGCCAGCCGCGGCATCACCGTCAACTGCGTCGCGCCCGGCTTCATCCGATCGGCCATGACGGACGCGCTGAACGATGCGCAGAAGAGCGCTATCCTGACCAAGATTCCGGTCGGCGATCTGGGGGACGGCGACGATATCGGCGCGGCGGTCGTCTATCTGGCGAGCAAGGAGGCCGGTTATGTCAACGGCCAGACGCTGCATGTGAATGGCGGCATGGCGATGATCTGATCGTCACGCGCTTTGCGCAACGCTCACTTGGACCTTCATATGAATGCGCGGTCGCACGCGAATGTGGATGGTCCGGCTTGCCACGCACAGGCTGAGGCCCGCGATCACGGCGCCGGCGATCACGTCGCTGAAATAATGGGCGCCGTCCACGGGCGTCGCGATCAAGGTAAGCGTGGCGACCATCATGCCGCCATAGCGCGCGGTCATGATGGTCGCACGGGAAAAGCCCCAGCAGAAGATGACGGCGAGCGCGCCATGATAGCTGGGGAAGGTGATGATGCCTTCCATATGATCCAGGGAGAGCAGGCGCAGCGACCCGTCACGAAGTCCCGTGATATCGGCCATGTGGACGAATGCGGCGGCCGGGCGAAGATGGGGATAGTCGGCCGGATGAAGGCCGTAATGGACGTAGGCGGCGACCGCCGGCATCAGGCCTGATAGCAGGATGATCGCCAGTCCAGCTATCATGGCGGCCTGAATGGTCGTCCGTAACGCCGCCAGCCTGCCGCACAGTCCCAGTATGAGAATCAGGACAATCATCTGAGGGATGAGGGTGCGATAGGCAAGGTTGAGCGGTGTGGCGAGCAACGGATGGGAATCGAGCCATCGCATCCAGGCCAGCCAGTCCAGTCCCATGGCGCGGTCCCATCCGGCTAGGCGGGCATCCCATAGCGGGCCTGCTCGCGCTGCGATCATATAGGACAGGGACGCGCCTGCCGCACTGAACAACAGCATCAATTGCAGGGCGGTGACCATGGCGAAAATTTTCGCGTTGGTGCGAATCTGGAGGTAAAAAGTCGCTAGAGCGCCCAGCAAGAGGGCAAAGCCGAGCGGCGGAAGAAGGCCGGGAATCGACCAGGTGAACGGGTCGGACAATTGCAGCGGCGCCATGATCATGATCGTCAGGACCAGGCAAAGCCAGGCTGCATCGTCACATCCGTCTGAATGTTGATGGGTGATCACACGCGCCTGATCCATAAGGAGGCTCTAGGCGTTTCTCGCTAAAACAAGGTTAATGCGAGCGTCGCCAGCCTCATATCACCCGCGTTTCTATGGGGCGCCAGGACATCGCGGGGGGCCGAGCGAATCCATCGTTCCATGATTGGTGCGCAACAGGTGGAACGGGCCGATCACCTACGCTCCCAGCATCATTATCGCCGTCAGCGGGACGCGCGCGTGACGCAAGGGGCTGGAAAGGAGGGCGCTCCCCTTGCATAAGCGGCTGAATCTTGGCGAACGGACGGCTATCGATCGGCAATGAGCCTTTTTTGTTGCCGGATCGTCGTGTCAGGCAATGTGGGGGCTTGGCGACCTAGCCTCTTGCCTCTATCGGAGCTTGGCACTAGGGCTGCCTTAACGGTTGTTCAGACCACCAACGATACCAGTCAAGAAGGACCACTCATGAGTGAGACCGCGGATCGCGTAAAGAAAATCGTCGTCGAGCATCTGGGCGTTGAAGCCGAAAAGGTGACCGAGGATGCCAGCTTCATCGACGATCTGGGCGCGGACAGCCTGGATATCGTGGAACTGGTGATGGCGTTCGAAGAAGAATTCGGCGTCGAAATCCCCGACGATGCGGCTGAGAAGATTGCGACCGTCAAGGACGCGATCGACTATATCGACAGCAAGCAGTAAGGCGTCTTGTGGCCCGCGCCATGCGCGGCGGGCCGCTTTTCGCACAAGGAAATGGCTCCTCCTGTCCGGCCAAGCCGGGGCGTGGGGAGCTTTTTCGTATCTGGCGCGCCGTTCACAAGTCCGTTGCGACGGGTTAGGGATGGGCGGTGCGGACTAAATTGATATTTCGGAGCTAGGATATGCGTCGTGTCGTCGTAACCGGCCTTGGCATGGTCAGCCCGCTGGGCGGGGATGTCGAAACCACCTGGAAGAACATCATCGCGTCGAAATCCGGCGCGGCGACGATCACGCGGTTCGACCCGACCGACTATAAGTGCCGCATCGCCTGCGAAGTGAAGCCCAAGGACCATGAATATGGCTATGATCCGGGGCTGGACGTCGATCACAAGATCCAGCGCCAGGTCGACCTGTTCATCGTGTTCGGCATTTCCGCCGCCAGCCAGGCGCTGCGCGACGCGGGCCTCGACAATATGTCGGAGGAAGAACGGCTGCGCGCCGGTTGCTCCATCGGTTCGGGCATTGGCGGCCTGCCGGGCATCGAAAGCGAATCGCTGGTGCTGGCGAATAAGGGGCCGAGCCGGGTTTCCCCGCACTTCGTCCATGGCCGCCTCATCAACCTGATCTCCGGCCAGGTGTCGATCAAATATGGCCTGATGGGTCCGAACCATGCGGTCGTCACCGCCTGTTCGACCGGCGCCCATTCGATCGGCGACGCTGCGCGCATGATCGCGATGGACGATGCCGACGTGATGCTGGCGGGCGGCGCGGAAAGCGCGATCTGCCCGATCGGCATCGCCGGCTTCGCCCAGGCGCGCGCGCTCAGCACCAATTTCAACGACACGCCCGAAAAGGCCAGCCGCCCCTATGACGTCAACCGCGACGGCTTCGTCATGGGCGAAGGCGCGGGCGTGGTCGTGCTCGAAGAATATGAACATGCCAGGAAGCGCGGCGCGAAAATCTATGCCGAAGTGATCGGCTACGGCCTGTCGGGCGACGCCTATCACGTCACCGCCCCCCACCCGGAAGGCAGCGGCGGCTTCCGCTCGATGCAGATGGCGCTCAAAAAGTCGGGCTTGTCCCTGGATGACATCGACTATGTGAATGCCCACGGCACCTCGACCCCGCTGGGCGACGAGCTGGAACTGGGCGCGGTCAAGCGGCTGTTTGGCGATCACCTCAGCACTATGTCGATGTCGTCCACCAAGTCGGCGATCGGCCATCTGCTGGGCGGCGCGGGTGCGGTGGAGAGCATCTTCTGCATCCTCGCCATGCGCGACGGGATCGTGCCGCCGACGCTCAACCTCGACGAGCCGAGCGAGAGCTGCAAGGGCGTGGACCTGGTCCCGCACGTCGCCAAGGAGCGCAAGGTGCGCGCGGTGCTGAACAACAGCTTCGGCTTCGGCGGCACCAACGCTTCGCTTATCATGAAGGCGATCTGACTTTGATCTCAGGCTGACGGCTATGGCGAAACGATCAGGCAATCCCGCACGCCGCCTCGCCGGCATCGTCCTGCTGATCGGCCTGGCCGTCGCGGCCTTCATCGCCTTTCGCTTCGTCCATGGCTGGAGCGAGCAGGGACCAGCGGTCCAGGATGTCAGCATCACCGTGCCCGAAGGGGCGACCCTGTCCGACGCGGCGGTGCTGCTGAAACGGGCCGGCGCGGTGCGCTCGGCCGACGCTTTCCTGACGCGGGCCAAAGTGTTTGGCGCGGGCAAGTCGATCAAGGCGGGCGAATTCGTCATCCCCGCCGGCGCGAGCAACAGCGACATCCTGTCCATCCTGCAAGGCGGCAAAACGCTGACCCGGCTCATCACCATTCCCGAAGGCATGCCCTCGCTCCTGGTGCATGAACGGCTGATGGCGAACGACCAGTTGACCGGCAGCATCCCGGTGCCGGAGGAGGGCAGCGTGCTGCCCGACAGCTACGCCTTTGACAAAGGCGAGTCGCGCGCCGCCGTGCTCAAGCGGATGCAGGCGGCGATGGACAAGGCGCTGGCCCAGCTCTGGGCCGAGCGCGCACCCGAAACCGTCGCCAAATCGCCCAGGGAAGCGATCATTCTGGCCAGTATCGTCGAAAAGGAAACCGGCGTTCCGTCCGAACGGCCAATGGTCGCGGGCGTCTATGGTAACCGGCTGCGCACCAATATGATGCTACAGGCCGACCCGACGATCATCTACCCCATCACCCGCGGCAAGCCGCTCGGCCGCCGTATCCGCAAGTCGGAAATCGCGGCGGTCAACGATTACAACACCTATGCCATGGTCGGCCTGCCCAAGGGGCCGATCGCCAATCCGGGGCGGCTGTCGATCCTGGCGGTGCTGCACCCGGCGCAGACCAAGGCGCTCTATTTCGTCGCCGACGGCAAGGGCGGCCACATCTTCGCCGACACCTACCAGCAGCATAATGAAAATGTGCGTAAATGGTTCGAGATTCGCAGGGCGCGCGGGGAATTGTGAGAGCGCTATACCAGCATTTATGGCCGCTCGCCGCGGCGTTGCTGCCGTTCAACGCCGACGCCCAAACCCATGATCCGGCGATCCGTCATTCCGCGCGCTGCCTGATCGCGGTGGCCTCGCTGGCGTCGAGCGAGGATGCGACGCTGAAAATGTCCGGCCTGATGGGTTCGCTCTTCTTCGCCGGTCAGATTTTCGGCGCGGAGCCGGATATCGATCTTGCAAGACTGATGAAGCGCGAGGCGATCGATATCGACGAACGCCTGACCAAGGAACTGCTCGTCCAATGTGGCGGCGAACTGCAGCGGCGCGGCGGTCAGATCAGCGCGGCAGGGGAAGCCCTGAAGGCGATGAGCGGCAACGCGCGCTGATCCGGCGGCTTAACTCAGCGCAATATGCCCTTCGCCACCAGCGACCGGGCATAGAGCCATGCGAACAAAGCGACGGCGAAGATCAGGGCGGGGAAGGGGATGGTGACCGCCCAGCCCTTTTCCGCCAGCAGGTTCGTGCCGAGAAACGTATATCCGAACTGCGCAATCACGCAGACCAGCGAGATCAGGAACAGAAACGCCGCAATCGCCTTGTGCAGCAGCAGCGCGATCGCGCCCAGCGTGCCGGTCGCCACGGCGATGGCATAGACGATCCAGACCCAGGCAGGCATCAGCGCAAAGGCGCGCGCGCCCGCCGGGTCGGTCCGCGCCAGCGCATCAAGGTCCATTGTATATTGCATGGTGAAGACGGCTATGCCCATCAGCCCCCATAGCAACAGGATGATGCCGATGATCGTGACGCTGCGCGACGTGGCCATGATGTCCCCCTCCTTGCCTCGCGCCGCTGCGCCGTGCAGGACGCTAGGGGCCAATGATACACCCGATCGCGGCGGACAGGAAGACACATGACGATAGCGGAACATAGCGCCCCGATCATCGTCACCGCGCTGATGGGCGCGGCCGACTTCGCCTGGGCGGACGGGCTGCGCCGCGCCCATTTCCCGCCGGAGCGCAACTTGCTGTCGGCGCATGTCACACTGTTCCACCATCTGCCGCCCTCGTTGTTGCCAGAACTGGCGGATCGGCTGAAAGGGCTGTGCCGCGGTCCGGCCCCCGCCGCGACGCTCGCCGCCGTCATGGCGCTGGGGCAGGGGGTCGCCTATCGCATCGACAGTCCCGGCCTGATGGCGATGCGCGACGAATTGGCCGACGCCTTCACCGGCCTGCTGACGCCGCAGGACCAGGCCCGCCCGCGCCTCCACGTCACGGTCCAGAACAAGGTCAAGCCGGACGTGGCGAAAGCGCTGGCGACGCAGTTGGCGGCGGATTTCCGCCCGCGCCCCTTCACCATCGCCGGCCTCGCAGCCTGGCATTATCGCGGCGGGCCGTGGGATTTGGCGATGAAGGCGATGTTCAGGGGGTAGCGACCCTCGATAGGGCGACATCTCCCGTCAGGCCTTTTGAGGAATTACCATCGACGACCAGGGGAGACATGTTTCCATCCCGCTGGCGGGAGGAGGTTAGGGAGGTGGCAACACATCCCTGTCTCTCAATCCAATACGTTGGGCAGATCCTCGAAGCCCTTGCGCAGCGCGGCGCTCCAGCTTTGGGAGATCATCGCGAACTCCTCATTATCCGCCTCGATGCGGGTGCGGACGCGGAAGTCGAACGCATCCGTCGCAATCACCGTCAGGTCGAGCGGCATCCCGACCGAGAGGTTGGAGCGCAGCGTCGAATCCATCGACACCAGCACCGCCTTGGTCGCATCCTCCAGCGTGGTTTCGCGCTGGATGATGCGATCCAGGATCGGCTTGCCATATTTATGCTCACCGATCTGGAAGAAGGGCGTGTCTTCGGTTGCTTCGATGAAATTGCCGGCGGAATAGATGAGGTAGAGGCGCGGCTTGCCGCCCTTGCGCTGGCCCGCGATCATGATCGATGCGCCCGAACCCGATCCACCCATCTCGATATTCTCGCGATAGCGCTGTTGCATCTTCTGCATCGCGTCGCCCACGATCTGCGCCGCGCGGTGCATGGTGTCGCAATTCAGGATCGTTTCGACGTCGGGGTCGAGCTTCGATTCCTTGATCGCCTTGCTCAGCGTCGCCTTCACCCCCTGGGTAATCGACAGATTGCCCGAACACATCAGCGTGATCGCGCGTTCGCCCGGCACATGATAGGTGAAGCTCTTCCGGAAGCGCGCGATATTGTCCATGCCCGCATTGGTGCGGGTGTCGGACAGCATGACCAGTCCCTGATCGACGCGCACGGCCACACAATAAGTCACGGCCCGCTGGCCCCCTGTGTTCTGTCTGTCGCGATTCGCCCCATCATCGGATCCACCATATGACCTGCGATCGCGTCGATTAACCCGTCTGTTCGGGCGGCGGGACGCTTTGTTGTTGCTGCCGTTGCAGCTGTCGTTCCTCGACGCCGTCCTCCGCCTGCGCGATACGGACGTCCGCGTCAATCCAGATATCGCCCGCGACCGTGACGGAGCCACGGATCGGCGCGGCGTCATCGGCGTCCAGACCGCTGGCGAGGCGGAGATAGCGTTCGGTGACGCACACCCGGTTGGAAGGGTCAAATCCGATCCAGCCCAGGCCCGGCACATGGGCTTCGGCCCAGCCATGGGTTTCGTGCAGCGCGCTGCCATCGCCGGCGAGCAGATAGCCCGACACATAGCGGGCGGGCCTGCCGATCGCGCGGGCGGCCGCGATGAAGATATGGGCATGGTCCTGACACACGCCTGCGCCGAGCGCGAAGGCCTGCGCTGCGGTGGTGGCGGAGGTGGTAACGCCGGACCGATACTGCACCGCGTCGCTGACCGCTGCGGAGAGCGCGTGGAGCTGCGCCAGCGGGCTTTCGCCGGTCGGCGCCGCGCGGGCCATGGCGGCGATGCCGTCCGATGCTTGGGTGAGCGGCGTATCGCGCAGGAAATAGCGCAGGTCGACGCGGCTATCGGGAGAACCGACGACGCCATGGCTTTCGCGCGTGTCGACCAGCCCCTCCGCCACGATGACCGCATGGTCGAGCCGATCATGGCGGATCCAGATCGTCTCCATTTCGCCATAGCTGTTGCGCCGGAAGTTGGTGAGCGGCGCGTCATTGATGCTGACCTGCCAGTCGAGCACGGTCTGCGCGGGCGTATCGACCGGCATCAGCTTCAGCCGCATCGCCACACGGCCAGCGGTCGCGGCGTAGCGATAGACGGTCTGGTGGCGAACGAGCAATTTCATGAAGTCCCCCTTACCCAGTATGCGCCCCGGCCGTCCCTTCCCCGATCAGCCGAAATGATAGGCTTGGGCGATTTCCCCGCCCAGCCGGTTCGTCATCGACAGGCCGTGTTGCACCGTTTCGTGCAGGCCGAAGCGGAAGATTTCGCCGCTGTCCAACTTCTCCAGCGCAACGACCATGTCCTGCACCGTATCGTGGCAGGCGGCGCGCGCGTTGTGCCAGCCCGCCAAGCGATTGAGCCGATAGGCCAGTTGGTCGTAGCAATAGGCGACGCTGCGCGGGAACATGCGGTTGAGCATCAGGAAATCGGTGATCTGCCAGGGCGTGTAGGTGCCGCCATAGACATGATGATAGGCGCGGCTGCCCGACAGGGCGTGCAGTACCGAAGTCCATTGATAATGGTCGCGATTGCCGCCGATCACTTCGGTTTCGGGCAGCAGGACATAATATTTGACGTCCAGCAGGCGCAGCGTCATTTGCGCCCGCTCCAGCGCGGAGCCGCAGCGCAGGAAGTCGTGCCCCTCGTTACGCAACTGGCCCGAATGGGCTGCGCCGCGGAAGGTCATGACGCGGGTCTTGACCCAGTCGATCAGCGTGGGCAGTTGCTGCCGCGCTTCGCCGACATCATAGCTGTCCAGCTTGCGCCAGCCATCGTTGAGCGCTTCCCACATATCCTGCGTCAACATGGTTCGGGCGGACTTGGCGTTGGCGCGCGCCTTGAGCAGGCAGGAACGGATCGAACTGGGATTGTCTGCGTCCAGCATCAGGAAGGAGACGGCGTCGCTTTCGGTGACGATCGTGCCTTCGGGGAAGCGATGCTCCGCCCCGGTCGCGCGGACGACCGAGCGCCATTCGTCGCGATGATGCGCGCCGGGGAGGATCGCCATGCGCTGTCCCATGGTCAGCAGCCGCGCGGTGGCCTCCGCCCGCTCCATATAGCGCGCCATCCAGAAGAGATTTTCGGCGGTCCGGCTCAGCATGGGGTGATGCCCTGTCTTTGTGTGGGACTGGTGAAGAATATCGCCATCATCAATCCTGCAACACCCAGGTATCTTTCACCCCGCCGCCCTGGCTGGAATTGACCACCAGCGATCCTTCGGTCAGCGCGACGCGGGTGAGGCCGCCGGGAACAAGGCGAAGCTGCTTGCCGACCAGGCAATAGGGGCGGAAATCGGCGTGGCGGCCGACGACCGCCGCGGGACCGAGCGTCGGCACGGTCGACAGGTCGAGTGTGGGCTGGGCGATGAACTCGCCCGGATTGGCCTTGATCCGCGCAGCATAGGCGGCCACTTCGTCCTTGGTCGATTTGGGGCCGATCAACATGCCATATCCGCCCGATCCATGGACTTCCTTGCCCACCAGTTCGTGCAGATTCTCCAGCACATAGGCCATCTCGTCGGGCTTGCCGCACTGCCAGGTCTGGATATTGTCCAGGATCGGCTTTTCGCCCAGGTAGAAGCGGATCATTTCCGGCACGTAGATATAGACCGCCTTGTCGTCGGCGATCCCCGCGCCCGGCGCCGAGGCCAGCGTGACGCCGCCGTTGCGATAGACGTTGAAGATGCCCGGCACGCCCAGCAGACTGTCGGGGCGGAACACCAAAGGATCGAGATATTCGTCGTCGATGCGGCGATAGATGACGTCTACCGCTTTTGGCCCCAGCGTGGTCTTCATCCACACCCGGTCTTCGTCAACGAACAGGTCGGCCGGCTCCACCAGTTCGACGCCCATCAGGTCGGCCAGGAAGCTATGCTCATAATAAGCGCTGTTGAGCGAACCGGGGGTCAGCACGACGACGACCGGATCGCCCTTGCACGCTGGCGGCGCGACTTCCTTCAGGCTTTTGAGCAATTCGGCGGGATAATCGTCCACCGGCGCGACGATCCCCTGCGCGAACAGTTCGGGGAACATCCGCGTCATGATCTCGCGATTTTCGAGCATGTAGGACACGCCTGATGGGGTGCGGCAATTATCCTCCAGCACTTCGAAACTGCCCGGCCCGGTGCGCACGATGTCGATGCCCACGATATGGCTATAGACCTTCCCCGGCGGGGTGAAGTCGGCCATTTCGGCGAGATAGGCGCTGTTCTTGTAGATGATGTCGGCGGGCATGATGCCGGCCTTCACGATTTCACCGCGATGATAGACGTCGTGCAGGAAGGCGTTCAGCGCCCGCGCCCGCTGGCGGATGCCCTTGTCCAGCACGCGCCATTCGTTCGCGGTGAAGATGCGCGGCAATAGGTCGAAGGGGATCAGCCGTTCGGGATCGCCGCCCTCGCCATAGACGGCGAAGGTGATGCCGATGCGGCGAAATATCGCCTCGGCCTCATCCATGCGGCGATTGAGTCCGGCAATGCCCGTTCGCTCCACCCATTTCTGCACTTCGTCATAACAGGGGCGTATCGAACCATCCGGCTCAAACATTTCATGGAAGGGCAATTGGACGTTCCTCCCTCGGCCGACAGGGCCGGTTGTGCATTGCAATATTAGTGCGCCGCCCTGTGGCGATTGCAAGGCAAAAATGGCGAGCGAGCAAAAGGTTGCCGGCGCGTTCATGATATATAGTGGAAAACGGGCCGAGTTTCGTTTCTGCGCTCGACCATCCACGGCTTCGCGCATCCGTTCCCAAAGGGAAGATTAAAGTGGAAGAAAAGCAAGGATGAGCCATTTCAGCCGAACCACGGCATCATGGGCGATTGCTGCGACGCTGACCCTGACCGGCTGCGCCAGCGCGGTGCGCGAACATATCTACAAGGCGGATGAGACGCAGATAGACATCGCGCGATGGACCCATGTCCGGCCCCAGTCGCTGCCGGTGCGGACGGCGGACGGGCTTGCCCTGACCGGCTATTACTGGCCGGGCGACCCGATGGATCGCGACGTCATTCTCTTCTTCCACGGCCGGGGATCGAACCAGGGCGTTGCGGCGCGCTATGCCGAACATCTGATCGGCCGGGGCGACCATGTCATCGTGGTGTCCTATCGCGGCTTTGGCGGCAATCCGGGCAGCCCGACCCAGGCCGGGCTGATGACCGACGGTCGCGCCTATGTCGATCGCGCTCGCCAGTTGGTGGGTTCGAACGCACGCATTTTCCTGGTCGGCCATTCGCTGGGCGGCGCGGTGGCGCTGCATGTGGCGGCGACGGTGCCGGTCGCGGGCGTCGTCACCCTTTCAACCTTCGACAAGCTGACCGAATCCGCGCCGGCGGGCGTGGGCGCGCTGTTGCCCGACAAGTGGAACAATCTGGACGCGGCGACCAAGATCGGCGCGCCGCTGGTGATGATGCACGGCACCGCGGACGACCGGGTGGACATGGGCCAGGCCGCCGCGCTGTTCGCCGCCGCCCGATCCCCCACCGACTGGCTGATCGCGCCGGGCGCGGGCCATAATCCCGACATGACACGCATCGCCCCACTGGTCAGTGAAGCGGTGGAGGCCGTGGTTTCGGGCGCTTTGGGCCGCTATCCTGCGGCCTCGCCCGCCGGGTGGGACATCCGGCGGAAATGATCGCACAAGATTTGCGCAAACCCCGTTGACCGACCCGTCCTCGCTGCGTATAGCGCCGCCTCACCGCAGGGCACGGCCCTGACGGAGCCCATTGGGGCGGAGTAGCTCAGCTGGTTAGAGCAGCGGAATCATAATCCGCGTGTCGGGGGTTCAAGTCCCTCCTCCGCTACCAGTCAAGGGGTTTATCGTGTTATTTTTACACGATAAACCCCGGACCCGCTCAAGAAAATGCCACATATGTTCCCACGTTTCGACTGAGCCTCTATGGTGTTATCCGGAACAGAACGGGACGCAACCGGGCTTCCAATTGGTGCGCTCAAGCTGACTGTCGTGTCGGCAATAATCTGTTTGCTATGCAAACTGGCCGGTGCTGGACGAGCCGCCTTGAGACGACAGGCCAAGCAAAGCGGACATTTGCCGACAGGCAGAACATGTCGCCCTCAATCCACCGGTGGTTGGTTCGAGTGCAAATGCGTCTACCCTTTTTCAATGACTTAGAGGCCGTAACGTGACGGGAGTCCCGAGCGGAGCCCATATGGTTCCCAGAACAGTGCACATGCCTTTTCTGCAGATCAAAACGCAATTTCTGACCATCGCCGACGCAGTTTGGATAGCGTTCAAGGCTCGCATCCGTTAGCAGACGCGAATGCGGGGATTTGACGAAATAAAGCCGGGCGCAAGGCTCGCCGGCCTTCACGGTAGCGGCGTATCTGAAGTCGTGTCGGTATCGAAATTCGGTCCAGACGCTATAAATCTTGTCTTTCGTGCTGACGGCAAAGTGCATGAGCGCTTGCTATATAGGGGTGAAGAGTCTCATTTTGTTTTCGAGGACGGAGGCCGCAGATATGCTTTTGATGCGGATGGCGGATTGTTGCGCCTTGCGTCTGAAGCATACCGCATAAGACTTGCCCACCTATTCGATCCATATCTGGCGGTCAGCGCGTCGCAGATTGAGGCGCTACCTCATCAGATTACGGCGGTCTACGGGGAGATGCTCCCCCGTCAGCCGCTCCGCTTTTTGCTCGCCGACGATCCGGGTGCTGGTAAGACGGTCATGGCAGGGCTACTCATCAAGGAGCTCCTTATCAGGGGCGATCTTGAGCGATGCCTGATTGTCGCACCGGGTAGTCTTGTTGAACAATGGCAAGAAGAAATGGCTGAAAAGTTCAGCCTCGGCTTTGACCTTTTGACGCGCGATCAGATTGAAGCGTCGATCACCGGGAACCCTTTCGTCGAGAAGAATCGCCTCATCATGCGCCTCGATATGGCTGCGCGATCGGACGAACTGAAGGCGAAACTGGAAGCTGCGCCCGACTGGGATTTGATCATCTGCGATGAAGCACATCGCATGGCTGCGTCGTATTTCGGCGGAGAGGTGAAGGAAACCCAGCGGCACAAATTAGGGAAACTGCTGGGCACGCAAACCCGCAATTTGCTGCTGATGTCCGCGACTCCACACAACGGCAAAGAAGCCGACTTTCAGTTGTTCATGGGCCTTCTTGACGCCGACCGTTTCGAGGGCCGTTTCCGGGAGGGTGTCCACAAGGCCGACGTGTCAGACATGATGCGTAGGCTGACGAAAGAGGAGCTTTATCGCTTCGACGGTACACCACTGTTCCCCGAGAGATGCGCATACACAGCCAGCTTTGCGCTCTCGGAAAGGGAGGCCGCACTCTATAAAGAAGTGACGACTTACGTTCGCGAGGAAATGAACCGCGCGGATCGCAGCGGCGACGACAAGCGGCGCTCGAATGTCGGTTTCGCTCTTCAAATTTTGCAACGGCGCTTGGCATCGTCACCAGCAGCAATTCATCGATCGCTTGAACGTCGTAGAAAGCGGCTCGAAGAACGCTTGATCGAGGAATCGGCATTTCGCAGCGGTGGAGGTTTCCGTCTCAATCCGACCCTGCCCGCTTACGACCCCGATGACCTGGACGAAGTTCCGGGCGTCGAAGCCGAAGCGGCAGAGGATGAAATCGTCGACCGCGCAACCGCAGCCGCTACCGTTGCGGAGCTGGAGGCTGAGCTGCAAACCCTGCGTCGGCTGGAGGCACAGGCGCTCGCGCTGAAGCTGTCCGGCGAAGATGCCAAGTGGCGGGAACTGGAGTCTATTCTCGACGAGCCGTTGATGCTCGACCAGACCACCGGACTGAGGCGTAAAGTCCTGATCTTCACCGAGCCGAAGGATACGCTCGAATATCTCCAAGCGAAGATCACTGCCCGTGTCGGCGATCCTAGCGCGGTCGTCGTTATTCATGGCGGCGTTCCGCGTGAGGCGCGACGCGCTGCGATTGCGGCGTTCAATTCCGATCCCACTGTCCGCGTTATGATTGCGAACGATGCTGCCGGTGAAGGCGTCAATCTGCAACGCGGCGCGCATCTTATGGTCAACTATGACCTGCCTTGGAATCCCAATCGGCTGGAACAGCGGTTCGGTCGCATCCACCGGATCGGACAGACCGAGGTTTGCCACCTGTGGAACCTGTGCGCATCCAACACCCGCGAAGGCGAGGTTTACCGCCGTTTGCTCGAAAAGCTCGAAGAAGCCCGCATCGCTTTGGGCGGCAAGGTTTACGACGTGCTTGGAGAACTGTTTGAAGGCCATGCTCTCCGCGACCTGCTGGTCGATGCCATCCGCTATGGCGATCGCCCGGAGAAAAAGGCTGAACTCTTTGAGAAGGTCGAAGGGGCGGTTGACGTTGATGCCATCGAAAAGCTGGTCGCCGAACGAAAACTAACCTCCGAAGGGATGAACCCCGCTTCGGTCGCTGAAATCCGTGAGCAAATGGAGCGTGCGCAGGCGCGCCGCCTGCAACCACATTTCATCGGCGCGTTTTTCCGCGAGGCGTTCGTTGCCTTGGGCGGTCGCATCACGGCGCGCGAAAAGGGCCGCTTAGAGATTCTGCGCGTGCCCTCGATCCTGAAAGAGCGGGACCGTCTAATCGGGCGAGCCGACCCTGTACTCGACCGTTATGCCCGCATCACATTCGATAAGGCATTCATCACCGGACAGCCCCAAGCCGAGCTGATGGCTCCGGGTCATCCGCTTCTTGAGTCGCTGGTCGATGTCATACTTGAACGCTTCCAGCCGCTACTTGGGCAAGGCGCGATCTTGGTTGATGACGCCGATGATCGCACCGATGCGCGATTGCTGGTTTATCTTGAACACGCGGTTCGCGATGGTCGCGTTGCCCGATCGGGAGAACCCCGCGTGATCTCCCAGCGCCTCCAATTCATCTTGCTGGACCAGACGGGTGCAGCAGAAGATGGTGGCCCCGCCCCTTACCTCGACTGTAGGCCGATCACAGCCGAAGAACGCGCCGTCGTGGGCGATGTCGTCACCGCCCCTTGGCTTGCCGGTAATGTCGAAGAGCAAGCACTGGGCTACGCCATCCGATCGCTGGTGCCGGAGCATCTGGAAGAGGTGCGAACGCGGCGTATTACCGAGATCGACAAGGTGGAGCGCGAAGTCCGCGCCCGGTTGGGCAGAGAAATCAACTATTGGGATGCCCGCGCTGCACGACTGCGCGAGGAAGAGCGCGCGGGGAAGGACCAGCGCATCAATGCGTCGAATGCGGAGGCAACCGCTGGCCGCTTGGTCGAGCGTCTTCACAAGCGGCAAGCGGAACTGGATCGTGAGCGCCAAATCGCCGCCATGCCGCCGGTTCTCAAAGGTGCCGCTCTGATCATTCCTGGTGGACTGCTGCGCGAACGTCAGGAAGCCGAAAACTATAAGCCCAACTTTGTCGCCGAAGACCCGTTCACCCGCGCCGAAAGCGAGCGCATTTCGATGGAATCGGTCATGGCGACCGAGCGCGCGCTTGGTCACACCCCCCGCGACTGCTCTGCCGAGAAAAAGGGCTGGGACATCGAAAGCCGTCACGGCGAAACGGGCCATCTGCGCTTTATCGAAGTGAAGGGTCGCCATGCCGAAGGCCGCGACCTGATCCTGACGAAGAATGAAATCCTCGCATCGCTCAACGCAGCGGATCAGTTCATCTTAGCGATCGTCCGTATCGATGGCGGATATGCGCGCCAACCGGTCTATGTCCGCAAATTCTTCGATCGGGAACTTGGGTTTGGCGAGACGGCAGTCGTTTTCAATGTGAACGACCTCCTCAGTTTGGGGAGCGTGCCTTCGTGAAGCTGGGCTACACCGAATTTTCCTACGGATACGGGTTCACCGAAAATCTAATCCGCTCATCGGCCCAGTCACCGACGGCTGCGCCGCAGTTTCCTAATCTCATTCAAGAGGCGCAATTGGGGTATGACGTGCGGGTCGACATGCCCGCCTGTCCGCTCTTTTTTCAGTTCAAGCTGCCGGAATTAATGGTGCGGGATACGGCGCTGGAAATCTCGCGACACAGCTTGCCACTTTCGTGCAATTTCTTCCGTATGCCGTTGATGCGACGCGACCTATCAGACCAGCATCAGGTGCTGATCCAGCTCGAAGCCTCCAATGCGGGATTGGTGCATTACGCATCGCCGATGATGGAAGACATCCAGGAGTTCAACGACGCCTATAATCTGGGCGAAGTTCATCAGGAGACGGCATTCTTCTCGCCACAGGACATCGGTCCGTTGCCCGACGATAAGCGCCACATGGTATCCTATGAAGCCTACGGGTCTTCGGCGTGGTTTTGCTCTGAACCACAGGAAATCGTGCTGCGCCAGTTCAAGCATCTGCTCGAAAAGGCGAATGCGAAGTTTGAGCAGCCGGAATTCGAGCAGTTAGAGCAAGTGGCCGCTCGCACGCGCGGCGCACTGCAAGAGCTTGGTGGCGATGTCATCGACATTCACGAGGATGCGCTTCGACAGCGGGTGCGGGCACGGCTGGGCGCAGATGGTCGTGCTGCTCCACCAACCGAACGACAACAGGCTGTGGCGGAGGAACTGCTTGCCGCACGGGAAATCGCCCGCATAGGTTTTGGACTCGAAATGATCGTTGTCCAGCCGCCCTTAAGTGATTTGAACGAAAAGAATGATGATGCCCCCAATCCGTAAAAAGCTGATCGAAGTTTCCATTCCGCTGGAGGCCATCAACAAAGCGTCGGCGCGGGAGAAATCCATTCGGCATGGGCATCCCTCGACGCTGCACCTGTGGTGGGCGCGGCGGCCTCTCGCCGCGTGTCGCGCTGTTCTGTTTTCGCAGCTTGTCGATGACCCGTCGTCATGGCCCGATCGCTTCCCGACCGAAGATGATCAGGACCGCGAACGCAAACGGCTGCACCGGATCATTGAGGACATGGTGCCGTGGGAGGCATCGAACAACGAGAAGATTCTGAACGCCGCGCGGTGGGAGATTGCGCGGTCAGTGGCATGGGGGCTGGGTGAAGAACCGCCGCCACAACAGGACACGCGGGCAATCCTCGATTTCCTGCAGACCAAAGCACCGCCGGTCTATGATCCGTTTTCAGGCGGCGGATCGATCCCATTGGAGGCGCAGCGGCTGGGTCTGCGTGCCTATGGATCGGACCTCAATCCGGTCGCGGTGCTGATCGGCAAAGCACTTGTCGAAATCCCGCCGAAGTTTGCAGGGAAGCCACCGGTCAACCCGAAGGCGCGGGCAGAGGTTGCCAAGGGTGGACATTGGCAGGGCAAGGGCGCGCAGGGCCTTGCCGAAGATGTTCGCTATTACGGGCAATGGATGCGTGACGAAGCGGAAAAGCGCATCGGGCATCTCTATCCCAAGGCTAAGCTACCGGATGGCGGCGAAGCGACGGTCATCGCGTGGCTCTGGGCGCGAACGGTGCGCTCGCCTGATCCGGCGGCGAAGGGAGCGATGGTCCCTCTAGCCTCATCTTTTGTCCTTTCCTCCAAGACTGGCAAAAAGGCGTGGGTTGAGGTGGTGGTGGATCCATCGGCACAGGACGGGTGGCGATTTGAAGTGCATACAGGCGCCCTTCCCAAGGCGGAAGAGGAGCGCCTCAAAGCGGGCACCATAGGCCGTAGCGGTGGGGGAACTTGCATCCTGACAGGCTCAGCAATGCCATTCACGTATGTTCGCACGGAGGGGCAAACAAGCGGGTTGGGAGTTCGCCTCATGGCGATCGTCGCAGAAGGCAATCGCAAGCGCTTTTATCTCTCACCTGACAAGGAGCAAGCTGCAACGGCTGCAAGTGCCGTGCCCCTGTGGGAGCCTGAAGGCGATTTGCCAACTAATCCACGCGATTTCAAAACGCCGAATTACGGCCTTAAAACATTCGCATCCCTATTTACTAAGCGCCAATTGACCACATTAACTCAATATTCCGATCTGATTGGAGAGGTACGGAATCGAGTAATCGTTGATGCTCAAGCTTCCGATTTAAGCTCAGATACTACCCAACTCCAGCATGGTGGAGATGGAGGGCAAGCTTATGCCGACGCAGTAGCCACATATCTTAGCCTAGCGGTTAGCAAGTTAGCCGACTATAACTCGTCGCTTGTGGTTTGGAGTTCATCTCGCGATCAAGCGAAATCTACGTTTGCGCGCCAAGCGTTGCCTATGGTCTGGGATTTCGCTGAGATAAATGGCTTTGCAGACGCTGCAGGTGACTTAACGGTCAGCATTAACGGAATGTATCGCGCCTTGGTCGGTCTACCCGCCGCTAGCTCTTCGGCGATAAACTCGATTGATGCAGCTAAAAATTCGTTTCCAGTCCGGCCCGTAGTAATTTCTACTGATCCGCCATATTATGACAATATCGGTTATGCTGATCTCTCCGACTTTTTTTACGTTTGGTTAAGAAAGTCAGCAGCGACGGAATGGCCAGATCTATTTCGTCGGTTAACAACTCCCAAAACAGAAGAACTGGTAGCGACTCCTTACCGTCATGGTGGACGCACCGAGGCCGAAGAATTTTTTATGACTGGGATGGGCGAGGCTCTATCTGCCGTTCGCTCTGCCGCGACCGAGAGCGAGCCGCTCGCAATATACTACGCATTTAAGCAGTCCGAGATAAGTGCCGACGGAGTGACATCCGCCGGATGGGCATCATTTCTGCAAGCAGTATTTGAAGCGGGGCTGGTCGTTGATGGAACCTGGCCGGTTCGAACAGAGCGAGACGCACGGACAATCGGTCTTGGGTCGAATGCACTTGCCTCATCAATTGTCCTAGTCTGCCGAAAGCGCGCAGCGGATGCCGCCACCGTCACCCGTGCCGATTTCGTCCGGCAACTGAAGCGAGAACTCCCTGATGCTATCGACGAAATCCGCAAGGCGGGCGTCGGCCCGGTGGATATGCAGCAGTCAGTTATCGGTCCCGGTATGGGCGTGTTCTCGCGCCATGCCCGCGTCCTCGAAGATGATGATAGCGCCATGAGCGTCAAAACCGCCCTCGCAATCATCAATCGCGTGTGGGGAGAAATCGAAAATGAGGGCGATGCCGCGCTCGACGCGGAAACCCAAGTCGCGCTGGCGTGGTTCGCTTCTTACGGCTTCGATGCGAAGTCGTCGGGCGAATTAATTACGCTGGCTAACGCCAAGAACATCCCAACAGCCTCGCTTTTCAAGTCTGATGTCTTCGAAGATTTGAGCGGACGAGCGGGCCTTAAGCCGCGTGACAGGCTCTCGCCCGACTGGACGCCGGATAGCGATAGTTCCCTCACAGTCTGGGAATGCGTTCAGCATACGGCGCGGGCGCTGGGTGCCGAGGATGGCGGCGACGCAGCAGCCGCGCGCTTGATCGCCCAGATGGGGCCAAAGGCAGCAGACGCCCGTTCGCTGGCCTATCGCCTATTCCAAATCGCCACCGACAAGGGGTGGGCCGCCGAGGCGTTGGTTTACAACGAACTGGCTGCGGAATGGCCCCGCCTTGAAGCACTGGCGGAAGGGATAGGATCAACCACGTCCCAATCTCCCGCCAAGCCGCAGCTCGATTTGTTGTAAGGGTCGGATATGGCTACGAATCACACCCGAACCGCAACGCAACGTGTCCGCGACGCGCTCGACCATTTGCCCACCGCGCTTTCGCCGTTCGTCGAGGGATGGATGAAGAAGAAGCACGGTGCAGACTGGCGTAAAGCGTCCAGCCGTGCAGGTGGCGGCGATCCCGATGGTCCGCTCGATGCCTACGGCTTGCTCAAGACAATTCTCGACAATTGGCGTTTCACTTTCGAGGATGCTTTCCAGCACCGCGATAGGCACCGCATCCGCAACTTTGTCTCGACGGCATTCGATGCACGCAACGCGACCGCACATCTGACTTTGCCGCTGCAAGATAGCGATGTGCTGCGCTATCTGGATTCGATCCACGAACTGCTGAAAGCCGTGAAGGCACCGGAAGCCGACACGGCGGCGATCAAGGCGCTGTATGACGAACAGCGGGTGTCCGGCGTGGCCGTCGCTCCACCTCCGCCGCCCACAGCACCGCAACTTGATTTGGACGCCGACGGCGGATCAAAGAAGGCGCTCAAGCCGTGGATTGAGGTCGCATTGCCGCACGCCGATGTGCTGGCCAATCGCTTCAAAGAATCAGAATTTGCGGCTGACTTGTTTGCCGTCGATGCCGGTTTGGCGACGGACGAATATACCCAGCCCGAAAGCTTCTACCGCATCACCTTTTTGACCGAAGGCTTGAAGCGCGTCCTGACGACCGCCTTGCAGCGTCTAGGCGATGTCGGCGGCGATCCGGTAATCGGCCTGCAAACCGCGTTCGGTGGCGGCAAAACCCACACGATGCTTGCCGCTTACCACCTAGCCAGCGCCGACAATCTAGACCTGCTCGACGGCGTGGGCGAACTTGCCGAAACCGCAGGCGTCACAAATTGGAAGCGCCCAAAAGTCGCCGTGTTCGTTGGGTCGTCAAAGGGCACCGACGCATCGCTGGTGATGAAGGACGGCCCGAAGGTCCATACCCTGTGGGGCTATCTCGCGTGGCGGCTCGCGGGTGACGCCGGTCTGGCGCTGGTGGCGGAATCGGAAGCGGCGAAGACCAATCCCGGCTCTGAAATCATGGTCGAAGTTTTGAAGCTGGCCGGACCTAGCCTGATCCTGCTCGACGAACTGGTCGCCTATGCCCGCCAGCTTCCCGACGATCGTTTCGAAGCCTTCTTGTCGTTCATCCAATCGCTTACCGAGGCGGCAAAGATGGTGCCGGGTGCGCTTATCATTGGATCGCTGCCTGAAAGCGATTTGGAGGCCGGTGGCGAGAAAGGCGCGCTCGCACTGCGGCGGCTGCAAACCGTGTTCGGGCGCGTGCATTCGCCCTGGCTCCCCGCGTCGGGCGATGAGACCTATGAGATCATCCGCCGTCGCCTTTTCCAGCCGCTTGATGCTGACGGCGAAAAGTCGCGCGATGAGACGGTCAAAGCCTTTCACGACCTCTACAAAAAGAACGCAGCCGAGTTTCCGCCAGAGGCCAAGGAGCCGCGCTATCTTGAACTGCTAAAGCTGTCCTATCCCATTCATCCAGAGCTGTTCGATCGACTCTCGAAGGATTGGGCCAGCCTCGAAAAATTCCAGCGGACGCGCGGCGTGCTGCGCTTCATGGCGAACGTCATCGGCGTGCTGTGGCACCAACAGGTGCGCGACCCCCTCATCACCCCTGCCCGCATACCTATTTCGCACGAACGGGTGCGCGCGAGCGTTCTCTATCCGCTCGATCCAGCGTTCGGTGCGGTTGTGGATAAAGAAGTCGATGGAGATGACTCGCTTGCCGCCCGTATGGAAGCCCGGAACCCTACCCGTCGCATATCGCAATCGCGGGCAGCAACACGCGCAGCGCGGGCCGTCTTCATTTGCTCCGCCCCGCTTGTCGGACAGCCCAACGCCGGATTGAACGGTCTTGGCCTGCGCCTCGCCTGCGCCGAACCCGGCGATCAGATCGCCATTTTCGGGGAAGCCCTGCGCGAACTCAGCGAACGCGCAACGTATCTATATGAAGAAGCGGGCCGCTATTGGTTTTCGTCATCGCCGACGCTGAACCGGCTGGCCGACGAACGAGCGCGGGCGCTGGCGGACTATGAGGTTGACGCCGACATATGCGCGTTTCTGCGGCAGGATGCCGGTTCTAAGGGTGGGTTCCACAAGGTCTTTGCAGCCCCGGACGATCCATCGACGATCGACGAAGCTATCGCGCTGTCGTTGGTCATTCTTGCGCCCGCCTCTCCGCATTCCGGGCGCGGTGTTGCGAAGAGCGTAGGCACCGAGGCCATCGGCGACGCGCTGACTCGCTGCCGTGCATCCCAACGCCGGTTCCGCAACACGTTGATGTTCGTTGCGCCTGATGAGGCGTTGTTGGCGAATGCCCGCGACGTAGTGCGGAAGGCGATGGCGTGGGAATCCGTGGTCAAGGATGACCGTCTGCAAGCCCAGCTTACCCAAGCCCAGAGCGGCGACACGAAAGATAAAGCCCGCAAGAACCGCGATGCTGCGGGCAAAGCTATCCGCGCGGCCTGGAACCACATCCTGTATCCGATCCAGAGCGACAAGCCCGGAACCCCATTCGATCTGGAACACATCTCCGTCGCAGCGCGCGAAAATGTGTCGATACCCGCAAGCGTCTACGAGAAGATCAAGGCCGATGGCGTCGCGAAGGAAAAGCTCGGCACTGAAACACTCTGGCTTAGCCTCAAGCCGATTTGGGCGAGCGAGCGCCCGCATCTGCTGATCTCCGAGGTAGCAGAGTGGTTTGCGTCCTATGTTTACCTGCCGAAGATCAAAGATAAGGTCGTACTCGAGCTGGCAATCCGCGACTCGGTGGGGAAGCTGGACGCGGCCTTTGGATATGCTGACCGTTATGACGAGTCGGCTCAGTCTTATGCCAATCTTCTGTGGGCCAAGACGCCACCAGAGTTCATGCCAAACACAGCGATCATCGTTCGCGAAGATGTCGTTAGGAACGAACTTGAAAAGATTGCTCCTGTAGCCGAACGCGATGGAGGCGGTCCGCAGCCGGAACCATCAAATTCCGGTGACGGTCCTTCCGGCGAACAAGCAGTCGGCGGGATCGCAGCCCCACAAAGCGTGAAGCGATTCTACGGCTCGGTAGAAATTGACATGGTGCGGCCGATCAAGGCGCTGGAGACCATTATCGAAGCTGTCGTGATGCAGCTCCAGCATTCATCCGGAGCTAAGGTGAAACTAACGCTGGATGTGGAAGCAACAACCGACAGCGGTTTCTCAGACGCAGATATCAGCGTAGTGCGGGACAATGCGCGTCAATTGAAATTCAACCCAGAATCGACTGGATTTGAATGAGACGCGCGGCCTGCTTCCATTCATATGGTCCTTTTTCTCTCTTCCATTAAGGGCAGGAGTGAATCATTTTCGGAAGCTGGATCGAAGCCGGATCACGGAACTTGCGCACAGTCTCGGTCTGCTAGCCAAAAATTGGCGGGGCTAAACCGGGACTTGGCAACGAGGTTCAGGCCGAAATCGGTTGCCGTATGCTGATGAGGCATCGCACCGGCTTGCCTGCTTTGGCGGCCGCCTTCTCGCACGCGGTAATAGTATCGCGGTTCTCGCGGGCTAGGTCGGCGGCGTCCACAATCGCCCGCCAGCCGTCCGGGTTCCCGGCGCGCATGAGTCGGATACCAGCATCCCATAACGATGCGTCGCCTAGCGCGCGGCGGGCCACACGTTCGGGCCAAAGCCAGCTTTGCGGGCCGATGCTGGCCGCCCAGCCGGGATAGATCATCCACAGAAGCGACACGGCCAGTGCCGCGCCTCCGCTGCAATAGAAAATCTGCCAGCGCTGTTCCTGCTTGGTGCGAACAGCGCCGACCGCACGCATCTGATCCGCATGGGCTTGGTGATGGAACTCCAGCGATTTCTTGATGGTAGCGCGGTCGGTCTCGCGTGCGGCGTGCGCCGCCTCGCCGATCCGCTCCGCCATGCCCTCCGGCGTCAACTGCATGGCGGGCGCCTCCATGATCTTTTTCGTCTGTCCCGCCAGCGTCGCGAGATAGCCGTTCATCTTGGCAAGCGTCGGCCCGTAGTCAGGAAATTCGAGACTCTGCTTCTCGACGGCGATATGCTCAAGCGCGCGGGCAATCACCGCCATGCGCCCTTCAAGCCGCTCCTCCATAGCGGCGACGCGCGCCGAAAGGTGCGCGAACGCCTCGGCGGCGGCGCTGGGCCGGGGTTCCGGCTTCGGTTCGTTCAAAAGGCTCTGCTCGTCGTCCATGTCATGGTCTCCTTGGGGGTTATCGGCTCATACCGCGACTGATGTCGCGTCCGTGATCGAAGGGAATGGAGGATGCGAGGTCGTGGGACAGGCTGCGGCCCGTCTGCTGGCCGATCTCAAGCCCCAGTTCGCGGCTGCGCAGGCCCAGCACCGATTCAAGTTGGGCATCGCGTTCGAGGCTTTTCGCCATGCCCGCCATCTGCTGCGCGGCGCTCTTCGCGCCCCGGAAATTGCCATCGCGCACAAGATCGGCATGATGGCGCTGCAACTGCTGCCACCCTTCCACGAAGCGGTCGGCGCGCTGGAAGGGGTCGATGCGGATTTCGGTCTCCAACTGCATCGCCCGCACGGCGGCCTGGCCGCGTCCCTCGGCGGCCTCGCGGACAAGCTCCGGGCTGCTGCGGAACGCGCTATTGAGGTCGGACGAACCTTCGGGGCGAATGGCGTCCAGAGCATCGCGCGCCCTGTCGAATGCCTCGCGTTGGTGCGGCATGGCGTCCAGACCCTGCACTCGTGTCTGGTGGATCGCGTCCAGCGCCTTGGCATAGCGCTCCACCGCGCCGCGTACGCCGCCCGCGCGAAGCGGCTGCGCATCATGTTCGTGCTGGTGCCGAACGGCCTGCTCCTGTGCGGGCGGTTCAGCCTTCGGCTGGAAGCCCGCGAAAATGTCGCGGTCCTGCTGCGGCGGGATAGTGGGCCGGAAACTGTCGAATATCCCCCGCGCTTTCTCGACAATCGGCCTGACGACTTCCGCAATCCGCTCGCCAAAGCTAATGCCGCGCCGTTCGGCATATTCCCTTGCTGGATCGGCTTGTCTGTAATCGGTGGCCATATCCTTGCCGCGCTCGCGTGAGAGCGTGCGGAGAAGCCGGGACTGATCGCGAAAATCGTCGCGGCCATAATGAAGCGCCATGCCATCACGATGGCGGGACATGGCGACATACGCCCCGTGACGATCCATCCCCGGCGTCGCCAGCACATGCGCCCTGTCCACGGTCATGCCCTGCGCCTTGTGGATGGTGGCGGCATAGCCGTGGTCGAGGTCGCGATAATCCTTAGTGTTGAACGACACGGAACGTCCGTCATCGGTGCGGACAGACATATGGCCTTCGTCCACATGTCTGATGGTGCCCAGCGTGCCATTCTTCACCTCCAGGCTACGCTCGTTGCGCAGGAACATGATGCGGTCGCCCGGCGCGAATAGGCGGTCCCCGCGCTCGGTCTTCACCTGGCGCTCGTCGCCCAATTCGCCCGCATTGCGCATCGCCGCGCGCGCAGCCTCGTTGAGGTCACGCACCTCCGCATTGGTGTGGGTGAGGATGATGCGGCTGGCGTCCGGATCGGCTAGCCGTTCGCTATCCCAGCGCTCGACAAGATCGCGGCGCGCATCTTCGCGCGTCTCGGCCTGATGCACCATGTACTTGTCGGCATAGGCGGCAATCGCCTCGCCGGTTCTGCCGGTCGCCAGATGCCGCGTGGCATCCTGCTGCCATCCTTCATGCTGGCGGCGAACCTGGGTTATCTCCACGCCGCCATGGCGTTCATGGATCGCGCGGAACGCCGCGCCCGCTTCGATCGACTGCAATTGCTGGGGATCGCCGACAAGAACGACCTTAGCGCCAACATCGGCGGCATGGGACAGCACGCGCTCCATCTGGCGCGTGCCGACCATGCCCGCCTCGTCGATCACCAGCACATCGCGGGCACTGAGCAAATCGCGGCCCTGCGCCCAGCTATGTTCCAAGCTGGCGATGGTGCGGGACGCAATGCCGCTTCCATTCTCAAGGCCCTCGGCGGCGATGCCCGCAAGCGCCGCGCCGCGAACATTCAGCCCCGCGCTTTCCCACACGTCGCGCGCCACGCCCAGCATGGCGCTTTTGCCGGTCCCGGCATAACCCAACACCAATGACAATCCGCGCTCGCCCGTTATATGGCGCAGTGCGGCTTCCTGCTCTGCTCCCAAGGCAAGGCCCGCACTCTCGGCGGTTCGCATGGCGTAGGTCGCCGCCGCCGAGAGACCATCGTTTCGGTCCATCGCCAGCCGGTCAGCGGCGCGGCTCATCCGCTGCTCGGTGTCGATCATATCGCGCGATGTGAACCGATCATCGCCGCGCCCGTCCTTGCCCAGTGCGATCAGGTCTGGCGAGCCACGCACTGCACGCATAGCGGCGTTGAACTGCTCTTGCCCATCGCTATGCCGGTGGATGAACATCGCCATGTCGCGGTTGGTGAAGGTCGCCTGCTGGTGGGTGATGGCGTTAAGAGCGATGCCGGGACCGGCGATGATGCGTTCGCCATTCTGCCGCGCGATCTCGCGGTGCATCTCGGCGCGATCGGCTTCCAGCCCCTGGGCCTCCATCCGGTGCGCGGGGCCGCCGATTTTGCTTTGCGGTTCGAGGTCGATGCCCTGATCGGCAAGGCTGCGGCGGTCGATGCGCGCGTCAATGTCGAGTTCGGCAAGCCGCGTGTTGACGTGGGTCTCCCAGCGTTCGCGCCAGCGCTCGACATTCTCTCGGGTATTCCATTCCCGCACCTTCGCCCAGAAGCCAGGGGTGCCGTCCTCGCGCGGCACAACCTCCCGCATGGTGAGCATGACATGGGCGTGCGGCTTGGGCTGGCCGTCCGCGCCTATGTCCCAATGCACATTGAGGTCGGCGATCATGCCGCGATCGACAAACTCGACAGACACGAAATCGCGGACCAGTTCGATGCCCTGCGCCTTGGTCATTTCGCGCGGAATGGCGAACTCGACTTCGCGGGCAAGCTGGGCGTCCTTGCGCTTCTCGAATGCCTCGACATCGTTCCAGAGGCGTTCGCGGTCGCGCCATTGTTCGGGCGCGCCTTCCGGCAACAGGATTTCGCTATGCTCGACGCCGGAGCGGGCGCGGAAATCTTGGGGCCGATCAAGGCGCTCATCGTGCAGGCGCTCACCTGCACGATAGGCAGCGGCAGAGACGGCGGAGCGGCCCGCCGCGCGAGAAATGACCTGAACGGAGAAATGGAAGATCGCCATGACGATCGTCCATCTACTACGCTCAAGCGTACGTCGGAACGACGTATAAGCGCGCCCTTCTCGAAAATTTCTCGGACGGGACTAGGCAGTGCCAGGCTGTCCCGGCGACTCTACTGCGCTTGCGGAGGGATCATCTTATCATAGCGCCATCGTCACTCAATGGAGACTTTGCGATGCGTAAACCTCGCGATTTTGATTCGGAACTCAAAGCCCTGGCCGACAAGGCCAAGGCGCTCAAGGAGCGGCGCGTGCGCCAGCTTGGCGAACTGGTGACAGCGACCGGGGCCGATACACTCGCCGCCGATATACTGGCCGGGGCGCTGCTCGATGCCGCCACGGTGAAGGACTCCGCGACAAAGGAGGGCTGGCGCAAGGCGGGCGCGGCGTTCTTTTTCGGCAAAGGCGGCAAGCCTGCGGGCGGACCTTCTGGCCAGCAAAGCGGCACTCTCCCGCTCGATGACGGCGCGGCATCGGCTTGAGGCACAAAAGGCGCGAACCGACATGCGGGACTGGGCCGTCGCACGACGTGAACGCACGCGGCACCTGATCGAATTGGGCGGCCTGGTCATCAAGGCGGGGCTGGTCGATCTGACCGACGATGACCGCTCGACGCTCTACGGCGCGCTCCTCACCGTCGCCGACCGTTTGCGCGGGGAAGAACGCGCCAATGCGCTTGCCCTTTGGAAGCGTAAGGGCAAGCGGGCCTTTGAGGCGGAACAGGACGGCGGTTAGCGCGATACAGACAAGCGCACATTGCTGTCCGGTTCTGCCCGATACTCGACCATCGCCGCTATGGGTGGGCTGCTCTTGTCGCAATAGCGCACGGTGATGACGCTCTCCCGGATCGCAGGACACAGGCCGGAGCCATAGAGAATGTCTGCCAGCGCGTCGAAGGTCGTTGCCTTGGCGCGATAGGCTCCGGTCCACCGCACTGTCCAAATGTCCTCGTTGGCCTTGACCCGGTAGCCCGCCCTTTGCGCAACGTCCATGACTGCGCCCAGCACCGTGTCCGCGCGCACGTCGAAGTCCAGCACGGCGGACAGGTCTGCCGGTTCGGAACGGACGGCCTGCGCAGACTTCACCCGCCCTAGCGTTGCCTCGGCACCTGCCATGAAGAAGCACAGGCAGACAATCGCCAAGGGCAGATGGTCAACCCAGTCTATGAACCTGTCGGAGCGCCAGAATCGGCGGACAGGAATGAGCCGATTCCATTGGCTTTGTAGCGGGGCGGCACGCCGCATGATTCGCCATGTCTGTTGCAGCATATTGGTGCGGCGCACAGGCTGGGAAAGCGCCACCGCCGTCGTCGGTCCTGCGGGCGGCGGAAGCATCGGCGCTGACAGGCTTTCGGCGAGCGAAGCCTGATGAACCGCGACAGCGCACGCCGCACGTTCTGCCAATATCTCCATCCGGTCGAACGCCCATGCCAGTTCCTCACCCGAAATGCGGTAGGATCGCCCATAGCGTGCTTCGACATAGGCGCGGCGGATGCAGCCGAAAGCGCGCCGCTCGAACCGCCTGTCGCGCGGCCACGCCGAACACAGGCGCGCGTCTAGCGCTTCCGCCGCCTCGCGCAGTTCATCCAAAGCATGGGTGCGTGGGGCGTGCAGGCTGATCGACCACAAGACGGACAGATAGAAATGCTCGCACGCCTGATGCAGCATCAGCGCCGCCATCGGCGCATCGCCCCGGTTCCGATAGAAAGCCGCGCCTGCCAGAAAGCCGGTTCCGCGCTCATGCCACCGGATGAACTCCGCCACACCTCGAATAGCCCGTTCCCGCGCTGGAAGGTGACGCGGCTCTTTCAGCCGCAAACCGTCCATCTGGTAAAGCGCGATGCCCTGCTCGGCGATGGTGACGAAATGCGGGACGCCTTCGACAAGAGCGCCGTTGATCCGCTCAAGGCTTTCCACGGATAATCGCACCGGGCGGGTGATCTCGCCACGCTCCCATGCGCGGCGGAGCCGATCACGCACCAGCCGCCAGTCGCGTTCGCTGCGGGCCAGGCGGGGATAGTTGACAATCGCCAGCAGGCGGAACGCTTCTCCTGGCGCGATCTCATCCCAGTCTTTCTCGGCATGGGGGCCATGCAGGATCAGGGTGAGGATGCGGCCCGCTCGGATATGTTCTGAGCATCGGCCTTTGGTTGTTTCCTCGAACGCCTCGAACAGGATCATGGTGACGTAAAGAAGTTCCTCCCGGATCGGTGCTGGCAGATGGTCGGCGTCGGTGCGCAGCATCATGACCGCGCCTCCTGTGGACGGCGCTGGCAACCCTTCGGGCGCGGATGGCCGGTCACGTCATGCACACGATCCACCAAGTCACGGACAAGGGGTGTGATCGTGGCGGGAATGAAGCCGCCCGTGCGGGGCCGGTCTTCCTCCCAATCATGATAATGATAGCCCCATTTCCAATAGGGCGAGAGAACCCCAGCCAGCCGCGCCATGTTGGGGCAATCATGACCAAAGCCGCAGGCATTGGCGTAGGCCAGCGCCTTGGCGATGTCCTGCTTGATGTGGCTCGCGTTCCACGCATCGGCAAAGCCCACGTCCAGCAGATAGGCGCACAGGGCCTGCTGGGTCACGAAACCGGCCTGATGCATCGCTTCTTTTGCATGTCGCGGCTCGATGAGCAAATGCGCTTCCAGCGTGGTCATCCACCGTTCCGCATTGTGATAGCGGAAGCGGCTGATGCTCCGGCCATCTTTGGTCCGCTCGATCTTCGCGGGTTCATCTTCGTAGTGTTGGTGAAGCGCCGCCAGTGCGCCACCCCAAGGCGAGGCAATCGCTGACGTGGCAACCGGCGCGATAGCCAATCCGCGCAGGAGGGCGCGGCGGGATCTGGAGACAAGCATATGCACCTCCGTTCCGCATCCGTCGCAAGGACATGAGATATGACGGGCGGATACGGAACGGTCCCGGCACTCCCACCTGATTCGCGACGCAGGTCGCGCAATAGCCCTTCGAGAAAAGCCATTGCATGATATACGCCATCGTTTAATCAGTAAACGATGGCGTATATTCAAATAAACGGTGGCGTCAATGGGTTTGATTTGGAAAGTGAGACCGTACCCGATAGCGACAAGTCGATGGGACGCCCGCCACTTGGAATGAAGCCGACGACGATCAGGCTAACCACCGACACTATCCGTCGTATCGAGGCGCTTGTCGGCAACCGCAGGCTTGCCCTGTTCATCCGCGAGGCGGTGGAGAACGAATTGCAGCGCCGCGAAAATCCGGAAACGCATAACGGCCAGAACCATCCCTGATGGAGAGTGTTTGGTTGCTTTCGCGAGACCACTCTCAAAACTGGAAGTGATTTGCTGACGGCCCCCGAGACGGCAAAGTCATACGGCACCAAGTTTGGTGACATTGGGGCAAACCCGCTGTTTCTAATCGAGATTGATATTCTAGCTGACAGTGCAGGTCCTCCAGACACAAAATACATCACGGATTAAAAGCATGAGTATGAGCGACCGCACATCTCGGAATTGCCTTGTCGCCTAAATTGAAGCGGCGGGGGTGGTTTATGATCATTTCCGTTTTGCCGACCGCTATTTCGCTTTCCGACATCAGCGGTCATTTTCCGGATGATGTAAACATTGCTCTTGGCTAAAGCCGCGTTTAGCGAGCATGATCATGAACATACGTCGGGTGTTGACGGCCGCAACGGTCAAGCGGGCAAGGCTCGTTAACGGCAGACTGTTGGCAGTAGGGGCGAGTTCATAAAATCAGGTGTTTTTCACCAACAGCTATAGAGGCGGGGAATGCAGAATAACCTTAATATCAGAGGCGAACCGATTCAGTCGGTTTATTCTGGCTTTAGAAAAGGCCAATATGTTGTAAATCGTCGGTACCAGCGGAAGCTGGTTTGGAAAAAATATGAAAAACAAAAGTTCATTGATTCCATTATAAAACAATTTCCTGTTCCTCTTTTTCTTGGCGTTTCTTTTATTGATACGAAAAAGGGAACATGTTTTGAAATTTTAGACGGGATGCAGCGCCTGGAAGCGATAACATCATTCATTGAAGGACGTTTTAGCGTAAATTGCCGCTATTTCGACCTATCCGTTATATCGGAAACGAATGATCTTCTTAAAAGCGGGTTGCTTCGTCAAAACAACCCTGTTTTAGATCGCGATACTTGCTCTGCGATTCTGAGTTATCCACTACCGATCTCTACTACAGGGTATTCAAGTTCAGCTGACGTGGACGAGACGTTCCGTCGCATAAACACTGGGGGAGTTCGCCTTTCACGGCACGAGGTACGACAAGCGGGCGCTTTAAGCGAGTTCGCTCAGCTTGTTCGACGGTGTGCAACCTATATTCGTGGAGATTCCTCTCACCTCGATATTGTCGATTTGAGAAATATACATGAAATTTCTCTTACACATGACGATCTGGATTATGGGATAAAAATCCGCAGGACATTTTGGAATGCATTTCACATATTAACTGAAGAAAATATTCTCGCTTCTCGCGACGAAGAACTAATCGCTCACACTCTTCTTTACATACTTTTCAAGGAGAAATCGCAGACCTCATCGAAATATCTCGACTCTGTCTACTCACCGTCAAATACAGCGAGTGATCAAGCGAGTGATGCTGTTCTTAAATCTGGCATAGACAACTTATATAAATATTTCTGTCATACTTTTGATGTGTTAAAAAGCGTATTTGAGGAAGGCAATACGAATCTTGCTCAGCACCTGTATACAAATGATGCTCAGAAGATAGGGCAAGCCTATCAAGTGATATTTTTAGCTGTTTATCACAAATTAATAAATGAAAATAAGATCATCCAAAATAAGGCAAAATTGAATAGCAAGCTGGAGAATATTGCTACAGACTGTATGGGAATTCTTTTTAAAGATGTAAAATGGCTTAATAGCCATAGATCTCAGTTAGTCGATGCCGTTTCTGGGGTTATTGGAGATTGTTTTGATAATAGTGGAAGTGCAGATCCAGCCACGCAATCATGGTTAGAAAATTTTGAGAACATACTTAATCAATCCAGAACTGAGAATGTTTGCTATGATTTCAAATGCGGAATCCACGATTTAAGAAATGATGTACAAAAACAACCCGATGACATTTCAAAAATAGTCAAGACGCTTTGCGCAATGCATAATTCTCACATTGGATCAAGCTACATTTTGTTGGGCGTTGCAGATACTGATAAGGCAGCTTTACGTCACGAGCAGCTTTATGGATATAAGGCCAAGGGCTACGAAGAATTTAAAGTTGTAGGCGTAGGCGACGAAGCTAAAAAACTGCATAAAGACATCGATGGATACCAACAGTATATTTTTCAAAAAATTGAATCCTTAAACATAGACGATTCTTTTAAAAGAAACATTACACGGAATGTTAAATTTATTAGGTATTATGATAAGGATGTGGTCGTATTCAAAATTGATCGAATGCCTAAGCCCGCCTTATTTGATGGAAATGTCTTTGTAAGAAAGATAGCTAACGTTGACCCCAATCCAGTTCGTCAAGAATTTATGTTTGATTTTTATGAGGAGTTCAAAGCTCAGGGCCAACAGTACCCATATCAATCCTAGGATATGGGAATTGCTTGATTAGGCACGGGCGCAAGATTTCCAGAAGCCCTGAGTTGGTCACTGATATGCGACAAACAGGGATTTCCGGCAGGAACAGCTATGCGACTGCCTGCAATCCTTTACGCTGAATAATGGACAGAAGACGCAGTGCAGGCCCACCGGGACGCTTCACACCGCGTTCCCAATCCGACACGAGATTACGCGAGACATTGAGATAGGCGGCGAACACCGGCTGTGAGACGTGCTCGCGCTCGCGGATCGCCCGGATTTCGTCGCCTGCCAACGCCGGGGCCGGGGCGAGGCACGCTTCGTCGAAGGTGCGTAGCGTCGCGCGTGACACCACGCCCGCGTCATGCGCGTCGCTCATCATTTCGTGGATCGCGCCCGCGATCTCGCTGCGATAGCCTTTATCCTTCATCGTCGTTCCCATTGTCGATCTCCACCAGCGTTCCCGACGCCACCAACCGATCCAGTTCCTTGCCGCTCCATTCCAAGGCCTCGGCAGCCGCTTCGCGCAGCAGGGCCAAGTCCGCCTTGGATATGTTCGCTTGTGCGCTCTTGGCGAAGCCGAAAGCGAATATTGCCCGGTCGCCCTGCCGGAATAGGATCAGCGTGCGATATCCACCCGATTTCCCCTGACTAGCGCGGGCCACGCGCTGCTTGATGACGCCGCCGCCAAGATCGGCGTCCACCAGACCGCTTTCCGCGCGGTCCACCGCATCCTGCAACGCCGCGTCGGTGATACGCTCCTTCCGCGCAAAACGAGTGAACCATCCGTTTTTGAATATGCGCGCGATGGCCGACCTCCTGCTCTAACCGCAATATATAACACATAGCATTATATTTCAATGTGCGCTCGGATGTGCCGCTGCTGCACGGCCTTCTTGACAACGAACCTCATACGATCAAGCATTTCGTTGCTTCATCACATCTGCGGACGGCCCCTAAGAAAGGAATGTCCTCATGACCGACTCGGCCTGACGCCCATTGTCACCGCTCAGAACGGGCGGCTGTAAGCGCTGGCGAGCCTAGTCCTGGCACAAGGTGAGACAAAATTTTCACCGATCGCGTTCGGTGATCCGCCTACGCCAATTTCCGCCTTCTTTCGCCACTGTCCGCAGTCCGCCGCCAGCGTCTCCCGGTAGCTAACAGATGTTTGCAAGCCGCCCTCTTGTCGGGGACCGCAAGGCATCCAATGCTCATCGTCGGGGGCGTGCAAACGACGAGATGAAGAGATTGCCCCATGAACAATGTTGATCGCATTATTCGATTGAAAACCGTTCTGGCCCGCACCGGGCTTTCCCGCTCCACCCTTTATCGCAAGATCGCGGACGGGACATTTCCCGCTCAAATCCGGATCAGTGTTCATGGCGCTGGCTGGCGCGAGTCCTCAGTGAACCGCTGGATCGCCGATCCTGTCGGCTATCGCGAGGGGCAAGCCGGGAGCCATGTCCGATGACCGCGCAACTACCACCCGAACCCATCTGCGTCCGCGTCAATGAGGCGGCGCGCATGATCGGCGTCGGCCGCACCAAGTTCTATGAACTGATAGCGGCCGGCGAGGTCGAAACAGTTAAGCTCGGCAAGGCTACCCGCATCACCACCGCCAGCCTGCATGATCTGGTCAGGCGGCAGCGCGGCGCGTAGGCGGCGGGGACTCGGCAGCCGCGTCCCCGTCTCTTTTTGCGGGCTCTTTGTCCAGGTAATCGGCCCAACGCGCCATGAGATTACGGCGCTTCTCGAAAAAGTCGGTGCGCCTATAGGCGGCTTCGACTTTGTTCGGCAATTTGTGCGCGAGGGCTTTATCGGCAACCTCCTTGGGGAAACGGGTCCGTTCCGCTACCCAGTCGGTGAAGGAGGAGCGGAAGCCGTGGACTGTTATCCCAGCGATCCCGTCATCTCGTAACAGCTTGGTCATGGTCACATCGCTGATCGGCTTTGCGCCGTTGAGCGAGAATACAAGGCCGGTGTCGCTAGTGCGCTCGTCCCACCGTTTGCGTAGCAACGCTACAGCGGGCGCGGACAATGGCACGATATGGGTCTCCCGTGCCTTCATCCGTTCGCCTGGAATGGTCCAAATGGCCTTGTCCAAGTCGAACTCTGTCCAGACGGCAAAGCGCGTCTCGTTGGAGCGGACGGCATTGTAGATGGTAAAGCGCAATGCGTCCCGGCCCGTTGTCGGCGCTGCCACCGCCAGCTTCTGCATAAGCGCCGGAACATCGACATAGGGCATGGCCTCCATATGACCGCGCTTGTCGTTCTGGCGTGGAAGTCCTTTGCGAACGGAACGCAGCGACACTTCCCCCGGCACCCAGCCTTTGACGTGCGCGAAATCCAAAACAACGCTTATGCGTTGTAAGATGCGCCGGGCAGTTTCCGGAATTTCGAGCCAGATCGGCGCGAGCGCCTCGACCACGCAGGCGCTATCCACCTGATCCACCGGCGTCTTGCCGATCTTCGGGAACAGGTGCTTTTCGAAGCTAGCAAGCCACTTCGCATGGTGTCCGTCATTCCAGCCTTCGCGTAAAGTCTCGTGGCAAGTCCGAGTCGCGGCTTCGAAGTTGGGCACGATCTTTCGCGCCTTCCGCCGCTCGGCGACTGGATCGAAGCCCTCTCGGACTCGGCGACGTAACGCTGCTGCTGCTTCGCGCGCCTCGGCTAGCGATACGTCCAACGCTGATCCTAGCCCATAGTCACGGCGTTGGCCGTGTTTCTGCATTCGAAGAACCCATGTCCGCGCCCCGCTGTCCTTCACGAGCAGACAAAGACCTCGACTATCGGTATGGCGACCGGGTTTCGCGTTTTTAACTTTCAAAGTTGTCAGCGCCATCAGGTTTGGTTCCCTGTTAGGGAATTTTCTGCCTGTGTTCCCACAAACTGGTCCCACATTTCGTAGCAAAAAATGATCCCACTCTTGTTCCCACATTTCGATGCGGGTTCAGGCAAATCAGGGCGACCGACCGCGAACAAGCTACAAGCAAAATCACCGATGTTACAACGTGCTTACGGACGCTCTGAACCCGCCTGACACGGAACTTTTAGCGACTCCTCCGCTACCAAATATCATCCCATCGACAGACATCGCCCTTGCCTCCCGTCGCAAAGCGCGCCAATCAGCGGCGCAAACAGGGCAAAGAGGATAGTAGGCGGATGAGCTATTATGACGTTCTGATCGTGGGCGCGGGCCATGCGGGCGCGCAGGCGGGAATCGCGTTGCGGCAGGCGGGCTTCGAAGGATCGATCGCGATGATCGGTGATGAGAAATATCCGCCCTATGAACGTCCGCCGCTGTCCAAGGAATATTTTGCCGGCGACAAGAGTTTCGACCGCATCCTGATCCGCCCCGCCACCTTCTGGGGCGAACGAAATATCGACATGCTGCTGGGCAAGCGCGTGAAGAATGTCGATCCGGTGGGCAAGTTCGTGACCGCGGGCGACGAGGAGATCGGCTATGGCAAGCTGATCTGGTGCACCGGGGGCAGCCCCCGGATGCTGACCTGCAACGGCGCGGACGCGCGCAATGTCCATGCCGTGCGCCGTCGCGACGATGTCGATGCGATGATGGCCAAGATCGACAGCATCACCCATGTCACCATCATCGGCGGCGGCTATATCGGGCTGGAGGCCGCGGCCGTCCTGTCCAAGTTCGGCAAGACGGTGGTGCTGCTGGAAGCGCTGGACCGGGTGCTGGCGCGCGTCGCGGGCGAAGACCTGTCGCGCTTTTACGAAGCCGAGCATCGCGCCCATGGCGTCGACCTGCGCACCGGCGCGCGGATGGATTGTATCGAGGTCACCGACGGGAAGGCGACCGCCGTGCTGATGCAGGATGGCGAGCGGATCGAAACCGACATGGTGATCGTGGGCATCGGCATCATCCCCGAAACCGGCCCGCTTATCGCGGCGGGCGCGGCCGGCGGCAATGGCGTGGACGTCGACGAATTTTGCCGCACCTCACTCGACGACATCTATGCCGTGGGCGATTGCGCCGCCCATGCCAACCGCTTTGCCGGCGGCGCGCAGATGCGTCTGGAATCGGTCCAGAACGCCAACGACCAGGCGAAGGTCGCGGTCGCCCATATCATGGGCAAGGAAGAGGCCTATGACGCCGTGCCCTGGTTCTGGTCGAACCAATATGATCTGAAACTTCAGACGGTGGGGCTGTCGACCGGCTTCGATCAGGCGATCCTGCGCGGCGACCCTGCAACACGCAGCTTCTCCGTCGTGTACCTGAAGGGCGGCAAGGTGATCGCGCTCGATTGCGTCAACATGGTCAAGGATTATGTGCAGGGCCGCGCCCATGTGATCGGCGGCGCGGCGCTGGACGTGGCGCAACTGGCCGATGCCAGCGTGCCGTTGAAGGAAGTCGGCCTGGCTTGAACGGCGGGCGCGCCGTTCAATTCTGGCTGGAAACGAACGGCGTGCGGCATGGGAAAATAGCAAATTGGGTGGTTAGCGGACATAGGAAATCCGTTCGGGCTGAGCGAAGTCGAAACCCTCTGCCGAGCGGAGCGAGGTCAAATGCTTCGCCTCCGCTCAGCAACGCCCTTCGACTTCGCTCAGGGCGAACGGGTTGCCAGGGTCGACCGATGGTCGCGACCGGCCGTTTCGCTTACCGGGCTGCGCCGCTAAGTTCGTCCACTTCTGTCAATTCGGGAGCGGAGGTCATCGCCAGTATTCCGCCAGCATCGCTAGCACGCTGCGCTCTTGCGCTGCGTTGCGGTGTTTTGGCGCGCCATAGCCGCGGCATTCCAGGCAGTCGGCGCGGACGCCGGCGCCCATGACCAGCGCCTTGACGTCCGACACAGCCTGCATCGCCCAGCCGCGCTGGATCAGCGCCTGGCGCGCGAGCATGTCGCGCGGCGGGGCGCTGGCGTCGCCCTGTTCGCGGTCGGCGACCGACTGGACGAAGGCGGTGAAGCTGTCGGGTTGCTTTTCGATGTAATAGGCTTTCGCCTTTGCCGGATCGAGTTTCGCGCGGCGGGCGGCTTCGGCGATGGCCTCCTCCAGACCGCCGAAGCGATCCACCAAGCCGATCTGGCGCGCAGTGCCGCCGTCCCAGACGCGGCCCTGCGCGATGGCGTCGATCGCTTCCGGCGACTTCTTGCGCGATTGCGCGACAAGGCCGACGAAGCGGCGATAGATATTCTCGACGCCCAATTGCATGATCTGGTCGAATTCCGGCGTGGTGCCGCCCGCGATATCGGGCTGGCCGGACAGCGGCGTGGTGCGCACGCCGTCGGTGGTGATGCCCATCTTGGCCAGCGTGCCTTCGAAGCTGGGCAATATGCCGAACACGCCGATCGACCCGGTGATCGTGTCCGGTTCGGCGAAGATGATGTCGGCCGGGGTAGACACCCAATAGCCGCCGCTGGCCGCGACATTGGCCATGGAGACGACCACGGGCAGGCCGTCACCCTTGGCCTTCAGGATCGCGCCGCGGATCTTTTCCGACGCCATGACGGAGCCGCCAGGCGAATCGACGCGGACGACGAGCGCCTTCAGTTCCTTTTCATCGAGCGCGGTCAGCAGCAGGTCGGAAATGGTGTCGCCCGCCGCGGTGCCGGGGCCGGCTTCGCCATCGACAATGTCGCCCGCGATCGTCAGCACACCGATCTGGCCGTCATTGGCGGGCTTGCGCGCCTTCACATAAGACGCAAGGTCGATCGTGGCGAAGCTGCCCGCCTTGTCGCTGGCGGCTTCACCCGCGATCTGGGCGACACGCTCGCCGAAGGCCGCTTCGTCGCCCAGCTTATCGACCAGCCCGTTGGCCAGCGCCGCTTTGCCCATGTCGCCCCCGACCGCCTGCGCTGCGGCCAGCGGGTTGGCGGCGTAGGCGGCGATCTTCGCCTTGGGTCGCGCCTTGGCCACGTCGTCCTGCCAGCTTTGCCAGAGCGAACCGGCCAGCGCCTGGTTGGCCTGTTTGGCTTCAGGCGATTGTTCCGCGCGGGTGAAGGGTTCGACGAAGCTCTTATAGGTGCCGACGCGATAGACATGGGTGTTGACGCCCAATTTGTCGATCAGACCTTTATAATAGAGGTTCGATCCGCCCCGTCCCATGATCGCGACGCCGCCCAGCGGGTCGCTCCACACTTCGGTGGCATGGGCGGCAATCTGGTAGCCGTCGTCGCTGTAGAGGGTGGCATAGGCCAGCACCGGCTTCTTCGCGGCGCGCACCGCGTCCAGCGCTTTGCCCACGCGCGCCATGGCGACCTGGCCGCCGCCCAGGAATCCATCGAGGTTCAGCACGACCGCCTTGACCTTGGCATCCGTCTTTGCAGAGTCGAGTGCGGCGACGATGTCGGACAGGCGATACTCCTTGGCGTCCGGGCCGGAGCCGGAGAGCAAGGCCATCGCGCCGATCTCGGCCGGTTGCTCGACGATGCTGCCATTCAGGTCGAGCAGCAACGCGCCCGACGACACGGTCTTGCCCGGCTTTGGCGAGTAGGAGAGGGCGGCGTAGAGTGCGCCGAAGAAGAGCAGCAGGAAGAGCAGGACGAGGCCGTCCTTGATCGCGACCAATATGCGCCAGGCGCCCTTCACAAATGCCAAGTTTCTGCTTCCTTCCGTTGACCCTGTCTGGCTATCCGATGGATGCGCCGACTGCAATGTGGGGGGCACGGATCGGGCGACAAGCTTGCGCGCGCGATTTAGCGCGTTATGGGGAGCCATCATTCGCCGTTATCGTGCAGGAGACGCGCCCAATGCCCACTCTCGTCCTCATCCGCCATGGCCAGTCGTCATGGAACCTGGAAAACCGCTTCACCGGCTGGTGGGATGTGGACGTGACCGAGAAGGGCGCCGAAGAAGCGCGCGCCGCCGGTCGCCTGATGGCGGAGAAAGGTCTGGATTTCGACCAGTGCTATACCAGTTTCCAGACCCGTGCGATCAAGACGCTCAATCTGGCGCTGGAGGAAATGGGGCGGCTGTGGTTGCCGGTCGAGAAGGACTGGCGGCTGAACGAGCGCCATTATGGCGGGCTGACCGGCCTGAACAAGGCGGAAACGGCCGCCAAGCATGGCGACGATCAGGTCAAGATCTGGCGTCGCAGCTTCGACATTCCGCCGCCGGTGCTGGAAGCGGGCAGCGCATTCGACCTGTCGGCCGACCGCCGCTATGACGGTATCGCCATCCCGTCGACCGAGAGCCTGAAGGACACGATCGCGCGCGTCCTGCCCTATTGGGAGGCGACGATCGCGCCCGACCTGAAGGCCGGCAAGCGCGTGCTGATTTCGGCGCATGGCAATTCGCTGCGCGCGCTGGTGAAGCATCTGTCGAACATTCCCGATGACGAGATCACCCATCTGGAAATTCCGACCGGCCAGCCGATCGTCTATGAACTGGCGGACGATCTGAGCGCGATCGATCGCTATTATCTGTCGGAACGGTAAGGGCCGGTTTACGCAAATCTACATTGCCCCTTGGCGGCCCGACCGCTAAGGGGCTTTGCTTTCCGGGCGACCTGTCGCGTCGCTCGTCCCAGGGGAAGCAGCATATGAGCGGGGCAGTCACGGTCGGCATCATCATGGGGTCGCGGTCCGATTGGGACACGATGCGCCATGCCGCCGAAACGCTCGAAGCGCTGGGCGTTCCCCATGAATGTAAGGTGGTGTCGGCCCACCGCACCCCGCAGCGCCTGTATGATTACGCCACCGGCGCGGTTTCCCGCGGGTTGAAGGTCATTATCGCGGGCGCGGGCGGGGCAGCGCATTTGCCCGGCATGACCGCGTCGATGACCCGCCTGCCGGTGCTGGGCGTGCCGGTCGAATCCAAGGCGTTGAAGGGCATGGATTCGCTGCTGTCCATCGTCCAGATGCCCGGCGGCATTCCCGTCGCCACGCTGGCCATCGGCAAGCCCGGCGCGATCAATGCGGGGCTGCTGGCGGCATCGATCCTGGCCACCACCGACGATGCGCTGGCCGACCGGCTGGACGCCTGGCGCGCACGCCAGACCGAGGCCGTCGCCGAAACCGTCGAGGATTGAAGGCAGGATCATGACGACCATCGCGCCTGGCGCCACCATCGGCATTCTCGGCGGCGGCCAGCTCGGTCGGATGATCGCCACCGCAGCGGCGCAACTGGGCTATCGCACGCATATTTACGCGCCCGAAGAGAGCGGCCCGGCCGCCGACGTGTCGCCCAACTGGACGCGGGGCGCCTATGAGGACCCGCAAGCACTGGGCGATTTTGCCGACAGCGTCGATGTCGTCACCTATGAGTTCGAGAATATCGATCCCGCCGCGGTCGAGATACTGTCCACCCATGGGCTGGTCCGCCCCGGCGCGCAGGCGCTGCGTGTGGCGCAGGACCGGCTGGCGGAGAAGCGCTTCGTTTGCGACCTGGGCGGGCTGACCGCGCCCTTTGCGCCGGTCGAGAGCCTGGACGATCTGGAAAGCGCGATCGAGCAGGTCGGCAGCCGCGCGATCCTGAAGACCAACCGGATGGGCTATGATGGCAAGGGGCAAGCGCGCCTGTCCGAGCCGGGGGATGCGGTGGGCGCGTGGAACGCGATCGGACGGCAGAGCGCGATATTGGAAGGGTTCGTGACCTTCGACCAGGAATTTTCGGTGATCCTGGTGCGCGGCCATGACGGCGCGGCGCGATTTTGGGATTCGGCGGCCAATGTCCATGTCGATGGCATATTGGCGACCTCGACCGTGCCCGCGGGCGCGTTGATCGCGGGGCAGATGGCGCAGGCGCGCGGCATGGCGCAGAAGATCGCCGACGCGCTGGGCTATGTCGGCGTGCTGACCTGCGAATTTTTCGCCAGCGCCGATGGGCCGGTGTTCAACGAAATGGCGCCGCGCGTGCATAATAGCGGCCACTGGACGATCGAGGGCGCGGTGACGAGCCAGTTCGAGAACCATGTCCGCGCCATTTGCGGCCTGCCGCTGGGCGACACGGCGCTGGCCGCGCAGGGCGTGGCGATGCGCAACCTGATCGGCGACGATGTCGACGACTGGCAGGCCATCCTGTCCGACCCGGCGAACCACCTGCACCTCTATGGCAAGCATGAGGCGCGGCCGGGTCGGAAGATGGGGCATGTGACGCGGTTGACGCTGTGAGCTTGCTGAGAGTTATTCACATTCACCCACAGATTTTTGAATCTCATTCAACCTTTAATTTGTGGCGTAAGCGATTTGCTGACACTATTCGGGCAACGCAAAATTCCACCGCCGTTTTGGGGGGCAGCTGCGCGCTATGAAAAATTTGACGTCGATTGTAGCTGTAAATGAGAAGGGTGTGATTGGTTGTGGAAATGCGCTCCCTTGGCACGTCAAATCTGACTTAAAATTCTTTCGGGAAACGACCCTTGGCAACGTAGTTATCATGGGTCGGAAGACTTTTGATTCTATCGGAAAGCCGCTTCCTAAAAGGCACAGTATAATTGTGTCCCATAATTCTACTCTAGTGCCGATTTCAGAAACTTGCCAGTGGGCGGCGAGTGTTGAAGAGGCCATTTTTGATGCTTCGAGAATTAATAGGGACGCTTTCCTCGTAGGTGGTGCGTCCATGTATTCTCAAATGGCCCCTTATGTAGATCGATATTTGATAACGATTGTGCATAAAGACGTGCCAAATGGGGATGCCCATTTTGATGAAGCCATTATCGGTGATTTGGCACGCTGGGATTTAACTTTGCTTTTCAAAAGCGACGGTGTTCTGCAGGGTGATGAAGCGGCGTTTGAAATATGGGAGCTAAACCATCCCAATCCTACTGAAATTAGACTGAAACGTGATCAGTTGGTTCGACGCTATGCCGAACGGAATCATTTTTATCGTTCGGTGGTTGGCATCAAAGATTGCATAGAGGTTCGATTAGACAGTTCGCCGGAGTTCGATGCTCGGTTGCTTGCTTAACCTTGAGAGATCGGGGCACTTGATCCCCAATTGCCACGCCCCATCCACCCCCCTATAGGCCGCGGCATGGAGCGGCTTAGCAGCAGCGCCCCGATCCCTGCGCATCTGCGCGGGAGCATCATGGCGCTCGGCAATTTCGACGGATTTCACGCGGGCCATCAGGCGGTGGTCGCGCAGGCGATCGCGCGTGCGCGCGCCGAGGGGCGGCCGGCGATCGTCGCCACATTCGATCCCCATCCGGTGCGGCTGTTCCGGCCCGATACGCCCTGGTTCCGCCTGACGACGCTGGACCAGCGACAGGCGCTGTTCGCCGCGGCGGGGGCCGACGCGATGCTGGTGTTCGCCTTCAACCCCGCCATGGCGGCGATGCGGGCGGATGAGTTTGCGGCCTTCCTGGTACAGGAAATGGGTGCGGCCGGTGTGGTGACGGGGCAGGATTTCACCTTCGGCAAGGCGAAAGGCGGGACCGTCGCCACGCTGGCCGAACTGGGCGCGGCGCTGGGCATGGCGGCGGAAGCGGTGCCGGCCGTGACCGATAGCGGCGGCGAGATCATTTCCTCCAGCCGTATCCGCGATGCGCTCAAGGCCGGCGATTGCACCACCGCGATGCGGCTGCTGACGCGGCCCTTCACTATTCAGGGCGTGGTGCAGCATGGCGACAAGCTGGGCCGGACCATCGGTTTTCCGACCGCCAATATCGACATGGGCCATTATCTGCGGCCGGCCTATGGCATTTATGCGGTGCGCGGGCTGTTGGCTGACGGGCGGGTGCTGGATGGCGCGGCGAACCTGGGTATCCGTCCCAGCTTCGATCCGCCCAAGGAATTGCTGGAGCCGCATTTCTTCGATTTCGCCGAAAGCCTCTACGACCAGATCATTGAGGTGCAGTTGATCCACTATCTGCATCCCGAGTTGAAATATGACGGGCTGGACGCACTGATGGCGGGGATCGCGAAGGACTGCGTGGACGCGCGGCAAATCCTTGCGGGAACGCCTTACGTCGCTTAAGGCACGCTCTCCATTCACCCCGTTCGTCCTGAGTAGCCATTGAGCGAAGTCGAAATGGTGTATCGAAGGACTGGGCCTTGGCGCGGATGCTTCGATACGGGCCTTCGACAAGCTCAGTCCCTACTCAGCACGAACGGTTTTGCGTTCTAGTGCCGGACCCATCATGACCGACCAGCCCGATTATAAGTCCACCGTCTTCCTGCCCGTCACCGACTTTCCGATGAAGGCCGGCTTGGCCCAGAAGGAGCCGGCGATCGCCGCCAAGTGGGAGGCGATGGGTCTGTATGATCGCCTGCGCGAGAAGCGGGCCGGGCGTGAGCGCTTCATCCTGCATGACGGCCCGCCTTACGCCAATGGCGACATCCATATGGGCCATGCGATGAACAAGGTGCTGAAGGACATCATCGTCCGCAGCCAGTCGTTGCTGGGCAAGGATGCGCCCTATGTGCCCGGCTGGGACTGCCATGGCCTGCCGATCGAATGGAAGATCGAGGAGGAATATCGCAAGAAGAAGCTGAACAAGGATGAGGTGCCCGCCGCCGAATTCCGCGCCCAGTGCCGCGCCTATGCCGACAAATGGGTGGGCGTGCAGAAGGAGCAGTTCAAGCGTCTGGGCGTGATGGGCGATTGGGCCGATCCCTATCTGACCATGAAGTTCGACGCCGAAGCCACCATCGTGGGCGAATTGCTGAAGTTCGCGGAAAGCGGGCAACTGTATCGCGGGGCCAAGCCCGTCATGTGGTCGCCGGTGGAGAAGACCGCGCTGGCCGAGGCGGAAGTGGAATATGAGGATGTGACCTCGACCCAGATCGACGTGGCGTTCGAGATTGCCGAAGCGCCGAACGCGCCGGAACTGGTTGGCGCCCATGCGGTGATCTGGACGACGACGCCCTGGACGATCCCGGTTAACCAGGCGATCGCGTTTGGGGAAGAGATCGAGTACTTGGCGGTGAAGCTGAGTAATGAAGATCCGCGGGTTTTCCTGATTGCAGAAAACCTTGTGTTCGACTTCAAAAAGCGTTTCAACCCGGTTGACTATAACGAAACTGGTGGAACCAAAATTGCCGGCGGTACAGCAGGTATTTTTTGGAAGGGCACTGGAACCCAACTCGCCGGCGCCATCGCCCGTCACCCGATGCACGCGCTCGGCGGCTTCTTCGCGCGCCCGCGCCCGCTGCTGCCCGCCGACCATGTCACCACCGACGCGGGCACCGGCCTCGTCCATATGGCGCCCGACCATGGCGAGGAGGATTTCCTCGCCTGCAAGAAACTGGGCATCGATCCGGTCTTCGCGGTCAATGATGCGGGCTTCTATCGCGACGACTGGGAGTGGCTGCCGGGGCAGGGCAGCGTCATCAACACCAAGTTTAACGGCGTGGACGGTCCGATCTGCGCCGACCTGCGCGCTGCGGGCGCGCTGCTGAGCGCCAGCGACTTCCGCCATAGCTATCCGCATAGCTGGCGGTCGAAGGCGCGGATCATCTATCGCTGCACGCCGCAATGGTTCATCCCGATGGATCGTCCCGCGAACAGTGGGCGTCCGGGGGACGCCCACAGCGGGGCGACCGCAGAGGAAGGCTTCTTTGTCGATGTAGATGGCGGCGTGATGCCGACCCCGATCATCGCCGGCAACGGCCCGACGCTGCGCGAGATCGCGGTTGATGCGATCGCCCAGACCCGCTGGGTGCCGGAGCGCTCCACCAACCGCATCCGCTCCATGGTCGAAGGGCGTCCCGATTGGGTCATCAGCCGCCAGCGCGCCTGGGGCGTGCCGATCGCGCTCTATGTCCATCGCAAGAGCGGGCAATATCTGGTCGATCCGGCGGTCAATGCCCGCATCATCGATGCGTTCAAGGGCGCGGGGGCGGACGCCTGGTTCGGGGCGGATCATCAGGCGCTGCTCGGCTCCGACTATGACCTTGCCGACTATGAGGTCGTGAACGACATTCTGGACGTCTGGTTCGACAGCGGATCGACCCACAGCTTCGTGGTCGAGGGGCGCTATGGCGAGGGGACACGCGCCGACCTCTATATCGAGGGGTCGGACCAGCATCGCGGCTGGTTCCAGTCTTCTTTGCTGGAAAGCTGCGGCACGCGCGGGCAGGCGCCCTATAAGGCGGTGCTGACCCACGGTTTCGCGCTGGACGGCACTGGCAAGAAAATGTCCAAGAGCCTTGGCAATGTGGTCGATCCGCTCAAGATCATGGGCGAAAGCGGCGCGGACATTTTGCGGGTCTGGGTCGCCAGCACCGACTATTTCGATGACGTTCGGATCGGCAAGGAAGTGCTGGCCGGGTCGTCCGACGCCTATCGCAAGCTGCGCAATACCTTCCGCTACATGCTCGGCGCGCTGGCCGACTATGATGAAGAGAGCGAAGCGGTGTCCTATGCCGAAATGCCGGAACTAGAGCGCTATATGCTCCATCGGCTGGCGGCGCTGGACGCGGAGCTGCGCGGCGTAGTGGACAAGAGCAAGGGCAGCGAGACGTGGCTGGAATTCAGCCGCTATACCCGCGCGCTGTTCGATTTCGCCAATAGCGACCTGTCGGCCTTCTTCTTCGATATCCGCAAGGATTGCCTCTATTGCGATGCGAAGAGCGACCCCAAGCGTCGCGCCTATCGCACGTTGCTGGATACGCTGTTCCATGCGCTGGTCCGCTATGCCGCGCCGATCATCCCCTTCACGGCGGAAGAAGTGTGGCAGAGCCGCTTCCCGGATGAGGCTGACAGCGTGCATTTCCTGGAATGGCCGGAGGTCGACAAGCACTGGATTAACGGCGGCCTGGACGACAAATGGACCGAGTTGCGCAGCCAGCGCGAACAGGTGAACGAGGCGATCGAGCCATTGCGGCGCGAGAAGATCGTGCGGTCCAGCCTGGATGCGGACGTGACCATGGGCGAATGGCTGCCGGTGGGCGACGTCGATTTCGCCGAAGTCGCGATCGTCGCGCGGGTGACCATGGGTGAGGGCGATGGCATCGTCGTGACGCCCAGCGACTGGCATAAATGCGGCCGCTGCTGGCGCAAGCTGCCGGAGGTGACGGAGGACGGGACGCTGTGCGACCGTTGCGACGGGGTGTTGAAGGCATGAGCGCCATCAATCACCGCCCGCTGGGGCTGACCGTCGCGATCGTGACGCTCGCGCTCGACCAGCTCGTCAAATATACGGTCACCTATCCGCTGGCGCTGAAAAGCCGGGTGGAGGGGATCGACATCCTGCCGTTCTTCCGCCTGCGCTGGCTGGAAAATCGCGGCGTATCCATGGGCTTTTTCCATGCCGATACCGACACGGCGCGCTGGGCGCTGGTGGGGATGACGATCCTGATCTCCGCATTTGTCGGCGTGTGGATGTGGCGCGAAAAGGCGCGGCAGGATGTCGCGGCGCTGGGGCTGGTGCTGGGCGGGGCGATCGGCAATATCGTCGATCGTGTGCGGCTGGGCTATGTCATTGATTATGCGGACCTGCATATCGGCGAGTGGCGGCCCTTCCTGATTTTCAACCTGGCCGATGCCGCCATCACCATCGGCGTGTTGATCCTGCTTGCGCGGGCGTTGCTGCTGCGCGACAAGGGCGCAAAGACGGAGACTTTGAAGTAATGCGTAAACTGATCCTCGCTGCCGGCCTTGTGTCCACCCTGTCCGCCTGCGGCGGCGGCGGCGGGCTGTTCAACCGCGAGCGCCCCGATGAATTCGCCGTCTCGCGCCAGGCGCCGCTGGTGATCCCGCCCGACTTCGCGCTGGTGCCGCCCGCGCCGGGCACCCCGGCGGCGGCGGCGGTCGATTCGCGCAGCGAAGCGATGCAGGCGATGTTCGGCGGTCCCGCCGCGCGCAGCGCATCGGAAAGCGCCGCGTTGAACGCGGCGGGCCGCGCCAATGCGGCATCGGGCATCCGATCGTCGGTGGGCGATCCAGACACCCAGGTCGTGGACAAGGGCGCCACCACCCGCGACATCATCGCCGCGCCCGAAGGCGACGGCCAGGAAGCCCGCGCTGCGACGCCCCAGCCCTGATCAATAGGGCTTGATTATCCAGACGGCGCGGTTGGCTTAGCCGCGCCGCCGGACGGCCGATAGCTGATCTGCGCCTGACCCGTCGCACGGACGGGCAGGTGCAATCCCTGGCCATAAGCGTGAATCTGACCTATATCGAACCTGTCGGCTTGGGCATGGATGACGAAGGCGCCTTCCCGCCTTTCCGCGATGGCGCGGGCGATCTTGCGCTTGAGTTCCACGATATCCTTGGCGAAATTCTGACCAAGCGCGCTGGCGATCAGGCTGGAGAAGCCGGGGCTTCGCCCGATCGCCAGCAGCATATCGCCACTGACGCCGTCGGTATCGCCAGTAATGACCGGATCGACAAAGCCCACGCGCGGCGAATTGACGGCATTGACCGGACGCGCCGCCAGCCAGATGCGGCCATGGATATCCTCCGTCGAATCGGCCAATCGCGCGGTGACATCCACGCCCACCGCGACACGTCCGCCCGTCGCCCCATAGCAGGTCACGTTGGAAAAGCGCGCGGACACCGGGCCGATGCCGGGCAGGTCGAACGGACGCGCAGCGCGTTTTGACAGGGCGCGCTGGATGACGGGTTGAAGCTGGCGATAATCCGCCGTCACCGGCAGATGGAAGGACAGGCGGTTGCGCACCGGCGCTCGGTTGAGTGGGGGCAAGGCCGTCGGCCGGGGCGCTGCCGGGGCATCGCCGACAAAGGTTTCCGTGATCGCCTCCATGCCTAGGTCCAGCCGAAGCGAGCGGCCGCGCATCGTGTAACCGTTGTAGAAGATCTTCTGCGGGCTGATGCGCATCCAGACTGGCGGATTTTGCCTGTTCAACTCCAGCGTAGCGAAAGCCTGGCGCCAATATTTTTCCGCTTCGCCGCGCAGGTTCATCCGGCTGAGTTCGCGCGGCAAATCCCGTTCCAGCCTGGCGACGACGGGGCGCAGTTTTGCATCGGCTTCGTCGGTGAAGCGAATGCGCTGACCCAGGAAATCGATGCCGGGCGGCGCGGTCCAGTCATAATGGAGCCGCACCGTCCCCTTAGGTGTCCAGTCGCGCGCCAGGTCGATGGTGATGCGCGCCTGCACCATGGCCGATCCGGTGGCGGTTTCGCCTTTCAGCACACCGCCCACGTCGCGCGCGCTGATGCTGGCATGGATGGGCAGGTCGGCGACGATCTCCCGTCCCTCGCCGCGCAGGCTGACCGGGCCGCGGGTGACGGTGCCGACGATGGTGCAGCCGATGGGCGGCGTGACCTTTAACTCGCCGCCGAATATCTTGACCTTTTGCGGCGCGACACAGCGCGGTTCGCGCCGGTTGATGGTCCACAGGATGCGCGGCACCGCCTGTTCAATCGCCGCCCGCAATGCGCTGGCGTCGGCATCGACCGGCACCGCGATCAGGGACTTTTCCTGGGGCGCCGGTACAGGATCCGATGCGCGGGGCGGCGCAATGTCTACGGGCTTTTGCTGGCACGCGGCGCATAAGATTAACGCGAGAAGGGCCGGCGACAGTTTAGGCAAAGCCCGCGAAATCAACTGAAAATGCGCCGGCAACCGTTTCCTCCGCTCCTGATGATCATGCCGTTCAGCGTATTGACGGCACGGTTGATCCATTACGTTTGCGGCGGGAATTTAGTTCCTGTCTTTGGTCAGGCCCGCGCCTCTGCGCCGACGCTATTGTGGCGCAGGGCGGTCAGGACGGTGTCGACGATCGCGTCGGCGTCCAGACGGGCGTCGGCATATTGTTTTTCGGGCTTGTCCTGATCCTGGAAGATGTCGGGCAGGCGCAGGGTGCGCAGCTTGAGGCCGTTGTCGATCAGGCCGAGATCGCTGGCCAGCGTCAGGACATGCGCGCCCAGGCCGCCGATCGCGCCTTCCTCGATGGTCACGGCCACTTCATGACTGGTCAGCAGCTTTCGGATCAGCGCTTCGTCCAGCGGCTTGGCGAAGCGCAGGTCGGCGACGGTGGTGGACAGGCCCTTGGCCTCCAGCGCTTCGGCGGCTTTGAGCGCTTCTTCGAGGCGGGTGCCGAGCGAGAGGATGGCGACCTGACGCCCTTCGCGCACGATCCGGCCTTTGCCGATTTCCAGCCGTTCGGGGATTTCGGGCATGGCGACGCCTGTGCCGTTGCCGCGCGGGTAGCGCAGCGCGATCGGGCCACTGTCGTGGACGGCGCAGGTATGGACCATATGAACCAGTTCGGCTTCGTCCGCCGCAGCCATCACCACCATATTGGGCAGGGCCGCAAGATAGGTGACGTCGAAACTGCCCGCATGGGTCGAACCGTCGGCGCCGACCAGGCCGGCGCGGTCGATGGCGAAGCGGACGGGCAGATTCTGGATCGCGACGTCATGCACGACCTGGTCGTAGGCGCGTTGCAGGAAGGTCGAATAGATGGCGCAGAAGGGGCGCATCCCTTCGGCCGCGAGGCCCGCGGCGAAGGTCACGGCATGTTGTTCGGCGATGCCGACGTCGAAGCTGCGGTCGGGGAAGGCCAGTTCGAACTTGTCGAGGCCGGTGCCCGACGGCATGGCCGCGGTGATGGCGCAGACCTTGGGATCGCGTTGCGCTTCGGCGATCAGCGCCTGGGCAAAGACATTGGTGTAGCTGGGCGGTCCCGGCGGAGCTTTCGCCTGGGCGCCGGTGACGATGTCGAATTTCTGGACGCCATGATATTTGTCCGCCGCCGCTTCGGCCGGGCCATAGCCCTTGCCCTTCTGCGTGACGACATGGACGAGGCACGGCCCTTCGGCCGCGTCGCGGACATTTTCCAGCACGGGGATCAACTGGTCGAGATTATGGCCGTCGACCGGGCCGACATAATAGAAGCCCAGTTCCTCGAACAGGGTGCCGCCCATCGCCATGCCACGCGCGAACTCGTCCGTCTTGCGCGCGGCATTGTGGAGCGGGCGGGGCAGTTTGCGGGCGAGGCGCTTGGCCAGGTCGCGCAGGCCCAGAAACTCACGGCTGGACACCAGACGGGCGAGATAGGCGGACAGGCCACCGACCGGCGGAGCGATCGACATGTCATTGTCGTTCAGGATCACGACCAGGCGATTGCCGGCGGCGCGGGCGTTGTTCATCGCCTCATAGGCCATGCCTGCCGACATGGCGCCGTCGCCGATCACGGCGATGCCCTTGCCAGGGCGATCCTGCATCTTGTTGGCGACGGCGAAGCCCAGCGCGGCGCTGATCGAGGTGGAGCTGTGCGCCGCGCCGAAGGGGTCATAATCGGATTCGGCGCGCTTGGTGAAGCCGGACAGGCCGCCGCCCATGCGCAGGGTGCGGATGCGGTCGCGCCGGCCGGTCAGGATCTTGTGCGGATAGCATTGATGACCGACGTCCCACACCAGCTTGTCCTGCGGCGTGTCGAACACATAATGGATCGCGGTCGTCAGTTCGACCACGCCAAGGCCGGACCCCAAATGACCGCCGGTCACGCCGACGGCGGAGATCACCTCCTGCCGCAATTCGTCGGCCAGTTGCCGCAACTGGTCAGGCTTGAGGGCGCGCAGGTCCGACGGCCAGACGACCTGGTCGAGAAGCGGCGTGGAGGGGCGATCGTTCATCGAAGACATAGACTCGTGTAGCGGCTAGGCCGTTCCGTGGGCAAGCGCAACGGCGCTCTTTAGGCCGCGCACCTGGCGCAGGTGCCCAATATCTCGATAACCGGCCGTTCGGCATGGAAGCCTTCATGTGCGGCGATCGCGCGCACATCGCCGGTCACCTTGTCGTCATCGACATGGGTCGCCTGCTTGCAATTGCGGCAGACCAGGAAGATGCAGTCATGGTGGCAGCCGGGATGGGCGTTGGCGATATAGGCGTTGGCGCTTTCCACCCGCATCGCGATATTGTTGGTCACGAACAGGTCGAGGATGCGATAGACGCTGTTGGGCGCGACGCGCTTGCCGCGCGCCTTGGACACGGTATCGGCGATGTCATAAGCCGAGGCCGGTCGTTCCTCCGCCGCGAGCGCGTCGAAAATGGCGGCGCGCATGGGCGTCCATTGTTCTTCCTGCGCCTCCAGCGTCAGGCGCGCGGCGTCGGCGAGCTTCGTGCCGGTCGGTTCATGATGGTGGTGATGGTCGGCCATGGCGTCAATCTAGGCTTGCAGGGGACCGGGGGCAAGGGCGGTGCGTCAGCGCTGCCCGAAGGACCATGCGGCCCATAGCCAGCCCGCGATCATCAACATGCCGCCGATCGGCGTGACCGCGCCCAGCCATTTGGGTCCGCCCAGCGCCATGGCGTAGAGGGTGAGGGCGAAGATCGCCGCGCCGACGAGCATCAGCGCCGCCGCGCCGCGCGCAACGCCGATGAGGGCGACCGCGGCGACGGCGTGGATCAATTGATAGAGGCCGCCGGTGCGCAGCCATTCCGCCGCCTTGGGATCGGCGACGCCATGCGCGCCGAACGCGCCGGCCCCTATCGCCAGCGCCGCGGACAGGCAGGCCAGTATCGCGATCATGCCTTTTCTCCATCCCCTCTGCTGAGCAGCCGCATGGACTTGCCGGGGCGATACATCAAGTCCTTGGCCGCGAGCAGACTGCCATGTTCGGTCTGGAGCGCCATGCGTTGCGCGTCATTCTGGCGATATTGGCGCTCGACTTCCTCGACTTCTTCGTCCGGTACGCCAAGCGACTGCATCGCCTGTACGCCCATGCAGATGGCCGATTCATAGACTTCGCGGACGATGCCGGCGAGGTCCATATCCTGCAATTCCAGCACCTGTCGCCGGTCGAAGGCGCGGACCATGAGGGCGGCGTGGGGGAAGGCTTCGGCGATCGGCTGGAGCGCGCGCGAATCGAGCGAGGGGTCGTCGATGCAGAAGGCGATGAGACGCGCTTCGTCCGCCCCGGCGCGGTGGAGCAGGTCGATGCGGGTGCCGTCGCCATAATAGACCTTCATGTCGAACCGGCTCGACACCTCGATCTGGGCGGGCTTCTTGTCGATCAGGGTGACGCCGAAGCCATGGCCCATCAGCATCTGCGCGACGGTCTGGCCGAAGCGGCCATAGCCCACGATGATGGCGGAGCCGCGCGGGGCATCTTCCGGGCCGGGCAGGTCGTGATCCCTGGGCTTGGCGAACTCGAAGCGCCGGGCGAAGAGCATCAGAAAGGGCGTCGTCGCCATGGAGAAGGTGACGATGGCGGCGAACAGGCTGGCCGCCTGCGGCGCGATGAGCAGGGCGTTTTGCGCCTGGGTGAAGAGGACGAAGCCGAATTCGCCACCCTGGCTGAGCAACAGGCCCGCACCCAGCGCCGGGCGCCATTCCATGCCGAACAAGCGGGCGAGGCCGGTGATGATCGCCGCCTTGGTCGCAACCAGAACCACCGCCATGGAGAGCACGAACAACGGATTGGCGGCGACGGCGCGCAGGTCCAGCACCATGCCGACGGCAAGGAAGAAGAGGCCGAGCAGGATCGAGCGGAAGGGTTCGACGTCGGCCTCTATCTCATGCCGGTAGGGCGAATCGGCGAGCATGACGCCCGCGACGAAAGCGCCCAGCGCGGTCGAGAGGTGCAGGCTGTGCATCAGCGCGGCGGCGGCCAGCACGGTGAAGAGACCCACGACGACGAACATCTCGCGCTCGCCCATGCGGCCCACCAGCCCCAGCAGCGGGCGCAGGATGAAGCGGCCGGCCAGCACGAGGCCGGCGATGGCGGCGACGGTGTAGCCCGCCATCATCCAGCCCGGCGGCCCCCCGGCATCGGCAGGATTGCGCGACAGGGCGGCGACGATGGTGATGAGCGGGACGATCGAGAGATCCTGAAACAGCAGGATCGAGAAGACCTTCTCACCGAAGGGGGAGTTGATGCGGCCGCTGGATTTCAGGCCCGGCAGCACCTGCGCGGTGGAGGAGAGGGCGAGCGGCAGGCCGAGCGCGATCGCCGCGCCCCAGCTGAAGCCGGTCGAGTAGAAGATGATGGCGGTGAGGATGCAGCCGCACAGCACCACCTGCGCCAGGCCGAGCGCGAAAATGTCGCGTTTGAGGCGCCAGAGCCGGGCGGGATGAAGTTCGAGGCCGACGAGGAACAGCAGCAGGACGATGCCGATTTCAGCGATGGCGAGTTTCGATTCGCCGCCGCCGACAAGGCCCAGGCCCTGCGGTCCGACCAGTGCGCCCGCGACAAGGTAGCCAAGGACCGCACCGAGGCCGAAGCGGCGGAAGAGCATGACGAACAGCACGGCGGCACCGAGCAGGATGACGCCTTCGGACAGGAGAATGTCGGTGGCGCTGACGGCCTGATGCGCTTCCATCAGGCGTCTGCTTGTCTGGCGGCTTCGGCGATCGCTTCGAAGCCGAGGCGAATCGAGGCGTGGCGAGCCGGGTAACCGCGCGCGGGGGCGAGGACGGCGAGGCCGGGCCAGAATTCGAGATCATCGCTGTCGCCCGACAGATAGGCGGCCAGCCTGTCGCGGGCGTCGGCCAGTTCCTGCGCCGTCAAGCCGATGGCGTGACCGGCCATCAGCGCAGCGGAGGCCTGTCCCAGCGCGCAGGCCTTCACGTCCAGACCGAGATCGGCGAGGCGGCCGTCGGTCATCCGCACGTCGGCGGTGACGCGCGACCCGCAGGTGGGGGAGCGTTTTTCGACGCTGGCCTGCGCGTTCGGCAACCGCTGGTGGTGCGGGATGCCGGCGGCGAGCCGCAATATGTCCTTGTTATACAGGGGGGCGTTCATGAAGGTCCATGTAGGGCAGGATCGGCGCGGGGTGAAGGCGGGGAATGGTCCCAACCGAAATAAGCCGGCATCCTTGTCTCGACCGGTCCCACCGCCTATCGCCCAGCGCATGAAGATATTGGTCGATGCCGATGCCTGCCCCGTGAAGGAGGAGATCTACAAGGTCGCCTGGCGGCATGAGATTCCCGTGACGATCGTGAGCAACAGCCCGATCCGCATTCCCGCCCATCCGCTGCTGGACCGGGTGGTGGTGAGCGACGGGTTCGATGCGGCGGACGACTGGATCGCCGAGCGGGCCGATGGGGCGTCGGTATGCATTACCGCGGACATATTGCTGGCCGATCGTTGCCTGAAGGCGGGGGCGACCGTGATCGCGCCCAACGGCAAGCCTTTCACCCATAGCTCGATCGGCGCGGCGATCGCGACGCGGGCGATCATGGCGGATTTGCGGGCCGGCGGCGATCAGGTCGGCGGGCCGCCGCCCTTCGGCAAGAATGACCGCTCGCGCTTCCTGCAGGCGCTGGACGAGACCATCGTCCGCCTGAAACGGGGGCGGTGATGCTCGACGCTGATACAGGCATTTGGGATGCGATCGTGCTGGGCGCGGGCGCGGCGGGGATGATGTGCGCCGCGACCGCCGGGCAGCGGGGCAAGCGCGTGCTGCTGGTCGATCATGCCGATGCGGTGGGCAAGAAGATCCTGATTTCCGGCGGCGGGCGGTGCAATTTCACCAATATCCATACCGCCGCCGACCGATACCTGTCGGCCAATCCGCATTTCGCCAAGTCGGCGCTGGGGCGTTACACGGCGCAGGATTTCATCGGACTGGTCGATCGTTATGGCATCGCCTGGCATGAAAAGACGCTGGGGCAATTATTCTGCGACGGGTCGGCGAAGCAGATCGTCGCGATGCTGGAGGAGGAGTGCGTCAAAGGCGGCGTGACGCTGGCGCTGGGGCAGCCGATCGCGGATGTCGATCATGGCGAGGGCCTGTATCGCGTGACGATCGGCGGGACGGTGCATCGCGCGCCCGCGCTGGTGCTGGCGACCGGGGGACCGTCGATCCCCAAGATGGGCGCGACCGGCTTCGCCTATGATGTGGCGCGCCATTTCGGGTTGAGCATCGTGCAGCCGCGCCCGGCCTTGGTGCCCTTCACCCTGGGGCCGGAGGAGGCGCTGTTCCAGTCGCTGGCGGGGGTGTCGGCCGATGTCGAAGTGCGCTGGAACAAGACGCGCTTTCGCGAGGCCGCGCTGTTCACGCATCGGGGGCTGTCCGGACCGGCGATGTTGCAGATTTCCTCCTATTGGCAGCATCGCACGCCGATCCAGGTGGGTTTCCTGCCGGACAAGGCGGCGGACTGGCTGCTGGCAGAGAAGCGGGAGCGGCCGCGCGCGACGCTGCGCCGGGTGGTGGCGCAGGCGCTGACCGAGCGGCTGGCCGACACGCTGCTGGAGCGAATCGGGGTGCAGGGCGAGATGGGCAACCTGTCGGACAAGGCGCTGCGGCAAGTGGCCGCGCGGCTGGGCGACTGGGCGTTCGCGCCGTCGGGGACGGAGGGCTATGCCAAGGCAGAGGTGACGGTGGGCGGCATCGCGACGGCCGGGCTGTCGTCGCGGACGATGGAAGCGGCCAAGGCGCCGGGGCTGTATGCGATCGGCGAGGCGGTGGATGTCACCGGATGGCTGGGGGGCTATAATTTCCAATGGGCCTGGGCCAGTGGCGTGGCGGCCGGACAGGCATTGTAGGAAACTCGCCTCCGTTCGGGCTGAACGGTTAAAAGATAAGTCCCTACCGCCCCGTCATCGCCCGTGCGTTCGCCAGGAAGGTGCGACCGATGCGGATTTCGCCGCCGTCGGCGAGCGCCGCGAACCAGACGCCGCTGCCGTCGTGGCGCAGGCGCGCGATATGGTCGCGGCGGACGATGTGGCTGCGATGCAGGCGGACAAATTGTTGGGGGTCGAGCCGTTCCTCCAGGCTGCTGATCGTCTGGTGCAGCAGATAGCTGTGACCGCCGACATGCAGACGCATATAGTCGCGTTCGGCCTCTATCCGATCGATCTGGTCGGTGGCGATGCGGATCAGTTCGGAGCGGTGCGGCACCCAGAATTCCTCGGCCCATTCGGGCTGCGGGGCGCTGGAGATGGCGGGCGCGGTGTCGGGGGACTGGTGGCGTAGCGCCAATTCGACCCGATCGATCGCGCGGGTCAGGCGATCATGGGCGACGGGTTTCAGCAGATAATCGACCGCAGCGAGATCGAACGCTTCCACCGCGAACCCTTCGAACGCGGTCACGAAGATCACCGCCGGGCGGATGCCCATGCGGCCGACCGCGCGGGCGACGCCGATGCCGTCCAGCAAGGGCATGGCGATGTCGAGCATGACCAGATCGGGCTTCAACCCTTCGATCAGGCGCAGCGCGGCTTCGCCATCGGTGGCGGTGCCGACGAGCGCGATGCGCGGTTCGCGCGCGCAGAGCATCTGGAGGCGTTCGACGGCGAGCGGTTCATCGTCGACGATCATGGTGCGGACTGGCATAGCGCGAATGGACATGGGAGTCAGCAACCCCGGCGGATGATGGGCAAGGTGAGAAGGACGGAAAAACCCTTCCCCTCGCGCGGACCATAGACGATCTGGCCCTGATCCCCAAAGCGGGCCGTCAGCCGATCGCGCACATTGGCGAGGCCGATGCCGCTGCCGCTGTCCGACCGGCCCGGCGGATTGTCGCCATCGTCGGTGACGGCGATGTGCATCAGGTCGCCATCCTCGCGCGCGGTGATGCGGATCTCCACCGGGCTGGAGGTGCGCGAGACGCCATATTTGATCGCATTTTCGACCAGTGGCTGGAGGATGAGGCCGGGGACGCAGGCGTTCATCAGCACGGGCGGGATGTCGACCACCGTCTTCAACCGATCGGGGAAGCGGACCGATTCGATATCCAGATAGAGCGTCTGGAGATGGACCTCCTCCTCCAGCGGCACTTCTTCGAGCGGATCGCCGGTCAGGCTGGTGCGGTAGAAGTTGGAGAGCGACATGATCATCCGTTCCGCTTCGTCCGGGCGGTTGCGCATGACCAGGGTGGAGAGCGAGTTCAGCGTATTGAACAGGAAATGCGGGTTCACCTGATAGCGCAGCGAGCGCAGTTCGGCCTGTTGCGCCGCCTTTTCCAGCCGGGCGGCGCGCCGCTCCGTGCGATGGGCTTCGCTGGCGTAGGACAGAGCCAGATACAGGCCCGCCCAGGCGGCGAGAAAGAAATAGCGGCTGAGCGCGTCTTCCACGATCGAGACGAGGAGATAGCCCTCCTCCTTGGTCATCTTCATCATCTCGCCTTCGGAGATGAAGTTGCCCGGATCATAGACGTTGAAGATATAATAGTTGGCCGCCGCCATCGCGAGCGCGAAGGGCGCGGCGAGCGAGAAGGCGGCGACGACCCTGATCGCGAGCGGCCTGGCGTCGAAACGCCGGAGCGCGAGATAGAGTATCCAGGTCACGATGATGCCGATGACGGTGACGATGATGCGGCGGACCGCCATTTCGCCTTGCGATTCGAAGCCTACGATCATGGCCCGCAACGAAACCAGCAAGGCGTAGAAAAACCAGAAGCCCAGGATGGAATAGAGCGCGATCGCCGGCGCCACGCCGCGATCGCCGTCTTCGGGAAGATCAGTCATGGCCTCTGTCTACGCCGGTGCGGGGCGAAAGTCTGTAGGTCGCGCGGTTGCTGGTCGAACGGGCGGCGGCGTTGGTCGAAGCCGGCGAGGGGAACCGGGCCGCCGCGCCGTCCGTTCATCCTTGGTGGATAGAGGAGAGAGACAATGACGGACAACAAGACCGACATACGTCCCAACAGCCGCGAGGAAGCCGGCGACGCGCGCGAAAGCGACGCGCAGGATCATGTTCTGGATAAGGACGAAAAACTGGAAGAAGGCCTGAAGGATTCGATGGACGCATCCGATCCGCCATCGACCACCAAGCCGGGCGACCATGGCGATCCGGTGCCGTCTTCGGGCTATAAGAAAGGCGGGGATAGATAGCTCCGCCGATATGAACATGCTATCATGGCGGCGGCAGAGCGAAAGCGCCGCCCCGCGAGAGAGGAGTTTGCCATCCATGCCGACGTCCACCACCCCCGCCATCGAGCGTATCGCCCGCGTCCTGGCCGGTCGCCAGCTAAGCCTGAACGGCGGCGGTAGCGATCCCCATGCGTCCGGCGCGGTGGATGCGGCATGGCCCGACCATGTCGATGACGCCTACGCCATATTGCACACATTGCGCGAACCCGATGCCCAAATGGCGCAGGCGGGCGATGTCGCGGTGTGGCGGTCCATGATCGGCGCGGTGCTGGAGCGGCGCGCCGGAGCCTGATCCTTTTGCCGGCATTGGCCATTCTCCTGCGTTGTGGCAGGAAGGCGGACCGATGCTGAAGATCAAGATCCAGATTTATTGCGGCGACCAGATCGCCATGGGGCCAGGCAAGGCCGACCTGCTCGACGCGATTGCGGGCGAGGGGTCGATATCGGCCGCCGGACGCAAACTGGGCATGAGCTATCGGCGTTGCTGGCTGCTGGTGGATGTGATGAACCGATGCTGGGCGCAGCCGCTGGTTGCGACGTCGAGCGAGGGCGCGCGGCTGACCGAGATGGGGGCCGCGGTGCTGCGTGACTATCGGGCGTTGCAGCGGGCGGCGTCGGGGGCGGGTGAAGGCGCATGGCCGGTACTGGAGCGGCAGTTGCGGGCTGAGCCATTGGCGGCCCAGGCAGCGGAATAAGATTTCGGTAAGGCGGATCGGGCATGAGGGCCGTGGAGGCTGTCAGCATGTACGACATTAAATTTCGCCACGATATCAACCTGCTCGACATAAGTTGGCATGGCCTGTTCAGCGGCGAAGCCGTGGCCGCCTATGCGCGGGAGGTGAAAGGGCGGTTCGTAACCGAGGGTTTCTCGCCGGGCTATCGGTTGCGGATGGACATGCGCCGTAGCGCGGTGCAACCGCAGGACGCGGTGGCGGCGTTCCGCGAACATCTGGGCGAAGGGCTGTTCCCGCGCGCGTCGCGCATCGCCATCGTCACGCCAAGCGCCATCGCCAAATTGCAGGTGCGGCGGGAGATGACGCAATCCTATCTGCGCATCTTCGCCGATGCGGACGCGGCGTTCGTCTGGCTGATGGAAGCGCAGGCGGCGGCGGCCTGACAGGCAACGCGACAGACGACACGACGGGCAAAAGCAACAACGAGTGAGACGCTTGTTGCGCGGTTTCATCGCTATATCCGAATATATATAGCGAATCCTTTGCAGCCTGTTTATCGGTCCCGTAAATCATGGGGGACGACAGGGTGACGATGGGGATGAAGATGGCGGCGGCGGTCCTGATGGGATCGGCCGTCTGGACCGGCGGCATGGCGCAGGCGGCGGAGGGCGATGCGGGCGACGGCGCGATCGTCGTGACGGCGCGGTTGCGCGAGGAAGACCCGCAGCAGGTGCCGGCCGCGTTGACACTCGTCAGCGGCCAGGAACTGACGCGGACTTACACGGTCAATGTCAGCCAGTTGAGCCAGTTGGCGCCGGCGCTCAATTATTCGTCCGCCAATCCGCGCAACACCGCCTTCACCATCCGCGGGCTGGGGTCGAGCGTCGTGGCGGTGAGCCAGGCCAATGACGGGCTGGAGCCGGGCGTGGGCTTCTACGTCGACGGGGTCTATCATGCCCGGCCGGCGACGGCGGCGTTCGATTTTACCGATATTGAACGGATCGAGGTGCTGCGCGGGCCGCAGGGGACGTTGTTCGGCAAGAACACGACCGCCGGCGCGATCAACATCCTGTCGAAAAAGCCGGGCTTCGATTGGGGCGGAGAGGCGGAGCTATCCTATGGCAGCCGCGATTTTCTGCAGGCCAAGGCGGCGGTGACGGGGCCGATCGCCGGGGACGTGCTGGCGTTCCGCCTGTCTGGATCGGTGACGCGGCAGGATGGATATATCCGCAATATCGTGCGGGACGAGGATCAGAACAATATTCATAATGACGCGATCCGCGGACAATTGCTGTTCGCGCCATCGGACGATTTTTCGCTGCGGCTGATCGGCGACTGGTCGAATTTCAAGAACAACTGTTGCGCGCAGGTGCATGTGCGGATCGCGCCGACATTGAAGCCGGCGGCCCAGCAATATGCCGCGCTGGCCGCCAATGCGCCTGGCGGCGCCTATGCCCCGCCGAGCACCAATCCCTATGACCTGGTGACCGATAATGACGCGCCGCTGGGCGTGGACACCAATGAGGGCGGGGTGTCGGGCATCGCCGAGTGGACGTTGGGCGGGGTGACGCTGACGTCGATCAGCGCCTGGCGCTTCTGGAACTGGGATGCGGGGAACGACCGAGACTATACCGGGCTGCATATCCAGACGACCCAGCATATCCCGTCGCGGCAGGACCAGTTTTCGCAGGAGTTCCGCATCGGTTCCAACACGCCCGGCCCGATAGACTATGTCGCGGGCCTCTATTATTTCCACCAGAAGATCGTCGGCCATCCGATCAGCATCTATGGCCCGCTGGCGACCTACTGGCTGTTGCCGGGGCGGCCGGCGGACCTGCTGGACGGATACCAGACCGCCGGGCGCACCGATTTCCGGTCCGAAAGCTTCGGCATTTTCGGCGAGGTGACATGGCGGCCGCTGCCCCGGATCGCGATCACCGGCGGCATAAGATATACCTATGAAGAGAAGGACGGCGTCTATGATGTGACTGCCTTTGGCGGGCTGACCACGGGGCTGACGCCGGCCTTGGTCAGCGACAAAAATTCGATCCTGCGTAGCCAGTCCTACAGCGCGCATCTGGGCGATGGCAGCGCATCGGGCCGGGTGAACATCGCCTATGACCTGACCGACGGGGTGATGGCCTATGCCAGTTTCGCGCGCGGGCAGAAGTCGGGCGGGATCAACATGTCGGGCCTGCCGGTCTATCCCGCCGGTGTGCCGGGCCATGCGTCGGGCGACCCGATCCTGAGCACGGTGACGGTGCGGCCGGAGAAGAACAGCACATGGGAGGGCGGGGTCAAGACACGGCTGCTGGATGACGCGCTGACCTTCAACATCGACGCCTATTATACCCGCGTCACCGATTTCCAGGCCAATGTGGTGGACAGCGCGGCGGTGATCGCGCTGCGCAGCTATCTGGCCAATATCCCCAAAGTGACGGTCAAGGGGATCGAGTTCGACGCCGCGGCGCGAGTGGGCGCGCGGCTGACGCTGCGCGCGGCGGGGGCCTATTCGGACGGCATCTATGCCAGCTATCCCAAGGGACCATGCCCGATCGAGAAGACAGGCAGCGGCACCGCGCAATGCGACCTGTCGGGGCAGGCTATGCCGGGCCTGCCCAAATGGACCGGATCGGCGGGTGGCGAATATCGCCTGCCCATATCGATGGCGGGCCGCGAGGGCGAGATGGTGCTGCGCGCCGATGCGGTCACTCGCACGAAGATTTTCGGTGATGCGACCGGGTCGGCCTATACCGTCATCAAGGGCTATACGCTGGTCAATGGCAGCATCGGTTATCGCACGCCACGTTGGGAGGTGGCGGTGTTCGCGCGGAACATTTTCGATAAAAATTATATGCAGAACCTGACCGTACAGGCCGGCAATAGCGGACTGATCGTCGGCACACGGAGCGATCCGCGCACCATCGGCCTGACGTTGCGCACGGCGCTGGGCGGGTGAGGCGCGCCTTGCGCCCGATCAACGGGCGCGGGGCTTGGGTGTTGAGATGCTTGCCGAAAATTCCGTTCGCCGCAGTCACAAGATTTTCATGTTGCGCTGCAAAAAGAAATCTGGTCCCTTGTGAATGGCGGTGGAACAGGCCCTTAAGCCTTCAGTAACCATAGAGGGCGCATGTTCCATCCTACGACTTCAAGTCGGAGGGCTTAACATGGGTACGAGTGCAAGACCGGCGGATGGGGCTGTAACCCTGGCGGAACTGCGAGAGTTCGCAAGCTTCTCATCCTCCACGCAACGCTATATTCGCCGATCGCTGGATATTGGGCTGCATCGCCGCGACGCGATGAAGCTATGGTCCCGCGACATGGTCGAGGAAGCCTCCATCCGGGCGCAGGCGCGCATCTATGGGCGGCTGGACGATATCAAGGCGCGCGTACCCGACGACAGCGGTCTGGAGCAGGTCGAGCCGTTCATGGCGCCGCTGGTGACTATATCCGCCTTCGACCTGGGCCAGGATCGTCTGGGCAGCTTTTCCTCCTACCGCTTCCTGTATGAGCGACTGCTGGGCGCGGGGGCGCGGCCCTGGTTGCCGGGCGCTTTCTGCGCCGCGGCCAGCCTGCCGCATCTGCATCCCGAAAAGCGGCGCGCGCTGCTCCAGTCGATCAGCGAGGCGGCGGCGACGGCGGTGGGCTGGTCCAATCGCGAACCGACCTTCTACCCCGAATGGGTGGAAAAGGTGGATCTTTCCAAGGCCAACTGAGCGCGACCTTTACGGTCCGGGCTCGTTCGCCTTAACGAAAAGGCCGCGTGGGGTGGGGGCCTCGCGCGGCCTTTTTCATGTCCAAGCGGGCGGGCCTGGGCTATCGGTCCGGCTTTGACGGGAGGGGCGGATGATCGCGACGATGATGGTGGTGGCCGCGCTGGCCGGGGCGAGCGATATCGGCGTCGCCGATCCGCAGCGGCGGGCGCTGCTCGATGCGTTGCGGCCCGCGATCGAGCGCGACCTGATGCAGAAGGTCAAGTTCGTGGTGCGCACGCTGCGGCGGCAGGATCGATGGGCCTTCGCCCATGTCGTGCCGCAGACGCCGGCGGGCGGTTCGATCGATTTCAGCCAGACGCGCCATGCCGAGCGGGTCGAGGCAGGCATATTTGACGGGCCAGACGTCTATGCCCTGCTGGAGCAGAAGGACGGACGGTGGATCGTGCGGGACTTCGTCGTCGGGCCGACCGATGTCGCCTATCTGGCCTGGCCCGACGAATTTGGCGCGCCGATGGGGCTGTTCGAGCGAGCGGAGTGAGGGTGGTGCGGCCGCTCAGGCGCCCACCCCCACCCTTCATTAAAAGCGAGGGGCAAAAATTTGCGCTTTATCCGTTGACGATCGTGCCTCCATTGGGATGAAGCACCTGGCCCGACATATAGCTGGCGTCATCGCAGGCGAGGAAGAGGAAGGCGGGGGCGACTTCGTTGGGCTGGCCGGGGCGGCCCATGGGGGTCGATTCGCCGAAATGCGCCAGTTTCTCCGGCGAAGCGCCGCCGCTGGGGTTGAGCGGGGTCCAGATCGGGCCGGGGGCGACCGCGTTGACGCGGATGCCGTCCTTTACCAGATTTTCCGACAGGCTGCGGGTGAAAGCGGTGATCGCGCCCTTGGTGCTGCTATAGTCCAGCAGTTCGGACGCGCCCTGATACATGGTGACGCTGGTGCAATTGACGATCGCCGCGCCCTTTTTGAAGTGCGGGCGGGCAGCCTGAGTCAGGAAGAACATGCCGAAGATATTGGTTTGGAAGGTACGGCGAAGCTGGTCTTCGGTGATATCGGTGATATCCTGATCGGGATGTTGTTCGCCGGCATTGTTGACGAGAATGTCGAGCCGGCCGAAGCGATCCATCACCTGCTGGATCGCGGCGTCGCAAAAGCTCTTCTCGCCGATATCGCCGGCGATGGTCAGCGCCTCGCGCCCTTCGGCTTCGACGATTTGCGCGGTTTTGCGGGCATCGTCATGTTCGCACAGATACAGGATGGCGACGTCTGCGCCCTCGCGGGCGTAGAGCGCGGCGACGGCGCGGCCGATGCCGCTGTCCGCGCCGGTGACAAGCGCGACTTTGCCGTCGAGGCGCCCGGAGCCGGGATAGCGCGGTTCCCATTCGGGCTTGGGGTCGAGGCGGCTTTCGTGACCGGGCAGACCATCTTCGCGGATCATTTCCTCATGGCTGTTGCTGGACATGGCGTCTCTCCTTTCGCCATGCCCAACGTATGAGCCGCGCGAGGGTTCAGCGCCGCCGGTAGCGGAAGTACCAGACTTCGTGGCCGATGCGGCGGGCCTTGGCCTCATAACGGGTTTCGGGCCAGCCGCCGGGGCGGGTCTGGAAATCCTTCGGTTCGCTGGCCAGCCATTCGAAGTCGGGATGGCCGTTCATCACCATCAGCGCCCAGCGCAGATAGACCGGATGGTCGGTGCCGAAGCGAAATTCGCCGCCGGGCTTGAGTTTGCGGGCGATCATCGCGACCGGGCCGGGGTTCATCATGCGGCGCTTGGCATGACGCGCCTTGGGCCAGGGATCGGGGTGGAGCAGATAGACGAAGCTGAGCGCGCCGTCGGGGATGCGGGAGAGCACCTGAAGCGCATCGCCCATATGGAGGCGGACATTGCCGAGCGCGCCGTCACGGACATGGCCGAGCGCGGTGACGACGCCGTTGAGGAACGGTTCCGCGCCGATGAAGCCATGGTCGGGCAGCATGTCGGCGCGATGGGCCATATGTTCGCCGCCGCCGAAGCCGATTTCGAAATGAAGCGGGCGATCGTAACCGAACAGGCCCGCGGCGGTGATCTCGCCGTCTTCCGGCACCGATATGGCGGGCAGGAGAGTGTCGACCAGTTCCTGCTGCCCCTGGCGCAGCTTGTGCCCCGACTGGCGGCCATAGAGGCGGTTGAGGGTCGTGGGATCGCCGGATTTATGCGCTGTCATGGGACGGCTGACTAGCGGGCGAGGGGAGTGGGGGCAAGGGCCGAGCGCAGAGGCGCTCCGGTCGCGAGGCGATGCCATGGCGCAGCCTGAAACCTGTCCCTCCCCCAACCCCTTCTGTGCAGTCGGGATCGGCGGAAGGGACAGCATGAAAGGCGGTTGTCGGCGGGCGCTGAGGAGGAGCGCCGCCGGTTTCGGCGGATATGGCTGAAAGCCGACCGCCGCCTGGTTTCGTCAGGCTGGGCCTGTCACGAACTTGCCCTTAGCGTCCTTGCAGGGGGCGGCAGATGCAGGAGCAGCATGGCCGACGATCACGGCAAGGTCGACGAGGGCGTGGCAACCATCCTTGTCATCGAAAGCCTCTTTGGCAGAGGTGTCGGGTCCGACAGGGGTGGCGAACCCGACAAGAGCGCTATGGGCCGGGCGCGCGGGCTTTCCTAATGAACTTTTCGTCATCTTATGGACAGGTGGGGAATGCGCGAAAAGGGCGCCGGAGCATGGTGCTGCGGCGCCCTTTTTGGGGATTGGATGATATTTTGGAAGATGCATCCCCTCTCCTTCAAGTGAGGGGCAGCGAGACTTGGTTCGGCGAAGTCGGACCTAGTCGCAGCGGGGTGGGGGGCTTCAATAGTGCGCCTGGACGACAGCCCCCACCCCCTACCCCTCCCCTGAAGGGGAGGGGCTAAACAGGTTAGGCCAGCGCAGCCTTGAGCGCGTCGACCAGGTCGGTCTTTTCCCAGGGGAAATAGTCGCCGTCGGGGGTGCGGCCGAAATGGCCGTAGGCGGCGGTTTTCTGGTAGATCGGCTTGTTAAGGCCGAGATGGGTGCGGATGCCCTTGGGCGTCAGGCGCACGAGCGTCGGCAGGACGGCTTCGATCGCGGACGCCTCGACCGTGCCGGTGCCGTGCAGGTCGACATAGAGCGAGAGCGGCTCGGCGACGCCGATGGCGTAGCTGAGCTGGATCGTGCAGCGGCGGGCGAGGCCGGCGGCGACGATGTTCTTCGCGAGGTAACGGGTGACATAGGCGGCCGAGCGGTCGACCTTCGTGGGGTCTTTGCCGGAGAAAGCGCCGCCGCCATGGGGCGACGCGCCGCCATAGGTGTCGACGATGATCTTGCGGCCGGTGAGGCCGGCGTCGCCGTCAGGGCCGCCGATTTCGAACAGGCCGGTCGGATTGACGTAGATGCTCTCGTCGCCCGGCAGCCAGCCTTCGGGCAGGACATCGGCGAAGACGCCCTTGACGTAGGCGCGCAGCTTTGCGCGGCTTTCGTCATTGTCCATGTCCTTGGCGTGCTGGGTGGAGACGACGAGAGCGGTCGCGCGGACCGGCACTTCGTTGACATATTCCAGCGTCACCTGGCTCTTGGCGTCGGGTTCGAGAAAATCGACTACTTTGTTGTGACGGTCGTGGGCCAGGCGTTCCAGGATCTTGTGGCTGTAATAGAGGGTGGCGGGCATCAGGTCGGGGGTTTCGTCCGACGCATAGCCGAACATGATGCCCTGATCGCCGGCGCCTTCATCCTTGTTGCCGCTTTCATCGACGCCCTGCGCGATGTGCGCGGACTGGCCGTGGAGGTTGTTTTCGAAGCGGAAGGTCTCCCAGTGGAAGCCGTCCTGCTCATAGCCGATGCGCTTGACGGTGGCGCGGACGGTCGCTTCGATCTCTTCCTTGGCGCCCGGTGCCCATTCGCCATTTTCATAGACGCCCTTGCAGCGGATTTCGCCGGCCAGGACGACGAGCTGGGTCGTCGTCAGGGTTTCGCAGGCGATACGGGCTTCGGGGTCTTTCGACAGGAACAGATCGACGATCGAGTCGGAAATCTGGTCCGCGACCTTGTCGGGATGGCCTTCGGACACGGATTCCGAGGTGAAGAGAAATTGATTGCGCATGAGGCTCCCATAAGATGCTTGGGCAGAGTTCGATATAAAGAAATCGTTATGTCGTTATTAGCTTTTGCCTCGGCGGATGGCAATGGCTGCGCCAAGCAGGATGAGCATCAGCAGGCCGGGCACCCAGTTGCCGAGCCGCGCGAAGAGCGTGGGCGGGAGCGCAGGAGGCAGGCCGGAGTCGAGGAAACCGGCGCGGTTGAGGCCGAGCGCATGGACGACATGGCCGCGCGCATCGATGATCGCCGAGACGCCGGTGGGGGTGGAGCGGATGATCGGCACGCCCTCCTCGATCGCGCGGAGACGCGCCTGGGCCAGATGCTGGACCGGGCCCCAACTGCCGAACCAGGCGTCGTTGGAGGGGTTGAAGAGGAAGGCGGGGCGGTTCGCGGCGTCGATGACATGGCCCGAAAAGATGATCTCGTAGCAAATCTGGACGCCCATTTTCAGCTCCGTGCGGCCAAGCGTGGCGGGCAGGGTCAGGCTTTGCGGGCCGGGGCCGGGCCAGAAATCGGCGTCGCCGGGGACGAGGCGGGACAGGCCGATCGGCTGGAGGATCGAGCGCATCGGCAGATATTCGCCATAGGGGACCAGATGCGCCTTGTCATAGCGGGTGAGCAGGCGCGCGTCGGGGGTGACGATGAACAGGCTGTTGTTCGCGCCGGCCAGTTTCTGCTCTCCCACCGGGCTGTCCGGGTCGGGCTTGAAATAGACTTTGGTCGCGCCGGTCATCAGCAGGTCGCCGGGGCCGAGCAGGCCGGCGAGGCGGGCGCGCCAGTCGGGTTCCATGTCCAGATAGGCGGGGATGGCGGCTTCGGGCCAGAAGATCAGGCGCGGGGCCGGGCGCGGCGTGCCGGACAGGGCGGCGAGGGTGCGGAAATGCGCCTGTTCGAGGGCGGCGGAATATTTTTCGTCCTGGCCGATATTGGGCTGGACCACGCGGACGCGGGGCGCGCCGGGGGGTGTGATCGGGGCGGGGGAGAGGAGGCCCCAGAGCGAGAAGCAGAAGAAGGGCAGGAGCAGCGCGATGGCGGGCCTTGCCTGCCGACGCCAGGCGAGCAGGCATCCGGCCGCCGTCAGGATGGTGACGGCGCCCAGGCCATAGGTGCCGATCACCGTCGCGCCGATCGCGGCGCGGGGCGCCAGCAGGACGGCGCCCAGCGGGTTCCAGGCGAAGCCGGTGAAGAGAGTCGCGCGCAGATATTCGGTGGCGAGCCAGGCGGCGGCGAGGAACAGGGGCGTAGCGTGTTCCCGCCTGCGCGGGAGCGCCGGGTTTTTGGACAGCCACCATGCGCCGAGCGTCGCAAAGCCGGGGAAGGCGGCGAGATAGAGCGACAGGAGGACCACCGCGCCATAGCCGAACCAGTGCGGCATCGAATCCTGGAAGGTGAAGGCGTGGGCGATCCAGTTGAGGCCACAGGTGAAATGGCCGACGCCGAACAGCCAGCCGCGGGTGAAGGCGGCGCGGCGGTCAGGCGCGCGTTCGATCAGGACGATCAGCGCCGCTAGGCAGGCGAGGGTGACGGGCCAGAGGTCGAGCGGCGCGAAGCCGGTGGCCGAGGCGAAACCGGCGAGCAGCGCGGCCAGTTTCGGCCGGGCGGCGACCATGGCAAGCAGCGCGCGCATGGGCGTTATCGGGCACCCGTCGCATTCAGCGTCGCCATGGTGGCGTGGCTGCACTTGTCGTCCTTCTTCACGCCGCCGGTCAGCATCGAGGCGGCGATGAAGCCGCCGACGATCAGGACGAGGAAAAGGGCGGAGAGGAGGGCGAGATATTTTTCGATGAACGCCTTGATCGGGCGGCCGAATTTCCAGAACAGGAAACCCACCAGCATGAACTGGAAAGCGCGGCTGACGATGCTGGCCCAGAGGAAGGTGAAGAGCGACAGGCCGACAAAGCCCGCCGTGATGGTGATGAGCTTGAACGGGATGGGCGTTGCGCCCTTGATCAGGATGATTTCCGCGCCGTAATCGCGCAGATAGCAGGCCGCGACCGGGAATTTGGCGGAGAGGCCCAGCGCGGTCAGGATCTGCTGGCCGAGGGCTTCGTACAGGAAATGGCCGATGCCATAGCCCAGCAGGCCGCCCAGCACCGAGGCCAGGGTGCAGATGAAACCGAAGCGCAGCGCCTTTTCCGGCCGGGCCAGGCACATGAGGCCGAGCAGCGGATGCGGCGGGATCGGGAAGAAGCTCGATTCCATGAAGCTGATGGCGAAAAGCCAGCGTTCGGCATGGCGGTGCGCCGCCTTCGCCAACGTCCATTGATAGAGCCTGGTAAGCATCGGTCGCGGGCCTAGCCGAGATCGTTTCGGGTCGCCAGCGCTTTTGCCAGCACCACCATCGCCAGCGGCGGATCGAGCGGAATGGGGAAGGGGCGCGTCTCGCCGGTCAGGGCATAGCCGCGGCGCTGATACCAGGCGATCAGTTCGGCGCGGCTGTCGATCACCGTCATTTCCATGAGGTGGGTGGCGAAGAGGCGGGCGGCGTGATCCTCCGCCGCGGCGATGAGGCGACGGCCAAGGCCGCCGGCCTGGCGCGCGGGATCGATGCAGAGCAGGCCGAGATAGGCGATGCCGCCGCCCCGGTCCGTAATCTGGACGCAGCCGATCGGCATTTCCCCCGCATCCAGCGCGACCACCAGCCGTTCGGCAGGGCTGGCGAGGATCGTGCGGAGTGTATCGAGGCTGGTGCGCGGGCCGGTGAGCAGGTCGGATTCGAAGGTCCAGCCGGCGCGGGCGGAGTCGCCGCGATAGGCGCGCTCTATCACCGGATGGAGCAGGGGCAGGTCGGCGGCGGTGGCGAGGCGGATGTCCATGGGCTTGCCCATAGCGATCCGGTGACGGCTTGGGCAAAGATATTGCGCCGGTTGATCGGGCGGATATTATGGCGGCGAAGGAGAGACGATATGCAGGGCATGGGCGAGGGCGGTTGTCCCTTCACCTTCAATACCGATCCCGCGACCTTCAAGGTCGGCGATCCGGTGAGTTACCGGGTGACGGGCAGCCTGGACGGTTTTCCGTTCGCCGGGGTCTTGCTGGAGGTGCATGACGACTATGTCGTGCTGACCAGCGACGAGGACGACAAGGCGAGCCGGATGCGGGCGACGCGGGAAAGCCGGCCGGTGGTGCGCGAAGAGGATGTGTGCTGATTAAGGGCTAAGGTAGCGCCGGCCGTTCGACCGACGGGGTTGATTGTCCGGCGTCGTCTGGGCATGGACTTACCCCATAGAGTCCTTTTGGTCGGCGCGTTTGACATTGCATTCCATTTTCAAGGTTCCCGCGATTCCGTGGGACAAGGTGCGGCAGCGCGCAGGCGGCATGGCGTTCGCGTTGGTGCTAAACCTGCTGCTGCTGCTCGCGCTGTTCACCTTGTCGCCGAACATGGAGCCGCCCAAGCAGGAGGATCGCTTGCCGGTGACGTTCGACGTAGAGACGGGGCAGAAGACCGAGCAGCAACAGGCCAAGGCCGAAAGGGCGGAAAAGCGCGAGCAGAACAACGCCGCGCCGCAGCAACAGGCCGATCCGGTGGTGCGCCCGCCCATCCCCGTCGAAAAGCCTGCGGAGCAGCCGCCATCGCCCTTCCCCTTCCTGACGCTTAGCCGCGAGCAGATGGCGTCGGCCGATATCGGCAACCTGCCCAAGGGCGCGCAGGGCGCGGGTCAGGGCAAGGGCGACAGCGCGGCGGTGGCCGGGCCAGGCGAAGGGCCGGGCGGGGTGCAGTTGTTCGAGGCCGAATGGTATCGGAGGCCGACCCATGCGGAATTGTCGTCCTACCTGCCCAATAATGCGCCGGCGCGGGGCTATGGCCTGGTGGCGTGCAAGACGATCGACCATTATCATGTCGAAAATTGCCAGACGCTGGGCGAGGCGCCGCTGGGATCGGGCTTCGCCAAGGCGGTCAGGCTGGCGGCCTGGCAATTCTTGGTGCGGCCGCCGCGGGTCAATGGCAAGGCGATGGTAGGCAGTTGGGTGCGTATACGGATCGACTATACGCGGACCATGGCGCCGGGCGGAGCGGAGCCGGACAGCAGCGCCGGGGCTGGGCCTGGATATGACGCCGGCTCTGAATCGCGGCCGGAGCCGAAGAGGCTTGCACCGGGAGTCGCCGGGCCGCAATTCTGAATGGTGCCAATTGCGCGCGAGCGGATCGCGCGGGCGCGTCGCCCTTCCCCTAGACAGAGGGAAAGGAGCCAAGGCGATGCGGGTTGCGGTTTTGACGTTTGACGGGTTCAACGAACTGGACAGTTTCGTGGCGTTGGCGCTGTTGAACCGGGTGCCGGGCTGGCGCGCGGAGATTTGCGGGCCGGGCGAGTCCGTCACGTCGATGAACGGCGTGCGGGTCGATGTGCAGCAGCCGCTGGAATATGCGGGGCAGGCCGATGTCGTGCTGGTCGGCAGCGGGGTCAGGACGCTGGAGATGGCGGCCGATGAGGCGCTGATGGCGCGGATCGCGCTGGACCCCGGCCGGCAGATCATCGGGGCGCAATGTTCGGGCGCGCTGATCCTGGCGCGGCTGGGGCTGATCGGCGACCTGCCCGCCTGCACCGACGTGACGAGCAAGCCCTGGGTGATCGCGGCGGGGGTGCGGGTGATCGATGCGCCGTTCGTGGCGCATGGGTCGGTCGCGACGGCAGGAGGTTGCATGGCGGCATATTATTTGAGCGCCTGGGCGATCGCCCGTCGTCTGGGCCTGGCGGGCGCTGGCGAGGCCGCGGCGCGGGATGTGATCGACTATGTCGCGCCGGTGGGCGAGAAGGCGGAGACGGTGGCGCGGGTGATGAGCGTGGTCGCGCCGTTCCTGCCGATCGCGACGGCAGCATAAAATAGTTGCATATTGATACTGAATCGGCAGGATGCGTGACCGACCCGATGACAGGAGGAGAGACGATATGATCATTCATGGCGCGCGGCCGTCGCCCTTTGTGCGCAAGGTGGTCGCCTTCGCCGCGGAGAAGGGCATCGCGGTCGAGGTGCAGACGGCCGGGTTCGGCCGGGGCGCTGAAGGCTTTATGAAGGGGTCGCCCTTTGGCAAGATTCCGGCGTTGGAGGATGGCGATTTCCTGTTGTGCGATTCGACCGCGATCATCACCTATATGGATGCCCTGCACCCCGGCGAGGAGATGATCCCGACTGAGCCGAAGGCGCGGGCGCGCACCATATGGTACGAGGAATTTGGCGATACGGTGGCGCAGGCCATCGGGCAGAAGATCTTCTTCAACCGGGTGGTCGCCAGGGCGTTGAAGCGCGAGCCGGACCTGGACGCGGCGGATGTGGCCGAGGCAGATGAGATGCCAACCATATATGATTATCTGGAGGGCGTTCTGCCGGAAAGCGGCTGGCTGGTGGAGGATCGCTTCACCCTGGCGGACCTGGCGGCGGCGTGTCCGATCATCAATGTGGGCTATTGTTCAGACGGGCTGACGGCGGATCGCTGGCCCAAGGTCGCGGCCTGGCTGGCGCGGGTGAAGGCGCGGCCGAGCGTCGCGGAGGCGATGGCGCTGGAAGCGGATACGGTTCAGGCGATGATCCAAAAATAACCTATATGGAACATTTTGATTGACATCGTCACGCTGATCTGGCAGAGATTGACACAGTGGAAAAATGTGAGTCGCCAAGGCGGCGAGAATGAAGGGGCTGGTCCGAAAGGATCGGCCCCTTTTGCTTGGCGGGCATGGCGACGGGGGATCGGGCATGGGAGCGGAGACAGGCGCGCGGGGCGGAATGGTGGCGCGACGGCAGCGCGTGGGCGGGACGGCGCGGGCGCAGAAGGGCAAGGCGCGCAAGGATGGCTGGACCAAGGTGAAGGAGCGGCGGTTCCTAGAGACGCTGGCCGAGACATGCAATGCCAGCGAGGCGGCGCGGGAAGCGGGCATGTGCCGGGCGAGCGCCTATCGCCGGCGGCAGAGCGACGCAGGGTTCGCCCGCGCATGGGAGGAGGCTTTGGACGTGGGCTATGCCGAGATCGAGGCGCTGCTGATGCGCGAAGTGCTGTTTGGCAGCGAGGTCGAGGAATTGACGCTGGATGGCGAGGGCGTGGTGAAGGGGCGCAAGGTGAAGCGGACGCGCAACCTGACCGTGGCGTTGCGGCTGCTGACGCTGCACCGCGACCGGGTGGACAGGCGGCGGGCCGAGGCGGGGCAGGGCGCGGCCGGGCGGCCCGACAGCCCCGACGCGATCGCGCGGGTAGAGGATGTGCTGGGTGCGATCGGACGCAGGCGCGTGGCGGTGGAGATGTGATGGGCGGTGTTCAACCAATGTCTCATCACCGGGACGCGGATAGGTCCGTTATGGAGGAGGGGGCCTGGTCCAGCCGTGCACCACCGCCAGGCCCCCACCGTTCAACCGGCATCTAAGCCCTGGGCCAGAGGGCGAAGTTGGGCTGGTCGGCCTGTTGCGAGTGTTTCTCAACCGGAACAAAGCGTTTCCAGGCCCGTTCGATGGCGCAGAATATGTGCAGGAGAGCAACATGGTTGACGTTCGTAACGATCCCTATGACGACCGCGTTGTCGTGAAGAAAAGCGGCGGCGGTCGCACGATCGCGATCATCCTGATCGTGGCACTGGCCGTGGTCGGCGTGCTGTTCGCCACCGGATTCTGGAAAGCCGATGTGAGCGGCGGCGACATGCCCGAAGTCAGCGTGAAGGGCGGCGACATGCCCAAGGTGGATGTCGATTCCAAGGCTGTCGTGGTCGGCACCAAGAAGGAAACGATCGAGGTTCCGACCGTGGGCGTGAAGGATAATGGGGAAGAATGATCGGCCCCAAAGCGCCGGACTGATAAAGATGCAATGATGAAAAGGCTCTTCCTGCGTGCAGGGGGAGCCTTTTCGCATGGATTGCTTTGCCCGACGCGCGGGCGCAGAGGATGGCGGATGATCGGACGGATGAAGGGAATGGCGATGCGGCGGTTGATAATGGTTGGTCTGTGCTGTGCGCTGGCCGCTTGCGGTGATGGCAGCGGCGACCGGGTGGTCGCCGACAACCGCCAAGAACCGGAAACCGGCGCGACGGCGGCGGTAGCGAAGCTGGACGACGGGCTGCGCAACGGCGTGTTCGAAAAGGCGATCCGGGCGAGCGGGGCGGCCTGCCCCAGCGTGACCGGATCGCAGCGCGCCGAGATCAGCCCCGGCGTGCGCGGATGGAAGGCGCAATGCGACAATGGCAGCGCGCATCTGATCCAGATATTGAGCGACGGCACGGCGAAGGTGACGAGCCGGACGCATTGAGTTGGAATTTTCGGGTGAGGGGTGGAGCGATCCGATGGGACGCTTCCGCCTCACCCGGCTTCGACCAGGCAGCAGACAGCCAAGTCTTCGCAGCCCTCTCCCCCGACGGGGAGAGGTTTTTTTGGTTCAGTTCGTCTTGATTTCGAGCGACGGATCGACCAGCGAGGTCTTGGTCGCTGCCGGGGTTGTCGCGGCCGGGGCGACAGCGGGCGTTGCGACCGGAACAGCAGCGGGCGCGGCGACGGGCGCGACGGCGGCGAAGGCGACGCTGACATCTTCATCGAGGAAGGCGGTGACCGGCGCGCCGAGCGGGATGCGGGCGCTGGTGCCGGTGGTGATGAAGCCGGCGATCGGCACGAAGGCGATGGCGGCGACGACGCCGGCGGTGCCGGTCGTGCCCTTGTCATCGAAGCTGCCGGTCAGGCGGATCTGGTTGCCATTGGCGCGGACATAGAGGATGCGGCCGTTGATGCGGCCGGACTTGCCCCACATGCCCTTGTTGCGGACGTCGGTGATTTCGCCGGTGACCGGGCTGCCGGCCGGGATCACGGTCTGGCCGTTCAGCGATACGGTTTCAGCGACTTCGAGCTGAACACGCTGGCCGATGCGCAGCTTCTTGCCCTCGGTCGTGAGCGCTTCGGACATTTTGAGCGGGATTTGCATACCGGCGCGCAGGACGTTGCCGCCGGGCGCGGCGACGATGGTGGCGACCGGCGCGGCGGGCGCCGTCGTGACCTGGGCCAGGACGGATGGCGCGCAGGCGCAGGCGATCACGCCCACAAGGGCGCTGGCAACGAACTTCATGTGTAAAACCCCCACGTATAAAGACTCAGTTCGCCCCCGAACTGAGGATGCACTGGTGCAGTCGGGCGGGGTCTATCGTCAAGGGGATAAATATTTGATCTATAGTGATGTCTATTGTGCGGGTGCGAGAATTTCGCTGAGCGCTTTACAGATGTGCAACAGGCGGTAGACCAGAGCGCATGACAAAGATGCTATTTTTGACCGCCGCCGCCGTGCTGGTTCCGATGCCGATCATGGCCCAGACTGTTGGCCAGACTGTTTCGGGGAGCCGGGCGCCCGATCCGGCGCGGATGAAGGCGACGGTGGAAACACTGGTCAGCTTTGGCACGCGGCACACGCTGTCGTCGGCGACCGACCCCAAACGCGGGATCGGCGCGGCGCGGCGGTGGGGCGCGGCGGAATTTGCGAAGATCGCCAAGGGTTGTGGCGGCTGTTTGACGGTGGAGACGATCGCGGATCGCTTTACCGGGCCGCGGGCGCCCGATGGGGTTGAGGTGGTCGACGTGCTGGCGATCCAGAAAGGAACGGGGAATCCGACCCAGGTCGTGATCGTCGCCGGGCATATCGACAGCCGCGTGACCGACGTGATGAACGTGACCAGCGATGCGCCGGGCGCGAACGACAATGCCTCCGGCACGGCGCTGGTGATCGAGGCGGCGCGGGTGCTGGCGGGCGAAAAGTTCGACGGGACGATCGTCTATGCGTTGCTGTCGGGCGAGGAGCAGGGGCTGTGGGGCGGCAAGTTGCTGGCGGCGACGGCCAAGGCGCGCGGCTGGCAGGTGCGGGCTATGCTGAACAACGATATTGTCGGCAATACGATCGGCCAGAACGGCAGGCAAGTGGCCGACCGGGTGCGGGTCTTTTCCGAGGGTATCCGCGCGGGCGACGACGCCAAGGCGAGCGCGACGCGGCGGGCGATCGGCGGCGAGGATGACGGGCCGTCGCGGGCGTTGGCGAAAAAGATCGACGGGATCGCGGAGGCCAATCCGCAGATCGGGCTGAACGTGTTCGCGGTGCGGCGCTTCGACCGGTTCGGGCGGGGCGGGGATCATTCGCCTTTCCTGGACCTGGGCTTTCCCGCGGTGCGATTTTCGGTGGGGATCGAAAATTATGACCGGCAGCATCAGGATCTGCGGACCGAGAATGGCCGCGACTATGGCGACACCGTCGCGGGGATGGATTTTCCCTATCTGGCGAAGGTGACGGCTTTGAACGTCGCGGCGCTGCGGCAACTGGCCGATGCGCCGGCGGCGCCGGCGAGCGTGTCGCTGGACGGGGCGCTGTCGATGGATACGCGGGTGTTTTGGGACGCGGTGCCGGGGGCGGCGGGCTATAGGCTCTATTGGCGGCGGGCCGATGCGCAGGACTGGACCGACAGCCGTGTCGTGACGGGCGCGACCGAGACGGTGCTGAAGGATATCGTCGTGGACGATCATTTCGTCGGCGTGGCGGCAGTGGCCAAGGACGGGGCGGAAAGTTTGGTGACGTTCGGCGGGATGGCGCCGCGGAAATAATCGGGTTCGCGAAAATATCTTTGGAAGGCCGCTTTCGGGCGGCCTTTTTTGTGTCTGCGGATTGCATGTTTGTGGACTGGCGGTTGGCAGGGGAGCGCGATGCAGGTTTCGGATCAGGTTTTTCTGGCCGGTGACGATCGGCGGGCCAGGGCGGCGATATTGAAGCGGCTGGACGCGGCGTCGGCCGAGCGGCTGGAGCGGGAATGGCTGTATCTGGCGCGGCCGGCGCAACTGCCGCCGCCGGGTGACTGGCGCATCTGGCTGATGATGGCGGGGCGGGGGTTCGGCAAGACGCGGGCCGGGGCGGAATGGGTGCGCGGGATCGCCGAGGCTGATCCGCAGGCGCGGATCGCGCTGGTCGGCGCGACGCTGGGCGAGGCGCGCAGCGTGATGGTGGAAGGGGCGTCGGGCCTGCTGGCGATCGCGCCCTGGTGGAACCGGCCTGCCTATGCGCCCGCGCTGCGCAAGCTGACCTGGCCCAATGGCGCGGTGGCGAGCCTGTTTGGCGCGGCCGAGCCGGAAGGGTTGCGCGGGCCGCAGTTCAGCCATGGCTGGGCCGACGAGATCGCCAAATGGGCGGGCGGCGAGGCGGCCTGGGATAATCTGATGATGGGATTGCGGCTGGGGACAAGGCCGCGGGTGCTGGCGACGACGACGCCGCGGCCGGTGCCGCTGGTGCGGGCGCTGGTGGCGCGCGATGGCGATGACCTTGTGGTGACGCGGGGGCGGACGGCGGAGAATGCGGCGCATCTGGCCGACGGCTTTGTTGACGCCATGACGGCCAGCTATGGCGGCACGCGGCTGGGGCGGCAGGAACTGGACGGCGAACTGATCGAGGAGGTGGAGGGCGCTTTGTGGTCGCGCGACCTGATCGAGCGGTGCCGGGTGGCGCATGTGCCGGGCGCGCTCAGCCGGGTGGTGGTGGCGGTCGATCCGCCGGCGTCGGCGGGCGGGGACGCCTGCGGCATCGTGGTGGCGGGGGTCGGCGGGGACGGGCGCGCCTATGTGATCGCCGACGCCAGCGTTGCGGGCCAGTCGCCCGAAGGCTGGGCGCGGGCGGTGGCGGCGGCCGCTTTGGTCCATGACGCGGATCGGGTGGTGGCCGAGGCGAATAATGGCGGGGCGATGGTGGAAAGCGTGCTGCGCGCGGCGGAGGCGGCGATGCCGGTGAAGCTGGTCCATGCGAGCCGGGGCAAGGTGGCGCGCGCCGAGCCGGTGGCGGCGCTCTATGAAGCCGGGCGGGTGATGCATCGCGGCGCTTTCCCCGCGCTGGAGGACGAGATGTGCGGGCTGATCGCGGGGGGCGGCTATGTCGGGCCGGGGCGGTCGCCCGATCGCGCCGATGCGCTGGTGTGGGCGCTGAGCGAGTTGATGCTGGGGAAGCGGGGCGAGGCGCGGGTGCGGGGGATTTGAGGGGAACCGGCGCAGGGCCGCCTACGTTTTTCCATCGATCATGATTGCAATGGAGTAAGTGCGATGAAGATGGCCAAGATATTGGCGGCCGTCCTGGGCGTGTCGGTGGCGGCGTCTCCGGTGCTGGCGGCGAGTTTGAACAGCAAGGACCGGGCGCGGGTGGCGCGGGCCGCGCCGCGCGATCGGGATGATGTGCGCTATTGTTTGTTGAAAGGCAAGCAGGGGCGCGACAAGGGTACGGTGATCGGCGCGGCCGGTGGCGCAGGCGTTGGCTTGCTGGCGGGCGGCAGTCTGGGCGAGACGCTGCTGGGTGCGGGCGCGGGTGCGCTGGCGGGGCGCGTGATTGGCAAGAGCGAGGGCACAAACAGCGTTTGCGACCGGGTGCTGGCGCGGAATCCATAGAAGATCGGGCGTTAAAGGGCGGGTTAAGCCCCCTTTCCCAGTTTCGGTAGGCGGCTGAGGCCGCTGACCTTCACTAACCCTCTCCCCTGTTGGGGAGGGGGTTTTTGCGTTTGGGGACATATCCATGAAATGGTTCGGGACGAAAGCTGCGTCTGGTGCGGTTGGGCCGGTGGATGCGCGGCCTGTGCTGGCGCGCGCCTGGGGATCGGGGGCGGTGGCGCTGGGCGAGTGGCCGGCGAGTTACGAGGCGCAGTTGCGGGCCGGGGTGATGGGCAATCCGATCGCGCAGCGGGCGATGCGGCTGGTGTCGGAAGGGGCGGGCGCGTGCGCGTTGAAGGTGCGCGGCGTCGAGGATGGCGCGCGCGTGCTGGCGCTGGTCGGGCGCGCGTCGGCTGGGCAGGGGCTGGTCGAAACGCTGGCCTGTCATTTGTTGCTGCACGGCAATGCCTATGTGCAGGTGATCGCCGGCGCGGAGGGCAAGCCGGCCGAGCTGTTCGCGCTGCGGCCCGAACGGGTGAGCGTGGAGGCCGATGCGCGCGGATGGCCGGCGGCATATCTGTATCGGGTCGGGGAGAGCGTGACCCGGCTGACGCCCGAAGATGGCGCGGGGCGGACCAATATGCTGCATATCAAGGCGCTGCATCCGCTGGACGATCATTATGGGCTGGGATGCGTGGGCGCGGCGGCGGGGGCGGTGGCGATCCATAATGCGGCGAGCGTGTGGAACAAGGCGCTGCTGGACAATGCGGCGCGGCCGAGCGGGGCGATGGTCTATGATCCGGGCGACGGATCGGTGCTGTCGCCCGACCAGTTCGAGCGGGTGAAGCGCGAGATGGAGCTGGCCTTTGCCGGGGCGGCCAATGCGGGACGCCCGATGCTGCTGGAGGGAGGCCTCAGCTGGAAGGCGATGAGCCTGACCCCGGCGGAGATGGATTTTGTGGGGCTGAAAGCGGCGGCGGCGCGGGAAATCGCTTTGGCTTTCGGGGTGCCGCCGATGCTGATGGGGCTGCCCGGCGACAATAGCTACGCCAATTATCGCGAGGCGAACAAGGCGTTGTGGCGGCAGGCGATCCTGCCGCTGGTGGCGAAGATTGGCGGGGCGCTGGCCCAAGGGCTGGGCGATTGGTGGCCGGGGCTGGGGATAGAGGCGGATCTGGACGCGGTGCCGGCTTTGTCCGACGAGCGGGCGGCGCTTTGGGAGCGGGTGGCGGGGGCGGATTTCCTCTCTGCGGACGAGAAGAAGGCGATGCTGGGGATTTGAGCGTCGCGCAGAGGCGCGGAGGGCGCGAGGAAGGAAGAGAGACTGGTCGCCCTTGGCGGCTTTCTCTTTGCTCTGCGGCCTCTGCGCCTCTGCGCGAAAAATCTATTCTGCCGGGCGGGCGAGGCTGTCGAGGCGGCAGAAGCCGGCGTCGCCGTTCCAGCGGCCGCCCTGGATCAGGCAGTCGCCGGCGCGGAAGAGGCCGAAATGCCAGGCGACGGCGCCGAGCGCGAGCAGGACGAGCAGAATCAGGATTTTGCGAGGCGTGCGTTTCATGCGCGCCCCAATAGGCATGGGCGGTCCCCATGGGAAGGCGGGATATATGAAACAGGACATGCTGGCGCGGTTGGTGGCGCAGGCGGAAACCGCGCCGGGCGGGGCGGACATGGTGATGATCCGCGCGCTGATCGAGGAGGCGAGCGAATTGGGCGCGGGGCGCGCCCTGGAGCGGCTGGGGCTGGCCGACCGGCGGGCGGAGGGCGACATGCGCGAACTGCGCGAATTGCTGTCCGCCTGGCGCGACGCGAAGAAGGCGGCGCGCGGGGCGGTGATCGGCTGGGCGGTGCGGATCATGATGGCGCTGGTGGTGCTGGGGATTGCGGTGAAGGTGGGGTTGCTGGGGCTGGTCAAGGCATGAGCGCGGGCGACATACGCTTTGCCGGCTATGCGGCGATTTTCGATCGGGTGGACCGGGGCGGGGATGTGGTGCGGGCGGGCGCTTTCGGGGCGATCGATGCGGCGGGCGTGCCGCTGTTGTGGCAGCATGGGCCGGCCAGCGTGATCGGTGTGGTCGAGACGGCGCGGGAAGATGGGCGCGGGCTGCGGGTGATCGGGCGCGTGTCGCAGCGGACCGCAGCGGGGCGCGAGGCGGCGGCGGCGCTGAAGGCCGGGGCGCTGGACGGGCTGTCGTTCGGATATCGGGTGCGCGAGGCGCGGGGCGCACGGCCGCGCGAACTGCTGGGGCTGGAACTGGTGGAAGTGAGTTTGGTGACGCATCCGATGCAGGATCTGGCGCGGGTGGTGGCGGTGGAGGGGTAGGGGTAGGGGAAAGCGCGCAGATGAGCGTCGACATCCCTACACTAATGCTCTCAAGCTATTGGCAAATGGCTGCCCACCTGCCTAAATGCGTATTATGAGCGAACTTCACGCACCATATATCGTCCAATGGGTCGCGAAAACGCTGTGGACGATACCTGCGCCGACCAAATCTTGGGCAGATATTGTTGGGCACTTGGTGTGGCCTTGTGTGACATTATTCTTGGTTTTACGATTCCGTATTTCCATAAGAAGGATGTTGAACATCCTCATCGAGCGATTAAAAACGGATCATGTCAAAACGCCTCTGTTCGAATTGACGCCTAACTCGCAGGTTATTGTTCTCGATCCTGAGGATGTCGCGGAGTCCACCGATCACTATGATTCAGATGACGTTCAACGGATTGAAGCCATATTCTCGTTCATCGCAGCCGACGATGGATGGGAAAAAATTTCAGATTGGGTCAACCAAAATTATGGCGAAGCGTTAGATATAGAGGATTTCGTAACCGACCCCGATCATGCTAAAGACCGCGAGCGAGCCTTCAGAGAAATTGAAGGATTAGAGATATGAACAAGAAGTTTTTCACCAAAGTTTCCCCCAAGGCTGTGGGCGGTATTCGCCGCCTATATGAAGCGCAGGGCGGTGAAGTCCACGCCAAGCTACAAGGCGATGGCTCGGCCATTGTGGTTGTGACGTTGGCGGAAAGTAAGGAAAAGCGGCGTAAAGCGCCAATCGCCGCATAATCGACCTAGCACCGACCCCGTGTCGGTATTCTGGCGGTTTATGAGAGGGCCGCGAGCGGTCCAGTAAAAAAGCACGACTTATTCAAGGGCGGTCCCATCCGGGGCCGCCTTTTTCGTTTCTGCAAGCGGGAGAATGTACATGACGGATCAGGTGACGGACGCACTGGAAGCGCGGTTCGATGCGGTGGTGCAGGGGGAGCGGATCGATGGACTGGAGGGGGAGATTGCGGCGCTGAAAGGGGCTTTGCTGGCCGCGCAGCGACCGGCGCTCGATGGCGTGAAAGGGGGCGCGGTCGATCCGGCGCGGGCGGCGTTTGTCGATCGCTATCTGCGGCAGGGGCATGAAGCGGGCGTGGAGCTGAAGAGCTTTTCCGGGGCTTCCGGCGCGGCGGGTGGTTATGCGGTGCCGCGGGAGATCGACCAGTTGATCGGATCGACGCTCAAGGCCATTTCGCCGATCCGCGGCATCGCCAATGTGGTGCGCACCGGGACGGCGGGGTATCGCAAGCTGGTGACGTCGGGCGGCATCGTGTCGGGCTGGGCGAGCGAGACGGGCGCGCGGGCCGAGACGGGGACGCCCGTCTTTAACGAGATCGCGCCGCCCAGCGGCGAGCTGTTCGCCAATCCGGCGGCGAGTCAGGCGATGCTGGACGATGCGCAGTTCGATGTCGAAGCCTGGCTGGCGAGCGAGATCGCGCGCGAATTTGCGGCAGCGGAGGGCGCGGCCTTCGTCAACGGCAACGGGACGAACAAGCCCAAGGGTTTCCTGACCTATACCACGACCAATGAGGTCGACGGCGTGCGCGCCTTTGGCTCGCTGCAATATCTGGCGTCGGGCGCGGCGGGCGCCTTTGCCGCGTCGAACCCGCAGGACAAGCTGATCGACCTGGTCCAGAGCCTGCGCGCGCCCTATCGCCAGGGGGCGAGCTTCGTGATGAACAGCGCCACGCTGGCGGCGGTGCGCAAGATGAAGACGAGCGACGGCGCGTTCATCTGGCAGCCGGGGCTGAGCGGCGGACAGCCCGCAACCTTGCTGGGCTATCCGGTGGTCGAGGCGGAGGACATGCCCGATATCGCCGCCAACAGCCTGTCGATCGCTTTCGGCAATTTCCAGGCCGGCTATGTCATCGCCGAACGCAGCGAGACGAGCATCCTGCGCGATCCGTTCAGCAACAAGCCGTTCGTGCATTTCTACGCCGTCAAGCGGATCGGCGGCGCGGTGGCCAATAGCGAGGCGATCAAGTTGATGAAGTTCGCCGCTTCGTGATGGGATGGGGGGAGGCTGCGTGTCCTTCCCCCTCTTCCAACTGCGCCTGAGCCCTGCGGGCTAAGGCTTCGTATCTTTCTCCGCTGGGGGAGAAGGTTCTGGGGGAGCGTCCTTGCGCTCCCCCTTTTTTGTGAGGGGGCGGGCGTGGCGATCACGGAACTGGAGATGGCGGACCTGGTGCGCGAGACGTGCCATGCGGGGGGCGCGGGGCCGCTGGCGCTGGGCGGGCCGTTGCCGGGCTATCGCGGCTTTGCCGCGGCGACTGGTCCTGGCGCGACCTTTCCCTATGTCATTCAGGGCGTAGCCGATCCCGGCCAATGGGAGGCGGGGACGGGCGGAATCGATGACGAAGGCCGCCTGGTGCGGGCGCCGCAAGCCTCTTCGGCGGGCGGCGGCGCGGTGGATTTCGTTGTAGGCGAGAAGCATGTCGGGCTGGCGCTGCACGCGGGTTGGGTCGCACAGGTCAACGATCATGGCCATGGGTTGGATGAGATTGCGGGGCTGGATACGGCGCTGGCGGGCAAGCAGGCGGCAAGCGACGAATTGAGCGCGATCGCGGCGCTGGCGACTAGCGGGTTCGGACGGGGATTGTTGACGCAGGCCGACGGCGCGGCGGTGCGATCCTATGTCGGGGCGCTGGGGGGCAGCGGCGAGGCGCAGATATCGGCCGGTACGCTGACGGTCAATGCCAGCGGCGCAGCCTTCACCCCGATCGCGAGCGAGACGATCACCGCCTATCGCAATGAAGGGACCGCCATCATGGCGGTGCGCGGCGATGGGATCGGCGCGTCGATGCGGGCCTATGCCCATGGCGCCAGTTCCGCGTCGATGCGGCTCTATCGGGCGCTGGGATCGCAGGCGTCGCCGGCCAATCTGGAGAGCGGCGCGGTGATCGGCGACGTCGCTTCCTTCGCCTATATCGGCGGCGCGTTCGAGGAAGTGACGCGAATGCGCGCGACGCTGATATCGGCGTCGCCGGGCGCGTCGAACAAGCAGGTCATGTTTTCCTGGCACGCGACCCGCGACGGGACGAGCGGGGGGCCGGCCAGCCTGATGCGGTTGCAATATGGCATGGTCGATTTCGCCGGCCATGTCGCGCCGTTGACCGACAATATCTATGCGCTGGGCGGCGCTACGACGCGCTGGAGCCAGGTATATGCGGCGAGCGGGACGATCAACACGTCCGACGCGCGGACCAAATGCGATGTCGGAACGGTCGACGATGCCCTGATCGACGCCTGGGGCGCGGTCGGCTGGCGCCGCTATCGCTTCGTCGAGGCGGTGGCCGAGAAGGGCGACGCGGCGCGCTGGCATCTGGGGCTGGCGGCGCAGCAGGTGCGCGATGTGATCGATGCGCGATTGGGCGAAGGCGCGGCGATCCGCTGGGGGCTGTTGTGCCACGATAGATGGGACGCGGAGCCGGAATTGCGGAGCGAGGACGGCGCGATCGTGCGGGCGGCGCGGGATGCGGGAGAGCGGTGGGGCCTGCGCTATGACGAATGTTTCGCGCTGGAGGCGCTGTGGCAGCGGCGCGCGATCGCGGCGCTGGCGGCGCGTCTGGATGCGCTGGAAACAGGAGGCGGCGATGCTGGCGGGTGAGGCGATCGGCGCGGGCGCGCTGGGCGCGGTGCGGGTGGCGACGCCGGGGCCGTGGGACTGGGGCGTCCGGCCGGGGCAGGGCGCGCGGGTGGCCGCGCGCGAGGGGGCGATGCGGCCCGATCAACATGAGGGGAGCAAGGTCCGATGAGCCTTTTTGTCAAAGACCCGCAGGCGCGGGTCGATCATGCGATCGACTGGTCCGCCTATCTGGCCGGGCAGAGCCTGGTCGCCAGCCTGTGGACGGTTAGCCCGGTCGAGACGGGCGGGCTGGTGGTGGAAGCGAACGCCTTTGAGGCGCAGCGCAGCAGCGTGCGGCTGAATGGGGGCGTGGCGGGGCGCATCTATCGGCTGACCAACCGCGTCACCCTGTCCGACGGGCAGGTGGACGAGCGGTCGGTGACGATGCGGGTGGAGGAGCGCTGAAGATGGTGGAGCAACCGGAGAGCGGGGCGCTGGCGGCATCGCTGGCGGAGTTGAAGGCCTATTTGCGGATCGAGACGGGGGCGCAGGATGCGGTGCTGGCCGGGTTGCTGCGTAGCGCGGCGGCGCTGTGCGAGCAATTTATCGGCCAGTGGCTGATCGCGCGGGCGGCGCGCGAGACGGTGGCGGGCGACGGCGGCTGGCAAAGGCTGTCGGCGCGGCCGGTGGCGGCGATCGAGACGGTCGAGGCGGTGGATGCCGACGGGGTGGCGGAGATGCTGCCGATCGACGCCTATGCGATCGATATTGATGCGGCGGGCGATGGGTGGGTGCGATCGACCCGCGCGGGCGACGGGCGGCGGCTGGCGGTGCGATACCAGGCGGGGCTGGCGGCGGAGTTGAACGGCCTGCCCGAAGCGCTGCGTCAGGGGATCGTGCGCCTGGCGGCGGAGCATTTCGTGGCGCGGGGCGGCGAAAGCGCGCCGCCGGCGGTGGTGAGCGCGCTGTGGCGGCCGTTCCGGCGGATGCGGCTGGCATGAGGGCGCGGCTGGTGGCGCTGGTCGAGGCGCGGGCGGCGCGGCGGCGAGCGCGGATCGTCGCGGCGCTGGAGGCGGCCGGGGTGGCGGCGGTTGTGGAGGGCGCGGCGGTGCGGGCGTCCGCGCCGGGGCTGGCGGCGCGCTGGTGGCGCGATCTGGCGGTGCGGGACGCCGGGAGGAATGGGCTATGAGTGCGGAAGTGGCGGCGCGGGCGGCGGTGATCGCCGCATTGCGGGCGGACGGGGCGCTGATGGACGGGCTGAACGACCTATATGATAGCGAGCCGGGGCGGGCGAGCGCGCCCTATGGCCATGTGGGCGAATGTATCGGCGCGGACTGGGGCGGCAAGGATGTCGAGGGGCGCGAGGTGCGGCTGACCATCGGTCTGCGGAGCGCGGACGAGACGCCGGCGCGGCTGGCGGGGATGATCGCGCGGATCGATCCGGCGATCGGCCAGGCGCAGGCGCGCGATGGATGGCGGATCGTCACCGCGCGGCTGGTGCGGTCGCGGGTGGCGCGGGATGGCGCGGGCGCGGCCTTGGAGTGGCGGGCGGTGATCGACTATCGGTTGCGGGTGGTGCGGGAGGGGTAATGCCCCTCCCGATGGAAGTCAGCCCGACTGGCTGTTTTCCTCATATTCGCTAGTGATCTTGTCGACATATTCCGCGATCTGTTCGTCGGCGTCGCTGTTGGCGGCGGCGTCGGGCATCTTGTCGGCCTTGTTCTGGGCGACGATCGCGGCGCGGAAGGCGGCTTCCTTGTCGGCGCAGGCTTTTTTCATTGCGGACTGGAAATCGCCGACCGGCAATTTCTTTTCCAGCGCGGGCTGAACCTGGGCGCTGAGGCATTTGGAAAACTCCTTGCGCCCGGCGCCGACAGCGTCAGCGGACGGGGCGGCGGCCAGCATCATCACGAGCGAAGCGGCAACAATCATAGAAACCTCTCCATAGCGGCGTCTTCACGTCGATGGCGGCGTGTCCACGCTGCGACCGGATGGTCGAATGCCATCCGAGTCTTTTATTTTTTCGCGATTTTCCGGGCGGCAGCAGGGTGCTTGTCGCGTCGGGGTCGCTTGGCTGGAGAATGCGCCATGGGCGTCGAAAAGGGAAGTGCGTTTCTGCTCAAAGTGAGCGACGGAAACATGCCTGCAACATATGCGACGGTGGCCGGGATGCGGACCACCCAGTTGTCGGTGAATGGCGAGGCGGTGAACATCACCAGCAAGGATTCGGGCGGCTGGCGCGAATTGCTGTCGGGCGCGGGGGTGCGATCGGTCAGCGTGTCGGCGGCGGGGCTGTTCACTGGCTCTGCGGCGGAGGTGCGCATCCGCAACCATGCGCTGTCGGGCACGATCGAGGATTATGAGCTGAGCTTCGAAAGCGGCGAGCGGATGCGCGGGCGATTTCTGGTGACGCGGCTGGACTATGCCGGGGACTATAATGGCGAGCGCAATTATGCGCTGAGCCTGGAAAGCAGCGGCGCGGTGGTGAGCGAATGAGCGGGGCGGCGAACCGGGAGCGGCCCAATGCAGAAAGGGGCGAGGCGGCGCTGGCGCTGGGCGGGGAGGTGCTGACGCTCCGGCCGAGCTTTGCCGCGCTGGTGGCGGCGGAGGCGGAATTGGGGCCGCTGTTCGATCTGGTCGAGCGGGCGGCGGAGGGCAAGCTGTCGCTGGCCGATCTGGTGGCGTTGTTCTGGCATTGTCTGGTGGATCGCGAGGCGGTGAGCCGCGAGGCGCTGGGCGAGGCGGTGGTGGCGGTCGGGCTGGCGAAGGTGACGCCGGTGCTGAAAGCCGTTTTGCAGCAGATATTGGCGGGGAAGTGACGCGCTTTGCGCAGGCCGCGGGGCGGCTGGCGGGGGTGGCCGGGTGGCTGCTGGGCTGGCGGCCGGACGAGTTCTGGCGCGCGACCCCGGCGGAACTGGCGGCGGTGTTGAAGGCGGCGCGGGGGGACGAGGCGCCGGGGGATGGCGTGGATGGCAGGGAGTTGGCGCGGTTGATGGGGGCGATGCCGGATTAAGCATGAAGGTAGGTGTGTGGGGCGCGCCCCCACCCCAACCCCTCCCCTGAAGGGGAGGGGCTTTTTAGGTTGGGAGGCGGGCTGTGGACGAGGAAATCGAGACGCTGGTGGTGCGGGTGCGGGCCGACACGCAGGGGTTGAACCGCGATGTCGAGGCGATGCGGGCGGGGCTGGAAGGGTCGCTGGGCGATGGGGCGGACCGGGCCGGGCGGCGGATCGAGCAGGGGCTGATGCGCGCGGTGCGGACCGGCAAGTTCGGGTTCGAGGATCTGCGCCGGATCGCGGTCAGTGTGCTGGACGAGATTGCAGCGAGCGCTTTGCGGTCGGCCGTGGGCGGCGGGAGCAGCGGGGGTGGGCTGGCGAGCCTGGGCGCGTCGCTGCTGACGTCGGCGCTCGGCCTGCCGGGGCGGGCGACTGGCGGGCCGGTGGCGCCGGGGCGGGCCTATATGGTCGGCGAGCGCGGGCCGGAAATGTTCGTGCCGACGAGCAGCGGGCAGGTAGTCGCGCATGGCGGCGGCGGGGCGCGCGACGTGCGGGTGAGCATCGCGATCAATGGGCGCGGTGGGGAGAGCGAGCCGCGGTTGCTGGCGCGCAGCGCGCGGCAGGTGGCGCGGGCGGTGAAGGGGGCGCTGGGCTGATGGGCAGGATCGAATATTGGCTGGCGGATACGCGGCGGGGACAGGAGACGCGCTGGATCAAGCGGTTCGCGGCGACGCACTGGACCGTCAATTTCCCGCGGCCGATGATGGCGAGCGTGGTGACGAGCGCGCCCGACGCATTGCGGGTGGACACGGTGTTTTACGGGTCGGGCGATCTGGCGGGGCTGATCTGGGACGCGGCGGACCAGTGGAGCCATCCCTTGCTGGCCTATGACACGGATCGGGATTTTAGGGACTGTGTGCTGTCGTTCCGCTGGCGCAGCGGCGGCGTGCGGACATTGGACGAGACGCATGGACCGACGCTGACGATCGAGGGGCGGGATCAGGACGGCAATCCGCGCGCCTGGTATGTGCGGTTGTGGAATTATGCCAATGGCGTGCCGGAAGATGCTGTCATTACGCTGGATTTTTCCGTCATCATGGGCGGTTACGACCTGCCGGACGACGATGATCCGGTGTGGGCGGGCGATGTCGATCGGATGTTTATTTCGCTGGTGCCGCCCGGTTATGACGAGGGCGACACGCCCTTTGCCGGGCCGCAAGAGGGATGGGCGGAACTGAGCGAGATCGCCTGTGACGGGGCGGGGTCCATGCTGACGATCGGCGACGCGATGCTGCCCGAACATGGGCTGTCCATGGCGACCGGCTATGACGATTGTTTCAACCAGACGCCGGAGCGGGTGGTCGGCGCGATCCACGCGCTGGGCTATCGCGGCGCGATCAACCATTATGTCGGGATGAGCCATTATTTCCGGCTCGAACGCTTGGGCGAGGGGCTTTACGTCAGTCTGACGGGCGGGGTGCTCAATGCGCCCTGCGCGGCCTGGCATCGGGATTTTGCGGCGCGGGCCAAGGCATTGGGGTTCGGCGTCATCTGGTCGCTATCCTATGAACTGTTCGATGCGCATTGCTGGAACGACTGGAAGCAGCGGGCCGAGAATGGCGATCCGGCGCTTACCGGATGGTCGCCGCCATCGACATTGTTGTCGCCGGCCCATGGCGGGGCGATGGGTTATGTGCAGCAGGTAGCCGGGGCCTTTGTTTCCATTGGGTTGGAAGCGAATTTGCCGATTCTGTTTCAGGTCGGTGAACCCTGGTGGTGGGTGATGCCGGGCGACGGGCGGATATGCCTGTATGACGATGCGGCGCGGGCGGCGCTGGGCGGCAGTCCGGTGTCGATCCCGGATGCGCGCGGCGCGCTGGACGGCGCGCAATGCGCGTTGCTGGATGCGGCGGGGGCCTTGCTGGCGGCGTCGACCGCAGCGCTCTGTGCGGCGGTGAAGGCGGTCGCACCGGGGGCGGTGACGCATTTGCTGGCCTATCTGCCGACCATATTGGACCCGCGCGCGCCGGAGGCCAAGCGGGCCAATATGCCTGTCGGCTGGGCATCGCCGGCTTTCGATGTGCTGCAACTGGAGGATTATGACTGGGTGACCGAGGGGCGGCCGGGGCTGACCGCGCGGGGCGTGGAGATGGCGACGGCGCGGCTGGGCTATCCGATCGAAGAGCAGCATTATTTGTCGGGCTTCGTGCTGTTGCCGCAGCAGGCGGGGCAATGGCGGGAGATAGCCGCAGCGGCGCAGGCGTCGGTGGCGCGGGGGACGGCGCAGACATTCGTCTGGGCGCTGCCGCAGGTGTGCCGCGACGGCTTTACCTGCTTCAGCATCGATGGGGAGGATGATATGCAAGCCTTTGATGATATTATCTTTCCGATCGCTATCGGGCGGGAGGCGAGCCTCTCGCCGGCCTTTTCCACGCAGATTGTCGAAAGCCCGTCGGGCCATGAGCGGCGCAGCAGCGACTGGGCGGATGCGCGGCTGTCCTTCGACGCCGGGCCGGGGGTGCGGTCCGAAGCGGACATTGCGACGCTGATCGCTTTCTTTCGCGCGCGCAGGGGCGCGGCGCGCGGGTTCCGCTTCACCGACCCGTATGACGATCGCAGCGGCGCGCCGGGCGTGGCGCCTTCGCCGATCGACCAGCGGCTGGGGATTGGCGACGGGGTGCGGGCGACGTTCCAGTTGATGCGCTATTATGGGGTCGGCGAGGAGGCGCAGGGGCGGATAATCACCCGGCCGGTGGCGGGGAGCATCCGGGTAGCGGCTGATGGGGTCGAGATGACCGAGGGGTGGAGCCATGCGGGGTTGGGCGTGATCGCGTTCGACGAGGCGCCGGATGCGGGCGTGGTGCTGAGCGCCGGTTATCGGTTCGACGTGCCGGTGCGCTTCGCCGAGGACCGGCTGGACATCAACCGGGCGACCTTCGCCGCCGGAGAAGCGCCGTCGGTGCCGTTGGTGGAGATACGGGAATGACCGATGCGGAGAAGCTGGGCCAGCCGCTCAATACGCTGGCCTTTTGCTGGCGGATCGAGCGGCGGGACGGGGTGACGATCGGGCTGACCAGCCATGATCGGGATCTGGTCATAGGCGGGCTGACCCATCGCGCCGCGCCGGGGATGACGCCGTCGGCGGTGCGCGCGGGCATCGGCCTGGATGGCGAGGATAGCGACGTGGCGGGCGCACTGTCGAGCGATGCGATCCGCGAGGCGGACCTGATGGCAGGGCGGTGGGACGGGGCCGCGCTGGAATTGCGGCTGACCCAGTGGGAAGAACCGGGCGCGCTGTGGCTGTTGCTGGCGCGCGGCGAGATCGGCGCGGTGGCGCGCAAGGGCGGGGCGTTTACGGCGGAATTGCTGGGCGCGGCGGCGGTGCTGAACGGGCCGGTGGCGCCATCGACATCGCCCGATTGCCGGGCAAGGCTGGGTGACGGGGCGTGCCGGGTCGACATGGCCGCGCGGCGCAAGATCGTGACGGTGAGCGGGGTGGAGGATGGCGAGGTGGCGATGGTCGATGAGAGTGGAGGGGGGCTGGTGGCGGGGGATTACGCCTTCGGCACTTTGCGCTGGCTGAGCGGAGCCAATGCGGGGCTGACGCAGGCGGTGGTCGACAATGGCGCGGACAAGGTGGTGCTGGCCGATCCGCCGGCCTTTGCGGTGGCGGCGGGGACGTTGGCTTTGTTGACGCAGGGGTGTGACCGGCAATTGGCGACCTGTGCGGCGCGCTTTGGCAATGCGCGCAATTTTCGCGGGGAGCCCTATCTGCCGGGGATGGATTTGCTGACCCGCTATCCCGGCGCATGAGCGCGGTGGTGGCGCGGGCGCGCGCTTTGATGGGGGTGCCGTTTCGATTGCATGGGCGCAGCCGCGCGGGGCTGGATTGCGTGGGGCTGGCGGCGCTGGCGATGGGACGGGAGGCGCATGGCGCCTATGGCTTGCGGAGCGGGGATATCGAGCGGGCGGAGCGCTGGCTGGCGGCGGCGGGATTGCGGCCGGTGGCGCAAGGGCAGCCGGGCGATCTGGCGCTGGTGCGGCCGGGGCCGTTGCAACTGCATCTGATGATCGGGACGGGGGCGGGGTTTATTCACGCCCATGCGGGGATCGGGCGGGTGGTGGAGATGCCGGGCGCGTCGCCATGGCCGGTCTTGAGTTGGTGGCGTGCGGCATGAAGTCGCGCGCTCGTTGTTTCTCGACTGCGCTCGAAACGAACGGAGGATAATATTATGGCGACGGTGGTGCTGACGGCGGTGGGGACCGTGCTGGGCGGGCCGATCGGCGCTGCGATCGGCGCGGTGATCGGCAATGTCATCGACAATCAGATATTGTTCAAGCCCAAGGGGCGCGAGGGCGCGCGGCTGTCCGACCTGCAATTGCAGACGTCGAGCTATGGCACGCAGCTTCCCAGGCTGTTCGGGACGATGCGGGTGGCGGGGACGGTGATCTGGGCGACCGACCTGAAGGAGACGAAGAGCAAGAGCGGCGGCGGCAAGGGGCGGCCGAGCGTGACCAGCTATGCCTATTCGGCGAGTTTCGCGGTGGCGCTGTCGGCGCGGGCGATCGGGCAGATCCGGCGCATCTGGGCGGACGGCAATCTGCTGCGCGGGGCGGCGGGGGATTTCAAGACGGAGATTTCCGCCTTTCGCGTCCGTGCGGGCGACGAGGACCAGCCGGTCGATCCGCTGATCGCGGCGGCAGAGGGTGTGGGCCTGACCCCGGCGCATCGGGGGATCGCCTATGTCGTGTTCGAGGATCTGGCGCTGGCCGATTATGGCAATCGCATCCCGTCGCTGACGTTCGAGGTGGAGGCCGATGCTGCGCCGGTGCCGATCGGTGCAGTGGCGGCGGCGTTGAGCGCGGGGCGGCTGGAGGGCGACGGACTGGCTGCGGTGGATGGCTTTGCGGCAAGCGGGGCGGACGTCCGGGCCGCGATCGCGCCTTTGGTCGAGGCGCATGGGCTGGCGCTGCGGTCCGGCGCCGATGGTTTGCGATTAATGGCCATAGGCGTTGCGGACGGGGCGATCGGGGCGGATGGGCTGGTGCGGCGGGTAAACGGGCAGGCGATCGATGCGGTCGAGCGATCGGGCGCAGCAGCCGATGGCGTGCCGGTGGCGCTGAGCCTGCGCCACTATGATGCCGCGCGCGATTATCAGACCGGGGTGCAGCGGGTGACGCGGCCGGGGCCGGGGCGGCAGGAACTGGGGATCGAACTGCCCGCGGTGATGGCGGCGGACGCGGCGCGGGCGGTGGCGGCGGAGCGGCTGGGCGCGGGTTGGACCGGGCGGGCGACGATGACGCTGCGCTGCGACTGGCGGGCGCTGGCGCTGAACCCCGGCGCGGTGGTGACGGTCGCGGACGCGCCGGGGCTGTGGCGGATCGAGGAACGGGAATGGGAGGCGATGGCGGTGCGGCTGGCGCTGCGCCGGGTGCCAGGAGGGGGCGGGATGCTGCCGACCGGGGCGTCTTCGGGTGCGATCGTGCGGCAGGCGGATGCGCCCCACGGCGCGACGACGCTGATGCTGGCCGACCTGCCGCAGATACAGGACGGGGCGGCGAGCGCGCCTTTGCTGGTCGTGGCGGCGAGCGGCGGGGAGGGGTGGCGCAGCGCGGCGCTGTTCGTGATGGGCGAGAGCGGGGAGGCGGTGCCGATCGGGCGCAGCGCGTTGCGGGCGGTGATGGGGACGGCGGACGCCGCGCTGCCCGATGGGAGCGCGACGCTGGTTGATCGGCGGCACGACCTGCTGGTGACGTTGCTGGCGGCGGACATGGACTTGAGCGATGCGGATGAAGCGGGGTTGGCGCAGGGGCGGAACCTGTGCCTGATCGGGCGCGAGCTCGTGCAGTTCGAGACGGCGGTGCGAACCGGACCGGCCAGCTATCGGCTGGGTGGACTGCGCCGGGGGCTGCGCGGCACCGAATGGGCGATGGCCGGGCATGAGGCCGGCGAGCCGTTCCTGCTGATCGAGGAGGAGCGATTGGTTCAGCCGCTGGCGGCGCTGGGCACGGTGGGGGAGGTCGGGGCGACGCTGCGGCTGGCGGCGGTCGGACTGGGCGATGTCGAGCCGGTGGAGGCGGCGATCGCGATCAGCGGCGAGGCGCTGATGCCGCCATCGCCGGTGCACCTGAGGGTGCGGGGGCTGGATGGCGGGCAGGCGTTCGACTGGGTCCGGCGCAGTCGCGCCGGGTGGCGATGGAGCAATGGCGGCGACGTACCGCTGGGCGAGGAGGCGGAGCGTTATCGCGTCGCGGTGATGGACGGGGCGAGCGTGGTGCGCAGCGCGGAGAGCGGGGCGCCGGGCTGGACCTATTCCGCGGCGATGATCGCGGCGGACGGGACGGCGGGGCAGTCGCTGATGGCGGAGGTGCGCCAGTTGGGGACGCTGGCGCAGGGGCGGGCGGCGATGATCGGCTTTATCGCCTGACGCTTTTCACGGATGATCGAGGAGGAGACGAGCATGGACGAAACGCCGCGTTGGGCGTTGCCGCTGCTATTCGCAGGGCAGGCGCAGAAGGAAATCCAGCATAATGAAGCGCTGGTGGTGGTCGATGCGTTGTTGCACGGACGAGTGGAGAGCGCCGACCTGAGCGCGCCGCCGGGTGCGCCGATGGTCGGCCAGTGCTGGATCGTCGCGGCCGGCGCGTCGGGCGACTGGGCGGGGCAGGCGGATACGGTCGCGCTATGGACGGAGGGCGGTTGGCGTTTCGTCGCGCCGCGCGCCGGGCTTCGGGTCGCGGCGGCCGACCGCGATCATGCCCTTTTCTTCGACGGGACACTATGGCGGAGCGATGCGGTGCGTGGCGATGGCGTCTATCTGGACGAAGAACGAGTGGTGGGACCGCGGATGGCGGCTATCGCGGCGCCGAGCGGGGGCGGCGTGATTGACGCTGAGGCGCGCTCTACGCTGATGGACATTCTGGCCGCCTTGCGCACCCACGGCCTGATCGCGACCTAATATTACGGGCCTGCGCATTTCTTGTTGCAGGCCCGCGTCAATAGTCTAGGATTCCTCCACATTAGCTTGGTAAAGCTGTGAAAGCCGGGCTAGTGCGTTATTTTTGCAACGGTTTCACTAATTGTGGACTTGCCATGAAACCTTCTTGCGAATACAGGGTTTCAGCAGTCCTTCGTGACACTCTTGAAAGGGGAATTCAAATGCGGAAGCTTGCCCTCGCGGCTGCGCTTGCGACCACCGTCCTGGCCACCCCGGCCATGGCGCGTGACAATAGCTGGTATGTCGGCGTCGACGCCGGCGTCCTGCTCGTCGAAGACCAGGACCTCACCTTCTCGTCCATTCCTCCCGGCGGTTCGGTCGTTCCTTCGATCGACTACCATAAGGGCTATGATTTCGACGCCAACATCGGCTACGACTTCGGCGGCTTCCGCCTGGAGGCCGAAGCGGCCTACAAGCGCGCCAAGATCGATTTCGACAAGACCGGCGGCGGCTTCGGCGGCGCAGCTTCGGCTTTGTCGTTCATGCTGAACGGTTTGCTGGACTTCGGTCCCGATGACGGCCTGCAGGGCTTCGTCGGCGGCGGTGTCGGCGTATCGCGCGGCAAGCTGGCTTCGGACATCGTGAACGACAGCGACACCGGTTTCGCCTGGCAGGCGATTGCGGGCGTTCGTTACCCCGTCACCAACAATGTCGATGTCTCGCTGAAGTATCGCTTCTTCAACCAGGACGACATCAAGGTCATCCCGGCTTATCAGAGCATCTACGGCGAAGCGGGTTCGACCGGCGACACCAAGCTGCGCACGCACAGCCTGCTGCTCGGCCTGACCTACAACTTCGGTGGCGAAACGGCTCCGCCGCCGCCGGTTGCCGAATGCAACCCTGGCCCGTACATCGTGTTCTTCGAATGGGACAAGTCGGACATCACGCCTGATGCCGCCACCATCCTGGACAACGCGGTTTCGGCCTACAGCAGCTGCGGCAGCGCACAGGTCATGCTGGCCGGTCACGCTGACCGTTCGGGCGCTGCTTCCTACAACGTCGGCCTCTCGCAGCGCCGCGCTGACTCGACCAAGGCCTATCTGGCCTCGAAGGGTATCCCTGATGGTGTCATCACCACCCAGGCCTTCGGTGAATCGAAGCCGCGCGTCGATACCGCAGACGGCGTTCGCGAAGTCCAGAACCGTCGCGTGGAAATCAGCTACGGTCCCGGCGCGGGCATGTAAGCCGATTTCCATTCCTCGGAATGGAAATAGAATGGGGGGCTGGTCGCAGGACCAGCCCCTTTTTCTTTGCGCGGCGCCAAGAGAAGATTGTCTGGCCGGCATCGATTGCTCAGGTGATTGCGAAGCCCCGACGCGCCACGTTCGGTCCGATGTCCGGTCATCAATTATGCAAGGCCGTGGCATGGCCGAACGGCGCGTGGTCTAGGGCCGGCCGGCGAGATGATGGGGCTGTTGCCGAAGCGTCGATCCCGCGCCATGGCGCGGCGAGGGGATGGCCGGTTCTGTCGCCGTCAAGCCGACGTCGCTCATGACCTTGCGATACTGTCCGCCGGCGGCCAGTTCCCCGACATCGAACAGGTTCCGGCCATCAACGGTCAACCCGACCTATCCGACGTCACCATTTGCCCCGCCAGGATGGGTTCATGGAAGCAGACGACCGCTTCGGCGATGTAAGTGAACCGGGTTGTGATCCTGATCCAGCTTCTTGCGAAAGCTTGTCAGAAGGGCGGTGACAAATTGGTGCGGTTGGGCAACAAAAGCGCTCCAGCGGCGTTAGCGCCTTATCTTGCCCTTTTCTGGGAGCTATCCATGAAAATTCTTCCGCTTCTCACCGCCTTGCCGATCGTCCTCGCCGCGTCGGCCTGCGCCACCACGACGGGAACCGCCAGCGCCGCGCCGACGGCTTCGGCCAAGCTGGCGGCCGCCGACGGATCGGCGCGCGGCATGGCGACGGTGACGCAGGCGGCCGACGGGTTGCATGTCGTGGTCAAGGCGATGGGGCTGACGCCCGGCATCCACGCGGTGCATATCCACACCACCGGCCAGTGCGCCGCGCCAGACTTCGCCAGCGCCGGCGGCCACTGGAACCCGACTGCGCGCCAGCATGGCAAGGATAATCCCGCCGGAATGCATATGGGCGACATGCCCAATATGACGGTGGGACCGGATGGCGCCGGCGCGATCGAATATCATATCGCCGACGCGATGATCGGCGAGGGGGCGACGCCTCTGCTCGATGCCGATGGCGCGGCGGTGGTGGTTCATGCGCAGGCCGACGACAATAAGAGCGATCCGGCCGGCAATGCCGGTGGCCGCGTGGCGTGCGGGGTGCTGGCGGCGGGTTGAGCGCGTCAGGGCGTGTTGCTGTAAACTCATGCGCACGCTGGCTGTTGACGCCGCATCGTCAAGCCATGACGACTTCAGGCTCCGCGATAGGAGCAAAGGAAGCGCTCTGGACCTTCGGGTTCGGGGCGCTTTTGCGATGGGCGGACCGTCAATCCAGCGGCGGTCGCGCCGCGCCGTTGGCGAGGTAGTCCGCTATCGCGTGATAGATCGCGCCCTGCTGACCCAGCCGGCTTTCGAACAGGGTGAAGCGATCGACCCTGAAGGGCGCGCGGTTGAGGGCGGCGTGGCGGGCCAGGAAGGGGTCGATCAGGCCGCCTGATCGGCCGAAGCGGGCAAGGGTGACATGGGGGAGATAGGCGCGGCTTTCGGGCGACAGGCCGATGGACACGCAGGCGCGGTCGATTTTCCGATGCAGCGCGGCCAACGGATCGCGCGGCTTCACGCCGGCCCAGAGCGTATCGACCACGCCCTTGCGGTCGAACGCGCCGACGCCTGTCAGATGGACGTCGAACGGGGCGAAGCGGATCGCGCCCAGCGCGTCGGCGATGTCGTTGGCGCGGTGGCGGTCGACTGCGCCGATGAAGCGCAGCGTCAGGTGCAGTTGATCGTCGCTTTGCCACCGTGCGCCATCGACCCCGTCCATCAGGGACAGGAGGTGGGCGCGCTGATCGGCGGGCGGGCGGATGGCGACGAACAGGCGGTGCATGGGGCCGATATAGGATGATCGACGCGATCCGTCACCGCTCGTGCCGGTTTGGCTTGAATCATGCGACCAATGCGCCGATAATAGGAATACCGGCAAGACATGCCGGTGAAGGAGACGATTTTCATGGCCAACTGGTCCGACCCCCGTTCCGACATTGCGGGCTTTGGCGGCGCCACCGCTGCGCGCGGCGAGGCGTTCGACGCCGGGCTTCGCAGCTATATGCTGTCGGTCTATAATTATATGGCGAGCGGCGTGCTGCTGACGGGCGTCGTCGCGCTGCTGTTCGCATCGAGCGGCATGGCGGCGTCCGTGTTCACCGGCCCCGGCATCCTGAAATATATCGTGATGTTCGCGCCTTTGCTGTTCGTTATGGTGCTGAGTTTCGGGATTAATCGCCTGTCCACCGTGGCGGCGCAGGGCCTGTTCTGGGCCTATGCGGCGGTGATGGGCGTATCGTTGTCCTACATCTTCCTGGCCTATACCGGCACGTCGATCGCGCAGACGTTCTTTGCGACGGCAGCGGCCTTTGCGGGGTTGAGCCTGTGGGGCTACACCACCAAGAAGGATCTGTCGGGTTTCGGCACCTTCCTGATCATGGGCGTGGTCGGTCTGCTGGTGGCGAGCCTGATCAACATCTTCATGCAATCGAATGCGATGAGCCTGGTCATCAGCGGCGTCGGCGTGCTGCTGTTCGCGGGTCTGACCGCCTATGACACGCAGAAGATCAAGAGCATTTATGCGCAGGTCGCGGGCACCGACATGATGGGCAAGTCGGTGGTGATGGGAGCGTTGAACCTCTATCTCGACTTCATCAACATGTTCATGTTCCTGCTGCGCCTGTTCGGCGATCGTCGCTGATCCTTGCGGACTTGTGCGTATAAAAGGCCCGGCGGAGCGATCCGCCGGGCCTTTTCGTTGATGAGACAATGGCCGGTCGTTTCGAGCGCAGTCGAACAACGCATGGGAAGCGCCAGCCGCTTCTCGACTGCGCTCGAAGCGAGTGGAGGGGTGGCTCAGCCCTCTTTCTGCATCGCGGCGATCAGGGCGCCGTCTATTTCTTTCTGCCGCTTATAGGCGGGGCGGTCGCGCAGGCGGGCGGCATAGGCTTCGAAAACGGGGCGACTAGGGATGGACTGGAAGCTGATGCCCCAGTCGATCTGCGAGCCGACATAAACGTCGGCGGCGGTGAATTGGTCACCGCAGATCCAGGCGTCACCCGATATCGCGGTTTCCAGCGCATCGATCGTGTCTTCGAACCTGCCATAGCCCGCTGTGCGCTCGCGCCCTTCGGGCAGGGCGAAGCCCATCGCCTTGTTGGTGACGGCGGCTTCGACCGGGCCGGCGGCGAAGAAGAGCCAGCGATAATAGGCATGGCGATCGGCCGGGGGCGGGGCGAGGTTGGCGGCCGGGAAGGCGTCGGCCAGATAGGCGCAGATGGCGGCGCATTCGGTGACGATCCGGCCGCCATGGACGATGGCCGGCACCTTGCCCATCGGGTTGATCGCCAGATAGTCGGGCGCCTTCATCGACGCGGCATAATCGAGGACGACCGTTTCATAGGACGCGCCGACCTCCTCCAGCATCCAGCGGGCGATCTGCCCGCGCGACATGGGGTTGGTGTAGAAAATCAGCTCTTGGGTCATGACGCGCTCCTGAATCGCAAGGCGGCAAGGGTGGCGCACGGACGGGCCGAGCGCCACCCCGTTTCGATCAGCAGCCCACACCCATGGCGCCGCCGAGCATCCCGCCCAAGCCGCCACGACACTTGTTTTTCTTCGGCTGGGGCGCGGGTTCGTCGCCTTCATCCGCGTCGTCGGCCTGGCTCATCATGTCCCCCATGTCCGGGCCGTTCAGCATCCACATTGTGTTGGCGCGATAGCGGACGCGGGCGATCCATTCCGGCTTCCAGGCGATCTTGGGATCTGCGGGGCGGGGCGGGTAGGCGAAGTTCGCTTCGGGACCATAGGCGTAGAGGCTGCCCATCAGCATCTCTCCGCCCGCCTGGGTGACCGCGGCGGGGACGGTGCAACTGGTCTGGCTGGGCGGCATGACGATTTTCTGCGCGATCATCTTTTGCACGGCGGCGGGCGACATCCAGTCCCAGACCGGGCCGCCGAACGCCTGGGTGGCGGAAGACGCCCACCAGACCATGTCGCCATTGCCCTGCGCGCCGAAGGCCCATGCATAATAGCCGGTCGCCTGGGGCAGGCTGTTCCAGCTAATGATCGTGGCGCCACCGGCGATCTGCCGGGCGGCGCCGGTGATGGCGGGCATGAAATCCTGTCTCAGGGTGAAGGCGATGTCGGGGCTGTAATTGCCGGCGATGCGATGGTCGCCGAGCAGGGAGCTGTTGGCGGGGACGGTCTTACGGGTCTGGCCGTTGGGCCAGTCGCCATAGGTCTTGCTGTTCGAGGCGCGGATTTGCCATTCCTGTGGAATCGATGCGCCGCTCATGTAGAGGCCGGGGGGCATCTGACCCTTCGCAACCTTGGCGAAGTCGATCACGACCGGCTGGCCGGGGCCGGGCGTCGCGCCGCAGCCCCAATAGATGAGCAGGCGGCCCCTGGGGCGTTCGCCGGGGATGGGCTGGTCGTCGCTGGGGATGACGCGCGGGGTGACGAGCGGGACCGAAGCGCCCAGGCCAGCGGTGGCAGGCAGGAAATGGTCGGCCGCGGGCGCGCCGCTGGTGGGCGCGCGGGTGGAGCCGAGGCGCAGGACGAGTTCGTGGAGCGGCTGGTTGCGGCCGCCGCCCATTATCATGCCCATGGCCGCGCCCATGCCGCCTCCACCACCGGCCATGGCGGCCATGCCGGACATTGTGCCAGCGTCGATCGTGTAGCGGGCGATGGGGCCGGACGCCTGCTGGCTGGTGCCGGGGGCGGCGAGGAGGGTGAAGGATGCAAGCAGAAACGCGCCGCGAGCGGGGCGCGAAGTCAGGAGTTTGCGCACAACATCTGTTCCTTGATCGTTACGGAAGAGATGCGACCTTTTTTCTGGGATGGGCGCTTGTAGCAGAGATTCAGGCGGCCGGGGAGGGTCGTTCGAACTGACCATGGCGCAGAAAATGCGTGATCTGGTCGGTGACCGGACGGCGGTAGATCATGGCGGTATGGGCGACGGGAAGAACGAGATGATCGGTCTGGCCGGGCAGGTGCGTAGCGGCGACGCTGACCTTGCCATCATTGGGTGCGCGGAAGACGAGGTGGGAGAGCGCGCTGATCATCGGGCGGTCGCCGGCTATAATGCCGAGAGGATAGTCGATCGGGCCGAACAGCGCATGTGTCGCGGCGTCGCGTCGGGTGCGCAGGAGCGCCCCCGAATTGTTGAGGATCGGGCGATCAAGGCGCAAACGATAGAGGAGATCTGCCAGTTCGCTGCCGCTGTTGGGCGTGCCGAGCATGACGACGCGGCCGAGATGGGCAGGACGGTGGCGGGCGAGATAGGCGCGCAGTAGCAGGCCGCCCATCGAGTGGCCGACGCAATGGAGGCGGTGGGCGGTGTAGGCGGGAGCGGCGGTGATACGCTGGTGGAGATGCGCCAGCATGCGGTCGATCGGCCAGCGCCAGCTAGGGTAGCCGATGTTCGCGACGGTGTAGCCGGCAGCGTGGAGGCGGCGGGCGAGGAGGGTGGTCTGGAGCGGGTGACCGCCGAAGCCGTGGAGGAGGAGGATGGATTCGGTCGGCTGGGTCATGGGGTTAGGTTCATCTTGCGGTGTGTCGGCGAAAGCAGGCGTTCAAGTCCGCGAGTGGCTTTCCCCCCTCATCCAACTTCGCCTAACGCGCTGCGCGCTTGAGGCTGCGTATCCTTCTCCCCGCGGGGAGAAGGGCAAATAGAAAGGGCGGCCGTTGCGGGCCGCCCTTCTTTATCTTGCTGGAAGGCGCTTATTTCGTGCCTTCGGTCGTCTTGGCCTTCCCGCCCTTCTTGCCCTTTTTGGGCGCCGCAGGGGTGATCTGGAAGGCCAAAGCTTCGTCCTTCATATGGACATGGACCTCGCCGCCATGGACCAGCTTGCCGAACAACAGTTCTTCGGCCAGCGGCTGCTTGATTTTTTCCTGCATCAGGCGGCCCATCGGACGGGCGCCGTACAGCTTGTCATAGCCCTTCTTGGTCAGCCAGTCCTTGGCATCCTGATCCAGGGTGATGTGAACGTCGCGGTCGGCCAGTTGCAGTTCCAGTTGCAGCACGAACTTGTCGATGACGCGGGCCACCACTTCGGTCGGCAGATAGTCGAACGGCACGATTGCATCGAGGCGGTTGCGGAATTCGGGGGTGAAGAGTTTCTTCACCGCATCCTCCTGCACATCTTCGCGGGTAAATTCGCCGAAACCGATGCTTTCCTTCGCCATGTCCGACGCACCGGCATTGGTGGTCATGATGAGGATGGTGTTGCGGAAATCGACGGTCTTGCCGTGATGATCGGTCAGGCGGCCATTATCCATCACCTGCAAGAGGATGTTGAACAGGTCGGGATGCGCCTTCTCGATCTCATCGAGCAACAGCACGCTATGCGGTTGCTGGTCGACGGCGTCGGTCAGCAGGCCGCCCTGGTCATAGCCGACATAGCCCGGAGGCGCGCCGATCAGACGGCTGACCGAATGGCGTTCCATATATTCCGACATGTCGAAACGCTGGAGCGGGATGCCCATGATCGATGCGAGCTGGCGCGCGACCTCCGTCTTGCCGACGCCGGTGGGGCCGGAGAAAAGATAGTTGCCGATCGGCTTGTCGGGATCCCGCAGGCCCGCGCGCGACAGCTTGATCGCGGAGGACAGCACCTCGATCGCCTTGTCCTGACCGAAGACGACGCGCTTCAAGTCCGTAGTCAGGGAACTGAGCACGGTCTTGTCGTCGGACGACACAGTCTTGGGCGGGATGCGGGCCATGGTCGCGATGACCTGCTCGATCTCCTTGGGCGTGATCGTCTTCTTGCGCTTGGACGGCACCACGAGCATCTGCATGGCGCCGACCTCGTCGATTACGTCGATCGCCTTGTCGGGCAATTTCCGGTCGTTGATGTAGCGCGCCGACAACTCCACCGCCGCCTTGATCGCGTCGGGCGTATATTTGACGTGGTGATGCTCCTCGAACGCGGTGCGCAGGCCGGCGAGAATCTTGATCGTATCCTCGATCGTGGGTTCGTTCACGTCGATCTTCTGGAAGCGCCGCAGCAGCGCACGATCCTTTTCGAAATGGTTGCGGAATTCCTTGTAGGTGGTCGATCCGATGCAGCGGATCGTGCCGCCCGACAGAGCGGGTTTCAGCAGGTTCGACGCATCCATCGCGCCGCCACTGGTCGCGCCAGCGCCGATCACGGTGTGAATCTCATCGATGAAGAGGACCGCGTGCGGCATCTTTTCCAGTTCGGTGACGACGGCCTTCAATCGTTCCTCGAAATCGCCGCGATAGCGGGTGCCGGCCAGCAGCGCGCCCATGTCGAGCGAGTAGATGACCGCTTCCTTGAGCACGTCGGGCACTTCGCCCTCGACGATCTTGCGCGCCAGACCTTCCGCGATCGCAGTCTTGCCCACGCCCGGATCGCCGACATAGAGCGGGTTGTTCTTGGACCGGCGGCACAGGATCTGGATCGTGCGATCCACTTCGGCAGTGCGGCCGATCAGCGGATCGACCTTGCCCCGGCCCGCTTTCTCGTTGAGGTTGACGGTGAACTGTTCGAGGGCGCTGTCCTTCTTGGCCTTGCCGTCCTGCACCTTCTTTTCCTCCTCGGAAGCGCCCTTTGTCTCCTGACGCTCGGGCGTGGGCGTGCCCTTGCCGACGCCATGGCTGATGAAGCTCACGGCATCGAGGCGGCTCATATCCTGCTGTTGCAGGAAATAGACGGCATAGGATTCGCGTTCGGAGAAGAGCGCGACGAGCACATTGGCGCCCGTCACCTCATCCTTGCCGGACGACTGGACATGGAGGATGGCGCGTTGAACCACGCGCTGGAAACCGCTGGTGGGGGAAGGATCGCTGGACCCCTCGACCTTCAGGCTGTCGAGTTCGGTATCGAGATACTGGGTGACGGCGTCGCCCAGTTCGCCGATTTCCACGCCGCACGCCTGCATCACCTTTGACGCATGTTCGTCATCAATCAGCGCCAGAAGCAGATGCTCCAGCGTGGCATATTCATGCTTGCGCTCCGACGCATGGGTCAGCGCATTGTGCAGGGTGGTTTCCAGAGCGGGTGCGAAAGAAGGCATGTCTGTTCTACTCCTGGCCCCAAAGAGGGGCGGTATCGAACCATATGTCGGCATTGCTCGACGCGGGATCAAGGCCATGGCCCTGACCAGCGGAATTGCCTGACTGCCCAAGCCCAATGGCGCCCTTATCGGCGCAGGGGGCACGGCGCGGGTTCATCGCCTGAATAACGCCTCGGCACTTGCCTTATGGTTAACGGCGTTTTCTTTTGTCGATCTGGTGCGCGCGATTTCCGTTTCCAGAGCGCGGATGCGGGCGTCCAGTTCGGCAACGGACAAAGGCCCCAGATCCTGCCTGAGCAGGCGGGCCAGAGGATCATCTCCCTTGTTCGGCAGATCGTCATCCAAGTCCATGACGCCAATGTTGACCCTGCGGGCCACTCTGTCAATAAGGGCGCTGGCTCCGTCCGTCGATTTCTGGTGCGGTGCAACATGGTTAATCACCGGGGACAGTAAGATGGCGGATGTGGACGCAATAGCGCGCGAAATGACGGCGATCGCGATTCCCACGCCGGGCGGGCCGGAAGCGCTGGTGCCGGAACGGCGGCCGGTGCCGGTGCCGGGCGCGGGCGAGGTGCTGATCCGCGTGGCCGCTGCGGGCGTCAATCGGCCCGACGTGCTGCAACGGCAGGGCAAATATCCGCCGCCGCCGGGGGCTTCGGACATTCCGGGGCTGGAGGTGGCCGGAACCATCGTGGCGGCCGGCAGCGGCGCGGATAAGCTGGTGGGGCAGAAGGTCTGCGCGCTGCTGGCGGGCGGCGGCTATGCCGAATATGCGGTGGCGCCGGCGGGGCAATGCCTGCCGCTGCCCGACGATTATGATCTGGCCGAGGCGGCGGCGTTGCCTGAAACGCTGTTCACCGTGTGGACCAATTTATTCGAGCGCGCCTATGCGGTGGGCGGCGATACGGTGCTGGTCCATGGCGGGACCAGCGGCATCGGCACGATGGCGATCCGCTTGTGCAACCTGTTCGACGTGCGCGTGATCGTGACCTGCGGGTCGGACGAGAAATGCGCACAGGCCAAGGCGTGGGGCGCGGACCATGCGGTCAATTACAAGACGCAGGACTATGTCGAGGAAGTGAAGACGATCACCGGCGGGCAGGGGGTGCAGGCGGTGCTCGACATGGTCGGCGGCGATTATGTGCCGCGTAACCTGTCCTGCCTGGCCGAGGATGGACGGCATGTGTCGATAGCGGTGCTGGGCGGGCCGAAGGCGGAAATCTTCATCCCGGCGATCATGAGTAAGCGGTTGACCATCACCGGATCGACGCTGCGGGCGCGGTCGGTGGGCTTCAAGAGCCTGGTCGCGGATGAGCTGATGCGGACGGTGTGGTCGTTCGTGGGCGAGGGGAAGCTTCGCCCGGCGATGGACCAGAAGTTCGCGCTGGCGGATGCGGCGAAGGCGCACGCGCGGATGGATGCGGGCGAGCATTTCGGGAAGATCGTGCTGGTGGTTTGATGGGGGTCATTAGCGAACCCGAAGGCTGTAAGCGTTGCGGACATCTCATCGGTTATCACTGGGATGGTGACGGGGAAATGTGGTGCACCGCCTGCGAGTGTAAGGGATATGTTGACCCCGATGAGCCAAAAGTCGTGAGCCGACGTCCTAATGCTGCGGATGATAAAAGGGAAATGTCACCCTGAACTTGTTTAGCTGCGCTGGCCTTCGGCTCAGGGTCCATTTTGCCAAATCGAGGGAAGGTTGGTGCCGCGCGATGGATGCTGAAGCAAGTTCAGCATGACAAATCAAATGAGGCGCGCTCCTCCGGTCAAGCCCCGCAAACCGTAGCATTTCCGTCATATTCTCTTCGGAACTGTAACATTGCGCGCTTAAGGATTCGCTCCCAAGGACATTGGTCTTTGGGGATCGTATCATGAACGCCATCACGCGCCTGCCCTTCCTGAGCGAGCTGGAAGAGGGCGCGGACGACCGCTTCCATATCCCTGAACGGGAAGGGCAGCGGCGCCGCTATCGCACCATCTGGATTTCGGACATCCACCTCGGCACGCGCGGTTGCAATGCCGCGATGCTGATCGATTTCCTCGACAATGTGGATAGCGACACCATCTATCTGGTCGGCGACATCATCGACGGTTGGCGGCTGAAGAAGCGCTTCTACTGGCCCGCCAGCCATAATGACGTGGTGTGGCGGCTGATGAAGCGGGCCAAGCGCGGCACGCGGGTCGTCTATATCCCCGGCAATCATGACGAGATGTTCCGGCAGTTCACCGGCATGAGCTTTGGCGGCGTCGAAATCCGGCGCAAGGCGATCCACACCACCGCCGACGGGCGGAAGCTGCTGGTGCTGCATGGCGACGAGTTCGACACGATCATGCTGGCGCATCGCTGGCTCGCCTTCGTGGGAGACGCGGCCTATACCACGCTGATGCGGCTCAACGTCGTGGTCAATGCGGTGCGGCAGAAGATGGGGCTGCCCTATTGGTCGCTCAGCAAGATGGCCAAGCACAAGGTCAAGAACGCGGTGTCCTTCATCTCCCGCTTCGAGGAGGTGGTGGCGCATGAGGCCGGGGCGCGCGGCGTCGACGGCGTGGTGTGCGGCCATATCCACAATGCCGAGATGCGTGAGATCGAAGGCATCGACTATTATAATGACGGCGACTGGGTGGAAGGCTGCACCGCGCTGGTCGAGCATGACGACGGGCGGATGGACGTGCTGCACTGGGCCGACGAGATCGCCAGGCGGGAGCAGGGCGAGCAGGATGTTCGGGCGCGGATGGCGGCTTGAGGATTCCCGCCTGCGCGGGAATATGCTGGATTTGACGGGATGATGGAGTTGATCCCCATGCGCATAGCGATCGTCACCGACGCCTGGAGCCCGCAGGTCAATGGCGTGGTGCGCACGCTCCAGACGATCCGCGCCGAACTGGAGCAGATGGGGCATGTGGTCGAGGTCATCTCGCCCGATCTCTATGGCTCCATTCCTTGCCCGACCTATCCCGAAATCCGGCTGGCGCTGGTGCGATCGACCGTCGTGGGTCAGGCGATCGCGGCGTTCCAGCCCGATGCGGTGCATCTGGCGACCGAAGGCCCGCTGTGCCTGGCGGCGCGGCGCTGGTGTCTGCGCAGCGGGGTGCCGTTCACCACCGCCTATCACACCCATTTCCCCGATTATGTCGCGCAGCGCACCGGCCTGCCCGCGGCCTGGTTCTGGCGCTATATCCGCTGGTTCCATGGGCCGGCGCAGGCGGTGCTGGTATCGACCCGATCCGTGCGCGAGCAACTCCGCACGCATGGCGTGCCCAATGTGCGGCCATGGGGCAGGGGCGTAGACCTGGCTGCCTTCACCCCCGATGCGCCGCCGCCCGCGCTTTACGCCTATCTGCCGCGCCCGATCATGCTCTATGTCGGGCGGGTCGCGGTGGAAAAGAATTTGGAGGCGTTCCTGGCCACCGACCATGTCGGGACCAAGGTGGTGGTGGGCGATGGACCGGCGCGCGCGGCGCTGGCGCGGGCCTATCCGCAGGCCCGCTTCATCGGGCCGATGTTCGGTGCTGAACTGGCGGGGGCTTATGCCGGGGCGGATGTGTTCGTCTTCCCCAGCCGCACCGACACGTTCGGGCTGGTGATGATCGAGGCGCTGGCCTGCGGCACGCCGGTCGCGGCCTATCCGGTGACCGGGCCGGTCGATATCGTGACGGCGGAATGCGGGGCGCTGTCGGAGGATCTGGGGCAGGCGATCGCCGCCGCATTGCCGTGCGATCGCGCCGCCTGCGCCGCCTATGGGCGCAGCTTCAGCTGGGAGCGCAGCGCGCGCGAGTTCCTGGCGGGGCTGCACGCCATCCCGGCCACGCTGATCGAAAGCGCCGCCTGACGCTTTTCCTTGCTCAGCCTGCCGTCATCGACTATCTCTTATCCGTCGTGGCCGCCCTGCTTGGGCGGCCCTTATCGTTTTTACGCCGGAGAAGACCCCGTGTCCCAGCCCCTCATGCCTCACGCGACCGCCAGCTGGCTGATCGACAATAGCGCCCTGAGCTTCGACCAGATCGCGGAATTTTGCGGGCTCCACATTTTGGAAGTGCAGGCGATCGCCGACGACACCGCCAGCATCAAATATACCGGCCGCGATCCGGTGCGCGCCCATGAAATCACCATGGAGGAAATCCATAAGGGCGAGAGCAATTCCGACTATCGGCTCAAGATGCTCAAAGGCCCTGAGCCGGTCCGCCGCACCAAGGGGCCGCGTTACACCCCCGTCAGCAAGCGTCAGGACAAGCCGGACGGCATCGCCTGGATACTGCGCAATCATCCCGAAGTGTCCGATGGCGCGATCGGCAAGCTGATCGGCACCACGCGCACCACCATCGCGGCGATCCGCGACCGCACTCACTGGAACATCTCCAACATCACGCCCAAAGACCCGGTGACGCTGGGACTGTGTTCGCAGCGGGAGCTGGACGCTCTGGTCGCCAAGACGGCCAAGAAGCTGGGCATCGAGGCGCCGACCGATTCGCGCCTGGATGGCGACCGCGAGGCCTTGATCGAGGAACTGCGGCGGGAGCGTCAGGAGACGGTGCGCCGCGCCGAAGAGGCGTTGAAGGCCGAGACGGACCTGATTTCGGCGACAGCCACGATCCTCGATCCGTTCAGCAGCAACAAGGGCGAGGTGTAATGCCGTAGCGTCATCGGCGACTTGCTCCAAGTCGCGGCGACGCAGCATTTTTCAGGGCCGCGCGGTTCACGCCGCGTGGCCCTTTTTGCGTTGGTTGACGCTTGCGTAAAGTGCCCGGTGCCCATACACTTCGGGCATGGAGAGCATAGAAAAAATCTGGCGAGAACGCTATCAGCACCCCACGGCCTGGGACCAGACATTCCCCCCGTTGTCGATGGGCGACATGGTCACGAACAGCGCAACGGCCCACCCCGACGCGCCGATGATCGATTTCATGGGGCGGCATTTCAGCTATGGCGCGGTGCTGGAGCAAATTCGCAGGATCGCCTGCGGCTTGCAGGCCATGGGCGTGCGCAAAGGCGACCGGGTCGGCCTCTATCTGCCCAACACCCCCCATTATGTCGCGGCCTATTATGGCGCGCTGATGGCCGGCGCGATCGTCGTCAACTTCTCCCCCCTCTACACCGCGGCCGAACTGGAACATCAGGTCGAAGATAGCGGCACGAAGATTTTATTCACCCTGTCGGCCAAGGCGCTGCTGCCCACCGCGCTGCAGGTGCTGGACCATAGCGCGCTGGAGACGCTGATCGTCGGGTCGGTCGCCGAGATGCTGCCGCCGGTCAAATCGCTGCTGTTCCGTTGGTTCAAGGCCAGCGAGTCCACGCCCTTGCCGGACGATCCGCGCATCATCCGCTACGACCGGCTGGTCGCCAATGCGGGGGGGTGTTCCGTGCCGGAGATCGACCCGGTCAACGACGTCGCGTTGCTGCAATATACCGGCGGGACGACCGGCACGCCCAAGGGGGCGATGCTGACCCATCAGAATCTGACCGCCAATGCGCGGCAGGCGCAGGCGATCGATCCGCACGCCAATGAGCCGGACCGGATCATCGCCGTGCTGCCCTTCTTCCATGTCTTCGCCAATACCTGCACGCTCAACCGGACGGTGGTGAATGGGGGCGAGATGGTGATGCTGCCGCGCTTCGACGCGGCGCAGGTGCTGGCGGCTGTGCAGCGGGTCAAGGCGACGTCGCTGCCCGGCGTGCCGACGATGTTCCAGGCGCTGCTGGACCATCCCGCCATCCGCAACATCGATTTCTCCTCCCTGCGGGCCTGCATTTCCGGCGGCGCGCCATTGGCGCTGGAGTTGAAGCAGAAGTTTGAGGCGGCGACCGGCGCCAAACTGATCGAAGGCTATGGCCTGACTGAAACCAGTCCGATCGTCTGCACCAATCCCTATGAGGGGTTGAACAAGAGCGGGACGGTGGGTCAGCCGGTGCCAGGGACGCGGGTGAAGCTGGTCGATCGTGAAGACCCGACCCGCCCGCCGGCCGAAGGCGAACCGGGCGAACTGCTCTTTGCCGGGCCGCAGATCATGAAGGGCTATTGGAACCGGCCGGACGCCGATGCCGAAGTGTTCGTCGGCGACTATGTCCGCACCGGCGATGTCGGCCTGATCGACGAGGACGGCTATGTGAAGATCGTAGACCGGTTGAAGGACATGATCGCGGTCGGCGGCTTCAAGGTGTTTCCAAGCCAGGTGGAATCGGTCCTGTATCACCATCCTGCGGTCAAGGAGGCGCTGGTGATCGGCATACCCGACCATTATCGCGGTGAGCAGCCCAAGGCGTTCGTGACCCTGAACGAAGGCGCGGAGATGGACGGCGGGGCGCTCATGGACTGGCTCAATCCGCAACTGGGCAAGCATGAGCGGGTCTGCGCGGTCGAGGTGCGGCTGAACCTGCCCAAGACGCTGGTGGGCAAGCTGTCGCGCAAGGAACTGGTGGCCGAAGAGCGCGCCAAGGCGGACGCGGCGCGGGCGGAGGCTGGAACCGCGGCGTGAGAATGCTTATCTGTGGCGTCGAACATGGATAAGGAATGAACATGGCGCAGGAAATCGCGACGCTGGCCGGTGGCTGCTTCTGGTGCACCGAAGCGGTCTACCAGAATCTCAAGGGCGTCGAGGGCGTGGAAAGCGGCTATATCGGCGGCGCGTTGCCCGATCCGACCTATGAACAGGTCTGTTCGGGCGCGACCGGCCATGCCGAAGCGATCCGCATCACCTATGATCCGGCGATCATCAGCTATGCCGACCTGCTCGACATCTTCTTCGCGACCCATAATCCCACAACCCTGAACCGGCAGGGCAATGATGTCGGCACCCAATATCGGTCGGCGATATTTCCCCATTCGGCGGAGCAGGAAGCGCAGGCGCGCGCGGGCATCGAACGAGCGCAGGCGGACCAGGCCGATCCGATCGTCACGACGATCGAGCCCGACGCGCCCTGGTATCCCGCCGAGGATTATCACCAGAAATATTGGGACCGGGTCGGCGACCGGAACCCCTATTGCATGGCGGTGATCCCGCCCAAGCTCGCCAAGCTGCGCAAGGGCTTCGCGGCCCGGATCGAGGGCTGAGCCGTCGCTACGGCCCGTCGCTTTTCGCGCCGTTCTTAGTGGGCTGTTCATGTCGCCCGTGTTAGGGAGGCGCGAACGACAAGTCGGGAATGGACGATGAAAAAATGGGTATTGCTGGCGACGCCCTTATTGCTGTTGGCGCTGCCGGGTTGCGTGCGCACGGTGGCGAGCGTCGTGACCGCGCCGGTGCGCGCCGGATCGCAGATCGTGGACTGGTCTACCACCAGTCAGGATGAAGCCGACCGCAATTATGGCCGCAAGATGCGCAAGCAGGAAGCGCGCGAGGGCAAGGAGCGCAAGAAGGCGGACAAGGAGCGGCGCAGACAGTGCCGCGACGCGGGTTATGACAATTGCGGGTGAGGCTGGGTTGAACGGGAATGCCAGGCGTTTGACCGGGGCGGAGCGTATGTCTGGTTTGGGTGGAGAGCGTACTGTCTACTTTGTGCGAGACTTCACGCGACAGGCAACGTAAAAATCCCGTCACCCCAGCGAAGGCTGGGGTCTCGTGCGGGGGCAAGCGGCGGTCCGGCTTGGCACATACTCAACCGCATCGCACTGTCGCCTGAGACCCCAGCCTTCGCTGGGGTGACGGTAGTGGGTCATCCGCTTGCCGATCATAAAGCCCGTCTGCTCAACGTCTGCTTTCTGTCGCGACCAACTAATCCCGATCAAGCCGCGGCCCGCCGCAGCCGGTCGTTGATCGCCGCGCCGATGCCCTCGTTCGGGATGGGCGCCACGGCGATGCGGGCGGCGGCGCTGGCGTCGGCGACGTGCAGGGCGGCGAACAGATGGGCCGCGGCCTCGCGCAGGTCCGCCTCCTGACTGAGGTTGATATGGCAGGGCATCAGCCCGAAGCCGATCAGATATTCGTCCTTTTCCGCCCGCAGCGCATTCAGTCGCACCGGCTTTGACGGCGCATAATGGCTTTCCAGTTGGCCGGGCGCCTCGATCTTCCCATCATCGGTCATCATCACCGGCAGCCCGGTCGCTTGCTCCAGCATGGCGGCGGTGACGGGGCCGGGGCGCAGCAGGCGGACGCGATCCTCTGCGGGCGCGGCGATGGTGGATTCCAGTCCCTCGCTGGTCGGTCCCTCGTCCAATATCATGCGGATTTTGCCGCCCAGGCTGGCCAGCACATGTTCGGCGCAGGTCGGGCTGATCGATCCGCTGCGATTGGCGGAGGGGGCGGCGAGCGGGCAGCCGCTTTCCCGGATCAGCGCGCGCATCGCCGGATGAGCGGGCAGGCGCAGCGCGACGGTCGGCAGCCCCGCCGTCACCAACGGCGACAGGCCGCTGTCGCTGCGCACCGGCAACACCAATGTCAGCGGGCCTGGCCAGAAATGGTCGGCGAGCAGACCCGCCACGGCCGAGAAATCGGCCAGCCGCTCCGCCATGGCGCGGTCGGCGACATGGACGATCAGCGGATTGAAGCTGGGTCGGCCCTTGGCGCTGTAGACCGCGGCGACGGCATTGCTGTCGGTGGCGTCGGCGGCCAGGCCATAGACCGTCTCGGTAGGCACCGCCACCGGCTCGCCCGCACGGATCAGCAAGGCCGCCTCGCGCAGGGCTTCGGCGCCATAGCGGCAGGATTTCGTCGAAAATGATGGATGAGCGATAGTCACGACCCCCGCGATATAGACCCCGGATTAGGCAAGTAAAAGGCCATTGCGTCAGGGAAATGACATCGACGCGCAGGGAGGAGCAGGGCGCTTGCAGCCGCGCGGATCGGCGGTTAAGCCGCGACCATGACCGACGCCCTCCTTATCCGTATCGCCGAAGCGCTGGAACGGCTCGCGCCGCCGCCTCCCTCGTGCGCCGATCTCGCCGCTTTCCCCGCCTATGTCTGGGACGGGCGGGCGATCCATGCGGTGGAGGCATTCGCGCCGGTGGACTATGCGCTGCTGACCGGGATCGATGCGCAGAAGGGCGCGCTGCTGGACAATAGCCGCCGCCATGCGGCCGGCCATGCCGCGCATGACGTGCTGCTGTGGGGCGCGCGCGGGACCGGCAAATCGGCGGCCGTAGCGTCCGTCGTCGGCCTGTTGCAGGAGGAAGGGCAGGACATCGCCCTGATGCAATGCGCAATCGATGAACTGGCGAGCCTGCCCGCGCTCTTTGCCCTGCTGCGCGGCACGACGCGCCCCTTCATCCTGTTCCTCGACGATCTGGGGTTCGAGGAACAGGGCGTGGGCGACGCGCGGGCGCTGCGGTCGCTGTTGCAGGGGGGCACGGCGGCGCGGCCCGCCAATGTCCGCCTCTATGTGACGTCGAACCGCCGCCATATTGTGCCGCGCCACCTGTCCGAACAGGACGATCCCATCAATCCGCGCGATGTGGTGGACGACAAGATGGCGCTGTCCGACCGCTTCGGCCTCAGCCTCGGCTTCCATGCGCTGGATCAGGACGCCTATGTTGCGATCGTGGGCGGCTATGCGGCCAAGCTGGACTTGGCGTTCGATCCGCTGGAGGCGATCCAGTGGGCGACCCAGCGCGGCAGCCGGTCGGGCCGTGTCGCCTGGCAATATGTGGTCGACCTGGCCGGGCGCAACGGGCTGAGTGTGTAAAGCCTGCATCCGTTCGCTCGAAGCGAACGGATGATCGCCATCACTGCGCCTTCGTCACCCGCCACACCACGCCCCCGACATCGTCGCTGACCAGCAGCGCGCCCTTGGCGTCGGCGGTGACGTCGACCGGCCGACCATGCGCGGCGCCATCCTTGTCCAGGAAGCCGGTCAGCAGGTCCACCGGCTTGGCCTTGCCCGCTTCGCCATCGGCAAAGCCGACATAGACGACCTTGTAACCGGCGGCCGGTTTGCGGTTCCAACTGCCGTGCAGGCCCACGATCGCGCCGTCGGTATAGGGCGCGCCCAGTTGCAGCTTGTCGGCGAAGGTCAGGCCCAGCGGCGCGACATGGTTGCCCAGCGCATAGTCGGGCCGGTGGGTATATTCGCGGATTTCCGGTCGCTGCGGCTGGACGCGGCGATCTTCATAACCGCCCCAGTAATTCCATGGCCAGCCGTAGAAAGCGCCGAACTCCACCCGCGTCAGATAGTCGGGGACGAGGTCGCCGCCCAGCATGTCGCGTTCGTTGACCACGCCCCACAGCGCGCCGCTCTTGGGTTCGAAGGCAAGGCCCACGGGGTTGCGCAGGCCCGATGCGAATATGCGCTTATAGCCGGTCTTGGGATTGACTTCGAGCACGAGGGCGCGGCCCTTTTCCACTTCCAGCCCATTGTCGGCGACATTGCTGTTGGAGCCGACGCCGACATAGAGCAGCCCTTCGGGGCTGGCGGCCAGGCTCTTGGTCCAATGCTGGTTGGGCGCCTGCGCGGGCAGGTCGATGATCTTGCGCCCCTTGGCGGTGATCCTGATATCGCCTTCCTTATAGGGGAAGGCCATCAGCGCGTCGGTGTTCGCTACATAGAGCGTGTCGCCGATCAGCGCCATGCCATAAGGGGAGTTGAGGCCGGTCAGGAAAGCGGTCTTGGTTTCCGCCCGCCCGTCGCCATCGACGTCGCGCAGCAGCGTGATGCGATTGGCGGACGGTGCGCCAGCCCCCGCCTTGTCCATCAGATAGCTCATCACCCGGCTGACGATGCCGTTCTTGGGCCGCGGCGGGCTGTTGGTTTCGGCCACCAGCACGTCGCCATTGGGCAGGCGCAGCAGCGAGCGCGGATGGGCCAGGCCATCGGCATAGCGCGCCACGTTCAGTCCCTTGGCCGCGACGGGCTTTTCATCGCCGGTCCACGGCTTCACCTCGGCGATATTGACCGTCGGAATCATTTCGTTGCGCGGGGTAGTGAACAGCGGCTCGCGCCCGGTATCCGCGCCCGGCGGGAGTTGCGCCGTGTTGCCCTGGGCCAGATAAAGGAAAATGCCGCCCGCGATCAGGAGCGCGATGAGGGCGAGGGCGATGATATGCTTCTTCATGCGCTCACATCTATGCGGACGCAGGGCGGCGGGCAAGGCGGCGTGTGCGGCTTATTTGCCGCGTTCGCGCAGCCACAGCAGGACGGCGATCAGCACGCCCGCGCTTGCGCCCGCCAGCAGCCCGATGCTGGGCTGGCCCAGCAGGCCGCCGCCGATCGTACCGGCCAGGATGAGGAAGGCGATGATCGCGCCAGCGCCGGTCGGGTTTTTCGTCTCCTTGGTCATGGCGGCCCCTTGCCATGGACCGCGCGACAAGGCCAGCGGCTTTGAAGGCCATCCCGGACAGCCCCGTTTCGGGAAGCATCGTCCCGTGACGGGATGGCTGATCCATATCGGGACTTCCCTAATGGACGATTTACCGTCCAAACCAGCCATTCACGCCAAAGCGTTGAAATGGCACGGTGATTGAACAGCGTGCTCCATAATAAGGTCGCCAGGAACGAGTCGGGGGTCGCAATGCAGGTGCCATATCTTTCGAACCGAAAGAGCTATGAAGACGCGACCGAGCTGATGGCGGCTTTCGGTGACAATGCCGGCTATGAAGCCGCCGCGCGTGCCGACCGCAGCCTGGATCAGGGCAATCATATCCATTTCTGCCATTGGCGTCAGATCGAGCGGCTGATCGTGCTGCTGACCTACGACCAGCCGCTCGGCACCATCCACTAAAATCCACGGCCGCAGTTACAACCGCAGGCCCGCGGTTTCGGGCAGGCCCGCCAGGATGTTGAGATTCTGCACGGCCGCGCCGGCCGCGCCCTTGCCCAGATTGTCGAGCGCCGCCACCAGCCGGGCCTGCCCGCTGTCGGCGTTGCCGCAGACGAAAAGCGCCAGCCGGTCGGTCGCGCCGACATGCTCCAACGCCACCTGGCCGATGCTCAGGCTGTCCTCCAGCGCCGCCACGCTGACGATTTGCGATCCGGCATAAGCGGCGGCAAGAGTGGCATGGATGTCGGCCAGCGCCGGCGCGCCCGGCATCGCCCGCAACTGCAACGGCACTTCCACGATCATGCCGCGATAGGCGTCGGCCACCGCGGGCGCGAACAGCGGCGGGTGGGTCAGCCCCGAATAGCGAGTCATTTCCGGCACATGCTTGTGGCCCAGGGCCATGCCATAGGGACGGAAGGCGCTGGGCGCGCCGGTATCGCCCTCATAGTCCGCAATCATCGCCTTGCCGCCGCCCGAATAGCCCGAAGCGCCTGACACCGTCACCGGCCAATCGACGGGGATCAGCCCCGCCAGCACCAACGGACGGACGAGCGCCAGAAAGCCGGTCGGCCAGCAGCCGGGATTGGCGACGAAGCGGCTGCCCGCCAGCACCTCACGATGACCCGGCTCCAATTCGGGAAAGCCATAGGTCCAGCCATTGGCCACGCGATGCGCGGTCGATGCGTCGATGACGCGGGTGCGATCATTGTCGATCAGCGCTACCGCTTCGCGCGCGGCATCGTCGGGCAAGCACAGGATGACGATATCGGCGGCGTTCAGCGCATCGCGGCGCGCGCCGCCGTCCCGCCGCTGCTCTTCCGGCACGGTGATCAGCGACAATTCGGAACGCCCCGCCAGCCGGTCGGCGATTTCGATCCCGGTGGTGCCGTGACCGCCGTCGATGAAGACGTTGATGCTCATGCGCTGATCCTCCGCCGGGCGATGATCGGCTGCGGGTGCGCGTCGGCCAGCCGGGCGACGACGTCCGCCAGCGGCTCCTTCACAACCGCCATCCAATAGGCGTTGGCGTGCAGCAGGGTCTTGGCGTCGGCCATGATGCCGACATGGCCGGGGAAGAAGACCAGGTCGCCGCGTTGCAGCGCCGCGTCGCCGTCGATCGGCATCCCGATGCCTTCGCATTGCAGGTCGGTGTCGCGCGGGACGCTGATGCCCGCCTGCCCCAGAGCGGCCTGCACCAGGCCCGAACAGTCGATCCCGCGATGGCCGCGTCCACCCCAGACATAGGGCTGGCCCAGATAGCGTTCCGCCACGGATACCCAGTCGGATGACTTGGCATCGATCGGCTGGGCATGGCGGATATGGACGAAGCCTTCGGCGCAGGCGATGAAGTCGCCCTGTACAACGCCGGAAAACAGCGCGCCGCTGGGCCAATGTTCGGCAATGGACGACTTGATGTCGGCGGCGCTGAACAGTGGCGCGCTTTCCACCATGATGCGATGGCTGGGCGTTTCCAGAATGTCGAGCGCATCGCGGCGAATATAGCCGACATAGCCGTCATGGCCGCAAAAGCCCCATGCCCAGTCGGTCATCACGTCGAGTGCATGGAAGGTTTCGCCGCGCAGCAATTCGCTGACGGCTTCGGCTGTCGGCGTGGGGGCCGATGTTATCGCGGCGCCGGGCGCAACGCAGGTGAGCGGCACGGCGCGGGCATAATGGGCGGAAAACAGGACGCCAGCCAGCGACAGGTCCGCCAGGTCGCCGCGCGCCGCATGGATGCGCCGATCCAGCGCGACCGACCGGCCATCAAGCTCGAAGCGGGTTCGTTCAGGCGGTCCGTTCCGCAGGGGTGTAATTATGCCGTTCATCGCGCGCGGTTCCTGCGATGAAATGGTGAAAGGCGTCAAGAAATTCCGCGCCTTTTGGCGTCCGGGTGATGAAAATATTACGACGGTCCGCCACATCGCGTTCCCGGCGGAGGTAGCCGAGCGCCGACAGCTTGTTCAGTGCGCGCGTGATGACGGGCTTTGAAACATGGAGCGCTTCGGCCAGGCCGCGCACCGTATGGGGACCGGACCCGATATAGACGGTCATCATCAACGCCATCTGGCGGTTGGTCAGGTCGGGTTTGCCCGATCGGACATAATCGACGAGGGTGCGCATCCATTGGCCAAGCGATTGCAGGCCGGGGCGGTCGATTTCGGTTGCGGATAGCGCGTTCATGTCACCTTAACGCACCATTCCCAATCCGGTTGCGTAACGGATGAGACGCAATCGCAGCCTTTATCCGGCCCGCCCATAGCGATGTTGCAGCAGGCGGAAGACCGCGCGCAGCCCCAGCGCCTCGCCGCCCTTGGGTCGGCCGGGCTTGGCGGAGGGGCGCCAGGCGAAGGTGTCGAGATGCAGCCAGGGCGTGTCGTCGGGCACGAAGCGCTTGAGGAACAGCGCCGCTGTGATCGCGCCGGCAAAGCCCCCTTCGCCCGCATTGTTGAGGTCCGCGATATCGGACTTCAGCATGTCGGCATAGCCATCCCATAGGGGCAGTCGCCAGGTCGGATCGTCCACCTCGCCACCCGCGACCGCCATATCGGCCGCCAGCGCATCGTCATTGGCGAACAAAGCGGGCAGGTCGGGGCCGACAGCCACGCGCGCCGCGCCGGTCAGGGTCGCGAAATCGACGATCAGTTCCGGCTTTTCCTCCCCCGCGCGGGTCAGGGCATCGCCCAGCACCAGCCGCCCTTCGGCATCGGTATTGCCGATTTCGACGCTCAGCCCCTTGCGGCTGCGCAATATGTCGCCGGGGCGAAACGCATTGCCCGCGATCGCATTTTCCGCCGCCGGGACCAGCAGGTGCAGCCGCACCGGCAACCGCGCCGCCATGATGAGCTGCGCCAGCGCCAGCGCATGGGCCGCGCCGCCCATATCCTTCTTCATCAGGCGCATTCCCGACGACGGCTTGATATCCAGCCCCCCGCTATCGAAGCAAATGCCCTTGCCCACGATCGCAATGCGCGGCGCGGCAGGGTCACCCCACCGCAATTCGATCAGGCGCGGCGCGAACCTCTTGTCAGCCGCCTTGCCGACCGCGTGGATCATCGGATAGCCCTGTTCCAGCGCATCGCCGCTGATGGTCGCCACATGCGCGCCAAAGGCGGCGGCGACCTTCTCCACCGCGGCTTCCAGATCGGGCGGCCCCATGTCGGCGGCGGGCGTGTTCACCAGGTCGCGGACCAGCGCGACGGCTTGGCCCAGTTGCACCGTCGGCGCGATCCGGGCGACATCGCTCGTCAGCAGGACGCGCGCGCCAGCCGACGCATCATCCCGGCGATAGCGGTCGAAGCGATATTGCGCCGTCAGCCACCCCAGCGCCGCGGCTCCCGCCGACCCCTGCGCCAGCCGATAGACGCCTTCGGGCAGGGTTTCGGCCGCCCGCGCCAGACACCATGATCCCAGGGCGTCGCCATGGGCCACCCCGGCGACCACCGACCAGTCATCGTCCCTCTCGCCCGGCAGAATCGCGACGTCATGGGGCTGGCCCCTGAATTTCTGCGCCGAAACCAGGGCGCGCGCCCGCGCCGGCTGGGCCGCGATCCATGCGTCATAACCCCTGGCGTCGACAAGCTGGATCGATCGGGCGGGTTGCTGGTTGTCGGCTTTGAGCAGGTCGGAAAAATCGGTCATTGCGCGGGTGTAAGGGAAAGGGAATGTGGATGGAAAGCGCAATTTTTTCATCGCGCACCCGGCACGTTCGGCCCTTTCTTCGTTTGCGCTGCGCACCGGGCGGGCCTAGATTCACAGGCATAGATAAAAGGAGACGGACAATGATTCACGGTGATGACCGGGGCCTTCAGGCCGCCAGGGCGCGCGCCTATGCGCTGGCCGAAACGGGCCAATTCGATAACAGCCATGCGGTGCAGCAAGCATTGATCGCGGAAGGCTGGCCCAATGCCGGCTTGGCGCTGGGCAGCGATTACGCGCGCAAGGCGGTCGGCGAACGCTGCCGCGCAGCGAAGGCGCATTGATGCGAGCAGGCGTGATTGGGGTCAGGGGACTGGTCCCGGCGGCGGCCCTGTTGGCCGCCGCCTGCACGCCTTCGCAGGATAATGGCGGCGGCGACGCGGCGGCCAATGCGGCCGCCTCCCGCTATGTGGGAAAGATGGTCGGCGTCGAAGCGCCGACGCCGCCGGCCAAGCCCTTTGCCGAGAAGGACAAAAATCCTTTCCTCGAATTTTCCTATGCCTATCCGGCGCAGGCCGCGGCGGTGCCCGTCCTAGTGGAGAAGTTCGCAAAGGACAGGGCTGCATCCAAGGCGGATGCGCTGTCCATGGCGAAGGAAGACAGCGCCGCCGCCAAGGAATTGGGCTTTCCGTTCCGGCCCCACAGCCTGGAAACCCAATGGCGCGTCGCTGCGGACACGCCGCGCTTTCTGGCGCTCCAGTCGGAAACCTATGTCTATACCGGCGGCGCGCATGGCATGACTGGCTTTGAGGCGCTGCTGTGGGACAAGGCGCGCAAGCGCGAGACGAGCGTCAAGGCGATGATGACGTCGCCCGCCGCCTTCGCAGCGGTGATCCAAGAACCCTTCTGCGCGGCGCTCGACAAGCAGCGCGCGGAAAAGCGTGGCGCGCCGGTGGTGCGCGGCGACGATGAATTCACCAAATGCATCGACCCGATGGAACAGGTTTTGGTGCCGACGTCGAAGGACGGCAAGCTGATCGACAGCATGACCGTGATCGTTGGTCCCTACAGCGCCGGACCCTATGCGGAAGGCAGCTATGACGTGCCGCTGCCGGTCGATGCGGCGATGCGCAAGGCGATCAAGACCGAATATCAGGATGGGTTCGTGGCCCGGTAACCTGTGGCGCAAAGTGACTGTGTTCCCGCGAAGGCGGGAACACAGTCCCGCCGTCTGAACTGGGTTCCGCCCTCGCGGGAACGCATGTCGTAATGTACGACCCTGACTTATCGCGTTTCAGTCCTGAACAGGTGCCCCATAAAGGTCATGCTCGTCGGCATCCTCGATCACGACGTCGAATATATCGCCTGCCCTCCGCCCTTCGCCGACATCGCGCAGGAAGACATTGCCGTCGATTTCCGGCGCATCCGCCTGGCTGCGCGCAGTCGCGCCGACGCTGCCATCTTCCTCGTCCGGCTCGCCCACTTCGTCGATGATGACGGGCAGCACCCGGCCGATCTTCGCCTGCAACTTGGCGGCGCTGATCGCGGCGGTTTTCTCCATGATCCGCTGGTAACGCTCTTCCTTGACCTCTTCGGGCAAGGCGCCCGGCAGGGCGTTCGCCGGCGCGCCCTCGACCGGCTCGAAGCGGAAGGCGCCGACGCGATCGAGCTGCGCCTCGTCCAGCCAGTCGAGCAGATATTGGAAATCGGCCTCCGTTTCGCCGGGGAAACCCACGACGAAGGTCGACCGGATCGTGATGTCGGGGCAGATCGCCCGCCATTTATGGATGCGATCCAGCACCTTGGCTTCGTTGGCCGGGCGCTTCATGGCTTTCAGTACCGACGGCGCGGCGTGCTGGAACGGGATGTCGAGATAGGGCGTCAGCAGCCCGTCGGCCATCAGCGGAATGACATGATCGACATGGGGATAGGGATAGACATAGTGCAGCCGCACCCAGGGCGCGACGTCATCCGCCGTGCGCAACTGCCCCAGTTCGCGGGCCAGGTCGGTCATGTGCGCGCGCACCTCGCGCCCCTTCCACAGGCGGGGATCGTGCCGCGTATCGACGCCATAGGCCGACGTATCCTGGCTGATGACCAGCAATTCCTTCGTGCCCGCCTGCACCAGCTTTTCGGCTTCGCGCAGCACCGCGTCGATCCGGCGCGACACCAGGTCGCCGCGGATCGAGGGGATGATGCAGAAGGAGCAGCGATGGTTGCAGCCCTCCGAAATCTTCAGATAGCTGTAGTGGCGCGGCGTCAGTTTCAGCCCGCCTTCGGGCACCAGATCGACAAAAGCGTTGGGGATGGGCGGCGACGCATCATGCACCGCATTGACCACCTGCTCATATTGATGCGCGCCGGTAACGGCCAGCACCTGCGGGAATTTCGCACGGATGACATCCGCCTCGTCGCCCATGCAGCCGGTCACGATCACACGGCCATTTTCGGCCATCGCCTCGCCGATCGCCTCCAGCGATTCCTCCTTGGCGGAATCCAGGAAGCCGCAGGTGTTGACCAGCACGACGTCGGCGCCGGCATAGTCGGGCGACATCTGATAGCCGTCGGAACGCAGCTTCGTCAGGATGCGCTCGGAATCGACCAGGTTCTTGGGACAGCCGAGCGAAACCATGCCGATCTTCGGCGCGTCAGGAAATTTGGTTGCCATGATGGTCGCGCACATAGGGATTTACGCGCCAAATGTCACGCGCCGCCATAGCGTCCCCGGAATCAGTCGCCGTCCGCAGGTTCGGGGAGGCCATTCCCTTCGGTGATCTCGATGATGACGTCGCCGCTCTGGAGCCGCTTGGCCTCCTCCTCCCAAAAGCCGATCGGGCGGTCGCCGCGATAGATGCGCAGGCCAAGGCCGGTGCCGATCGCCGACAATGGCCCGCCCACCTCTTCGGGCAGCACGGTTCGCTCGTTCAGCTTCACCCGCCCGCCCGATGCGGCCAGATCCGCCATATAATCGGCGATATGCCGGCCGCTGGTGCTGCCGGCCAGCAGCAGTCCGGCAAAACTGACCGGGTTGATGACCGTGGTCGCCCCGGCCTGCCGCGCGGGCAACTCATTATCTTCGTTGCGCACGACGATGCTGATCGGCAGGCGCGGCGCCAGGTGGCGGGCGGTGAGCGTGATGAGGATCGAGGTATCGTCGCGCCCCGCCGACACGATCATGCTGCGGGCGCGGTGGATCGCAACATCCTTGAGCGTGCGGTCGCGTGTCGAATCGCCGCACAGCACATTGCATCCCTGCGCTTCGGCCAGTTCCAGCGCCTTTTCGCTGCCGTCGATGACGACGATCTCGCGCGGGTCGGTGCCGCGGGCGAGAAGTTCATGCACCGCTTCCTGCCCGCTGGTGCCGAAACCGGTGACGATGATGTGATTGTGCAGATCAGCCTGAATACGCGCCATGCGCCACCTGTAGAGGATGTTGCGGAGGAAGAGGTTATAGGCCGTGCCGAGGAAGATCAGCCAGACGAACAATCGGATGGGGGTGACGAGCAGCGCTTCGAACAGCCGTGCTTCCGGCGTCACCGGGACGATATCGCCATAGCCGACCGTCGTCACCGTGACCGTGGTGAAGTAAAGGACATCGACGAAGCTGATATCGTTGTCGAGATTGTCCTTCAGCCCATCGCGCCCGACCCAGTGCAGCAACAGCACCAGCGCGATCAGCCCGAACACCAGCGCGACGCGCCACACCAGGTCCGCCCACATCGGCATAGACGATCGTCGCCGCAGAAAGCCAGCGGCGCCAAGCGCGGGGCGGGCTTCGTTGATCCTCATGCCGGCGGCAACTGACCGATCGGGTTCACCGGCGCCCGGTCCTTGCGCAATTCGAAATGCAGCTTGGGCTTGCTGGCGTAACCGGTGTCGCCGACCAGGCCGATCACCTGACCCCTGGTCACCTTCTGCCCGCGCACCACATCGACACGGGCGGCATGGCCATAGGCGCTGACCCAACTGCCGCCATGGTTGATGAGGACCAGGCCGCCGAACACCGCCACCTTGTCCCCGGCATAGGCGACGACGCCGTCCGCGGTCGCACGGATCGGCGTGCCGGCGGGCGCGGCGATATCGATGCCGTTGTTCTTCGCGCCGCTTTCACCGGGGCCGAAACGCGACAGGATCACGCCCTTGACCGGCCAGGCGAAGCTGCCGGCGAAGCGCGTGGGCTGGGCGATCGGCACGTTGGAGGGCAGGGGGCGTGGCGCGCTGGATGCGACGGCGACCGCCGCATTGTCGGCCGCGGCGGGCTGGCCGCCGGTCAGCACATCGTCGATATCGATGCGGAAGGCGGCGGCGCGCTGCTCGATGCCCGGCGCGCGGGCGGGCGCGTCGCCGGGCAGCAAAAGCCGCTGGCCCCGCCGCAGCATATAGGGTTCGCTCAGGTCATTGACCGCGACGATCCTGCTCCACGCGACGCCATAGGCCGATGCGATGGCGATGCCCGTCTCCCCCTCCGCCACCAGATGATAACGGCCGCCGGGGATTTGGAGCTTCTGCCCCGCCCGGATCGCATAGGGCGCGGTCAGGCCATTGTGGCGCGCGATCGCCTCCGACCCTGCGCCGGTGCGATTGCCGACCCCGCGCAGCGTATCGCCGGGCTGCACGACATAGGTGGCGCTGGCCACGGTGCGGGCGTTCGCCACCACCTGCTGCGCGGTCCAGACCGGCTGCTTTTCCGCCAGTTCGACGGTCGATGCGTCGGCATCCATCTGCGGCGGCGGCGTGGGCGCCGGATCGGCGCGTTCGGCCTGATAGGGAATACAGGCGGCCAGCAGGAGCGTGCCGAGCGGCAGGATCAGAAGAAACGGGCGCTGCATCGCGCCGTGTGTATCTGATCCTGCCATGGTTTCCAGCATTTTCAGTCCGCAGCGAGGCGGAGCGTGATTCAGTTAGTTAGCTAACTAAAAAAATAGCGCAATCGCGTGCAACTGTCGCACTCCCTGTCTCAAATGCCCGTTCGGTTCGCGCCTGTCGAGAACCGAACGGGGCAGGGTTCAGCGCGGCTCCAGCTTCGTGATCCCGCCCATATAGGGCGCCAGCACGTCCGGCACGGTGACGCTGCCATCGGCCTGCTGGTAATTTTCCAGCACCGCGACCAGCGTCCGCCCCACCGCCAGTCCCGACCCGTTGAGCGTGTGGAGGAAGCGGGTCTGCTTCTCGCCCTCTGGCTTGTAGCGCGCATTCATCCGCCGCGCCTGGAAATCGCCACAGTTCGAAACGGAACTGATCTCGCGATAGGTGGCCTGGCTGGGCAGCCACACCTCCAAATCCCATGTCTTGCGCGCGCCAAAGCCCATGTCGCCGATGCACAGCAGCATCTTGCGATAGGGCAGGTCCAGCGCCTGCAAAATCCCCTCCGCCGCCGCGCACATGCGCTCATGCTCGACCTCGGACTGTTCGGGCTTGGCGATCGCGACCAGTTCGACCTTCTCGAACTGATGCTGGCGGATGAAGCCGCGCGTATCGCGCCCCGCCGAACCGGCTTCGGACCGGAAGCACGGGGTCAGCGCGGTCAGCCGGATCGGCAGGCTGTCGGTCGGCACAATGTGGTCGGCAACCAGATTGGTCAGCGAGACTTCGGCGGTCGGGATCAGCCAGCGGCCGTCGGTCGTGCGAAACAGATCCTCGGCGAACTTGGGCAACTGCCCCGTCCCGAACAGCGCCTCATCCCGCACCAACAGCGGCGGGTTGACCTCCTCATAGCCGTTGGCGCCCGTCTGGGTATCCAGCATATATTGCGCCAGCGCCCGATGCAGCCGCGCCATCTGCCCGCGCAGCGCCGTGAAACGCGCGCCCGACAGCTTCGCGCCGCCCTCGAAATCCAGCCCCAGCGCCGGCCCGAAATCGGCATGGTCCTGCGGCGGAAAGTCGAAATCGCGCGGCGTGCCCCAGCGGCTGACCTCCACATTATCCGCCTCGTCCGCGCCCTGCGGCACATCGTCGGCGGGCAGGTTGGGGATGGCGGCCAGCATCGCGGTCAGCGCGTCGCCGACCGCCTTGTCCTGGGCTTCCAGCGCGGGCGCGCCTTCTTTCAGCGCCGCGACTTCCGCCTTCAACGCATCGGCCTTGGCCATATCCCTGGCGGCCATCGCCTGCCCGATCGCCTTGCTCGCCTCGTTGCGGCGGGCCTGGCCCTGCTGCAATTGCGTCTTGATCGACCGGCTCTGCTCATCCAGCGCCAATATCTCGGCGGAGAGCGGGGCCAGACCGCGCCGGGCAAGGCCAGCGTCGAAGGCGGCGGGGGTTTCGCGGATGAAGCGGATATCATGCATGGGGCAGTCCTATGCCGCTGCGCGACGGGCCGCGCAACCCTATGCGCCGCTGGCTCGTTAGTCCTGCATCAATCAAAAAGAAAAGGACGAAGCGATGCAGATCGAACATGACGCGATGGTGCTGGTGGCGGACGGCCGCAAGCTGCTTTTCTTCCGCAACAAGGGCGATGACGCCTTTCCCCAACTGGAGGCGGAAGAGGTCAAGGTGCAGGATAACCCCGCCAATCGCGATCAGGCTTCGGACGCCGCGGGTCGGTCTTCGTCCCCCATGGGCGGGCGTCAGAGTTCGATGGAGCAGGTCAACTTTCATGATCTGGAAGAAGCGCGCTTCGCCACCGAAGCGACCGACCTGCTCAAGCGTCGGGCCTTTGCGCAGGATTACGAGAAGCTGATCATCGTCGCCCCGCCCACCGCACTGGGCGAGATGCGCAAACATTATCATAAGGAAGTGCAGAGCCGCCTGGTCGGTGAGATCGCTAAGGATCTGACCAATCATCCGGTGTTGGAGATCGAGAAAATTATCGCAGCGGCCTGACCCGTCCGGCTTGGCACGACAAAAAGGGGCGGCGCCCGATGCCGGGGCCGCCCCTTTTTGTGGCGGGCGCTGCAATTAAGCGGCGGCCTTCGCCTTGCGTTCGGCGAAACGGCGGCGGGCGACAAGCGCCACGGCCGCCGCGCCAAACAGGAGCACCATGGGCGGAGCCGGAACATCGGTGCCCCCGGTGCTGCTCGAACCCCCGCTCGAACTGCTGGATGACGAACTGCTGGACGAAGAGGAAGAGCTGCCGCTCGACCCGCTGGAACCGGAACTGCCGCTCGATCCGGTGCTGCCCGTGCTGCCGAAGCTGGACGAGCCGCCCGACGAGGAAGAACTGCTGGACGACGAACTGGACGAGGAGGACGAACCGGACCCGCCGCTGGACCCGGAGCTGCCGCTGGACCCCGAACTGCCGCTGGAGCCGCTGCTGCCCGAACTGCCGCCGCTCGAACCGGGGTGACCCGGCTTGGGTGGCTTGCCGCCGCTCGAACCGCCCGAACTGCTCGACGACGAACTGGACGAGGAGGAGGAACTGGAACTGGAGCTGGACGAAGAAGACGAGCTGCTGCTGACATTGCCCGACGACGTCGACACATTGCCGGAAGAGGTCGACACATTCCCGCTCGACGTCGAAACGCCGCCGGTCGATGTGGACACGCCGCCGGTTGAGGTCGAGACGCCGCCCGTGGTCGAACTGGTCGAGCTGCTGATGCCGCCGGTCGAGCTGCTGGTCGAGGAGATCACGACCGATCCACCGCCGCTGCCGCCGCCACCGCCGCCGAAGAAACCGCCGATGAACCCGCCGCCGCCAAAGCCGCCGCCACCGCCCATCACGATCGGCACGGCGCCGCCACCGCCCGACATCATCGGCATTTCTGCGCGTGGCATCGGCGCGGGCAGCGGAATGGGCGCGGCCTGCGTCACCACCGTCACCGTCTGCGGCTTGGTGACCTGCACGGTCTTGACGATCTTGCGTTGCACCGTGCGGACGGCCAGGCGCTTCTTGGGCGCGGCCTTCATGCTCTTGCTGCTGTGAACCACCGCCGGCCGGGCGTTTTCGGCGACATGGACGGCGCCGCCGCCAATGATCGCCCCGCCGCAAGTGCAGGCGCATAATTTCGCCAAAGCCATCCGTACCGACATAGGATCCACTCTTCTCTTGTTACCCCCGCGCCTCTCTCTGGATTTCCAGCGATGGGCTGACGGGAACTTCCTATGCGCATGAACGCAAAAGAAAGGGTTAACTGCAATCCCGTTAACCCTCAATATCATCTCTAAGTCGAGGGGAAAGCTGCCATTGACTGAAAGGAAATGGTTAACGTCCCACTATGAAACGACCGGCGGGGCAGGGTTGAACGAGCGCAGGCGATGCAAGGCCCTTCGTCCTTTTCCAGCGACTCGATGACAAGCGCCGTCATGCGTATGAAAAATGGGCCGGGACAAGCGGCGAGCCGGAGATTGCCCGCTTGTGTCGGTCCGCGGCCATGGCTATGAGGCGGGCACAATCAAAGTTTGGGCGCCCGGAACATCAAGCGCCGGGGCCTTACGAGTCGGAGAGCCAGATGGCATCGGTCCTGAATTCCGATAAAGACGGCGATAAGCCGCCCAAATCGACTGTAGCGCTTCCTGCCGATTACCGGCCGTCGTCCGACGAAGAATTTATGAACCCGTTGCAGCTGGAATATTTCCGGCAGCGCCTGTGGGATTGGAAGAAGCAGATATTGGCCGAAGCGGAAGGGACGCTGGCCGTATTGCAGAACGAGCCGTTGCGCGAACCCGACCTGAACGACCGTGCATCGAGCGAAACCGACTGGTCGATCGAACTGCGCACCCGCGACCGGCAGCGCAAGCTGATTTCCAAGATCGACGCCGCTCTGCGCCGGATCGACGACGGCGAATATGGCTATTGCGAAGTCACCGGCGAACCCATCTCGCTGGGTCGGCTGGAGGCGCGCCCGATCGCGACGATGACGGTGGAGGCGCAGGAGCGCCACGAGCGGCAGGAAAAAATCTCCCGCGACGATTAACGCTTTTTCCATCACCGCGCGGTTAGGATGGCGGCCTTCACCGCTTTCCAACCGTGGGTTTTTGCATGAACGACGAACAGGATATTTCGGACCGGGGACCGGCGCGCGCCGCGCCTCGCGACAGCCTGTTCCTGCTGACCACGCTCAGCACGCCCGAAGGCGCCCAGCTGGGCAAGGCGCGCGTGCGTAATCTGTCGGCGACCGGACTGATGGCCGATTGCGAACGGGCTGTGCCTGCGGGCATCAAGATTATCTGCGATCTGCGCGGCATCGGCAAGGTGACCGGCATGGTGGCCTGGTCGCGCGATGACAAGATCGGCCTGGCCTTTGACGACCCGATCGATCCCCAACTGGCGCGCAAGCCCGTTGGCGCCGCCACGCAGCAGACTCTGATGCCCGATTATCTGCGCACCACGCAGCACGGCGTAAAACGCCGCTGATCCTTTCCCATCTTGCCATATGCTAAAATGCCCCGCGAACCTGCCGGCTCTGGGGCATTTATGATTCCATTTCCCTAAGTTAGAGCGGTCGAGGCGGTCGGACGGGCGGTCTTTCGCCGCCGCGCCCTGACCTCCTCCCAGAGTGTTGCGCCAGCGATCAGTGCTGGGCCGCCAACTCCTCCTTCAGCCGCAATTTCTGCTTCTTGAGCGAGGCCACCAATATGGCGTCGGGCATGGGCCGACTCGATTCCGCCTTGATTCGGGCTTCAAGGCCGGCGTGCTTGGCTGAAAGAGCTGAAATGTGGCTATTTTCCATGACATTCTCCTTACGAGGGCGATGGATCACCAAATAAATCATGATTCGGATGGCTTGTCTCGCCTCGATTCGGGCTTTGCGGCGGGCTGCGTGAAAATTTGCGATGGTCCGCATCGTCACGGCGCGTTATCAAGCGCTGTTTGAGACGAGCGAAGTGGAGGCACAGGCGCGGTGAGCCGGGAAGACATCATGCGCCGACTGGAATTGCTGCGGGTCGAGCATCGAGATCTCGACAGCGCGATCGCCGCGCTGGTCACGGCCGGCGGCGGCGACCAGATGCAGGTCGCCCGCCTGAAGAAACGCAAATTGCGCCTGCGCGACGAGATCGCGATATTGGAGGATGCGCTGGTCCCCGACATCATCGCCTGATTGCCCCGCCGTCGAAGCGGCATTTTCGGTTAATGGTCCGCTAACCGATCCCAAATGGGACAAAGTCTGCCCGGACCGGCGCAACAGGCCTGACAAGGTTGCAAAAATATGGCAGCTCAATCCGATGCAACGCGCCGCCCTTCTTGATCCTGGCCTGCACCGCCGGCTGGTCGACGGACTCTATCTGGAAGCCATGATCATGGCGGACGAGGCGCGCGCCTATTTCGACGGCAGCGCTTCGCTCGACGACGGGGTGGACGATCCCCTGCGCCGGGTCGCCTTCGCTTGCGAATCCTTGAAAGTCACGACCCGTCTGATGCACATCATCGCCTGGCTGCTCAGTCAGCGGGCGTGGCAGCGGGGCGAGATCGAGCAGATCGATCTGTCGGACGAGAAATATCGGCTGGGTCGGGCATCGCACACCGACGCCGATCTGGCCGGCGCTTTCCCCTTCGCCGCCCGCGCGCTGATCGATGCGAGCCAGGAACTCTACGACCGCGTCGCCCGGCTTCAGGACCGGCTGGACGCAATGACCACCGCCGCCGCGACGGTCGGAATCAGCCCGGCGCGCGCGCTGATGGACCGGTTGAACACCGCTTTCTGACGATTGGCCTGTAATTGGCGGCGGTCGGCGTCTTCTGGGGCTGGCGTTTGCGCCCGCACTTGGTCTAGACCGGCGCCATGACCGATGGTTTGCGGATACGACGCCGCTCTTCAGGCCGCCCGTATGCCGCCCGGCTCCTTCTCGCGCCGCTGCTGCTGGCGGCGCCCGCCGCCGTGCGTGCGCAGCAGGAACCGGCGGCGGTCGCGCCGCAACAGGCGCTCGATGCGATGCCTGACATCGGCGTCGATTGGCCCGACATGGGCCAGCCCGACGCCATCGCGCCATTGCCCGAAGACCCGGTCGATACCGCCACGCAGGCCGGCGATCCGGCCAATCCCGCCGCGTCGGATGCCCAGATGATCGCCGATACCGCGCCGGCCGATGCGGATGACGCCGCCACCTTCGCCGATGCGGGCGAAGAGCGACGCTATACCGTGCTGTTGAGCGGCATCGATGCGATCGCCGACGCCCAGTTCACCTTGCGCTTCGACGAACTCTCGGCGCTGCGGCTGGGGCAGGGCAAGTCCGCCAACCTGGCCCAGATAAACCGGCGCATGAAGGAGGATCGCGAACTGCTCGACCGGCTGCTGCGCGCGAAGGGCTATTATGCCGCTCGCATCCGCAGCGCCGTCGCCGCACCCCCACCGGGCAGCGATCGGCTGGCCGTCACCTTCGACATCATACCCGGCACCCAATATCAGCTGGAATCGGTCGATGTCACGGGCCTTGCCGAAACCGCGGGCCAAGAGGCGCGGCTGCGCGCCGCCTTCCCGCCCAAGGTCGGCGATCCGGTCGATGCCGACGTCATCCTGGCCGGGCGCGATGCGCTGGCGCTCAAATTGTCCGAAAGCGGCTTTCCTTTCGCCAGAGTGGACGAACCCGAAGTGCGGATCGACCATGAGGAGCGCAAGGGCGATCTGGACATCATCGTCGCGCCCGGCGGTTTCCGCCGGTTCGGCGCGATCCGCATGGACGACACCCGTTTGTTCGATGCCCATCACGCGCAGGAAATCGCCCGCTTCGATCCGGGCGACGCCTATAGAGCGTCCGATGTCGAGGATCTGCGCCGCGCCATCGTCGCTACCGGCCTCGTCTCCTCGGTCAGCTTGAAGCCGGTCGATACGGGCGATGGCGCGCATGTCGATCTGGCCGTCGATGTCCGTCCGGCGCCGCTGCGCACAATCGCGGGCGAACTGGGCTATGGCACGGGGGAGGGCTATCGTGCCGAAGTCAGCTGGCAGCATCGCAACCTCTTTCCGCCCGAAGGCGCGTTGACGCTGCGCGGCGTGCTCGGCACGCAGGAGCAGACGGCGTCCGCCACCTATCGCCGCAACAATTTCCACCGGCGCGACAATGTGCTGACCGGGCTGCTCTCGGTCAGCAATATCCGGCGCGACGCCTATGACGCGCGCACCATCACCGTCGCGGGCGGGCTGGAGCGCCAGACCAACATATTGTTTCAGAAGAATTGGGTGTGGCGGGTCGGCGCCGAACTGGTCGCGTCGGACGAAGCGGATGCCTTTTCTGGCGGCGCGCGGCGCACCTTCCTGATCGGCGCGATCCCCTTGAGCCTGACCTATGATGGCAGCGACGACCTGCTTAACCCCAGCAAGGGTTTCCGCCTGGGCGGCCGGATCAGCCCGGAATTGTCGTTCCAGGACACCACCTTCGGCTATGCCAAGGTGCAATTGGACGGCAGCGTCTATCAGCCGGTGGGCGAAAAGCTGGTCGTGGCCGCGCGGACCCGCTTCGGCACCATCCTGGGATCGACCGTCGATCAGATCGCGCCGTCGCGCCGCTTCTATGCCGGTGGCGGCGCGTCTGTGCGCGGCTATGGCTATCAGGCGATCGGGCCGCGCTATGGCGATGACGACGATCCGGTCGGCGGCAAGAGTCTGGCCGAATTTTCGCTGGAGGCGCGAGTCCGCTTCGGCAATTTCGGCGTCGTGCCCTTCGTCGACGCCGGCAATATTTCGACCAGCTTCCTGCCGCGCTTCCGCGACCTGCGGATCGGCGCGGGCATGGGCGTGCGCTATTACAGCAATTTCGGCCCGATCCGCGTCGATGTCGGCACCCCGCTCAACCCGCAGTCGGGCGATCCCAAGATCGCGGTCTATGTCTCGCTGGGCCAGGCCTTCTGATGGCCGACGACGCCCCCGTCGATCCGGTCGCGCCGGTTCCCCCGCTTTCCACTCCGCGCCCGCGCCGCGCCTGGGACGGTCGCTGGCAACGCTGGCTGGCCGGCCTGCTGGCGGCGCTGGGTATGATCGTGGCGGGCGCGCTCCTGTGGCTCGATACCGGCGGCGGGCATCGCTTCCTCGCCACCCGGATCGCGGCGATCAAGTCGTCGTCGGGGCTGCGCATAGAGGTCGGCGGGATAGAGGGCAGCATCTATCGCAAGGCGGTGTTGCGCGACCTCATCCTGTCCGATCCAAAGGGCAAGTTTCTGGAGGCTCCACGGGTCGAGCTGGACTGGTGGCCCTTCGCCTGGCTGTCCAACCGGCTCGACATCGACCGGCTGGTGATCCCGCGCGCGACTTTGCACAAACTGCCCAAGTTGAACCCGACCCAGCGGCGCGGCCCGATCCTGCCCGGCTTCGACATCAGGCTGATGGAATTTTCGGTTGGCCGGCTGGATATCGCGCCCTCCGTCACCGGCCGCGCGCAGGTCGCGACCATGGCGGGCGACGCCGATATTCGCGGCGGACGCGCCATCATCGATCTGGCGGCGCGCACGCTTGATGGCAGCGACGCTCTGACGATCGCGCTCGACAGCCGCCCGGATGACGATCGCTTCAAGCTGGACGTGACCGTCAACGCGCCCAAATCGGGGATATTGGCCGCGATGGCGGGGTTGAAGCAGGACGCCAATCTGCGCATCGGCGGCAAGGGCGGCTGGAGCCAGTGGGACGGCCGTTTGTCCGCCACGCTGGACGGCGCGCCTGTCGCCGATGCCGTGCTGGCCGCGCGCAGCGGCGCCTATTCGGCGCGCGGCACGGTGGAGGGCAATGCGATCGCGGGCAATGGCCTGTTCCGCCGCATCGCCGCGCCGCGCCTGTTCGTGCGGGCCAGCGGGACCATGGTCGACCGGGTGATCGACGGCCGCCTCTCGCTCCGCTCCGCGGCGGTCGATCTGGCCGCCGACGGCGCGATCGACCTGCGCAACAACGCGCTCGACAATATGCGGGTCGACCTGAAACTGACCCGGCCCGAAGCGCTGCTCAAGGATGTGCGCAGCCGGGACGTTGCAGCAAAGATTCGGCTGGATGGTCCCTTTGCGGGGCTGGGCTATGAATATCTGGTCACTGCGCGTCAATTGACCATCGACCGGGCGATCATCAACGATCTGCGGGCGGAGGGCAAGGGGCGCGTCACCCGGAATGGCCCTACAGTCATCCCCCTGCGGCTGCGCGCGCGCAGCGTCGATGGTCAGGGCGATCTGGTCGCGGGCATAGTGCGCAATTTCCAGCTTGATGGCGTGTTCCAGATCAAGGGGCAGCAGATCGTCAGCAACCCCATGGTGCTGCGATCGGACAAGCTGCGCGGCAAGCTGGTGGTGATCGCGGACTTGAAGACCGGCCGCTATGACGCGGGGCTGGACGGCGAGATCGCCAATCTCTTCATTCCCAACTTCGGCATCGTCGACCTGACATCCAAGCTGCGCGCCGTCCCGCGCGCTGATGGGGGCTTTGGCCTGTCCGGCAATGCGATGGCGCGGGTGCGGCGGCTGGACAATGAATTTCTGCGGACATTGGGGGGCGGCCTGCCGATTGTGCGCAGCGGGCTGGACCTGCTGCCCAACGGCGATCTGGGGTTGCGCGACCTGCGACTGGAATCGCCGCTGCTGACGTTGGCAGGGCAGGGCGTGCGCTATCGCGACCAGTCGCTGCATCTGGAGGGCGTTGGCCGCCACGGCCGTTACGGGCCGGTGAAGCTGACGCTGGACGGTTTGATCGACAAGCCGACCATCGACGTCACACTGGCCCGGCCGATGGACGCGCTGGGCCTGCGCGACGTGCGGGCGAAGCTTATCCCCGACGCCAACGGTTATAGCTATACCGTCAATGGCGGATCGACGCTCGGCGCCTTCACCGGCCGGGGCGTCATCCTGTTGCCGCTGGGTGGGCAGGCGGTGGTGCGGGTCGCGAGCCTCGCCGTGTCGGGCGTGACCGCCAGCGGCGATATCCGTCCCATTGCCGGCGGCCTGGATGGCCAGCTCAGTGTCCTGGGACCGGTCACCGGCTATATCAATTTCAAGCCGGTGGGCGTAAACCAGCAGGTGCAGCTCAAGCTGACCGCCAGCGACGCCAGCTTCGAAGGACCGACTATCATAGCGGTCCGGCGCGGTACGCTGGACGGCACCATCTTGCTCGACCCCACCGGCACCACCGTCACCGCGACGGCGCAGGCGCGGGGCTTGCGCGTCGGCGGCGTGCTGCTCGGCCGTTTCGCCGCCAATGCCGAACTGGTCGATGGCAGGGGCAAGATACGCGGCAGCCTGTCGGGCCAGCGCGGCCGCCTGTTCGATTTGCAGGGGGAGGCGGACGTCCAGCCCGACCGCATCCGCCTGACCGCTGGCGGCACCATCGACAAGCGGTCGATCCGCCTGACCCGATCGGCAGTGCTCACGCGCGCCGAAGATGGCTGGCGTCTGTCGCCCGCGACCATCGCCTATGCCGGCGGATCGCTGCAACTGGCGGGCGAACTGGGCGGCGCAGCGACGCATATCGAGGCGCGGATGCAGAAACTGCCTCTGGCCCTGCTCGACATCGCCTATGACAATCTGGGCCTGGGCGGCATGGCGACCGGATCGTTGAGCTACGCCCAGCCGCGCGGCGGCCTGCCCAGCGGCAAGGCGGAGCTGCGCATTCGCGGCCTTTCCCGCTCCGGCCTCTCGCTCAGCTCCCGCCCGGTCGATGTCGGCGTCAATGCCGTGCTGACCGGCGAACGGCTCGCCACTCGCATGGTCTTCGTCGCCGACGGCAAGACGATCGGCCAGGCGCAGGCGTTGCTCAATCCGCTGGGGACGGAGGGCGGTCTGGCGACGCGCCTCAACCGCGCGCCCTTCTTTGCGCAATTGCGCTTCAATGGCACGGCGGACACGCTCTGGCGGCTGACCGGGGTGGAGATCGTCGATATTGCCGGCATGGTCGGGGTGTCGGCCGACATGCGCGGCACGCTGGGCGAGCCGGTCATCACCGGCACCTTCGCCACGGACAATGCCGCGATCAACAGCCCGGTGACCGGGATGCGCCTGAAGGACGTCAAGGCGCGCGGTCGCTTCTCCGGCGCACAACTGGTTATTTCCAGCTTCGCCGCGACAGCGCAAAATGGCGGGACGGTCAATGGCGCCGGCCGCTTCACCTTCAACGGCATTGCGGGCGTGGGCATGGACCTGGCGCTGCAAGCCGACAATGCCGCCTTGCTGGAACGCGACGATATCGCCGCGACCGTCACCGGCCCGATCACCCTGCGCTCCGATGGGGTAGGCGGCACGATCGGCGGCGACCTGATGCTCAACAAGAGCCGCTTCACCATGGGCCGCGCCGCCGCCGTGGCGCAAATCCCCGAACTCAAGGTGGTGGAAATCAACCGCCGTGGCGACGAGATCGAGCGGCCGCGCTCCAACGTCCCCTGGGCGCTCGCCATCAAGGCGCGGGCGCGCAATCGCCTGACCGTCACCGGCCTCGGCCTCGACAGCGAATGGCGGGCGGACCTCGACCTTGGCGGCACCGTGACCAATCCGGCCATCGCCGGCCGGGCGCAACTGCTGCGCGGCGGCTATGAATTTGCCGGACGCCGCTTCGAACTGCGCGAGGGCAATATCCAGTTTGACGGCCGGAGCCCCGTCAACCCGACGCTCGACATCAGCGCGGAGGCGGACGTCAGCGACCTCAGCGCCACTATCCATGTCGGCGGCACCGGCCTGAAGCCCGACATCAGCTTCACCAGCGTTCCCGCGCTGCCGCAGGACGAACTGCTCTCGCGCATCCTGTTCGGCACCTCGATCACCAACCTGTCCGCGCCCGAAGCGCTGCAACTTGCCTCCGCCGTCGGATCGCTGCAGGGCAATGGCGGGCTGGATCCGATCAATGCGGTGCGCAAGGCGGCGGGCCTCGACCGGCTGCGCATCATCGCCGCCGACCCGACCCAGGGGCAGGGCACGTCGATCGCGGCGGGCAAATATCTGACGCGCAAGACCTATGTCGAACTCATTACCGACGGACAGGGCTATAGCGCCACCCGGATCGAATATCAGGTCACGCGCTGGCTCTCGCTGCTGGGCGCCATTTCCACGCTGGGCCGCGAAAGCGCCAACGTGCGGGTTTCCAAGGATTATTGATGTGACCAAAAGCCGGATCGACGCGGCCACCGCGATCAGCGTGACGGACCTGTTCACCATCGGCATCGGCCCGTCCAGTTCCCATACGGTGGGGCCGATGCGCGCCGCCCTGATGTTCATGGACTCGCTGCCCGCCCAGCCGCAGCGGGTGCAGTGCGAACTGTTCGGATCGCTCGCCCTGACCGGCCGGGGCCATGCGACCGACAGCGCCATCCTGCTCGGCCTGTCGGGCTACCGTCCCGAAGGCGTCGACCCCGACGCCATTCCCGCCGTCCTGGCCGCCATCCGCACCGACGGCCGCATTCGCGCGGGCAGCGCCGTCGATCATATGGTGCCGTTCGAGGAAGCCCGCGACCTGCTGTTCCGCATGGGCGACTTTCTGGAGGCGCACAGTAACGGGATGCGCTTCACCGCCTGGCTGGACGGGCAGGTTGAACCACTGGTGCGCGACTATTATTCGATCGGCGGCGGCGCTGTCCTGCCCGGCGCCGCCCCGACCGATGACGCAGCGCCGCTCGGCCATAATGTCGTCCAGCCCTATCCCTTCTCCTCCGGCGCGGAAATGCTGGCGCAGGGCGAAGCGACCGGCCTGTCGATCGCGACCCTGGTCCTGCGTAACGAAGGGGCGTGGCGCGTACAGGCGGAAACCGACGCCTTCCTCGACAGCGTCATCGACGCCATGAGCGCCTCGATCGACCGTGGCCTGGAGCAGGAGGGGTTATTGCCCGGCGGCCTCAAGGTCCGTCGCCGCGCCCGCGCGATCCACCAGCGGCTGCGACTGCAACAGGATGCGCTGGGGCCGGCGCAGATTTTCGAATGGGTCAGCCTTTTCGCGCTGGCGGTGAATGAGGAAAATGCGGCGGGCGGCCGGGTCGTCACCGCGCCGACCAACGGCGCGGCGGGGGTGATTCCGGCGGTGCTGCATTATTATCGCCGCTTCGTGCCGGGGGCCGATCGGGATGGTGAGCGCCGCTTCCTGCTGACCGCCGCGGCCATGGGCTTCCTCTACAAGAAGCGGGCCTCCATTTCCGCCGCCGAAATGGGCTGCCAGGGGGAGGTCGGCGTCGCCTGCTCGATGGCGGCGGCCGGGCTTGCCGCGGTGCTGGGTGGCACCAACGGCCAGATCGAGAACGCCGCCGAAATCGGCATGGAACATAATCTTGGTCTCACCTGCGATCCGATCGGCGGGCTGGTCCAGATCCCCTGTATCGAGCGCAATACGATGGGCGCGGTCAAGGCGATCAACGCGGCCTATCTCGCGCTCCAGGGCGATGGCCGCCACATCGTCAGCCTGGACGCGGTGATCGAAACCATGCGCCAGACGGGCGAGGATATGGCCAGCCGCTACAAGGAAACCTCGCTCGGCGGCCTGGCCGTCAATGTGGTCGAATGTTGAAAATCGTTCCGGCGTTTCATCGCTCGATCGGCACGATTGCGCGGCGAATGGAGGTGATTTCGTGACATTAAGGTCACATAATCAACTGTTTATCTCCCGTTCATGAAACTAACTCGGCCGCTCCGGCTTGTGCGTCTCACCCCCTGAGAGAGGGGAAAGAATGACACACGGAGTATCTGTTATGCGTAAGTTGATGGTCGCAACCCTTCTGGCCGGCGCCACTGTCGCCACCCCCGTTTTCGCGCAGGATGTCGGCCCGACCTTCACCGGCCCGCGCGTCGAAGCGATCCTGGGCTATGATCGCACCGGGGCCGGCAGCGATGTGGACAATGACAATGGCAATGACGATCAGAATATCGACGGCCTGCTCTACGGCGTCGGCGCGGGTTATGACGTGAATTTGGGCAGCGCGGTCGTGGGCGTCGAGGGCGAATATACCGACTCCACCGCCAAGAGCAGCCGCACCGACTTTTCCGACCAGTTCGGCTTCGGCCGCGTCAAGCAGGGCCGCGACCTCTATGTCGGCGCGCGCGCAGGTATCCTGGCCAACCCGGCCACTTTGGTCTATGTGAAGGGCGGCTACACCAACACCAAGCTGGACGTGCTGGCCGGCGACAGCAATCAGGAAACCGACACCGCGTTCAAGCTGGACGGCTGGCGCATCGGCGCCGGCGTGGAGCGGGCGATTAACGCCAACACCTTCGCCAAGATCGAATATCGCTATTCCAAATATGAGGATGCCCACATCAACTTCGCCAATGGCGCGACCAGCGAAGAATTCGGTATCGACACCGATCGCCACCAAGTCGTCGGCAGCGTCGGCTGGCGTTTCTGATAATGGCCTGATCCCGTTCGCCCTGAGTAGGGTCTGAGCGAAGTCGAAGACCCGTATCGAAGGGCAGCCACGATCCTTCGATACGCCGCTTCGACAGGCTCAGCGGCTACTCAGGACGAACGGCGGTGACGTAGAAAAGGGGTCGGTCTTCGGATCGACCTCTTTTTCGCGGGATAGGACGTTGCCCCCTATCAGTCCGCGTGCAGGGCTGCTATTGACATCCATGTGAGTAACGCGATTCCCCACCGCTTCCCGATCGGCATCGATCCGATCGACATCGACTTCATGGGTCATGTCAACAATGCCAGCTACCTGAAATGGGTGCAGGCGGCGGTGCTGGACCATTGGCGCGCGCTGGCCCCGGCCGAAGCGGTCGCCCAGCATCTGTGGGTCGCGCTGAAACATGAGATCACCTATCGCAAGCCCACCTTCCTGGACGACGACGTCATCGCCACCGTCTTGCTGGAGAAGGTGCAGGGCGCCCGCGCCTTCTACGAAACCATCATCAAACGCGGCGAGGACGTCCTGGCGGAGGTCAAGTCAAGCTGGTGCTGCATAGACGCCAGCAGCCTGCGCCCGGCGCGGCTGACGCGCGAGGTGATCCAGCATTTCTTTGTTGGGGATGAGGACGAGGCGGTCGGTAGGCGTTTGCGCTGAAGTTGTTATAAGAGGCGGTTTCCTGCCATCTCCTCCCGCCCTCCCGCAAGCGGGAGGGGAATAAAGCGCCTCCTACAACGTCGCTTCAATCTCCCGCGCCGCCATATCCGGGTTCTCCGCCAGGCTGATCGGCCGTCCCACCACCAGGATAGACGCGCCCCGATCCAGCGCCTCGCGCGGGGTTACAGCGCGCTTCTGGTCGCCCAGCGCGCCGCCCGCAGGCCGCACGCCCGGCACCACGAAGAAACCGTCTGACCAGTGTTTCTTGACCGCTGCGACTTCCTCGCCGGAACAAACAATGCCGTCCAGCCCTGCGTTCTGCGCCAGGTCGGCCAAGCGCCGCACTTGATCCTCCGCCTTTCCGCCCACACCGATATCCAGCAGATCGCCATCGTCCAGGCTGGTCAGCACGGTCACAGCCACGACCTTGGTCTTCACCCCGGCCGCCGCCTTGGCGTCTTCCAGCATCGCCCGGCCGCCAGCGGCATGGACGGTCAGGATCGCCGGTTCCAGCAGGTGCAGCGCCTGCACCGCCTTCGCCACCGTGTTGGGAATGTCGTGGAGCTTCAGGTCGAGGAAGATCGGCAGGCCGAACTTCATCATCTCATGCACGCCATGATGGCCGTTGGCGCAGAAAAATTCCAGACCCAGTTTCAGCCCGCCGACATGATGCTTCACCTGTCCGGCCAGCTTCTGCGCCTTGGTCAGGTCGGGCGTGTCGATGGCGACATAGATGGGGCTGCTCATGCTGGTCCTGTGGTGCTTGGAGTGGTGGGGGCGAGCGGATCGGGCAGGCCGCCCATGACGGGCGCGTCCGGTATTATGGGGGGCGGTGGCGGCGCGGCGGCGGCGGTGGCGACGACCAGCGCCTTTTGCGTGCTGTCGAGCCGGCGCTTCAGACGCCAGCGGGTGGCCCGCGCCATGATCCAGAAGGGCAGCGCCCCCAGCAGGAATGCGCCGATCAACAATACGGGCAGCTTGGTTTCCATCACCATGTCGCCCCACAGGCGCACGGTCACGGGCACGTAGTTCGCCATGCAGAAGAAGGCGAGTCCCACGGCGATGACGACCCAGAAGGCTGTCCGCAAAAATTGCATAGGCTTAACCCTTCGCTGCTGCTTTGGGGCAGCTTAGGCGATCCCGCCGCATTTCGGAAGCGTCTGGTCGATTTTGTCGATGGCGATGGTCATGGTGATGCGCGCGGTGTCGCCGGGAGCCAAGGACGCCATGCCGCCGCGGTTGATCGCGTCGGGCATGTGGCTGACCGGCTCCAGACAGAAATCGTCGCTGGCGGGCGGACGATAGACATGCAGGCACTGGGCGCCGGTGGCCGTGAGCGTCAGGCGCAGGCCTTCACCGCGCCGGATCGTCGCGCTGCCGCTCCAGCCGGTATAGGCGTTGTCGACCAGCCTATCACCGCGCACGATGGCGGGGCGCGACCAGTCGCCCAGCGCATCGGCGGGAACTTGCCGATCGGGCAGCATATCGGGGGTGGAGAGCCAAAGGCCGTCCGCGTCGAACTGGATCGTGGTGCCGGCATCCGCCAGAAAATAGGGGTGGAAGCCCAGGCCGGCGGGCATCGCGGCGTCGCCGACATTGGTGATGGACAGCGACATGGACAGTTGTAGCGGCGTCACCGCGACCTGCTGCTGCGCCCGATAGGACCAGGGCCATCCGGCGCCGCCGTCATGGTCATGCACCAGTGTCGCAGCCGTTTCAGCTGTCTCGCTCGCTGTCCATGCCGTCCGCCAGCCAAAGCCATGGATGCTATGCGGATGGTCGCCGAAATTGAGCGGCAATTGATAGCTTCGCCCGTCGAAGGTGAAGCGCCCTTCCGCGATGCGATTGGCGTAGGGGACCAGCGGAAAGCTGGCCATGGCGAGCGGATCGCCGGTGCCGTCCGGCGCGCGGCGCAGCAGGTCCACACCGTCCAGCGTCAGACAAAGCAGCGATCCGCCGACAGCGGGGGAGAGGGCCGCTTCCAGCCCTCCCGCCCGCAAGGTGATGACGTCCTTGTTCAGCCTTCCATATCCTCAAGCTCGCGCCCCTTCGTCTCATGCACCATCTTGCGCACGAAGAAGAAGCTGATCGCTGCGAACAGCGCATAGCCGGTATAGGTCATAACTAGCCCCGGCGACACGGCGAGCGCCGGAAAACTGACCGAGATGGCGGCATTGGCGATCCATTGGGCGAAACCCGCGACCGCCAGGCCTGACCCGCGGATTTGATTGGGGAACATTTCGCCCAGCAACACCCACATGATCGGACCCCAGCTCAGATTGAAGAAGACCACATAGAGGTTCGCCGCGATCAGCGCCATCAGGCCGTTATGGCCGGGCAGGGACACCGCGCCATCCGCGCCGGTGACGGCGGTGGAGAAGGCATAGGCGACGATAGCCAGCGTCACCGCCATGCCGGCCGATCCGACCAGCAACAGCGGCTTGCGCCCGATTTTGTCGACCAGCATGATCGTGCCCAGGCACGCGCCGATCGACAGCACGCCCGACAGGATGTTGATCTGCAAGGCATTATCTTCGGAAAAGCCGACCGCTTCCCACAAAGTCGCGCCATAGTAAAAGACGACGTTGATGCCCACCAGTTGCTGGAAGACGGCGAGGCCAATGCCGGTCCACACGATCGGGCGGATCTTGCCGGTGGTCTTGCTGATGAGGTCCGACAGCTTGGGGCGATGATGGTCGGCGGACAGGCTGGCGCGAATCTCGCCGACCTTGCGCGCGGCCTCCAGCGACCCGAACAGCCGGGTCAGCACCGCCAGCGCATCGGCGTCGCGCCCACGCGCGACCAGGTAACGGGGGCTTTCGGGGATGGCGAGCAGCGCCAGAAAATAGATGGCGGCCGGTATCGCCTGCAACCAGAACATCCAGCGCCAGGCGGGATAGTCCAGCCACAGCGGCGCGGTGGAGCCGCCCGCATAGCGCGCCAGCACGAAGTTCGCGATGAACGCGCCGGTCAGGCCGGATATGATCATCACCTGCTGCACGCTCGACAGGCGCCCGCGCACATTGGCGGGGGTGACTTCGGAGATGTAGACGGGCGAAATGACGCTGGCCGCGCCCACGCCCAGGCCGCCGATGATGCGCGCGAAGATGAAGATGGCCGAGGAACCGGCCGCGCCCGCCAGCAGCGCGCTGCCCAGGAACAGGATGGCGGACAGCATCATCACGCCGCGCCGGCCGATGATGTCGGCCATGCGCCCCGCGCCGAACGCGCCGATCGAGGAGCCGACCAGGATCGCGCCGACATTGACGCCGATGCCGAGTTTTCCCAGGTCGAAGGCCGCTTCCAGTCCCTTCTGCGTGCCGTTTATGACGCCTGAATCATAGCCGAACATGAATCCGCCGATCGTCGCCACTGCGACGATTGCGGCGACAAAGGCCATGTTGACCTTTTCCGCGCTCCCCTCATTCATCCTTACGCATCCTTCCATTTTTTATATCGTTGCGACATGGCCCGGCAGCCCCGCGACGCCGGGATCGAAGGCGAACAGATCGCCCGCCAGGGGTTGCTGTGTCAACGCTGTCATGTCCAGCCCCTTGCGCGCCGTCGTCGCATAGGCGGTGGACAGGTCGCCGCCGCCAAAGGCGATCTTGGTGATGTTGGCGACGGGGAAGCGCACTTCGCGCATCAGCGTGCCCGCCGGGTCGTAGCGGCGCACCGCCCAACCGCCGAACAGGCCGGTCCACAGGCAACCTTCGGCATCGATAGTCGGCCCATCGGGATAGCCTGCGTCGTCCTCGATCTTCGTAAACAGGGTCGTGTTGCCGACCGTGCCGTCGACACCCACGTCGGTGCGCCAGATGCGCTTGCCCAGCGTGTCGGTGTGATACAGGATACGGCCGTCGGGCGAGAGCGCCGGGCCGTTGGTGATCGATACTGCGGGCAATCCAGCCTCGACGCAGACGCCCTTGTGAACGCGATAGAAATATCCGCTTGTCGCTTCCTCCGCATCGTCCATAGACCCGAACCAAATCGCGCCATCGGGCGCGACGCAGGCGTCATTCTGCCGATTGCCCGGCAGATGGCCTTCCGGGGCGTGCAGCAGGGTGAAGCTGGCGGCCGACGGGTCGAAGCGATGCACGCCCGATTGCATACCCACGGCGAATAGCCCGTCGTCGGTCGGCAATATCCAGCCGACCTGGCCCGGCGCGGCCCAACTGCGCCCGACGTCCAGCGCCGGATCATAGCGATGGATGCGATGCTGTTTGATGTCCACGAACCACAAAGCCGCGTCACGCGCGACCCAGACCGGCCCTTCGCCCAGCGTGGCGCCCACCGACAGGACGCTGTAGGGGGCAGCGTCCGCCATGTCAGCGCCAGCCGGCATCGATAAAATAATCATGGCCGGTGCAGTAGCGCGCATCGTCCGACGCCAGGAACATCGCCAGCGCGGCGACATCCGCCGGCAGGATGCGACCGTCCAGGCATTGGGCCGCGACGATCTCCGCTTCGCCTTCTGGCGTGTACCATTTTTCCTGGCGCGGGGTCTTCACATTGCCCGGAATGATGGTGTTGACGCGGATATTGTCACGGCCGAGGTCACGCGCCAGGCTGCGCGTCAGCCCTTCGATCGCGGCCTTGGCGGTCTGGTAGAGCGTCAGTTCGGGCAGGGCGAGGTGCCAGCTGATCGACCCGAAGTTCAGGATCACGCCGCCGCCCGCGCGCTTCATCGCCGGCACCGCCGCCTGCGCCGCGAAGAACAAATGGCGCAGGTTCACCGCCATCCGCTCGTCCCAATAAGCGGGCGTCACCTCTTCGATCGTGTGGCGGTCGTCATTGGCGGCATTGTTGATGAGGATGTCGATCCCGCCAATCTGCGCTTCCACCTTGCCGATCATGGCCTGCACCGCTTCGATGTCGCGCAGGTCGATAGCGTGGAAGATTGGGGCGACGTCGGCGTTCTGGAGACGCGCGACGAGCGCCTCGCTCTCGGCCACGGCAATGTCGCAGAAGGCGACATGCGCGCCCTGGCCGACGAACGCCTCGACCAGCCCCGCACCGATGCCGCTGCCGCCACCGCTGATGAAGACCCGCTTGCCCTTCAAACTGGGGTAGATGGCGCTCATGCGGCGGGGTCTTTCAACAGGTCGCGCGCAGCGAGATTGGTCATCAACGCCACCAGGCCATAGGTCCAGGGCGCAGCGTCCTTCGACGTCACAACCGTGTTGACCAGCTTGCCCAGCCGCGGGGTGGAGATGGCGACGACATCGCCGACCTTGTGGGTGAAGCCGCGGCCCGGATCGTCGCGATCCTGCACCGGGGCGAAGAGCGTGCCCAGGAACAGCGCGAAACCGTCGGGATATTGATGTTCGCTCAGCGTCTGGCGCACCAGTTCCAGCGGATCGCGGCTGATCTGGTTCATGCTGCTCGCGCCTTCCAGCCTATAGCCTTCGGGACCGTCGATGGTCAGCTCGACTTCGGCATTGCGCACATCGTCGATCGTGAAGTCGCCGTCGAACAGGCGGATGAGCGGGCCGAGCGAACAGGAGGCGTTATTGTCCTTCGCCTTGCCCAGCAGGAGCGCAGAGCGTCCTTCGAAATCGCGCAGGTTGACGTCATTGCCCAGAGTCGCGCCGATAGCGCTCCCAGCGGCATTGGCGATCAGCACTATTTCGGGTTCGGGATTGTTCCAGGTCGAATCGGAGCGGATGCCGATCTGCGCGCCCGCGCCCACGGTCGACAGCACCGGCGCCTTGGTGAAGACCTCGGCATCCGGGCCGATCGCAACCTCCAGATATTGCGACCACAGGCCATCTTCGATCAGCGCGGCCTTGAGCGCGGCGGCTTCGGGCGAACCGGGCGCAACGGCGCGGATCGAACCGCCGACCCGTTCCTCCAGGCGGCTGCGAATGTCCGCAGCGGCGCTGGCGTCGCCGCGCGCCCGCTCCTCGATCACCCGCTCGATCGCGGACAGGGCGAAGGTGACGCCGCACGCCTTGACGCATTGCAGGTCGACCGGGCTGAGCAGCGGCAGGTCGAGCGTGTCCAGCGGCCCCAGTGGTTGGCCAGCACCGGTCGCCAACGGCAGTTTTTCGAGCAGTTGCGCCACGGTCGGCGCGACCCGGCTCATGTCATGGGCGATGCCTTCGCGCACCAATATGGGGCTGGGGCCGTCAGCCGTCAGAATGCGACCGACGAACAGGCCCGCGCGCCAATCGGCGGGTAGGCAATTGGCCAAGGTCATGGCAAGCAAGGAGGAGTCCCCCGGCATCATCAACTCCTAAAGGAATGGTTGTAATTGATAGCGCTACCAACATGGATCGGCGTCCGAAGTCAAGAGGGCGCGCGCAAAATGCAAAAGGCGACGAAGAGAAGCAGTTCCGGCTTTTCGTGGCCGCTGCTTTGGGGCATAGCGTTAAGGACCATGAGCAAGCCTGAAGACAGCGCGCCGTCCGTCGGCGCAGACGCCGCACAGTCCACAGTTCCTGCCGCTGAAAAGGCGAAGGAAAAGGACAAGGTCGATCTCGCCACTGCGGCGATCAAGTCGGCTGGCAAGGGCGTTTGGGCTGGCGCCGCCGTCGGTATCGGTTCCGCCGCGATCGTCGCAGCATTACTCTATACCCGCAGAAAAGGCTGAGTGCGCGCTGCTCTGGCGGTGCGCTCATTCACCCTATTCAGACGAAAAAAGAGGCGGCATGGCCTTCGCTCCATGCCGCCTCCGGGCGCGACCCTTCAGGCTCTATGTCCCCCGCCTTCGTGACAGGGTGGGGAATGATAGACTTTAGCCTGCGCCACCGCTCAGATAACTCACCAATTCCGGCTTGCTGATCGTAACGCTCTTGTCCTTGTCGGCGGTCGTGAATGCGCCGCTGGCCCAAGCCGTGACTTGCTCGGCCGGCAGGGTGGAGCCCGTCGCCTTCATCTCCTGATCCTTCAACGCCACCATCCAGCGCGAAAATTCCGACTGGTCAAGTTGCCCATCACTATTGGCGTCATAGGCGGGAAATTCGCTGTCCACGATCGATGCGACGGTGGTGGTGGCGTTGGCCGGAGCGGCGGGCGTCGCCGCCTGCGGCGCGGCAGGCATTGCCGGAGTCGCGGATTGCGGGGCGGCCGGAGTCGCGCCCTGATCTGGCGCCATGCCCTGCTGCGCCATCGCTGGCGCGGCTATGACGAGAGCGGTCGAGAATAAAAATGTGCGTATCATGGTAATCTCCTGTCACCTTGGAATGTGCCGGGGCGACTTGTGTTTCCGACTGTCTGGATATGCTGTGGTAATAATGGATGGCGACTGGCGAATGTTCCTGAACGTCCATTCATGTTCATGCTTTCGTCTTGAAAATATACTCGGTTCGTCGGGCTTCGTCATTTTGGACGGCGTTGACTGTTGTGGATCGCTCTTCGCCCCTTCCCGATTTGCCCCGAAGGGGCGACGCTGCTAGTCGCGCGGCGACATTCCCTCTCCAACCGCAGGATTCGCCCATGGTCCCCCGCTATTCTCGCCCCGCAATGACCGCGCTCTGGGAGCCGGAAGCCCGTTTCAAGATCTGGTTCGAGATCGAGGCGCACGCGACGCAGAAACTGGGCGAACTGGGCGTCGTCCCGCCGTCCGCGGCGAAGGCGCTGTGGGACTGGTGGGCGACCAATCCCGCCATCGACGTCGCCGCGATCGACGCGATCGAGGCCGTTACCAAGCATGACGTCATCGCCTTCCTGACCTGGGTCGCCGAACAGGTGGGCGACGAAGCGCGCTTCATGCATCAGGGCATGACCAGCTCCGACGTGCTCGACACCTGTCTGGCCGTGCAACTGGCCCGCGCGTCAGACATCCTGATCGAAGATCTGGACAAGCTGCTGGAAGTCATCAAGCGCCGCGCCTTTGAACATAAGTTGACGCCGACCATCGGCCGCAGCCACGGCATTCATGCCGAACCCGTCACCTTCGGCCTGAAAATGGCGGAAGCCTATGCCGAGTTCAGCCGCTGCAAGACCCGCCTGATCGCGGCGCGCGAAGAAGTGGCGACCTGCGCCATTTCCGGCGCGGTCGGCACCTTCGCCAATATCGATCCGGCGGTCGAGGAGCATGTCGCCGAGAAGCTGGGCCTCGCCATCGAACCGGTATCGACCCAGGTGATCCCGCGCGATCGCCATGCGATGTTCTTCGCCACGCTGGGCGTCATCGCCTCGTCCATCGAGCGCCTTGCCGTCGAGGTCCGCCATTTGCAGCGCACCGAAGTCTTGGAGGCCGAGGAATATTTCTCGCCCGGCCAAAAGGGTTCGTCGGCAATGCCGCACAAACGCAACCCGGTGCTGACCGAAAATCTGACCGGCCTGGCCCGCGTCGTGCGTGCGGCCGTCGTGCCCGCTTTGGAAAATGTCGCGCTGTGGCATGAGCGCGACATCAGCCATTCGTCGGTCGAGCGCTTCTTTGGTCCCGACGCCACCATCACGCTCGACTTCGCGCTGGCCCGCCTGACCGGCGTCATCGACAAGCTGCTCATCTACCCTGAGCGGATGATGAAGAATTTGGACAAGATGGGTGGCCTAGTCCACTCGCAGCGCGTGCTGCTGGCGCTGACGCAAGCGGGCGTCAGCCGCGAGGACAGCTATCGCTACGTCCAGCGCAACGCCATGAAGGTGTGGGAATCGGACGGCCAGCTATCGCTGCTGGAACTGCTGAAAGCCGACGCCGACGTCACCGCCGCGCTGCCGGTTCAGGAGATCGAGGACAAGTTCAACCTCGATTATCATTTCAAGCAGGTCGATACGATCTTCCGCCGGGTGTTCGGCGAGGCTTAAAACAACACCCCTTCGCTTCGAGCGAAGTCGAGAAGCGGCCAGCGCCGCGCTTATCGTTTCTCGACACGCTCGAAACGAACGGATGATGATGTGTTACCGCCCACCCAATCGCGGGCGCATCCTCGGCGCGGCGTCCGATTGCCGGCGGATCAGCGCATGGTCCAGCACCAGATGCTCCGCCGCCTCCGCGTCGCCGCTGCGCCGCCCCTTCAACTGCCGCACCAGCACTTCCACTGCCGCGCGCGCCATCGCGCTGATCGGCTGGCGGATTGTGGTCAGTTCCGGCCAGATCGTCGTCGCCAGCGAGGTATCGTCGAAGCCGCAGACGGTCAGGTCGCCCGGCACGTCCAGCCCGCTGCGATGCGCGATCGCCACGGTCGCGGCGGCCATGTCGTCATTGCTGGCGAAGATGGCGGTCGGCGGATCGACCAGCGCCAATATATGTTCGGCCGCGTCCAGCCCCGACCGATAGGTGAAATAGCCCTGCGCGATCAATTCGTCCTGCACTGGCAGGTCCGCTTCGGTGAGTGCGGCGACATAGCCCTCGAACCGGCGGGCGCTGGCGCTCTGGTTCGGGTTGCCCTTGATGAAGCCGATGCGGCCATGGCCTAGCGCGATCAGGTGGCGGGTCATTTCATAGGCGGCCTGCCGATCGTCGATGCTGACCGCCGCCAGCGCCGACGGCGCGCGCCCGGTCGCCACCGCCACGGCGGGGATGCCGGCCTTCCCCAGCGCCTCCACCATCTCGTCCAGGTCGCATAGCGGCGGCGGCAGGATCACGCCGTCGATCCGCCCGCGTTGCAGATGGGCGACGACCGATGCGATCGATGTTTCCTCGTCCCATTTCTCCACGACCAGGTCGACGCTGCTGCGGCTCGCCTGGTCCAGGCTGCCGACCAGAAATTCGCTGAGATAGGAGGAAGAGGGGTTGGAATAGAGCAGGCCGATCCGCGTTTCGTCGCCGCCCGCCAGCGTCCGGGCGGCGGCGCTGGGGGCATAGTTGAGCGCAGCGATCGCCGCATCCACCTTGGCCCGCGTGGCCGCCCGCACGACCTGTTCGCCGTTGATGACGCGCGACACGGTCATCGGCGACACGCCGGCATGGGCGGCGACATCGTTGATCGTGGGCGCGTTGCGCTGGCGGCGCGATGATCGTGTATCGCTCAAGGCGGTTATGCTTTCGTTGGAATGATGTCGCTGTCGAAATGGGTGCGACATCATCCATCAATATTAAAGCGAAAAATCAGTTATGACCCGGCGCATAGGGGAATTCCAGCGCCTTGTACCACTGCAAATCATGGGCGGGTGCGGCTGATCCGGCGGGCAGGGGGCGTTTCGACACCGACTGGAAATAGGCGATGCTGGCGTCGCGCCACCATTGCGCCTCGCGATGCTGAATGGTCAGGAAGGCCTGCGTCTCCGCAAACCGCTCGGCATCGACATAGGGTTTGAGCGACGCCCAAGTCGTTTGCATATCCGCGACATAGCGGACCCCGTTGTCATAGCGATGGATCAGGCCGTCCCACACTGTCTCGCCCGATGACAGGCGATAATCCCACGGCACATGATGGAACCAGAGCAGGTCGCGCTCCGGCGTGGTTTTCACATTAGCCCACATCTTCGCGACTGGCGGCGCATATTGGCCGACCGCGTCGCTGCCCGTCTTCGTCCGGTCGAAGCCGATGCCGTTCGCATCCGCCTTATGATAATAGACCGGGTTCCATTCGGGCCGGGCCAGATCGGAAACCCAGGGGCCGGGGCCATAATGATGGCCGGTGTCCATGACATGCGTCAGGCCCAGCGGCGTCATATAATCGACCGCCGCCTCGCGCGATCCCATCATCATCTTGACGATTGGCTGCACGACCTTCTGGTCGGGAGAGAAGGTCATCTCCGCCCATTCTTTTGCAATGTCCTGCGCCGACAGGCTGGTGTCCCAGGCGAGGCGGCCAAAGGCATACCAGTCCGCCTGATTGAAGATCGATCCGCTCCAGTCGCGATCGACGCCGATATTGGCGACGCCGGCAATGCCCGTCAGCTTGTGGCCGTCCAGCGACCCGTCGATCACCTTGGCGACCGTCGACCCCTTGCCCTTCGCATAGGTGTCGGCGTCCAGCACTTCCTCGAACAACGGGCCGAGATAGGTGAGGTGCGTCGACTGGCCCAGATATTCCTTGGTGATCTGGAATTCCATCATGAGCGGGGTCTTGGGCATTGCGCCGAACAAGGGATGGAAGGGTTCGCGCGGCTGGAAATCGATCGCGCCATTCTTCACCTGCACGATCACATTGTCGGCGAATTTGCCGTCCAGCGGCTTGAAGTCGCTATAGGCCTGCTTGGCGCGATCGTCGGGATTGTCATGGGCATAGACGAAGGCGCGCCACATCACGATGCCGCCATGCGCCTTTACCGCCGCCGCCAGCATGTTCGCGCCATCGGCATGGGTGCGTTGATAATCCTGCGGCCCCGGCTGGCCCTCGCTATTGGCCTTGACCAGAAAGCCGCCGAAATCGGGAATCGCCTTGTAGATTTCGTCGGCCTTGGCTTTCCACCAGGCAGCGACGGCCGGATCGAGCGGGTCGGCGGTCTTGAGGCCGTCTAGTTCCATCGGCGCGGTCCATTTGACCGACAGATAGACTTTGATCCCATAGGGACGGAAGACATCCGCCAATGCTGCCGCCTTGGCGATATAGGGCGCGGTCAGGCTGTCCGCCTTCGCATTCACATTGTTGAGGACGGTGCCGTTGATGCCGATCGAGGCGTTGGCGCGGGCATAGTCGGTATAGCGCGGCCCCTTCCAGTCGGGCAGGCGCCACCAGTCCCAGATCGACTGGCCGGCATAGCCGCGCTCGACCGTGCCATTGAGATTATCCCAATGATTGAGCAGGCGCAGGCCGATCTTGGGTGCGCTGCGGATGTCGAGCTTGTCGAGACTTGTCCCGCTCTGGGCGAGGCGCAGCCAATGATAGGCGCCGTGGAGCAGGCCAATATCGCTGTTCGCGGCGATCAGTGTGACCGCCTTGCCGTCGATCATCGTAGTGCGAATCGCATAGCCCTCGCTGCCCAGGCCATCCGTTTTGATGGGCAGGGCGGGGGCGGAGGCGGGCGTCGCCAGCCAAAGCGTGCCTTGCTGGATGGTCGCCGACACGGTCGGGATGGCGCCGGTCATCCCGGCGATGCCGCGCTGCACTTCCTGCGTCGCGATGGTCAGGGTCGGACTGGTTCCGGCCGTCACGATAGCGGTCGCATGGGCCGCCAATCCGGGCTTGCGGGCCTGATCCGCGGGCGCATAACGCAGCCACAGATCATAGCCATCTTCGGCCTGCGCCACGGGCGCCATCACGGGCGTCAGCGCCGTCGCGGCCATGGCGATCATCCGGCAAAACAGGCGCGCGTTCACGAATATCCTCTCCCTTGTCGTCGACTGTCAAAGCCCATGGATCGGGCATTGACAAGTCTCTCTTGGCGAAGCAATGGTAACGCTATCAGTTCAGCCACGGCAAGCGGAAAGATTGTCGCGGAATAAAATGGAGAGGGGCGTCGTGATCCGTAACCGTAAAATATGGTGTGCCGCATCGGCGCTGGCGCTGAGTGTCGCCTTGCCGGTGATGCCCGTCCATGCGGCGCCCGCGACGGCATCGACCAAGGCTGTGTACAAGGATGCCGGCGCCCCGATCGAAACCCGCGTCGATGATCTCCTCTCGCGCATGACGCTGGACGAAAAGATCGCGCAGATCACCACCGTCTGGCTCGACAAGGTCAAGATTTTCGACGCGCAGCTTCAACTCGATCCTGCGAAGCTCGCGGCGCAATATCCCAATGGCCTCGGCCATTTCACCCGGCCGTCTGACGCGAAGGGCGCGGTCAGTCCGCGCGTCGCGCCGGGCCGCAATCCGCGCCAGACGGTCGCACTCGTCAACGCCCTGCAAAAATGGGCGACGACGCAGACGCGGCTGGGCATCCCGATCCTGTTCCATGAAGAGGGGCTGCATGGCTATGCCGCCGTCGGCGCGACCAGCTTCCCCCAGTCGATCGCCATGGCCTCCTCCTTCGACACCGCCATGCTGCGCGACGTGAACAGCGTGATCGCGCGGGAGATCCGTGTCCGCGGCGTGCCGATGGTGCTGTCGCCGGTGGTGGACATCGCCCGCGATCCGCGCTGGGGCCGGATCGAGGAAACCTATGGCGAAGATCCCTATCTGGTCGGCGAAATGGGCGTTGCGGCGGTCGAGGGGCTGCAAGGCGTCGGCCGTAGCCGCGACCTGCGACCCGGCAAGGTGTTCGCCACGCTCAAGCATCTGACCGGCCATGGCCAGCCCGAAAGCGGCACCAATGTCGGCCCCGCGCCGGTCAGCGAACGCGAACTGCGCGAAAATTTCTTCCCGCCCTTTGAGCAGGTGGTCAAGCGTACCGGCATCGAAGCGGTCATGGCGTCGTATAACGAGATCGATGGCGTCCCCAGCCACGCCAATCGCTGGCTGTTGGATAATGTGCTGCGCGAGGAATGGGGCTTCAAGGGCGCGGTCGTGTCCGACTATTCGGCGGTCGATCAGTTGATGAGCATCCACCATATCGCCGCCAATCTGGAAGACGCGGCGATGCGCGCGCTCGATGCGGGCGTCGATGCGGACTTGCCCGACGGCCTGTCTTACGCGACGCTGGGCAAGCTGGTGCGCGAAGGCAAGGTGAACGAGGCGAAGGTCGATCTGGCCACGCGCCGGATGCTGGAGCTGAAATTCCGCGCCGGCCTGTTCGAACAGCCCTATGCCGACGCCGCCGCGTCGGAAAAGATCACCAACAACGCGGACGCCCGTGCCCTCGCGCTGAAATCGGCGCAGCGTTCCATCATCCTGCTCAAGAATGACGGCATGTTGCCGCTCAAGCCTGAAGGCACGATCGCCGTCATCGGGCCGAGCGCCGCGGTGGCGCGGCTGGGCGGCTATTATGGCCAGCCGCCGCACACCGTGTCGATCCTCGACGGCATCAGGGCGAAGGTTGGCGGCAAGGCAAACATCGTCTTCGCGCAAGGCGTGAAGATCACCGAGAATGATGACTGGTGGGAAGACAGCGTCACCAAGTCCGACCCGGCCGAAAACCGCAAGCTGATCGCGCAAGCGGTCGAGGCGGCCAGGGGCGTGGACCGAATCGTCCTGACGCTGGGCGATACCGAACAGTCGAGCCGCGAGGGCTGGGCCGACAACCATCTGGGCGACCGGCCCAGCCTGGACCTTGTGGGTGAGCAGCAGGAACTGTTCGATGCGCTCAAGGCATTGGGCAAGCCGATCACCGTCGTCCTCATCAACGGGCGGCCGGCCTCGACCGTCACCATCAGCGAACAGGCCAACGCCATTCTCGAAGGCTGGTATCTGGGCGAGCAGGGCGGCAATGCCGTCGCGGACGTCCTGTTCGGCGACGTGAACCCTGGCGGCAAGCTGCCCGTCACCGTGCCGCGATCGGTCGGGCAATTACCGCTATTCTACAATGCCAAGCCCTCGGCGCGGCGCGGCTATCTGTTCGATACGACCGACCCGCTCTACCCCTTCGGCTTCGGCCTCAGCTACACGAGGTTCGACCTGTCGCCCCCGCGTCTGGCCGCGACGACGATCGGCACCGGAGGCAAAACAACTGTCTCGATCGATGTCCGCAACAGCGGCGCACGCGAAGGCGATGAGGTCGTCCAGCTCTATATCCGCGACAAGGTCAGCTCCGTCACGCGCCCGATCAAGGAGTTGAAGGGCTTTCAGCGCATCACCCTGAAGCCGGGCGAAAGCCGCACGGTCACCTTCACGATCAGCCCGCAAAGTCTGTGGATGTGGAATGACCATATGGAGCGCGTCGTGGAACCGGGCGAGTTCGAGATCATGACCGGGAACAGTTCGGTCGCGCTCCAATCCGCCACGCTGACGGTGACGCCATGAGTCTCGCCCGACGTCAGGCGCTGGGCCTGCTCGCCTCGACCTCCTTCTTCGCGGCGGCCCCGGCCGTCGCCGCTAGGAAGAGCGGTCCGCTCTACAAGGACGCCACCGCCCCGATCGACCTGCGCGTTCGCGACCTGCTGGGCCGCATGACGCTGGAGGAGAAGGTCGGCCAGATCATCGCGCTCTGGGCGACCAAGGCCGACATCATGGACGACCTGACCTTCTCGCCTGCAAAAGCGAGCCAGGCCTATCCCGCCAGCTTCGGCCAGATCACGCGCCCGTCCGACCGGCGCGGCGCGCCCGACGGGTCGCAGCAGGCGGGCGGCGTTGGCGCGCGCTGGCGCACCCCGGCCGACACCGTCGCCTTCATCACCGCCGTCCAGACATGGGCGACGCAGGAAACGCGCCTGGGCATCCCGGTGCTGTTCCATGAGGAATCGCTGCACGGCTATATGGCCACCGACGCGACCATGTTCCCGATGGCGATCGGCCTGGCGGGCAGTTTCGACCGGGACCTGATGCGCGACGTCCAGTCCGTCATCGCCCGCGAAGTCCGCGCGCGCGGCGTCCATCTGGCGCTGTCGCCGGTGGTGGATATCGCCCGCGACCCGCGCTGGGGCCGGATCGAGGAGACGTTCGGCGAAGACCCCTATCTGTGCGGCGAAATGGGTGTCGCGGCGGTGCTGGGCTTGCAAGGGGAGAGCAAGCAGATCGGCCCGGACAAGGTCATGGCGACGCTCAAACATATGACCGGCCATGGCCAGCCCCAGAGCGGCGAGAATATCGCGCCCGCGCCGATCAGCGAGCGGGAGTTGCGCGAGAATTTCTTTCCGCCCTTCCGGCAGGTGGTCAAGCGCACCGGCATCGCCGCCGTCATGCCCAGCTATAACGAGATCGACGGCGTCCCCAGCCACCAGAACAAATGGCTGCTCGGCGACATATTGCGCGGCGAATGGCATTTCGACGGCGCGGTGGTCAGCGATTATGGCGCGGTCCACGAACTCGACACCATCCACCATGTTCAGCCCGACCCGGAGGCATCGGCCCGCGCCGCCCTCCGCGCCGGGGTCGATTGCGAGCTGCCCGATGGGATGACCTATCGGACGCTCGTGGAACAGGTCCGCGCGGGCAAGGTGCCCCTCGAAGCGGTCGACATCGCCTGCACGCGCATGTTGACGCTCAAGTTCCGCGCGGGCCTGTTCGAAAATCCCTGGCCGCGCAAGGATTATGACGCGCTGACCGGCAATGCCGAAGCCCGCGCGCTGGCGCTCAAGGCCGCGCACAAATCGATCGCGCTGCTCAGGAATGACGGCACGCTGCCGCTCGCTGCCGGCGCGCACAGGCGGGTCGCGGTGATCGGCCCCAACGCCGCCATCGCGCGGCTGGGCGGCTATTCTTCCATTCCACGGCAGGACGTGTCTTTGCTGGAAGGGGTGAAGGCCAAGCTCAAGGGCAAGGCGGAGGTCGTCCATGCGCAGGGCGTCTTCATCACCCAGAGCGAGGATCGCTCGGTCGATGAAGTCTATCTGGCCGATCCCGCCAAGAACCGCCAGTTGATCGCAGAGGCGGTCGAAGTCGCTAAGGGCGCGGATATCATCCTGCTCGCCATCGGCGATACCGAACAGACCAGCCGCGAAGGCTTCGCGAAGAACCATCTGGGCGATCGCACCAGTCTGGACCTGCTGGGCGAACAGAACGCCCTGTTCTCGGCGATCAAGGCGACCGGCAAGCCCGTCATCGTCTGCGCCATCAATGGCCGCCCGCCCAGCTATCCGGACATGGTGGAGAGCGCCAACGCGCTGCTCGAATGCTGGTATCCGGGGCAGGAGGGCGGCGCCGCCATGGCCGATATCCTGTTCGGGGACGTCAATCCCGGCGCGAAGCTGCCCGTCACCGTCGCGCGCGACGCAGGGCAGATTCCGATCTTCTACAACCGCAAGCCCAGCGCCCGGCGCGGTTATGTGTTCGAGGACATCTCGCCGCTTTTCCCCTTCGGATATGGCCTTAGCTACACGCAATTCGCATTTGGAAAACCACGACTTTCTGCTCAACGCATCGGCGTCGGTGGAACTGTCACGGTCGAGGTCGATGTGCGCAACATGGGCGACAGGGCAGGGGACGAAGTGGTCCAGCTCTACGTCCATGACCAGACCGCCAGCGTCACGCGCCCGATCAAGGAACTCAAGGGTTTTGAACGCATCACCCTTGCCCCCGGCGAGACGCGGACCGTGCGCCTGAGCCTCGGCCCTGATGCCTTCGCCTTATGGAATCTGGAGATGGAAGAGGTGGTCGAACCCGGCCTCGTCGACATCATGGTCGGGCCGGACAGCCAGAATCTTCAAACCGTCACGCTCGAAATTATCTGAACAGGACTGCGCATATGCCCAAGATCATTGATGCCAAGGTCATCGTGACCTCCCCCGGTCGCAATTTCGTTACCCTCAAGATCATCACCGAAGACGGCGTCTACGGCCTCGGCGACGCGACGCTCAACGGCCGCGAATTGTCGGTCGCCAGTTACTTGCAGGATCATGTCGTCCCCTGCCTGATCGGCCGCGACGCGCACCGGATCGAGGATATCTGGCAATATCTCTACAAGGGTGCTTATTGGCGGCGCGGTCCCGTCACCATGTCGGCCATCGCCGCCGTCGATACCGCGCTCTGGGACATCAAGGGCAAGCTGGCGGGCCTGCCGGTCTATCAATTGCTGGGCGGGGCGAGCCGGGAAAGCGTGATGGTCTACGGCCATGCCAATGGCGCCAGTATCGAGGATACGGTCGCCGTCGCGCTCGACTATCAGCGCCAGGGTTACAAGGCGATCCGCATCCAGTGCGGCGTGCCGGGCATGGCGTCCACCTATGGCGTGTCGAAGGACAAATATTTCTACGAACCGGCCGACGCCGACCTGCCGACCGAAAATGTCTGGAACACGTCGAAATATCTGCGCGTCGTTCCCGAACTGTTCAAGGCGGCGCGCGAAGCACTGGGCTGGGACGTGCATCTGCTGCATGACATCCATCACCGCCTGACTCCGATTGAAGCGGGCCGTCTGGGCAAGGATATGGAGCAATATCGTCCTTTCTGGCTGGAAGATGCCACGCCGGCCGAAAATCAGGAAGCGTTCAAGCTGATCCGCCAGCACACCACGACGCCGTTGGCCGTGGGCGAGATTTTCAATTCGATCCACGACTGCCGCGAGCTGATCGAAAACCAGCTGATCGACTATATCCGCGCCACCGTGGTTCATGCCGGCGGCATCAGCCACCTGCGCAAGATCGCGAACTTGGCCGACCTTTATCAGGTCCGCACTGGTTGCCACGGCGCGACCGACCTGTCGCCGGTCTGCATGGCCGCCGCGCTGCATTTCGACCTGAGCGTCCCCAATTTCGGCGTGCAAGAATATATGCGCCACACGCCCGAAACCGACGCGGTTTTCCCGCACGCCTACACCTTTGCTGATGGAGCCATGCATCCGGGTGAAGCGCCGGGTCTGGGCGTCGATATCGACGAGGACCTGGCCGCCCAATATGAATATAATCGCGCCTTCCTGCCGGTGAACCGGCTGGAAGACGGCACCATGTTCAACTGGTGATCCCTTGACCCATCCGCAAACATCTCCGTCGTTCCCGCGCAGGCGGGAATCCATCGCGCCATCTCGCGCCTTGCTTCGTGCCGATAGATGGATCCCCGCCTGCGCGGGGATGACCAATGCTTGTTGGAAAGCCCGATGAACGCCATCCCCAAGCCATCCGGCCCAAAGCCATCAGGCCCAAAGCCATCAGGCAAAGTCCGCTGGATCGTCTGCGGCTTGTTGTTTGCGGCGGTCGTGCTGTCCTATGTCGATCGCCTCGTCCTGCCGACATTGAAGCCTGACCTTCAGGCCCGCTATGGCTGGAGCGAACGCGGCTATGCCGATCTCGCCATCTGGTTCCAGGCGGGCTACGGCATCTCTTACGTCGTGTTCGGGCGGCTGATCGACCGGATCGGCGCGCGGGCTGGCTATGCGCTGGCTGTGACCTTGTGGACGCTGGGCCATGTCGCCCATATCTTCTTCACATCGACCGCCGGGATGCTGATCGCGCGCATTCCGCTGGCGATCGGGGAAGCGGGGACATTTCCCGCCGCTATCGCCGCGACCAACGAATGGTTCCCCAAGAAGGAACGGGCGCTCGCCATTGGCATCTTCAACGCCGGGTCGAATGTCGGGGCGATCCTGACGCCGCTGGTGGTGCCGATCATCGCGGTGACGCTGGGCTGGCGCTGGGCGTTCATTCTGACCGGCCTGCTGACCGTGGTCTGGCTGGCCGTCTGGCTGAGCTTCTACCGCACGCCGCGCCAGAAAAAGAGCCTGTCGGCCGAAGAACTGGCCTGGATCGAAACCGATCCCGTAGAACCCCAGCGCCCGGTCAAATGGGCGACCCTGTTCCGCCATCGCCAGACCTGGGCCTATATGGCGGGGCGCTTCCTGATTGATCCGGTCTGGTGGACCTTCCTCTTCTGGCTGCCCGATTTCTTCAACAAACAATATGGCATCAAGATGCTGGACTTTGGCCCGCCGCTGATTGCGGTCTATCTGCTGGCCGATGTCGGGTCGGTCGCGGGCGGATGGGCCTCCTCGCGCTTCATGGGGCGGGGATGGAGCCTCAATCGCGCGCGCAAAGGCGCGATGCTGCTCGCCGCGCTCTGCGCCGTGCCGATCGCCTTTGCCGCCAGCGCGCCATCCATGTGGGTGGCGGTCGGCCTCATCGGCCTGGCCTGCGCCGGGCATCAGGGCTTTTCCGCTAATCTCTATGCGCTGCCCGGTGATGTCTTTCCACGCCGGATGGCGGGATCGGTCGTCGGTCTTGGCGGCCTTTCGGGTGCGGTCGGGGGTATGATGATGGCCAAATTCGCGGGCGTCATCCTCGACACGGTGGGCAGTTACGGCCCGATCTTCGCGGTCGCCTCCTGCGCCTATCTGATGGCGCTGGGCGTCATCCATCTTCTCCTGCCCCGCTATCAGGCGGTGCTTGTTCCCCTTCCAGAGACTCGCGCATGACGAAGCCCTTACGCCTGCACCCCGACCGCCTGTTCCCGTCCGATCCCGCCACCCGCGATATGGCGCGGCGCCTCTATGCGGCGGTCAGGGATCTGCCGATCATCAGCCCGCACGGCCATACCGATCCGCGCTGGTTCGCCTATGACGCGCCTTTCGCCAATCCCGCCCAACTGCTGATCGTGCCCGATCATTATGCCTTCCGCATGTTGATGAGCCAGGGTGTGACGCTGGACGAACTGGGCGTGCCGACCGTCGATGGCAGCGCGACCGAAAGCGATCCGCGCGCCATCTGGCGGCGCTTTGCCGAGCGTTACTATCTGTTCCGGGGCACGCCCACGCGGATGTGGATGGACTGGGTCTTTGTCGAGGCGTTCGGCATCGATGTGCAGTTGGAAGCGGACACCGCCGATCACTATTACGACATGATCGATACCGCGCTGAGGACCGACGCCTTCCGCCCGCGCGCCCTGTTCGAACGCTATAATATCGAAGTGATCGCAACCACCGAAGGGCCGCTCGATCCGCTCGACCATCACCGCGCGATCCGGGCGTCGGGCTGGGGCGGCCGGGTCGTCACCGCCTATCGTCCCGACCCGGTGCTGGACCCCGACGACCCGCATTTCATCGCCAACGTCCAGCGCTTCTGCGCCATGGCGGGTGAGGATGCAGGCAGCTATGCCGGATATCTCCGCGCCCACGAAAAGCGCCGCGCCGATTTCCGCGAAGCCGGCGCGACCTCCACTGACCACGGCCATCCGTCCGCCTTCACCGCCAACCTGCCGCGCGAAGAGATTGAGGCGCTTTACGCCAAAGTCACGACCGGCCCCGTCACGGCCGGAGAAGCAGAACTGTTCCGCGGACATATGCTGACTGAAATGGCGCGCATGGCGATCGAGGACGGCATGGTGATGCAATTGCACCCCGGCGTCCATCGCAGCCATAACGCCGCCGTGCTGGCCCGCTTCGGCAAGGACAAGGGCGGCGACATCCCGACCGCGGGCGAATTCGTGCAGGCGTTGAAGCCCTTGCTCGACGCTTATGGCAATGACCCGCGCCTGACCCTGATCCTCTTCACCCTGGACGAGGATGTCTATGCCCGCGAACTCGCCCCGCTGGCGGGCCACTACCCCGCGCTCAAGCTGGGGCCGCCCTGGTGGTTCCATGACAGCCCGGAAGGGATGCGCCGTTTTCGCGAGCGCACGACCGAAACCGCGGGTTTCTACAACATGGTCGGTTTCAACGACGATACCCGCGCCTTCCTTTCGATCCCGGCGCGGCATGACGTCGCCCGCCGCATGGACTGCGCCTGGCTGGCCCAACTGGTCGCCGAACATCGGCTGGAGGAGGATGAGGCGGTCGAAGTCGCCCGTGCGCTCGCCTATGATCTGGTCAAGGCGGCGTACAAGCTGTGAGCCGGCTCTCCTCTCAAACGCTGGCGCAATTGCCCGCCGATGTGATCCGCCCCGCCTATGACCGAGCCGCCGTCAAGTGCGGCGTGGTCCATATCGGCATCGGCGCCTTCCATCGCGCGCACCAGGCGGTCATATTCGACAATGCGCTTAACGCCGGCGACTTGCGCTGGGGGATCGTCGCCGCCTCGCTGCGGTCGCCGGGCGTGCGCGATCAGATGCAGCCGCAGGACGGCCTCTATACCATGCTGGTGCGCGATGGCGCAGCACAGCGGGCGCGGGTGATTGGCGCGGTCCAGCGCATCATCGTCGCGCCGGAGGAGCCGCAGGCTTTGCTCGCCGCGCTGGCTTCTCCCGACACCCATATCGTCACGCTAACCATCACCGAGAAGGGCTATAAGCTCGACCCGGCGACCGGCGCGCTGATCGAAGCCGATCCGCAACTGGCCGCCGACATGGTTTCGCTCGACGCGCCGCAAACCGCGCCCGGCTATCTGGTCGCCGCGCTGGCGCGTCGCCGTGCGGCCGGACTGTCCCCCTTCACCGCGATCAGCTGCGACAATCTGCCGCATAATGGCGCGCGGTTGCGGGGCGCAGTGCTGGAACTGGCGCGCCGCCATGACGCCGCCCTGGCCGACTGGATCGCGCAGCATGGCGCTTTCCCCGAAACCATGGTCGACCGCATCGTGCCGGCGACCACGGCCGAAGACATCGCCGCGCTCGCCACGCGCCTGGGCGTGGAGGATCAGGCGATGGTCAAGACCGAGCCATTCCTGCAATGGGTGATCGAGGATCGTTTCTGCGGCCCGCGACCGAATTTCGGCGCGGGCGTGCAACTGACCGCGGCAGTCGCCCCCTGGGAAGAGGCCAAGCTGCGCCTGCTGAATGGCGCGCATAGCGGCATCGCCTATCTGGGCGGCCTGGCGGGCATCGACCATGTCCATGAAGTGCTGGCCCTGCCCGAAGCACGCCATTTCGTGGAGGCGCTTTGGGACGAGGCGGAGAGGACTTTGTCTCCACCGCCCGAACTGGACGTCGCTGCCTATCGCCGCGACCTAATGGCGCGTTTCGACAATCCGACGCTGCGTCACCGCACGCGCCAGATCGCGATGGACGGATCGCAAAAGCTGCCCCAGCGGCTGCTCGCGCCGATCGCCGCGCGCCTCAAGGCAGGGGATGGGATCGATGCCCTGGCGCTCGCCGTCGCGGCCTGGATACGCTGGCAGGCCGGGCGGGACGATAGTGGCGCACCCCATCATGTGGACGATCCGCTGGCCGAAACGATGGCTGCGGCATTAGCCGACAAACAGGACACGGCCGATCGCGTCGCGGCGATTCTTGCGTTCGATGCCGTTGTGCCGCCGGCGCTGGCGCGCGACGACAGGCTGCGCACGTCGCTGAACCCGTGGCTCGCCATCCTCGAAACAAATGGCGCTCTGGCGGCGCTGGCCGCTTTTCGCGGAGTGATGGAATAGTCGCCTATATCGTTACCAGTCGCGTTGCTTGAGCGTCTTGACAAAGTAGCAGGCAGGTTTATTAAAGTGAAAGTGATAGCGCTACCAGTTTACGCTCACCGGAAGTTCGGGGGCCGCGCTCAGGAGAGGGGTTTGTTCATGTCTTCACGCACCCATATATTTCGTACCGCCCTGTTTGCGGCTTCCGCGGTCGGATCGCTGAGCCTGGCTCAGGCTGCAATAGCGCAGGCGGCCGCGCCGCAGGCCGATCCCGCCGCCGCTGCCGCGCCGCAGGATAGCGAAGTCGCCGACATCGTCGTGACCGGCATCCGCGCTTCGCTGGCGAGCGCTACCAACGCCAAGAAGGACGCCGTCGCCTTCGGCGACTCGATCTTCGCCGAGGATATCGGTAAGCTGCCCGCCACCAACCTGGCCGAAACCCTGAACCGGATGCCGGGCGTCCGCCTCAACCGCGACATTAACGGCGAAGGCACGCAGGTCGCGATCCGCGGCCTTGGTCCCAGCTTCACCCGCGTCCTGCTCAACGGGTCGCAGCTTCAGGTCGCGTCGGACGGCGGCACCAACGGCGGCAGCGCCAACCGCGAAGTCGATCTCGACTTCTTCCCGTCCGAACTGTTCACCCGCCTCGATCTGGCCAAAAGCCCATCGCCCTCCACGCTGGAAGGCGGCATCGCAGGCACCGTCAACCTGCGTAATGCGCGGCCTTTCGACAAGCCGGGTACGCATTTCACGGTTGTCGCGCAGGGCCAATATACCGACAGCAACGACAGGATTTCGCCCCGCGGCGCGATCGTCGCCAGCCACACCACCGATACGTTCGGCATCCTGCTGGGCGTGGCCGGGGTGAAGACCAAGACGCGCGTGGATGGCTTTGAATCGCTGGGCTATAGCGACGGCAATCTGGGCGTTGGCGATCCGGGCGGCAATAATTTTTCCTGGGCGTCGGTCGTTCCTGCCAATGCGGGGCATGGACTGGTCGCTGGCCAGCCGGTCGATGTGGTCGCGACGTCGGGACTGACCCGTGACCAACTCAGCACCGCGCTCATTCCGCGCCTCGGCCGTCAGGCCCTGACGCAGGGCGACCGCTCGCGCATCTCCGCGCTGGCCGCGCTCGAATGGCGCCCCAGCGACGAACTGCATTTCGCCCTTGATGGCCTGTGGGCCAAATCGAAACGCAACTATGATCGCCTGATCATGAACTGGCAGGTGCGTAATTCCGGTCCTGGCACCAGCGCCCAGTCGACCGGCGGCATGATCCCGATCGACTTGACCGTGGACGATAATGGCGTTGTCACCAGCGGCACCTTCGCCAACAGCTCTTTCTTCCTGGAAGCCAGCCAGTTCAAGCAGACGACCAAATTCTGGAACATCAACCCCAGCGTCGAATGGAAGCCGGCGGACAATCTGACCGTCAACCTGTCGGCCAACTGGTCCAAGAGCCGTTTCTTCCGCGAACAGCCGACCTGGGCGTTCCAGACTGCGCCAGGGTCTGGCGTCGATGTCTATTATGATAATACCGGCCAAGGCGATTACCCCGCGATCACCACCAATGTCGATCTGAACGATCCCAATAACGGCCTGTGGGAATGGTATCGCCAGAATATCGCGCTGGTGCGCCGCACCACCGAAACCAAGGGCGCGCATCTGGACCTGAGCTACGGCGACGCGATGTTCAACGTGAAGGTCGGCGCGGCCTATGACCGCGCGCAACGCACCATCCGCGCCTATGACAACAGCCCGGCCTATCAGTTGTCCGTATGCGGCGCCGGCTGCACCGGGGATAGCGGCTCAATCCCGACCAGCGCCATTCCGGGCTATCTCAGTCCCGGATCGACCACCAATTTCGGCCATCTCGCCAACGGCAATATCGGCTTTTACCAGATATATCATGCCCGATTTCGATGCCATCAAGCAGGCGACCGATTATGTCAGCTATCGTGACAACGCGCCGGAAACGCGCGGCGCCGTCACCGGCGGCGCGACCGGCGACATGGATGAAGAAGTTTGGGGCGCTTATTTCGAACTGAACGGGGTCACGACGATCGCGGGTCGCGATCTGCATATCAACACCGGTATGCGTTACGCCCGCACCCGGCAGGAAGTGATCGGACCCAGCCAGATCGGATCGCAGATCATCGATATCACATCGCGGTCGACATATGAGAATTTCCTGCCGTCGATCAATCTGACCTATGACGTCATGGATAATGTGAAATTGCGTGCTTCGGCTTCGCGGACCATGACTCGCCCCGACGCCAGTCAGATTCTGCCAGGCATCACTTTCTCCGACCCGTCGGCTTTGGTCGCCAGTGCGGGCAACCCGGATCTCAAGCCCTACACGTCGGACAATTATGACATCGGCGGCGAAATCTACACCGGCGGCATCGGCTATGTCGGCGTGTCGATGTTCATGAAGAATATCACCGGCTTCACCGTCACCCAGTCGCAGGAAGTCAGCTTCGGTTCGCTCAACATTCCGTTCGCCAGTCTGATCGCAACCCAGCAAAATGCGTTGAATGACCGATCGCTCCAGACGGGGGTGCCGGTGTCCGATCTGCCGATCACCGTCAACCGCCCCATCAACCTGTCTGATCTCAAGATCAAGGGGCTGGAAGTCACCTGGGTTCAGCCGCTCGACTTCCTGGTGAAGGGTTTGGGCTTCTCGGCGAACGGCACCTATTTGGACCAGTCTTCCTCGTCCGGTCTGGTGGCGACCGGCGTTTCCAAATATTCATATAATCTCCAGGGCTTCTATGAAAATAACGGCCTGTCGCTCAGCCTGAATTATGTCTGGAACGACGATGCCATTGCGGTGAATCGTCCGCAAAACGGCATCCAGAATGCGTCGCTCCGGTCCGAAGCGCGTGGTCAGCTCGATATGTCGGCGGGCTATCAACTACCCTTCTTCAACAAGGCGCTGCGTCTGACGGTTGATGCGCTCAACATCACCAATGAGCCGATCCGCACCCTGTTCGAATATGATAATGCGCCCTATTCGGTCTATTATCCTGGTCGCACGATCATGGCCGGCATCCGGGCGAATTTCTGATCCTCCCCCAAGGACACCTCATAGGGTCGGTGGCGACGCCGACCCTTTTTCGTGAAGAGGCGGCGCTTCCAATGTTGGATTTTATCTGATCTCTTCTGTCCCATGAAGCCGCATCGCCACCGCCCACTCCGCATCCTGGACCGCCCGCCGCCCGCCGGGGCGTTCACCCTCGTCACGCATCGGACGGGCTGCTGTGACCCAGGTGGCGCGTCGCCGTCGCGTCGCGATGATCCGACGGAAGCGTCGTCGATAAGCGGGCGTTGCGGCCGTGTCGCGTCGCAGCCGCTTTGGCAGCGCATCTCCGGCGCAAAAGCGCGCCAATGCGAAACCAGTGACGGTGTGAACTTCGCGGCCGTGACCCGGTCATGACCTTGCAAGGAAGGCGATGATGCGTCTCTCTCTCCTGTTATGCTTTCCGTTCGCCCTCCTGGCGACGCCGGCTCAGGCGAAGACCTGCACCCCCAATTGGGTCGCGGGCTGGGCGTCTTCGCAATTCCGCCCTACCGGCGACGCAGAACTGCCCGCCGGCACGCTGGCGAACCGGACGCTGCGCCAGATCGTCCGACCATCCGTGTCGGGCAACCGGATTCGCGTGCGCATCTCCAACCTTGCCGGGACCAGGCCGCTTATGCTGGCTGGCGCCAGTATCGCCCGCGCGCGCGATTCATCATCCGCTGCGATCGATCCCGCCACGCTGATCGCGCTGCGCTTTGACGGAAAGCCAGATGTCATCGTCCCGGCGGGCGCGGATTATCTATCCGACCCCGTGCCGCTGCCGACCAGGGCGCTCGACAGTATCGCGGTGTCGATCCACTATGCGGGTGATCCTGAACAGACGTCGCACCCCGGATCGCGCGCGACATCCTGGCATTTGCCCGGCGATCATCTGGGCGATAAGGCCATGGCCGGCGCCGACCATTTCGACCATTGGTTCAACCTAGCGGCGCTCGAAGTCGAACGCTGCGCGCCGGCGAAACTGATCGTCGCGCTGGGCGACTCCATCACCGACGGGAAGGGGGCGACGACCAACGGCAATGACCGCTGGACCGATCGGCTGGCGGAGCGGTTGCAAGCCGACCCGAAGCGCCGTCCTATCGCCATCGTCAACCAGGGGATCGGCGGCAACCGATTGCTCGATGACGGGCTTGGCCCCAATGCGCTGGCGCGGCTGGACCGCGATGTGCTGGCCCAGCCCGGCGTCACCCATATGATACTGCTGGAGGGGATCAACGATCTGGGCACACTGACCCTCGACGCGCCCGTGAGCGTGGCGGCGCACCAGGCGCATGTCGCCCGCATCATCGGCGCCTATCGCCAGATCATCGCCCGCGCCCATGCCAAGGGGATCAAGGTGATCGGCGCGACCGTGATGCCCTTCGTCGGCAATGGCTATTATCATGCCGATGCCCGGAATGAGGCGGATCGGCAGGCGGTGAACGCCTGGATCAGGACGCCGGGCCATTTCGATGCGGTGATCGATTTCGACCGCGTGACCCGCGACCCGGCGCATCCCGACCGCCTGCTGCCCGCCTATGACGAAGGCGACGCGCTGCATCTCTCGCCAAAGGGGTATAAGGCGATGGGGGAGGCGATCCCGCTCAGCCTTTTCGATTGACCCGCCTGTGCCCCGCCTCCAGCACCGTCTCCATCGCGACGAAGGTGGATGTGCTGGCGACATGGGGCAGGGCGCTGATCTTCTCGCCCAGCACCATGCGATAACGGCGGATATCGGCGGTGCGCACTTTAAGGAGATAGTCGAAATTGCTCGCCAGCATATGACATTCCTCGACCTCCGGGATGCGCCGCACCGCCGCGTTGAATTCGCGCAATGCGGCCTCCCGCGTGTCGCTCAACTTCACTTCGGTGAAGGCGATATGGTCCATACCCAATTTCGCCGGATCGACGATCGCCCGAAAGCCGCGAATGACGCCCGCTTCCTGCAAGCGTTTCAGCCGCACCTGGCAGGGCGTCTTGGACAGGCCGACCTGCGCGGCAAGATCGGTGACGGTCATCCTCCCGTCTTCGACCAGGGCGGCGATGATCCGCCGGTCGAAATCGTCCAGATCGACCGCTTTGGGCATATTCTCCATCTTATCTGCCTAGCAAGGCCCTCTTAATAAGTCACTTCGACTTGTGGAGAGCCGTTGATAAGGCGGAACGAAAATTCGACCTGGGTTATTCTGGTTGCATGACAGATCAGCCCTTCGCCAACTTCGCACCCGCCATCCGCCAGCCCACCCCGCTGCGGGAAGCGATCACCGCCGCCTATCGCCGTGACGAGGCGGAGGCGCTGGCGCCGCTCATCGCGTCGGCAACCATGCCGGACGCAACGAAGGCTGCGATTGCCGACACCGCCCGCACTCTCGTCACCGCGCTGCGCGCCAATCACAAGGGCACCGGGGTCGAAGGGCTGGTGCAGGAATATGCGCTGTCCAGTCAGGAGGGCGTGGCGCTGATGTGCCTGGCCGAAGCGCTGCTCCGTATTCCCGACACCGCCACCCGCGACGCGCTGATCCGCGACAAGATCGCCGATGGCGACTGGGGTTCGCATCTGGGCGGGGACAAGTCGCTGTTCGTCAATGCCGCCACCTGGGGCCTGGTCGTCACCGGCAAGCTGGTCGGCAGCGTCGATGATCGCGGGCTGGGCGCAGCGCTGACCCGCCTTGTCGCCCGCGCCGGCGAGCCGGTCATCCGCCGCGGTGTGGACCTGGCGATGCGGATGATGGGCGAACAGTTCGTCACCGGCGAGACGATCAAGGAAGCATTGAAGCGCGCCAAGGAACTGGAGTCAAAGGGCTTCGCCTATAGCTATGACATGCTGGGCGAAGCGGCGACCACCGCTGCCGATGCGAAGCGCTATTATGCCGATTATGAACAGGCGATCCATGCCATCGGCAAGGCATCGGCCGGGCGCGGCATTTATGCCGGGCCGGGCATATCAATAAAGCTGTCGGCGCTGCATCCGCGCTATGTCCGGGCGCAGGCCGATCGCGTAATGGGCGAATTGCTGCCCGCGGTTAAGCGACTGGCGCTGCTGTCGAAAGGCTATGATATCGGCCTCAATATCGATGCTGAGGAGGCCGATCGGCTCGAACTGTCGCTCGACCTGCTCGAAAGCCTGGCGACCGACCCGGACCTGGCCGGCTGGAACGGGCTGGGCTTTGTGGTGCAGGGCTATGGCAAGCGCTGCCCCTTCGTCATCGACTGGATCATCGACCTTGCCCGCCGCGCCGATCGACGCATCATGGTGCGCCTCGTCAAGGGTGCCTATTGGGATGCGGAGATCAAGCGGGCGCAGGTCGATGGTCTGCCCGACTTTCCGGTCTATACCCGCAAGGCCCATACCGACGTCGCCTATGTCGCCTGCGCGCAGAAGCTGCTGGCCGCGCCCGATGCGGTCTTCCCCCAATTCGCGACCCATAATGCGCAGACGCTGGCCACCATCTATCAACTGGCGGGGCCGGACTTTGCGATCGGCCAATATGAATTTCAGTGCCTGCACGGCATGGGCGAGCCGCTCTACGAACAGGTGGTCGGCGCCGGAAAACTGGACCGCCCCTGCCGCATCTATGCGCCGGTCGGCACGCATGAGACGCTGCTCGCTTATCTCGTCCGCCGTCTGCTGGAAAACGGCGCGAACAGCAGCTTCGTCAATCGCATCGCCGATCCTGAAGTGTCGATCGAGGAAATGATCGCCGATCCGGCCGATGTCGTGCGCGCGATGGCGCATCCCGGCCATCATCATGACCAGATCGCATTGCCGGCCGATCTCTATCCCGACCGCCGCAATTCGGATGGGCTGGACCTGAGCAACGAAGCCACGCTCGCCAGCCTAGGCGATGTTCTGCGCCACAGCGCGTCGCTCGGCTGGACGGCTGCGCCCGACGATGCGGCTGGCCCCTCGCGCACGGTGTTCAACCCCGCCGATCATCGCGATGTGGTGGGCCGCGTCACCGAAGCATCGGTAAAAGAGGCGCGCGCCGCCGCCATCCGCGCAGCCGCGTCGCGCTGGTCCGATAGCCCGGTCGCCGATCGCGCCGCTGTGCTGGACCGCGCCGCCGATGCGATGCAGGCGCGGATGCCGATCCTGCTGGGCCTGATCGTGCGGGAGGCGGGCAAGTCTTTGCCCAACGCCATTGCCGAAGTGCGCGAGGCGATCGACTTTTTGCGCTATTATGCCGCGCAGGCGCGCACGACCTTCGGCCCGGCGCAGGCCGCGCTGGGTCCGGTCACCTGCATCAGTCCTTGGAACTTCCCGCTCGCCATCTTCACGGGACAAGTGGCCGCGGCTCTGGTCGCGGGCAATCCGGTACTGGCAAAGCCAGCCGAGGAAACCCCGCTGATCGCGGCCGAGGCCGTCCGCCTGTTGCATGAAGCGGGCGTGCCGGCCGATGCGATGCAACTGCTGCCCGGCGACGGCCGCATCGGCGCGGCGCTGGTCGCGGCGCCCGAAACCGCCGCGGTCATGTTCACCGGATCGACCGAGGTCGCCCGCCTGATCCAGCGCCAGCTTTCCACGCGCCTGTCCGCAGATGGCAAGCCCATCCCGCTCATTGCAGAGACCGGCGGCCAGAATGCGATGATTGTGGACAGCAGCGCGCTCGCCGAACAGGTGGTGGCCGATGTTATCGCCTCCGCCTTCGACAGCGCGGGCCAGCGCTGTTCGGCGCTGCGCATCCTGTGCCTGCAGGAAGACGTCGCCGACCGGACGCTGACGATGCTCAAGGGGGCGCTCGCCGAATTGCGGATTGGCCGCACCGACGCGCTGAAGGTTGACATCGGCCCGGTCATCAGCGCGGAGGCGCGTGACGGCATCAACGCCCATATCGACGCGATGCAGGCGCTGGGCCGCAAGGTCGAACAAAGCCCGCTGCCGCCGGAAGCGACCCACAGCACCTTCGTCGCGCCGACGATCATCGAGATCGAGTCCATCGCCGATCTCAACCGCGAAGTCTTCGGCCCCGTTCTGCACGTGCTGCGGTTCCGGCGCGACCGGCTGGACGCGCTGGTCGACCAGATCAACGCCACCGGCTACGGCCTGACCTTTGGCCTGCATACCCGGCTGGACGAGACGGTGGCGCGGGTCACGGCGCGGGTGAAGGTCGGCAATATCTATGTGAACCGCAACGTCATCGGCGCGATCGTAGGCGTGCAGCCCTTTGGCGGTTGCGGCCTGTCGGGCACCGGCCCCAAGGCTGGCGGGCCGCTCTATCTGGGGCGGCTGGTCACGACGCCGCCGGTGTTCGCGGCGCGGGTCAGCCATTTGCGCTCGCCGCTGCACGCCTTCGCCGACTGGCTCGACGCGCAGGGCGATGGCGACGCGGCGACACAGGCGCGCCGCGCCGGCGACGCCTCTGCGCTGGGCGTCGAATTGGCGCTGCCGGGGCCGGTGGGCGAGCGCAACATCTACGCCCTGCATCCGCGCGGCCGCATCCTGATGCGCCCGGCGACGCGGCAGGGGCTGTTCCGCCAGATGGCGGCGGTGCTGGCGACCGGCAATCATGGCGTGGTGCAGGGGATGACGATCCCGGCCGGCCTGCCCGCCGACGTCGCCGCCTGCTTCAGCACCGACGCCACCGGCCATTATGCCGCCGCGCTGGTGGAAGGGGACGCCGCCAAGGTCGCCGCGACCGTCCAGTGCGTCGCCGATCTGCCCGGCCCGATCGTGTCGGTCCATGCCGACGATCATGGTCATGGCTATTGCCTGGACTGGTTGCTGGAAGAGCAGTCAACCTCCATCAACACCACGGCGGCGGGGGGCAATGCCAGCCTGATGATGATCGGATAAAGGGCGCGCGCGTCTTTTCGGTCCGGCCATTGCGCCTTTGGTCGCGGCGGCTATAGATTTGTCGTCTGTTCCGGAGCGCACCCCATGGCATCTACCCTTTCTACAAAGCCGAGCTTCGCGCCGATCAAGACGCGGCGGGCGTTCGAGATCATCTGCGAGCAGATCCGCGCGCAATTGGCCGCGGGCACGCTCAAGGCCGGGGACAAGTTGCCAGCCGAGCGCGAGTTGGCGGTCGAGTTCCAGGTCAGCCGCAGCGCGTTGCGGGAGGCGCTGCGTAGCCTGGAGGTCGCGGGGATCATCCGCAATGTGAAGGGCGCGAAGGGCGGGGCATTCGTGCAGACGGCAGAACCCGACCGGATCGTACAGGCGATGCAGGATTATGTCCACCTGGGCGATATCTCGCTGAATGAACTGACCGAGGCGCGGCTGGCGTTGCAGGACATCATCGTGCGGCTGGCCTGCGAGCGGGCGACCGACACGGACCTGGCCGACCTGGAGGCGATCGCCGAGCGGACGAGGCGGGAAACGAGTGTCGAGGCGCGTTACCAATGCGCCGTCGAATATTATGCCGTGCTGGCGCGGGCGACCAAGAACCGCATCTTCGGCATCTTCGTCGATTCCCTTTCGGCGATCCTGCATGAATTCGTGCAAGGACCGGATTATGAGACGTTGCAGCAGTCATTGATCGAATCCCGATTCCGGCTGGTGCGGCAGTTGCGGGCGAAGGACAGCGAGGCTGCGGTGGCGGAGATGCGCAAGCATCTGGAGCGGGTGCATCGCCATGTCCGCAAGAACAGCAAGGCGGCGGCCAAGGGCTGACCTTCGCACCTGACCGGGCGTCTGACAGGGGCGTTTGAAACAGCGAGTTGGACAGTTGTACGCGATTGACGCCCCACGACCGCCATGCAATAGGTAGGACCATTGAATAATTAGTTCGACAGGCGAGTGAGGCTATGGCGGAAGAGAGCAAGGCGGCGACGGTTGGCGCCCTGGATGGCGTGCGGGTGCTGGATTTCACCAGCGTCATGGCCGGGCCGTTCGCGACGCGGATGCTGGCCGACCTGGGCGCCGAGGTCATCAAGGTGGAATCGCTGGAGGGCGACCAGGTCCGTGCGCGGCCGCCCAAGCGGGATGGCTTCAGCGCCTATTTCGGCAATTTGAACGCGGGCAAGCAGAGCATCGCCTGCAACCTTAAATCCCCCGAAATCATCGCCCTCATCAAGGATTTGATTGCGACCTGCGACATATTGGTGGAAAATTTCCGGCCCGGCGTCATGGCGCGGTTCGGGCTGGACTTCGCCGCGCTGCGCGAGGCCAATCCGCGTCTCATCTACTGCTCAATCTCCGGCTATGGCCAGACCGGGCCGAAGGCGCTGTCCCCGGCCTATGCGCCCGTGATCCATGCGGCCAGCGGCTTCGACATGGTCAATCTGCGCTATCAGGACGGGGCTGACCGGCCGGCGACCAGCGGCGTCTTCATCGCCGACGTGCTGGGCGGCACCCATGCCTTTGGCGCAATCCAGGCGGCGCTGTATCAGCGTGAAAAGACGGGCGCAGGCCAGCATATCGACCTGTCGATGCTGGAGGCGATGGTGGGGATGCTGGTGTTCGAAACGCAGGAGGCGCAGTTCCCCGGCGACGCCCGGCGGCCGCTCTACACCCCGCTCAAGACCAATGACGGCTTCATCATGGTCGCGCCGACATCCCCTCGCAATTTCGAGCAATTGACAGACGCGGTCGGCCATCCCGAATGGCGCGACGATCCGCGCTTCCTGACCAATGCCGATCGCAACGCCAATTGGGCGACGCTGCTGGCGCTGACGGAGACGTGGACGCGCGAGCGCAGCGCGGAGGAGGCCGAGGCGATCCTCTCGCGCCATGGCGTGCCGTGCGGGCGCTATCGCGAAATCGATGAATTGCTGGACGATCCGCAACTGGCGTCGCGTGGCGCCTTCGCGGAAATCAGCGACGGGGCCGGCAGCTTCAAGGTGCCCAACCCGCCGTTCCGCATGAGCGGATCGCGGGTCGAGGCGCGCAACCATGTCGCCCGACTGGGTGAAGAGGGTGCGGATATCCTCACCAAGCTGGGCGTGGACGAGAGCGCGGTGGCAGCGCTACGCGCGCGGGGCGACCTGCTGTAACAAAAGGAATCGCCACGGCGTGGTGCGCTATTCCAGGTCGTGAAAGGGCCGGATTTCGATCTCGCTCGGTCCTGGCATGGGATTGGGGCAGCGCTTCACCCAGGCGACCGCCTCGTCCATATCCTTGACCTCCCACAGCCAGAAACCCGCGACCAATTCGCGTGGTTGGGAGAATGGGCCGTTAATGACGGTGCGTTCGGCGCCATCGAAGGCGACGCGCTTGCCTTGTGAAGAGGGGGTGAGGCCATCGGCCATCACCAGGATGCCAGCGTCGCGCAGTTCATCGTTGAAGCGGCCCATCGCGGCCATCATCGCGTCCGTTTCGGGCGAGGGCCGATAGCCTTTCTCGCTGTCTTCGGTCGCCTTCACCAGCACCATCACGCGCACCGCCTGTCTCCTTGCCGGGCGTTGGAACGATGGCGGGATTGTTCGGGAATTAGCGTCCCGGCGCAATATATTTCATGAAGATGAGGGGGCGGGATGCCTGCACGCATCCCGCCCGCGCCCTTTATCGCAGCAGTTCGCGCGCGATCGTGTTCTTCTGGATTTCCGACGACCCTTCATAGATGCGGGTGATGCGGATATCGCGATAGAGGCGTTCGATCGCAAAGCCCCGGCAATAGCCCGAACCGCCGAAAATCTGGACCGCCGTGTCGACGGTGCGGCTGCCTGCTTCGGTCGCGAACAGTTTCGCCATGGAGGCGAGTTCGCGGCGCTTTTCGCCCTGGTCATAACGCCAGCAGGCGTCGAGCAGGATCAGGCGGGCAGCGCGCATGTCGGTCGCCATCGTCGCGATATAGTGGCGGATCGCCTGGAAATCGGAGATGACGCCGCCAAAGGCCGGGCGCTGCTTGGATTCCTCGATCGCCAGTTCCAGCGCATATTCGCCCATGCCGACCGCCGTCGCGCCGACATTCATGCGGCCCTCGTTCAGTCCTTCGAGCGCATAATGGAAGCCACGGCCGAGTTCGCCGATCAGCGCGTCGGGGCCGACCTGACATTCGTCGAAGGTCAGTTCATAGACGCCGGGCGTCGCCGTCCCCATCAGTTCGATCGTGCCGGTGACGGCGAAGCCGGGCGTGTCGGCGGGCATCAGGAAGGCGGAAATGCCGCCGCGCGGCCCCGCGGCCTTGTCAGTATAGGCATAGACGATCACATATTTCGCGTTCTTGCCGTTCGAAATATAGGTCTTGCTGCCGGTGATGACCCAGCCGTCGGCGTTGCGGGTCGCGGTGGTGCGCATCGAACCCGGATCGGAACCGCTATTGGGTTCGGTCAGGGCAAAGGCGATGCCGATTTCGCCCGAACACATGCCGGGCAGCAGCGCTTCGCGCTGGGCTTCCGAGGCATGATACATGATGTTCTTGGCGCCCGGCCCCATGAGCGGGCGCAGTTCGGTCCAGAATTGGGGAGGAAGGCGGGCGAGTTCGATCTGCACCGCCGCCTGGGCCAGGGCGCCCAGGCCCAGGCCGCCATATTGTTCGGGCAGCGCCATGCCGAAATAGCCATTGTCGATCAGCGTCTTGCGCACGATCGGCGGCACTTTTCCGGTCGCCTGAAATTCGATTTCATGCGGCAGCAGATCGTGCACGATGTCGCGGGTGACGTCGCAAAATTCCTTGATGTCGTCGGGCAGTTCAAAGTCCACGGCGCAGCCTCCTTAAGGTTCGACTTTGATGCGCGGATAATCGCGCTGTTCAGCATTGGTCCTACCATTACAATAATGGTCAGTCCATTAAATTTTCTGGCTTATGGAAGGGCTGCGGCTGTCCTTTGGGGCAGTTGTCCTTTAGAGATGAGGCAGCCCAACGACGCAAAAGCGCGCGGGCGCAGGGTAACAAGAGTAAGCGGCATGGCGACCGATCCGTTCGACCTCAATCTGCGCCACCTGCGCGCGCTGCTGGCGATCCGCGAACATGGCAGCATCACCGCCGCGGCCGATGTGGTGAGCCTGTCGCAACCGGCATTGACGCAGGGGCTGGCGAAGCTGGAGCGGCAATTCGGCTACACGTTTTTCGAGCGGCGGTCAGGCGGCATGGTGCCCACGCCCATGGGTGAGATCGTGATAGAACGCGCGCGTGCGGCGCTGGATCATCTGTCGCAGGCAGCCAAGGGGCTGTCGGGCGTGTTTCAATATCCCGAACGGCTGATGACGATGACGCAGCTGCGCGCCTTCCTGGCGCTGGCGGAGGCGGGTAGCTTCGCGGCGGCGGCGCATGGCAGCACCTTGTCGCAGACGGCGGTGCATCGCGCGGTCGGCGACCTGGAGCAGATGATCGGCGGCAAGCTGGTCGAGCGGCGGGGCCGGGCGGTGTGGCTCAATCCGGCGGGGAAAAGGCTGGCGCGCGGCACGCGGCTGGCGGTGGCGGAGATCGTCGCGGCGCTGGCCGATATGGGGCTGGACAGCGGCAGCGGCAGCGAGGTCATCGCGTTCGGCGCGCTGCCATTGGCGCGGCCCTATCTGGTGCCGGCCGCGATGGCGCGGATGGCGCGGAGCGATCCGCGTGCGGCGTTCAAGGTGCTGGAGGGAAGCTGGCGCGAATTGGTGGAGCCGTTGCGCGATGGCGTGATCGACATGATCGTCGGCGCGCTGCGGCCCTATGAGATTGCCGACCTGTATCAATTGCCGTTGTCGGAGGATCGCTTGGTGATCGCGGCGGGGAGCCAGCATCCGCTGGCGGCCGAGGCGAGACCGACGATGGCGCAACTGGCGCGCTATCCCTGGATCGTGGCGCCGGCCAATTCGCCGCTGCGCGAACAGTGGGAGAAATTGTTCGGGGAGGGCGTGGCGCCGGCGGTCGCGCCGCCTGCGACCCCGATCGAGTGCGGGTCGGTCATGATCATCGGGCGGCTGCTGACCGAAGGCCATTTCCTGACCCTGTTGTCGCCCGACCAAGTGGCGTTGCAGATCCGCAGCGGGCTGCTGACCCAGATCGGTCCGCCGTTGGAGGACAGCAAGCGGGTGGTGGGGATCACCACGCGGCGCAGCTGGCGGCCGACTGCGACGCAGCGGCGCTTCCTGGAAATGGTGAGCGAGGCGGCCAAGGGCGAGCGGGTCGAAGGCGCGCCGCCCGATTTGCGGGAATCGGGCTGGGTGTGATGCCGCCCGCCTATGGCCGATCGATGGCCTGAAGCGCGGCGATCCGGCCCTTCAGCCGATTGGCGAGCGAGGGCCGGATCGGCTGTCCGGCGAGCAATTTGCGCCATGTATTGTAACTGATGCCGAAGCGGGCGTTGAGCGCTTCGTCGGTGCGGCCGGTGGCCAGCCTCTGCATCTGGAGGATCATCTCCTCCTCCAGATGCACGCCATTGCTGTTGCTGCTCTGCTGCACGGTGCGCGCCTCAGTCCAGATTGATCCAGACCGCCTTCGTCTCCAGATAATCCTCGATATGGTGCGGGCCGGATTCGCGGCCGAAACCGCTCATCTTGTAGCCGCCAAAGGGGACGGCGGGGTCGAGCATCTGGTAGCAATTGACCCAGACGGAGCCTGCGCGGATGCCGCGCGCCATGCGATGGGCGGTGCCAAGGTCGCGGGTCCATACGCCGCTGCCCAGGCCGAATTCGGTGGCGTTCGCGCGGGCCAGAACTTCATCCACCGTATCGAAGGTGAAGGCGGAGAGGACGGGGCCGAAAATCTCTTCCCGCGCGATCGTCATGTCGTCGGCGACATGGGTGAAGATCGTCGGTTCGATGAAATAGCCCGCATCATAGCCCGCGCCGCTCATGCGGCCGCCGCCGGTCAGGGGGCGGGCGCCCTCCGTGTTGGCGCCTGCGATGAAGGCGAGGATCTTGTCCATCTGAGGGGCGGAGACGACCGGTCCCATCTGGGTGGTGGGGTCGAGCGGGTCGCCGACCTTGATCGTCTTTGTGAAGGCGGCCAGCCGCTCCATAAATTCGTCGTGGATCGCGTTTTGCACGAACAGGCGGGTGCCCGCGCTGCAAATCTGGCCGGCATTGGCGAAGACCGCCATGGCGGCGGCCGGCACCGCCTTGTCCAGGTCGGCGTCGGCGAAGACGATGTTGGGCGACTTGCCGCCCAGTTCCACCGTAACGCGCTTCATCGACGCGGCGGCGGCGTGGAGGATCTTCTCGCCAACGCCGGTGGAGCCGGTGAAGGCGATCTTGTCGACGTCGGGGTGACTGGAGAGCGCCGCGCCCGCATCGCCCAGGCCGGTGACGATGTTGATGACGCCTTCGGGGACGCCGGCCTCAAGGCAAAGCTCGCCGAAACGGAGCGCGGAGAGGGGCGTCTGTTCGGCGGGCTTCATGACCAGGGTGCAGCCGGTGGCGAGGACCGGGCCGGCTTTCCACACCGACATGCCGATCGGGCCGTTCCAGGGATTGATCGCCGCGACGACGCCGATCGGTTCCTTGAGCGTGTGCGAGAGGACGTCGCCGGGGGCGTTATTGTCTATCGTGTCGCCGGTGATGAGCATCGCCTGGCCGGCGTAATAGCGCAGCAGCGCGCCCGCGCGCGCCTTGCCCATGATGGTGCGGCTGTAGGGCGCGCCAAGGTCGAGCGTGTCGAGCATCGCCAGTTCTTCGAAATGCGCCTCCACCAGATCGGCGAGGCGGAGCATGATGCGCTGCCGCTCCACCGGCTTCATGCGGCGCCATGGTCCCTCGAAGGCCGCGCGGGCGGCCTTGACGGCGCGGTCCACATCCTCCGGGCCGCCCTGCGCGATCGTAGCGAGCAACTCGCCGGTGGCGGGGTTGCGGGTTTCGAAACGCTTGCCGGACAAAGCGGGGACGCGCTGGCCGTCGATCAGCATGTCCTGATCCGGCGTGTCGAGCAGGGCGGGGCGGGGGGGGATGGTCATCATGTTCATGGGGGCTCTCCGGGCCGCGATCAGGCGGCGATATTCGATGTGACGGCGTCTTCCAGGATGAAGCGGGCGGCGCGCTCGGCAATCATCATGGTGGGGGCGGAGGTGTTGCCGCTGATGATGTCCGGCATGACCGAGGCATCGACCACGCGCAGGCCGGACACGCCGCGCACGCGCAGGCGGCCGTCGACCACCGCCATGCGATCGCCATCCGGCCCCATTTTGCAGGTGCCGGTCGGGTGATAGGCGGTGTTGACGATCTTGCGCAGGGCGGCGTCGATCTCCGCATCGCTTTGATGCTGGATGCCCGGTTCGATCTCCGCACCGGTCATGGCGGCCAGCGCAGGCTGGGCGAAGATGCGGCGGCATTCGCGGAAGCCGGCGATCAGCGTTTGCATGTCATAGGGATCGGCGAAGAAATTGGGGTCGATGACCGGCTTGTCCTCCGGCCGGTTGCTGGCCAGACGCACCGAGCCGGCGCTTTTGGGGCGCAGCAACTGGATCAGGCCCATATAGCCGTGGCGACGGGGGACGGATCGCGCGTCAAGCTTCAGCCCGGCAAGGAAGGTGATCTGAATGTCCGGGCGGCCGGTGCCGTCGGTGCAGAGGAAGCCGCCGGCCTCCGCCACATTGGACGCCAGCATCCCTTCGCGCTTGAACAGATATTTCAATGGGCTGGCGAGGATGCGGGGCAGCACCCTGGCCGAGACGGCGTAGGATTCGGCCGACGGGTTTTCCATCGCGACATGGACGGTCGGATGATCCTGCAAATGCTGGCCGACGCCGGGCAGGTGGTGGACGACATCGATGCCCATATCGTGCAGATGATCCTGCGGCCCAATCCCGGAGAGCATCAGCAATTGCGGCGAGTTGGTCGCCCCGGCGCACAGGATGATTTCACGCCGCGCGGAGATGGTGCTGCGCGCGCCGTCCTTTTCTATCTCCAGGCCGACGGCCTGGCCGCGATCGAACAGGATGCGGCGGACCATGGTTTCATCAAGGACGGTGAGGTTGGCGCGCTTGAGGGCGGGGTGGAGGAAGGCACGGGCGCTCGACAGGCGGGTGCCGTTGCGCTGGTTAAGGTCATAGCGGCCGAAGCCATCCTGCCGTTCGCCAGCAAAATCGTCATTGCGCTGATGTCCTGCCTCTGCCGCCGCGTCGACGATGGCGGCGCTGACCGGGTTCCAGCTTTTGGGCTTCTGCACATCCAGTTCGCCGCCCTTGCCGTGCCAGCCTTTTTCGGGACCGGCATAATTTTCGACCGCCTTGAACGCGGGGAGGACGTCGTCATAGGCCCAGCCGTCATTGCCCGCCTTCGCCCAAGCGTCATAGTCGGCCTTTTGCCCGCGAATATAGACGCCGCCATTGATGGCGCTGCATCCGCCAAACAGCTTGCCGCGCGGAAAGTTGATTGTGCGGTTGTTGACAGCGGCGTTGCCAGTAAGCGCCTGTTTCCAATTATATTTTTCGTGCGGCAGCAGAAAGATATTGCCGACCGGCATGGCGGTCTTGAGGTTGACCGGCCATTTTTTGTCGGATGGTCCCGCTTCGATCAAGGCGACGCGGTTGGCGGGGTCAGCGGACAGACGATTGGCCATCAGGCTGCCCGCCGAACCCGATCCGATCACGATATAGTCGAAGCTGTCGCTCATGATAGTGCGTCCTTGCGGCCGAGCGCGGGCACATGGCCCCGCACGGCAATGAAACCCAGGGCGTTTACCAGCATCAGGGCGGCGAGCGCGCCGAAGAAGCCGAGATTGCCCCAGTCGATGAGCAGCGCGCCCGCCACCGCGCTGACGATCGCGCCGACCCGGCCGGCCGCGCCCATCAAGCCCAGGCCGCGGGCGCGCAGGCCGGTGGGAAAGGCATGGGCGCCGACCGCAAACATGGCGGACTGGGCGGCGCTGGCGAACAGGCCGAGCGCGCCGAGGCACGCGAGGACGGCGGCTTCGTTACGGCCGCCGCTGATGGGGAGCAGGGCGAGCGTGGCGCAGACGGCGGCGCCGACCAACGCCATCAGGATCAGCACCGGTCGGGAGCCGAAGCGGATGATGGCGAGCGACGCGATCATCGCACCGATCGTGCCGCCCATGTTGAAGCTGGTGAGGCCGAGGCTGGCGGTCTGGAGCCCGAAGCCTGCGCTGTTGAGCATCGTGGGCGCCCAGTTGAACATCAGATAGATCATGAACATGCCGGAAAACATGGCGACAGAGAGCGCCAGCGTGTCGCGTAGCAGCGCGGCGCCGAACAGGTTGCGCATCGGTTCGAAGCGGGGCGCTTCCCCGGCGGCGAGCGGGACATGGGCGGCGGACGCGGGATTGGGATGGCCGATGCGGCGCAATATGCGGTCCAGTTCGGCGGCGCGATCGGGCCGTTCGGCAAGGTAGCGAGGGGATTCGGGCAGCACGAACCAGAGCCAGGCGACGAAGATCATCGTCACGGTGCCGCCGATATAGAAAAGCCAGCGCCAGCCAAGGCCCGGCAGGATCAGCGCGGCGGCGACCCCGCCCAATATGCCGCCGATGGAGACGCACACCACGCCGAAGGTGACGGCGACGCTGCGCCAGCGAACGGGGGTGAATTCCGCGATCATGGCGCTGGCGGTGCCGGGTACGCCGCCGAGACCCACGCCTGCCAGCGTCTTCAAGGCTGCGACCTGCCACAGCGCGCCGGAAAAGCCGGTGAGCAGGGTTGCGACGCCAAAGATGGCGACGCCGATGATGAGCGCGCCACGGCGGCCGAAACGATCGCCGACCCAGCCCGACGTCAGCGTGCCGATGGCCATGCCGACGAAGCCGAGCGCGAAAACGGAGCCAAGCGCCGTTCGGTCGATTCCCCATTCCTTGAGCAGCGACGGCGCGGCGAGGCCGAGCATCTGGTTATCGAGGCCGTCGAGAATGACGGTCGCGGCGATCATCAGCACAGACCAGATCTGGTAGGACGACATGGGTATGTCGTCCAGCATCCCTTTTGTGCTGCTGCCTTCTATCGTGGCGACCGCCAAGACCTTCTCCTTACCCTTGGGCCGTTTGCGGCCGCTTCATTCATTTGCCGGCATGAAATTGGAAAACCGGAATATCGCTTTTACAGGTCCAGCACTAGGTTGGCGCTTTTCGATCCCGAACAGCAGACCATGATTGATCTGTTCGCAGCCTTGTCGTCATCGGAGAGGAAATGGTCGCGATGGTCGGGAATGCCGTCCAGAACCTTGACCTCGCAGGTGCCGCAAATCCCTTCGGAACAGGCGAAGCCGACATTGACGCCGGCGCTCAGCAGCGCGTCGAGCATCGTTTCGCCTTCTTCGACCGCGATAGTCTTGCCGCTCTTGGCCAGTTCCAGCGTATAGCCGCCTTCGGTCGCCATCTCGGTTTCGGCTGAGAAATATTCGATATGGGCGTGACCCTTGGGCCGGTCGCAATTGGTGGCCAGGAAGGCGTCAAGCATCCCGCCCGGACCGCAGCAATAGAGATGCGCGTCGGCAGGCGCCGCGGCGCAGATGGCCTTCAGGTCGAGGCGGCGACCGCCGGGAATGCCGTCATAGGCGATCTCGACCTGGTCGTAATCGGACAGGCGATCGACATAGGCGGCGCGTTCCGGGGAGGCGGCGACATAATGCAACTCCCAGCTCTTGCCGAGCTTCTCCAGCCGCGCGATCATCGGCAGCATTGGCGTGATGCCGATGCCGCCGCCGATCATCACGGTGTGGTTGGCATCTTCCACCATCGGGAAGTTGTTTTTCGGTTCGGAGATTTCGAGAATCTGGCCGACCTGCCATTTTTCATGGATGTGGCGCGACCCGCCGCGGCCATCGATCGCATGATGGACGGCGATTTCATAATAGCTCCGGATCGCGGGATCATTGACCAGCGAATAGCTGCGCGCCAGCCCCGGCGAGAGCTGGACGTCGACATGGGCGCCGGGATCAAAGGCCGGCATCAGCCCGCCATCGACGGGTTCGAGGATGTAGCTGTTGATGCCTTCGGCTTCCCAGCGGATATTCTTCAATCGTGCGCGCATCACCCTCTCCGTCCGGTGCGATGCGTCTCTTGGCAGGGCCGGGACGCCATGGATCGGCGAACCGGACAAACCGCAATGCGTTTCGTCACCTTTATCATCCTTGTCTGAGGCGCCGGGGCATGGATCGCCCCGGTCCTTATATATGCCTTATTCAGCCGCTTCGACCTTGTCGGGCCAGCGCACCGCCTTGGCCAGCGCCGATTCATAGGCGTTGGCGAGCGTGTCGCTGGGATCGTGCAGGAACGACCCTGCGCGCGCGCGGTAGAAGATGCTGGGATCCTCGATCCCCGGCGGCAAGGTGCCCTTGTTGGCGAGCGCGCGGGCGGCAAGCAGCACGCGGCGGCGGACGCGGGCGATCATCTGGTCGGTGGGGGCCAGATTTTCGAAGCTATGGTCGGTGATCGGTCCCATGCTTTCGGTCACCGCCTGATCCTGCATCGTGATGTTGGGGATGCCGGTGAACTGGGTGCCGTTGCGTTGGGAATCGCGGTCGATCGCCCAGTCGTTCGCCTGACTGTCAGGCGAACGCCAGCGGCCATACCAGTCGGTGGTGGTCGGCGCATATTCGAGCGGCGCGAACAACGGCGTGCCGTCCTTGAGCGTGGAGGTATAGGCTGGATTGCCCGCATCCACGCCGCAGGTGATGTCGAACAGCATCGAATGTTCGTCGTCCATCGGCACCCAGGCGCGGGCGATGGCGCGGGTCGCGAAACGGTTGTTGGGCGTCTGCGTCCAGAAGGGGAACATATAATGGGCGACGCGCCAGCTCATCTGGCCATCGTCGTTCGGGCGATAGCCGCCATACATGACGCCCCAGTCAGCCTGCGCCACTTCATAGTCGGGCGCGCGGTTGAGGACGGTCGGGCGCATCGGATGATCCTCGTCCAGGTCGTCCGCCTCGATCGAGCCGACATGGAGGAAGCCGACATGGCTGGTGTCGATGTCGCCTTCCAGCGCCTGGAGCCAGTTGCAATCGCGTTGCAGGCACCAGATTTCGGCGTCCGGGTGCATCGTCGCTTCGATTTCGGGCAGCGGCGGCGGGGCGGACTGGTTTTCGCCCATATAGACCCAGATCAGACCATTGGCTTCATGCGTCTTATACGCCTTGGCATGGACTTTCTCCTTGAAGTCCATGCGGGCGGGGACGGACGGCATGTCGACGCATTTGCCGTCCACGTCGAACTTCCAGCCATGATAGACGCAGCGTATGCCGTTTTCTTCATTGCGGCCGATGAACAGCGACGCGCAGCGGTGCGGGCAGCGGTGGTCCATGATGCCGACCCGGCCGCTGCTGTCGCGGAAGGCGATCAGCTTTTCGCACAGGATCATCAGACGCAGCGGATCGCCATCGGCCTTCACTTCGGATGACAGGCAAGCGGGCATCCAATATTGGCGCATCATTGTGCCCATGACCGTGCCCGGTCCAACCCTGGTCATGTCGGCGCTATCAGTGGACTGCATGAGTTTTTCAGCCTCTTCCTTGCTTGTCGTTATCGGCGCGGCCTGAATCAAAGCCGGCGCCATTCCCTGGTCCCTGAATAGAGGGTCGCAGTCACACGCCCCAATCGGAATGTGGTCGGACCATTCAATAATCGGGACGATACTATTGCACCTCTTTCTTTTTTGCTGCTTCACGCTTCCCAGGCGGCGTCAAGCCGTGTCGTTAAGGGAGAGTCCGGGCCATGCCTTTCAGTTTCAAAACATCCTCAGCACTCAGCGCGATCGCCGCTATGATCGTGGCCGCGCCGGCCTTTGCGCAGGCCGATCAGGCCGCGCCTCAGCAGGTTGCGCCGCAGGATAATCTGTTCCCCGAAGATATCGTCGTGACCGCAGAGCGGCGCGAATCGACGGTGCGCGAAGTGCCTTTCTCGATCGCGGCATTCGGCGGCGAGTTGCTGCGTGAGGCGCAGGTATACAGCCCCGCCGCGCTGACGCAGCAGATGCCGGGCATCACCGTCAACACCGCCGACAAGTCGCTGTCGATCGTCGCGATCCGCGGCAATGTGTCGACCTTCCGCACCGCCACGCTGGACACGCCGGTCGCCTATTTCATGGACGACGTCTATTATGTGTTCAACAACGACCTGAACGCCAATTTCTACGACACCGATCGCGTCGAGGTGCTGCGCGGGCCGCAGGGCACGTTGTTCGGGCGCAATGTGGTGGGCGGCGCTATCGCCGTCATCACCAAGAATCCCGACTTCAAGGATGATTATTACGCCCAGATCACCGGCGGCAATGGCGGCTATGTGCGGACCGAGGGCATGGTCAACGGCACGCTGGTCGATGACAAGATCGCCGGCCGCTTCGCGTTCAGCACCGAACATAATGACGGTCTGATCGACACGCCGAACCAGTCGGGCAGCTATGGCAAGTCGGACAGCTATTCGGCCCGCGGCAAATTGCTGTTCCAGCCGACGGACACGCTCAAGATCGTCCTGTCGGGCGATTACAGCTATACCAAAGGCAATGGCGGCGCGATCCAGCTCGGCATCGGCGGCAATCAAGTCATTCCCGATACGTTCGGCGATTTCAGCGACGACAAGTGGACGAATAACGACTTCGTGTCCTCGCCCTATCGCCAGCGTCTGCGCGGCGGCTATTTGCGCGGCGACCTCGACCTGCTGGGCGGCACGCTGACGTCGATCACCGGCTATCGCATGAATGACAGCCGCGCGATCAACGACGACGTGCCGGTTGGCACCGAAGTCCCCGTGTTCGACCGCCGCCAGGTGGTGAAAAACCGCAGCTTCACGCAGGAAGTCCGCTTCGCCTCCGCGCCGGGCCGCTTCTCCTATGTGGTCGGGGCCTATTTCCTGTCGGCCGATGTTTCGACCACCAACATCTTCTTCTACAGCCCGCTGCCCGGTTCGGCGGTCAACGCCAGCGTGCGCCGCAACCCGGAGGTGACCAATATCACCCGCGTTCAGGAAGGCAATGTCCGCAGCCTGGCCGTGTTCGGCGAAGCGACCTTCGAGATCACCGACAAGCTGGCCGTCGTGGCCGGCGGCCGTTACACGTCGGACCGCAAGAAGATCGACTATCACGCCTTCTCGACCACGGACGCGGGCGCCATTCCCGGCTTCGGTTTCCCCGGCGAAGTCTTCGCGTCGGGCGGCAAGACCTGGGACGCCTTCACCCCGCGCTTCACGATCAAGTTCGAACCGATGGACAAGGTCAACATGTATGCGACCTATGCCAAGGGCTTCAAGTCGGGCGGCTTCGTCGACAATGCCTATCGCAACCCGACCATCCCGCTGGAGCCGGAGAAGGCGGAGAATTACGAAATCGGCGCCAAGTCGCGCCTGTTCGACAACAAGCTGGACCTGAACGTCGCGCTGTTCCGCCAGACGACGAAGAATCTCCAGAATTTCTCCGGCGCAGGCGGCATCGCCCATACCTATAATGGTACGCTCAAGATGAAGGGGCTGGAGGTCGAATCCGTGATTCGTCCGGTCGAAGATCTGCGCCTGACCGCCAATTACACGCATCTGGTGGGCAAATATACCGACCTGCGCGATCCGCTGGTGAACCTGGATTATTCGGGCAATCCGGCCAAGTTCGCGCCGCGCGACAGCTTCACTGTGGGTGCGGCCTATACCGGACGCCTGAGCAATGGCGCGACGCTGACGCCGCAGGCCGACTTCAACTTCTCTACCCGCATCTCGACCGATGATGCGAACACGCTGCGCCTCTACGACAATCTGCACGAGGATACCCGCGGGCGGACGCTCAATGCGCGGTTGAATTACGAGACAGCGGACGGGCGGTTCCAGATCGGCTTGTGGGGCAAGAATCTCACCAACAACTATCAGATCGTCAATGCGGACGACATCACCGCCTTCCTGGCTGTGCCCGGCAACGGCACCACCTATTGGAAGATCTTCACCAACACGCCGCGGACCTATGGCCTGACGCTGTCGTTCCGCCACTAATATCCTGGGGCGGGGAAGGTGATGCCTTCCCCGCCTTTTCTTTCGCCAGTTTCAGGACGGACATATGACCGAACAATTCACCCTTCCCGCCAATGGCAGCTTTTCCTTCGCAGGGCGCACCGCCCTGGTGACCGGCGGCGGCCGGGGCGTGGGAGAGGCGGTGGCGCGCGAAATCCATGCCGGTGGCGGGCGCGTGGCGGTGAGCGACGTCGATATCGATGTCGCGCAGGCGGTGGCGGCTTCGCTGGATCCGTCGGGCGAAACGGCGGTCGCCCTGACGCTGGACGTGCGGGAAAAGGATCATTTCCTGGCCGCGCGGGACAGGATGGCGGGCCTGTGGGACAAGGTCGATATTGTGGTGAACAATGCGGGCTTCGCCAAGCGCACGCCGACGCAGGATATATCACCCGAAGAATTTGACGCGATCGTCCAGATCAACATGCGCAGCGTGTTCCTGAGTTGCCAGATATTCTCCGAACATATGCGTGAGAATGGCTATGGCCGGATCGTTAACATCACCTCGCTCGCCGGGCAGAATGGCGGGACGGTGGCATCGCCCCATTATGCCGCGTCGAAGGCCGGGGCGATCATGCTGACCAAATATTTCGCGCGCTATCTGGCCGGGACGGGCGTGACCGTAAACGCCATCGCGCCCGGCCCGATCGACACCGCCAAGGCGCGGCTGTCGGCCGAGCAGATCGCGCGGGTCGAGGGCGAAGTGCCGGTCGGCCGCTTCATGGCCGTGGGCGAGATCGCGGCGGCGACGGCGCTGCTGGCGTCGGACCGGGGCGGTTTTTTTGTAGGTGCGACGCTGGATATGAACGGGGGGCTGTATTTGCGGTGATCCCGCTTTGCCATATTCATTTCCCGCTTTTCTTATGGCTTTATGGGATTGCGATTGGCGCTGGCGCACGGCCCATCCATAATCATGCCCAACAATAGGGTAGCGCCGGAGCAGTGAACCGCCCGGCCGAATACTGGAGAGTAGCATGTTCATTTACAACGCATGGTATGTGGCCGCCTTTGCCGCCGATATCGAACCGGGCAAGACGCTAGGGCGCAAATATCTGAACAAGGCGGTCGTGCTGTTCCGCACCGAAGCTGGTGAGATCGCCGCGCTGGAGGACAGGTGCAGCCACCGCGCCATGCCGCTGTCCGCCGGGCATGTCGACGGCGACGTCCTGCGCTGCTGCTATCATGGCGTCGAGTTCAACGGCAAGGGCGCCTGCACCCGCATCCCTAACCAGGCGCGCATCCCCGCGTCCGCCAACGTCCGCCATTATCCCGTGGTGGAGAAGGATCATCTGATCTGGATCTGGATGGGCGAACCGGCGCTGGCCGATCCCTCGATCATCGTAGATAGCCCCGAACATAATGATCCGGCCTGGACCTGGAGGCCTTATAACTTCCCGGTGAAGGCCAATTGGCAGCTGATCATCGACAATATCATGGACCTGACCCATGTGCCCTATATCCATGCGCGCACGATCGGCGGGAACCCGGAACAACATTATAATGCCGACACGAAGGTCGAATTTGACGGCCGCAAGGTGACATTGCTGCGCAAGATGCCCAATTCGATCCCGCCCAAATCCTATATCGACGCGGGCGGCTTCAAGGGTCGGGTGGATCGCTGGCAGGAAGTGCGGTTCGAACCGGGCATTGGCATGACCTGCCGCGTCAATGCGGGCGGGTGCGATGTCGGCACCGGCGCCTATGAAGGCAAGCGCGACAATGGCTTCATGCTGGCGAACAATCATTTCATCACGCCGGAAACCGAAACGACCAGCCATTATCTGTGGACCATCTGCACCACAGCGCCCAAGGAAAGCGGCGTGCCCGATGTGCTGTTCGACCAGTTTTTCGACACCATCACGGAAGACGAGGTCACATTGCAGGCGCAGCAGGCCCGGATCGACGACGAACCCGAACGGCCCTTCATCGGTATTGCCAGCGATGGCGCGGTCAACCAGGCACGGCGTCTGTTGAGCGCGATGCAGGAAGCGGAGGAAGGCGGCAAGGTCGCCGCCTGATCCCAGCGCATATGCCCCGTAGCGGCCTGACATCATGCCGAACGTGCGGGGCATATTGCGTATTCCGATAACATAACGGCTTGCCCGGCCCGGCGCGTCATGCTGTAGCGGGCCTATGAAGATGCGCGAACTGGAGGACCGGACCGGAGTCCATCGGGAAACCATCCGCGTCTATCTGCGCGAAGGACTAATCCCGGAACCCGCGCGTCCGCGCAAGACCGTCGCCGACTATGGCGAGGAGCATGTGCAGGCGATTCTCGCCGTGCGGCGACTCCAGCGCGAAAACAGGCTGACGCTGGCGCAGATCAAAGCGATCATCGGCGGCGAGGGGACCGAGGGGCGGGTCGAGGCCAGCGCCTTCGACCAGTTGGAGCAGTTGGTCGCGCATCGCGTCGGCGTGGATGGGCCGCCTGTCATGATCGCTTCGCTGCTGGAGCGCTATCCGCACGCGGCCCAAGACGCCCGGACATTGGCGACGATCGGCATCCTGGACATCATCGAGACGGAGCAGGGCGATGCGCTGAGCATCACTTGCGCGCAACTGGTCCGCATCTGGGGAGACATGCGGCGGGCCGGGTTCGACCAGCGGCTTAATTACACCCCGGAGATTCTGGGCTTTTACCGCCAGGCCGCCGATTTCGTCGGGCGATGGGAAGCGGCCACTTTCCTGGCGCGCGTAGACGGCCATATCGCCGTGGACGATGCCGCGACCATGGTCGAACATGCGCTGCCGTTGATGCTCGATTTTTTCGGCCTGCTGCGTCAGCGCGCTTTCTTTGCCCATGTCGACGCAATCCGCGCTGGTGCGCAAACCGATCGCCCCGACGACATGGCCATGACCTTGCCACCCTTGCCCTGAACATCGTGCCGTGACTGGCGGCCTGGCGGATCGTCCGCCGGGCGGCCGCGGTTTATAGCTGGCGAAAAAAAATCCCGGCGCCGAATAGGCAGCTCTATTCAAACTTTGGGTCATCATTCAGTTTCGAGGATGGCGAACGCGCATTTAGACCCAAAAAAGCCCGAAAATAGGCGGCTTAGGCGAAAAATAACGCTGAATGGTCCGACCGATATTAACGATTGACGAATCTCGTCCCGCAGTTACGTAATGAACCTACGCAATACGTATATCGCCGTAAGGCAGCGTATCAGGAGAGGGTAGTTTCATGGCGACTTCGCTGGATGCCGACGTGCGTCCGATCATCCCCGACGACATAGCCCGGATCGTTATCGCGCCCAAAAGCTATACCGACGACGCGACCATTTATGGCGCGTTCAAGTGGCTGCGCGACAATATGCCGCTGGGGATCGCGCAGGTTCCGGGCTACGACCCGATCTGGGTCGTCACCAAACATGCCGACATCAAGGAAGTGGAGCGCAACGGCAAGCTGTTCCACAATGCCGATCACAACCCGATTCTGGTCGATCAGGCGTCCGACGCCTTCACGCGGGAAATCAACGGCGGGTCGATCCGCATCCTGTCGTCGCTGACCTATATGGACCCGCCCGAACATGCGTCCTACCGCACGTTGACATCCAACTGGTTCCTGCCCGGCCGGATCAGCAAGCTGGAGGAACAGATCCGCGTCCTGGCGCGCAAGTCGGTCGACAATCTGCTGAGTTTCGACGGCGAATGTGATTTCGTCCGCGATTTCGCGCTGCATTATCCGCTGCGCGTCATCATGACGCTATTTGGCGTGCCGCCTGAAGACGAGCCGCGTATGCTCAAGCTGACGCAGGAATTTTTCGGCGTCCATGATCCCGAAGAACAGCGGCCCGAAATGGCGACAGACCCTGTGGTGGCGGCGAAGCAATGGGCTGCCTCGATCGAGGATTTCTACACCTATTTCGACAAGCTGAGTGCTGATCGTCGTGAAAATCCGACCGACGACCTGTTGTCGTTGATCGCCAATTCCCGGATCAACGGCGCGCCGATCCCGCGTAACGAGGCGAACGGCTATTATGTCGCGATCGCTACCGCAGGGCATGACACCACGTCGTCGTCCACCGCAGGCGGGCTGCACGGCATGATGCTCTATCCCGAAAATTGGGCGAAGGTGAAGGCGGACCCGTCGCTGATCCCCGGCCTGGTCGACGAAGCGATCCGCTGGACCAGCCCGGTCAAGCATTTCATGCGCAACGCGACGGCCGACACGCAGGTGCGCGGCATGGACATTCGCGCGATGGAACGACTGATGATCTGCTATCCGTCGGGCAACCGCGACGAGGCGGTCTTTGCCGACGCGGACCGTTTCGACATCACCCGGTCGCCCAACCCGCACATCGCCTTTGGTTTCGGCCCGCATATGTGCCTGGGGCAACATCTGGCCAAGCTGGAGATGCGCATCCTGTTCGAGGAACTGCTGCCGCATCTGGAATCCGTCGAATTGGCGGGCGACCCGCGCATGGTCGAGACCAATTTCGTCGGCGGGTACAAGGCGCTGCCGATCCGCTTCAAGCGAAGCTGAACCCTCTCCCCCTGGGCCGCGCCCTGAAAGGCGGGCGCGGCTCCTTCTTTTTCACGCCCGGAGACTGTTTCCATGAACGCACCAACGACCATCGCCGCCGGACTGCATGGCGAACCGGGATTTGAAGTTCGTCTGCCATCGCAAAAGATGCTGATCGGCGGTGCGTGGGAAGATGCCGGGGACGGCCGCACCATCGCGGTGGAGGATCCCGCCACGGGCCAGGCTTTCGCGACCGTTCCCGCGGGCACGGCGGCCGATGTGGACCGGGCGGTGACGAAGGCGCGGGCTGCGTTCGAATCCGCCGCATGGAGCCGGATGCGCCCGCTCGATCGTGGCAAGATCATCGAGGCGATCGCCCGCAAGATCGAGGATAATGCGCAGGAACTGGCGCTGCTCGAAAGCTATGACAATGGCAAGGCGGTGCATCATGCGCTGGCCGTGGATGTGCCGGCCGCCGTCGACATTTTTCGCTACATGGCGGGCTGGGCGTCCAAAATCTATGGGCAGGTAAACCCGATTTCGGGGGATGGCCGTCAATATCACAGCTATTCCGTGCGTGAACCGATCGGCGTCGTGGGACAGATCGTGCCTTGGAACTATCCGCTCGCCATGGCCGCGTGGAAGATCGCGTCGGCCCTGGCCGCAGGGTGCACCATCGTGCTCAAGCCGTCGGAGGTCACGCCGCTGACTGCGCTGCGTCTGGCCGAACTGGCGCTGGAGGCGGGGCTGCCCGAAGGCGTGCTGAACATCGTCACCGGCTATGGCCATGAAGCGGGGCAGGCGCTGGTCGAGCATCCCGGCATCGACAAGATCGCCTTCACCGGGTCGACCCGCGTAGGCAAGCAGATCGTCCAGACCTGCGCCAAGGATCTCAAGCGCGTCACGCTGGAACTGGGCGGCAAGTCGCCTTCGCTGATCTTCGCCGACGCGGACCTCGACAAGGCGGCGATCGGCGCGGCGCTGGCCATCTTCTTCAACAGCGGGCAGGTCTGCCTTGCCGCATCGCGCCTCTATGTCGAACGGTCGGTGTTCGACAAGGTGGTCGACGGCGTGGCCCAGGTCGCCAAGACGTTCAAGCTGGGCCATGGGCGCGACCCCGACACGATGCTGGGACCGCTGGTGTCCAAAGTGCAGCAGGGCCGGGTGCTCGATTATATCGAACAGGGCAAGGCGAGCGGTGCGGACCTGGTCACCGGCGGCGGCACCGGCGATCGCGAAGGCTATTTCGTGGAGCCGACCATCTTCGCCAATCCCGACGTCGACGCCAGCATCGTGCGGGAGGAAATTTTCGGCCCGGTGCTGGTCGCCACGCCATTCGACGATGTCGAGGAAGTGGTCCGCCAAGCCAACGACACCCGTTATGGCCTGGCCGCGAATATCTGGACCCGCGACCTGTCGCGCGCGCATCTGACAGCGCGCAAATTGCAGGCCGGTACGGTGTGGATCAACACCCACGGCATGAACGATCCGTCGGCGCCCTTTGGCGGCGTGAAGGAATCGGGCTGGGGCCGCGAAGTCGGCGAGGAAGGCGTGCTGCATTATACCGAAACCAAGACGGTCACGGCGCTGCTGGACGACTGAACCGATATTTACCTGAAAATACGCAAAAATTATCAACGAAAATCACAATTGGAGGGGAAGAAATGAAACGCAATTTTTCACGATTGATGCGTTCGGCGGGCGTGGTCGGGCTGGTGGCGGCCAGCCCTGCCTTCGCGCAGGATCAGGCGGCGCCCCAATCGGCCGCCGCATCGACATCGCAACCATCGTCCGACGGTGAAATCATCGTGACCGCCAACAAGCGGTCGGAAAATATCAACAAGGTCGGCCTGTCCATCACGGCCGTATCGGGCGAAGCGCTCGAAAGCCGCAAGGTCACCTCGCTGGAGGATATCGCCAGCGTCGTGCCGGGTCTTGCCTTTGCATCGAGCACCGCCAACACACCCATCTTCACCCTGCGTGGCGTGGGTTTCAACGAAAGTTCGCTGGGCGTCTATCCGGCGGTCAGCGTCTATCTCGACCAGACCCCGCTGCCTTTCCCGGTGATGGCCAGCCATACCGCATTCGACCTGGAACGGGTGGAAGTGCTCAAGGGACCGCAGGGCACGCTGTTTGGCCAGAATTCGACGGGCGGCGCGATCAATTATATCGCCGCCAAGCCGACATCCGCGTTCGAAGCGGGCGGCGACATCAGCTATGGCCGTTTCAACCAGGTGGACGGCAATGCCTTCATAAGCGGACCGATCACGCAAAATCTGCGCTTTCGTCTCGCGGGGACGGCGTTGCACGCCGACGACTGGCAGAAAAGCTACACCCGCAACGACAAGCTGGGCGAGCAGGAATATTATGCCGGACGCTTCCTGCTGGACTGGACGCCAGCCGATACGGTGCGTTTTGCGCTGAACATCAATGGCTGGCGCGACAAGTCCGATCCGCAGGCGCAGCAGTTGGTGCTCAAATTCGGTCAGATTCCCGCCTTTGCCAAGCCTGAATTGCTGAACTATCCCTTCGCGCCGGACAATGCGCGCGCAGCCGACTGGTCGACCGGCGCGCTTCGTCCGCGTGCGGATCGCAAATTCTTCCAGGCGGCGCTGCGCAGCGACATCGACCTGAGCGACGATCTGACGCTGACGTCACTGACATCCTATGATGATTACAAGCAGGATCAGGTCACCGACGGCGACGGCATGAACCTCATCGTGTTCGATCTGGAACGCAATGACGGCTATATTCATTCCTTCAATCAGGAACTGCGTCTGGCCAACGATCAGTCCGGGACCTTCCGCTGGATATTGGGCGCGAATTACGAAAAGAGCACAACCTTCGAAAATCAGGTTCTGCGCTATATCGACAGCACCAACTATAATCCCAACAACCTGTTCATCAACGCCAGTGGCGTAACCAACAAGCAGAAGATCGAGAATTACGCCTTCTTCGGTAATGCGGAATATAAGCTGACCGAAGAACTGACGCTCAAGGGCGCGGCGCGCTACACCAAGAGCCGCAACAACGCCAATATCTGCGGCTATGCGGCCGGTGACGGCAATGTCGCCGATCTGTTCAACCTGCTCGGATCGCTGCTGGGCAGCGTGCCGTTCACCCCGATCGGCAACACCGACTGTTATTCGCTGAACGAGAATAACGTCCCCGGCGAGCCCTATATCCGCACGCTCAAGGAGGATAATGTCTCATGGCGTGTCGGCCTGGATTATCAGGTGACGCCGCAGACGCTGGTCTATGCCAACGCTTCGCGCGGGTACAAGGCCGGCTCCTATCCCAGCCTGGCCGCCGCGACCTACACCGCGCTTTCGCCCGTGACGCAGGAATCGGTCACGGCCTATGAGGCGGGGGTAAAGACGCAATTGTTCGATCGCATGGTCTCGCTCAACTTCGCGGCCTTCTATTATGATTATCGCGACAAGCAGATCCGCGGCAAGACGCCCGACCCGATCTTCGGTATTCTCGACGTGTTGGTCAACGTGCCCAAATCGCGCATTCAGGGCGCGGAGGCCGATGTCACCTTCCGTCCGGTCGAAGGGCTGACGATCGCTGCGGCGGGCACCTATCTGGACTCCAAGGTGAAGCGCTATACCGGCGTGAACGTGATTGGCGTGAACAATGATTTCAGCGGCGATCCGTTGCCGTTCACGCCTAAATGGTCGGGTTCGCTGAACGTCGATTACAAGGTCGAAATGCCCGATGGCGGCGCCCCCTTCGTTGGCTTCACCATCGCCGGTCGCAGCGCGTCGGATGCGACGCTGGGCGGTCGCCGGATCACCTTCCCGGCATCGCCCGCGACGATCCTCAAGCCCGGTGTCGACTATATCTACAAGATTGACGGCTATACGACGGTCGATGGTCGCATCGGCTATGTCGCGCGCGACGAACGCTGGCGAGTCAGCCTGTGGGCCAAGAATATCTTTAACCGCTATTATTGGACCAACGTCATTCCCGCCAATGACAATTCCGCCCGGTTCGCCGGCCGGCCTGCGACCTATGGCGTGACGGTCGGTTTCAACTTCAGATAACAGCCGACGCGGCCGCTGACCGGCGGCCGCGTCCTTCTCGCGTCCGTGCATTGAGGAAAGATTATGGAACTCACCACCGCCTATATGACCGAAAATTGTGAGCGCCACATTTCCAATCCCGCTATCCCGAAATGGAGCCAGAGCTACTATTTCAACTTTTATGACCGGCAGGCGAAATTGGGCGGGTTCATTCGCTTCGGCTTCATGGAGAATATGGGCGAAACCAACGGCTTCGCGATTTTCTTCATGGACGGAAAGCCGCTCTTCACCCGCGTCAACATGAATCTGCCTTACACCCAGGATCGTCCGGTAGGCGGGGTGACCGTGGCGGGTGTGCGCGTCGAGGCGGTGCGGCCGTCGCAGACCTGCCGGATTACCATCGATACCGAGGATTTCGGCGTCGACCTCTGCTGGGATCAACGCTTTCCGATGGGCGACAGCATCGTGCCGGGCAATGAGGACGATGCGATCGCGCGGGAACTGGCCTATATCCATCTGGAAGGGGCCTGCGACGTCACCGGCACGGTGCGCCTGCGCACTGGACAGACCATCACGATCAAGGATGCGGGCTTTCGCGACGTCAGCTGCGGCCCGCGCAACTGGGCCGGGGTGCAGCATTACCGGCTGGCATGGCCGATCTTCGACAATGGCATGTCCTGCGTCGCGGTCCATGCCATCACCGAGCAGGGTGAGGGCTATCAGAAGATCCTGCACGACGGGCAGCGCTGGCATCATATCGGTCGTGTCGAGGAGGTGATCGAATACGAGCCCGACGAGATGGGCTTCAAACATGTCCACTGGAAGGTGTGGGACGAGGATGACCGCTTGTGGGAGTTTACCGCCAAGCCGTTGTTCCGCTGGCAGTTTCCCTTCGACAGTTTCGTGATGGTCGAACAAATGATGGAATATCGGCTGAGCGACGGGACGGTTGGCTACGGCATGGGCGAAGGCGGCTTCCGCTTTCCCTGGGAAGGCAATGGCAATTGACATGAGCGAGATCATCGACGCGCCGCCGATCGACAGGATCGATATCTGGAACCGCGACGACATGGAGCCGCGCATCCGGGAGATACTCGACCGGACCGTGCGGGACCGGGTGAAAGGCCCCTATGCGGCGAAGACCGATAGCGAGGTCATCGCCATGCTGGAGCGCTATTTCGCCAGGACCGAAGGGCTGGAAGCGATCGGCATTTCCGACGTGGCGCGCATGGCGGGCGGCGCTTCGAAGGAGCAGTTCGCCTTCACCTTGCGGCATAAGGGCGACGGGGTGGGGGAGCGGCTGGTGCTGCGCATGGACCCGCTGGAGGCGATTTCGCAAACCTGTCGCGGTCGCGAGGCGCAGGTGCATGTGGCGTTTGCGGGCATATTGCCGGTCGCATCGGTCCGCAGCGTCGATGCGGACGGCGAGATAATGGGCCAGCCGGCGATCATACTGGGCTTCGTCAATGGCGTGACCGAACCGAGCGAAGGCACGGGGCATGGCGTGTCGGGCATCGGCACGCGCTATGACGATTGGGCCGCCAAGCTGGCGCCGCAATTTATCGACGCGCTGGCGCAGGTGCATCGGTTCGACTGGCGCTCCGCCGACCTGTCCTATTATGCGGCGCCCGAAGCGGGGACGCGACAGGCGGCGATCTGGCAGGTCAACTGGTGGTCGCAGGTCTGGTGGGACGGCGTCGTCCAGCCGGTCGCGATGGTGACCTATGCCGAACGCTGGCTGCGCGAACATGCGCCGATCTGCGACGCGCCCGTCATGTGCCACAGCGATCTGCGGCTGGGCAATTTCATGTTCGAGGAACCAAGCGGCAAGTTCACCGCCGTACTGGACTGGGAACTGGCGCATATCGGCGATTTCCACGAGGATATCGCCTGGGCCATCCAGCGCCTTTTTGGCACTTGGACGGACGATGGCACCTTCCTGGTGTGCGGGCTGATCGCGCGGGACGAGTTCCTGCGCGCCTATGAAGCCGCGTCCGGCAATCGCATCGATCCGGTGAAGCTGCGCTATTATGAGGTGCTCAACGCCTATAAATGCGCGGTGATCGACCTGGGCCAGGCGATGCGCGCCGCGACGCAGAGCAATAATCACCAGGATATCATCCTCACCTGGCTCGGCTCCGCCGGCGCCGTGTTCCTGGAACAACTCGTCATGCTCATTCGGGAGGCCTGATCCATGTTGCCCAATATCGACCTGCGCATCGCGAACATGATCAAGGCGCTGGAGCAGGTGGTCCTGCCCGCGCTGCCGCGCGACCAGCGCCTGGCCCGCGATCAGGCCATGCTGGTGGCCGGTCACTTGCGCATGATGGGCGAACAATGGAAGTCCGCGCTCCGTTACGAGCAGGTGGCGCTTGACGATTTGCAGGGACTCGCCCGGCAATTGCTGCCCGCTGCGTCGGCCTTGCTGGCGGACGATCTGAAAGCCGCGCTGGCCATGGCGCAGGCGTGCGATCGCGCCAGCGTGACCGCGATCGAACGGGCCAATATCGACCTTGGCCACGCCGTCGATGCGGTCATTCTGGGCGGAACGGATCATGCGCCGCTGCCGCCCGCCTCGATCGACGCGCTGCTCGACTATGCGCTGCGCCATGCCCGGCGGGAGCGAAGCTGGTTCAAGGCTAACCGGCTCGACCCCGACCAGAACGACCTGCCTGACCTGGAGACGATGCTGGCTGACGCTGACTGAAGGCGCAGCCGAAGAACAGAAAATACAAGGAGAAGCCGAAGATGCCTGAAACCACAGAGCCGTTCGCCGACTATCCCGTCAAAAACGCTTATCGCCATAAAATGGCGGACGATGGCCGGGAATCCGCGACCCACCAGTTCGTCTTGCCGCAATATGGCATTGCCGGCTTCTATTATCCCACGGTGCGCGCCAACGGCCATGCCAAGGGACGCCTTCACCTGTTCGGTCCCGGCCTAAGCGCGCCGATCGAGGAGGAAGTCGAGCAGATGGTGTCGGACGACATGGACTTTGACGATTGGCGCTTTGGTCCCTTGCTGATGGCTGTGCGCGAGCCGTTCAAAACGATCGATCTGGGCTGGGTGGGCGATCGCATCCAGTTCGAAGGGCAATGGAGCGCGATTCATCCGCCCTATGCCTTCAGTATGCATCCCAAAGGCAACCCGCCCTATTATGGTGATGATCGCACCGAGCAGCATGGCAGGATCAAGGGCAATCTGCGTATCGACGGAAAGGATTTCGCGCTCAACGATTTCATGATCCGCGATCATAGCTGGGGGCCGCGCGTCTGGGGCCTCAACCAGCATTATAAATGGTTTCACGCCACCACGCCGAGCGTGTCGGTGCATTTCTTCGAGATGATGTCGTTCGGCAAGGTCGAAACGCGCGGATATCTGTTCAAGGACGGCGTCATGCAGCATGTCCAGAACATCGACTATGACATCGATTATGACGACGACATGATGCAGGAGCGCTTCCGCGTCACCGTCACTGACAGCGACGGGCGGTCGGTCTTCGTCGATTGCCGGGCTTTCGCGAAATATCAGCTCGACCTGGACCCGGCCGTACTGTTGAACGAAGCCGTGGTTACGGCCACGGTCGACGGAGAACAGGGCACCGGCTGGTGCGAATTCTGCTGGAACCGCGACTATCTCACATTCGCCAGGCCCTATGTTCGGCGCTTCGCCTGGTGAAGGAGGATATCGCCATGCCGATGACGCTTGCCAGCCGCGAGGACGTGGACGTCTGGGACAGGTCCGAGATGGAACCGCGCATCCGCCATATATTGGAACGAACGGTTCGCTTGCGCGATACCGGTCCCTATCGACCCAAGTCCGACGCCGAGGTGATGGCGATGCTCACCGGATTCTTCGCGGCCAAGGGGCTGGAGGAAATTGCGATCAGCGACGTCGAACGCATGTCGGGCGGCGCATCGAAGGAGCAGTTCGCCTTCACGCTGAACCATCGCGAAGACCCGCAAGGCGAGCGGCTGGTGCTGCGGATGGACCCGCTTGAGGCGATCGCCCAGACCTGTCGCGGCCGGGAAGGGGAAATCCAGGCGATCATGGGCAACCACATGCCGGTCGCGCCGGTTCGGTGGTTCGATGCAGATGGCGATCTGTTGGGGCAGCCGGCCGTCATTCTGGGCTTTGTGCGCGGTGTGACGCAACCCAGCGAGGGCGGAAGCGGCGGTGTGTCCGGCATGGGGGGGCGGCTGGGCAGCCTGATCGACAGGTTGGCGCCGCAATATATCGACGCGCTCGCCACCACCCATCGTTTCGACTGGTCGCGGGCGCGGCTGCGCTTCTTCGACGCGCCGCGCGGTGGTGGCAATCAGGCGGCGATCTGGCAGGTCAACTGGTGGTCGCAGGTCTGGTGGGATTGTCTGGTGGAACCCGTGCCGGTCGTCGCGCTCGCCGAGCGGTGGCTGCGCGAAAATGCCCCGGTGTGCGATCGGCCGATGCTGGTGCATGGCGACCTGCGCATGGGCAATTTCATGTTTGAGGAACCGAGCGGCAAATTCACCGCCGTCCTCGACTGGGAACTCGCCCACATCGGCGATTTTCATGAGGATATCGCCTGGACCATGCAGAAACTGTTCGGCGCCTGGGGCGACGACGGCGTCTTTCTGGTCAGCGGCCTTCTGCCCCGTGACGATTTCGTCACGCAATATGAGGCTGCTTCCGGCAATCGGATCGACCCGGTCAGGTTGCATTATTATGAAGTGCTCAACGCCTATAAATGCGCGGTGATGGATCTGGGGCAGGCCATGCGCGCCTCGATCGCCAGCAACAATCACCAGGAAGTCGTGCTGACTTGGCTTGGCTCCGCTGGCGCCGTTTTCCTGAGCCATATCGTCCAACTCATTCGGAAGGGCTGACCCATGCTGCCGAGTATCGATTTGCGCATCTCGAACATCATCAAGGCGCTGGAACAGGTGGTCCTCCCGGCGCTGACCGGGCGCGAGCGACTCGCCAGGGACCAGGTCAATCTGTGCATCGGTCATTTGCGGATGATCGCGCAGCAATGGCGATGGGCGGCAGCATTCGAAGCCGGTTCCTTTCAAGCCATGATCGCGCTGGCGGAGGAGATGCAGCCTGTGGTCGATCCCGGCTATGCCGAGGAACTGGCGCAGGCGATCGCATCGGCCAAGGCGGTGGAAGGGCGAGATCTGGCAGAGGTCGAACATGCCATCGTTGCGCTGGGCGGCCTGATCGACCGCATCATCCTGGGCGAAGATGGCAAGGTGGCGCTGGCCCCCGCCGTCTGGGAAGCCGTGCTGGACTATGGCGAAAAACAGGCGTTGCGCGAACGCACATGGTTCGCCGCCACCGGCCTGGACCCCGACCGGCAGGAATTGCCGAGCATCGCGGGGATGATGGCGGGATGAAGCACGAAAACCCCGTCCTGCCAGAGCATGATCCCGCCGGCGCGCTGGCGCAGATGGTCGCGGATACGCGCTACGCCGACTTGCCGGCTGGCGTGATCGATCTCGCCAAGCGGGCGATCCTGGACACGCTGGCGGTGACGATCGCGGGTTCGGGCTGGGAGGTCAGCCCCGCCATCGCCGATCAGGTGGCGGAATGGGGCGGGGCGCCGCAGGCGACCGTGCTGGTCCATGGGCATAGGGCGCCAGCGCCGATGGCGGCGTTCGCCAACGGGGTGATGGCCCGCGCCATCGACATGGGCGACGTGCATGAGACGGGCGGTCATGTCACCGAATGGAATGTGCCGGCCATGCTGTCCGTGCTGGGGATCGCGGACGGGCCGGTCAGCGGCCGGGATTTTCTGACCGCTTACATCACCGGCGCGGAAGTGGGCGTGCGCGCCAGCGCGGCGCTGAACCTTGTCCGCTATCATACGACCTGGGGTATGCCGGGCGAATGGAACGGGCCGCTATGCGCCGCCGCATCGGTCGCGCGCATCCTGGGTCTGAACGCCGACGAGACATGGAACGCGATGGGCATGGCCTATACCGTTCATGGCATGTCGGAATATAATAAATATTCCGAAGGCACGCAGATGGCTCGCGTGCAGCACAGCTTCGCCGGCGATACGGCGGTCAAGGCGGCGCTGTTGACGCGGCGCGGCGTGACGGCGCCGCGCGGCATATTTCAGGGCGTGCCGAGCGGCATATTGCGACATGTCGCCTGGGACGACGTGCGGCCCGAATTGCTGACCGACGGTCTGGGCGCCCGCTGGCAGCTGGCCGAAGGGCTGTCGATGAAGCCCTATTCCGCGTGCAAATTCACCCACAGCTTCATCGCCAGCACGGTCGCCATCATGCAGGGCGAGGGGCTGGACTGGCGCGACATCGAGCGGATCGACTGCGTCGGCAGCAACAGCGCGCGCATGACATTCGAGCCAGCGGCGGCGAAATGGAACCCGCGCAGCGTTCCCGAAGCGATGTTCAGCGCGCCCTATACGATCGCGACGGCGGCGATCACCGGCGGCTTTTTCCTGCAGGATCTGCACGTCGACCGGATCATGGACGAGGAGCTGCGCGCATTGATGCAGCGCGTCCACATCATCGCCGACCCCGCCCATGTCGATCAGTTTGAGGGCTTTTCCGTCACGATCGTGCTGACGGACGGCCGCCGTTTCACCCATGTCACCCCCTATGTGAAGGGCCATAGCCGCAATCCCATGGACTGGGACGATCTGGCCGACAAGCTGGGTCGGTGCGCGCCCTTCGCCGCCGTCGCGCTGCCGCAGGCGAAGCTCGACCGGCTGGTCGCGCTTTGCCGCGCCATGGAAGAGGTGGAGGATATGCGCGACGTCCTGACCTTGATGACCGCCTGACATTCCGACCTTTTCGCAACATTGGAGAACATCATGAAGGCCGCCATTCTCAATAGCCTCGACGGCTCATTCCAGATCGAGGAGATCGACATCGATGCGCCGCGCGGCCGCGAGGTGCTGGTGGAGGTGAAGGCGTCGGGGCTGTGCCATTCCGACCTGCATTTTGCCGAGCAGGACTTCGGCGTACCCTTGCCGGCTGTTCTGGGACATGAGCTGGCGGGCGTCGTCCTGGCGATCGGCCCGGAAGTGCGCGAGTTCGTGGTCGGCGATCATGTGGTGGGATCGCTGATCCAGTTTTGTGGTCATTGCCGCGCCTGCATCGGTGGGCGGACCTATCAATGCACCCATCCGGAAGAGACGCTGCGCGACGATCCCGACCATGCGCATCGCCTGACCCGCAATGGCGAGGGGGTCGCGCAGGTGTTCGGCACGGGCGCCTTTGCGGAACGCGCGCTGGTGCATGAAAACCAGCTTGCCAAGGTGCCCAAGGAACTGCCCTTCGCCCAGGCATCGCTGCTGGGTTGCGGGACGATCACCGGCGCTGGCGCGGCGATCAATACGGCGTCGGTCCGGCCGGGCGATACGGTCGCGGTGATCGGCATCGGCGGGGTCGGGCTGAACGTGATTTCCGGCGCGCAACTGGCGGGCGCGGCGCGGATCGTCGCGATCGACATGCAGCCGAAGAAGGAAGAGCTGGCGCGCAAGTTCGGCGCGACCGACTTCATCGATGCATCCGCAGGCGACAGCGTGGCCGCGGTGCAAGCGTTGATCGAGGGCGGCGTCGATCACGCATTCGAGGTGGTGGGCATCAAGGCGACGTCGGAACAGGCGATCAAGATGGTCCGCAAGGGCGGCGGCGCCTATCTGATCGGGGTGCATTCGCCTGCCAATACGATCGACGTCAATGTCACGATCGACCTGCTGACCAATCAGGTCGACCTGCGCGGCGTCTATATGGGGTCGTCCAACATCAAGCATGACATACCGATGTATGCCCAACTATATCTGGAGGGTAAGCTCAATCTGGACGACCTGATTTCGCGCGAGATTAACCTGGCCGACATCAACGACGCCTATAAGGAATTGAAGGGCGGCGCGATCGCGCGCAGCGTCATCACATCCTTCTAAAGCCTGCATGTTGGCGAGGCAAAGCGCGTAAAGTGACAAAGTCGCCGCAAATCGCACCGGACTATGTCACCTTATGTCGCCTTTGACGGCTGCCGCAGCCTTTGGCGTTACGAGAAGGACGTTGGGAATCGTCCTGACGCGAGGCGCAGTGTCGAGGCTGACGATGTCAAAGAAGCCGCGTTGGCTTCATTGCATAAGGGAGAGGCTGTAGGACAGCGGGAATTTGATCCGATTCGATCCCGCTCAAGAGGGACGATGGCGTTGACGACATTCGCATCGCAGCGCTGCTCGTTCATGGGCCGCCTCAGCCCGGAATTTCGAACAGGCCGGCGGACCCCATGCCGCCGGCCACGCACATGGACACGATCGCCCAACGCACGCCGCGCCGCCGCGCCTCGATCAGGGCATGGCCCGCGATGCGGCTGCCGGTCATGCCGAAGGGATGGCCGAGCGCGATGCCGCCGCCATTGACGTTGATCTTTTCTGGATCGATGCCCAGGAAATCGCGGCAATAGAGATATTGGCTGGCGAAAGCCTCGTTGATTTCCCACAGGCCGATATCCTCGACCTTGAGGCAGGCGCGATCCAGCAGCTTGGGTATGGCGAAGATCGGGCCGATGCCCATCTCCTCCGGGGGGCAACCGGCCGACTGGAAGCCGCGATAGAGGCCGAGAATCTCGCGTCCCTCCGCCTTGGCCGTCGCATGGTCCATCACGATCTGGGCGGAGGCGCCGTCGGACAGCTGGCTGGCGTTGCCCGCGGTCACGAACCTGCCTTCCTTCACGATCTGGCCGTCGCGCCAGACCGGCTTCAGCCGGCCCAGCCCTTCCGCCGTGGTGTCGGCGCGGATGCCTTCGTCCACCGACAGCGTCAGCGTTTCGGTGCCCGACATGCTGCCGTCTTTCTCGACGATATTCTTGGTGACGGTGATCGGCGCGATCTCTTCCGTGAAGCGCCCGGCCGCAACGGCGGCGGCGGCGCGCTGATGGCTGATGGCGGCGATCTCGTCCTGCGCCTGGCGGCTGATGCCGTAGCGTTCGGCGACGATCTCCGCCGTTTCGATCATCGCCATATAGGCGTGCGGCTTGTGGTCCAGCACGGCCGCCGGGCGGGCGCGATGGGTGGGCGCATAGTCGCGCGTGTGGGTGATCGATTCGACGCCGCCAGCGACCGCGACATCCATGTCGCCCGCGATGATGCCGCGTGCGGCGAAGGCGAGCGCGGTGAGGCCGCCGGCGCATTTGCGATCGACCGACGCGCCGGGGATCGAATCCGGCAGGCCGGCGGCGAACACGGTGGTGCGGCCGATGTTGAAGCCCTGATCGCCCCATTGCGAGCCCGCGCCGAAGATGACGTCCTCGATCCGGGCGGGGTCGATGCCCGCGCGGGCGATGGCGGCGTTGACCGCATGACCGGCCAGCGCCGGGGCGTCGGTATCGTTGAAAGCGCCGCGCGCCGCCTTGGCGATGGGCGTGCGGGCGGTGGAGACGATGGCAGCTTCGCGCATGGACATTCTCTTTTCAGCGGATGGTTTCGAAGAAATCGGTGAGCGCGGTCAGGAAGGCGGCGCGCGATTGATGGTGCAGCCAGTGACTGGCGCCGGGGAAGCGGATCAGCCGGTGATCGGCGATGCGGGCGAGCCGGTCGGCCGAGGGTTCGGGAATCCAACTGTCCCCGCCATAGGCCAGCAAGGTGGGGCAGGCGATGGCCGCCAATATCTCGTCCAGATCGACGCCATGGGCGTCTTCGGGCGCGCGATTGCGGCAGGCGTCGTCATATTTCCAGCGCCAGCCGCCTTCGACGGTCCGGGTGACGCCATGTCGGGCGAGATGGGCGATGGTTTCTGCGTCCACACCTGGATTATGCGCCGCCATGCGCGCCGCCGCCTCTGCGACATCGGCATAGATGCGGGGCGTGCGTCGCCGGTCGCGGCGCTGGCCATCGATCCATTCGCGCAGGCGGACGGGGTAGGGTTTGGGCGCTTTCGCCTGATCGCGGATGATCGGCAATTCGACGCCCTCGATGCTGCAGAGCGATCGTACGTGTTCGGGGAAAGTAGCCGCGAAGCGCAGGGCGATGTGGCCGCCCATCGAATGGCCGACGAGATGGAGACGATCGAGGCCAAGCGCATGGACGCAGTCGGCCAGGTCGATCACATGGTTGGACAGGGCGTAGGAGCCGCGCCCGGTCCAGTCGCTGTCGCCATGGCCGCGCAGGTCGATGGCGACGACATGATGGCGGTCGGTCAAGGCGCTGGCGATCCAGTCCCAATTATATGCGTGGTCCAGCAGGCCATGCACCATGAGCACTGGAGCCGCCGCCGGATCGCCCCATGTCAGGACATGGCGGCGCGATCCGCGGATATCGACGAAGGCGGAACGGGGCGCGATCATGGGTCAGCCCGCGACCGGCTGGGGTCGCAGCGCGCGGCGCAGTATCTTGCCCGTCGGCCCCTTGGGCAGTTCGTCCAGAACGGTGACCGTGGCGGGCACCTTGTAGGCGGCCAGGTGGGTGCGGCAATGGGCGAGCATTTGATCGGGCGTCGGGTGGCGGCCGGGCTGAAACGCGACAAAGGCGACCGGGACTTCGCCCAGCATCGCGTCCTCGCGCGCGATCACCGCCGCTTCCGCGACGCCGGGCACCTGATAGAGTATCTCCTCTATGTCGGCGGGGTAGATATTCTGGCCGCCGCGAATGATGACGTCCTTCTTGCGATCCACGATAAAGGCGTAGCCGTCCGCGTCGAGATGGCCGATGTCGCCGGTTCGCAGCCATCCGTCGCGCAGCGCCATCGCGCTGTCGATCGGCGCCCGATAATAGCCCGCCATCAGGTTCGGCCCGCGCACGACGATTTCGCCGTTGACGCCGGTGGGGCAAGGGGCGCCGCCATCGTCCATGATGACCAGATCCATGCCGTCCAGCACGCGGCCGATGGTGCGTTCCCGCTCCATCGCGCCGTCGGCGCCGAGCCGGACCTCAGTCAGGGTGACGAGCGCGGTCGCTTCGGTGAGGCCATAGCCGGTGAGCAGTCGAGCGTCCGGCGCGACTGCCAGCAGCCGTTGCAGCAGGGCGGACGGCACCGGCGCGCCGCCAGTCATGATCGTGCGGAGCGAACCGAGCGAATCACGGTTGGCGGAGGGATGATCGAGGATTTTCTGCAGCATCGTCGGCACGGCGGGCAGGAAGGTGCAGCGGTGCGCCGCGATGGCGTCGATGCAGGCGGTCGCGTCGAAGCGCGCGTGCAGGACCAGCGTGCAGCCGGTCACCAGCATTGCGTTGATGCACTGGTTAAGGCCGAACGTGTTGTAGAGCGGCAAGGCGCACAGGATGACGCTGTCTCCGTCCAGGCCCAGCCAGCCCGGCGTGCTGTCATAATTGGCGGCGAGATTGGCGGCGGACAGCATGACGCCTTTCGCCTTGCCCGTGGTGGCGCTGGTGAGAAGGAGCATGGCCATCTCCTCCGGCTGGAGCGGAACGGGCGCAGGAAGGGGTGTGGCCTGCTCGATCGCGCGCGGTAGCGACCGGCGGTTCGCGTGGTCCCCCGGCGCGTCCAGCAGGATCAGCGGGCAATCCATGTCGGCGTCCAGCGCGTCGGCGAGGTCGCGGGTGGTGACGATATGGCCGAGCGCGCAGCAAGTTACGGCGTGGCGCACCTCGCCCGCGCGATAGAGGATGTTGATGGGAGTCACCACCGCGCCGAGCGCGAATAGCGCCTGTTGCGCCAGAATGAAGTCGGGCGAGGCGCGCAGCAGTAGCCCGACATGGTCGCCATGGCCAATACCCAGCGCGGCAAGGCCGCCGGCCATCGCCTGCACACCTTGCGCCAGCCTGGCGAAGCTGTGCGTCGCGCCCTCGAACACCAGTGCCGTCCGGTCGGGCGACTCGGCCGCGAGGCGAAAGATGCGGGTGGCGCGATTAGCCATTGTGCGCATCGGCCAGAGCGGGCAGCGACAGGCCATAGCTGGCGGTCGCCGTGCCGGCGAACAGGGCGTGCTTTTCCGTGGCGCTGGCGCCGGCGGCCAGCCGCTTGAAGGCGTTCCAGAGCGTGGCGTAGGAATACATCGCCTTGTCGACGGGGAAATTGCTTTCGAACATGCAGCGGTCCGCGCCGAACAGGGCGATGCAGCGGTCGACATAGGGGCGCCATGCGTCGGCCAGTTCGATCGAAGATGGCGGCGCGTCGCGTTCATGCCAGCGCGCCCCGCAGATGATCATGCCGAAGCCGCCGATCTTGACGCGAACATTGGGGCAGCGGGCAAGATCGGCCATGTCCTGCGACCAGCGCTCGAAATTCTCGTCCGCGCGCCCTTCATAGGGGCCGACGCCGATGATGCAGCCGATATGGTCGAGGATGATGGTCAGGTCGGGCATGGCCCGCGCCAGCGCTATCAGTTCGGGGATCTGCCGGTGATAGAGCATCGCGTCATAGACGAGGCCCGCCGCCTGCACCCGCGCGAGCCCGGCGCGGTAGGCCGGGTCGGCCAGCATCCCTGCGGGAGAGGGGCGCAGCACGATGCCGTCGGGGAAGAGTTCGTCGCGGGACACCGAATGGCGGATGCCGCGCAGTCGGCCGTCGGCGGCGTCCATATGGGCGGCCAGCACCTCCTCCACCGCATCGCCCAGCATCAGGTCGGCATGGGCGACGATGCCCGCGGCGACCGCGGTGGCCGCGCCGCGTCGCGCCGCCTCCGCAGCGATGGCGGCGACCGCTTCGGTCTCGCCCACCGGCGTCAGATGGCGCGGCCCGCCTGCGCGATAGGCATAATGGGCCTGGACGAAGACGGTCGCATCGATCCGGTGGCCTTCGCCCAGATCGGCCAGCAATTGGTCGAGCAAATAGGGGATGCCCGCTTCCACCCACAGATGATGATGCGGGTCGATGATCGGCAGGTCGGGATCGATGGCCTCTTCGCGGGCGTGGGCCAGCCACGCCGGATTCGGCGCCGGATAGCGATAGCGGCCCGTTACGTCCAAACCCATATCCTACCTCTCCATTTTGCTTTGCCCGATAATGTTTCGGATAAAAGTAAAAAGCAATCTCCTTATTCCATCATCATAATCGCCAATTTCGCCGGGGAATAGGCCATTTTCATCCCCATCAGTAAAATCCGACTAATCGTCGAATTATCTTGACTAGGGCATGGAGGGCGGCATAACCAGGGCTACAACGCCGTTCACCGCTTCAAGCATGGGAATGGTGCTGGGATGAGGAATGCACTGATGGCGCTAAGCAAGGTGGGGGTCGTGGCGACCGCCCAGACAGAATTTCGACCTGCCTGGAACAATGCCCAGCATATCGATCTGATCTCTTCGGTGGTCACGTCGGTATTCAAGGGTTCAGGCCTGACGATCGATGATGTGGACTTCATCATCGATTCCGGCAGCGACGTGCTCGATGGCCGGTCCATTTCCAACTGCGGTTTTCTCGGCGCGCTCGGCGCGCACCACAAGGAAGAAGCGCGCGTCGAGGAAGACGGTCTTTGGGCGGCGCTCTACGGCGTTAACAAAATCCGCTCCGGCTCGTCCTCGGTCGGTCTGATCGTGGCCTATAGCAAGCCGTCGGAATCCAATGTCGACCTCTATTGGAACGCGCAGGTGGAGCCCTTCTACCAGCGTCCCGTCGGCTTCGGCCAGCGCGCCGCCAACGGCATATTGGCGCAGCGTTATCTGGCAGAAAGCGGGCTTTCGCGCCGCGATCTGGCTGACCTTGTCGCCGAACGCTGGGCCGCTGCCGCAACGTCGGGCAAGGTGGCGATCGACGACCTGCCTGACGCAGATGCGGTGCTCGCCGCCGAGGAAGGCGCCGCCCCGCTCACCGAACTGATGTTCGCCCGACCCGTAGACGGCGCGGTCGCCGTGCTGATCGCGCGGGAAGATATTGCCCGGCGGGTCAGCCGCAATCCCGCCTTCATCACTGGTATGGGCACGTCGATGGACACGCACAGCCTCGCTGCGCGCGAGGCCGGCCGACTGTCGTCCGCCGCCACGGCGGCCGCCATGGCCTACCGCAATGCCGGCTGGACGTCGGCGGATGCGGACATTGCCGAAATCAGCGGATCGTCGGTGATCGGCGAATTGCTGGCGATCGAGGCGCTGGGCCTGGCGGAAGCGGGCAAGGGCCTGTCGGCAGCGCGCGACGGCAAGGTCGCGATCAACCGGTCGGGCGGCGCCTTGCCCGCCGATCCGATCATGGCGACCGGCCTTGTTCGCCTGGCGGAAGCCAGCCGGCAATTGAGCCAGCCGGAACTGTTCGGCGGCGGCGCCCCCCGCCGCGCCATCGTCCACGGCGCTGGTGGCGTCGCTATGCAGAACAACTGCGTCTTCACTCTTGAGGTTTGATTATGGGCCGTCACGTTGGAATTGTCGGGGTCGGGCAGACCCATCATGCGCGCCGCCGGACCGATGTCAGCCAGGCAGGGCTGGTGCGCGAGGCGGTGGACCGCGCTCTTGCGGACGCCAAGCTGAGCATGGAGGATATCGACACCGTCGTCGTCGCCACCGGGCCGGTCTTGTTCGCCGCGGTGAACCAGCCGGAAAAATGGGTGGTCGATGCGATCGGCGCGCAGGGCAAGTCGGTGGTCCGCCTGACCAGCGGCGGCGGTGCGGGCTTCGCCGGGGCGCTGGCCGGCTATTATCAGGTTGCGGGCGGCTTCTCCGAACGCACTTTGGTGGTCGCCTATGACAAGCTGTCCGAAGGGCAACTGCAATATTCGATCTCCACCCTCTACGATCCCTTCTGGGGCCGGGAGTTCGCAGTCGGCATCATGGGCTTTTCCGCCGCCTACTGGCGCGCCCGCATGGATGTGCTGGGCCATACGGAGGAAGCCGCCGCCATGGTCGCGGCCAAAAACCGCAAAAATGCGATCGCCAACCCCTATGCGCATGTGAAGAAGGAGGTGTCGGTCCAGGACGTCCTCAATTCCAAGCCGCTCTGCTGGCCGATCAAACTGCTCGACGTGCCGCCCATTTCGGATGGCGCCGCTGCGATCGTGCTGTCGTCGGAAAAGATGGCGCATCATTCGACCAGCCGCCCGGCCTGGATCAGGGGCATGGCCTATTGTTGCGAAGCGGATAATGCGCCCGAACGGTCGCTGATGCTGTCGGAGCCGTTGGCGATCGCCAGCCGCCAGGTCTATCGCGCCGCCGGCATCACCAATCCGCGCCGCCAATTCGACGTGGTCGAGGTGCAGGAGCCATATAGCTGCTTCGAACTCAATTATTATGAGAGCCTGGGGCTTTGCCCGCCCGGACAGGCGGCCGAGCTGATGGCGTCCGGCGCGACGCAACTGGACGGCGACATACCCGTGAATCCGTCGGGCGGCTGCATGGGCGCGAACCCCATCGGCGCGGTCGGCGTGATCCGCCTGATCGAGGCGGCGACGCAGGTCATGGGCAAGAATGAAAGCCACCAGATCAAGGACGCCAAGACCGCGCTTGTCCAATCGGGCGGCGGTTGGGCCAATCTGCGCGGTTGCGCCGTTCTGAGCGCATAAGGAGAGACACGATGTTTTCCGCACCGGACAGTTATCCGATCGACCTGCCGACTTTCCACAGCGAGATCAACCTGCCCTATACGCTGACGCCAGGCCGCGCGGCGGGCACTTTCCTGGCGGAGGTCAAGAACCGCAGGATCGTGGCGTCGCGCTTCGCGTCGGGGCAGGTCGTCGCACCCGCGCAGGATTTCTCCTCCACCGGCGGCGAAGAACCCGAAGCCTTTGTCGAAGCGCCCCATACAGGCGTGCTGACCGCCTTTACCCGCGTCGATGGCCAGGTGATCGGCTTCATCCGGCTCGATGGCTGCGACAATGATTTCCCGCACCGCATCCTCGCCGAACTGGACGACCTGTCGATCGGCCAGCGGGTCGAGGCGGCATGGGACGACAGCGTCGAACAGTCGATCCTGGCCGTCAAGGGTTTCAAACCCGCACCCGACGCCCCGCTCGGTACGGTCAAGCCGCTGGAGACGATGGAAGAGCCGCTGGGCGTCATCCCCTATGCTATGAAGCTGGACTATGAACATGCCTATGGTCCCTATTATGGCCGCATGTTCGATGAAATCCGGGAGAATGGCCGCTTCATGGGCGTGCGATCGCCCGGCAGCGACGTCGCTTTGCTGCCCCCGCGCGAGATTGACGATGTCGCGCACAGTCGCACCGGCACCTGGAAGGCGTGTGAGGACACCGGGACAATCCGCGGCTGTTCCATCATCAACATGGAAGTCTATGGCCAGACCCGCAAGGTGCCCTATGTCTATGCGGAGATCGTGCTGGACGGCGCATCGACCCGCATGATCCATGTGATCGAGATCGACAGCCTGGAAGAGGCCAAGGAGAAGATCAAGCCGGGCACCCGTGTCCGCGCCGTGTGGACGCAGGGCGAGCGCAAGGGCCGCGTGTCCGACATCGAACGCTTCGAGGTTATCGAGGAGTGAGCCACTATCGCATCACTTCCCTCCAGCTGGGCGAGCTGTATCTGCCGCATGGCGGATCGGTTATGCGCGATCCGGTGCATTGCTGGCTGGTCCGGGGGGAGGGCCGCACTATCCTGGTGGATAGCGGGATGGCGGACATCCCGACCATCCACAAGCGGTTGCGAGTGCAGGGCACAGGCGGCGGTCATCCGGCGCTGATCGCGGCGCTCGCGGCGGAGGGGCTGACGCCGACCGACATCAGCCATGTCGTCCTGACCCATATGCATTTCGATCATGCCGACAATCTCGACCTGTTCCCCGATGCTTGCGTCGTCGTGCAGCGGGCCGAGTTGCTGGCGGCGGTCGATCCCGTGCCATCGCAGCGGATATTCTATTGGAAATCGACGCTCGACAATCTGATGGCGCGCAAACGCCCGGCGCAATTGATGCTGCTGGACGGCGACCATCAGTTGTTTCCCGGCATCCGCCTGCTGTCCCTGCCCAGCCATACCGAAGGGATGCAGGTCGTCATCGTCGATACGGCGAAGGGCAGGGCGGCGATCGTATCGGACCTTGGCGACCATTATCGCTACTGGTTCCCCGCCGACGCCCGCGCCACCAGCCATCCGCAACGGTCGCTGACCGGCGCCTATCTGACCGGCAACATCCGCAGCGAGAGCGAGCGCGACTGGCAGCGAGCGATGCGCCGCGTGCAGGACAATAGCGACATCGTCATTCCCGCCCATGATTTCCGTATTCCGCGCAACATTCCCGAACAATGGTTCGCGATCCCCGATTCCACCGACGGCGACCTGGCGCATGAACCGCCTGAGCCGGCCGCTTCCGCATGAGGATGCCCCATGGTCTATAATAATCTGCTCTACGACGTCAGCGACCGGATCGCGACGATCACGCTGAACCGGCCCGACGCGATGAATGCGACGACCGACGAACTCTATCAGGAATTGCAGGATTTGCTGGGCAAGGTCGCGGCCGACCGGGACGTTGGCTGCATCATCCTGACCGGCGCGGGGCGCGGTTTCTGCGCCGGCGCGGACCTCAAGGCGCGCAAGGACGACATGACGCCGCTGCAACGGCGGACCCGGCATCGCTGGATATTGAAGGATATATTGGAGCCGCTGTTCCGCATCGAAAAGCCGGTGATCGCGGCGGTCAACGGTGCGGCGGCCGGGGCGGGGTTCAACATCGCGCTCGCCTGCGACTTCATCGTGGCGAGCGAGAATGCGAGCTTCATCCAGGCCTTCGCCCGCGTTGGGCTGGTCCCGGACCTGGGCGGGCTCTACCTGCTGGGCCGGGTGATCGGCATCAACAAGGCCAAGGAGCTTTGCTATACCGCCCGCAAGGTGTCGGCGCAGGAAGCGGCGGCGCTGGGCATCGTCAATCATGTGGTGCCGCATGACGAACTGCTGGAGCGCGCCCGCGCCATCGCGGCCAAGATCACCGCCGGATCGCCGACTGCGATCGGCATGACCAAGACGCTGCTGAACAAGGCCAGCAACGCCACGCTCGATCAAATGCTGGAATATGAAAGCTATGCCCAGACAGTCGCCTATCTGACGCCGGAATATGAGGAAGGCGTGCAGGCGTTCCGTGAAAAGCGCGCGCCCGATTTCGCCGCGGCCGCCTTGAGGGGCTAGAATCATGGATTTCAGCTATAGCCCGCAGGAAGAGGGGTTCCGCGCAGACCTGCGCGCCTGGCTGGCCGATGCGCTGCCGTCGGGCTGGGGCGAGACGGTGTTCGAACCGGAGGATGAGGACGAACGGGCGATGTTCCGCCTCGCCTGGGAGAAAAAGCTCCATGCGGGCGGGTGGAGCGGGATCAACTGGCCAGTGGAATATGGCGGGCGCGGCGCCACGCTGGTCGAGCGCGCGATCTTTGCCGAGGAGATGGCGCGGGTAGGCGCGCCCGAAGGGCTGAACATCATCGGCCATAATCTTGCCGGGTCCACCATCCTGCGGCACGGCACCGAAGCGCAGAAGCAATATTTCCTGCCCCGCATCCTGTCGTCGGACGATGTATGGTGCCAGGGTTTTTCGGAACCCAATGCCGGGTCCGACCTGGCGTCGGTGCGCACGCGGGCCGAGCGACGGGGCGACAGGTTCATCGTCAACGGCCAGAAAATCTGGACCAGCTTTGCGCAATATTCGCAATGGTGCTTCGCGCTGGTGCGCACGGACCCCGACGCGCCCAAGCATAAGGGGCTGAGCTTCCTGCTGATCGACATGAAAAGCCCTGGCGTCTCGATCCGCCCCTTGCGCCAGATTTCGGGCGAATGCGAATTCAACGAAACCTTTTTCGACGATGTCGAAGTGCCGGTCGCCAATATTGTTGGCGACATCAACGACGGGTGGCGCATCGCGATGACGACGCTGGCCTATGAACGCGGCCCGGAAGATGCGCTGGGGCGTCAAATTCGGTTCAGCCAGGAACTGGACAAGCTGATCGGCACGGTCGCCGCGACGCCAAGGGGCGACGCCATGCTGATCGACGATCCGATCGTGCGGCAGAAACTGGCGCGTGCGGTGACACAGGTCGAAGTCATGCGCCTGAATGCGGTGCGGACATTCAGCAAATATCTGAACGGCGATGATCGCGGGCCGGACGCCTCCGTCATCAAACTCTATTGGAGCCATGCGGCGCAGAATATGTATGAGGCCGCGATGGACATATTGGGACCGACGGCCCCCATCGCCGCGCCCGATCCGCTGAGCGCGGGCGGCGGGCGGTTCCAGCTGAGCTATCTCCAGTCCAAAGCCTTCACCATCTATTCCGGCTCCTCGGAAATCCAGCGTAACATCATCGGCGAGCGTATGCTCGGCCTGCCGCGTTAGGGGGACGGCGCCATGAATTTTGGCTTCAACGAAGAACAGAAGAGCCTGGGCGAAACCGTCGCCGCGCTGCTTGCTGACTTCCCCGCGCTGACCGGGCCTGACCCGGCGCAGGCGCGCGATCCGGCGGTCTGGCGGGCGCTTGCCGACCTTGGCCTGTTCGCGCTGCTGGTGCCCGAAGCGCAGGGCGGCGTAGGGCTGACGCTGGTCGATGTTGCGTTGGCGATCGAGGCGCTGGGCGCGGGGCTTGCGCCACCGATCGCGGCGTCCACGCTGATCGCGACCGACATCATCGCGCGCGAAGGCACGGCGGCGCAGCGCGAAACGCTCTTGCCGCGCATCGCGACCGGAGACGTGCGGATCGCGCTGGCCGTGATGGAGGACGGGCAGGGGTACGACCCGGCGCAGGTGCGCACCATGATGGGCGGCAATGGCGTGACCGGTGTCAAGATATTGGTGCCGGACGCCGACATTGCCGACATGATCCTGGTCGTGGCGCGCGTCGATGACCGTGTCGGGCTGATCATGCTTTCGCGCGATGCGCGGGGAGTGGCCATCCGCCATCATGCTGACATTGATCCGTCCAGCGGCCTGTGCGAAGTGACGCTGAACGGCGCGGCGGTAATGGACGGGGCGTTGATCGGCCATGCTGGGTCGGGCGATGTCATATCCCGACTGATGGACGCCGCCGCGATCGTCTATGCCGGCATGGCGATGGGCATCGCCGCGCGGATGCTGGACGCATCGGTCGACTATGCGAAGACGCGGGTGCAGTTCGGCCAGCCGATCGGCGCGTTCCAGTCGATCAAGCATCGCTGCGCCGACATGGCCGTGGCGGTAGAGGCGGGGCGTTCGGCGGCCTATTACGCTTTCTGGACCGCAGCGGAAAATGATCCCGATCGCAGCCGCGCCGCATCCATGGCCAAGGCCTATTGCGGGGAAATCGCGCGCGACGTCTGCAACGAAACGGTGCAGATCCATGGCGGCATGGGTTTCACATGGGAATTGGGGCTGCACCGCTTCCTGCGCCGGGCCAAGGTGATGGAGCATGGCTTTGGCAACCATGTCTGGCATTATGAGCGCATCATGGCGCAAACGCTGGCCGCGCGTGCCGTCGTTGCGGATGCGCGTGCGGCCTGACGATGGACCTTTCATCCAATGGTGCCGACCCGATGAGCGAACAATTGCTGCGTGACATTGAGATATTGGCCGACCTGTTCAAGGCCGGTGGATGGACCGAATTGCGGGTCGAAAGCGACGCGATCAGCCTGCTGCTGTCGCAGGACAGGGCAGCGCCGTCGCTGGATGGCGCGCAACCGGCGAGCGTGCCCGTCGCCGCCCCGCCGCTTGCCGGAGCACAATCGCAGATCATGACAGATGCGCCTGGCGCGCAAGCCAGCGCAGGCCCGATCGATCCGGCATGGACAGCGGTAAAGGCGCCCAATCTGGGGACTTTCTATCGCGCGCCCAAGCCCGGATCGCCGCCCTTCGTGGAGGTCGGGCAGCGGGTCGAGGCGCATAGCGAACTGTGCCTGATCGAGGTGATGAAGCTCTTTACGTCGGTGAAGGCAGGCATCGCCGGGACGGTTCGGCACGTCGCGGTCGCCGACGCCGATCTGGTCGAGGGTGGACAGCCGCTCTTCTACATCGCGTGCGATTGAACCTTCAGAAAAAAGCGCCTTGTGGCCGCGGGAGAGTATAGGCAAATGGCTCATATCGAATTTCTCGACGAAACGATGCGCGACGGACAGCAAAGCCTGTGGGGTTTGCGGATGCGCGCGGGCATGGCGCTGCCGGTGTCGCCGCTGATCGACAGAACCGGGTTCAGGACGATCGACCTGACCGGCGGCGGGATGCTCGACGTGCTGACGCGCTATTGTCAGGAAAATTACTGGGAAGGGCTGGACCTGCTGGTCGCCTCCATGCCCAATACGCCGCTGCGCGCGGGCCTGCGCGCCAACGCCAACGTCACGTTCAGCGTCAGCCCGCGCGCATTGATGGACCTGTGGGTCCGCCGCCTGTGCGCGCATGGCGTGCGGTCCTTCTGGATATACGACGTCTTGTTCGGCTTCGACAACATGCTGCGCCTGGCCAAGGTCGCGAAGGAAAGCGACGCCTGGGTGGCGGCCGCCGTCATGTTCGCGCTCTCGCCCGTTCACACCGATGCCTATTATGCGGAAAAGGTGCGTGTGCTGGCGGCCAGCCCGGATGTGGACAGCATCCTGCTGTACGACACGGCCGGCGTGCTGGAGAAGGAGCGGCTCCAGACCCTGATGCCTGGCATCGTCGCGGCAGCCAATGGCAAGCCGATCGAATTCCACGCCAACAATCTGCTGGGCCAGACCGCCAAGGCCTATCTGGATGCGGTGGACCTGGGCGTGTCCGTCCTCCACACCGCCAGCAAGCCGATGGCGAACGGCCCGTCCGTGCCCGCGACCGAGACGATGGTGCGCAATATCGAGTTGAAGGGCCATACGCATAATCTGGACACCAGCCTGTTTCAGCCAGTTGCCGATCATTTCCGCGCCGTCGGCAAGGCGGCGGGCTTCCTGGTCGACCAATATGCCGAATATGATATTTTCTCGATCGAGCATCAGATCCCCGGCGGGATGATGGGCACGTTCAAGGCGCAACTGGCCATGCACAATATGACCGACCGGATCGGCGATGTGCTGGCGGAGGTCGCGGCGGTGCGCCGGGAACTGGGCTATCCCGGCATGGCGACGCCGTTCAGCCAACTGGTCGGCATCCAGGCAGTGCTCAATATCGTCACCGGCCAGCGTTATGGCACGGTGCCGGACGAAGTCGTGCAATATGCCGCCGGCTTCTATGGCGACACAGTCGCGCCGATCGACGCCAATGTGCTGGACCGGATCATGGGCAGCGCACGGGCGAAGGAAGTGCTCGACAATCCCCCGCCAGATCCCGACCTGGCCGAATTGATGAAACAATATGGCACGCAGGACGAGGATGAACTGATCCTGCGCGCGACCGTGCCGCAGGCGGACATCGACAAGATGCTCGCAGCGGGACCGGTGCGCCGCGACTATCCGTTGCTGTCGTCGCCGGAGCTGGAACAGATGCGCAAGCTGATGCAGGTCGCAACCATGCCGGTGGTGGAACTGAAGTCTGCGGGGCTGACCCTCAGCCTGCGGAGGGACGGCTGATGCGGCACAGACGTCGCTGACGCGCCTTTTCAATCCCCTTGGCATGTTCGGTAAGGAGCAGGAAATGACCTCCGAAAAAATGGATGACATTCGCGACAGGAACCTGTCCAAGGACGAGTTGAAGGCACTGCCCGATCTCGTGAAAGAGGAACTGGAAAAGCATCGGCAACTCTATTTGTCCGATCCGGTCGCCGCGCATTATTGGGATCCCATCGTCATTGGGACGCCGGGAGGTCCGGTATCCTGTCTCTTGCTGCATCATATGGGGCGCAAAAGCGGGAATTGGCTCAGCACGGCGTTGCAATATTATCGGTTCAACGGCGACATATTGATCGTTGCATCACGCGGCGGGACCGAAGAGCCGCCAAGCTGGTATCTCAACCTGATGGCCAATCCCCAATGTCGCGTGCAAGTCGGCGGAAACGGCGCAACCGCCCACGCCCGCGTGATTACGGGCGAGGGCCGTGGCGCCTATTGGGATCATATCACGCGCGAACAACCTGCCCAGATCGAGTATCAGCAGCGTTGCCGACGGGAAATACCGATCATCGCCCTTGATGTTGCGGCAGGCGTCATTTTGTGAGTTTCTGGCGCTTCATCGCGCCAGATAACCCCCATCGACCGGATGATAGGCGCCGGTCATGAAGCTGGCGAGCGGGGACACCAGAAAGCAGACGGCAGCGGCGATTTCCTCTGGCTGGGCGATGCGGCCCAGCGCGTGCAGGGCGGCAATCTCTCCCATCTTTTCGCGCGTGGCTTGCTGGAGCAGCGGCGTTTCGACATAGCCCGGCCCAACCGCATTGACGCGAATACCCATCGGCGCGCCCTCCAGTGCGGCCGCCTTGGTCAGGCCGACGATGGCGTGCTTGCAGGTCGTATAGGCCGATGCGCCCGGCGCCGCCACGGCGGACATGACCGACCCGATGTTGACGACCGCACCGCCGCCCGCATCGCGCATCGCCGGAATTTCGGCTTTCAGGCTCAGGAACACGCCATCCATGTTCACCGCCGCCACCCGCCGCCATTCGGCAAAGGACAGTTCGCTGATCGGCGTGTGGGTGCTGGTGACGCCGGCATTGTTGATCGCGATGTGGAGTGCGCCGAACTGCGCTTTCGCAAAGGCCACCATGGCGAAGCAGGACGCCTCGTCGGTCGTGTCCGCCGCCGTGCCCGCCGCATTGGGGCCGAGCGTGGCGGCCAGCGCCCGCGCCGCATCGCCGTTCAGGTCAGCGATGACCACCTTGGCGCCGGCGGCCAGCAGCGCTTCGACACAGGCCTTGCCGATGCCCGATGCGCCGCCCGTGACCAGGGCTATCTTGTTCGTCAGGTCGATTGCGGTCATGTCTTTTGCCTTATCGTTGGATCTTCGCTTGCCAGTTCGAGGATGAAGTCCTCGATCGCCCGGTTCACCCGGCGCGGATTGCTGATGTTCACGGCATGGGGACCGCCCGGCACCAATGTCACCACACGCGGATCGGGAACGCCCTGCGCCGTCAACAGCCCCAGTTCGTGCGAGGTGGCGACGTCGGCAAGGCCATGGATGACCGCCACCGGCATCGTGACTTCGTGGAGCCTGTGGAACAGCGGGTCGATCGAGCCAAGCGCGCCGGTAGCGTCGCGCACCTGCGCCTTCGTCACGCGCGCCCAGGCGTCGTGCCAGTGGCGGTGGTCGACACCTGGTCCCAGGATGAAGCTGCTCAAAAACCCCAGCTTTTCCGGGTCAGGGCCGTTGGCGATCCAGTCGCTGATGTGGCGCGCGAAACTGTTATCGTCGCTCTTGGGCGCTTCGCCCGCCTGGGTCGAAAGCTGGATGAGGCCATGAAAACGCTCTGGCGCGAGCAGCGCCGCGCGCATACCGACCAGCCCGCCCTGGCTCATGCCGACATGGATCACTTTGTCGAGGCCCAGCGCGTCCATCATCGCCAGCATGTCGCGCGCCGAATCCCAATAATCGAACGGCCCTTCCCAGACCGTATCGCCATGCGCCCGCGCGTCCCACGCGATGCAGCGCCAGCGGTCGGCGAAATGGGCGATCTGCGGCGCGAACATCGATCGGTTCATCATATAGCCATGGCTGAACAGGATCGCCGTCCCCCCGTCGCCGCCGCTATCGTCCAGCGCGATCGTCGCGCCGGTGGGCAGGGATATGCTCTGCAAGTCGCGTCCTCCCGTTCGCATCATATTGCCGATATGCCGCCATCGACCATGTGGCAGGCTCCGTTGACATAGGCCGACGCATCCGACAGCAGATAGGCCGCCGCCTGCGCCACCTCCGCCATCGCGCCGAAGCGACGGCTGGGGATCGCCGCCATGCGCGCCTTCGCGCGGTCGGACGGTTCGCCGGGGCGGCTGCCCATGATCGCATCGATCATCCGGCCTTCCAGCGGGCCGGGGCACAGCGCATTGACGCGCAGACCCACCGGGCCATAATCAATCGCCGCGCAGCGGGTCAGGCCGATGACCGCATGTTTGCTCGCGACATAGGCGCTCATGCCCGCCGCGCCCTTGACCCCCGCAGTGCTGGCGATGTTGACGATCGATCCGCCGGGCCTGCGCATCCTGGGCACGCCATATTTCATGCCCAGGAACATGCCGGTCACATTGACGTCCATCACCCGGCGAAACAGCGTGGTGTCGAGCGCGTCTAGCAGGGTCGCCGCATTTTCGATCCCCGCGCCGTTGACCAACCCGTCGAGCGGGGCGTCCAGTCCGTCAAAGGCGCGCGCCATCGCCGCTTCGTCCACGACATCGGCGACGATGGCACGCAGCCGCGACGGACCGGCCATGGCGTCCAGCGCGGCTGCATCCCGGTCGATCGCCAGCACATGCGCGCCAAGGTTTAGCAACAGCGCCGTCATGGCCGCGCCCAGTTCACCCGCCGCGCCGACAATCGCGATATGGCGTCCGTCCAAGTCGATCAAGGGGCGGGCGCTCATGCGGCAAAGCTCGCCAGATAGCGCCGGGTCAGCGCCGCGTCATAGGCGCTGTGCTGATCCAGTTGCGCCTGCCAGTCTATGTCCATTTCAATCGGTTCTCCAGCCGCCAGATGGCGAATCTGGTTGAAATAATAGGCGATGGTCGCCTGCGCCTGCGTCCCCGGTTGGTCGTCGGGCGATGGCAGTCGGTCGATCCGCCGATCGAGCAGCGCGTCGATCAACCCTGCGTCCAGGCAGAGCGGGCGGGCGATGCCGACGGCGTCGAGCGCGCCCGCTTCCAGCGCCTGCGCCATGGCGGCGCGGCTGCGAAAGCCGCCCGTAACCGCGAGCGGGACGGAAACATGCGGGCGCAGCCGTGCCGCAAAATCCAGGAAATAGGCCTCGCGCGCCACCGTGGAGGCCTTTTTTAACAGCGTGCCATCCTGTTCGCGGCCCACCATGACCTGCGATTCATAGCTGCCGCCGGAAATTTCCAGCAGGTCGATGCCCGCCGCGCAGAGCCAGTGGACGACCTGGATCGATTCCTCCTCGGTCAGGCCACCTTTCTGGAAATCGGCGCTGTTGAGCTTGACGGAAATCGGAAAATCCGCGCCTGTGGCCGAACGGATGGCTCCGACCACGTCCAGCAGCAATCGCGCCCGATTTTCCAGGCTGCCGCCCCAGTCGTCGTCGCGCTTGTTGGTCAGGGGGCTGAGGAACTGGGACAGCAGATAGCCGTGCGCCGCATGGACCTGTACGCCGGTAAAACCGGCGTCGCGCGCGGTAACGGCGACATGGACGAACCGGCGCAGAATATCGTGAATTTCCGCAGCGGTGAGCGCGCGACACATGCCCGCGCCGCCGACCAGCGGCATGGCCGAAGGCGCGACGAAGATTTCGGGTGACGCGCCCGCCTGACGGCCCGGATGATTGATCTGCATCCAGATATGTGCATCATTTTCGCGCCCCGCGGCGGCGTAGGCGGCCAGTTGCTCCAGTCCGCCATTCCCGTCGATCGCGACATTGCCCGGTCGCTCAACGAAGCGGCGATCTATCTGGACATTGCCGGTCAGCAACAGCCCCGCGCCGCCCCGCGCCCAACGGCCATAAAGCGCAGCATGATCGGCGGTCGCGCGATTGTCGGGCGTGGCGATGCCTTCGGTCATCGCGCCTTTGACGATGCGGTTCTTGAGCGTCGCGCCGCACGGCAGCGTCAACGGATCGGTCAGGGCGGTCATTACGGATTGTCCCCTAGCGGATATAGCGACGGACATAGTCGCGGCCCAGGCCGACTTTCTCGAAATGGGCGGCGCTCTGTTCGATACGGGTGAAGACGTTGGACTGGCCGACGGGCCGGTCGTCATCATCCAGTTCGATCAGCGATCCTGCGATCCAGAATAATGTTTCCGATCCGCCGGGCAGGCCGATCAGCGTGTGAGTGTCGCCCGCCGGCTCCAGCAGATACTGGCCGGCGGTGGCGATCCAGTCGCGCTCGCGATAGCGCCACTGGCCCGACAGCACATAGGCCTGGACCGGGCAGGCATGGGCGTGGCGGCTGATCTTGCCTTCGCTACGGATGCGGGTGACATTCACCCAGGCGCCCGACACGGTGTCGAACATCAGCGGGCGCATCCATACGCCCTCCATCGCGGCAGGCACCCATTCGCGTTCGTCATGGCTGCTGGTTTCCAGCAGCAATTCGCTGTGCCGGAACGATCCGGCGGCATGGTCATGCGTCATTTGCCCTCCTGTGGCAGTGCATAGGCGTGGAAGGTGCGGCCCAGCGGAAAGGATTGCGACGTGACATGGCCGGTGGCGGCGATGACCACGAACTGCCGTCCGCTGCGCGGCCCCAAATAGGTCATGGGATTGGCGTTGCCGCTGGCGGGCATCCGCACCGACCAAAGCATCTTGCCCGTATCCGTCGCAAAGGCCCGGAAGGCGCGTTCCTTCACGCCCCCGAAGAAGGTGAGGCCGCTGCGCGTGACCAGCGTGCCGCCGAAACCGGGCATCCCCATGCGGATCGGCAGGCCGACCTTCAGCCCCAACGGGCCGCTGTCGCGCACGGTGCCGACGGGGCGCTGCCAGGCGATTTTGCGCGTCGTCATGTCGATCGCGGTCATACGGCCATAGGGCGGCGCGAGGCAGAGCGTGCCGAGCGGGCTGGTGAAGCCGCGCAGCCGCGCGCCATAGGGAGTGCCCGCCATGGGCAGCGGCGCGGCGAAATCGGTGGCGTTATGGCTCGCCCCCGGCCCCTTGCCGCCGCCTGCGGCAGCGCGCGGGACCAGCTGCATCAGCGTGGGATAAGAGATGCTGTTGACCATCAGCAGCCGTCGTTCGGGATCATAGGACACCCCGCTCCAGTTCATGCCCCCGCCCAGGCTGGGGTAGAGCAGGGATTCGGTGAGTCCCGGCGGCGTGTTCGGACCGTCATAGCGCAGCTTGCGGAACTGGATGCGGCACCACAATTGGTCGATCGGGGTAATGCCCCACATATCGCGTTCCGTGATCCGCCCGCCCGCCAATGACGGCATCCCAATGGAAAAGGGCTGGGTGGGAGAAAGCCGTTCTTCGGGCGCCTTGCCTGCCTGCGGCGCGGCTTGTTCGCGGACTTGGGCCAAGGGTTTGCCGGTGCGGCGATCGAGCAGGAACAATTCGCCGCGCTTGGTCGGCTGGACCAGCGCAGGGATTGTGCCGCCGGAAGCGGGCAAGTCGATCAGGGTCGGCTGCGACGCGACGTCATAGTCCCACAGGTCGTGATGCGCCGTCTGGAACGACCAGCGCACCGCGCCGGTCGCGGCATCCAGGGCGACGACGGAGCTGCCATATTTCTCCGACTGGGGGGAGCGATAGGCGCCGAAATGATCCGGCGTCGCATTGCCTGTGGGAACGAATACCAGGCCGAGCTTCGTGTCAGCGCTCATCGGCGCCCAGCTGTTCGGTGTGGATCGGGTATAGGCTTCGCCCGGCGCCGGGCCGTGCGCATTGTTCGGATTGCCCATATCCCACGCCCAGCGCAACGCGCCGGTCGTGACGTCGAACCCGCGTATCACGCCCGACGGTTCGTCGGTGCTGACATTGTCGGCAACCCATCCGCCCAGCACGATCACGTCGCCAACGATCACCGGCGCGGAACTGATATAATAGAGGCCGGGCGCGGTGCGGCCCATCCCGGCGTTCAGATCGACGAAACCGCTCTTGCCAAAGCCGGGGCAGGGGCGTCCGCTGGCGCTGTCCAGCGCGATCAGTTGCGCGCCATAGGTTGCGGTGATGACGCGGCGCGGGCAGGCTGTGGAGGCTGCCGCACCATTGTCATGATAGGCGACGCCGCGACAGGTGCGCACCGCCGATCCGCCCTTGGGATCGACCTTCGGATCGAAACGCCAGAGCGGCTTGCCGTTTTCGGGATCGAGCGCGAAGACGATATTGGTCTGGGTGCAGAGCAGCAGCTTGCCGTCCACCATCAGCGGCGTGGATTGCAGCGGGCTTGGGACGGGTGCGTTCATGGGGTCGTGACCAGTGTCGAAGGTCCAGGCCAGTTGGAGCTTCTCGACATTTGTCGGCGTGATTTGCGTTAGCGGTGAAAAACGGGTGCCCGCTTCGTCGCGGCCCCATACGGGCCATAGTCCCGGATCGCCGGGGATGGCGATCTGGGTGGCGGTTCGGCCGGGGATCGCCGCAATCTCCATCGGCGACCGGAGCGCGCAGCCAAGGATCAGCAGCAAGCCCGCCATGCCCGCCAGCCCTGCCGCCACCGCGCCCTTGCCGATCCGGCGGCGGATGTAGGGCAGCAGGAAAGGAACGCCGAACAGCGCCGGGCCGACGATCCGCGCGGTCAGTTGCCAGCCATCGAAACCGACTTCGCACAGCGCCCAGACGATCGTGATCGTCAGGAACAGCGCATAAAGCCATCCCGCCCGGCGGTCGCCGCGCCACAGCCACCAGCCGCTCAAGGCCACAACGATACCGCCCGGCAGATAATAGGGCGATCCGCCCAGCCAGATCAGATAAGCCCCGCCCACGGCGACGGCCAGCCCGACGAGCAGCAACAGCGCGGCGACAAGGCGGGTCAGCCGGATCATGACCTGGGCGATCGCTCCGAAATGGCCGCCGCCCTCATGCGTTGAAGCCTTTTTGCAATATCTCCATGAACGGCGCGAGATCGGGGAAGCCGGACGTGGCGGTGATGCCGCCATCGACCGGGACCACCGCGCCGGTCATATAGGACGCCTTGTCCGACGCCAGGAAGGCGACGACCTCGGCTATTTCCTCGGCCTGGCCGATCCGCGCCATCGGCACCGCGCGAATGAAATTGTCGAACACGCTTTGGGCGGCCTTCAGCCCCGCAAATAGCGGCGTGTCGACGCAACCGGGGCAAACGGCGTTCACGCGGATGCCCGACTTGGCCATGTCCATCGCCAGCGCGCGGGTGTAGTTGACCACGCCGCCCTTGGCCGTGTTGTAGGCGGTCATGCCGAAATCGCCCAGCATCCCGGCGATGGAGGCATTGTTGACGATCGCCCCCGATCCGTTGCGCAACATGTGCGGTAACGCGGCCTTGCATCCGTAGAATACCGAAAAGAGATCGACCTCTATCACCCGGCGAAATGTCTCCACGTCCAGGTCCAGCGTGGTGCCCATGCCGCCGATGCCGGCATTGTTGAACAATATGTCGATCCGCCCGAAATGCACCGCCGCCCCGTCGACAAAGGCGATGACATCCTCCTGCCGCGATACGTCGGTGCGGGTGAAGCTGGCCTTGTCGGCGCCCAGTTCGGCCACCAGCGCCTGCCCCATATCCTCGTTGAGATCGGCGATCGCGATCCGGCCGCCATCGCGCACGATGGTGCGCGCGAACGCCGCGCCGATTCCAGAAGCGCCGCCGGTCACCAACGCGACCTTGCCGTCAAATATCCGTGTCATATGCCTCTCCCTTGTCGTTGCGGCTGTGGCTCAGGCGGTGAAGGACAGGCCCATGCAGACCACCGCCCCGGCAAGCCAGACGAGCTTCATCGACGACGGGCTGTCGCCATAGACGGTGATGCCAACGACAACCGATCCGATGATGATCGCGAGCGTGATGATCGGGATCAGCAGGCTCAGGTTCACCCCCGACACGACCAGTCGCGCCATGCAGACCAGACCGATCGCATAGCAGGCGAACACGGCGAAGCTGGGCAGCGGCGCGGTCATTCCACGGGTTGCTGGCAGGATCGACGCGCCGGCAAGTTGGAAGAGGGTGGCGGCGATGAACAGCGCCAGCGTTCCGGCGGTCATGCCGCCTGTTCCTGCGTGCGGGCAATGCCTGTCATCGCCGCATCGGCGGGGCGTATGGCGATGCCCAACCCTTCCTCCGCCGTGCGCAGGTCCAGATAGTCGCGCCAGGCCACGATCTTGCCATCGCGCACTTCCATGACGCCGGTGACCGGCAGCGGCACGACGACGGACGGGTCGGCATTGGATTGCAGATAATCCACCCGTTCGGTGAAGATGACAGAGTCGCGCGAAGCGATGTTGAGCGTTTCGATCCGTACCGAAAAGGCGGAAAATACGGTATCCAGATAAATGCGGATCTGGTCCTTTCCGTGGCGCGGCGGCAGGGGCATGTCGATATAGCTGGCGCCTTCCGCGAAATAGCCGAGCAGGACGTCGATATTGCAGCTTTCCCAATGGTCCAGAAACTCCAGCACCATGGTTTCGTCGTCGCTATAGGCTATCGGCATGTCGCTCATCCTCTCTTGCGCGCCGGGCCGATCGTGCGGCCAGCATCCTGCTGTCGGTCGCGATAACGCGCGTCTTCAGACCGATCCGCGTTTATATTTCTGGAGCATGGATGCCTGCGCTTCGGCGGTCAGTTGCGCCCCGGCATAGCCGGTCGCCATGACCTCCTCGAAACTCTTGCGCAGCGGATCGCCCAGCCCGTTGAAATAGGGCATCACTTCCTCGGCGAACAGTTGATGGCTGCGCACCGTCGCGGGATAGCGCGCCCAATCGACCCCCATCAGCAGATAGGTGCCGAAACCGCCGGACTTTTCGATCAGGCGATTGATCTGCGCCCGCGCCATTTCAGGCGTGCCGATGACGGCTGCGCCGCTTTCGTTCAGCATGTCGACGATCTTGTCGATGTCCCACCAGTCGATGTCGGGCGCGGGATTGATATGCGCGCGATAATCTTCCAGCAGCGACAGGCCGTAACGGACATCTTCCTTGGCCTGCTCCATGGTTTCGGCCAGGTGCATCGGTCCCATCAGGCGCCAATCCTTGCGCGACGGCTTGGGCTGGCCGTGGCTTGCGGCCTCCTGCTCCATGATCTCCCAATGGCCCAGCAGCTTTTCGATCCCGTCCGGGTCGGTCGCCGCGACCGACAACATCCCCATGCCGTGCCGCCCGGCGAGCAGCGGGCCGGATGGGGACAGGACGCTGACCGTCGCCATGTCGAAATTGGAGTAGGGCAGCATCTGGAGCCGCGCATCCTGCAAGTCGAACCAGTCGGTCTTGCGCGTCACCCGTTCGCCCTTGAACAGCGGGATGATGACTTCCAGCGCTTCCTGCAACCGCTGGCGGTTCTGCGAGGGGTGCAGGCCCATCATCTGCGCGTCCTGCACCAACTGGCCCGGCGCGACGCCGAACATCATCCGGCCGCGCGTCTGATAGTCGAGCTGCACGATCCGGTCGGCGACCCATAAAGGGTTGTGATAGGGCAGGGTGATCGCGCCGGTGCCCAGCTTGATGCGCTTGGTGCGTTCCGCCGCCGCGGCTATGAACAGTTCGGGGCTGCCGATCGTCTCGATCCCGCCCGAATGATGCTCGCCGATCCACGCTTCGTCGAACCCCAGTTCGTCCAGGTTGATGACGGTCTGCATATCCTGCTGGAAGGCCACGAGCGGATTGAGCGTGGGCCGGTGATATGGTCCCATGAAAATCCCGAACCGCATCCTGTCTTCAAAAAATTTCATCTCTCTCTCCGGCGATATGGGCGGCGGGGCTGATCGACATGCCGCCCCGGCTTCTGGCTATCAGGGAATTACGGCGTTCCGGGTCGGCATGGCCATGCGGGGCAGGCGTGACGAAGGGACGCAGGACATGCGCGGCGGAGGGGCTTGTTATCTGACGGCATATGCGGCTTTCCTCTCCCCGCTCCGATATGTCGGATGCTTCGTGCCTATGGCCGTTTCTGCCGATCAATCTGTCTATTGTCAATCCGACATATTATCGGAAAATATTGACGAGATTGGCGGGAAATCTCTATATCCGGACAGCATAACGGAAAAATCCAGAAAATTTCCGATAAAAATGACAGTTTTTCTGGCGTCTGGCTTAGAAGTTGAGGAGAGGACTGACATGCTCAAGGACAAGATCATCATCGTGACCGGCGGAGCTTCCGGCATCGGCCGGGCCGCAGCGAACCTGTTTGCCCAGGATGGCGCGCGGGTCATGATCGCCGACCGCAGCGCCGATGCGGGGGCTGCGGCTGCCGAAGCGATCTGCGCCGATGGCGGGGAAGCGGCTTTTGTCGCGTGCGACGTCGCCGACGACGAATCGGTCGCCGCCATGGTCGCGGCGACGGTGGCGCACTTTGGCGGGCTGGACGGCGCGTTCAACAATGCCGGCATCGAATTCGCCAGCAAGATCGTGCCGGACCTTAGCTATGCCGAATGGCGCCGCGTGATCGACATCAACCTGAACGGCGTATTCCTGTGCATGAAGCATGAAATCGCGCAGATGCGGCGGACTGGCGGCGGCGCCATCGTCAACACCGCGTCCGGCGCGGCGGTGGCGGCATCACCCAACATGGCCGAATATGCCACGTCCAAAGCGGGCGTGACCGGCCTGACCCGCGCGGCGTCGTGCGAATTTGGGGAAACGCAGGTGCGCGTCAACGCGGTATTGCCGGGCCTGATCCTCACGCCGATGACGGAAGAACGGCTGTTCAACGATGCGGGGTTCGCCGCCGCGCTCGAACCGCTGCTGGTGCGCCATTCCGTCGGTCGCTTCGGCCAGCCCGACGATGTGGCGCAGGCGGCGCGCTGGCTGCTGTCAGACCTTTGCCCCTTCGTCAACGGGATCAGCCTGCCCGTGGATGGCGGCCTGCTCGCCCGTTAAATGCCGCGCTGTCGCGGGTCAGCGTCGGCTGACCTGCGGCAGGGCATATGCGACCAGCACATTGCGTTCGTTGCTCGCCAATGCGGCGCTGCCACCCGCCGCGATCACCAGATATTGCCGCCCGTCATCCCCCACATAGGTCATCGGAGTCGCGTTGGCGCTGGCGGGCAGGCGGGTCTGCCACAACAGCCGCCCGGTCGCCGTCTCTACCGCGCGCAGCCGATGGTCTGGTGTCGATGCGATGAAGGTCAGGCCGCTGGCCGTCGTGATTGATCCGCCCAGCGTCGGCAGCCCGATGGTGAAGGGCAGGCGCGAGGGTATGCCCATTGGTCCCATGCTGTCGGCCATGCCGATCGGCTGGCTCCACAATAATTTACGACTGTCCAGATCGACTGCGCTCAATGTCCCAAAGGGCGGCTGGATGCACGGCACCCCAAGCGGCGAGAGGAACATATGGTTCTGCGCGCCATAGGGCGCGCCCGTCTGCGGCACGCCCAGGCGAAATCGCTCCAGCGACGGCTTTTGTCCGGGCGTCCCCATCGGCGCCAGCCCCAGCGCCTGCACCTCCTTCGCGCTGATGAGATGATTGAGCGAGGGCATATTGGTACTGTTGACGATCATGATGCGCCGTTGCCGGTCGATCGATATGCTGCCCCAGTTCACGCCGCCGGCCGATCCCGGATATTGGATCGACCAGTCCTGCCGCGGCGGCGTGAACGGGCCGTCATAGCGCATCTTGCGAAAGGCGATGCGGCACCATAGCTGGTCGATCGGAGTGAGGCCCCACATCGTCGCTTCGGTCAGCGGCGGCGCACCAAAGGCGGGCATGGCGACGGAAAAAGGTTGCGTCGGCGCGGTCCAGTCGCCTGGCGCTGCGCCTTGCGGCACGGGCTTTTCCACCACCGGGGACAGGGGCTGGCCGGTCGCACGGTCCAGAATGAAGCTTTGCCCGGTCTTGCTGACGCTGACCAGCGCAGGAACCATCCGGTTGCCGACGCGAATGTCGGTCAGCACCGGCTGCGCCGCGACATCATAATCCCACAGGTCGTGATGCACCGTCTGGAACGTCCAGCGCGGGCGCCCGGTGCGGTTGTCGACAGCGACGATCGCGTTGGAGAAGCGCTCCGCGCCGGGCGAACGGTGTCCGCCGAAGAAATCCGGCGTGGCGACGCCAAAAGGCAGGTAGACCAGGCCCAATTTCTCGTCGCTGCTCGCGACGCTCCACATATTCGGGGTGCCGGGCGCATAGCGGGCCTTGGGCGTGCCCCGTTCCGGGTCGGCCGGGTCGAACGCCCAGACCGGCTTGCCGCTGGCCAGGTCATAGCCCCGCACGACGCCGGACGGCTGGTCCATCTTCTGCCCGTCCAGCCCATAGGAGCCAGTGATCACGACATTGCCCGACACGACTGGGGTCGAGGTCACATAATAGAGGACGGAGGCATAATTGCCGATCCCGTCGGCCAGTGCCACTTCGCCATCACGGCCGAAATCGCGACAGGGCGCGCCGGTGCGGGCGTCGATGGCGATCAGCCGGGCGTCGATCGTCGCGCTGTATATGCGCTCGCCGCAGGGTGCGGCGGCGTCGGCGAAGGCATGATAGGCGACGCCCCGGCAATTGGCGAAGGCATGGCCCATATCCTTCGTCCGCGGGTCAAACCGCCAGAGTTGACGCCCTGTCGTCGCGTCGAGCGCGAAGATGACATTATGCGGCGAACATAGGAACAGCCGGTTGCCGACCTTGACCGGCGTCGCCTCGAACGCGAGCGCGCCTGCGCCGCCGGGACGCGGCTTCGCGCCGGTTTCGAAAGACCAGGCGGGTTGGAGTCGGGCGACATTGGCAGGGGAAATCTGCGTGGCGGCGGCGAAGCGGTCGCCCCCTGCACCATTGCCCCATTGTCGCCATTCGCTGGCCGGGGCGGCGGCGGGCCAGGCGGCGGCATGGTCGGTCGCGACCGGTTGTGACAGCCAGGCGCCGCCGGCGAACAGCAGGAGCATCAGCACGCCGCCGCCTAGGAACCATCCCCTATGGATCGGCGGCGCGCCATAACCCCTGCGGACGGCAGGCAATAGCAGCAGCAGACCGACGACCGCCGGGCCGATGATGCGCGGCGCGAGCGCCCAGGGATCGCCGCCTGTTTCCCAACACGCCCAGACCAGCGTCGCCGCCAGCATCGCGCTATAGACCCAGGCGCCCCGTCGGTCGCCGCGCCACAAGAATATGGCGGCGGCGGCTATCATCAGGCCGGCCAAGAGATAATAGGCCGAGCCGCCCAGAAGGACGAGCAGGCCGCCGCCGATCGTCAATATAAGAGCGATGGGCGCGATCAGGCCCGCGACGATGCGGACGGCGAGGCGGGACAGGCGAACGTCATCGTTTCGATCGCTGTTCGCCACAACAGGGCCAAGCAAGTGCTGGGGCATGGTCGTCCTCTCCCTATCATGTCGATTTTCGCGCACATGTTTTTGCGACTCGATAATAACCGAAAATAATTCGGATTGAAGCAGCTTCTTGGTGCGAGCGGGGGTCGCCGTTCGGTAGCGCCCAAAAGCGTTTCGTCATCCGATCGCAGGGTGAATGCGCTGGATCAAAAGCCTTGCGGGTTGAATGGCTTGGACGACTCCACGCAGAAGTCCGGCAGAATGTTGTTCCTGCGAAAATGGAGGCGTTGCGGAAGATTTTTGTTGGTAAGGGGCTTTGTCTTCCGTCATCGCGGAAAGCTGTATCATCAAGAATAATCGATCCATATAGCGAGTCATTCATCGATCATGTGTCGGATTTGTCGCATCAGCTGCGGGACGCGGCGGCCGCGCCCGGATATGCCAACTTAAATAACTGAAATATAACCAATATTAAATTGGTAGGACCATATCTCATTTTGGTTGACAGAATGCCGCCTAAAACCCGATACTAATTCGGCTTCGTAAAAAGCGAAGAACATGGGAGGATGCCGAAATGAACGCTGCAAAGGCGCTTTTATTGTCGGGTGTTGCGGGGCTGGTCATGGGAACCGCCGCGCAGGCTCAGGAAGCACAGGATTCAACTGCGCAACCCTCGCAATATGCGGATATCATCGTGACCGCGAACAAGCGGCAGGAGAATATCAACAAGGTCGGGCTTACCATCACCGCCCTGAGCGCGGAACAGTTGCAAGATCGCAAGATCGTATCCCTTTCCGACGTTGCGTCCGCCGTTCCGGGCCTGACCTTCACGCCATCGGTCACCAACACGCCCATCTTCACGCTGCGCGGCGTCGGCTTCAACGAAAGCTCGCTGGGCGTCTATCCCGCCGTGTCGGTCTATATCGACCAGGCGCCATTGCCTTTCCCGGTCATGGCGTCCCATGCCGCCTTCGATTTGGAGCGGATCGAAGTGCTGAAAGGCCCGCAGGGCACCTTGTTCGGTCAGAATGCGACCGGCGGCGCGATCAACTATATCGCCGCCAAGCCGACCGACACGTTCGAGGCCGGCGGCGACATCACCTATGGTCGCTTCAACCAGATCGATGGCAATGCCTATGTCAGCGGGCCGCTGACGGAAAATCTCAATGGCCGCATCGCCATGACGGCGCACCATCTCAACGACTGGCAATATAGCCTCACGCGCCCGACCGACACCAACGGATCGCAAGACTATATCGCCGGCCGCATTCTGTTGGACTGGCAGGCGTCGGAGCGGTTGAAGTTGGCGTTCAACCTGAACGGGTCGCGCGACACGTCCGATCCGCAGGCGATCCAATATGTGGCGATGAGTCCTACCGATTTTACCAATGTAAAGCCCATCTACGCCAACCAACCCTTTGCTTTCGGCAATGCGCGCGTCGCCGACTGGACCCATTTCTCGGTCGATCCCTATGGCGGTCCTGCCGGCACGCCGACGGACGAACTCGCCGATTTTTCGCCCAAGTCGAAGCGCACCTTCATCCAGGCTTCGGTCCGGGCGGATTATGACCTGACCGACGACATGACCCTGACGTCGATCACCACCTATGATCATTTCAAGCAAAATCAGCGCACGGATGGCGAAGGCGTGGTCGCGGTCGGTTTCGATCTCCAAAAGTCGGACGGCAAGCTGACGTCGTTCAATCAGGAATTGCGGATCGCCAATGCCAGCACGTCGGCGCTACGCTATATCATTGGCGGCAATTATGAGCGCAGCACGACGAGTGAGCTTCAGCACCTGCGCTATTATGACAATGACACCAACAATGCCGGGTTGATGTTCATCAATTTCAGCGGCGATTTGATGAAGCAGAAGATCACCAATTATGCCGCGTTCGGTAATCTCGAATTTGATATCAGCTCACAACTGACGCTCAAGGGCGGCATTCGCTACACCCAGTCCAAGAACAAAGCCTATAATTGCGGTTTCACGGACGCTAATGGCTATGTCAACGACCTGTTCAATTTCCTGGGCGGTCTGCTGGGCACTGTGCCGTTCACGCCGATCGGGCCGGAGGGCTGTTATACGCTCAACGACAATAATGTGCCGGGCGAACCCTTCCGCAAGACGCTGAAGGAGGACAATGTCTCCTGGCGGGTGGGCGTCGATTACAAGGTGACCGACACGACGCTGCTCTATGCGAACGTCTCGCGCGGCTACAAGGCGGGCAGCTTCCCGGCGCTCGCCGCATCGGGCTATGTCGGCCTGCAGCCGGTCGTGCAGGAATCCGTGACGGCCTATGAAGCAGGTTTGAAGGCCCAGTTGTTCGACCGTGCGGTGCAGTTCAACGCGGCCGGCTTCTATTATGATTACCGGAACAAGCAGATCCGCGGCAAGCTGCTTGATCCGCTCTTCGGCGTGCTCGACATCCTCATCAACATCCCCAAGTCGCGCATCTATGGCGGCGAAGCGGATGTCACGATCCGTCCGGCCGCGGGCCTGACACTGTCGGGCGGCGTCACCTATCTGAACTCCAAGCTGCAGAAAGGGCCGGTGTCGCCACGCGATTACAATATCATTGGCGAGGTCAACGACTTCGGCGCCTTCGGCGATGCGCTGCCCTACACACCCGAATGGTCGGGCACGGCGTCGATCGATTATCGCGCACCGGGCGATGGTGGTCCCTTCGTCGGGGTGTCGACCAATTTCCGCAGTTCGCAGGACGCTGCGCTGGGCGGCAGCCGGATCGTGTGGCCCGACAATCCCGCCGAGTTCCGCAAGCAGGCGCCGATCGGACTGGTCTACAAGATTCCCGGCTATGCGACCGTGGACGCACGGCTTGGCTATGAGGCGCCCGGCGGCGCCTGGAAGGTCATGCTGTGGGGCAAGAATGTCTTCAACAAATATTACATCGCCGCAGTCGTGCCGGCGAGCGCATCGGCAGGCCGTTTGGCGGGGATGCCGGCGACCTATGGCGTGACCATGTCGTTCAAGATCAAATAAGGGGGGCGACTGGCGCCGTTCCCGCGTCGGGAGCGGCGCCGTTTTTGCGTCCGGTCGCACCAGGCGCGCGCTCGAACAGGGTCGATGAAGGCTATAAATCCGATAATATATCGGATATTATAATGAACGATATTGGCGGCTCATGCAGCGGCCCGGCGAAAACGAGGGAGAGGTTCATGGACATTATCTACACGCCCGTTTGGCAGAATCCCGGCAATATCCGCAGCCCGCTCCAGTTCGTCCAGGACGAATTGTCCTTGATGGAAAAGGTGGAGGGATTGGGCTTCGATATCTGCTGCTCTCCCGAACATCATTTCGACATCGACTATTCCGCCTGTCCCGACAATTTCCTGCCGCTCAGCTATCTCGCGGCGAAGACGACGACGCTTAAGCTCTGTCTGGGCGCGGTGATCCTGCCGTGGAACGACCCGCTGCGCGTGGTCGAGAAACTGGCGTTCCTCGACCATCTGAGCGGCGGCCGCTGCATCGCCGGGTTCGGCCGTGGCCTCGCCAAGATGGAATATAGCCATATGGGCATCCCCATGGATGAATCGCGCGAACGGTTCGACGAAGCGCTCGAAATGGTGCTCAGCGCGCTGCGCAGCGGCGTGATCGAAGGCACGGGCAAATATTATCCGCAGACCCCGACCCCGGTGCATCCCGCCCCGCGCGCGTCATTGGCGGACAGTTTCTGCGCCGTCGGCATGTCGCCCGAATCCTCCCGCACCGCCGGTGAGATTGGCGGTCGCCTGCTGACTTTCGTCACCAAGCCGCTGGATGGCATGTTGCCGCTGCTGAACGAATATCGCGATGCTTTCCGCGCCCATCATCCCGATCGCCAGCCGCATATCATCATGGATGATTTCTATCTGATCCGCGAGGATGCCGACGAAGCGCGCGAACTGGCCTACACCTACGCCGGGAATTATTATCAGACGGTCGTCCGCCACTATGAGATGACCGGCGACCATTTCGCCAAATCATCCGCTTATCAATCCTATGCCGAAGGCGCCGCCGCGCTGCGCGAAATGGGCGTGGACGCGGCGGCCAAGGCCTATGTCGATGCGCAGGTGGGCGTGGGCACGCCGGCGCAGGTGCTGGCCCGCGTCGAGGAGCGCCTGCGCGTTCTGGGACCGGAAATCAGCCTGGCCGGCTGTTTCTTCTATGGCGGGATGAGCCGTGACGAGGCGATGGTGTCGCTCCAGCTATTCGGCGACAAGGTCATCCCGGACGCCAGGGCGATGGCGCGGGATTACGCGACGGCCGCGGTCTGACGCGCGCCATGGCCGGGGTGTCCACCCGCGCTGACCACCAGCGCGCGATCGATCTGTTTCGGGCCGCGACGCCTGAACCAACCGCGCCGATCGGTGCGTGGCGGGACGGTTTCGAAGCGCTCTGCGCGAACTTTCCGATCCCGAACGACGCCCGGATCGAGGCGATCGATTTGGACGGGGTCGCCGCGCTCAAGGTGACGGCGGCCGGCGTGGGCGACGTCGATGGCCGCGCCGTGCTGCATTTCCACAGCGGCGGCTATGTCATGGGCAGCGCCAGGGCCTATCGCAACTTCGCCGAGCGGCTGTCGCGCGTCTGCGGCGCGCCGGTGGTCGTGCCCGATTACCGGCTGGCGCCCGACCACGTCTATCCGGCTGCGGTGAACGATGCGATGACCGCCTATCGCGCCATGCTCGACCATCACGGCGCCGATCGAATGGTCGTGAGCGGCGATTCTGCTGGCGGAGGATTGGCGATCGCGGTCCTGATGGCGGCGCGGGACGCGGGCCTGCCGATGCCGCTGGCGGCATTCGCGATATCGCCGCTGCTCGACCTGGCGGGGGAAGGGGAGTCGGCCGTCACGCTGGATGGCGTCGATCCCCTGATCAACCGGATGATGATCGTGGAAATGGGCAAGGTCTATATCGAGGATCGCGATCCGCGCGCTCATGTTCTGGCATCCCCCGTCTGGGGCCAGCATCATGGTTTGCCGCCGCTCTTCCTGACCGCCAGCGATGCCGAAGCGCTACGCGATGACGCCGTGCGACTGGCGGCCGGCGTACGGAAAGAGGGCGGAGAAGTCGAACTGGTGCTGGCTGAAGGCATGGTGCATATCTGGACGCTCTTTCCCTTTCTGGCGGAAGCGGATCGATCGCTGGACCAGATCGGCCGGTTCGTGCGCGGGCATTTCGGGGCGGCCTGACGAGCCGATTGCGCCGCCGTCGGTCCGCCTTATCGCGTCGCCCCCGCCTCTATCTCCAGCATGGCGATCAGCCGTTCGGCCATTTCGGTGCCGGCCTTGGTCAGGTTTCTGGGCTTGCGATAGAGGAGCCAGGTAATGATGATCTGGTTGATGCCGCCGGTCAGCAGCGCGACGGTTTCATAAAGGTTGCGATCGCGCGCGATCCACCCTTCCGCAATCGCGTCATTGACCAGGAACAGCAGGACGCGCGTGAAATCATTGATGCTATGGCGCAGGTCCGTATCGGTCACGAATATGCTGGGCCAGATTTCCAGATAGAAAAGGCGCGCCCATTCGGCATGTTCGCGCGCATAGTCAGCGGACATGACGAGGTAGAGCAACAGCCGTTCGCGGGTCGTCTTGTTTGCGGCCGCCGCATGATAGCCTTCGAAAAATTCGGCGAGGTGGGATAGCGGCACGTCATAGGCCAAATCCTCCTTGCTCTTATAATATTCGTAGAGGGTCGAGGCGGAAATGCCGGCCTCCGCCGCGATGTCGGCGATGCGCGATCGCGAGATGCCATCGCGTGCGAACACGCGCAATGCGCCGGTCAATATCTGTTGTTCCGTCCGCTTGCTGCGATCCTGCTTGCGCTCAGTGGCGCGTTTGGGCCGGTGCGATATTTCCTGCAACAAGCTGTCCCAGCCATTGTCGGACTGCGGCGCCGCCGACGGCTGGGCCGTAATCACGTCTTTTGCTGGCACTATGATCTCCATGATGATGCCGTGGGGCAGGGAAGCCGATCGAATAGGCAGCAATGCCCTTATTCCATGCAGCATATGAGCGTTTATGGGAATATTCACGAAGAAATTTCGGTTTGGATCTATTGGCGGCGCCGCGATCAGGCCGCTTTTGCATCGACGGGATCGCGCCGATGGCGGCCGAGCAGCCGCGTGGACAGGCCGAAAGCGACAATCGCGACTGCGTAAAAGGCCATACGGCACGCTATATTTACAACCAGGCCGCCGATCGTCGGAAGCGACGGCGCGGTGGGCGTGCGCCCCCGATGTATAATTTGGGCATTGCGCATCCTTCCATTCTTGGGATGATGCACCATCAAATGCCGGGACTAAACATCTTGTGGTCCGACAAGATTCTGACGTTTGAGCATCCTTATCGGCGGACTTCATTTTCCAGCATCGCGATCAGCCGTTCGGCCATTTCGGTGCCCGCGCGCGTCAGATTTTTGGGCTTGCGATAGAGCAGCCAGGTGATGATGAGCTGGTTGACGCCGCCGATCAGCAGCGCCACCGTCTCATAGGGATTGCGGTCTGGCGCGACCCAACCCTCGGCGACGCCTTCCTTCACCAAGAACAGGATCACGCGGGTAAAATCGTCGATGCTGTGGCGCAACTCGGTATCGCTGACGAAGACGCTGGGCCAGATTTCCAGATAGAGCAATCGCGCCCATTCGGCATGTTCGCGCGCATAATCGGCCGACATCACCAGATAGAGCAGCAATCGCTCGCGCGCAGACGTGCGGCTGGCCGCATTCGCATGATAGCTTTCGAAAAAATCGGCGAGGTGGGACAATGGCACGTCATAGGCCAAATCCTCCTTGCTCTTGTAATATTCGTAGAGGGTGGAGGTGGAGATGCCGGCCTCCGCCGCGATGTCCGCGATCCGCGATCGTGAAATGCCGTCGCGCGCGAACACTCGCAACGCTGCGTTCAATATTTGCTGTTCGGTACGCTTGGCGCGATCCTGCTTGCGCTCCGTCGCCCGTTTGGGCCGGTGGGCGATTTCCTCCAGCAGGCTGTCCCATGCGCTCGCGGTGTCCAATGCGATCTGCTCCGATTCTACCACGACCTCTTTTGTCGCCACGAAGGCCTCCAAGTCCATGCGGCGCCCGGACCATGAACGCCGCCCAATATATGCTTCTGTCTACACTCTACTGCCTTGGCTTGGCATACTCCGCAACCCCAAAGCCTGACAGGTGCGGGAAATAAGCCCGAAGGGCAATCGCGGTGCGCAGCGAAAATGGCGGAAAGCCGGGATTTGCGACCGTTTGACTTTCAAACATTCCATATTTTCCGATGAAACGTCGATTTTATAATTGACGTGGCGGAGGGCGGGATATAGCTAGATCGGCATAAGAGATCAGATCGCTGAGCCGGATGGCGCAGAATGAAGGAGAGGAAGATGGGTCATTATCCCTTTATTTCCCTATACCTTTCCAGAATTGAAGGCCGATCGCCATGTGTTTCCGCGTGCGGCGTGAACGGCAGCGGCAGGCGCGGGCGCGCGAGCATCTATGGGCGTGATGTCACGAACCAATCCTATGTGACCGCCTTTTCGACCTGTCTCGACATGCTTGTTCGCTATCGCGGCAAGCCGACCGTTCATCGTCTCTCGCTTTCCTGCAAATATTAAACGCTCCTGCTGGGCGCGGCGGCCGATCCGGTCGCAGCGCTCTTCTTTTTCGGAAGGTGCCGATGACCGGACATGATTTTCCTGATGCGCTGAAACAGTTGCTCGACGAGTTTTCGCGGTCGGGAATAAGAGAATTGCATATCCGCAAGCCGGATTTCGAACTCTATCTATCGACCGACGCTTCGGCTGCGCGTCCGCAGGCGGCGACGCCCGTCGCTGCGCCGGCATCTGTGCCGATCGCCCAGCCCGCCGCGCCTTCCAGACCGATCGTGGCGCCTCCTGCGCCCATATCGTCGCTGCCCGACGACGCCGTCATCATCAAGGCGCCGAACCTGGGCACCTTCTACCGCGCGCCCAAGCCCGGCGCCGCCAATTATGTCGAGGTCGGATCGACAGTGCAGGCCGGCGATGAACTATGCCTGATCGAGGTGATGAAGCTCTTCACCGCCGTCCGCGCGGGCGCGTCGGGGACGGTCCATGCCGTGCTGGTAGAAGACGGCGCCATGGTCGAGGGCGGCCAACCCCTGTTTGCGCTGGTGAGGGACTGATGCCGATCAACAGATTATTCGTGGCGAACCGGGGCGAAATCGCGCTGCGCATCGTCCGCGCGGCGCAGGCGCTCAATATCGAAACGGTGGTCGCCGTGTCGGATGCCGACCGCGACAGTGCTGCCGCGCGGGTGGCCGACCGGTCGATCGTGCTCGGCCCGGCCGCCGCCGCCAAATCCTATCTCGACCCGCGTCTGATCGTCCATGCCGCTAGGGAAAGCGGCTGCGACGGCCTGCATCCGGGCTATGGTTTCCTGTCCGAACGCGCCATCCTGCCGCGCCTGTGCGCGCAGCATGGCATCGCCTTCGTCGGGCCGGAACCCGACGTCATCGACGCGCTGGGCGACAAATTGCGCGCGCGCGCGATGGCGGGGGCGGCTGGCGTGCCGCTGGTGCCGGGCAGCGAATGTGTTGCCTCCGCCGCCGATGCGCGGCGGGAAGGGGACCGGATCGGCTATCCTGTATTGCTCAAGGCATCGGCAGGCGGCGGCGGGCGCGGCATGGTGATCGCCCATAATGGCGACGAGGCGGAGGCCGGTTTTCACAAGGCCAGCGCGGAGGCGGTCGCCGCCTTTGGCGACGGCACTCTGTTCATGGAACGCTTCGTGCCCGAAGCGCGCCATGTCGAGGTGCAGTTGATGGGCGATGGCAGGGGCAATGTGCTGCATTTTGGCGAGCGCGACTGTTCGGTCCAGCGCCGCTACCAGAAATTGATCGAGGAAGCGCCCTGCGCCGCGATGCCCGATCATCTGCGCCGCCAATTGCATGAATCCGCCGTCGCGCTGGCCGCCAGCGTCCATTATCGCAATGCCGGAACCGCCGAATTTCTGTTCGACGTCCAGCGGCAGGAATTCTACTTCATCGAAGTCAACGCCCGCATCCAGGTGGAACATCCGGTGTCCGAAGCGATCACCGGCTTCGACCTGGTGCAGGAACAGATCCGTATCGCGGGCGGCGCGGGCCTGTCCGTCAGCCAGCAGGACGTCGAGATCAGCGGCCACGCCATAGAATGTCGCATCAATGCGGAGGATGCGGCGCGCGACTTCCTGCCCAGCCCCGGCCGTATCACCCGCTGGGAACCGCCGCAGGGACAGGGCATCCGGCTGGACAGCCATATGTCCGCCGGCGCGATGATCCCGCCCTTTTACGACAGCATGGTGGGCAAGCTGATCGTCCATGGGCGCGACCGGGCGGACGCGATCGCCCGGCTGGCCGACGCGATCGACAATTTCGTGGTCGAAGGCGTACCGACCACGCTGCCGCTTCACCGCGCGATCATCGCCCACCCCGATTTTATCGAAAACCGCATCCACACCCGCTGGCTCGAACAGACCCTCCTCCCCGGCTATGGAAAGAAAGCGGCATGACGGCGGGTAAGAATCCGGCAATCGCGGCGATCGACGACGCCCGCGCGCTGCTCGACACGCTGCTGACGCATGGCTGGCAGCAATTGCATGTCGCGTCGGGCGATACGGAGATTTTCCTGGCGCGCGACGGAGGCTGCGCCAACCCGATGCGGGTTGCTGCGCTGCCCGATGCCGTTGTCATCCCGACACCGCAGGCCGGTCCCGAAACGCTGGTTTCCGCTCCCCATGTCGCGACGCTGGAACAGGCGCTTGCCGCCGGTACGCAAGTAACCGTTGGTCAGACCGTCGCGACCGTGCGTGTGCTGGACGAGCAGGAGGACATAGCCGCGCCGGTTTCGGGCACGATCGTCCGGGTGGACGCGGCGCCGGGCGCGTTGCTGGAATATGGCGCTCCCCTGCTGTCGATCGCGGGCTTGGCGTGATGGTCGCCCCTGTTGGAAAAGTCGCGGTTTGCGGCGCAGGTGCAATGGGATCGGGCATCGCCCAGGTTGCGGCGCAGGCGGGCGCATCGGTCCTCATCTTCGACGTGAACGCGCAGGCGCTAGAAACGAGCGAAAGGCGCACGCGCGCGGACCTGGACAAGCTGGCCGCGCGCGGCAAGCTGACGGCGGACGATGCGCGGGCGATCGGCGACCGGATGCAATGGGTGTCGACGCTCGACGCGCTGGCCGACCGCGAACTGGTGATCGAAGCGATCATCGAGGATGCGGGCATCAAGGAACAGTTGTTCGAACGGATCGAAACGATCGTCGCCCCGGACGCGATCATCGCCACCAACACGTCTTCGCTCCCGATCTCCCGGCTGGCGCGGGGGTTGAAGCAGCCCGAACGGTTCGTGGGAATGCACTTCTTCAATCCCGCCACAGTCATGAAGCTGGTCGAGGTGATTTCCGGCGCGGCGACCGACCCGGCAGTGGCCGCGCGGATCGTGGCGACGGCGGAAAGCTGGGGCAAGGTCGCCATCCCCGTCGCCGACGTGCCGGGCTTCATCGTCAATCGCGTGGCGCGCCCCTTCTATGGCGAGGCCTTCACCGCGCTGAACGAGGGCGCGGCGGACGCTCCGGCCATCGACGCCCTGTTCCGCGCGGCGGGCTTCCGCATGGGACCGCTGGAACTGACCGACCTGATCGGCCAGGACGTAAACTTCGCTGTCGCTCGTTCAGTGTTCGATTCCTATTTCGGGCGCACCCGCTTCGTGCCGCAACTGCGCCAAGCGGCGCTGGTCGATGCCGGCTGGTACGGGCGCAAGACGGGCCGGGGGGTCTATGACTATCGCGACGGCGCGCAGAAGGCCGCCGATCCGCAGGTGCCCGACGCCATGATTGCCGATGCGCATCGCCAGGCGGCGCAGGCGCTCAGGGATGCCGCGCCCGGCACCTTCACCCGCTGTGGCGGACTGTTCGTCGGCATGACCCAGGGGCGGACCGCGCGGCAGGAAAGCGACAGCATGGGTGCGCCGGTCATCCTGTTCGACTGGTCCCCGGTGGACGCCACCGGCCCGGTCGGCTTCACCCTCTCCGACCAAAGCGCCCGGCCCGACGCGCTCGGCCTGCTTGCGGCGCAATCGCGCGCTGGCGTCGAAATCGCCGACCGACCGGGCATGATCGTCGCACGGACGCTGGCGCAACTCGCCAACGCCGCCGCCGACGCCGTGCTGGAACAGGTGGCCGACGAACAGGGCGTCGACGCGGCGCTGCGTTATGGCGCCAACTATCCCTATGGGCCGTTCGCCTGGGCCGACCGCTACGGACGCGGGGCGCTTGTCCGCCTGCTCGATGGCATTGCGGATGGTACTGGCGAGGCACTCTACCGGCCATCCCATTATCTAAGGAACCGCGCATGAGCGAAGCGCAGAATATCTTGCTGGTCGAACCGCTGGCCGCTCACATCCTGCTCCTGCGCCTCAACCGGCCCGAAAAGCGCAACGCGCTGGCCACCGACCTGCTCGGCCGGATCGCCGATGCGCTGGACGCTGCTGCCGGCGATCCCGCGATCCGCGCGGTGGTCATCACCGGCGCGGACCGTTTCTTTGCGGCCGGCGCGGACATAGCCGAACTGGCGTCCCGCGACACCGGCGGCGCGCTCGCCGATCCCCGCCCGGCGATCTGGACACGGATCCGCGGCTTTGCCAAGCCGCTGATCGCGGCGGTGGAAGGCTGGTCGCTGGGCGCCGGGAATGAACTGGTGATGTGCTGCGATCTGGTCGTGGCGGGGGAAAGCGCGAAATTCGGCCAGCCCGAAACCAATCTGGGTATCATACCGGGGGCCGGAGGGACGGCAATCCTGCCCCGGCTGGTCGGGCGCAGCCGGGCGATGCGGATGGTGCTGCTGGGCGATCCGCTGTCCGCCGCCGAAGCGCTACAAGCGGGCCTGATCGCGCAGATGGTCGAAGACGGGCAGGCATTGTCCGTCGCGACTGAACTCGCCACCCGCATCGCCGCGCGCGCGCCGCTGGCGATGCAGCAGGGCAAGGCGATGGTCCGCGCGACCTTCGAAACGCACCAGTCCGCGCATCTTCTGCTGGAACGTCAGGCTTTTTCCGCCCTGTTCGGCACCGCCGACAAGCGGGAAGGCACCAGCGCCTTCTTCGAGAAGCGCGACCCGCAATGGAGCGGCACATGAACCATCTGTCTCCGTTCGACGCCGCGTCTGCGCGATCCGTGCCTGACCCTGTCCTGTCCGACATATCGCGCGAATCCATTGCCGCGCTGTTCGATCTGCCATTCCTCGATCTGGTGGCGCGTGCCCAGGCTGTGCATATCCGGCACCATCCCCGCAACGCGGTTCAACTGTCCACCTTGCTGTCCATCAAGACGGGGGGCTGCGCGGAAGATTGCGGCTATTGCAGCCAGTCCGCCTTCGCCAAGAGCGGGGTAAAGGCGCAAAAGCTGATCGACGCCGACACGGTGGTCGCTGCCGCGCGACAGGCGAAGGCGGACGGTTCCAGCCGTTTCTGCATGGGGGCGGCCTGGCGCGAACCCAAGGCGCGCGACATGCCCGCGCTGCTCGACATGGTGCGGCAGGTGAAGGCGCTCGGCCTGGAAACCTGCATGACGCTGGGCATGTTGAACAGCGATCAGGCTGACGCGCTGGCACAGGCCGGTCTCGACTATTACAATCATAATATCGACACCAGTCCCGAATATTATGCCAATGTCATCACCACGCGCAGCTTTCAGGACCGGCTCGATACGCTGGACCATGTGCGCCGGGCGGGCATGGCGGTGTGCTGCGGTGGCATATTGGGGATGGGCGAAACCCGCGATGATCGCATCGGTTTTCTTCACGCGCTCGCCACCCTGCCCGAACCGCCCGACAGCGTGCCGCTGAACGCGCTGGTGCCCATTCCCGGCACAGTGTTGGGCGACATGCTGGCCGACACGCCGCTGGCGCGGATTGATGAGATCGAATTTGTGCGCACCGTCGCGGCGGCGCGGATCATCATGCCGCGCAGCGTCGTGCGCCTGTCGGCCGGTCGCGAAAGCATGAGTGAAGCAGGGCAGGCGCTTTGCTTCATGGCCGGCGCCAATTCCATCTTCACGGGCGATCGTCTGCTGACGACCGGCAATAATGGTGGCGATGCAGACACGGCGCTGTTTGCGAAACTGGGTCTGCAACCATTGGCCTGACGGCGTAGCCCCGGTGCGCAGGGTGCGACCGTCGGAGCGCGACCCTGCCACAAACGGCAAAGCATGTCACAATGGCGCGTTCAGCGCTGCGTACGCCGCCGGCCCCGTTCGAGCGCGGCCAGCACCGCCGCCTCGCTTTCAGGATTTTCCACCAGCGCCGACGATACCTCCTGCGCTTCCAGATAGGCGTCCATCCATTCGGACCCTTCCCAGGTCAGTGACGCCAGCTTGCGTGCGCGCAGAGTCGACATGCTCTTGCGCGCCATCTGGTTGGCCAGGTCCATCGCGATCGGCAGCACCGCAGGTGCGGGGACGACATAGTTGAAGAAGCCGGTCGATTCCAGCTCCCGCGCGGTAAAGGTGCGCCCGGTATACAGCATTTCGCGGACCTTGGCTTCGGGCATCCGCAGGCTGGCGAACAGCCCTGCGCTACCGCCCACCAGTCCATAATCCACTTCGGGGCAGGCAAAGCGTGCATCCTCCGCCGCGATGCGCAGGTCGCACATCCCGGCCAGCATCACGCCCACGCCCACCGTCGCGCCCCGGATCGCGGCGATCATCGGTCGGTCGATATGGTGGAACCGGGGCAGTTGCGCGTTGATGAACTGATAGCGTTCCTTGCGCTTTTCGGCCGTCATCCCCTTGAATTCATGCAGGTCCGCCCCTCCGCACCAGGCGCGCGCATCGTCTGGCGCGGTGATGACGATGACGCGGATCGTCCGGTCAGCCGCGACATGATCGGCAAAGCGGCCTATCTCCTCATAGACGGAGAGAGACACGGCGTTGACGGGCGGGCGGGAGAAGGTGAGCAACCCCACGCCATTGTCCTGCACGTCCAGCGTGAAGGCGCCGAAAACATGACTGACGCGCATGATGCTCTCCCCGCTCAAACGCCTTCCAGCGCCAGTTGCAGGTCCACCCCGGTCATGTCGCGCAACTGGTCGATCGTCATGCCCGGCACCATTTCGACGACATGCGCGCCTGCCGGGCCGACGTCGAACACCGCCACATCGGTATAGACGCGCGATACGCATGACAGGCCGGTCAGCGGATAGCTGCACTGCGCCACCAGCTTGCTCTGCCCGCGTTTGGTCATCAGGTCCATCATCACGAACACCTGCTTGGCGCCCACCGCCAGGTCCATCGCCCCACCCACGGCGGGAATGGCATCGGGCGCGCCGGTATGCCAATTGGCCAGGTCGCCGTTGACCGACACCTGAAATGCGCCCAGCACGCAAATGTCGATGTGCCCGCCGCGCATCATCGAAAATGAATCGCCATGGTGGAAGAAGGAGCCGCCCGCCAGCAGCGTCACCGGCTGCTTGCCCGCGTTGATCAGTTCCCAGTCGACATCCTCCTCGGCCGGCGCCGGTCCCATGCCCAGCAGGCCGTTTTCGCTTTGCAGGAATATGTCGCGCTCCTGCGGCAGGAAATTGGCCACCATTGTGGGCAGGCCGATGCCCAGATTGACATAGGCGCCTTCGGGAATGTCCCGCGCCACCCGCGCGGCCATTTCTTCACGGTTCATCCGCTGCATGATGCTTGTCTCCTTCATGCCGCAGCCGCGACGGATAGCGGGGCGACCTGCACCACCCGATTGACGAAGATGCCGGGCGTCACGACCGTTTCGGGATCGAGCGCGCCTAGTTCCACGACCTCCGCTACCTGAGCGATCGTGGTCTTGGCCGCCATCGCCATGATTGGACCGAAATTGCGCGCCACCTTGCGATAGACCAGATTGCCCCAGCGATCGCCCGCGCGCGCTTTTATCAAGGCGAAATCGGCATGGATGGGATATTCCAGCACATAGTTGCGCCCGTCGATCTCGCGCGTTTCCTTGCCCTGCGCCAACAGCGTGCCATAGCCGGTCGGCGTGAAGATCGCGCCCAGCCCGGATCCCGCAGCCTGGATGCGCGCGGCCAGATTGCCCTGCGGCACCAGTTCCAGTTCAACTTCGCCCGCGCGATAACGCGCATCAAAATGGTGGGACGCTGCCTGTCGCGGGAAGGAGCAGATGACCTTGCGCACGCGATTGGCCTTGATGAGCGCAGCGATGCCGCTCTCGCCAGCGCCGGCATTATTGCTGATGATCGTCAGGTCGCTCGCGCCATGTGCGATCACGGCCTCCATCAGTTCATGGGGTGCGCCGGCGTCGCCAAAGCCGCTGATCATGATGGATGCACCATCATGGAGATCGGCGACCGCCTGTCGCAGGGACGGACTGATCTTGTCTATCATGCAAAAAGCCTCTCAATCTCATATCATATCTGCTTATATCCGATAATATTTCGGATATTGCTTAATCACGTCTCGTAGACTTATTCGGCTTCCAAGGCATTTGAACGCCGCAGCGGTGGTGGGCGGAACATAAGGCGACGATTTTGGCAACGCTGGCAGTTACGACATTCACGCTAAAGACGGCCATCTGCACGATCAATGCATCGGCGCACGCCGTGCGGTTGACGCAGGCCAGGAGTATGAGCGGGTCTGCGGTCGATGCGTCATCGGCGATCGTGGCCAGGCCGGTCCTGTCATCGCGCTGCGCGCGCGCGACGATGGCCACGGTGCCGGTCATATGTCGCATGACCTGAACAAAGTCGGCGCGATAAGTGGAAGGCTGCATCAAATTGCAATCCGATTAAACGTCGGATATTGATAGAGGCGATATGCGATGGTGGCAAGCGTCAATTGAAGAGACTGGCAGGGTATCGGCTCAGGCTGCAAATGGCGCATCCCTCGACGCCTTCATGGCTGCATATCGGCTTCAGGGCCATCTATGTGCGGCGGGCGAACAGGCCCGCCAATGAACGCGAAGATATGGCGGTGATCGGCCTAACCAGTATGAACATATCCGACGATCGGTCAGCCGAGAGCGGCCTTGACCGCCTCATCCAGCGCAATCATGCGCGCCAGCGCGCGGCGGACATTGCCGCCACGGTGCTTCTCCCGGCTTCCCAACTGAGTGATCCGGCACGGGGCATATCGGCCAGCGAGAGCGCGCCGCCTCCGTCCTTCGCCCGATCTATCCGGTTTAACGCATCAACGCGACAGCAATTCGATATTTTTGCAATTGTAGAAATATAATTGACGCTGGGTGATTGACGCCATAATTCGACCGTCATCGAAGCGAGGATGGATGATGGAGCAAACCAAGGCTGTAGGGGCGCTCGCCGCGCTCGCACAGGATACAAGACTGTCGGTATTCAGGCTGCTGATGCAGACTGGTCCTGATGGTATGATCGCCGGCGCCGTCGCTGAGGCAATGGACGTTCCACCCTCCACCATGTCGCATCATCTGGCGAAACTGGAACAGGCTGGTCTCGTAATGTCGTGGCGGACAAGCCGCCTCATTCATTATGCCGCCGATTATGCCGGGATTCATACGCTTCTCAACTTCCTCATGGCCGATTGCTGCCGGGGCGACCCGAACGCCTGCGCCGACCTTCTATCCGCCATCACTTGCAGTGCCAGTCCTGAGGGAGCCGGAGTGTGACCGATAAAATCTATAACGTCCTGTTCCTGTGCACGGGAAACAGCGCACGCTCGATCCTGGGCGAGGCGATAATGAACAAGCTGGGCGAAGGTCGTTTCAAGGCTTACAGCGCCGGAAGTCAGCCAAAGGGCCAAGTCCATCCGATGGCGCTTTCGGTGCTGAACAACCTTAGCTTTGACACCGCCGACATGCGGTCCAAAAGCTGGGACGAATTCGCCACCCCCGACGCCCCCAGTTTCGATTTCATCTTTACCGTATGCGACAATGCCGCAGGCGAGACATGCCCCGTGTGGATCGGCCATCCAATGACCGCGCATTGGGGTATCGAAGATCCAGCGGCAATCGAAGGGGAGGGCCAGCGGGACGCCTTTCTTCAGGCGTTGCGCTATCTCCAGAACCGTATCGCCCTGTTTCTGGCGCTGCCGCTGACCAGCCTCGATGAAATGGCCACCCGCCGTAAACTCAAGGAAATCGGCCAAGGCGAAGGCGCCAGCGGCAAGGCGGGAGAAGCCCCATGACCCTGGACATCATCATCTACCATAATCCTGAATGCGGCACGTCGCGCAATACGCTTGCCATGATCCGCAATGCGGGCATCGAGCCGCACGTTGTCGAATATTTGAAGACGCCGCCATCGCGCGCGCTGCTCGTCCAGCTTGTCGATCGGGCAGATATTACGCCCCGCGATCTGCTGCGCGAGAAAGGCGCCCCCTACGCCGAATTGGGCTTAGGTGACACATCGATGGCCGACGAAGCGCTGTTCGACGCCATGATGGCTCATCCCATCCTCATCAACCGTCCACTGGTCGTTTCGCCGCTAGGGGTAAAGCTGTGCCGCCCCTCCGAAGCCGTCCTTGATCTGCTGCCCGATACTCAACTAGGTGCGTTCACCAAGGAAGATGGCGACAAGGTGGTGGACGCATCCGGTCAGCGCATCGCTTCATGATTCTCGCGCTCTCCATCTTCGTCGCCACGATTGCGCTCGTCATATGGCAACCCAGGGGGCTTGGCATCGGTTGGAGCGCCCTGGGTGGCGCGGCCGTCGCGCTGCTTGTCGGGGTGGTGTCTTTCTCCGACATTCCGGTGGTGTGGAGCATCGTCTGGAATGCGACGGCGACATTCGTGGCGATCATCATCGTCAGCCTGTTGCTGGACGAAGCCGGGTTCTTTGAATGGGCGGCGTTGCATGTCGCCCGCTGGGGCCGGGGCCATGGCCACAGGCTGTTCGTCCTGATCGTGCTTCTGGGTGCAGCCGTGTCGGCGTTGTTCGCCAATGATGGAGCCGCTCTGATCCTGACGCCGATCGTCATCGCCATGCTGCGCGCGCTGGGATACCGCGACAAGGCGACGCTGGCGTTCGTCATGGCAGCAGGGTTCATCGCCGATACCGCCAGCCTGCCGCTGATCGTCTCCAACCTCGTCAACATCGTGTCGGCTGACTTTTTCGGGATCGGTTTTGCCGACTATGCCTCGGTAATGGTGCCGGTCGATCTGGCGTCGATCGCGGCGACATTGATCGTGCTGCTGCTGTTCTTCCGGCGCGAGATACCGGCCAGCTATGATGTGGCCCATCTCCGCGCGCCTGGCGAGGCCATCCGCGATTCCGCTACCTTCAGGGGAGGCTGGGTCGTTCTTGCCCTGCTGCTGGCGGGCTTCTTCCTGCTCGAACCTGTCGGCGTGCCGGTCAGCGCCGTCGCCGCTGCCGGTGCGGCTCTGCTGCTCGTCATCGCCGCGCGGGGTCATGCAATCGAAACACGCAAGGTTTTGCGCGGAGCGCCGTGGCAGGTCGTGATTTTCTCACTCGGCATGTATCTGGTCGTCTATGGACTGCGAAATGCGGGGCTGATCGATCATCTCGCCAGCCTGCTCGATCGCACGGCGCAAGGCGGCGTTTGGGGCGCGGCGTTCGGCGCCGGGATCATCGCTGCGTTGCTATCGTCGGTGATGAACAATATGCCGACCGTGCTGGTGGGCGCGCTGTCGATCGATGCCACCCACGCCACGGGGGCGGTCAAGGAAGCCATGATCTACGCCAATGTGATTGGCTGCGACCTTGGCCCGAAAATCACGCCGATCGGGTCGCTTGCGACGCTGCTCTGGCTGCACGTCCTTGGACAAAAGGGCATTCGCATCGGCTGGGGCTATTATTTCAAGCTGGGTGCAACCCTGACTGTCCCGGTCTTGTTGGTGACGCTCGCCGCGCTTGCAATCAGGATCGGGGCGGGGTGATCCAACCGCTTTCGACCCCCTGTCTCAATCGGACACCTGGCCTGCTGTCGTCGCCGCGCATTTCATCGTGGCCGGCAAAGCTAAAGGTGTTGATGTGGTCGATGGTCTTCACTCGCTGCTCCTGTGTTCAATCGCCTCCTATACAAGGTGCGTCGCGCCCAATGTGGAACGCATGAAGTGAACAAACGCGCACCGCGCTACAATTTACGATCTGCCTACGAAAAAAACCGTAAGCAGTTTCTGAGCGCATTGCGCTCTGTGTAACTAATTGCTTTTACTATGAATATGGTGGACGCACTTGGGCTCGAACCAAGGACCCGCTGATTAAGAGTCAGCTGCTCTACCAACTGAGCTATGCGTCCATTCCGATGCGGTAGGCGCTCCGGTGTGGGCGGGCTGTTAGCAGTCGCTCGGCTGTTTGCAAACCATAAATCGCCCCTATGCCGGAAATTTTTCGGTCGAGCCGATTTACGCCCAGTTTCCCGTTCCCGTGCGACGCTTGCTCGCGCGATCGATGGCCATGATGACGCCTATGCACAGCATCACGGTCAGCATCGAAGAACCGCCATAGGACATGAAGGGCAGGGGGATGCCCACCACCGGGGCCAATCCCATCACCATCATCAGATTGATCGCGACATAAAAGAATATGGTGGTGGTCAGCCCTGCCGCCGCCAAGCGCGCGAACTTGTCCTGGCTGCGCATCGCGACCCGGATGCCCCAGCGGAACAGCAGCATGAAGGCCAGGATCAGCAACGCGCCGCCCAGCAATCCCCATTCCTCCGCCATGGTTGCGAAGACGAAGTCGGTATGGCCTTCGGGCAGGTAGTCGAGATGGCTCTGCGTGCCTTGCAGGAATCCCTTGCCCCAGAAGCCGCCAGATCCGATCGCGATCTTCGATTGGCTGATATGATACCCCGCGCCCAGCGGATCGCTTTCGGGATCAAGGAATATGAGGACACGGTTTTTCTGATAATCGTGCAGGAAACTAAAGGCGATCGGGATCGCCGACGCCACGAGGAGGCCGGTGCCGATGAACAGCCGCAGCGGCAGGCCGGCCAGGAACATGACGGTCACCCCGCCCGCCGCGATCATCGTGGCGGTGCCAAGGTCAGGCTGTATGAGCACCAACGCCCAAGGCAGGCCGATCAGCACCAAAGCGGGCCAGATCGCGTTCCAGCGCCGGATTTCGCCCACCGGCAACATCGCATAGAAGCGCGCCACCGTCAGGACGATGATCGGCTTCATGAATTCCGACGGCTGGAGTTGCATGAAGCCTAGATTGATCCACCGCTGGCTGCCGCCCGCGACGCCGCCGATCAGTTCCACCAGGAACAGGGACGCCAGAACCGCGCCATAGGCGGGGAAGGCGAAGCGGGCGAAAATTTCCACCGGAATGCGGCTGAGCGTCAGCGCCATGGCCGAAAAGATGCAGAAGCGCACCGCCTGCATCGCCGCCCAGGGAAAGATGTTCCCGCTCGCCGCGCTGTAGAGCACGATCGTTCCGAAGCCGGCGATCGCCAGCAGCAGAGCCAGTATACGCCAGGGAAATTCGGTCAGGGGTTGCGGAATGATGCTCATGGCGCGCCGGTCACATCGGCGCCCGGCGGCGGCGCATCATCTTCGCTTTCATCGCGCGCAGGTGGCGATGGGGCCGGGGAGAGCGCGGCTGCATTGCCGGCATTGTCCGCTACATTGTCCGAAGGTGGCGGAACATCGCCCTTCTCGATCGCTTTTGCGATGCGGAAGCTGGCCATCTGTCGCGCCTGTCGCTGGGCGGGCGTGCCACCCCAGCCCTTTTCCAGCGTTTCCAGCTTCTCCATCGCTTTGGCTGGATCGAACAGATAGGACAAGGTGTCGCTGGCGATCATCGGCGCATCTTCATTGCGGATCATATGCCCGCCATGTTCGATGATGCAGGCGATCGCATAGCGTGGATTGTCGAACGGCGCGAAGCCCTGGAACAGCGCGTGGTCGCGCAGCTTGAACGCCAGCGAGCTATTGCCGCGCACGCCGCCCGCGCGCTCCGCCATGGTGATCCGCCGGACCTGCGCGGTGCCGGTCTTGCCCGCGATCATGACGCCGGGAATCGAACTGCGCGCCGCGCCGCCGGTGCCGCCGCCATTGACCACCGCGTTCATCGCATCGCGGATGACGATCAAATGCTCTTCGGTCGCGCCCACGGTCGCGGGATCGGGCCGCCTGGCGTTATGGATGAAATTGGGCATCAACTGTTTGCCGGTCGCCAGGCGCGCCGCCATCACCGCCATTTGCAGCGGGTTGATCAGCATATAACCTTGGCCGATGGTGGCGTTCACCGTGTCGTAAACCTGCCATTTCTGGTCATATTTCCTTTCCTTCCACGCCGGGTCCGGCACGGTGCCATAGCTTTGGCTGGGGAAAGGGAGGTCGAATTTCTGGCCCATGCCGACCCGGCGAGCCATGCTGGCGATCCGATCCATGCCGATGCGCTGCGCCATCTGGTAGAAATAGATGTCGCAACTCTGGGCGATCGCGCCGCGCATGTTGAGCGGCCCATGGCCGCGCCTCTTATGGCAATGGAACAGGGTATTGCCCACCCGGATCGCGCCGCCGCAACTGACCGTCTCTTGCGGCCCTATGCCGGCTTCCAGCAGCGCCAATGCCACCATCGGCTTGACCGTCGAGCCGGGTGGATAAAGGCCCTGCAGCGTCTTGTTGCGCAGCGGTACATGGTCGTCTTTCGACAGCATCTCATATTCCAGATGGCTGATGCCGTCGGAAAAACTGTTGGGGTCGAAGCTGGGCATCGACGCCAGGGCCAGCACATCGCCATTCTGGCAGTCGATCACCACCACCGATCCGCTCTGCGTGGCAAGGCGGCGGCCGGCATATTCCTGAAGCCCTGCGTCGATCGTCAACTTGATCGACTTGCCCGGCGTATCGGGGCGCGTGGTCAATTCCCGCACGATTTTGCCGCGCGCGGTCACCTCTACCCGTTTCGCGCCGGCCTTGCCGGTCAGATGCCGGTCGAACGCCTTTTCCAGCCCGTCCTTGCCCAGCTTGAAGCCGGGCGTGATCAGCAGCGGGTCCTTGCGCGCCTTATAATCCTCCGCCGTCGCCGCGCCGACATAGCCGAGCAGATGGCCGACCGTGGCGCCGGCGGGATAATGACGGGAAAAGCCCTGGCTGGGCGCCACGCCGGGAAGGTCGGGCAGGCGCACGCTGATCGCGGCATATTGGTCGTAAGTCAGCTTGTCGGCGACCTGCACCGGCCGGAAACCGGCGGACTTTTCCAGATCCTCGCGGATGCGATCGACCTCATCCGGCTCCAGATCGAGCAATTGCGCCAGGTGACGGATGGTCGCTTCGGCATCGACGATGCGCTGGGGGATCAGGTCGACGCGAAAATCGGTGCGATTATTGGCCAGCGGCCGGCCGTTGCGATCCACGATCCAGCCACGCCTTGGCGGAATGAGTGTCAGGTTGACGCGATTGCTTTCGGACAGGAGGCTGTATTTCTCATTCTCCGCCACGCTGATCCAGGCCATCCGCCCGACCAGCAGGGCGCCGATCGCGCCTTGCAGTCCACCAACCACCATCGCGCGGCGGGTGAAGGTGAAGGACTGGGCGGCTTCGGTGATGATCTTGCGCTTGGGGGTAAGGAATTTCATGCCATGACGCGCCAGCGGTCGATCCGCGCGCACTGCCGGACGACGAAGGGAAACAGCAATATCGTCCAGACCATCTGTGGCGCGACCAGCAAGAAACGCACATTACCTCCACCGGTGATCCTTGCGAAGAACAGGCCACCGGCGATGCAGAAGATAATGGCGAGCGCTGCAATTAGCCAGTCCTGCCGATAGCTGCGCCAGACCATGCGATGCTCGATCATGTCGATGCCGATCAACGCCACGGTCCACAGGGACATGGCCGAGCCGATCGGTTGCCCGCTCATCATGTCGTCGAACAGGCCGAGCGGCAGGCCGATCCAGGTGCGCCACAGATCGGGTCGCAGCAATCGCCAGGACAGGAGCAGCAGCAGGCCAAAGGGCGGCATGACTGGGGATTGCGCGATAACCGGCAGCGCCGTCAGGAACGAACCCAACATCACGGTGATGACTGGCGTACCGGTCAGTCGGAACCGCGAGGGGTGTCGACCCAGCCTGGGCACATGGTGCAGATGCGGGTCGATCATGGCGTGGCGCCGTTGTCGGCCACGCCCTCTTCGGACACCGGGGGTGCTGCCGGGCCGGGCCGGGTCACCGCTTCCTCGAAGGCGCGTTCGACCACGACGGCATCGACCCGGCCGGGGTTCGCCAGCGGCACGCCATAGGCGATTTCGCCCTGCGCGCGGACAACGACTGCGACAGGTATATTGGGTTGATAGACGCCGCCTATGCCGGACGTCACCAGCAGGTCGCCCGGTTTGAAAGGGTTGCGCCCGGCCGTCAGCGCCCGGATTTCCACAGTCCCGTCGCCAAGGCCGGTGGAGATGGCCGGGATATTGTCGTTCGTGCGGCGGACGGGCACGATATTGCTCGTGTCGGTCAGCAACAGCACGTCCGAGCTGTTGGGCGTGGCAATGTGGATGCGGCCGATCAACCCCTCCGGTGCACGCACCGGCATACCCGGTCGCACACCCTGCCAGCGTCCCGCATTGAGCCGCGCAAATCGCCGCGTGCTGGTGGCGGATGAGGCAATGAGGCGGGCCGTCAGCACCTGGCTGGCGTCGGCATCGACGAGCTTGAGCAGCTTTTTCAGGCGCAGATTTTCCTGTGCCACGCCCTTGGCTTCGATGATGCGGTTACGGTCAGCCTCGACCTGTCGGCGCAGCGCGACATTCTGCGACCCGGCGCGCCAATAGGCGGCCAGAACCTCGTCCAGCGAACTGACCCCGCTCACCATGCCCTTGAGCGCCATGGAAACGGGGCGACCGATCTCGGCTGTCGCAATGCGGATCGCAGAGAAACCCGTGGGATCGAAGATCGCGACCACCACCAGCAACAGGCCTGCGGCTGCACCAGTCACCGCCACGACATAGCTGGCGAAAAGGCTATATTGCGCCTTCCGGTTGATACCGGGGCGTCGGCTGGTTGGCCGCGCCATTTAATCGTCCTTCTCGATCAGGCCGTTTGCAGCACGCCCCGGAAGATGGGATCTTCCATTGCGCGGCCGGTACCGATGGCGACACAGGTCAACGGGTCTTCGGCGATAGTTACCGGCAGGCCGGTTTCGTCGCGCAATTCGTCGTCCAGCCCCTTGAGCAGCGCGCCGCCGCCGGTCAGGACGATGCCCTGATCGACGATGTCGGCGGCCAGTTCAGGCGCGGTGTTTTCCAGCGCGATGCGGACACCTTCGACGATTGTGCTGATCGGTTCCGCCAGCGCATCGGCGATCTGCCCCTGGTTGATCGAGATTTCCTTGGGAACCCCGTTCACCAGATCGCGGCCCTTGATGTGGATCGTCTCGCCCACGCCGTCTTCGGGCGGCTGGGCGACGCCATATTGCTTCTTGATCCGCTCGGCCGTCGCTTCGCCGATCAGCAGGTTATGATGGCGGCGCACGAAGGACACGATCGCCTCGTCCATCTTGTCGCCGCCGACACGGACGGAGGTGGTGTAGGCCAGGCCGCGCAACGACAGCACGGCGACTTCGGTCGTGCCGCCGCCGATGTCGACCACCATCGACCCGATCGGTTCGGTCACCGGCATGTCGGCGCCGATCGCGGCGGCCATCGGCTCTTCGATCAGGAACACTTGGCTGGCGCCGGCATTGCTGGCGGCGTCACGGATCGCGCGGCGTTCGACGCTGGTCGAACCCGACGGCACACAGATCACGATTTCAGGCGCGCGCCAGGGGCTATGCTTGCCACCATGCACCTTTGTGATGAAATGCTTGATCATCTGTTCGGCGACGTCGATGTCGGCGATCACGCCATCGCGCAGCGGGCGGATGGCTTCGATCGAATCCGGGGTCTTGCCCATCATCAGCTTGGCGTCCACGCCGACCGCCTTCACCCGCTTGACGCCGTTCAGCGTCTCGACCGCCACCACCGACGGCTCGTTCAGTACGATGCCGCGGCCGCGCACATAGACCACCGTATTGGCGGTGCCCAGGTCGATGGCCATATCCTGCGAGGTGAATTTGAAGAGACGCGAGAAGATCGACATGCCTTATCCTGTATCGCCCGCCGTCCCCGCGACGCGATAGGGGGCCGGTCGGAAAGCTGTTCTGCTCCTGCCGTTCACCTTGTCTTTCTTGCGCCTTGCAGTGCAAAAAATATGAGGTTCGCGGCTCGCGGAAAGCGCTCGATTGGGCTAGTCCCTAATCAATGTCAATACGCCGTCTGCCCGAACATCTGGTCAATCGTATCGCTGCCGGTGAAGTGGTCGAAAGACCCGCCAGCGCGCTGAAGGAGATTGTCGAAAACGCTTTGGACGCGGGCGCGACTCGCGTCGCCATCCGCCTGTCCAATGGCGGGCTGGACCGGATCGATGTCAGCGACGATGGCTGCGGCATGGATTCGGGCGACATGGCGCTGGCGCTGGAGCGCCACGCCACGTCGAAGCTGCCCGACGATGCCATTGAAAATGTGGCCACATTGGGTTTTCGGGGGGAGGCGCTGCCGTCGATCGCCAGCGTGGCGCGCCTGTCCATCGACAGCCGGCCGCGCGGGACCGACGGATGGAACCGTACGGTCGACAATGGACAGCTGGTGGCGGAGGGGCCGACGGCCTTGCCACCCGGCACCCGCGTCGTCGTGGAGCAGCTGTTCGGCAAGGTGCCGGCCCGGCGCAAGTTTCTGCGCTCGCCCAAGGCCGAATATGCCGCCTGCCTCGACATCGTCCGTCGTCTCGCAATGGCACATCCCACCGTCGCTTTTTCGGTCGAACATGATGGCCGCCGAGTTTTGGGCGTGCAGGCCGATGAGGCGCGCGAGGAGCGGGTGGCTGCGCTGACCGACCGGGCGTTGGCGGAAAATCACGTGATCGTATCGCTGGAGCGGGAAGGCATCCGCCTGTCGGGCGTCGCATCTATCCCGACCTACAATCGCGGCGTGGGCGATCATCAATATCTGTTCGTTAACGGACGGCCGGTGAAGGACCGGTTGTTGATCGGGGCGCTGCGCGGCGCCTACGCCGACATGCTGGCGCGCGACCGGCATCCGGTCGTCGCGCTGTTCCTCGACGTGCCGCCGCTGGACGTGGATGTGAACGTCCATCCCGCCAAGACCGAGGTGCGCTTTCGCGATCCCGCGCTGATCCGCGGCATGATAGTGTCCGGCCTGCGCCGCGCGCTCGATGCCGAAGGTTTCCGCGCTGTGCAACATGCCGATCCGGCGGCCTTGTCGGCATGGAAACCCGAACCGCTTTCGCCCACTCCCATCGGGGCGATGCCGATCTTCGAAGCGCCGATGTCTTCACCAGCGAGCTACAACCAGTTCGCGCCATCCTCTTTCGCCGATCATCGCCCGTCCTTCATCACCCCACCGCCCCAAGCGCGCGCCGAACCGGCTGCCGCGCCCGCGCCGGAAGGCGCCAGTTTCCCGCTCGGCGTCGCGCGGGGCCAGGTGGCGCGCACCTACATTGTGGCGGAGGCGGAGGATGGGCTGGTCATCGTAGACCAACATGCCGCGCATGAGCGGCTGACGCTGGAGCGGATGCGGCGCGCGATGGAGGGGAAGGGCGTTGCCAGTCAGGCGCTGCTGCTGCCCGAAGTGGTCGAACTGGACGAGCCGGCCTGCGACCGGCTGGAGGCGCGGATCGCCGAACTCAAGGAATTCGGCCTCGACCTGGAGCGGTTCGGCCCATCGGCCATGCTGGTCCGTTCGGTCCCGGCAATGCTGGGGCAATCGGATGTGCAGGGATTGGTGACGGACCTGGCCGACGATCTGGCGGCTTATGACAGCGCGCTGTCACTGAAGGAACGGCTCGATCTGGTCGCCGCGACCATGGCCTGCCACGGATCGGTGCGCGCGGGACGGGTGCTCAGCGTCGCGGAGATGAACGCGCTGCTCCGCGAGATGGAAGTCACCCCGCGGTCGGGCCAGTGCAACCATGGGCGGCCGACATGGGTGAAACTGGGCCATGGCGACATAGAAAAGCTGTTCGGGAGGAAATGAGTCGATGATGATCCTAGCCGCCTTGTTGTTGGCCGCTGCCGAACCCGTCTGCGCTGTGCCGGCGGTGCTGGACGAACCCTGGACCAGTTGGACCCGGAGCGGGCAGGCGACGGCCGGCGTGCTGGCGCATGGCGCGCCGGCGCTGATCCTGGGCAAGCCGTTGACCGCCGCGCTGTCCCCGGCCGCGCAGGTCCAGTTTCGCGTTGCGCCAGGCAAGGGGGCGAAGGACGGTTATGGCGGGCTGTTCAGCCTGTCGCTCAAGCAGGCGGCGCGGGTCGGCATCGCGCTGTCGGGGCCTGCCTGGGTGGATGTGGTGACGGGCGACGCTTCCATCGCCTCGGTAGAGCATGGCCATGGGCCGGACTGTTCGGGCATCCGCAAGATTGTTTGGTTCGACCTGCGCGCCGGGAGGCATCTGGTCCAGATTGTGGGATCGAAGGCGGCTTCGGTGCGGGTGATGGCGGCGGATGCGCAGGCGAACCACCCTGCGAATTGAACCCTAAACCCGTTTGGCTGAGCCTGTCGAAGCGCTGCACTTTTTTTCGTTGAGCATCACAATCCAGCCGGCCGCGTGCGCCACATGGCGATCGGGATCATAGTCAGGATCGGCTTGTCGTCCTGGTTGAAGATCGTAACCTTGCTGCGAACGATGCCCATTTCCGGGCGGCTTTGCGACGCCTTTTTGTCGATCACTTCGCTCCGGCCATGCAGCGCGTCGCCGGGGCGGAGGGGACGCAGCCAGCGCAGTTCGTCCACTCCCATGGCGCCCAGGCTGGCCGCCTGGCGGCCGGGCTGGCGCTGCATTTCCGCGACGAACATCTTCATGAACAGGGCTGTGGTGTGCCATCCGCTGGCGGACAGCGTACCGAAGTGGGTCTGCGCCGCCGCTTCGTCGGACAGATGGAAGGGCTGTGGGTCGAACTCGGCGGCGAAGGCGACCGTTTCCTCGCGCGAGACGGTCAGCGGGCCGAAGTCGAAGCCATCGCCGATCGCGATATCTTCGAAATAGACAATTTCTTCCGCCATCACCCGTCTCCCACTCCCATTTCAACAGGTGATGGCTTAGAGGCGCTTTCCGTTTACGTCAATGTCAGGGCTTTACCAACCCCTGCAACACAGTGGCATCGCCATCCGACGCCAGCGGCGTCACACCGAGCAAGCGAGCTAGCAGCGGATAGACGTCGATATTGGCGAAGTCGGCCGATGGGCGAAATGCGCGATCGAAGGCTGGGCCGTTGACGATGAACAGCGCCTGCATGTCGGGTGCGCGATCGTCCCAGCCATGGTCACCGCCTGTTATCGGCCTGGTCGGGGTCGTATTTTGAAACACCCAGCCGGTTTCCGCCAGGCAGAAATAGGGCGGGATGCGGCGGTGGGTGCCATAGTGGAAGCGGGCCGGGATCTCGCTTTTGCGCCAGCATTGCATATGGTCGCGCGGCTTGAACAGCGCAGATTCCAGCGCCTTTTCATGGCCGGGTATCGGAGCCAGGCTGGCATAGGGGCCGGTTTCAACCGTGCGATAGTCGGCCGGGTTCGCGATCTTGTCTAGCACGATGACGCGGTCGTTGGCCTTGGCCGCCATGCCATGATCGGAGACGATAACGATGTTGGCGGGTTGGCCGAGCGCCTTCAGCCCGGCGACCAGATTGCCGATATGCGCGTCGACATCGGCCACGGCCTGCGTCGTTTGCGCCGCATCGGGACCGTTGATATGGCCGGCGGTATCGACCTCGTCGAAATAGAGGGTGACGAACTGCGGGCGGATATCGGCAGGGCGGCGCAGCACGTCCAGCACGCCGTTCACGCGCTGGGTCGGGCTGATCGCTTCGTTGAACTGCGCCCAGTCGCTAGGGCGCGATCCGTTGCTGATGGTGTAGGGCCATTCCGCCGCCTTGGCGCCGCCCCAGGCGACGTTGGAGCCGGGCCAGAACATGGTGGCGGTGCGCACGCCCTGCTTTTCGGCGGTGATCCAGATCGGCTCGGCCTCGTTCCACCAATAGGGATCGTCGCTGGCCATGGTGAACTTGTCCTTGGGCCGGCTCTCATCTTCCATATTATTGGCGACGATGCCGCTGCGATCGGGCCGGTCGCCAGTCACGATCGCCCAATGATTGGGGAAGGTCTTGGTCGGGAAGGACGGGCGCATCGACGCTTCGACGCCGCCGGACGCCAATGCATTGAGGTGGGGCGATACGCCGCGGGTCAGATAATCGGGGCGGAAGCCGTCGATCGACACCAATATGGTGACCGGCGCGCGCTGCTCCGTCGGCGCGGATGCGCTGGCGACGGGATGTTGCTGCACCGGGGCGCAGGCGGCGACCAAGGAGGAGACGGACAGGGTGAGGGCAAGGGACAGGGAGCGGATGTACATCAGCGACTCTTCATGTTTGGCGTTGTTCGCTGCTTAGCAGCCGGACCATGTCGGTAAAGTGACGAAGACGTCAGGATGCGGCAGGCAGATGATCGGCGATCGGCATCCAGGCCGCTTGCTTGGCGTCGCGCGACAGGCTGGCATAGGCGCCGCTGGAGGATGGCAGGTCGATCAGCGCCAGGCCCGTCCGCGCGCCCAATTGCCGCCGGCCGTGCAGCGCGGCGGTCTTGCCGTTGAAGGCGATGGCTTTGAGCGCGGGCAGGCGGGCGACGAAGGCGCCAAGGTCGCGCAGTTCCGCACCGCGGATCGCGCCGTCCAGACTGCCTTCGCGCTCGGCGCTTTCTATCACGTCCCACAGCCCGACGCCGCGCGCGCGCAGCCGTTTCAGCCGCATCGCATAGGGCTGGCCGCGCAGATCCTCGCCCAGCACCTCGCCGAGCAAGGCCCAGAAGGCGTTGCCGCGATGGGCATAATATTCGCCCTGCCGGATCGACGCATCGCCGGGCAGGCTGCCCAGGATCAGCAGGCGCGTATCGGCGTCGACGCTGGGCGGGAAGGCGGCCTTGCGCCGGGCAGGCATCTGGCCAAGCCGCAGCGCCATGGGATCAGACGTTGAAACGGAACAGCATGATGTCGCCGTCCTGCGTCACATATTCCTTGCCTTCCGACCGCCACTTGCCTGCTTCCTTGGCGCCGGCTTCCCCATTATATTGCACATAATCGGCATAGGCCATGGTTTCGGCGCGAATGAAGCCCTTCTCGAAGTCGCTATGGATCGCGCCCGCCGCCTGAGGCGCCTTCGATCCCTTCGCCACCGTCCACGCGCGCGCTTCCTTCGGCCCTACGGTGAAGAAGGTGATGAGGCCCAGCAATTCGTAACCGGCGCGGATGATGCGGGCGAGGCCGGCTTCGGCCAGGCCCAGCGCTTCGAGATATTCGGCGCGTTCTTCCACCGGCATGGTGACAAGTTCGGCCTCGATCGCGGCCGACACGATGACCGCGCTGGCGTTTTCGGCCTTCGCTTTTTCGAACACGCGGGCGGAAAATTCGTTGCCCTCCGATGCGGCGTCTTCCTCGACATTGCAGACATAGAGGACCGGCTTGGCGGTCAGCAACTGCGCCTGATTGAACAGCCGCTCTTCCTCGGCGTCGCGCGGGACGGTGAGGCGAGCAGGCTTGCCTTCGCGCAGCAGGTCGAGCGCCTGGCCCAGCACGGTGGCGGCGGCCTTGGCCTCCTTGTCGCCCTGCGCGGCCTTCTTGGCGAGGTTGGGGACGCGCTTTTCCAGGCTTTCCAGATCGGCCAGCATCAATTCCATCTCGACCGTCTCGGCGTCGGCGATCGGATCGACCTTGCCCTCGACATGGGTGATGTCGTCATCCTCGAAACAGCGCAGGACATGGACGATCGCGTCGGTTTCGCGGATGTTGGCCAAGAACTGGTTGCCCAGCCCTTCACCCTTGGATGCGCCGCGGACCAGCCCGGCGATGTCGACGAAGCTGAGCTGGGTTTCGATGATCTTCGCGCTGCCGCCGATCTTCGCGATCGTATCGAGCCTGTCGTCGGGTACGGCGACGCGGCCTTCATTGGGTTCGATCGTGCAAAAAGGATAGTTGGCCGCCTGCGCCGCCTGCGTTTCGGTCAGCGCGTTGAACAGGGTGGACTTGCCCACATTGGGGAGGCCGACGATACCGCAACGAAAACCCATTTGACTGCCTTATAAGATCGGAAACATTGGCGCGCCCGATAGCGGTTTGCGCGCCCGATGGCCAGCCTTGGCGCGTTCGTGGGCCAGAAGGGGTGGGACAAAAGGCGCAATTGCAATCAGCGGCGCTTTGCCGACATAGGGGATGATGTCGGGAGATGATATGGAACAGAGCAGCGAAACCCACTGGATCGACGAAAAGGGTCGGGCGTGGAAAAAGCGTCCGGCGCATGAAACGGGCGTATTCGGTCGCTGCCCGCGCTGCGGCGAGGGGCATATTTTCACCGGGTTCCTGACGATGCGCGACCATTGCGAGGTGTGCGACCTGGACTATAGCTTTGCCGACCCGGCCGATGGCCCGGCGGTGTTCGTGCAACTGTTCGCCTGCGTGCCGGGCGTGGTGTTCATCCTGATGCTGGAGATTATCGCGCGTCCCGGCCTTTGGGTGCATCTGGCCGTCGGGTTGCCGGTGCTGATCCTGACGACCCTGCTGCCCATGCGGCCAATCAAAGGCTGGCTGATCGCCGCCCAGTTCACGACTCGCGCGCAGGAGGCCGGGACGGGCGCGCTATGGGCCAAGCTGCATGATGGCCCGCCGCGCGGCTAAGGCTTTGGCGCGACCTTTATCTCGAACAGTTTCGGCCAGTTTTTGCCGGTGATGAAGACGCGGTCCTTAGCCGCGTCGTAGGCGATGCCGTTGGCGACGGCTTCGCTATCGGTGACGCCCGCGGCCTTGCGCAGGCGCGCCACGTCGATCCAGTCGATCACGGCGCCGGTCGCGGGATCGATGCGGGCGATGCGGGTGTCGTACCAGATATTGGCCCACACCTCCCCCTTCACATATTCCAACTCGTTCAGCCGATCGACCGCCCGGCCGTTCCAGGTGACGGTGATACGGCGCTGTTCGGCCAGGCTGTCGGGATCGAGGAAACGCAGTTGCGCGGTGCCGTCGCTCATGATGAGGCTGCGGCCATCCTGCGTCATGCCCCAGCCTTCGCCACCATAGCGGAAGTCGGATAGCGGTGCGAAATCGGCCAGGTTCCAGACGAAGCCCCGACGGTGCCGCCAAGTCAGGCTGACCAGCTTGTCGCCCCAGTTGACGATGCCCTCGCCGAAATAGGGCGGGTCGATGATGCGGCGTTGCAGGACTTTCCCCGTCTTGAGCGCCACCTTGCGGATGTCCGACTGGCCCTCCAGCCCGGTACTCTCGTAGAGCGCGCCGTCATGGTAGAAGAGACCTTCGGTGAAGGCGGTCGCGTCATGGGGATGGGTGGCGACCAGCTTCCAGGGGGTGTCGGCTTGGGCGGGGGGAACCAGAAGAAAGGCGCTGACGAGCGCGAACAGGATGCGATTCATTCCGCCGCCTGGCTTTCGATCGCGGTAGCCAGCCATGAGGGAAGGGTAGCGGGATCGAGCGTTTCGACCCGGCGCAACTCGATCGACAGGCCCATATCGGGCAGGGCGGCGCGTTGGCGCTTTTCGTCCGCCTGCGCCATCGGCACGGCGACGAGGCGGCGGCTCACCTTGTTGCGGTAATGCATCCGGGCGGTGTTCTCCTGCCCGACATAGCAGCCCTTGTCATAATCGACGCCGTGCAGTTCCTCCGCATTGGTTTCCAGCCACAGCGTCTGGTCCTGCCCCAGTTCCGCCGCGCCTTCGAACACGCCCAGCGCCAGGCGGTGCGCGCGGAAGGCAGGCGCGGCGTCGCCCGGCGTGGCGGGCGCGATCCAGCGATGGCCGAGCGCGGGCAGGCGCGGGTCTAGCGGGTGGTCGCTGGCGTCGGGCGACCAGTGGACTGCGAGTCCTTCCTCGCGGGCAATCGCCACCTTGCGCCGCAGGCGGTAGATGTTCAGCCGCTTGGCCAGCGCATCCGCCTGCGCGGCTTCGCAGTCTATCAGGATGTCGTCGCCATCCCCCCACAGGATGAAATCGAACAGCGCCTTGCCCTGCGGCGTCAGCAGCCCGGTCCAGCGCGGCTGGCCGGGGGCAAGGGTCAGGACGTCGCGGGTGAGCAGCCCTTGCAGGAAGGCTTTGCCCTCCTCGCCGGAAATTCTCAGGATCGCGCGATCGCTTAGGGTGGTGCCGGTCATCGGCTTTAGGTAGGACGGCAGCACGACTTAGCCAAGCCGTCTGCGCGAACGGAATATAGGAATATCGTCATGACCCAGACCTTCGACATGATCCTCAGGAACGGCACCGTCCATACGCCGGGCGGCGCGGAGAGCGTGGATGTGGGCGTGCGCGGGGGCAAGATCTTGGCGATCGGCACGGCGCTGGGGGATGCGGGCGAGGTGATCGACTGCACCGGGCTGGACGTGCTGCCCGGCTGTATCGACAGCCAGGTCCATTTCCGCGAGCCGGGGCTGGAGCATAAGGAAGACCTCGAATCGGGCAGCCGGGCCGCGGTGCTGGGCGGCGTGACTGCCGTGTTCGAAATGCCCAACACCAATCCCAACACCGATACCGCCGAGCGGGTGCATGACAAGCTGAAGCGCGCGCATCACCGCATGTGGTGCGACCATGCCTTTTATGTCGGGGCGACCGCCGACAATGCCGAGCAACTCAAGGAACTGGAGCGGATTCCCGGCACATCGGGGGTGAAGATCTTCATGGGCGCATCGACCGGCAGCCTGCTGGTGGATGATGACGATGCCCTGTCGCGCGTGCTGACGTCGGGCACCCGCCGCGTCGCCATCCATGCCGAGGACGAGACGCGGATGAACGCGCGCAAGGTCCATGCGCTGGAAGGCGATCCGTCGACCCACCCCGTCTGGCGCGACGACGAAAGCGCGATGATCGCGACCAAGCGGATCATCGCATTGGCCCGCAAGGCGCGTCGCCGCATCCACATCCTGCACATCACCACGCCCGCCGAGTTGGAATATATCGCGCAGAACAAGGATATCGCGACCTGCGAAGTGACGCCGCAGCATCTGACGCTGGCGGGCGAGGACGCCTATCCGCGGCTGGGCACCTATGCGCAGATGAATCCGCCGATCCGGTCGGGCGCGCACCGCGACGGCCTGTGGTTCTGGCTCAATCAGGGCGTGCCCGACGTGTTGGGCAGCGACCATGCGCCGCACACGATCGAGGAAAAGGCCAAGACCTATCCCGCTTCGCCAAGCGGGATGCCCGGCGTGCAGACTTTGGTGCCGCTGCTGCTGAACCATGTGGCGCAGGGGCGGCTGTCGTTGCGGCGCTTTATCGAACTCACCTCTTCAGGACCGCAGCGGGTGTTCGGGCTGGTCGGCAAGGGGCGGATTGCGCTCGGCTATGACGCGGACTTCACCGTGGTCGACCTCAAGAAGCGCTGGACCGTGGGCAGCGAGTGGCTCGCCTCGCGCTGTAACTGGTCGCCGTTCGAGGGAGATCAACTGACCGGCAAGGCCATCGGCACCATCATTCGCGGCAATCGCGTGATGTGGGAGGATGCGCTGGCCAATGCGGCGGTCGGCGAAGCGGTGCGCTTCGAGGCGACCCAGTTCGGATGACGGATCATGTCGTCGCCTGCCGGTTGCGGCGGGCGGCGGCGATGCCGTCGCCGGCGAAGAGGATCAGGCCGATCCAGATCAGGCCGAAGCTGGCCATCTGTCCCATGCTGAGCTTTTCGCCCAGCAGCAGTCCGCAGAGAAATTGCAGCGTGGGCGCGAGATATTGCATGAGGCCAAGCGTCGCCATCGGCAGACGTTGCGCCGCCACGGCGAACAGCACCAGCGGCACCGTCGTCACCGCGCCGGAGAGGATGAGCAAGGCGCTGGTGGATATGTCCTGCCCGAACCCGATGCCGCCATGGCCTGCTTCCCAGAACAGATAGGCGATGGCGAGCGGCGCCAACAGCAGCGTCTCGACGCCAAGGCCGGTCATAGGCGCGACCGGCGTCAGTTTCCGCAGCAGGCCGTAAAAGGCGAAGCTGAACGCCAGCGCCAGGCTGATCCACAATGTCGTCAGCGCCGATGCGGCAAGGATGGCGACGCCGATCGTGGCCACCCCGATCGCGAGCATCTGCCCCCGGCGCAGCCTTTCCTTGAGCACCAATACGCCCAGTGTGACATTGACCAACGGATTGAGGAAATAGCCCAGGCTCGCCGCGACGACATGATCGTCATTGACCGCCCAGACATAGGTCAGCCAGTTGATGCCGATCATCAGCGCCGATCCGGCCAGCGGCACCACCAATCGGCGGTCGCGCATGGCGGCCAGAAAAGCGGGCAGGCTTTTTCGCGCGGCGAGAATGGCGGCGATCAGCAGCAGCGACCAAAGGATTCGTTGGGTCACGATCTCCACCGGATCGACATGGTGCAGCAGGCGGAAAAAGAGCGGCAGCAGCCCCCACAGGCCATAGGCGACCATTGCGGCCAGCAAGCCACGCCGCGTTTCCGCGTCGATGTCGCTCAGAAAATGCCCCCGCCCAGGAATAGTCGCAGCGCGCCGAAGCCGGCGACGATCAGGCAGAAGTTCCGCCCGCCATTTTTCGACGAGATCATGCCGACAAGCGCGCCGAACAGGGCCAGCGGCACCAATATCCAGTTGAGCGCGCCGAGCAGCGGGATGACCGCCGGGATCATGAGGATGAGCGTGACAAGGCCGATGAAGCCTGACAATATATTGAGCATCGGCCCATCATGGCCGCGATATTGTCCCAGAGCAAGACAGCGGGACAAGGCCAGTCGATAAGCGCTGGCCATCTGCGCAAAAATCGGCAGATTCACCACATATCCTAATGGAAAATTAACTTGCCCTCTTCATGGCTTGTTTACGAAGGAGTGAAGCATGGCGCGTGTCCGATCTATAGCGATGGTGTCTTTGGCGTTGGCGCTGGCCGCCTGCGGCAAGGGGGACAAGGACGCCAGCCTGGCCGCGCTCGACGCGCAGTTGACCAACAATGCGACCGACCCGGCGCTCAAGGGGGCGCTCGCCGATCCGATCGTGGTCGATCCGCAACTGGTGGGCCAGGCCAATCGCAACGCCGTGCGCTCCGCCGATCGGCCCGCCAATGGCGCGCTGCCGGCGCTGACCGGAGATGCGGGCGCGGCGCAGGCGGAAGCGGTGAAGCTGGCCGGCGGCAAGCTGCTATCCACGCCGACCGCGAGCGAGGGTGAGGCCATGGCGTCGACCGTGACGCTGGGCGCGGTCGCGCGCGCGGACTCCGGCCGTCGCGGCGGCAACGGCGCTTGCGCGAAGAAGCTGAATTACGGCATGGAATGGGCGCAGCGGCTGCCCGAACCCTTCGGCCTGTTTCCCGGCGCGCAACTGACCGAGGCGGCGGGCGCGCAGGTCGACGGCTGCACCCTGCGCGCGGCGAGTTTCGTGACGCCGGCGCCGCGGCAGGGCGTGATGGACTATTATTACACGCTGGCGCGCCGCGCAGGCTATGATGGCGAACATAAGATATTGGGCGGCGACCATGTGCTGGGCGGCACCCGCAGGTCCGATGGCAGCGCCTATTTCATCCTGTTCACCGACGCGCCGGGCGGCAAGACCGGCGTTGATATCATCGCCGACAACGGGCGATAAGCCGCGTTCCGAGACAGCGAGTTGGACAGTTGCGCCACATCGGGCGATTGCAAGCTATTGTTATGCGGGGATTTTTTGACCGCCTGTCATTCGATGTGGACGGTAATCATCCTATTTTTCTTTATAACCAATGACTTGTGACGTCTGTGATTGACGGTAAATTCGCGCAAATCATCCTGACGAGGACGTCGCCGCTGTCCTTAGTGCCGGAAAAACAGCGTCAGCGACGCCACATGGTTGACGCGCATGTTGCCCGCGCGCTGGTTGACCAACTGGTTGAGGTAACCCACCTCCAGCGTCGATGCGCCGGGCAGGCCGATTTCCGCGCCGACGAAACTGCGTAGCTGGTCGAACCCGTTGCGCGCGCCCCAGTCCGTGTCGTTGAGCGCCGCGAACCCCTCGGCATAGACCAGCGCGTTGACGGCGTCGCTGTCGGCGCGCAGCGGCTTTTCGTAGCGGAGCATTTCGCGCACGCGCCAGCCCATGTCGTCGCCGTCCGAGCGCCAGCGCTGTTCGAGGCGGGTGCGCGACGAGAGTTCGCCGCCCCAGGGCTTGCCGAGCGTCCAGTTTAGCTGCTGGAAGCTGCGTTCCTCGTTGACGTCCTTGCCGCCCTCGATCGGTGCGACGACATGGGCATAGCCCTGATAGAGGATCAGCGTGGGCGAGAATTTCCAGCCCACAGCGCCGCGGAAGAGCGACTGGTCGATCCGCGAGACGCCATCGCCGAAGCGCGGCTGAATTTCGGCGAAATAGACCAGTTCGTCCTTGATCGATCCCATGGCGGTCAGGTTAAGCCAGACTTGCTCATCCTCGCTGGTGGCCGCGCGGGCAGGGGCAGAGAGCAGCGCGAGGCAGGCGGACAGGCAGAGAGCGAGGCGGCGCATGGATGTCCTGGAGTTGGGAAAGGGACGCCCGTCCCTCTAATCCGCGCGCGTTTCCACTTTGTTGCCGATGCGTTAGTTTATATCTGCGCCAGCGAAGCCGGGCGATCAGGTGATGACGCTAGGCTGATCCATGCCGGTATAACCCGTAATGTCGGCCAATTCCTGCGCGGCGGCGATCAGAGGGGCGAGGGCGTCGCCGGTTTCGAGGGCGAGGTCGCCGTCAGGGGCGACATAGCGTTCGATATAGACGCGCAGGGTGGCGCCCTCGGTTCCAGTGCCGGACAGGCGGAACACCACGCGCGATCCGTCCGTAAACAGGATGCGGACGCCCTGGTTGCGGCTGACCGACTGGTCGGTGGGGTCGGTATAGGCGAAATCGTCGGCGGCCTTGACCGTGCCGCCGCTATTCGCCGTGCCGGACAGGCTGTCGAGCTTGGCGCGCAACGCCGCCATCAGCGCATCGGCCTTGTCCTTGGCGATGGCTTCATAATCGTGGCGGGCATAATAGTTGCGGCCATAGGTCGCCCAATGGTCCGCCATGATCGCGGCGACGCTTTGCTGACGGACGGCCAGGATATTGAGCCACAGCAGCACCGCCCAGATTCCGTCCTTTTCGCGCACATGGTCGGAGCCGGTGCCCGCGCTTTCCTCGCCGCAGATGGTCGCCATGCCCGCGTCAAGCAGGTTGCCGAAGAATTTCCAGCCGGTCGGCGTTTCATAGAGCGGCACGCCCAGCTTTTCGGCGACCCGGTCGGCCGCGCCGCTGGTGGGCATGGAACGGGCGATGCCCTTTAGGCCCGCGGCATAGCCGGGCGCCAGATGGGCGTTGGCGGCCAGCACCGCGAGCGAGTCCGAGGGCGTCACATAGCTGTGCCGGCCGATGATGAGGTTGCGGTCGCCATCGCCGTCCGACGCCGCGCCGAAATCGGGCGCGTCGGCGGCCATCATCCGGTCGTAAAGCGCTTTGGCATGGACCAGATTGGGATCGGGGTGATGATGGCCAAAATCGGGGAGCGGGGTGCCGTTCATCACCGTGTCCTGCGGCGCGCCCAGACGGCGTTCGAAAATCTCGACCGCATAGGGGCCGGTCACAGCGCTCATGCTGTCGAAGGCGAGGGTGAAGCCGCCCGCGATCTGGGCTCGGATCGCGGCGAAATCGAACAGGCTTTCCATCAGATCGGCATAGGCGGCCACCGGATCGACCACTTCGACCGTCATGTCGCCCAACTGGATTTCGCCGATCGTGTCGATGTCAACATCGGCGGCGTCGAGGATGGTGTAGTGGTCGATGACGAGCGAACGGGCGGCGATGGCGTCGGTCACCTTTTCCGGCGCGGGGCCACCATTGCCGATATTATATTTGATGCCGAAATCCTCGTCCGGGCCGCCCGGATTGTGGCTGGCCGACAGCACCAGTCCCCCGAACGCGCCGGATGCGCGGATCAGGTGGGAGGCGGCGGGGGTGGACAAGATGCCGCCCTGGCCGACCAGCGCCCGGCCAAAGCCGTTGGCCGCCGCCATCTTCAGGACGATCTGGATGACTTCGCGGTTGAGGTAACGGCCATCCCCCCCCACCACCAGCGTCTGCCCGGCAAAGCCATCAAGGCTGTCGAACACCGACTGGACGAAATTTTCGGCATAATGGGGCTGCGCGAAGACGCGGACCTTTTTGCGCAGGCCGGACGTGCCGGGCTTCTGGTCGTCGAACGGCGTCGTGGCAACGGTGTGAATCACCCAATATCCCCTGAACTGCGTTTGCGCACTGTAATATTATGGGCCTTATGGCCCGGCAATGTTGCAACGCGCAATCGGGTTAAGCTTTTTCAGGCCGCCAGCCGCAGCGCCACTTCGTTCATGAAGCGGGCGTCGTCATTCTTCGCCAGCCATTCGGCTTCCGCGCCGATCGCGGCCAGCATGTCGGTCAGGGCGTCCATCTCGCTCTTGGCGTAATTGCCCAGGACATAGCCATGGACCTTGTCCTTATGCCCCGGATGGCCGATGCCGATCCGCACCCGGCGGAAATCATTGCCGATATGCGCGTCGGTCGAGCGCAGGCCGTTATGCCCGGCATTGCCGCCGCCGCGCTTCACCTTGACCTTCATGGGCACGAGGTCGAGTTCGTCGTGGAAGACGGTGACGTCCTGCGGCGTCAGCTTGTAGAAGCGCATCGCATCGCCGACCGATCGGCCGCTTTCGTTCATGAAGGTGGCGGGTTTGAGCAGGATGATTTTTTCCGGCCCGATCCGTCCTTCCTGCACCCAGCCCTGAAACTGCTTTTTGGGCGGGGAGAAACGGTGCATGTCCGCGACCAGATCCGCGACCATGAAGCCGACATTGTGCCGGTGCATCGCATATTGCTGCCCCGGATTGCCAAGGCCCGCCCAGATCTGCATCCATATCCTCCAGAAAAGCAAAACCCCGTTCGCCCTGAGCCTGTCGAAGGGCCTTTCTGCTTCCGAATAGGGAAGGATCAGGCTTCGACAGGCTCAGCCCGAACGGGGTTGAGCCATTAGCGTATAGCTCGAAAGACTTATTCGGCCTCGCCCGCTTCAGCTTCCGATTCGCCCTCGGCGCTCTTGAGAGCCGAAGGGGCGACGATGGTCGCGATGGTGAAGTCGCGATCGTCGATCGCGGTCTTCGCGCCCTTGGGCAGCGTCACCGCGCTGATGTGGATCGAATCGCCGACTTCGAAGCCCTTGAGGTCGACAACGACGTCTTCGGGGATTTCGGCGGCATCGACGATCAGTTCGATCTCATGACGAACGACGTTCAGCACGCCGCCCTTCTTCAGACCAGGCGAAGCGTCTTCATTTTCGAAACGCACCGGGACGTTGACGTTGACCGAGGCATGTTCCGAAACGCGCAGGAAATCGGCGTGCAGCGGACGGTCCGAGACGGGGTGGAAGGCCACGTCCTTGGCGAGGGTGCGGACGGTCTTGCCGCCGACTTCGACCATGATGACCGAATTGAAGAAGTGGCCGGTGCCGAGCTGCTTGTTGAGGAGCTTTTCCTCGACATGGATCGACAGGGGTTCTTCGTTCATTCCATAGATGACGGCGGGTACGCGGCCCTCACGGCGGAGGGCGCGGGAGGCTCCCTTGCCTGCCCGATCGCGTGCCTCGGCCGACAGCGTAAGCTGCTCGCTCATTGCGTGTCTCCAAAAGCAAAGTTGATGTACTTTCCCGCCACGCCTCCAGGGATGACCATAGCGGGAGGCGGCCCTTTAGCAGAAAAGGGCGGGAATGCAAGGGCGGGAGCTATATTGCGCAAGTTCCGTTTGGTGGTGGGGGAGGCGTTACTGCACCCGCGTCACCGTAAACCCCTTGGCTTTCAACAACTCGATCAGATTTTCCCGGCCGGTCAGGTGGCCCGCGCCCACGGCGATGAAGGGGTGGCCCTGCATCGGTTCGATCGCCTTCACCCAGTCGCGGTTGCGGGCGACCAGCACGGCTTCCTCGACCATCGGGTCGGGCTGCTCGCCAATCTGGTCTTCCTTGGCGATCGCTTCCATGTCGCCCTTGCCCCAAGCGGCGAGGATGCGGTCGTAGAGCGCCTTCATGCCCTTGGCTTCATGGATGGTCTGGAGCAGCAGGCGGGATTGCGCCGCTTCGGGCAGCGTGTCGAAGGCGGCGAATTGCCGCTCCACCGTCTCCAGCCCGCCGATCGGCTTGCCGGCCTTTTTGAACGCCTCGATCAGCACCGGCTCCACGCCGTCATCCTGGCTGACGCCCAGGCCCTGCTGGCTGGAAGCGGACAGCAGCATCGCGGCGGCCCAGCTTTCATAGCCCGACAGCAGCTGGCTGTTGGTGCCGCCATCGGCCATCGCCTTGACCAGGGCCGTTTTTTCCTCGTCCGGCACGCGCCGTTCCAGTGGTGGCAGGCCGGCGCTGCGGCCCATTTTCTCGAACAGCGACAAGGTCTTCTGTTCGTCCTGCAAATCGGCAGCCTCCAGCACCAGCCGGTCGGACGCGGTCATCGCTTCAGTGATGGCGGGCGTTTGCCAGGCAAGCCCCTTGGGCAGGACATGGATGGTGCCGAACAGCCAGCCGTTCAGTTCGCCCCGCTGCACCTGCCACAGGGCGGGGCCGCCCTGCGCCTTGGCGGCCGGCGCGTCATTTTGTCCGCACGCCGCGACCAGCGTCAGCGCGAACAGAGCGAGGAGGCGGGTGACGAGGCGCATCATGGTTTTACGTCCTTCAGGCGGCGGGCGCGCAGGCCCAAAGATTTGAGTTGGTCCTGCACGCTGCCCTTGCCGGCCAGATGACCCGCGCCCACGGCGACGAAGACGGTGCCGGGCTGGTCGAGCCGGGCCTTGATCCACTTGGCCCAGTTGGCGTTGCGGCCGGTCAGCAGCACCTGCGCCAGTTCCGGCGTCGCTTCGAGCGATTCGTTCATCGATTTGGCCAGCCTGTCCGGCTGACCCGCCTGCCAGTAACGCAGCAGGTCGCCAAATTCGCTCTCCATGTCCGGCAGGCCGTCCACGGTGGCGTTCAGGAACTGCACCTGCTGCGCCATCGGCAGGCTGGCGAAGAAGCCTAGCTGTTGTTCGACCGTTTCGAGCGCATCGACCTTCTTGCTCGCGGCCTGCGCCGCGATGCGCAGGATTTTCTCCGCGCCCAGATCATTTTTATAGCCCAGCTTTGCGAGCGGCGCGACCGACAGGGCCATGCCGCTCATCCAGGGATTGAACATGTCGAACGTGCGCCAGGGCAGGCTATTGGCGTCCATCGCCGCCTGATATCGCGCGCGCGCGTTCGGGGTCAGCCGGTCGGACAGCTTCACCCCGTCCTTGGCCAGCGCCATGCCCGCCATCGCCGCGCCGATCGCGTCTGGATCGTCCGGCTCGATGATTTCCAGCACCAGTTCGTTCGAGCGGTCGAAGGCGCGCTTTATGTCGCCATGGAACCAGTCAATGTCCGGCTTCATCACATGGACGGTGCCGAACAGATAGATGGTGGTGTCGGCATCCTGCACCGCCCACAGCGCCGGGGTGGCGGTCGTCGTGGTGACGGCGGGTTTGGCATGGGCAGGGACGCCGCCGATCAGCAGCCATGCGGCGCCGATGGCCCGCAACAGGGTAGGAAGCAGCTTCATGCCTCCTTCAATGGGGAGCGCGGGGCGGGAGGGCAAGCCGCTTAACCCTGTTTAGGGCGGCTTTCCCCAACCCTTGGCCCTTGGCCCCCGACCCTTGGCCCCCGACCCTTGGCCCTTGACCCTATCGGCCCCATGCGCCAAGGCGCGGCCACGTAATTCAGCGATTTCGATAAGGACGTTTCGTGGCCGAAGGCAAAGCGCTTTCCTTCCAGGACCTGATCCTGACCCTCCATGCCTATTGGGGGAAACAGGGCTGCGTCATCCTGCAACCCTATGACATGGAAGTGGGGGCGGGCACATTCCATCCGGCGACCACGCTGCGCGCGCTGGGGCCACAGCCCTGGAACGCCGCCTATGTCCAGCCCAGCCGCCGCCCGACCGACGGCCGCTATGGCGAAAATCCCAACCGGTTGCAGCATTATTACCAATATCAGGTGATCATGAAGCCGTCGCCAGCGAACCTCCAGGAACTCTATCTGGGCAGTCTGGTGGAGATCGGCATCGACCCGCTGGTCCACGACATTCGCTTCGTCGAGGATGACTGGGAAAGCCCGACGCTGGGCGCCTGGGGCCTGGGCTGGGAAGTGTGGTGCGACGGGATGGAAGTCACCCAGTTCACCTATTTCCAGCAGATGGGCGGTTACGACTGCAAGCCGGTCGCGGGCGAGCTGACTTACGGGTTGGAGCGGCTGGCCATGTATATTCAGGGCGTCGACAGTGTTTACGACCTGAAATTCAACGACGCCGGCGTCACCTATGGCGACGTGTTTCTGGCCAACGAACAGCAGATGTCGAAATGGAATTTCGAGGTCGCGGACACGGACAAGCTGTTCCGCTGGTTCAAGGATTGCCAGGCCGAATATGGTCGTTGCATCAAGGCGAACGTGCCGCTGGCCGCCTATGACCAAGCGATCAAGGCGAGCCATGTGTTCAACCTGCTCCAGGCGCGCGGCGTGATTTCCGTGCAGGAACGCGCCAGCTATATGGGCCAGGTGCGCGACATGGCGAAGGGCAGTTGCGAGGCGTGGATCGCCAGCAATGCCGACGCATGGAGCGCCAAATTTCCGGGGTGGACCGCGTGATGACTGATTTCCTCCTCGAATTGCGCTGCGAGGAAATTCCTGCGCGTATGCAATTGAAGGCGTCCGAAGACCTTGCCCGCCTGTTCAGCGAAGAACTAGCCAAGGCCGGCCTCAAGCCCGCTGCGATCGACAGTTTTGTCACGCCGCGCCGGCTGGCGCTGATCGCGCGTGGCCTGCCGCTGGAAACCGCGGCGGTGAGCGAAGAGCATAAAGGTCCGCGCACAGCCGCGCCGCCCCAGGCGCTCGACGGCTTTCTGCGCAAGACCGGCCTGACCCAGGACCAGCTGGAAGACCGGGACGGCGTCTGGTTCGCCGTCGTGAACAAGCCCGGCCGCGCCACCATGGATGTGCTTGCCGACGCCGTGCCCGCCGTTATCCGCGCCTTCCCCTGGCCCAAGGCGATGCGCTGGGGCGTCGCCAGCCAGACGACCGAGAGCCTGCGCTGGGTGCGCCCTTTGCAGGGCATTGTCGCCATTTTCGGCGAGCAACTGGTCGATATCGCGGTCGAGCATGTGCGGTCCGGCTATGCGACGCTGGGCCATCGCTTTCACCATCCCGGCGCGATCACGATCGGCGGCGCGGACGATTATGTCGAAAAGCTGCGCGCCTGCCATGTGATCGTAAGCCATCAAGAGCGGCAGGCGATCATCGCGGCGAAGGCGGCGCAGGCTGCTGCGGCGCATGGTTACACGGTGATCGAGGATAAGGGCCTGGTCGCGGAGAATGCGGGGCTGACCGAATGGCCGGTGCCGCTGCTGGGCGATTTCGACCCGGCCTTTTTGGAGGTGCCGCCCGAAGTCATCCAGTTGACGCTGCGCATCAACCAGAAATATTTCGTGCTGCGCGACGCGGCTGGCAAGCTGGCGCCTGCCTTCATCTGCACCGCCAATATCGAGGCGAAGGATGGCGGCGCGGCGATCATCGCGGGGAACCGCAAGGTGCTGGCCGCGCGGCTGAGCGATGCGCGCTTCTTCTGGGAACAGGATCGCAAGACCGCGCTGGCGGACCATGCGCAGAAGCTGGGGCGTATCACCTTCCACGAGAAGCTGGGCACCGTCGCCGACAAGGTGGAGCGGGTTGCGAAGCTGGCGCGGTGGTTGGTGGAAGAGGGGATCGTCAAGGGCGCGGATGCGGATTTGACCGAACAGGCAGCCCGCCTCGCCAAGGCCGACCTGGTCACGGAGATGGTCGGCGAGTTCCCCGAATTGCAGGGCGTCATGGGCGGCTATTACGCCCGCGCGCAGGGTTTGCCCGACGCGGTGGCCGACGCGATCCGCGACCATTATAAGCCGGTCGGGCAGGGCGATGACGTGCCGACCGCGCCAGTGACGGTGGCGGTGAGCCTGGCGGACAAGCTGGATACGCTGGTCGGCTTCTTCGGCATTGAGCAGGGACCGACCGGGTCGAAAGATCCGTTCGCGCTACGTCGCGCTGCGTTGTCCATCCTGCGACTGCTGGAAACCAACGGGCTGCGGTTGAACCTGAAGAAGGTGCACGCCTTTGCGCTGAGCGACCATGTCTATCGCCATGTGTTCCTGAACACCAAGGCGCTGGCCGATGTCGATGCGCAGACGCTGGCGAAGTTCGGGCTCGATCCGTCGAAGGTGACCGAGGTGGATTGGCAGGCGGCCAATCTGTCGCGGCCGGAGATCAAATCCTTCGTGGGCGCGTTCGCGTCCTCGGATGTGCCGTTCCTCGACTTCTTCGCCGACCGCCTCAAGGTCCAGCAACGCGAAGCCGGCGTCCGCCACGACCTGATCGACGCGGTGTTCGCGCTGGGTGGCGAGGATGATCTCGTCCGCTTGCTCGCCCGCGTCCATGCGCTGCAATCCTTCGTCGCGACGGATGATGGCGCGAACCTGCTCGCCGGGTACAAGCGGGCGGCCAATATCCTGAAAAAGGAAACCGTCGATCCCGCCATCGTCCCGGCGGCGCCGTCCGAACCGGCGGAAGCCGCTTTGCTCGCCGCGCTCGACGCTGCCGAGCCCCTCGCGGCGCGGGCTGTCACTGACGAACGCTTTGCAGACGCCATGGCCGCGCTCGCCACGCTGCGCGCGCCGATCGACGCTTTCTTCGAGTCCGTCACGGTCAACGACGCCGATCCTGCAAAACGGGGCGCGCGTCTTGCGCTGCTCGACCGGGTGCGGGCGGCTGTGCATGGCGTCGCGGACTTTTCGAAAATTACGGGCTGAGAGACAAGTCGGACATATCCGTCCATAAAAATGACGATATGACGACAAAGTCCAATAAAGGCGGGTGCAATTCCCGCACGTCTTTTGTAAAGGCTGTTGCAGCGCACAATATTCGCGGCAATCAGTGCAGGGAGAGCCGGATCACATGGTTACGACGGAAGAGGCCATCATGAACAGCACCGCGACGCGCTATGTCTATCGTTTCGGCGGCGGCGTGGATGATGGCGGGCAGGGTGACCGCAACCTGCTGGGCGGCAAGGGCGCGAATCTGGACGGCATGGCCGCGATCGGCCTGCCGGTGCCGCCGGGTTTCACCATCACGACGGCCATGTGCACCCGCTATTATGAAGATGGCGGCCAATATCCCGAAAGCCTGAACGCCGAAGTCGCAAACGGCATCGCCCATATCGAGGGGATCACCGGCAAGCGTTTCGGCAATGCCGCCGATCCGCTGCTGGTGTCGGTCCGTTCGGGCGCGCGCGCGTCTATGCCGGGCATGATGGATACGGTGCTGAACCTGGGCCTCAACGACGAGACCGTCATCGGCCTGGCGACGACCAGCGGAGACGAGCGGTTCGCCTGGGACAGCTATCGCCGCTTCATCCAGATGTATTCCGACGTGGTGCTGGAACTGGACCATGGCGCGTTCGAGGAAGCGCTGGAGGTCGCCAAGGAAGACCAGGGTTACAGCCTGGACACCGAAATGACGGCCGCCGACTGGAAGGCGCTGGTCGCCGAATATAAGGCGCTGGTGCAGAAGCTGTGGAACAAGCCCTTCCCGCAGGATGTGCATGACCAGTTGTGGGGCGCGATTTCGGCCGTGTTCGGATCGTGGCAGTCGGAGCGCGCGAAGGTCTATCGCCGCCTGAACAACATCCCCGGCGAATGGGGCACCGCCGTCAACGTGCAGGCGATGGTGTTTGGCAATATGGGCGAAACGTCGGCGACCGGCGTCGCGTTCACCCGCGATCCGTCGACCGGCGAGAACGCCTATTATGGCGAATATCTGATCAACGCGCAGGGCGAGGATGTCGTCGCGGGCATCCGCACGCCGCAATATCTGACGCTGGCCGCGCGTGAGCGGGCAGGGGCCAAGCCGCTGTCGATGGAAGAAGCGATGCCGGAAACCTATGCCGAACTGGCAGGCGTTTTCCAGATCCTGGAAACCCATTATCGCGACATGCAGGACATCGAATTCACGGTGCAGCAGGGCAAGCTGTGGATGCTCCAGACCCGGTCGGGCAAGCGCACCGCCAAGGCTGCGCTGAAAATGGCTGTGGACATGGCCCATGAGGGCCTCATCACCGAGGAAGAAGCCGTCGCTCGCGTCGATCCGGCTGCGCTCGACCAGTTGCTGCACCCCACGCTCGATCCCAAGGCGCCGCGCGACGTGCTGACCAAGGGCTTGCCGGCTTCGCCAGGCGCGGCTTCGGGCGCGATCGTGTTCGATGCCGACACCGCCGAACGGCGCGCGGAAATGGGCGACGCGGTCATCCTGGTGCGCGTGGAAACCAGCCCGGAAGATATTCATGGGATGCATGCGGCCAAGGGCATCCTGACCGCGCGCGGCGGCATGACGTCGCACGCGGCCGTGGTGGCGCGCGGCATGGGTCGTCCCTGCGTGTCCGGTGCGGGCGGCATTTCGATCGACGGCAAAGCCAAGATCCTGCGCGTCGGTGGCCGTGAGTTGAAGGAAGGCGACATCCTGACCATCGACGGGTCGACCGGGGAAGTGATGGCGGGCGAAGTGCCGACCGTGCAGCCCGAACTGGCGGGCGATTTCGGCACGTTGATGGTGTGGGCGGACAAGGTCCGTCGCCTCAAAGTGCGCGCCAACGCCGAAACGCCGCAGGACTGCAAGGTTGCGCGCGAATTCGGCGCGGAAGGCGTGGGCCTGTGCCGGACCGAGCATATGTTCTTCGACGCGGCGCGCATCACCGCGGTGCGCGAGATGATCCTGGCGGACAGCGAGAAGGGCCGCCGCGTCGCGCTCGATAAGCTGCTGCCGGAACAGCGCGACGATTTCGCACAGATATTCATGGTGATGGCGGGCCTGCCCGTCACCATCCGCCTGCTCGATCCGCCGCTGCACGAATTCCTGCCGCATGGCGAAGCGGAGTTCGAGGAAGTGGCGAAGGCGGCGGGCGTCAGCGTCGATACGCTCAAGCGCCGCGCGAACGAACTGCATGAGTTCAACCCGATGCTGGGCCATCGCGGTTGCCGCTTGGGCGTGACCTATCCCGAAATCTACGAGATGCAGGCGCGCGCGATCTTCGAAGCCGCGCTGATCGTCAAGGCACGGGGCGGCGAAGCGCCGATCCCCGAAGTGATGATCCCGCTGGTCGCGACCGCCAAGGAGCTGGAGCTGATGAAGGCGATCGTCGATCGCGTCGCAGCCGAAGTGTTCGAAGAGCAGGGCGAGCGCGTCGACTATCTGGTCGGCACCATGATCGAACTGCCGCGCGCCGCGCTCAAGGCGGGCGAGATTGCCGAGGTGGGCGAATTCTTCTCCTTCGGCACCAATGACCTCACGCAGACGACGATCGGCATCAGCCGCGACGATGCGGGCCGGTTCCTGACGCAATATGTGGACAAGGGCATCTTCGCGCGCGATCCCTTCGTCAGCATCGATGTGGAAGGCGTGGGCGAACTGATCGAGATCGCCGCCGAGCGTGGTCGCAAGACCCGTCCCGACATCAAGCTCGGCATTTGCGGTGAACATGGCGGCGATCCGGCGTCGATCGCCTTCTGCGAGGCGACAGGCCTGGATTATGTGTCGGCATCGCCCTATCGCGTGCCGATCGCCCGATTGGCCGCGGCGCAGGCGGCGCTTGCCCGGAAGTGATGAGGAAAGGGCGGGGCGTCAACCCCGCCTTTTTTCGTTTCAGTGCGATCCGGTCAGGCGGCTGAGCAAGCCGGGCTTGCTGTCGCCCCGTTCCAGCGCCAGAGCCTGACCGCGCCAGTCGTCATGCGCGATGGCGCCGGGTTTCAGGCCCAGCCGCGCCTCCAGCGTCGCTTCCTGCTCGGCATTGAGCGCGGCGATTTGGCCATAGCGGTGATAGCCCGCTTCGTTCAGCGCGCTTTCCTGCGCCTGGCTGACGCCGCTGATCCGGCTCAGATCGTCGCGGCCATGACCAACCCCAGCGGCCGTCGTGGTGGCGCCGACGGCGATCGGGGCGGCCGAGTGGCGCTCCAGTTCGGCGATCCGCTTATGGGACGCTTCGATGCGGGCGTCCCGCTCCTTGATAGCGCTGCGATGCACCGCCTGTTCGTCCTGCCACAGCCGCCGATATTTGCCGCGACCGCTCATCATCAGACCCAGCAGCCAGCCGATGACCAGCACCACCAGCAGTAACGCAACCTCGTTCAGATTGAAGCTCATCATGGCGTCCTCCTGCCCCACTGAACGAGGGACGGGGGATAAAAGTTGCCCGGCCATAAAAGTGCAAAAAAGGGGCTTGCCCAATCGGCCAAGCGCTTCTATCTGCGCGTCTCCACGCACCCATAGCTCAGCTGGATAGAGCATCAGACTACGAATCTGAGGGTCGGGCGTTCGAATCGCTCTGGGTGCACCATAGTTTCAGAAGGGCTTTTGGTCCGGGCTTACAGCCCCGGTCCGTTCGTCTTTCCTTCGCACCCATAGCTCAGCTGGATAGAGCATCAGACTACGAATCTGAGGGTCGGGCGTTCGAATCGCTCTGGGTGCACCATATTATGATCGAATAACAAGGCGGCATCTGGCCGCCTTTTTTACGTGCCGGTCAGGCCATCGCCAGCGCCACCATGGCGTCGATATCGACATGGCTTTCCAATAGCGTAGCGACCTCGTCCAGGGCGTCCTCGACCGACTGGTCATAGTCATGCCCCGCCGACGCGCCGCCCAGCCGCCGCAACAGCGCATCGCGCAGCGCCGTGCTGGCGAGCAGGCCATGGACATAGCTGCCCATCACCCGTCCGTCGCGGCTGATGGCCCCATCCGGGCGCGCGCCATCGATCAGGGCGAAGGGGCGGGCGCAATCTGGGCCGTGGGTTACGCCCATATGCATTTCATAGCCGGTAAAGTCGGCATCGAGCGCGCGGCCGCGCACCTGCTCCAGCGTCTTGGCCCCGGACAGGCGCGTTTCCATGTCCAGCAGGCCCAGCCCCGCGACGGACCCAGCCGGTCCCTCCAGCCCGTCGGGATCGGCGATCATGCGCCCCAGCATCTGATAGCCGCCGCACAGGCCCAGCACCATGCCGCCGCGCCGATGATGGGCGCGAATGTCGATGTCCCACCCCTGCGCGACCATGGCGCGCATGTCGGCGACCGTCGCCTTCGATCCGGGCAGGATCACCAGCGTCGTATCACCTGGGATCGCCTGGCCCGGTCCGATCATGCGTAGATCGATACCCGGTTCCAGCTTGAGCGGGTCGAGATCGTCGAAATTGGAGATGCGCGGCAGCACCGGGCAGGCGACGACCAGCGGCGCGGCGGTCGAAAAACCACGCCGTTCCAGCACCACCGCGTCTTCGCTGGGTAGCCGGGCGACGGCGTTCAGCCACGGCACGACGCCAAAGCCGCGCCAGCCCGACAGCGCTTCGATCTGGGCATAGCCATCCTCGAACAGCGCCGGGTCGCCGCGGAATTTGTTGATGAGGAAGCCGCGGATCATCGCCGCATCGTCGGGATCAATGACCGCGCGGGTGCCGACCACAGCCGCGATCACGCCGCCCCGGTCGATGTCGCCGACCAGGATTACCGGCACATCGGCGGCGCGGGCGAAACCCATATTGGCGATGTCGCCGCCACGCAGGTTGATCTCGGCCGGCGATCCCGCGCCTTCGACCACGACGATGTCGCACTGGCCGCGCAGCCGTTCGTAGCTTTCCAGCACAGCGCCCAGCAACGGCCCGCGCGCGCTGCGGAAATTGCCCGACCCCAGCGTCCCGCGCACCTGACCATGGACGATCAGTTGCGACGTCCGGTCGGCCTGGGGCTTGAGCAGCACCGGGTTCATGTCCGTATGCGGCGCGATGCCGCAGGCAATCGCCTGCAACGCCTGCGCCCGGCCGATCTCCCCGCCATCGCTGGTGACGGCGGCGTTGTTCGACATATTCTGCGGCTTGAACGGGCGGACCCGATAGCCCCGGCGCAGCAGCGCGCGGCATAGTCCCGCGACCAGCACCGATTTGCCGACGTCCGATCCGGTTCCCTGCAACATGATAGCGCCCATGGCCTGCTCCTGACGGTGCAGCGCCGCCAGCGCAAGGGGAGATCAAGGCCAGGGTCAGGCGACGATAGCCGCCATGCCGCAGCGCCGCTGATGCACGCGCACTTCGGCGGAGCCGACGCGGACGCCCAGCGTGGCGGTGACGCTGTTGATGATGCCGTCCAGCAGCGGTGCGGTGGTGCCCAGTACGGCGCCGACCAGCGGGCTGAGCGGGCTGTTGCCTATGGTGATGCCCAGCAGCGACACCTGTATCTGGGTCTGGCCCGCCAAGCTGGCGGCGATGCCCTGTGTCAGATCCTGCGTGCTGACGGTCTTTGCCCGCTGCGCGCTGATCTCCGACGGGGAGAAATGGACATTATGGGTTTGCGTGCCGCCCAGGCTGATATTGGCATAGCCGGTGACGCGCGTACCGAGCGTCTGTGCCAGCATGGCGGCGCGCGGGTTGGCGGAGGCCGAGAAATTGGTCAGCGCAGTCATATCGACATCGCCCAGCACCGCGGTCCCGACCGACGGCGTGACCGCCAGGGTGACGCCGCCATCGCTGCCGCACTGGATATCCGACAGGCGCGCCTCCGCCGCCGCCAGTTCGACATAAAGCGGCACGCGCACGGAGGCTATGCCGGACAGGACGGTGGCGACCGTGCTTTCCAGATAGATGCGCGTCTGGGCGGTGCGCAACACGACGTCGCGCTTGGCGGTGATGCTCATCAACGGGGATCGGGCCTGACCTTCGCCGGTGACCAGCATCAGCCGGGTGCTGGTGAGGCCCGGCACGGTGACGCGCAGGTCCATCGGCACGCTCGTTCCCGATGGCGGGCTGAGTAGCATGCGCAGCATGGAGAATGCGTCGAGCAGGATATTGGGTTGTCCGGCGGCATCGGCTGCGCCGCGGATCGGGCCGAGATCGACAATGTCGCTCAGCCGGATCGAGCGGCCGGGGATGCGGCTGGACAGGGCGAGCAGCGTGGCGGCGGCGGGACTGGTCCCTGCGCTGTCCGCCATCGCGCCCAGCAAGTCGGACAGCGGAATGTCCCGGTCGAACAGTGCGCCATAGGCTTCCCCGTCGCGCCCGGTCCGCACCCGCAGCGCATCGGCGACATGCAGCAGGTCGAGATTCGCGCTGGCCAGGCCATTATAGTCCATGACCGACAGGTTGAGTTCGGTCCCGGCGAGGTTGGACAGCAGCATGTCAGGCAATCCGCCGCTGATCGATGCGAGGCCGGTGCCGAGTGAAAAGGCGGCGACGTCGGTGCGGGCGGCGGTGGCGCGGGCGCTGAGGTCGATGCCGTCGCGGCCGACCAGCAAGCGGCCGAAGAAGAGCGGCGCGCGGCGGCGCACCTCCACCCGCATGGCGCCGCCATTGGCGTCGCCTGCGCGGAAACGCTGGTCCATCGGTAGGGAGGGGTCGGCGACATAGCTGCCGCTGTCGAAGGTCGCGAGCGCCGCGCCGCTGATCCCGCTGCGCCCGACCAGTTGTTCGGCGGCGGTGCGTCCGCCATCGGCGGCGGCCAGCGCGGCGGCGTCCGCCACCCCCTGCAACTGGCGACGGGCCAGATAGACCGACCCCAGATCGACCGCGACGGTGGCGGCGCCCGCCAGCATGAACAGCGACCCGGCTAGGATGACGGTCACGCCGCCACGCCGGTCCCGCGCCAGCGCCCGGCCAAGGCGCGCGCCGATCATTGGGTGGCGATCCGCACGACGGCGGTGCGTTCCAGCACATTGCCGGGCATGGGCAAGGGCATGGCCGCGAATAGCGGCGCGCTCGCGAGGGTGTAGCGCAGCGTGACGGTGTAATAGCCGCTGCTTTCGCCAGTGCTGACGGCGATCGTCTGGGCGCCGGCGACCGGAAAGGCGGCGCGGGCGGCGACGACGCTCTGATCGACCAGGGTGCGGCGTTCGGTCGCGTTCAGCCCGGCCACCGATGCGCGAGCAGCGTCATTCGCCGCTTGCTGGAGGCTGTGGGCGGTCATGAACCAGTTGCCATAGGCCAATATGCCCATCAGCAGCAGGATGAGCAGCGGCAGGGCGAAGGCCGCCTCGATCAGGCTGCTGCCGGCCTGATGGCGCCGCAGGGCGGCCAGCGGTCGACGCGATCGGGTGACAGGATGGCGGGTGACAGGGCGGGCGCTATCGTAGGGCATGAGGGGGATGCTAGAGCGCGCGGCTCAATATCGGGTTTGCTTCGCCAACCGCGCGATTGACGGATTTTACATAGTCGGCAGGCGCGTCCGGCAGGCGAAAAGCGGACTTTGGCGCAAAGCTTGCGCAGGGCCGCCCGTCATCCTCCGATATGGACGTTGTTGTCGCACATTCAGGCGGCGTTCGTGGGGGTCATGACGATCACCGCCCCCTCCGTTCCATAAATGCCGTGCAACCGGGCGATCGCCGCGTCAGTTGGCGCGACCGAACCATCGTTGGTCAGCAATTGAGTGGGAAAGCGCATGTCGCCTTCGCCGCGCAGCACCCGCTCCATCCGCTCGCGAAAATGGGGCCGGGCGGGCAGCGCGACCAGATCGGCGACTGGGGCGTCCGCCAGCCGATCGGCGGTCAGACCCACCATCGCGCAGAAACTGTCGTTCACGACATCGATGAAACCCCGCATCGATACGCGGACATAGCCCACACCGCCATGCACGCCCATCGCCTTGAGGATGGCCGATTTGACGTCAGCCAGCCGGTGGCGCTGCATGTCGGCGGTGATGTCCCGTAGCAGCAGCGCGACGCCGCTGGCAAAGGGGAAGGTCTGGACATGCAGCCAGACATCGCTGCGAAAGGGGGACGGGATATCGGCCGCGCTCGCTTCGCCAGAGGCCAGACTGTGGCGGATATGCGCCTCCGTCAACGTGCCGGCCAGTTCGGGAAAGGCGTCCCATAGCGACTGTCCCTCCAGATGCCGGTCCCAGCGTTTGGCCATCGCCAGAGCGACGCCATTGACATAGTCGATGGTGAGGTCGCCGCGGCACAGGACCAGGCCCTGATGGATGCGGGCGGCGAGTTCGAAGGTGCGGTCGGGCGCCACCGCGCCATCATCGCCGATCGTCATCGTGCGGAACCGGTCAAGCCCCATGAAGACATGGGTTTCGCGGCCATGATGGGTCACCATCACCGGTTCGTGCGATCCGACCTCGCGCCAATGGGCGAAATTGCGCACCAGTTCGGCGGCGGGCACGCTGCGCCTGCGTCGATCGTCCAGCATCCTGTCGGCACTCCGTTGTCGTGAACGCAGGCAGGATAATGCAGAACGGACTGTGGTTGTGGCGCAGTTCGGTCCGTTTCGGAACGAGGGCAGTCGCAAGAGCAGCCGATCCGATTGCATCTGCTCAGTTGCTCTAGTCTTTTGATTTGGCGCGTTTTCCGAGTCAGCAGGTGAATCTGCCGGCTTGAAAAACGCTCTAGATTCCCCGCTGATAATCCAGCGCGTCGAGGATCTTGCCACCCGCCATGAACACGGCGCCGGAACAGGCGAGCGCCAGCAGATGGCCGCCGGCGCCGGGATATTGCTGCATATAGACATGGCCGCGCTCGGCAGCGCCCAGCGCGAGGGCATAGATCACCAGAAACGCCTCGAACTTGGTCTTGATGATGAAGAGGCTCTTGATCCGTTCCATATCGATTCCATCCGGCGTTGCCCCCGCCATCAGGGCGAAAGATCGCCCGACAGCTGCAAATGGTCAACAAGCGTTAACCATGATTGCTCGATCCGGGCAATCAGCCGTGTGTCGCTCAAATCCTGGGGCGCGATCGATTCTGGCCAATATTGGGACACGATCCGCGCAATATTATCCAACTGCGCTTCGTCCACCAGGAAGCGCGGATCGATGTCGACGGGATCGGCGACGACGCGCAGCCGCAGGCAGGCGGGGCCGCCGCCATTGGCCATGGATTGACGCACATCGACCGGCACGACGCGGCGGATCGGGCCGTTGCCCGCGATCATCTGTTCCAGCCAGGTCCAGACCGCGGGGGTGTCCCGCGCCTCTGTCGGCAGGATCAGCGCCATGCCGCCATCAGACAGGGTGACGAGTTGCGCGTTGAACAGATAGGATTTGATCGCATCGGCCAGGCTGACCGCGCTGGCGGGCACCTCCACGATCTCGACGCAGGGCAGGGCGACGCGCAGATCGGCGTAGAAAGCGTCCTTGTCGGCAAAGGCCTGCTCATGGGTGAACAGCACGCGCTCGTTCGCCACGGCGACGACGTCATTATGGAAGGCGCCCGCAGCGATCGCGGCTTCGGACTGTTCGACGAACAGGGTGCGCGCCGGATCGAGGCCATGGATGCGGGCGACCGCCTTGCTGGCCTCCCGATGCTGGCGGGCGGGGAAGGCGCCGCCCGACCGGCCATAGACGAACACCTCCACGCCCGGCTGGTCGTGGCGTTCGGCCAGACGCATATGATTGGCCGCGCCCTCGTCGCCAAAGGGGGCGGGGATGGGATCATGGACGGCAAAGGCGCGGGTGTCGGAAAAGGCGATCCGGAGCTGCGCCAGAGTCTGCGGCCATTCATGGCTGCGATGCGGCATGGTGACGAGATTGGCGACGGTCAGGTGTGTCCGCCCATCCGCCGTGTCGCTGGCGGGCGACACCGTGGCGGCGTTGGCCGCCCACATGGAGGAAGCGGACATGGCGGCCGCTCGAATATGGGGATCGGCGTCGCCGACATCGGTGCCCAGCTTCGTCAGCCAGGCGACGTCGGGCCGCCATTGTGGCAGGAAGATGCCCTGGGCGAGGCCGAGGCGGATATTGCCGCGCATCTTTTCCAGCCCCTGTAGCGCCGCCGCGCGCGGATGCGCCACCGCGCCGGCATTGCGCGCGGACGCGAGATTGCCGAGGCTGAGGCCCGCATAATTGTGGCTGGGACCGACGATCCCGTCGAAATTGATTTCCCGGACGCTCATGCCCGCCCCGCCATGGTGAAGGAGCCGCCGGTTTCGAGGCCGAGCCGCGCCGCGCTGGCCGCGTCGAGCGACACCGCGCCATTCGCGCCTTCCTGCACGAAGCCCCAGGTGCAGCGATAATCGGCCAGCTTGCCGGTCGCGATCAGCATCTTGTCCCCACCCTTTTCACGGGTGGCGGAGAGGATGACGTCGCGGGCCGCTGCGATCGTCTTTAGCTGGTCGATCTGTCCCACCATGGTCGGGCCGCCGTCGAAGATGTCGACATAGCCGGCATTGTCGAACCCCTCCGTCTCCAGCATCCGCATCGCCGCGCGGCCATTGGGGTGGGGCAGGCCGATGACGGCGCGGGCGCTGTCGGTCAGCATGGCGGTATAGATGGGCGTCTTGGGCATCAGGTCGGCGATGAACTGATTGCCGTTCACCGCGTTGAACTCGTCCGCTTCCTGAAAATTCATGCCGAAGAAGCGACCGGCCAGGCCGTCCCAGAAGGGCGATCCGCCCGCTTCGTCGATGACGCCGCGCAATTCTGCAATCACCCGGTCGCCAAAGCGCGCGCGATGGCTGCGGATATAGAGATAGCGGCTGCGCGCCAGCAACAACCCCAGCCCCTCGGCCCGCTCGCGCGGGTGAAGGAACAGGCCGCCGACCTCGACCGATCCTTCCAGATCGGTGGTGAGCGAAAGCATCTGCGCGCGGAAGGTGCGGCCCAGTTCCCGGCTATGCTGGGTCAGCACGCCCAGGCGATAGGAGTAGAAGGGCCAGCTTTGGCCCACGGTCGAGAATATCTGGCAGGTACCGCGGACCTGGCCCGTCTCGACATTTTCCAGCACCATGACGATCAGTTCGTCTTCGATGCCGTCGCCTTGGCGTGCGAGCGCTTTTTCGGTGCGCTCCAGCTTGGCGGACAGCGCCGTGCGATCGGGCGGCAGGTTGGTGAAGCCGCCGCCGGTCAGCTTCGCCATCTCATAGAGCGTCTGCAAATCGTCGGCGCGCGCGATGCGCATGATGAAGCTCAAGCGGTGATCCCCTCTTTTATAAATTGCGCCGGATCGAACTGGCCCTGCGCGATCCGCCACAGCGCCAGCGCGGATAGTTGCGCCCGTTCGGGCAGGCTGTCGGTCAGCAGAAATTCGGCGTCGCTATGGATGTTACCGCCGCGCACGCCCATCGTGTCGACCACCGGCACGCCGCAGGCCGCGATATTATTGCCGTCACACACCCCGCCGGTATCGCGCCAGCCGATGGTGAGGCTGAGGTCCGCGCCGCATTGCCGCACCAGGCCGAACAGCGCCTGCGCCTTGGGGTCCATGGGCTTGGGCGGGCGACCAAAGCCACCGTGGAGATGCAGGCTGACGTCATGGTCGCGCGCGACATCGGCCATGGACCGGTCGATCAGGGCGCGGGCGACGACCTCGTCTTCCGGCGTGCGCGGCCGGAAATTGACGCGCAACACGGCATGGTCGGGCACGACATTGTTCGGGCTGCCGCCATCGATCTTCGCAGGGTTGCAGGAAAATCCGGCACCGCTGCCCGCCTTCAGCCGCAGCGCCAGGTCAGCGGCGGCGAGCAGGGCGTTGCGGCCGTCATCGGGGTTGCGCCCGGCATGGGCGCTCAGGCCCGTGACGATGATGGAGAAATTGCCGCTCCCCGCCCGCGCGCCGGCCAGCGTGCCGTCGGGCAATGCGGACGGCTCGTAGGTGAAGGCCGCCAGCTTACCCGCCGCCAGTCCCCGCAACAGCGCCGCGGACGATGCGCTGCCTACTTCCTCGTCGCTGTTGATGACGACATCATAGCCCAGCGTGGCGACAGCGTCCGATCCCTCGATAGCATGGAGCGCTGCGAGCATGACCGCGATCCCGCCCTTCATGTCGGCGACGCCGGGGCCGTTGAGGACGCCCGGCTCCAACCAGCGTTGCTGCTGGAAAGGGTGATCGATGGGGAACACCGTGTCCATATGCCCGGTCAGGAGCAGGCGGATGGGCGCGTCGGGGCGCACGGACAGATGGAGATGGCGACCATGGTCGATCGTCTGGACGCGGCCGTCCGGCGATATGCTTTCGACCGGCGCGGGATCGACCAGTCGGATCGCGCCGGGCAGCGCGGAAAAGGCGTCGGCCAGCACATCCGCCATCCGGGCCAGCCCGCCCAGATTGCGCGATCCGCTGTTGATCGCCGCCCAATCCTGCGTCTGCGCCAGCATCGGCGCGGCGGCAGCGCGGTCGAGCAGCATTCGTTCCTGCGATGAAAAATCCCTCATCTGCTCTGGTCTATCAGAGCGCCGGGCGCGTCTCCACCCCCGCAATAAAATTGCGTGGTTCAGAAATCATAGGTCAGGGTCAGGCGACTGAGGGTGTCCAGGTCGCGGGTGGACAGCAATGTCTCCGATTCATATTGGATGTTATAGGAAAAAGCCGCCGACAGCCGTGTGCTGACCTTGGTTTCGACCGAGGACAGGGCGTTGAGGGTATAGACGTCGCTTTCGGCGTAGCCCGATGCGGTCTGCTTGAACGTCACCGTCGGCGTCGCGCGCCAGGCCAACGCCATCGATCCGCGGACGCCCAATTTGGTTTCCCGTTCGCCGATCATATATTTAACGTGGCGGATGGATGGACCGATATCGGCCGATAGATCAATCGGTTTGCTGACGATCAGCTTATACCCGACGCCGATTGACGAGGTGTATCGCTCGTCATAGCCGATCGACGTGTCACGTTCGAACTGCGCGAGACCGTAGACGAAACCGCGCGGATCGAATTCATATTTGGGTTCGTAACCCGCGAAATAGCGCTCGCGCGAGGTTACGCCATTGGCGCGGCGATAATCGACGGCGGCGGTCAGTTTGTGCGACCATTGCAGCCCGGCGCGAGTCGCGGTCGCCGCCAGGGTAATGCCCAGTTCGCTGGTGGAACCGGTAGAGCGGAAGCCGCCCGCTTCGACCCGGCCAGTCCATAGTTCGTTGAAGCGCGCTTCGCGAATCACAGTGTCGTGGGTCGCCTTGGTCCGCTCCTTCCAGCTATTGACCATGCGCTGGATTTCGTCGGCCGACGCCGGATTGGTCTGCTTGGCGATCTTGGACACAGTGGCGATGTCGGTTTCATTGCCGTTGGCGATCGCCGCCTCCATCATTTCGCGGACAGCGGGGGGCAATAGTGCCGATTCGCCAGCCTGCGCCGCGGCGGGCAGGGCGAAGAGCAGCAACGACAGGGGGATCAGACGGGCATACATGGTCCCGTCATAGCCAAGCGACCGGGGATTTTAAGCCCCCAAAACGCCTGTCGGGTCAGATAAGCGCGCGAAACTCCTGCAATATGTCGCGGTACAGCTTGCGCTTGAACGGCACGATCAGGTCGGGCAGCGTATCGGGGATCGTCCATTTCCATTCCCGGAATTCGGGATGCTTGGTTTGGATATCGATGTCGCCGTCCTGGCCGACGAAGCGGGCGAGATACCAATATTGGCGCTGGCCGCGATATTTGCCGCCCCATAATTTGCCGACCAGTTCAGGCGGCAGATCGTAAAAATGCTCGTCCTTCGCCTTGGCGATAATCTCGACCAGTTCGGGGCGGATGCCGGTTTCTTCCTGCAATTCACGCAGCGCAGCCGCCCTGGCATCCTCGCCTTCGTCGATCCCGCCCTGCGGCATCTGCCACGCCTCGACCACATTATCGAGCCGCTGGCCGACGAATATCTTGCCGTCCATATTCACCAGCATGATCCCGACGCAGGGGCGGTATGGCAATTCTGTATCGTTCGGCATCGATGCCATATCATCCCCAAAAGAGTTCGGTTTCGGGCGTTGTCCGTCCCAAAGACCGCCATTGGCGCCGCTTCCCGACGCTTGGGTCAGAATAGGCAGCGGAAGGCTCCGCGTCCATCGGTCGAATCGTCCGCCTGCCGATTTGTGGCGATGCGGTGGAAGATGCGACGAGGGATGGGATGACGGCAATATGCCCCAATGGCCGCTTGGAACCGGCGGCGGCGCGGCGCATTGCCCCGGCATGTCCGCTCCCCTTCTCCTCTGGCTCCGCCAGGATCTCCGCCTGTCCGATCAGGCCGCCCTGGCCGCCGCCGTCAGCGAAGGGCCGGTGATCCCGGTCTATATCCTGGATGATGAAAGCCCGCGCCAATGGGCAATGGGCGGCGCGACGCGCTGGTGGCTGCACCATAGCCTTGCGCGGTTGGACGAAAGCCTGCGCACGAAGGGATCGCGCCTGATTCTGCGGCGCGGGCGCAGCGCGGATATGTTGGCGGCGCTGGCGAAGGAGGTCGGCGCGTCGCGGGTCCATGCGCTGCATCATTATGAACCCTGGTGGCGCAACGCGGAAAAGGCGGTGGGCAAGGCGCTCGACCTCTGCCTGCATGACGGCGGCCTGTTGTTGCCGCCCGGCGCGGTGCGGACCGGGGCGGGCGGCATGTACCGTATCTACACGCCCTTTTCCCGCGCGGTGATGGAGCATATGCCACCCGCCGCGCCGCATCCCGCGCCGCACAGGATCGACGGGCCGGCGCACTGGCCGGCGAGCGATTCGCTGGACGACTGGGGCTTATTGCCGACGAAGCCGGACTGGGCCCAGGGTTTCGCGGCGGACTGGACGCCGGGCGAGCAGGGCGCGCGCGCCAATGTCGCGCATTTTCTGGACGAGGCCGGCGATTATCCGACCGCGCGCAATCTGCCCTCGATCGAGGGGACATCGCGCCTGTCGCCGCATCTGCATTTCGGCGAAGTGTCGCCTGCCTATGTGTGGCACCGGGTCGAATCTTCAGGGCATGATGCAACGATCTTCCTCAAGGAATTGATCTGGCGCGATTATGCGCATGTCCAGATTTGCGAATTTCCCGCCTATGGCACTGAAAATGCGCGATCGAATTTCGATGCGCTGCCTTGGCGCGACCTGCGGGAGGCGAGGGCCGATTTCACCGCGTGGAAGGCGGGCAGGACAGGCTATCCGATCGTGGACGCGGGTATGCGGCAGCTTTGGACGACGGGCTGGATGCATAACCGGGTGCGCATGATCGCCGCCAGCTTCCTCATCAAACATCTGCTGATCGACTGGCGGCATGGCGCGCGCTGGTTCTGGGACACGCTGGTCGATGCGGATTACGCCAATAACAGCGTCAATTGGCAATGGGTCGCGGGCAGCGGCGTGGACGCCAATCTGTTCACGCGAATTATGGCGCCATTGACCCAGTCGGACAAGTTCGACGCGGCCGACTATATTCGGTCATGGGTGCCCGAACTGGCGGAGCTGTCGGACGCGGCGATCCACGACCCCGACGCCCATGACGCGCGCCCTACGGACTATCCGGCGAAGATCATCGGCCATCGCGAGGGGCGTGAACGGGCATTGGCCGCCTATCGTCATAGCAAGGGGTGATTGCAGCGGCGGGCGGCTTGCGGCAGGATTGGCGTCATGAACGCCATCACTCCCCGGCGCGGTCGGCGCGCGCTATCGATCAAACATCCACCGCGATCCGGCGCACCCGGCCTGGCGTCGCGCGCGCTGGCGCCGTCTTTCCATCGCCTGCTCGACCGGATCGACCAAGGGCTGGAGGCGGGCGAATTGCACGCCTCGCTGCCGGACGGCACAAATCGCCTGCTGGGCGGTCGGGCGCCGGGGCCGCGTTGCGAAGTGGACCTGCGCTCCTGGCGCGCGCTGGTGCGACTGGCGGTGGGAGGATCGGCGGGCTGGTATCGCGCCTGGGCGGCGGGCGAGTGGGCCAGTCCCGATCCGGTGCCGCTCTTCGCCCTGTTCATGCGCAATGCGGCGGCGCTGGGGCAAGCGGCGCGGCCCCGCGGGCCGGGGCGGTGGATAGGCCGCGCGATGCACGGGTTGCGGCGCAACAGCCGCACGGGATCGCGGCACAACATCGCCTATCATTATGATCTGGGGAATGATTTCTACCGGCTCTGGCTCGATGAAAATATGCATTATTCCAGTGCCTTGTTTATCGATTCTGCGAATCAAGACGAGGATTTCGAGCAGGCGCAGCGGCGCAAGGTCGATGCGGTCCTCGACCGGCTGGACCTCACCGATGGCGCGTCGCTGCTGGAGATCGGCTGCGGTTGGGGCGGTCTGGCCGAACAGGCGATGGAGCGGTGCGCGATCGCCTATAGCGGACTGACCCTGTCGACCGAACAGGCCGGCTATGCCCGCGATCGGCTGGGGTCGGGCGCGCAGATTTTGCTGACCGACTATCGCGATGCGCTGGGCCAATATGACGCCATCGCCAGCGTCGAAATGGTCGAGGCGGTGGGGCAAGCCTATTGGCCCGCCTATCTCGCCGCCATTCATCGGTTGCTGAAGCCCGGCGGCAAGGCGGCGATACAGTATATTTTGATCGATGACGCGATCTTCGACCGCTATGCCCGCGGCGCCGACTTCATCCAGACCTATATCTTTCCCGGCGGGATGCTGATGTCGGAAAGCCAGTTCCGTGCGCTGGCGGAGGCGCAGGGGCTGGAATGGCGCGACGTCCACCGCTTCGGCCTGGACTATGCCGAAACGCTGCGCCGCTGGCGCGAGCGGTTCGACCGGGCGATCGAGGAAGGCCAGCTCCCGGCCAGTTTCGACCAGCATTTCGTGGCCTTATGGCGCTATTATCTGATGTATTGCGAAGGCGGCTTTCGCGGCGGCGGCATCGACGTGGCGCAAGTGACGCTGGTCAAACCGGCGTAGCTGTCAGCCTTCGACTCGTATCCTGTGGCCGGTCGGCGCATCGGACGCGACCAGATTGACGATCGCCTCGGCCACCACGTCCGGCCCCTTGAGGCTCGCCGGGTCTTCGCCGGGGAAGGCGCGGGCGCGCATCGCCGTGCGGGTCGCGCCCGGATCGACGATGTGGGTGCGGATGGCGGAGATATTCTTCATCTCCTCGCCATAAGCGCCGACCAGCGTTTCCAGCGCCGCCTTCGACGCGCCATAGGCGCCCCAATAGGCGCGCGGCGCCACGACCGAGGAGGTCAGCGCCACGACCCGCGCATCGCCGCTAGCGCGCAACATGGTGTCGAAGGCGGCGATCAGCGCCTGCGGCGCGGCGATGTTGAGCGTCAGCAGCCGGGCGAATTCCTTGACGTCGATCGCCGGGACCGCCGCCAGCGCGCCCAGCGTCGCGGCGTTGAGCAGGAGAATGTCGAGCGCCTGCCAGCGACCGCCGATAGCCTGCGCCAGCCGGCCGATGCTCTCGCCATCGGTCAGGTCGAGCGGCGCGATGGTCGCATGGCCGCCAGCCTTGTGGATGCGATCCTCCACCTCTTCCAGCCCGCCCGTAGTCCGAGCGGTCAGCACCACATGCGCGCCCGCCGCGGCCAGCGCTTCGGCCGTAGCGGCGCCGATGCCACGGCTCGCCCCGGTGACGAGCGCCAATTTGCCGGAAAGCGGGCCAGAAAGGGGAAGGTCGGAAGAAGACATATAAATCCGTTCGTGCTGAGTAGGGGCTGAGCGTGTCGAAGACCCGTATCGAAGCATCCTTCGATACGCCACTTCGACTTCGCTCAGTGGCTACTCAGGACGAACGGGTCGATGTAAAGGGTCAGACCACGCGCTCGGCGAGCAGTTCCAGCTGGTTGGTCACCACCACGTCATCCTGATCGGTGAGCGTCGTGGGATAATCGCCGGTGAAGCAGGCGTCGCAATATTGCGGGCGGATGTCGGCGCGTTTGGCTTCGCCCAGCGCCTTGTACAGGCCGTCGATCGAAATGAAGGACGGGCTGTCGGCATGGATGAAGTCCTGCATCCCGCCCACGTCCAGCTTGTGCGCCAGCAGCTTGGTGCGTTCGGGCGTGTCGACGCCATAGAAGCAGCTATGCTTGGTCGGCGGGCTGGCGATCCGCATATGAACCTCCGCCGCGCCGGCCTCGCGCATCATCTGCACGATCTTCAAGGAGGTGGTGCCGCGCACGATCGAATCGTCGATCAGCACGATCCGCTTGCCCTTTATCAGCGCGCGGTTGGCGTTGTGCTTCAGCTTCACGCCCAGATGGCGGACCTTGTCCCCCGGCTGGATGAAGGTGCGGCCGATATAGTGCGACCGGATAATGCCCAGTTCGAACGGGATGCCCGATTGCTGGGCATAGCCGATCGCCGCCGGCACGCCGCTGTCGGGCACCGGGATGACATAGTCCGCCTCGACAGGGTTCTCGATCGCCAGTTGCGCGCCGATTGCCTTGCGCACCGAATAGACGCTGGAATTGTCGATGATCGAATCGGGACGGCTGAAATAGACATGTTCGAAAATGCAGGGACGCGGATGCGTGTCGCCGAAGGGGCGGTGCGACCGGATCTGCCCGTCATTGGTGACGATGACCAGCTCGCCCGGATCGATGGTGCGCACATAGTCGGCGCCGACCACGTCGAGCGCGACGGTTTCCGACGCGAAGATGGTCGTTTCGCCGAGCGTGCCCATCACCAGCGGGCGGATGCCCAGCGGATCGCGGCAGGCGATCATGCCTTCGGGCGTCATGACGATCAGCGAATAGGCGCCCTCGACCTGCTTCAACGCATCGATGAACTTGTCGAGCAGGGTGCGATAGCTGGACGTCGCCACCAGATGGATGATGACTTCGGTGTCGGAGGTCGACTGGAAGATGGAGCCGCGGCGAATCAGTTCGCGGCGCAGCTTCATCGCGTTGGAGATATTGCCATTATGGGCAATGGCGAAACCGCCGGAATTGAGTTCCGCATAGAGCGGCTGCACGTTGCGGAGCGACGTTTCGCCGGTGGTGGAATAGCGCACATGACCACAGGCGGTATCGCCGGGCAGGCCGCGAATCACCTCGTCCCGGTCGAAATTGCCGGCCACATGGCCCATCGCCCGGTGGGTATGGAAATCATGCCCGTCCCAGCTGGTGATGCCGGCGGCTTCCTGCCCGCGATGTTGCAGGGCGTGAAGGCCAAGCGCGACGATGGCGGACGCTGTTTCCGCGCGGGAAACACCGAAAATGCCACATTCCTCGCGCAACTTGTCGTCGTCGAAGGGGTTTGTCGTAATCATGGGTGCGAGCGGTTCCATAGCCGTTCCTGACAGGCCCACAGGGCCGTCTTTGGGCGCGCATATAGGGACTTCCGACCGCTTTGTCGCCCTCCTGTCATAAAAAACGTGATGGGACGAGCAAAGGCGGCGCTTCGCGGGCTTTGCTATCGGCAAAATGCCCTACTGGCGCTGCGTTGCGCGCCCGGCTAAAGACGCAGCCCTGATGCATCGTTTCGCCAATCCCGCCCGCTTTTTGAAGATCGCGCGTCCGCTGACGGGCTGGCTGTTCTGGCCCGGCCTGCTTCTGTTGCTCGCCGGTTGCGCCTGCGGGCTTTTTCTGACCCCGGCAGATTATCTTCAGGGGCAGACGGTGCGGATTCTCTATATCCATGTGCCGGCGGCCTGGCTCGGCATGGGCGGCTGGAGCGGGATCGCCATCGCCGCGCTGATGCAGCTTGTCTGGAAGCATCCGCTCGCCGCCGTCGCCGGGCGCGCCATCGCCGCGCCGGGCGCGCTGTTCACCGCCATCTGCCTGATGACCGGCTCCATCTGGGGTCGCCCGACCTGGGGCACCTGGTGGGAATGGGACGGGCGGATGACGTCGATGCTGGTCCTTTTCTTCCTCTATCTGGGCTATATCGCGCTGGGCAATGCCAGCGCCCGGCAGGCGCAGCAGGGCGGCGTCAGCAATGTGACCGCCATTTTCGGGCTGGTCGGCGCGATCAACATCCCGATCATCAACCGGTCGGTGGTGTGGTGGAACAGCCTGCATCAGGGGCCGTCCATCACCCTGCGCGGGTCGAGCATCGACGGATCTTTGCTCTGGCCGCTGGGACTGACATTGCTGGGCTTCACCCTGCTGTTCGGCGGACTTGTGCTGATGCGGATGCGCGCGATCCTGGCGCAGAACAAGGTCGAGGCGCGGATGCAGCGGCTTGCTCGTGGATAGGGCCAGGGGGTAGTGCGATGAACCAATGGGCTTTCGTGATCGCCGCCTATACGGTGACGCTGGCGGGCACGGCGATCGTCAGTGTCGTCAGTTGGCGGGCGATGCGCAGCGCGGAAACGCGCGCCGATCACCTGTCGGACCGGACATGAAGGTCGGGGCATGAAGGCGAAACATCAAAGATTGATCCTGGCGCTTGCGGCGCTGGTGGCGCTGGTGGGGGCAGGGCTGCTCGCGGCGTCGGCGCTCAAGGACGAGGCGGCTTATTTCTACGCGCCCCATGACGTCAAGACGAAGGGTGTCGAGCCGGGCAAGGCGATCCGGCTGGGCGGCATGGTGGTCAAGAACAGCCTGAAGCGCGCGGCCGACGGCGTCACCATCCGGTTCGACGTGACCGACGGCAAGGCGACCGTCCCGGCGACCTTCAGCGGCATTGCGCCAGACCTGTTCAAGGAAGGCAGCGGCGTCGTGGCGGAGGGATATTTCGACGCCAAAGGAACCTTCGTCGCCACCAACCTGCTCGCCAAGCATGACGAACGCTACATGCCCCGCGAACTGGAAGGCATGAGCTATAATGAGAGCACGCATGAGATGAAGGCGGAACGGTGAGGCAGTTCCACGCAGCCCGTCATGCCGGATGTATAGTCGAGGGGCACCGCCCATGATCGCGGAAACCGGCCTCGCCGCGCTCTGGCTCGCCGCGTCGCTGGCGCTGCTCCAACTCGTTCTGGCCTTCGCGGGCCTCAAGGGCGGCAAGCCCGACCTGCTGGCCGCCGTCCGTCCCGCCGCCGTGGCGCAGGGCGTGCTGACCGCCATCGCGTTCGCGGCGCTCATCACGTTGTTCATGCGCTCAGACATGTCGGTGCTACTGGTCGTCACCAACAGCCATTCGATGAAGCCCTGGCTCTATAAATTCGCTGGCACCTGGGGCAATCATGAAGGCTCGATGCTGCTATGGGTGACGGTGATGGGCGTGGCGGGCGCCGCCGTCGCCCTGTTCGAGCGCGCGTTGCAGCGGAACGCCCATATGGCGACGCTGGGCGGGCAGGCGGCGATTTCACTGGGTTTCTACGCCTTTCTCCTCTTCTCCTCCAATCCCTTCGCCCGGATCGATCCGGCGCCGGCGGACGGGCAGGGACTGAACCCGCTGCTGCAAGACCCCGGCCTCGCCTTCCATCCGCCTACGCTTTATCTCGGCTATGTCGGGCTGTCGGTCGCCTTCTCCTTCGCCATTGGCGCACTGTTGACGCGGCAGGTCGACGCCGCCTTCGCCCGTGCGATGCGGCCATGGGTGCTGGCGGCCTGGGTGCTGTTGACGCTCGGTATCACCGCGGGCAGCTATTGGGCCTATTATGAACTGGGCTGGGGCGGTTGGTGGTTCTGGGATCCGGTGGAGAACGCATCGTTGATGCCCTGGCTCGCGGCGACGGCGTTGCTCCACAGCGTCACGGTGCTCGCCACGCGCGACGCCCTGCGCGCCTGGACGGTGATGCTGGCGGTGGTCGCCTTCTCCATGTCGATGGTCGGCACTTTCCTGGTGCGCTCCGGCATTCTGACCAGCGTCCACGCCTTCGCCGTCGACCCGACGCGGGGCAGCTTCATCCTGGGCCTGCTCGCCCTTTATATCGGCGGCGCGCTGGCGCTGTTCGGCTGGCGGATCGGGTCGGTGCGCGAAGGCGCGCCGTTCGAACTGGTCAGTCGCGAAACCATGTTGGTGGTCAACAACCTGCTGCTGACGGTCATATTGGGCCTCGTCCTGATCGGCACCCTCTATCCCCTGATGACCGAAGCCTTCGGCCATAAAGTGTCGGTTGGCGCGCCCTATTTCGACCGGATCGCCGGGCCGATCGCGCTGGCGCTGATGGTGGCGATGGCGGCCGGGCCGCTCACCCGCTGGCGCAAGGATCAGGCGCGGGCTGTTGGAAAACGATTGCTGATCCCGTTGTGCATCGCGCTACTGGTGTCCATCTCCCTGTCTCTTTTCGCCTGGGGCCGCATCGGCATCTTGCCCTTCCTGGGCCTGGTCATCGCGGTCGCGGTCGGCGTGGGCAGCCTCGCGCCGCTGTGGAAGCGCAAGCTGTTGCGCACGCCGCTCTTCACCTATGGCATGGTCGTCGCCCATTTGGGCTGCGCGGTCAGCCTGGCCGGCATGGCCTGCGATTCGGCCTTCACGGTCGAAAAGCTGGTGGCCGCCCGTCCCGGCGACATGATTCAGACCGCCGGATGGTCGCTGCGCTTGCGTCAGATCATACCAATCGCGGGCGACAATTGGACCGCGTTGCAGGCGGATATGGACGCCAGCCGCGGCGGCTCTTCGGTGCTGATCCGCCCGCAATCGCGCTTCTTCGCTTCGCCCCCGACCAGCACCAGCGAAGCGGCCTTGCTGACCCGCTGGGATGGCCAGCTCTATGTCGTGCTGGGTGAAGAGGTGGAGGGCGGCCGTTGGCAGCTGCGCATCTGGTGGAAGCCGTTCGTCACGCTGATCTGGCTGGGCGGCATCATGATCGCGCTGGGCGGCGCGCTGGCGCTGGTCGGTCGCGAACGGCGCGGCTGGCTGCTGAAATGGCGGGCGCGGGAGGCGCGGCTATGAGGAGGCTGCTGATCTGGTTGCCGTTGGCGCTGTTCCTGGGCTTTATCGGCCTGTTCGCCAGCGGCTTGTTCAAGCCCGACGACCGCGTGATCCATTCCCGCCTGGTCGGCCAACCCCTGCCGGTCTTCAGCCTGCCTGCGGCGGCGAGCGACCGTCCGGCGCTGTCCAGCGGCCAACTCGCCACCGGCAAGCCGCGGCTGCTCAACATCTTCGCCAGTTGGTGCGTACCCTGCGCCGCCGAAGCGCCGCAGCTTGAAGCGCTCCAGAAAGCCGGGGCGCAGATCGACGCCATCGCCATCCGCGATGCTCGGCCGGACGTGGACGCTTTCTTGAAGCGCTACGGCAACCCCTATGCCCGCATCGGCCTCGACGCCCGCAGCGCGGTGCAGATGGCGCTGGGATCGTCGGGCGTGCCGGAAACCTTCGTGATCGATGGCAAGGGGCGGATCGCCCATCAGCATATCGGCGACATCCGCGCCGACGACGTGCCGATGATCCTAGAAAAGCTGAAGGACGCGCAATGAGGCTGATCTTTGCTCTCCTTCTGGCTTTCTTCGTCACGCCTCTCAGCGCCCAAACCGCGCTGCCGCCTGCTCCCTATGCCGACCGGCAGATCGCCGACCCGGCGCTGGAGCGCAAGGCGAAGGCGTTGATGGAAACCATCCGCTGCCTCACTTGCCAAAGCCAGTCGATCGCCGATTCGGGGGCCAGCATGGCGGGCGACATGCGATCGCAGATTCGCGAACGGATCATGGCGGGCGAGCAGCCCGAAGCGATCCGAAGCTGGCTGATCGCCCGCTATGGCGACTGGGTCAGCTATGAACCCACCGCTGCGCCGATCCTCTGGCCGCTCTGGGCCGCGCCAGTGCTGCTGCTGGGCCTTGGCCTGATGTTGCTGCGCGGACGGATCAAGCAGAGGAAGCGGGCATGACCGGCTGGTTCATCGCCTTCGGCCTCGCCGCCGCCGGATTTATCGCCTTGCTCCTGATCGGTCGCATTCCCCGATCGGCGCGGGAGATCAGCGCGGCGGCGCTGCTGCTGGGCCTGGCCGGCTATGCATGGCAGGGCAATCCGGGGCTGGCGGGCGCCCCGCGCGCCAGCCGGGAGAGCGCGGGCGACAAATTTGACGAGAAGCTGGCCGAACAGCGCCGCGGGATGGCCGAACGCTACGGCCCGGCTGGCCAATGGCTGATGCTATCCGATGGCCTGGGTCGGCAGGGCAAGACGCGGGAAGCGGCCAATATCCTGCTGTCAGGCCTGCGCGCGACCCCCGACGATCCCAATCTGTGGCTGGGCCTGGGCAATGCATTGGTCGCCCATGCCGACGGCGTGGTGTCGCCCGGTGCGGACTTCGCCTATCGCCGTGCGCTGACGCTGGATCCGGAAGGGCCGGCGCCCCGCTATTTCTACGGCCTGGCCCTGGCCCGCAACGGCCAGTTGCAGCCCGCCCGCGACCTATGGGCGCCGTTGGCCGCGAGCGCGCCGCCCGGCAGCAAGGTCAGGGCGGAACTGGAGGCCAATATCGCGCGTATCGACTCGATGCTGGATGCAGGCGGCCCGGCGGCGCCATGATGCAGCGCAGCGTTCGCATTGCGCGCCTTCCGGAGCCATGATAGGGCGCGGCGGTTTACAGGGGACAAGCGGACTATTCCGCCGTTGCCCCCCTATGGGTGTCGATACGAGCATGATCCTTCATGGCTGACCTCCTTCCGAATACCGCCCCGGCTTCCCATGACGAGGAGCAGGGGGGGCATGGTCATGCGCGGCAAAAGGCCACGCTGAAACTGGTGGTCGGCGCGATCGGCATCGTGTTCGGCGACATCGGCACCAGCCCGCTCTACGCCTTCCGCGAAACCTTCGCCGGGCATCATACGCTCACGCTCGATCCTGATCATATATTGGGCGTCATCAGCCTGATGTTCTGGTCGATGATGCTGGTGGTGACGCTGAAATATGTCAGCATCATCATGCGTGCGGACAATAAGGGCGAGGGCGGCAGCCTGGCGTTGCTGGCGCTGATCAACGGCCAGACCAAGACGCAGCGCTGGTCGCGCGGCATCGTGTTGCTGGGCGTATTCGCCACCGCGCTCTTCTACGGCGACTCGATGATTACCCCGGCGGTGTCGGTGCTGTCGGCGGTGGAGGGGCTTGCCGTCTATAGTCCAGACCTGGCGCCCGTGATCCTGCCGGTGGCGGTGGTCATCCTGGTCGGTCTGTTCTGGATTCAGGGGCTGGGCACCAACAAGGTCGCAGCCTTTTTCGGCCCGATCATGCTGCTCTATTTCCTGACGATCGCGGCGCTGGGCGTTCTCTCGATCATCAAGACGCCAGGCATCCTCTATGCCTTCAATCCTTATTGGGCGGTGATGTTCTTCGTCACCGATCCGATGCCGGCCTTTCTGGCGCTGGGGTCGGTCGTGCTGGCGGTGACGGGGGCCGAGGCGCTCTACGCCGATATGGGTCATTTCGGCCGCAATCCGATCCGCGTGTCCTGGCTTGCCTTCGTGCTGCCCGCGTTGATGCTGAACTATATGGGGCAGGGCGCATTGCTATTCCGCGAGGGCGCCGCGGCGCTGCACAGCCCCTTCTACAATCTGGCGCCGCAATGGGGGCAATTGCCGCTGATCGTGTTGGCGACGCTGGCCGCCATCATCGCGTCGCAGGCGGTGATTTCCGGCGCCTTTTCCGTGACGCAACAGGCGATCCAACTGGGGTTCATGCCCCGCCTGCGGATCGAACATACCAGCGCGTCGACCGCGGGCCAGATTTACATCCCCCTCATCAACTGGGGGTTGATGATGATGGTGATCCTGCTGGTGCTGACGTTCCAGACATCGTCCAACCTGACCGCCGCCTATGGCATCGCGGTGACGGGCGCGATGTTCATCGACAATGTGCTGCTGACGGTGGTGCTTTATCGTCTGTGGCACTGGAAATGGTATTATGCCGCGCCGCTGCTCACCATTTTCTATCTGGTGGATGGCGCCTATCTGGCGGCCAACCTGACCAAGGTGCCGGATGGCGGCTGGTTCCCGCTGTTGATCGGCTTCATCGTCTTCACCTTGCTGACCACCTGGTCGCGTGGCCGCCGCCTGGTGCAGGATCGGTTGCGCGAAGCGGCGATGCCGATCCCGGTCTTCGTCGCCTCCGCCGCCAACAGCGCGGTGCGGGTGCCCGGTACGGCGGTGTTCATGACATCGACGCCCGATGGCGTGCCCCATGCGCTGCTCCATAACCTCAAGCACAATAAGGTGCTGCATGAGCGGGTCATATTGCTGACCGTCAAGATCAGGGACGTGCCGGTGGTTGAGGATGACGGCCGGTGCAAGCTGGAGGATCTGGGCCGGGGTTTCTTCCGCATGGTGCTGCAATATGGCTTCATGCAGGAACCCGACGTTCCCGCCGCGCTGAAAAATGTCACCGGTTGCGGACAGGCGTTCAAGATGATGGACACCAGCTTCTTCCTCGCCCGCCAGACGCTGTTGCCATCGGCCAAGCCGGGGATGCCGCTGTGGCGGGAGAAGATTTTCGCCTGGATGTTGCGCAATGCGGAAAGCGCGATGGAGTTTTTTCGCTTGCCCACCAACCGCGTCGTCGAACTGGGTAGCCAGGTCGAGATATAGGAATAACCCGGTGACGGTTGCGATCTTTCCTTTGATCCGCGCGACATTTCCTGGTCATCCTGATCCAAGGATAACATTCGGTTGGGCTGCTTTATCGATGTGGTGACAGGAAAGGGCGCGGCCTTGCGGTCGCGCCCTTCGTTTCGCGTCGATGCCGGGATCAGGCGGCGTCGCGGTCCTTGGCGTTGATGTCCACCAACTGACCGCCATTGACGGCGATCTTCTTGGGCTTCATCGCTTCGGGCACTTCGCGGACCAGTTCGACGATCAACAGGCCGTCTGCCAGGTCGGCCTTTTCGACGCGCACGAAATCGGCGAGTTCGAAGCGGCGCTCAAAGCTGCGGTTGGCGATGCCGACATGCAGGAATTTGGAGCGGTCCGCCGGCGAGGCGTCGTCCTTGCGACCGATCACTTGGAGCAGATTCTGCTGAGCGGTGATGTCGATTTCGTCCGGGCGGAAACCGGCGACGGCCAGGGTGACGCGATAGCGATCCTCCGACAGGCGTTCGATGTTGAAGGGCGGGTAATTATCGCCCTGGGCAAGCCGGGCGTTGTTTTCGATCAGGTCGAACAGACGATCGAAGCCGACGGTGGAGCGGCGATAGGGGGTCAGGTCAAAAGCACGCATTTCATAATCTCCCAAAGAGCAAAATGAACGAACCGAACCCTGATATAGGCGTCCGGTGGTAGAACGCCCGGCCCCATGGAGGCGACCGGACAGGTTGGATATGGTCGTCCTGAATGCGGTTTCAAGATGGATGCGGCGCGGGATTTATCGCGTCACCATGACGTTCAGGATGAGAAATTTCACGTTGGCGAATAGGGGCGAAGCAGCGGACTGGCTTTCAACGGATCAATGATCGGAGCGGGCAGCGTCGCGCTTTCGGGTCCGCTGGCAGTCAGGGCGGTAGTGCCTAATAAGCGATGCCCACCATGCCTTCTCGCGTAAATCCGTTTCCATAATCGAAGAAAATCTCCAGATTTCCGCCAGAAGGAGGCAGAGACAGTTTGAAGGTACACCCTGCTATGTCCGATAAATCCGTACCCTTGGGCAGATAAATATGAGGATCCTGGCCCGACGCGCGCAGGTCCACGCCACCATCCGGGCGCGCCACCATGGCCAACTCGCCATTGGTTTGCAGTTTGGCGAGTTCCAGTGCCGCGACCGTTCCATCCTGCCGGCGTAACATCATGCTGTGCAGGACGAGATTTGAAGGCTTTGACGCAGGGTCGATCCGCACATTGCGCAATTTTTCTTTAGGAAATGCGATGTCAAAGTTGCGAGCTTGTAGTCCGGGCGTGCGAACCTCAACCGGGATTGTCATCGGGGTGTCAGAAAAATTCGGAATATTTGTGATCAAGTCCGGCGCATTTATTCGCGAATTTGCGATTTTGTCCGGTGAACGAACCTGGTCCCCAGCCGCCAGAACGAGAATTTCGCATAGGTTGACGATCGTTCTTACTATAGGCGTATTGTTTACGCGGCTTGCATCCTCCAAAAACAACATCAGTCGATCGATATCGACCATTTCCTCCAGCCCGCTGAAATCGTGGGATCGGATATAATCGCGGATATGGCTGCCGCCGCGTTTGGCCAGAGTGATGTGCCATGATGGGGCAGACGGATGCTTGGGTGTCGGCAGCCGCAGCTCGGTTCCTGGCAATTTCACCCTCGCTGATCGAGCTTGGAAATGGTCAGGCCATTTCTTGTTCAGATAGGGTAGTTCAAGCAGGTCCGGCCGCAGGGTTAGCATGGCTTCAAAAATGAATTTACGCTCGCGCCGGTCGACCAGGCTTTGCTTCAAACCTGTACGCGAAGCGAATTTGGACGCTAAAGGCGCAATTCGACACAGAGAGCCGACATTCGCCGCCATGGCCCCGCCCCACCATGGCAAGCGGAAATCGAAATAAAACAGTTCAGGAATGTCATTCAGCTCGGCGCCTTCATCCAGCACCGTTTCGAGCCAATTGTCACAAAAAGCCTCATCTGCGGCAATGGCAGACGGCTGCAAAATTCCCATAGGGTCAAAATCTTGCTGAGGCTCTTTCATAAACGCACGAGCAACATCGCGGGACACGACATCGATCAATGCGTTGGAGGGGCGAACCCGTTTGAAATAGGAATCGAAATAGCCCACCAGATCGAGGCGGACCTGGGTCGCCGTTGCTGCTCCGCCGTCCCATGCGCCCGGCGCCCCTTCGAAGCGAAAAGCGTGGCGGCGCAAATCGTCCCAAATTTTGTCTAAGGGCCGTTCCGAGACTGAGGTGGGGGGTGTGTGAATATTCTTTACGTGGGGAACCCCCGCCTTTTGCGCCACCATTTCGGCGGCCGCAATATCAGGATTGTCGGCGAAGCCATATGTGAAGGTTTCAATACGATCGGCAACGCTGCTTTCCAGTGCCGCCGCCAGAACCAGACGTGAATCTTCACCGCCAGTCAGCGATATCCGGATCGGCTGATCTTGTAAGCCTGGCATTTTGGACAATGTGTCGAAATTATTGACGAGTTCGGAAACCGAACGAATATAGTCGGCCCGTGACGGTTCGCCCCGTGCGGTGAATATAGGCTCCCCGGACCGCCGCGTTTCGAAACCCTTTCCAGGTGTGAATACGCCTGCAAATCCCGGCCGCAACAATCGCACGCCTTTTAGGAAGGAGCGGTCCGTGAACTTGTTGCCCTTACCCAGAAGGTCTGCAATCTGTGAAAAATCAATTTCCAGTTTCGCCGTCGGCGTGAGCAAGGGATTGAGAAACATCTGTCGGTTCGACGCCGCAAAATAATTATCATCTTCAGTAAAATATATGGGTCGTAGACCAGTGAAGTCAGATAAAATACTCAATGTTCCAGTGTTGAAATCATAGCTGGCTGCGCATAGTTCGCCGTCGATATGATCGTTTACCGTAAAGGCCCTGTGTTGCCGGAAGAGATCATATATGTAATCGACACTCTTCTGGTTGTGGTTTTTGAGAGCGCAGTACCCGTCAAATGCCGCGAGATTACCATCCCTAACGACGCTTTTTTCACCTAGCCCCAGGAAATCGTGACTTTCCGTCGATACGAAAAAGGCATTGTCGGATAGGGACAATATTTTTTTTCTGGCCGGCACGTAAGGAACCAGATGATCGACACCCATTTTCAACCGATCAAGAAGCCTGTTGCGGGCATCGACATTTTTTGCATGGACAATAAGGAAATGATGCATTTGAACCCCAATTTCAGGTGGCTTACTTGATTCTGTGGGTGGTATCCTGCGATATTTGCTGTGCTCCGACAATCGGGGTGGGCGAGCAAAATACGACACTCTTCTGAGTTTATGCCGGGTTCAACGACATTTTTCCGAATTGCCGATCGGCGACGCCCTATTCAGGCCAAGGGACAAGTTGCCTGGACGGTAACCTGCCATAACAATTACGGCCCGTTCGAATAAGCAAGTTGTGATGGCGATAAGGCGCAATAAAAAAACACCCGGATCGTGTTTTCACGATCCGGGTGTTTAATGGACGATTGCTCGTCTCCCCCTTGGCCTGCCTCAACCGCTTCTCAGCCCCCTAAGCTCGAAACGGGATGCAGTATCCCTGAACCACGGCCATTCACCTGTGCTTCGACTGTCTTGCTATGACCGCTGGGGGCCTGAGTCACGGCCAAAATCCGGGCCGTGCTATTTTCCGTTCGTCGCTGTGGCCACGATGCAACAATCGGGCAATGCTTGCCGTTGTCAGGCTCCATGCCTAGAGCGTCAGGCAGACCATCCTGCAAGGGGCCGTTCGCGCCACATGATTCTTTCCCGTTACGAACGCATGATCGCCAAGCGCTACCTGCTGCCAGGCAAGGGGGAGGGGTTCATCTTCCTGGTCGCCGGCATCAGCCTGGCCGCCGTCATGCTGGGTGTCGCCGCGCTCATCATCGTCATGAGCGTCATGAACGGCTTCCGCGCCGAACTGTTCGACAAGATCGTCGGCCTGAACGGCCATGCCGTCGTGCAGGGCTATGGCGGGCGCCTGCCCGACTGGCAGTCCGTGCTGAAACAGGCGAAGGCGACCCCCGGCGTCACCAGCGCCACGCCGATGATCGAACAGCCGCTGCTCGCGACGTTCAACGGCCGGGTGGAGGCGGTGCTGGTGCGGGGCATGACCGTACCCGACATTCGCGCCAACAAGACGCTCAAGGGCAAGGTTCTGGCCGGTAGCCTGGACAATCTGGTCGCCAATGGCGGCAAGATCGGCATCGGATCGCGGCTGGCCGAAAATCTGGGCATCCAGCTGGGCGACAGCCTGACCATCATCAATCCGGCGGGGCGATCGACGCCGTTCGGCACGGTGCCGCGGCAGGTCGGCTATCAGGTTTCGGCGATCTTCGAAGTCGGCATCTATGATTATGACAAGGCGATGGTGGTCATGCCGGTGGAGGACGCCCAGACGCTGCTGCTGCTGGGCGACGTCGTCAGCATGATCGAGGTCGAAACGGTCGATCCCGACAAGGTGGGCCAGATATTGGAGCCGCTGGCGGGCAAGGTCGCCGGCCGCGCGGCCATCACCGATTGGCGGCAGATGAACGCATCGCTGTTCGAGGCGCTGGCGGTGGAGCGGGTGGCGATGTTCGTCGTGCTGTCGATCATCGTGCTGGTGGCGGTGTTCAACATCCTCTCCTCGCTCATCATGCTGGTGCGCGCCAAAACCCGCGACATCGCGATTTTGCGGACGATGGGGGCGAGCCGGGTGGGGCTGGTCAAGATTTTCATGACCGTGGGCGTCACCATCGGCACGCTGGGCATGGTGGCTGGCATGATATTGGGCTTCACTTTCCTCTTCTTCCGCCAAAGCCTGGTCAATGCGATCCAGTTCGTGACGGGGCAGAATCTGTGGGACCCCTCGATCCGATTCCTGACCGAACTGCCATCGCAGCCCGATCCGGTGGAGATTGCGGTGATTTGCATCATGGCGCTGGTGTTCAGTTTCCTCGCCACGCTCTATCCGGCCTTCAAGGCCGCCAATACCGATCCTGTCCAGGTGCTGCGTTATGAATGATATACTGAAGGTCACGGGCCTTGCGCGCAGCTTCACCCAGGGCGGCGTCACCATCGACGTGTTGCGGGGCATTGACCTGACCGTAGGGCCGGGCGAGATCGTCGCGCTGCTAGGGCCGTCCGGTTCGGGCAAATCGACGCTGTTGCAGGCGGTGGGGCTGCTGGAGGGCGGGTTCGACGGATCAATCCGCATCGACGGCGAAGAAGCGGCGAAGCTGGACAATGACGGCCGCACCCGATTGCGCCGCGATGCGCTGGGCTTCGTCTATCAGTTCCATCATCTGTTGCCCGATTTCAACGCGACCGAGAATGTCATCCTGCCGCAGGTGATCCGCGACGTCGAGATGCCGGCGGCGAAGGCGCGGGCGGAATCGCTGCTGACGGCGCTGGGGCTGGGCCATCGTCTCGACCATCGGCCGAGCCAGCTGTCCGGGGGCGAACAGCAGCGCGTCGCTGTCGCGCGCGCGCTGGCCAACCGCCCGGCGCTGGTGCTGGCGGATGAGCCGACCGGCAATCTGGACGAGCGGACGGCGGACGTCGTGCTGTCGGAATTTCTGCGGCTGGTGCGGGGCGAAGGGTCCGCCGCGCTCGTGGCGACGCATAATGAGCGGCTGGCGCAGAAGATGGACCGGGTGGTGCGGCTGCATGAAGGCGTGTTGCAAGGCGCCTAGGCCGCCACTGAAGCCCCGTCTCGGACGGTCGCGACCAGGATGCGGTCCCGACCTTCCGTCTTAGCGCGCAGCAGCGCGGCGTCTGCGGTCTGAAGCAGCCGGTCGGGCCGTCCATGATCGGGGAAGGCGGACAGGCCGAAAGAGGCCGTGATCGGTCCCAGTTCCTTGCCATTATGGCCCAGGCGCAAATCCTGGATGCGGCGTTGAATCTGCATCGCGCGGCCCAGCGCCTGATCCAGGGTGAAGCCTGGCATCAAAATGACGAACTCTTCGCCGCCCAGACGGAAGGCGTGGCCATGTTCGCGCAGCGAGTCGCCCAGCACATTGCCCACGGCGCGCAGCACGGCGTCGCCCGCATCATGGCCATAGCTGTCGTTGAATCGCTTGAAATGGTCGATATCGACCATCAGGCAGGCCAGCGGCGCGCCGTGGCGATCGGCGTCCTGCACCAACGTCTGGAGCATGGCGTCGAACTGGCGCCGGTTGGGCAGGCCGGTCAGCGCATCGGCCATCGCCATGTCCCGCAGCGCGTCGCGCAGGCGCAGATTGGCGAGCGCCAAGCCGATATTTTCGGCCAGCATATCCAGATATTGACCGGTGCGTTCCAGATGATCGGCGCTGCTGTCCGTCGGTTCTTCATAATAGAGCATCCCGATACTTTCGCCCTGCGCGGCGAGCGGGATGCAGATGCTGCTGAGGCTTTCCATCACGCCGAGATGCTCGCCCAAATGCTCACACGGTATGTCCACCATCTCGCCGATCGGCCGGTGGGTCTGACCGCGCCGCAGCGCCCAGCAGGCCGAGGGCGGAAATTCGTCGCGCGAATAAGCGGGAGACAGCCAGTCGCAGGCCTGGGTCATGGCGTTGCGGCGATTGTCGTGGATATAGAGCCGGCCCGGAAAATCGGGCGCGATCTCCGGGGCGAAGCGGCGCACGACATCGACCAGGTCGCTGACATTGTCGCAACCCTGGAGCCGTTGCGTCAGGCGCGAGATCAGGTCGCGCATCATACGGTCGGCGTCGCGCTCCTTCTCCAGCCGTTGCCGCTCCAGCCCGTTTTCGCGGAAGATGCGGACGGCCTGAGCCATGTCGCCGATTTCATCGACATGCGCGGATTCGGGCGGAATGGCGTCATAATCCTGGGCGGCGAGGCGGGTGACGACGTCGCTCAGCCGCACCACCGGCCGCAGGATGCGCCGTTTCAGCACGAAATAAAGAACGCACAGAAACAGCAGCGCCGTCATGCCCAGCATGATTTCGGACATGGTCCGCCATTGCCGGGCCGTGTCGGTCGCGCGCACCACCGCATGATCGGTGCGCTGGTCGAGCATATATTGGAACTTGCCGACCTGGGCCGCGACCCGATCCAGTTCCCGGCCATATTCGTCGCCGAACAGGATGGTGCGGGCGGTCCTGTCGTCGTTGGCCTCAGCGGCGCGGATCGCGGCGTCCTGCTCCTCGGTCAGGGCGTCGGCCCAGTGCATCGCCTGGCGCAGGGCGGTCAATTCGGCGTCGTCCGCGCCGACGTCGCGCAGATGGGTAATGCGCTGCTCGACCGAACGCAGCGCCTCCTTTTCCCGGCGATAGGCGATCAGATGGCTGGGATCGCCGGTAATCACGAAGCCGCGGGCCTGTTCGGTCAAACGATAGACATCCTCCTCCAGCGTGGCGGTCGCGCGATCGAAGGTCGCGCGCTGCGCCACCGCGGCGCGCTCGCGCTCCTCCGCGCTCGACGCCATCAACATGGTGACGCCGGAAAAAAGAGTGAGAGCGACGGTGGCCCCATAGGCCCAATTGGTGATCGTGGAGAGACGCATGATGCGGCGAAGGTAGCGGCAACAGGTTGGCAATCTGTTAAGGATGACGCGCAGGCGCTTTACCCACAGATTTCCTTTTCGAAGGACTGGGACGAATCAGGGATCGTCCCTAGATTGGCCGACATGCCCCATGCTCCCTTCGCACCGCTGCGCGTCTTTTCCTCCTACACCATGCTGGAAGGGGCGATCGATCCCAAGAAGATCGCCAAGCAGGCCAAGGCTTTGGGCTTTCCGGCGGCGGCGATCACCGATCGCAACGGGCTTTACGGATCGATGGCCTTTTCCGACGGATGCAAGGATGAAGGCGTGCAGCCGATCATCGGCGCGATGCTGGGCGTATTGCGGCCGGGGCGGCCGGCCAATGCGCCGATGCATGACTGGCTGGCGCTCTATGCGCAGGACGCCGCGGGATATGACAATATCTGCGCGCTGGTATCGATGGCGCATCTGGATCGACCGGTCGAAGAAGTGCCGCATGTGACGGTCGAGGCGCTGGCCGGGCGGACCGATGGCCTCATCGCCCTGACGGCGGGTGGCGAGGGCGCTTTGGCGCGGCTGTTCGCGGAGGACCAGCCCGACGCGGCGGTCGCCTATGTCGAGCGGCTGGAGGCGCTGTTTCCCGATCGGCTGTATGTCGAAATTTGCCGCCGGCTCGACCCGGTGGAGGGCAAGGCGGAGCCGCATCTGCTCGACCTCGCTTATGATCGCAACCTGCCGCTGGTGGCGACCAACCCCACCTGTTTCACCGAACCGCATTTCCATGAAGCGCATGACGTCATGCTGTGCATCGCCGACAGTGCCTATGTCGACATGCCCGATCGCCGCACCAGTTCGCCTGACGCCTGGATGAAGCCGGCGGGCGAGATGAAGCGCCTGTTCGAGGATCTGCCCGAAGCGCTGGCCAATACGCTGGTGGTCGCGCAACGCTGCGCCGTGGCCGCGCCCAAGCGCAAGCCGATCCTGCCCAGCCTGGCCGGCGATATCGAGGGCGAAGCAAGGATGCTGCGCGACCTGGCGAGCGCCGGACTGGAAGCGCGTCTGGCGAAGTTGGGCATCATCGCGGACGAGGCGCGCCAGCCCTATATCGAGCGTCTCAAGTTCGAGACGGACATCATCATCCAGATGGGTTTTCCGGGCTATTTCCTGATCGTCGCCGACTTCATCAAATGGGCGAAGGATCATGACATTCCGGTGGGACCGGGCCGTGGGTCCGGCGCGGGATCGGTCGTCGCCTGGGCGCTGCTGATCACCGATCTCGATCCGCTGCAGCTCGGCCTGCTGTTCGAACGCTTCCTGAACCCGGAGCGCGTGTCGATGCCCGACTTCGACATCGATTTCTGCGAAACCCGGCGCGGCGAGGTGATCCGCTACGTCCAGCAGAAATATGGCGCGGACCATGTGGCGCAGATCATCACCTTCGGTAAGCTCAAGGCGCGCGCGGTGCTCAAGGACACCGGGCGTGTGCTCCAGATGAGCTACGGCCAGGTCGATCGGCTCGCCAAGCTGGTGCCGAACCACCCGACCGATCCGTGGACGCTGGAGCGGTCGCTGAACGGTGTCGCCGAGTTTCGGGCGGAATATGACAATGACAAGCAGGTCCGCCGCCTGATCGATTATGCGATGAAGCTGGAGGGCTTTCCGCGCCACAGTTCCACCCATGCGGCCGGCGTGGTGATCGGCGACCGGCCGTTGCAGCAACTGGTGCCGCTCTATCGCGATCCGCGATCGGACATGCCGGTGACCCAGTTCGACATGAAATATGTCGAGGGCGCGGGGCTGGTGAAGTTCGACTTTCTGGGTCTGAAAACCCTGTCGGTGTTGCAGAAGGCGGTGCAGTTGCTGGCGGCGCGGGGCGTGACCGTAGATCTGGACACGCTCGCCTGGGACGATGGTGCGGTCTACGACCTGCTCCAGCGCGGCGACACAGTCGGTGTGTTCCAGCTTGAATCGGAAGGGATGCGCAAGACGCTGGCGGCGGTGCGGCCGACCAATTTCGGCGATATCATCGCGCTCGTCTCGCTCTATCGCCCCGGCCCGATGGACAATATCCCGATGTTCGGCCGCCGCAAGAACGGGCAGGAAGAGATTGAATATCCGCATATTTTGCTGAAGCCGATCCTCGAAGAAACATACGGCATCTTCGTCTATCAGGAACAGGTAATGCAGGCCGCGCAAATCCTGGCCGGCTATTCGCTCGGCGACGCCGACCTGCTGCGTCGTGCCATGGGCAAGAAGGTGAAGGCCGAAATGGACGCGCAGCGCTCGCGCTTCGTCGAAGGCTGCGCCGCGAGCGACATCAAGCCGGCCAAGGCGAACGAACTGTTCGACTTGATCGACAAGTTCGCCGGCTATGGCTTCAACAAGTCGCACGCCGCCGCCTATGCGCTGCTCGCCTATCAGACGGCGTGGTTGAAGGCGCATTATCCGGCGGAATTCTACGCCGGGTCGATGGCGTTCGATATCCATCTGACCGAAAAACTGACGGTTTTCGTGGACGATATGCGGCGCATGGGGCTGACCTGCCTGGCGCCCGATCTCAACCGCAGCCAGGCCGACTTCACCGTCGAGGCCGTGCCCTGCGAGAGCGAGGACAAGCGGCTGGGCTTTGCCGTGCGCTACGCGCTGGGCGGCCTCAAGGGCGTGGGCGAGAAGGCGATGGAGCAGTTGGTCGCCGAGCGGGAAAAGGGCGGGCCGTTCAAATCGCTGGATGACTTTGCCGACAGGATCGAGCCGCGGTTGCTGAACCGGCGGCAGTTGGAAAGCCTGGCGGCGGCGGGGGCGTTCAAGGACGTATATGACGATCGAGCCGCCGTATATGCCGCCGCAGAAACCATATTGTCGGTCGCCTCCAGCAACGCCCAAGCGCGCGAAAGCGGGCAGGGTGGTTTGTTTGGCGATGTTGAAACGCCCCACGCTGATGTGCGCATCCCAACGCATAAGTCTTGGACCACGGCGGAGCGCATGGAGTATGAAAAGGAAGCTTTCGGCTTCTACTTTTCGGAGCATCCTGTTGATCGCTACAAGCATTTGGCCGATGCGCGGGGCGCCAGAAGCTACGGTTTGATCTGCCAGTCACCTATGCCGACTCCCAATGCTGAAGGGCGGTCGATGACGATCATGGCAGCGATGGTCGAGGATGTGCGCTGGCGCGAAACCAAGCGCGGGGCGCGCTACGCCAACGCGACCTTCTCCGACCAGAGCGGCCAGTTTCAGGCGAGTTGTTTCGATGAGGGCGCGTGCAAGGCGATCGAGGAACTGGCGGCCGATGGCGACTGCGCGCTGCTGGTCGTGGAACTGGATCGGTTGCCGGGCGAGGAGACGCCGCGCGTGACGGTGCGGGGGGTCGAGCCGTTCCGGGCGATCGCCAGCGCGTCGCGCATGGAATTGACAGTCGATGTGGAGACCCCGCAGGCGGTCGAGGCGCTGGCGGCTTTGCTGGCGGGTGCGAGTGGAGGGCGGAGCGAGGTGTTCCTGCGCGCGCCGGTGGGCGAGGGGCAGGCGGCGCGGCTGTTCCTGGGCGACACCTATAGTCTGGGCGCGGATCAGGTGGATGCGATCTCCACGATCAAGGGGCTGTCGATCCACCGGTTCGAGCGGATGGATGTGAAGGCGGACGGCTACAAGACGCGCACGCGGCGAACGGCGATGCGGTTGGTAGGATGATTGCAGCGGGTTTTGCGCTGTCGTTTTGGGACCATAGTCGGCCACCCAAAGCCGCCCGAACAACGGAGGCTAAAACAACAGCATCTGTGCACCTTCGGGTGGGCGGAAAAGGTCGGTGCGGAGCGTCAGGCGTTCCGCGCCAAGGCCTGCGCGTTTGCGGGCCTTGCTGAAGCGGGTGCGGATGAGGTCGGCCCAGACGCCCTGTCCGCGCATCCGGGTGCCGAAATCGGGGTCGTTGTCGCGGCCGCCGCGCAGGTCGTTGATGATCGCCATCACCTTGGCCGCGCGATCGGGATAATGGGCGTCGAGCCAGGCACGGAACAGAGGAGCGACTTCGTGCGGCAGGCGGACCGGGATGAAGGTCACCTCGCGTGCCCCCGCCTCCGCGACGCGGGCGACCAGGGCTTCGATCTCATGGTCGGTAATGGCGGGGATGACGGGCGAGATGCTGGCGGTGACGGGGATGCCGGCCGCCGATAGCTGACGGATCGCCTCGATCCGGCGCAGCGGATGCGGCGCGCGGGGTTCCAGGGTGCGGGCAATGGCGGGGTCGAGGCTGGTGACGGATAGCATCACGGCCACAAGCCGGTCGCGCGCCAGATCGGCAAGCATATCGATGTCGCGCAGGATGCGGTCGGACTTAGTGGTGATGAACGTCGGGTGGCGGGTTTCGACCAGCAATTCCAATATGTCCCGCGTGATGCGCCAATCCTTTTCGATCGGCTGATAGGGGTCGGTATTGGTGCCCATGGCGATGGGTGCGACGACATAGTTACGCTTCGACAGTTCGGCGCGCAGCAGTTTTGCGGCGTCGGGCTTGGCGAATAATCTGGTTTCGAAATCCAGGCCGGGGGACAAGTCGTGATAGGCATGGGACGGGCGCGCGAAGCAATAGATGCAGCCATGTTCGCATCCGCGATAGGCGTTGATCGATTGGGAAAAGCCGATGTCGGGGCTGGCGTTGCGGGTCAGGATGGTGCGGGGATGTTCGACCGTGACCTGGGTCCGGCGGCGGGGGACGGGACCGTCCAGATGCTCGACCGCATCGAGCCAATCGCCGTCGGCCTCCCGTTGGCGGAGGTTGAAGCGGTGGCTGCCGCCGTTCAGCGTTGCGCCCCTGCCTTTCTCGATCGCCATGGGGCATGAGAACATGAAGGGAACAAAATGTCAAATGAGACAAGAAATGCGACACTAGAATCGCATTCGTCATTTTCATTTGTTAGCTAACTAATTAAATAGACGGTGGGCCTTAATGCTCCATCAGCCGCGGCATCAGTTCAACGAAGTTGCAGGGGCGGAAACGGCTGTCGAGTTGGGTGACGAGGATACCGTCCCATGCGTCCTTTACCGCGCCGGTCGATCCGGGCAGCGCAAAGATATAGGTGCCGCGCGCGACGCAGGCTGTGGCGCGGGACTGGATGGTGGAGGTGCCAATGCTCTGGTAACTCAGCCAGCGGAACAACTCGCCAAAACCGGGGATTTCCTTGTCCTGCACCTGGGCGAGGGCTTCGGGCGTGACGTCGCGGCCAGTGACGCCGGTGCCGCCGGTGGTGAGGATGACGTCGATCTGCGGATCGTCGATCCAGGCGTGCAGCCGGGCGACGATGGCGGACCGGTCGTCGCGCTCGATATAGCGGGCGGCGAGGATATGGCCGGCGCTTTCCAGCCGTTCGACCAGGGCGTCGCCGGAGCGATCCTGCGCCAGGCCGCGCGTGTCGGAGACGGTGAGGACGGCGATCCGCACGGGAATGAAGGCCCGGCCCTCATCGATCGGCATCAGTCGGAACCGCCGCCCATGCTGGCGCCCGTTGACGCACGGCCATCCGCCTTGCTCAGGCGCACCAGCTTTACGCCCTTGGCATTGGGGAAGGTCGGCCACATGCCCTGCGCCATGCCGGTCAGGCAATCGGCGCTGCCCTTCGCCTGGATCTGGTACATCCAGTAGTTGCGCATGACGATGTTCACATAGGCGCGGGTTTCATAATAGGGCAGCGATTCCATGAAGAGCAGCGGATCGCCCTTGTCATGGACCTGCGTGTTCCAGCGATCGACCGGCTGCGGGCCGGCATTATAGGCGGCCATCACCTTGGGCAGCAGGCCGCCGGTCGCGCTCATGTCGCGCAGCGATTCCAGATAGCGCTGGCCATATTCCATGTTGGTGGACGGCACGAAGAGTTGCGATGCGTTGGTGAGGCCCACATCGCCGGCGGTGCCGGGACGGACCTGCATCAGGCCGCGTGCGCCCGCGCTGCTGACGACATCGGAGCGGAAGCCCGATTCCTGGAGCGTGTGGGCGTAAATGAGCGAGGGATCAACGCGCCAGCCGCCATCGGGCCGCCAGTTTGGCGCGGGGAAGCGGGCGAAGCTGGCCGGCTGCTTGCCGGCCGGGCCATTATGGGCGAGCCAGAGTTGGGTTGCGGGCAGGCTGAGCGCGCCGGCGAGGCGCAAAAGCGCATCATATTGCGCCGGACCGCCGATTTTGGCCTGATAGCGCAGGATTTCGTCGGCGCGGCCATTGTCGCCGATCGCCGAAAGGGCAATGGCGGCGTGGACGTTGGGGCTGCCCTTGAGCACGCCCCAGTCGATGTCGCTGAAACGGCTGACCAGCGCGGCGGCCTGCATGGGCAGGCCGAGCGATTCGCGGGCGAGCAGGCCGTAAAAGGTTTCGTCCGAACGGGCGGCCTGTTTGAGATAGGCCGCGACCTTCTCCGCTTCGCCGCAGACCATATAGGCGCGCGAAGCCCAATAGGCGCCGGCGGCGCGCATGTCGGAGTCGCCCGCCAGCGCGGCGACATTGGCGAAGGCGGGGGCGGCGGTGCGGCAGTCATTCTGACGCCAAGAGGCAAGGCCATTGGTCCAGTGCGCCTGCACCGTCCAATCGCCGCCGGTGCGGGTTTCGAGCGCGCGCACGGCCATGCGGCGGGCGTTCACATCGTCATTCTCTATATAATAGGCCCAGGCGACGCGCTGGCGCACTTCGGTCAGCCCTTCGGAGGTCAATCCTGCTTCGCCGGTGGCGAGCAGCCCTTCGGCGCCGGCCGGATCGTCATTCTTCACATAAGTCTGGATCTGGCCGGCGAGCGCCTGGGCCAGCGCATCGGTCTTGATCGCGGCGACATATTGGCGGCGCGGGGCGGAACCCAGCCAGACCATCTTCTGAATTTGCGGCAAGTCCGGCAGGATGGTGGCGCCGCGCTTTTGCGCCAAACGAGAAAGTTGGTCGGCCTTGGGCAGCCAGGCGGCCTTGTTGATAAGGTCCAGCAGGTCGAACAGTTCGACCCGCGGCGATCCCTTCGCCAGATAGAGTTCGGACAAGGCCAGCGGCCGGACGGCATCCTGCGCATCCAGCGCAGCGATCATCGCCTTGGCCTCGCTCCATTGTTGCGCCTGCAACGCAGAGAAAATAGCGCGATAGCGCGCCTTGTCGCCGTCACCCAGTTGCAGCGGCGAGTTTTGCATGGACAGTGTCGGTATGGAGGGGGCGGTTTCGGCCTTTGTAGGAAGCGCAGCGGCCAGGCCCATGGCGATCAGGGCGAAACGGGACATTTGGGTCGCGGCGCGAATCACGGACGGGTTTCCTCGATCAGGCTTTGCAGGGCGCGCCAGCATTCCGCCTTGGCCGCAGGCTGGGTCAGCAGCAGCCGGGGGTGGAATGTGGCGACAGCGGGCACAATGCCGCCATCATGATTAAATTGGCGTAAACTATCGGGCGATGCCGCGCCGTCCGTCGGCATCAGCGCACGGATCGTCCGATCGCCCAACAACAGCAGGCGGCGCGGCTGAGCCAGCGCGACATGGGTGCGCATCCGATCGGCCGCATGGACCAGGTCCGCCGCCTCCACCATGCCGCCGGGCGGACGGGCGGTGAAGAGCGAAGCGAGGTGGATGGCGTCGCGGTGAAGGCCGATGGCCCGCAGCATCGCGTCGAACAGCAATCCGGCGCGATCGGCCAGCAGCCGGCCTTCGCCGATATCGAAAGGATCGGGCAGGTCGGTGACGACCATCAGCGTCGCCTGCGCCGGGCCGGACGGCGCAATCTGTGCGCCCGTCCAGCGCCGTTCGGGCTGGGCAGGATCATGGGCGAGCCATTCAAGGAACGATTCGAGCGTCCGCGGTTTTTCCACGATGGACGCTGTAATCGTGGCGGCCATCGGGGTCGCGGGGCGCGCAGCGACAGGGCGCAGCCAGTTAACCGGCGATTCGCCTATGGCGCTATCCACGCCCGCCAGCCGCCACCACGCCAGATAGGCGTCGGCGGTCGCCGCATCATCCTGCAATAATCCCCGCATCGCGAACAGTTAGGGCCAGAGGTTGACGAGGGGGTCAAGGTGCTTCATCGCCTTGACTGGTAAAGTGTTGGACTAATGCGGCGATTGGAGAGGACGGGGTGCAGCCCGCCGATCGCCCCAATGGAGGGATGAATGAGCGAACGGGATTCGATGCCCTATGACGTCGTGATCGTCGGTGGAGGGCCGGCCGGTCTGTCGGCGGCCATCCGGTTGAAGCAATTGGCGAATGATTCGGGCCAGGAACTGGCGGTGTGCGTATTGGAAAAGGGGTCGGAAATCGGCGCCCATATCCTGTCCGGCGCGGTGATAGATCCCAAGGCGCTGGACGAACTGCTGCCCGACTGGCGGACGCAGGGCTGTTCGCTGGCCGATGTGCCGGTGACGGACAACCAGCACTGGTTCCTGACCAAGACCGGCAAGATCGCCATGCCGCACATCATGACGCCCGGCTGGATGCACAATAAGGGCACCTACACCGGATCGCTGGGCAATTTGTGCCGCTGGCTGGGCGAACAGGCCGAAGCGCTGGGCGTGGAAATCTTCCCCGGATTCGCGGCGGCCGAAATCCTCTATAATGAGGATGGCAGCGTGAAGGGCGTCGCCACCGGCGACATGGGCGTCGACCGCGAAGGCGAGCATAAGGGCGACTATCAGCCCGGCCTGGAACTGCACGCGAAATATACTTTCTTCGCCGAAGGCGCGCGCGGCCACCTCACCAAAATCTTGAAGCGCCAGTTCGCGCTGGACGCCGACAGCGAGCCGCAGGTCTATGGCCTGGGGATGAAGGAATTGTGGGACATCGATCCCGCGATGCATCAGCCGGGGTTGGTGATCCATTCGCAGGGATGGCCATTGACCGATGCCTATGGCGGCGGCTTCCTCTATCATCAGGCCAATGGTCAGGTCGCCCTGGGCTTTGTGGTGGGGCTGGGCTATCGCAACCCGCATCTCTATCCGTTCGAGGAGTTCCAGCGCTGGAAGCAGCACCCGGAGATCCGCAAGTTCCTGGAGGGCGGGCGCCGCGTCTCCTATGGCGCGCGCGCGATCAACGAGGGCGGCTGGCAGTCGATCCCCAGGCTGGTCTTCCCCGGCGGCGCGCTGATCGGCTGTTCGGCCGGGTTCGTGAACGTGCCCCGGATCAAGGGCACCCATACCGCGATGAAGTCGGGGATGCTGGCGGCCGAGGCGGCGTTCGAGGCGATCCAGAATGAGCGCGCCCGCGACGTGCTGGACGATTATGAGTTGCGCCTGCGGTCGAGCTGGATCGCGGACGAGTTGAAGCTGGTCAAGAATGCCGAGCCTTTGCTGTCCAAGTTCGGCGGGACGATCGGCACCCTCCTGGCGGGCATCGACATGTGGATGCGCACGCTCAAGATCGGCCTGCCCTTCACGATGAAGCACAAGGCCGACAATGAGAAGATCTGGCCCAAGGATAGCTGCGCTAAGATCGCCTACCCCAAGCCCGATGGCGTGGTGAGCTTCGACCGGCTGTCGTCGGTGTTCCTGTCGAACACCAATCACGAGGAGGACCAGCCGGTCCATTTGCAGCTCAAAGATCCGGCGATCCCGATCAGCTACAATCTGCCCCTTTATGACGAGCCGGCGCAGCGTTACTGTCCGGCGGGCGTCTATGAAGTGGTTGGTCAGGAAGAGGGCAATCCCCGGTTCCAGATCAACGCGCAGAATTGCGTCCATTGCAAGACGTGCGACATCAAGGACCCGACCCAGAATATCAACTGGGTCGTACCCGAAGGCGGCGGAGGACCGAATTATCCGAACATGTAAGCGCCTGACCCTGTTGCTGATGCTGACGACCCCGGCGGTGGTTCCGACCATGGCGGGGGCGTCGGTCGATCCTGACGGCGCGCTCCACGCCTATGCGCGGGCGCGGATGGCGGACGGGGATGGGGCGCTGGGGCTGGCGGTCGCCAGCTATCGCGAGGCGCTGAAGCAGGACCCGGCGCGGATCGAGATTGCCCGGCGATCCTATGTGCAGGCCCTAGAAAGCGGGGACCGGCTGCTGGCGCGGCAGTCGGCCGCGCTGCTGGACGCGGCAGGATTGTTGCCACGCGACGGCACGCTCCTGCTGATCGGCGAGGCCCTGTCGGCAAAAAATTGGGTCGGCGCGCGGACATTGACCGACCGGATGCTGGAGGAAGGCAATTTCGCGTTCCTGACGCCCATTATCCGCAGTTGGATATCGCTGGGCGAGGGGCGATATGCGCCGCCGGTGATCGATGGCAAGGATCGTTTCGCGGCGCTGGGGTTGCGCTATGCCGATGAACATACGGCGCTACAGGCGCTGGCGCGGAGCGACCTGACGACGGCGGCGCCCGCGACGCGGCGGGCGCTGGCGGTGCGCAGCGGCGATGGCGCGGCGTTGCGGCTGGCCTTTGCCGGGCAATTTGCGGCGCACGGCGCCAAGGCGGAGGCGTTGACGCTGTTGCCGGTCGGCAGCGCCAGTTTCGCGCAGGCGCGCGCCGATATCGCCAAGGGCAAGGGATTGAAGGCGGCCGGCGCGGCGACGACCCCGGCGCAGGGCTTTGCCCGGCTGCTCGCCCGGCTGGCGGTCGATGTGTCGTCCGATTCCGGCAGTTCTGCATTGGGGCTTCGATTGGCGCGGATCGCCACGTTCGCCGATCCCACCGGCCCGGAAATCCATATCGTCGCGGCCCGGCTGCTGACGGCGCAGGGCCATGCGGCGGGCGGCGTCGCGGAGGCGGAGAAAGTCCCGGCCAATGGCTGGTATGGCGCGCTCGCGCAGGCCGAACTGATCGACGCGCTGGCGGCGGCGGGCGACATGGACCGCGCGCTCGCGCTGGCCCGCGCGCAGGCGGCCGAGCCGGGCGCGGAGGCGGAGCGGCAGGTGCGGCTGGGGCGACTACTGGCGCAACGCGACGATTTCGATGGCGCGGCGGCGGCGTTCCGGGCGGCGCAGGCGGGATATGCGGACGATCAATTGCCCTGGACGTTGCTGCTGTTCGAGGGCAGCGCGCTGGAACAGGGCAAAAGATGGGACGAGGCGCGGGCGGTGCTGGAGCGGGCCGCGAAGATCGCGCCCAATGAGCCGGTGATCCTCAACTATCTGGGCTATGCGCAGATCGAGCGGCGGCAGAATGTCGAGGCGGCGCTGGAATTGCTCAAAAAGGCGAGCGCGCTCAAGCCGCAGGACGCATCGATCACCGACTCGCTGGGCTGGGCGCAGTTCGTGACGGGCGATGTCGATGCGGCGGTGCCGGTATTGGAGCGGGCGGCAGCGGCGGCGCCGACCGACAGCACGATCAACGAGCATCTGGGCGACGCGCTATGGGTCGCGGGGCGGCGCTATGAAGCGCGCTACGCCTGGGCGGCGGCGTCGGTCTTTGCCGAGGGCGATGTGGCAGCGCGGCTGGCGGCGAAGCGCAAGATGGGGATGATGCCCGAATATGCCGCACCCTGACGCTGGGCTGGACGTGGACATGTTGACGACGCCTGTCACCGAGATCGCCTACGCCAAGGTCAATGTCGCGCTGCATGTGCGGGCGCGCCGCGAAGATGGCTATCATGCTTTGGAGAGCCTGTTCGTTTTCGCGGAGGATGGCGATCGCTTGCAGGGATGGGCGAGCGACGATGGCGCGATCCACCTAACGATCGACGGGCCGTTCGGGGCGACGCTGGACGCGGGTCCGGACAATCTGGTGGTGCGGGCGGCGCGCGCGTTGCAGGCGTATCTGGGCGAGCAGCGCGGGGCGGCGATACGGCTGACGAAAAATCTGCCGGTGGCGTCCGGCATCGGCGGCGGATCGGCGGATGCGGCGGCGGCGCTGCGGTTGCTGGCGCGGCTGTGGATTGTGCGGATCGATGACGGGGAGTTGATGGGGCTGGCATTGGACCTGGGATCCGATGTGCCGGCCTGTGTGCCCAGCGTGACGCAAATGGTTATGGGGCGCGGCGAAAGGCAGGCGCGCCATGCCGTCGATGGGCTGGACGCATGTTCGATGCTGCTGGTCAATCCCGGCGTCGGCGTGTCGACTGCGCAGGTTTTCGCAGGATGGGACCGGGTGGATCGCGGGCCGTTGGATGGTTCCAGCCTGGGCGTGTTGTGCGCTATGGGGCGTAATGATTTAGAGGCGGCTGCGCTGGCGATCGCGCCGGTGATCGGCGATGTGCTGGCGATGCTGGCGGCGCAGGAGGATGTGCTGCTGGCGCGCATGTCGGGATCGGGCGCGACCTGTTTCGCGCTGTTTCGCAGCGATCGCGCCCTGGCGGCGGCGGCGCAGGCGGTGCGGCGGGCCAATCCCGGTTGGTGGGTGATGGAAACGCGGATCAGGAGCGCATGAGCGAAGCCTATACACAGATTGGCGGCGGCGGACTGGACCTGCTGATCGTGGGGGATCATGCGTCCGCGCATGTGCCGGACGATATCGACCTGGGCATCGACCCGGCGTTGCTGCGCCAGCATATCGCGATCGACATTGGCGTGGCGGAAGTCAGCCGGCTGCTGGCCGGGCAATTAGGTGCGACCGCGATATTGGGCGGCGTGTCGCGGCTTGTGATCGACCTTAATCGGGAGGAAGATGCAGCCGGCTTGCTGCCGGTGATGAGCGATGGCCATGCGATCCCCGGTAATCGCGACGCGGATCTGGCTGCGCGCATGATGCGCTTCCACCATCCCTATCATCATCGGGTGGCGACGCTGCTGGAAGGCATGACGTCGCCCTTCATCCTGTCGGTCCATAGTTTCACGCCGCGATTGGCGAGCGATCCGGGGCAGCAGCGGCCGTGGGATATCGGGGTGCTGTATAACCGGGACGATCGCGCAGCGCGGATCGCCATTCCGCTGCTGGAGGCGGCGGGGCTGATGGTCGGCGACCAGTTGCCCTATGCCGGGACATTGCTCAATGCGACGATGAACCGCCATGCCGAAGCCAATGGCATTCCCTATCTGGGCGTGGAGATGCGGCAGGATCTGGTCGGTGATGCCGAGGGGCAAGCGCGGTTCGCGGCGATATTGGGGCCGGTGGTGCTGGAATGCAGGAGCCGGTTGGCATGATTCGGGTCGCAATGGGGCTGGCGGCGCTGCTGCTGTTGACAGGTTGTGGGGGCGAGGCGGGGTCTTCACGCGATAATTCCGCCGCAGCGGTGGACGTCGCGCAGGTCGATGACGGCAAGGCGGATTGCGCGCTGGCGGGGGCGGGCGAATGGGCGCGCGACTGCCTGGTCGAGCAGGCCGGGGACATGTTGACGCTGCGGCATCCCGATGGAGGTTTCCGGCGCTTTCGCGTGCTGGCGGACGGACGCGGGCTGGAGGCGGCCGATGGCGCGGAGGCGGCGACGCTCAGCATATTGGATGACAAGCGGATCGAGGTGGTCGCGGGCGACGATCGCTATCGGCTGCCGGCGCGGATGGCCGGTTCCGGGCGATGAACGGCGGGCCGATCCTGACGGCGGCGGAGATGCGCGCGGCGGAGCAGGCGGCTTTCGATGCGGGCGTCGATGACTATGCGCTGATGGAGACGGCGGGCGCGGCGGCGGCGGAGATCATCTGGCGCGCCGGGCATAAGCGGGATGCGCTGATACTCTGCGGGCCGGGCAATAATGGCGGTGACGGCTATGTCATCGCGCGGATATTGCGTGACCGCGGGGTGCCGGTGCGCGTAGCGGCTTTGGGCGCGAGCCGGACCCTATCGGGCCAGCGGGCGCGGGCGGCATGGGGCGGGCCGATCGAGGATATGATGCGCGCGGCGCCGGCGACGCAACTGGTCGATGCGCTGTTCGGCACCGGGCTGACGCGCGGGTTGGATGACGCCGTGGCGGCGCGGCTGTGCGTGCTGGCCGGGGCGGCGGCGATCAGCCATGCGGTCGATGTGCCGAGCGGGGTCGATAGCGATAGTGGTGCGATGCTGTCCGCCGTGCCACGTTTCGGCACCTGCATCGCGTTGGGCGCCTACAAACCTGCGCATCTGTTGCAACCGGCGGCGGGGCGTAGCGGGCGATTGGTGCTGGCGGACATCGGCATAGCGGTGTCGAGCGCGGTGCATCGGTTGTGCGCGCCCATCCTTTCGACGCCGGCCGCCGACGCGCATAAATATACGCGCGGCCTGGTGGCGGTGGTCGGTGGCGCGATGCCGGGCGCAAGCCTGCTGGCGAGCATCGCGGCGGCCCATTCCGGGGCGGGGTCGGTGCGGCGCTTTGCGATCGATCGACCGATCGTCGGCCCGCACGCCGTCGTCAATCGCCGGATCGAAGCGCCCGAGGGGATCGGCGAGGCGCTGGCGGACGAACGGATCGACGTCGTGCTGGTCGGGCCGGGGCTGGGGCGGGACGCCGATGGCCGGGCGCGGCTGGCGGCAGCGATGGACGCTGGTCATGCCCTGGTGCTGGACGCGGATGCGCTGACCTTGCTGGGCGAAGAGGGCGCGCGCGCCATTCCTGCGGGCGCGATCCTGACGCCGCATGAGGGCGAATTTCAGCGGCTGTTCGGGGACTTGCCCGGCAGCAAGATCGATAGGGCGCTGGCGGCGGCGCGCCGATCGGGCGCGGTTATGGTCTATAAAGGCGCGGACAGCGTGATCGCGGCGCCGGACGGGCGGGCGGCGGTGGCGTCGGGCGCGTCGCCCTGGCTGTCGACAGCGGGGACCGGCGACGTGCTGGCCGGGCTTTGCGCCGGGCGACTGGCGGTGACGGGCGATCCCTTTCGCGCGGCGTGCGAGGCGGTGTGGTTGCATGGCGAGGCGGCGCGGCGGGCCGGGCCGGCCTTTGTCGCGGATGATTTGCTTGGCGTGCTGCCAGCGGCTATCGCCGCGCGATTGTGACCGATAGCGACAAAGCAACCGATTCCGGCATCATCATCCGCATCGCCGCCAAGGGCGACGGCATCACGGCCGACGGCCGCCATGTCCCGCTGACCGCGCCGGGCGACCGGATCGGCCCCGGCGGCTTGGTCATCGCCGGACCGCATCATGTCGATCCGGCCTGCACCCATTTCCCGGCCTGCGGCGGATGCCAGATCCAGCAACTGGACGAGGCGAGCTATGCCGAATTCGTGACGGCGCGGGTGACCGGCGCGCTGGCGGGGCAGGGCGTGGCGCCTGCCACCGTGCTGCCGCCCCATATCTCCCCACCGATGACCCGGCGACGGGCGGCGTTGCGCGCTGCGCGGGCGGGGAAGCGCCTCACCATCGGCTTTGCCGAGGAGGGCAGCCACCGGCTGATCGACCTGGAAATGTGCGCGGTGCTCGATCCACGGCTATTCGCGTTGGTGGCGCCGCTGCGGGGGCTGCTGGCGACGATCCTGCCCGACAAGCGCGCCGCGCATGTTAAGATGTCTCTGATCGACCAGGGCGTCGACCTGTTGCTGGAGGGGGTAAAGGTCGAGGGGCTGGCGGCGGACGAGGCGCTGGGCGCCTTTGCGCGGGCGCATGGGCTGGCGCGGCTGACCATCGATGAGGGCGACGGCGCGCAGACGCGATGGGAGCCGGAGGCGGCGACGATCAGCTTCGGCGGCGTGCCGGTGGGTTTTCCGCCCTTCGCCTTCCTCCAGGCGACGCCTGATGGCGAGGCGGCGCTGGTCGGCGCGGTGCGCGATGCGCTGCCGGAGACGGGGGCGATCGCCGATCTGTTCGCCGGCCTTGGCACTTTTGCGCTGGCGCTGGGCGACGGGCGGCCGGTCTATGCCGGAGAGGGCGCGCGGGATGCGATCCTTTCGCTCAAGCTCGCGGCCGGGCGGGCGCAACGACGGTTGGCGGCAGATCATCGCGACCTTTTCCGGCGGCCGCTGACCCCCGAAGAGTTGAACCGCTTTGCCGCGGTCATCCTTGATCCGCCGCGGGCAGGCGCGCGGGAGCAGGTGTTGCAACTGGCGGCGTCGGCCGTGCCGGTCATCGCCTATGTGTCCTGCAATCCGGCAAGTTTCGCGCGGGATGCGGCGCATCTGACGGCGGCCGGCTATCGGCTCGATAGTGTCAAGCCAGTGGGCCAGTTCCGCTGGACGACCCATGTCGAGCTGGTCGGCATCTTCCGCAGATAAGACAATCCCTCGCCGCGAGGGGGGAGCGGCGAGGGATTGGCAGTTTTTTGCGTCCCTGCTCGTGGTTGGCCGGGAACAGGCATCCTCTCCGGGGGAACCGGAGTCGGTTTAGCCCAGCTTGATGACGTTTGCGCGACGGCGGACCGGCACGACTTCGGTGTAGAGGCTGGCCATCGGTTCGTCCTCGACTTCGATCGTGGCTTCCGACGTGAAGCCGTTGAAGCCGGTCCGCATCGCCGCGCCATAGGCGCCGAGCATCCCGATTTCGATATAGTCGCCCACAGTCACGTCCGCCGGGAGCATGAACGGGCCGACCATATGGTCCATGTCGTCGCAGGTCGGGCCGTAGAAGGAGAAGGCGGTCAGTTCCTCCTCGCTCTCGTCTTCCCGCAACAGAGCGACGGGGAAGCGCCAGCCGATATGCGCGGCATCGAACAGCGCGCCATAGGCGCCGTCGGTGATGTAGAGTTCAGTGCCGCGACGGCGTTCGACCCGGACGATGATCGAGCTATATTCCGCCGACAGCGCGCGGCCGGGTTCGCACCACAATTCCGACGAATAGCTGACCGGCAGGCTTTCGAAACCGCGATGGATCGCTTCGAAATAATTTTCGAGCGCGACCGGCTCCATGCCCGGATAGATGGACGGGAAGCCGCCGCCGACATCGATGATGTCGACCGTGACCGCCGCATCGACGATCGCGGCGCGGACACGCTCGATCGCATCGCTATAGGCCTGCGGGCTCATTGCCTGGCTGCCGACATGGAAGCAAATGCCCAGCGCGTCGGCGGCCTGACGAGTGGCCATCAGCAGTTCGCGGGTCTCGCCCAGTTCCGCGCCGAATTTCGACGCGAGGGAAAGTTCGGAATGTTCGGACGACACGCGCAGGCGCACGCACAGCTCCAGATCGGTCGCATCGTCGCAGGCGCGCATGATCTTTTCCAGCTCGTCGATCGTGTCGAGCGAGAAGGTGCGCACGCCGTAGCGATGATAGGCTTCCGCGATCGCTTCCTCGGCCTTGACCGGGTGCATGAAGCAGAGTTTGACACCCTCTTCGCCCGCCAGCGTTTCGGCGACCAGACGCACTTCGGCGATAGAGGCCACGTCGAAATGCGTGACTCCGTTAGCGAACAGCGTGCGGATCAGATCGGGTGACGGGTTCGCCTTGACCGCATAGAGCGAACGCCCCGGAAACTTCTCAACGAAGAAACGGGCGGCCCTAGCAGCGGCTGCGGGGCGAATCAGCGTTACCGGGGCTGCCGGTTTGAGGGTGGTCGCTACCCCCAGCGCGCTAGGATGCTTGTGCAATTCAAGGGACCTCCAGTGTAGTTCAGGGCGAAAAGCTGCCTTGCGGTGGAAGTCCCATGGGGCAGCGGACGGTCGATATATGCGGAGGGGTCCCCCCTGTAAAGCGCATGTGAAAATTTTGTTGCGCAGGAGGCTACGAAACGTGCGTTACGAGAGACGGGTCTTGAAATCGCTATAGGAAAAGGCGCGGATTTCCTTGAGTTCATCGGTTTCCGAGTGCCACAGCCAGATGGCTGGAAGAGGCACACCGTTGAAGGTGTTGGTCTTGACCATCGAATAATGGGCCTGATCGAGGAAGGCGATGCGCGCGCCCGGCTCCGCGCCGCCGGGGATTCGATAGTCGCCGATAATGTCGCCCGCAAGGCAGGAGGGGCCGCCGAGTCGGGTGACCGGGCCATCGTCCGGCTCATGCAGCATGGCGGGGCGATAGGGCGCCTCGATCACGTCGGGCATATGGCAGGTGGCGCTGATATCGGTAATGGCGACGGGCATCCCGTTGTCGATCACATCGAGGATTTCGCCAACCAATATGCCCGCGTCGAGCGCCATAGCCTCGCCCGGCTCGATATAGAGGGTGAGGCCGGTCTGCGCCTTGATCCCAGCCAAGAAGGCGATGAGGTCGTCGATCTGGTAATCGGCGCGGGTGACATGGTGGCCGCCGCCGAAGTTGAGCCATTTGAGGCGGTCGATATAGGGCATGACATACGGTTTGATCGCCGCCCAGGTCCGCTCCAGCGGGGGTAGATCCTGCTCGCAAAGATTATGGATGTGCAGGCCGTCGACGCCTTCGAGGTGTTCGGGGCGTAACTGGTTTACCGGGAAGCCCAGGCGGCTGTGCGGTTGTGAGGGATCATATTTCGGCACTTCCCCCTCCGGATGGAGGGGGTTGAGGCGCAGGCCGATGTCGAAGACGCGGCCGTCGGCGCGCGCGGCGTCTATGACGGGCTTCAAACGGGCGATCTGGCCGGGGCTGTTGAAGATCACATGATCCGAAATCTTGAGGATTTCGGCCAGGTCTTCGGGTTTGTAGGCGGCGCAATAGGTCGCGACTTCGCCCTGATATTCTTCATGAGCGAGGCGCGCTTCATAGATGCCCGATGCGCAGACGCCGTCGAGATATTCGCCCAGCACGCCCCCAAGCGACCACATCGAGAAAGCCTTGAGCGCGCCCAGGACCTTGATGCCGGCGCGGTCGCCTATGTCGCGCAGGACGGCGAGGTTCCGCCGTACCGCGGCCTCATCCACCACGAAGGCGGGCGAGGGGACGCGGTAGAGGTCGAAGCGGGCGAAAGCGGCGGGATCGCCGGCACGGGTTTCCATGGGGTAATACTCCATCCTGCCGCGCCGTCACCCCGGCGAAAGCCGGGGTCTCACTTCTTTGTGGCGCCACAGAAGAAAAGAGAGATCCCAGCCTGCGCCGGGATGACCAAGTTTAGAAGGCCAGCGGCGCGTCCAGTTCCTTCACCTGCCAGGGCAGGCCATGCTTGTTCAGCATGTCCATGAAGGGATCGGGATCGAACTGTTCGATGTTGAAGACGCCGCCATTTTCGCCTTCCGGGGCTTTCCACGCCCCGGTCAGCATCAGCGCCGCCCCGATCATCGCAGGGACGCCGGTGGTGTAGCTGACCGCCTGGTTGCCGGTTTCGGCATAGGCTTCTTCATGGTCGCAGATTTGATAGACATAGACGGTCTTTTCCTGACCGTCCTTCTGGCCCGTGGCGATGTCGCCGATATTGGTCTTGCCCTTGGTGGTCGACCCAAGGCTTGACGGTTCGGGCAGCACGGCCTTGAGGAACTGGAGCGGGATGATCTCCTGACCATTGTAGATGACCGGATCGATCCGGGTCATGCCGACATTCTGGAGCACTTCGAGATGCTTGAGATAGGCGTCGCCGAAGGTCATCCAGAAGCGGATGCGTTTGATTTCGGGATAGAATTTCGCGAGGCTTTCCAGTTCCTCATGATACATGAGGTACATGTTCTTTTCGCCGACCTGGTCGAAATCGAACGTCTGTTTGTGGCTCAATGCCGGACCTTCGACCCATTCGCCATTCGCCCAGTGGCGCGAAGGCGCGGTCACTTCGCGGATGTTGATTTCCGGATTGAAGTTGGTGGCGAAATGCTGACCATGGTCGCCGCCATTGCAGTCCAGAATGTCGAGCGTGTCGATCGTGTCGAGCAGATGCTTCTTGATATAGGACGCGAAGACGCTGGTGACGCCGGGGTCGAAGCCAGACCCCAGCAGCGCCATGATGCCGGCTTCCTTGAAACGCTCCTGATAGGCCCACTGCCAGCTATATTCGAACTTGGGCGTGTCGCGCGGTTCGTAATTGGCGGTGTCGAGATAGTCGGTCTTCGTGGCCAGGCAGGCGTCCATGATCGCCAGATCCTGATAGGGCAGGGCCAGGTTCACGACCAGCTTGGGCTGGACCTTCTCGATCAGAGCGATCGTCTCTGCGACATTATCGGCATCGACCTGCGCCACGTCGATGGTCACGCCGGTGCGCGCCAGAACCGATTCGGCGACCTTCTCGCAACTGACGAGGCGGCGGCTGGCGAGCGTGACATGGCTGAAAATATCAGGGTTCATCGCCATCTTGTGGACCGCGACAGACCCGACGCCGCCCGCGCCGATGACCAGAACCTTGCTCAATTCAACTGCTCCATCACTATGGTCGCGCCCGACGCGCGAAAGCGCCCATATAGGGACGTCGCGTGACAGCGCAAAGTCAGACTGTCAGAAGCTGGCGCCGTCGACCTTGTTGATCGTCAATGCGTCGATATCGACCGCTGGCACGCAACGCAGGTTGATCGCGCGCATCTCACCCTGCGGCGACTTGCCGAGCGCGAACGCTTCCGTGCCGCAGGTCTTGCAGAATTGGTGCGTGATCGCGTGCTTGTAGAAAAGATAGTCGGTCAGTTCGTCCGCGCCGCTGTCGAGGGTGAACTGATCCGCCGGCACGAAGGTGAGGACGAAGCCCTTGCGGCTGCAATGGGAGCAGTTGCAGGCCATGGCTTCAGTCGGCGCGTCGGCGGCGACGCTGAACGTCACCGCGCCGCAATGGCAGCTTCCGGTATAGGGCATGTCCGTTCTCCTTTTGATCCATCCTGCGCTAACTCACCAGCTTCTTCAACCCCTCCACCGTATCGGCCTCCGCCGCTGGCTTGTCCTTGCGGATGCGGGCGATGCGGGGGAAGCGCATAGCGAGGCCGGATTTATGGCGTTTGCTGTCGTGGATCGAGTCGAACGCGACTTCCAGCACCAGCGTCTTTTCGACCTCCCGCACCGGGCCGAAACGGGCGACCGTATTCTGGCGCACGAAGCGGTCGAGCCATTTCAGCTCCTCGTCGGTGAAGCCGCTATAGGCCTTGCCCACCGGATGCAATTCGCCGTCCGGGGTCCAGCAGCCGAACGTATAGTCCGAATAGAAGGAGGAGCGTTTGCCGTGGCCGCGCTGGGCGTACATCATGACGCAGTCGGCGGTCAGCGGATCGCGTTTCCATTTGTACCAGAGCGCGGCCTTGCGCCCGGCGACATAGGGGCTGTCGCGGCGCTTGAGCATGACCCCTTCGATCGCGGCGTCGCGCGTGCCGGCGCGGATGTCGGCGAGCGCTTCGAAATCCGGGGCGTCGATGACGGCGGACAGGTCGAAGCGGTTCGGGTCAAGGCCGGGTATAAACGCTTCCAGCCGGGCGCGGCGGTCGGTCCAGGGGAGGGTGCGCAAATCCTCGTCCCCTTCGATCAACAGGTCGTAAAGGCGGACGAAGGCGGGGTAGTCGTCCATCATCCTGGCGCTGACCGTTTTGCGGCCGAGCCGCTGCTGGAGCGCGTTGAAGCTGGCCGCGGCGCCGCCATGTTCGGCGGCGCCCTGCACCTCGCCCTTCACCAGCAATTCCCCGTCGAGGACCGCATGGCCGGTGAAGGCGGCGGCGATTTCCGGGAAACTGCCGGAAATATCATCACCGGCGCGGCTGTAGAGGCGGGTTTCGCTGCCGGTGCCGACGATCTGGATGCGGATGCCGTCCCATTTCCATTCAGCGGCATAGTCAGTGAGGTCGACGCTGTCGGCCTCCAATGGATGGGCGAGCATGAAGGGGCGGAAATAGGGCGTGCCTTCCGGGTCCGGGCGGCCGGTGCGGCCCTCCGCCCAGTCGAACAGGGCGGTGTAGGGCGGGGCGAGCGCGTGCCACACCTGTTCGACATCATCGACGTCTAGGCCAAAGCCCTGGGCGAAGCCGGTTTTGGCGAGGCGGGCGGAGATGCCGACGCGGAGGCCCCCGGTGGCGAGTTTCAGCAGGGCGAAGCGGCCGGAGGAATCGAGATGATCCATCATCTGCGCGAGGGCATCGGGCGCGGCGGCGCGGCTGACACCATGGAGGCGATCGATCACGGCCGCCAGGCTGAGCGAGCCGTCGTCCAGTTCGGCGGTCTGGTCGTCCCGCTTGGGCCAGAGCAGGGCGACGGTTTCGGCGAGATCCCCGACATAGTCGCGGCTCATTTCATAGAGGACGGGGTCGGTGCGGGCGCGGATCATCTCGCCGATGGCGGAGGATTTGACGGCCTTAAGATCGAGATTGCCGGTCAGCGCGGCGAGCGCCCAGCCGCGATCGGGATCGGGCGCGTCGCGCATATAGGCGGCGATCAGGTCCAGCTTGCCGTTGCGGGAACGGGTGTAGACGAGGCCGTCGAGAAGTTGGGAGAATTGCCTCATTTGCGCGCTTCCGTTCTCGACAGGCTCGAACCGAACGGATGTGGGTTGTGCGATCGCATTACGCCTCATCCTCATCTTCGCGGCCGACCAGCGCCAGGGCGCGGGCGCGAATCTGGTGGGTCATGCACCAGTGCAGAAGGGCTTCTTCGCGGCCATGGGTGATCCAGGTTTCGCTCGGCGCGACTTCGCGTATCGTATCCGTCAGTTCGTCCCAGTCGGCATGGTCCGAAATGACCAGCGGCAGTTCGACATTCTTCTGCCGTGCGCGCTGGCGCACCCGCATCCAGCCGGACGCCATGGCGGTGATCGGATCGGGCAGGCGGCGGCTCCAGCGGTCGTTGAGGGCAGACGGCGGCGACAGGATGATGCGGCCGCGCATTTCCTTTGCGAGCACCCCGGTCGCGGGGCGCAGTTCGCCCATGGCGACGCCGAACTCTTCGTATAGGGCGCACATCCTCTCCATCGCGCCATGGATGTAGATCGGATCATGATGGCCGCGCGCGCGCAGTTCGCAAATGACTCGCTGCGCCTTGCCCAACGCATAGGCGCCGACCAGCACGCAGCGGTCAGGATGGACGTGCAACGCGGCGAGCAGCCGGTCCATCTCGCTGCCGGTGTCAGGGTGGCGGAAGACGGGGAGGCCGAAGGTCGCCTCGGTCACGAAGATGTCGCAGGGCACCGGCTCGAACGGCAGGCAGGTCGGGTCGGGGCGGCGCTTGTAATCGCCGGTCACGACGATCCGCTCCCCACCATGCTCCAGCACGATCTGGGCGGACCCCAGCACATGGCCGGCAGGGACGTAGCGGATCGCGACGCCGCCCATGCGCACCTCTTCCCCATAGCCGACCGCGGTGCCGCTGGCGGTGCCGTAGCGCAGCGCCATGATCGCCAGCGTCTCCCGCGTCGCCCAGACATGGCCATGGCCGCCGCGGGCATGATCGGCATGACCATGTGTCACCAGCGCCCGCTCCTGCGGCAGCGACGGATCGATCCAGGCATCGGCGGGACGGACATAGATGCCGGTGGGGTGTGGTTCGATCCAATGGGCCATGTCTGCACAAGATGGGAGAGGGCGCCCTGGTTCCGCAAGGCGACTTCCCCAAAGGCCGTCATCATGGCGTAACCCGTACGTCATGCAGGCGACATGCCATTGCCCTATCCGCGCCGGAACGACCCGGCAGCGAGGAGTGCAGCCATGGCAGCGACGGCGGATCAGACTGGTCATCAGAAAAAGGCTGGCCATCACAAAATCACCAGCGCGGTGCATCGCCACCGGCATCTGTCGAAGCAGGGGTTGCTGGAGCGCGCCTTCACCTTCGCCTTTCGTGGTCTGGTCTATGCCCAGATCTGGGAAGACCCGGCCGTGGATATGGAGGCGCTGGCGATCACGCCCGACAGCCATGTCGTGACGATCGCGTCGGGCGGCTGCAATGTGCTGAGTTATTTGACCGCCGATCCGGCGAAGATCACCGCGGTCGACCTCAATACCGCGCATATCGCGCTCAATCGGCTCAAGCTGATAGCGGCGCAGAGCCTGCCGCACCATGCGACCTTCCACCGCTTTTTCGCGCAGGCGGACAATAAGGCCAATATCGCCGCCTATCGCGACGTCGTGGCGCCGCAACTGGACGAGGCGACCCGGCGTTATTGGGAAGGGCGCGACCTGATCGGGCGGCGGCGGATCGGCGGTTTCGCGCGCGGTATCTACAAACATGGCCTGCTCGGCCGCTTCATCGGCGCGGCGCATCTGCTGGCGCGGTTGCATGGCGTCAATCCCAAGCGGATGCTGGACGCGCGCAGCCGCGAGGAGCAGCGCGAGATTTTCGAGCGCGAGCTGGCGCCGATCTTTGACAAGGGTTTCGTGCGCTGGCTGACCAGCCAGCCGGCGTCGCTGTTTGGGCTCGGCATTCCGCCCGCCCAGTTCGAGGCGCTGGCCGGTGACGCGCGGATGGACAGCGTGCTCAAGACGCGGCTGGAGAAGCTGGCCTGCGATTTCGACCTGAAGGACAATTATTTCGCGGTGCAGGCATTCGGGCGCGGCTATGCAGGGGGTGAGGGACCGTTGCCGCCCTATCTGCAAGCCGCGAACCATGAGGCGGTGCGGGCGCGGGCGAGCCGCGTCGATGTGCGGCACATCAACTTCACCGATTTCCTCGCCAGCCAGCCGGCGGCGTCGTGCGATCGCTATATCCTGCTCGACGCGCAGGACTGGATGGACGACGATCAATTGAACGCGCTCTGGGCGCAGATCACCCGGACGGCCAAGCCGGGCGCGCGGGTGTTGTTCCGCACCGCCGGCGAACCGAGCATATTGCCGGGGCGGGTGGCGGGCGATGTGCTGGACCGCTGGGACTATCGGGCGGAGGCGTCGCGCGACTATACCGCCCGCGACCGGTCGGCCATTTATGGCGGCGTCCATCTCTATGTGTTGAAGCCAAGCCTGTGAGCGATCATGGCGGGTTGATGGACGGGGTCTATCGCTATCAACGGCATATCTACGACCTGACCCGCAAATATTATCTGCTGGGGAGGGACGAGCTGATCGCCGACCTGGCTCCGCCGCCGGGCGGGTCCGTGCTGGAGATTGGCTGCGGCACCGGGCGCAACCTGATCGCGGTGGGCAAGGCGTGGCCGGGCACGCGGCTTTATGGCGTCGACATCAGCCAGGCGATGCTGGAGACGGCGCGGGCGGGCGTGGCGAAGGCCGGATTGGCGGATCGGGTGACGCTGGCGCAGGGGGACGCCTGCGCCTTTGATCCGCAAGCGCTGTTCGGGCGGGCCGGGTTCGATCGGGTATTCATCAGCTATGCGCTGTCGATGATCCCCGATTGGGAGGATGCGTTGACCCAGGCCGCGCAATGCGTAGCGCCGGGCGGCAGGCTGGAGATCGTGGATTTCGGCCAGCAGGATGAATTGCCGGGAGTATGGAAGCGGGCGCTGTTCGGGTGGCTGGACAAGTTCCATGTCTCGCCGCGCCGGGAACTAGCGATCGCGATCGAACGGCTGGCGCACGACATGAGCGGTGAACCATCATGCCATTCCATGTATCGGAACTATGCGATTAGAGGAAGCATAGCCTGGGTCGACCATTTACCTGAGCATTAGATTTCTATTCTCAGGTCAAGTAGTTCCATGGGCCATCATGTCAGTCATGAGCCGTTGGCGAATTCCATCCTGTTTATCCCGGACCATTCCGGGGATCAGAAATGCATCGATCAAAAGCCAGATAAAGCCGATCAAAATGAAATAAGATATTATCTGCAAAATTGCACTGGCAGGTCGGCCGAGATAAAAGCGATGCCCGGACACTATGCCAAGAAAAAACCAAAGCAAGTAAGCCACGGCCGCGCTTGGTCCCTGATTGGTAATCCGCTGTTCAATCAATGTCAGTTGAGCGGTGTTGAGTGCCATTTTTTGCCCCTGTGAATCCCCAACAACATCTTTCTGCTGAAAGATGGAGTTACACAAGTAGGGAAATTGCGCTCTACGACTTGGCTATGTTCCGTTTCCAAGTGCAATCAAAGCAATGCCCTTGAAACTTCTATTCCCAACCATGTTATCAAGCCGCCCGACGCGCGGTCTTTTCCAGTTCCAGCCGATCCCAGATTTCGGCCAGCGCCGACACCAGGTCGCGCATCATCGTTTCGTCATGCGCCGGGCCGGGCGTGAAGCGCAGCCGTTCCGTGCCGCGGGGCACGGTGGGATAGTTGATCGGCTGCACATAGGCGCCATATTCGGCGAGCAATATGTCGCTGATCCGCTTGGCCTTGATCGGGTCGCCGACCATGAGCGGGACGATGTGGGTGACCGACGGCATGACCGGAAGGCCGGCTTCCGCCATCAACTGCTTGAGCAGCGCAGCAGACGCCTGCTGGCCTTCGCGCTCTTCGCTCGATGCCTTGAGGTGCCGCACGCTGGCCAGCACGCCCGCGACCAATACGGGCGAGAGCGAGGTGGTGAAGATGAAGCCGGGCGCGTAGCTGCGGATCACGTCGACGATCATCTGGTCGGCCGCGATATAGCCGCCCATCACGCCGAACGCCTTGCCCAGCGTGCCTTCGATGATGGTGAGGCGGTCCGCGACGTCGTCGCGTTCCGAAATGCCGCCGCCGCGCGCGCCATACATGCCGACCGCATGGACTTCGTCCAGATAGGTGAGCGCATTATACTCATCCGCCAGGTCGCAGATCGCCGCGATCGGGGCGACGTCGCCATCCATCGAATAGACGCTTTCAAACGCGATCAGCTTGGGGGCTTCGGGGTCTTCGGCGGCCAGCAACTCGCGCAGATGTTCGACGTCATTATGACGGAAGACCCGCTTTTCGCAGCCCGAATTGCGGATGCCCGCGATCATCGAGGCGTGATTCAGTTCGTCGGAGAAGATGATGCAGCCGGGCAGCAGCTTGGCGAGGGTGGAGAGCGTCGCTTCGTTCGAGACATAGCCCGACGTGAAGAGCAGGGCCGCTTCCTTGCCATGCAGGTCGGCCAGTTCGCCTTCCAGGTCGATATGATAATGGGTGTTGCCGCCGATATTGCGGGTGCCGCCGGAGCCGGCGCCGACATCGTGCAGCGCCTCTTCCATCGCGGCGACGACCTTGGGATGCTGGCCCATGGCGAGATAGTCGTTGGAACACCAGACGGTGATGGGCTTGGGGCCGTTATGGCCGTGGAAGCAGCGGGCATTGGGGTAGGAGCCGCGATTGCGGAGGATGTCGATGAACACGCGATAGCGACCTTCTTCATGAAGACGGTCGATCGCCTGCGAAAAGATGTGTTTGTAGTTCACTACGCTTCTTCCCGTTTGCCCGCGCGCTGTTGTGCCGCTGCGCCTTCCTCTGCCCGATGCCGCGTTTAACCGCCCCGCCCCGGCTTTACCAGCGATAACCGCTCGCAATTCCAAGGAGGAATAGCTATCAGACTTATCGAAGAAATTGGCCATTGGACAAATGGCCTACCCCCAATCAGAGCGCGTCGATGCGATCGAGGCCATAGCGGGCGAGTGCGGGGCGGAGCGCTTCGACCTTTTCGTCGAGCCGGGTGAAGACGGCGATGCCTGGGCTGGGCGCGTCTGGCCAGGGCTGGCCCTGGGTCAGATATTGGATGCGCCGGGCGATGCCGTCGCCGCCATGGACGTAGCCGATGGGATGCGGGGCGGCCGCCGCCAATTCCGGCTCCACTAACGGAAAATGGGTGCAGGCGAGGACCACCATGTCCATGCGGTCGCCACCGGGCTGGTTGAGCAGGCCCGCCAGCGCATCCCGCGCGACATGGGGATCGAGCGCTTCGCCGCGCAGCTTGGCTTCGGCCAGTTGCACCAGCGCCGCCGATCCGTGGCGCAGTACGATACAGTCCGCGCCATGTTCGGCCGCGAGCCGATCGACATAAGGTTGGCGCACGGTGGCGTCGGTGCCGAGCACGCCGAAGACGCGGTTTTTGGAGAGCAGGGCGGCGGGCTTGATCGCCGGGACAGTGCCGACGACGGGAATGTCGAGCGCGGCGCGGACATGCTGGAGCGCGATGGTCGAGGCGGTGTTGCAGGCGATGACGGCGAGGCGCGGGCGGTAGCGTTCGACCAGCCGGCCAAGTAGCGCGGGGACGCGCGCGGCGATTTCCGCCTCGCTCTTGGTGCCATAGGGGAATCCGGCGCTGTCGGCGGCATAGACGATCGGCGCGGTGGGGAGGGCGGCGCGCGCCGGGGCGAGAATCGAAAGCCCGCCGACCCCGGAATCGAAGAAAAGAATGGGAGCGTCAGAGGCGACCGTCATGGCCGCTGTGTCGCGGCAGGAGGCCGGAGTGTCAACGGGGCTTCAGTTCGCCGAGGCGGGCATGTCGTCCAGCAATTGGCGCAACGCGGCGATCCAGGCGTCATAGTGCGCCTTGTCCGCCGGGTCGGTGGAAAGGCGCAGCAGGTCGAGGTCGCCGCGCAACTGCGCGATCCGCTTGACTGCCAGGGCGTGCTTCACGCCGTCGATCTTCGTCTTGAGCTGATCGATCTCGTCAAATGCCTTTGTGCGCCCAATCCGGTTGCTGTTTCACCAGCAGATCGACCGCATCGAGCAATTTCCCGATTTGCCGGCCATAGCTTTCCTGCGCCAGTATCGCCTGCTCGGTCTGCGGCGCGCTGCTGTTGCTTTCGTTGATCGTCACATTGCCGAACGACCAGCCCGAATTGATCGACTGCCATAATTTCTGCGGGGCCAGCGCCATGCTGGTCCAGGAGCGGGTGAAAGCGTCTAGCGGCATGTCGGTCATGGACGGCTCCGGCAAGGATGCAGAGAGCGTAGGGGCATGACCGCGCAAATCAAGCCTTTGGGCATTGCCCCGCGCGCCTGTCACGCTATGGTCGCGCGCACCATTTAGAGCATGAGAGTCGATTGCATCGGCGTTCCTGCCCTGGTCTTTTGATTTACCGCGTTTTCCGAGCCAGCAGATGTTCCACCTGCCTTGAAAACGCTTTATCGGCGAATTTCATGACACTTCCCTGGCTTCTCCCCACATTCGTCCTGCTTCTGGGCTATCTGCTCGGCTCCATCCCCTTTGGCCTGCTGCTGACGCGCTTTACCGGCGCGGGCGACCTGCGGCGGATCGGGTCGGGCAATATCGGCGCGACCAATGTGCTGCGCACCGGGCGCAAGGGGCTGGCGGCGGCGACCTTGCTGCTCGATCTGCTCAAGGGCGCGGCGGCGGTGCTGATCGGCGCGGCGCTGGTCGATGGCGGCGGGCCGATGGCGGGGGCGATGGCCTTTATCGGCCATTGCTATCCGGTGTGGCTGCGCTTTGCCGGCGGCAAGGGCGTGGCGACGATGATGGGCGTGGTGACGGCGATGTTCTGGCCCGCCGGGTGCATTTTCGCGGCGGTGTGGCTGGCGGCTTTGTTCGGGACGAAATGGTCGTCGGTCGGCGGCATGGCGGCGGCGGTCAGCGCGCCGGTGGCCATGTGGGCGTTCGGGAGAATCGACCTTGTGCCGGTCGCCCTTGCGCTGGGGCTGATCGTGTTGTGGCGACATCGGGCGAATATCGTCCGGCTGATGAAGGGCGAAGAGCCGAAGATCGGCGGGGCCAAAGGCACATCGGCCGAATGAGCGAGCGGGAGCGGTTCGACCGGCTGCGGCTCATCCGCTCCCCCCGGATCGGTCCGGTCAGCTATCGGCAATTGCTCGCGCGGTTCGGGACGGCCGGGGAAGCGTTGCGCGCCATTCCCGATCTCGCGGCGCGGGGCGGCGGGCGCGCGAGCGTGGCCGATGCGGGGGCGGTGGAGAAGGAGATTGCGCAGAGCCGGGCGCTGGGCGCGCGCTATCTGCTGATGGGCGATCCCGATTATCCCGTCCTGCTCGACCAGTTTGAAGGCGCGCCGCCAGCGTTGATCCTGCGCGGCGATACGGCATTGGCGAGCGGCCAGTGCATCGCCATGGTCGGCGCGCGCAAATGCGTCGGCCGCTGCGTGCCGCTTTGCCCGCACATTGGCGCAGGATCTGGGGCAGCGTGGCGCGGTGGTGGTGTCCGGGCTGGCGCGCGGCATCGATACGGAAGCACATCGCGGATCGATCGAGAGCGGGACGATCGGCGTGATCGCCAGCGGCATCGATATCGCTTTTCCGCCAGAGAACCGGGAGTTGCAGGCGCAGGTGGCGGAAAGCGGCCTGCTGGTGACGGAGCATCCGCCCGGCGTCCAGCCGCTGGCGCGCCATTTCCCGGCGCGCAATCGAATCATTGCCGGGCTGGCGTTGGGAACGGTGGTGGTGGAGGCGGCGCCCAAGTCCGGGTCGCTGATTACCGCGCGGCTGGCCGGCGAGGCGGGGCGCGAGGTGATGGCGGTGCCCGGATCGCCGCTCGATCCACGGGCGCAGGGCTGTAACCAGTTGATCCGCGAGGGCGCGATCCTGATCCAGAACGCCGCCGACGTGCTGGAGGCCGTGGGCAGCATCGATCCGCGCATGGTGCGGCAAGGCAGCTTCGATTTTATCGGCGCGCCGGTGTCGAGCGACGTCGCGGCGCAGGAGCGGGCGATAGTGGTCGGGTTGCTGGGACCGGTATCGGTGCCGATCGACGAACTGATCCGCCTGTCTGGCCTGTCGCCCGCGGTGGTGCAGACGGTGCTGCTGGAACTGGAACTGGCGGGCGCGCTGGAGCGGCAGGCGGGCGGGCGGGTCGCTCTGCGGTGAATCATGGCGGCGAAGGCGTTATCGCCTCCGCCGCCCGATCCGCTGCGATTAATGCTGCATACTGTGCTTGAGATCGCGCATCTCGTCATGGCCCTGCTTCACCGAGACATAGCTTTGCTCGATCACGGCGCGAACTGCTGGCGACAGATCGCGATCGGCCATCGCGTCTTCATACTTCGCCTTGATATGATCTTCGCCGGCTTCGACCTCGTTGATGATAGCCTTGTCATCCTTTCCGGTCAGCGTGGCTTTCAGGTTCAGGAACAGGCGGTGGGCGCCGGCCAGAATGGTGCCGTCATCTTCCGGGTTGCCGCCAAGGGCGCGCACTTCCTGCTGGAGACGGGTGACGACCTGACGGCGTTCGGTCGCGCGGCTGGTGAAGAGCGTGGTGAAGCGACCATGGTCGCTGTCCTTCGCCGCCTCGGTATAGCCGTCCGCGCTGTCGAGCGTGGTGGCGATCAGGCCGTTGAGCGTGGAAATGTCATGGCTGTTGGAATCGGACATCGTCATTCCTGTCTAGATGAGGGATGTCGCCGGTCGGGGCGTTCCGGCGATGGGGCTAGAACACTGGTCCGCGGTAAAAGTCGCATGGGTTGCGGCCGCTTTGATTTGCATTAGTGGGATAGTTGGCGGTCAGCGGTCAGATGGTGCTGCGACCGGGATGGATCGACAAGATACTGGCGTTGGCGCGCCTTCTCCCTTACGCACAGCCCGCTTGACGCCCGCCGTCATCGCCTTCCACACTCGCGCGTATACGTGAGAGACTATTTTCCGGGGCCTAAATGCAGCTTGTCATCGTAGAATCGCCGGCCAAGGCGAAGACCATCGAGAAATATCTGGGCGGCGATTTTCATGTCCTCGCCAGCTATGGCCATATCCGCGACTTGCCCGCCAAGGACGGGTCGGTGGACCCGGACGACGGCTTCGCCATGTCGTGGGAAAATTATGGCGACAAGGGCAAGCAGCTCAAGGCCATTGCCGATGCGTCCAAGACGGCGACGCGATTGATCCTGGCGACTGACCCTGATCGCGAAGGGGAAGCGATCAGCTGGCATGTGCAGGAGGTGCTGCGCGCCAAGAAGGCGCTGCCGAGCCAAGTGGACCGGGTGACGTTCAACGCGATCACCAAGGCGGCGGTGCTCGACGCGATGGCCAAGCCCCGCGCGCTGGACGAGGATCTGATTGATGCCTACCGCGCGCGCCGGGCGCTCGACTATCTGGTGGGCTTCACTTTGTCGCCGGTGCTGTGGCGCAAGCTGCCGGGCGCCAAGTCGGCGGGCCGCGTCCAGTCGGTCGCGCTGCGGCTGGTGGTGGAGCGCGAGCGCGAGATCGAAAGCTTCAGCCCCCAGGAATATTGGTCGGTCGCGGCCGAGATGGAGCAGGGCGGGCAGGGCTTTACCGCGCGCCTCGTCCGCTGGAAGGGCGAGAAGATCGACCGCCTGACCATCGGCAAGGAAGGCGACGCCATGGCCGCCAAGGCCGATGTGGAGGCCGGACGCTTTACCGTCGACAAGGTCGAGACGAAGCCGCTCACCCGCAATCCGCCCGCGCCGTTCACCACCTCCACCTTGCAGCAGGAAGCCGCGCGCAAGCTGGGCTTTTCGGCCAGCCACACGATGCGGATCGCGCAGCAGCTCTACGAAGACGGCGCGATCACCTATATGCGTACCGATGGCGTGCAGATGGACGGCAGCGCCATTTCCGCCGCGCGCAAGGCGATCGCGGAACGCTATGACGGCGGTTACCTGCCCGAAAAGCCGCGCCAATATCAGACCAAGGCGAAAAATGCGCAGGAAGCGCACGAGGCCATTCGTCCGACCGAGTTCGGCCGCGACAAGGTGGGGTCGGGCGATCATGCGCGCCTGTACGACCTGATCTTCAAGCGCGCGCTGGCGAGCCAGATGGCGTCGGCGCGGCTGGAGCGCACGACGATCGACATGATCGACGGATCGGGCAGCCATACGCTGCGCGCGACGGGGCAGGTGGTGATCTTCCCAGGCTTCCTGGCGCTCTATGAAGAAGGCCGCGACGACAGCGACGATGATGATTCAAAGCTGCTGCCGCGCATGAGCGAGGGCGATGCCCCTGCCAAGAAGAAAGTCACGGCAGAACAGCATTTCACCCAGCCGCCGCCGCGCTATTCCGAAGCGTCGCTGGTGAAGCGTCTGGAGGAGCTGGGGATCGGGCGGCCGTCCACCTATGCGTCCACGTTGCAGGTGCTCAAGGATCGCGACTATGTACGGATCGAGAAGAACCGCTTCTTCGCCGAGGAGAGCGGGCGGCTGGTGACGGCGTTCCTGGAGCGCTTCTTCGAACGCTATGTGTCCTACGACTTCACGGCGGGACTGGAAGACGAGCTGGACGATATTTCCGGCGGCCGCGCCCAGTGGCAGGAAGTGCTGGAAGCTTTTTGGAAGGATTTCAAGCCCAAGACCGCCGAGATTATGGAACAGAAGCCGTCCGACATTACGGCGGAACTGGACAAGTTTCTGGAGCCGATGCTGTTCCCTCCGCGAGCGGACGGCAGCAACCCGCGCGCCTGCCCGATGTGTGGCGACGGGCAATTGTCGCTGCGCGGCGGGCGGTTTGGCGCGTTCATCGCCTGCTCCAATTACCCGGAGTGCAAATATACCCGCAAGTTCGGCCAGCCGGGCGGCAAGGACGGCGAGGATAGCGGACCGGAGGTGCTGGGCCAGCACCCCGAAACCGGGCAGGATATCGTCAAGAAGTCCGGGCGTTTTGGTCCCTATATCGAGATGGGGGAGGGCAAGGAGGCCAAGCGCGGCTCCATTCCCAAGGATTTGCCCGATGGCGAATTGACGCTCGATTGGGGCGTGAAGCTGCTGAGCCTGCCGCGTGAAGTGGGGCTGCATCCCGAAACCGGATTGCCGATCGTGGCCAATATCGGGCGTTTTGGTCCCTATCTGCTGCATGACGGCAAATATGGGCGGCTGTCATCCACGTCGGAGATTTTCGAGGTCGGTATGAACAGCGCGGTGGTGAAGCTGGCGGAGGCGGCCAACCGTGGTCCGCGCAGCGCCGGGCGCGAACCGTTGAAGGTGCTGGGCGCGCATCCGCGCACGGAGTTGGAGATCAAGCTGATGGAGGGCCGGTACGGCGCCTATGTCACCGACGGCACCACCAATGCGACCCTGCCCAAGACGGTGGACAAGGACCAGTTGACGCTGGAGGAAGCCGCGCAGTTGATCGACGCGCGGGCCGCGGCGGCGCCGGCGAAGAAGGGCAAGAAGAAGGCCGCGCCGAAGAAGGCGGCGGCCAAGAAACCTGCCGCCAAGAAAGACGGGGACACCGTGAAGAAGCCGGCCGCCAAGAAGGCCCCGGCGAAGAAGAAGGCTGCGGCAACGGAGTAGGGTCAGGCGGCGCGCCGCACCTGGTTGCGGCCGCCGGTCTTGGCGGCATACATGGCGAGGTCGGCGCGGTGCAGGCTGGATTCGATCGGCCGTATCGGGTCGCCGGGGCTAAGACCGATGCTGGCGGTTACGCGCACGATATGGCCGGACGGTGCACGCACCCGCAACGCCTGGATCGATACGCGGACATGTTCGGCGCGGCGGGTCGCCAGGTCGGCGGAGCAATCGGTCAGGCAGGCGGCGAATTCCTCGCCACCCAGCCGTCCGCTCAGGTCGTCCGGGCCGAGCGCCTGCGCGATGGCCGATCCGACGGCATGTAGCACGGCGTCGCCCGTCTGATGACCATGATCGTCGTTGAAGCGTTTGAAATGGTCGATGTCGATCAGCAGATACCAGTTGCCCGGTCGCGCATGGACCCGACCGGCGCGGTCGAAAAAGGCGTTCCGGCTGAGCAGGCCGGTCAGGCCGTCCCGATCTGCAAGATAGGCCAGTTCCTCCACCCGCCGTTCCAGTTCGTGGCGCAACAGCCGGTTTTCCTCGCCCTGCCGGACCAGCAGGACGCAGACCGGGGTGGAAATGCTGGCGGAACAGAAAATGCCCACGCTGAAATAGCGCAGCGGAATGAACATGCCGGGGATGGTCGACACCATCGCCATGATGACGATCGTCCCGATAACGGAGACGCCCACGGCAAAGGCGATTTTCTGTTTCGGTCCCATGAAACGGAGCCGTAACGACATAAGGTAAAGGATGGATTTACCCTATGCCGCGAACATTCACTCCACCCAGTCGAGGCCGATATCGCGGTAGATGCTGCGGTCGTCCTCCCAATTCTCCTTCACTTTGACGTGGAGGTAGAGATGGACCCTGACGCCGAGCAGGGTGGCGAGTTCGGCGCGCGCCTTCGACCCGATTTCCTTCAGGCGCTGTCCGCCCTTGCCCAGGACAATGGCGCGCTGGGTCGGGCGGCCGACCAGGATTTGCTGGTGGATTTCGACCGATCCGTCGTCGCGCTCCTTATACTGTTCGGTATCGACCGCCGCGGCATAGGGGAGTTCGGCGTGAAGCTGGTGGTAAAGCTGTTCGCGCGTGATTTCCGCGGCCAGCATCCGGTCGGTGGCGTCCGACACCTGGTCTTCAGGGAAATGCCATGGCCCTTCCGGCATCGCCTTGGCAAAGGCGGCCTTGAGTTCGGGCAGGCCATCCCCGGTCGCGGCGGACACGAAAAAGATTTCATCGAAACCCAGCGTGTCGTTCAGCACCTGGGTATGGGTCAGCAGCTTTTCCTTGATCGCGATATCGACCTTGTTGAGGATCAGCCATTTGCGTTCGGTGCGATGCTTGAGCGCTTCGATGATCGGCTCCAGCTTGGGGCCGCGCCCCGCCTTGCCATCCACCACCATCGCGATCAGATCCGCCCCCTGCGCTCCGCCCCAGGCGGCCTGCACCATCGCGCGGTCCAGCCGCCGCTTGGGCGCGAAGATGCCGGGGGTGTCGACCAGCACGATCTGCGCATCGCCCTCTATCGCGACGCCCATGACGCGGGTGCGCGTGGTTTGCGCCTTGGGACTGGTGATCGCCACCTTCTGCCCCACGAGCGCGTTGACCAGCGTGGACTTGCCCGCATTGGGCGCGCCGACGACGGCGATGACGCCACAGCGCTGTGTTTCGGTATCAGTTGCCAAAAATTACTCCGTTCGCCCTGAGCCTGTCGAAGGGCTTTTCTTTTCTTTGTTTGATCTTGCCAAGCTGGAGATCAACGTCCAGTCCTCGCGGATAAGAGCCAACTTCTTTGCGCGGCTCCAACCTTTGATTTGCCGCTCGGCTTCGAGTGCCTCCATACGCGTGCCGAACGCCTGCGACCAGACCAGTTTTACCGGTCGGCGCGTTTGCGTGTAGCCGGCGATTTGGCCCTGGTCATGCTGGCCGATGCGCTGTTCCAGATTATCCGTATGCCCAACATAGAAGCTACGGTCTGCGCAATGGAGCATGTAAGCCCAAAATGTCATGCGCAGACCGAAGAAGAAAAGCCCTTCGACAGGCTCAGGGCGAACGGGTGAATGGAGTTACCCATCAACCCGTCAGCTTCTCCAGCAGCGTCTTGGCCGCCGCCGTTTCGGCTTCCTGTTTGGAGGCGCCGGTGGCGGAGGCTTCGCCTGCGCCCTTGATCGAGACGGTGACGGTGAAGCGCAGCGCATGGTGCGGGCCGGAACGGTCGGTCAGGACATATTCGGGAGGCTTGCGCTTGTTGGCCGCGGCCCATTCCTGAAGATAGGATTTGGGGTGGCGCGGGGCGCTGGTCTGGGTGTCGACCCGATTGCCCCACAGCCGGCGGACGAGTGCGCGCGCCTCTTCCAGTCCGCCTTCCAGATAGAGGGCGCCGATCAGCGCCTCCATCACGTCGCCCAGCACATTGTCGCTGTCGGCCGCGCCATCGTCGCGCGCCTGCTTGCCCAGCACCAGATGGATGGGAACGCCCGCTGTGCGGGCCACTTCGGCGCAGGTTTCGCCCGACACCAGCGCGTTGAAGCGACGGGAGAGCTTGCCTTCCGGTTCATCGGTGAAGCGTTCGAACAGCCATTCGGCGATCAGCAGACCGAGGATACGGTCGCCCAGAAATTCCAGCCGCTCATAATTGACCGCCTTGGCGCTGCCATGGGTCAGCGCCTGATCGAACCTGGCTGGATTTTCGGGCGCGCGACCGATCAGATCCTTGAGCCAGCCGGCCGTATCAGGCTTGCTCAAAAGCCTTCCCCGATACGGCTCCAGCGCGCGGCGGTGAACCAGGTCCAGGGTAGCAGCCAGTTGGCGCTGCCGTCGGTGGAGAAGACCGAGATCATCGCCTTGCCCACCAGATTTTCTTCGGGGACGAGGCCGATGCCGCCGCCTTCGACCGCGGGGAAGCGGCTGTCGGCGCTGCGATCACGATTGTCGCCCATCATGAAGAGATGGCCCTGCGGCACCAGCACCGTGTCCCGATCGTCCGCCGCGCCGTCGGGCAGCAGGTCGAGGACATTGTAGCTTTTTCCGCCAGGCAGGGTTTCACGATACTGGGGATAGCGGCACTGTTTGCCGCCGCCGGCCGCGGCTTCCTCGAAATCGGCGCGATAACAGGGGGATGGCGCACCTTCACGGGCGGCAGCATCCAGCATGTTGGGCGTGACGGGGATGACGAGGTCGGCGACCTTCTGCTTGGGGATCGCCTGACCGTTCAGGTAGACGGTCCCGCCGCGCACGCCGATCATGTCGCCGGGCAGGCCGATGACGCGCTTGATATAGTCGTTTTTCTGGTTCGGCGGCGCCTTGAACACCGCCACGTCGCCGCGCTGGGGCGTGGAGGCCAGGATACGGCCGGGGATCAGCGGAATCGAGAAGGGCAGCGAATAGCGCGAATAGCCATAGGGCCATTTGGCCACCAGCAGATAGTCGCCGATCAAAAGACGCGGCTGCATCGATTCCGAGGGAATGTTGAACGGCGATATGATGAAGCTGCGCAGGATGAAGACGAACAGGCCCAGCTTGGCGAGAAACCAGATAAAGTCCCGCGTTTCCGATTTGGCAGTCATGGAGTGTCGTCTGATCCCTTGGAAAGGCCGGTCGTATGAGCCGACAGGGCGGCCGTGGCGGCTTGTGGGGCTTGAGACGCAGCGCGTCAAGCAGTCCTTGACGATGCAAAGCATGACGAATTTGGGTAAGCATAGGCAGAATCGACCGGTGCAGCGTCGATATCGACCAACGTCATGAGGGATATATCCATGCCCAATTCTGCACTGGCGTCTATCGCCGCGCTTCCGCAAGCAGACCTGAAGACCATTTTCACGACCGATCCCGGCCGGTTGGGCAAGCTGGTCCTGACCCAGGGGCCGATCCGGTTCGACTGGTCCAAGACCCATCTGACCGACGATGTGCTGGCGGGTTTCCTGAAGCTGGCCGATGAACAGGGCTTTGCGGCGCAGCGCGACGCGCTGTTTGCGGGCGAGGCGGTGAACAATAGCGAAGGCCGCGCCGCCGAGCATCCGGCCGAACGGGGCGAGGGCCATGCCGAAAGCGTCGCCCATGCCAAGATGCTGCACCGGCGGATGCGCGGCCTGATCGATGCGATCGAGGCGGGCGCGCTGGGCGAGGTGCGGCACATATTGCATATCGGCATCGGCGGGTCGGCGCTTGGCCCAAAACTGATCGTCGATGCGCTGGACGGCGACGGGGTGCGTTATGATGTGGGCATCGTGTCCAATGTCGATGGCACCGCGCTGGAGCGGGCGATCGAGGGGTTCGATCCCAACGCCACGTTGATCGCGATCGCGTCCAAGACCTTCACGACCAGCGAGACGATGCTGAATGCGGCGAGCGCGATCAACTGGATGGTCGAGGCCGGGGTCGACGATCCCTATGGCAAGGTGATCGCGCTGACCGCCGCGCCCGACAAGGCGATGGAATGGGGTGTTGATGAAACCCGCATCCTGCCCTTCGCAGAGTCGGTGGGCGGGCGCTATTCGCTCTGGTCCTCGATCGGTTTCCCGGCTGCATTGGCGCTGGGATGGGATGCGTTCGAGAGCCTGCTGGAGGGCGCGGCGGCGATGGACCGACATTTCCGCCTGTCGCCTCCAAGCGAGAACGCCCCGCTGATCGCGGCCTTTGTCGATCAATATTATACCCGCGTCATCGGGTGCCAGACCCGCGCGCTGTTCGCCTATGACGAGCGGCTGGCGTTGCTGCCCTCCTACCTCCAGCAACTGGAGATGGAGAGCAACGGCAAAAGCGTGCAACGCGACGGCAGTCCGGTGGACGGCCCGACCGCGCCGATCACCTGGGGCGGGGTGGGCACCGATGCGCAACATGCGGTGTTCCAGTTGCTGCACCAGGGGACGATCCTATCGCCGGTCGAGTTCATCGCTTCGATCGAACCGGGCCATGCGCTGGACCCGGCGCATCATCGCGCGCTGCTGGTCAACTGCTTCGCGCAGGGCGCGGCGCTGATGCGGGGGAAGGACAATGAGGCCGATCCGGCGCGGTCCTATCCCGGCAACCGGCCGTCGACCACGATCTTGCTGGACGATGTGACGCCGGAGGCGCTGGGCGCGCTGATCGCCTTCTACGAGCATCGGACCTTCGCCAATGCGGTGTTGATGGGGATCAACCCGTTCGACCAGTTCGGGGTGGAATTGGGCAAGGAGATCGCCAAGTCGATCGAGGCGGATGGGGCGACCGGGTTCGATCCATCGACCATGGCGTTGATCGAGATCGCGCTGGGCGCGGCATAAACTGTCTTTGGTTTCGGGCGCAGTCGTGAAGCGAGGGCGCAACGCTTCTCGACGCGCTCGAAGCGAACGGAGGTGGTTTGGCTACCAGCAACAATATTCCCATTTGTAACTAGGGCCTCCACCCGCCATATCCGCGCCTATTCCATCGGAGGCGCGGCATGAGTGACTATGATTTCGACCTTTTCGTCATCGGCGCAGGATCGGGCGGCGTGCGGGCGTCGCGGGTCGCGGCGGCGCATGGCGCGAAGGTTGCGGTGGCCGAGGAATTTCGCGTCGGCGGCACCTGCGTCATTCGCGGCTGCGTGCCCAAGAAGCTGCTCATTTACGGCGCGCATTTTGCCGAGGATCTGAAGGACGCGCGGCGCTTTGGCTGGGACGTGCCGGAATGTGGGTTCGAATGGACCACGCTGCGCGACAATGTGCTGGCCGAGGTCGATCGGCTGGAAGGGTTGTATGGCAATACGCTAAGCAGCCACAAGGTCGAGGTGATTCGCGAGCGCGCGACCATCACCGGGCCGCATGGGGTGAAACTGGCCAGCGGGCGCGAAGTGACGGCCAAGACGATCCTGGTCGCGACCGGCGCCTGGCCCGTGATCCCCGAACTGGAGGGCGCCGAACATGGCATCACCAGCAACGAGGTCTTCCATCTGGAGGCGTGCCCCAAGCGGATCGTGATCGTCGGTGGCGGCTATATCGCCAACGAGTTCGCCGGCATCTTTCATCAGTTGGGCAGCCATGTGACGATGGTCAATCGCGGCAGCGATTTGCTGCGCGGCTATGACACGCAGATCCGCGACCGGCTGCTCCAGATTTCCATGACCAAGGGGATTAATTTCCGCTTCAACGCGAAGATGGAGCGGATCGATAAGAATGAGGACGGCACGCTATGCGTCCGCTTCAAGGACGGCGATCCGGTTGCGGCCGACGTCGTGCTGTTCGCGACCGGGCGCAGGCCGATGACCGACGGGCTGGGGCTGGAGACGGCCGGGGTCGAACTGAACGACAAGGGCGCGATCAAGGTCGACGACTATAGCCAGACCAGTTGCGAGAGCATCTATGCCGTGGGCGACGTCACCGACCGGCTGCAACTGACCCCGGTGGCGATCCGCGAGGGCCATGCCTTTGCCGATACCGTGTTCGGCGGCAACAAGCGCAAGGTGGATTATAGCTGCGTGCCGTCGGCCGTGTTCAGCCATCCGCCGCTGGCGGGCGTAGGCATGACCGAGGCGGAGGCCAAGAACCATTATGGCACGGTGAAGGTCTATACGTCCGACTTCCGGCCGATGAAGAATGTACTGGCCGGGCGCGAAGAGCGGGCGCTGTACAAGATGATCGTGGACGCGACGAGCGACAAGGTGATCGGGCTGCACATGATCGGACCGGATGCGCCGGAGATATTGCAGGCGGCGGCGATCGCGGTGAAGGCCGGGCTGACCAAGCAGGATTTCGACGATACCGTGGCGCTGCATCCTAGCATGGCGGAAGAACTGGTGTTGTTGAAGTAGGTTACGAACGGCTTGGGTTAGCGTTCGGCCACAAACGTCACGACCAGCGCGTCGCGCCAGGCCGGTTTCGCCGAGTCCAGCGCGTGGATTTCGGTGACGCCGTGCAGGATGCGGTGGTCGTCGATCAGCATCGTGTCGCCCGCTTCCGTCAGGGTAAACTCGCCCAGCGGCGTGCCGTCGGGCGCGCCGATGCGCGTCACGCCTTCGCGGACGTTGCGGCGATCGACCAGCATAACCAGCACATGGTCCACGCCGTCCCGATGCATCCCTTCCGGGGTGGGCCGGCCGCTTTCGCTCGGTTTCGTTTCGATGCGGAATTGATGCATTTCGATGTGCCAGTCGCCTTGGTGCGCCGGATCGAAATGGTCGGCGGCGAAGGCGAAGATCGCGTCGCAGACGGGGTTGGCGACCGTCGCCGCTTCGACGGGATCGAACCAGCGTTGCACGTCGCCATTGAGCGGGTTGTAATCGCGGCTTTGATAATGGGGCTGGTGCGGCCTGCGGGTGAAGCGGCCCCGTTCCAGCGCGAAAGCGGCGTGACGGCGGCGGCGGTAGCGGCCGCCATCGGCCATGAAGAGGTCGGGGCCAAGATCGTTCCAACTGGCCGCGAAGGCCGACCAGTCGGGTTCGGCGATATCCAGCCGGTCGAATAGCGTCGCGCCGGACAGGCGGGCATAGCCATCCTGTGTCAGGGCTTCGTCTATCGGGCATAGGCTGTCCGTGTCGCTCATCTTTGCTTCCTTAATGGAAGCAAGAGACGAGCGACAGGGCCGGTTTCCGCAGGATGGGTTGTGTGTCCAATGACGAACACTCAGGCGATCGTCGGGATCATGCCGCCATCGCCCGGAAACCGTGGCCGGTCATTGATCCTGCGCGAAGCCCATGCGCCGCAAGGCGTTGATGGCGTTCTCCGACATAGGCCGGTCCTTTGGGAGAGGATTTGGTGACCCCTACGGGAATCGAACCCGTGTTTCAGCCGTGAGAGGGCCGCGTCCTAACCGCTAGACGAAGGGGCCATGGACCGCTCTTGGCGGTCGGCAGGGGCTGGCCTTTAGGCAGGGGCATCCATGGCGTCAAGCGAAACCGCAGAGCATCCATCCCGTCCGCGCTATAAAACCGCCCCGTGCAAAGCATGACTGGGCACCCCACAAAAAAACCACTCCACGCAGAGCATGGCCGGTCACCTCACAGAAAAAACCACCCCATGCAGAGCATGGGGTGGCCAAGGTTCAGGGAGGAGACGCCTCCAAAGGGGGAGGCGCCCATACGATACACCCGAAAGGGGGGCAGGTGCATCGCATGATTGATAGATAGGGCAGGTCGCATCGCCTTACAAGAGGGGATGCGATGCCCTTTCCATCAATTTTTCAAACCCTTTCGGGTTAATTTCTCGTTCAGGCCCCGACCGGCTCCTGCGTCGGCTCCGCGGTGGCGGGCATGGCGATCGGGCCCTTGCCCTGGCTCACCTGCGCCTCGAAGATTTCACGCATCAGTTGGAGCGAGAAGAGGTGCGCGTGGATCAGGGGCAACATGCCGTTCTGGTTGATCTTGCGCAGCTGGTCGCCGCGCAGGTCGCGCAGCTTTTCCTCGTTGATCATGCGGAAACCGCGGTAGACGAAGGGTTGGTCGGCGACCGGGGTCTGGATCGCGACTTCGCCGTCCATCAGCAGGTCGAGTTCCTGCAGGTCGCGGACGAACTGGCCGGTGCGGGCCGCGGCCTGTTCGAAATCCTCGCAGAATTTCATCACGCCCTGAGTCTGCTCGCTGGGCTTGCCGTCTTCGAACAGCGACTGGCCTTCGTCGAACGCGCCGATCGCCGGACTGGTGGGATCGAAGCAGAGCGAGAGGTCGTCGCTGTCGGGACGCAGCTTGGCCAGCATCCAGGGATAGCGGCGGACATAGGCCGGAACATAGGCGGGGCCGCGCAGCTTGCCTTCGTCATCGACAAAGACGTTCACACCTTCATTGAGGCCCATCAGCAGCAGCGGCACGGAATCGGCGCCGGCCGAAAAGATGATCGGGGCGAAGCGCTGGGCCGGGACGAATTCGTCGATCGTCAGCGGAACGGCGTGCTGCGTCGTCAGGAACGGCGCCGAATCGATCTGGCGGGTGCGATAATCAAGATGGTCCACGCTGCTCAGCGGCAGGAGATCATTGTAGAAGATGGGCAGGGTGTTGGCGGGCGCGCTGGCCATGGTCCGGGTCCATTCTGTCAATTTGCGGCCGCCTTTTATGCGCGCGCCGCGGGCTGAATATTGGGGCAGGGCGATAATGGCCTTGCCGGTTGGTGGCAATCGGTTTGTCGGCGGCGCGTGTTCAGCTTGCCGCCGTCAGCCTTCGCCGGGCAGCGGAATGAGCTTGCCCGGATTGAACAGGCCCTTGGGATCGAACGCCGCCTTGATCGCGCGCAACGCGCCGATCCGCGCCGGGCTGGCTAGGCGGCCCAGTTCCGCGCGCTTCATCTGGCCGATGCCATGTTCGGCCGAAATGGAGCCGCCCGCCGCGACCACCGCATCATGGACGAAGCCGTTGATCGCCTGGCCCTGGGTCGCGATCCAGGCCGGGCCGTCGCCCGTCCCCTTGGGCGCGCGCACATGGAAATGGACGTTCCCGTCGCCCAGATGGCCGAAGGAGGAAGCCGTGGTGCCGGGGAAGCGCGCTTCCGCCGCCGCCGCCGCATCGATCATGAAGGCGGGCATCTTCGCCACCGGCACGCTGATGTCATATTGCAGCGCCGGCCCTTGCGCCTTTTCCGATTCCGACAATGATTCGCGAATGCGCCAGAAAGCGTCGGCCTGCGCCTCGTTGGCGGCGAGCGCCGCGTCGACGGCGATGCCCCGTTCGAACGCGTCGGCCAGCGCCGCTTCCAACCGCTCCGACGGACCCGGCTCAGACAGGTCGGCATGGTCGACCTCGATCAGCACATGCCAGGGCGTGCGCGTCTCGATCGGCGATCTTGTGCCGGGGATGTGCCCCAGCACGAACCCCAGCGTCTCGTCGGCGATCACCTCAAACCCCTCGACGCTGTCGCCCAACAGGGTTTCGGTCAGCCGCAGCAGCGCCAGCGCGTCGGCGGGCGAGGCGACCCCGACCCATCCCACAGCCCGCGCGGCGATGGCGGGCGCGAGCCGCAGCGCCGCGGCGGTGACGACGCCCAGCGTGCCTTCCGCCCCGATCAACAACTGTTTGATATCGTAGCCGCGATTATCCTTTTTGAGTGCATCCAGCCCATCGAAGATGCTGCCGTCGGGCAGCACCGCCTCGATCCCCTCCACCAGCGCGCGCATCGTGCCGTGGCGCAAGACCTGCGTGCCGCCCGCATTGGTCGACACCAGTCCGCCGATGGTCGCCGACCCCTTGGCCCCGAGGCTCAGCGGAAACCGCCGGCCCTGTTCCTCGGCCGCGTCGTGCAACACGCTCAGGATTACGCCCGCCTCGCACACCGCCAGATTATCTTGCCGAGACAGGCTGCGAATGTGGTTCATTCGCCGCAGCGACAGGATCAGAGCCGATCCGTCCGCCGGTGGCGTCGCGCCGCCGACCATCGACGTATTGCCCCCCTGCGGCACCAGCGCCACGCCCAGTTCCGCGGCCAGCGCGACGGTGGCGGCGACCTCCTGCGTGGAGGCGGGCGCCAGGATCGCGGCCGCCGCGCCATGATAACGGCCGCGCCAGTCGCTGACCCAGGGGGCGATTTCGTCGGGATCGGTGACCACCCCCTTGGGGCCGAGCAGGGCGATGAATCGATCGATCATATCTTGTCCAATCATGGGACGCACCTATCCCCGGAATTCATCGACGGTTCAACCACCACCCGATAGCATCGCTTCCCATATAAGGGGTCCGTCTTGGTTCATTCCATATTGCTGCTGCTGTCCGCATCGACCGGTGATCCGGTCCAATGGGCGCAATTGTCCATCCAGCAGCGCGTCATCATTCGCGTGCCGATGGTGCGCAAGGGGCGCGCGCCTGCCCGGATCGCGCCCGATGCGCGTGAGCGATGGCAGGAAAAAAAGGGGCCGCGCTGCGTCGCGCTGCGCTCGATTCGCGGCGGCAGCATCGTCGTGGACAATGGCGTGGACCTCATTCTGGCGGACAATCACCGCTATCGGGCGCGGCTGGACAAGGGATGCGACTCAGTGGGTTTCTATTCCGGCTTCTATGTCGAACCGGACGATGACGGATCGCTCTGTTCGGGCCGCGACGAATTGCAGGCGCGCAGCGGCCTGAGTTGCGCAATCGACAGTTTTCGTCGCCTTATCCCGGTCGGCGAGGAGGATTGATCCGCCGCCATCGCCCGGCAACCGCGCGATTTTCTTGACAAGAGGCCGATATTTCCGCAATGCGCGGCCGATTTCCGTCTCGCATCCGCGCAGGACGGATAAGCCTCCTGTTCCCGGACCATTGAATGACTTTTGCCGATCTCGGCCTTTCCGACGAATTGCTCAGGGCCGTAACCGAATCCGGTTACGACACGCCCACCCCCATTCAGGCGCAGGCGATCCCCTCCGTCCTGATGATGCGCGACATTATCGGTATCGCCCAAACGGGGACGGGAAAGACCGCCAGCTTCGTGCTGCCGATGATCGACATCCTGGCCCATGGCCGCAGCCGTGCGCGGATGCCCCGTTCGCTGATCCTGGAGCCGACGCGCGAACTCGCCGCGCAGGTGGCCGAGAATTTCGAGAAATACGGCAAATATCACAAGCTTTCGATGGCGCTGCTGATCGGTGGCGTGTCGATGGGGGACCAGCTCGCCGCGCTCGAAAAGGGCGTTGACGTGCTGATCGCGACGCCGGGTCGCCTGATGGACCTGTTCGGTCGCGGCAAGATCATGCTGAACGGCTGTTCGCTACTGGTCATCGACGAAGCCGACCGGATGCTCGACATGGGCTTCATCCCCGATATCGAGGAAATCTGCACCAAGCTGCCTGCGCAGCGCCAGACTTTGCTGTTCTCCGCGACGATGCCGCCGGTCATCAAGAAGCTGGCCGACAAATTCCTGTCCAATCCCAAGTCGATCGAAGTCGCGCGCCCCGCCAGCGCCTCGACCAACATCACCCAGCGTCTGGTGAAGGTCGATTCGCGCAAGAAGCGCGACACGCTCTCCAAAATGCTGCGGGAAGCGGACGTCACCAGCGCGGTCATCTTCTGCAACCGCAAGACCACGGTGCGGGACTTGAACAAGAGCCTGCAACGCGACGGCTTCAAGTCGGGCGAAATCCATGGGGACATCGACCAGGGGTCGCGCATCGCCGAACTGGAACGCTTCCGCGCCGGCACCGTCAACATCCTGGTCGCATCGGACGTCGCGGCGCGCGGACTGGACATCAAGGGCGTCAGCCATGTGTTCAACTATGACGCGCCCTGGCACCCGGACGATTATGTCCACCGCATCGGCCGCACCGGCCGCGCGGGCGCCAGCGGCGTCGCCTACACCTTCGTCACCGAAGCGGACGCCGAGGCGATCGACAATATCCAGAAGCTGATCGGCACGAAGATCGAGGTCGTTGGCGCCGCCGATGTCGTCGCATCTGCCGAACCCGTCAGGGACGAACTCGCCCGCGCGCCGCGCGGTCGCGGTCGCGGCGCACGCCCCGCGCCGGTCGAGGAAAGGCCTAGCGCGGAGATTGAACAGCCGACGCCGCGTGAAGAAAAGGCCCGTGAGGATCGCCCGCGCGACAATGGTCAGCGTGAAGACCGCTCCCGCGATTCGCGCCCTGATCGCACCACATCTGCCGCGCCGCCGCGCCGCCGCAACGACCAAGCCGATGACGGCCCGGACGATGGCTGGAACGGCCCGGTCCCAGAATTCCTGAACTTCGGCTTCACCCAATAGGCGCGTCATCCCGGCGACGGCTGGGATGATGGATAAAGGCTGCGGATGGAGGTGCTACACGGCGACGCCATAGGCTTCGCGGATGTGTGCCTTCCGCAGCAAAATCGGGAAATCCCCAGGATCAGGCGATAATTGAGAGGTCGCGGGCAGCGAGTTGCCGGTCGAAGCGGACGCGACCCACCCCATCCACGCGCATTCGCCGCCAGCCATAATCACAACAGCCCCTGCGCCCGCAAACTGGCATGACCGCTCGCCGCCATGATGATATGGTCATGCACGCTGATGCCCAGCCGCTTGCCCGCCTCCACGATCTGCCGCGTGATGTCGATATCCTGCCGGCTGGGCGACGGATCACCCGACGGGTGGTTATGCACCAGGATCAGCGCCGCCGACCCCAATTCCATCGCCCGCTTGATGACCTCGCGCACATAGATCGCCGCCTGATCGATCGATCCGTCGCCCATATGATCGTCCCGGATCAGCATGTTGCGGCTGTTCAGGTGCAATACGCGCACCCGTTCCACGCTCAGATGCGCCATGTCCGCGCGCAGATAGTCGAGCAGCGCCTGCCAACTGGCCAGCACCGGCCGCGCCGCCACCTCGTTGCGCAGCGCCCGCAGCATCGTCGCCTGCACGATCTTGATCGCCGCGATGCTGGTATCGCCCATGCCTGGCAACCGCGCGATCGCCTGCCAGTCGGCGCTCATCAGGCCGCCGATGCCGCCAAATTCGCGCAACAACGCCTTGGCCAGCGGTTTGGTGTCGCGCCGCGGAATCGCCAGGGCGAGGAGATATTCGATCAGTTCATGGTCGTGCAGGCCATCGCCGCCGCTCTCCGCCAGCTTGCTCCGCAACCGCGCGCGATGGCCGGCGCCGTCATGCGGGGCTTTTCCATCCTGTTCCGACAACAATTCGCCCCCTTTACCGGCTTTGTGACGCTATGCGTTGCGGAATCGCGGGGCAAGGATATTTAGAAGGTGACAGACGTTATGGTCCCGTTACGGACCATCAGTGTCGCAGCAAGCCGGGGTTGGCCATAAGCATGGAAGAACAGGACGGCGAAGAGACGGTTCGCCGGGCATGGCTGCGCTGGCTGGGCGTTGGCACCGGGTCGCTGGCGCTGGTGCTGGCGGCGCTGTGGACGCAGCGCGCCCCGATTGCGGAGAATTTCGTCAGCCGGGAACTCAACCGGCGCGGGGTGCAGGCCAATTATGACCTGGTCGATGTGGGCCTGCGCACCCAGCGGATCGAAAATATCGTGCTGGGCAATCCGGCCAAGCCGGATCTGACGGCGCGCTGGGTGGAGGTCGACGTCGCCTTTGTCGGCCTGACGCCGCAGGTCGCGGCGGTGCGGGCAGGTGGCGTGCGGATGCGCGGCTCCCTGCATGATGGCGTCCTGCGTCTGGGCGAACTCGACAAGTTCCGCGACCCCGATTCGACTGCGCCGTTCAGCCTGCCCGACATCATCGTGGCGCTCGCCGACGCGCGACTGACGCTGGATACCGACGCTGGGCGCGTAGGTATGCAGATTGACGGCAACGGCAATCTCCAGTCGGGCTTCCGCGGCAAGCTGGCCGCGGCGATGCCCCGCGCGTCGCTGGCGGGCTGCGGCCTGACGCAGGCGACGGCCATGCTCGATGTCGCGATGCGGCAGGGCCAGCCGCATCTGTCTGGTCCGATCCGCGCCGACGCCGTCGCCTGCCGCGACGCAGGCGCGGCGATCGCCCGGCCCGTCGCGGCCATCGACCTCAGCCTTGGGCAGGCGCTCGACCGCTGGAGCGGCCATGTCGACCTGTCGGGCGAGGCCTTCAGGGGCAATGGCCTGGTGCTGGCGTCGCCCGATGGCCGCATCGATTTCGACGGCACGGCTGTGCGCACCGGCGGCAAAGTGCGCTTGGGCGCAAAGGCGGTGACGGGACGCGGCGCCTTGCTGCGCGACGCGCGCCTGACCGGCGACTGGGTGGTCGGCGCGGAGGGGACGAGCCTGAAAGGCGCGCTGTCGGGGCAGGATATCCACCTGACCGGACGTGACCCGCTGGCCGGTGTCCGCACTGCTGCGGCCGGAACGCCGGTGGGGCCGCTCGCCGCGCGCCTGGCCGATGCGGTCGAACGGGCGGGCGCGGCCAACCGCGTTCACACCCGCTTCGCTTTGGTGCAGAAACAGGGCAGCGGCAGCGTCGTCATCACTGATGCGGGCCTCGACGCGCGCAGCGGCGCGCGCGTCGGCCTCGCGCCGGGCGCATTGGCGACACTGGCCTGGCCGGGCAAGGTCGGCGGCCTCGACTGGGCGCTGGACGGCGCGCTGACCACGGATGGTGGCGGCCTGCCCAGGGGTGCGCTGCGCCTGAAGCGGCGACCGGGCGGCGGGTTCGGCGGCGAATTGTTCGTCGATCCCTATGCAGCGGGCGACGCGCGCCTGGCGCTCGACCGGGTGCGCTTCACCGCAGACGCCAGTGGCGCGACCCGCTTTTCCACCGCGGTCCGGCTCGACGGCCCCCTGCCCGACGGCCGCGTGCGGGGCCTCAGCCTGCCGGTCGAAGGGCGCATGGCCGCCAATGGCGCGCTGACCGTCAACTCCGCTTGCGTTCCCGTTTCGCTGGTCGAGGCGCGTTACGGCAATTTCGCGCTGGGCCAGACCCGCCAGACTCTTTGTCCGGTCGGCGGCGGCGCGATGTTCGCGACTGGGTCGGGCGGCGCCAGTGGCGGCGCGGAAATCCGCAACCTCGACTTGGACGGCCGCAGCGGCGACAGCCCGATGCGCCTGACCGCCGATCAGGCGCGGGTCGTGCTGGGCCGCACCGGATTCGCGCTCGCCAATCCGGCCCTCACGATCGGACCGCAGGACGCGCCGGTGCGCCTGTCCGCCGCGGCTCTGGACGGCGCGCTGACCAAAGACGGTTTCGGCGGCAAGGTGACGGGTGCGGGCGGCCAGATCGGCAGCGTGCCGCTGATCATCGAGCAGGGCGCGGGCGACTGGAGTTTTGCCAAGGGCGTGCTGGCTTTCAGCGCCGCCATGACCGTGCGCGATTCGCAGGCGCCTGCGCGCTTCACCCCGCTCTCGGTCCCCGACTTCACGCTCAGCCTCAAGGACGGCCGCATCGCCGCCAACGGCACGCTCCATGCGCCGCGCAATGACGCGACAGTCGCCCGCGCCGATATCGCGCACGACCTGTCGAGCGGGAAGGGCCATGCCGACCTGATCGTCTCCAACCTTGTCTTCGGTCCCGGCTTACAGCCAGAGGATGTGACCCCACTCGCGCTCGGCGTCGTCGCCAATGTGAACGCGACCGTGGCGGGGCAGGGGCGTATCGACTGGACCGGGTCGGCCGTGACATCGACCGGCACCTTCCGCACCGACAATGCCAATCTCGCCGCCGCCTTTGGCCCGGTGCAGGGGCTGTCGGGCGAAATCCGCTTCACCGACCTGATCGGCATGGTCACCGCGCCGGGGCAGGAAGTGCGGATCAAGTCGGTCAATCCGGGCGTCGAAGTACGCGACGGCGTCGTGCGCTATCGGCTGGAGGCCGGGCAGAAGGTGCGGATAGAGGGCGGCGGCTGGCCCTTCTCCGGCGGCGAACTTTCCCTGCTGCCCACCACCATGGATTTCAGCGCCGATGTCGACCGCTATCTGACCTTCCGCGTCGTCGGGCTGGATGCGGGCGCGTTCATTCAGGCGATGGAACTGGACAATATCTCCGCCACCGGCACGTTCGACGGCATCATGCCGCTGATCTTCAATGCGCAGGGCGGTCGTGTCGCCGGCGGTGTGCTGGTCGCCCGGCAACAGGGGATGCCGCCGCTCATCATGCCCGAAGGCGTGCTGCCGACCATACCCTGCGACCCCACGCGCCAGTCCGGCGTGCTGTCCTATGTCGGCCCGGTATCGAACGAGCAACTCGGCGTGATGGGCAAGATGGCCTTCGACGCGCTCAAGGATCTGCAATATAAATGCCTGACCATCCTGATGGACGGCGCGCTGGATGGGGAAATGGTCACCAACGTTGTGTTCAATGGCGTCAACCGCGGCAAGTTGGGCGATGCGCCGTCGGGCATCAGCCGCAGCTTCATCGGCCTGCCCTTCATCTTCAACGTTCGCGTGTCGGCACCCTTCCGCGGCTTGCTCGGCACCGCCCAATCCTTCATCGACCCGTCGCAGCTCATTCAGAACAGCATCGGCGACAAGGTGCAGCAGAAGATGAAGGCGAACAGCAACAACGGCCTTGCGGTTCAGCCTGCGGAAAGCGAAACTGTGCCAAACGGGGAGCAGAAATGAAGATACAGGCAATCATGACAGCGGCTTTGACCGCTTCCGCGCTGGGGGGCTGCATTCAGGTGAAGGCGCCCGACAAGCCGATCGAAATCAACCTGAACGTCAAGGTGCAGCAGGAGGTCGTCGTCAAGCTGCAACGCGACGCGCAGGATCTTATCCAGAATAACCCGGAGTTGTTCCCGCAATGACACGCAAGATGCTCATGTTCGCCGCCGGCGCTGTGGTTGCGCTGGCCAGCGGCTTCGTCATGACCGCGCCCGCGCGCGCCCAGTCAGGCCCCGTCGCCGCCGCGATGGCGGCCGGCACGGTGGGCGAGCAGGCGGACGGCTATCTCGGCATCGCCGGGACGGTCGGCGCGGACGTGCGCGCCGAAGTCGAATCGATCAACATCAAGCGCCGCGCCGCGTACACGCAGCTCGCGGGCCAGCGCGGCGTCACGGTGCAGGACGTCGCGGCCGCCACCGGTTGCCAGACGCTCAGCAGCCGGGTGAAGCAGGGCCAGGCCTATCGCATCGGCGCCGGCGCCTGGCAAACCAAGGGCGCAGGCGCGATCGCGCTGCCCGGCTATTGCGCGACGGCTGGTTGATTGCAGCGGGTTAGAGAATGAAGAAAAGGCGCGGTGGCGATGGTCACCGCGCCTTTTTGTTGGCCCAAATCCTCATCTGTCAGGGTAGGAGCTACCGGAAACGACCAGAAATGGACGCAGAACCAATCGCCATGGGTTCCCAATTGCGGACATTCTCACCCGTAGTTATTAACTCGATAAGTTAGCTTAGTATGAAACGGAATGTGCATGTGGCCTTGGAGAGCGAAAGAAGACACCGCTGACCTAAAGGCGCTGATCGAGCGCATAATCGATGATCTTTGCAAGCCAGCCACGGAAGATGAGCATTCACAGGGATGGAACGCTGCTCTGAAAACCCGATGGCGCGATTGGTTTGTTGAGCTTGATCGTCAAATTGCCGCTGGGAACGACATCCCTCCCGGCTGGGGAATTGCCCGAGCGATGGACTTCGATGGAGTGGGTCGAACGCCTATATCGTTACGGGCCTCCAAAATCGGTCGCCTGCTGGATCAAGGCATCAGATACCCATGATAGCAAAATACGATTATATAAGGGTTCGTTGGCTTCACTCATCACAGGATGAGCCGGTGGACCTTTGGAGCGAGCTTAATTCTAACCGAGAAGAGGTGCGTAAAATCGAAATCTGGCATGACGGGCGTATCGGTTACGCTTCTCAGGATAGAGAGGCGGGAGGGACGCAACTCGGAGTGGGGGCGTTGCCTACGTTGGCCGAAATCGCGTCCAACCCGGAGTTTGAACCAATGGAAATCTCTGCCGACGATTTCGAACGATGCTGGAAAAATAGCGTCCACTAGTCCGTGCCATCAATCTAAAAGGCCGACTGTCTGTTTCCAACCCAACCCTTTTATCCTCCCAACGTCATCCCGGCCTTGAGCCGGGATCCCGCTTCTTCTTGGGCCGCTCGAAAAGCGGGATGCTGGGTCAAGCCCAGCATGACGGGAGGCAAATATCCCCAATCCGCTCCTCAATCCCGCCCACGCCGCCGCGGCCTCGCCTCCACAATCCCGCGCGCCTGCGCGCAAAAGGGCGCCAAAAAATCATACAACTGCCCCGTCAGCGCCTCGCCCACCAGCGTGTAGAGCACATATTGCCCGCGCTTCTGTTCGCGCACGACGCCGGCCTCTTTCAGCACCGCCAAATGCCGCGAAATGGACGGCATCGCCATCTCGAAATTGTCGGCGATCTCGCCCACGGTCATCGGCTCGACCGCCAGATATTCCAGGATGCGGCGGCGCGGTTCGGACGCCAGGGCCTTGAAGATCTTGTCCATTCTTATTTAGCTAAATAGGAAAATGACTAAATGCAAGGCTATCGCCCGTCATAGTCCGAAAGGCTGATTTCCCGGCTTTTGCGCGGGGTTGACACTCTTGCCAACCCTTTCTAGAGGGGCCTCGCCTTGACGGGTGCAGCCGCAAGCGCCATGCCGAACGCCACGGGCTGACAATGCCTGATGGAGACGATGCATGGCTGCGGATACACCCGGACAGGACCCGGCGGGCGAGGACTCGCGGATCGCTTCCCTTGAGGAGCGGATCTCGCAGGCCGAGCAGGTCGAAAAGGTCAGGCAAGGAGCCACGGTGCAGGCGGCGGACGATGGTTCGCGGTTGGGCAACAGGGTTCTGGCGGAACTGATCGGCGGTCTTGTCGGTGGTGCGTTGATCGGCTGGGTTCTCGACCGGCTGCTTGGCACGACACCCTGGCTTCTGCTCGTCTTCCTCGGTCTTGGGATCGTGGCGGCGTTCAGGAACATCATCAGATTGACGACGACGAAGCCGCCCGAACAATAAGGCAGCTTCGCTCCAAGTCCGAAGACATTAGGCGTTACAGGGGTCAACGTGGCAGAATCCGGCAAGATCGATCCGATGCACCAATTCGCTATCGAACCCCTGTTCGGTACGGATCATTGGTCGGTGGGCGGCTTCAACATCGCCTTCACCAACAGCGCGCTCTATATGGTGCTCGCCGCTGTGGTGCTGTGGGTCTTCGTGATCGGCGGCATGAAGCGCGAACTGGTCCCCGGTCGCTGGCAGATGGCGGTCGAATATATGACCGGCTTCATCAAGAACCTGCTGATCTCCAACGTGGGTGAAGGCGGCAAGAAATATATTCCATACGTCTTCTCGCTGTTCATGTTCATCCTGCTGGCGAACCTGCTGGGCCTGCTGCCGCTGGGTCTGGTCGGGATGCACCCCTTCACCTTCACCAGCCACTTCACCGCGACCGGCGTGCTCGCGATCATGAGCTTCTCGATCGTGCTGATCGTCGGCTTCTGGAAGCATGGTCTGCACTTCTTCTCGCTGTTCGTGCCGCACGGCACGCCCCTGGCGATGATCCCGGTCATTTTCCCGATCGAGCTGATCTCGTTCATGGTGCGTCCGTTCAGCCTGGGCCTGCGACTGTTCGTGGCGATGACCGCCGGGCACGTCCTGCTCAAGGTTCTGGCCGGCTTCGTCATCAACAGTTCGAACGCGGGCATCGGCTACGGCCTGACCGTGGGCAGCGCCAGCTTCGTCCTGATGATCGGCATCAGCGCGCTGGAAATGCTGGTCGCGGTCATCCAGGCCTATGTGTTCGCGCTGCTGACCTCGGTCTATCTGAACGATGCCGAGAACCTGCACTAAGATTTCTGTAATTTCGTCAACATTATCATTATTCTAAAGAAGGAGTTTATACCATGGACGCAGAAGCCGCAAAGCTGCTCGGTGCTGGCCTGGCCGCGATCGGTGCGGGCATCGCCGCCCTCGGTGTGGGCAACGTGTTCAGCGCGTTCCTCGAAGGCGCGCTGCGCAATCCGGGCGCTGCTGATGGCCAGCAGGGTCGCCTGTTCATCGGTTTCGCCGCGGCGGAACTTCTGGGTCTGCTGGCGTTCGTTATCGCCATGATCCTGGTGTTCGTGGCCTAACACACGACATTCGGAGCGGGCAGGGCGGCTTCACGCCATGGCCTGCCCGCTCCCCCTATTTGACCGCCCTCTGACCGGACGGACCGTACAATGCCTCAAATCGCGCAAATCGCCGATACCTACTCCAGCCAGATTTTCTGGTTGCTGCTGACCTTCGGCCTCGTCTTCTTCGTCATCGGCCTTGGCATGGTGCCCAAGGTGCAGGGCACGGCGGACGCGCGCGACGCAAAGATCAGTGGCGATCTGGACGCGGCGAAGGCCGCCTTCGCCCGCGCTGATGAAGCGGAAGCGGACTATCGCGTCCGTGACGCCGGCAACCGCGCGGCCGCCCAGGCGACTCTGGCCAAAGCCAAGAGCGACGCCGCCAAGGCGACCGAAGTGAAGCTGGCCGCCGCCGATGCGGTGGTCGCAGACAAGATCGCCGCCGCCGAAGCCCGTATCAAGGGCGCCAGCGAAGCCGCGATGGCAGAAATCGAAACCGTCGCCGCCGATGCGGCGCGCGACATGGTGGCCCGCATCTCCGGCGTGGAAGCGTCGGACGATGCCGCCCGCAATGCAGTAAAGGCGGCACTGGCCCATGGCTGAGGCAGCATCCCATAGCGCATCGGAGGTTCCGCACTTGAACGAGGCGATCCACAGCGAAGGCATGGAGCCTGTCGGCACTGTCGCGCATGAAGGCGTCGTGCCCCATACCGATCCGCAGGCGGTCGGCATGGACGCAACCGCCTGGGTCAGCCTGGCGATGGCGGCCTTCATCGTCATCCTGCTGATCAAGAAAGTGCCTGCCCTGATCGGCGGCGCGCTGGACGGCAGGATCGCCCAGATCAAGGAGCAACTGGCCGAAGCTTCGCGCCTGCGCGCCGAAGCCGAAGCGCTCAAGGGTGAATATGAAGCCAAGCTGGCCGCGGCGGCCGGTGAGGCCGACGCCATGCGCAGGGCGGCGGAGCATGAAGCCGAAGGGCTGATCGCGGATGCCAAGGTCAGCGCGGAGGATCTCGTCGCCCGTCGTCAGAAGATGGCGGAAGACAAGATCGGCGCCGCCGAACGCGCCGCCGTCGCCGGCATCCGGGCGAAGGCCGTGAACGCGGCCACCGCCGCCGCCGCGGTGCTGATCGCCCAGGGCCATGACGCCAAGGCCGACAAGGCGCTGGTCGATAGCGCCATTGGCGGGCTCGGCACCATCAACTGATCGGTTCGAGCATAGTCGAAAAACGCGGGCACAGCGTTAAGCGCTTCTCGACACGCCTGAAGAGAACGGAAGAAGAGGGTTCGATTTGAGCGTCCTCATCTTTCAGGCGGGCGGCCGAAGCCGCCGGCCCTGCCTCACGCCGCCAGCGTGGCGCTGTCGATCACGAAGCGATATTTGACGTCGCTTTTCTGCATCCGCGCATAGGCTGTCTCGATATCGTGGATCGCGATCATCTCGATCTCGGACGTAATGCCCTTCTCCGCGCAGAAATCCAGCATCTCCTGCGTTTCGGCGATGCCGCCGATCAGCGACCCGGCGATCGCCCGCCGCTTGAAAATCAGCGCACCGACATTGGGCGACGGGTGGGCATGTTCGGGAACACCCACCAGCGTCAGCGTGCCGTCCCGCTTCAACAGCGCGGTGAACGCATCCAGGTCATGGCTGGCCGCGACCGTGTTCAGGATGAAGTCGAAGCTGCCCGCGTGCGCCGCCATCTCGTCCGCATCGCGCGACACGATCACCTCGTCCGCGCCCAGCGCCAGCGCGTCCTGCCGTTTGGCCTCCGACGTAGTGAAAGCGACGACATGCGCGCCCAGCGCGTGCGCCAGCTTTACGCCCATATGGCCCAGCCCGCCGATGCCGACGATGCCCACCTTCATGCCCGGCCCGACCTTCCAATGGCGCAGCGGCGACCAGGTGGTGATGCCTGCGCACAGCAGCGGCGCAACGGCCGCCAACTGGTCCTCCGCATGACTGATCTTCAGGACGAAATCATCCTTCACGACGATGCTCTGCGAATAGCCGCCCAGCGTATAGCCCGGCGCATCGTCAGTCGCGCCATTATAGGTGCCTACGAAACCCGTCTCGCAATATTGCTCCAGCCCTTCGTCGCATGACGCGCAGGACTGGCAACTATCGACCATGCACCCAACGCCGACCGTGTCGCCGACCTTGAACTTGGCGACATGGTCGCCGACGGCGGTCACATGGCCGACGATTTCATGGCCGGGAACGCAGGGATACAGCGTGCCGTCCCATTCGGACCGGACCTGGTGCAGGTCGGAATGGCACACGCCGCAATAGGCGATGGCGATCTGGACGTCATGGGCGCCGACTGGGCGGCGCTCGATGGTGATGGCTTCCAACGGCTTGTCGGCCGCATAAGCGCCATAGGCTTTTACGCTCATTGGGTGGTCCCTCTGATGCTGATGATTGTTGATGGGGGGAATGGCCGCATCTTTTTGTACGGTACGGTATAGATAGGCGCTGGACGCGGCGCATCAACCCCGGCCATTGCCAAAGAAGCCGCGCACGCTATCTCTGCCCCCATGTCCGGCCCGCAATCCCCCGATCGCTTCAGCGAAGACAAGGCAAGCTTCACCGTCACCGGCAGCCAGCCGGATATCGACATGGGCGTGGAGGCGATCCGCACCACGCTCAAGACGCTGCCGATCCGTCCCGGCGTTTACCGGATGCACGATGCGCGCGGCGACATACTCTATGTGGGGAAGGCGCGGGCGCTCAAGAATCGCGTCGCCAATTACACCCAGGTCGATCGCCTGCCGCGCCGGCTCCAGCGCATGGTGGCCCAGACCCGCAGCATGACCATCGTCACCACCAACAGCGAAGCCGAAGCGCTGCTGCTGGAAGCGCAATTGATCAAGCGCTACCGCCCGCCCTACAATGTACTGCTGCGCGACGACAAAAGCTTCCCTTTCATCCTGCTGCGGGAGGATCATGCCTTCCCTCGCGTGCAGAAGCATCGCGGCGCGCGCAAATATAAGGGGCGCTATTATGGCCCCTTCGCCAGCGCCGGGTCGGTCACGCGCACCATCAACGCGCTGCAAAAGCTGTTCCTGCTCCGCTCCTGCACCGACAGCTTTTTCGCCAACCGCTCGCGCCCCTGCCTCCTCTATCAAATCAAGCGCTGCTCGGCCCCCTGCGTCGACCGGATCGACGCGGCAGGCTATGCCGAACTGGTCAATGACGCGCAGGATTTCCTGGGCGGCAAATCGACCGCGGTGCAAAAGAAGCTGGGCGTCGCGATGGAGCAGGCGGCGGAATCGTTGGATTTCGAGCAGGCGGCGGTCATCCGCGACCGGCTGAAGGCGCTGACCTTCATTCAAGGGTCGCAGGCGATCAATGCCGAAGGGCTGGGCGATGCCGACATCTTCGCGCTGGCGGCAAAGGGCGGGGCGATGTGCATCCAGGCTTTCTTCATCCGAGGCGGCCAGAATTGGGGCCATCGCAGCTTCTTCCCCGTCCACACGACCGACGTGGCGGAGGATGAGGTGCTGGAAAGCTTCATGGCGCAATTTTACGAGGAGGTGCCGCCGCCCCGCCTGATCCTGGCCGATCGCCAGCCCGCCGAATGCGAATTGATGGCGCTGGCATTGAGCGAACGGGCCGGGGGCAAGGTCCGCATCGAAGTGCCCCAGCGCGGCGACCGCACCCGCCTCATCAAACAGGCGCAACGCAACGCGGTCGAGGCGCTGGACCGGCGGCTGGCGGAAACCACCAGCCAGGGCAAGATCCTCGACGAACTGGTCGAAGCCTTCGGGCTGGAGGGCGTGCCAGACCGGATCGAGATTTACGACAACAGCCACATTCAGGGCGCTCACGCTCTTGGGGCGATGGTCGTCGCGGGGCCGGAAGGATTCCGCAAAAACGCCTATCGCAAGTTCAACATGAAGAATCCCGACATCTCGAACGACGATTTCGCGATGATGCGCGACATGTTCGAACGACGCTTCGGGCGCGCGCAAAAGGAAGACCCGGATCGCGACAGCGGCGAATGGCCCGACCTCGTGCTGATCGACGGCGGCAAGGGGCAGCTATCGGCCGCCCGCGCGATGCTGGAGGAAATGGGCATAGAGGATGTCACCATGATCGGCGTCGCCAAGGGGCCGCATCATGGCCGCGACGGGCGCGAAATCTTCCACATGCTCGACGGGCGCGAAATCAATTTCCCCGTCAACCATCCCGTCCTCTTCTACCTGCAAAGGCTTCGCGATGAAGCGCATCGCTTCGCCATCGGCGCGCATCGCGCCAAGCGCAGCAAAGCGATCACCGTGTCGTCGCTGGACGAAGTGCCCGGCATCGGTCCCGCGCGCAAGAAGGCCCTGCTGATGCATTTCGGCACCGCCCGCGCGGTCCGCGACGCCGCGCTGGACGATTTGGCGAGAGCGCCCGGCGTGTCGAAGGCGGTCGCGCAACAGGTCTATGATTATTTTCATGGATGATGGGGCGAAAAGCGGGAGAGGGCTAAGATTAGCGGGAGCAAATGGTCGTTTGCAGTAACGCCGCTCCTTTCATGCGGGCCTGACCCGGCATCCCGCTGCCTGCCCCATGTGCACCCAAACACCCCTTCCACCAATGTAGGATTTTCTCTGATCTACCATGGTGGATGATCCACACGCTCCGCCGCCTGACTCCCCGCAGCCCGCACCAAAAATCCCGTGACCCACCCGGCGCGGCAGGCTTGCGTCACTATGACCTACATGGCGCGCCGGCGACGCGCGCCAAACAGCTGACCGGGGCTTTCTCGGTACGATCAGCCCCATTTCCCCGCGCTTTTCCATATCCAGCAACGGTGTGAACTTCGGCACCATGACCGCGTTGTGACCCTGCAAAGGCGGCCTGCATCGCCTTCCCCCACCCGAATCACCCCGGAGCCGATCATGAAAAGCATCAACCCCGCCACCGGAGAAGAGATCGCCACTCACGAACAATTCACCCAAGCGCAGATCGACGCCGCGCTCGACCAAGCGACCGCGACCATCGCGACATGGCGGACCACCCCCATCTCGGATCGCACCGCGCTCCTCACCGCCTTGGCCGACGCCTATCACGATAACCGCGATCGCCTCGCCCGCATGGCGACTCTGGAAATGGGCAAGACGCTGAAATCAGCGCTGGCGGAGGTCGACAAATGCGTCGCCGCCTTCCGCCATTACGCGCAAGCCGGCCCGGCCATGCTGGAGGGCGGCAGCATCCCGCTCGCCGCCGGGGGGAAAGCCAATTATGTCTGGCTGCCGATCGGTCCGGTGCTGGCGGTGATGCCGTGGAATTTCCCCTATTGGCAGGTCGCCCGCTTCCTTGCCCCTTGCATCCTCGCCGGCAATATCGGACTGCTCAAACATGCCAGCAATGTGCAGGGCGTCGCCGCGCTGATGCAGGAGATGATGGGCGTGGCCGGCGCGCCCGATGGTTTGTTCCAGAACCTGCCGATCCGCTCGGACGCGGTGGCGGCGATCATAGCCGACGATCGCGTCGCCGCCGTCACCCTGACCGGCAGCGAGGGCGCGGGTCGCGCCGTGGCGGAACAGGCGGGCAGGGCGCTCAAGAAGGTGGTGCTGGAACTGGGCGGTGCGGACCCGTTCATCGTCATGCCCTCGGCCGATCTCGACGCGGCGGTCAAGCAGGCGGTAATGGCGCGGGTCCAGAATAGCGGCCAGTCCTGCATCTGCGGCAAGCGGATGATCGTCCATACCGATATTTATGACGCATTTCTGGACCGCTTCTCGGCCGCGATGGCGGCGGTGAAGGCGGGGGATCCCTTCGATCCGGCGAGCGACATGGGGCCGCTCTCCAGCGAGGAACAGCGCCGCACCGTGCAGGAACAAGTGTGGAAGATGAAGGCGGCGGGCGCGACACTGATCGGTGGCGAAGCGCTGCCCGGTCCCGGCGCCTACATGAATGCCGGTATATTGACCGATGTGCCCACCGACCCCGCGTTGATGGGGGAAGAGATTTTCGGCCCCATCGCCATGCTGTTCCGGGCCGCGGACGTCGACGATGCGATCGCCATCGCCAATGGCATTCCCTTCGGCCTCGGTTCGTCGGTCTGGACGACGGACGCGGCGGAAGAGGCGCGCTTCATCCGCGACATCCAGGCCGGTATGACGGCGGTGAACCAGATGCTGGCCTCCGCCCCGGAAGCCCCTTTCGGCGGCGTCAAGCGCTCGGGCCATGGCCGCGAACTCGGCCCGTTCGGGCTGCACGAATTCATGAATTTGAAGAGCGTCTATCGGAGCGAATGATCGGCGAACCGCTTTCCTACCGCCATGCTTGGACGTACAGATAAGCGTCATGCCCAGCCTCAGCACCACCGCGATCGTTTGCGCCGTGCGCCATCATGGCGAACATGGCGCGATCATACGGCTGCTAACGCCCGATCATGGCCTGCTACCCGGCTATGTCCGTGGCGGTCGGTCGCGGGCTTTGCGCCCGGTGCTGCTTCCCGGCAATATCGTGAAGGCCGATTTCCGCGCCCGGACGGAGGATCAACTGGCCGGCCTGACCGTCGAACTGGCGCAGAGCCGTGCACCGCTGCTGGCTGAACCGCTGCCGGCCGTGGCGATCGACTGGAGCTGCGCCCTGACCGCCGCGGCGCTGCCGGAAGGTACGCCCTATCCGGCGTTGCATCAGGCGCTCGACGGCGTGCTGGGCGCGGTGGAGGCGGCTCCGGCGGCGCGCGGCTGGGCGGTGGCGCTGGTGCGCTACGAATTGCTGCTGCTGGCCGAACTGGGCTTCGGCCTCGACCTGACGCGCTGCGCCGTGGGCGGGGATACGGACGACCTCGCCTATGTCAGCCCGCGCAGCGCTGCAGCGGTCAGCCGCGCGGCGGCGGTCGGCTATGAAGCCCGGTTGCTGCCGCTGCCCCCCTTCCTGATCGAAGGCGGCATGGGCGACTGGACGCAGCTATTGGACGGGCTGCGCCTCACCGGCTTCTTCCTCGAACGCTCCATCCTGATCGATCGGCGCGCCGACATCCTCGCTGCGCGCGAAAGACTGGTAGACCGGCTGAAAAGGGCGGTTGCGTGAAACCTTCTGTCTCCATAAGGGCCAGCCACGCAATATCAGCCACGCAATATAAGGAGTCTCGCCATGTTGATCGCCCTGTTTCCCGGAGACGGCATCGGTCCAGAAATCGTCGCGCAGGCCGTGCGTGTGCTCGATGCGCTGGCGATCGACGGCCTGACCTATGAGGACGGACTGGTCGGCGGCGCGGCCTATAAGGCGGTCGGCCATCCGCTGCCGCCCGAAACGCTGGACCTGGCCAAGCGCGCAGACGCCATATTGTTCGGCGCGGTCGGCGATCCCGACTGCGATGCGCTGGAACGGCGCCTGCGCCCCGAACAGGCGATATTGGGCCTGCGCAAGGAATTGGGCCTCTTCTCCAACCTGCGCCCGGCCAAGGTTTTCCCCGAACTGGCCGACGAATCCGCGCTGCGCCCCGAAGTCGCCAGCGCCATCGACCTGCTGATCGTCCGCGAAACCAATGGCGATGTCTATTTCGGCGAAAAGGGCTTCCGCACCACCGCCGACGGCCTGCGCGAAGGCTATGACGTCATGTCGTACAACGAAGCCGAAGTGCGCCGTATCGCCCATGCCGGTTTTCAGGCCGCGCGCGCGCGTCGTGGCAAGCTCTGCTCGGTAGACAAGGCCAATGTACTGGAAACCAGCCAGCTCTGGCGCGACGTGGTGATCGCCGTGTCGGCCGACTATCCCGACGTGGCGCTCAGCCACATGTATGTGGACAACGCCGCGATGCAGTTGGTCCGCAACCCCGGCCAGTTCGACGTCATCGTCACCGGCAACCTGTTCGGCGACATTCTTTCCGATCAGGCGAGCATGTGCGTCGGCTCCATCGGGATGCTGGCTTCGGCCACGCTGAACGGCAGCGGCCAGGGCCTTTACGAGCCGATCCATGGCTCCGCCCCCGACATTGCCGGCACGGGCAAGGCCAATCCGCTCGCGACGATCCTGTCGGCGGCGATGATGTTGCGCTATTCGCTGAACCTGCCCGAACAGGCCGATCGGATCGAAGCCGCTGTGGCCAAGGCGCTGGCCGACGGCGCGCGCTCGCCCGATCTGGGCGGGACCATGTCGACCGTGGAGATGGGCGACGCGGTTCTGGCTGTGCTCTGACCGCTCGGTTCGTCGCATAACCGGGAAATTTCCTTAACTTTTGCGTCCTTCGACCGATCTAATGGGAAAACGGGGACGCACTATGTTGATGCAATTGACACGGGACCATGATGCCCTGCGGGGCATGATGGGGGAATTTGCGCATATCATGCGCACCCGCGGGCCGGAGGCGCTGCCGGACATCGCCCGCCGGCGCATCGCCTTTTCGCAACTGTTCCGCGACCATATGGGCCGGGAAGATGCGCTGGTGGTGGCGCTGCGCAGCGGGTCGACGGCGGCGCAGGCGGACTCTGTCATGCGCGATCACAGCCGCGCGATGGTCGCCCTGTTCCTGCGCTACAGCGATCATATCAAGGACTGGACCCCGGCGCAGATCACCCAGGACTGGCACGGCTATCGCGACGCCGTGCTGGAACTGCAACAGGGCCTGCTGGACCGGATGACATGGGAGGAGCGGCATCTTCACCCGCTGATGGTGGACGCGCCGCGCCGCGCCGCCTGACGGGCTTGGTTTGACCGGACAGGCTGGCCGGACTGGTCGGGTAGGGCCACTTACAGGGCCAATTGCGCACTATCGGTTCTGTCCTACACTCTGCATAGCCATTAGGGGCGACGGGATGAACGATTTCTCCCTGTCAAGCCTCCGCGCCGCCGCCGACATGGTCCATGCCCAGGTTCCGCCGACCCCGCAATATGCCTGGCCGCTGTTGGGCCAGCGGGCCGGCTGCGACCTGTGGGTCAAGCATGAGAATCACACGCCCACCGGCGCGTTCAAGGCGCGGGGCGCGATCACCTATATCGACTGGCTGCGGCGGACTCATCCAGAGGTGACGGGCATCATCACCGCCACCCGCGGCAATCACGGCCAGGCGCAGGTGCGCGCGGCAACCGCCGCCGGCATCGCCGCCACCATCGTCGTGCCCCACGGCAACGCGCTGGAGAAGAATGCCGCGATGCGCGCATTCGGCGCGACCCTGATCGAACATGGCCATGATTTCGACAGCGCGAAGGCCGAAGCGATCCGCCTGTCGGCGCAGCAGGGCCTGTTCATGGTGCCGGCCTATCATGACGAACTGGTGCGCGGCGTTGCCAGCTATGGCCTGGAACTATTCGATGCGGTGCCCGACCTTGATACCGTCTATGTCCCGGTCGGCTGCGGATCGGGCCTGTGCGGCACGATCGCCGCGCGCGATGCGCTGGGCCTGAAGACCAAGGTGGTCGGCGTCGTGTCCGCCCATGTCGATGCGGCCAAGCGCAGCTTCGAAGCCGGACGATTGGTGTCTAGCCCCACCGCCTACACCTTTGCCGATGGCGTCGCGGTCTGCACCCCGGTCCAGGCGGCGCTCGACTATTTCGGGCCGCGCGCCGATCGCTTCGTGGGCGTAACCGACGATGAGGTGGCGCAGGCGATCCGCATCTATTGGCAGGACACGCATAATCTGGCCGAGGGTGCGGGCGCCGTAGCGCTCGCGGCCGCGCTCCAGGAAAAGGAGCGAATGCGTGGCAAGAAGGTTGCGGTTATCCTGTCGGGCGGTAATGGCGACATGAGCCAGATGGCCGAGATATTGGGCGGCGCCACGCCGCAAGTGACGATGGACATGCGGAAAGCGATATGAAGCGGAAAAGCGGTCAGAACCCTGAAATCACCAAGAACTGGAAGCCTGCAACGCTGGCGATCCGGGGCGGCACGGCGCGCAGCGAATATGGCGAGACGTCCGAAGCCCTGTTCTTGACCAGCGGCTATAGCTACGACCGGGCGGAAGATGCCGCGGCGCGCTTCGCCGGTGAACAGGTCGGCATGACCTATAGCCGTCTCCAGAACCCGACCGTGGAGATGCTGGAACAGCGCATCGCCCTGCTCGAAGGGGCGGAGGCCTGCCGCGCGACCGCCACCGGCATGGCGGCGATGACCGCGGCTTTGCTCTGCCAATTGTCCGCGGGCGACCATGTCGTCGGCGCCAAGGCGGCCTTCGGTTCGTGCCGCTGGCTGACCGATACGCTGCTGCCCAAATTCGGGATCGAAACGACGACGATCGATGGCAGCGACACCGCGGCCTGGAAAGCGGCGATCCGGCCCAATACCAAGGTCTTCTTTTTCGAAACCCCTGCTAATCCCACGATGGACATTGTCGATCTGGCGGCGGTCTGCGCCATCGCCAAGGCGCATGGCATCACCAGCGTCGTCGATAATGCCTTTGCCACGCCCGCCTTGCAGCGGCCGATGGAATTCGGCGCGGACGTCGTCGCCTATAGCGCGACCAAGATGATGGACGGTCAGGGCCGCGTCCTCGCCGGCGCCATTTGCGGCACGCGCGACTGGATCGACAATGTCCTGTTGCCCTTCCACCGCAACACCGGCCCGACATTGGCCGCGTTCAATGCCTGGGTGGTGTTAAAGGGGCTGGAAACGCTCGACCTGCGCATCCGCCGCCAGAGCGAAAATGCGCTGAAGGTCGCCGCCTTCCTCGAAGGGCGCGTCGCCAAGGTGCTCTATCCCGGCCTGCAAAGCCATCCCCAGCACGCGCTCGCCATGAGTCAGATGGCCATGGCCGGCCCGATCTTCTCGCTCTATGTCGGTGGTGGCCGGGCGGAGGCGCACGGCCTGCTCAACGGCCTGGAACTGATCGACATCAGCAACAATATCGGCGATTCGCGTTCGTTGATGACCCACCCTGCCTCGACCACCCATTTCGGCATGGCGGAAGCGGCGCGGCTGGAAGTCGGCATCACCGAAGACATGCTGCGCCTCAATGTCGGGTTGGAGGATGCGGACGATGTGATCGCCGACCTCGATCAGGCGCTGCGGTCGATAGGGCGTTGACGAATGAGGGGGTTAGGGCGCATTTCCGGGACGTGAACGCACTCTTCCCCTTCCACGCCACCACGCGGGACATCATCGTCCATGTCGCGGTCACCTTCCTGCCCGAACAGTCGGAGCCGGACCGGGGCCGCTGGTTCTGGGCCTATCATATCCGCATCGAAAATCAGGGCGACCAGCCGGTGCAACTCCTGACCCGCCACTGGATCATCACTGATGGCCGCGGGGTCCAGCATATGGTCGATGGCGATGGCGTCGTGGGGGAGCAACCCGTGGTGCAGCCGGGGAAAAGCTATGACTATGTATCGGGTTGCCCTCTCAATACGCCGACCGGATCGATGAAGGGCAGCTATCGGATGATCGGCGTTGGCGGTGAGACGTTCGATGTGGCGATCCCCCATTTCGCCCTGATCGCCCCGGCGGTGGCCGAATGAAGCGGACCCATTTGCCGCTCAACGGTCTGCGCGTGCTGGACGCGGCCGCGCGGCACCTATCCTTCACCCGTGCCGCGGACGAACTGGCGGTGACGCCGGCCGCCGTGGGGCAACAGATTCGCGCGCTGGAGGATATGCTGGGCGTCGTCCTCTTCCGCCGCACGCCCAAGGGGTTGGAATTGACGCCGGAAACGGAGGGCGGCCTTGACGCGCTGCGCGCCGGCTTCCTGGAGTTCGAGGAAGCGGTGCGGGCGATGCAGGCGGGCCAGTCCAGCCATGCGCTGACCATCGCCGCGCCGCGCGACATCACGGGCAAATGGCTTCAGCCGCGTCTGGCCGCCTATGCCGCCGGCCAGTCCGACCTGACGTTCCAGCTGATCGCTGCGGACGAGGCGCTCGATTTCACCGAAGCCAATCTGGACATCGCGATCCGCCTGGCCGACGGCGCGGGCGAGCATGAAGGCGTTAAGATCGGCGAAGCCGCTTATGTCACGGTCGAGGCGGCGGCGGGTGGCCCCGATCATCGCATCGATTGGCCCGGTTGCCCGGCGGGCGACAAGCCCGCGATCATTCGCGTTGCCGATGGAGGGCTGGCGATCGAGGCGGCGGCCAGCGGCTTTGGCCGTGCGCGCGTGCCGCTGCTGCTGGCGCAGGCCGATCTGGCGGCGGGCCGGGTGCGGCAGGTGGGCGATACGACCCCGACGCTGCTCGCTTATTGGCTGATCGCGCCGTTGCCGCAATGGCGGCAGAAGAAGGTCAAGGCGCTGGTCGAGGCGCTGACGGGGTAAGGGCTGTTGTCGGCCATTTTCAGCCACTCACCATGGTTGTCCCAGCGAAGGCCGGGATCTCACTTTTCCGGGTTTAAGACAGTCGGCGAATAAGACGTGGTCGTCATCAACGCCCATCTGCCGCCGCCAGATTCATCGCCCGCGTCATCAGCGCCACGAACTTTCCTTCATCCACCCGCGCCGTCGGGTTGTTCCAACCGCCGCTGACGGCATACCAAGCGCCGTTCGGTGCCTGGCCCAGCATGTTCATCGCCATCACGCCGGGTTCGCTGCCGCCCTTATAGCCCAGATAACGCCAGCGTTTCGCATCGGCGGGCGCGATGCCGGGGTTGACGGCCAGGATCGGCAGCGCGTCGCCGCCATGCAGGCGCAGCCAGTCGAGCAGGCCGATCATGTCCCTTGATGATGCGAACCATTCGATGCTGTCGATCGCCGTGGGTATTTCGGCCACGCTGCCCACATCCACCTTGTCCGCGGTCAGGCGGCGAGCCGCATCGTGCAGCAGCCCGCGACGGTCAGCGAGCGATCCCGTTGCGTAACGGTGGCGCAGGTCGGCATTGACGGGCATTTTGAGCGCGAAGGCTTCGGCGGTGCTGAGTATAGGCAGCGCTTTGGCCGCGTCTGAATGGCCGGTCGTGGCCAGCATGGCGTCTACCCGATCCCGCCCCAGCGCGCGAAGCAGCGTATCGCTCGCGCTATTGTCGCTTTCGGCGATCATCGCCGTGGCCAAGCTGTGCAGCGTCATCGGCGCACGGTCGGGCCAGTTCATCAGCCGCCCGGAAAAGCTTTTCGGGCCTAGAGGGATGACATCGCTCCAGCGCCGCTCGCGCGCCGCCGCCGCGCGCGCCAGTTCGGCGAGAATATACAATTTGAAGCTGGAGCCGGTCGCCATCTGCACGTCGGCGCGGTGGACATGCAGCCATTGCGGACCGGAGTCGGTCAGTTGCGCGATCGCGACGGCGGTGGCGCCGGGCAAGGCGGCGACGTCGGCCATGACCTTGTCCAGGCTGTCATTGGCGGTGCGGGCGCCCACGATATGCAGGCCGACGACCAGATGGGGCGTTTGCGGCGCGACCACCAGGGTAAAGCCTACAGTGGCGCGTTCATAGCGGATTTCGACCTGCCCGGCAGTGGCGCTGTCGGTCCGCACCGCGCCGAGCGAAAGCGGTTCGCCATGCTGGGCGCGCAGGTCGGCGGCGATGGCGCGCCAGCGATCCACCGGCACGGCGTCGAGAAAGAGGGTAGAGAAATAGGCCTCCTCGCCGCCGGGCGCGCTGAGGATGCGGAGCAGTTGTACCGCACGGGCCTGATAGGCGGGGGAGGGGGCAGCACGGGAAGGGGAAGGAAATACGGCCATGACGAATAGGGATAGCAGGACAAGGAGCCTGGCACAGCGGGCTCCTGCGAAAGTGGCAGCACGCTTCTGACGGACCATAGCCCTATTCAAGCGTCGATCGCTTCCTCGTCCACCGCCGCGGCATTTTCCTGGATGAAGGCGAAGCGATGCGCGGGGTTGGTGCCCATCAGCCGATCAACCAGATCGCGCACCTGCGCCCGGTCCTCGACATCGTCGGGCAGGGTGATGCGGATCAGCATCCGGGTCTTGGGGTCCATGGTGGTTTCGCGCAATTGCATGGGGTTCATTTCGCCCAGCCCCTTGAAGCGGCTGACTTCTACCTTCTTGCCCTTGAACTCCTTCGCCATCAGCTGTTCGCGATGGGCGTCGTCCTTGGCGTAGAGGCTCTTGCCGCCCGCCACGAGCCGATAGAGCGGCGGCTGGGCGAGATAGAGATGCCCGCGCCGCACCAGTTCGGGCATTTCCTGAAAGAAGAAGGTCATCAGAAGCGTCGCGATATGCGCGCCGTCCACATCGGCGTCGGTCATGATGACGATGCGTTCGTAGCGCAGATGATCCGGGTTGCAATCCTTGCGCGTGCCGCAGCCCAGCGCCAGGATCATGTCGGCAATTTCCTGATTGGCCAGGATCTTGGCGTTATTGGCGGACGCGACGTTCAATATCTTGCCGCGCAGGGGCAGGATCGCCTGGGTCTTGCGGTCGCGCGCTTGCTTGGCCGAACCACCGGCCGAATCGCCCTCGACCAGAAAGATTTCAGCACCTTCCGGGTCGTCGTTCGAACAATCCGTCAGCTTTCCGGGCAAGCGCAGTTTGCGGCTGTTGGTCGCGGTCTTGCGCTTGACCTCCTTCTCCTGCTTGCGCTTGAGGCGCTCATCCATCCGGTCGAGCACATAGGCGAGCAGCGCCTTGCCCCGATCCATATGGTCGGTCAGATAATGGTCGAAATGGTCGCGCACCGCATTTTCCACCAGTCGCGCGGCGTCGGGGCTGGTCAGTCGATCCTTGGTCTGGCTCTGAAACTGCGGATCGCGGATGAAGACGGACAGCATGATTTCCGATGACGTCATGATGTCGTCGGCGGTGATGTCCTTGCCCTTCTTCTGCCCGATCAGTTCGGCAAAGGCGCGGATGCCCTTGACCAGAGCGGTGCGCAGGCCCGCTTCATGGGTGCCGCCATCGGGGGTCGGGATGGTGTTGCAATACCAGCTATAGCTGCCATCGGACCACAGCGGCCAGGCGACCGCCCATTCGACCCGGCCAGCCGTGCCGGGAAAATCCTGATTGCCCGAAAAAAAGACGCTGGTCGCGCAATCGCGGCCGCCCACCTGTTCCTTCAGATGATCGGCCAGGCCGCCGGGAAACTGGAACACCGCCTCCGCTGGCGTATCGTCGCTGATCAGTTCGGGCGCGCATTTCCAGCGGATTTCGACGCCCGCGAACAGATAGGCCTTGGACCGCGCCAGGCGATGCAGACGGGCGGGCTTGAACTTCTGCTCGCCGAAAATTTCGGTGTCGGGGACGAAGCTGACCAACGTGCCGCGCCGGTTGGGCGCCGCGCCGACTTTTTCCAGCGTCGTGACGGGCAGGCCTTGCGCAAATTTCTGGCGAAACAGTTCCTTGTTGCGCGCGACTTCGACCACCGTGTCGGTCGACAGTGCATTGACCACGGAAATGCCAACGCCATGGAGGCCGCCTGAGGTGGCATAGGCCTTGCCCTCGAATTTGCCGCCCGAATGGAGCGTGGTCATGATGACCTCCAGCGCCGACTTGCCGGGAAATTTGGGATGCGCATCCACCGGAATGCCGCGGCCATTGTCGGTAATGGTCAGCTTGTTGCCGGTCTCCAGCGTCACCTCGATCCGGGTGGCGTGACCGGCGACGGCCTCGTCCATGCTGTTGTCCAGCACTTCGGACGCCAAGTGATGCAGCGCGCGCTCGTCGGTGCCGCCAATATACATGCCGGGGCGGCGACGGACCGGCTCCAGCCCTTCCAGCACCTCGATCGTGGAAGCATCATATTGCGGGGTGGCGGGGGTGTTGGCGGCGAACAGGTCTTCGGACATGCCGTAAGCTATAAGCGGGCGCGCGGCGGGCGCAAGCGCCGAGCCATGTCCGGGCAGCAACGATATGTCACAAAAGGCAGTGAAACAAAATGGACGGTGGGTTCGTTAGCGGCAGGAAGATGGGTCGAAAACGGCCCGTCCCGCGAGGAGACTATATTCATGAAGATCAAGCATATCGCGCCGCTCGGCGCCACCCTGGCGCTTGTCATGGCGATGCCGGCCGTTGCGCAGGACAGCGCGCCGGTCGACTGGAGCGGCCCTTATGTCGGCGGCTCCTTCGGCTATAATTGGCAGAAAAGCGACCAGGGCGAACATCTGCGTTTCGATACGGACGCCGATGGCGACTATAATGACGTGATCCGCACCACGTCGGGCGCCAACGCCTTTTCGCCGGGCACCTGCGGCGGCGCGGCGCGCGGCCCCACGCCAGGTGCTGGCTGCGACGACGACAAGGATGCGATCGGCTGGATGGGTCATGTCGGCTATGACCGGCAGTTTGGCAGCATCGTCGCGGGCGTGGTCGCCGAAGCGGGCAAAGCCTATGTCAGCGACAGCGTGACCGAATATTCCACGACGCCGGCTTTCTACACCATGACCCGGCGGATCAACTATAACGCCAACCTGCGCGCCCGCCTGGGTTATACGACCCCCGGCGGCATCATGCCTTACATCACCGGCGGCCTTGCCTATGCGAAGGTGAAGAACAGCTTCAGCACCAGCAATGGCGCCAACAGCTTCACCGAAGTCGATCGCAAGGAAGATGCATGGGGCTACACGATGGGCGGCGGTATCGAAGCCAAGGTGTCGGATAATTTCTCGATTGGCGCACGCTATCTGTGGACCCGCTATAATGTCGGCGACTATCGCGTCGATGTCGGCGCGGGCACGGCTCCGGCGACCAATCCCTTCCGCATCACCCCGTCGGGCGGCGCCAGCATGAATCGCGGCGACAAGTTCGACACGCAGAGCGTGATGGTGACGACCAGCTTCCGCTTCTGATTGCAACGAACACGAAAAAGGCCCGGCTTCCAAATGGAAGCCGGGCCTTTTTCGCGTCTGGCGTGACGCTTCAGCGGACCCGCGGGCCGCCAAAGGGGAGCGGCGGGGGCGGACGGCGTGTGCCGCGGGGCAACTGCGCCTGATAGGCGCGGCCACAATGTTCGACGCAATAAGGGAAGCCGGGATTGACCTGCTCGCCGCAGAAATGAAAGTCCGGTTCGCCCGGATGCCCCATCGGCCATTTACAGATCCGCTCGGTCAGGTCGAGCAGCGTCGTCTTGTCCGCAATCTCGGCGCTCGGCTTTGCCGGCACCAGGCGGCGCGGCGGGGCGGGCGGGATCGGCGCCTGCTGGTCGCCCGGACCCTGGCGCAGGAAGCCGCCGGGACCGACCGAAATGATGCGGGGTTGCGGCGGCGGGGGCGGTGCATCGGTGGCGGCTGCGGCGGCGGGAGTCGGCGTCGCAGGGGCCGCCGGCGCAGCGACGGGCGCACGGATGGGCGCCGGAGCCGACACGACAGGCGCGGCGGCGCGCGACGCTTCCACATCCGGGGCGGTCGCGGGTTTCCGCGGCGCAGGGGCGGCAGCCTTCTTGGGCGTCTCATTCGCCTTCACCGGCGAAGGACGGGATTGCAGGCCCAGGCGATGCGCCTTGCCGATCACCGCATTGCGGCTGACCCCGCCGAGTTCATCGGCGATCTGGCTGGCGGTCAGTCCGCGCTCCCACATCCCCTTGAGCTGGTCGATACGCTCGTCGGTCCAGGACAATGAAAAAACTCCTCACAAATCTTCTATGGCTCCCTATATGGGAAGCCACGCCGCAGGTTCAAATCCTTGGACCTTCCCCCTTGCGGCATAACGGACCAGCCGATAGTCGATCCAACCATGAACGACCAGCCCAAAATTCACGCCGCTCCCGCGGTACAGCCGCCATTCCCCGAACCGGGCGTGCCGCAGATTCGCAACATCAACTGGGCCGGCACCTGGGCGCTCTACGCCAAGGAAGTGCGCCGCTTCCTGAAGGTGCAACTCCAGACCGTCTGGGCGCCGGCGATCACGACGCTGATGTTCCTGGTGATATTCATCGTTGCGCTGGGCGGCAGCGGGCGGACCGTGTTGCTGCGCGGCGAAGCGGTGCCCTTCGCCGACTTCATCGCGCCGGGCCTGATCATCATGGGCATGATTAACGCCTGCTTCGCCAATGCCAGCTTCGCGCTGATGGTGGGCAAGGTGCAGGGCACGTTGGTGGATTATCTGATGCCGCCGATCGGGGTGGGCGAATTGCTGTTCGCGCTGGTCGCATCGTCGGTGACGCGCGCGATGTTCGTCGGCTTCGCCCTGTGGCTGGCCATGGCCTTGTGGCCCGGCGTCCATGTGACGCCCGCGCATATGTGGGCGGTCGCCTGGTTTGGCCTGCTCGGCACCAGCTTCATCGCCTTTCTGGGCGTGTTGACATCGATCTGGGCGGAAAAATTCGATCATGGCGCGGCGATCACCAATTTCGTGATCGGACCGCTGGCGCTGCTGTCGGGCACATTCTACTCAATTGATCGCCTGCCCCCGGTTTTCCAGGCGATCAGCCACGCCAACCCGTTCTTCTACATCATTTCCGGCTTCCGCTACGGCTTCGTCGCGGCAGCCGACACCAATGTCGTGGTGGGCAGCAGCGTGCTGCTGGGCCTGAACCTGATACTGGGTGGATTGTGCTACACGCTGCTCAAGCGCGGCTGGAAGATCAAGGCTTGATCCGCTGCCGCCGCCTCAAATGAAGGCGGCAAAGAGCGGGACGGCGATCCCCATCAGGAACAACGTCGCCGCCGCGATCAGCCAATGATGCGGGCGGGGCTGGCGATGCAGAGAAGGCGGGGCGTTGTGAGGACGCCCCGCCTTCTGCTTATCCACCGACGCGGGAGAGTGCGAGGCCTGCAGCTTCGATCTCGTCTGCGGGATAGATGTTGCGCAGGTCGATGAGCGCGGTGCCGGTCATGGCGGCGGCCAGGCGCTTCAAATCCAGGGCGCGGAAGATGTCCCATTCGGTGACCAGCACGACCGCGTCGGCGGCGTCGGCGGCCTCATAGGCGTCGTTGGCCATGACCACCTTGGGCATCATCGGCGCGGCGACCTCCATGCCTTCGGGATCATAGGCGACGATCTTTGCGCCCGCGTCTTCCAATGCCTGAACGATGGCGAGGCTGGGGGCGTCGCGCATGTCGTCGGTGTTGGGCTTGAAGGTCAGGCCCAGCAGCGCGACCGTCTTGCCGCGGGCGTCGCCGCCCATCGCCTTGACGATCTTGCGGCCCATCGCCCGCTTGCGCAGGTCGTTGACCTGCACCACCGTTTCGACGATGCGGATCGGGGCGTCATGGTCCTGGCCGGTCTTGACCAGCGCCAGCGTGTCCTTGGGGAAGCAGGAGCCGCCATAGCCTGGCCCTGCGTGCAGGAATTTGCTGCCGATCCGGTTGTCGAGGCCGATGCCGCGCGACACGTCCTGCACTTCCGCGCCGACCGCCTCGCACAGGTCCGCCATTTCGTTGATGAAGGTGATCTTGGTCGCCAGGAAGGCGTTGGCGGCATATTTGATGAGTTCGGCGGTGCGGCGACCGGTGAACATCAACGGCGCCTGGTTCAGGTTGAGCGGGCGATAGACCTGGCTCATCACCGCGATCGCGCGTTCCGAACCGGTGGTGCCCACGACGACGCGATCGGGCCGCTTGAAATCGCCGATGGCTGCACCTTCGCGCAGGAATTCGGGGTTGGACACGACCTGGATGTCGAGGTCGGGATTCAATTCGCGCGCGATCCGCTCGACTTCGTCGCCGGTGCCCACCGGCACGGTCGATTTGGTCACGATCACCGCAGGCGCATCCAGCGCCGCAACGATTTCCCGCGCCGCAGCATAGACATAGCTCAGGTCCGCATGGCCGTCGCCCCGGCGCGAAGGCGTGCCGACCGCGATGAAGATCGCGTCGGCGCCCTTGACGCCAGCGGCCAGGTCGGTGGTGAAGGTCAGCCGGCCCGACGCCGCATTGTCGCCCACCAGCTTGTCCAGCCCCGGCTCGAAAATCGGCATCCGCCCGGACTCGATCGCCGCGATCTTGCCGGCGTCCTTGTCCACGCATACCACGTCATGACCAAAATCCGCAAAACAGGCCCCTGACACAAGTCCAACATAACCCGTGCCGATCATCGTGATTTTCATGGACTATTCAGCTCCGTAAGACGTGGTGACTATGCGCAGGCTGTATCATAGTGCGCGCACATTACAATTCGCTGCGTTGCAGCGATGAATTTAGCAAGATCGTTCAGGGGCTGGTTACCAATTTCTGCGACAGGCTGGGCGCAGCAGCAGGCGAAGGAATGGATGTGAAAGTAGCGCTGGTGTTCGGGACGCGCCCCGAAGCGATCAAGATGTTCCCGGTGATCCATGCGCTGCGCGCGCAATCCGGGGTGGAGACGCGGGTCATCGTGACCGCGCAGCATCGCGGCCTGCTGGACCAGGTGCTGGACATTGCCGGGATCGTGCCCGACATCGACCTGGACGTCATGGTCCCCAACCAGACGCTGGACGGGCTGACCGCCAGGCTGATCGTCGAACTGGGCCAGGCGTTCGACGTGGAACAGCCTGACCGCATCGTCGTCCATGGCGATACGCTGACCACGATGGTCGCCAGTTTGGCCGCCTATTACCGCAAGATCCCGGTCGCCCATGTCGAGGCCGGCCTGCGCAGCGGCGATATTCATCATCCCTGGCCGGAGGAAGTGAATCGCCGCGTCGTCGCCTGCATCGCCGACATGAACTTCGCGCCCACCCAGGCCGCGGCCGACGCGCTGCTGCACGAAAGCCGGGACGCCGCCAGCATTCATATCACCGGCAACACCGTGATCGACGCGCTGCTCGCCACCCGCGATCGGCTGTTGGCGCAGCCGGGACTGGCCAGCGGCCTGGACGGTCTGGCCGCGCGCTTCGCGGGCAAGCGAATCGTCGCCGTCACCAGCCATAGGCGCGAGAATTTCGGCGGCGGGATGGAAGCGATCGCGCAGTCAATAGCCGATATCGCCGCGCGCGCCGACGTCGCGGTGATCTTCCCCGTTCACCCCAATCCCAATGTCCGCCCGGTGATGGACGCCGTATTGGGCGACCTGCCCAATGTCGCGATGATCGAACCGCTCGACTATCCCCATTTCGTCCGCCTGCTCGACATGTGCCATCTGGTGCTGACCGACAGCGGGGGCGTGCAGGAAGAAGCGCCCTCGCTCGGCAAGCCGGTGCTGGTGATGCGCGAAACGACCGAGCGGCCCGAAGGTATTGAGGCGGGGACGGCCCGGCTGGTGGGCGCCGACCGCGACCGCATCGTGCGCGAGGTGCTGGCGCTGCTGGATGATGACGACGCCTATCAGGCGATGGCACGGGCGCATAATCCGTTTGGTGACGGCCTGGCGGCGGCGCGAATCGCTGCGGTGATCAGCGCGGGCGCCGCCATGGCGGAATAAAAGGCGACGTCGTGGCGGCTATCTGCTACCGGACGGCATCGCCGCGAAACCTGCCCGCAAGCATTCGCTACGACCGAGAGACAAATCGCGCTCCCGCTTGCCATGCAAGGAGCCTGTCTCATGACCCTGTCGATACGCGCCCACTCAATTCTGAGCCTGACGAGGCCGTCCGCATGAGCCGCGCCATTAATTTGAACGCGCCGCTGGACGACGTGACCGCGCTCTGCGCCCGCCACGCCATCGCCATTTCGACCATCGAACCGCTGACGTCGGGCGGCACCCGCGTCGTGCTGCTCAATCCCGATGGCGCCGATCGCATCCGTACTTTGATGAAGACCAAGATCATCACCACGCCGGTCATCCGCTCGCCCATGCACATGGCGCGCCAGCCTTTACCGCGCTATCGCTAGAGGTTAGACGGCGGCGACCGGAGCGTTACCGAAATCTTCAGCATTTCCGGGCACAAAAGCGGGCGAATTCACCGTTTGAAGGATTGTTCGCCTCATGCCTGTCGACGCAAAGCAGAAGGTTTCCGTCATTGGCCTTGGCTATATCGGCCTGCCGACCGCCGCGCTGATCGCGCGTGGCGGCGCGCAGGTGGTGGGGGTCGACGTCAGCGCCCATGTGGTCGAAACGGTCAATAGCGGCCGCGTCCATATCGAGGAAGTCGATCTGGATGGCTTGGTCCAAGGCGTGGTCGCTCGCGGCAACCTGCGCGCCAGCCTGGAGGTCGAGGAAAGCGACGTCTTCATCATCGCCGTGCCGACTCCCGTGTCGGAAGATCGCGCGCCCGACATTTCCTATGTGCTCAAAGCCGCGCGCACGATCGCCCCGGTGCTCAAGGCCGGCGATACGGTGATCCTCGAATCCACGTCTCCGGTCGGCACGACCGAAGCGATGCGCGACGTGATCGGCGCCATTCGTCCCGACCTTAAAATGCCGGGGCAGGGCGCGCAGGGCGACATCGCCATCGCCTATTGCCCGGAACGCGTGCTGCCAGGTCGCATCCTGGTCGAACTGATCGACAACGACCGCTGCATCGGCGGCATCACGCCGCGTTGCGCGCGCAAGGCGCTGGGCTTCTATCGCCAGTTCGTGCGTGGTGCCTGCATCACCACAACCGCCCGCGCGGCCGAAATGGTCAAGCTGGTCGAAAACAGCTTCCGCGACGTCAACATCGCCTTCGCCAACGAATTGTCGGTGATCGCGGAGAATGTGGACATCGACGTGTGGGAGGTGATCCGCCTCGCCAACCGCCATCCGCGCGTCAATATCCTCTCGCCAGGCCCAGGCGTCGGCGGGCATTGCATCGCCGTCGATCCCTGGTTCATCGTCCATGGCGACCCGGAAAATGCCCGCATCATCCGCACCGCACGCGAAGTGAATGACGGCAAGACCGACTATGTCATAGCCAAGGCGTCGGACATGATCGACGCCTTCGCCGACGAAGACGTCGCCTGCCTCGGCCTTGCCTTCAAGGCGAATATCGATGATTTCCGCGAAAGCCCGGCGGTGAAGGTCGCCGCGCGGCTGGCGCGGCGCTATGGTCGCCGCATCAAGCTGGTCGAACCCTATGCTCAGGCATTGCCGATGGAATTCGCCGGAACGGGGGCCGACCTGATCGATCTCGATACGGCACTGGAACAATGTGGCGTTTTCGTCATTCTAGTCGATCATGACATGTTCAAATCTGTTCCCGTCGATGAACGCGCCGGCAAGGCTGTCTATGACACGCGGGGCATCTGGCCCGATCAGCCGCGCCGCCTGGCGCAGCCCGCGCCCGACCGCCTCGCCATCTGACAGCCATCGGGCGCCTTCGGCCTGTCCCGTCCATGGTTGCCATCATCGTGCCGCGCCGTTAACCCCCGGCCTCATCTGGGTTAGGACGGGGCGGGAGCGCGGATGAAGCGCGGAAACAGCATCAACCGATCGATTGCGATGCTGGCGGCCTGCGGGCTGCTGGGGGCGTGCGCGACCGTGGAGGATGCGCCACGGGGCGAGGCCGCCTATGTGGCGATCCCTCCGCCACCAGCGATTGGAATGGATTATCGTATCGCGCCAGACGATGTGCTGCGCATCCAAGTGTATCATGAACCCGGCCTGTCGCTGGAAGACGCGCAGGTCACGGCGGCCGGCATGATCCGTATGCCACTGATCGGCGATGTGTCGGTCGCGGGTCTGACCGCCAGCGAAGCGGGCGATGTCATTGCCGGGCGCCTGGGGGAACGCTATCTGGTGTCGCCGCAAGTCACCCTGTTTGTGAAAAAGGCCGTGGGCCGCCGCGTCACATTGGATGGCGAAGTGCGCGAACCTGGCCTCTATCCGGTCGAAGGGCGACTGACGCTGTTACAGGCCGTCGCCCTGGCGAGGGGGCCGACCCGGCTCGCCGGCCTCAATCAGGTGGTCGTCATACGTCGGTTGGACGGCCAGCGGCGGGCCGCGTTGTTCGATCTGGCCGCCATTCGCAAGGGGCGTGCGCCCGATCCTGAAATTCTGCCGGGCGACATGGTCATCGTCGGCTTGTCGCGCGCCAAGGCGATCGTGGGCGGCGCGCTGCTGGCCATGCCTGCGCTCGCCACCGGCTTTATCGCGCTGGACGGAAATCACTGATGGGTCTTCCTGCTTTCCCGATGCGTGACGATGCGGATAACGGCGGCGAAGGATTCAGCGCCCGCCTGTCCGCCGCCGCGCAGCGCTGCTGGCTGGTGCTGCGCCGCCACCGCGTCATCCTGTTCGTCACCATGGCGCTCTGCCTGTTGGCCGGCGCGCTCTTCATCCTCACCTCTACGCCTGATTATCGCGCCACCGCCTCGGTCGAGGTGGAGGATGTGCCTGCCGGCGCGGCCGGTTCCGCCGCGGCCCAGCGCGCCGGATCGGCGAACGACACCGAAACGCTGATGCAGACCGAATTGGAGGTGTTGCGCAGCCGGGCGCTGGCGGAGGAGGTCGCGCGCGATCTGTCGCTGGTCGGTACGCCGACCTTCTTCAAGGGCATGGACGAGGTCCGCCCGCCAGAGGGCGTCGGCACCTTGTCGCAGCGTCAGGTGGAGCAGGACATGGTCGTGCGGCTGCTGCGCGATAATCTGGAGGTCGAACTGCCCGGCAAGTCGCGGGTTCTGCGGATCAGCTTCGTCAGCGCCGATCCGGTGCTTTCGGCGCGCGTGGCTAACAGCTATGCGGACAGCCTGATCCGCGCCGACCTGAAGCGCGGCTTCGAATCCGGGGTGCAGGCGCGCCGCTTCCTGCTGGGCGAACTGGACGGCGCGCGCAACGATCTGGCGCGGGCCGAGCGCGACATGGCTGTCTATGCCACGCGCACCGGCACGCCGGCCCAATCAGGCGAAGAGAGCAAACCCGTCAAGCCTGCCGCCCCCGACGGGTCGGTGGCGACGCGGCTGGCGCAGCTCAACGCCTTCCGCGCGCAGGCTGCGGCCGATCGTATCGCGGCGCAGAAACGGTGGGAAAGCGCGCGGCGCGCCAGCGCCGACACGCTGCCCGAAGTGCTGGGCAACGGGGCCATGCAGCAGATTATGGCCGATCGCGCGCAAGCCCGCGCGGCCGTTGCCGAGGAACGGCAGTTTCGTAAGGATGCCCATCCCGAAATGCGCGAAGCGCGGGCGAAGCTGGCGGCGCTGGATGAGCAGGCCGATTCCATGGCCAACACCATCCGGGCGTCGCTGCGCGAACAATATGAGGTGGCGGTGCGCGGCGAGGATCAGATCGCCAAGGAAATCGCGCAGCTCGAACAGCAGGCGCAGGTGGAGCAGGGCCGCGATGTCCAGATGGGCATCATGGAACGCTCGGTCGATACCTATCGAATGCTGCATGACAGCCTGCTCCAGCGCTATCGCGACATGGCGTCGCAGGCGGGGTTTCAAGCCGGTCGCATCCAGCCCCTCGATCGTGCGGCGGTGCCGACGCGGCCCTTTTCACCGCGGATAGGCGTGACCCTTCTGCTGGCCTCGCTCGGCGGGCTGGCGTTGGGCCTGCTGCTGGTCGCGGCACGGCATATGTTCGATGACGCCGTGACCTCCGCCGACACGTTGGCGGAACGGGTCGGGCTGTCCTTGCTCGGCGCGGTGCCGGTTACCGGCGATAATCCCCAGCCGGCGGAGATATTCACCCCGATCGCCGCGTCGCTGCTGTTGGCGTCGGCAGACGGTCTGCCGCGATCGATCTTGGTCACCAGCGCGCAAGAAGGGGAGGGCAAGTCGCTGACCCTCCATGCGTTGGCGCTGGCGCTGGCGGGCCTGGGCAAGTCGGTGCTGGTGATTGATGGCGACATGCGCCGTCCGGTGCAGCATCGCCTGTTCCGCCTGTCCCCCGCGCGCGGCATCAGCGAAGTGCTGACCGGTCAGGCTATGGCGCAGGATGTGATCGTGGACACCGGTATCGCGGGCGTGGCGCTGCTGCCTTGCGGCACGCTGCCGCCCAATCCGTCGGAACTGCTGTCGACCCCGGCGCTGGACGGCCTGCTCACGGCGGTGCGCGACCGCTACGACACGGTGCTGATCGATGCCCCGCCGATCCTGGGAATTGGCGATGCGCCGCTGTTGGCGGCCAAGGCGCAGGCCAGCCTGCTGGTGGTCGAATGGGGCCGCAACCATCATGGCGGCCTGCGCGCGGCGGTCGAACGCTTGCGGCGCAGCGGCGGCGCGATCGTCGGCGCCATCCTGACCAAGCAGCAAGGCCGGGCGATGGATTATGATTATCACCGCGGCGGGTGAATCCTACATTCGTTCGGTGTGAGAATGAAAACAGCGCCTTCCCGATCGAGAAGGCGCTGTTTTCATGTCCAGCAATGAAGCGTCAGGCTTATGCCCGCGCCATCAACCCCTCGACCAGCCCCTGGAACAGGCGCCTACCGTCGGTCGCGCCATGCGCCGGCTCGATCACGCGCTCTGGATGGGGCATCATGCCCAGCACATTGCCCTTGTCGTTCAGGATGCCCGCGATGTTGCGAGCCGAACCGTTGACGCTTTCGGCGTAGCGCAGCGCCACGCGGCTATCGCCTTCCAACCGGTCAAGCGTCGCATCGTCGGCGAAATAATTGCCGTCATGATGCGCCACCGGATAGCGGATCGCTTCACCCGCCGCATAGCGGCTGGTGAAGGCGCTTTCAGCATTCTCGACCGTCAGCGCGACGTCGCGGCACACGAAATGGCCGCCGGCGTTGCGCAGCAGCGCGCCGGGCAGCAGACCGCTTTCGGTCAGCACCTGGAAGCCGTTGCAGATGCCCAGCACGAAAGCGCCGCGTGTCGCTGCCCTCGCCACCGCCTGCATCACCGGCGAACGGGCCGCCATCGCGCCGGACCGCAGATAATCGCCGTAGGAAAAACCGCCCGGCACGCCGATCAGGTCGATGTCGTCGGGCAGGTCCGTGTCGCGGTGCCACACCATGGCGGGCTTCTGTCCGGTCGCAGCCTCGAACGCCACCGCCAGGTCGCGGTCGCAATTGCTGCCCGGAAAGACGATGACGGCGCTCTTCATGCCTTAGACGACTTTTCGACGCGGTAGTTTTCGATCACTGTGTTGGCCAGCAGCTTGCGGCACATGGCGTCGATATCCTCGTCGCTGGTGTCGTCGGCCAGGTCCAGTTCGATCAGCTTGCCGGCGCGCACGTCATTGACGCCGCCAAAGCCCAACCCGTCGAGCGCATGGTGGATGGCCCTGCCCTGGGGATCGAGGACACCGCCCTTGAGAGTGACGAAGATGCGGGCTTTCATGGGACGCGGACTCCTTGGAATCGACTGGCGCCGCGCGATTCCGCACGGCCGACCTTCGCCGCACCCCCTAAGCGCGGCGCGGCGCGTAGGCAAGCCATTATGACTTTGTTAGCGACCATTGCGCTACCGTGACTGCGTGATTTTGGGGGACGTGCGGAACGATGTCCGGGCTGGCGCTGGCGATGTTTGTCGGGCTGTTCGCATGGGGGCAGCAGATCGTGGGATATGATGATCCGCACGGCAAGGTCCAACTCGCGCTGCTCGCGACCTTTTGTTTCGGTTTGCTGATCGGCTATCGCGCCAATAATTGATCGCAGAAAATCTCCATTCTCATCCCCGCGCGCATCGCCTAAGCGGCGGGCATGAACACTGACACCCTCTATTATATATGCGCCATCATCGCCGTCGTCCTTGCGGGCCTAGCCAAGGGCGGTTTCGCCGGGATCGGCGCGCTGGCCATGCCGGTGATGGCGCTCGCCGTCGATCCGGTGCGCGGAGCGGCCATCCTGTTGCCGATCCTGATCCTGCAGGACGTCGTCAGCGTATGGGTCTATCGGCATAGCTGGGACGGCGGCATCCTCAAGGTCATGCTGCCGGGCGCCGCGGTCGGCATCGGCCTTGGCTATCTGTTCGCGGCGCAGGTGTCGGAAACCGCAGTGCTGGGCGTGCTCGGCGCCATCTCCGTGCTGTTCGGCTTGCAACGCCTGTGGATCGAGCGCGGCAAGGCTGTGGTGCTGCCGTCGGATTCGCCCGGCTGGGTCGGCTTCCTGTTCGGCATCGGCAGTGGCTTCACCAGCCATATCGCCCATGCCGGGTCGCCCCCTTTCCAGATGTGGGTGCTGCCCAAAAAACTGCCGCGTGACATGCTGGTGGGGACGACCGCGCTCGCCTTCGCCGCGATGAACTGGATGAAGCTGCCCGCCTATGCCGCGCTGGGGCAGTTCACCCACGCCAATCTGATGGCGACGGCGATGCTGGCGCCAGTGGCGATCCTGTCGACCTTCGCCGGTGTGGCGCTGGTGCGACGGGTCGATCCGGCGCGCTTCTACACGCTCATCTACGCGCTGATGGTGCTGCTGGGCATCAAGCTGATGGCCGACGCGCTGATCGCCTGACATGAAAAACCCGACGAAAGCCTGATGCCTTCGCCGGGTTTGTCCGTTCTGATCGAAGGATCAGCCTTCTTCCTTCTCGCGCTTCTTGCGATGGGTGTCGAGGTCGAGCACAGTGGTGTCCAGTCCTTCGGGCAGCAGGCCAAGACGGCGCGCAACCTCCTGATAGGCTTCGACTTCGCCGCCCAGATCGCGGCGGAAGCGATCCTTGTCCAGCTTCTCGTTGGTCGCCATGTCCCACAGGCGGCAGCCGTCCGGGCTGATCTCGTCGGCCAGGATGACGCGGCTATATTCGCCGTCATAGAGGCGACCGAATTCCAGCTTGAAATCGACCAGGCGGATACCGATGCCGGCGAACAGGCCGCACATGAAATCGTTGATGCGGATCGCCATGTCGGCGATGTCGTGCATCTCGTCCTGCGTCGCCCAGCCGAAGCAGGCGATATGCTCTTCGGAGATCAGCGGGTCGCCCAGCGCATCGTCCTTGTAGCAATATTCGATCAGCGTGCGGGGCAACTGCGTGCCTTCCTCGATGCCCAGCTTCTTGCTGAGCGATCCGGCGGCGACGTTGCGCACCACGACCTCGATCGGGATGATCTCGACCTGGCGGACCAGCTGTTCGCGCATGTTGAGGCGGCGGATGAAGTGGGTCGGCACGCCGATCTGGCCGAGCAGGGTGAAGATATGCTCGGAAATCCGGTTGTTCAGCACGCCCTTGCCCGAAATCGTGCCCTTTTTCTGGGCATTGAAGGCCGTAGCGTCATCCTTGAAATATTGGATGATCGTACCTGGCTCAGGACCTTCGTAAAGGATCTTTGCCTTGCCTTCGTAAATCTGGCGGCGACGGGCCATGCGCGTTCCTGACTTGTCTTATAAAACACTGCGCCCCGGCAATCGCGAATCGTTGAGGATCAGCGGGTGCCGGGGCTGCTTGGGCCGCCCATAGAGCAAAGTCGCAAGGCGTGCAATTCCATGCGTTCTCCATCGGCGCGCATCACGCCCCCTTCATCTTCCGAAATTCGTCGAACAGTCCCAGGAAGCGGTCGATGTCCGCCTTGCTCAAGAAATAGGGCGTCGCGAGCCTGAGTTTGCTGGGGTTGCCGCCGCGGACGCGGATCTTGTGGTTGGTCCACAGCCACTCCTGCAATTCCATCCGCTGCACCGGCGGTGTGTTGACGGTGGCGATCGCCCCGCGCAGCGCCGGATCGGGGGAGGTCCAGCTTTCCGCCCCGCGCTTCACCATCTGGCCATGGATATAGTCGGCCAACAGGCGATTGCGCGCCTCGATCCGCTCCATCCCGATGCTCGTGGCCAATTCAATCGCGGCGTTCAGTCCCATCAAGGTGGGGATGCAGGACGACCCGATCTGCATATAGCGGTCCGCCTTGCGCGTAGGATCGTCATAGCCGCCCGTGGCGACCGTATTCCACACCCGGTCCATCACGCTTTCGTCGCGCAAGTAGAGGAAACCCGTGCCCTTCGTCGCGAACAGCCATTTGTGCATCGATCCCGTGTAAAGATCGCAGCCTATATCGTTGAGATCGACCTTGATCATACCCGGCGCATGGGCGCCATCAAAGGCGGACACGATCCCCTTCGACCGGGCCAGAGCGGCGATTTCCTTGGCCGGCAATACGACGCCCGTCGCCGTGCTGATATGGCTGACGAAGATGATTTTCGTGCGCGGGGTGATCGCATCGTTGATCCGGTTCAATATCGCCGCCGCGTCCTTGGGCGGTTTGGGCATGGCGAACTTTTTCACCACCACGCCATAGCGGCGGTGGCGCAGCATCCAGGGCATTTCGCCTGACCCATGTTCCTCGTCGCTCATCAGCACTTCGTCGCCGGCCTTCATGTCGAAGCCGTTGGCGACATAGCTGTTCGCTTCGGTGCAGTTGCGCAGGATCGCCATTTGGTCGACATGCGCGCCCATGAAGTCGGCGAACGGCTTGCGATAGGCCTCCCACGATCCATAGCCCCAGATCGGATAATCCTCCGATCCGGCCTGCGTCATCTGCTCGGTCGTTTCGAACCCGTCGAAAATCGCCTTGAGGACGGGGCGGGGCGAGGAGCCGACCGTCCCGACATTCAGGTTCACGACATCGGCAGGGATCAGGAATTGTGCGCGGAGCGCCTTCCAATAAGCGTCCTCATCCCGGCCATGGAGGTCGGCAGCGGGCAGGGGCACGGCCTTGAGCGCCTGCGCTGCGGCGGGAGAGGCCATGGAGGCGGCGGTAGCGGAACCGAGGAAACTGCGACGATCGAACATGGGCGCCTTTCCGGGCCGGCATGGCCCGCTGACAAGTCTGCCCGATGTTCAACGATGCTCAAGCGGAAATCCGCCTACAGCACATCCCCGAACATGGCCCACAGCAAGGCGCCCCACGCCACCATGCCCACGGCGGCGATAATGACGCCCGATCGGGCGCGCATGGCGGCGATCAGGCCGCGGGCTTCATCGTCATCCTCCATCATCGGCGACTGCGTTACCCCGCCGTCGGCTCCGGCTCAACCCGTCCCGTTTCGCGATCCACCGCCATCAGCCGGCCGGTGAAACATTGCCGCCACCAGCTGATGTCCTGTCCCTCGACACTATCCATCATCGCCCGCCAGCGCCGCTTGCGCTCGTCAAGCGGCATGGCCAGCGCGCGCAGGATCGCGTCGGACATCTCCTCCGGGCTATAGGGGTTGATGAGCAGCGCGTCCTTGAGCTGCATCGCCGCCCCGGCAAAGCGGGACAGGATCAGCACACCGGGATCTTCGGGGTCCTGGGCCGCGACATATTCCTTCGCGACCAGGTTCATGCCGTCGCGCAGCGGCGTTACCAGCCCGATCTTTGCGGCGCGATAGATGCCGGCCAGCTTGTCGCGCGGATAGCCCTGGTTGACGTAGCGGATCGGGGTCCAGTCGACGTCGCTATATTCGCCGTTGATCCGTCCTGCGAGGGAATCGAGCGTCGCACGGATCTGCTGGTAGCTTTCCACCTCGCCGCGCGAGGGCGGGGCGATCTGGGTCAGCAGCAGCTTGCGATGATGTTCGGGATGATCCTTCAGGAAGCGGGCATAGCCGTTGAACCGCTCCTCCAGCCCCTTGCTGTAATCCAGCCGATCGACCCCGACGATCATCGAGCGGTCCTGCAACGACGCGCGAACCAGGCTCAGCATGTCCTGCGCCTCGTCGCTCTCGGCGGCCTCGGCAAACTCCTTTGCATTAATGCCGATCGGGCAGGCGACCGCCTGGATGGTGCGATCGCCTACGGTGACGAAATCGCCATCGACGCTGCCGCCCATTTCCCGCTCGACATAATGACGGAAGGATTCGAGCCATTCCTCGGTATGGAAACCGATGACGTCATAGGCGAACAGCGTGCTGACCAGCTTGCTGTGATGGGGCAGCGACACCAGCAGCCGGGTCGGGGGCCAGGGAATGTGGAGGAAGAAGCCCATGCGGTTCTTCAGCCCCTTGTCGCGCAGCATCTGGCCCAGCGGGATCATATGATAGTCATGGACCCAGATCACGTCTTCGGGTTCGATCAGCGGGCTGGCGGTTTCCGCGAAGCGCTTGTTGACGCGATTATAGCCGCCTTCGAAATCACGGGCATATTCGGCCAGGTCGATGCGGAAATGGAATAGCGGCCACAGCGTCTTGTTGGCATATCCATTATAATATTCGTCGATATCCTGTTCTTCCAGGTCGATCGTCGCGGTCTTGACCCCCTCATCTTCGGCAAAGCCGATATGGCCGGTGAAATTGTCGGTGACCTCGCCCGACCAGCCGACCCAGATGCCCCGGCTCTCCCGCAAGGCTTGCGACAGGGCGACGGCAAGGCCCCCCTGGTTGCCCGACTTGCTGGGGCGACTGACCCTGTTCGATATGACGATAAGGCGGCTCATCGCATCGCGCTCCATGGTTTGCTCAGCAAGACGGCGCAATTGATGATGCCGACCAATGAGTAAGTCTGGGGATAATTGCCCCACAATTCCCCGGTTGCAGGGTCTATATCTTCGGACAGCAGGCCAGCGGCCGTGCGGCGAGACAACATCTCTTCGAACAAGGCGCGGGCCTCTTCGGTCCGGCCGGTGCGGTGCAGCGCCTCGATCAGCCAGAATGTGCAGACGTTGAATGCCGTGACCGGCTCGCCGAAATCGTCGGGCGCGCTGTATCGCAGCATGTCGTTGCCGCGCCGCAGGTCGGTTTCAAGCGCCGCCAGCGTACCGATGAACATCGGATCGTCGGCCGTCAGGAACCGCAGGTCGAGCAGTTGCAGCAGCGACGCATCGCGCGAATCATCCTCGAAATTGGCGGAGATCGCCTTGCTGTCGGTGCGCCAGGCAGCCTCCAGGATGCGCGCCTTCATCGTGTCCGCACGGTTCTGCCAGTGGATGGCCCGCACCGGCAGGTCGAGCGCGGTGGCGGCATGGGCCAGCCGATCGCACGCCGCCCAGCACATTACCGCGCTATAGCTGTGGACATGGGCGCGGGTGCGCAATTCCCACAGGCCGGCGTCGGGCTGGTCGTACACTGCCCACGCCCGTTCGCCCACCGCCTCCAGCGCCTCGAAATCGGCATGGCCGGCCATGCGCAGCAACCGCTGGTCGATGAAACCCTGCACCGACGACAGCACGATCTGGCCATAGGCGTCATGTTGAATCTGTTCATAGGCGGCATTGCCCACGCGCACTGGCCCCATGCCGCGATAGCCGGGCAGTTGCTCGGCCTCCCATTCGGTCAGCGTCGCATTGCCGCGGACGTCGTAAAGCGGCTGGATATGCCCGCCACGCGCGCCATCGACGATGTTGCGCAGATAGACGAGATAGGATTCCATCACGTCGAGCGCGCCCAGTCGGTTGAGCGCCTCCACCGTATAATAAGCGTCGCGGACCCAGCAGTAACGATAGTCCCAATTACGCCCGCTGTTCGCATGTTCGGGGATGGAGGTGGTCAGCGCGGCGACGATCGCGCCGGTTTCCTCATGCTGGCATAGCTTGAGCGTGATGGCGGAGCGGATCACGGCTTCCTGCCATTCGGCTGGGATAGCGAGGCCGCGGACCCACAGCTGCCATTCGTTGATGGTGTCGTCCAGCATTCGCTCGATCGCCGGACGCAGCGCATCGGAAAAGCCCTCGTCCGGTCCCATGAAGAAATGCGCATCCTGCTCCAGCCGGAACCAGCTTTCCTGCGCGATCAGGCCGATCGGCGCATTGGTCGATATGCGCATCGCCATATAGGACAGGATCATCCGGATATGGTTGGAACCATAGCTGACCGGCACCTTGTCGGCGCCCCAACCCGTTGTCGGACGCAATTTTACGCGAATGCGGGGGGAACCAGCTACCGGCCGGACGATGCGGATGAACCCTACCGGGCGGTACATGCGGCCCTTATGCTTGTGCCGTGGACAGAAATCGATGATCTCGATCGCATTGCCCTGCGCATCGCTCTGGCGGGTCACCAATATCGGGGTGTTGCGGATATAATGCTGCTCGACCGTGACGCAATTTTCCAGTTCGATCGCCCAGAAGCCGCCGGCCTGCGCATCGTCCCATGGTTTATTGTCCAGCAAGGCGGAAAAGACCGGATCGCCGTCCACACGCGGGACGCAGGCCCACACCATACGTCCCATGCGGTCGATCAGCGCGGAGGCCTGGCAATTGCCGATCGGCCAAAGATCGAGCGAGCGCTCGCTTCCGGCCAGTATGGATTCGCCCGGAACCGATTGGCCCAAGATGGCTTGCTGTGGTGCTTGGATCGGTCTGCCCCTTTCGTTGCTCACGACAAGGGACGCCGAAAATCTATCCGGCGACCCCCTCGGCCAGATAATGCCTGACGGCGGCAACCTGTTCCAGAGAGAATACAGCCAATGTCGCGCGCGGCGCCCCGACCAATATGCCGGCGCCGCCCAATTCGGCGGCGGCGGCGAAGCCTTCCTCGTCGGTGACGTCGTCGCCGATGAAGACCGGCACGCCGCCCGCCATCGGCGCGGTTTGCATCAGCGCAATCAGCGCGCTGCCCTTGTCCGCGCCGCCGGGGCGTAATTCATACAACATTTTGCCCCGTTGCAGCGCCAGCCCATGCTCATCCGCCAGGATATTCGCCAACCGACCCGCCTCCTCGCCCCATTGTGGCGCGCCACGGAAATGCAGGCCCACGCTGATGGATTTGCGTTCGACCAGAAGGCCCGGCTTGTCCTCGACAAAGGTGTTGAAGGCGGCCTCCACCGCATCGATCGCGGGCAGGCGGGGCGGGGCGTCCACCGCCGCGCCGGGCCGGGCGAACTCCAGCCCATGGGTGCCCGACAGCAGGAAATCGCCAAAGCCCAGTTCGCGCAGGGTCGCGATCGATCGGCCGCTGATGATCGCCAGCCGCCCCCCCAGCTGATCGCGCAACCGGGCCAGCAGCAAGAGCAGGTCGTCACCGACATCCACCGCGTCGGGCGTTTCGGCCAGCGGCGCCAGCGTTCCGTCGAAATCGAGGAACAGCGCCGCGCCGTCCAGCAACGTGGTGGGTGGAGCAGGAAGGGCGGACGGGGGGGCAAATGCGGATTCGGACACGGGCGCAAAGTGGCGTCCCTGCCCGAAACCGCAACCCCCGATTTGTCACCGCCGGTCGATTTTCCCGACTGCGGCTCAGTTACGGCATCGGCGCTCATGGACGGCCCAGGGGGAGGACCAATGAATTGTATGGAGAACCCGGAACGCCTGCATGATCCTGGCCAATAGCCGGTCGATGCCGTTGTTGATCTGCGCGCGGCCGTCAAGCCGCAGCCGGTCGTCATATTCGTCACGCATGATGCCGTCCTTTCCTGAAAGCGGGAGGTGGATCGAAAAGACCATCCGCGCCTTTGCCTCTGCCTGATTGACGTCAGTATCGCCAACAAAAGGCTGGACGCATTAGATAAGCTCAGCTTATTGATAAACCTATGTCGATCCTGCCGCCCCTATCGGCCATCCGCGTGTTCGAGGCTGCGGCCCGCTTGGAAAATTTCACCGCTGCTGCCCAGGAACTCGGCATGACGCAAGCCGCGGTCAGCTATCAGGTGAAGTTGTTGGAGGAGCGGCTGGGGCTCAGCCTGTTCCAGCGTATCGGGCGCAAGGTCGTACTGACCGACAAGGGGCGGGACATCGCGCCCATCCTGACCCGCGCCTTCGACCAGATGCGCCAGGGCTTTGTTGCCCTGACACAGGATCATTCTGCCGTGCTGACGATCAGTTGCACCAACAGCTTTGCGCATTTGTGGTTGGCGCCCAAGATCGGCGCCTTTCAGATGCGCCATCCGCACCTCGCCGTGCGCATCCAGGCGGAGGACAGCGTCGTTGATCTCGCCCGCGACGGCGTGGATCTGGCGATCCGGGGCGGGAAGGGGCAATGGCCGGGGCTGGAGGCGACATTGCTGACCCACAACCGCCTCGTACCGATGTGCAGCCCGGCATGGCTGGACCGGCACGGCCCGATCGCCGATGCGCAGGCGCTCCATGCCCTGCCGCGCCTGTCGTCTGATGACATGTGGTGGCATGAATGGTTCGCCGCGATGGCGGTGAAGGCCGATCCCGCCGCCGGCCCGCCCGGCATCGCCCTAGATAGCCAGGTGATGGAGGGGCGCGCCGCGATCGGCGGGCAAGGCGTCGCCATCCTCAACCATTTCCTGTGGAAGATGGAGATCGAGTCCGGCCTGCTGGTCGAAGCCGTGCCCTCCTATGTCCGGGAAATCGCCAGCTATTGGGTGGTCTATCCGCCTCATGCCCGCAACACGCCCAAGGTGAAGGCCTTCCGCGACTGGATCGTGGCGGAATTTGCGGCCGAGATCGCCGCCGATCCCGAAGGGCGATACTTGCCGCATTGATAGCCCATGCGTATATTCATGCGCACATGAGATGCAGGAGTCGATCATGACCAAGCATGAACGGATCGCCACGCGCAAGGCGACCAACCTTTCACTGGATGTTGATCTTGTGGCGGATGCCAAGGAACTGGGTATCAATCTGTCCCGTGCATGCGAAGATGCCTTGCGCAGGGAGATTGGATTGGAACGCGGACGGCGCTGGAAGAAAGACAATGCTGCTGGCATCGCCGCCTCCAATGCCTATGTCGAAAAACATGGGTTGCCGCTCGAAAAATACCGGCAATTCTAATGGCGCGCTTTTGCGTCCATCGCCTGCCCGATGGTGTCTACGTCCTGGACTGCCAAACCGACTTGCTGGACCATCTGACCACCCGTTTCGTGGTGCCGTTGGTCCCGCTCGACGATGTCGGAACGCCGATGGCGCGCCTCAATCCGCAATTTAATGTCGATGGGCATCGACTGGTTATGATGACGCAATTTTCCGGCGCGGTGCCTGCGCGGTCGCTGGGGAAGGTCGTGCTGTCGCTGCGGGATCAGGATTATGAGATATCCAAGGCCCTCGATATGCTGATCGCCGGCTTCTGACCAAATCCGTTTCCGTTTCGTGCCCGTCCTGCTATCCGACCTGCGATGACTGATTTTCGCGACCCGTTCGACGCCATCAAGGATCACCCGTTCGACGATGCGCTTTCGCAGCGCTATCTCGTCTATGCGTTGTCGACCATCACCGCCCGGTCGTTGCCCGACCTGCGCGATGGCCTGAAACCCGTGCATCGCCGCCTGCTCTGGGCGATGCGCCTGCTCAAGATGGAGCCGGGCGGCGCGTCCCCGGACGTGCTGGTCGCCAACCCGGCGCGGAACACCACAAGTTACAAGAAATGCGCCCGCGTCGTGGGCGACGTCATCGGTAAATATCACCCCCATGGCGACCAGTCGGTCTATGACGCCATGGTGCGGCTGGCGCAGGAATTCTCGCTGCGCACGCCGCTGGTCGACGGGCAGGGCAATTTCGGCAACATCGACGGCGATAACGCCGCGGCCATGCGTTACACCGAAGCGCGCCTGACACAGGCCGCCGCCGATCTGATGGCGGGCCTGGACGAAGGCACGGTCGATTATCGACCCACCTATAATGGTGAGGATGAGGAGCCGGAGGTCTTTCCCGGCCTGTTCCCCAATCTGCTCGCCAACGGCGCGACCGGCATTGCGGTCGGCATGGCGACCAGCATCCCGCCGCATAATGTCACCGAACTGATCGACGCGGCCGGCCTGCTGATCGACGATCCCGACACCGATCATGCCGCCTTGATGGCGGTGGTGAAGGGGCCGGATTTTCCGACCGGCGGTGTCCTGGTGGACAGCCCGTCGATCATCTCCGAAGCCTATGTCACCGGGCGCGGCGCTTTCCGTACGCGGGCGCGCTGGCACAAGGAAGAGGGCGGACGAGGCACCTGGATCGCGGTCGTCACCGAAATTCCCTATCAGGTGCAGAAATCCAAACTGATCGAACAGATTGCGGGGATCATCAACGACCGCAAGCTGCCGATCCTGGCTGACGTTCGCGACGAGAGCGATACGGAAATCCGCATCGTCATCGAACCGCGCGCGCGCACCGTCGATCCGCAGATGCTGATGGACAGCTTGTTCCGGCTGACCGATCTGGAAAATCGTTTCCCGCTGAACCTCAATGTCCTCGACGCCACCCGGACGCCGCGCGTGCTGGGCCTGCGCCCGCTGCTGATCGAATGGCTCAAGCACCAGATCGACGTTCTGGTCCGCCGCGCCCGGCATCGGCTGGAAAAGATCGCCGGCCGGCTGGAACTGCTCGACGGCTATATCATCGCCTATCTCAACCTCGACCGGGTGATCGAGATCATCCGCACGGAAGATGAGCCCAAGGCGGTGATGATGGACGAATTCGCGCTCAACGATCGTCAGGTCGAGGCCATCCTCAACATGCGGCTGCGCTCTTTGCGCAAGCTGGAGGAGATGGAGCTGCGGCGCGAACATGCCGAACTGGTCAAGGAGAAGGAGGAACTGGAAAAGCTGGTCGAAAGCCCGGCCCGCCAGCGCACCCGCCTGAAGCGCGACCTCGCCGCGCTGCGCAAGCGCTACGGCCCCGAAACCGACCTTGGCCGCCGCCGCACCCTGGTCGAGGAAGCCGCCCCGGCGCGGGAAATCCCGCTGGAGGCGATGATAGAAAAGGAGCCGATCACGGTGATCTTGTCCGAACGCGGCTGGATCAGGGCGATGAGCGGCCATCGCGATCTCGCCGCCGCCGACACGCTGAAATTCAAGGAAGGCGACGGTCCGCAATATGCGTTCCACGCCTACACCACCGACAAACTGCTGCTGGCGACCTCCACCGGCCGCATCTACACGCTGGCGTCGGACAAGCTGCCGGGCGGTCGCGGCTTTGGCGATCCGGTGCGCTCGCTGATCGACATGGACAATGAAGGCGCGATCGTCGCTTTCATGCCGGCGCGCGCTGGCACGGATCTGCTTCTGGCCTCATCCGACGGCCGGGGTTTCGTCGCGGCGACAGCCGAACTGATTGCCGAAACCCGCAAGGGTAAGCAGGTGGTCAACGTCCGCGCCGGCGCGAAGCTGAGCATCATCCGGCCGATCCCGGCGGAGGCCGACAGCATCGCCGTGATCGGTGAGAACCGCAAGCTGCTCGTCTTCCCCTTGACGGAAATGCCGAAAATGACACGCGGGCAGGGCGTACAGATGCAGCGCTACCGCGACGGCGGCCTGTCCGACGCGATCGCCTTCCGCCTTTCCGACGGGCTTAGCTGGACCATGGGCGGCGAATCGGGCCGCACCCGGACGGAAAGCGACATGATGCCATGGAAGGTTGCGCGTGGCGCGGCCGGGCGAATGCCGCCGACGGGTTTCCCGCGCGATAATCGCTTCTGATTTCAGCGATTTCGCCGTTAGTCCAACTTTGTCCATTGCGGCGGTCAGCGTTTCCCGAAAATTTACTCCTTCTCGATACAGCGGGGGTATGGAATCGACGTCGGTGCGCAGTTTGCCGGTCAAAAAGGCCAGCGCCTCCCCCTTGGGGGGGGACGATGCCCCGCATCCTGAACACGCCATCGGCATGGCGCAATGGCTGGAGGCTCTCCCCCAGCTTGCAGCTGTATTCTCATTCGAAAACAATAGTCTAAACCTTATGCGCGGAAATGCGCGTTTTACGCAGGCTTCCAGGTTACAAGCCGAACGAGGTGAAGCTGCCGCCAGCGTCGCCGCGGCATGGCGCGAGCGTGCCAGCAATTTTATCCGGTCTGGACGCGATTCGGACAGTTTCGAATTGCGTCGCGACGGCAAACTTGGGCCGGAATATTTCATGTGCACCATCGGTCGCCTGCCCGCGGCCGACGGGCGCCCCGAACATTATCTCTTCACCGCCACCGACCGGACCGGCGAACGGACGATCGAAAAAAATCTCCGTCGGGAACTGCTGTCGGATGGCTTGACCGCGCTGCCCAATCGCACGGGATTTGGTGAAGAGATTGACGATCGTCTGGCCAATACGGTCTGGCCTGACAAGGCCCAGTTCGGCATCATCGCGATCGATCTCAGTCGCTTCAGCCGAGTCAATGAATCCCTTGGTCCGATGGCGGGCGACGAACTGCTGATCACCGTCGCCAAGCGCCTGAAATCCAGCTTGCGCCAAGGCGACGTGCTGGCCCGTATCGGCGGCAATGATTTTGCTATATTTGCACGCTTAAACAATGGCTTATCAGACGCTCTTCATATCGTTCAGAGGATCAAGGAGGCGCTCAGCTCGCCGATCCGCCTCAGCGATCTTCAAATCCGCGTCGATTGCGCAATCGGCTGCGCTCTCTCGCTCAATCTGGACGATGATCCCGACGATGTCGTTCGCAAGGCGCAGGCGGCGGTAAAGATCGCCAAACGCAGCGGCAAAGTCGAGATATACCGCAATGGCGTGCTCAAGGAGGCGCAGCGGCGATTTTCTATCGAAAGCCGTCTGCGCGAAGCATTGGCCCAAGGCGGGCTGACCCTCGCTTTTCAACCGCTCATCCATCTTCAAACTGGTGAGGTCACTGGCTTCGAGGCGCTCGCCCGCTGGCATGACGAGGAACTGGGTCATGTTCCCCCTGTCGAATTCATCGCGGTTGCGGAAGAAAGCGGCCTTATCACCCCGCTGGGTCGCTGGGCGGCCTATGAGGCGGCCCAGGCGCTGTCGCGCTGGGACGCGAAATTCGGCCAGCCGCTGCCCGTGGGCGTTAACGTCAATCTTTCCCCGATCCAGATGGCGCGCGACGACGTCGCTTCCATGTTCGAGGAGGCTTTGCGCTATGCTGGGATCGCCGGCCACCGATTGACCGCCGAACTCACCGAAAGCGCGATCATCGCCGATCCTGACAAGGCGCGGAAGCTGCTCGTCGCGCTGAAAGGTTTGCAGATGCCGATCGCGATGGACGACTTCGGCACCGGCTTCTCCAACCTCGCCAGCCTGCACAGCCTGCCGATCGACATATTGAAGATCGATCGCAGCTTCGTGTCCACGATGCTGGAGGATCATGACAAGGCGGTGATCGTCCGCACGATCCTGTCACTCGCTGAATCGCTCAATCTCAAGGTTACCGCCGAGGGGATCGAGACGCAGGCGTTGGCCCATGCGCTCCAGCAGATGGGCTGCTGGCAGGGGCAGGGCTATCATTTCGCCAAGCCGATGCCCGAAGCGGAAGCCTTCGACTATTGGCGCGCCCGCTGGAATTTCGAGACGATCTGATCCGCGATCCCCGCGACGCGGTTCGAATCGGGGAAATCTTCCGCCACCCATTGGTCCTGCACCGCACGCAACGCCTTGGCCACATCCGGGCCGGGCGTCAGGCCGCGCGCGATCAGCGCTCCGCCGCCGATCGGCAGAGCGGGCGGGGTCCAGTCCCGCAACTGTTCAAGCGTCGCCAGCGGCCTGTCAGGGTCGAGCAGCATCCGATCGGTTGCGCCTTCGACGCCGATCCGATGAGCGAGCGCGCGCGGACGTTCGATCCCCGCCGCCTGCTCCAATGCCAAGACCAGCCGCTTGCGCGCCTTGTTCGACAGCTTCAACCGCGCACCCACCGAATCGGCCAGCGCCGCATCAGCCGGCAATAGCGCAGCCAGGCGCCGCAACGCGGACGCGCCGATCCCGGCCTCCGCCTCCCGCGCCATCAGCCGATCCATACGCGCGATCCCGGCCGCATCCACTTCCGGCAGCACCGTGCGCAATATGCCGCCCTCCACCATCAGGCTCAGCGCATGGATCGGCGAAGCGACACCCAGTAATTTCAACAATTCGTCCGCGATCCGCTCGCGTGACAGCGCCATCAGGCTGTTGGCTGCGGCGACGCACGCATCATAGGCGATACTGTCCAACTCGTTGTCGCCATAGCGCGCCAGGAAGCGGAAATAGCGCAGGATGCGCAGATGGTCTTCGGCGATCCGCGCCGATGCATCGCCGATGAAGCGCAGGCGCCGCGCCTCCAGATCTGCGATCCCGCCGAAATAATCGCTGATCGCGCCGGTCAACGGATCGGCGTAAAGGGCGTTGATCGTGAAATCCCGCCGCGCCGCATCCTCGCGCCAGTCGTCCGTATAGGCGATGGTGGCGCGCCGCCCGTCCGTGCTGACGTCGCGGCGCAGCGTGGTGATTTCGACCGGCCCGTCGGGCAGGACGGCGGTGATGGTGCCATGGTCGATCCCGGTCGGCACCGTCTTGATCCCCGCGCGCTTCAGCCGATCGACCACGTCCTGCGGGGCCAGCGTCGTGGCAATGTCCAGATCATTGACCGGCAGGCCCAGCAGCCCGTCGCGCACCGCGCCGCCGACGAAACGCGCCTTGCCCTCCGCCGCCTCCAGCGCGGTGAACAGGCCGTCCAGACCGGGGCGATGGCGCCATTCGGCATCAGGCAGGTATATGGTCATGGCCCAGCCTGCGCGAGAGGTTGGCGAGAATGGCGGCGGTAATCCCCCAGATGCGGCGGCCTTCCCAATATATCTCGTAATAATGACGCTGCCTGCCCTCATATTCCATCGCATGGCGCACCCGGCGCGCGGGATCGAGCGCATAAGCGAGCGGCAGTTCGAACCAGTCGGCGACCTCGCTTTCCTGTGCGCGCAGCGGCAGGTCGGGCGGAATGACGCCCAGCACCGGGATAATGTCGAAGCCGGTAAAAGTGTGGTAGCGATCGGACGTCCCGATCACCTGCACCCGGTCGGGCGGCAACGCGATTTCCTCCTGCGCCTCGCGCAGCGCCCCGGCGATCTCGTCGGCGTCGCCCGCATCCACCCGGCCGCCCGGAAAGGCGATCTGGCCCGCATGTTTGCGCAGGCGCGACGATCGCTCGGTCAGGATCAGGCCGGGTTCCGCCCGGTCGGTGATCGCCACCAGCACGGCCGCGGGCGCCAGCGCAATCTCCCCGTCGATCCGCGGATCGCGCATATCGTCGGGCGCCAGATCTTCGCGCCTGTGCCCTTCTTCCAGCGCGGCGCGCAACCGCTGCGCCAGCGTCATGCCGCCCCGTCCAGCGGGAAGAAGGCGCCGTCGCTCCACAGGCCGATGCGCTCGGCGTCTTCTTCCAGCGCCAGGTTCATCAGCTCATAATAGACGCTGCGCGCCACCAGCGCCTCCATTCCGCCGCGCACATGCAGATAGGGATGCGGCCCATCCGGCGTCTCGCGCAGGCACAGCCCATGGTCCGGCCCGGCGGTCACGATGTCGCCATTTTTGATGCGGAAGGCGAGGGTGCGGCCCCGGCCTTCGCCTTCGCTCTTCAGTTCGACCGCAACGAAGGGCGCATCCTCGACCGCGATGTCCAGCTTCTCGACCGGCGTCACCAGCACATGGCTGCCGTCCGGCTCGCGCCGCAATATGGAGGAGAAGAGCCGCACCATCGTTTCCCGGCCGATCGGCGATCCCTGATGAAACCAGGTGCCGTCGCGCGCGATCCGCATCTCGCTGTCGCCGCAATGGTCGGGATTCCACTTCTCGACCGGCGGCAGGCGTTTTTCGGCAGCCAGCCGCGCGATATCGGCAAGCGAGAGGGTGGACAGGTCGGGCAGGGGCTCCATCGGCATGGGGCGGAGATAGGAGCCTCTCGCCCGAAGGCAAAGGGTAAATCAGGCCGCGACGGCGATTCTGGGACCGAGCATCCCGCTTCCGCCGACGGGACGACCATCGATCGACAGCGCCAGCAACCGGCGCGGCTCGAACGGGCCGGGCGCGTCCCAGCCTGCCGTGCCGTCCGCGACAAAGCCCCAGAAACGGCCATAATATTCGGGATCGCCGATCATCATCAGCGGCTCGCTGCCCTGCGCGCGCGCGGCGGCGACCACCGCGTCCATCATCGCCCGGCCATGACCGCCAAACTGATGCGCAGGATCGACCGCCACCGGCCCCACCATGATCAGCGGGATTTGCGCGCCATCCTCATCCGTCAGCGCCACGGGCCAGCTTTGCAGCGACCCGATCAGCGCGCCTTGGGCATCGACGGTGGCGAAGGAGAGGGCGGGCAACCAGGGCATACCGTCGCGGATGCGATAGGCCGTGCGTCCGTGCCGGTCGGCGCCGAACGCCGCGTCGAGCAGTTGCTCGATCGCCGCATCGGGCTGGCTGTCCAGGGGAACAATGTGAGACACGTCTTGCCGATCCGCCATCAATGGCGCATGGGGCAGCGCCGGAAGCGGGGCTTTAGCGCCCGCTTTGTAAAATGAAAGATTAAATTGGCCCGCCCGCACGGCACGGAACGGGTCTGAGTTGGCGAGTTATGCAGACTGGATTTGACGATTTTCTGACGCTGGAGGTCAACAACCTCCATGTCGACGTGCTGACCGGCATTTATTCGGAGGAGACGCATCTCCCCCAGCCGCTGCGCATCTCCATCCGCGCCCGCCTGCGAATCGCCGATCATTACGAGCCGGACACGGCGCTTGGCCAATCCAAAAACTATATGGACCTCAAGCACGCCGCCTCGACCGCGCTGCCCGAAGGCATGCACTTCACGCTGATCGAAGCGGTGGCAGACCATATCATCGACACCATCTTTCTACAGGACGACAAGGTCAGCCATGTCGAGGTGAAGATCGTGAAGCTCGCTTTGTCCGAACGCGGCGAGGAAATCGGCATCACCCTGGGCCGCGGCCGGAAGTAACGCGCCAACCGTCGCTCGTTTCGAGCCTGTCGAGAAACGGGAAGCGCTCCTTTACCTGCTTCTCGACTGGGTTCTAAGCGAACGACGTCAGCCTTTCTTGATCAGCCCGATCTCGATCAGCCGCTCGGTCAGATAATCATGCGCGCTGATCGGCGGATCGCGGCGTGGATTCTCCTCGTTCACGCATTGCGGCAGCGCGTCGATCATGAAATCGGGGCGCAGGTGCAGGAAGAAGGGCATGGAATAGCGCGAATGGCCGCGCCGCTCCGGCGGCGGGTTGACCACGCGGTGGCTGGTCGACGGCAGCAGATGGTTGGTCAGCCGTTGCAGCATGTCGCCGACATTGATCGCCAGCGCGCCGGGCGGTGGCACCACCGGCAGCCAGTTGCCTCCGCGATCCTTTAGCTCCAGCCCGCCTTCTTCCGCGCCGAGCAGCAGCGTGATGAGATTGATGTCTTCATGCGCCCCCGCGCGGATGCCCGGCGCCTGCGGCGACACTGGCGGATAATGGAGCAGCCGCAGGATCGAATTGCCATTGTCGATCGGCCCGTCGAACCAGCGTTCGGGCAGGCCGAGATAGAGCGCGATCGCCGACAGCAATTCCGCGCCGACCCGATCGAACTCGCGATAGAGCCTGGCGAAGACCGGCTCGAACGTCGGCATTTCATCGGGCCATATATTGGGCGGCATCGTAGCGGCCAGCGGATCGCCGTCGGGCAGGTCGCGGCCGACATGCCAGAATTCCTTCAGGTCGTTCTCGCTCGCGCCCTTCGCGATTTCGGTGCCGAACGCGGTATAGCCGCGCTGCCCGCCATTCCCCTTGGCGTTATAGCGCTGCTTCACATCCTCCGGCAGCGCGAAGAAGCGCCGCGCCAGCGCCCAACCATCATCGACCAGCGCCGGGTCCATGCCATGGTCCTTCACCATGGCGAAGCCGAACTGCTGGAAGGATCGGCCGAACGCCGTGGCGAAATCCGCCTTGCTCATTTCCGCCATGGACAGGACAGGCACCTGATCCAGTACCGCTTGCGACACGTCTTATCTCCAAATATCATTTGTCGGGGTCATGCCCTGCATATGGGGCGGCCCGTGCGTGACGCCATCCTTGATCGCGCCGGGACGCTGTTGCAAGGAGGCAGGATGAACTATTGGCTGATGAAATCGGAACCCGATGTCTTTTCCTATGACGATCTCGTCAGGAAAGGGAAGGCCGAATGGGACGGGGTGCGCAACCATGCCGCACAGGGCCATATGAAGGCGATGCGCAAGGGCGATCTGGCCTTTTTCTACCATAGCAATATCGGGCTTGAGGCGGTCGGCATCATGACGATCGTCGAAGAAGCCGCGCCCGACAGCACCGACGACAGCGGAAAGTGGATCGCCGTCCATGTTGCGCCGCATGAAAAACTCGCCAAACCGGTGTCGCTCAAGGCGATGAAGGCCGATTCGACGTTGTCCGACATGGTGATGCTGCGGCAATCGCGGCTCTCCGTCGCGCCGCTGAGCAAGGCGCATTTCGACCATATTGTAGCAATGTCAAAGGCTTGATCCGCGCGCTCTGGCGTGATTGCACTTGATGCAACTGGAACGGCACTTTTTGCGATTGTGGCTCTGCCGCGCCGCAACATAGAAGCGCCCTCAACAAAACAAGAAAAACAAGAGGTGTTTGATCGGCATTCACAAGGAGTTTACCCATGCGAATGCTGTCGAAGTTCATTGTCACCGGCGCCTTGAGCGCCATCGTCGCCATTGCCGCTCCCGCCCAGGCTGAAGAAGCCGGCAAGCAGCGCTTCACCCACGAGGGCTATACCTACGTGTATAAGGTGAAGGACACCAAGGCCGGCAAGGTCATTTCCGGCCGTCGCTTCCCCGATGCCGTCGCGTTCAACCTGGCCGTCAAGAATGGCAAGGTTTCGGGTGTGTCGGGTGGTCAGCCGGTCGCCTTCAAGGTTGAAGAGGCGCGCGGCGCCGCCGCGGAATAAGCCGTCAGGCTGGCAAAAAGTTAGGGACGGCATCCGACGGGATGCCGTCCCTTTTTTTGTTCATTCGCAGCAGTCGAAGCCGGCGGCTATTGCAATCGCCGCCGGCACGCCGGCTCAACGGCAGCGACGCTTGCTGTCGATTTCCTTGCCCAGCAGGGCGCCGCCGGCAGCGCCGAGAATCGTGCCGGTCGCACGGTCGCCGCGGGTATCGATCGCCCGGCCGACCAGCGCGCCACCCACGCCGCCGACGATCAGGCCGGTGGTGCCGTTCGACTTGCGGCAATAGGTCCGGCCGTCGCGACCGCGCCATTCCTTGTACCGATAATGTTTACGCGCCTGCGCGCCGTCGGTCGGCACCGCCATGGACATGGGAATGGCCAGCGAAACGGCGGCCAGGGCGAGTAGAGCTTTACGCATGAGTATCTCCTCCGATAGCGTGATTTGTCGCTTGAACCCGTTGACCTTGATCGAGGTTGCATGAACGTCAGGCAACAAACTAAGCAACTGTTTCCGGGGCAATAAATTTTGAGGTAAACGGATGCGAGCGGACGACGAGCGGGATGGACGGGCGCTGATCGAACGGCTCGGCCTTGCCGCGCATCCCGAAGGCGGGTGGTATCGGGAGACATGGCGCGCCGAATCTGGCCTTGGGCAGCGCGCTGGCGGCACCACGATATTGTTTCTGCTGGAGGCGCATGAGCGCTCACACTGGCACCGTGTCGATGCCGATGAACATTGGTTCTGGCACGCCGGCGCACCTTTGATCCTCTCGATCGCACCGCCTGGTGGCCCGGCCTGCGATCTGCTGCTGGGGCCGGACATATTTGATGGCCAGATGCCGCAAGGCTGGGTGCCGGCCCATTATTGGCAGGCATCGACGCCGCACGGCGGATGGACGCTGGTCAGTTGCACCGTCACGCCAGGCTTTGATTTTGCCGGCTTTTCCCTCGCGCCGCCGGACTGGTCGCCGCCGGGCTGAAACTTATCCACAGATTTGCGATCCGCTCCGTCACAAATCCTTCCGATTTCGCTTGGAGCGACTCGCCGATGGTGAGACGATCCAGTTATCGAAACGGCGGAGACGGAGCGATCCAGATCCAAAATCACCGAGAAATCAGTGATTTGCACCTTATCGATAGTTCGCTAGCAGGCAATGTTCGCAAGGACGGCGCCGGGCAGGCGGACGGGATGTTTGGGACCATTGCCGGGTACGCGCGAAAGTGAACGTCGGGCATCGGAAGCAAGCAGCCAGCATCGGAAAGGCGGCCCTTGGCCTAGAATCCGAAGCACAGCCTGTATGGCCATCTTCGCCCGAAGATGACGTTCAGGATACGCCGGGCCGATGATCGCATCCTGCAAGGGACGCGGATCGCATGACCCGACGGAAGTGGGGACCGGCAGCAATGCCGGCCCCCATTTTGCGTTTGGGCGGCGGCAACGGCTTGATGGTCCGCAACGATTTTAAAATGGTGCCGGCTACAGGATTCGAACCCGTGGCCCCCTGATTACAAATCAGGTGCTCTACCAACTGAGCTAAGCCGGCGTGCCTTTCGGACGCACGCCCTTACTATCAGATGACGCCGAACGTCCAGCCCTCAGTGCGCGCAATCTGCGCCGTCAGCATCGCGGGCTTCCACATGGCCGGTTCAGCCGCGGCCCGGCGCATCCAGGCAGCGGTGACGATCGCGTCCGCGCCATGATCGTCGGGCATCGGGCCGTCATGCGCGGCCGATCCCAACGCCGCCAGGGCCTCGTTCAGCGCAGCCGCATCGCGCATCTTGCTGCGCCCCTTGGGCCGCCCCGCCGCGCGCGCGGCGATGCTGGTATAGATTTCCACCACCGCCGATCCTGCGTCAGGCAGCGGATCGAACGGCCACACGGGCAGCTTGCCGCGCAGGTGATGCAGCATCCGCATCCCGGCAAAGCTGGCCTTGGCCACCTGCGCCGCGCCGATCGCGTCATAGACGGTCGATGGCTTGCCTCCGCCGCCCGCCTTGTACCGCGCCTCGCAGACACGATTATGCATGAAAGCGGCCTTCACCCCATCCGCCTTGCCGAAATAGAAATGGCGGCGATGCGCGACTTCCAGCAGGCTCGCCGCGCCCAGGTCCGCATCCTCGCAGATCGCATCGACATAGGCCCAGAAACCGGGGCCGTCTTCCGGCACCCGATCGCCCGGCAGATAGCCGCCCCGCGCGACGAAGGGCGGCGCGAAGCTGAAATCGAAGCCGAACAGGGTAGGGGCCTGCCGCCCGGCCCCGACCAGCCAGTCGGCCACCGCCTGCCGCGACCAGATACCGCCCGGCGCCGCCACCAGCCGCGGCACGGCATCGCCCGCCTCGCACAGCGCCACTGCAATCCCCTTGTGCCGCGCGCCCTTGGCGCCCGACCAGTCGATCGCGGCGAACCGCCCGAACCGCGTCACCCGCTCGCGCGCTCCGCCCGCAACCGGTCCCAATGGGCGATGCGCTCGGCGATCCGCGCCTCGAACCCACGATCGGTCGGCGCATAGAAAATCTGCGGCGTCATCTCGTCCGGCCAGTAATTGGCCCCGGAAAAGCCATCCGCCGCGTCATGGTCATATTGATAGCCCTTGCCGTAACCGACCTGCTTCATCAGCTTGGTGGGTGCGTTGACGATGTTCATCGGCGGCATCAGTGACCCGGTATCGCGCGCCGATTTGAACGACGCCTTCATCGCCGCATAGGCTGCGTTCGACTTGGGCGCGGTCGCGCAATAGAGGCACGCCTGGACGATCGCCAATTCGCCTTCGGGCGATCCCAGGAAATCATAGGCGTCCTTGGCGGCGAGGCACTGCACCACGGCCTGCGGATCGGCGAGGCCGATATCTTCGGTGGCGAAGCGCACCAGCCGGCGCAGCACATAAAGCGGCTCTTCCCCCGCCGTCAGCATTCGCGCCAGATAATAGAGCGCCGCCTGCGGGTCCGACCCGCGCAGCGACTTATGCAGCGCGGAGATGAGATTATAATGCCCCTCCCGGTCCTTGTCATACACCGCGACCCGGCGGTGGAGCAGGGCGGACAGGCCGGCCGGATCGAGCGGTTCGGGGATGTCGATCGCATAGAGCGTCTCGACCTGGTTGAGCAAAAACCGCCCGTCGCCATCCGCGCTCGCCACCAGCGCCTCGCGCGCCGCGGCGTCGATCGGCACCGGCCGCCCCGTCAGCGCCTCGGCCCGGTCGAGCAACTGCTCCAGCGCGGCCGCGTCCAGCCGCCGCAGGATCAGCACCTGCGCCCGCGACAGCAGGGCCGCGTTCAGCTCGAAACTCGGATTTTCGGTCGTCGCCCCGACCAAAGTCACCGTACCGTCCTCGACGAAGGGCAGGAAACCGTCCTGTTGCGCCCGGTTGAAGCGGTGGATCTCGTCCACGAACAATAATGTCTTCTCGCCGCGCCGGGCATGGTCCCTGGCGCTCGCGAACAGCTTCTTGAGGTCGGCCACGCCCGAAAATACCGCCGATATCGGGGCAAAGCGCATCCCCACCGCATCGGCCAGCAGCCGCGCCGTCGTCGTCTTGCCGGTGCCGGGCGGCCCCCATAATATGATCGACGACAGCCGCCCGGCCGCCACCATCCGGCCGATCGCGCCATCCGGCCCGGTCAGATGTTCCTGTCCCACCACATCGGCCAGCGTGCGCGGGCGCAGCCGGTCGGCGAGGGGCGCGGTGTCCGCCGGTCCATCAGCAGGAAGATCATCGGGAGCGAAAAGGTCGGCCATCGCTACCGATATAGGGTGTGGCGCAGATTATGGAACCGGGCTGGATCGCGGCGCCAGCCCCTGGGCGCGCTGGCGGATGACGCGCAGATAGGTGTCGACCAGCGCCTGGTTGACCTGGTCCCATCCATTGCGCTCCGCCCGCTGCTGCGCCGCTGCGCCCGCGGCCTGCCGCGCGCCGTCATCGATGCAATAGGCTTGCAGCGCATCGGCGAAGGCGCCAATCGCGCCGGGGCGGATCAACCGCCCGGTGACGCCGTCCGTGACCAGGCTCTCGCTGCCGGTGGCCCGCGCCGCGACGGTGGGGAGGCCGCACGCCATCGCCTCCAGCGTGACATTGCCGAACGTCTCGGTCACCGACGGGTTGAACAGCATGTCCATGCTGGCGACTGCACGGCCCAGGTCCGCCCCCTTCTGGAAGCCGGTAAAGACCGCGTCTGGCAGCCGGTTCTGGAACCATTCGCGCGCCGGGCCTTCGCCCACCACCAGCACCTTGTGCTGCACCTGCCGGGCGGCGAGCTGGTCGATTGCGTCGGAAAAGACGTCCAGCCCCTTTTCCATCACCAGCCGGCCGATGAAGCCGATGGCGGGCGCGTCGTCGGCGATGCCCAGCGACCGCCGCCAGTCCAGGTCGCGGCGGCCGGGATGGAAAATCTCCCGGTCGATGCCGCGTGTCCAGATGCCGACATCATAGTTCATCCGCTGATCGCGCAGCAGTTGCGCCATCGATTCGGATGGCGCGACGATCGCGTCGCAGCGGCGATAGAAGCGGCGCAGGATCGATTCGATCAGCGGCTCCAGAAAGGCCAGCCCATAATAGCGCGGATAGGTTTCGAACCGCGTATGCACTGACGCCACGGTCGGCAGCCCGCGCGCGCGCGCCCAGCTCAATGCCCGATGGCCCAGCGGATCTGGGCTGGACAGATGCACGATATTGGGCGCGAACGCCTTGAGATCGCGGCGCACCTGCGCCGACATGCGATGGGGCACCCGATATTCCTTGCGCCCCGGCACCGGGAAGGACGGCGTGCTGACCAGGTCGCCGGCCGGTGCGAAAGCGGGGGTCGCCGTCGTTGGTGAATAGACCCGCACAGCCGCCCCCTGCCGCAGCAGATAGGTCACGAAGCGGTTGAGCGCCTGGTTCGCGCCATCGCGCACATAATTATAATTGCCGCTGAACAGGGCGACGCGCAGGCCGGTAGCATCCATCGCCGCCCCTTAGACTATAAAGATCTGCCGCGAAACAGCGGACAATCGACGGAATATCGCCGTTGCAGGATAATTTACGCTGCTGCGAAGATGTGATGGAACCAGTCAAGTCACTGGGAATTATGCCGATTGTTCGTGATGAAACCGGCCGGCGCAGGATGCGCCCAGTAAAGGAGAGGATGCCCATGACCGAGACTTTCCGAAAAGGATCGCGGGTCAAGTGGAACTGGGGACAGGGCGTCGGCCGGGGGCGCATTGCGGAACGGTTCGACCGCCATGTCGAGCGCACCATCGACGGGTCGCTGATCCGCCGCAACGGCTCGCCGCGCGATCCCGCCTATCTCATTCGGGCCGACAGCGGCGGCGAAGTGCTCAAGCTGCGTTCGGAACTGAGCGACAGCTAACGCCTTTCCCCCTCAACCGGCCATCGCGCCTGGCCTGCGATCATGGCATGAGGGTCGACATGACGACGCCCTTCATGACCATCGACGCGCTGCTGGTCGGCACGCCAGCGCCCTTTCGTAACGGCGATTACAGCGCCATCGCCAAACGACCGGTTACCGGCCCCGTCCGTGTCACATGGGACGGGTTCGAACATGACGCGGTGGCCGACCCCATCCATCATGGCGGCTGGGACAAGGCGATCCATCTCTACCCGCAGGATCATTATGGCTGGTGGCGGGACCGCAAGCCCGACCAGCCGCTGCTTGATGCGCCCGGCGCCTTCGGCGAAAATATCGCCTCGCGCGGGATGACGGAGGCGGATATTTTCCTGGGCGATCGTTTCTCGCTGGGCAGCGCGGTGGTGGAGGTCAGCCATGGCCGCCAGCCTTGCTGGAAGCTCGATCATCGCTTCGGCGCGCGCGACGTTATGGCGACGATCGTCAAAACCGCCCGCAGCGGTCTGTATTTCCGCGTCATCCGGCAGGGGGAGGCGGCATCCGGCACGCGCATGGAATTGCTCGAACGCCCCTTGCCCGGCTGGAGCATCGCGCGGATATTCCAATTATTGATCGCCGGCGGCCACCGAAACGAGCCCGACGCCGTCCGCGCGCTGGCGAACATGCCGCTGCTGGCGGAAGCCTGGCGGGAGAGGGCGCGCAAACTGGCGGCGTAGGAATGCTGACATTGCGCCTGTATGGCCTGCCATAGCGCTGGCGTCGGGCGTGGCGCCTGCCTATAACTGGTCCATGGCATCGACCCCCAAGAACAAAGCATCCGCCCCCCCTCGCGCCCCGGTGCGCACCAAGGTCCGGCCCGCCGGCTTCCCGACCCGCGACGCGGTGATGGACTTCATCACCAGTTCCGACCAACCCGCCGGCAAGCGCGAGATCGCCAAGGCGTTCGGCCTCAAGGGGCAGGAAAAGATTGCGCTCAAGGCGTTGCTCAAGGATATGGCCGATGAAGGGTTGATCGACCTTGGCCCCGCGCGCGCCTTCCACAAGATGGGCGGCGTGCCCAAGGTCACGGTGCTGCGCATCGTCGATGTCGATGACACGACCCTGATCGCCACGCCCGAACGGTGGGAAGCCGAAGGCCAGCCCGCGCCCCGCCTGCGCGTGCTGGAACGCGGCAAACGCGGCGCCTTGACCATCGGCGACCGCATCCTAGCCCGCACCGAGGAAGCCGGGCGCGGCTATGTCGCCCACGTCATGAAGAAGCTCGCCAAGGCCAGCGAGGAATTGCTGGGCGTGGTGGAGGTGATGGCCGACGGCAAGCTATGGCTCCGCCCGGTCGACAAGCGCGTCCGCAAGGATACGCCGATCAGCGACGTCGGCAACGCCAAGCCCGGCGACCTGGTGCTGGCCGAACCCCATGGCCGCCCGCCGCGCATCGCCGCCCGCGTCACCGACATTCTCGGCGACCCCTTCGCCCCGCGCAGCTTCAGCCTGATCGCGATCCACAAGCATGGCATCCCCCATGTCTTCCCGGAGCGGGTGGAGGAGGAAGCGATCACCGCCTCCGCCCTGCCATTGCATGAGGACAAGCGCGAGGATCTGCGCCATCTGCCGATCGTGGCGATCGATCCGTCGGACGCTCGCGACCATGACGATGCGGTATGGGCGATCCCGGATGACGATGACGCCAATGCCGGCGGCTATAAGGCGATCGTGGCCATCGCCGATGTCAGCTATTATGTCCGGCCCGGCAGCGCGCTGGACAAGGAAGCGCGCAAGCGCGGCAACAGCGTCTATTTTCCCGACCAGGTCGTGCCGATGCTCCCCCACGACCTGTCGTCCGACATGTGTTCGCTGCGTGCCGGGCAGGACCGGGCGGCGATGGCCTGCCATCTCACCATCAATGCGAACGGAAAGGTCACCGCCTGGCGCTTTACCCGCGCCGTGATCCGTGTCGCGGCGGTGCTGGCCTATGAAGATGCGCAGGCCGCGATCGACGGCGCGGAAGACGACGCAACGCCGACGCCTTCGCGCAAACAAGCGGATGCGCTTCTGGACGTTGCCCTCCAGCCGCTCTGGGCCTGCTGGTCGTTGCTGCGCAAGGCGCGGGACGCACGCGATCCGCTGGCGCTCGACCTGCCCGAACGCCGCGTGGTGCTGGACGAGCATGGCAAGATCGTCAGCGTCGCGGTGCGCGAACGGCTCGACGCCCATATGCTGATCGAGGATTATATGATCGCGGCGAACGTCGCGGCGGCCAAGGCGCTGGAGGCGAAGAAGGCCCCCGTCATGTACCGCGTGCATGAAGCGCCGGGCCGCGAAAAACTGGTCGCGCTCAAAGACTATCTCGCCACCTTCGACATGGATTTCGCGCTTGGTCAGGTCATCCGCCCATCGACCTTCAACGCGCTGATCCGCAAAATCGCGGAGTCGGAGGAGAAGGAGCAGATCATGGTCCAGATCCTGCGCAGCCAGACCCAGGCTTATTACAGCCCGCAAAATATGGGCCATTTCGGCCTCGCGCTGGGCAGCTACGCCCATTTTACCTCGCCCATCCGCCGCTATGCGGACCTGCTGGTCCATCGCGCCCTGGTCGGCGCCTACAGCCTGGAACTGCCCGCGCAAAAGGGCGGGACGATCCCGGATCGCACCGCGCTCAGCCAGGACGATTATGAGAATATGGGCCGGGTCGGCGAACTCATCTCCGGCCATGAACGCCGCGCGATGGAGGCGGAGCGTGAGACCGTCGATCGCTATGTTGCTGCCTTCCTGTCCGCCCATGTCGGCGAAATCGTCAAGGCGCGCATCACCGGGGTCCAGAATTTCGGCTTCTTCGCCACGGTCGACGGGCTGGGCGGCGACGGACTGGTGCCGGTGTCCACCATGGGCGCCGAACATTTCTTTTATGACGAAGCGGGCAAGGCCTTGCAGGGCGTCGAAAGCGGCGATCGCTACACGGTCGGCCAGCGGCTGGAACTGCGATTGGCGGAAGCCGATCCGATCAACGGCTCGCTACGCTTTGAACTGCCCGACAATCCCGCGCCCCGCAGCGGCCCGATGAAGCGTGATCGCACCCGGCCCGGCGCCCACCGCGGTCGCCCGATCAATATCCGCCACCAGGGCGCAAAGCGCGGCAAGCATAAGCGGTAAAACGTCGACGGAAAATCAACTCAGCCGGTCGATCGCCTCGCTGTCCAGTCCGCCTGGAATGATCATGAGCGGGCAGGGCAGCTTGCCTGCATCCGCGCCTGCAAAATGCGTCACCAGCTTGCCAGGATTCCCGCTGGCGGCAGCGCCCAGCACCAGCGCCGCGACATCGTCCATTTCCTCCAGCGTGCCGCGCACGACAGCGACCGCCTCACCCTGTCTCACGGTAATGCTGGGACGGATGCCTGATTCATTGGTCAGCGTGCCGGCCGCGCTCGTCACCAGCGCCTCGGCGCGTTGCAGCGCTTCGTCTTCCATCGTGGCTTGGACGCCGCCCCACTGCACGAACTCGGCCGGGGGGATTAACGCCAGGATGCGGACCGCGCCGCCGGTCTTGGCTGCGCGCCGCGCGGCGAAGCGCAAGGCGGTTTCCGCCTCAGGCGATTCGTCCACAACAACCAGATATGTCCGCACTTCTTATCGCCCCTGCATGTAATTTATGGCGTGAGTAGTCGGTCAAAGCGCCCGACTAACCATAATGGTGAAATGTGGGGGATAAAAGCCCCTCTGACAAGGCGTCGCTTGACCGATCCGGCGAATGGGTGAAAACGGGCATCAAAATGACCAAAGCCGTAAAGCCAAGAAGAGGCCCGAAAGCATGAGCAAGACGATCCAGATGCCCGCATTGTCCCCGACCATGGAGGAAGGGACGCTGGCCAAATGGCTGGTCAAGGAGGGCGACACGGTATCGTCCGGCGATCTGCTGGCGGAGATCGAAACCGACAAGGCGACGATGGAATTCGAAGCGGTCGATGAAGGCGTGATCGCCAAGATACTGATCGCCGAAGGGGCCGAAGGCGTGAAGGTCGGCACCGTCATCGCCATCATCGCCGAAGAGGGTGAAGACGCCGCGACCGTCGCCGCTGGCGGCGCCAAGGCGGACGCCGCTCCCGCGCCCAAGGCGGACCCTGTCCCCGCCAAGGCAGACACCGCATCGGCTCCCAAGGCGGATACCGCGCCCAAGGCGGCGGCCGCGGCGGCCAAGCCTTCGGTCGCATCGGACGACCGCGTGAAGGTCAGCCCGTTGGCGCGCCGCCTGGCGGAAGAGAAGGGCATCGATCTGGCCAGCATCACTGGATCGGGCACTAACGGCCGCATCGTCAAGGCGGATATCGAAGGTGCCCAGCCCGGTGCAGTCGCGCCGAGCGCTGCCCCCGCGCCTGCTGCCGCGGCTCCTGCGCCCGCCCCGGTCGCTGCCGCCGCGCAGGATTTCGGCATCCCGCACGAAGTCGTCAAGCTCAGCGGTATGCGCAAGACGATCGCGCGCCGCCTGACCGAATCCAAGCAGCAGGTGCCGCACATCTACCTGACCGTCGATATTCAGCTCGACAAGCTGCTCAAACTGCGCGGCGAACTCAATGCCGGTCTGGAAAGCCGCAAGGTCAAGCTGTCGGTCAACGACCTGCTCATCAAGGCGCTGGGCGTCGCTCTGGAGCAGGTGCCTGAGTGCAACGTGCAGTTCGCCGGCGACCAGATGCTCCAGTTCAAGCGTGCCGACGTTAGCGTGGCCGTGTCGATCCCCGGTGGCCTCATTACCCCGATCATCACGGACGCGGGCGGCAAGGGCGTCGCCGCCATTTCCAACGCGATGAAGGATCTGGCCAGCCGCGCCAAGGACGGCAAACTGAAGCCCGAAGAATATCAGGGCGGCACCGCGTCGCTGTCCAACATGGGCATGTTCGGCATCAAGCAGTTCGAAGCCGTCATTAACCCGCCCCAGGCCATGATCATGGCGATCGGCGCGGGTGAAAAGCGTCCGTATATCGTCGATGACTCGCTTCAGATTGCGACCGTCATGTCGGCGACCGGCAGCTTCGACCATCGCGCGATCGACGGCGCCGATGGCGCACGCCTGATGAAGGCCTTCAAGGAACTGGTCGAAAACCCGATCGGTATGCTGGCCTGATGGCCTATGTCGACGAAACCCCGCCGGATATCAGTCCGGCGGTGCGTGTCATCGCCATGCCGACCGATACCAATCCCTATGGGGATATTTTCGGCGGCTGGTTGATGAGTCTGATGGATTCGGCGGCGGGTTCCGTCGCCGCCCGGCACAGCCATGGTCGCGCCGTGACGATCGCGGTGGAAGGGATGACCTTCCTGCGTCCCGTCGTGGTCGGGGATGAGGTGTCGGTATTCGCCACGCTCAAATCCGTCGGGCGTACGTCGATGAAAATCTATGTCGAAGCCTGGCGGCGCGCCCGGCATGACGACCGGTCCTACCGCGTGACCCACGCGACCTTCAGCTTCGTGGCGATCGGTGAGGATCGCCAGCCCCGTTCCGTGCCGCCCCTGCCGGGCGTGTGACTTTATCAAGACAATAAGCGAGACTGACAATGGCTGAGAATTACGATGTCATCGTTCTGGGCTCCGGCCCCGGCGGCTATGTCGCCGCCATCCGCAGCGCCCAATTGGGGCTCAAGACCGCGATCGTCGAGCGCGAAAATCTGGGCGGCATTTGCCTCAACTGGGGCTGCATCCCGACCAAGGCGCTGCTGCGGTCTGCCGAAATCTTTCATTATATGCAGCATGCCAAGGATTATGGCCTGGCGGCGGACAATATCACGGCCGACATCGAAGCGGTGGTGAAGCGCTCGCGCGGCGTCGCTAAGCAACTTAATCAGGGCGTCACGCATCTGATGAAGAAGAACAAGATCGCCGTTCATATGGGCGACGGCAAGCTGCTGGGCAAAGGCAAGCTGTCCGTCACCAAGGACGGCAAGACCGAAGAACTGACCGCCAAGAACATCATCGTCGCCACGGGCGCCCGCGCCCGCGACCTGCCCTTCGCCAAGGCGGACGGCAAGCGTGTGTGGACCTATCGCCACGCCATGACCCCGGCGGAAATGCCGGCCAAGCTGCTCGTCATCGGTTCGGGCGCGATCGGCATCGAATTTGCCAGCTTCTATAACGACATGGGCGCGGACGTGACCGTGGTCGAAATGATGGACCGGATCGTTCCCGTCGAGGATGCCGATGTCTCCGCCTTTCTCGAAAAGGCGCTCAAGAAGCAGGGCATGACCATCATGACCGGCGCGGGCGTCGAGACGCTGGAAGTCGGCGCGAACGGCGTGAAGGCCGCGATTAAGGGCAAGGACGGCAAGGTGGTGCATGGCGATTACAGCCATGTCATCGTTGCTGTCGGCATCGTCCCCAACACCGAGAATATCGGCCTGGAGGAATTGGGCATCAAGGCCGAGCGCGGCCATATCGTCACCGACCCCACCTGCAAGACCAATGTCGATGGCATTTGGGCGATCGGCGATGTCACCGCGCCGCCATGGCTGGCCCACAAGGCCAGCCATGAAGGCGTGATCGTGGCCGAAGCCATCGCCGGCAAACATCCCCATGCCATGGACGTGCGCAACATTCCGGGCTGCACCTACTGCCACCCTCAAATCGCCAGCGTCGGCCTGACCGAAGCCAAGGCGAAGGAAGCTGGTTACGAGGTGAAGGTCGGCATGTTCCCCTTCATCGGCAATGGCAAGGCGATCGCGCTGGGCGAGGCGGAAGGCTTCACCAAGACCATATTCGACGCCAAGACCGGCGAATTGCTGGGCGCGCATATGATCGGCGCGGAAGTTACCGAGATGATCCAGGGCTATACCATCGGCAAGACCCTTGAGACGACCGAGGCGGAACTGATGCACACCGTGTTCCCGCATCCGACCATTTCGGAATCGATGCATGAAAGCGTGCTGGCGGCTTATGGCCGTGCGCTCCATATCTGATCGGCGCATAGCGATGCTGAAAGGCGCGGGGGCTTTAGCTCTCGCGCTTTTTTGCGTGCTGCTGATCGCGCTGGCGCAAAGGGCAGGGTGGCTCGACGGTGTGAATGTCGGGCTGATGACCGCGGCCGGCCAGGCGCGGGAAACGGCGACAGGCGGCCCGGTCACCATGGTCATGCGGCTGGCATCGGCGGTCGGCGGAACGGCAGGGCGTATGGCGTTGCTGGCTGTGGCGCTGCTGCCATTGTTATGGTTCGGGCGGTGGCGCGCGGCGCAATGGCTGGCCTTGACGATCGCCGGCGGGACGCTGCTCAACCTTGGCCTGAAACAGATTTTCGCCGCGCCGCGGCCCGACCTGCTTCCCCATCTCGACATCGTCCACACCTATAGTTTTCCCAGCGGCCATGCGGCAGGAAACATGATGTTCTTCGGCGCTATCGCGATGCTGGCGGGGTCGCGCGCCGGTTATGGCGTCGCTGCTGCCATCATCGCGATGATCGGCGTCAGCCGCGTCTGGCTCGGCGTCCATTGGCCCAGCGATGTTACCGCGGGCTGGATCGAAGGGCTGGGCTGGCTCGCTTTATGTCGCGTCTGGCTACCAGCGCGGGGAGGGGAGCAGCAGGGCGCGGGCCATGCTGCTGTGCGGCGGCATCCCGTCGCTGGTGATGAAGCCATGCACCCAGAAACTGTCGAAGGCTGTCGCCGCGGCGATCAGCAATAGCATGATCGCCGTGACGGCGAATATCCGTTGCGCACCGCGCGCGGCGCCATCGGGCGACAGGGCGATCAGCACCAGCGGCAGCAGCGGCAGGAAATAGCGCCCCTGCGTTCCCTGGATATAGCCGGCGCCCAGCGGCGTCCCGGTCAGATACATGGCCGTTTCGATCAGCAGCGCGACGCCCGCGGCCACCGCCAGCCACCAGAGTCGCTGGCCGATGCCGAAGCGCGCACCGTTGCCATTGGCGATGCCCGCGCCCAGCATCAGCAACCCCAGCGGATAGGCGACTAGCGGCAAAAGGATGGCGTTCCAGCCGAAACGCCCAACGATTTGCAGCGCATAGACCGGCGCGCGCTCAACCACGCTGCTGACGAGGATGCGCCCATAACCGACCGGGTCATGCAGCAGGATGGCAAGCTGGTCGCGCAACGGCGCGGTCATCATCGTCTCGCCCGTCTTGCGCGATTGGATATGATAGAGCGCCTGGCTTCCGCCCGAATAGTGCATCCAGCCGATAAAGACGATCGCGCCCAGTGCCATCGCCCCCAGAATTAGCCCGGCGCGCAGGTCGCGGCGATCCTGCGGCCAACGCAGCCCCGCCGCCATGATGGGCAGATAGACACCCTTGCACAGCGCCAGCAGCGGCCCCGTCACCAGCAAAGCCGCCGATCGCCTATGCGCTCCGCCCATGAACCCGGTGCGCAGCGCAAGCGCCAGGCCCAGAAAGCCAAGACCGTTGATGACCGCATCGGGTGACAGCGATCCGGTCTGATAGGCGAAGGTCGGCAGCAAGGCGGTGGCAAGCAAGGCGTTGCGGCCGAAGGGCAGCAGACGCAGCGCCGCGATCAGCAGCGCCAGCCCGGTCAGCGCATTGACCAGCCGCCCGACATAGAAGGCGCCGATCCAGGGCAGGTCCAGCGCCCGCCCCAGCGTCAGCCCCACCGCGCCCGGCGCATAGAGGCTCGGCGCGTAGCTGGCGACATTCGGGAAGTCGGCGAAGGCAGCGCCCGGACGGCCGGCGTCGGCGGCCGCGCTGGCGACGATCTGCGCCCGGTCGAAGCGTCGCGGCGCTGGCGGCACATCGGTCGGAAAATCCACGGCATGGATATCCAGCGCCGCCCGCGGCAACGCTACGCCGATCGCCTCGCAGCGCTGTTCGGTCAGCACATGCCCCCGCGCCAGTGCCAGCGCTTTCATATAATGCTGGTTTTCATCCGGCGCCTGGAAGGGCGGCGTGATGATGGCGAAGAAAAAGGTGCCGACGCACACGGCAGTAAGCAGCAGCGTTTCGATCATCGTCCATGGCGCCGCTAACAGCATGTCGCTATTGGTCGCGCCGGCAAATCTGCTCCGATCATTCCGCATGGCCGCACCCTATCCGGCGCAGCTTAACATTTCGCGACCGTAACCCTTTATTGCTGGCAAGATAATGGTGACGCGGAGGGCTTTTACGCCTCCGCCTCTTCCCGCTCGACTGGAGGATGCAGCCGCAAGCGGGTCACGCGGCGGCCGTCGCTTGCGACGATTTCCAGCTTCCAGCCGCTCGGCCCATGGTCGATGATCTCGCCGGGTTCCGGCACGCGCCCGGCCAGGACGAAGGCCAGTCCACCCAGCGTATCGACATCCTCCTCGACGTTGCCCAGTCTCTCGTCAATCTCCTCGGCGACATCGTCCAGTTCGGCGCGCGCATCGGCTTCCCACAGGCCGCCGTCCAGCGGCACAAGCATCGCTTCGGGCGCATCGTCATGCTCGTCCTCGACGTCGCCGACGATTTCCTCGACCAGATCCTCGAAGGTCAGCAGCCCTTCGGTGCCCGAATATTCGTCCAGCACGATGGCGAGATGGGTCCGCTTGGCGCGCATTTCGGCGAGCAGGTCAAGCGCCCCCATGCTTTCGGGCACATAGAGCGGCTGGCGGATCAGCGGTTCCAGCGTCTGCGGGACGGGCGACTTGCCGGCCAGAATCGCGAAAGCGTCGCGAATGTGGATCATACCGACGATGGTGTCGAGCGTCCCGCGATAGACCGGCACGCGGCTATGTCCCGCCTCGGCAAACAGCGCGGCAAGCTCGGCGAAGCTGGCTTTCTCCTCGATCGCCACGATGTCCGCGCGCGGCACGGCGACATCGTCGACAGTATGTTCGGAAAAATGGAGCAGGTTGCGCACCATCTGGCGCTCGATCGCCGACAGGTCGCCCTTGGCCGGCGCGGCGCTATTCTCGTCCTGCTCGTCCTCGTCATATTCGTCGAGCGCCTCTTCCAACTCCTTGCGGAGACTGGTTTCCTCACCCTCGCCGAACAGGAGCGACTTGATGCCGCTCCATAATCCGCCCTCGTTGCTACTGTCCCCTTCTTTCGAAGCGGTGCCGTCCTTCGGACTGCCGTCTGCCATGATAGTCTTTATTCCCCAGTTGTTCGGTCCCCATAGGGATCGGCAAGGCCCATACTGACAAGCGCTGCAATCTCCAGCGCTTCCATTGCTTCGGCCTCATTGTCGTCCATATGGTCATATCCAAGCAAATGAAAAGTCCCATGGACGATCAGATGCGTGGCATGATCGGCCACCGATATGCCTTTTTCCGACGCTTCGGCGATGCAGACCCCTTCGGCCAGTACGATATCGCCCAGCAGCACTTCGCCATCGTCGGTATTGGCGGTTACCTCCAGCAGGTCGTCCTGCACCATCGGAAAAGACAGGACATTGGTCGGCTTGTCCTTATCGCGATAGGCGCGGTTGAGCTGATGCACCTCTTCGTCGCTGGTCAGCTTAATCGCGATTTCATAAAGCGCCTCGTCGCTGGCGAAGGCGGCATAGGGGCTGTGCGCGATGGCGGCGGCCACGGCGCGTTGGGCCAGATAGTCCCAATCGACACCGGGCCAGCCCTCTTCATGCAGGACGGCGACTTCAATCATGCAAACAATTCCTCGACCCCGTTCGCACTTCGACTTCGCTCAGTGCGAACGGTTCTATTCTATTACGCATCCGGCCCCTCATAGGCCTCTACGATGCGGCCGACCACCGGATGCCGCACGACGTCGGCAATGCCGAACGGCACCATGGCGATCCCCTCGACGCCCTGCAACCGCGCGACTGCGTCCGCCAGGCCCGACGTGCCCGGCTGCGGCAGGTCGACCTGCTTTGGATCGCCGCAGATCACCATGCGGCTGCCCTCGCCGAAGCGGGTCAGGAACATCTTCATCTGGGCGATGGTGGTGTTCTGCGCCTCGTCCAGCACGATGAAGGCGTTGGCCAACGTCCGCCCGCGCATGAAGGCCAGCGGCGCGATCTCAATCTCACCGCTCGCGATCCGCCGTTCGACCTGCTCGGCCGGCAGCGTGTCGTGTAGCGCGTCATAGATCGGGCGGAGATAGGGATCGACCTTCTCCTTCATGTCGCCGGGCAGGAAGCCCAGTTTCTCGCCCGCTTCCACCGCGGGACGCGACAGAATCAGCCGATCGACGCTGCCGGTGATAAGCTGGCTGACCGCCTGCGCCACCGCCAGATAGGTCTTGCCGGTGCCTGCCGGGCCAAGCGCGAAGATGATGTCGTTGCGATTGAGCGCCTCCATATAGGTGACCTGCGTCGCGCTGCGCGGCACGATCGTCTTCTTGCGCGTGCGGATCATCACCTTGGGCGGTTCGGCGACGTCGGTACGGATGATGCCGTCCAGCGTGGGTTCGGACGACATGGCGATCACCGCTTCGACCGCGCCTGTGTCGATTTCCTGACCAGCGACAATGCGATTGTAGAGGTCCGTCATCACGTCGCGGGCGCGGGCGGCGGCTTCGGCCTCGCCCTCGATCTGCAACTTGTTGCCGCGCGCGGCGATATAGACGCCCAGCCGGTTTTCGATCGCCACCAGATTGCGGTCATATTGACCGAACAAGGTGCCGAGCAGATGCGGCTTTTCGAAAGTGACTTCCAGCCGCGCTTTTTCGGCGATGGGCTCGCGATGATGTTGGTTCGGTTTCTTACCCACGGTCAGCCCCTTTTCCCATCCGTCATGCTCGCTAACGCGAGTATCCATCTTCCGCCGTTCGATCCGGGTGGACACGGGCGGAGAGGGGTTCCTGCATATGCCGGAACGACGGTTTTTTGGTTCAAGCGGCCTGCCTCCTGCTGGGTTCGCCGGCCAGACTATTCGGGCCGGCGCTGATGATGTCGACGTCGACCATGTCGCCGATGGAAAGGTCGGGCACGGTGACATGGACGGACTGGAGCCAGGGCGTTTTGCCGATCAACTGGCCGGGATTGCGGCCCTTGCGCTCCAACAAAATCTCGGTGCTGCGACCGACCGTGGCGGTGTTGAAATCCACCTGATGCCGGTTGATCACCGCCTGCAACCGCGCGAGCCGCTCGTCCATCACCGCAGCGGATATCTGATGATCCATGTCGGCGGCGGGCGTGCCGGGCCGCGGGCTATATTTGAAGCTGTAGCATTGGGCGTAGCGCACTTGATCCACGATCCTGAGCGTGTCCTCGAACTCGGCGTCGGTTTCACCGGGGAAACCGACGATGAAGTCGCCCGACACGGCGATGTCGGGCCGCACCGCCCGCACGCGATCGATGATGCGCAAATAGCTGTCTACGCTATGGCTGCGGTTCATCGCCTTGAGGATATGGTCATTGCCCGACTGCACCGGCAGATGGAGGAAGGGCATCAGCTTTTCCACCTCGCCATGCGCGGCGATCAGGCCGTCGCTCATGTCGTTGGGATGGCTGGTGGTGTAACGGATACGTTTCAGGTCGCCAATCGTCGCCAGCGCGCGGACCAGCCCATCCATGCCCTGCATCCGGCCCTTGTCGTCTTCCCCGGTCCAGGCGTTCACATTCTGGCCCAGCAGCGTGATTTCGCGCACGCCGCCATCGACCAGCGCCTTGGCCTCGTCCAGGATGGCGTCCCAGGACCGGCTGATTTCCGCGCCGCGGGTGTAGGGCACGACGCAATAGGTGCAGAATTTGTCGCACCCTTCCATGATCGTCAGGAACGCGGTCGGCCGGACCTGTTTGGTGCGGGCGGGCAGGGCGCCGAATTTGGACGCCAGCGGCATGTCGGTATCGACCGCCGCCTCGCCGCGACCGACCTTGTCGATCAGGTCGGGCAGGCGGTGATAGGCTTGCGGGCCGACGACGATGTCGACGGTGCGCGCGCGGCGCTGGATTTCCCCACCCTCGGCTTGCGCAACGCAACCGGCGACGGCGATCATCGGGCGGCTGCCATCCTCACGCACCATGCGGCCGATATCGGAATAGACCTTGTCCACCGCCTTTTCGCGGATGTGGCAGGTGTTGAGGATGACGAGATCGGCGTCCGCCCCCTCCGCCGCAGCGGTCATGCCGCGGGTACCCAGCATTTCGGCCATGCGCTCGCCATCATAGACGTTCATCTGGCAGCCGAAGGATTTGACGTGGAAAGTCGCTGGAACGGTCTTGGCGAGTTTTGAAGGGGTGTCGTTACGATTCATCATAACCGCTATACAGGGGGCAGGGGCGAAGCGGAAGGGCGCTGATGCGCTGGCGCATTTTGGACGATACTGCGCGCGATCCGCTCGCGCGCCATTGCCGCGATGACCTTCCGGTCTGCGCATCCGGCGGGATCGAAAGGCTCCAGGAAGCGCAGCGTGACTGGCAGCGTCCCCTTGCGTCCCAATATGCGCATGGCATTTGTCCCGGCCGGTTCTTCGCCATGCCAGGCGATCTCCGCCGTCGCCGCGCCATAATCGATGTGCACCGGCTGGATCATCACTGCGCGCGGGGGGGGCAGCAACACGGCCAGCAAGGCCGGCTTGAACGGCAGCAGGCCGCTGCCGTCGCTCGTCGTGCCTTCGGGAAAGAGCGCCACAGGCTGATGCCCCAGCATCGCTGTGCGCAACGCATCGATCTGGCCCGACAGCGCGCCGCGCCGCTCGCGCGCGACGAACAGCGTGTTGTTCTGCGCCGCCAGCCAGCCGATCACCGGCCAGCGGGCGATACCGTCATGCGCGACGAAGGCTGCGCCGGTCGCGCCGGCCAGCGCCAATATGTCGAGCCAACTGACATGATTGGCGAGCAGGAAGATGTCGCCGTCATGGGGGTTCCCGTCCTTCCACACGCGCGCGCCGACCGATCGCGCGGCCATCGCCAGGAAGCGGCGCGGCCACGGCGAAGGGCGGCGCGCCAGGCGCCAGAGCAGATGCGGGATCAGGCAGGCGAGCAGGCTGGCGATCAATGCCGCTATGCGGATCGTCCGGCGCAGTCCGCTCAACCGGTCAGTTCTTCCGGTCGAGGGCGACGCCGTATAGTTCCATGCGATGGTCGACCAGACGGAAACCCAGCTTCTCGGCGATCAGCTTCTGCAACTGCTCCAGTTCCGGATCGACGAATTCGATGACATTGCCCGTCTCGACGTCGATCAGATGATCGTGATGCGATTCCGGCGCGGCTTCGTACCGGGCGCGGCCATCGCCGAAATCATGTCGGTCCAGGATGCCGGCTTCTTCGAACAGGCGAACGGTGCGGTATACCGTGGCGATGGAGATGCCCGGATCGATCGCCGCGGAACGGCGGTGCAGTTCCTCGACATCGGGATGGTCGGTGGCATCGCTCAGCACCTGGGCGATAACCCGGCGCTGTTCGGTGATCCGCAGTCCCTTTTCATGGCACAGGGCTTCGACATCGATTTTGCGGTTCATGCAGGCTCGCTTAATGGCTTGATGGCTTGGTGCGACAGGTTGGGTCAAGCCTAGCGACTTTTCCATATGCAGGAAAGGGGCGCGTCGGCGACGCGCCCCTTTCCTCGACGGCTTTTCGATAAGGCTGACGGATCAGCCAGACGAATTACTTGCCGCGCGCGGCGGTCGTCCGGCGGCGCTTGGTGCCCAGGCCGATCTTCTTCGCAAGATTGCGGCGCTGTTCGGCATAATTGGGCGCGACCATCGGATAATCGGCGGGCAGTCCCCACTTGGCGCGATAGTCGTCCGGCGTCATCTGATAATGGGTCATCAGGTGGCGCTTGAGCATCTTGAGCTTCTTGCCGTCTTCCAGACAGATAATATAGTCCGGCTTGATCGACGAACGGACCGAAACGGCCGGCTCCGGCTTGACTTCAGGCGTGGGCGCAGGCTGGCTCAGGCCCGACAGCGCAGCATGAACATTCTGGATCAGCGTAGACACGTCAGAGACGGCGACGCTGTTGTTCGAAACATGGGCAGCCACAATGTCCGAAGTCAAAGTAATGAGCAACTCGCTCTGGGCCGATTCGATTTCCATTTTCCTGTTTCCTACAAGGCTATATTGTTGTGCGACCCGCCCAAGGATTTCGTTTCAGGAGCGGTATATGGTCGCTAGACCTTGCCGGACGATTTCGCAAGACCCTATTGGGTCATGCCAGCATGTCGATGCGAAAGCTTAGCGCATCATGAAGTTGACCATCATTACCGCGATAGTAACCGGGGCGCCGATGTACATATTCGAACCCGGTTTTCTCGTATAGTTTGATCGCCTTATTCGTGGAGCGCACTTCCAGGTTCATAGAAGTGATGCCCCGCTGCCGCGCGGTGCGCAGGCTGTGGCGCAACAATGTCTCGCCAATGCCCCGCCCGCGCCAGATCGGGTCGACCGCCAGCAACAACAATTCGCACTCGTCCAGCACCGACCGCACCAGCGCGAAGCCCAGCGGCGCGGCATCCAGACGGGCGATCGTCAGCCAGGTGCCAGGCATCATCATTACCCCGGCCAGTTGGGGCAACGTCCAGGCCTCGCCGAACACGGGATCGAACGCGCGGGCCATGACGTCCATCGCATCGCCCAGCGCATTACGTTCGCCTTCGTCATAGACGCTCATATGCAGGTCGGGGATCATGATGCGGCGCGCTCCGCCATGGTCATCGCGTCCGCGCCACGGCCATAGATCGGGCTGGGAGGCAGCGCCGCAAGCCCGGCGATCAGCGGATAGTCGGTCGCGTCGGGATAGAGAGTGATCGCCGCGCCGCTACCGCGCGCGGTCACCAGCGCTTCGGCGCCGGCGCCATAGAGGATCGGCGCGTCCAGCAATTGGGCCAGTTCCGCAATCGGCGTGGAGGCGATCGCGGTTGTTGCGGTCATTCCGTCGGCGGTGAAGCATTGCCAGAACAATTCGCCATGCCCCCCGGTTATAGTGATGGCGACCGGGCCGCCATCATGATTCTGCGCCGCCTTCGCCGCGATCAGCGACGGCGCGCTATAGCCATGCAGCGGGATATTCCAGGCCAGGGCCAGCGCACGGGCGGCGGCAATGCCGATCCGCACCCCGGTGAAGCTGCCCGGTCCCACATCCACGACAATCGCGTCGGCGCGTCCCCCATCGGGCAATGCGGCGATCGCGGGCAAGAGCGCTTCGGCATGACCGCGTCCGACGACTTCGTGGAACCGACCGATCGGCGCCCCGTCCTCCAATAGCGCGACGGACAGGGCCTGGGTGGCGGTGTCGATCACCAGAAGACGCAAACAAACCCCCTCAAACATCCGCCCCAAGCATCGATGCTTTGCGGAGTCGTCTTGCGGTTAGTCGATCCTTGGGGATTTGCCAAATGTCGCAGGCAGGCTTCAGACCGCGCGGACCTCGGTCACTTCGGGCACATAATGTTTCAGCAATTGTTCGATGCCGTTCTTGAGCGTCGCGGTCGAGGAGGGGCAACCCGAACAGGCGCCCTGCATCTTGAGGTACACGGTGCCCTTGTCGAACCCGCGATAGATGATGTCGCCGCCGTCATTGGCCACGGCCGGCCGCACCCGCGTGTCGATCAATTCGCGAATCTGCTCCACAATCTCGGCATCTTCCGGCGCGTCGGCGAAACTGTCCTCGTCGGAAGGGACGCTGATCCCGGCCGCGGAGCCAGGCGTGAAGAGTGGCATATTGGCGGAAAAATGTTCCAACAGCGTCGCCAGCACATCGGGTTTCACATCAGACCATTCCGATCCCGGCGCGATCGTCACCGAAATGAAATGCCCGCCAAAGAACACGCCGGTCACATCACCCAGGCGAAACAGCGCATCGGCCAGCGGCGATGCTTCGGCTTCCTCCGGGGTCGCAAAATCGCGCGTACCGGCACCCATGACTTCGCGTCCGGGCAGGAATTTGATGGTCGCCGGGTTGGGCGTGAGTTCTGTCTCGATCAGCATCGCCCTCATGTGGCGATTGCCGCGGCCAAGATCAAGCGCTTCGGGAACTTCGCCGCATCCCGGCGATTGAAACAGGCGACCCAACAAGGAGACAGCATGATGAGCGACAACAACGATATTCGGGAGCGTTTCTGGGCGGAACTGTCGAGCAGTCCGTTTGTGATGCTCGGCCTTCAGAACAGCGGCGAACATAGCCTGCCGATGACGGCGCAACTTGATCCGGACGCCAATCATTGCTTCTGGTTCTACACCTCGCGCGACAACCGGCTTGCCCTCGGTGGCGCGGCGATGGCGCAATATGCGGCGAAGGATCATAATCTCTTCGCCTGTATCGAAGGGACGCTCTCGCCCGAAACTGATCCGGTCATCATCGACCGCTATTGGTCGAAAGAGGTCGAGGCCTGGTATCCGGGCGGTCGCAACGATCCCAATCTGCTGATGCTGCGCTTCGATCTGGGGAACGCTGAAATCTGGCGTTCGGACATGTCGATCAAGGGCGTCTTCAAGATGCTGTTCGGCGGCGACGTGCGCGAAGAAATGAAGGGCAAACATGCCCAAGTGGCGCTCTGACGCCCGTTCCCTCGCCTGAAAAGCAGCGGCCGCGGTCCATTCCGCGGCCACTTGCTATTTACCTGCAACTTCGCCATATGCGTTGCAGCGCAGCAGACGGGTCGTTTCGGCCCCCTAGCGATTGGCAGCGTGATCGTCCGCTATCCCAATTGACCTTTATGGTCAGGTGAGGACCACGGACCGGCCAATGAGAGTCTGCGCCAAGCTTGAGGCTTCCCTTTTCACGCGGGTCGTTTCGTAACCCGCCTCGCGCCCTTCCTGCGTCCGCAGAGCAAGTTGGCGCATGGCCGACTTGTGAGTTTTCCCAATGCAATTCAACGACCTTGGTCTCGCCGAGCCCATCATGAAGGCGCTCGCCTCCAAAAACTACGTCACCCCGACCCCGATCCAGCAAAAGGCGATCCCCGTCCTGCTGGAAGGCAAGGATCTGTGCGGCATCGCCCAGACCGGCACCGGCAAGACCGCGGCGTTCGCGCTGCCCAGTCTCGACTATTTCGCCCGCAACCCCAGGCCGACGCCGGTCAAGGGCTGCCGGATGCTCGTGCTGGCGCCGACCCGCGAACTGGCCGCGCAGATCGCGCAGAGCTTCCGCGATTATGGCCGTTTCCTCAAGCTGTCGGTCGAAACCGTCTTTGGCGGCGTGCCGATCGGCAAGCAGATCCGTGCGCTCAGCGTCGGCGTCGATGTCGTCGTCGCGACCCCCGGCCGCCTGCTCGACCTGATCGATCAGCGCGCCTTCACCATCAAGGACACGGAAATCTTCGTTCTCGACGAAGCCGATCAGATGATGGACATGGGCTTCATCCACCCCTTGAAGCGCGTCGCCAAGATGTTGCCCGCCGACCGCCAGAACCTCTTCTTCTCGGCCACCATGCCCAAGGAGATCGAGGCGCTCGCCGCGCAGTTCCTCAACAATCCGGTCAAGGTCAGCGTCGCGCCGCAATCGACGACAGCAGAGCGCGTCGATCAGCAGATGTATTTCGTGAACCAGGGTGAGAAGCAGGCGCTCCTCCATCTGGTGCTCAAGAGCGAAGATATCGACCGCGCGCTGATCTTCACCCGCACCAAACATGGCGCCGATCGCGTCGTGCGTTTCCTGGAAGGCGCCGGCATCGACGCCTTCGCCATTCACGGCAACAAGAGCCAGGGCCAGCGCACCACCGCGCTCCAGGCCTTCCGCCAGGGCAAGGTGAAGCTGCTGGTCGCGACCGATATCGCCGCGCGCGGGATCGACGTGTCGGGCGTCAGCCATGTTATCAACTTCGAAATCCCCAATGTCGCCGAACAATATGTCCACCGCATTGGCCGCACGGCGCGCGCAGGGGCCGACGGCATCGCGATCAGCTTCGTGGCGGATGACGAGCGTCCCTATTTGAAGGCGATCGAGAAAGCGACGCGCGTCAAGTTGCAAATCACGCCGCTGCCGGAGAATTTCATGGAGGCCGTGCGCAACCTGCCAAAGCCGGCGGCGCCCAAGAAGGGGCCAAGTCAGACCCCGCAGCAGCAGGCGCGCCGAGCCGATGGCCAGCGGAAATATCAGGACGGCCAGCGTCAGCAGCGCGGCGCGCCCGATCGCGCGCATCGTGCCGAAGGCGACGCGCCCGCCAAGCGCCCGTTTAACCGCCGCCGCAGCGGTGGCGGCGTCGGCGCACATAAGGGTGCCGTCCAGCGCACCGGCGCCCCGCGCTAAATATTAGACGCCATTCGTTTCGAGCGGGTCGAGAAACGCTTCTTGACCCGCTCGAAGCGAACGGTGCGTATATCGCGACTAAACAACTAGCTCCCGATCATGACCGCATTGTCAGTGGTCATTCAGGAAAATGCCGTTAGGCTCCCATGCTTATGCGCTTTTCCCCCCGCCGTTCGGCCGCTTCGCTCTCCGTCCTCGCCCTGCTTCTGTCAGGATCGCCATCGGCGGCCCAGACCGGCACGGCCTCCGCCTCCGCCACACAGGGGCCGGCCAGCGGGCAGCCGCAGGTGCGGCCATGGCTCTATGAAAATAGCGATGTGCCCATCGATCCGGCATGGCGTTTCGGCACGCTGCCGAACGGCCTGCGCTATGCCATCCGGCGCAATGGCGTGCCGCCGGGGCAGGTGTCCGTCCGCTTGCGAATCGACGCCGGCTCACTGATGGAGCGGCCCGGCGAACTGGGCTACGCCCATTTCATTGAACATCTCTCGATGCGCGGATCGCGCCATGTGCCCGACGGTGAATCCAAACGTATCTGGCAGCGTCTCGGCGTCACCTTCGGCAGCGACAGCAATGCGCAGACGACGCCGACCGGCACCACCTATGCGCTCGACCTGCCGCAGGCGACGCCGGCCAGCCTGACCGAGAGCATGAAAATCCTCGCGGGCATGATGACCGATCCCAATATCGTGGACAATGCGGTCGATGCCGAACGCGCCGTCGTGCTCGCCGAACGGCGCGAAAGCGACGGGCCTCAGATGCGCATGTCCGACGCCAGCCGACTGCATTTCTTCGCCGGCCAGCCGCTCGCCGACCATGCGCCGATCGGCACAGTGGCGACGCTGACCGACGCGAACGCCGCCAAGGTGGAGGCCTTCCACCAGCGCTGGTATCGCCCTGAAAACGCCGTCATCGCGATCGCGGGCGACATCGATCCTGCGCAGGCCGAACAGCTTATCAAGGATAATTTCGCCAGTTGGACGGTGCCCGGAAAGGGTGCGCCGCTGCCCGATTTCGGTGCGCCGGACGCCAATCGGCCCGCAACCCGCGTGGTGGTGGAACCGGGCGTACCGCTCGGCCTGACGCTGGCCTGGCTGCGCCCCTGGACGCCTCATGCCGACACTATTGTTTACAATCAGGACAAGCTGACCGACATGCTGGCGCTGCAAATCATAAGCCGTCGGCTGGAGCAGGCGGCGCGCGCGGGCGGCAGCTTCCTGCAAGCGGGCGTCGAGCAGCAGGATGTCAGCCGCTCTGTCGACGGCACGTTCATGACCATCATCCCGACCGGCGAGAATTGGGAAAAGGCGTTGGTCGATGTGCGCGCCGTGGTGGAGGATGCGAAGGCCACGCAGCCCAGCGTGGCGGAGATCGAGCGGGAATATGCGCAGATGGATACCGCGCTCAATATCCAGGTCGAAAATGCCGATACGGAGCCGGGCGCGAAGCAGGCCAGCGATCTCGTCAGCGCCGTCGACATCCGCGAAACCACCGTTAGCCCACAGGCCGCCGTCGACATTTTCCGCGCGGGGAAGCCTGCTATGACGCCGGAAAAAATCCTCGATTCTACCCGCCGCCTCTTCTCCGCCGGGGTATTCCGCGCGCTGATGGTGACGGGCAAGATCCAACCCGGCCTCGACGCGAAACTGGCCGCCGCAGTCGCCGCGCCGGTGAAGGCGGCCACCAACGCCCGTCTCGCCGACAAGGCGGTGACGATGGACGACCTGCCCAAGCTCGGACCGCCCGGAAAGGTGGTGTCGCGCACGCCGGTCGGCCTCCAGGGCATGGAAAGCGTCGCCTTTTCCAACGGCGTCAAGTTGACCCTCTTCGCCAATGACGCGGAAACCGAAAAGGTGCGGATCAACGTCCGCTTCGGCCATGGGCAGCAGGCTTTCTCGCCGACCAAGCCGGTCGCAAGCTGGGCCGCCGACTATGCGCTGGTCGCCAGCGGCATCGGCAAGCTTGGCCAACGCGAACTGGACGACCTGACCAACGGCCGCCGCATGGGCATGGATTTCTCGACCGATGACGATGCGTTCGAAATGCAGGTGGTGACCCGGCCCGCCGACTATCGCGATCAACTGCGCCTCTTCGCGACCAAGTTGGCCGAGCCGGGTTGGGACCCGGCGCCGCTGGCGCGGGTAAAGACCGGCGCGATTGTCGCCTATGACGCGATGTCGCGCGCGCCGGATTCGGTGCTGGGACGCGATCTCAACTGGCTGTTGCATGATAAGGACGTGCGCTTCCGCACGCCATCGCGCGCGGAGATCGAAGCGCTCACGCCGCAGGCTTTCCGCGAGACCTGGGAACCGATCCTCGCCTCCGGTCCGATCGAGGTGCAGATTTTCGGCCAGGTGAAGCCGGACGAGGCGGTCCAGGCGGTCGCGGCGACCTTCGGCGCGCTGCCTGCCCGGCCGGACGTGCCTGTCCCCGCGATCAACCGGGCGATGCGCTTCCCGGCGCATGTCGAAACCCCGGTCGTTCTGAGGCACAGGGGCGACAAGGAACAGGCGGCGGCGGTTATGGCCTGGCCGACGGCCGGCGGCTTCGAACTGCAAAAGGAAGCGCGCCAGCTGGAGATATTGACCCAAATCTTCAACGACCGACTGTTCGACAAGCTGCGCTCGACGGAGGGCGCGGCTTACTCGCCAAGCGTCCAGAATAACTGGCCTTTCTCCTACGAAAGCGGCGGCTATATCTTGGTGACCAGCCAGGTGCGGCCGGACAAGATCGCCTATTTCTACAGCGTGGTGAAGGACACGGCGGCCGATCTGGCCAAGACCCCCGTCAGCGCCGACGAACTGCAACGCGCGGTCGCCCCGATGCGGCAATTGCTGATGCGCGCCAGCACCGGCAACGCCTTCTGGATGAACCAGATGGAGGGCGCGACCCATGATGCCCGCTATGTGGAAGCGATGAAGACCATGTCGTCGGATTTGCTTACCGTCACGCCGGCGCAGTTGCAGGCGCTCGCGGCGAAATATCTGGTGCCGGGGAAAAGCTGGTCGACGGTCGTCCTGCCCGAAGGTGTGGCGGCGCGCTGATCGCGCCGCTCTTGTCAGGCGGACTGGGGCTGCTCCATCATCTGCTCGTACAGGCGGACATATTCCAGATGCAGTTCGCGAATGACCGGATTATGCGATTGGGCCGCCAATTGGCGGTTCCTTTCCAATCGCTCTGCGAAATAGGCGCGATCAAAAACGGACGTCATCTTCATGTAATGCCTTCTCATATGGTTCGAAGGGGAAATCACCCGCGCATCGAGAAGTTGCCGCGACGCAGCGCGAGCCACGCCTCCATGCGGCGGAGCGTGGGACCGGCGCGGCGGGGCGACAACCGGATTTACGCTTGCATATCAGTCATCCATCCCGCTACCGCGTTGTTACAAGGCGGTTCTGTCTTGTTCTGCCAGGAATGCTGAACCGATGATCCCTGCCGCCTCGACTGAAATTGCGCCTATCTGTTTCGCTGCAGCGCAGAGCGGCATCGCATGACCCTGCGCGTCATCCTGTCGATCGAAGCGCTGGAGCCACGGTTGTCGGGCATCGGTCGCTATAGCTGGGAACTGGCGCAGAGGATCGGCCAGGCGCCCGACATGAGCAGCCTGCGTTTCTATCGGAACGGCGAATGGATCGAAGACCCTGCCAGCCTTCTGGTTGAACCGGTGCCGCGCAAGCGACGCAACAAGGTGCATCGCTGGATCAGGAAGCGTACCGGCTGGGCGCGCGACCTGCAAAACGCCAGCGTCATGCGCTCGCATCTGTTTCATGGCCCCAATTATTTTCTGCCCCCGGCGGGTGAGGGTGGTGTCATCACCATTCACGACCTGTCGGTATTCCGCTATCCCGAAACCCATCCCGAAGAGCGGCTTCGCCAGTTTGAGCGCTATTTCCGCCTGTCGGTGGAGCGCGCCGCGCATTTCATCACGGATAGCGAAACGACGCGGGCCGAAGTCGCGGACTTCCTCTCGCTCGACCTTTCCCGCGTAACCGCAGTCCCGCTGGCCGCAAGCACCGCTTTCCATCCGCGAGATGCCGATCAGGTCGGGTCCACGCTGTCGCGTTATGGCTTGGCCTATCAAGGCTATGCTCTATGCGTATCGACCGTGGAGCCACGCAAGCGGATCACCGAATTGCTGCGCGCCTGGCAGGCGCTCCCGCCCACCATCCGGGCACGCTGGCCATTGATGGTCACAGGCGGTGCGGGCTGGCTCAGCGATTCCGTTCGCGACCTCATGGACAAGGGCGCGCGTCAGGGCTGGGTGCGTTACCTCGGTTTTGTGCCCGAAGAAGACCTGCCGCTCCTCTATGCCGGCGCGGCGCTGTTTGTTTATCCGTCGGTCTATGAAGGCTTCGGCCTGCCGCCGGTGGAGGCGATGGCGAGCGGCATTCCCGCCGTCGTCGCCGACGCCTCCTGCCTGCCCGAAGTGACGGGCGGGGCGGCCATGCTCGTACGCCCGGAGGATGTGGACGGCTTCGCCCGCCATTTGGAGCAGGCTTTGACCGATGGACAATGGCGGATGCAGGCGCAGCAGGCTGGTCTGGTCGTCGCGCGGGGCTATAGTTGGGACCGTTGTGCGCAGGAAACCGTTGACCTCTATCGACGAATTGACTGAACCGTCACACCTTGCGCAACGCGGTGACGATCATCTGCGCCGTCCAGTGGGCGGCGCTGCTTGCGGGCAGTCGGGGCCGCGAGATGCTGCGGTGACCCAGGCCGAACAGGCAGGCGAGGATCATTTCCTCCGCCGCATCCAGCGCTTCGCCGGACAATTTGTCATTGGCTGCGCAGGCGAAATAGCGGATATAGGTGCGGAACCGCTGGCACATGGCGCCGATCGTGTCGGCAACAGCGGGATTGCGGAAACTTTCGGCCAATATGTCGAAGGACAGCGCTTCGTCCTTCTCGTCTATCGTATGTATAAATAATTGTTTGAACGTCGCTTCCACCGTCAATTCGCCCGAATCCAGCCGCGCCTGGACGTCTTCCATTTCGGCGCACCATTGATCGGCATCGTCGAGGACAAGCGCTTCGATAATATCTTCCTTGCTTCTAAATAGGCGATATATCTGTCCGACGGAAACTTGAGCGGTGACCGCCAGTTCGGCCATCGCGGTCTGATGAAATCCATGGTTGTCGAATAATGTCCGTGCAGCCGCCAAAATGCGAACGCGACCGTTTTTTTCTTGCTGCACTGCACTCATGTCCACCCCTTTGGCGTTTTTTGCCTCTTGAAATCGCATTGCCATGATCGTACCTGCCGGGCAAGCGGAATGAACATTCATTCCACATCTTTGATCCCTAATTCACAGACGGATATTCAAGCGATGCAACAGGGGACAATCATCGGGCTGCTGGCATGCGCGTCGGCACTGGCGTTGAGCGCATGCGGCGAAAGCCCGCCACCTGCGCCGCCGCCGCCCGCCGTCGGCGTGGTCACGCTCAAGGTCGAATCAGCGCCGCTGGTGAATGAGTTGCCCGGCAGAATCGTAGCGTTTGAGACCGCCGAGGTGCGGCCTCAGATCAGTGGCGTAATCCGTCGGCGCCTGTTTCAGGAGGGGAGCAACGTCCGCGCTGGCCAGCTTCTTTACGAAATTGACGATGCGCCGTACCGCGCCGCCTTGGCCCAGGCGCAAGGCTCGCTCGCGCGCGCCAACGCCGCGATCCGGTCGACTGGTCTACAGGCCCAGCGCTACAAGGATCTGGTCGGCATCAACGCCGTCAGCCGACAGGAATATGACGACGCCGACGCGGCGGCCCAGCAGGCGCGCGCCGATGTTGCGGCGCAGCGTGGCGCGGTCCAGGCGGCGCAGGTGAATCAGAATTTTACGCGCATCCGGGCGCCGATTTCCGGCCGCATCAGCCGTTCTCTCTTTACCCCCGGCGCGCTGGTGCAGGCAGGCCAGGCGGATGCGCTCGCGACGATTCAGCGCACGGATAGCGTCTATGTCGATGTCTCGCAGTCGGCCGCGCAGATCATCGATCTCAAGCAGGCGATGAAGAATGGCGGCGTCAGCGAAGCGGACGGCGCGCGAATCCAATTGCTGTTGCCCAATGGCAGCGCCTATCCGATCGAAGGTCGCCTGCAATTTTCCGAAGTCACCGTTGATCCCTCGTCGGGTGCGGTGACATTGCGCGCCACCTTCCCCAACCCCGATGGCCTCTTGCTGCCTGGCATGTATGTCCGCGCCAAGCTGGTCGAGGGGCGGCGGACTCAGGCGATTCTGGCGCCGCAGCAGGGCATCAGTCGCGATCCGCGCGGCCGTGCGACCGCCATGGTCGTGGGCAAGGACAATAAGGTCGAAGTGCGCCAGGTCACGGTCGACCGCGCCGTGGGCGATAAGTGGATCGTCACCGACGGACTCAAGCCCGGCGACAGGCTGATCGTTGAAGGGCTGGTGAACCTGCGTCCCGGCACGGTCGTCAGGCCCGGCGCGCCGCAGCAGGTGACGGCCGCTCAGGGCGGCGCGAAAAATGCCGCGTCATCCGGCCAGGGCGGGGCGCGCTAAGCCATGGCCCGCTATTTTATCGACCGACCCATCTTCGCATGGGTCATCGCCATCGTCATCATGCTTGCGGGCCTGCTGGCGATCCGTTCGCTGCCGGTCGCGCAGTTCCCGGAGATCGCGCCGCCTGCGGTTACGATCCAGACCAGCTATCCCGGCGCCAACGCACAGACGCTGGAAAGCACAACGACGCAGATCATCGAGCAACAGCTCAAGGGCATCGACAATTTGCGCTACTTCTCCTCGACCAGCGATGGTTCGGGCAATCTCAACATCACCCTGACCTTCGAACAGGGCACCGACCCGGACATCGCGCAGGTCCAGGTGCAGAATAAGTTGTCGCAGGCGACGCCTTTGCTGCCGCAGGAAGTGCAGCAGCAGGGCTTGCGTGTGGGCAAATCCACCTCCAGCTTCCTGCTCATCATGGCGGCCTATTCGGACGATGGCATCCATGATCAGGAAGATGCTGCCGACTTTATCGCATCCAGCCTGCAAGACCCGATCAGCCGCGTCACCGGGGTGGGCGACACCCAGCTGTTCGGATCGCAATATGCGATGCGGATTTGGCTCGACCCATATAAGATGGCCAATCTGGGCGTTACCACCGGCGACGTCAAATCGGCGATTATCGCGCAGAATGCGCAGGTTTCCGCTGGCCAGATCGGCGGATCGCCCTCGCCGGCGGGGCAGGCGCTCAATGCCACCGTCACGGCCCAGTCGCGCCTGCGCACGCCTGAGGAGTTCGGCGACATCCGCCTGCGCAGCAACAGTGACGGTTCGGTCGTATTGATGTCCGACGTCGCCCGTATCGAATTGGGCGCGGAAAATTACGGCTTCGGCGTGAAGTTCAACGGCCACCCGGCATCGGGTTTTGGCGTCAAGCTGGCGCCCGGCGCGAACGCGCTCGACACAGTGGAGGCGGTCAAGAATCGCGTCGATCAGTTGTCGAAGAATTTCCCCAGTTGGGTGAAATATGACTTCCCGGTCGACAACTCGACCTTCGTCAAACTGTCGGTCGAACAGGTCATCCATACCCTCTTCGAAGCCGTCCTGCTGGTGTTCGTCGTCATGTTTCTGTTTCTTCAGAACTGGCGTGCGACGCTGATCCCCACCATCGCCGTGCCGGTGGTGCTGCTGGGCGCATTGGCGATCCTCAGCGCTGCGGGTTTCACCATCAACACGCTGACCCTGTTCGGCATGGTGCTGGCGATCGGCTTGCTGGTCGATGACGCGATCGTCGTGGTGGAAAATGTCGAACGCCTGATCCAGGACGAGGGCCTCAGTCCCAAGGAGGCGGCCAAAAAATCGATGGATGAAATCAGCGGCGCGCTGATCGGCATCGGTCTCGTCCTATCGGCGGTATTCCTGCCCATGGCCTTCTTCGGCGGCTCCACGGGCGTGATCTTCCGGCAATTTTCGATCACGATCGTCTCTTCGATGATCCTGTCGGTCATGGTCGCGTTGATCCTGACGCCGGCGCTGTGCGCCACCATCCTGAAGCCCGCTTCGCACGGCCATAGCTGGAACGGACCAATCGGCTCGATCTTCGGCCGCTTCTTCGACTGGTTCAACCGGACCTTCGACAAGGGCGTGGTCCGTTACGGCCAGGGCGTGGAGAAAGTGGAGCGTCGCTGGGGTCGCACGATGCTGGCCTATGGCCTCATCGTGGTTGGCATGGCCTTCATCTTCCTGCGCCTGCCAAGTGGCTTCCTGCCGGAAGAAGACCAGGGCATCATCATCAACCAGATTTCTTTGCCGGCTGGCGCCACGCTGGAGGAAACCGAGCGTGCGCTGGCCCGTATGCGCGATCATTATCTGGTGGACGAAAAGAAAAACGTCTCCGCAGTCTTCACCATCGGCGGCTTCGGCTTTGTGGGGCAGGGGCAGAATGTGGGCATCGTGTTCGCCCGTATGAAGGACTGGGCGGATCGCAAGGGCGCGGATAATCAGGTGCCCGCGATCGCGCTGCGCGCAAATAAGGCGTTCCAGAAGCTCTCGTCCGGCATGGCATTCGCCTTCGTTCCGCCGGCTGTGCAGGAACTGGGCAACGCATCGGGCTTTGACTTCCAATTGCTCGATCAAGGCAATCTTGGTCATGAAAAAATGCTTGCCGCGCGTAACCAGTTGCTTGGCATGGCGAAGGGCGACAAGCGTCTGGCCCAGGTTCGACCCAACGGCTTGGAAGATACGCCGCAGCTCAAGCTGAACGTCGATCAGGCGGCGGCGGGCGCGCTGGGGATTGCGCAGGCCGACGTCAACGACGCGATAAGCACCAATCTGGGCGGTTCCTACGTCAACGACTTTATCGACCGTGATCGCGTAAAGCGCGTTTTCGTACAGGCCGACGCGCCCTTCCGCACCTCGCCCGATGCGATCAATGCTTTCCATGTCCGCAGTAGCAGCGGCACGATGGCGCCGCTATCGGCCTTCGCCACGACGGAATGGGTGCAGGGTCCGGCTCGTCTGGAGCGTTTCAACGGGGTGCCGTCGATGAATATCCAGGGCGCGCCAGCGCCCGGCGTTTCGAGCGGCGAAGCCATGCAGGCGATGGAGGAATTCGCTGCAAAGCTGCCGGCCGGCGTCGGTTACAGCTGGAACGGCATTTCCTATGAGGAGCGCACCTCCGGCGGTCAGGCGCCTTATGTCTATGCGCTCTCCATGCTGATCGTCTTCCTCTGCCTCGCGGCGCTCTATGAAAGCTGGTCGGTGCCGATCGCGGTCATGCTGGTGGTGCCGTTGGGCGTGCTGGGCGCTGTGATTGCGGCCACGTTTGCGGGGCTGGATAACGACATCTATCTGCAGGTCGGCCTTATCACGACCATCGGCGTGTCGGCGAAAAACGCGATCCTGATCGTGGAGTTCGCCGAGGAGAAAATGCGCGAGGGGATGCCGCCGGCAAAAGCGGCGCTGGAAGCGGGCAAGCTGCGTTTGCGGCCGATCCTGATGACCAGTTTCGCCTTCATCTTCGGCGTGTTGCCTTTGGCGATGTCGAAGGGCGCGGGTGCGGGCGGTCAAAATGCGATCGGCTGGGCCGTGGTCGGCGGTATGTTGTCGGCCACCGTGCTGGCGATATTCTTCGTCCCCGTTTTCTTCACCGTCGTGAAGCGGCTGTTCCGCGAACATCATAATCATGAGGCGGACGGCGACCGGGCGACCCCCGACGCCCCGCAGGAGGCTTGAAGACCATGCGCAATGTAACAGCGCTGGGCGCCCTCACTCTCTCGCTGGCGCTGGCCGCTTGCGACATGGCGCCCAAATATGTGCGGCCGGACCTGCCGGTGCCTGCAACCTCGCCGCAGGGGCCAGCCTATGCTATCGAAGGGGGGCAGGGCGCGGCCGTGACGGCAGACACCGGCTGGCGCGATTTCTTCACCGACGCCCGGTTGGCGCGGGTGATCGAAACCGCGCTCGCAAACAACCGCGACCTTCGCTTGGCGGTCGCCAATGTCGAACAGGCGCGGGCGCAATATAAGGTGCAGCGGGCGGACCTGCTGCCCACCGTGGCGGGAACCGGTACGGCGACCTATTCGGAACAGCCGCTGGTCCAGTTCGGTCAGAGCCAGCGGTTGAACACTGACGTCTATCAGGCGCAACTGGGCATTTCTGCGTGGGAAATCGACCTGTTCGGCCGCGTGCGTAACCTTACCAAGGCAGCGCAGGAGCAATATTTCGCCAGTGTCGAGAACCGCAACGCGGCGCAAACCGCGCTGATCGCGGAAACCGCAAATGCCTGGCTCGCCATGGCGGCGGATCAGGAAAGATTGCGCATCGCCCGCGATCTGGAACAGGCGTTCGGCAAGACGCTGGAATTGAACAAGGCGCGCTTCGCCAAGGGCATTGCATCGGATCTGGAAGTGCGTCAGGCGCAGACCAGCTACGATCAGGCCCGCTCGGACATCGCTCAGGCGACGACGCTGGTGGCGCAGGATCAAAATGCGCTAAACCTGCTCGCCGGTACGACTGTCCCGGCCGCGGACCTGCCCGACGTCTTGCCACAGGCAGGCGCGACGTTGGAAAATCTGCCGGCGAACATCGCGTCCGACGTGCTGTTGCGCCGTCCCGATATTGCTTCGGCGGAACATCAGTTACGTGGCGCCAACGCCAATATCGGCGCGGCGCGCGCGGCCTTCTTCCCCAACATCTCGTTGACGGCGGCGCTCGGTACGGTCAGCCTGGGCCTTTCAGGCCTGTTCGCGTCGGGCAGCGACACATGGTCGGTCGCGCCCAGCGCAACCCTGCCGATCTTCGATTTTGGTCGGAACAAGAATAATCTGCGCTACGCCAAGGCGACTTATGACGCGATGCTGGCTACTTATGAAAAGAGCGTGCAGACCGGCTTCCGCGAAGTCGCCGACGCGCTCGCGCGGCGCGGCACAATGAACGACCAGTTGGAAGCGCAGACCTCCCTGCGCGATTCGGCCAAGGTCGCCTACACTTTGTCCGAGGCGCGCTTCCGCTATGGGGTCGACAGTTTCCTGACGACACTGGATTCGCAACGCTCGCTCTACAGCGCGGAACAGAGCCTGCTCAGCACGCGCCTGACCCGCGCCAGCAACATGGTCGAACTCTATCGCGCCATGGGCGGCGGCCTGAAATAGGCTTTGGCCGCAAGCTGCGGGAAGAATCGCCGATCGATCTCCGCTATGGGCCTCGGTGCATAGCGGAGACGATAGATGATCCTGGCCCATAGCATTTTCCCCTCGCCGGTCGGCCCACTGACGCTTGTCGCGAGCGATACCGGCCTCGTGGCGATTCTGTGGGAGGATGACGACCCCGCCCGCGTCCGCCTGGGCGCGCGCGCGGAACGCAGCGATCATCCGATACTGAAGACGGCAGCGGCGCAACTGGCGGACTATTTTGCAGGCCGGCTTCGGGCGTTCACGGTGCCGCTGGACTTTCGCGGCACGCCCTTTCAGCAGACCATTTGGGCGGCGCTACGCGATATCCCATTCGGCGAGACGCGCAGCTATGGCGACATCGCCCGCGCCGTCGGCCGCCCCACGGCATCGCGCGCCGTCGGCGCGGCCAATGGCCGCAATCCAATCTCAATCATCGCTCCTTGCCACCGCGTCGTCGGCGCGAATGGCGCGCTGACCGGCTTTGCCGGCGGCATGGAAACCAAGCGCTGGCTACTCGATTTCGAGCGTAAGACTATCGAAAATCAGGAATAATGGTGCACCCAAGTGGATTCGAACCACTGGCCTTTGCCTTCGGAGGGCCAAGGCCGCACGGATTTACTGAGCCGTTCCGATTCCGTTCACGCGAACATTGACGGAACAAGCCGGTCTTGCGCGGTGGAAGCGCACACATTACCGCACACAAGTCGCCTTACCGGGGGGCTGGCCGTGGGTGAGCGAACGATAGCCCGATCCGATGCCAAGCTGATAGCCGAAGCCGTCTCCGATTGCGACGGCACCGGCCTCGACTGCGACCCTGACTTCGCCCGTCAATACAAGAGGCGGGCCGCGCCGAAATCGGCCGCCGACCTCACCGACATTCGTGCCCGCGCATGGGCAACCCGCCGCGCCAAATATGGTGAGTGCGGGCATCGGGGGAGCTATTCGCGGTGAGCGGCCCCATAATCAAATTCGAGCCATATCCGGCGCAAGCTATGAGTGAATGGAAAGGCGGTCAGCATGTCGGCACCGGGCCGACTGGCGTGCGCGGGGTTCACTATCTGAGCGATGGCAATGGCGAATACCCTACAGGCATAGAGGCTTGCTGCTCAGCCGAACGCAGCCAGCATAAGAATCGCCAAATCGTTATGCAGATGATCGAGTGGGCTTGCGCTTCTGCACTGGTGCCGTTTGAAGGGGCCGCATGATCCTCCCCATCCTCCTACTCTCCATCTGGACACCAGAACCCGATTGCGTGGCGATCGACGGCGACACCCTGCGATGCACCGAGATCGGCCGTGTCCGCCTGCTGGGCATCGACGCGCCGGAAATGCCGGGGCATTGCCGCAAGGGCCGCGTCTGCGCACCCGGCGACCCGCAGAAGAGCAAGGCACATCTGGCGAAGCTGATCCGCGGTGGAGTGACGATCGCGCCGGTTACGCGGGATCGCTATGGCCGAACGGTAGCGCAAGTATATGCTGGTGGGCGCAACGTCGCCTGCGAGCAACTGCGCGCGGGGCTGGCGCTCTACGTCGCCAAGTGGGATAATGGGCGCCTGCTGGCCAAGGAGTGCTGGGCGGCCCGATAGCCCTTGACCGACTCGCGAACAATACCCGAACGTGCGTCAACAAGAAAATTTGCTCATCAACACAAAATATCGGAGAGCCATCATCTCTCCAACGGGCAGACCCGCGCGACCATAGCCTGCGCCGCGACAACAACGCGCTGGGCGTTGTCGCAGGTGGCGTAGGATTTGGCCGTCGCGCAGGAGGCGAGCAGGAGCAGGGGGAGGAGTCTCACCATCTGCCGATGTCCTTGATGTGCCGATAGGCCCATGGCGCAGCGATCACGATGATGATGAGCGGGCCGACATTATGCGCATCGGTGCCCGATGTCCAATCGGGTCGCGCGGCGGCGCAAGCCTTTTATTGCCCTCTGCTTGCGGCGTCGGTATCGCCAGCGCGATCCTGTCGCATTTCACCTTCGCGGCGCGCGGCAGGATCACCCTTTACCGCCCTAATCAGCGCTCGGCCGGCTGCGACGATGTAGCCCAGCCCCTCGATCGCCAGTCCGACCTTGCCTTCTCTATCAAATAGGAAACGATATCCAGACGCGCTGAAAAAGCGTGGACCTGATAGAAAGAAAGACTAAAACAACAAACCCCGGTCGCCGTTAGACGCCGGGGCTGGCTATGCTGAGAGCAGCATCGCGTTGTAAGGGGGCATCTAGAGTGTCAGTGGAAGAAAGTCAACCAAAAGTTGAATGCCGGGCTGCATTCTATATCGATGGCTTCAACCTTTATCACCCCAACCACGAGATGGGCTTGCCCTACCTGAAATGGGCAAACCTATGGAAGTTGGGCGAAATTATCTGCGAACCGCATGGAGCGAAGCTGACAAAGGTTGCGTTCTGCACGGCCGTCCCAGCTCATATGCCTGAAAAGCGCGATCGCCATAACACCTTTAATGCCGCCCAGCGTGCGCACGGTGTAACCGTCATCCCCGGCCATCACGTGCATGACGGAGAAAAATGGAATGAAAAGCAATCGGACATCAACGTCGCGCTTCATCTGATGCTCGACGCGGTTGATGACAAATATGACATGGCAATTCTTTTAAGTGCCGATTCCGATCAGGCCGCTACTGCGAAGCTTTTTTGTGAGCGCTTTCCAGGAAAGCGCTTGCTTGGCGTAGCCCCGCCGAACAAATCCGTCCCTACAAAGGTCCAGCCGCACTGCTTCAAGCATTTTAGCCTGTCCGCTGCGATTTTAGAGCGATGTGTAATGGGGGAGACAGTGCAAGGGGCTAAAGGTCTAATCACGCGACCGCCATCCTATGCGCCGCCTGAAGGATGGGTCCACCCCGATGACCGAAAAAAGGGAAAGGCGCCCAAGCCGCCACACAAAAGCGCTTGGTCAAAAGGTATCAAAGGCTAAATTCAAACTAAGCACTGCCGTCTGCACCTTATGGCTGACTGATCGGGCAAACCCGCGCCATAACCACCGTAGCAGCCTGCGCCACCGACCGCGCATTGTCGCAGGTGGCGAGGTTGTGCGCGCAGCCGGTGAGCAGGAGGAGGGGGAGAAGGCGGGTCGCCCTTCTCATTTCGCCTCCTCCGTCTGAACCGGATTGGTCGGAGGGTTGTCGATCGTGACGCTGCTGTTGCGCGGTCGGAAAGTCCCCAGCACGCCGACAAGCCCGGTCGTGATCCCGCCAAAGCCCAGCGCCTCCGCATATTTCCCTTGGGCAGCAAGCCAAGCCGCGACGGTCGCCAGATAGCAGATGGCGAACAAGAGCAGGCCGAACGCGATGAGGGGCTGGCGGTCGGTCATGGCAGCACCCCAACACGATTGGCGAGCCAGCCAAAAGCAAAGGATTCTTGCGTCGGATTTGCCTCTGCGATCTCGACGTAGCGCGCAGCCTGGAGGCCATCGATCGCCTTGCGGAGGACTTCGCCGGCCGCGGTGCCGCGCTTCGCCTTCAGTCCATTGGCCGCGGCGATCGTCATTTTGCCGACCAGCCCATCCGCGGTGATGTCGGGATAGTCCGCGGCCCCGCGGTTGCAGACATTGAGGACGCGCTGGACGAATTTCGCCGCGGCCGCGGTGCCCATATTGATGCCAGTGTCAAAAATCTCGTGGCCGATTTCGGGGAATACCGCGGCGAGCTGGTCGAACTTTGGCGCGGTCCAGTAGCGTTCGCGGTAGATCGCCACCGCGGTCGCGCGTGGCAAAGCCTTCATATCGCCAGCATAGCCATAGGCGCGGGCAACCTGCTGCGTGATGCCCCAATTGGTCGGGCCGCCGCGATCGTTCGGATGGTTCACATAACCGCCTTCGCGGCGGATCACCTCGTCAATCTGCTTGTCGATGTTCATGACAGTTTTCCAATCGCGTCGATCATGTCCTGCGGGACGTGGAGGTGCAGGGGAAAGGCGTCACCCAAGATCGCCTGGACCTGGAGGAGTTCCGGGCTATGCGGGTCGGAGCGGAATTCTTTGGCGACAAGGATGTTGACCGCGACCGTCAGCTTGGTCAGCTTGTCCTCCAACTGGTCAATGCGGACGTTAAGGCCTTGGACCTGCTGCGATTCCTGAGTCCTCAAACGGTCCTCTCTTGCTTGGCGGCGCTCATCGCGCTTGCTCCACCATTCGACCAGCCATTTTAGACCTGCGCCACACGCGACGAGGCCGCCGCCGCCCAGCAACCATTGCGCGGTCGTCGGCTCGTCAGCCATGTCCGAAGCTATTGTTATAAAACGGAGACATCGCCGATGCTCCTTGTTGTGCGTGCGACGCCATGATAAAATTTCCCGATGCCACGCCGAATGCTTGGATGACGGCCGAGAGAAACCGATCGAGGATCATGATGCCATGACCAAAGACCCCGCCAAATACACGGGTGCCTATCTTGATTATGACGGCCGAATTAAGTTTAAGTCCCTCCCCGCGTGCAATGATGTCGCGGATGACGGAAAATTTGTTGTCGGCACAATCGACGCTGATAACCGAATTAAGCTGTGGCTCAAGCCTACTCACGCCCCTAATCCTTAAAAGCTATTGCTATAAAACGGCGACATCAGCACCGATGGCGGCAAAGGCTGCGCGCCGGTCAGGTGAGTGTAGAGGCCGACATAGGCGAATTTGCGCGGCACCATCAGGAAGCGCCCATCCAGCAAGGGGATGCAGCCGGTAAAGCGCTCCACAATCCCATCGTCAGGCATGTTTGGCCCGTCGAACACCTGCCCCAATGGCTGACCCAGTTGAGAACGGCGGAGCAATATTCGACCACGGTAGCGGCGGGATAGTCCTGCTGCGGGCGGCGTAAAAGTCGTCCACCTTGAAGCCTTTCTGCCGAGTCAGGGAGGTGTGGGGATCTACAGCGTGGAACTTTATCTTCAGGTCCGTCTGGCTTGCGCGGATGGCATGAGCCAACGGGCGGCGGCGAAGCGTTTCAATGTGTCGCGCGAAACGGTACGCAAGATGCTGTCGTTTTCATCGCCGCCGGGTTACCGGCGCCAGTCCGTACCGCAGCGCCCGAAGCTGGACGGGTTTGTGGCGATCATTGATGGATGGCTTGAGGGTGACCGCAGTGTCCCGCGCAAGCAACGCCATACGGCGAAGCGGGTATTCGACCGTTTGCGCACCGAGCATGGTTTCACCGGCGGCTATACGATCATCAAGGATTACATCCGGGAGCGCGAACAGCGCAGCCGGGAGATGTTCGTGCCGCTGGCGCACCCTGCGGGAGATGCGCAGGCCGATTTCGGGGAAGCGCTGGTGGAGATCGGCGGGGTGGAGCAGAAGGCCTACTTCTTCGCGCTCGATCTGCCGCACAGTGATGCCTGCTATGTGCGGGCCTATCCGGCGGCGGTGGCGGAGGCCTGGGTGGACGGACACGTGCATGCCTTCGCGTTTTTCGGCGCGGTACCGCGCTCGATCGTCTATGACAACGATCGCTGCCTTGTGACGAAGATCCTGCCCGACGGCACGCGGCAGCGTGCCACGCTGTTCAGCGCTTTCCTGTCACATTACGTGATCCGCGACCGCTATGCTCGCCCGGGCAAGGGGAACGAGAAAGGCAATGTGGAGGGGCTGGTAGGCTATTGCCGGCGCAACTTCATGGTGCCGATCCCGAAGTTCCCGACCTGGGAGGCGTTCAACCTGTGGCTGGAGGAGCAATGCCGCAAGCGCCAGCAGGACAAGGTGCGCGGGCAGAGCGAGACGATCGGTGAGCGGCTGCAGCGCGATCTCGCGGCCATGCAGCCTCTGCCCGCTACACCCTTCGAGGCCTGCGATCAGAAAGGCGGGCGGGTCTCCTCGCAATCCCTGGTGCGCTACAGGACCAACGATTATTCGGTTCCGGTGGCCTGGGGCCATCAGGAGGTCTGGATCAGGGCCTATGTCGATGAGGTGGTGATCGGCTGCCGCAGCGAAGTCATCGCCCGTCATCCTCGTTGCTATGCCCGCGAGGAGGTTGTCTTCGACCCGCTCCATTATCTCCCGCTGATCGAGCAGAAGATCAACGCATTCGACCAGGCTGCGCCTTTGCAGGGCTGGGACCTGCCCGAAGCGTTCACGACACTGCAGCGGTTGATGGAAGGGCGCATGCACAAACATGGCAGGCGCGAATATGTGCAGGTACTGCGCCTGCTGGAAACGTTCACCCTCGCCGATCTCCAGGCGGCGGTCGAACAGGCCATCGATCTTGGCGCCATCGGCTTCGATGCCGTCAAGCACCTCGTCCTGTGCCGGATCGAACGCGTACCGCCCAGGCTGGACCTGGACGTCTATCCCTTCCTGCCACGCACCACGGTCGAGAAGACCTTTGCCAGAGCCTATCTGAGCCTGCTCTCCGACCGGCAGGAGGCCGCATGAGCGATCAGGCCCCGGAGATCCTTCTCGCTCACCATCTCAAGGCGCTCAAGCTGCCTACGTGCCTGCGTGAGCATCACAAGCTCGCGCGGCAATGTGCCGCTGAAGGCGTCGATCATATCCGCTTCCTCGCCCGCCTCGTCGAGATGGAAATGATCGACAGGGAGCGTCGCATGGTCGAGCGGCGCATCAAGGCCGCGCGCTTCCCCGCCGTCAAAAGCCTCGACAGCTTCGACTTCGCCGCCATCCCCAGGCTCAACAAGATGCAGGTGCTCGAGATGGCGCGCTGCGAGTGGATCGAGCGGCGTGAGAACGCCATCGCTCTGGGGCCATCAGGCACCGGAAAGACGCACGTAGCGTTGGGGCTCGGACTGGCAGCATGCCAGAAAGGACTGTCGGTGGGCTTCACCACCGCGGCAGCGCTGGTCAGCGAAATGATGGAGGCCCGCGACGAGCGCCGTCTTCTGCGCTTCCAGAAGCAGATGGCCGGATACAAGCTGCTCATCATCGACGAACTGGGCTTTGTGCCGCTCTCCAAGACCGGCGCCGAACTGTTGTTCGAGCTGATCTCCCAGCGTTACGAACGCGGCTCCACCTTCATCACCAGCAACCTGCCCTTCGACGAATGGACCGAAACCTTCGGATCTGAGCGTCTCACAGGCGCGCTCCTCGATCGCCTGACCCATCACGTCAGCATCCTCGAGATGAACGGCGAAAGCTATCGCCTCGCGCACAGCCGGGCCCGCAAGGCCAAAACCAGACCCTGAAAATTACACCAATGCCGGGGGGAGTGGCCCTCGGGCTACGCCCTCACGCCACTCCCCCCGGCATGTAACACGATGGCCTGGTTTTACGCCGCCGAATGGCCGACTTTTGCTCCGCCGTTGACAAGTGGGTTTGCCGAATAGGGCTTCTGTCGCTTCTACGACCTTGCGGACATCGCCCTCAGACCCATGGCGTGTGACGTTGTTGGTGCCATCGACCAAGCGAAGGCGGGCCGGTTTCGGCTTTGCGCCTCTGGTCGCCATATTGACCCTTTCCGGATATCAATGTGCAAAAGTGCGAATTTCAGTTCAGCGCCGGTCTAGAGGGTCATCGCCTCCAAACTTTCGCATACCCCCCCCGCTATTCTTCGGGCCAACCGTCCACGCCGATGCCCGCCTTGGCCTTGCCGCCCCTCTCCATCCGCTGCTTGTCGCTGTCATGATGCTGCTTGCAGAGGCTTTGGAAGGGGCCAGCCCAGAACTTCACCTCATCACCCCGATGCGGATCCTTGTGGTCACATACGGTCGCTGGGGTCGGGCGGGGCAAGCACATCACGCAGAGGGGGTTATGATACAGGTGTCGCGCGCGTAGCTTCTGCCATCGCGCGGTCTTGTACCATCGCTTGTATGCAGGCTCAGCCATGTGTTCACCCTTCCCGGCCATGCTCGTCGCAAGGGGAGTGCTGTCATTGCCATGTCGGGAAGGTCGGGCCGATACTTCCATCAGCCCAAATGCGAAAAGGGCGACCCGCTAGAACCGCCCTCGTCATGTCGCAATACGACACGTTATCTGTCGGGATGCACCAATTTTCCGCTATCGTCAATAGCGCAGATAATCTCTCATTTCCTCTAGTGCGTCACGGATGAACGCAATGTTCCGCATCGCCTTGCGCCCACCATATCGCGGCAATTCGTCCCGCACAAGAAACCGATCCATGAACCCCTGCTGGTCCCGCGTCCAGCATGAGCGCGCGGCAAGCCAATCCTGCCTGCATCGCAACTGATATTCGGTTCGGGCAAGGCCATAACTTGGCTCGCCACCTGGCACATGGTGGCCATATTGCGCCGTCACGCGCGGCGAAGGATGGCCCTCGTCGTGCTTGTTGCGATACCATTCGCCGGCCTGCCATTGTTGCAGGGTCAACTTCCCGTTCTTGTGCAGCCTGTCCAGATGGGTGGAGCGAAACCGGCGGACGACGATCGAACCAGCGGCGTTCTTCTCGTCCTTCACCTCGATCATGCTGGCGTCCGGCTCTTTCGCCAGCCGCTCAGGCGTTGCGTCCATCGGCGGGATCTTGATCTTCAACTCCCGCGGCCGCGCAATCCGCTTGGCCTGCACTTGGGCAGCGCGAGCCTTCATCGATGCAGCCAGTTCCACGATCGCCTTGCTCTGCCTTGCCGTCGCCTTCGCCATTTCCGTCATCCCCGATACAAGCCCCACAGGGCGTCTAAAACTATGCTTGGCTACCCTTACCTACCTCAGTCCGGTTTCGTGCGCTGACGAGGCTGAGGCGGCGGAATTACGGCCGATCCACCTGTTGGAGGCTGAACTACTTGCTCGGCTTCCCAAAACTCACCGGCAGGCCCGCATCGTTTTTGCCCGAACAAGAAACCCACAACGCGGCGTTGCCTCTCGCGCTCAGCATCGGCCCAAAGATGATGCTGCACGATTCCGCGAACTGGGCTGAAACTTGATCCTACAGGCCGCCTGCATTTGCCGGAACCGACGTAAAGCCCTACTCCTCGCGATTTGAAGCGCCCCGGGTTTTCAGGAGGCAGTTTTCATTTGGCTATGCAGCCATATCGAGGTTCTCGAGGGCTGCATAGTAATTGTCTTCGGCCTCAGCGGGCGGGATGTGCCCGATAGGGCCGAAGAGCCGGTGATTATTGTACCAATCGACCCAGCGCAGCGTTGCCATTTCCACGGCCGAAACGCTTGGCCATGATCGCTGCCGCCAGATGACCTCGGCCTTGTAAAGGCCGTTGATCGTCTCGGCTAAGGCGTTGTCGTAGGAATCACCTACGCTACCGACCGAGGGGACGAGTTTGGCCTCGGCCAAGCGCTGGGTATAGTTCATCGCAAGATATTGAACTCCCCTATCGCTATGGTGGATCAGTCCATCATCGGGATCTGGCCTGCGGGCATGAATCGCCTGCTCCAGGGCATCCAGAACGAAGCTGGCAGTGGCTGACGTGCTGACCTTCCATCCGACAATCCGCCGGGCAAAAGCATCAATCACGAAGGCGACATAGACGAAGCCTGCCCAAGTATGCACGTAGGTGAAATCGACGACCCACAGGGCGTTTGGCCGGCTGACGCGAAATGCCCGATTGACCTTGTCCAGCGGACACGGCGCCTTCGGGTTGCTGATGGTGGTGATCGTCTTCTTCCCACGACGGACGCCTGCCAGCCCCATGGCGCGCATTAATCGTTCCACCGTGCATTTCGCCACCATGATGCCTTCACGCCGCATCTGGTGCCAGACCTTGCGTGCGCCATAGAGACCGAAGCTGGCCTCATGGACCCGCTTGATCTGCTCCCTGATCTCGTCATCACGCTGCGCACGTGCTGGACGCCTGCCGGGATCGGCACTACGCGCGGCGTGTTCATGGTAGGAGGATGGGGCGATTGCCAGTTCCCGGCAGATCGGCTCGATACCCAAATCCTCGCGATGGACGTCGATGAACGCCATCATCATCTCCCGGGGCGGTCGAGCTCCGCCATCGCAAAATACGCAGATGCCTTGCGCAAAATCTCGTTGGCCCGGCGTAGTTCCTTCACTTCGCGCTCCAGCAATCTCAGGCGTTCCCGGTCATCCGCCGCCAGCGCCGCTGGCCCCGCTCGTCGGCTCGCCTCCTCGCGGCACCACCGGCGCAGCGTCTCCAGCGAGCAGCCGATCTTCGCCGCGATCGACTTCATCACTTCCCATTCCGAGCCGTACTCGGCCCGCTGCTCCACCACCATACGAACCGCCCGCTCGCGGACTTCAGGTGAAAATTTGTTGGTTGTCTTGCTCATAACGGATGCTCCTTCTCACAAGTTGGAGCCTCCTGGAAACCCGGGGCGCTTCAATTCCATGAACCACCGGCAAGTCACGCATGTCACAACCTCCCCCATCACCCCCTCCCGCCAAAATCGCGCTGGTCGAAAGGCTTGCCGATCGCATCCATGATCCGAACCGGGCCGCCACGGGCGTCGTCATCGAACACGCCAATCGCCGCACGACCCGTTGACCATGCGAAGCTGTCCAGATTTGTACGGTGCGACTTGCAAAGCGGATGGCTCGCAGATTGCTCGTGACCATGAACGATATGCTTGCCGCTTACATGCCAGGCGTCAGGCATCAATTCCGCGGCATCGCCCTGCGGATCATAGCCCTCGTACAACATCCATTGCATTGTTTCAGGCTTAGCTTCGGCGACAGGCTGGTCGTATGGGACGCCAGCATGGACGTAAATGCGATAGTCATCCTCGACCACAACCGGAAGCGACGCCAGCCAGTCCAGATGCTCGAATGGGATGCGCAGCGGATACATATCGTCGCCATGCTGGTAGCCGTAGGACTGGAGCGTTTGCCCGCCTCCATTGCCGATCCACCAGCGCAGGATTCCAGGATTGCCCAGGCACTCCAGCATCATCGCTTCGTGATTGCCTTGCAGCACAGTCCATTGCCAATTCGGCCGCTGAGGCCCAGCCATCAGCAGGTCGATGATGTTGCGCGACTGAGGCCCCCGATCGACAAAATCGCCCAAGACGATGAAACGCCCGCCATGTTCGCCAGCGTCGGCTTCAATCAAGTCGATAGCCCGGCATAGCAGGTCGAACCGCCCATGCAGGTCAGCGATCACGTAGGCGTTACTCACTTCCCAAACCTCCCCATCGTCACCTTCCCGCAAGCCCAGCATTTCCTCGGCCGCTGCTGGCCATCGTCGCGCTCACGGGCGGAACACAAACATTCAAGCTCTCGGATTTTCGTCATGCGGCGGACCTCCCCAACACGCGGTCAATCAATGCACCGGTTTCGGTGGCAACCTGCGTCTGCGCATTCTTGCGATCAGAGAGGGCGTCAGTGATCGCCTCTCGGAAATAGGACAGGCGCCGCGGGCGTTGGCGGGCAGTTGCAAGCCGGGCAGTGATCGTTTCGACAATCATTGCCTCATCGGCCCCGGCATCCATCCATCCGCGGACCAATGCCTGGGCTTCTGTTGCCTTCCCCCAATCCTCCAGAACGAAACCGGTTGTTTTTGCGATGCGGTCAGCGATCGTGGGAATATCCCGTTCATCGCGCGCGCCCGCGCTGGCTGCGCTAGCAGCCTCTGTATCTGCTTCTGCTTCTGCTTCTGGGGCGTTACATTGCGTTACATCGCGTTTCGATGCGTCACGCTTTTCTGCCCTGTGCTTCTTAACCCTCTGAGAACTATCGTCTTCTCTTTTGGGTTGACGCTTCTCCCATCCAGTCAATCGACCGTCCAAGATCACGCGCCCGTCCATCGCTGCGATGATCGAGGAAACGGCATCCTCGTCCATGTCGAGCGCGGCGGCAGCGTCCTCGACAGACAGTCCGGCAACTGTCCCTGGCTTTGCGGCCTTCGCGCCCTCAGTCAGCATGAGGGTGAACAGGGCAATCACGCACGGCAGCGGTTGTCCTGATTTGCGCGCGATGACACGCCATTTCGGATCGGTTGGCATGTCCAGCCACAGGCGAACCCAAGAGGTCATTGCACAGCCCCCCGAACAGCCTGGTAAGCGCCAAAGAACCGCCCGGTCGCGGACCCGCTAGGCCCGTTGCGGCGCTTGGCGACGATGAAATCGATCTGGCCGGCGCACTTGTCCATAGCCATCTGCCAGTCGATGAACTTGCCGTCCGTTTCAGGCGGCTTGCCCTGGCGCAGATAATATTCGTCGCGATAGAGGAACACGACCGCATCGGCGTCCTGCTCGATCTGACCGCTGTCACGCAGGTCGGAGAGCATGGGGCGCTTGTCGGGCCTGCTCTCGACGCTGCGATTAAGCTGGGCCAGCGCCATGACGCCAAGGTCATACTGCTTGGCTATGGCCTTAAGCCCGCGAGAAACCTCAGACACAGCAAGGTTCATATTATCGGTTCGGAAGTCGGGGCGGAGAAGCTGGAGATAGTCCACCATGACCAATTCGAGATTCTGCCCCGCTGCCTCCATCCGGCGCTTGTAACGGCGCACGATCATGTTGAGGCGGCCGATCGTCAGCGACGAGGCGTCCACCAGATGGAGCGGGAGGTTGCGAAAGACGCGGGCCGCCTCGTAGACGCGACGCCGGGCATTGTCGGAGGTGAATCGACCATCGCGGATCGCCTCATAGGGGATGCCGGATTGCCCATCGAATATGACATCGCTGGTCGCCCGCTGCATCAATTCGATGCGGTTCATTTCCAGGCTGACGAACAGCACGCCATGGCCAGCAGCGGCCGCGCCAAGCGCATAGGATAGCGCGGCGCTGGTCTTGCCCATGCCGGGGCGGCCTGCGAGAATATCAAGGTGGTGCGGGCGAATTGGGCCAAGCACTTCGTCAAGGCTATGGATCTGGCCGCCGCTGGTGACGCCGTGGCGCTCCTCATCATAGGCAGCGAGCATTTCGTTGAAGGCCTGGCTGGCGCTGACTTGCACCACGCCATCGCTATGGTCGCTGATACTGGACAGAGCCGCGTCTGCTGCGCCGACCACCTCCTCGTTCGTCGCGCTCATATCCGCCGCCATCATCGCCGCGGTTGTCAGTCCGTCGATCAGCTTGCGGCGCTTGGCCATGTCGATCACCTGCTGAACGCAGGTTTCGAGCATGACGATCGCACCGCCGCTGCCCGTGAGTCCGGCCAAATATCCAACGCCGCCCAATTCCATTAGCGCAGGATCATCACTCAGGTAGGGCTTGAGAGTGACCGGATTGGCAGTGCGGCCAAGGGAAAATTCGCGAATGATGGCGCTATAAACGCGGCCGAAAAGCGCCTCCGAAAAATCATCGGGAGAAAGGCGGTCGGCAACGCGGTCGATCAGCTTATTCTCGATCATCAGCGCGCCAAGAATCGTGGCCTCGCTCTCGACATTCTTAACCGCCTCTATTTTCTGATTTTCGATCACGCGATATTCTCCGAGGCGGCGAAGGCGGAGGCGAAACGGCGGTGCGCGCGGATCATCGCCTCATTGTGCGGGCGATTGTCCATCAGCGCGGGATCTTCGCGAACGGCACGGACCAGCGCGGCGTATTCGTCCCATAGGCGGTGGACATCGCCAGGCGTGTGGAGGCGGACGACGTTGCTCACTCCCCCACGACCTCCACAACAACCTGCCCAACACCCCCAGGCGCGCAAAATTCATAGCTGGGCAGGAACCGGCTATCGTTGACGCGCAAGGCATCCGCGATCCCGTCAAAATACGGCTTCATCCGATTGGGAAAATTCACACGATCCCCGCGCCGATTGGCAGGCATGAACCGGATATGCAGGCGAATATCGCCCTCCCCAGAAACATTCGGGCAGGCTTCCAGCGTGGCCAGTCGCGCCCATTCGCGATGCTCCTTGGTCGCCTTGATCTTGGCCCAATTGCCATTGCCTTTTGCATGGCCGGCCAGAATCGACGCGGGGAAGGGGAGGGCGATTTGCATAGTCAGATATCAAACCCAAGCTGCATGCCCAGCGCGGCGGCATAGGTGGCAAGCACCGCCTCTTCCTGCGTCCGCTCGTCGGCGCGCTTCTTGCGCATGGCGATCAGCTTGCGGCAGGCCTTCACATCGAAGCCTTCGGATTTCAGCGCGGCATATCGGTCCTTGATATCATCCCCGATCCCGTCCTTCTCGGATTCCAGGCGCTCGATCGCCTCGATATGCTGGCGCAGAACGTCCGCTGCGATATTGTCGCTCATCATGCAGTCCCTTTGTTGGTGAAGCGTCCGACCTGATCCCGACCCACCGGGAACCTCGCAGCAGCAGCCGCGCGCAACGGGGCAGCCCAGCGGCTATGCTCAAGGTCGAATTTGTGGGGATTGGTCGCCATGTGGCGGCGCAGGTGGAGTTCGATCACTTGCCCTCCTCCCGCTTTGCATCGGCCGCAGCCGCCCGATCAGCATGGCGGTGGCACTGGCGCATCCAGTGATCGCTATCCCGCCGCGCCTTCCGCGCCGCCTCGTCAACGGCTTGCTGCATGGTTTTCACGCGGCGGCCTCCGCGAACATGTCGCCCTGGCGCTGGGCATCCTCGATGCGCTTGCAGGCGATGTCGAAATACTTGGGTTCGCGCTCGATGCCGATGAAGTGGCGGCCCATCTGAACGGCTGCAACACCGGTGGTGCCGCTGCCCATGAAGGGATCGAGCACAACCTCATCCATGAGCGTGCTGTTGCCAATGTAATGCGCCATGAGCGCTACGGGCTTTTGCGTCTCATGCTGACCACCAATGACGTTCGGACATTTAATAAGCTGGCGGGAACCACAGTCGTTGATATATTTGGCGGGGCCACGGAATACGAACAGCGTGAATTCGCAGTTCTTCATATACCAACGGTTCGGCGTTCCTGTTGATTTGTCCCACACCAGCCAATTGTGGAAGCGGAAGCCTGCCGCCAGCGCCTCATTCTGGACCTCCGCGACATAGCGGTTGTTGACCATGAAGTAGGCATGACCGTTCGGCAGAATCGCAGCAGCCAGCGGCATGATCTCAGAAAATTCAATATCAACGGGGATGATTGAACCACTGTTGTCATAGACTTCGCGAGCAAACTTACCGCGCATTTCGCCAGTGGTGTTCCCACCCGATTCCAGTTGATATGGCAGGTCAGTGACGATGCAATTCACCGGCTGAAGCGTCGGCAAAACCTCCCGCGCGTCCCCCAAATACAGCACGGCATTGCCGATGATCTCTTTGCGCTGGTAGGTCACGCCGCCACCTCCCGCCCATTAAGCCGCGACAACCGAACCCGCATCGCATCAATAGCCCGCTGCGCCTCGTCCAGCGCCTCCGATCCGATTTCGCGCAGCTCGTCATCATCAACGGTGCCGGGCGTCTCCATGTCGCCCAGAGCGGCGGCAAGCAGGTGTGCGACGCGCAGGATGTGCGACAGTTTTTCGCCATCGCTGTAGGTGTCAGCCCCGATCTCGGTCAGCTTCATCCCGATTAGGCCCAGCACGCCGTTGCCAAATCGGCCATTCCATTCCCGGCAGCCCAAGAGGAAAGACGACACCGGCATTTCAGCGAGTGCGGTTGCGTAATTGCTCGCGCGATCCTCGCTCTTGCCCAGCACCCGGCCAACGTCTTTCCACGTCAAACCGTCCTCTTTGCGGATATTGGTCAGGTCATCGCCCAATTGTGCAAGTGCAACACTCGCGGAAAAACTGGATCGCCTGCCGTGGATTTGCGGGTTGCGGGTCATTTACTGACATCCTCATGCAAAAGGGAATTATCAGCACCGGGGCGACGCTCGATTGTGGGAGCATCGACGCGCTCGACCAGCGCGACAGGCTGCGGATTGACATAGGCGTCGCCGGCGGGCGTCTCGACTATGAGGTGGACGCCCAACCGATCGCCGCCATTGCCAATCGTATCGTGGAGAGGCATGGCCTATTTCCCCTCGAAGAATCGCGCGGACGGGCCGCACCGCTTGCCGATGAAGAAGCGATATTTCCGCTCATCCTCACAATGGCTGGCCCGGTTATCCTGATAGCCGGTGACGGGATCGGGACCGCCAATGTCGCGACGAGTGCGCTCGCAAAGTTCGAATTGCATGATCGGCGTCGTTTTATGATGACGGCAATTTCGGCAAATTGGGTGCGCCATCTACCGAACCCCCGCAGCCAAAGCCCAGCCACCAGCGCGACCAGTGGTGATGATTGCCGCGCCATGTCGTTCGCAATTCCGCGCGCCACATCGTCCGCAGCTATAGCTTTCCAGCCGCACCGGCTCCGGCTGGGCGGCCTGATAGGTCGCCACCTCGCGATTACCGTAGCGGGGGATCGTAAATCCGACGCCAAGCACATCGATCAACCGGCAATTGCCCAGCCCCTCGACCCTGATCTTGCCCTGCTGCTGGAGCCGCGCGATGCTGTGATTGACCCGCGTGCCGGTGCTGCCCAACTCAGCCGCCATGTCGCGCTGGCAGGGGAGGATTTGGCCGACATAGCGGGTGATGAGGGCGAGCGTCGCGGCGTCGTGGTCTTCGCGGGTCATGCTGCCGCTCCTTGGGAAAGGATGAGATCAGCCTCAGTGACCGCTCCTTTGGTGGCGGCCGCGATCTTGACCGCAAGCGGGAGGGAGGGTTGACGCTGACCGTAAACGATCTTGCGAACCGTGTTTTCGGATTCACCGATTTGTTCGGCAAAAGCGGCGACCGTCTTGTCGACAGTCTTCAAATGGTCGATCAGCCTCATGGGGCATAATATGCCCACATTGGGCACATCAATCAATCACAAAATGCGCCCAATCTGTCATCTTACCGGCAGTGCCCTTATTGGGCACAAGGTCGCCATGTCCAACAACATCGCACAGATTCGCAAAGCGGCGGGAATGTCGCAAACCGATTTGGCTGACGCGATCGGCACCACACTAAACAATCTAGGCAAGCTGGAGCGCGGCGACCGGCGCTTGAACCAAGATTGGATCATGAAAATATCTGCCGCGCTCGGCGTCTCGCCAGAGGCGATAATCGCAGCCAACTATGATAGTAACGAAGCGGGATCGCGACAGGATAGGGTGATCGTCACCCGCGACGAAACTGACGAGCTGGAAATCCAGCAGTGGGATATCGCCTACGGTATGGGCGCCGGGGGATATCTGGACATTCCCGTCACCGGCGAAACCTACCGTTTTTCCGAAAGCTGGATCAGGCAGTTCACTCGCGCCCCGGCAAGCAAGCTGTTCTTCGCGACCGGGACCGGTGATTCCATGTCCCCGACGATCCTGGATAGCGATATCGTTCTGATCGACACCTCAGAGCATGAGGTCCGAATGGCCGATCGCATCTGGGCGGCGGCTTACGGGCAGGCGGGCATTATCAAGCGCCTGCGCCCGATGCCGAACGGCAGCGTGAAAATCATGTCCGATAACCAAAGCGTACCGCCAGAAACCGCATATGACGGTGAGTTGCATGTCGTCGGCCGCGTCGTGGCTATCGTGCGGAAGATGTGAGGCGGGCGAGGCGTGGATTTTAGCGATTACATTGTGTTCGCTGATGAAAGTGGCGATCACGGACTAACAACCATCGATCCCCAATTTCCTGCCTTCGCCCTTGTTTTCTGCGTTTTCCGTAAGGATGAATACGCGCACAGTGTTGAGCCTTCTTTGCGAGAATTGAAGTATAAGTATTTTGGCCACGATGCCATCATTCTGCATGAACGGGAAGTTAGAAAGCAGATAAAACCATTCGATATACTGCGATCTAGCAAGGAAATGCGCGACGCTTTCTATGGAGATATCGCTGAACTGGTTAAGGCTACTCCCGTTCAAATCTATGCGTCGATCATCAAAAAAGAGCCGTTCACAGAAAAGTACAAAACACCTTGGAACCCATATGAGGTTGCTATGCACTTCTGCCTTGAGAAAGTGTGCGAGTTTCTCAAGCATCAAGGGCAGTCGGGTCGCAAGGTCCATGTGCTTTTCGAGGGTCGCGGCAAGGTTGAAGATCAGCAACTTGAACTAGAATTTAGGCGGATCACCAGCAACCAGAAGCAATGGGGCTGGAAGCGAATTGATTTCTCAGTTTGCGGGTTTGAGCCGCTCTTTGTGCCAAAGGCGGCAAACATGGCGGGTCATCAGATTACCGACCTCATCGCCCGCCCTATGGCTATAAAGGCCCTCAATCCTTTACAGGATAATCGCGCGTTCGACGCACTCAAGGCCAAAATTGGCTACATGAAGACGTTCCCATAAAACGAAAGGGTCCCGGTACAAACCGAAACCCTTACGTCGACCGGGAAAGCCCAATCCTTGTTTCACATGTAATGCATGGCACACGGAAAGGCAAGTGAATGCGCCACCTATCCCTCGCCGTCGTCGGCGCTGACCACCCAAACAAGTCAGGCCCGACGCGGCGTTTCGAGATAGCCATGTGCAGCCCTGGTGAGCCGGTCGAACTGCGCCACGAACCCAAAAACCCCGCAGACAGCAACGCGATCGCGGTCTATTCCGCGCGCGGTATCCAGATCGGCTATGTGCGCGCCGAACGCGCGCCGCTGATCCTGCTGGCCATGGGCCGGGCAGGCGTATCAGCCATTTTCCAGCACAAAGAGCGATGGGGCGCCACGATCCGCGCTCACCTAGACGGCAGCGAACCAGTCCTGCCGCCGATTGCCGACTCGCGCGCCGCTGACTGGCCGCCGCCGGGCAGCGAGGACGCCGACTGGTGGCCGGATGAGGAGTGGCCTGATTAAAATGTGCCCATAAAGGGCATAATTATAGATTGACATATGCCCATCATGGGCACATATTCACTCCATCAGCCGGGCAGCCCAACCGCTCCCGGCGAGTGATGGAGGAAGAAGATGGCGACCCCGGCTTTTGCAGTTCGATTGGATGCGGCGCTCAAGGTGAGCCCTTTCATCAGCACGGAAGAAACACGCTACTATTTGAACGGCGTGTTTATCGAAGCGAACCCGGAGGGTGGTGCGTGCTGCGTTGCGACCGACGGCCACCGGATGGGCATCAGTTACGACGCCGACGGTTTCGTGGATCGCTCCATGATTGTCCGCATTCCATCAATCATCAAGCCTGAGAAGGGTTTGTTCCTAAAGCCTTGGCTTGTCGGAATGCTGACCGACGGCGGCAATGGATACATTGCCATTGTTGAGGGCAAGAAGACCGAGCATCGTGAAGATGATGCCCAGCACGCAATCGCGCGGGTGGAAGAATGCGCTCTCCGCATCGGCCGCTCATTCATTGATGGCAACTACCCGGACTGGCGGCGGGTCGTCCCGGAAATGAAGCCGACCGACACGATCCGCGCTTTCAACCGAAAGTATCTGACAGCGTTCGGCGACATCATATGCGTGACCGGTGCGGACGAAATGTCGCCCCAGATCGTCCAGACCGACGACAAAGACTTTGTTGGCCTGCTGATGCCGACCCGCCCGGACAAGCGCCAACTCCCTGATTGGGTAAAGCCCGCCACCGCCCAGAAAGAAGCAGCCTGATCTCCCCAGACCGCGCGCCATCCCCCGGCGCGCGGCGAGCTTGAAATCAGTTTCTTGGAGGTTCTTATGAGCGCCCAACATTTGCAGATGCAGAAAAGCCCGGTTGATCGGACACTTGCTTTCCTGCGCAATGCCGCTCGCCGCGCCAATGATGATCGCGGCCCGCTGCGGACTATTGGCGAGGTCAAGCAGGCGATCGGCGCAGATAAGGAGGCTGTTCGCGGCTACCTTATCAAGCTGGTCGCTCGCGGAGATATCCTGTTGCACGATTGGTCTGGCGGCCAGTGCTGGGAAGCGGTCATGCCGAAGAAGGTAGCGCCGGTTGAAGTGGCTGACGGCCATTTCATTCTCCAGCGCGAGTTGCTGGACGGCAACCGCAGCTCTTGGTTTGATGCCGAGACTTTCACGAACTTCGCCCGCGCAAAGCAGGCTCTTGAGTTCGCCAAGTCCGCCGAACTGGCACGGTCGCAGGAATTTTTCGGCCGCCGTGCCCAGCGCATCCGCCTCCTCTCCGTGCCGATGGGAGCCTGACATGCTCCACCCCATAGCAGCCTTCGCAGCCCACCCCAGCGACTTTACCCGCGCGCAAATCCTGATCCAAGGTCACATCGCGCAGATTGACGCAGCGCTTGTCCAATTGCGGCTGCATCGGGCATCGATGGTCCCGTCGATTGCTGACATGCATGAGGCTGGCTTGCATCGCTACCGTGACGCGCTGATCCGCGATCTGGATGCCGTGCTGGCCGCCCCTGATGGCGCTCAGGGATATGCGGGGGTTTGGGGCGGCGATGGTCATGGTCCGCGCATCGCTGACGCCTGCGAGGCTGTGGATCGCTCCATCAGCAAGCGCAACGCCTATCGCGACATGCTCGCGGCCCGGCGTGGCAGCCCCACCAACGACAACCACCGCCAGAAATGCGGCTACTGCGAGGACATCGTTTCGGGTCCGTGCGCGCATCCGAGGTGTCCGGCGAAGGGGGCGAGGAAGTGACCCGCCTCCTCACCATCCCGCAGATGCTCGCATGGGCCTCCATGCTAACCCTGACTTTTTACGCAGCTTTGATGCTGCTGCCTAATCCCGGAGGAATTTGAGATGGACCATTTTGCCAGTCTCGAAAAAGCGGTTCAGCGCCTCAATCCTCTCCCTGCCCAGCGCCGCGAATGGGCTGAACAGGACGCCATTCTGCATCAACGCCTCGCCGCCATGGCTGAGTGCGATGCCAACGCCGCATGGATCATCAGCGCCGCCGAAGCTGGCCGCAATGACCCCGATCCGTTTTTCTCGAAAGGCCAGAACCATGACTGACGCCGTGTCGGCGCTCGCCAAGCTGCGCGAGCCTTTTGCCGCCAACCACATCAGCAAATTGCCGAAGCCGACCAAGGCGCAAACCGAAGCAGTACGCGCTGATTTCAAGAAGGGCGTCCGCTGCAAGGATTGCGGTAGCTGGCATCATCCCGACGTTGTCCACCTAGACTATGTCGGCCACGCCGCCCTGACTGACCGGCTGTTGGACACCGATCCCCTATGGTCATGGGAGCCTGTCGCTTTTCGTGATGGCCTTCCCGCCTTCGACCAGACTGGCGGCCTTTGGATCAAGCTGACCGTCTGCGGCGTCACGCGCCTTGGATATGGCCACGCCGCGTCCAAGCAGGGCGTCGATCCCGGCGCGCGGGAAAAGGAGGTCATTGGCGATGCGTTGCGCAATGCCGCGATGCGCTTCGGTGCGGCGCTCGACCTCTGGCACAAGGGCGATCTCCACGGCGATGATGCTGCTGACGAAAAGCAGGATAGCGGCCAGTCCGATCGCCAGAAGGTGGAGCGCATCACTCCTGCGCAGGAAATTATGCTTGAAGACAAGATGCGGGAGGCAGGGGTTGATCCGGCCAAGTTCCTCGCGCCTTCCGACGTATCCTGCGCCCGCGATCTTCCCGCTGGTCACTTCGCCGCCGCCATGAAGTCGCTGAACGACAGGATCACCAAGCAGAGCAAACAGCAGCGGCAGCAAAGCCAGTCGCCGAGCGCCGATCTGGATGACGAAATCCCCTACTGAAAGGATCGGCCATGACCATGTATCTTTCGAGCAAAGGGGCGGTCCCTATCGCCACCATGCCGTTCCCGTACGCCACCAACGCGCTCAAGAAATTGAACAGGGAAAGCCCTGAGCGTATCGAAGAAATCAAGGCCCTCACCGAGCATATCGCCAAGCTGGAAGCGGAAGGCCCCGACAACTCGCGCGCCGTCGTAGGCGATAATCAGCCGCCGGAAGACGTGGCGCCTGCGGTCAAGATTTCGGGACGGGCAGCGATCGACGCGCATGTCTCCGATCTTCTGACTGAGGCCGTGAATTGGGCCGATGGCGTGGCGATCGAAAACGAGGGTCAGGCTGCTGAGGTCGGCAAGCTGTATCGCTCGCTGCAACAGGCCGCCGAGCTGGTCAAGGACAATGCTGCTGCGGAGAAAAAGCCGCACAACGACGCGGTGACCGAAATCCAGTCGTGGAACAATGGCTATGTCGCCAAGGGCCTCAAGGGCACGCCGGACGGCACCTTGACGAAAGCCATCGCCGCCACCGGTCGGCTCTCCACCGCATGGATGACAAAACAGGAAGACGAGCGGAAGGCGCGCGAGAAGATCGCTGCGGACGCCGCACTGGCTGCTGCCAAGGAAGCAATGGCGCTGCGCGAAGAGGCGAAGGAAACCACCGATATCGCGGTGATGGATCGCGCTGAGGATGCACTGGCTGGTGCGAAAGCGCTGTTGCGGCAGGCTGATGGCGTGGCCAAGGAAAAGGTGCGGGTTGCTGCGGGGCAGGGCGTCCGCGCTGTTGGCCTGCGCTCTGTCTGGCATGCTGATCTTGTCGATGGCCCGAATAGCTGGGCGCTGGCCTACAGCCATTACAAGCAGAACCCGGAGTTCATGGCCGAATTTCACGCGCTGATAAAGCGCTGGGCTGATCGTGACGCCAAAATCGAAGCGCACCGTGGCGCTGGCGTTCCCGGCTTCAACTTCCGTGAAGAAAAGGTGGCAGCATAATGGACCAGTCCAAGTCCTGCGAGGTGTGCGGAGCCTCATACGCCCGCCGCGCGCGGGACAGCCAGTCACAGTGGGAGGCTCGGCAGTTCTGTTCGTGCGCTTGCGCCAATAAAGTCAAAAAGGCGAAACCGATTTCGGCTGCACTTCTCCGCAACTTGGCGGGCGATCGGTGCATAGTCTGGGGCGGAACCTTCAATGGCCACGGCTATGGCGTTGTCCAGCATGATGGCAAGCGGTGGATGGCGCATCGTCTGGCTTATGTGCTGGCTTACGGTGAGATCGATGATGATCAGATTGTCTGTCACCGCTGCGACAATCCCGGCTGCGTAAATCCGAAGCATCTGTTCGCCGGAACGCAAGCTGACAACGCCCAGGACATGGCCCGCAAGGGCCGAATGAATCCGTCATCCATCCTCAATCTTCGCCCCGGCAAGCGCGGCTTCCACGGCGCGGGGCCACTTTCTCGAAAGGAACTCGCATGGCGGGCTCAGTGAATAAGGTCATTTTGGTCGGAAATCTTGGTTCTGATCCAGAAGTTAAATCCTTCGCCAGCGGCGGCAAAATCGCAAATCTTAGGATCGCGACCACCGAAAGCTGGAAGGATAAACAGTCCGGCGAGCGTAAAACCAGAACCGAATGGCACAGCGTAACCATCATGGGTGACGGACTGGTCGGGGTTGCCGAGCGGTTCCTGCGCAAGGGCAGCAAGGTCTATATCGAAGGCCAGTTGCGCACGCGCAAGTGGCAGGACCAGACCGGCAATGACCGCTACAGTACCGAGGTTGTCTTGTCCGGTCCCGGCGCGGTTCTAACCATGCTGGATAGCTCCAACGGCGGGGAGGGTGGTCAGCGCGAACTTACCCACCATAATCAGAACGGCTTCGGCGTCGGCGACCGCGGCGGCGGGTCGTGGGGCAATGACCTTGATGACGACTTCGTGCCGGGCTTCGACTGATGCTGCCGCGTCGGATTTCGAAGGCGCCCAAGCGCTCAACCCGCTGGCGGTCCCAAGCGCATTGCAACTTCGTGCGCTCGCACGCTTGCAGCGCTTGCGCCTCCACGGCGGCGATCGAGGTCGCCCATGTGCGCACCGGAACCGGCGCAGGCATGGGCCAGAAGCCGCACGATTACTGGACGATATCGCTGTGCCGAGATTGTCACGCAACGCAGCACCGCATCGGTGAAACCACATTTGAGCGGATGCACAACATCAACATGAAGGCGCTGGCGGAAGAGTTTGCCGCCAAGTCCCCGCGCCGGGTCGAGATCATGGAGGCAAAGCGCAATGGCTGACGGACAGACGATCATCCTGACCAGCGATTACCGCCGTATGGAGGCGCATCGCTTGATCGAGAAAGTGCCGGCTGGCGCGGTGCTAAATATACGCCCTGCGCGCCGCACCAACGACCAGAACGCCCTTATGTGGGCGCTCCTCTCGCAGATCAGCCGGGCAAAGCCTGATGGCCGCTGCCTGTCGCCGGAAGTTTGGAAGTGCCTGTTCATGAACGCGGCGGGCTTCACCTGCACCTTTGAGCCGTCGCTGGACGGATCGGGCGTAGTTCCGCTTGGATTCAAGTCCTCGCGACTGAACAAGGCCGAATTTTCCGATCTTATCGAGGCGATCCACGCCTTTGCCGCCGAGAAGGGCATCGCCCTCTCGGATGAAATTCACCCGGCCCGCGCGGCTTAACCCAGGGAGACGAGAAATGTCCTTTTTGGAAAAATTCGGATTGATGACAGTGAAGGCGCATGAGGCGGCGATGGCCGTGTTCATCAGCGATCGGGCGAAGGCGATGGTTGACGCGCAGCAGGAACGCGAAACGGCGGGCCGATTGCTGGGCAAGAACGTGGCCCTGCGGTCCGAGGTTGCTGCGCTGACCGCAGAACTCGCCACCCTCAAAGCCGAGCGCGACCGCCGCATGGCCCCGCTGATCGCTGCCAATGCTGAACGTGCCGCAAAGGCCAAGCGCAGGCAGCAGGCCGCCTAACCGTTCCCCCAGAAGGCGGGGCGCCAGTCTAACAAACGGCCCCGGAAATTTCGATGACCCGTGACCCCGCCCTATCCCAAGCGATCCGCGCGAAGACGCTGGCCCTGATGAGCAACCCTCTACGTCCGATCGATCCGAAACCCCGCGGCCATCGCGAATGGATGGTGCCGCTTGCTGAGAGGAAAAGCCGGTGAGTGATTCCCAAAACCCCGCGCAGGATTTGCGGAGCGCGCTGGAGCCTTGCCCGTTTTGTGGCGGTCCAGCCAAAAAGATAGATTTTGGATCGCGCGTCGGCATCAAATGTGCGGACGGACATTGTGGAGGAACGACTAGGCTGGCGCTCCCCGGCGAAGATTACGCGGCGATGTGGAACGCCCGCGCCGCCCTCGCCCAACCCGCAGAAAACGCAAAGTCGGGAGGGCTTGGTCGTTTCGGCCATTTGCTCAAACTTGTCGATCGCGGCGCGGCGGAAAACGCAAAGGGCGGGGAGGTGGTGGCTGATGCGATCATCGCAGCGAAAGCGCGTGAAGCTCTTGGGACTTGGCTGGCATGGCCTGATGCGCCTCGCGACGGCCCTCGCCTAGTCACGAATGGGCAGATCGAAAGCTGGCTGGCTGGCCTACCCAACCGCCTAGCCCACCCTCCCGCCGCTGAGCCGGTTGGGCTGCGGGAGGCGGCGCGTACTCTTCTTGGGGACATTGCGGACCATCCAGATGCGTCACGCCGCCTGTCCGGCAAAAAGATCCTGGCGCTCAGCGCAGCCCTCGCCACCCCGGCGCGAACGGATGATGCCGCGCAGGCGGGTGGGGCGGTGGCGGAGGTGTGCGCATTCAATCGCGGCGATCACGTCGAGAAAATCAGCGGATCGAAATGGCGTGGCGTAGTGGTTGGTGAATATTCGACCAGTCTGACGCCAGAAGGTTACGCCGTCGAAAGCGATACTGAAACCGGCAGCGTGCAAATTTACCCGGCGAAGGCCCTGCGCTCCACCTCGGCCGCCGCCCTCCACCAAGGATCGGGCCAATGAGCGGGGAGATAGAGCGTGCTGCCACCGGCTTGGACGCGCAGCATCTTTCCGTTCTGGACGCTTTGGCGGAGGGTCGTCGGTTGGGCTTGGCGTCGCGGAACCAGGACAAAATTAGGCGTAAACTCCGCGAGCGGGGCTTGATCGCGTATTGCGGGAACCCGAAGCGCTGGCAGATTAGCGGCGACGGCTTGGCAGTTCGCGCGACCATGAAGGAACTCCAGCCATGAAGCGCGGACGGGACCAATGCGCCATGTCCGAAGCGTGCGCCGGCAAAGATGCGGACCACGGCCTGATGTGCGCCGAACACAGGGCCGAAGATCGAGAGATCACGCGCATGTTTTCCGACGATGTTCAGCCCAGCCAGAGGCCGCCGTTGCCTTTGCGGGTGGTGGAAACGAGGATCAACCAATGACTGACACCATCGCAGAACTGCGCGAGTTGCTGGCGGCTTGCACGAAAGGCGACCTAACGACTGCTGAGCGGCGCATCGCCTGTGAAACGGTTGAATGCCCTGCTTGCCAAGGTGACGGCGAAGTCGAGGCCGCGGATTACTGCAACTTCGATAGCGTGGCGCTCGGTGTCCAGTTCTATGGCATCGGTCAGGAGTTTGGCGTGCATGAGAAGCTGTGGACCGCTGTCGTTGCAGCCCTTCCCGCCCTGCTGGATCGGGTGGAGGCGGGGGAGGTGTGGCGGAAGCACTATTTTGACATGGCGAAGGCGGCAGGGGATTTGAAGGCGGCGATCAGGCCGCAGTTGGATGCCATGACATTCGCCGATCATGCCGAAGTACGGAAAGCATTCAACGACATCGCTATCGTGGCAGGCAGGGCGCTCGATCACATGCAGGGATCAATGAAACCACCTCAGAAGAAGGCCGACATCCCATGAGCAAGATGATTGAGAGGGTGGCCTTGGCCATCCTCAACAGCGATCGACGGGCGGCGGGACTGACGCCAGTCAATAGCCGGGGCCGTATCCCTGACAGCGACGGTTATGTTCGCAATGCGATAGCCGCAATCAATGAGATGCGCGTGCCAACCGAAGAAATGATCGTGGCGATGCACGACGGCGCAATGGGCGGCTTTGGTGAGGACATGGGCGATGCTCAGCGGCAATATGTCGTTGATTGCTGGGCCGACATGATCGTTGCGGCGGGGGCGGACCAATGAGCCGCCAACCAATGCGCGTCCAACTGCGCCGGACCAAGGGATGGAGGATGCCTGAGAGTGGTGTCGAGAGCGAGGCAAGGCGGTCTGTTATCTTGGCTGAGATTGCAAACCTGCGGGGCAAGAACCTCGCCTGCTGGTGTCCGCTCGATCAACCATGCCACGCCGACGTGCTGCTGGAGATCGCTAATGCACCGATCGACGCTGTTTTGCGGGGGGAGGGGTGATGGAAGCCATGCATCTCATGACAGCCGAACAGGTGGCGCAGGACTTCGGCTTGCCGTCGAAGCGAACCGTCCGCACCATGCGCGATCAGGGGCTTCCCTCTGTCCGTCTGGGCAAGGGCTACCTATACGACCGCGCCGATGTGATCGCCTTTATCCAGGGGGCAAAGGAAACGAGATGCCAAGACCGAATCGCGGTGCCTACCTCAAATGGATCGAGGAGAGGGGCTGCTTCTATATCCAGTGGTATGAGCAGGGACGCCCACGAAAGCGCTCGACTGGTTTTGCAGATGTGCGGGAGGCAGAGCAAGCCCTCTCCGAGTTCATCGCGAGCCGGCAACGTGAGCGCGTTTCCGGGCCGTCCGAGCCGGGACGCCTCCTAGTGACCGACGCGCTCGCCTATTATGTGGAGCATCACGCCGACACGACCGCCGATCCAACGCGGATCAAGCAGGCGGTCAAGGCGCTGGTCCCGTTCTGGCTGGGCGTCCTGATCGACGGCGTGACTAAAGGGACATGCCAGCGATACCAGAAGCAGCGGGAGAAGGCTGTTGCAACCGTGCGACGCGAGCTGACGACATTGCGCGCTGCGATCAACTTCGCCCACAGCGAAGGCATCCTGACTCGGCCGGTCCCGGTATGGTTGCCTGAGAAGCCGGACAGCAAGGATCGCTGGCTGACCCGCGCGGAGGCGGCGCGGCTGATGAATCATGCGCGCACCGGGCGCAGCGACGTGCGCGCCTATCTGCCGCTGTTCATTGTGCTGGGCCTCTACACCGGCAAGCGGAAGCAGGCGATCCTCGACCTTCGCTGGCCGCAGGTGGACTTCAAAAACCGGCTGATCGATTTTCGCGGGCGCGATGATAAAGGTGACCTCAAAGCGAAGACCAGCAAGCGCCGGGGTCGGCAACCGATACCCAACCGGCTGATGACGTTCCTGCGACTGGCCTATCGTCGCCGGCATAGCGATATCGGCTATGTGATCCACGACAAGGGCCGCCGCATCATCGACATTGGCGACGGCAAGAGCGGCAGCTTTGGCACGGCCTGCAAGAACGCGAAACTGATCGGGGTCACCCCTCACACGCTGCGCCATACATGCGGGACATGGCTCGCGCAAAAAGGGGTGCCGCTGTTCCAGATCGGCGGCTGGCTGGATCACTCAGATAGCCGGACAACCGAACTCTACGCGCATCATCATCCCGATTTTCAGGGGGAAGCATTGGACGCTTTCAACCGCCGAAATTGAGGGTAACATACACATTACCGCACACAAATTTCTCAACGCGAGAGAAAGGATCAGCTAAGTGATTGAAAATTGGTGCACCCAAGTGGATTCGAACCACTGGCCTTTGCCTTCGGAGGGCAACGCTCTATCCAGCTGAGCTATGGGTGCAAGACGCTGGTCAGGAGGGGCGGGTAGCAAAGTCCACCGCGCTGCGCCAGCGTCAAAATCACCCTGAAGCGATTTCTAATCAGATGGAATCATCTGATGACTCGAAAATCGCCTTACAATCGCCAATCCATCTTATTTCGAGGCCTTCTCCATCGGCTGGAACTTGCCCAGGCCGCAACTCGCGCCCTGCTGCAATCCGGGGCCGCCATTCCACAGCACGGTTATGATATCGACCGAACAAAGCTGCGACAGGCTCGTCTTATAAAGGAACCGCTTCTCGAAGCCCAGGCTGGGGCAGCTATTGGGGAGGATGTTCCGATAGACCTTGTTGCCGTTCATGATGAAATCGATGGTGCGGTCGTCACGCACATCGGTCGACCGGATCGACTGAATCTGGACGCAGTTGACCGGCTCTCCCTTGGCCATAAAGGGATCGGGCTTGTCCTTGGCGATGGCGGGCAGGGCGGCGCAGCTAAGCGCCAGGCTCAGTGCGAGCCGGGCAGGGGCAAAGATGGACATGGCTTCTCTCCTCATATCATGCCGAATCGACGGCACGGCGCACGCCTTTCCGTCATGCTCCTAGCGAGCCATGGCTGAACAGGGAGCGAATGGATGCGTGCCTAAGCGGCCTTCGCAGTCGCTATCTTGGGCGCAGGCGTCTTGGGCTTGAACCGGCACAGATCGGCGACGATGCAGCGCCAACATTCGGGCTTGCGCGCCTTGCACACATAGCGGCCATGCAGGATCAGCCAGTGATGCGCATCGCGGCGGAACGGGCCGGGCACTTTCTTGTCCAACTGCTGTTCGACCGCCAGCACCGTCTTGCCCGGCGCCAACCCGGTGCGATTGCCGACGCGGAAAATATGGGTGTCGACCGCGAACGTCTCCTGCCCGAAGGCGGTGTTGACCACCACATTGGCGGTCTTGCGCCCGACGCCGGGCAGGGTGGTCAGCGTGTCGCGATCCTCCGGTACCTCGCCGCCGAAATCGCGCACCAATATCTCCGACAGGCCGATGACATTTTTCGCCTTGGTATTGAACAGGCCGATGGTCTTGATATGCGCCTTCAATCCCTCTTCGCCCAGGTCGACCATCTGCTGCGGCGTCTCGACCTCGCGGAACAGCGCGCGGGTCGCCTTGTTCACCCCGACATCGGTCGCCTGCGCCGACAGCGTCACCGCGACCAGCAACTGATAGGGATTGCCATATTCCAGCTCGGTCACCGGCGCGGGATTGGCTTCGGCCAGGCGGCTGAAAAAGTCGAATATATCGGCCTTCTTCATCTACAGCCCCAGCACGCCTTTCATGTCATAACGCCCGGCCGGTTGCCCTACCAGCCAGCGCGCCGCCTTCACCGCGCCGCGTGCAAAGATGGTGCGGTTTTCCGCGCGATGACCGATCTCGATCCGCTCGCCTTCGGCCGCGAAGATCACCTGATGATCCCCCGCGACTGATCCGCCGCGCAGCGCGGCAAAGCCGATCGCGCCCTTCGCCCGCGCGCCGGTAATGCCGTCGCGCCCACGCTCGCTATGCTGCGCCAACGCGATCCCGCGCCCCCGCGCCGCCGCCTCGCCCAGCAGCAGCGCCGTGCCGGACGGCGCATCGACCTTGTGCCGATGATGCATCTCGACGATCTCGATATCCCAATCGTCGCCCAAACCCGCTGCCGCCTGCTCGACCAGCGCGGCGAGCAGGTTGACGCCCAGCGACGTATTGCCCGTCTGCAACACCGCAATATGGACGGCAGCTTCGTCGATCAGCGCATGATGCACCGCCTCCAGTCCGGTGGTGCCGATCAGCACCGGCTTGCGCGCAGCGATACAGGCGTCCAGATGCGCGCTGAGCGCACCTGGCACCGAAAAGTCGATCAGCACCGCGCTCGCCTCCGCCAGCGCAAGCGGATCGGCGGTCATGGCGATGCCCGGCGCGATCTCGCCCGCCGGATCGCGATCGGTGCCGCCCGCAATGCCCAGGCCCGCATCGGTCGCCGCCTGTGCAATCGCCCGGCCCATGCGGCCCGCCGCCCCGAAAATGCCGATCGTCGTCATGATGGTCCGTTTCATTATCTGTACTCGCTCCGCCGATGCCAGAGCAGCGCGACTTTGTCATCCCTCCGCCTTGGCGCGGACGCATGACGTCTCTAGAAGTTCAGCCATGAACCCCGACATCCACAACATCGTCATCCTCACTGGCGCGGGTATTTCCGCCGAAAGCGGTCTCGCCACCTTCCGCGGTCCCGATGGCCTGTGGGAAGGCCATCGCGTCGAGGACGTCTGCACGCCAGAGGCGCTGGCCCGCGACGAAGCGCTCGTACATCGCTTCTACGATGAGCGCCGCGCCAAGCTGGCGGAGGTCCAGCCCAATGCCGCGCATCAGGCGCTGGCCGCGCTCGACGCACAGTGGCCGGGCGACCTGCTGATCGTCACCCAGAATGTCGATGACCTGCACGAACGGGCAGGGGCCACGCGCCTCATCCACATGCACGGAGAACTCAAATCGGCGCTTTGCGCGGCCTGCGGCAAGGCAGTTCCCTGGGCCGCAGCCTTGCCGCCCGGCACGCCCTGCGACGGGTGCCGCAAACCCGCACTCCGCCCCGACATCGTCTTTTTCGGCGAAATGCCATACGAAATGGATCGGATCGACGCCGCCGTGCGCGACGCGGATCTGTTCGTGTCGATCGGCACGTCGGGCGCGGTCTATCCGGCAGCGGGCTTCGTCCAGACTGCCCGCCATGTCGGCGCGCGCACGCTGGAACTCAATCTCGATCCGTCGGCGGGCAGTATCTATTTCCACGAAACCCGACTGGGGCCGGCCAGTGCGCTGGTGCCCGATCTGGTACGCGAACTGCTGGCCTGATCGGGACGAACCCCGAAACCCCCTCGCATTGCCCGGCGCTTATAGTATAGCGCGGCCTTTCCCCATGACGGCGCGGAGCGATCGGTGATTACTGTCCAGCGGGTGGCCAAGGCCGCCGGCAAGCATCTGACCAAGGCGGCGTTGACGCTGCGCAAGGCCCTCGGCGCGCGCGCGACGCGCAGCTGCCCGGCCTGCGGCTCTGCCGTGGTCGGCTTCTTCCGCTATGGTGATAACGCGGAATGGGGCTGCCCCGCCTGCGGCGCATCTCCGCGCGAGCGTCTCATGAATTGGTTGGTCCAGCAAGGCACGCTCGATGTGCCCACGGACGGCGCCATCCTGCATATGGCCCCCAATGAGCGCAGTCTGGTGCGTCGTTTCTCTTCAGCCGCCGACTACACCCCCGCCGATCTCGACCCATCGCGTTACGTCGTTGCCGATATGCGCCGCGTCGATCTGATGGACTTCTCCGAGCGCGATCGCTACGACCTCTTCTACGCCAGCCATGTGATGGAGCATGTGCCGGACGACATGGCCGTGCTGCGCAACATCTACCATGCGTTGAAGCCCGGCGGCGAAGCCTGGCTGATCGTGCCATTATGGGACAGGCCTACCGAGGATGGCAGCTTCGACATCCCACCGCGCGAACGCGAACGCCGCTTTGGCCAATGGGATCATGTCCGCCAGTATGGCCCCGATTTCGCTGATCGAATCCGCGCTGCCGGCTTCGATCTGGAGGAAATCGACGCCGCAGCGATCGACACGGACACGCGCCATTTCCACGGCTTGGACGACCGTTTGTTCCGCGCGCGCAAGCCGGGCGGAGAACCCGCGCGGTGAGCCGCCTCGCGCGGCTGGAAGGGTCCGCCCGCTTCCTGGCGCTGGTGAAGCTCGCCAATGTCGGGCTGGTGCTGATCTGGGGCTTCGCCGTGACCTTCGTCTTCGTGCGCGTCCTGCCGATCGCCGAGTTTCAGGCGTTCCTGCTGCTCGTCGCCTTCGGTAACTTCACCATTTCGGCGGAATTTGGCCTCACCAGCATCATCTATGCCCGGCTGCGTCGCCATTGGCTGAATGATGGCGCTGGCGACGATGATGATGGCGGCTTCCGGCTGGAGGAAATGGGCGTCCTCTTCCTTTTCCTCGGCCTGCTGGTCGTGGGCGCCAGCCTGATCCTGATCGTCGCGCTGGCTTTGGGCTGGCTCTCAACCGGCCTGCCTTTGCTCTTACTGCTCTTCTTCCTATCTGCAAGCCTCAACCTGCCGGCCCTGCTCGCCAAGCGGGCGCTGGCGGCGGTCGATGGCAATTTCCTGTGGGAAGGGGTGGATTGCGCGCGGCGTGTGGTGACGATCGGGCTGTTGCTGGCGATGCTGGCGGGCATGGACCCGCGCCTGTCGGTGGCGTTGCAACTGGCCGTCAGCATCGTGGTGATCGCCTATGCGATCAGCCATGTCCATCGCCGCCTGGACATGAAGCGCAGCCATTGGCTCGCCTTCCGCGTCGGCGGGGGCCATGTCCGCGCGCATTATCTGCGCGACATCGGCGCATCGGCGGCCTTCACCGTCTCCGATATCGTCGCCTACAACGCGCCCTATTTCACCATTGCGCTGGCGACCAGCGACCCAAGGCCGATGCTCATCTTCGACTTCTTCTTCAAGGTGTCCAGGTCGCTGTCCATGTTGGTCCGCGCCACGGTGGAGGCCGCCCTGCCGCGCATCACCCGCGCCTATCATGCCGGCGACCGGGTCCGTCTGGGCCAATTGCTGGGCCGCGCGCTCGGCGCGGCGATGATCTTCGCGGTCGGCCTGTCCGCCGTGCTGCTGCTGGCGGGCGACCGGTTGTTCACGATCCTGTTCGACGGCCGCGCCACCATCGACCGGGCGGATATCACCTTCATCATCCTGGCGCTGTTCGCGCTGACCCTGCTCTGCGTCTCTGTCTATGTGCAGGCGGCGCTCGGCCGGTTTAGCGCGTTGCTCGCACGCTCGCTCCCTTTCCTCGCCGGTTCCTTGGCGAGCGCCCCGCTGGCGCTGCTCCTCTGGCCCGGCCGCTTCGACCTCGCCTTCCTCGGCCTCTACGCGCTCGCGTTGCTGGCCGTGGCCGGGCTGCACCTCGTCTCGCTGCGCAGGCTGGCGCGGACATGAAGGTGGCCATGCTCGATCCCTCGCTCTTCACCGGGCGCTATGACGACAGCCTGTGCGCCGCACTGGCGGGCGAGGGTGCCGACGTCACCCTGCTCGGCCGCCCGATGCGTCCCACCGACGCGATCATGCCGCAGGGCTATCTGTACAAGCCGCATTTCTTTCCCCGCAGCGAAGCCTTGCGCGCGCGGCTGGGCGAAGGCCGCGCCTTCCGCGTCGCCAAGGCGGTGGAATATGGCCTTGCTTGCGCACTGGGCGACATGAGCGCGCTCACCAACGCCCCCGTCGTCCACGCCCAGTGGCTCCCGCTCGCTCCCGCCGACGCCTTGATGCTCAAACGGCTGAAGGGCCGCACCGCGCTGGTTCACACCGTGCACAATGCCGACGCCTACCATGCCGATGCCGGCCTGCAGGGGCGCGGCTACCGCGCGCTGCTCGACCTGTTCGATGCTCTGATCGTCCATGGCGACACGACCCGCGCCGCGCTGTTAGGGCAGGGCATCGACCCCGCCCGCATCCATGTGACCCCGCACCCGCCGATGCGCCTTGCCCCCGCAACCCCGGCTGATCTCGCCGCCATCTCCGTGCCCACGGTCCCGCGCCTGCTCTTCTTCGGCACGATCCGCCCATACAAAGGCGTCGATATCCTGATCGACGCCTGCCTCCAGCTTTGGCGCGCCGCGCATGTGTTCGAACTGGTGCTGGTGGGCAAGCCCTTCATGGACCTCGCCCCTTTCCTGGACGCCGTAACCCAGGCCGGGTTCGCCGACCGCCTCGTCACCGATTTCGGCTTCCTCACCGAATCCCGGCTCGACGCCCACATGGTCCGCGCCGACATGATCGCCTTCCCCTATCGCCATATCGATTCGAGCGGCGCTTTCCTCTCCGCGCTCCACCATGGCAAGGCGATGGTGACGTCGGACGCGGGCATGTTCGGCCAGTTGCCCGACGATGTCGCCGTCCGCGCCCGCGCGGGAAATGCGCCTGCATTGGCCCAAGCCCTCTTGCCGCTGATCGAAAGCGCGGCCATCAGGCAAGGCCATGGCGCACGCGCGCGCGATTACGGGAATGCAATGGGAAGCTGGAAGGATATGGCCGTGGCGACGATCGGCATCTATCGCACCGTGTTGGCCGCGCGCGCATGAACCGCTATCTGCGTGAATTGAGCGATCGCGCCCTGGCCCTGCGCCTGGCCGTAGCCGGGCGCGTCCATCAATATCCCGAAATCCAGGCCTTGAAGCGCTTCCTGTCGGCTTTCGCCGTCGATTGCCTCTTCGACGTCGGCGCCAATCGCGGCCAATATGCGACGACGGCGCGCAAGGACGCCGGCTATCAGGGGCTGATCCTTTCCTTCGAACCCAACCCGGACGTTTTCGCCGATCTGCATAAGCAGGCGGCATCCGATCGCAACTGGCATGTCTTCAACATGGCCCTGTCGGACTTCGACGGGACGGCCAGTTTCAACATCATGGCCGCAGACCAGTTCAGCTCGCTCAAAAAACCCTCGGACGCGCAGGACGCGATCTTCGCCGACCGCAACAAGGTGACGAAGACGGTGGAGATGCGATGCCGTCGCCTCGATACGCTGCTGCCCGAACTGGCCGCGCAGCATGGCTTTGCGCGTCCCTTCCTGAAAATGGATACGCAGGGCCATGACCTCTCCGTCTGCGAAGGCGCGGGCGATGTCCTGACCACCATGCTGGGCATCCAGACCGAACTGGGCGTCCGACCCATTTATGAAGGCGGCGTCGGCTATCGCGCGATGATCGACTGGCTGGAGTCGCGCGGTTTCGTCCCTTCCGCCTTCTTCGCCAATAATAAGGGCCATTTTCCGCAACTGGTCGAAATGGACGGCATTTTCGTCAACCGGACCCTGGTTCAGGCCTGACCATGGGGCAGGGGAGCCGCATCGTCAGCGCGCGCCGCCTGTTTTTGGCGGGCGCGATCGGGCTGGCGCTGTGGCTGGGCGCGACCTTCCTGTGGCACGTCACCTATCGGCAGGGGGTCAGCCTGGCGGTGATCCTGCTGCTGGATCAGGATTTCCCCGCGTTGCTCGGATCTCTGCTGCTGTTGGCGCTGGCCGCGCCTTGGGCGGAGGGGAAGGGGATCGCGCTTCCCCGGCCCACCGCCCGGATCGTCGTGCCGCTGATCGTCCTGCTCGGCATGGCGGCGTGGGCCGGCCATTATGCGCTGTTTCAGGATTACGCGATCAGCCGGGACGAAGAAGTCGCCCGCTTCGCCGCCGCCTACATGCGCGAAGGACTGTTCGCGCGCCCCATCCCGGTCGAGTGGGAACCCTATCGCCGGGCGATCATGCCCGAATTTTTCTCCCCTTTCGGCGCGGCGGATTATTGGACGGCGGCCTATCTGCCCGTGAACAGTGCGATCCAGGCGCTGTTCTGGCAATTGGGCGATCCCAACCTGGCTGGTCCCGCGCTTCTGATGGCGGGCCTGTTCGCGCTATGGCGGGTGGCGCTGCACCTGATGCCCGATCGCCCGGATGCGGTCTGGGTAACGGTGCTGCTCGGCTTCTCGTCCAGCCAACTCTGGGTCACGGCGATGACCCCCTATGCCATGACCGGCCATTTCGCGCTCAACATGGTCTGGCTGGCGTTGGTGCTGCGCGGCGGGGTGGTCGGTCATGTCGCCGCAGGCCTCGTCGCTCTGATCGCCGCCGGGCTGCACCAATGGCATTTCCCGCCCATCTTCATCGCCCCCTTCATCCTGTGGATGCTGCTGGCGCGGCGCTGGACCGTCGCGGCTTTCCATGCGCTGACATTGGCGGCGATCGTCATCATCTGGGCTAAACTCTGGCCCGGCTTCCTGATGCACGCTTTGGGCGCCCCCGCCGACGTCCGCCCCTCCGCCGGGGTCGCGGACAAGGTCGGCAGCCTGTTCCAGCGGCTGGGCGATCGCTGGCAGCCACTGGTGAATCTCACGCGCTATGTCGCCTGGAACAACATATTGATGGTCCCCCTGGCCATGCTCGGCATCGCCGCCATGCGCTGGCGCACGATGATCCGCGGGCAGGAAATCGCGCTGCCGCTGGCGCTGGGCTGCCTCGCCGGCAGCCTGCTCGCGCTGGCGCAAGGCTATGGCTGGGGATTCCGCTACGCCCATGGCTTCATCGGCCCCTTCTGCCTGCTCGCGGGCCTTGGTTGGGCGCGCTTCCGGCCGCAGCGGGCGTTACGGCCGCTGCTGATCGGTCTGGTCATCACCGGCCTCGCCAGCAGTTTTCTGGTGTGGCGCACCCATGTCTTCGTCGAACCCTACGCGGCCAGCCACCGGCTGATCGATTCGAGCGAGGCCGATGTCGTTCTGGTCGATCCGCGCGGCGGCCTTTACGTCACGGATCTGGTGCGGGGGCGCAACGGCGTGCCGGGCAAGCCGATGGTGATGAACCTGGGGATGCTTACGCTGGAGCAGGTCGATGCGCTGTGCGAGGCCTATGTCGTCCAACTGTTCGACCGCGCCGAATTTCGGCCCTTGGGCGTGCCGCTGGCGCGCTGGAACCTCGGCCGGATGGACGCGCTGCGCGCCCATATGAAGGAAGAAGGCTGCGACCGTCCGGTCCAGCCGCCGCTCCCCGATACATTCGAAGACGCCCTGAACGCCGCCGACAACGCGATGTAAGGCCTACAGCGCCGCGCTATTGTCCGCTGGCGCCGGGTCTTCGTCGCGATAGAGCAGCATCACCGATCCGTCCTCGCCATGCACCGCACGGATCGGCAGGCTCAGTTGCAGCGCCGAGAGAAACTCCCGGCTGTCGCTGGTGCGGAACCGGCCGCCGATGCGCAGCGACGACACGCGGGTATCGCCGATCAGGATCGGCGCGGCGCGATAGCGGTTGAACTCGCCCGCCGCCTGCTCGATCGTTTCGCCGTCCAGTTCGACCATCTGTTCGCGCCAGGCGGTGCGCTGGTCGATCAGCTTGGGGCCTAGCCGGGTCAGCGCGACGGTGCGCGGCTGGATCACCGCGCCGCTGCCGGCCGCGACCTTCTGCGCCGCGCCGCCGCCCGAATGGACGGTCACTATGCCCTGCGTCACCGTCAGTTCGACAAGGGACGGGCGCATCCGCACGTTGAAGGCGGTGCCGACCGCACGGATCAGCGCGGACCGGGCTTCGACATCGAACGGGCGCTTTCGGTCATGGGCAATGTCGAAGGACGCTTCGCCCTTGATGATGCGCACTTTGCGGCCATTCGATGTGAAGCGGACCTCCGCTTCGCTGTCGCTGTTCAGATGAAGAGTGGACCCGTCGTCCAGCGCGATGTCGCGATATTCGCCTATGCCCGTCTGATAGCGGTCGATGCCGCTGAAAGTACGGACTGTGACTATCGCGGCGACCAGGAAAAAGAGGACTGCGACGGCGGCGGCGATCATGATGTTGCGCGACAGGCGACGCTGCTGCTCTTCGCTGACAATTTCGGCGAGCGGCGGCAGGCTGATGTCGGCGGCGGCGCTCTTCAACCGCTCGGCGGCCTCCCACGCGGCTTCGGCGCGGGCAAAGGCTACGGCATGGCGCGGATCGCTCTCGATCCAGGCGCAAATCTCCGCTTCGTCCTCCGATGTGGGGGCGTTGTTAAGCTTGGCCAGCAGGCGCGCGGCTTGCGCCTCCATCGCGTCCCTGCCGCCGTTGCTCGAACCTGGTTCCGACGCCTGCACGCTCGAAGTCCGTTTCCTCACGTTCCGCCCAGGCCCGCATAACTATCGCGATGGCTTTGGCCAGATGTTTTTCAACAGTAGAAACGGACAGAGACATCTCGTCCGCTATTTCCAGCATCGATTTTTCGTGAATGCGGCGAAGAATGAATACGCGGCGGCATTGGGCGGGCAACGACTCGACAATGGCTTCGACTTGGCGCAGCGCTTCGCGGGCGTGAAGTTGCGCCTCGATATTATTCTCGCCGCCCAGCAATTCCAGGTCGGCAATGGTTTCGAAGCTGACCACCTTGTTGCGGCGGGCGGTGTCGATGACGAGGTTGCGGGCGATGGTGAACAGATAGGCGCGGCCCGTCGTCACATTCTCCCAATTTTCCGTAGCATAGGCGCGGGTCATCACCTCTGCGACCATATCCTCCAGCTCATGGGTGGATGGCAATATCCGGCGCAGGCGTCCACGCAAAGCGGCTTCCTGCGGGAGGATGACGGTCTTGAACCATTCCAGTTTAGCGCGAACCCGTTGCACGACGACCCCCTGTTTTTTTCAGCCGGGCCTCTCCGCTTTTCTTTTCTATGTCATATTTCAATCATGGATGCAGGGAGCTGTCCAGACGCAGGAACGTCATAATCAAGACGATCGACCAAAAAAGTTCCCGCCATGGCAATTTAATTGTGGATATGTTGCCGTGAGCGCACACGTATATCGCGCAATCTTTTGCTGGCGATGCGGTGACCGCTCAGTCGGGCGGCGGGGGCAATTCCATCGGCGCGCTGTCAGGTTGGTCATAATCGGGGCCGACCGGCGTGATTTCGTCAGGCTCGGTCATCGGCGTTTCATCGGGCGCATGGGGCGGGGGCATCTCGTCGGGCGACTGCGGCTGGATTGTGTCGGGCGGCGGAACCCCATCGGGTCCGGTATCGGGGCGGGTGGCCATCATTGTCTCTCCTGTGTAACGCATGAGCCCTACGTTCGGGCAGCATAAGCGGTTCCGCAGAGGCGCTCCACTATCCCTTGCCTCTTCTCACGCTTTTCTCTATGCCGCGCCGACCGGCGACCGATGCGGGCGTGGCGAAACTGGTAGACGCGCCAGATTTAGGTTCTGGTATCGCAAGATGTGGGGGTTCGAGTCCCTTCGCCCGCACCAGGATGCCGACCGTGGCAGCGCCACCGAAATTCAGCTGAAGAAAGCGTTTGAGAGAAGAGATGCAGACTGTCGAGACGTTGAACGAGGGCCTTAAGCGCGCCTACACCGTAACCATCACGTCGAAGGATATCGACGCCCGTGTCGACAAGGAAGTGAAGGCGATCGCACCGCAGGTGCGGATGCCCGGCTTCCGCGCCGGCAAGGTGCCCGCGAACCTCGTCAAGAAGATGCATGGTGAATCGCTGCAGCGTGACGCCCTCAACAATTCGATCCAGGAAAGCATCCAGAAGCTGATCGCCGATCAGAAGCTGCGTCCTGCCATGCAGCCGTCGGTCGAACTCGACGAAGGATTCGAATTCGGCAAGGATGCCGAAATCAAGGTCGCGCTGGAAGTGCTGCCCGACATCGCAGCGCCCAGCATCGAGGGCTTGAAGCTGGAGCGTCTGACCGTCGAAGTTGCCGACGCGCAGGTCGATGAGGCTGCCGGCCGCATAGCCACCCAGCAGGGCGCGCTCGAAGAACATGCCGCCAGCCACAAGGCGAAGGACGGCGATACGCTCAAGATCGATTTCGTCGGCAAGGTCGATGGCGAACCTTTCGAAGGCGGTTCCGCCGAGGGCGTCAATCTCAAGATCGGCGCGGGCCAGTTCATTCCCGGCTTCGAAGAGCAGTTGACCGGCGTCAAGAAGGGCGAGGAAAAGACCATCGAGGTCACCTTCCCGGAAGATTATGGCGCAGAGCATCTGGCCGGCAAGGCCGCGACCTTCGACATCACCGTCCAGGCTATCCTGAACGGCGACAAGCCCAAGCTGGACGACGAGTTCGCCAAGTCGCTGGGTCTGGAAGGCCTCGACAAGCTCAAGGAACTGCTCAAGGGGCAGATCGAGCAGGAACATAACGGCCTGACCCGCACCCATATGAAGCGCAAGCTGCTCGACCAGCTCGCTGCTGCTCATGATTTCGACGTGCCGCCCAGCATGGTGGAAGCCGAGTTCGAGCAGATCTGGCAGCAGCTTCAGCATGAAGCGACCCATGAGGAAGATCCGGCCGCCGCGATCGCCGAAATGGAAGCCGAGAAGGAAGATTATCGCGCGATCGCCGTGCGTCGCGTCCGCCTGGGCCTGCTCCTCTCGGAAATCGGCCAGGCCAATGGCGTGATCGTCAACGACCAGGAAATGAACCGCCTGATCATGCAGGCCGCGCAGCAATACGGCCCGCAGGACCGCGAGCGCTTCGTGCAATATGTGCGTCAGGACCCGATGGCCGCGGCCCAGCTGCGCGCGCCTCTCTATGAGGACAAGGTCGTCGACTTCCTGTTCGAAAAGGCGGAAGTCACCGATCGCGCCGTGACCAAGGAAGAGCTGGAAGCGGCTATCGAAGCCGAAGACGGCGACATCAAGCCCCATGTTCATGGTCCGAACTGTGGTCACGACCATGACGAGAAGCCCAAGGCCAAGAAGGCTGCGAAGAAGGGTGAGGCTGAAGCCGACGCTCCGGCCGCCGACGAAGCGCCGGCAGCCGAGGAAGCGCCCAAAAAAGCCGCACCCAAGAAGGCCGCCGCCAAGAAGGACGAAGCCGTAGCCGAAGACGCAACCGTTGAAGAGAAGCCCAAGAAGAAGGCTGCTCCCAAGAAGGCCGCCGCCAAGGCCGAGTAAGCCGTTCGACCCTATGGAATGAGCGCCCGCCTTCCTTGTGAAGCGCGGGCGCTTTTCATTTCGGGGCCGGCATGGCAGACGAAATATTAAGGATGATGTTCGATGCAGGCGGCATAGGGCAGCCAGCGTGGAACGGGGCAAGTCGCGACGATGAAGGAATATCCGCCAGTGAATCTCGCCGTGAATAGCGAAACGGCCATGGTGACTCCGCGCGTCGCGGTCATCCTGCCCTGCTACAACGAAGCCGGCGCGATCGTACAGACGGTGGAGGATTTTCGCCAAGCCTTGCCCGCCGCCGACATCTACGTGTTCGACAATAACAGCAGCGACGGCAGTCGCGACCTTGCCGCCCGGGCAGGGGCGATCGTGCGCCGCGTCGGCCAGCAGGGCAAGGGTCATGTCGTGCGCCGCATGTTCGCCGACGTCGATGCCGACATCTACATCATGGCCGATGGCGATGCGACCTATGAGGCCGCCGCCGCCCCCGCGATGATCGCCGCCATGTTGGAGGATAATCTCGACATGGTGGTCGGTTGCCGCCGGGAAGAGGCGGACGCCGCCTATCGTCGTGGCCATCGCTTCGGCAACTGGGCGCTCACCAGCCTCTTGAAGCAGCTTTTCGGCCGCAGCTTCACCGATATCCTGTCTGGCTACCGCGTCTTCTCCCGCCGCTTCGTCAAGAGCTTCCCGGTTCTGTCGGCCGGTTTCGAGATCGAGACGGAGATTAGCGTCCACGCGCTTGAACTCGCCATGCCGGTCGCCGAAGTGATGACCGCCTACGGCGCCCGTCCCGAAGGATCGGTCAGCAAGCTCAGCACCTATCGCGACGGGTTCCGTATCCTGCGGACCATCATCACCCTCTACCGCATCGAGCGGCCGGTCCTCTTCTTCGGCATTATCGCGACCTTCTTGGCGGCGCTGGGTCTTGGCCTCGCCGCGCCGCTGATCGTCACCTATCTCCACACCGGCCTGGTCCCGCGTTTCCCGACCGCGATCCTGGTGACCGGCCTCATGATCCTGGCCACTTTGTCGACCATGTGCGGCCTCATCCTAGACACCGTGGTCCGCGGCCGGCGGGAGGTGCGACGTCTCGCCTATCTCGCCTTCCGCGCGCCGTCCGACTTCGCCCGTCGCGACTGACCCCGCAACGCCAAGCGCCTTCCCCCTTGAACCATTCGCCTTTTGTGCCGATGTAGGGGTGGGCAAAAGCACCTGACTGAAAGAGTATAATGACCAACATCATGCATGATCCCATGGCCGCGCTGGTCCCCATCGTCATCGAACAGTCGAACCGCGGCGAGCGCAGCTTCGACATTTATTCGCGGCTTCTGCGGGAACGGATCATCTTCGTCACCGGCCAGGTCGAGGATCATATGGCCTCGCTGATCGTCGCCCAGCTCCTGTTCCTCGAATCGGAAAATCCGAAAAAGGACATATGGATGTACATCAACTCGCCCGGCGGCGTGGTGACGGCCGGCATGGCGATCCACGACACGATGAAATATATCCGTCCCCAGGTCGGCACCGTGTGCATCGGCCAGGCCGCTTCGATGGGCAGCTTCCTGCTCGCCGCGGGCGAACCGGGCAAGCGCATCGCGGCGGGCAATGCGCGCATCATGGTGCATCAGCCGTCCGGCGGCGCGCAGGGCATGGCGTCGGATATCGAGATCCAGGCCAAGGAAATCCTGCGGATTCGCCGTCGCCTGAACGACCTCTATGTCAAATATACCGGCCAGACGCTGGAAGCGGTGGAAAAGGCCATGGATCGCGACACTTTCCTCGAAGCGGACGAGGCGAAGGCCTTCGGTCTGGTCGACGAGGTGTTCGACCGCCGCCCTGCCGCGCCGGAATCTGCCGACGCTTAAAGACTATCTTTACCGGGTCGCGCCACTTTCTTCCCTTGTGGAACGAGCGCGCCCCGGTCTAATATGGCCTTTGGACCAGAAAATCCCTCACCGAACGCGGTTCTGGTGACTGTAGACCGGGGGGGAAGAGAGAATGGCGAATGACTAAGCTTACCGGTTCGGATTCGAAAAGCACGCTTTACTGCTCCTTCTGCGGCAAGTCGCAGCATGAGGTGCGTAAGCTGATCGCGGGGCCGACCGTGTTCATCTGCGACGAATGCGTGGAATTGTGCAACGACATCATCCGTGAGGAGACCAAGGGCGGTCTTGTCGGGCGGAAGGATGGCGGCGTGCCGACCCCGCAGGAAATCTGCGATGTGCTCGACGATTATGTGATCGGCCAGAAGCGCGCCAAGCGCGTCCTCTCGGTCGCGGTCCACAATCATTACAAGCGCCTCAACCACGGCTCCAAGCCGGGCGAGGTCGAACTGGCCAAATCCAACATCCTGCTCGTCGGGCCCACCGGTTGCGGCAAGACGCTGCTGGCGCAGACGCTGGCCAAGACCTTCGATGTGCCCTTCACCATGGCCGACGCGACGACCCTGACCGAAGCCGGCTATGTCGGTGAGGATGTGGAGAACATCATCCTGAAGCTGCTCCAGGCGTCGGATTACAACGTCGAAAAGGCGCAGCGCGGCATTGTCTATATCGACGAAATCGACAAGATCAGCCGCAAGGCGGAAAATCCCTCCATCACCCGCGACGTGTCGGGCGAAGGCGTGCAGCAGGCGCTGCTCAAGCTGATGGAAGGCACCACCGCCTCCGTCCCGCCGCAGGGTGGCCGCAAGCATCCGCAGCAGGAGTTCCTGCAGGTCGACACGACCAACATCCTGTTCATCTGTGGCGGCGCCTTTGCGGGCCTGGAAAAGATCATCGGCGACCGTCTGGAAGCCAAGTCGATCGGCTTCGGCGCCTATGTCGCCGCGCCCGAAGAGCGCAAGACTGGCGAACTGCTCAAGTCGAGCGAACCGGAAGATCTGCTCAAATTCGGCCTGATCCCCGAATTTGTCGGTCGTCTGCCCGTCATCGCGACGCTGGAGGATCTCGACGTTTCGGCGCTGGTGAAAATCCTGGGCGAACCGAAGAACGCGCTGGTCAAGCAATATGGCAAGCTGTTCGACATGGAGAATGTCGAACTGAGCTTCACCGATGACGCATTGGTGGCGATCGCGAAGAAGGCGATCGAGCGCAAGACCGGCGCGCGCGGCCTGCGTTCGATCCTCGAAGCGATCCTGCTCGACACCATGTTCGACCTGCCCTCGATGGAGGGCGTCGGTGAAGTGGTGGTCGACAAGGATGTCGTGGCGGGCACCAAGGAGCCGATTCGCGTGTTCAGCGAGAAGGAAAAGCGGGCCGAAGACGCGGCCTGATCCACACCCTTTTTTACCCGCTTTTTAAGGGGCCGGCGCGCGATCGCCGGCCCTTTTTCGTTACGCCAGCGTGCGCTGCACAAAAATTCTTGCTGCGTTGCAAAATTGCACCACCGTCAAACTATTGTGTGTTATCGGAATTTTATCACTAAACTTCAATAGTTTATGACCAAATGGCGCAGGTCCCAAAGCGCAGGCGAAAGGGGCAGGGGAGGATTGTGACAGTCCTGTTGGTGCATTGTAACAAAATTGCAATCGACGCATCACAGGGCCGTCGTCAGTAGCCGCCATGAGCGGCGCCGGCTTGAAAGAGCAGACTATTTGCAGGGGTGCGGCGACGCGCCACTCTTGAAAAGGGACAAGGGTCACATGAAAACATTTCTGATGGGCAGCGCCGCGTTGATCGCCGTCGCCGCCCCCTCCGCCGCCTTCGCGCAGTCGACCGGTTCGTCGGACTTCGAAGACAGCATCATCGTCACCGGCGCGCGCATCGACCAGGGCGTCGGCGGCGTCAAGATTCCCGACTCGCCCAAGGCGAAGGTCGTTCTGGGTCAGGAAATCATCCAGGCGCAGCGCCCCGGCCAGACGATCAACGAAATCATCAACCTGGTGCCGGGCGTCAGCTTCACCAATAACGATCCCTGGGGTTCGTCGGGCGGCAGCTTCACCATCCGCGGCTTCAGCTCGGACCGTATTTCGCAGACCTTCGACGGTATTCCGCTCAACGATTCGGGCAACTATGCGATCTACACCAACCAGCAGGTCGATGCCGAACTGATCCAGAACGTCAACGTCAACCTGGGTTCGACCGACGTGGACAGCCCGACGGCGGCGGCCGTTGGCGGCACCGTCAACATCCAGACAATGGAACCGAGCGACGAATATGGCGTCCTGGCCAGCGTCAGCTACGGCAATATCCTCGCCGATGGTTCGGGCGATCGCCCCTATTTCCGCATGTTCGGCGTCGTCAATACCGGCGACCTGACCGGCCATGGCACCAAGGCCTGGTTCTCGGCGTCGCGCCTGAAGAACGACGCGGCCTTCGCCAACTATGGGAAGGTCTACAAGCAGCAATATAACGCCAAACTCTGGCAGGACATCGGCGACAATGGCGATTTCATCTCGATCGCCGGTCACTACAATCAGAACCGCAACAATTTCGGCGGTTCGCCGCTGCGCGCCAGCGCCTTCACTGGCAACAAATCCGGCCGTTTCTACGACATCGCCGGCGGTTATCCCTGCAACGTCAGCCAGACCAGCACGCCCAACAGCTGCGGCACCGATTTCGAGCGTCGTTTCAACCCGTCGAACACCGGCAACGTCCGCCTGAACTCGAAGTTCACCCTGACCGATCGCCTGACCTTCTCGGTCGATGGCGCTTATCAGTGGGTGAAGGCGAATGGCGGCGGCACCACGGGCGCCAACGAAACGCTCTTCACGGACGCGACCGGTTTCTCCGGCACCGGCAACTATAATGGCAGCTTCTATTTCGGTCGGGATCTGAACGGCGACGGCGTGCTTGGCCGCGTGACCGTGCTGCAGCCCAGCCAGACCAACACCCGCCGCTGGGTCGGCATCGCCAACCTCGCTTATGAGATCAGCGATGCGCATCGCGTCCGCCTGTCTTATTCCTACGACCGTGCGCGTCACCGCCAGACCGGCGCTGCCGGCTTCCTGGATCAGGGCGGCACGCCGTTCGACGTGTTCCCGATCAACGATCCGATCGCTGACGCGGCTGGCAACGTCCTGCAAAAGCGTGATCGCAAGTCGATCGCCGAACTGAACCAGGTCGCAGCTGAATATCGCGGCCAGTTCTTCCAGGACCAGTTGACTGTCCTGATCGGTGGCCGTCTGCCCTTCTTCAAGCGTGAGCTGAACCAGAACTGCTTCACCACCAGTTCAGGCGGCTTCGTCAACTGCGTCCCCACCGACCAGATTGCCGACTATATCGCGACCCACCCCTACAGCTACGACGAGACCACTGGCCGGGCGACGGGTTCCGCCCTGCCGCAGGCGCGCAAGCTGAAATATGACAAATTCCTGCCCAACGTCGGCGCGACCTTCAAGATCACGCCGGAAATCAGCATCGCGGGCAGCTATGCCAAGAACATCTCGGTGCCCAGCACCGACGCGCTCTACAATGCGTTCGTCTTCCCGGCGGACAGCGACTCGGCCTACCGCGTCGCCGAAACGTCGGACAGCTTCGACGCCAGCATCCGCTACAATTCATCGAAGGTGCAGGCGGCGATCACCGGCTGGTATTCGAAGTATAAGAACCGCCTCGTGACTGCCTATGACATTGACGGCAACGGCACCGACACGAACCTTGGGCCGGTGAAGAAATATGGCGTCGACGCCAGCATTTCCTACAGCCCGGTCAAGGAAATCACCGCCTACTTGTTCGGATCCTACATCAAGTCGGAAATCCAGAATGATGCCATCACCACGACCAGCGCGTGTGACGCGGCCACCGATGAATTCGTCAAGGCTGGACTGTGCTATGTGTCGGATGGAGTCACCTATCTGCGTACGGCCGGTAAGCGCGAGCGCGGTGCACCGAAATATCTTTTCGGTGGCCGTTTGCAGGGTAATCTGGGCGACTTCACCTTGGGCGTGCAGGCAAAGAAGACCAGCTCGCGTTATCTGAACGACGTTAACGGTGAAGTCGTTTTCAATGCTGATGGCACGCTTCAGAGCGCTGCCGGAGCGAAGTTCGGCGCCTACACCATCGTCGATCTGGACCTGCGCTACTCGCTCGCCAGCCTCGGCATGGAAAAGGGCGCGATCCAGCTGAACGTCAGCAACCTGTTCGACAAATTCTATGTCGGCTCATTCAGCGGCGGTCTGGACACGCTCGCCAGTTCTTCGTCGGCCTTCGTGAACTTCGGTTCGCCGCGTGCGATCAGCGCCTCGCTGATCGTCGGCTTCTAAAAGCCGCAGCGACACCGCAAACAGAAAAAGGCGGGGAGCAATCCCCGCCCTTTTTCTATGCTTATAAACGGCCTTCGCGTTTTCCGATAGGACCAACCCGGCGTAACTTTATGTAGAAGCCGGCGCGAAATATGCGAAATTACGGGATGCTTTACCGCAGGCAGCTATCCAGCCCGTCCCGCTGCACCACGCCGATCCGCGCCGTGATCGTGTTGCCATAGCGCCGCGTGAAGCCGCTTGGCGCCACCGCCGCGCGCTTCTTGGGCAGCGGCAGCACCGCGGCGATGCGCCCGGCTTCCGCCTTGCTCAGCTTGCCCGCGCCATGGTGGAAATAACGGACCGCTCCAGCTTGCACGCCATAGGTGCCAATCCCCGTCTCCGCGACGTTCAGATAGACTTCCATGATCCGCTGCTTGCCCCACATCGCCTCGATCAATACGGTGAACCAGGCCTCCAGCCCCTTGCGCACGAAGCCGCCGCCCTGCCACAGGAAGACATTCTTGGCGGTCTGCTGGCTGATGGTCGATCCGCCGCGGATGCGGCCGCCGCTGGCGTTATGGATCGCCGCCTTGGCGATCGCGTCCACATCGAAGCCGTGATGGCTGCAAAACTTCCCATCTTCCCCCGCAATCGCCGCCCGCGCCATGTCCGGGTCGATCGCGTCCAGCGATGTCCAGTCCTTGGTGATCCCATTGGGGTCGAACAGCATCGTCAGCGTCACCGGCGGCGGCACGAAGCGATAGATCGCCACCATCAGCAGCGACAGGGCGATGAAGCCGAACAATATCTTGATCGGGATGATGATCCAGCGGGAACGGCGGCGGTGCGATGCGATGGGTGCGGTCATGCCGCCTGTCGTAGCGCGGTCCACTTCCCCGGTTCAAGCGGTCGCGAACGTCTCCCGCCTTTGGTCGCGATTGATGAGCAGAACCAGCCCCGCACCGATCAGGCACAATATGCCCGCGCCGATGAACGCCGGCATGTAACTGAGCCACAGGGTTCGGGCAAGTCCGCCGCCCAGCGCCGCGCTGGCCGCGCCCAGTTGATGCCCCGCGAATATCCAGCCAAAGACGATATTCGCCCGCTCCGCCCCGAAACGCTGCGCCGTAAGCTTCACCGTCGGCGGCACCGTCGCGACCCAGTCGAGGCCGTAGAAGATTGCGAAGATCGACAGGCTGTAGAGCGAAAAGTCGCTGAAGGGCAGATAGAGCAGCGAAAGCCCGCGCAGCCCATAATAGCAGAAGAGCAGCCATCGATTGTCGAACCGGTCGGACAGCCAGCCCGACGCCAGCGTCCCGCCGAAATCGAACAATCCCATCATCGCCAGCATCGACGCCGCGCCGACCGCCGCCAGCCCGTAATCGCCGCACAATGCGATGAAATGGGTCTGCACCAATCCATTGGTGCTCGCCCCGCAAATATAGAAGGAGAAGAAGAGGATCCAGAAGGTCGGCGCCTTCGCCGCGTCGCGCAGCACGGTCAGCGGGGTCATCAGCAGCGCGCCGAAGCTGGCGGGCTGGGGAGGCGCAGGCTGGACATGCGTTTCGCCATAGGGCGCCAGCTCCAGATCAGCGGGCCGGTCGCGCATCAGCAGCAGCACGACGACCGCCGCCACGACGAACGCGCCGCACACCAGCAACATTGCCGCGCGCCAGCCATGACTTTCGGTCAGGCTCGCAAGCAGCGGCAGAAAGGCGAGCTGCCCGGTCGCCGTGCTGGCCGACAACAGCCCCATGACAAGGCCGCGCCGCTGCCCGAACCAGCGCGTCGCAACCGTGGCGCCCAGCACCATCGCCGTCAGGCCGGTCCCTATGCCGATCACCACGCCCCACAGCAGCACCAGTTGCCACAACTGCGTCATGCCCAGCGACAGCAACATCCCGCCAATGACGATCGACAGCGAAATCAACATCATGCGCCGCACGCCGAAGCGGTTCATGAAGGCGGCGGCGAACGGCCCCATGCCGCCGAACAGCAGGAACCGTATCGCGAGCGCGCCGCTGATATCCGCCGCGCTCCAGCCGAACTCCTTTTGCAACGGCACGATCAGGACGCCGGGCGCCCCGACCGCGCCGGCCACGACCAGCATGGTGAGAAAAGTCGTGCCGGCGACTGCCCAGCCATAATGAATGTTGCGCGCAGCCAAGCGGTGCGCAAACAGGGTCGACAGCATCAGCTTTCCCTTCGGGTCCCGTTCGGACTGGCGTTAAATGATAGACATCATATATAAGGTCAAGAGGCCAGTCGAAGGATGCAGGATATGAAGGTCAGCCGCGATCAGGCTGCGCGGAATCGGGAAAAGGTGGTCGATGCCGCATCGCGCCTGTTTCGTGCCCGCGGCTTAGAGGGGGTTGGCATTGGGGAGGTGATGCGCGAATGCGGCCTCACCCATGGCGGCTTCTACAATCAGTTCAACTCGAAAGAGGCGCTGGCGGCCGAAGCCTGCGCCGCGTCGCTGGCTACCAGCGCCCAGCGTTGGCGGGGGCTGGCGGAGGCGGCCGGGCAGGGCGATGCGCCCGCAGCGATCGCCGACAATTATCTCAGCCCCCGCAATCGCGACGCGCCGGAAACCGGCTGCGCCCTCGTCGCCCTTGCGCCGGACGCCGCGCGGCGCGGCGGCGATCTCGCTCATGCCTTTTGTCACGGATTTGAAGAACTGGCCGCCATCCTCGAACAGGCCGGGCCGGAGATGAACCGGCAGGACGCCCTGGCGCGTATGGCGCAGATGGTCGGAGCCATGGCGCTGGCGCGCGGCGTGGGCGATCCGGTGCTGTCGGACGAGATATTGGCCGCGACCCGCCACGCATTGGGTCTGTCCGCATGAGTCCCTGGCGACCGATGCGATGGCCCGATATTCCGGCGGTTGCGGCAATCTCCGACGCGGTGCACGGCGCCTATACCGAACATGCCGACATCTACGCTGAACGTCTGCAACTCTACCCGGCGGGATGCTGGACGCTGGAGCGTGCCGGGGAAGCGGTGGGTTATCTCATCAGCCATCCTTGGCAGGACGATCATTCGCCAGCGCTCAATGCCCCCATCCTCGCCATTCCTGCGAAGGCTGATCGCTATTATCTTCACGACCTGGCGCTCCTGCCACAGGCGCGCGGTGCCGGCGCGGCGGCGCAGGCGGTACAGTTGGTCCTCGATCAGGCGGATAGCGCGGGATTCGCGCGCATCACGCTGACCGCCGTCAACGGCGCTGACGCCTTCTGGCGGAAACAGGGCTTCCTGCCTGTGAACGACGGAGCGGGCTATGGCGAGGACAGCCTCGCCATGGAACGGACGATATCCCAATGATCCGCCGCCCCGCTGCCAGCAGGAGGCACAAAAAAGCCCCGGATCGCTCCGGGGCTTCTTGGTTTCACTCTGATCGCACGATCAGGCCAGGGCGAACCGCGCCATCTTTCCCAGCTTGTCGCCGGCGATGCGCATCATCGCCTTTTGCAGCTTTTCGAAGGCGCGAACCTCAATCTGGCGAACGCGCTCGCGCGACACGCCATAAACCTGGGACAGTTCTTCCAGCGTCTTGGGCTCTTCCGCCAGACGACGTTCGGCCAGGATATGCTTCTCGCGGTCGTTGAGGTCGGTCATCGCCTCCACCAGCATCTCATGCCGCTGGGTGCGCTCCTGCTCTTCCGCGACGCGCTCGTCCTGCAAAGGGTCGTTGTCCTGCAACCAATCCTGCCACTGACCTTCGCCATCTTCGCGCATCGGGACGTTCAGCGACGTGTCGCCGCCCATCGCCATCCGACGGTTCATGGACACGACATCCTGCTCGCTGACGCCCAGGTCGGTCGCGATCTTGGTCACATCTTCGGGTCGCAGGTCGCCATCCTCGAACGCTTCGATATTGTTCTTCATGCGACGCAGGTTGAAAAACAGCTTCTTCTGCGACGCGGTGGTGCCCATCTTGACCAGCGACCAGCTACGCAGGATGAATTCCTGGATCGATGCCCGGATCCACCACATGGCATAGGTCGCCAGGCGGAAACCGCGTTCGGCCTCGAATTTCTTAACGCCCTGCATCAGGCCGATATTGCCTTCGGAAATCAGCTCGCTGACCGGCAGGCCATAGCCGCGATAGCCCATCGCGATCTTCGCCACCAGGCGCAGATGCGATGTCACCAACTGGGCTGCGGCCTCAGGGTCCTGATGCTCCTCATAACGCTTGGCGAGCATATATTCCTGCTCAGGCGTCAACAGCGGAAACTTGCGGATTTCCGACAGATAGCGGTTGAGGCTGGCTTCACCGCCCAGCGCCGGAACCGCGGGGACATTGCTCTTGGCCATGTCGTCACCTTTCCCTTTCATTGCGCGGCGGGACCCAGAAGAGGCGTCACAGGCGCCGTCGCAAATTTGTTAATCTCTATACGTGGAGCTGGCTTAACAGTTCCTGCATGTCGGTGGGCAGTGCACTTTGGAACATAAGCCGTTCGCTCGTTACCGGATGTATGAACCCCAGGCTTTTGGCGTGCAATGCCTGCCTTTTGAAACCCAGCGTTTCCAGTATTGATTTGAAACCTTTTCTTTCCCTACCGTAAACCGGGTCACCGATCAAGGGGTGGCCGATATGGTGCATATGCACGCGAACCTGATGCGTGCGGCCGGTTTCCAGCTTGCATTCCACCAGCGCTGCGTCGCGCAATCTCTGTGTCGTGCGATAATGGGTAACGGCGTGCTTGCCGCGTCCTTCCCGATGAACCGCCATCTTCTTTCGATCAGCGTCGGATCGGCCGATCCAGGTATCGACCGTCCCGGCCGCCGGATTGGGCACGGCATAGACGATAGCGGCATAAAGCCGATCGATGCTGTGATCCTTGAACTGGCGGGCCAGCCCCTCATGCGCTTTGTCCGACTTGGCGACCACCAGCAGACCGGACGTATCCTTGTCGATGCGATGTACGATGCCGGGCCGGGCGAATCCGCCGATACCGGACAGGCGCCCCTCGCAATGATGCAGCAGCGCGTTGACCAGCGTGCCGTCCAGATTGCCGGCGGCGGGATGGACGACCAACCCTGCGGGTTTGTCGACGACAATCAGGTCGGCGTCTTCATGGACGATGGTCAGCGGAATATCCTGCGCCACCGTATCCAGCGGCGCAGGCGGCGGCAGGGTGATGGTGAACATCTGCCCGGCCGCGACCTTCATCGACACGCTGATCTTGCCGACGTTGGCGGACTGCACCTGTCCCTCGCCGATCAGGCCCTTCAGCCGCTCGCGCGACAGGTCGGGCAAAAGGTCCGCCAGCGCACGATCGAGGCGCCAGCCTTGCTGCGCTTCGCCAATGGCTGCTTCGATGATGGAAACCCCCGGACCCATTGGCTAGAGATGTAGGAATGCGGGTCGAAATTTCAAGGATTCTGTTGGAACGGATCATGGCCCTGGCGGCCGGTGATGTTCATGAGGTGTGCGGCCTTTTGCTGGGCTCCGATGACCGGATCGAGGCGATCGCGCCCGCGGTCAATGTGGCGCCCGATCCCGCGCGCCATTTCGAACTGGACCCAGCGACCCTGATCGCCGCGCATCGGGCGGCGCGATCGGGTGGGCCCAAGATCATTGGCCATTATCATTCGCATCCATCGGGCGTCGCCGCGCCTTCCGCGACCGATGCGGCCTGCGCGGCGCCCGATGGAAATTTATGGCTGATCGTCGGGGCGGGGGACGCGACTATATGGCGGGCAGGGCCGGGGACGGCGGTTAACGTCCATTTCACCAAAATGCATCTCGACAGTCGGTGAGCGAAAGGCGGCCAGCCGGGCTTGCATCGGCGCGCGGCGCGGCGCATTAGCCAAAGACCCGCTTATTTCCTCCACAATCCGGTGACCCAGACCTCGCATGACCAACCCGACCGACAGCATCGAATTTGCCAGCCTGCTTTGTTCGCGCCTGTGCCATGACCTGCTGAGCCCCGTCGGCGCGCTCAACAATGGTCTGGAGCTGATGGCGGATGAAACCGACCCGGAAATGCGCCAGCGTTGCCTGGACCTGCTGGGCGACAGCGCCCGCACTTCGGCGAACAAACTGAAATTCTTCCGCCTCGCCTTCGGCTCCGCTGGCGGCTTTGGCGACGCCGTGCCGCCGCATGAGGCGAAGGTGGCGATCGAAGGCATGTTTGCGACCACGGGCCGGGTCAAAGTCGGTTGGCTGGTCGAAGAACAGATGCTCGACAAACTGGCGGCCAAAATCTTGCTTAACCTGGCGCTGATCGCCGGCGACGCGCTGGTGCGTGGCGGGCAGTTGGATATCGGCGCGGAAAAGCGGCCGGGCCTGACCGAGATCGTTGTGCGCGGCGAAGGCCCCAAGGTCGTGCTCGACCCGGACCTGCGGGCCGCGCTGGCCGGCACCCTGCCGATCGAAGGGCTGGCCTCCCGCACCGCCGCCGCCTGGATGATACGCCAGATGGTGGCCGAATCGGGCGGCGAGATCGCCCTGTCGCCGCCGGGCGAGCCCGTACTGCTGTTCGGTGCGTCGATCCCCGATCGTACGCGATAATCGCGTACAACTGTCGCAGTCGCTGTCTCAGCGCCTGCTCTGTCTATCCGTCGCCCCGCGCTTGTCGCATTTCCGCGACCAACAGCGCCACCAGATCGGCGGCGGGCAATGCGCGGGCGAGCGGCGCGCCTTGTCCGGCCCATTGCGCGCCATAACCGCCTTCGCCGGCCGTTTTTGCCGCCTGGTTGAGCGCCTTGCCCGCATCATAGGCGATCGGATAATCGGGCGGCTGTCGGTCGCTTTGCCGCCCCCAGGCGGTGAAGCGATTGGCGAGGCAGCGGGCGGGCCGTCCTGATACGACACGAGTCATGACCGTATGCGCCGCGGCCGGGCTGAACAGCGCCGCGCGATAGGCCGCGTCGGCGCTGCTTTCCGGGCAGGCGATGAAGGCCGTGCCCAATTGCGCAGCCACAGCCCCCAGATCGATCGCCGCCTGCACGCCCCGACCGTCCATGATGCCGCCCGCCGCTATGACGGGCAGGCCGGAGCGTTCGATCAGCAGACGGGTCAGCGCAACGGCGCCCAAGCTATCGTCCGGCCCATCAGGATCGAACATCCCGCGATGGCCACCCGCTTCGAAACCCTGCGCCACCACGGCATCGATGCCTGCCGCCTCGGCCGCCAGCGCTTCATCGAGGTTGGTCACGCTGGCCAGCAGCAGGCAGCCCGCAGACTTCAAAAGGTCGATTTTTCGGCGGTCGGGTAATCCGAAATGAAAGCTGACGACCGCTGGCCGCGTATCGACCAGCATGTCCAGCATCGCCTCGTTCTCCGCAAAGCTGCGATAGATTTCGCGGAGCGTTGGCGGTGGCTGTGCGCCATGTTCGGCAAATAGCGGCGCGAGCGTACTGATCCAGCGCCGCTCCAAATCCGGCCTTGCTCTGGCGGGCGCATGGACGAAGAGATTGACGTTGAACGGGCGATCCGTCTGCATGCGCACCGCGTCGATCATGCTGCGCCCGGCGGGGGCATCGACGGCGCCCACGGCGATCGATCCCAGTGCGCCAGCGTTGCTGACGGCCGCCGCCATTTGCGGCGTGGACACGCCGGCCATCGGCGCCTGGACGATCGGGTGGGCAAGGCCAAGTATGGCGAGCGGGTTCATGCGCCCTATTTGGGCGCATCGCTCATAAAGGAAAAGGCCTGGCCGCTTGTCGCGACCGGGCCTTTTTCCCAAAAACAGCGCTGAAAGGATCAGCCGCTATAGTACATGTCGAATTCGACCGGCGACGGCGCCATTTCCCAGGCATATACCTCAGGCCATTTCAGTTCGATATAGGCATCGATCTGGTCCTTGGTGAACACGCCGCCCTTGAGCAGGAAATCGTGGTCGGCAGCGAGGCTGTCCAGCGCTTCACGCAGCGAACCGCAGACGGTCGGCACCTGGCTCAGTTCGGCGGGCGGCAGGTCGTACAGATTCTTGTCCATCGGACCGCCGGGGTGGATCTTGTTCTCGATCCCGTCGATGCCGGCCATCAGCAGCGCCGAGGTGGCGAGATAGCTGTTGGCGAGCGGATCGGGGAAGCGGAATTCGACGCGCTTCGCCTTGGTGCCGGCGCCATAGGGGATGCGGCACGATGCCGAACGGTTGCGCGCCGAATAGGCGAGCAGCACAGGGGCTTCGAAGCCGGGCACCAGGCGCTTGTAGCTGTTGGTGGTCGGGTTCGTGAAGGCGTTGATCGCCTTGGCGTGCTTGATGACGCCGCCGATGAAGAACAGGCAGGTTTCCGACAGGCCGGCATAGCCGTCACCGGCGAAGGTGTTCTTGCCTTCGTTCCAGATCGAGATGTGGGTGTGCATCCCCGAACCATTGTCGGCCTTGATCGGCTTGGGCATGAAGGTCGCGGTCTTGCCATAGGCCTGGGCGACCATCTTCACGACATATTTGTAGATCTGGATGCGGTCGCAGGTTTCGACCAGCTTGCCGAAAGTCAGGCCCAACTCGTGCTGGCTGCCCGCGACTTCATGGTGATGCTTGTCCATGGGCAGACCCATTTCCAGCAGGGTGGACACCATTTCGGCGCGGATGTCGGTGGTGACATCGACAGGGCCGACCGGGAAGTAACCACCCTTGGCGCGCGGGCGGTGGCCCATATTGCCGCCTTCATAAGTGGTGTTCGAGTTGGTTGGCAGTTCAACGTCGTCCAGCTTGTACGAACTGGAGTTGTAGCTGTTCTCGAACTTCACGTCGTCGAACATGAAGAATTCGGGTTCCGGGCCGATATAGACAGTATCGCCAAGGCCGGTGGTCTTGAGGAAGGCTTCGGCGCGCTTGGCAGTCGAGCGCGGGTCGCGGGCATAAAGCGAGCCATCTTCGGGTTCGACGATGTCGCAAACCAGGATCAGCATCGGCGTGGCGCTGAACGGATCGACATAGACCGCGTCCAGATCCGGCTTCAGGATCATGTCCGATTCGTTGATTTCCTTCCAGCCCTCGATCGAGGAGCCGTCGAACATCAGGCCATCGGTCAGTTCATCTTCGCCGATCACGCCTGCGCACATGGTCAGATGGTGCCAGGCGCCCTTCGTATCGGTGAAGCGGACATCGACCCATTCGATCTCCTTTTCTTCGATCATCTTCAGGATGTCTTTTGGCGTATTGGCCATGTGCTTTTGCCCTTCTCTCAAAAATACCCCCCCGAAGGGGCAGTTGAAGTCTGTTCCCGCCCGGCTCGGCGAAAATTGGTTAAATCAGATCGCGTCGCTGTCCCGCTCGCCGGTGCGGATACGCACGGCGCCTTCGACCGCGGAAATGAAGATTTTGCCGTCGCCGATGCGACCGGTCTGCGCCGCAGAACAAATCGCCTCGACCACGCGGTCGGCCAGCGAATCGTCGACAACGACCTCCAGCTTCACTTTGGGCAGGAAATCGACGACATATTCTGCGCCGCGATACAGTTCGGTATGCCCCTTCTGGCGGCCGAAGCCCTTGGCCTCGGTTACGGTGATGCCAGACACGCCCACTTCGTGGAGCGCTTCCTTCACCTCGTCCAGCTTGAATGGCTTTATGATCGCTTCGATCTTTTTCATCACTCGTAATCCCAACCCATGACGCACGCACAGAATGCGGGGGCGACCCGCATTCCTCTCTCCTTGAGGGAACGATCGTCATGCCCCCCAAGGCCGGCGCCGTTCCCCTTAACAATCAATTACCGTGCCAAGTGGCGAATCGCTAGGACATGCTTTCGGCGATGCAGCAATCTTTGTCCATATTGCCCGGATTCAGGGCAATATCATAACTCTCTGCCCGTTTTTTGGGCAGTGTTCCGATCGTCAGAGCGCGTAAGGCGGACAGTCCAGGCCCGCAGGGCTCTTGGTGAATATCTCGCAGCCTGTTTCGGTGATGCCGATGCTATGTTCGAATTGGGCCGACAGAGTCCGGTCGCGCGTCACCGCGGTCCAACCATCGTCCATCATCTTCACGCCGGGCTTCCCGATGTTGATCATCGGCTCGATCGTGAAGAACATGCCGGGGCGCAGTTCAGGGCCGGTGCCGGGACGGCCGACATGGACGACTTCGGGGCTGTCATGAAACACTCGGCCCAGGCCATGGCCGCAAAAATCGCGCACTACGCCATATCGGTGCTTTTCGGCGTGCCGCTGGATCACATAGCCAATGTCGCCCAGATGATTGCCGGGCTTGGCCTGCTCGATGCCCAGCATCAGACATTCATAGGTGACTTCGACCAGCCGCCGCGCCTTGATCGCGGCGTCGCCGACTATGAACATGCGGCTGGTGTCGCCATGCCAGCCATCGACCAGCGGTGTGACGTCGATATTCAGGATATCGCCGTCCTTCAGTCGATGGTCGCCTGGAATGCCGTGGCAGATCACATTATTGAGCGAGATGCAGCAGCTATGGGTATAGCCGCGATACCCCAGGGTCGCGGGCACCCCGCCGCCGTCCAGCGACATGCGGCGCACGATGTCGTCCAGTTCGCCGGTGGTGACGCCCGGCACGACATGCGGCACGAGCGCGTCCAATATCTCTGCGGCGAGCCGCCCGGCCTTGCGCATACCGGCGAAACCGGATTCGTCATACAGTTTGATCGCAGCGGAGCGGGAAATCGGCGCATCGGCCGTCATCGTCATATAGTCGGTCATGCCCTATTTATAGGCGTAATAGCGGCATAATGCGAGAGGGCGACTAGGCAGGGCGTCCGGGGCAGGCTATGGGCTGGCGCATGGCCGATCCGACCCGCATCTGGACCGCAGCGCTGATCGTGATCGGCGACGAAATCCTTTCTGGCCGCACCCAGGACAAGAATATCGCCCAAGTCGCCAGTTGGCTGGGCGTCCAGGGTATTCGCCTGCGCGAAGTGCGCGTCGTGCCCGATGTGCAGGACGCGATTGTCGAGGCGGTCAACGCTCTGCGCGCGCGCAACGATTATCTGTTCACGACCGGCGGCATTGGCCCGACTCATGACGATATCACGGTGGACGCGATTGCCGCGGCGCTGGGTGTGGAGGTGGAAATCCACGAAGGTGCGCGCGCCATTCTGTCCGGCTATTATGAAACCCGCGGCGGATTGACCGAGGCGCGATTGCGTATGGCGCGGGTGCCTGCTGGCGCGGACCTGATCGAAAATCACATGTCCGGCGCGCCCGGCATCCGCCATGGCAATATCTTCATCATGGCCGGCGTGCCCTATATCACCGCTGGTATGCTCGACAGCCTGACCGGCACGCTGGAAGGCGGCCTGCCGCTGCTGTCCGCGACGATCGGCTGCTGGGTGGCCGAAAGCGAGATCGCCGACCTGCTTGCCTCGACCGAACGCGCGCATGAGGATTGCCAGATCGGCAGCTATCCCTTTTTCCGCGAAGGCCGCACCGGCGCCAATTTCGTGATTCGTTCGACCGATGCGACGACGCTAAACGCCTGCGCCGCCGATCTCGGCGCCGCGCTGGAACGCGGCGGCTGGACCGTGACGGCGGGCGGGATCTAGCAGTCGTTTACTTGGCTTCGGCCTTCAAATAGGCGATCAGGTTGGCGCGGTCGACCGGGTTGGGCACGCCGGCAAAGGCCATGCGGTTGCCCGGCACCAGTCCGCTCGGCTTGGTCAGGAAGGTATCGATGCTCTTGGCGTCCCAGCGAATCTTCGCCTTTTGCATCGCGGGCGAATAGGTGAAGCCCGCCATGGTGCCCGACGTGCGGCCGAATATCCCGGCGAGCGACGGACCCATCTTCTTCGGCCCTGCCTTCACATCATGGCATAGCGCGCAGCGTGCGAACACCGTCTTCCCTTTGACCGGATCGCCCGCCTGCGCGATTGCAGGGGAAGTGGCTGCGCACAGGGCAGTCAGGACGAACAGTCTCGATACGATCGCAAGCGGCATGAAAAGTTTCCCTTGAAAGATGAAACGGCGGGGCTTGGGCCTTTCTGCCGCTCATGCGCCTTTATGGCTTTCCGTCTGAATGGGAGTTTAAGCGTATGGACGTCAACTGGCGCGGCTTATAATGTGATGCGCCATTCGCTGACATACGGCGTTTTGCCGCAGAGAGACCGTCGGTGTCAGAGATCACCGCGAGGGTCGCGGTCCGCTACCAGCACGCATATCGCGCAGACTTTCATCCAGCCGGGCAAGGTTATCGCGACGTCCCCTCGATCGAGGGCAGGTTGCGGGCGGTCGGATAATAGCTGGCCTTATCGACAAAATTCGCAACATTGGCGCGCGCCCTCCTCGCCCGGCGTCCAGTCCGGCATCGTCGGCAGGCCGCCAGCCCCGGTACGCACCGCCCCCGGCGGCGGCAACAGGCCGCCGTTATGGAGGCAGAGTGCGCCACCGGGGTTCATAATGATGTAGTGCATGGACCCGCGACGCATGCGGTTGCACCGAGGTCATTGGCGATGACATGGCCAACCTGCAAACCGGACAGGAGCGCCTCGGACTGTGGGCAATCGCCATATTGCCCCGATGTTGGATGGATTCGCAGCGGCAGGCCGATCGCATCGACGACCTTGAAGAGAACTCATCAGCAAACGGAATCCTCTAAATGCAGACAGCACCTAGGCCTTGACGGCGTTATGTCGAACCATCTTGTTCCGTTCGTTTCGAGCGAAGTCGAGCAACGTGGGTATGGCGCTACAGGCTTCTCGACTTCGCTCGAAGCGAACGGCTGAATGTAAAGCCATAAGGCTCCAAGGGAACGAACCATATGCCACGCGGAGTTGCCAAACGCGATCTGCCGACCAAGATGTGCCCTGTGTGTCAGCGCCCCTTTGCCTGGCGCAAGAAGTGGGAGCAGAATTGGGACAATGTCGTCTATTGTTCCGATCGGTGTCGAGCCGGCGCGAAGAATGGCTGACATGAAAAAGGCGGCCGCTCTGGTGGGAGCGGCCGCCTTTTTTTGGCAGGTCAGGCGATCAGCGTTCGATGCACATGGCGACGCCCATGCCGCCGCCGATGCACAGGGTGGCGAGGCCCTTCTTGGCGTCGCGCTTGGCCATTTCGTAGAGAAGAGTGGTCAGCACGCGCGCGCCCGACGCGCCGATCGGGTGGCCGATGGCGATCGCGCCGCCATTGACGTTGACCTTCTCGGCGTCCCAGCCCAGTTCCTGGCCGACCGACAGAGCCTGCGCGGCGAAGGCTTCATTGGCTTCGATCAGGTCGAGGTCCGCGACCGACCAGCCGGCCTTTTCCAGCGCCTTGCGGCTGGCCGGGGCGGGGCCGATCCCCATGATCGCCGGATCGACGCCGCAGGTAGCGAAGCCGGCGATGCGACCCAGGATGGTCGCGCCGCGCTTGGCGGCGGCATCGGCGGTCATCAGCACCAGCGCGGCGGCGCCGTCATTGAGGCCGCTAGCGTTGGCGGCGGTGACGGTGCCGTCCTTCTTGAAGGCGGGCTTGAGCTTTTCCATCGCCTCGATGGTGGCGCCGGCGCGGATATATTCGTCGGCATCGACGATGGTGTCGCCCTTGCGCCCCTTGATCGTAACCGGCACGATTTCGTCGGCGAAGCGGCCCGATGCGCGTGCGGCTTCGGCCTTGTTCTGGCTGGCGACGGCGAAGATATCCTGCGCTTCGCGGCTGATCTGATATTTCTCGGCCAGATTTTCGGCCGTGATGCCCATATGATAATTGTTGAAGGCGTCGGTCAGGCCGTCATGGATCATCGTGTCAATGAGGCTGACATTGCCCATCTTGCTGCCGGCGCGCAGATATTGCGCATGGGGAGCGAGCGACATGCTTTCCTGGCCGCCCGCGACCATGATGTTGGCGTCGCCGGCGCGGATCGCCTGCGCCGCGAGCGCGACGGCGCGCAGGCCCGAACCGCATAGCTGGTTGAGGCCGATGGCGGTGCGTTCGACCGGGATGCCGGCGTTGACGGCGGCCTGACGCGCGGGGTTCTGGCCCTGGCCGGCGGCCAATACCTGGCCCAGGATCACTTCGTCCACTTCATCGGGCGCGACGCCCGCCTGCGCGAGCGCGGCGATGATCGCCTGGCGGCCAAGTTCGTGCGCAGGGGTCGAGCCGAAAGCGCCCATGAAGCTGCCGACGGCGGTGCGCTTGGCGGCGGTGATGACGATGTCTGACAAAGGCTTGATCCTCGATTCCGGTGGTTGTTTTCGCAGGCGCAATAGCATCAACCGCCATGGCTGAAAAGCCAGTGGGACAGCGGTTCCCAAAGCGTTTCGCGGGCGCCGCCACCCACCACCATGCCGACATGGCCGAGCGAAAGGCTGCGTTCTTCGCGCAAGCGAGGGCCGGCGGCGGCGGGCACGATGCGGTCGCTGGTCGACACGATCGACAGGGTCGGGCAATCGAGCGCGGCAGGGTCCACGGGGCGGCCATCGATGCGCCATTGGCCACGGCCGCTGACATTGCCGGCGTAGAAATGATCGAACAGATCGCGCCCCGCCGCGAAGGTCAGCGGTGCGCCGCCATTGGCCCAATCCTCCACAGCCAGGAAGGCGCGTTCGGCGTCCGACCCTGCTTCCATGTCGGCGAAGGCGGCATATTTGCGAATGGTGCGGGCCGGGTCCATCGCCCAGAAACCCGATTGGAGCACCTCCATGGGGACATAGCCGATCCGCTCGCTCATCGCCCGCGCGCCGTTCCACAAGCCTCCGATCAATTGCAGATCAGCGGCGGGGAAGGCATCGAACCGCCAGGGTGCAGCGATGCTCGCTACCGCGGGAAAGGCGGCCATGGCTGCTGCGCCCAGCGCCAGGCTGCCGCCCAGGCAATAGCCGACCAGGATCGGCGGGCGGGGCAGCGTGGCGAGAAGGGGCAGCAGCCGATGGATGACATGGCCATCGAGGCCGAGCATAGCGTCCTGCGATGTGGGGGTGCCCCAATCGATCAGGTGCGCGTCATGGCCCGCTGCAACCATGTGGCGCAGCAAGGACCGGCTTTGCGACAGGTCCAGCACGCGCGGCGGATTGATGAGCGAAGGGATGAAAACAACCGGGGAACGGCCATTTTCCGCACCATGCTGCAGCAATCGGGCAGGGCCGGCGGTGGCGACGCAAGGCGCGGACGGCGGGGCGGCGGGGCGGGCGGCGTCCTGATATTTACGCAACCCCTGAAACGCGCGGCGGCGCAGGTCAGGATTTCCCTCCGTTTCGCGCCATAAAATATTGAGAAAAAGGGGTAATGGCCGCGGCCCATGTTGCGGTGCGGCATCGCCCTGTGCTAATGCGAGATGTTCAGGTGTGGGAGAGGAATCCATGGCCAAATCTAAGACCGCTAATGAATCGGAGCCGGTCGTTATCAAGAAGTACGCCAATCGGCGGCTCTATAATACCGAAACTTCAAGCTATATCACGCTGGACCTTTTGTCGCAGATGACGCGCGAAGGACGCGAATTCACCGTGGTCGACGCCAAGACCGGCGAGGACATAACCCATAATGTCCTGACCCAGATCATCATGGAGGAGGAGCAGCGCGGCAAGAATATGCTGCCGGTCAACTTCCTGCGCCAGTTGATCGCCATGTATGGCGATTCGATGCAATCGATGGTGCCGCAATATCTGGAGGCGTCGATGGACGCATTCCGCAAAAACCAGCAGCAGTTTCAGGAAGCTATGAAGGGCGCCTTCGGCGGCGGTCCTTTGGCCGATATCGCCAAGCGCAACATGCAAATGTTCGAAGCGGCGGCCAGCGCCTTCGGCAATGGCGTGCCGGGGATGCCGGGTATCCCGGGGATCCCGGGTATCCCTGGAATGCCAGGCATGACGCCACCCCCCGTCGTCACCCCGGCGGCGACCGATGGCAGCAAGGACGACGAGATCAACGATCTGAAGGCCCAGCTCGCCGCGCTCAACGCCAAGATCGACAAGCTGACCTGAAGCGATGGCGAAGGCGGACAGGCTGGAACGGTTGGACGTCCGCCGAGAAGAGGTGGAGGCTGAGTATCGCGATGCGTTGATCGCGGCCCTGCGGGTGGCGGCGAGCGGGCAATGGGGCCTGTTCGACCATCAGAAGGACAAGGTCGCGCGCACGCGCGTCGCGCCCGTCATAGCGGCGCTGGGGGAACTGGCGGACGAGATTGACGGGATGCGCGATACGCTGGGGCTGGAGCCCTTTGCGCTGCATCAGCGCTTCATGGCGGCGCGCGGTCCCGCCGCGGCCGATGCGGTCGGCGAACCCAGGCAGGCGAAGGCCTGGCTGGAAGAGATGGGCGCGGCGACCGCCTGACGCGCCGCCGATCGGCACGCGCCCTGTCGTCGGGGGTCGACAGGGACGCCGCCTTTGGCTTATGGCGCGCCATTCCCTTTTTACGTCAGGTTTTCGATCCCGTGAAACACGCCCTTTCCGTCACCCGCGAACAGGATTTTTCCGCCTGGTATCAGGCCGTCATTTCGGAGGCCGACCTGGCCGAGGAAAGCGGCGTGCGCGGCTGCATGGTCATCCGCCCCTGGGGCTATGGCATATGGGAGCGTATTCAGGCGCTGCTCGACGCGCGGATCAAAGCGACAGGGCATGAAAACTGTTATTTCCCGCTGTTCATTCCGCTCTCCTATTTCGAGAAGGAGGCTGAGCATGTCGACGGCTTCGCCAAGGAAATGGCGGTCGTCACCCATCACCGGCTGATCCAGAAGGATGGCAAGCTGGTGCCCGACCCCGACGCGAAGCTGGAAGAGCCGCTGGTCGTGCGGCCGACGTCCGAAACCGTGATCGGCGCGGCGTTCAGCCGCTGGGTGCAGAGCTGGCGCGACCTGCCGGTGCTGATCAACCAATGGGCCAATGTCGTGCGCTGGGAAATGCGCACGCGCATGTTCCTGCGCACCAGCGAGTTCCTGTGGCAGGAGGGCCATACCGCGCACGCCACCGTCGATGAGGCGATGGAAGAGACGATGAAGATGCTGGAAGTCTATCGCAGCTTCGCCGAGGAGTGCGTCGGCCTGCCGGTGGTCGCGGGCGAGAAGCCGGAGAATGAACGCTTCCCCGGCGCCGTTGCGACCTATTCGATCGAGGCGATGATGCAGGATGGCAAGGCGCTGCAGGCGGGCACGTCGCATTTCCTGGGCACGACTTTCAGCCAGGCGCAGAATATAAAGTTCCAGAATGCCGAAGGTAGCCAAGAGCTGGCGCAGACGACCAGCTGGGGCATGTCCACCCGCATGATCGGCGGCCTCATCATGGTCCATGGCGACGATGATGGCCTGCGCGTGCCGCCGCGCGTCGCGCCCTATCAGGTCGTCGTGGTGCCGATGCTGCGCGACAATGACGAGGACGCCGCGATTTTGGATTATTGCGGCGAACTGGTGGCGTCCCTCAATGAGCTGGACGCCTTCCGCGAGCCGGTCCGCGCGCTGCTCGACAAGCGGCCGGCCAAGGCCGCGACCAAGCGCTGGGGCTGGGTGAAGAAGGGCGCGCCGATCGTGATCGAGGTCGGCGGGCGTGACGTCGCCGGCGGCAATGTATCGGTGATCCGCCGCGATCGCCTCTATCGCGAGGATGGCAAGCTCGACAGCCAGATCGTCGCCAAGGGCGATTTCGTGACGGGCGCAACCGCCATGCTGGAGGATATTCAGGCGTCCCTCTTCGCCGACGCCAAAGGCCGACTGGACGGCAGCATCGATCGCTCGATCGGCACGCTCGACGCGCTGAAAGCCTATTTCAACGCCAGCGCCAGGCCCGGCTGGGCGCTGGTCCAGTGGGCCAGGCCGACCGGCGAGGCGCTGGAGAAGGTGGTGCAGTGGCTCAAGGGCGAGAAGCTGACGCTGCGCAACGTGCCGCTGGATGCGGACGCAGCGGACGGCGCGTGTATCTTCACCGGCGGGCAGGCCGTGGAGCGCGTGCTGGTTGGGCGTAGTTACTGAGCAACTGACTTTTAATCAGTAGATCGTTCGTTTCGAGCGAACGGAAATTTGGTAAATCGGAGCGGGATGAGAGGATGGCTTCCCCTCTCATCCCGTTTTCGCCTAATTACAGAACATATTTGCTGAGGTCGGTGTCGTGAGCGACCGCTGACAATTGTTTCTCGACATAGACCGCATCGATCACGAGCGTTTCGCCGCGGCGGTCTTCGGCTTCGAAGCTGACATCCTCCAGCAGCTTTTCCATCACCGTCTGGAGGCGGCGGGCGCCGATATTCTCGATCTCGCTGTTCACGTCGGCGGCGATCTTCGCGACGGCGCGGATGCCGTCGGGCGTCAGGTCGATCGTCACCTCCTCGGTCGCCAGCAGCGCGCGATATTGGGCGACGAGGCTGGCCTTGGTATCGGAGAGGATGGCGACGAAATCCTCCTCGGTCAGCGCCTTCAACTCGACGCGGATCGGCAGGCGGCCCTGGAGTTCGGGCAGCAGGTCGCTGGGCTTGGCGACGTGGAAGGCGCCCGACGCGATGAAGAGGATATGGTCGGTCTTGAGCGGGCCATATTTGGTCGCGACGGTCGTGCCCTCGATCAGCGGGAGCAGATCGCGCTGCACGCCTTCGCGGCTGACGGAGCCGCCGCGCACATCGCTGACCGCGATCTTGTCGATCTCGTCGAGGAAAACGATGCCATTCTGCTCGGCGCTGGTGATCGCGGTGCGCGCGACGTCGTCCTGGTCCAGTCGCTTGTCCTGCTCTTCCTCGACCAGTTTGTCCCAGGCTTCGGCAACGCGCATCTTGCGGCGCTTCTTTTGTTGCTGGCCGAACGCCTTGGACATCATGTCGGACAGGTTGATCATGCCGACTTGTCCGCCCATGCCGGGGATTTCCATCGGCATGGAGGGGCTGTCGGCGACCTCGACCTCGACCTCGACCTCGTTCATCTGGTCGGCTTCGATCTTCTGGCGGAAGGAGAGGCGTGTGGCTTCGCTCGCTTCCTTGCCGGTAAGCGCATCGAGCAGCCGCGCCATGGCGGCTTCGGAGGCGGCTTCGCGCACGGCTTCGCGGCGGCGGTCCTTCTCCAGCCGCACAGCTTCCTCGACCAGATCGCGGACGATCTGTTCGACGTCGCGGCCGACATAGCCGACCTCGGTGAATTTAGTCGCCTCGACCTTGACGAAGGGGGCGTCGGCCAGCTTGGCGAGGCGGCGGCTGATCTCGGTCTTGCCGCAGCCCGTCGGCCCGATCATGAGGATATTCTTGGGCGTCACCTCGTCGCGCAAATCGGCGGACAGGTGCTGGCGGCGCCAGCGGTTGCGCAGCGCGACCGCAACGGCGCGCTTGGCGTCCTGCTGGCCGATGATATGTGCGTCGAGCGCGGCGACGATGGCTTTGGGGGTCAGGTTGTCGTTCATTAAAAGACTCCCCCCTCCCTTTCAAGGGAGGGGCTTTTTTAGTTTAGGCGGCGCTGTCCAGCGTTTCGATGGTCAACTGGTCGTTGGTGTAGACGCAGATGTCGGCCGCGACGGCCATCGCCTTGCGGGCGAGAGTTTCGGCGTCTTCCTCATATTCCATCAGCGCGCGCGCGGCGGCGAGGGCGAAATTACCGCCCGAACCGATCGCGGCAACGCCGTTCAGCGGCTCCAGCACGTCGCCATTGCCGGTCAGGATCAGGGTGACATCCTTGTCCGCGACGATCATCATCGCTTCCAGGTTGCGCAGATATTTGTCGGTGCGCCAGTCCTTGGCCAGTTCGACCGCGGATCGCATCAACTGGCCGTTATGGCGCTCCAGCTTGGCTTCGAGCCGTTCGAACAGGGTGAAGGCGTCGGCGGTGGCGCCGGCGAAGCCGCCGATTACGCTGCCGTCGTGCAGCCGGCGGACCTTGCGGGCATTGGGCTTCATTACGGTCTGGCCCATGGACACCTGGCCATCGCCGGCGACGACGACCTTTCCATTCTTGCGGGCTGACATGATGGTGGTGCCATGCCAGACGGGCATGGACGAGCTGCGTTGGTCGTTCATGACGCGGCATATGGGACGCTGCGCCGTCGCGTGCAAGTCAGGGGTGGCGATGGGGCGAAGCGTGTCATTTCAGCGACAATATTCTTACAAATTGTTCAGGAACAAATGTCCATCAATTGACATTGTGCATCGCAACATCAATTATCCACGTCCCACAGATTAGGGGGAGGACACGCATGACTCTCAAGGCCAGGGCGCAGGAAAAGGTCGAGCGAGCGGGCATCTCCAACTATTCCTTCGACCATGACATATTGGTCATGTGTGGCGTGCGTTATACCATCGAAGTGTGCGAATGTGGCGAGCCGGATTGCGACGGCGTGCGCCTGCGCAAGAATATGACGGCGATGAGCCGCATCCTCCAATAATTCGTCAGTGCATCGCGTCTTTGCCGGCGCGTCCGACCGATTCGATGTCCCGACCCACGCCCTGCACCGTATTGCAGGCGGCCAGCGCCGTGAGCAGCAGGCTTGCGATCAGCAGGGCAAGAGACTTTGACATCAAGGCTGGCTCCGTAATTTCCACAGCCCCTTATAGAGGGCGATGCGGCCGCGCGAAAACGCTTTTGCGTCAAATCGATCCCAGGATATTGACAGGGCGCGCGGCCGATGCCAAAGGCCGCCTCCTCCTTACAGGGGCGCGTAGCTCAGTGGTAGAGCACACCCTTCACACGGGTGGGGTCGCAGGTTCAATCCCTGCCGCGCCCACCATGATCCAGGCGATCATGGCAGGACAGATAATTTCCCGGCATTGATCTTTTCTAATGTGTGGCGCTAAATCCGCGCTATCATTCGGTGCGTTTGCGCGCCGACCGGAAAGGACAATTATGCCCCCCTATCTGAAAGCCGGCGCGGCCTTTGGTGCGCTGCTGCTCTCCACACTTCCCGCCAGCGCGCAGGAACAGCTCACGCTGGAGCGCGTGTTCGCCAGCCCCGACCTGGCCGGGCCGCTGCCGCGCGCGCTGAAATTGTCGCCGGATGGATCGTTGGTGACGCTGCTCAAGCCCCGCGCCGACGAGAAGGAACGGCTCGACCTGTGGGCGATCGACAGCAAGACCGGCGCGGAACGGATGCTGGTCGATTCGAAGAAGACCGGCAGCGGCGCCGAGCTTTCCGAAGCGGAGAAGATGCAGCGGGAGCGCGATCGGAGCGTCGCGGGGAGCACGGGCATCACCAGCTATGACTGGGCGCCTGACGGCAAGAGCCTGTTGGTGCCGGTGGATGGCGACCTGTACCTCGCCGGACTGGACGGGAAGGTCATGCGGCTGACCGATACGCCCGACGGCGAACTGAACGGCGTGGTCAGTCCCAAGGGCGGCTTTGTGTCCTTCGTGCGCGGCGGCAATTTGTTCACCCAGCCGATCGGCGGCGCGGAACGGCAAGTTACGCAGGGTGCCGGCGACACGCTGAGTTGGGGTACGGCGGAGTTTGTGGCACAGGAGGAAATGGACCGGCGCACCGGTTACTGGTGGTCGCCCGACGATGCGCGGATCGCGGTCGCCCGCGTCGATGAAAGCCCGGTCGGCATCGTAACCCGCACCGCGATCGGCGGCGAGGGGACGAAAGTCTATCAACAGCGCTATCCCGCCGCCGGCACGCCCAACGCGATCGTGGACCTCTATGTCATGAAGCCCGATGGGTCGGGCCAGGTGAAGGTCGATCTGGGCGCGGAGAAGGACATCTACCTCGCCCGCGTCGATTGGTCGAAGGACGGCAAGACGCTATATGTGCCGCGGGAGAGCCGCGACCAAAAGCGTCTCGACCTGCTGGCGGTCGATCCTGTTACGGGCAAGGCGCGGGTGGTGCTGACCGAGACGGCGAAAAGCTGGATCAACCTGTCGAACAATTTCCATGCGCTAAAGGACGGCAGCTTCCTGTGGTGGTCGGAAAAGAGCGGCCATGGGCATCTCTATCGAGTGCGCGGCGCGAAATGGACCGCGCTGACCAGCGGCGACTGGGAAGTGCGCGATGTCGTGGGCGTGGATGAGGAGAAGGGGCTGGTCTATTTCACCGGCAATCGCGAAACGCCGCTGGAGCAGCAACTATATGTGACGGCCTTGGCCAAGGCCGGGCAGGCGCGGGCGCTGACGGCCAGGGGCTGGTGGAACGACGCTGTCATGGACGGCGCGGCGAGCCGGGTGGTGGTGACGCGCCAGAATAGCGACCAGCCCAAGCAGGTCTATCTGGCCGACAGCAGCGGCAAGCAATTGCAATGGCTGTCGGAAAATGCGCTGACGGGCAGCCACCCCTATGCGCCCTATGTCGCGGGCCATGTGAAGACGGTGTTCGGCACGGTGAAGGCGGCGGACGGGACGACGCTGTACACCAAGATCATGACGCCTAAGATGGAGGCGGGGAAACGCTACCCGGTGTTCATGATCCATTATGGCGGTCCGGGCGGCGGGCGGCAGGTGACGAACATATGGTCAGGCGCGCTCAACCAATATCTGGTGGATCGTGGCTGGATCGTGTTCGCCATCGACAATCGCGGTACGCCTGATCGCGGCAAGGCGTTCGAGGATCATCTGTATCGCGCGATGGGTACGGTCGAGGTGGATGACCAGTTGAAGGGCGTGGAGTGGCTCAAGGCGCAGCCGTTCGTGGACCCTCAGCGGATCGCGACCTATGGCTGGTCCTATGGCGGCTATATGTCCTTGAAGCTGCTGGAGAAGGCGCCGGGCGTGTTCGCCGCGGCGGTGGCGGGCGCGCCGGTGACCAAATGGGAACTTTACGACACCCATTATACCGAACGCTATCTGGGCCAGCCGCAGGACAAGGCCAGCGCCTATCCGGCGTCGGGCGCGGTGGACGAGGCGGTAAAGATCGCCGATCCGCTGCTGCTGATCCACGGCATGTCCGACGATAATGTCGTGTTCGACAATGCGACCGCGTTGATGGCGAAGATGCAGAGCGCAGCTGCGCCGTTCGAGATGATGGCCTATCCGGGCCAGACCCATCGCGTCGGCGGGCCGGGCATCAGCGTCCACCTGTGGAAGACGATCGGGCATTTCCTGGCTGAACATGCGGGTGGCCCGGCCGATTGATGACGCCAGACGCTATCGCCAGGCGTGGAAGATCGCCCGGCGATAGCGGTCCTTTTTGCGGAATGGCATCGCCAACTTCCGCCAGCCCTGATTGTCGAGCGCTTCGGGCAGCACCTGGAAACGCGAATAGCCAAAGCGCACGCACATTTCGCGCAGCGCCAGGATGTTGGGCGCCCAGAAATTGGTTGGATCGCGGTCCAGTTCCAGTTCAGTGAACAGGCGCATCGCGGGCACCGGTTCATGTCGCAGCGCCGTTACCGTTTCGATCACCAGATGATCGCGGCTCATCGCGGCGGCGGCCTCCAGCGTGAGATAGGGGTCGGTGACATGATACAGGACGCCCAGCAGCAGCACCATGTCGAACTGGCCAAGGTCAGCGACGCGATGGTCGGCGACGTCGAGGTCGCGCGAGCGGACCTGCGACCCGAAACGGGCGTGGGCATGATCGAAGCCCCGCTTGTCGCCCCATCCCTGACCCGACCAGCAGAAATGGTCGGTCGCCAGCACTTCGGCTGCGCCGCGCCGTTCGGCCTGGAAGGAAAAGAAGCCGTCCCATGCGCCGATATCGAGTACGCGCTTACCGGCCAGTGGGGTGGGAAAGATCAGGTCGGCTTCCTCCTGCAAGGATTCCAGCGGCTTGATGCCATCGACACGCGCACCATCGGGAAAGGCGAAGCTGTGAAACCATTGGTCGGGCAGGGGCGGCAAGGAGGTGAGCGACATGGAGCGGGCTGATACTTTCAGTTATTCTGCAAACAAGAAGAGGCTTTTACGAACGGACAAGCCCTTCTTTCTGGACAACGCGCCCAGTATCGCTATGGCGCCAACTCCGCAATATTTCCGTTGGAGTGGAGTGTTTAGTCATGGGTTATAGGGTCGTCGTCGTTGGTGCCACCGGTAATGTGGGCCGCGAAATGTTGACCATTCTCGCCGAGCGCGAGTTCCCGATTGACGAGATTGCAGCGGTCGCATCGTCGCGGTCGCAGGGCCTGACCATCGATTTTGGTGAGACCGGCAAGACCATCAAATGCCAGAATATCGAGCATTTCGACTTCGCCGGATGGGACATCGCCCTGTTCGCGGCGGGCAGCGGCCCGACCGAAATCTATGCGCCCAAGGCGGCGGCGGCCGGTTGCGTCGTGATCGACAACAGCTCGCTTTATCGCATGGACCCGGACGTCCCCCTGATCGTGCCGGAAGTGAACCCGGACGCGATCGACGGATACAAGAAGAAGAACATCATCGCCAATCCCAACTGCTCCACCGCGCAGATGGTCGTGGCGCTGAAGCCGTTGCATGACGCCGCGAAGATCAAGCGCGTGGTTGTCTCGACCTACCAGTCGGTGTCGGGCGCTGGCAAGGCGGGCATGGACGAACTGTTCGAGCAGAGCCGCAACATCTTCGTCGGCGATCCGGCCGAGCCGAAGAAGTTCACCAAGCAGATCGCCTTCAACGTGATCCCGCATATCGACGTTTTCCTGGACGATGGGTCGACCAAGGAAGAATGGAAGATGGTCGCGGAAACCAAGAAGATCCTTGATCCCAAGGTAAAGGTCACCGCGACCTGCGTGCGCGTGCCGGTGTTCGTCGGCCATTCGGAATCGATCAACATCGAGTTCGAGAATGAGATTTCGGCGAAGGAAGCGCAGGATATCCTGCGCGAAGCGCCGGGCATCATGCTGGTCGATAAGCGCGAGGACGGCGGATATATCACGCCGATCGAATGCGTGGGCGATTTCGCGACCTTCATCAGCCGCGTGCGTGAGGATTCGACGATCGAAAACGGCATCAACCTGTGGTGCGTCAGCGACAATCTGCGCAAGGGCGCGGCGCTGAACGCGGTGCAGATCGCCGAACTGCTCGGCCGTCGCCACCTCAAGAAGGGCTAATTCGGCTTCCTTGCCGCCATGCTATCATCATGATAGCATGGCGATATGGGACAGGTGCTGATCCGCAATCTCGACGATGATGTCATCGCGGCGTATCGCGAATTGGCTGTGCGCAACCAGCGTTCGCTGGAAGCGGAATTACGTGATGCTCTGACGCGCGGAAAGCCGATGACGGGCGAGCGCCTGAGCGGCATGTTGGCGCGGCTGGAAACCATCCACGCCATGACGCCAAAACTTGTGCGGCAAACACCCGCTGAAGATTTGCTCCGGGATGACGATCGCCCCTGATGCTGGTGGTGGATACCAGCGTTGCGGCCCGCTGGGTGATCGGCAGCGACGATTCCGTGCTGCCCGACGAAACAGCCATTGCACTGACGCTCTTGCCCCGCCGACTGATGGCGCCCGACCTGTTGGTGCCCGAATTTGCAAATGTCATGTGGAAGAAGGTGCGCGCGTGAATCGATGCGGCGCAGGCGCGGGAAGCTGTCGCCATATTACCCGACATTATCGATCTGATCCCGACGGCTGGACTTGCCGATCGCGCGATGGAGATCAGTCTGGCGCTCGATCATCCCGCCTATGACTGCTTCTTTCTTGCTTCGGCCGAAATGCTGGAAACGATGCTGATGTCGGCGGACAGAAAATTGGTCCGCCGTTGCGCCGACACGCCCTTTGCCCCGTTGATCGCAGGTTTGACGGATCGACCATCCTGCTCCGACTGACAGATCGCGCTCTTGCGCCGCCGGGGATGACGCCATATCGGCAAGGCGTCCCAGCCCAAGAGGAATGCCCCGATGACCGACCTGCCGATCGAACGCCATGAGATCAAGGGTTTCGACGGACTGCCGATCGCGGTGCATATGGTGGGGGCCAAGACAGAGGGCGCCCGCGACCTCGTCCTGATCCATGGCTATTTCTCCAACGCCTTCACCAATTGGATCCGCTACGGCCATGCCGCAAAGCTGGTGGAGGCGGGTTTTCGCCTGATCCTGCCGGACCTGCGCGGCCATGGGGAAAGCGCCAAGCCGCATGATCCCGCCGCCTATCCGGCCGATGCGCTGACCGACGATAATCTGGGGCTGATCGCGCAACTTGGCCTGACCGATTATGATCTGGGCGGCTATTCGCTGGGCGCGCGGACGACGGTGCGGATGCTGGCGCGCGGGGCCACACCACGGCGCGTGATCCTGGCGGGGATGGGGCTGCGTGGGCTGGTCAAGACGCTCGACAATGGCGGCTATTATCGCAATGTGCTGACCAACCTTGGCACGTTCGAGCGGGGCACGTCGCAATGGATGACCGAGGCGTTCCTGAAGACCACCAGGGGCGATCCGGTGGCGCTGCTTCATATCCTCAACACCTTCGTCGATACCGACGAGGCGACGATCGCGGGTTTCCAGCAGCCCAGCGTGGTGATCTGCGGCGCGGACGACCGCGATAATGGCGTGGCGCAGGAATTGGCCGAGATATTGCCGGATGGACGCTATGTCGAAGTGCCGGGCAACCATATGAACGCCGTCACCCGCAAGGAATTGGGGCAGGCGATGGTCGATTTCCTGACCGCTTGACTGTATCGCCAAGCCAAGTCACCTTCCCCGCCATAACCGATCAGGGGATATCCATGAAAATCGTTATATCGATGGCCGCGCTTGCGGCCGCCCTCGTTGCTTCGCCGGTGATGGCGCAGCAGTCCGCGTCCGCGAACGCAGCCGCCACGCCGACCGCGGCCGAAGCGGAAGCCTTTTTGACCAATGCGGAAAAGACCCTGTTTGACCAGTCGATCGTCAGCGGCCGGGCGGCGTGGATCAACGCGACCTACATCACCGACGATACCGACGCGATGGCGTCCTATTTCGGCGCGATCGATACAAAACAGCGGGTCGATTATGCGCTGGAGGCCGCGAAGTTCGCGACCGCGCCGGGGCTGAGCGAGGAAACCAAGCGGCGGCTGACGCTGCTGCGCACCGCGCTGACGCTGCCTGCACCCACGACGCCGGGCGCAGCCGAGGCATTGAACGATCTCGCGACCAAGCTCCAGTCCGCTTATGGCAAGGGGAAGGGAACGCTCAAGGGCCAGCCGATCAACGGCAGCGATATCGAAGAGCAGATGGGGGAGAACCGCAATCCCGAAGAGTTGAAGGAAATGTGGGTTAGTTGGCACGACAATGTCGGCGCGCCGATGCGGACCGACTACGCCAAGCTGGTCGGCATCGCCAATGCAGGAGCCAAGGAATTGGGCTTTGCGGATACCGGCGCGATGTGGCGATCCAAATATGACATGCCCGCCGACGATTTCGCCAAGCTGACCGACAAGATCTGGACGGAAGTGAAGCCGCTCTATGACGATCTCCATTGCTATACCCGCACCAAGCTGAACGAAAAATATGGCGATGCGGTGCAATCCAAAACCGGCCCGATCCGCGCCGATTTGCTGGGCAATATGTGGGCGCAGGAATGGGGCAATATCTATGATGTCGTGGCGCCGGCGGGCGCAGGGGATCTGGGCTTCGACACCACCGACCTGCTCAAGACCAAGGGCTATGACCCGGTCAAGATGGTGAAGGCGGGCGAGGGCTTCTATAGCTCGCTCGGTTTCGAGCCGCTGCCGCAGACATTCTGGGATCGGTCGCAGATCACCAAGCCGCGCGACCGGGAAGTGATCTGCCACGCTTCGGCCTGGGATCTGGACAACAAGAACGATATCCGCATCAAGATGTGCACCAAGGTGAATGGCGACGATTTCGTCACCATCCATCATGAGCTGGGTCATAATTATTATCAGCGCGCCTATCAGGTGCAGAAGCCGCTCTACCTGGACGGCGCAAATGACGGTTTCCATGAGGCTATCGGCGATTTCGTCGCTCTGTCGATCACGCCCGACTATCTGGTGAAGATCGGCCTGCTCGATCCCGCCAAGGTGCCGGGCGCGGACAAGGATACCGGCCTGTTGCTACGCCAGGCGATGGACAAGGTCGCGTTTCTGCCCTTCGGCCTTCTAATCGACAAATGGCGCTGGGGCGTGTTCGACGGATCGATTCCGCAGAACCAGTATGAAAAGGCCTGGACCGACCTGCGCCTGCAATATCAGGGCATCGTACCGCCCGTGTCCCGCGACGAGACGAAGTTCGACGCCGGCGGCAAATATCATATTCCCGGCAACACGCCCTATACCCGTTACTTCCTGGCGCGGGTGTTGCAGTTTCAATTCTATGAGGCGGCGTGCAAGCAGGCGGGATGGAAAGGGCCGCTGCATCGCTGTTCTTTCTATGGAAACAAGGCTGTAGGCGCGAAGCTTGACGCGATGTTGCAGATGGGCGCGTCAAAGCCCTGGCCCGATGCGCTCCAGGCCTTTACCGGCAGCCGCGAAATGTCAGGCAAGGCGCTGGTCAATTATTTCGCGCCATTGCAGAAGTGGTTGATTACGCAAAATAAAGGCAAGTCTTGTGGCTGGTAAGCTGGAGTAAATCTTGGTAAATGGCTGCCGCATGAACGCGGCAGCCATTCTCCTATCCCTGTTATTCGGCACCGCTGCCGTCATGACTGTCGCGCTGACTGTGGCGTGGCTGCATTTCGGGCGGCAACGCCATGTCCTGACATGGACCGCCTCCTATGCCATGGGCATGGTGCAATGGACGGCCAATGCCTGTGGCTTTTTTCTGAAAAGTCCCGGCTGGTTCATCGTCACCGGCGTGGGATTGATCATAAGCGGATCTTTGCTGGCCATAGGTATCCGCCAAAGATCCGGCAAGCCTTTGCGATTGGCCGGTTTCGTTGTCCCGGCTATGCTGGTGATCCTGGCGATGGCCTTCGCCATCGGCCCGGTCGGTAGCCAGATCATGCAGGGCCTGATCATTCCCGCCTATGTCGGCGGGTTGCTGGCGGTCAGTGCCGTGTCGCTCTGGCCCAGGGATCGCTCCTTCACGCCCCCGGAGCTGGTGTTCTTCCTTGCGCTGCTGGCCTTCGTCATCGTCCAGTTCGCGCTGGCGGGGTCGGCCATGCTGATTCGCGGTCCTGAAATCGGCAAGGATCTCTACCGCCTGATCTTCAGCATCTTCATGCCGACCATCTATGTGGCCACCGCCGTCACGGCGGTGCTGGTGGTCGCGGGCGACCTGGCCCAGCAACTGCGCACGCAGATGCGCCACGATCCGCTGACCCAGGTGCTCAATCGCCGCGGACTGGACGAGGCCGCGGGTCGGGCGATGGCCCTGGCCCGGCGGCAGAGCCTGCCGCTGGCGCTGGTCGTGTGCGACCTCGACGGGTTCAAGGCGCTGAATGATGGCCATGGCCATATTGCGGGCGACCAGGCGCTCAAGGGATTCGCCCAACTGCTGACCAGCGCGGTGCGCCGCGGCGATGTGGTGGGACGGATGGGCGGCGACGAATTCGGGCTGCTGTTGATGAACAGCAGCGCCGCCGCCGCTGCCGAGGTGATGGAGCGGGTGCGCGTGGAAGTGGGCCATCTGGCGCTGCCGGGCTTTCCCGACGTATGGCTGCGCGCCAGTTTCGGCGTGGCCGAAATGACCGCCGCCGACACGCAGTTGGAGGATATGGTCGCACGGGCGGACGCGGCCCTTTATGCCGCCAAGAAGGACGGCAAGGACCGCATCAGCATCTGGCAGGAAGCGGCTTAGATCACTTAACGGAACGGCGGTTCGTTAAAGGCGCGCAGCTTGCGGCTGTGCAGCTTGGCGCCTTCCTCGCGCAGCAGTTCGCAGGTCATGATGCCGACGCGCAAATGGCTGGCGATGGCTTCTTCGTAGAAGCGATTGGCCTGCCCCGGCAGCTTCAATTCGCCATGGATCGGCTTGTCGGACACGCACAGCAAGGTGCCGTAGGGGACGCGGAAGCGGTATCCCTGGGCGGCGATGGTGGCCGATTCCATGTCGATGCCGACCGCGCGCGAGAGGCTGAAGCGCAGGGCGGAGCTGGAATAGCGCAATTCCCAGTTGCGGTCGTCGGTGGTGACGACGGTGCCGGTGCGCAGGCGGCGCTTGAAATCCTCCGGGTCGCCCTGTCCCAAAACGGCCTCGGCCGCCTGCGCCATGGCGACCTGCACTTCGGCGATGGCCGGCACCGGAATTTCCGGCGGCAGCATTTCGTCCAGCACATGGTCGTCGCGCAGATAGGCGTGGGCCAGCACATAGTCGCCGATCCGCTGGCTGGGACGCAGGCCGCCGCAATGGCCGATCATCAGCCAGGCTTCGGGACGCACGACGGCCAGATGGTCGCAGATCGTCTTGGCGTTGGAGGGGCCGACGCCGATATTGACCAGAGTGATGCCGCTGCGGTCCGGCGCGATCAGATGATAGGCCGGCATCTGATGCCTGCGCCAGGCGCTGTCGGCGATCATCCGCGCCGGATCGGCGGTTTCCGGGGTCACATAGACGCCGCCTGCGCCCGACAGGGCGGTGTAGCGGCTCCCCTCCTGCTGCAATTCATCGCAGGCCCAGGCAACAAATTCATCGACATAGCGGTGATAGTTGGTGAACAATATGTAGCGCTGCACATGGTCGGCCGGGGTGCCGGTGTAATGTTTGAGGCGCGCCAGCGAGAAGTCGGTGCGCAGCCCGTCGAACAGGGCGAGCGGCCGGTCTCCGTCGGCATCGGGAGTGAAGAGTCCGTCGGCGATCTCGTCCCCGATCTCGGCCAGTTCGGTCGCGGGGAAATGGCGCGCCAGTTCAGTCGGCGGCGTGCCGTCGAGCGCGCTCATGTCCAGCCCGTCGAGCACATAGGGGAAAGGAATCTGCTGTTCGCTCAGTCCCGCTTCCACATCCACGCCATAGTCGCGGACGAGCAGGTCGATCTGTTCGGCCAGATAATCGGCGAACATGGCGGGTCGGGTGACTGTAGTGGCGTAACGGCCCGGCTTGGACAGGCGGGCGAAGGAGCGGCCCGGCGGCGGCGCGTCGCTGTCGCCATGATAAGTGATCCGCAATTCAGGATAACAATAACGCCGGTCGGCCTTCGCGGTCGCCGACGGGACGCTGCCGTCGCGAGCATAAGCGCGCATGGCCTCGCGCAGATTTTCGATGGATGTCCGGTAAATACGGTCAAGTTGCGTGACCGTTGCGCTGCCGATGCTTTGTGTCATCGCCCCCTGTTACCGTCTTTGCATGACGGAAGGAAGACGCCGCGTGCAAGATGCGCAGCAGACCTGAAATCCGCTGCGCATCTCGCTGAAAAATCAGAGCTGTTCGAGCATATGTTCCGCAGACGAAACCTTGAAGTCGCCGGGTGCCTCCACATTGAGTTCCGCGACGACGCCATCCTTGACGATCATCGAGAAGCGCTGGCCGCGCTGGCCGAGGCCAAATTTACTTCCGTCCATGATCAGGCCTACCGCCTGCGCGAAATCGCCATTGCCGTCGGCGAGCATCGTGACCTTGCCCTCCGCGCCAGCCGATTTGCCCCAAGCGCCCATGACGAAGGCGTCGTTGACCGCGGTGCAGGCGATTTCGTCCACGCCCTTGGCCTGCAGCGCTTCGCTCTTGTCAATGAAACCGGGCAGATGCTTGGCCGAGCAGGTCGGCGTGAAGGCGCCTGGTACCGAGAAGATAGCGACGGTCTTGCCGGCGAAATACTCGTCTGACAGCACTGCTTCGGGGCCGTTCTCCGTCATCTGGGTGAAGGTGGTGCTGGGAAGGCGATCGCCCTTGGAAATGGTCATGTCTGTCTCCTGGCCTAATGACGGGCGGGAGGTCGGCGCTGCTAGGGCCGCTGTCAAGACGCGGACCCACTTATATGTCACGACGCCCCGTCGGTGCGACCATGTGTCCTTGGCAAGACGCGGCGGCGGGCTATATTCAGTATCATGACCCAGACGCGCTTTTATGGCGGGCATTTTCTGCTCGCCCTTCCCGGCATGGCGGACATGCGGTTCGATCATTCGGTGGTGGCGCTGTGCGTCCATGACGAAGAAGGCGCATTGGGCATTGCGGTGGGCGAGGAGATGGAGGGCATCACCCTGCGCGAACTGCTCGAAAGTTTCGATATCGACGGCAGCCAGGTGTCCGACATGCCGGTACTGCGCGGCGGCCCGGTCGAACCGCGGCGCGGCTTCGTGCTCCATTCGCTCGACTGGGGCGGGCAGGACATGGTGCATGTCGGCGGCCGATGGGGATTGTCGGGATCGCTGGATATATTGAAGGCGATCGCGGAGGGCCGTGGACCAAGCCGTTACCTCGTCGCGCTGGGCTATGCCGGTTGGGGCGCGGGACAATTGGAGCAGGAAATGCACGGCGAAAGCTGGTTCCTGGCCGATGGCGATGCCGACCTGCTGTTCGATGTGCCGACCCGGCGCAAATGGGCGGCGGCCTATGCCGCGGCGGGCGTGGATGCGTCGCACCTCGTCTCCGGCGCGGGGTCTGCCTGAGTCAGGGCACATAAAGAAATCTTTATATAAGTTGCCATGCGCATCGCCCATTGGTAAAGCGCATCGCATCGCCGCCGCTCGGCATGTCGCTGGCGGGGTTCCATTCTAAGCTGACGGAGATACGCTCGTGGCCACCGCACCCGCCACTCAGGCGCAGGATTATGTGATTGCCGACATCGGCCTTGCCGGCTTTGGCCGCAAGGAAATGGACATCGCCGAAACCGAAATGCCCGGTTTGATGGCGTTGCGCGCGGAATTTGGTCCGTCGCAGCCGCTTAAAGGCGCGCGCATCACCGGGTCGCTGCACATGACGATCCAGACCGCCGTGTTGATCGAGACGCTGACGGCGCTGGGCGCGCAGGTACGCTGGGCGACCTGCAACATCTATTCGACGCAGGACCATGCCGCCGCCGCGATCGCCGCTTCGGGCGTACCGGTCTTCGCGATCAAGGGCGAGACGCTCCAGGAATATTGGGACTATGTCGAGCGCATTTTCGATTGGCACAGCGATGAATCCGGCGTCTGCAACATGATCCTGGATGATGGCGGCGACGCCACCATGTTCGCGCTGTGGGGCGCGCGGGTCGAGGCCGGTGAAGAGCTGTTCACGCCGACGAACGAAGAAGAGGAAATCTTCTGCTCGGTGCTCAAGCGGGTGCTGGCCGAACGTCCCGGTTTCCTGACCAAGACGGTCGCCGCCATCAAGGGCGTGTCGGAAGAGACCACCACCGGCGTCCATCGCCTGTATGAACTGGCCAAGAAGGGCAAGCTGCCCTTCCCGGCGATCAACGTGAACGACAGCGTCACCAAGTCGAAGTTCGACAACCTCTATGGCTGCAAGGAATCGCTGGTCGACGCGATCCGTCGCGGGACCGACGTCATGCTGGCGGGCAAGATTGCCTGCGTCGCGGGCTTCGGCGATGTCGGCAAGGGGTCGGCGGCCTCGCTCCGCAACGGCGGCGCGCGCGTCCTGGTGACAGAAGTCGATCCGATCTGCGCGTTGCAGGCGGCGATGGAAGGCTATGAAGTCGTGACGATGGAAGAGGCCGCGCCGCGCGCCGACATCTTCGTCACCGCGACCGGCAATGAAGGCGTGCTGACCGTCGATCATATGCGCGCGATGAAGAATATGGCGATCGTGTCGAACATCGGCCATTTCGACAGCGAGATCGAGATTGCCGGCCTGGCCAACATGAAATGGACCGAGATCAAGCCACAGGTCGACGAAGTCGAATTTCCCGACGGCAAGAAGATCATCGTTCTGTCGAAGGGCCGCCTAGTCAACCTGGGCAACGCCACGGGCCACCCTAGCTTCGTGATGTCGGCCAGCTTCACCAATCAGACGCTGGCGCAGATCGAATTGTGGACCAAGAGCGAGCAGTATGGCAACGACGTCTATGTCCTGCCCAAGCATCTGGACGAGAAGGTCGCCGAACTGCATCTGGAAAAGCTGGGTGTGAAGCTGACAAAGCTGAGCCAGCGCCAGGCCGATTATATCGGCGTGCCGGTGGAAGGGCCGTTCAAGCCCGATCACTACCGCTACTGAGCCGAGAGGCCCGCAAGCGACATCGAAAGGGGCAGGCGAAGACGCCTCCCCCTTTTTCATTCCGTCCAACCGAAATCTTTGCATCGCGCGCTTCCCGCTGCCGCCGACTTGGGATAGTCGGGATCGACTTATGGACAGGGACATGCAGGTGCGACGGGCCGGAGGGGTTATGTCATGACGACATTGTCCCCCTATGCCGCGATCATTTTCGGCGGGGTGTTGGCCGGGTGGCTGGGCGCGGCCGTATGGGCGCTCGTCAGCGGCCAGAGGATGCGGCGCGAGGGCACCCATGCCCAGGGTAAGCTCGACCGGCTGACCATGTTGCTGGCGTCCGCGCCCGCCGCGCCGATCATCATCCACCCCGACGGGCGGCTGGAAGCGGCTGATCGCCTGGCCAAATGGCTGGGTAAGCCGCGTGTCCCGACTTTCGCGTCCGAATTGACCGCGCCCGATGGCGGGCTGGAGCCGGAAGACGCGACGGCGCTGGCGCAGGAGATCGCTTCGGCCCAGCGCGCGGGCAAGAGTTTCGCCCTGCCGGTGCGGGGCCTTGGATCGTCGCGCCTGCTGCTGGTGCGCGGCGCGCCAGCGGGACCGGGCATCGCGGAGAGCGGCGGCGTCATCCTGTGGATTTTCGACGCGACCGACAGCCAGGCGGAAATCCAGTCGTTGCGTGGCCATGTCGAGCAATTGCGCGACGCGCTGGAGGCGCTGGCGGGGCTGGTCGAGGCTGCGCCGTTTCCGATGTGGCACCGCACCCCCGATTTGCGCCTGAGCCTGGTCAACAGCGCCTATGTCCGCGCGGTCGACGGGCAGGGGGCGGGCGATGTCATCGCCCATGGCGCCGAACTGGTCGAAACCGTTGCCGGCCTGACGCCGCAAGCCGCCGCGGCCGATGCGATCGCCCGCGACGAGCCGGTCGAACGAATGGTGCCCGCGACGATCGATGGCGAACGGCGCACGATGCGCGTGGTCGATGTCCCGCTGGGGGCCGCGGGCGTAGCCGGCTATGCCGTCGATCAGCATGAACTGGAACAGGCGCGGGTCGAACATCGGCGGCTGGAGGCGGCGCAACGCGACCTGCTCGACCGCCTGTCGGCCGGTGTGGCGCGTTTCGGCCACGATCGGGCGCTACGCTTCTGGAACCAGCCCTTCATCAGCCTGTTCGGCCTGCATCAGGATGCGCTGGCCGACGCCCCGCCGTTCGAGCGGGTGCTGGACCAGATGCGCGATGCGCGGCGATTGCCCGAACATCGCGACTTCCCCGCCTGGCGCGCGGAACGGCGGCAGTGGTTCCTGTCGCCTGCGCCGCTGGAGGAAAACTGGCTGCTGCAGGACGGCACCCATTTGCGCGTCTACGCCCAGCCGCTTCCCGATGGTGGCCTGCTGCTGATCTTCGAGGACCGCACGGAGCAGGTCAATCTGTCGAGCGCCCGCGACACGCTGTTGCGGGTCCGCACCGCGACCTTCGACAATTTGTTCGAATCGATCGGCGTCTTCTCGTCCGACGGGCGGTTGCAGATGTGGAACAGCCGCTTCCGCACCATATGGGGCGCGAATGAGGAGTTGCTGGCCGGCCACCCACGCATCGACGATCTGATGCGTGCGGTACAGGCGAAGCTGGCGAAGCCGGAACAGGCCAATCTGGTGCGCGAACTGGTGCGGGCGGCGACGGTCGAGCGCAAGCAGCGCATGGGCCATGTCGGCTTTGCAGACGGGCGCATCTTCGAGTTCGCTGCAATTCCTCTACCCGATGGCAATGCGCTGTTCACCATGCTGGACGTCACCGACAGCCGCCGGGTCGAGCAGGTGCTGCGCGACCGCAACGAGGCGCTGGAGCAGGCGGACAAGGTCAAGACCGCCTTCGTCACCAATATGAGCTATGAACTGCGCACCCCGCTGACGACCATTTCCGGGTTCGCCGAGATGATGAGCGCAGGTTATGCGGGGGAACTTAGCCCGTCGGCCGCCGAATACGTCGATGGCATCCTCAAAAGTACGGCCCGCCTGTCGATGCTGATCGACAATGTGCTGGACCTGACCCAGGGCGAAGTCGGTACGCTGCCGATCGATCATGTCCGCGTCGACCTGACCACCGTGGTGCGGGCCAGCGCCAGCCGGATGATGATGGATGCAACCGCCAAGGGCATGGACATCGACATGACGTTGCAGGACAGTCTGGGCGCGGTTCAGGGCGACGCCCGGCGGATCGGCCAAGCGATCGATCATCTGCTGGAAAATGCGATCCGCTATTGCGGCAAGGGCGCCCGCATCCTCCTTCATGGAGACGGCGTGGTTGACAAGGCGCGGATCGTCGTGTCGGACAATGGCCCTGGCATTGCGGCCGGGCAGCAGGCGGCGATCTTCGATCCGGCGGCGCGCGCGGGACAGGCGCGCAACGGCGGCCGGGCGGGGATCGGCCTCCCGCTGGCGCGGCAATTGGCGGAAGCGCATGGCGGCACGTTGCAACTGGTGTCGGAAGCCGGGCAGGGGACCATGGCCGTGATCGAACTGCCGCGTGGCTGAAGCGGTCGTGCACCTCGACGGTGAAGCGGCGATGCTGGACCTGGGCCGGCGGATCGCCGGCCATGCGCGGATCGGCGATGTGATCGCGCTGGAAGGCGGGCTGGGCGCGGGCAAGACGACGTTGGCGCGCGGTCTGCTGGAAGCGTTGGGGCTGGATGGCGAAGCGCCCAGTCCCAGCTTCGCCATCGTCCAGCCCTATGACGTGCCGGAGGTGCGCCTGCCGGTTGCGCATGTCGATCTCTACCGGCTGGACGATGCGGCCGAAGCCGAGGAACTGGCGCTGGGCGACTATCTGATGGACAGTCTCCTCATCATCGAATGGCCCGACCGGCTGGGCGATGCCCTGTGGCCCCACGCCCTGCGGTTGAGCATCGACTTTGCAGGCGATGACGCGCGGCGCTTGACAGCGGACGTGCCGGACGCTTGGACGGAGCGATGGTCACAGATATGATCCCACCCGCCGCCGCGCCCGCCTTCCTCGCCGACGCGGGATGGAGTGACGCCGCCATCGTACCGCTCGCCGGCGATGCGTCATTCCGCCGCTATTTTCGCGTGCTGGACGGCGGCCGTCGCGCCGTGCTGATGGATGCGCCGCCACCGCATGAAGACCCGCGCCCGTTCATCGCCATCGCCGAACATCTACTGGCCGATGGTTTCGCCGCACCGCGGATATTGGCGCGCGATCTGGAGCAGGGCCTCGTTCTGATCGAGGATTTCGGCGACCTGCGGGTCAAGGAACATCTGGACGCCGATCCGGCCGAGGAACGGGCGACCTACGCCCGTGCGATCGACCTGCTCGCCGACCTGCATCGCCTGCCCGCTGCGCAAGTGCCGCCCTATGACCGGGCCGTCTATCAGCGCGAGGTCGGGTTGCTGACGGAATGGTATTGCCCGGCGATCGGGCTGGATGTCGATGCCGATGGCTATGTCAGCGCCTGGGACGCGGTGCTGCCGCTCGTGGAGCAGTCGATCAGCCCGACGGTGACGGTGCTGCGCGATTATCATGCCGAAAATATCATGCTGATCGATCGCGACTCTTCGCATGGCCTGGGCCTGCTCGATTTTCAGGATGCGCTGGCGGGCCACCCGGCCTATGATCTGGTATCATTGTTGCAGGACGCCCGGCGCGATGTGCCGATCGAGGTCGAGGCGGCGATGCTGGCCCATTATAAGGCGATCGCCAACCCGCCCGCCGATTTTGACGCCGCCTATGCGGTGCTGGGTGCGCAGCGCAATGCCAAGATCATCGGCATCTTCACCCGGCTGTGGAAGCGCGATGGCAAGCCGCGCTACCTCTCTTTCCTGCCGCGCATGTGGGGATTGCTGGAGCGTGACCTGACCCATCCGGCGCTGGCGCCCGTCGCCGCATGGTTTGCCGCCAACATCCCTGCCGACCAGCGCCATGACGCGCTGCAAGAGTTCGCGCCCGCATGATCGACACCGCCATGCTGATGGCCGCCGGGCTGGGCAAGCGGATGCGTCCGCTCACCGCGACCCGGCCCAAGCCGCTGGTGAAGGTGGCTGGCAAGCCGTTGATGGACCATGCGCTCGACCGGCTGGAAGCGGGCGGTATCAAGAAGGTTGTGGTCAACGTCCATTATCTGGCCGACACGGTCGAAGCGCATCTGAAAGCGCGGAAATGCGGGCTGGATTTCGCCATATCGGACGAGCGGGCCAAGCTGCTGGAAACCGGCGGCGGCCTGATCCGGGCGAAGCCGCTGCTGGGCGACAAGCCCTTCATCTGCGCCAATAGCGACAATTTGTGGATCGACGGGCCGCAGGAAACGCTGGCCATGATGCAGCGGATATGGAACCCGGAGCGGATGGACGCGCTGCTGCTGCTGGTGCCGCTGGCGCGCGCCAATTGCCACACTGGGCCGGGCGATTTCCACATGGATGCCAATGGCCGGTTGAGCCGGCGCAACACCGCCTATGTCGCGCCCTTTGTCTTTACCGGGGTTCAGATATTGTCGCCGTCGATGCTGGTCAATCCGCCCGGCGATATGTTTTCCACCAATATCTTCTGGAACCGCGCGATCGAGGCTGGGCGGCTCTATGGCGTGTCGCATCAGGGCCTCTGGTTCGACGTCGGCACGCCACAGGCCATTCCGGTGGTGGAGTCGATGCTCGCTCATGGGTGAGAAGACGCGCCCCGCGCTCTTCACGATCCCCGCGCATCGCGCCTTCGCCGACGCGCTGGCGGCGGGATTGCTGGCGCAGCATCGCGGTGATCGCATGGCGCTGGCGCAGGCCATGGTCCTGCTGCCCAACAACCGCGCGGTCCGGGCGGTGAGCGACGCCTTCGTCCGGCAATCGGGCGGTGGGCTGCTGCTACCCCGGCTGGTCGCGATCGGCGACCCCGATCTGGGGGAACAGGTGGGCGGCGCGCTCGACCCGCTGGGGGAGGCCGACCCCGTCCCGCCGGCGATCGCGCCGATTCGCCGCCAGATGATCCTGGCGCGCATGGTGCAGGATGCGCAGCCGGGTATCGATGCCGGACAGGCGCTGCTGCTGGGACAGGCGCTGGGCGCGGTGCTGGACCAGATGCAGGTGGAGCGCGTGCCGATGACGGCGTTGCGCACGCTGGCGCTGTCGGACGAATTGTCAAAGCATTGGCAGACGTCGCTGACGATGTTCGAAATTTTGATCGCCCGCTGGCCCGGCGAACTGGCGCGGACCGGATGCATCGACCTGGCGGACCGGCGCAACCGGCTGTTCGATCGGCTGGCGGCGCGTTGGAAGGACCATCCGCCGTCAGGCTTCGTCGTCGCGGCGGGCCTGTCGACCACCGCGCCCGCCGTCGCCAACCTGCTGCGGCGGATCGGCACGATGCCCAAGGGCATGGTGGTGTTCGCCGGCCTCGACCAGCATATGGACGATGATGCGTGGCAGGCGATCGGGCCGTTCGATCCCGATCCGATCACGGGCCGCGCGCCTCAGGGCCATGAAAGCCATCCCCAATATGCGCTCAAGCGCCTGCTCGACCGCATGAGCGCAACGCGGGACGATGTCGCGTCATGGCGCTGGGGCAGCGAGCATGATGCGCGGGCGGTGCGTGGGCGCAATATCTCCAACGCCATGTTGCCGCCCAGGCTGACGAGTCGCTGGCGCGACCTGAAGACCGCTGACCGATCGCTAGCGGGGGTAGAGGCGCTGGAAGTGGCGACGCCGGGCGAGGAAGCGCAGGCCATCGCGATCGCGCTGCGCGAGGCGCTGGAGACGCCGGAACGCACCGCCGCTTTGGTCACGCCCGACCGGCAACTGGCGACGCGGGTGTCGGCGCATCTGCGGCGCTGGGGCATCGAAGCGGACGATTCGGCGGGCTTGCCGCTGTCGCGCCTGCCATCCGGCACCTTATTAATCGCGATGGCGCAGGCAGTGGCGGAGCGGTTCGCGCCGGTGGCTTTGCTGACCCTGCTCAAACATCCGCTGGTGATGCGGGGCGAGGACCGGCTGGCCTGGCTGGAGGGGGTGCGCGCGCTCGACCTGCTGTTGCGCGGGCCGCGGCCGCAGGCGGGGTTGGTCGGCATCGACCTGCTGCTGCATCCGCGCGCGGACGACCGGCAGCGAGTGTTGCGCGAGCAGGTGCGCGATTGGTGGCCGACGGCGCGTGCGCTGCTGGAGCCGCTGGAAAGCGCCTTTGCCGCTGCTGCCGACCTGAGCGGACAATTGGCGGCGCTGCGCGAACAGGCCGGCGTCCTGACCAACGATGCCGTCTGGGCCGGTCATCAGGGCCATGCCGCCGCCGACCTGTTCGCCGAGATGGAAGCCGCCGCGCCCGAAGGCCCGCGGCAGGCCGATCCGCGCGCGCTGCCGGTGCTGCTCGACCATATGCTGGGCGGCGTATCGGTGCGCCCTCCCCAGGGCGGCCATCCGCGCATCAGCATATTGGGGCTGATCGAGGCGCGGCTGATGCAGGCGGACCTCATGATCCTGGGCGGCCTCAACGAAGGCACATGGCCGGGCCTGCCCTCGCCTGATCCCTGGCTCGCCCCGCGCATCCGGCGCGAACTGGGGCTGCCTGGGCTGGAGACGCGCATCGGCCTGGCCGCGCATGATTTCGCAGGGGCGCTGGGCGCGCCGCATGTCCTCATCACCCGCGCGCGGCGGGGCAGCGGTGGGCCGGCGGTGGCGTCGCGTTTCTGGCTGCGGCTGAAGGCGATGGCTGGGCCGCAATGGAAGACGGCGGACCGCTATGCGGCGCTGGCGCAGGCGATCGACGCGCCGGGCCGGCATAGTCCCGCCGACCGTCCCGCGCCCGCGCCGCCCGCTTCCGTCCGGCCGAATGTTATCCCGGTCACCGATGTCGATCGGCTGAAGGCCGACCCCTATGCCTTCTACGCCAAGCGGGTTTTGCGCCTCAATCGGCTCGATCCGGTGGATGCCGATGCCGGACCGGCGTGGCGCGGCACGGCGGTCCACGACATTCTTCAGCGCTGGGCGGAGGCGGGGACGTTCGACCCCGCCGATCTGGAAGCGCGCGCCCGCGCCATGTTCGACCAGCCCGAAGTTCATCCCTTGCTCAAAGCGCTGTGGCAACCCCGCCTGATCGAGGCGATCCGCTGGATCGCGGCGCAGGTCGCCAGCGACAAGGCGGAGGGGCGCGCCATATTGGCGGTGGAGAAGGAAGGGCGGGCCGACATCGCCGGGGTCACGCTGATGGGCAAGGCCGACCGGATCGACCGGCTGGCCGACGGGCGTATCGGCATCATCGATTACAAGACCGGCAAGCCGCCCAGCGCGCGGCAGGTCAAGGCGGGCTTTTCGCTGCAACTGGGGCTGCTCGGCATCATCGCGGAGCTGGGCGGGTTCGAGGGGCTGGGACCACGGCCGCAAGCGGGCGATTTCGAATATTGGTCGCTCGCCAAGAAGGGCGATCAGTTCGGCTATCGCGAACGGCCGGTCGATGCGCTGGGCAAGCGCGACAAGATCGTCACCGACCAGTTCACCGCCCACGCCCATGAACATTTCGAAGCGATGGCCGATGCTTTCCTGCTTGGCACGACCCCTTTCCGCGCGGAGATCAACCCCGAAGTCGCCAATTATGGCGATTATGACCAGCTGATGCGGCTGGAGGAATGGTATGGCCGCGACGATGGCTAAGACCCGCGCGCTTCAGAAATTGCTCGGCGATCAGGCGCGCGCCGCCGCGCCCGACGGGCATGTCTGGCTGTCGGCATCGGCCGGCACCGGCAAGACCCATGTGCTGACCGCCCGCGTCTTCCGCCTGTTGCTGCAAGGGGTGCGGCCGGAAAATATCCTCTGCCTCACCTTCACCAAGGCGGGCGCGGCGGAAATGGCCGACCGTATTCACGATCGCCTCGCCGCCTGGGTGCAGATGGAAGAGGTCGACCTGTTCAACGACCTGGAGGCGCTGGACGAAGAGTCCGGGCCTGAGGCGCGCGACTATGCCCGGCGTCTGTTCGCCGAAGTGCTGGAATCGACCGGCGGCGGGCTGCGCATCCAGACCATCCATGGTTTTTGCCAGCAATTGCTGACCGCTTTTCCGCTGGAGGCCGAATTGACGCCGGGCTTCCGCCCGCTCGACCAGCGCGAACAATCGAGCCTGGCGCGCCAGACGCTGGCCGACATGGCGGTGCGTGCGCATGACGGGGACGACGCAGCGCTGATCGGCGCATTGCAGGCGATCAGCCTGCGCTTGGGCGAGGGCGGGGCCGAACAGTTTCTGTTGCGCTGCGCGGCGACGGGCGACGCGCTCGATGCGCTACCGGAGGCGATCGGGCCTTGGCTGGCGCAGGAACTGGAGCTGCCCGAAGGCGATATCGATCAATGGCTTGCCGACCAATGTTCTGACACGATGTTCGACATGCGCACGCTGGACGGGATCGTGCGCGCCAATGTGGAATGGGGCAAGGGCCGGGGGCTGGAGCGGTGCGATCGCATCGCTGCGTGGCGCGCGCTCGATCCGGCCGGGCGGGCGGCGACGCTGGGCGATCTCCATCGTGCCTGGAGCAAGGCGGACGGAGACCTGATCGACGCCAAGGGCTGGGTGCCGCCGATCGACGGTTACATCGAGATGGCGGCGCGGCTGTACGACAGGTGCGGCGCGCTGATCGCGATGAAGTTGCGCGCCGACTACGCCGCGCTGCTGGGTCAGGCGCTCCATGCCGGGCGGGCCTATGCGCGTGATTATGCCAAGGCCAAGCGGCTGGCCGGCGCGGTCGATTTCGACGATCTGATCGCGCGCACCGCCGCCTTGCTGGAACAGCCCGGCATCGCCGAATGGATTCGTTACAAGCTGGACCAGCGGATCGACCATATATTGGTGGATGAGGCGCAGGACACCAATATCCGACAGTGGCAGATTGTAGCCGCTTTGACGTCCGAATTCTTCGCTGGCGAAGGCGCAAAGGGCGACAAAGTCAGAACTGTTTTCGCCGTCGGCGACTTCAAGCAAGCCATTTTCGGCTTTCAGGGGACTAGTCCCGCCGAGTTTCGCGCGGCCCGCATAGCTTTTTCGCGATATGCAGATGAAGCTGGGCATGATTTCTTCAACCTGTCGCTCGACCAGAGCTTTCGCTCGACGCCCGCCGTGCTGGAGGTGGTGGACCGCACCATCGCCACGCTGCGCGCCGAACGGCTGGGTATGGACGCGGGTGAGGTGCGCCATGTCAGCGCCAATCGGCATCCGGGTGAAGTGCAATTGTGGAAGCCCGTCGTCGCGGGTCTGTCGGAAGATGCGGAAGGCGAGGAGGATTGGGCGGCCGATCAGGAGCGGGTGCTGGCCGGCAAGATCGCGCGGCAGATCAAGCAGTGGATCGACGATGGGCTGATGCTCGAAAGCCGGGGGCGGCCGGTGCGCGCGGGCGACATCATGATCCTGGTGCGCCGCCGCAGCGAACTGGCGCGGCTTATCGTCGCGCGGCTTTATGAGGAGAAGGTGGCGGTGGCCGGGATCGACCGGTTGCGGCTCAACGCGCCGCTGGCCGTGCGCGACCTGCTCGCCGCATTGCGCTTTGCGGTGCAGCCGGAAGATGAGCTGAACCTGGCGTCCCTGCTGGTATCACCGTTGATCGGCTGGACGCAGGACGAACTGATGGTGCGGCTGATCGGCCGCAAGATCGGTGCGGGTCTGTGGCGACATCTCCAGCAGACGATGGACGATGCTACGCTAAAACCGCTGCGCGATCTGCTGGCGGTGGCGGATTTCACCACGCCCTATCGCTATCTGGAGGCGATATTGTCGGGGCATATGGACGGGCGGCGGCGGCTGGTCGAGCGGCTGGGGACCGAGGCCGCCGATCCGATCGAGGAATTGCTGAACGCCGCGCTTGCGTTCGAAAGCGACGATCATCCCTCGCTCCAGCGCTTCATCGACTGGTTCGACCGGGGCGAGGTGGAGATCGTCCGCGATGCCGCGGCGCAGGGCGACATGCTCCGGCTGCTGACCGTGCATGGCGCCAAGGGTTTGCAGGCGCCGATCGTCATCCTGGCCGACGCCTGCCTCGACCCCGATGCGAGCAACCGGTCGGACTCGCTGCTGTGGAACGGCCTGCCGATCCTGGCCCCGCGAAAGGCCGAACGGCAGGGGCCGATCGGCGACGTCGCCGAAGCGGCCGCACAGGTGGAGCGGGAGGAGCATTGGCGGCTGCTCTATGTCGCGCTGACCCGCGCGGAAGAAAAGCTGGTGGTCGCCGGATCGCTCGGCCCCCGCGCCAAGGGGGAGGTGAAGCCGGAAAGCTGGTATGCGGCGGTCGAAGGGGCGATGATATCGCTGGGTACAGACTGGGAGGCCGATCCGCTGTGGGGCGGGGTGCGCCGCTGGCGCGGGACGGAGCAACTGGAACCGCGCAAGGCGGAGGGGGAAGAGGCGCGCGCATCGATGCCGGTCGTCCAGCCCGCATGGCTGCGCGAACCGGCCCCCGCCGAATCGCGCCCGCCCCGGCCGCTCGCGCCGTCCGCCCCGGTAGAGGATGACATGCCCTATCCGCCACCGACGCAGGCGATGCGGGCCGCGGCCGAACGCGGGCGCTGGCTCCACGCGCTGTTTGAACGGCTGCCCGACCTGTCCGCCGAGCGGCGACGCGATGCGGCGGATCGCTGGCTGGTCCAGCAGGGCGTGGGCGATGCGGCGCAGCGCCATGACCTCATCGACCAGGCGATCAGGGTGATCGAAGCGCCGGATTTCGCGGCCCTGTTCGGCCCCGATGCGCTGGCCGAAGCGCCGATCGCGGCCGTGGTGGGCGAGGCGGTGATCGCCGGCACCGTCGACCGGCTGTCTATCGGCGCGGATCGCATCCAGTTGGTCGATTTCAAGACCGGGCGGATCGCGCCGCTGACCCTGGCAGAAGTGCCAACCGCCCATATCCGGCAGATGGCCGCCTATGTCGCGGCGCTGGGCGTGATCTTCCCCGACCGGACGATCGAGGCGGGGCTGCTCTACACCAGCGCGCCGCGACTGATCATCCTGCCGCCCGCGGTGCTGGCGGCGCACAAGCCGGGCCTCGCGCCGTTTGCGGCGCAGAAGCCCGACTATCTGCCCGCGCAGGAGAATTTGCCGCTCTCACCCGTTGAGCGGGATGCGCACCCGTCCTAGATACGCTGCAACATAAGGAGATACTCATGGCCACCAAGGCAGTTACCGACCTCAGCTTCCAGGATGACGTCATTAATTCGGACAAGCCCGTCCTCGTCGATTTCTGGGCCGAATGGTGCGGGCCGTGCAAGATGATCGGCCCGGCTCTGGAAGAAATTTCCGAAGAACTGGCCGACAAGGTGACGATCGCCAAGATCAACATCGACGAAAATCCCGATGCGCCGGGCCAATATGGCGTGCGCGGCATTCCGACGATGATCCTGTTCAAGAATGGCGAAGCGGCCGCGACCAAGGTCGGCGCCGCGCCCAAGAGCGCGCTCAAGGGCTGGATCGAAAGCGTTCTCTAATGCTCATGCGGTCGTGCCGGGCCGAACGGTCTGGCACGACCGGCACAGCCGGCCCTATGTCAGCGGGATCATCACCGACTGGGCATAGGCCGGTCGCGTGCGCAGCCGATCGTACCAGGCACGCACATGCGGCACGTCGGGCCGTTCCATGTCGAGCGTGAAGAAAGTGTGGGCATAGACGCCCATCGGCACGTCCGCGACACCGAAAGCGACACCTGAAAGCCATGGTTGCACTGCGAGCGTGCGGTCGAGGATTTTCATGGCCACGCCCGATGCCGCCGCAGACGTGGCCAGCAACTGTCCATCTCGCTGTTCGGGCCTGCGCCGCACCAATTGCAGGAACGCGTCGCGCTGGGCGTCGGCGAAGGCGAATTGCCAGTCCATCCACTTGTCGCCCTGCGCCCGCTCCGCCGGATTGGCGGGCCACAAGCCAAGGGCGTAACGCGCCGCCAGATAGCGCAGGATCGCGTTGGATTCCCACAGCATGACGTCGCCATCCTCGATCGTGGGGATCAGCGCATTGGGGTTTTTCGCCAGATAGTCCGCGCTCATGCCGAACGCGCCGCCGACATCGTGGCGGACATAGGGCAGGCCGATCTCGTCCGCGAACCAGGCGACCTTCTTCACATTATGCGAGTTCAACCGGCCCCAGATCGTCAGCATCGCATATCCTTCTAACCGAACAGCGTCGCCGCCGCCTTGTCCCACAGCCGGGGCGAGGATGCGCCCATCAGCCCGCGTCGCAGGTCGCCCACGACATAGGGCGTGCCGTCGGTGCGCTGGCAGCAGCCGCCCGCTTCGTTAACGAACAAAGTGCCCGCCGCATGATCCCAGGGCAAGGTCCGCGCGAACACCGACACGTCGTTCTGCCCCAGCACCAGCCGCGGATATTGCTCCGCGGCGCAGCGGGGAATGTCCACCAGCATGAAGCTGGCCTCCGACCTGCGCACCATGTCGGCGCGTTCCTCGGCCGACATGAAGAAGGTCGCCAGCGCCGCGATTGGCAGCGCGCCGCCCGTTTCGCGCGCCTGCACCTGGCTGCCATCGACATGACTGCCGCCGCCCAGCATCGCATGGCATAGCCGCCCGGTCAGCGGATCGAGTATCCAGCCCGCCAGCGTCGCGCCGCCATCGACTAGTGCGATGATGATGCCGAAGGGGGATTTGCCCGCGGCGAAATTGCCGGTGCCGTCGATCGGGTCGATGATCCAGTTCAGCCCTTCGCCCGCCCGGTCGAGGATCGCCGGGTCGGCGGCGCAGGCTTCCTCGCCGATGATCCCGGCTTCGGGCAGGAGGGCGGACAAGCCTTCAGCCAGCCGCGTTTCGCTTTCCTTGTCGGCGATGGTGACAAAATCGTTCGTCGCCTTTTCGCTGATCTCGTCGCTGGCCAGATTCTGGTAGCGCGGCATGACGATGTCGCGGCCCACCGATCGCATCAGCGCCACGACGGGATCATGCAGTTCCAGCATCAGCTGCGATAATCCGCGTTGATCGAAATATAGCCGTGGGTCAGGTCGCAGGTCCACACCTGCGCCCGGCCTTCGCCCAGCCCCAGGTCGACGCCGATCTGGATGTCCTGTCCTTTGAGATGCGCCGACACCGGGGCTTCGTCATAGCCCTCGACCGCCAGGCCGCCAGTCGCCACCTGCGTCGCGCCGAAGCGGATCGACAGTGTGTCGCGGTCGGCGGGTTCGCCTGCCTTCCCGACCGCCATGACGACGCGGCCCCAATTGGCGTCTTCGCCGGCAATCGCAGTCTTCACCAGCGGCGAATTGGCGATGGAGAGGGCGATGCGATGGGCGCTGGCGTCGCTGTCCGCGCCTTCGACTATGATGTCGATGAACTTGGTCGCACCTTCGCCGTCGCGGACCACCAGATGGGCGAGTTGGCGGCAAAGGTCTTGCAGCGCCGCCTGGAAGGCGTCCGCCCCGGCATCGTCCATGCTGGCGATCGGCGCATGGCCCGCCTTGCCGGTGGCGAAGGCCAGCACGGTGTCGCTGGTCGACGTGTCGCTATCGACCGTGATGCAGGAGAAGCTCTTGCGGTTCGCCGCCGACAGCATCTGTTGCAACAGGGCCGGATCGACCGCCGCGTCGGTGAAGATATAGCCCAGCATCGTCGCCATGTCGGGCGCGATCATGCCCGATCCCTTGATGATGCCGACCAGTTCGACCCGCGTGCCGCCGATCATCGCCGACACATGCGCGCCCTTGGGATAGGTATCGGTCGTGCCAATCGTGGTCGCGGCCTCTTCCCAGCCGCAGGGCGTGGCGGTGAAGGCGGCTTCCAGTCCGGCTTCGGCCTTGTCGATCGGCAGTGGCACGCCGATCACCCCGGTCGAGGAGACGAAGATGTCCGATGGCAGGCAGGCGAGATGATTGGCGACCTTGGCCGCGATCGCTTCCACCGCGGCGCGGCCGCGATGGCCGGTGAAGGCGTTGGCGTTGCCGGCATTGACCACCAGCGCGCGCGCCTGCCCAAGCGGAATGGCGTCCCGGCACCATTCGACTTCGGGCGAGGGACATTTGCTCTGGGTCGTGACGCCGGCAACGGCGGTGCCCGCGTCCAGCTCGACATAGGTAAGGTCGCAGCGATCCCAATTCTTGTATCGCGCGCGGGCGACACGCAGCGTCACGCCGTCGATGGCGGGCAGATTCGGGAATGAAGCGGGAGCAAGGGGGGAGCGGTCGGTCATGGCGCGCGAAATGCGTCAAAATCGGGCATGGGTCAATCTTTCCGCGACACCAGGAGTTCTGGCGCGCGGAGATATAAACGCCCCACGCCATCCGGCATCGCCACCATGCGATAGCCCCGCTGGCGGGCATAGGCGACCAGTGGGTCATCGGGGCGGAGTGGCAATTTGCGGGTGCCGCCTTCATAGCCGGTCAGGATGGCGGCGGGCGGATCGCGGTCCATGTCGGGCAGCGTCGCCGGGATCATGGCATGGACCTGCCGCGCCAGCACCGGTCCCATGGTCCAGCCTGTGCGCCAGGCGAAAGGGCCAGTGGCGAAGCGCGGGTCGAGGGTGAGGCCGCTGCCCAAGATCATATGCGGCGACAGGGTGGCGACGTCGTCCCCCCGGCCCATGGCGCGCACGCTCGCCCCGGCCCAGCGCGCGGCGGCGTCCGCCTCCAGCACCGGCGATCCCGTCCGCAGCATCGCCACGACATGCCGGGTGGCCGCCAACATGCCGGGAATCGCGGCGAGGCAAAGCAGGCCGAGCAGCGCCTGACGCGGCGCGAACGACCAGCGCCGTGCGTCGTCGAACAGATAGCCGAGCGCCAACGCCAGCGGCGGCAACAGGGGCATGACATATTGCACCTGCGACGGCGTGGGCAGCGCCGCGCCGATCAACGCGCCCCCGGTCATCCAGATCGCCAGCCGCCGTCCGGGCGAGCGCACACGCCGACGGGTCATGATCCAGTTGGCCGACAACAGGAGCAAGGCGGCGAGCGCCGGTCCCTTCCACAGATATTTGAGCAGGTCGGTCAGCTTTTCGATCGTCGCCAGTTCATCGAACGCGCCGTTGGCGGCGTACCAGGCGTGCGGCGCGGTCGCGCCGAAGGTCAGCACGCCATAGAAGAAGGCGTCCGGGGCCAGCGCCCAGGCGACCAGCATCGGCGTCATGCCCGCCATCGCGCCCACCGCCAGCCAGCAGGCGGCGCGCAGGCCGCAACGGCCGCCCGCGCTGATGACGAACAGGCCGGTCATCAGCCCCAGCGGGGCGAAATTCAGCTTGGTCGCGATGGCGAGGCCGAACAGCGATCCGGCCGCGAACCAATAGCGGGGCGTGCAATGGCGCAGCGCAAGCAGGCTGACAAGCAGCGCCATGGACGACAGCAAAGTCGGCAGCATGTCGTTGCGCACCACCGCGCCGGTGAACTGGAAGGCGGCGGTCGCCCCAACGAGCAAGGTTGCGATTGCGGCGCTATCGCGCGAAATGCCCGCGATACGCTGGCCCGCCCACAGAGTTGCAACAGTGCAAAGGGCGGTGGCAGCCGTGGCCAGCCGCATCGCCACGACCATATGATCGGGAAACAGCAAGGTTAGCGGCGCGAAGGTCCAGCTATGCAAAGGCGGCTGAAGATACAGAAAATCGTGGAAGATCAGCAGGCGACCGCCAAAGTAGGCGCCGGCGACATATTGGCTTTCGTCATGGTCGAACGGAGTCGCGATCGCGGTCAGGCCGAACCAGAGGATCAGCGCCATCGCCACCAGCGTGGCGACCGGTAGAGCGCTGCTGGGCGCGCGCGCCAGGACGATTGAACGATACACTATGCGACCCTTGCTCTTGTCGCGCTCTTGTGGCGCAGCTTGCGCGAAGTGCAAAGCCTTCGCGTTGGCATGACGCCACCGCCCGTTCAAAGCCCCCTGACTAATACCCACTGGCGTGATTATGTGACGGCCCAGCGACAGACTGGGTTAAGCCGCAGTCTGATTGACTAAAGGATGTGCCGTGCCTAAATCGCGGCGCATATCCGCGCGCGCTCCTGATGAGGGGGTTCGTGCCCCTTACGAAATTAGGAAATCGCATGTTCGGCGCACTCGCCAAGTCCATCTTCGGATCGTCCAACGAACGCTATGTGAAGTCGCTGGGCAAGACCGTCGACCAGATCGCCGCCTTCGAACCGGCGATGCAGGCCATGAGCGACGAGGAACTGGTCGGCCAGACGGCGAAGTTCCGCGAACGGCTGGCCAATGGCGAAACGCTTGACGCGCTCCTGCCCGAAGCCTTCGCCACGGTGCGGGAAGCCGGCGTGCGGGTATTGGGGATGCGGCATTTCGACGTGCAGATGGTGGGCGGCATGGTCCTCCATCGCGGCGAAATCGCCGAAATGCGCACGGGCGAGGGCAAGACGCTTGTCGCGACGCTCGCCACCTATCTGAACGCGCTAGAGGGCAAGGGCGTGCATGTCGTCACCGTGAACGATTATCTGGCCAGTCGCGACTGCGAATGGATGGGCCAGGTCTATCGCTTCCTGGGTCTGACCACCGGCGTCATCGTGCCGAACATCAGCGAAGACCAGCGGCGCGAAGCCTATGCCGCGGACATCACCTATGCGACGAACAACGAGCTGGGCTTCGACTATCTGCGCGACAATATGAAATATGACCGCGCGTCGATGGTCCAGCGGCCGTTCAACTATGCGATCGTCGACGAGGTCGATTCGATCCTGATCGACGAGGCGCGCACGCCGCTCATCATCTCCGGCCCCACCGACGACAAGTCGGAACTGTATGTCGCGGTCGACGCGATTGTGAAGCAGTTGGTCGATGAAGATTATGAGAAGGATGAAAAGCAGCGCACCGTCACGCTGACCGAGGACGGCACCGAGAAAATCGAGCGTCTGCTGGAAACCGCCGGGCTGCTCCAGGGCAGCAACCTCTATGATTTTGAAAATACGCAGGTCGTGCATCATGTGAACCAGGCGTTGCGCGCCGTGGTGATGTTCCGCCGCGACATCGATTATATCGTCAAGGATGGCAAGGTCGTCATCATCGACGAATTTACCGGTCGTATGATGGACGGACGCCGCTGGTCGGACGGCCTGCACCAGGCGGTGGAAGCCAAGGAGGGCGTCCAGATCGAGCCGGAGAACCAGACGCTGGCGTCGGTCACCTTCCAGAATTATTTCCGAATGTACCCCAAGATTTCGGGCATGACCGGCACCGCGTCGACCGAAGCGACCGAATTCTACGAAATCTACAAGATGAACGTCGTCACCATCCCGACTAACAAGCCGGTGCAGCGGGTGGACGAACAAGACAGCTTCTACAAGAATATCGAGGACAAGTTCCGCGGCATCGCCCGCACGATCAAGGAACATGCGGAGAAGGGCCAGCCCGTGCTGGTCGGCACCGTGTCGATCGAAAAGTCGGAAATGCTGTCTGAGTTCCTCAACCAGGACGGCGTGCCCCACGCGGTGCTGAACGCCCGCTTCCATGAGAGCGAAGCGCATATCGTGGCGCAGGCGGGCCGCAAGGGCGTGGTGACGATCGCCACCAACATGGCGGGTCGCGGCACCGACATCCAGTTGGGCGGCAATCTGGAACTGCGCGTTGAGGACGAATTGCGCGACATGGCCGAAGGGCCGGAGCGCGACGCCGCGATCGAGCGCATCCGCGCCGAAATCGCCGCCGAAAAGGCCGAAGTGCTGGCGGCGGGCGGCCTGTTCGTGCTGGCGACCGAGCGCCACGAAAGCCGCCGTATCGACAACCAGTTGCGCGGCCGTTCGGGCCGTCAGGGCGATCCGGGCCTGTCGCGCTTCTACCTCAGCCTTGACGACGACCTGATGCGCATCTTCGGCCCGGATACGATGTTCGCCAAGATGATCCGCTCCAACCTGGAGGATGGCGAGGCGTTGCCCCCGTCAAAATGGCTGAGCAAGGCGATCGAGACGGCGCAGCGCAAGGTCGAGGCGCGCAATTACGATATCCGCAAGCAGGTCGTCGAATATGACGACGTCATGAACGACCAGCGCAAGGTCATCTACGAGCAGCGCGCCGACATCATGGATGCCGATACGGTGGACGACGTGGTCGCCGACATGCGCCGTGAGACGGTGAACGACCTGGTCGGCGCATCTTGCCCGCCCGGCACCTATCCCGAACAATGGGACATGGACCGGCTCAAGGCTCGCACCGCCGAGATACTGGGCCTGGAGCCGGACTTCGACGCTTGGCTTGCCGAGGATGCGGTCGATCCCGAACTGATCGAGGAGCGGCTGTCGGCGATGGCCGACGACGCCGTCGCGGACAAGGTCAGGGAGGTCGACTCGTCCGACTGGCACATGATCGAGAAGTCGATCCTGCTCCAGAGCCTGGACCATCATTGGAAGGAGCATCTCTCGACGCTCGACGCGCTGCGCCAGGTGGTGCATCTACGCGCTTATGCGCAGAAGACGCCGATCAACGAATATAAGCAGGAAGCCTTCGCCCTGTTCGAACGGATGCTGGAGAATATCCGCGAGGACGTGACCGGATCGATCGCGCGCGTGCAGTTCCGCATGGATGAAGCGCCCATGCCGCAGTTCGACCTGCCGGTGCTGCCCGATTTTATCACCACTCATATCGATCCGTTTTCGGGCGAGGATAACAGCGCCGACATCGACGGCGGCAGCTTTGGCGGCCTCACCACCACGATCCCGCGTGCGCCAGTGGGTACTGGCCAGCCCGGCGAGTTCGCCAATCTCGACATCAGCCGCAATGCCCCTTGCCCCTGCGGTTCGGGCGAGAAGTATAAGCACTGCCACGGCGCGCTGGCCTGAATTGACCGGGGCGGGCAAGGTCCGCCCCTTTGCGGCCAACCGATCGTTAACCAGCCGGCTTAGTCTTTTCGCAACTTCGCCCGCCGAAAATGACCTGACTCCGGGGGGCATACCGGGAGAGATGGCGATGGATAGCATTTCCTATCGGGCGCGGGTCGAACGCAGGCGCGAAAGTCGCTTTGCTACGGAAGTCGGCGGAATGTTGCACTGGGATGGCGTTAGCCAGCCTGTGACCATCCGCAATATCTCCATCTATGGGGCGCTCGTCGCCGGAACCTGGCTCCCGACGCTCGGGGAGCGGGTCACGCTGATCGCCGATGGGCTGGAAGTATGCGGCACAGTGATCTGGGAAGGGCCGGACCGCTGCGGCCTGTTGCTCAGCCGCGCGGTCGATCCGCTGGCCGTCATCGCCGAAGCGCGCGTCCATGCGGCCGACCATCCGCCGATCACGCTGCATCGCATCGGCCCCGGCACCTACGCCTGAAGGCGCGGCCTGCGCCTGACGCATAAAATCATACGCAAATACTATGCGGGCGACGCGCTCCTCCTCTCGCATTCCACCGCGCCGACCGCCTAATTGACGTCCCGTAGCCGATCCTGCCGCCTTCCGCGGCGACGGCGTGCGGGAGAATTTTCATGCAGGACATCCTCTGGATCGGCCTCACCCTGGGGCTGGCGGCGGCGAGCCTTGGCTATGTCGCGCTTTGCGACCATGTATGAGGGGACAGCCATCATGACCCTAGACCTCTGGTTCGCAGCGATCGCTGCGCTAGGCCTTCTCGCCTATCTCGCCGCCGTGCTCGCACGGCCCGAACGCTTTTAGGGGGAGGGACGACATGACCCTCCAAGGATGGCTGCTGATCGCGGCCTTTGTCGGCATATTGCTGGCGCTCACGAAGCCGGTCGGCCTGTGGCTATTCGCTTTGTATGAAGGGCGGCGCACGCCGCTGCATACGGTATTCGGCCCGGTCGAGCGGGGCTTTTATCGCCTGGCGGGGATCGACCCGGCGCAGGAGCAGGGCTGGCGGCGCTATGCCGTGCATATGCTGCTGTTCAACCTCGTGCTGGCGCTCTTCACTTACGCGGTGCTGCGCTTGCAGGGGTGGCTGCCGCTCAATCCGATGGGCTTTGCGGGCACGAGCGAACATCTGGCGTTCAACACCGCCATCAGTTTCACCACCAACACCAACTGGCAGAGTTATGCGGGGGAATCGACGCTGTCGAACCTGTCGCAGATGCTGGGCCTGGCGATCCATAATTTCCTGTCGGCAGCGACCGGTATCGCGCTCGCCTTCGCGCTGTTCCGTGGCTTCGCCCGGCGGAGCGCCACGACGATCGGCAGTTTCTGGGCCGACATGACGCGGGTGACGCTCTATCTGATGCTGCCGCTGTGCATCCTCTACGCGCTATTCCTGATCGCGAGCGGTGTGCCCCAGACGCTGGCAGGATCGGTCGATGTGACGACTCTGGAGGGCGTGAAGCAGACGCTGGCGCTCGGCCCGGTCGCCAGCCAGGAAGCGATCAAGATGCTGGGCACCAATGGCGGCGGTTTCTTCAACGCCAACAGCGCCCATCCGTTCGAAAATCCGACCGCGCTGACCAATTTCGTCCAGATGCTGTCGATCCTGGTCATCGGCATGGGCCTGACCTTCACTTTCGGCAAGGCGGTCGGCAATACCCGGCAGGGCTGGGCGATATTGGCGGCGATGCTGACGATCTTTCTGATCGGCGTCACCATCACCTATTGGCAGGAAGCGGCCGGCAACCCGATCCTGCATGGCATCGGCGCTACGGGTGGCAATATGGAGGGCAAGGAGGTGCGCTTCGGCATTGCGGCCTCGGCGCTCTTCTCGGTCGTCACCACAGCGGCCAGCTGCGGCGCGGTCAACGCCATGCATGACAGTTTCACCCCGTTGGGCGGGATGGTCCCGCTGTTCAACATCCAGTTGGGCGAAGTCGTCGTCGGCGGCGTCGGCGCGGGCATATACGGCTTTCTGCTGTTCGCCATCCTGGCGGTGTTCGTCGCCGGGCTGATGGTCGGGCGGACGCCCGAATATGTCGGCAAGAAGATCGAGGCGCGCGAGGTGAAGCTCGCGGTGCTGGCCATCGCGGTGCTGCCGCTGGTGATCCTGGGCATGACCGCGATCGCCAGCGTCACGCAGGCGGGCCTCGCCGGGCCGCTGAACAGGGGGCCGCACGGATTTACCGAAATCCTCTACGCCTTCACCAGCGCGGTCGGGAATAACGGGTCGGCCTTTGTCGGCCTCGCCGCCAACACGCTCTTCTATAACGGCCTGTTGGGGGTCGCGATGTGGATCGGCCGTTTCTTCATCATCGTGCCGATGCTGGCGATTGCGGGCGGGCTGGCAGCCAAGAGCCACACGCCGGAAACGGCCGGCAGCTTCCCCACCACCGGGCCGCTCTGGACCGGCCTGCTGATCGGCATCGTGCTGGTCGTGGGCGGCCTGACCTTCCTGCCCAGCCTCGCCCTCGGCCCCGTCGCCGATCATCTCGCGATGATCCACGGTCAGACCTTCTAACGGAGCATCCTCATGGCACGCACTGCGTCCAAATCGCTCTTCACCGCCGACCTGATCCTGCCTGCGGTTGGCGACGCCTTTCGCAAACTTGTCCCGCGCGAACTGATCCGCAATCCGGTGATGTTCACTACCGCCATTGTCGCGGTGCTGCTCACCATTCTGCTGGCGGTGGGGCAGGACAGCCTGTCCCTTGGCTTCAAGCTGCAACTGGTCGTCTGGCTATGGCTGACGGTGTTGTTCGGCACCTTTGCCGAAGCGCTCGCCGAAGGGCGGGGCAAGGCGCAGGCGGCCTCGCTGCGCGCCACCAAGGCCGAACTGACCGCCAAGCGGCTGAAGAAGGACGGCGAGGCCTTTGACGCCGTCCCGGCCAGCGCGCTGCGGATGGGCGACGTCGTGCTGGTCGAGACTGGCGACCTGATCCCGTCCGATGGCGAGGTCATATGGGGCGTCGCTTCGGTCAACGAAGCTGCCATCACCGGCGAGTCCGCGCCGGTGATCCGCGAGGCGGGCGGCGATCGTTCTGCCGTAACGGCGGGCACCCGTGTCATTTCCGATCAAATCAAGGTGCAGGTGACGGTCAATCCGGGGCAGGGTTTCCTCGACCGGATGATCGCGCTGGTCGAGGGGGCAGAGCGGCAGAAGACGCCCAACGAGATCGCGCTGACGCTGCTGCTGGTCGGCCTGACCATCATCTTCCTGATCGCGGTGGCGACCATCCCCAGCTTTGCCCATTATGCCGGCGGGGCGATCCCGGTCGCGGTGCTGGCGGCGCTGTTCATCACACTCATCCCGACCACCATCGCGGCGCTGCTGTCCGCCATCGGCATTGCCGGCATGGACCGGCTGGTACGGTTCAACGTGCTGGCCAAGTCGGGCCGGGCGGTCGAAGCGGCGGGCAATATCGATGTGCTGCTGCTCGACAAGACCGGCACGATCACCGTAGGGGACCGCCAGGCGACCGAGTTTCGCACCGTAGGCGGCGCCAGCCAGGCGCAACTGGCGGAGGCCGCATTGCTCGCCAGTCTTGCGGACGAGACGCCGGAAGGCCGGTCGATCGTGCTGCTGGCGCGCGAGCGCTTCGGCCAGACGGCGCAGGCGCTGCCGCAAGGCGCGGAGATCATCCCCTTCAGCGCGCAGACCCGCATTTCCGGCGTCGAGACAGGCGGCACACGGATTATCAAGGGCGCCGTGGATTCGGTCATCAAGGCTCTGGGCGACAATCCGGTTGCTGAAGAGATGGAACTGCACCGCATCACCGACGAGATCGCTCGCGCGGGCGGCACGCCGCTGGCGGTGGCGCAGGATGGCCGGTTGCTGGGCGCGATCTTCCTGAAGGATATCGTCAAGGCGGGCATCCGCGAGCGGTTCGGCGAATTACGGCAGATGGGCATTCGCACCGTCATGATCACCGGCGACAATCCACTGACCGCCGCATCGATCGCGGCCGAAGCAGGCGTGGATGATTTCCTGGCGCAGGCGACGCCGGAGGACAAGCTGGCGCTGATCCGCAAGGAACAGCAGGGCGGACGGCTGGTTGCGATGTGCGGCGATGGCACCAATGACGCGCCGGCGCTGGCGCAGGCCGATGTCGGCGTCGCGATGAACACCGGCACCCAGGCGGCGCGCGAGGCGGGTAACATGGTCGATTTGGACAGCGACCCGACCAAGCTGATCGAGGTGGTGGGGCTGGGCAAGCAACTGCTGATGACACGCGGGGCGCTGACCACCTTTTCGGTCGCCAATGACGTCGCGAAATATTTCGCGATTATCCCGGCCATGTTCGTGGCGCTCTACCCCGGCCTTGGCGTGCTAAACGTCATGGGGCTGGGCACGGCGCAAAGCGCGATCCTGTCCGCGATCATCTTCAATGCGCTCATCATCCCCTGCCTGGTGCCGCTGGCGCTCAAGGGCGTCACATATCGGCCGATCGGCGCAGGGCCGCTGCTGGCGCGCAACCTCGCCATTTATGGGCTGGGTGGACTGATCGTGCCGTTCGTGGGGATCAAGCTGATCGACATGGTCGTCAACGGCCTCGGCCTCGCCTGACCGCCCGACAACGGAGATTTTGACATGCTGACTGATCTGAAATCCGCCATACGTCCGGCGCTCGTCATGACCTTGCTCTTCGCGCTGCTGCTAGGCGTCGCCTATCCGCTCACGCTAACCGGCGCGGGGCAGGCGATCTTCCCGGCCCAGGCGAATGGCAGCCTGGTGCGCGACAAGGGCGTCGTCATCGGTTCCACCATCGTCGGCCAAGGCTTCACGTCCGACCGCTATTTCCACAGCCGCCCGTCGGCGGCGGGCAAGGGCTATGACGGCCTTGCCTCGTCCGGCTCCAATCTTGGCGCCACCAGCCAGGCGCTGGTCGACCGGGTGAAGACCGATATCGCCCGTTATAAGACTGCCACACCCGATCGCCCCGTTCCGTCCGATCTGGTGACGGCCTCCGCCTCCGGGCTGGACCCCCATATCGGACCAGAGGCGGCTTTTTATCAGGTCGATCGCGTCGCCAGGGTGCGCGGCATGGACCCACGGCAGGTCCGGTCGCTGGTAGCGGGCAGCGTCGACCGGCCGCTGCTGGGCTTCCTGGGCAATGCGCGCGTCAATCTGTTCGAACTGAATCGACGGCTGGACGCGATTGGCGCTAAGCAGGCGCGGTGAACGAGACAGCGCGCCCGGACCCCGAAGCCTTTCTGCGCGCCGCCGCGCAGGAAGGTCGCGGGCGTCTGAAAATCTTCCTGGGTTCCGCGCCCGGCGTCGGCAAGACCTATGAGATGCTGACGGAAGGCACGCAGCGCGCGAAGGCGGGGAGCGACGTGGTGGTCGGCATCGTCGAGACGCATGGCCGGCGCGAGACGGAGGCGCTGGTCCATGGGCATGAACTGATCGCCCGCCGGATCGTCCCGCACCAGAATCAGAGCCTGACCGAGATGGACATCGACGCCATTTTGGCGCGGCAGCCGCAATTGGCGCTGGTGGACGAACTGGCGCACAGCAATGCGCCGGGCAGCCGTCATCCCAAACGCTATCAGGATGTCCAGGAACTGCTGGCGGCGGGGATCGACGTCTATTCGACGCTGAATATCCAGCATCTCGAAAGCCTGAACGATGTCGTCGCCTCCTTCACCCGCGTCCGGGTGCGCGAGACGGTGCCCGACAGTGTTCTGGAGGATGCCGAGATCGAAGTGGTGGACCTGCCCCCTGACGAGCTGATCGAGCGGCTGAAGGACGGCAAGGTCTATATCCCGCAAGAAGCGAGCCGGGCGCTCACCCATTTCTTTTCCAAATCGAACCTGACCGCGCTGCGCGAACTGGCGCTGCGGCGCGCGGCGCAGGCGGTGGATGCGCAGATGCTGGAATATGTCCGCGCACATGCGCTGGCCGGCAGCTTTGCGGTGGGGGAGCGGGTGGTCGTTGCGATCAGCGAGCAACCGAGCGCGCCGGGGCTGGTCCGCGCCGCCAAGCGGCTGGCCGATGCGTTACGGGCACCCTGGACCGCAGTGCATATCGAAACCCGGCGCAGCGCGATCCTGTCCGACGCGGAGCGGCAGGGCCTGGCTGAAACGCTGGCGCTGGCGTCTCGGTTGGGGGCGGCGACCGCCAGCATTCCCGCACGCAACGTGGTCGAAGGGCTGCGCCGCTTTGCGGTCGACGCGCGTGCGACCCAGATCGTGATCGGCAAGTCAAGCCGGTCCTGGTGGTTCGAACTGCGGCACGGATCGGTGGTCGATCGGCTGGTGCGCGATACCGGATCGGTGGCTGTGCATGTCCTGCCGTCGGACGACGATGCGCCGGTGCGGGTCCGTTCCAGGGCGATGGCGAGCCCCTGGAGCAAGCCAGCCGATTACATCATGACCTTGCTGGCGGTCATGGCGATGACGGCGATCGGCCGGTTGATGGTGGAAGCGATCGACCTGGGCAATATCGCCTTGCTCTACCTCGTCCCCGTCATGTTCGCGGCGGCCTCCTATGGCTTGCGCGCGGGATTATTCGGCGGACTGGCGTCGAGCCTCGCCTATAACTTTTTCTTCCTGCCGCCCACCGGCACGCTGACCGTCAGCAACCCGGAAAACATCATTTCCATCCTGGTGCTGCTGGGCGTCGCCATCGTGACCGCGCAATTTGCCGCGGGTGTGCGGGCGCAAGCCAATCTTGCGGGCGAGAGCGCGCGGCAGAATGCGGCGCTGGCGGGCTTTTCCCGCCACCTGACCGTCGCGGCCAGCGAAGAGGAATTGATGCAGGGCGTCTGCGCCGAAATCGCCCGGTTGCTGGACGTGCGCACCGTGCTGCTGACCTCGTCCGCCGTTGGGCCGACCTTGCGCGCCGCCTTTCCGCCCGAAGACCGGATGGAGCAGATCGAGAAGGCGGCGGCGCAATGGGCAATGGACAATGTCCAGCCCGCGGGCCGCGGATCATCGACCCTGACCGCGTCCGACTGGCTGTTCCATCCGCTCCATACCCAGCGGGGCGTGCTGGGGGTGCTTGGCATCGCGCGCGACGACGCCGGGCTGGCGCTGCGCCCCGACCAGATGCCGCTGCTCATCAGCCTGCTCGACCAAGCGGCGATCGCGCTCGATCGGATGGCGCTGGAAGAACAGATGCTGGACGTGCGCCATGTGCGCGAGCGCGACCGGCTGCGCGCGGCGCTGCTGTCGTCGGTCAGTCACGACCTGCGCACCCCGCTGACCACCATATTGTCGGCGGCGCAGGAATTGCGCCGGGATCATGCTCTACCGCTGGCCGAACTGATCGAAGGGGAAGCGCTGCGGCTCAATCGCTTCGTCGCCAACCTGCTGGACATGGCGCGGGTCGAGGCCGGCGCGCTGCCGATGCGGATCGAGGCGACCGACCTGTTCGACGCTGTCGCCAGTGCGGTGCAGGACAGCCGCCAGACGCTGGCCGGGCGAGAGGTCAAGGTCGACATTCCGCCCGACATTCCGCTGGTCCGGGTCGATCCGGTGTTGCTGCACCATATCCTCCTCAACCTGCTCGACAATGCCGGGCGCTATGGCGATCCCGGCACGCCCGTCACGATCCGCGGCGCTCGCACCGCCGACGCGCTGCTGCTGTCGGTGATCGACCAGGGGCCGGGCATCCCGCCGGGCGCCGAATATCGGCTATTCGACAGTTTCACCCGCATCGAGGGGAACGACCGCGCCAAACATGGCACCGGCCTGGGCCTCGCCATCGTCAAGGGGTTCGCCGAGGCCATGGGATCGACCGCGCAGGCCGCCAATGCCGCTGATCCGCCGGGCGCCTGTTTCACCATCCGCATCCCCGAAGATTGCATAATCAAGGACATGCCCCAGGACGAGCGACCATGACCACACGCCATAAAGTGCTGATCGTCGACGACGAACTGCATATCCGTCGATTGATTCACAGCGCGCTCGCCCGTGCCGATTATGAGACAGTGGAGGCGCAAAATGCGCGCGCGGCGCTCGACCTGCTGCACGAGGCGTCGCCCGATATCGTCATCCTGGACCTGGGCCTGCCCGATCGGGACGGGCTGGAACTGGTGCCGCTGATCAAGCAGCGGTCCGACGCTACGCTGGTGGTCGTGTCGGCGCGCGAGGCGACCGAGCAGAAGGTGGCGGCGCTGGATCTGGGCGCCGACGATTATCTGACCAAGCCGTTCGACACCGACGAATTGCTGGCGCGGCTGCGCGTCGCGCTGCGCAACCGGCTGACGCGCGAGGGGGGGGTGTCGACGGTCAAGGCGGGCGATGTGGAGATCGACCTGCTGGCGCGGATGGTGCGCAAGAGCGGCCATGAAGTGCATCTGACGCCCAAGGAATATGGCGTGCTGGTCCAGTTGGCGAAATTCCCCGGCCGCGTCATTACCCATGGCCAGATCATGGCGCAGGTGTGGCCGCGCGAGGTCGAGCATCATGTCGAATATCTGCGCGTGCTGGTCCGCACGCTGCGCCACAAGCTGGAGGACGATCCGCAACGGCCGCGGATCATCGGCAACGAACCGGGTATCGGCTATCGGCTGCGGACGGATGGCGAGGGGGGATAGGCATAGCCGGCCATTCAGCCCGTCCCGATTGGAACCTGTCGAATAAGGGTGGGGTCCAGTTGGTCTGGATTGAGGCCCAGCGCTTGTAGCGCCCGCCGATCGACGTCGATATGTTTGCGCGCATGATCGCCCGGCGCATAGCTATACCCCCCTTCCATGCTGATGCCGGAAAATGTCACGCCCGTGGCGCCAGCGTCGATGGCGATGCACAGGGCCGTGACGCCGGACGAAGGGATGCGATCGCCGCGATCACCGCGAAAGCGCAGCCCTGTCGCCTGCTCGCAGGCCCTTTGCCGGGCCGCGCGGTCCATTGCCTCTATCGAATCCCAGCCCAGGCCAATCGTAGCGAAAGCGTCGAGGCTGGCCATGTCGGCGATGGCCAGCACATGCGTCGCATGTCGGCCGCGCATCAGGCTGCGCGTCATCTGCTGCGCCGGATTATCAGACACGACGGTATGTCCGTTGAGCAGCACGACGTCAGGGACCAGGGTCGGCCAGGGCAGGAAGCTGCCGTTGACGGCCATCAGCACATAGGGCGCGGGGCCGGTAGGGAGGCAGGCTCCCGGTGCAGAGCCCAGCACATGGACATGTGCGCCAGCCATCAAGGTACGAAGTTCAGACGCGGCTGCAACTCCCGACGATAGCCGACAGCATTTGGCGGAAGCGGTGGGATTCGAACCCACGGTGAGCTTACACCCACGGCGGTTTTCAAGACCGCTGCCTTAAACCACTCGGCCACACTTCCGTTGGCTCGCTTCCTAGCGCGCCGGGCGGCGATGCCAAGTGGAAATCGTCGCTTTCTCCGTTCGTCGCCTTAAGCGACCCGACCGAGCATTAAGGGGATTCACCTGCCGCCCCGCCTGTGCAACAACGGGGGCATGAGGGATTCTTTGCGTTCACCCGTCCTGTCTTTTTTGCTGGGCCTTGCCACCATCGCCGCCGGAGGCATGGCCGTGGGGCCGGCACAGGCGCAGGAGGGGGCGGATTTCCGGGCCTATCTGGAAAGCCTGCGGCCCAAGGCGCGGGCCATGGGCATAAGCGACGCGACGCTGGACAGTGTTTTTCCATCGCTGACCATCAATCCACGCGTCGTTCAACTCGACCAGAGCCAGCCCGGCGGCGGCGCCTATTCGCCCATCCCCAATTTCGAACCCTATCGTCGCCAGCATGTCGATGCGGCGCGGATCGGCCGGGGGCGGACCGTCTATCAGGCGAACCGGGCGCGCCTGGCCCGGATCGAGGCGGAGACGGGCGTACCGGAAGAGATCATGGTCGCCATCTACGGCCATGAAACCAATTATGGCAGTTATACCGGCGATTTCGACCTGATCCGGTCGCTCGCGACGCTGGCGCATGAAGGGCGGCGGCGCGCGCTGTTCGAGCCGGAATTGCTCGCTACGCTCAAGATGCTGGACAATGGCGTGCCGCGGAGCCGGCTGGTCGGCAGTTGGGCCGGGGCGACGGGTTATCCGCAATTCCTGCCGTCGGTCTATCTGCGCCTCGCCAAGGATGGCGACGGGGACGGCAAGGCGGACATCTGGACCAGCGAGGCCGATGCGCTGGCGTCGATCGCCAATTATTTCGTCCAGTCGGGATGGCGCAAGGGCCAGCCCTGGGGCGTGGCGGTCAATGTGCCGGCAAGCTTCAACCGCGCCGCCGTGGCGGCCAAGACCGAGCCAGCGCGGTGCCCGCGGGTGTTCAACCGGCACAGCCGCTGGCTGACTATGGCGGAATGGCGCAAGCTGGGGCTGTTTCCCGCCAATGGCGTGTGGCCCGCGGACAATATGCTGGCGACGCTGCTGGAACCCGATGGGCCGGGCAAGACCGCCTATCTGCTGACCGGCAATTATCGGGCGATCCTGGATTATAATTGCTCCAACTTCTATGCCTTGTCGGTGGGATTGCTGGCGGATGCTGTTAAACAATAAGGGGCTGTTCGGGACCGCCATAATGCTGGCGCTGATCGGAGGAGGCGCGTGTGCGGCGCAGCCGCAGCAGGCCGGTTCGGTCGCTATGGCAGGCGATACGCCGATCCCGCTGGAGCCGCCTTATGCGGTGGGTGGCGTCACATACACGCCGGCCGATCCCGCCTCCTATGACGAGGTCGGCTATGCCGGCGCCATCGAGGATGGCAGTCGGGGCGGTTCGACCGCAACGGGCGAGGCGTTCATGCCTTCCGCCATCACGGCGGCGCACAAGACCTTGCCCTTGCCCAGCTATGTCGAGGTGACGGCGCTGGACAGCGGGCGGACGATCCTGGTGCGGGTCAATGATCGCGGACCGATGCGCAACGACCAGTTGATCGCGCTGACGCCGGGCGCGGCCGCGCAACTGGGCGTCGCGGGGATAGCGGCGGTGCGGGTGCGGCGGGTCAATCCGCCCGATCAGGAACGCGCGGTGCTGCGCGGCCACGGCCAGGCGGCCGAACGGTTGGAAACGCCCGCCGCCTTGCTAAAGGTGCTGCGGGAGAAGCTCGGTCCGGTGCGGCCAGCAGCGTCCACACGCATGGCTGCGGCAAAGCCCAGGCCGGCTGCGGCCAAGCCTGTCAGCGCCGGCCGCCCTGGCGCGGATTTCGACACGCCCGCGCCCAAACTCGTCGCGCAACCAGCCAAGCCAGCGCCCAGGCCGACGCCCGCGCCGCCCACGACCGGCGGCTATGTGGTGCAGGTCGGGGCCTTCTCCTCGCAGGCTCGCGCTGATTCGCTCGCAAAGAGGCTGGGCGCGCACGTCGCGTCGGGTGACGGCATATGGCGCGTGCGGCTTGGCCCCTATGCCACGCAGCAGGCGGCGCAGACCGGAGTTCGCCACGCGGCCGCCAAAGGCTTTGAGAATAGCCGTATCATGGCTAATGACGCGCGATAGACGTCGCAGTTGAAGAGCGATTCCACTTGTCCGAAGGCAGTTGTCCCATGAAGAAAAGCGTTGCAGTCCTCCTTGCCGTCGGGCTGCTGGCCCAGCCGCTGATCGCCGCCGCACCGCCCTACACCACCGAAGCGCCGATCGCTTATATGAAGGATCTGTCGTCGGGCGCGGTGCTGTACGACAAGGGCGGCGAGACGAGGATACCGCCCGCTTCCATGGCGAAGATGATGACGGCGCATGTCGCCTTCCGTCTGATCCAAAAAGGCGAATTGAAACTCGACACCAAATTCACCGTGCGCCCGGAAACCTGGAAGCAATGGCATGGCCCGCAGGCCGGATCGACCATGTTCCTGTCCGTCGGCGAGCAGGTGTCGGTCGAAAATCTGCTACACGGCATCGTCACCCTGTCGGGCAATGACGCCTGCGTCGTGCTGGCGGAGGGGATTTCCGGCACCGAACAGGCCTTCGTCGCCGCGATGAACGAAGAAGCCAAGCGGTTGGGCCTGAAAAACAGCCATTTCGGCACCAGCAATGGCTGGCCGGATGAAGGCGTGACCTATGTCACCGCCGAGGACCTGGCCAAGCTGGCGCAGGCGACGATCGAGGAAACGCCCGACCTCTACAAGAAATTCTACGCCACCCGGTCCTTCACCTGGGGCAAGACGATGGGCGGCGCGGACATTGCGCAGGGCAATCGCAACCCTATCCTGGGCAAGATCGACGGAGCCGACGGCTTGAAGACTGGTCATACCGAAGAGGCGGGCTTCGGCTTTACCGGATCGGCAGAGCAGAATGGTCGCCGTCTGGTGATGGTCATCGCTGGCTTGACCAGCTTTAACGGCCGCATCAGCGAATCGGTCCGCTTCATGGATTGGGGCTTCAAGGCGTGGAAGGCGCAGCCGCTGTTCAAGAAGGGCCAGAAGGTCGAAACGGCGACCGTGCAATTGGGCAGCGCGACGAGCGTATCGCTGGTCGCGCCGCAGAATTTGGCCGTGACCCTGCCGGGCACGGCGTCAGCCAATGTGCAGGTGAAGGTGGTCTATACCGGCCCGATCAAGGCGCCGATCGCCAAGGGCCAGCAGATCGCCCAGATGATCGTTCAGACACCGGACACCCCGCCGCAGATCATGCCGCTGGTCGCCGGTGAAGATGTCGCGGAAGCGGGCTTTTTCGGCCGGCTGTGGAACGGCATGAAGTCGCTCTTCGCTTGATAGCAGGGCGGTTCATCACGCTGGAAGGCGGCGAGGGCGCGGGCAAATCGACACAGTTGCGCGCGCTGGCCGCAGCCCTGCGCGCGCGCGGGCAGGACGTGGTCGAAACACGCGAGCCGGGCGGCAGCGAAGGGGCGGAGGCGATCCGAGCGCTGCTGCTGACCGGCGGCGCCGATCGCTGGAGCGCGCGCGCCGAAGCGCTGCTTTTCGCGGCGGCGCGGGCCGATCATATCGAAAAGACGATACGTCCGGCACTGGCGCGGGGCGCTTGGGTGCTGTCCGACCGGTTTCTCGATTCGAGCCGCGCTTATCAGGGGCAGGGCGCGTTGACCGACGCCGATATATTGACGCTCCATCGGATCGGCAGCGACGGGTTTTTGCCCGATCGCACCTTGCTGCTCACGCTGCCCGAAGGCGAGGCGACTGGGCGGGCCAAGGCGCGCGACGGCGATGCCGAAGACCGGATCGGCGGGCGGGCGAGCGATTTCCACCGCGCCGTGGCCGATGCCTTCAGCCGCTTCGCGCTGGAGGAAGGCGCGCGCGTCCATGCGATCGACGCCTCCGGCCCGGCCGAGATCGTAACGCTGCGGCTGCTCGACGCGATCGAAGACTTGCTGCCATGACCATTTTGTTGTTGGGCCATGACGCGCAGGCCCGCACGCTGATGGCCGCCGCGCAGAGCGGACGGATGCATCATGGCTGGATTCTTTCCGGTCCCAGGGGCATAGGCAAGGGCAGTTTCGCGCGCGCGCTGGCGATGCGGCTGCTGGCCGAGGCCGCCGGGCCGTCGATCGATGCGGAGGGGCTGTCCGTCCCGGAAAACCACCAGACCCGTCGCATGATCGAAGCGTCCGCGCATCCCGACTATGCCGAACTGGCGCCGCTGGAAAAGGATGGCGTCACCGCACGCAACATCAGTGTCGATCAGGTGCGGGGATTGCAACGGCTGACCCAGTCGGCCCCGTCGCTGTCGCCACGCCGTCTGGTGGTGGTCGACAGCGCCGACGATCTGGAGCGGGGCGCGGCCAATGCGCTGCTCAAGACGCTGGAGGAACCCCCGGCGGACATGGTATTCCTGCTGGTCAGCCATGCGCCGGGGCGATTGCTGCCGACGATCCGGTCGCGCTGCCGCACGTTGCGCTTCGATCCGCTGGATGCGGCGACGATGCGTACGGTGCTGAAAGCGACGGACGATACGCTGTCGCCGCAGGAAATGGATGCGCTGGTGCGTGCGGGCGAGGGATCGCCGGGGCAGGCGCTGCGCTATGCGGGCCTGAACCTGTCGGAGATCGAACAGGCGCTGACCGCGCTGGCGACGCAGGGCGATCCGGGCAATCGCCAGCGGCTGGCGTTGGCCAAGGCGCTGGCGCTGAAATCCGCCAAGCCGCGCTATGAAGCCTTTCTGGAACGCGCGCCCGCCTTCATCGCGCAGGCGGCGCGGACTCGCCATGGACCGGCGCTGGGCACGGCGCTGGACCATTGGGAAAAGGCCCGGCATCTGGCGGGTGGCGCGGTGATCCTGTCGCTCGATCCGGCGGGGGTGGTTTTCGAACTGGCCGGGCATGTCGCGGCGCTGGCGCAAGAGCGCGCATAAAGCGGCTTTGCGGGGCGCGGATCAGCGGCTAGGGAGAGGCCATGTCCAAGCCCTTCACCATCACCACCGCCATTTCCTATCCCAATGGCCGTCCGCATATCGGCCACGCCTATGAAGTGATCGCCACCGATGCGGTCGCCCGGTTCCAGCGGATGATGGGCCGCGACGTCTTCTTTCAGACCGGCACCGACGAACATGGGCTGAAAATGGCCCAGACGGCGCGCGACCGCGGCATCGAACCGCGTGAACTGGCTGATGAAATGGCGGGCTATTTCAAGGTGATGAACGAGAGGCTGAATATCAGCCATGATCGTTTCATCCGCACCAGCGAGCCGGATCATCATCGCGCCAGCCAGGCGATCTGGCAGGCGATGGAGGCCAATGGCGACCTGTATCTGGGCCGCTATGAAGGCTGGTATTCGGTCCGCGACGAAGCTTTTTACGACGAGAAGGAAATCACCGACGGGGAGGGGGGCGTCAAGCTGTCGCCCCAGAATACGCCGGTCGAATGGACGGTCGAAGAGAGCTGGTTCTTCCGCCTGTCGGCCTATCAGGACCGGTTGCTGGCGCTCTATGAAAGCCAGCCCGATTTCATCCGGCCTGACAGCCGCCGCAACGAAATTTTGCGCTTTGTCGAAGGTGGCCTGTCGGACCTCAGCGTATCGCGCACCAGTTTCGATTGGGGCGTGAAGGTGCCGGGATCGGACGGCCATGTCATGTATGTGTGGGTCGATGCGCTGACCAATTACCTCACCGGCTGCGGCTATCCTGACGATGCCGATCGGATGGCGCGCTATTGGGCCGAGGGCGGCGATATCACGCATATTATCGGCAAGGATATCGTGCGTTTTCATGCGGTCTATTGGCCGGCTTTCCTGATGAGCGCGAACCTCCCTTTGCCCAAACAGGTCTTCGGTCACGGCTTCCTGCTCAACCGGGGCGAGAAAATGTCCAAGTCGGTCGGCAATGTCGCCGATCCGATGGAATTGGCCGATCGCTTCGGCGTGGATCAGTTGCGCTATTTCCTGCTGTCCGAAGTGACCTTCGGCAATGATGGCAGTTATAGCGCGGAAGCGATCGTCCAGCGCTCCAACAGCGATCTGGGCAATGCCTTCGGCAATCTGGCGCAGCGGACGTTGAGCTTTATCGCGAAGAATCTGGATGGCCGCCTGCCCATGATCCACGGTCATGATGCGGCTGATGGGGAGTTGCTCGCGCTGCTCGACAAGACGATCCGCACCGACATGCCCGCCGCCTTCGCCGAACTGGCGCCCAGCGTGGCGATCGAGGCATGGTTGCGCGCCTGTTTCGCCTGCAACCAATATATCGATGCGCAGGCGCCATGGGCGTTGCGCAAGACCGATGCCGAGCGGATGGAGACGGTGCTGGCGACCCTCTATATCGCCATCGCCCAACTGGCGGTCGGCATCCTGCCGGTCATCCCGGCGAGCGCGAGCGCGCTGCTGGATCATATGGGCGTACCGCAGGACAAGCGCAGCTATGACGCGATCGGCGATCATTGGTATTCGGCGCTGGCGGAGAGCGATTTCGTGCTGGCCGCGCCCAAGCCGCTGTTCCCGCGCCTCGAACTGCCGGCGGAGGTCGCCTGATCCCATGCTGATCGACAGCCATTGTCACCTCAATTACAAGGGCTTGATCGAGGATCAGGCCAATGTGCTGGAACGGTCGCGGGCCGCTGGCGTCGACCTGATGCTCAATATCGCGACGCGCGAAAGCGAGTGGGACGATGTGCTGGGCACCGCGATCCGCGAGCCGGACGTATGGGCGACGGTCGGCATCCACCCGCATGAGGCGGACGAACATCCCCATATCGACACCGCCAAGCTGGTGGAGAGGGCGGCGCATCCCCGCGTGGCCGGCATCGGCGAGACGGGCCTCGACTATTATTATGACCATAGCGACCGCGATCGGCAGCAGAAGAGCTTCCGGTCGCATATCGTCGCGGCGCGGGACACCGGCCTGCCGCTGATCGTCCATACCCGCGATGCGGAGGAGGATACGCTCAGCATCATGTGCGACGAGATGGGGCAGGGCAGCTTCACCGGCGTTATCCATTGCTTCACCGCCAGCGGCGCCTTTGCCGATGCGGCGATGGCACTGGGCTTCTACATCAGCATTTCGGGCATCGTGACGTTCAAGAGCGCGAAGGATTTGCAGGAGACGGCGGCGCGGCTGCCGCTCGACAGGTTGCTGGTGGAGACGGATTCGCCCTTCCTGGCGCCGGTGCCGCATCGCGGACGACCGTGCGAACCCGCCTTCGTTGCCGACACCGCCAAATTCCTGGCCAATCTGCGCGGCGAGAGCATTGAAGAACTCGCGGCGGCGACCTCCGCCAATTTCCGCGCCTTGTTCAGCAAGGTCGCATGAGCCTGACGCTCACGATCCTGGGCAGCGGCACATCGTCCGGGGTGCCGCGGATCGGCAATGACTGGGGGACATGCGATCCCGCCGAGCCGAAGAACCGGCGGACGCGCGTGTCCATCCTGGTGGAAAGCCCGACCACGCGCATTCTGGTGGATACCTCGCCCGACATGCGCGCGCAGTTGCTGGCCGCCGACGTCATCCAGATCGATGCGATATTGTGGACGCACGACCATGCCGACCACAGCCATGGCATCGACGACGTCCGCCAGCTCTTCCATCATCGCCGCACGCCCGTTCCCGGCTATGCACGAGCGCAGACGCTCAAGCTGCTGTCGGAACGATTTGCCTATGCCTTTGAGGGGCGCAACGGTTACCACCCGACGATCCAGCCTCATATCCTACCCGACGGGTTGCGGATCGGCGACATCGACATCGCCTGCGTCGACCAGCCCCATGGCGACATTTTTTCCACCGGATTTCGCTTCAGCCATGGCGGTCGGTCGGTCGGCTATGCCACGGATTTCCATGCGCTGACGCCGGACATGCTGGCGCTGTATGACGGGCTGGACATCTGGGTTGTGGATGCATTGCGGACCAAGCCGCATCCGACTCATCCGCATCTGGCGCTGACGCTGGATGGCATCGCGGCCACCCGGCCCGGCCGCGCGATCCTGACCCATATGGACCAGAGCATGGATTATGCGACATTGTGTCGCACGCTGCCCAAGGGCGTCGAGCCGGGCTATGACGGCATGGTGGTGCAACTGGATGCGAACGAGCAGCGGGCCTGATGGACGGCACGGATCAGGCGGCATCGACCATCTGGTATGTGCTGGCGCTCGTCCTGGTCGGGTCCGCGCTGGTCGGGCGGCACATGGCCTGGGGCAGCCTGTTGCGCATGGCGTTGCTGTGGGTCGCGATCTTCGCCGGGCTGCTCGGCCTGTTCAAATTCGGCCAGAGCCAGGGGTATCTGACCGGACGCTGGGCGGAGGAGGGGGACGTCGTCGCCCCAGACGAAGCGCCGGCGGCGCTGCCCAGGGCGCGGACCGAGGGGCAGGCGCTGCGCATCCCGGTCGCGCCGGACGGCCATTATTGGGTCGAGGCGTCGATCAACGGCACGACCGCCCGTTTCCTGATCGACAGCGGCGCGACGATCACCGCCCTGTCCGAAAATACGGCGCGCGCCGCCGGCCTGAACTATGATGTCGGCGAACCGGGCGTCATCATGACCACCGCCAACGGCAAGGTGTCGGCCAAGCGGTCGAGCATCGCCACGCTATCTATCGGTCCCATTTCGACAAGCGATCTTCCCGTGGTCGTGTCACCCACATTTGGGGAGGTCAATGTCATCGGCATGAACATGCTGTCGCGCCTGAAAAGCTGGGGCGTCCAAGACGGCGCCATGGTGCTGACGCCATGATCGCTTCGATCGAGACGGGCGCGCCGACGCAGGCCCAGCGGCTCAAGGCCATTATCGGCGGGTCCACCGGCAATCTGGTGGAATGGTATGACTGGTATGCCTACGCCGCCTTCACTCTCTATTTCGCGCCGCATTTCTTCCCTAGCGAGGATCGCACAGCGCAACTGCTGAGCGCGGCGGGCATCTTCGCCGTCGGCTTCCTGATGCGGCCAATCGGGGCATGGCTGATGGGCGTCTATGCCGACCGCCATGGGCGCAAGAGCGGCCTGACGCTGTCAGTGGCGCTGATGTGCGCGGGGTCGCTGCTGATCGCGGTGACGCCGGGTTATGAAACGATCGGAGTCGCCGCGCCGCTGATGCTGGTGCTGGCGCGGCTGATGCAGGGATTGTCGATCGGCGGCGAATATGGCGCGAGCGCGACCTATCTGTCGGAAATGGCAGGGAAGAACCGGCGCGGCTTCTTTTCCAGCTTCCAATATGTGACGCTGATCGCGGGGCAGTTGGTCGCGATCTGCGTGCTTTTGCTGTTGCAGGCGACGCTGACCGAAGCGCAACTCGACGCCTGGGGATGGCGCATACCCTTCTTCATCGGCGGGCTGCTGGCGGTTATCGTGTTCTGGCTGCGGCGCGGGCTGGCCGAGACGCAGAGCTTTGCGGTGGCCAAGGCGGCGGGCGCGCCGAAATCGGGGTTCGTGGAACTCATCACCAACCATCCGCGCGAGACGCTGACGGTGATGCTGCTGACGGCGGGCGGCACGATCGCCTTCTACGCCTACAGCATCTACATGCAGAAGTTCCTGGTCAATACCAGCGGCCTGAGCCGCGAAGTCGCGTCGCAGATCAATGCGGCGACGCTGTTTGTCTTCATGCTGTTGCAGCCGGTCGCGGGCGCCTTGTCCGACCGGATCGGGCGCAAGCCGCTGATGATCGGCTTTGGCGTCATGGGCGTCCTGTGCACTTATCCGATCTTCGCGACGCTGGCGGTGACGAAAGACCCGCTGGTCGCGGGGCTGCTGGTGATGGCCGGCCTTGTGATCGTGACCGGCTATACGTCGATCAACGCGGTGGTGAAGGCCGAACTGTTTCCCGCGCATATCCGGGCGCTGGGCGTGGCGCTGCCTTACGCGCTGGCGAATACGCTGTTCGGTGGAACGGCGGAACTGGTTGCGTTGTGGTTCAAGCAGGCGGGCGTGGAGCAGGCATTCTATATCTATGTCACGGTGATGATCGCCATATCGCTGATCGTCTATGTGAAGATGCGCGACACGGCCAAGCACAGCCTGATCCGCGAGGATTGAAGGGCAGATGCGTTGCGAATGCGACGGCGAGTTGGACAGCTGTACGCGATCGCGGCGACAGCATATTTTTAACATAATATATATTATCGTACTTATATTGGACTGGCCAGAGACGTGCGTACGCCCTATCGCACGGCCAGCCTTCCACAGCGATCAGGTCCGATATGAGCAAAGCCAGCCCCGCCGACATCATGCCGCTTGCCGACGTCATGGCGCGGTTGCGTGATCCCGACACCGGATGCCCCTGGGACATCGAGCAGGATTTCGCATCGATCGCACCCTATACGATCGAGGAAGCCTATGAGGTGGCGGACGCGATCGAACGCGCGGACATGGATGCGTTGCGCGACGAATTGGGCGATCTGCTGCTTCAGGTCGCTTTCCACAGCCGGATCGCTGAACAGGCCGGGCATTTTGCGATGCAGGATGTGATCGACGGCATCACGCAAAAGATGATCCGTCGTCATCCCCATGTCTTTGCGGAAGGCGCGCGGCGCGAGGATGGCCATGCCCAATGGGAAACGATCAAGGCGGCCGAGCGCGCGGAGAAGGAGCCGGATCCCAGTGCGCTGGCCGGAGTCGCGATCGCCCTGCCCGCACTGCTGCGCGCCGAAAAATTGCAGAAGCGCGCCGCCCGCACAGGCTTCGACTGGCCCGACACGGTCCGCGTGATCGACAAGATCATCGAGGAACTGGACGAAGTGCGTGAAGCGGCCACGCAGGATGAGCGTGAGGAAGAGATTGGCGACCTGTTGTTCGCCGTGGTCAACTTCGCACGCCATCTGAAAGTTGACCCCGAAACGGCTCTGCGCAAGGCGAACAGGAAGTTCGATCGCCGTTTTCGCGCCATGGAGGGCATGGCGGGCAATCGCTTCGCGTCCTTGGCCTTGGATGATAAGGAAGCGCTGTGGCAGCGCGCCAAGCAGCAGGAAAAATCCGCCTGAAGGCCCCCTGTTTCACGGGCAAAGACATGAGCTGGATAAGGTTCGGACTTGAAACTTATATTTGACAAGGTCCTGCACCGATTATAGCTTTTTCTTATAAAGATGGAGGAAAAGCCATGCGTTTGACGATCCTTCTGCCCTTATGCGCCGCCATAGCCGCTCCCGCCTATGCTCAAAATCACGGCATTAGCGGTATTACCACCAACTTTCCAACGCCGATGAGCGGCCCGATCACCGGCTATTGTCCCGATAATTTCCGTAGCGTCAATGGCGGTGCGTATAACGATGTGAGCCGCGCGCAGCGTCTGATCGCATCGGGCAACTATGCGCAGGCCGACGGTGTGCTGACGAACCTGGTCGGCAGGACGAGCAGCCGGCAGGTCCGGTTCCTCAAGGGTGTCGCCAGACTTGGGCTGGGCGATGCGACGGGCGCGCGGCGATATTTCGAACAAAGCTTGTATCGCGGGCGGAACGGCTATCCCGGTGCGATGTCAGGGCTGGCGCTGGCGGAAATTCGCCTGGGCAACCGCGACGCCGCGCAGGACATATTGGGCAAGCTGCGCAACCAGCAGGAAAAATGCGGTAGCGATTGCGACCGCGCCAAGCCGCTGGATCAGGCCATCGCCGTGGTTGAAAAGGCGCTGGCGTAAAGAAGCCGCGCCGAGACTAGCCTTCGCTTCGCTTTGCGTAGCGGGCGAAGGCGGCGTCCGACAGGCGGACATCAACGCGGCTTTCCTCATCTTCGACGATGGTCGACAGGACTTCGCCATGTTCGTGGAGCCAGGCGACCGTGGCGCCGTCCGACACGGGCACGCGCAGGCCATAGACTTTCGCGCCGCGGGTCATGCAGTCGCTGATGGTGCGCTGGAGCATGTCCACCCCTTGCCCGGTCAAGGCAGAGAGGATCACGACATCATCGCGTCGGGACGCGGTTTCGCGGGCGAGCGCGGCGTTTTCTTCGCTGAGCAGGTCGAGCTTGTTCCAGGCCTCCAGGATCGGCGGCGCATCCGGATCCCCTACCCCACGATCCAGCGCCGCTTCGCCGGCAACGCCCAGTTCGCCCAGCACGTCGAGCACATCGTCGCGCTGCGCATCGCTATCGGGATGGGCGATGTCGCGGACATGGACGATGAGGTCGGCCGACAGCACCTCCTCCAGCGTCGCGCGGAACGCGGCGATCAATTGCGTGGGCAGATCGGATACGAAGCCGACGGTGTCGGACAGGATCGCCTTGTCCAGGCCCGGCAGGGCGATCTGGCGCATAGTAGGATCGAGCGTGGCGAAGAGCAAGTCTTCCGCCATGACGTCAGCCCCGGTCATCCGGTTGAAAAGCGTGGATTTTCCGGCGTTGGTATAGCCGACGAGTGCGATCACCGGCCAAGGCGCGCGCTGGCGGCGGGCGCGATGCAGGCCGCGGGTGCGGGTGACCTGATCCAGTTCCTTGCGGATTTTGGCCATGCGGTCGCGGATCATGCGGCGATCCGCTTCGATCTGGGTTTCGCCCGGACCGCCAAGGAAGCCGAAGCCGCCGCGTTGCCGCTCAAGATGGGTCCAACTGCGCACGAGCCGGCCCGCCTGATAATCGAGATGGGCGAGTTCGACCTGGAGCCGGCCTTCATTGGTGGCGGCGCGTTCGCCAAAGATTTCGAGGATCAGCCCGGTCCGGTCGATGACCTTGGCCTCGCAGGCTTTTTCCAGATTGCTTTGCTGCACCGGCGACAGGCTGTTGTCGACGATGATGAGGTCGGCCTCCTCCTGCCGCGCCAGGGTCGCGATCTGATCGACCTGTCCGCTGCCAAACAAGGTGGCGGGCTTGGGGTCGCGCACGCGAAACGCCTGGGACGCGCGCACGTCGATGCCGATCGCGAGGGCAAGCCCGCGCGCTTCCTCCAGCCGCGCGTCGCTGTCCCGGCGGTCTATAGAGGAATTGGCCCCATTGTGCGTTTCGGCATGGACGACGATGGCGCGCGCGCCGCGCGCCACTTCGTCATCGGAATCGCGATTGAATATGGCCATGGAAGTATAACGCCTTACAATGCAACATGCTCCCGCGCAGGCGGGAGCCCAGTCCTGATCGCGGACCTGGGCTGCCGCGTACACGGGAGCACGGCTTTAATCTATCGGACAGGAAAAGCGATCAATCGTCCTGTTCATTCTCGCCGCTGAGATCGAGCGCATGGAGCGGCTGGACCGTCGAGATGGCATGTTTGTAGACGAGCTGGACCATGCCGTCGCGTTCGAGCAACATGCAGAACAGGTCGAAGGCCGCGATTTCACCCTGGAGCATGACTCCATTCACCAGGAACATCGTCACCGGGCTGCCGGATTTGCGGACGGCCGACAGGAAGATTTCCTGGAGCAGCTTCCCCTTGCCGTTGCCATCGCTGGCCTTGCGCAGATCGGTCAGGTCCATCGACTGGGCCGGCATGACGGTGGAGATCGCATGTTTGTAGACCAGCTGCGACTGGCCATCGCGGCGCAGCAGCACGGAAAAATTGTCGAACCAGGTGATGATGCCCTGCAACTTGACGCCCTTGACCAAGAACATGGTCACCGGGGTCTTGGTCTTGCGCAGGCTGTTGAGGAAGATATCCTGAAGGTTGTTCACTTTGTCGGCCATGGTCGTCGCCAGTCCTTTATTCTTGGCGGGACGTTACCCGCTCTCGCACCCTAAGCAGGGTGTCTTGCCCGCCCCCGCTTGTCGGGAGCGGTGCAATCCTATCGCAATTGCGAAGGAGCGTCCATGGCGCAGATGCGCTTTGGCCAAAGTTCGGCAATCGATTGGCGAGACGGGACTAATCCTTGCCGTCGGTAATGCCCAGCAGCTTGAGTTTGCGGTGCAGCGCAGACCGCTCCATGCCGATGAAGGTCGCGGTGCGGGAGATGTTGCCGGAAAAACGGCGAATCTGGATGCGCAGATATTCCCGCTCGAAACTTTCGCGCGCCTCGCGCAGCGGCGCGCCCATGATCGCGGATTGGCCCATCCCCTCCCCGCCGCCGCCGCTGGTGAGTTCAGGCGGCAGCATGTCGAGTTCGATCCGCCCGATCCGGTCGCCCGGCGCCAGGATCATCGTGCGTTCGATGACGTTGCGCAATTGGCGAACATTGCCCGGCCATTCATTGGCCTGGAGCGCGGCCATGGCGTCGCTGGCGATTTCCGGCGGCGGCACGCGGCGTTCGGCGGCGAAGCGGGCGAGATAATGTTCGACCAATGGCGGGATATCGTCGCGCCGTTCGGACAAAGGCGGGATCGCCAGCGGCACGACATTGAGGCGGTAGAAGAGATCCTCGCGGAAGCGGCGTTCCTCTATCTCTCCGGCCAGGTCCAGCGCGGTCGAGGAAATGACGCGGACGTCCACCTTCACCACGCGCTGCCCGCCGACGCGGGTAAAGCTCTGGTCGGTCAGGACGCGCAATATCTTGCCTTGCGTCGTGATCGGCATGTCGGCGATCTCGTCCAGATACAGCGTGCCGCCATGGGACTGTTCCAGAAAACCGGGGCGGACGAGGCCGCTGGGGTCTTCGACGCCGAACAATTCCTCTTCGACGCGATCCGGGTCCATCCGTGCCGCAGCGACGATGATGAAGGGCGAATCAGCACGGCCGCTCCAACTGTGGAGCATCCGCGCGGCGACTTCCTTGCCGACGCCCGCGGGGCCGGAGATGAGGACGCGGCTGCCAGTGCCGGCGACCTTTTTTATCGTGGCGCGCACGCCGTTGATCGACGCCGATGAGCCAGTCAGTTCGTCATCCTGGCCGAAACGGGCGCGCAACACCTGGTTTTCCCGACGCAGCCGCTCCGTTTCGGTCGCGCGCGACACGAGGTGAAGCAGTCGGTCGGCCTCGAACGGCTTTTCGATGAAGTCGGCCGCGCCCTTACGGATCGCCGCGACGGCGGTGTCGATATTGCCATGGCCCGAAATCATCAGCACCGGCACGGTGGGATCCCGGCGCTTGATCTCCTCCAGCAGTTCCAGCCCGTCCATCCGCGATCCCTGCAACCAGACATCGAGCAGGACGAGCGAGGGGCGACGGGCATCGAGCGCGTCGATCGCGCTGTCGCTGTTGGCGGCGGTACGGGTGGTGAAACCTTCATCTTCGAGCACACCCGCGACCAGATCGCGAATATCCTCTTCATCGTCGACTATCAGAATATCAAGCGCCATTGGCCGTCACTTTTCCTTTTGGCAGGGCGATAACCTGCCCTTCTTCCAGTTTTTCCAGCGCCCCCGCGGCGAAGCGCAGCGTTACGCACGCCCCACCCCCTTGCGCATCGTCGAAGCGGATCTCCCCCAAATGCTCCTCGACAATCTTCTTGACGATGGCCAGGCCCAGACCCGTCCCCTTGGTCCGCGTCGTCATATAAGGTTCCAATATCCGCTCGCGTTCGGGCGGCAGGCCGATACCGTCGTCGCGCACGGTGATGAGAATATCATCCCCCTCCCGCACCAATGTCATACGGACATGACCGCGCGGACCACCATCATCCGGAACGGCTTTTGGTTCAATGGCTTCGACAGCATTCTTCACAATATTGGTGAGCGCTTGTCCAAGCTGGCGCCGGTCGCAAACCATGTCCAGATCGTCCGCTCCGGCATATTCGAAGCGGATATCGGGATGCGCGACTTCGTGCAGGAACAGGGCGTGGCGGGCGATATCGCCCACCGCTTCGCGCCGGAACACCGGCTTGGGCATCCGCGCGAAGGAGGAAAATTCGTCGACGATCCGGCGCAGGTCGCCCACCTGCCGGACGATCGTGCCGGTCAGGCGAGTGAAGGTCGGCTTGTCGCTGGTGATCTCGTCGGCATAGCGGCGTTGCAGCCGTTCGGCGGCGAGCTGGATCGGGGTCAGCGGATTCTTGATCTCATGCGCGATGCGGCGCGCCACGTCGGACCAGGCAGCGCGGCGCTGGTCTGACAGTTGTTGCGTGATGTCGTCAAAGGTGAGGATATGGCGCGACGCATCCTGCGAGCGCTTGACCGCCAGCGTGCGCAGGTCGCCATGGGCGCGCACCTGAACAATGCCCGCGCCGTCCTCTGAGGCGATGAATTCGGCGAGTTCGGGCGATATCTCGGCCAGGTTGCGACCGACCAGATCGTCGCCTTCGTCGACCAGAATCGCCGCGGCCGACCTGTTGAGCAACTGCAACACCCCGTTGAAATCGACCGACAATACGCCGGCGCTGACGCCCGACAGGATCGCCTCGATAAAGGCGCGCCGTTCGTCGAGCTGGCTGTTGGCCGCGACCAGCGCGCCGGTTTGCGCCTCCAGCCGCTGGGTCATGCGGTTGAAGGCGGCGGCCAGCGTGCCGATTTCGTCGCGCGCCATCGGCCCGGTCACCCGCGCCGACAGATCGCCGGCGGTGATCCTGCGCGCCGCCGTCACCAACTGATTAACCGGCCGCACCATCCAGTCGGCGACGGCCAGCGCGATATAGACGGCGATGCCGACCAGCAGCAGCGATCCAACGAACAGCGCGATATTGAAGCGCAGTTGAAGCGCGCGCGATTGCGCCGCGAACAGATCATAGTCCGACAACACCTTCTGCGCCCGCGCGACGTTGGAGAAGGAGGAACTGTCCGCATTGCGGGCGGCGTAGAGATAGATTTTGGACTTGGGATAGAGAAGCGTGACCGCCTCGATCTGGTTGTTGCGGGTCTGGACGACGATCGTCTCGCCCTGCCCCAGCCGTCTGATGACTTCAGGGGTGAGCTTGTCCGCTGCCGGACGATTTTCAGGATCGACCGTCGCGGCGGTGCGCACGATGCCATCCGTCCCTAACTCGATGATGGCGGCCCGGCTCAACTTACGCCCGACGACCTGATAGAGAAGATATTCGGCGAAGCGCGGGCTGCTGACCTGCGAATCCATCAATTCCTTGCGCAGGTCACTGGACATGGTGACGGTTTCGTCGCCCACTTCGCGCAAATTCTGCTCATAATAGCCGCGCGCCAGATCGCTGGCGTTTTGCAACATGCCGCGCGCGCTGTCCGAAAACCAGAATTGCACGCCATATTGGAACAGCAGGGATGCAAAGATCACCACCAGCAGCATCGGCACGCTGGCGACGATGGAGAAGATGGCGACCAACCGAACGTGGAGTTGCCCTTCACTCCCGATGGCCGATTGGGCGGCGCGGCGTTTGGCGACGCGCCGCCCAAGCAACATCAGCAGGGCGATGGCCGGAACCAGATTGGCCACCAGCAGAAGGGCGACGATGGGCGGCGTCAGCAGCGTGTAGGATTCGCCGCTGCCCGAAAGGATATGATAGGTCAGGCCCGCCATGCCGAGGAAGAGGGCCAAAGTCACCCCTTCCACCAATACAGCCAGTCGCCCGTTGCGCAGCGATAGCGAGAGATTTCTCCGCCATGCCGATGCCCGCTTGGGGAGTGTGGTCGCGCCGCTCATAGTGGCATTGTTACAACAACCCCCGTGCCCGTTCAAACACAGTATTTGGCCAAAGGACTGTCGCTGGTCGATGCAGACCGTCGGTTCGTCCTGATTTGCGACTGATGCGGATCAATCGTTGAGGCGCAACTGCATGGGATCGAGACTGTAGTCGGTCAGCTTCTTGCGCAACGTGTTGCGATTGATGCCCAGCAGTCCCGCCGCGCGAATCTGGTTGCCATCGACGCTGGCCAGCACTTCCTGCAACAGGATCGGCTCCACCACCGCCAGCAAATCATCATGCAGTGCGCGATTGGGCTGGGCCAGCCCCACGCCCAGTTGTCGCTTGGCCCAGTCGCGAACGGCGTGCGCCAGATGATCGGTCGGGGCGGCATAGTCGGCCGGGATCGCATCCATCGGCAGCATATGGCGCAATATCTCGGCCGTGATGACATTTTCGCGGCTGAGGACGGACAGGCGCTGCATCATATTTTGCAGTTCGCGCACATTGCCCGGCCAGTGATAGGTCATTAGCAGTTGCGCCGCATCATCGGCCAACGCCTTGCGCGGCAGGCCCTCCTGCGCCGCCCGCTCCAGGAAATGGCGTGCGAGCAGGATCACGTCCTCGCGCCGTTCGCGCAACGCCGGCAACGCGATCGGCACGACGTTGAGCCGGTAGTAGAGGTCCTGGCGGAAGCGCCCATCCTCGATCAGCAGCGGCAGATCCTTGTTGGTTGCGGCGATGATGCGGACATCGACCCGCACCGGCTTCGACCCGCCAACCGTCGTGACTTCGCCCGACTGAAGCACCCGCAGCAGCCGGGTCTGCGCCTCCATCGGCATGTCGCCGATTTCGTCGAGGAAGAGCGTGCCGCCCTGCGCCTGCTCGAACTTGCCGGCGGTGCGGGCATGGGCGCCGGTGAAGGCGCCCTTCTCATAACCGAACAGTTCCGCTTCGATCAGTTCGCGCGGAATCGCCGCCATGTTGATCGCGATGAAGGGCTTGGTGCGGCGCTGGCCCAGGCTGTGAATCGCTTCGGCCACCAGTTCCTTGCCCGTGCCCGATTCGCCCAGCACCAGGATGGACAGGTCGTTGGACAGGACGCGGGCGATGGTGCGGTACACTTCCTGCATCGCCGGCGATCGCCCGACCAGCGGCAGGCCGTCATGCGGCAGGCCGACATCGCCCTCCGCCTCCTCCACGCTCTGCCGGGTGCCCAGCGCGTCGGAGACGGCGCGGGTCAGTTCGTTGAGGTCGAAGGGCTTGGGCAGATATTCGAACGCGCCCTTTTCGGTCGCCCGGATCGCGGTATTGAGCGTGTTCTGCGCCGACAGGATGATGACGTTGAGATCGGGCTTGGTCGCCAATATCTCCGCCACGCCGTCCAGCCCATCGCCGTCCGGCAGCATGACGTCGGTGATCAGCACGTCGGGCGCAAAGCTTTCCATCAGCGCGCTGCGCTCGCGGATCGAGGCGGCGGTCTTGACCCTGTGTCCCTGCCGCCGCAGCGCTTCGCCCACCACCACGCAGATGGCGGGATCGTCATCGACCACCAGGATCGTGCCGGTCGCGCCCATCACGCCATCCCCATCGGCAGAAGGATGCGGAAGGTGGATTCGCCGGCCTCCACGTCGCGGCTATATTGGACGAATCCGCTCATATCGCGGACCAGCTTGTCCACCAGCGCCAGGCCCAGCCCCTGTCCGTCGCGCTTGCCGGTGATGAAGGGGTTGAAGAGATGGTCGAGAATATGTTCGGGCACGCCGGGGCCATTGTCGATGACGAGGATTTCGATCGGCAGCACCGCGCTGCCCTTGCCATCGCCGACCACCACGGAAACGCCATGGCGGAATGCGGTTTCGACCCGGATGCGGGGATTGGCGACACGGTCCAGCGCCTCCGCCGCATTCTTCAAAAGGTTGATCATCACCTGCACCAGGGCATCTTCATTGATGTTGGCGAATGGCAAGGATGGATCATAATGTTTTATGATCTTTATATGTTTTGCAAAGCCAGCGGCGGCGATCCCGGCCGCCCGGTCGATCAGGGGATAGATGTTGCCGGGGCGACATTCCAGCGTCCGGTCGGTGGTGAAATCCTGCATCCGGTCGATCAGCGCGGCGATCCGGTCGACTTCGTTGCAGATGAGCTGGGTCAGCGCCGCGTCGCGCCCGCCTTGGCTGGACTCCAGCAATTGCGCCGCGCCACGGATACCCGATAGCGGGTTCTTGATCTCATGCGCCAGAATGGCCGCCGCGCCCATCGCGGAACGCGCGCCGCCGGACGATCCGCGATGGCCGATCTTGCGCGCCTGGCTCTGGGCATGGAGCGACACCACGCGCCAACCGTCATGATCGACGATCGGCGCAATCATCAGGTCGACTTCCATCTCGGCGGTGCGGCCGGCATGGACTTTGATGTCATAGGCTGCGATCGGCTTGTTGCTGTGCCAGATGTCGAACCGCGCGCCCGCCTCCGCGATGCGGATGGTGCGCGCGACATCGCTGCCGACGATCGCCGACCGCGCCATGTTAAGCAGGGTTTCGGCGCGCACATTGGCTTCGGCGATGCTGTTGTCCGGCTTCACCACCAGCGTCGCCACCGGCAGCGCCGTCATCTGTTCGCCCAGCGAAGGCCCGTCCTGCAGCATCCGAAGCGGCGGGACGGACGTCAATGTCACCGTCATGCCGCCTTGCGCAGGTCAGCAGCGTCCAGTCCGCTGGCGATGAGCGGCTCATAAAATCGGGCCAGCATGTCGAGCACGACCGCGGCGTCCGGCTGCTGGTTGACGGCGTTGCGGAACTCGGCCGATCCGGTCAATCCCTTTGTGTACCAGCCGATATGCTTGCGCGCCATATTGACGCCGGTATAGGTGTCATAATGTTCGAGCATAGCATGATAATGCCCTATGATCGCTTGATATTGTTCGGCAAGCGACGGGTCGGGAACGCGCGTCCCGTCGCTCAGCCAGGCCATGACCTGGCTGATGAGCCAGGGCCGGCCATAGGCGCCGCGCCCGATCATCACGCCATCCGCGCCGCTCTGTTCCAGCGCCGTGTCGGCATCCTCGACCGAACAGATGTCGCCATTGACGATCACCGGCAGCTTCACAGCCTCCTTGACCGAGCGGACGAAAGCCCAATCGGCGCTGCCCTTGTACATCTGGCAACGGGTGCGGCCGTGGACGGTGATGAGCTGCGCGCCCAGATCCTCGGCGATACGGGCGAGTTCCGGCGCATTGAGGCTGGCATGGTCCCAGCCCATCCGCATCTTGACCGTCACTGGCACGTCGACCGCTTCGACCGTCGCCTTGATGAGCGAGGCGGCAAGCGGCAGGTCGCGCATCAGCGCGCTGCCCGCGTCGCCATTCACGACCTTTTTCACCGGGCACCCCATGTTGATGTCGATAATGGCGGCGCCACGATCGGCATTGAGTTTGGCGGCGTCGGCCATTTCGGTCGGCGAGCAGCCGGCAAGCTGCATCGACACCGGCTCTTCCAGCGGATGCCAGGCAGCCTTTTGCAGCGACTGGCGCGTTTCGCGGATCATCGCCGCCGACGCGATCATCTCCGTCACGTTGAGGCCGCAACCATAGCGGCGGACCAGCGTGCGGAACGGCATGTCGGTCACGCCCGTCATGGGGGCGAGGACGACCGGCATGTCGATGGTGATCGGGCCGATGGAGATGGGGGAAAGCCTGCGCATGGTCTTACTTTTGATACTGCCTAAAAAACAGGCAGCCCTTAGCCGAAATTGCAGCGCGCGGCAAGGCGCGCCCCTTTCAGTCCGTCCCGCGACCCGCTATGCGACGCTGCATGACATCCAATAATAAGATCGTCGCGCTGATCGTCGCCGCGGGCCAGGGCAACCGGGCGGGAGGCGACACGCCCAAGCAATTCCGCCTGATCGCGGGCAAGGCCGTGCTGGCCCATGCCTATGATGCGCTGGCGGTCCACGGCGGGTTCGACGCGATCCATATCGTGCTGGGCGACGGCCAGGAAGGCATTGCGCGCGCCATATTAGGCGAACGAGCCGCATCGTTCGTGACCGGCGCGGACAGCCGGCGCGGATCGGTACGCGCGGGGCTGGAGGCGATCGCGGCGCAGGGCGGTGCGGACGCCGTGCTGATCCATGACGCCGCCCGCCCCTTCGTGCCCGGCGCGGTCATCGACCGGCTGCTGGCGGCGCTGGACGGCGGCACCGGGGCCATCCCCACCCTGCCGGTCGCTGACACGCTGATACGCGACGCGAGCGGGACCATGGGCGATGGGGTGGACCGGGGCGGGCTGCATCGCGTGCAGACGCCCCAAGCCTTCCGCTTCGACGCCATCATGGCGGCGCATCGGGCGTGGGACATCGCGCGGGAGGCGACCGACGATGCACAGATTTTGAAAGGCTGGGGCCATGACGTCATATTGGTGCAAGGCGATGAAAGGCTTGAGAAATTGACCTATCCCCAGGATTTCGCCCGCGCCGACGCGCAACTGGCGACGCCGCGTTCGACGCGCGTCGGCATGGGCTATGACGTCCATCGCCTTGCGCCCGACGAAGAGCTTTGGCTGGGGGGCGTATTGGTGCCGCACGATCGCGGATTGGCCGGGCATAGCGATGCTGATGTGGCGCTCCACGCGATCGTCGACGCGATGCTGGGGGCGCTGGCGGAGGGGGATATCGGCAGCCATTTTCCGCCGTCCGACCCGCAATGGCGCGGCGCGTCGTCGGACCGCTTCCTGGCCTATGCGCGCGATCGGGTGACGGCGCGGAACGGCAGGATCGAGCATATCGACCTGACCATCATCTGCGAAGCGCCCAAGATCGGCCCGCATCGCGACGCCATGCGCGCGCGGATCGCCGCGATATTGGCGGTGCCGGTCGACCGGGTCAGCGTGAAGGCGACGACGACCGAGCGGCTGGGCTTTGCCGGGCGGCGCGAAGGCATTGCCGCACAAGCGGTTGCCACCCTGTCCCTCCCCGCGCTATCCTGATCCCATGCCAGACACGATCCTGCCGGCCCAGTTGGTCGAACTCGCCGAAAAGGTCATCATCGCCAACCGTCGGGCCGGGCGCACGATCGCCGTGGCGGAAAGCTGCACTGGCGGGCTGGTGTCGGCCGCGCTGACGGAGATCGTCGGCTCCTCCGAAGTGTTCGAAGCCGGATTTATCACCTATTCCAATGACATGAAGGCGGAACTTCTGAAAGTTTCGCATGATGTGCTGGACACGTTCGGCGCGGTGTCGATCGCGACCGCCTGGGCGATGGCGCAGGGCGCGCTCAAGAAGAGCCACGCCCATGTCGCGGTCGCCATCACTGGTATCGCCGGACCAGGCGGCGGCAGCGAGCAGAAGCCGGTCGGCACCGTGGTCTTCGCCCGCGCCGAACGCGGCGCCGCGGCCGACAAGGTTGTCGCCGACATGCGCCATTTCGAGAATGATGGCCGGGGCGGCGTGCGACTTCAGGCGGCGCTATGCGCGCTGGAACTGCTGCTGCCCGATTCGCCCGCATAAAGTTGCGCGGCGCGGGTTTCGAACGCGCCGATCATCTTGCGCAGCGCCTTGTCGAAAAACTGGCCGGCCAGCATTTCGAACAGCCGGTTCTTGAATTCGAACTCGACCTCGAAATCGACCAGCACCCCGCCCTGCCCGTCGTCGCGGAAACGCCATTCATTGTGGAGATGCTTTAGCGGCCCGTCGAGATAATCGACCCGGACATGATCGGGCCGATGTTTGACGACGCGGGAGGTGAAGCTCTCCTTCACCCCCTTGAAGCCGACGATCATGTCGGCCACCATCTCCGTATCACTGTCGGACCGAACGCGGATCGCGCTGATCCAGGGCAGGAATTGCGGATAGGCGGCGACGTCCGACACCAGGTCGAACATCTGCGTCGGCGTATAGGGAAGGTGCCGCGTTTCTTCATGCTTGGGCATCTGGACGTCAGGCCTTCACCGCCGCCTTGGCCAGTTTGGCCTCCCGCGCGGCGCGCATTTCCGCGAAATCCTTGCCCGCATGATAGCTCGACCGGGTCAGCGGCGACGATGCGACCTGGAGGAAGCCCTTCGCCCGCGCGATGCCCGCATAGGCGGTGAACGCCGCCGGGGTGACGAAGTCGATCACCTTGGCATGTTTGGGCGTGGGTTGCAGATATTGGCCCATGGTCAGGAAATCGATGTCGGCCGACCGCATGTCGTCCATCACTTGATGCACCTCCAGCCGCTCCTCGCCCAGGCCCAGCATGATGCCGGATTTGGTGAAGATCGAAGGGTCGAGCTTCTTGACCGACTCCAACAGGCGCAGCGACGCATAATAACGCGCACCGGGGCGGATGGTGGGGTACAGGCGGGGCACGGTTTCCAGATTGTGATTATAGACGTCCGGCCGGGCGGCGACGATCATTGCGACGGCGCGCTCATGCTTGTTGCGGAAGTCGGGCGTCAGAATTTCGATAGTCGTGTCGGGCGTCGTGCGGCGCAGCGCCTCGATCACCTTGACGAATTGCGATGCGCCGCCGTCGGGCAGGTCGTCGCGGTCGACCGAGGTGATGACGATATGTTCCAGCCCCATTTCGGCGCAGGCGTCCGCCAGATTCTGCGGTTCGTTGACATCAACCTTCCGCGGCATCCCGGTCTTGACGTTGCAAAAGGCGCAGGCGCGGGTGCAGACATCGCCCAGGATCATCACCGTGGCGTGCTTCTTGGTCCAACATTCCCCGATATTGGGGCAGGCCGCTTCCTCGCACACGGTATTGAGGCCCTTGTCGCGCATCAGCTTGCGCGTTTCATGATAGGCCGGGCTGGTCGGCGCCTTGACGCGAATCCAGTCGGGCTTGCGGGCGCGTTCCGGGCTGGCGGGCTGACCGGGCATGGGGATCGGGCTGATGTCGTTCATGCGCCCCAGATAGCGATGCAAGGCCGCTCTTGCCAGTCCCCTATTTGTGCGGCACATCCCCGTCCATGACTGATTTTACCGACATGCTCGATGGCTATCGCCGTTTCCGCGACACCGGCTGGAACCAGCAGCGCGCGCGATGGGACGAATTGAACGAGGGCCAAGCGCCCAGGGTGATGGTGATCGCCTGTTCTGACAGCCGGGTCGACCCGGCGCAGATTTTCGACACCAGCCCCGGCGAGATTTTCGTGGTGCGCAACGTCGCCGCGCTGGTGCCGCCATTCGAAACGGCGCCGGGCCATCATGGCGTGTCCGCCGCGCTGGAATTCGCTGTCCAGGTGCTGAAAGTCGGCGAGATCGTCGTCATGGGCCATGGCAAATGCGGGGGGTGCAAGGCGGCCCTCAGCCAGGATCTGAAGGACGCGCCGCCGGGCGAAGGCGGCTTCATCCATAATTGGATCGAATTGCTGGACGACGCCCGCGATGTCGTGATCGGCCAATATGGCGAGCAGCGTGACCGGGACGTCGAACGGGCGATGGAGCAGGAAGCGGTGAAGGTCAGCCTGGCCAACCTGCGCACCTTCCCCTGCGTCCGATCGAAGGAGCGCAAGGGCGAATTGAAGCTGGTCGGCAGCTTTTTCGCCATCGCCGACGGCGTGCTGAATATCTTGGACGAGGATAGCGGCGCCTTCTCGCCCGCATGAAGGGAGCAGGCGGCATGGCTTTTTTACAGGAAGGCCGGGGCAATATCGCCCTGCTGATCGATGCGGACAATGCGTCGGCGGCGCATTTCGATTCGGTCATGACCGTTCTGGCGGAGTTGGGCACGGTCAATATCCGCCGCGCTTATGGCAATTGGAGCAAGACGACGCTCAAGACCTGGGCCGCCCTGTCGGTCGCGCACGCGATCGAGCCGCAACAGCAGTTCGACCTGACCAAGGGCAAGAACGCCACCGACATGAAGATGACGATCGACGCCATGGACCTGATGGCGTCGGGTCGGGTCGACGGGTTCGGCCTGATGTCCAGCGACAGCGATTTTACGCCGCTGGCCACCCGCATCCGGCAGCAGGGCATTCCGGTCTATGGCTTTGGGTCGGCGAACGCGCCCGAAGGCTTCCGCCGCGCCTGCACAAGGTTCCTGAATGTCGCGGCGCTGAAGCCCGCCGAAGTGCCGGTGGTGGCCAAGGCTGCGGTCAAGGCCGTAGCCCCGGCCAAGGCTGCGCAGACCAAGACGACCACGCAGCAGGCGACGTCCGCCAAGGCCGCCGTTGCGCCCGCCGCGCCTGCGCCCGCCATCCCGGCCCCCAGCAAGGCGGTGGATGCCGAGGTCATTCGCCTGCTGATCGACGCCTATGACGAAGCGAAGCGCGACGAGCGCGGCTTCGTGGCGCTGGGGCCGGTCGGCCAGCGGGTGGGCAACCGCTCCAGCTTCGACGTGCGCAACTATGGTTTCAAGCGCCTGTCCGACCTGGTCGCGGCCATCCCCAATTTCATCACCGAAGTCCGTGAAGGCGGGCAGACCTGGATCAAGCGGGTCAAGTGATGCCGCAAGTGGCGCGTCACCTGATGATCCATGGCCGGGTCCAGGGCGTCTGGTATCGCGCCTGGACGGTCGAAACGGCGCGCGGGCTGGGGCTGGCAGGCTGGGTCCGCAACCGCACGGACGGCTGCGTCGAGGCGCTGGTGGAGGGCGAGGCGGCGGCGGTGGCGCGGTTTGTCGCACTGGCGCAGGATGGGCCAACGGCGGCGAAGGTGGCGCGGATTGATGTCGTCGAGGTGGGCGTTGAGGGGCTGAGCGGGTTCGAGAAGCGGGGGACGGTTTGAGGGGGACGGGTGGTGATTGGATACCAGAAGCGGACCTTGTCCCCGCTCGCGGGAGGGGCATGTCTTGTTTCCACCCTGTTCGTCATTCCAGCGAAAGCGGGAAGCCATCTCCCCCGCTCGCAACAAGCTGGAAAGGCGGAAGATGGATCCCCGCATTCGCGGGGATGACGGCATCGAAATAGTACTTCCGCAATCCACCCCTCCCCCTTGCCCTCCCCCTGCGGATACGCCAGCGTTCGTTCGTCGTGCGCGGGACAGGGGGAATGGCCATGCGGCTTGGCATAGCAGGGATCATCGGCGCGGTCGTGCTGGCATCCGGCGCCATGGGTGCGCGGGCGGACTGGCGCTGGCCCAGCTTTCCGGCAGGAGTAAGCGCCCCTGCCCTGCCCGCCGAAAATGGCATGAGCGCGGCGAAGGTCGCGCTGGGCCGCCGCCTCTTCTACGATCGCGCGCTCTCGCATGACGGCAGCATGGCCTGCGCCGATTGCCACCAACAGGCGCGCGGCTTTACCGATGGCCTGCCCACCCATGTCGGCGTGACCGGCGACATGGGCGTGCGCAATGTGCCGGGGCTGGCCAATGTCGCCTGGCGCAGCGGCCTGACCTGGACCGATGCGGGCATCACCACGCTGGAAGCGCAGGCGATGGTGCCGATGACCGGGACCAAGCCGGTGGAAATGGGCATGGCCGGTCGCGATGGCGACCTGGCCGCGCGGCTGGACGCCGATCCCTGCTATCGCCGTATGTTCGCGCAGGCCTTTCCCGGCGCGAAGGGGGCCACGGATTTCGCCAGGGTGACGGCGGCGCTGGGCGCGTTCCAGCGGACCATGATTTCATTCGGCAGCGCCTATGATCGCAGTTCGCTGACGCCGCTGGCCGCAAAGGGCGCGGCGCAGTTCAAGGCGTCGGGCTGCGCATCCTGCCATAGCGGCGCGGACCTGACCGATGGCAAGGTCCATTATGTCGGGACCGCGGCACCGCGCGAATCGGACGATCCGGCCTATGGGGGCAAACCGCCGCCGCCCGGTTTCGAGCCGCCACCCGAACAGTTCCGCACTCCGTCGCTGCGCAATGTCGCGGTCACCGGGCCATGGCTGCACGATGGCAAGGCCGACAGCATCGACGGCGCGATTCGCCGCCATGCCGCCGCGCATCTGACCGGAATCGACATGCCCGCGATGCTGGCGTTTCTCGATGCGCTGACCGATCGGGATTTTCTGAAGGATCCGGCGCTGGGGCCACCGCCTGCTGGTTGCCCGGTTCCGGCCTAATTCGGCTTAGCGCAACTTGCTCCTACCTGCGCGAGAGCAGGCCGAGATTAGGTGCATGACAACAAAAAAGGGCCGGTCCGAAGACCAGCCCGTAAAGTTTTAGGAGAGGATGCCTGAAAGGCCCGCTCTCTATGAAATGTTAGCGCCACCAATCGCAAGTGCGAACGGCGGCGCCCCGGTTGCAAATATCGCAATCATATGACCGTCGCGACCCCTGGCGGCATATGTTCAACGCGTCAGCTTCTTGTACGCCAGCGCAGTTGGCCGATCGGCGGCGTCGCCCAGGCGCCGCCGCTTGTCTTCTTCATAAGCTTCGAAATTGCCTTCGAACCATTCGACATGGCTGTTGCCTTCGAAGGCCAGGATGTGCGTGGCCAGACGGTCGAGGAAGAAGCGGTCATGGCTGATGACCACGGCGCAACCGGCGAAATTCTCGATCGCTTCTTCCAGCGCGCCCAGCGTTTCGACGTCCAGATCGTTGGTCGGCTCGTCGAGCAGCAGCACGTTGCCGCCCTTTTTCAGCATTTTGGCGATGTGGACGCGATTGCGTTCACCGCCCGACAGCTTGCCTACATTCTTCTGCTGGTCCTGCCCCTTGAAGTTGAAGGCGCCGACATAGGCCCGCGTTGACATGTCGTGGCCGTTGACCTTCACATAATCGAGACCGTCGGACACTTCTTCCCAGACATTCTTCGACCCGTCGAGATGATCGCGGCTCTGGTCGACAAAGCCCAAACGCACAGTCGAACCGATGTCGATTTCACCGGAATCAGGAGTTTCCTGGCCCGTTATCAGCTTGAACAGGGTGGATTTACCAGCGCCGTTCGGACCAATCACGCCGACGATGCCACCCGGCGGCAGCAGGAAGGACAGATCCTCGAACAGCAGCTTGTCGCCGAATGCCTTGCTGATATTCTTGAACTCGATCACCTTGCCGCCCAGACGCTCCGGCACCTGGATGACGATCTGCGCTTTGCCAGGCGAACGGTTATTCTGGCCGGCAACCAGTTCCTCGAACTTCTTGATACGCGCCTTGGACTTGGTCTGGCGGCCCTTGGTCCCCTGACGAATCCATTCCAGTTCGTCGTTGATCGCCTTCTGGCGGCCCGTGGCTTCCCGGTCCTCCTGCTCCAGACGCTTGGCCTTCTTCTCCAGATAGGTGGAATAATTGCCTTCGTAAGGGAAATATTTTCCGCGATCGAGTTCCAGAATCCAGCCCACGACATTGTCGAGGAAATAGCGGTCATGGGTAATCATCAGGACGGAACCGGCATATTCCTTCAGGTGATTTTCCAGCCAGGTCACGCTTTCGGCGTCTAGATGGTTGGTCGGTTCGTCGAGCAGCAATATGTCAGGCTTCTGGATCAGCAGGCGGGTGAGCGCGATGCGGCGTTTTTCACCGCCCGACAGACTTTCGACCGACCAGTCCGACGGCGGGCAGCGCAGCGCTTCCATCGCCAGTTCAAGCTGGCTGTCGAGCGACCAGCCGTCGACCGCGTCGATCTGCTCCTGCAATGTGCCCATTTCCTCCATCAGGGCGTCGAAATCGACGTCCTCCGGCGGATCGCCCATGATGGTGCTGATTTCATTGAAACGATCCAGCTTGTCCGCCGTCTCGCGCGCGCCGTCCTTCACGTTTTCGAGCACCGTCTTGTTCGGGTCGAGCTGCGGCTCCTGCGGCAGATAGCCGACGCTGATATTTTCGCCCGGCCAGGCTTCGCCGGAAAAGTCGGTGTCGATACCAGCCATGATCTTGATGAGCGTGGATTTACCCGCGCCGTTCGGGCCGACGATGCCGATCTTGGACCCGCGGTAGAATTGCAGGTTGATATTGCTCAACACCGGCTTGGCCGCGCCGGGGAAGGTCTTCGTCATGCTCTTCATGACATAGGCATATTGCGAGGAGGCGGACATGTTCGGGCAGCTCCAACGGTAGGATAAGAGGATTTGGCGCGGAGTTAGCGGAGGCGGGACGCATTGGCAAATGGGTGATGGCCCGCTACGCTTCCACCCATGCAGAAAATCCGATCGGGCACGCTCGCCGCCCTCCTCCTTGGCAGCATCTTCACCCCCGCCCTGTCCCACGCCGCCCCGGCGGACAGCGCCGCGATTCGCGATGCGGCGCTGAAGGACGATGTCGCCTTCGCCTTTGCCGAAGGGCTGACGACCGAAGTCGGTCCCCGCCCCGCCGGCACGCCACAGGAAGCGCGCGCGCGCGATTGGGCAGTGGCGAAATTGAAGGCGCTGGGCTTTTCCAACGTACGGGCCGAAGCCTATACCATGCCCGTCTGGGTGCGCGGCCATGATGAGGCGCGCATCCTCTTCCCCTTTCCGCAAAATCTGGTGCTGGCCGCGCTGGGCAACAGCGGATCGACCACGGACGAGGGGATAGAAGGTGAAGTCGTCTATTTCCCCACCATCGCCGATCTGGAAGCTGCGCCCGCCGCCAGGGTGAAGGGAAAGATCGCCTTCGTCAGCCACGGAATGGAAGCGACGCAGGACGGCTCCTCCTACGGCTATTTCGGCGCAGCGCGGCGGCAGGGACCAAGCATCGCATCGAAAAAGGGCGCGATCGCCATACTGATTCGGTCGATCGGCACCGATCATCATCGTGTGCCGCATACCGGCGTGCAGATGTGGGCCGACGGCGTGACGCCGATCCCGGCCGCCGCGCTGACCGTGCCGGACGCCGAACAGCTCGCCCGCGTGATCGCGCGCGGCCAGCCGGTGAAGGTGCATCTGACGCTGACGTCCAAAATGTTGAAGGACCAGCCATCGGGCAATGTCATCGCCGAAATCCCCGGCAGCGATCCGGCAGCCGGGGTCGTCGTGGCCGCTTGTCACCTCGACAGTTGGGACCAGGGAACCGGCGCGATAGATGACGCCACCGGATGCGGCATCGCGGCGGCATCCGCCTTGCAGGTGGCAAAGGCGGGCCAGCCCCGGCGAACCATCCGCGTCCTGATGGCGGGCGCCGAAGAAGTCGGCGGCGATGGCGCCCGCGCCTATTTCAAGGCGCACGGGACCGAAAAACACGCCCTCGCCATCGAATCGGATTTCGGCGCGGACCGGGTGTGGCGCGTGGATTTCAAATTGCCGCAAGGGCATGAAGCGCTGGTCAGGCGGATAGCCGCCGCACTCGCGCCGCTGGGCGTGGGGGCCAGCGGGCAGGAGGCGGGCGGCGGGGCCGATATCGCACCGCTGGTAAAGGCTGGGGCGCCGGTTATCGACCTGCAACAGGACGGTACGCGCTATTTCGACCTGCACCACACGCCCGACGATACGCTGGACAAGGTCGATCCGGTTCAGTTGCAGCAGAATGTCGCAGCCTGGGCGCTGACGCTGGAGGCCATCGCCAATGCAACAGAATCCATGGGCGTTAACTGAACTTTTATAGTAGACAACGCTCTGTCGCGTGATTCCTTCGTTTCACCGGCGCAGAAAAGCATTGATTTGTGCATCGCACACGTTAATGCGGGTCGCTCGCGTAGGGTCACATGTAAAGTGCCTGACGCGGCAAAATGCTATGGGAGCCGTACACAATGAAGAAGATCGCTGCTGTTTTCGCTTCGGCCAGCCTGATGGCCCTCGCCGCTTGCGGTGAGAAGCCGGCCAACGAGACCGCGAACGCTTCGAACGCCGTCGTCGAAAACGTTGTTGAGAACGCGATGAACGCTTCGGACAACGCCATGAACGCCGCGAATGTGGCTGAAAACGCCGCTAACGCTGTGAACGCTGCGAACGCGATGTAATCTTCGCATTTGCGAGATTCTCGAAGGGCGGGCCTTAATGGTCCGCCCTTTTTGTTTGTGCCGATGCGATCTGGAACGAGCGCCTGACGGAACATCCATGGCTCTCCGCCGCTTTTATGGCCGACGACAAGGGAGAGATCGACATGGGCAAGGGCATATTGTTGTGGCTGCTGGGCGTGCCAATTCCCATCATTCTGCTTTTGTGGCTTTTCTTCCACTGACGGGGCGATGGCGATTGACGGGACGCGCATTCCCCCGCTAAGGCCGCCGCTCGTCGGGGAGTAGCGCAGTCTGGTAGCGCGCCTGCTTTGGGAGCAGGATGTCGCAGGTTCGAATCCTGTCTCCCCGACCACTCACTTAAAATATGCGCAGGACGATGATCCACGCGGGCAGCGCCGCCAGCGCCAGAAAGGCGCCAAAAGGCACGCGCGCGGTGCGGCTTTTCGCCCGTCCGCTGACCAGCATCACCGCCAGCCCCAGCATCGATGCGATCAGCAGGATGAAAGGCAGCGCCTGCCAGCCGAACCAGGCGCCCAGCGCGCCCAGCAGCTTGGCGTCGCCCAGCCCCAGCCCATCACGCCCCCGCAATGCGCGATAGCCCAGCGATATGGCCAGTAATGCGCCATAGCCGATCACCGCGCCAGTGATACGGTCGATCAGGATGACGTCGGTGGCCCACAGACCGATGGTGAGGCCAAGGAACGCCAAGGGCAGCGTCAGCGCGTCAGGCAACCAGAAATGCCGCCAGTCGAGGATCGCCAGCGTCAGTAGCGTCCAGCCGAGCAGCGCCCAGCCGATCCCGCCTATGTCCGGCATCCCGCCGATCGCCAGCGCGCCGATGATCGCGCATCCCGCCTCCACCCGCCCATGCAGCGGATCGATGCGGGCGCCACAGGTGCGACAGCGGCCGCGCTGGACCATCGCGCTGAACAGAGGGATCAGGTCGCGCGCCGCCAGCGTCCGGCTGCAGCCGTCGCAGGCCGATCGCCCGCGCGCCACGCCGCGCCCCTGCGGCCAGCGCAGGATCAGCGTGGCGAGGAAACTGCCCAGGATCGCGCCGACCAGCGCGCCGGCCAGCGCCGTGACCGGCTGAATCACAGGGTCCCTTCGACCTTGAGCAGCTGAGCGTTGCCCACGCCCGCGAAACCGGCCTGGCCCAAAGTCGCGGCCAGCGCCGGGTCGGCGGTTTCGATCCGCATTTCGGCCGTATAGCGGCCCGATCGCCAGATGCGCAGGCTGATCTTCTCCATGCCCGACTGGCTGACCAGCGGCAGCAGCAGCGCGTCGCCATCACAAACGACGACGCCCGACAGCCCCTGCGTCAGATTGAGGCCGGGGAATTGCCCCGCCATGCGCGCGCGCACGCGCCCTTTGGCATGGCCGCAGCGATCGCCCGCATAATAGGCGCTGACATCCTCCAGCATCAGGCTGCCGACCGGCAGCGGCGCGAAAGTGCGGCCGAGCGGCACCGCGCCGGTGACGTCATCCACGCCGATCCGGCCGAAGCCGACCGTCAAGGCGCCCTGGACATCATCCGCCAGCCCCTTTGTCCGGCCAATGTCGAATCGCGCCCGACCCGCAAGCAGGGAAACCGGCGACAGTCCGGCACGCACGCTGCCGAGCGGCATATTGCCCAGCATCAACTGGTCGATCCGCCCGCTCCATACCGTGCCGCGCACTTCCCGTGCGGCGACGCCCAGCCGCTCCAGCCCGGCCAGGCCCAGCGCGACCCGCATCGGCAGGAACAGCAGCAAGCCCAACGCCAGCATTATCAGCAGGATGATCCGCATCCGGCGAGACAGGGACAGGCCCATCATTGTCCGTCTCCCCGCACCAGCACGGCCTGCACCGAGACGCTGCCCACGGTGGGCGATGGCCGCGCGGTCATCGTTTCTACCCGGACCCCCTGCGCCTCCAGCGCGGCGAGCCAGGAAAAGAGCGCGACTGGACGCACCGATGCTATGGCGATGTCGATCCGGTCGCCGCCCTGCGCCTGCGCCCGTTCCAGCGTCAGCCCGGCCTCGCCCGCGCTCTGGCCGACAAACTGATCGACCGGGGTGACCGGCCCCGTGGCGGCGGCGTTGCGTGGCAACGCCTTGAGCTGCTTCACCGCAGCGCGCACCGCCGCGTTGCGATCGGTCGCTTCATTGAGCGTATCGCGCGCGCTGCGTTGCGCCCGGTCCAGCGGCATGGCGATGCCAAACCACAGGATCACGACCGCCAACAGCGCGAACATGACGCCCAGCATCCATTGTTCGCGGGGCGATCGTTCCGACCAATATGCGCCTAATCCTTCCATCATGACCGCACCGTGATATCTGCCAGCGTCCGCCCGCCCGGTTCCTGGGACGGGGTCGCCGTGATCGTGAAACCGGCCGCCTGCAACGCCAGCAGCACGATGTTGATGTCGTCTGCCTTGGCCGCGGCCAGGGTCGCGCGGACCATGCCGTCGGGATCGCGCGATAGGCTGGTCAGGGCGACGCCCGGCGCATCCTGCATGGCCGCCAGCAATCCGGCCACTGGCGCGGTGAAGGCGCGTCCGCCCGCGCCCCGCGCGGCGAGCTTGCCCTCCATTTCCGTCAGCGCCTGCACCGCGTCGGTGGCACCGGGCGTCACCTGCTGCGCCAGCGCCAGGCTTTCGCGGTCCAGCCGGCTCGCTTCCATATGCTGCTTGGCGATGCCGATCAGGGCGATGGCGAGGCTCACGAACAGGATCAGCCCGCTCCACAGCGCGATGCGGCCGATCATGCGACGGTCCAGCGCGCGGCGGACGCGCTTGGCGAAATCACCCTGCCGCAGATCGAGCGGCGGCGCGTCCAGAGCGGCGATCGCCCGCCCTTCGATCAACCCCGGCGACACGTCGATGATCGGCGCGTCGGCGATCAGTGCCGGCAACGCCATATCGCCGGTGAGCGCCATGTCGATGCCGCGCAATACCGCCTCGCCCGCGATCAGGCCGCGGGTGAAACCGCTCTCCGGCTCCGGCAGCAGCAAAGGGGCCGGCACGATGATGTCCGGGTCCAGCCCATGATGTTGCGCCCAAAGCAGCCAGTGCTGCATATCGGCGCGGCTCGCCACCGCGACGATATGCGGGCGGGCGGGGTCTTCATTGACGTCGGTCGCAGCGAACAACTGGTCGGACGGGACAAGCCCACCGGCGAGTGCCGCCAGCCGTGCCGCCGCGCGCCCCTGCCGCACCGGCAGGTCGGGATAGTCCGTCCAATACAACGTCACCAGCGCGGCTGGCGGCGCCAGCATGACCCGCGCCTGATCGGGCAGCGCGGCGATGCCGCAGGCTGCCAGCCAGTTCGCGCCCACGCCTGACTGGACCAGCGCGCCGTCCACCACCCGCATCCAGTGCGGCTCCGCCTCGGCCGCTTCGGCCAGGAAGACGATCAGAGCGTCGCGGCTGTTCATGCCCCCGCCCCCCAGCTGCGCCGCACCACGACGGCGGGGCTTTCCCGCGCGTCGATCAGCGCCCGCTCCACCACCTGCGTTCCCCCGACATCCACCGACACGTCCACTCCGAAAAATCCCGTCGTCAATTTCACCTGTTCCTGCACCTCGGTCATCGGCGACAGCCCGGCGAGCGAGGGCAAGGCCCAGAATTGCACCGTGCTGCCGTAGCCGTCCGCTGGCCGCTGCGCCAGCAGTTGCCGCGCCTGGCCGACGCTCAATTGTCCCGGTATCAGCATGGCGAACAACGGGGCCTGGTCGGGCAGCAGCGTATTGATGTTGATCGGCGACAGGGTGGTGACAGGCAAGGCGCAAATCCAGGGCCGGGCCAGATCATAGATTGCCGGGCTGATGCCGGCGACTGCGCGCAATTCGCTGGCATCCACCATCATGCGGTTGGCTGCGCGATAGGGCCGCTCCATCCGCGCATAGCTCTCATCCTCCGCGCCGCCGGGCTGGGGAGCGCTGTCGGTGTCGATCCAGTCGGCCAGGGAAGCCGCGGCACCCTGCGCCTGCCGCGCATCCACGCCCAGCGCCTGCAACAGGCCCTGAAACTGGCTGACGCCGATCGGGCGGACTTTCAGGTTCGCCTCATTCTCGCCATTGACGACGCTGTTGAGGTTGAAGCAATTGCCCGCATCCGTCACCCGCGCTGTGGCGATGCCGCCGGGCACCGGGATGTTTTGCGGCGTGCCCATCCATCCGCCCGCCAGCGTGATCTTCGCCGGGTTGGAAGCGGTCAGGTCGGCGATGCGCAGCCGCGCTATCTCGGTCGCGGCATCGGCATAGGCGCGCCCCTGATCGACCGCGCCGCCATTGCCGGTCATCCGCGTCGCGAGCGCGACCCGCTCCAGCGCGGTCGCCGCGACCACGGCCATGACCGCCACCAGCAGCAGCACGGTCAGCAACGCGGCGCCCCGTTCATTTGGGCGGGGGTCAGGCACCGGGTGCGACCTCCAGCTTTTCGACCGGACCGGGCGCGACCTGAAAGCGCAGCATGACCGGCGGTTCGCCTGTGCGCGTCACCGTCATTTCGACCGCGCGGGGCAACAGGTCGGGCTGGGTCGGGGTCCAATCTTCCCGCCACTTGCCCTCCGCATCGCGGAAACGCAGCAATACCGCCTCGACATGCTCCAGCAACGCGGCCGGATCATCGCCCGCCGCGCCGTCGAGCTGGGCGTAAGTGCGTCGTTCCAGCCGCCCCTGCCGCACCCAATATTCGACCTTCTGCAAGGATGGCCGGGGCAACTCGCCCAGATTGTCCCAGCCGCCGCGCACGAACTGCATCACCGGCTGGCTCTCGCCCTCGTCATGCGCCCAGAAGGCGGGCGCCAGGGTGCCGGCCTCGGTCCGCGTGATACGCGGCACCGCCTGCCCCAGGTCGCCGGCCAGCGCCCCGCCCGCGCGCTGCACGGCCGCCATATCGTCCAGCCGCGCCTTGATTTGCGCCTGCGCCGAAACGCTGTTGCCCAACAGCAGCACACCCGCCCCCGCCAGCAGGGCAAAAATCATCAGGGCGACGAGCAGCTCGATCAGCGTGAAGCCGTGTTCGGCGGAACGCCCGGAAAGCGTGAAGCCCTGTTCGGCGGAACGCCCGGAAAGCGTGAAGCCGTCCTCACGCTCGAACGGGGGTTGGAAGCGCGCCATCACTCGACCGTCCGCACGAAGCTGAGCACCACCGGCGACGCGCCCGGCTGGCCATCGACGGTCAGATCGACCTGCAACAGCCGCGCGTCGTCGGTCGGCTTGACGGTCCGGCTCCAGTGCCAGCGCCGCCCGCCATTGTCGACGTCGCCAGCCTCCTCGCCCACCGAAGGCGGAATCGGATCGGTCTGCACGTCAACCATCAGGTTGCGCGCGACGATCTGGCCCAGCGCCTTGCTGTCGAGATCGGCGGCGGTGCGCAGCGTCACGCCCTGCAACCGCACCAGCGCCAGCGCGGCCAGGCTGAACACCGCCAGCGCGACCAGCATTTCGAGGAGCGTAAAGCCCTCGTCATTATGTCTTCCATCACCCACCGACCAGAACCTTCCCCGCCATGTCGACCATCACCGACACCCGCTCGCCTTCGCGCGCCAGGGTGACAGTCAAAGGATCGGTCGGCAGGCCGGTGCCGTCGAAGGCGATCTGCTGGCGGCCATCCTTGCCGACCAGGGCGCGGGTGCCGCCTTTCCAGTTGGCGGTGACGAAGGGCTTGTCCTCAATGCCCACCCATTGCCCCGCCTCGCGGCGCTGGAAACCATAGCCGGATGCCGACACCCACAGGCCCATCGGACGCGCAGTGACGACCGCTTCGTCGCGCGCGGCGGCAACGCGCGCGGCAAAGCGGTCGGCATCCTCGATCACGCGCCCGCGCGGATCGGGGATGGCGAGCACGACGGCCGCCGAAATGAAGCCGATGATCGTCAGCACGACCATCAGCTCCAGCAGGGTGAAACCGCTCTCTTCAGAGTTCGCTGGAATAGATGTCCGCATTTTCGCTCTCGCCGCCCGGCTGGCCATCCGCGCCCAGCGAACTGATGTCGAACGCGCCCTTGCGGCCCGGCACGGTGTAGACATAGGCGCGGCCCCACGGATCGTCGGGCAGCTTCTTGATATAGCCGCCGCGGCGATAGCGCTGCGGCTGCGCCAGCGAGGCGGGGGGGGTGAGCAAGGCTTGCAACCCGTCCGATCCCGCCGGGTAGGTCAGGTTATCGAGCCGATATTGCTCCAGCGCCTGTTCGATGGTGGCGATGTCGGCCTTCGCCTTTTCGACGCGAGCCGTATCGGTCGCAGGGATGACATTGATCGCCACGATCGTCGCCAGCAGGCCGATGATGACGATGACGACCATCAGTTCGACCAGCGTGAAGCCGGCTTCACCGGACGTCTCGTCTCCGTTCGCCCTGAGCTTGTCGAAGGGCTTTTCTTTTGCTTTGAAGCCAGAGAGGGCTTCGACAAGCTCAGCCCGAACGGATTTTAGATTGAACATATTCAACTCCTTCAAGCCCCGGTGAGGCTTTGCAGCTGCAGGATCGGCAGCAGGATGGACAGGATGATGACGGCGACGATGCCCCCCATCAGTATGATGATAATCGGCTCCAGCATAGCAAGCGCGGTTGATGTGAAGGCGTCGAATTCGCGTTCCAGATAATCGGCGGCCCGCTCCAGCATGGTGTCCAGCCGCCCGGCGCTCTCGCCGCTCGCCGCCAGATAGACCAGCAGCGGGGGAAACACACCCGCCCGGCGCAGCGCCGCGGACAGGCTGCCGCCGCCGCGGATCGCCTCGACAATCTCGTCCGACGCCTTGCGCAGCACGCGATTATGGACCGTGTTGGCGGTCAGCGTCAGCCCCTCCATCAGCGGCAGTCGGCTGGCGACCATAGTGGACAGCGTCCGCGCCATGCGCGCGGCGTGCAGATCGCGGATCAGCTTGCCCAACACGGGCAATCCCAGCATCATAGCGTCGAAGCGATAGCGAAAGCCGTCATTCTTCATCGCGCGCCAGAAACCGACGCCCGCCAGCAGCATGAGGATGAGCAACAGCCACCAATAAGCGGCCAGGAAAGCGGAAATGGCCATCACGATCCGGGTCAGCAGCGGCAATTCCTGCCCCACCGTATCGAACTGTTCGACCACCTTGGGCACAACGAAGATCATCAGCGCAGCGACCACGAACACGGCGAAGATGGCCAGCACGCTGGGGTAGGCAATGGCGGTCAGCACCTTGGACCGCATCACCGCCTGCCGCTCCATCAGGTCCGACAGCCGCTCCATGATGGTGGGCAGGCTGCCGGAACTTTCACCCGCGGAGATCATCGCGCGATACAGCGGCGGGAAGCTTTTCGGCTCCGCGCCCAGCGCATCGGCCAGCCGCCGCCCTTCCATCACCCCGCCATGGACCTTGCCCACGATGGCGCGGACATGGTCCTGCTCGCTCTGACGACCGATGGTGCGCAGCGATTCCTCCAGCGGGCTGACCTGCGTCAGCGTCGCCAACTGGCGCGTGAACAGCGTCAGTTCCTTGGGGCTGAGGCGCGGGCTGCGCAGCGACAGGTTCGCCCGCTTGCGCGCCGTTTCCACTGCGCCCGGCTCGATCCGCACGATGAACATCTTGCGCGCGTCCAGCTTGGCGCGCGCATCCTCGATCGTTCCGGCCTTGATGCTGCCGCTGCGCTCCCGGCCCGCCGGGTCGATCGCGCTATAGTCGAAATCAGCCATCGGCGATGGTTTCCGCCTCGATCGCGTCGCGACGCGACACGCGGATCGCTTCCTCCGCCGTGGTCTGGCCGTCACGCACCAGCGCGCGCGCCGCCGATCCCAGATTGGGGGCATTCAGGAAGGCATGGCGCGCGATCAGCGATTCGTCGCCGCCGTCGTTGATCAGGCGACGGATGGTGTCGTCCACCCGGATCGCCTCGAACACGCCGATGCGGCCCTTATAACCGCTGCCGCCGCATTCGTCGCAGCCCTTCGCCCGATAGATGATCGTACCGGGGTCGAAACCTAGTAGCGCGCTGGCCGATTTATCCGCCTGCACCGGCTCGCGGCAATGCTGGCACAGCCGCCGCACTAGCCGCTGGGCGATGACCGCGCGCAAGGTGGAGGCGAGCAGGAACGGCTCGACCCGCATGTCGCGCATCCGGGTGATTGCGCCCACCGCGTCATTGGTATGGACGGTCGACAGGACGAGGTGCCCCGTCAGCGACGCCTGCACGGCGATTTCCGCCGTTTCCCGGTCGCGGATTTCGCCGACCATGACGACGTCGGGATCTTGCCGCAGGATCGCGCGCAGGCCCGCCGCGAAGGTCAGGCCGACCTTGGCGTTCACCTGGGTCTGGCCCACGCCCTCCATCGCATATTCGACCGGGTCTTCGACGGTCAGGATATTGCGCGATCCGTCGTTGAGCTGGCGCAAGCCGGCATAAAGCGTCGTCGTCTTGCCCGACCCGGTCGGCCCGGTGACCAGGATGATGCCGTTGGGTTCGCTCAATCCTTCGCGGAAGATGCGGTCCGGCACGCCGTTCATGCCCAGCAGGTCGAGCGTGATCCCGGCATTTTCCTTGTCCAGAATACGCAGCACGACCCGCTCGCCTGCCCGGCTGGGCAGGGTGGAGACGCGCACGTCGAGCAGCTTGCCGCCCAGCGTCAGGCCGATACGCCCGTCCTGCGGCACGCGCCGCTCGGCAATGTCGAGCCGCGCCATCACCTTGATCCGGCTGACCACCACCGGGGCGACATGCGGCGGCATCCGCAGCGTCTCACGCAACACGCCGTCCACGCGCATCCGCACGATCAGGCCGGTTTCATAAGGCTCGATATGGATGTCCGACACGCCCTGCCGCGCCGCTTCGGCGATGATACCGTTAATCAGGCGGATGGCGGGCGCATCATCGGCGCTGTCAAGCAGGTCGTCGGCGGTCGGGATGTCGGCGGCCAATATGTCCAGCTCGTCGGCGCCCACTTCCAGCGATCCGGCCATGGCCGCCGCGCTGCCTTCCATCGCATAATGGTTGGACAAATGCCGGTCGAACTCGGCCGGTTCGACGAAGATGACGTCGAAGCTGCGCGCCAGATGCCGCCGCACTTCGAGCAATATGCGCGGATCGCTGCCTTCGCGCACCGCGATGGTCAGCCGCTCACCCTCGATCGGCAGCATGACCACGCCATGCTTGCGCGCGAAGACATAAGGTATGTCGATGGGGCGCGGCGGCTGCGCGAGCGGGCTGATATCGGTGTGCGTCTGTTCGCTCACTTGCGCCCTCCGCTTGCCGGTATTTCGACCGGCCGCACCACGCCGCTCGACTGGCGGACGGTGGGTTCGATGACCTGCGCGCCCGCCACCGGCTCCACAACCGCATCACCCGGCTGCGCGGCGGCGACCGGCGGGGTCGCGCCCATATAGTCGCGCACCAGTTCGTCGATCGTTGGTTCGACGTCGGGATTGCGCTGCAACTGCATGTTGCGGACATAACCGTAACGCTGCTGCGTCAGCCGCTGCGCATCCTCCTTCGACCGCAGGATGGTCGGCCGGATGAAGACCATCAAATTGGTCTTGGTCCGGCTCTTGCTGCGCGATTTGAACAATTCGCCCAACCCCGGAATATCGGACAGCAGCGGGATGCGTTCGATCGTCTTGCGCTCATTATCGTCCAGCAGGCCGCCCAGCGCCAGTATCTCGCCGTCATCGACGGTCACGGTCGTCTCGATCTCGCGCTTGTTGATGATGAGGTCGCTGCTGGAGTTGCTGACCGGCCCGGCCACGCTCGACACTTCCTGCTTCAGGAACAGCTTGATCGCGCCGCCGGTGTTGATCTGCGGCTTCACCTCCAGCTTGATGCCGACATCCTGACGCTGGACGGTGCGGAACTGATTGTCGAAATTCTGGCTCAGCGCTTCGCCCGTCGTTACCGGCACTTGCTGCCCGACCAGGATAGACGCCTTCTGGTTGTCCAGCGTCATCACGGACGGTGTGGAAAGCAGGTTGCTTTCGGTGTCGGATTTGACCGCATTGATGATAGCGCCGAAAATGCCGTTCTTGCCGATGCTGCCGCCCAGCCCCGCAATCGCGCCGGTTGCGCTGGTCAGGCTGCTGATCGCCGCTTCCTGCAAGCTGCTGGCCAGGTCGCCGCTATTTTGCACCTCCGTCGTAGTGCGCGTGCCATCAGCCGCCACCACGGTCGTCGTCGTCGTGCCCAGTTGCGTCGCCCCATAAGCGCCTGCCAGCGTTAGCAAATTGGGCGAAGCGTTGGAATAGTTGCTCGCGGCAAAGCCGGTCGACGTGCTGCCGAGCAGAAATTGCACGCCCAGCTTCTTGGCCGCCGCATCGCTGATCTCCACGATGATCGCCTCCACCAGCACCTGTTCGCGACGGGTGTCGACCTGGCGGATGGTTTCGCCCAACATTCGTTGCACGTCGCTGTTGGCGGCCACGATGATCGCGTTTGCGCCTTCGTAACGGGTGACGATCGCCGGGCCGCGGGTGGAGATGCCGCCGCCGCTGGACGATGACGACGAGGATGCCGCCGCGACCGGCGCCGCCGCCTGAGATGCGGGGGCCGCGCTGCTGGCCGCTGGGGTAGAGGCCGTGACCGGCTGGCTGGTCGACTGGCCGACCAGTTGCTGCAACACCGGCAGCAATTTTTCCGCATCGGCATGTTCCAGCCAATACACGCGGATTTCGGTGCCGCTGGCCGCCTGCTGGTCCAGCTGGCGCGCCATGGCGGCGAGCCTTGTGACGGTATTGGCGTCGCCCCGGATGGCCACGGCATTGCTGCTGTCGATCGGCACCACGGTCGCGGCCGATGGCGCGGCATTCTCGCCTCCGCCCGTCGCCACCAGCGCCTGGAGCGAGGTCGCGATTTCGCGCGCGCCGGCATTTTTCAGCATCACCATCTGCGTCGCGGACGTGTCGCGGTCGATGCGGGCGATCACCTGGCGGATGCGCGATATATTATCGGCATAGTCGGCCACCACCACGCTGTTGCCCGCACGGTTGGCGGTGACGGAGCCTTCCTTGCTGACCAGCGGGCGCAGCGTCTCCAGCGCGCTCGCCGCGTCGATGGAGCGCAGGCGGAACACCTCCGTCACGAAGCTGTTGCGGTTGGCTCCGCGGCCCACGGCGCTGGGCTGGCCCGCCGCGCCATCGGCCGGCTGGATGCGATAGGCGCCGCCGGGCGCCGGCACCGCGACCAGTCCATTGGCGCGCAGGGTGGACAGAACGATCTCGAAATATTCGGATCGCGACAGCGGCCGGTCGGTCACGACCGACACCTTCCCCTGCACCTTGTTGTCAATGATGAAGGTGCGCCCGGTCACCCGCGCTGCATCCTGAATGAAGGCGCGGATGTCGGCGTCGCGGACGTTGAGCGTCTGTTGCGCCATCGACGGCGTTGCGATCGGTGCGGCCAGAGCGAGCGCCGTAGCGGCAGAGAGGAGGAATTTGCGGGTCATTGGCCTTGCACTATGATGTTGACCGATGCCACGGCGGCGCCGCGCTCCACGGTGAGGGAAAGGCGCGCGCCGGGCGCGATCTGGTTCTGGAGAGCCTGAAGGTCGCCGGCCGATCCGATCGGCTGACCGTTGATCTGGCTGATGATGTCGCCGGGGCGAAAGCCTGCGCCCGCGAAGGTCGGCCCCTTGGCCATGACGGCGACGCCGGTGACGCGGCCATTCTGCATTCGCGGGGCAAAGCCGATGTCGCGCTTCAGACCTTCCACGGTCGGGCCTGCGCCGGGCGCGGCGGGTGGCGGCGGGGCGGCGCTCTGCCAGCCTGCGCCCTGCGTCGGGGCGGGCGCTGCTTCGGGTGCGGGGGTCGATTGATCGATGAAAATCTGTTCTGCCGCCCCCCCCCGGTCGATCGTCACATGGTCGAACGTCACGGCCTTCAGGACCACGCCCGGCATGATTTCGTCGCCAATGGCGAAGCTGTTCTGTACGCCGTCGGGTGCGGCGATGATGGCCGATCCAAGTCCCGACCCCTCATTAACCCGCACGCCATAGAGAGTCAGCGCGAGCGAGGTGACGACACCATCGCCCGCCTGTTGCGGGGCGCCAGTGCGGAAAAAGGGATCGAAGCTGGCGAACAGCGCCTGTCGCGCGCTTGGGGAGAGGATTTGCGCCTGCCGCCCTTCCCAGGGGCCAAAGCTGCCGACCGGCACGACGATCGCCCAAACCAGTCGCACCAGTTGCAACGCCAGCAGGACGAGCAACGCCCGTTCGAACAGCGCAAGCCAGTCGAACCCACGCGCCGACCCTGCCCCGCTCCAAGCGAAGCGACGCGCCCCTTTTATGCTATCGCCAAATGGCACCCGCATGACGTCGAATAACCCCCATCACTGTGCCAGCCTGCTAGGCAAATGTCTTTACTGTCAGATGACAATCATGTGACGCTAATATGACATATCCCATCTGATGCCATGCCTCTTGCTTTTCCTCCATTGAAAGTTAGCTACGGCGCCGTCTGCCGATAGATGCATCTTGATCAGGATATGCCATGCCGGACCTGACCGCCACGCCCCCTGCCCCCACGGCCGCCGACGCCGATCCCGCCTGGATCGCCGCCCATCCGCGCATCCAGCGGGTCCCCAATCGCGCATTGACGCTGTTCATCCAGCGTCGTTTCCTGAACGCGGAAGAATGCGTTGCATTGATTGAGCGGATCGACGCCAAACGCCGCCCGTCCACCATCGCGGACGCCAATGGCGACGGCTATTTCCGCACTAGCGAAACCTGCGATCTGGACCATGGCGATCCCTTCATCGCTGCGATCAATGCGCGATTGGACGCCTTTGCCGGGATAGCGACGCTCCATGGCGAACCGATCCAGGGCCAACGCTATGATGTGGGCCAGGAATTCAAGGCGCATACCGACTATTTCGATCCCAAGGGTTCCGATTATGCGACATATTGTTCTGTGGCGGGCAATCGCACCTGGACGCTGATGATCTATCTGAACGAACCGGCGGCCGGCGGGGCGACCCGCTTCACGCAGATCGGCAAGACCGTCCAGCCTGAAACCGGCAAGTTGCTCGCCTGGAACAACCGCGATCTATCGGGCGCGCCGAACCCCGCCAGCCTCCACCATGGCATGAAGGTGCGGTCGGGGGTTAAGCATGTCATTACGAAATGGTATCGGGAACGCCCCTGGGGCTAAACCCAGTCAGGTCCAGAAGCGACGCGCATCGACAAGGGCCTCGTGCGCCTGCGCTGCTGCGGTCAGCAGGTCGCCCTTCTCAACCTTGCCCGCTGCGACATCGACCGGCAGTCCGTAGCGGACCAGGATCGCGGGCGTCGTGGCCAAATCATTGAGCGTTCCCAGCATATCCTGCATGGCTTCCAGCTTGCCCAGAAACGCCTTTTTCCGTCGGATGCGCTTTCTTTTGCCGCCGAACAGTCCAGCAAAGAATTCAGCGCCATAGCGCAGCTTCTTCGCATCTTTGCGCACCGCATGACGCGCCTCGTCGTTCAACTGCGCCAGATGCTTGCCGCCCATGGCGATCCGCTTGCGAAGCTTGCGCAAGCGAGTCACGGCGAAAGGGACCGCCGACCGATCCGCTTTCATTTTGAGACCCGCGCCCAGCGCCGTCCACTCCACAAGATCGATCAACAGCGTCCGCACCCGCGCGGACTCCAGCCATTGCAGGACACGCTGATGCGCTGTCGCCTGCGCCGCCTCCAACCGCGCGCGCGCCGAATCGTCGACGACCCGCGGTATCAGCACATCCAGGTCGCGCGCTTCGCCCAACACAGCCGCCAGCCAGCGCAACTCCCCCTGGAAGCGGGAGGCGTCCGCCGCCCGCAAGACCGGCTTGAACAATTTCAGCGCCGATCGCAGACGCCGGATCGCGACTCGCGCCTGGTGCAGCGCCTCCGGCGTATAGTGGTCCAGCAGCAACGCTTCGTTCAGCCGATAGTGACGCAGGCAGGATGCGGCGATCCGCAGGAAAGTTTGGCGCACGCTCATGGACGGATCAAGCGCCACCTTTTCCGCCTTGATCGCCGCCGGCAGCGCCTCGGTCAGGCGATAGCCGCGCTCGGCCTTGCTCAATACGCCCGGTCGCAGAGCGATGTCCGCGTCGATCCGCCGCGCCAGCGCGAACAGCGCCACCGGGTCGCCCGCCTTCAATTCCAGTTCGATCTCGCAAATCGCCTGTTCCCGCCCGGCCGCCAGCACCGCACCGCGATCCAGCACCAGTTCGATCGTCGCGCCATCCCGCGTCACGGTCCAGGTCCGGCGCTGCACATCGACGGTGAACAACCGATCCACTTCCGCCACCGCCGCTCCCAGCAGCGCAGCGACCGGGGTGCGGTCGTCCAGCACCGGCGCGTCGCCCCGCACCGGCGTTTCCCACTCGTCGCGCGCGAACAGCCCCGCGCCATCGCGGCCATCTGCCTTGACCGTCTGGACCCGCCGCCGCCCCGACTGGCGGATGCGCAGGCTCATGCCCCGCTTGCCAAGCTGATGGTCGGGCGTGTCGAAATAGATGGCGTGCAGCGCTGCCGTCTGGCTCTCCGCCGGCAGCGACGGCCATCGCGCGAACATCTCCGCCGCTTCGAGCGACAGGTCCAGCTTCAGTTCGACTTCCGGTTGCAAGTCCATCTCCTGCCAACGGCCATCCCGCCGAGCGCTTTAGCATGAATGGCCTTAACCATGGAAATGGCGAAGGCGTCTTTAAACTGTCATTTTATCGACGCCTATCTGTCATAGAAGCGGCATCAGCCTGTCATCTGTCGCGCCTAACTGCCCGTTCTGAGGGCGACAGGGGGCGTTGTCCGATTCGAAATTCCCCTGCGCTCCGCACTTCAACAATCCCGGCAACAGGCCGGAGCGGAGACGACATGGCCAAGATTAACCGTATCCAAACGATCCTGATGGCGAGCTGCGCCTGTGTGGGCCTGAGCGCCTGCGGCGCGGACGACATCGCTTCGCCGGGCGAAGGCACCATCGTCATTCCGGCGCCCACGCCGACCCCCACGCCGACTCCGACGCCTACGCCGACCCCCACGCCGACCGCCGTGACCCCGGCCGCTGAATGCCCGACAATCACCGGCGCCAACCAGCTGACCAACCTCGGCACCATTTCGGATGGCACCAATACGTGGCGCAATTGCGGCTTCCCTGCCCGCTTCACCAGCTCGACCGCGATCGCCAAGACGACCGGCGTGATCTATTCGCTGCCCGGCCGCGTCGACGTTGGCACGGACAAGGGCGCCGCCAGCACCGGCACCGACGTCACGCTGACGATCGATCCAGGCGTGGTCGTCTTCGCCGGCACCGGCAGCGCTTTCCTGGCCGTCAACCGCGGCAACAAGATCAACGCGGTCGGCACCGCCGCCCAGCCGGTCATCTTCACCAGCCGTGAAAATGTCCTGGGCACCAACACCGACCAGTCGTCGGGCCAGTGGGGCGGCATCGTACTGCTCGGCCGGGCCAAGATCACCGATTGCCAGGCGCCAGCTGCCGCAGCAGGCACTACCGCCTGCGAACGCGATACCGAAGGCACCAGCAACGCCCTGTACGGCGGCGCCACCGACACCGATAGTTCGGGTCGCCTTAGCTATGTCCAGATTCGTTATTCGGGCTTTGTCCTCGCCGACGGCAAGGAATTGCAGGGCCTGACCCCCGCTGGCGTCGGCACCGGCACCGTGATCGACCATATCCAGGTCCACAACAGCTCGGACGATGGCATCGAAGCCTTCGGCGGCAGCGCCAACATGAAATATCTGGTGCTGACCGGTAACGAAGACGATAATCTGGATACCGACGTTGGCTTCCGCGGCACCGCCCAGTTCGTGATCTCCGCTCAGCGCGAAGGCAACAATATCGGCGACACCTTCCTCGAAACCGACTCGAACGGTTCGGCCACCAACAGCAACGCCAGCGAGGACGCCTTGCCCCGCCAGTATCTGAAGGTCGCCAACTTCACGCATATCCAGCGTTCGAACACCGGCGACGATGGTGCATCGATGCTGCTGCGCGGCGGCGCCGACCTGGCGCTGGTCAACGGCATCATCGTCAGCCCCAACCAGAGCTGCCTGCGCATCAACGGCGCTGCGGCCGTCCGCGACGCCGACACGGCGCTCGAAGACGCCGGCAAGCCGCGCTACCTGTCGGTGGTGATGCAGTGCAACAGCACGCCTTATAAGGGCACCGGCACCGGCGTTGACGCCGCGCTGGTCCAGTCGATCTTCGAAGCCGGTGCGAACAGCACGATCAGCTACACGCCGTCGCTGACCAGCCTGTTCATCAACGGCGCGACCGAAACCGCCCGCACCGCGATCGACCCCAAGACCATCGACGCCGCCTTCACCACCACCAACTATATCGGTGCGGTCAAGGACAGCAGCGACACCTGGTATGCCGGCTGGACCTGCAATTCGGTGACCGCCAGCTTCGGCAGCACCGGCGCAAACTGCACCGCCATTCCGACGACCTGATCGGACCCACGACCTCAACAGGGGCGGGGGAGCGTGCAACCGCGCTTCCCCGCCTTCTTTGCACTGAATTTTCCCAAGGGGGATATATAGCATGTCGAAGCCGCTCAGCCTGGCGCGCCTGCTCCTGATTTCCACCGCGCTGGTCGCTCCCATGGCGATGGCGCAGACCGATGCCGGCCAAGCCGGCGCACCGACCACCGGCGACGCCGGCCTGTCGAGCACGCCCAGCGCCGCCGACGAAGCCGATGCGCAATCGGGCAATGTCGACGTATCGGTTCCTGGTTCCGACATCATCGTGACCGGCCGCCGCAACAGCAATATTTCGCAATCCGCGCCGCAGGTGGTGAACGTCCTGTCCGCGGCCGACATCAAGCGCACGGGCGAAGGCGACATCGCCGGCTCGCTCCAGCGCGTGACCGGCCTGTCGGTCGCATCGGGTGGTTATGTCTATGTTCGCGGCTTGGGCGATCGCTATTCGCTCGCCCTGCTCAACGGTTCGCCGCTCCCCAGCCCCGAACCCTTGAAGCGCGTGGTCCCGCTCGACCTGTTCCCCACCAGCGTCATTGCATCGACGCTGGTGCAGAAAAGCTTTTCGGCCAATTTCCCCGGTGAATTTGGCGGCGGCGTCATCAACCTGACGACCAAGGCGATCCCGACCGAATCCTATCTGGAATTCGGCGTCGGCAGCTCGGCCAACACCGAAACGTCGGGCCAGCTGGGCTACACCTATTATGGCAGCAAGTCCGACTGGACCGGCTTCGACGACAGTTCGCGCGACGTGCCGCCGCTGCTCAAAAACGCTTTTGGCGGCGGTGTGCCGTTCGCCAATATCGACCGCGCCGATCAGCAGGCGATCGCGATGCAGTTCCTCAATAGCAAGACCTCGGTCGTGCAGCGGACGAACAGCCTGCCCTTCAACTTCTCCGGCACGCTCAACGGCGGCACCGCGTTCGACATCGGCGATGCGCGCGTGGGCGTCATCGCCACGGCGGGCTATAGCAATAAATGGCGCACCCGCGACAATTTGCAGCAGGCGTCGCTGACCGTGTCGGAAGGCGCGGGTAAAAGCGCCAACCAGGTCGTCACCGACAATCAGGTGACGGTCAACGGCCTGCTGGGCTTTGGCGCCGAATGGGGCGACCAGAAGGTGCGCTGGACCAACCTCTACATCCGCGACACGTTGAAGCGCGCCTCGCTCGCAATCGGCCAGAATGACGGCCAGATCCAGGGCGCCGACTATCTGACGCAGCAGACCGCTTGGTATGAGCGGCAGTTGATCGACACGCAATTCACCGGCGAGTTCAAGTTCAGCGATGCGCTCAGCCTCGACCTGCGCGGCTCCTACGCCAATTCGCAGCGCGAAGCGCCCTATGAGCGCGAATTCGTCTATGTCCGCTCCAACCGCGATCTCGACATCGATCCGGTCGGCGACCGCTTCATCAACGCGCTCAACCGCCAGCGCGGCGACGCATCGGTGACGTTCAGCGATCTCAACGAAAATCTGTGGTTCGGCGGCGCGGACCTCAGCTACAAGATCGCGCCCAAATTCGTGATCACCGGCGGTTACGCCTATACCGACACGAAGCGCACCTCGTCGCGCTACGAACTGCATTTCGACGCGGTCAATCTGCCGATCCCAGTGCAGCAGTTGCGCCCCGACTATCTGCTGTCGGATGCGACGATCCAGCTATACGATCTGGGCCTGCTCGACTTCTCCGGCAATTATCCGGTCTATGACGCCGCGATGCGCGTCCATGCCGGCTATGGCCAGGTGAAGGCGGAACTTTTCCCCGGCTTCAGCATCGACGCCGGCGTCCGTTATGAAAGCGGCCGCCAGTCGGTGACAGGCGTGGACGTCTATGCAACCGGCGTGACCCCGTTCAACCAGATCAAGAACGACTATTGGCTGCCTGCCGTCACGCTGACCTTCGATGCGGGCGGTGGCCTGCAATTCCGCGCGTCCGGCTCCAAGACGCTGGCCCGTCCGCAGTTCCGCGAACTGATCGCCCAGCCGTTCATCGACACCGATTCCAACCGCTTCTATCGCGGCAACCCCTTCCTGCAGGACAGCGAACTGTGGAATGCTGAAATCCGCGCGGAATGGTATATGGGGCGTGACGAGCGGCTGACCGCATCGGGCTTCTACAAGAAGATCAAGAACCCGATTGAAACCTACACCACCATCAGCGACACCTATGCGGTGACGACCAGCTTCGCCAACGCGCCGGAAGCGACGCTCTACGGCGGCGAAGTGGAAGCGCAGAAATATATCCCGCTCGACGGGATGGACTCGGCCTTCTTCCAGAGCCGCCGGATCGCGCTGATCGCCAACTATACCTATACGCAGTCGAAACTGAAGGTCAGCGATGGCGACACCACCATCCCCTACACCTACACGACTGGCGATCTGCCCGCCGCGTCCGACTATTTCATCGACGGCGCGCCGTTGACGGGCCAGTCGGACCATCTGGTCAACCTCCAGATCGGTCTGGAGGACACCGACAAATTGTCGCAGCAGACTCTGTTGCTGACCTATGCCAGCGATCGCGTCACCAGCCGCGGTCCCAACCTGCAGCCGGACATCAAGGAACGGCCGGGCATCCAGCTCGACTTCGTGGCGCGGCAGGGCGTGAAGCTGCCCGGCGGCATCAACAGCGAATTCAAGTTCGAGGCCCGCAACATTCTGGGCCGCAAGTTCCAGGAGTTTCAGGAACAGGACGGCAACCGCGTCTATTATAACCGTTACAAGATCGGCACGACGCTCGCCGCCTCGCTCACCGTGGCTTTCTGATCGGACGATCCATCGCATGAAAAAGGCCGGCCGGGGGAACCCGGTCGGCCTTTTTCATGTCCGGCAAAGCGAAGGGGCGCCGCCCTGTCGGACGACGCCCCCGCTCCCTGCACCTTATGCTATGCGTTCAGCGCATGGCGTAGCTGGGGTTGAGGCGGGTCAGTGCGCGCATTGCGACCGTGCGCGAGGATTCTTCCGCGCCATTGGCCAGCACCAGCGTCGTTTCCGGCGCGAAGCGGGCGGAGCGATAGGCTTCACGCGCCTGCGCCAGGCGGCCGACGCCGGCATAGGCATTGCCCAGGTTGATAAGCCGGGCCGGGTCATTCTCGCCATAGACCTGCATCGGCTCCAGCTTGCGCAGCGCCGCGTCATAGCGTCCCGCCGCCAGCGCACTGGCGGCCAGCCGGCCTTCGGGACCGGCGACGACCACCAGATCCTGCCCTTCGGCCGCCGCCTGCGCCATGTTCGGCGTCATCACCGCCAGCGCCAGACCCATGATTGCAGCGACCTTCTTCATCTCTCATGCCTCCAGAAAAAACTTCTCACTATAGCCAGAAGTATTTCATTTAGATGACATAAGGACAAGGGCGCATCGGACCAGCAAAAACAATTTTGTTTTATGTTATTTCAGCATGTTATGATTTTTACGCGATACTGTCATAAAAGCGTAATCGAAAAAGATCGCAGATGGAAGGCGATTCGAATCATCCATGCCGCGCAATGGATCGCCACCAACAGACGCGCTTTGTCCCTCGCCGCGACATCATCTGCAGCGGCGCACGACCAACGGCACGCAAAAGCCGGCCGCATGTCTCTGACGATAAGGAATAGGTCCGGGAGGTTCTGTTGCCCGGCCCTCCCGGAGGCCGCTGAATTCCCTTCTGTTGCCCGGTGGGTTCAACCGCGCTATTTTAGGATAATATCAGGCCGTGAGGCCCTCAATTACGCTGCAATGGCGAGTGCTTCGTTATCGTTGGCACTTGTGAGTTTTGCACAGTTTAACGGCTTACACGGGCCGGGTGAAAATATCGCCTTTGAACACACGTCGATCCTAGTTCGGCCCCGTCAGGAAACCCAAAAGCTGTAAGCGATCGGGCCTTCTGGTGGAACCGCCGGGTACTGCCCCCGGGTCCGCTGCGTCTATTATACGACACAATTTATCACCATAGCCGGGCGAACCCGGCACCATCCATATGGCCCCAAACGGATGGTTTTTCAAGCCTTGGACTTGCGGGATTCGCAGGGGGCGATACAGCGGCCCCATGTGCATCATGGCCATGGCCTGGGCGGCGCATCGGCGCTGGCGCCTCATCCTGATCGGCAATCGCGACGAATATCACGCGCGAGCCGCCGCCCCGCTTGATCGCTGGGACCACCGCGCCGGGCTGATCGCCGGACGCGACCTGCAATCGGGCGGCACTTGGGTTGGCGTGTCGGAGGCTGGCCGGGCGGCGATCGTCACCAATTTGCGCGGCTATGGCGGGCCACAGCCGCACCTCGCCTCGCGCGGCGCGCTGGTGACGGACCTGCTGGCGGGCGACGGCCCCTATGCCGATGTCGCACAGGCGGCGCTCGACGATTTCAACCCGTTCAACCTGATCCTGGTCGAACCCGATCGCGCATATTTCCTCACCAACCGCCCACGGCCGCTGCGCACGCGACTCACGCCGGGCCTTTACGGCCTGTCCAACGGCGCGCTCGACGCGCCCTGGCCCAAGACGCTTGCGCTCAAGGCCGCCCTGCTCGCCTGGTTGACCGACAGCGCAGACGCGCCCGATCGCCTGTTCGACGCGCTTCGCCGGGAAAGCCTGCCCGACGTCGGCATCGCCCCCGCCATCCCGTCCGACGCCCCGGACGAAGCCGCCGCCTCGCCGATCTTCATCCGCAATCCGCTCTACGGCACGCGCTGCAGCACCGTGATCGCCATCGACCGCGACGGCCAGGGTCAGATCATGGAACGCCGCTTCGACCGCGACGGCGGCGATGCGGGTGACACCCGGCTCCACTTCCAATGGTAGGGCGCATCCCTACCTCCCCACTTCCCCCCGCGCGCATCCCGCGCTAAGGCTCTGCCCATGATCCTCGTCATCGACAATTATGACAGCTTCACCTGGAACCTGGTCCATTATCTGATGGAACTGGGGGCTGAGGTTCAAGTCGTCCGCAACGACGCCATTTCTGCACGTCAGGCCCTGTCCAGCGGCGCGAAGGCGTTCCTGCTCTCGCCCGGCCCCTGCACCCCCAATGAGGCGGGCGTCAGCCTGGATCTCGTCGCCGCGTGCGCCGACGCCGGCGCGCCTTTGCTGGGCGTGTGCCTGGGCCATCAATCGATCGGGCAGCATTTCGGCGGGAAGGTTGTGCGCGGCGGGCTGATGCACGGCAAGACGTCGCCTGTCACCCATGACGGCACCGGGCTGTTTGCAGGCCTGCCCTCGCCCTTCACCGCCACACGCTATCATTCGCTGATCGTGGAGGATATTCCGGACAGCCTGGTGGTGAACGCGACCAGCGAGGACGGATCGGTCATGGGCTTCCGCCATGCGACCCTGCCGATCCATTCGGTGCAATTCCATCCCGAAAGCATCGCCACCGAACGTGGCCATGACATGCTGGCCAATTTCATGACGATTGCGGGCATCCCGGTGCGGGAGCGTGAAACGGCCTGATCGGGCCCTTTCGCCCGATCGCTTTTCGAATATTGCGGCAATAGGAAAGTAAATTTCCACGCCGGTAGGAAAAGTGCGCCAACAAGCGCCAGCGCCCCCTCGACTCTCCCGCCCGCCGCCGACTAAGGCAGGGTCTATGACCCGCCTGCCCGATCCTTCCGCGCCGCTCGGCTTCGACGCCGCAGCCCAGGCCTTCGACCTGCTGTTCGACGCCGATCTGCCCGAAGCGGACATCGCCGCCTTTCTCGTCACCATGGCGCGCCGCGGCGAAACCGCGGTGGAGATCGCCGCCGCCGCCCGCGCCATGCGCGCGCGCATGAAGACGGTCAGCGCGCCCGATGGCGCGATCGACGTCTGCGGCACCGGGGGCGACGGGCATCATACGCTCAATGTCTCCACAGCTGTCTCGCTCGTTGTCGCAGCATCGGGCGTGCCGGTCGCCAAACATGGCAATCGCGCCGCCTCTTCCAAGGCCGGCGCGGCCGACACGCTGGAGGCGCTGGGCCTGAACCTGGACCGGGCCGCCGCCACCGCCGAAGCGACGCTGGCCGACCTCGGCATCTGCTTCCTCTTCGCCCAGAATTACCATCCCGCGCTCAAACGGCTCGGCTCGATCCGCAAGGCGATCGGCGAACGCACCATCTTCAATCTGATGGGACCGCTCGCCAATCCGGCGAAGGTCCGTCGCCAACTCGTCGGCATCGCCCGCCCGGCCTATGTCCCCATCTATGCGCAGGCGCTCGCCGACCTGGGCGTCGACCACGCCATGATCATTTCGGGCGACGAAGGACTGGACGAACTCTCGCTCGCCGGGGGCAACGACATGGCGGAGGTGAAGGGCCATGACATCGTCGCCATGCACCGGCTGACCGCCGCCGACCTCGGCCTCTCCACTCAGCCGGTCGAGGCGATCCGCGGCGGCGACGCCGCCCATAACGCCGCGGCGCTGCGCGCCCTGCTGCAAGGCGAACCGGGCGCCTATCGCGACGCCGTGCTGCTGAACGCCGCCGCCGCCCTTGTCGTCGCCGACGCCGTCCCCAATCTGCGCGAAGGGGTGGAAGAAGCCGCCGAAACCATCGACCGCGGCCTTGCCAACGCGCTCCTCAATTGCTGGATTGCCTATACATGACCAACAAGCTGATCGAAATCTGCGATTTCAAGCGCGAGGATGTAGCCCGCCGCCGGGCCGCGACCACCGTGTCGGCGCTTCATGCCCGCGCGAGCGAACAGACGCCGCCGCGCGGTTTCCGCCAGGCGCTGGACGCTGCCGCGCGATCGGGCTTCGGCCTGATCGCGGAGATCAAGAAGGCCAGCCCGTCCAAAGGGCTGATCCGCGCCGACTTCGATCCGCCCGCCCATGCGCGGGCCTATGCGGCCGGTGGCGCCGCCTGCCTCTCCGTCCTGACCGACGAACCCTATTTTCAGGGTCATGACGATTATCTGATGGCCGCCCGGTCGGCCTGCGCAATCCCGGTGCTGCGTAAGGATTTCCTGGTCGATCCCTGGCAGGTGCTGGAAAGCCGCTCACTCGGCGCGGACGCCATCCTTATCATCGTCGCCGCGCTGGACGATGGCCAGATGCAGGAGATAGAGGAAGCCGCGCTCGGCCTTGGCATGGACGCCCTGGTCGAAGTGCATGACGAGGCCGAACTGGACCGCGCGCTGAAGCTCCGCTCGCGCCTGATCGGCGTCAACAACCGCGACCTGCGCGATTTCTCCGTCGATTTCGCACGCACCTACGAACTGGTGGGCAAGGCGCCCGAAGGCTGCACCTTCGTCGCTGAAAGCGGCCTGACTGGTCATGCCGATCTGGTCGCGATGGCCGACCATGGCGTGCGCTGCTTCCTGGTCGGTGAAACGCTGATGCGTCAGGCCGATGTGGAGGCGGCGACCCACAATCTGCTGACGGGCGCATGAGCGGCCTCACCCATCTGGACGAAGACGGCGCGGCCCGGATGGTCGATGTCGGGGCCAAGGCGGTCACGGCGCGCGAAGCCATCGCCTCCGGCCGGATCGCCATGAGCGCGACCGCCGCCAGAGCCATCGCCGACGGTCTGGTCAAGAAGGGCGACGTGTTGGCCGTGGCGCGAGTGGCTGGCATCATGGCGGCCAAGCGCACCGCCGACCTCATCCCGCTCTGCCACCCGATCGCGCTCAGCGCCGTGACGGTCGATTTCGACCTCGACGATGGCGGCGTCACCGTTACCGCCACCGCGCGCACCGCCGGCCAGACCGGCGTGGAGATGGAGGCGCTGACCGCGGCCTCTGTCGCGCTGCTGACCGTCTATGACATGGCCAAGGCGCTGGACAAGTCGATGATCATCGGCGGCGTCTGCCTGATCGCCAAAACCGGCGGCAAGTCGGGCGACTGGCGGCGCACGCCATGAGCCTGCTGCCGGTCGCTGAGGCGCAGGCGCGCCTGTTCGCTCTCGCCCCGCGACTGGCGACCGAAACCGTGCCGATCACCGCCGCCGCCGGACGCTGGCTGGCGCAGGATCTGGCGGCGCTGCGCGACCAGCCCTGGGCCGATCTGTCGGCGATGGACGGCTATGCCGTGCGCGCCGCCGAAGCACCCGGCCCCTGGCGCGTCACCAGCGAGAGCGCGGCCGGCGCGGCGGACCTTGCAGCCCTGGCGCCGGGCGAAGCGAGCCGCATCTTCACCGGCGCGCCGCTACCGCCGGGCGCCGACACCATATTGATCCAGGAAAATGCGACCCGCGACGGCGACTGGCTGACCGCCAGCGCCGATCCGCTACCCGCAGGTCGTCATGTCCGCACCGCCGCCTCCGACTTTGCGCAGGACGCCCTGCTGCTGGAGGCTGGCGGTCGCCTCGGCCCGGCTCAGGTCGCGCTCGCCGTGCTGGGTGGCCATGGCGTCGTGCCGGTCGGCGGTCGGCCGACGGTCGCGCTGCTGTCCACCGGCAATGAACTGGTGCCGCCCGGCGCCCCGACGCCGCCGGGTTTCCTGCCTTCCTCCAACGCGCCGATGCTTGCCGCCCTGCTCGCCGCCCTGCCCTGCGACGTCATCGACCTCGGCATCGTGCGGGACGACCTCGATGCGATGGTGGCCGCGATCGAACGGGCGCGCACGGCCGACATCATCGTGTCGACCGGCGGCGCCTCCGTCGGCGACCATGATTTGGTCCGTCCCGCTTTTGTGAAAGCAGGCGGCGCGCTCGATTTTTGGAAGATCAAAATGCGGCCGGGCAAGCCGCTGATGGCGGGGCGAATCGCCGATACGCTGTTCCTGGGCCTGCCGGGCAATCCCGTCTCCGCCTTCGTCACGGCCACGCTGTTCCTGTTGCCGCTGGTCCGTCATCTGGGCGGCGCACGCGATCCGCTGCCACCGACAAGCGACGCGCCGCTCGCCTCACCGCTGCCCGCCACCGGCGATCGTGACGATTATCTGCGCGCCTGGCGCGGACCGGGCGGCATCGTGTCGGTCACGTCACAGGACAGCGCGGCCACCGCCGCCATGGCGAAGGCCGACTGCCTGATCCTGCGCCCCGCCGGATCGCCGCCGGCGGCTCCCGGCGATCGGGTCTTGATTCTGCCGCTGCCCTGACATGTTCGGTGCTTGACTAACCTTCATCTGTTTCCTATGCGTTCCTCATACGTTCCACGGAGGATCGCAATGTTGACGCCCAAGCAGCAGGAATTGCTAAGCTTCATTCAGACCCGCTTGGACGAAGGCGGCGTGTCGCCTTCTTTCGAGGAAATGAAGGATGCGCTGGACCTGCGGTCCAAATCCGGCATTCACCGCCTCATCAACGCGCTGGAGGAGCGCGGCTTCATCCGTCGCCTGCCCAATCGCGCCCGCGCGCTGGAAGTGCTCAAGCTCCCCGATGCGATGCATCGCACGCCCGCGCCAGTGATCGCGCTCAAGCCCAAGGTTGCGCCGCCCGCCCAGCCGCCGATGATCCCCACCGCCGCCAATGACGTGATCGAAATCCCGCTGCACGGCCGGATCGCGGCCGGTGTGCCGATCGAGGCGATGGAAGGGCAGACGATGCTCTCCGTGCCCGCCGCGCTGCTCGGCGCGGGCGATCATTATGCGCTGGAAGTGTCGGGCGATTCGATGATGGAAGCCGGCATCCTCGACGGCGACTTCGCGTTGATCCAGCGCACCGACGTCGCCCGCGAAGGCCAGATCGTCGTCGCGCTGATCGACGAGGCGGAAGCGACGCTGAAATATTTCCGCCGCGAAGGCAGCCGCGTCCGGCTCGATCCGGCCAACCCGGCCTATGAGCCGCAGATATACGATCCGCGCCAGGTCCGCATCCAGGGCAAGCTCGCGGGGCTGCTGCGCCGCTACAATTGAGGCCTGTGTGATTGGGCCTTAAATGATTCAGGCTGGTCCCTCCACGTCCGGCGGGTCTGGCGGGCGACCCAGGGATGCGCGTCGCCCGCCCGATGGACGGTGTGAACTTCGCCCTTCGCCAGGATCATAGACAGCCCGCCGGTACGCGCGAGCGACCGGCGATCGACCTTCATCCAGCGCGGTCGGCACCAGCGCGGCAGGCCCCGATCGCTGACGACGATGTCCGCCGCCGCGCAATCGCCGGCGAAACTCGACCGATCGATCAGCACATTGCTGCGAGTAAAGAGCAGCCGCCAGTCGCGGCCCTTGCCATCCTTCATCCTCATGGCGCACATATCCTGCGAGCAGCGCGTCTCCGGCAGCGCCGCGATCGCCGCCAGTTCGCCGTCATAACCTGCACTTTCCGACAGCACGTCCCGCACATAATCCCCCGCCCGATCGCGCAATATCGCCATGCCCTTTCCCGTCCGCACGGCGACATGCCGCCCGTCGCCGGTAATCAGGATATCGGGCGGCGCGGCGGTAAAGGTGACCGCCACGCCGATCAGCACCGGCGCAAGTCCCAGCCATCGCCATCCCGTCCGCCATAACAGGCACCAGAGCAGTCCGACGATGGTGATGCCGAACAGCCCCATACCCATGGTCGGCGCGAGCAATGTGGCCATAGGACTCGCCGCCACGCCATGAGCCAGCAGCAGCAACAGGTTCAGCGCCTGCTGCGTCAACCACCAGAACGGCGCGCCCAACCCTACGACATCCAGCACGAGCGCCAGCGCCTCCAGCGGCATGACGACGAAAGTGGTGAGCGGGATCGCGATCAGATTGGCGAAGGCGCCGAGCAGGCCCGCCTTGTGAAAATGGAACAGCGCGATCGGCATCAGCACCAGTTCGACGGCGATCCCGGTCGCCAGCGTGACGACCAGCAAGCGACCCGTCTTGCGAATCACGCCCTCGTCCCTGACGGCGGCAAAGGCGCGAAAGCGCGGATGTTCGGCCAGCGCCACCAGCGCCGTCACCGCCGCGAAACTCATCTGGAAACTCGGCCCGACCAGCGCTTCGGGCCACAGCAGCAGCACGACCAGCGCCCCGGTCGCCACCAGTCGCAATGTCACCGCATCCCGACCCATCGCCAGTCCGCCCAGCACCAGCAAGGCCGCGACGCAGGATCGCACCGTGGGCACCTCCGCCCCGGTTAGCAGCGTATAGCCGATCCCCGCCAGCGCCCCGCCCGCCGCCGCGATCAGCATCAGCGGCCAGCCAAGCGCCGCCCGCTGGCTCAAGGCCATCACGCGCATCAGCAGGAAAATGACCGCCCCGATCAGCGCCGTCACATGCAAGCCGCTGATCGACAGAAGATGCGCCAGCCCGCTGCGCCGCATCGCTTCCGCATCCGCTTCGGGGATCGCGCCCTGGTCCCCGGTCGCCAGAGCGGCAGCGATTCCTTCGGCGGGACCATCCACTTGCTCCAATATATGGCCGAACAACCGCGCCCGCAGCGGTGGCGCGGCGGTGGAGGGGATCACTATCTCTATGGGCTTCAACGCCTTGCCGGTGGCCCCGATCCCCTGAAAATAGGCGCGCGCCGCAAAATCATAGCCGCCCGGCACACTCGGCGGCGCCGGCGGCATCAAGCGCACGCGAAACCGCAGACGCGCGCCCTCGCCCAGCCCCGTCGGCACATCGGCATCGGCGATATTCACCCGCACAACCGCCGGCAGATTGGGCGCGTGAACCGGGCGTAGCATGACGCGCACCATCGCCTGTGCCGGAACGGGACGCACCGCCGTCACATCGCCGATTACCTGTACGAAGGTCGCCCGGCCCAGTGGCGGCTGGCCCCACAGCATCGCCTTCCCCCAGACCAGCAGGCATCCCATGCACGCCAGGATGCCGCCCGCGACGCATATCCGGCGCAACCGCCCGCCGACCGGCAGCATCGCCCCCATGCAGGCCATCGCCAGCGCGCCGCAGCAAAAGGCCAGCCAGTCCATGGCGTGAGGCAGGATGAACCAGCCCGCAATCCCGCTGCCCAGCCCGATCGGCGCCCATAATCCGATCTGTTCGCGCTCACACTCCAGCCAGCTTTCGAGTCGCTCCAGCGCCGCCCGCGCCCATGCCGCCGGCCTCGCACCAAGGGAGGTTTGTCGTGGCTCAAAAGCCATGCTAGGGGGCGCAGCATCCATGGGTCAGCTAGGCGAATGTCAGGGAATATGACGGCAAGTGCAACGGGAATGAACAAGCCGGTGGTGACCCGTTTCGCCCCGTCCCCCACCGGGTTCCTGCATATCGGCGGCGCCCGCACCGCGCTGTTCAACTGGCTGTTCGCGCGCCATCATGGCGGCAAGTTCCTGTTGCGGATCGAGGACACCGATCGCGCCCGTTCGACCGATGCGGCCGTCGCCGCGATCTTCGATGGGCTGGAATGGCTGGGCCTGGGCGGTGACGAGCCTGCCGTCTTCCAGTTCGCGCGCACCCCGCGCCATGCGGAGGTCGCCAACCAGTTGCTGGAAACAGGCCACGCCTATCGCTGCTATGCGACGCCGGAAGAGCTGTCCGAACTGCGTGAACAGCAGCGCGCCGCCAAGCAGCCGATGCGCTATGATGGCCGCTGGCGCGACCGCATGCCGGAAGATGCGCCCGCTGGCGCGCCCTTCGTCATCCGCATCAAGGCGCCGCGCGAAGGCGAGACGGTAATCGAGGATGCGGTGCAGGGCCGCGTCGTCGTGCAGAATGCCGAGCTGGACGACATGATCCTGCTGCGGTCCGATGGCACGCCCACCTATATGCTGGCCGTCGTGGTCGACGATCATGACATGGGCGTCACCCATGTCATTCGTGGCGACGATCATCTGAACAACGCCTTCCGCCAGCTCAGCATCATCAAGGCGATGCAGTGGGAGGAGCCGATCTACGCGCATATCCCGCTGATCCACGGACCGGATGGCGCGAAATTGTCCAAGCGCCACGGCGCATTGGGCGTAGACGCTTATCGCGACGAGATGGGGATGCTGCCCGAAGCGGTGCTGAACTATCTGCTGCGTCTGGGCTGGGGCCATGGCGATGAAGAGATCATCTCGATCGCCCGCGCCATTGACCTGTTCGATATCGGCGGCGTCGGCCGGTCGCCTTCGCGCTTCGACATCAAGAAGCTGGAAAATCTGAACGGACATTATCTGCGCGAGGCCGACGATGCGCGTTTGGCGGGATTGGTTGCGCCTCATGTGAAGCAGCGGCTTGATATCGCTTTGACGGATGCCAATCTTTCGATTTTAACCCAAGCGATGGCTTCGTTGAAGCCGCGCGCCAAAAACCTTAATGAAATTGCGGAGGGCGCAGAATTTCTATTCAAAAATTGCCCGCTCGATTTTGACGAGAAGGCATCCGCTCTGCTAGACGACTCCGCGCGCGCGCTGCTGAAGAAGACAGCCGACGCTCTCCAGCCCGTCCAGTCCTGGACGGTCGAAGCGATCGAAGACGTGATACGCCGCGTGGCAGAGGATGCCGGTCTGGGGCTGGGCAAGGTAGCGCAGCCGCTGCGCGCGGCGCTGACCGGCCGCACGGTCTCGCCGGGGATTTTCGATGTCCTCTTCCTTTTGGGGAAAGAGGAGAGCTTGGAACGACTGAACGATGTTGGGCACGCATCGGCCGGTTGATGGCACTCAAGGAGAACAATATGTCGGATAATAATGCCACTTTGACCGTCGGGGGAGACACGAAGGACTATGCCGTCATGGACGGAACGGTCGGCCCGCAGGTCATCGACGTGCGCAAGCTCTACGCCAATACCGGCATGTTCACCTATGATCCGGGCTTCACCTCCACCGCCAGCTGCGAATCCGGGCTGACCTATATCGACGGCGACGCGGGCATCCTGCTTCATCGCGGCTATCCGATCGGACAGCTGGCCGAAGAATCCAGCTTCATGGAAGTCTGCTACCTGCTGCTGAACGGCGAATTGCCGTCGCAGAAGGAACTGGAAGACTTCACCACCACCATCACGCGCCATACCATGGTGCATGAGCAGCTGTCGGCCTTTTTCCGCGGTTTCCGCCGCGACGCGCATCCGATGGCGATCATGGTGGGAGTCGTCGGCGCCCTGTCGGCCTTCTATCATGACTCGACCGACATCAACGACCCGGAACAGCGCCGCATTGCGAGCCATCGCCTGATCGCCAAGATGCCCACGATCGCTGCCATGGCCTATAAATATTCGGTGGGTCAGCCCTTCGTCTATCCGCGCAACGACCTCAGCTACACCGCCAATTTCTTGCGCATGACCTTCTCGGTCCCGGCGGAGGATTATGTTCCCGATCCAGTGATCGTGGACGCGATGGACAAGATCTTCATCCTCCATGCTGACCATGAGCAGAACGCCTCGACCTCGACCGTGCGTCTGGCCGGTTCGTCGGGCGCCAACCCGTTCGCCTGCATCGCGGCCGGCATCGCCTGCCTGTGGGGTCCGGCGCATGGCGGCGCGAACGAAGCCGCGCTCAACATGCTGCGCGAAATCGGCACCGTCGATCGCATCCCGGAATATATCGCCCGCGCCAAGAACAAGGACGATCCGTTCCGCCTGATGGGCTTTGGCCATCGCGTCTATAAAAATTACGATCCGCGCGCGACCGTGATGCAGAAGACCGCGAAGGACGTGCTGGAGAAACTGGGCGTCAACGATCCCGTCTTCGACGTCGCCAAGGAACTGGAGCAGATCGCGCTCAACGATCCCTATTTCGTCGAGAAGAAGCTCTACCCGAACGTGGACTTCTATTCGGGCGTGATCCTGTCGGCGATCGGCTTCCCGACCGAAATGTTCACCGTGCTCTTCGCCCTCGCCCGCACCGTCGGCTGGGTGGCCCAATGGAACGAAATGATTTCGGACCCAGCGCAGAAGATCGGCCGCCCGCGCCAGCTCTACACTGGCCCGACGCAGCGCGACTATGTCGGCGTCGACAAGCGCTGATTGGCATCGAACCAACGCTATGATGAAGAACGGCGCCCGATGGGCGCCGTTTTTTATGGCAACAAAGGGTCGTTGGATCGCGTCAGGCGACCGGAAGCGATAATATGAAGCGTGCGCCTTCACCCGGTGCGCCGCCGATGCGGATATCACCGTTCATCGCGCGGGCGAGGCGGCGGGAAATATACAGGCCAAGCCCGCTGCCCCCGGCGTCGTCGCGCCCCAGCCGCTCGAATTTTTCGAAAATGCGCTCGCGATCGGCTGGCGCGACACCAGCGCCCTGGTCGATCACAGCGATGCGCGCCTGGCCGCTTTCCCATTCGGTCGCGATGCGCACCTGCGTACCTTCCGGGGCATAGCGTACGGCGTTACCGATCAGATTGACCAATATTTGGAGTATCCGGCGAAATTCCCCGATCGCCAGCAGGCGGGCGTCCGGCGCCGGTGCAACGATGGTGATCCGTCGGTCCAGCGCTTTGACCGCCAGCAGTCCCGCCGCGCGGCGTCCCAGATCGGCCAGATCGACCTCTTCGGCGACGACGCTGAAATCCGGGCGATCGATCGCCTGCAAATCGGCCAGATCGTCGACCAGCGCCATCAAATGCCGGCCTGCCGCCGCTATGTCGGTGGCATAGCCCGCATAGTCGGGGCGCAGCGGCCCTTCCAGTTGCGCGCTGATCGTGTCGGCGTTCGCGATGATCCGGCCCAGCGGCTGGCGCAGCGAGCGATCGAGCCGACGCCCGAACTCGACCGGATACAGCGTCAGCGGCGCTTCGTCCGCCAAAGGCGCGGCGACCGCCAGTTCCAGCGGGAAGGCGGTGCCACGATAGCCGGTCAATTGGCCGGCATGGTCGAACATCGGAAAGGCCGACAGGCGGAAATGGCGCGCGACATCGCTCGCCAGCACCGCCTGTTGATCGCGAAAGGCGCGCCGCTGGGCAAAGCCGCGCAGCATCGCCATGTCGCCGTCGCCGTCCGCCTGCAACTGGAAATAGGCGGAAAAGCGCGTCCCCGGCACGGGCGGACTGACCGGCAGCGTGCCGCTGTCGCCATTGCCCGCCAGCACCATCTGGAACCGCAACTGGGTGTCGATCTGCCAGGTCCAGCCATCGGCCAGCGCCGCAATATCGGCTTCCCGCCGGCCATCGTCTGGCGGTAGCGGTGCGGCGGGCCGTTCGCGCCAGTCGACGACCGACAGGCTGACGCCCTTGTCGCTCTCCGGCTTGGCTCGCACCCACATATCGATGTCGCCGCGCTGCGCCGCCGCGACCACCGGCCGCGACACCAGAACGCCCAGCCGCGCCGCCAGCCGCGCGATCGCCACCAATTGCGGCACGGCGAAAGGTGCGCCCAGATCAGCGCCCGCTTCCCGTTGCAGCGCCAGCAGCGGCGCGTCCGCGCTCAGCAGGCGGCCGTCAGCTGACAAGGCGGCGCGCAATATGGCGGGATGCGACGGCATGTTCATGCGCCTGCGACCGCCCGCAAATGATCGAGCTTGGCGCGGAACGCGGCCGATGTCCGTAGCGCGGCGATCGCGCTGTCGGCCTGCGCTTCGTTCAACGCCTGATAGCGATCCGCCTCCGCCACGATCGCCGCATCGGACAGCGAAGGCCGCACCGGCCGCAACGACAGCAACAAATGCCGGAAATCGGCGCCCGATCCGCCCAGCGCCCGGCATAGGATCGCGACCTGCGACAGCGGTCCCATCACCAGCATCTCGATCACTTGGCCGCTTTCCAACCGGAGTTGCCGCGCTGTGACCGCCGCGAACAGCAGGAAACGCCGCCGTTCCAGCAAGCGGCCTAACAGGTCCGGCGCGTCGGCCTTCTCGCCCATGCGACGCACCAGTCGATCCGCCTGAACGATCGGACAGGCCGCTTCGTCATGGTCGGCCAGCAAAGCCCAGCCCGACCGGTCGAAGGCGGCCAGCAGCCGATCGTCGGCATCGACCATGGTCCGTTGCGCAACGACGGTCAGGCAGGCGGCGACCAACCACAACAGTTCGGCGAAATATTCGGCGGGCAGATCGGGCTTCATCGGCGTGTCTTCCCCGCCCATGGCAAGCCAGCGCCCTTCGGCCAGCGCCAGCCCCGACAAACCGTCGCCCAGCAAGGTATCATCGATCGATGTCGCTGCGGCCCCATCGACCTCGTTCAGTTGCTCGACATCCGCCTGGCCGAACTGGCGTAGCATCACCGTCACGCCAGCCCGCATCTGCATATGCGCCAGAAGGCCGGGGCCAAGCAGGCTGGGATGCGCCCGCACCATCGCCCAAGCGACCGGCGCCGGCCAATGATCCAGCGCTGCGGCGACATCGGGCGCATGTTCCAACGACAGGCGCAGGGCCATTTCGATCGCGGTGATGCATCCGCCGATATGGCGGCGCGTTTCGGCGATCAGGGCGTCGTGGCGCGCCTGCCCTTCGTCGGGAAAGAAAAACGCCAGGTCGATGGCGTGGGCGACCGGCACGGCGGACATGCCGGCCATGACCCGCGCCATTGGCCAGTTGCCCGCCATGGCCGTGCCGGTAAGGGACGAATAGGCGCTCATGCCGGTCAGCATAATCGCACGTCCTTAAAATGCACTAAACCGTGCCGGGGAAAATCGTTCAATTGCGCTTTCGCAGCAAGATGGTGCCGACCGACGCGATCGCCAGCAAAATGGCGACGCGAAAGCCCTGCGCCATCATCCCGACAAAGCCGGTCAGGATCAGCAGCAGCAGTGCCGTGCCGGGCGTGAAGATCATCCACGGGCGGGCCGCAGCCGTCCGGCCCCAGCGATCGGCCACCATCAGGATGCCGAGCAGAAGCGCGAGGTCAGCCGCCAATGTCGTGCCGCCGGCAAAGACCATCGCTGCCAGCACCAGCACCGGCGCGCAGAAGGCGAACCAGCCCATCAACGGTGTCCGCAACGCAAGATCGCCCAGCCGATCGCTGATTTCCGACAGCAGAAGCGCGCCCAACAACAGGCAGAATCCGGTGAGCGGCCAACCCAGTTCGATCGGCACCAGCGCCACCGCGCCCAGCGCAATCGCGGCGATCCGCACCTGAAGTGCTGGCACCTGCATCCGCATGAGTGGCGGGCTGACGATGCGGGCCAGCGGCGCCAGCAGATAATGTTCGATGCCTCCGCGCGCATGGGCGCGGGACGATCCAGCCGCGGTTACGGCCTGCGCCACCAGGTCGGCCTGCGCCTGGCTTTCGACCAGCGCCACGCGCCCTTCCAGCAGATCGTCCTGCGGCACGGTGACCCGCCTGGCGCCCCTTTGCACGCCGGTCCGCACCAAAGTCAGCGCCAAATCCCAGTCGCCGATCATGTCGAGCGTACCGAACAACAGGTCCGGGCTGATCCGCGCCAGGCCCGCCCAGCGCTGGCCCGCGTCGATCCGTTCGAACGGCGCGCTGGCGCGACTGTCGTCCGTCACCAGCATGGCATTGCCCTGAGCCGCGCCGATGCCGTCATAATGCGCCTGTGCGACGATCGCGCCGTCCGCCACCAGCAGCACGTCGCTGTCGCGCGGCGCATCCCGCACCATCGACACCATGTCGCGCACCAGCGCCACCGCGATGCCGTCCGCGCTCAGACGATCGACCGCTTGCGACAAGGCGGGCGTGATGGTGCTGACCAAAATCATGATTCGGTCGGCGCCCGCCTGCGCCGCCTGCCGCGCCTGATATTCCACCAGCGTCTGGCCAGCGAAATACAAGCTCGCGCGCAAACCCGCAGGCGAATCGCCCGATGCGCGACTGGCGCTCAGAATAGCGGCGAAACTCATGGCGTTTACGTTTGTCGACCCGATTGTTGTGCGACGACCTTTTCGCAAGGCGGAGCGTTTCGCGCAAGCAACGCTTTTAGCGTCGGCCGATCAACTGTGATCGAGTCCCGCGAGCGCCGCTTGGAGACGACGAAGCACGCGCGGATCGCCAGGCGCAGCGGCGGCCGCCTCGTCGGCCAGCGCCATCAAGGTCGTCAGCCCGAAGCTGGCCGCCAGTCCCTTGAGCCGCCAGGCGGCCAATTCCCAATTGGCGTCGCACCGCGCCCGGCCAAGCAGGTCGATCTGCCGCGCGGCGCTTTCCAGAAAAGCGACGCGCAGGTCTGCGATCAGTGCGCTGTCTTCGCCGACGGCGGCGGCCAATGCGGCATGAAGGGCGCCAGGATCATAGGACATGGCGACAGACGCTATCTGGCTTGCGTTAAGTTTTGGTAACAGGGCATTTGCGCGGGCGGAAAAGATGCTAGGATGATGACATGACAGGGGGCAGCACCATCGTCGAGTTCTGGCGAGACGAACACATCGCGACCGGCAACGAGTCGCAGGCGGACGATATTTTGCTATTGAAACAGGCGGTTCTCGATATTGACGAGGATGACGCGACGGAAGGAGTCGGAGACCACCGGATAAAGCGCATCCGCTGGGGCCTGTTGGTTCTGGCCATCGCCTGGATCGGCTTTGCCGGCTGGGCGATCGCGACGTCCGGCGATCTGGCTGCCGGCCCGTTCGCCTGGGCCAACGCCATCGTCACGCTCGCCATCCCCCTCATCCTGCTGGGCGTCGGCTATATGCTGCTGGTCCGCAACAGCCGCGCCGAATCGCGCCGCTATCTTGATACCGCGCGCGCGCTGCGTACCGAGGCCGACCTGCTGGAACTGCGGCTGGGCCGCATCGGCAGCCAGTTGGAAACCGCGCGACAGGCGATGCAGGACCAGGCGGAATTGCTCGACAGCTATGGCGCCGCCGCCAGCAGCAATATGGAAGCGTCCGCCGAACTGATTGCAGCACGCTCCCAAGCGACCGCCGAACGGGCGGAAACCGCCGAGCGCGCGGCCGTCTCGCTGGTCGCTCGCATGGACATGCTGATCGGCTCGATCCCCGAACTGGAGGACCGCACCAGCCGCATGACTGCGCAGATGATGGACAATGGCCATGCGCTGGCCGAGCGGATCGACACGCTGGAGGCCCGCCTCCATTCTCTCGCTGAACTGTCCGACGATGCGCGCGCGCGCACGCTTTCTGCGACCAAGAGCCTGTCCAGCCAATTGACCCAGTTGCAGGAGACGACCCGAACGGCGGCTGAAGAAGTCACCGGCATGGCCGAGATTGCCGCGGGCCGAATCGACGCCACGGCGCAGAGCGCACGCCAGGCGATGGATCGCAGCCGCCAGGATTTGGAAATCCAGGCCGCAGCGTTGGCGACGCTGATCGAAGCGGCGCAGGCCGGTGTCGCGGAAACCAGCGCGCAGGTTCGCCAGACGCTGACCACCGATCTCGATAGCGCCGAACATGACCTGCGCGGGCGCATGGACAGCGCTTTGCGCGGCATGAAGGACAGCATGGCATCTACCGACGAGGCGCTGTCCCGTCGCGCGGAGGCCTTGGAAACGCTGGTCGCCGCGGCCCGAAACGGCATGAGCGGGGCGAGCGAAGAGGCGCTCGCCCTGTTTGAACGCGACATTGAGTCGATGGAGACGGACCTGCGCCGTCGCTTGGACGATGCGTTGCGACAGGCTCAGGAAACGCTGGCCATCACCGATGGCGGCCTGACCAGCCAGACAGCGACGCTCGACGCCTTGATCACCCGCTCGCGCGACAGCCTGACCGCAATCGGCGATGATACCGTGACCGGCCTCAGCGACTCGATCGGCGACGTAGAAAGCCGCCTGCATCAGATCAACGACATGATCGAGGGTCAGCGCAGCCTGATGTCGAGCCTGCACAGCAGTTTGCATGACACCATCGCCTCGACCGAAGGCCGTTTCGCCGCCCTGGAGGACAGCGCTCTGGCGCGCGGCGAACGCCTGACCGGCGCACTTGTCCGCATGACCGAGGAAACGATGCGGATCGACAAGGCGCTATCGGCTGGCGGCATGACAGCCGAAAAGCTGATCGGATGCGCCGAGACGCTTCTGGTCGCGCTCGATTCGAGCGTTCGGGAACTTGACGAAACCTATCCCGCCGCGCTCGAACGATTCGACGCGCGGCTGGAACAGAGCCGCGCCTTGCTGGGCAGCACCGCGCCCGAAATGGAGCGGCTGGAGGCGATTTCCGAGGCGCTGGTAGGCCGCACCGCAGAAGCCGAAGAGATGCTGCGCGGCCAGGGCAGCCGTCTGACCGAATGGCTGGAAAGCACGCAGGGCGGACTGGAAGCCAATCGCGGATTGGTGGAGCGCCTGCGCAAGACGCTCGACGCCGCGCATCAGGACGCGACGCGCATTACCGAAGGCGCTGGCCCCTTGCTGGTGACGGCCCTGCTGCGGGTCAAGGACACGGCCGATCAGGCGTCTGAACGCGCCCGCCAGGCGCTGGGCCGCGCCATTCCCGATGCGGCGCAACAACTTGCGCAGGCCAGCGATGAAGCGCTGCAGGCCGTGATCGGCCAGAAGGTGACGGCGCAGATCGAACAAGTCGCGCGGGTCGCGGAGGAAGCGGTCAAGGCCGCGCATCAGGCGTCTGAACGCCTCACCCGCCAACTGCTGACGATCGCCGACACCAGCGCCAGCGTCGAACAGCGGATCGAGGAAGCGGAACGCGCGTCGGAAAGCCGCGATCGCGACCATTTCGCGCGGCGCTCGGCCTTGCTGATCGAATCGCTCAACAGCACGGCGATCGACGTCGCCAAGATATTGTCCAACGACGTCACCGATTCGGCCTGGTCCGCCTATCTGAAGGGCGATCGCGGTGTGTTCACCCGCCGCGCGGTCAAGCTGCTGGATGTCGGCGAATCACGCGAAATCGCGCTTCATTATGATAATGACGCGGAGTTCCGCGATCATGTGAACCGCTATATCCATGATTTCGAGGCGATGCTGCGGATCATCCTGTCGGCGCGTGACGGCAACGCGCTGGGCGTCGCGGTGCTATCATCCGACATGGGCAAGCTTTATGTCGCGCTCGCCCAGGCGATCGAGCGACTGCGGCAATGATTCTCGCCGTTCAGCCGATCACTTTGCGGAAATAGACGACTCGTTCGGTTTCGATGAAGCCCGCTGCATGGTGGAAAGCATGGCTGGCCAGATGGGCGATGTCCGAGTCCGACGCCATTTCCGTGCAGCCCATGGCCAGCCCCCAGCCCTCGACGGCGTCGATCAGGGCTTTCGCTATGCCTTCGTGCCGCATCGCAGGCGTCACATAAAGACCTTCGACAAAAACGACCGGACTGGTGTCGCAACCGTTTACATAATCGCGGCGCAGCGATGCCTCGACAAAGGCGATCGCGTCACCCCGATCGTCAAGAGCGACGAAGGCAACAAGATCGCCTCCGTTCGCCATCATATCGGCAATGTGGTCATGATGATCGGCCACGGACGCATCGGGCCAGAGCGCGGCGCGCATCCGCACCCAAGATGGTGCATGAACGGCGGCAACGCGCGCGATCCGCGCCGCCGGCCCGCTCATTGCGCGGCGCTGTAGCCGGGCAGCATGTCCAGCGTCACCCAGCCCTGCACATAATTGGCGTAATAGAGGCCGAACAGGATCGTCGCCAATATGGTCGCGCGCAGCATGACCAGACCGGGCCGGAAATTGCTGGGCGCGCTGTCCGCCTGCCCCTTCAGCAGCACTTCGCCGGTTTCATCGGGCGTGCGGATGCCGAAGGGGAGCATGATGAAGGCGCTGATCACCCACATCAGGAAATAGATAGCGAAGATGGCGTATAGGTTCATGGCCTGTGATTAGGCCCGAACGAGCAGCACGTCCACTATCGGCTTCTTGCCGGTCCAGCGCGTCGCGGTGCGGCGCACGGCCAGGCGGACGCGCTCGCGCAGCGCCTCTTCCTCCATCGAACCCTTGGGCACGGCGGCGGCGGCTTCATCGGCCGCTTCGGCCAGGAATGCCGCCTTGTCTTCCTCCACCGGCACGCCTTGCGTGCGCAATGCCGGCTGGCCGATCAGCTTGCCCTTGCGGTCGATCGCCACCGCGACACTGATCTGCCCATGCAGGCCGAGCTTGCGCCGTTCATTGATCGTCGCGCCGTCGGCGGGCAGGATGACGTCGCCGTCCAACACCAGACGGCCAGTGTCCTGCTGGCCGATGATCGTCGGTGCGCCGGGCGCCAGGCGCAGCACATCGCCGTTCGACTGCACCACCGCATGGCGGATGCCGCTGGTGATGCCGAGCCGGGCCTGTTCCGCCATGTGGCGGCGCTCGCCATGGACCGGCAGCAGGATTTCGGGACGGATCCAGCGATACATGGCTTCGAGTTCGGGGCGACCGGGGTGGCCGGATACATGGACTTCGGCCTGACGGTCGGTAACCATCAGGATATTCTTCTGCGCCAGCGCATTCTGGATGCGGCCGATGGCGATCTCGTTGCCGGGAATCTGCTTGGACGAGAAGATGACCGTGTCGCCCTCCGCCAGCTTTATAGGATGACTGTCGAACGCGATGCGGGCCAGCGCCGCACGCACCTCACCCTGGCCGCCGGTGGCGATGATCATCACCTCGCTGCGGGGCAGGTGCATGACATCGTCCCAATCGACGGTCGGCGGGAAATCCTTGAGATAACCGGCCGCCTTGGCCGTGCTGATGATGCGGTCGAGCGAACGGCCCGCCACGCACACTTTGCGCCCCGTCGCCGCGGCGACTTCGCCCAACGTCTGAACGCGCGCCGCGTTGGAGGCGAAGGTCGTGACCAATACCCGTCCCTTGGCGTCTGCCACGGTCTTCATCAGCCCTTCGCGCACATCGCCTTCGGACCCACTGGCCTTGTCGTTGAACACGTTGGTGCTGTCGCATACCAGCGCCAACACGCCTTCGTCACCAATCGCGGTCAGTTCGGCCGGGGTCGATGGCTGGCCCAGCAGAGGCTGTTCATCCAGTTTCCAGTCGCCAGTGTGGAAAATGCGGCCATAAGGCGTGTCGATCAGCACCGCATTGCCTTCGGGAATCGAATGGGCGAGCGGAACGTAACGGAAGCCGAACGGGCCAAGATTGAAGCTGGCTTCATTCGGGATGACATGCAGCTTGACCTCCTTGGAGAGGCCTTCTTCCTCCAGCTTCAGGCGGATAAGGCCGGCCGTGAAGGGCGTGGCATAGAGCGGCACGCCCAAATCAGCGGCAAGATAAGGGATGGCGCCGATATGATCTTCATGCCCGTGCGTCAGGACGATGCCCAGCAGGTCGTCGCGCCGCTCCTCGATGAAGCTGAGATCGGGCAGCACCAGTTCGATGCCGGGATAGGACGGGTCGCCGAAAGTCATGCCGAGGTCGACCATGACCCACTTGCCCTGGCAGCCGTAGAGATTGACGTTCATGCCGATCTCGCCCGACCCGCCGAGGGCCAGGAAGATCAGTTCATCCTTGGGTGTCATTATGTCTTCAAACTCCGTTCGTGCATCAGCGCGAGGCCCTGAACCGTCAGGTCCGGCGCGATCGCATCGAAAATATCGCTATTGTCGTTGAAGAGGACCGCCAGGCCCCCCGTCGAAATCACTCTGGTCGGACGGCCGATCTCGGCCCTCATGCGGGCGACCAGCCCCTCCATCATCGCCACATAACCCCAAAATACGCCGATGTGCATCTGCGCTTCGGTCGTGCGGCCGATGACCGATCGATCCAGCGGCGGCGCGATCGCGATCTTGGGCAGTTTCGCCGCTGCCGCCACCAGCGCATCGAGCGACAGGTTGATCCCCGGCGCGATGATACCGCCCTTGTAAGCGCCACGATAATCCACCATGTCGAACGTCGTCGCCGTGCCGAAGTCGATCACGATCAAATCGCCTGCGTAGAGATGGTGGGCGGCGATGGCGTTTACAACCCGGTCGGCGCCGACCGACGCCGGCTCAGCGACGTCCAGTTCGATGCCCCATTCGACGCTACCCTGCCCGGCGATCAGCGCCGGGGTCTTGAAATATTTATCGGCCAGCACCTGAAGATTGTGCAGCGCGCGCGGCACCACCGTCGCGATGATCACCGCATCGACATCGGCGATGGCATAGCCCTCCAACTGCAACAGCTGGTTCAGCCAGACGGCATATTCGTCGGCGGTGCGCCGCGGATCGGTGGCGATGCGCCAGCGTGCCCGGATTTCGCGCCCGTCCAGCAGCGCGAAAACGACATTGGTGTTACCCGCGTCGATCGCGAGAAGCATGGCTCGTCCCTTAGTTGAGAATGATGTCGCCCGCGTGAATGGCATGGCTCTGCCCATTCGCCAAGCGCAGGATCAACATGCCGTGGCGGTCGAGCGTGTCGAAAGCGCCTTCGACCTCCCCCCCATCGGGCTGCACGACACGCATCGCCGTGCCGGTCGGATGGGCATTGAGCAGCCAGTGGGTGCGGACGGGATCGATGCCCTGCGCGCGCCAGATGGACAACCAATGGCCAAATAGCTGGGTCAGCCGCTCATAGAGCGTGGACGCTTGCGCATCAGTCGCGCCCTGTGCCGCCAGACTGGTGACCGGGCGGTCCAGCCCTTCGGGATGGCCGGTGACGTTGATGCCAATGCCCACGACGATCGCATCCCCGGCCCGTTCCAGCAGGATGCCGGCGATCTTGGCGCCGTCGACCAATATATCATTGGGCCATTTGATCCGCGCCTGCCCGCGACATAGCGGGGCAATCAGCGCATGGACCGCATTGGCGGCCACCAACGCCAGCGTATGGGGCAACGGATCGCTGGGCCGCAACCTGACCAGCGTGGAGCAATAGAGATTGCCGTCCGGGCTTTCCCAGGCCCGGCCCAGGCGTCCCTTGCCCCCGGTCTGGCGACCAGCGCGCAGCCAGCTACCATCACCGCCCCCCTGCCCCGCCAACGCCAGCATGTCGGCGTTGGTGGAACCGGTTTCCTCGACGAAGCGCAGCAGCGTCAGAAGAGCGACGCTGCCGCGGCAGCGCTCGCCTGATCCAGGAGGGGGTTGAGCAGATAGCCCAGCACGATCACCACGGCGCAGGCCGTCAGAATGATATTTTCGACCAAGCCGCCCTTCGCCTCATAGGCGGCGGTCGGTTCGTCGAAATACATCGTCTTGATGATCTTGAGATAATAGAAGGCACCGATCACCGAGGCGGCGATGCCGAAGGCCGCCAGTGCGGTCAGGCCAGCCGCGACGGCGGCGTCGAATACCAGGAACTTCGCCCAGAAGCCGAAGAGCGGCGGGATGCCGGCCATCGAGAACATGAAGATGGCGAGTGCGGCGGCCAGGCCCTTACGCGACTGCGACAGGCCCGCCAGACTGGCGATGGTTTCGATCGGCTTGCCGTCCGCATCGCGCATTTGCAGGATACAGGCGAAAGCGCCGATCGTCATCAGGACGTAAATGGCCATATAGCTCATCGTGCCCGCGACACCGGCAGGGGTGCCGGCCGCCAGGCCGATCAGCGCGAAACCGACATTGTTGATCGACGAATAGGCCATCAGCCGCTTGATGTTGGTCTGGCCGATCGCCGCGACGGCGCCGAAGAGGATCGAGGCGAGCGCGACGAAGATCACGATCTGCTGCCAGTCCAGACCTGCCGGCCCCAATGCTTCGATCGCGACGCGGACGGTCAGGCCCATCGCGGCGACCTTGGGCGCGCTGGCGAAGAAGGTCGTGACCGGGGTCGGCGCGCCTTCATAGACGTCGGGCGTCCACATGTGGAACGGCACGGCGCTGATCTTGAAGGCCAGGCCAGCCAGCACGAACACCAGGCCGAACAACTCGCCCTTCGACACGCCATCACCGAGCGCCACGGCGATGCCGTCGAACCCGGTGCTGCCGGTGAAGCCATAGAGCAGCGAGATGCCGTAGAGCAGGATGCCGCTGGCGAGCGAACCCAGCACGAAATATTTGAGGCCCGCTTCCGAAGAGCGTTCATCCTGCCGCATGAAGCTGGCCAGCACATAGGAGGCCAAGCTGTTCATCTCCAGGCCGACATAGAGCGTCAGCATGTCGCCCGCCGACACCATCATGCCCATGCCGATGGCGGCGAACAGGATCAGGATCGGATATTCCGGGCGGGGGGCGCCGTCGGTCGAGAAGAAGCGCGGCGCGAGCAGGACGGCCGCCGCGGCCGCGCTGTAGATCAGCGCCTTGGCGAAGACCGAGAAGGCGTCGGCGCGGTACAAGCCGTCAAAGGCGTCCGGTCCATGGGCAAGCGAGCAGGACAGCGCCACGCCCGCGATCGCCAGCGTGATGACCGAGAGCCAGTTGACGACACGGGCCGAGCCGTCGCCGCCAAAGGCCGCGACCAGCATCAGCACAAGGCCGCCTGCAGTCAGGATGAGTTCGGGCAATACTGCCAGAAGGGAAGCGGAGTCGATCATCAGTGCGCCTCCCCGTGCGCAGGGGCTTCTTCATGGTGGCTCGCGCCCGCAGGCTTGGGCGCACCCATCTTGATCTTGGAATCTCCTGCGGGAGCCGCAGGGGCGAGACGCGCTTCGAGCGCGCGGATATCAGCCCGCATCGGCGCCAGGAAGCTTTCGGGATAGACGCCCATCCACAGCACGACCGCCGCGATCGGCGCCATCAGCCAGAACTCCCGGATCGACAGGTCGGGCATGGCGGCGGCATCGGCATTGACCTGCGGGCCGTAACAGATGCGGCGATACAGATAGAGCATATAGGCCGCGCCCAGAATGATCCCGGTGGTGCAGACCAGCGCGACCCAGCTCGACGCCTGATAGACGCCCATCAGCGACAGGAATTCGCCGACGAAGTTGGAGGTGCCGGGCAGACCGACCGCCGCCATCGTGAAGAACAGGAACAGTACGGCATAGCGTGGCATATTGATGCTCAGGCCGCCATAGCGGTTGATCTCACGGGTATGCAGGCGGTCGTAAACGACGCCGACGCATAGGAATAGCGCGCCTGCGACCAGGCCATGGCCCAGCATGACCATCATCGCACCCTCGATGCCCGCCTGGTTGAAGGCGAACAGACCAATCGTGACGATCGCCATGTGCGCGACCGACGAATAGGCGATCAGCTTCTTCATGTCCGACTGCACCATCGCGACCAGCGAAGTGTAGACCACCGCGACCATCGACAGGCCCCAGACCAAAGGCGCAAGCTGCGCGGAGGCTTCGGGAAACATCGGCAGCGAGAAGCGGATGAAGCCGTAGCCGCCCATCTTGAGCAGAACGCCCGCCAGGATGACGGAGCCTGCCGTCGGCGCCTGAACATGCGCATCGGGCAGCCAGGTGTGGACCGGCCACATCGGCATCTTGACGGCGAAGCTGGCGAAGAAGGCCAGGAACAGCCAGGTTTGGACATGCGGATCGAAATTATAGGCCATCAGCGCCGGAATTTCGGTGGTGCCCGCCTCATGCACCATCCACATCATCGCGATCAGCATCAGCACCGAGCCGAGCAGCGTGTAGAGGAAGAATTTATACGAGGCGTAAATCCGGTCCGCGCCACCCCAGATGCCGATGATGAGGTACATCGGGATCAGGCCAGCTTCGAACATGATGTAGAAGAGGTAGAGATCCTGCGCCGTGAAGACGCCGATCATCAGCACCTCCATGAACAGGAAGGCCGCCATATATTCGCCGACACGCTTGTTGATCGCGTTCCAGCTGGCGCCGATGCAGATCGGCATCAGGAAGACGGTCAGCGCGATCAGCATCAGGGCAATGCCGTCGATGCCCAGCGCCCAGGCGAAGCGCCCGAAGATCGGTGCATATTCCTGGAACTGCCACTGGAGGCCGCCCTGGTCGAAATTCAGCCACAGGACGATGCCCAGGACGAAATCGACCAGCGTCGCGATGAGCGCGATCCAGCGCGCGTTGTTGGCGCTCGCGAAAAGGCAGGCGATGGCCCCGGCCATCGGGACTGCCATCATCAGGGAAAGGATGGGGAAGCCGTCCATTATCGTGTCATCGCCCAGGTTGCGGCAGCGGCGAGGCCGATCAGCATCACCAGCGCGTAGGTGTAGAGATAGCCGGATTGCAGCCGACGGGTAATTTTGTTGCCCTGCACGACCAGCGCAGCCAGGCCGTTCGGCCCGAACCGGTCGATGAAGCCGACATCACCGAACTTCCAGAAGAAGCGACCGATCGCGAAAGCGGGCTTGACGAACAGGAAATTATACAGCTCGTCGAAATACCATTTGTTGAGCAGGAAAGTGTACAGCCCGGTGAAGGTCGCCACAAACCGCTGCGGCCAGTCGGTATTCTTGATGTAGCTCAGCCAGGCGACGAACAGACCGGTCAGCATCACCGTGAACGGCGCAAACTTGACCCAGGTCGGCACTTCATGCGCGGCATGCATCAGGTGGCTGTCGAACGCGAGCGCGCCCTTCCAGAATTCGATTCCGCCTTCGGAACCGATGAACTGGTCGTGGAACAGGAAGCCGGCGAACACCGCGCCCAGGCTGAGCACGATCAACGGGACCAGCATGACGAGCGGGCTTTCGTGCGGGTGATAGCCACCCGTGCCGTCGCCTGCCTCATGGGCATGATGATCGTCATGACCGTGCGCCGCATGGGCGTGATCGTCATGTGCATGGACGGCATGATCGTCGTGACCATGGTCGTCATGCAGCGCATGCTGGATATGTTCCGACTGGGTCCAGCGCGGCTTGCCGAAGAAAGTCAGGAAGACCAGGCGCCAGCTATAAAAGCTGGTGAGCAACGCAGCGAACACGCCGACGATGAACGCCCCGGTGCCGGCCCCGCCAGCGGCATAGGCTGCTTCAAGAATGCCGTCCTTCGAATAGAAGCCGGCAAAGCCCACGCCGATGATCGGCAGCCCCACGCCGGTGATGGCAAGCGTGCCCAGCGTCATCGTCCAGAAGGTGATCGGGATGCTTTTCCGCAGGCCGCCATAATAACGCATGTCCTGCTCATGATGCATCGCATGGATGACCGACCCGGCGCCCAGGAACAGCAGCGCCTTGAAGAAGGCGTGCGTGAACAGGTGGAACATCGCCGCGCCATAAGCGCCGACGCCCGCGGCGAAGAACATATAGCCCAGCTGCGAACAGGTCGAATAGGCGATGACGCGCTTGATGTCGGTCTGCACCGTACCCACGGTCGCGGCGAACAAACAGGTCGCTGCGCCGACATAGGTGACGATGGTCAGAGCCGTTTGCGACGTTTCGAACATCGGCGACAGGCGGCAGACCATGAAGACGCCCGCGGTGACCATCGTCGCCGCGTGGATCAGCGCCGACACAGGCGTCGGGCCTTCCATCGCGTCCGGCAACCAGGTGTGCAGGCCAAGCTGCGCGGACTTGCCCATAGCGCCGACGAACAGCAGCAGGCAGAGGACCGTCATCGTGTCGAAGCGGTGGCCGAGGAAGCCGATGGTCGAACCGGCCATTGACGGGGCCATTTCCAGAATTTCCGGGATCGATATGGTATTGAACACCAGATAGGTGCCGAAAATGCCCATCATGAAGCCAAGGTCGCCGACGCGGTTGACGACGAACGCCTTGATCGCGGCTGCATTGGCGCTGGGCTTGCGGAACCAGAAACCGATAAGCAGGTAGGAGGCCAGGCCCACGCCTTCCCAGCCGAAGAACATCTGGAGCAGATTATTCGCGGTCACGAGCATCAGCATCGCGAAGGTGAAGAGCGAGAGATAGGCGAAGAAGCGCGGCTGATCCGGCTCTTCGTCCATATAGCCCCAGCTATAAAGGTGGACGAGGCTCGACACGCTGGTGATGACCACCAGCATGACCGCCGTCATCGTATCGACGCGCAGCGCCCACTGGGCGTCGAAGCTGCCGCTTTCGATCCAGGTGAAGAGCGGCGTCACCGATGCTTCGGCATGACCAAACAGGAAGGGAACGAAGATCGCCCAGCTCATGGCGCAGGCTGCAAACAGCGCGCCAGTGGTGACGATCTTGGCGGGCAGTTTGCCGAGAGCCTTGTTGCCCAGGCCCGCGATGGCAGCAGCCAGCAGCGGAAGAAGAACGATAAGCTGGATCATGAGTTCAGGCTCAGCCCTTCATCCGGTTGACATCGTCGACGGCGATGGTGCCGCGACCACGGAAGTAAATGACGAGGATGGCAAGCCCGATGGCCGCCTCGCCCGCCGCGACGGTCAGCACGAACATGCTGAATACCTGCCCCACCAGATCGCCAAGGAAGGCGCTGAAGGCGACGAGGTTGATGTTCACACTGAGCAGGATCAGCTCGATCGCCATCAGGATGATGATGACATTCTTGCGGTTGATGAAGATGCCCAGCACCCCCATCACGAAGAGGATGGCGCTGACCACCATATAATGTTGAAGGCCGATCACAGCTCCACCCCCTGCCCTGTGGGCTGATTGATATTGCGGACCGCATCCTGCGGACGGCGGCGGTTCTGCTTGGCGATATTCTGACCTTTCACGCCGCCGCGTGCGCGATGGGTCAGGACAATCGCGCCGATCATCGCGACCAGCAGGACGATGCCCGCTGCCTCGAACAGGAAGATATAGCGGGTGTAAAGCAGCCCGCCGATCGCCTGGATGTTGTTGAGTTCCGGGTTTACCGGCGCGGCGCGCTGCGCCAATTCGATGGGACCAGCGCTCCACAGGCCAATGCCAAGCACGATCTCCGCCAGCAGCACCAACGCGATCAGCAGCCCGAATGGCAGATAATCGACGAAACCCGCGCGTAATTCAGCAAAGTCGATGTCCAGCATCATGACCACGAACAGAAACAGCACCGCGACCGCACCGACATAGACGATGACGAGCAGCATCGCGATGAATTCAGCGCCCAGCAGCACCATCAGCCCCGCCGCGTTGAAGAAGGCGAGGATCAGCCACAGCACCGAATGAACGGGATTGCGCGACAAAATGGTGAGCGCGCCGCTGCTCACCACCAAAATGGCGAACAGGTAAAAGGCGAGGACGTGAATCACAGGTGCAATATTCCCTTTGACGCGCGCGGCTTAACGATAGGGGGCATCGGCGGCAAGGTTCGCGGCGATCGCGCGTTCCCACTTGTCGCCATTTTCAAGGAGCTTGGCCTTGTCATAGATCAGCTCCTCACGGGTTTCGGTCGCGAACTCGAAATTCGGCCCTTCCACGACCGCATCGACCGGGCAGGCTTCCTGACAGAAGCCGCAATAGATGCACTTGGTCATGTCGATGTCATAGCGCGTTGTGCGACGGCTGCCATCGTCGCGCGGCTGCGCCTCGATGGTGATCGCCTGCGCCGGGCAGACCGCCTCGCATAGCTTGCACGCGATGCAGCGCTCTTCCCCGTTGGGGTAGCGGCGCAGCGCATGTTCACCACGGAAACGCGGCGAAATCGGGTTCTTTTCGTAGGGGTAGTTGATCGTCGCCTTGGGCTTGAAGAAATACTTCAAGGTCAGCCAGTGCGCCTTCACGAACTCCCAGAGGGTGAAGCTTTTGACGTAGTAACCGAGGCTCATTGTGCGCCTCCATAGCGCGTCAGCATGAGGAAGCCCGAAACCAGGAAGACGAAGAAGAGCGAGGTCGGCAGGAAGATCTTCCAGCCCAGCCGCATCAGCTGGTCATAACGATAGCGGGGCACCGTCGCCTTCACCCAGGAGAAGACGAAGAAAAAGAACAGGATCTTGGCGAACAGCCACAGGATGCCCGGCACATAATAGAGCGGCGCCCAGTCGAGCGGAGGCAGATAGCCGCCCCAGAACAGGATCGCGTTCAGTGCGCACATCAGGATGACGTTGGCATATTCGCCGAGCCAGTAGAGCGCGAAGGCCATGGACGAATATTCGGTCTGATAGCCCGCGACCAGCTCGCTTTCCGCTTCGGTCAGATCGAAGGGCGCCCGCGCAGTTTCGGCCATGGCGGAAATCAGGAACATGATCGCCATCGGGAACAGCAGCGGGTTGAAGCCATTGCCGTTCAGGAAGCCATAATAGCCCTTCTGACTTTCCACGATCGCGGTCAGATTGAAACTGCCGGCCCACAGCACGACGCAGATCAGGATGAAGCCGATGGAGACTTCATAACTGATCATCTGCGCGCTGGCGCGGATCGCGGAATAGAAAGGATATTTGGAGTTAGAAGCCCAGCCCGCCAGAACAATGCCATAGACGCCAAGCGAACTGATCGCGAGGATATAGAGCAGACCGACATTGATATTCGCCAGCACCACGCCGACCTGAAACGGGATCACCGCCCATGCCATCAGCGCGATCGTAAAGGTGATAATCGGGGCGATAATGAACAGCGTCTTATTCGCCGCCGACGGGATGATGGTTTCCTGCAGGAACACCTTGGCGCCGTCCGCGAAGGATTGCAGCAGGCCGAACGGGCCGACGACATTGGGGCCGCGGCGCAGCGCCATCGCCGCCCAGATCTTGCGGTCGGCATAGATGAGCATCGCGACCGCCAGCATGACCGGCAATGCGATCACCAGGATGCCTATGATGGTCGACAGGAACCAGGCACCTTCGAACGACATGCCCAGATTTTGGAAGAAAGCGGTCACTTAATGCCCCCAGTGTTAACGGAGCAACGTGCTCCCGCGAAAGCGGGAATCCAGTTCAGACGTCGGGACTGGGTTCCCGCCTGCGCGGGAACACGGATGCGCTGCATCATTCTGCCGCCTCCGCAAATTCCACCCCATGGATCAGTTCGGCCGAGCATATCTGCATCGTCGGACTGGCGCGGCAAATGGCGTTGGTCAGGTAGAAATCCTTGATCGGCGAAGCCAGTTCGCCAGTCGCGCCAGTCGGCAGCGAGGGAATGGACCAGCCATAATCGGCCAGCCCCTCGACGCCCAGCGCCGGAACCGCCTTGACCATTGCGGCGCGCAGAGCGTCGAAGCTGTCGAACGGCAGCTTGGCGCCCAGCACTTCGGACAGCGCACGCAGGATCGACCAGTCCTCGCGGGCGTCGCCCGGCGCGAACACGGCCTTTTCACCGAACTGAACCCGGCCTTCCAGATTGACGTAAGTGCCAGCCTTTTCGGCATAGCTTGCGCCCGGCAGGATGACGTCCGCCGCATGGGCGCCCTTGTCGCCATGGTGACCGACATAGACTTTGAAGCTGTCGGGGAAGGCGGCATAATCCACCTCGTCCGCGCCGAGCGAAAGGAGCAGCTTGGGCGCGGCGGCCGCCACCGCCTTGATGCCGCCCTGCGTCGCATAACCCAGCATCAGCCCGCCCATACGCGCCGCCGCAAAATGCAGGACGTTATAGCCGTTCCAGCCGTCCTTGATGAGGCCCAGCGTCTCGACCAGCGCCAGCGTGTCGCCATGCGCGCCGTCCTTGGCCAGTACGCCGCCGCCCACGATCATTGCGGGCCGCGCGGCCTTGCTGAACGCCTCGACCACCGCTTCCGGCAGCTTGGCGAGCAGCGATGCATCATTGCCCAGCCATTCGACCTTGTAGGTCAGGTCGAACTCAGGCCCGATGGAAAAGACCTTCGCGCCCTTCTTTATCGCCTTGCGCAGCCGCGTGTTCACCAAAGGCGCTTCCCAGCGCAAATTGGTGCCGACCAGCAGGATGACATCGACGGTTTCCAGATCGGCCAGCGGCGTATTGAACACCACCGAAGACAGGCTCGAAACGTCATAGGACAGGCCGGTCTGACGGCCTTCCAGCATCGTGCCGCCAAGCTTTTCGACCAGCGCCTTGCCGGCGAACATCGTCTCGCAATCGAGCAGGTCACCGGCGATCGCCGCGACGCTGCCGCCATGCTGGACCGCTGCGACGGCGGCGAAGGCTTCCGCCCAGGTCGCCGGAACCAGCTTGCCGTCCTTGCGGACATAGGGTTTGTCGAGCCGCTTGCGGACCAGACCATCGACATTGTGCCGAGTCTTGTCCGACGCCCATTCCTCGTTCACGTCGTCATTGATGCGCGGCACGGCGCGCAGCACCTGACGGCCCCGGCTGTCGAGCCGGATATTGGTGCCCAGCGCGTCCATCACGTCGATCGCATGGGTCTTCTTCAATTCCCAAGGACGCGCTTCGAACGCATAGGGCTTGGCGGTCAGCGCGCCGACGGGGCACAGGTCGACCACATTGCCCGACAATTCGCTCTTGGCGGCATGTTCGAGATAAGTGGTGATCTGCATATTTTCGCCGCGACCGATCGCGCCGATTTCCGGCACGCCCGCCACTTCCTCGGCAAAGCGCACGCAGCGGGTGCACTGGATGCAGCGGGTCATGACCGTCTTGACGATCGGACCCATATATTTCTCGGTGACGGCACGCTTATTCTCGTCATAGCGCGACGCGCCGCGGCCATAGGCGACCGACTGGTCCTGCAAATCGCATTCGCCGCCCTGATCGCAAATCGGGCAATCGAGCGGATGGTTGATGAGGAGAAACTCCATCACCCCTTCGCGCGCCTTCTTGACCATTTCGCTGTCGGTGCGGATTTCCTGCCCCTCGGCAGCGGGCAACGCGCAGGACGCCTGCGGCTTGGGCGGTCCGGGCTTCACTTCGACCAGGCACATGCGGCAATTGCCCGCGATGGACAGGCGTTCATGATAGCAGAAGCGCGGAATTTCCTTCCCCGCCATCTCGCACGCTTGCAGAACCGTCGCACCCGCCGGGACTTCGAGTTCTACGCCGTCAACTTTGACTTTAGGCATGATTACTCCGCTGCCTCCATGACGGGGGCGCTACCCTTGTTTTCATTGATGCGGCGCTCGATTTCCGGGCGGAAATGCTTGATGAGTCCCTGGATCGGCCATGCCGCCGCGTCGCCCAGCGCGCAAATGGTGTGGCCTTCGACCTGCTTGGTCACCTGGTGCAGCATGTCGATTTCGGACAGGTCGGCGTCGCCGGTGCGCAGCCGCTCCATCACCCGCCACATCCAGCCAGTGCCTTCGCGGCATGGCGTGCATTGGCCACAGGACTCATGCTTGTAGAAATAGGACAGCCGCGAAATGGCGCGAACAATGTCGGTGGACTTGTCCATCACGATGACCGCTGCGGTGCCAAGGCCGGAACCCAGCGCCTTCAACCCGTCGAAATCCATCGGCGCGTCCATGATTTCGCGCGCCGGGACCAGGGGGACCGACGAGCCACCGGGGATCACCGCCAGCAGATTGTCCCACCCACCCCGGATGCCGCCGCAGTGGCGGTCGATCAGTTCGCGGAACGGGATCGACATGCTTTCCTCGACCACGCACGGTTTGTTCACATGGCCGCTGATCTGGAACAGCTTGGTGCCGCGATTGCCTTCGCGCCCGAAGCTGTTGAACCATGCCGCGCCGCGGCGCAGAATCGTCGGGCTGACCGCGATGCTCTCGACATTGTTCACCGTGGTCGGACAACCGTAAAGGCCCGCGCCCGCCGGGAAAGGCGGCTTCAGGCGGGGCTGGCCCTTCTTGCCCTCGATGCTTTCGATCTGCGCGGTTTCCTCGCCGCAGATATAGGCGCCCGCGCCGCGATGGACAAAGACGTCGAAATCATAGCCCGACCCGCAGGCATTCTTGCCGATAAAGCCCTTGGCATAGGCCTGCTCCACGGCGGCGAAGAGCACCTTCGCCTCATAGATAAATTCGCCACGGATGTAGATATAGGCGGCCCGCGCCCGCATCGCGAAACCGGCGATCAGCGCGCCTTCGATCAGCTTGTGCGGATCGTGGCGGATGATTTCGCGGTCCTTGCACGATCCCGGCTCGGATTCGTCGGCGTTGATGACCAGGAAACTCGGACGGCCATCCTTGCTTTCCTTGGGCATGAAGCTCCACTTCATGCCGGTCGGGAAGCCGGCGCCGCCACGGCCGCGCAGGTTCGACGCCTTGACGATGTCGATGATCGCGTCCTGGCCGATTTCCATCAGCTTCTTGGTATTGTCCCAATCGCCGCGTTTGATCGCCGCGTCGATGCCCCAATCTTGGAAGCCATGGACGTTGGTGAAGATGCGGTCCTTGTCGGACAGTGGCCCCACGAAGGGAGGCGGCGCGGGAGGTGCGGTGTCGTCGGCCATTACCGGCCCTTTCCGATCAGTTTTTCAGCCACGAAATAGGCGAACACAGCCAGCGTCAGCCCGATGACCAGGCCCAGCACCGCGCCGATGATCTTGAGCGCGATCACGAACACGATGATGCCGAGGATGATGGCGATCAATGCGCTCACGCCCAGTCACCCCGATAGTCGTGATTGTCGGTGACCATCTCTTTAAGCGTCGTCGGGCCGCCTTCGGGCGCGCTGGTCTGACGGTCGATCTGCGGGCCGATCTTGGGCTGGCCGCCAGAGGCCAGCGTCTCCAGGATCGCGCTCATGCTGTCATAGGTCAGGTCTTCATAATTATCGTCGTTGATCTGGACCATCGGCGCGTTGGCGCAGGCGCCAAGACATTCGACTTCGGTCAGGGTGAACAAGCCATCGGGGGTCGTGCCCCCCTTGACCAGGCCCTTGTTCTTGCACGCCGAAAAGACATCGTCCGACCCGCGCAACATGCAGGGCGTCGTGCCGCACACCTGCACATGATAGCGACCGACCGGCGCGAGGTTGTACATAGTGTAGAAGGTCGCGACCTCATAGACGCGCATATACGGCATATCGAGCTGACGCCCGATATATTCCATCACCGGCACAGGCAGCCAGCCATTGGTTTGCGTTTCCGCAGCGACCTGACGCTGTGCCAGGTCGAGCAGCGGCATCACCGCCGACTGCTGACGACCGGCGGGATAACGGGCGATGACAGTCTTGGCCTGCTCGGCATTTTCGGCGGTCCACTCGAACGCGCCCCAGCGCGCGCGGGTTTCCGCTTCATCGGGGATATGAACTGCGTCAGCCATTATCGGTCACATTCTCCGAACACGATGTCCATCGCGCCCAGTACAGCGGTTGTATCGGCGAGCATGTGGCCCTTCATCATGAAGTCCATAGCTTGCAGGTGCGAGAAAGCGGTCGGGCGGATCTTGCAACGGTAGGGCTTGTTGGACCCGTCGGCGACCAGGTAGACGCCGAATTCCCCCTTGGGGCTTTCGGTCGCCACATAGACCTCGCCTGCGGGGACGTGGAAACCCTCGGTATAGAGCTTGAAATGATGGATCAGCGCTTCCATCGATCGCTTCATCTCGCCGCGCTTGGGCGGCACCACCTTGCGGTCGAAGCTGGCGATCGGCCCTTCGGGCATTTCGTTCAGGCACTGTTTCATAATGCGCGCAGACTGGCGGACTTCCTCGACGCGGACCATGAACCGGTCATAGCAGTCGAACTGCGTGCCAACAGGCACGTCGAATTCCATCCGGTCGTACACGTCATAAGGCTGCGACTTGCGGATATCCCAGGGAATACCGGAGCCACGGATCATGGGACCGGAAAAGCCCCATTTCAGCGCGTCTTCTTTGGATACGATCGCGATGTCGACATTGCGCTGCTTGAAGATGCGGTTGTCGGCCACCAGGCTGATCGCATCCTCGAACAGGCGCGGCAGACGACCGTCGAGCCAGTCGGCGATGTCCGTCAGCAACTTCAAGGGCACGTCCTGATGCACGCCCCCCGGACGGAAATAGGCGCTGTGCATCCGCGCGCCCGACGCGCGCTCGAAAAAGTTAAGGCAATCCTCGCGGATTTCGAACAGCCACAGGTTCGGCGTCATCGCGCCAACATCCATCACATGGCTGCCCAGGTTCAGCATATGATTGCAGATGCGGGTCAGTTCCGCGAAGAACACGCGCAAATATTGCGCGCGCAGCGGCACTTCCAGGTTCAGCAGCTTCTCGACCGCCAGAACATAGCTATGCTCCATGCCGAGCGGCGAACAATAGTCCAGCCGGTCGAAATAGGGCAGCGCCTGCATATAGGTTTTATATTCGATCAGCTTTTCGGTGCCGCGGTGCAGCAGACCGACATGCGGGTCGCAACGCTCGACGATTTCTCCGTCCAGTTCCATGACCAGACGGAGCACGCCATGCGCCGCAGGATGCTGCGGGCCGAAATTGATCGTGTAGTTCTGGATTTCCGTATCGCCATAAGACGGATCTGCCGCGTCCGTGCGATGTTCCAGTTCGTCGAGATAGTCGGCCATCAGGCTTTATCCTCCGGCTTGGCGGCGCCTTTACCTTCGTCGGCCGTGGCAGCGGGCTTAGTCGGCGCGTCGTCGGACTTCGCTTTTGCCGCCTGATTGGCAGCCTCGCCAGCGCCGGTATCGGCCTTCTTCTCGGTCACCTTCGGCGTCGGCGCGGCAGCAGGCGCAGCCGGCGCTACGGCCTTTTCGTCGCCCGGCAGCACATATTGCGCGCCTTCCCATGGGCTCATGAAGTCGAAGCTGCGGAAGTCCTGCGCCAGTTTCACAGGCTCATAGACGACTCGTTTATCCTCTTCGGAATAGCGCAGTTCGACATAGCCGGTCAGCGGGAAGTCCTTACGCTGCGGATGCCCCTTGAAGCCATAGTCGGTCAAGATGCGGCGCAGATCGGTATTGCCGTCGAACACGACGCCATACATGTCGAACACTTCGCGCTCCAACCAGCCGGCGACCGGCCAGAGATGCGTGACGGTGGGCACCGGCCTGTCTTCGTCGGTTGATACCTTTACGCGGATACGATGGTTCCGCGTGACGCTTAGCAAATGATAGGCGACCTCGAACCGCTCCGGACGATCGGGATAGTCTACGCCGGCGATTTCCATCAGTTGCTGATATTGCGCCATGTCGCGCAGCGCGACCATGGCGTTCACCAACTCGTCGCGCTCGACGATGAAGGTCAGTTCGTCGGCATGATCGACAGTTTCGATCAGCATCGATCCCAGCAGGACGCCGATTTCCTCGGCGATCCCGTCGATGGTCGCGATCTTGGGTGCGGAATGTCCCATATTAGCGCTCAATCGTCCCGATACGGCGGATTTTCCGCTGCAACTGCATCACGCCATACAGCAAGGCTTCGGCGGTCGGCGGGCAACCCGGCACATAGATGTCGACCGGTACGATCCGGTCGCAGCCACGCACTACCGAATAGCTGTAATGATAATAGCCGCCGCCGTTCGCGCAGCTGCCCATTGAAATCACATATTTCGGATTGGACATCTGGTCGTAAACCTTGCGCAACGCCGGAGCCATCTTGTTGCACAGCGTGCCCGCGACGATCATCACGTCCGACTGGCGCGGGGACGCGCGTGGCGCCACGCCAAAACGCTCCATGTCGTAGCGCGGCATGTTGACGTGGATCATCTCGACCGCGCAGCAGGCCAGGCCGAATGTCATCCACCACAGCGAACCGGTGCGCGCCCATGTGAAGAGGTCTTCGGTCGAGGTGACCAGGAAACCCTTGTCATTCACTTCGCTGTTGAGCGAATTGAAGAAATCCTGGTCGGGCTGCGTGCCCTGCGGCGGCAAGGTGCCAGGCGCCGGGTTGTAGAGTTCTACTCCCAATCGAGTGCTCCCTTCTTCCACGCATAGACGAGGCCGAGCACCAGCTCCGCTATGAAAATCATCATGGTCGCCCAGCCGGCCCAGCCGATCTGGTCGAGGCTCACCGCCCACGGAAACAGGAACGCCGCTTCAAGATCGAAGATGATGAAGAGAATGGCGACCAGATAGAAGCGCACGTCAAACTGGCTGCGCGGCTCCTCGAACGCGGGGAAGCCGCATTCATATTCGGACAGCTTGGCCGGTTCGGGCTTATGTGCGCCGGTCAGCCGGCCCACCAGCATCGGCAGGAATACGAAGGCGCCGGAAAGCAGCAACGCGACCCCAAGAAAGATCAGGATCGGCAAATATTGGGCAAGATCGACCAACGGATTCCCCTGGGCGAAAAGGTTGTTGGGGGCGCTTTAGGCCTGCTGCATATGCGAAGCAAGGGGCCAACGCCCTGAGAATGAATCGCAAAAAGGCCAAGCGCTTGAAGCGCTTGGCCCAGCGGGGCTTTAGCGCAGCGCGCCAGCCACCAGCTTGTGCAATTTGCTGTGGATCGCATCATTGCCGGCGATCACTTCCTTGCGCTCGATCGACTGGTCGCCGCCGCGAAAATCGCTCGCGAAACCGCCCGCTTCGCGCACCAGCAGCAGGCCGGCGGCGACATCCCAGGGCTGCAGGCCGCTTTCCCAATAGCCGTCATAGCGGCCCGATGCGACATGGGCGAGATCGAGCGAGGCCGCGCCGAAGCGGCGGATGCCCGCGACCGAAGGCGCGACCGCACCGTAGATGCGGGTCCATTGCGCCATGTCGCCATGGCCCATGAAAGGAATGCCGGTGGCAATGACGCAGTCGGCCAGGTCGCGGCGGGCCGAGACTCGCAGGCGCTGGTCGTGGCGCCAGGCGCCGCGGCTCTTTTCCGCCCAATAGCTCTCGTCAGTGACCGGCTGGTAGATCAGGCCAGTCGTGATCTCGCGCTTGCCGCTGCCATATTGCGGCTCTTCGACCGCGATCGAGATGGCGAAATGCGGGATGCCGTGCAGGAAGTTGGTGGTGCCGTCCAACGGATCGATGATCCAGCGCGGCTTGGTCGGATCGCCCTCGATCACGCCGCCTTCTTCCAGCAGGAAGCCCCAGTCGGGGCGCGCCTTCTGCAATTCCTCGACCAGCGTCTTTTCCGCCTGCTGATCGGCCTTGGACACGAAGTCCGCCGGGCCCTTGCGGGACACCTGAAGATGTTCGACTTCGCCGAAATCGCGGCGGAGCTTCGATCCCGCCTTGCGCGCGGCGCGTTCCATGACGGTGAGAAGGCCGGAGTGCGATACCATATTATGTCTCCGCCGTCCCCGGTGGGACGGCCTGCTGGATTATTTCTTCGGGGCGGGCCTGGCGGCCGGGGCGGCGGGGCGATAGCCGCATACGCCGGCGATCACGGCCAGCATCTGCGACGGGTCTTTCCGGTCGACCTTGCCGGCATTGGCGGCGATGACCTTGTCCGTCGCCTCGCTGACCTTGGAGACCGCATTGGAATAGAGGCAGTCGAACAGCGCACTCTTGACCGGCGCTTCGACCTCGTTCGACTGGAGCGCGCTTGTGACGATGCGCAGCACATAAGCCGCGCTGTCGAGTTGCGCCTTGGTCGGCGCGGCTTGCGCCTGCGCCATAGCCTGGGTGGGGACCGCGGCCGGCATGACGGCGATCGCGAGGCCAAGCGCCAACCGAGCGGCCCATGCCGTGCTGCGGTCCATAGGCATCAGTCGGCGCGCTTCACATATTCGCGGGCATAGACGTCCACGACGATGCGGGTGCCGCTGACGATGTGCGGCGGGACCATGACGCGCACGCCATTGTCGAGGATCGCGGGCTTGTAGCTGGCGGAGGCGGTCTGCCCCTTCACCACGGCGTCGGCTTCGACCACGGTCGCTTCGATCGTGTCGGGCAACTGCACGCTGATCGGACGATCTTCGTACATTTCCAGCGTCACTTCCATGCCGTCCTGCAGGAAGTCGGCCGCTTCGCCGAGTAGTTCGGCGGGCAGGTTGATCTGCTCGTAATTCTCATTGTCCATGAAGACGAGCATGTCGCCTTCGGCATAGAGATACTGGAAATCCTTGGTGTCGAGGCGGATGCGCTCGACGCTCTCGGCGGAGCGGAAACGGACATTGTTCTTGCGGCCGTCGATCAGGTTCTTGAGTTCGACCTGCATATAGGCGCCGCCCTTGCCGGGCTGGGTGTGCTGGATCTTGACGGCGCGCCACAGGCCGCCCTCATATTCGATATTATTGCCGGGACGAATGTCCACGCCGCTGATCTTCGCCATGGGAAGAGCCTGCCTATATGTCTGAAGGTGGAAAAGAGCCGGCCTCTTGGAGGCTGGGCGCGCCTTTACAGCGGGACGGGCCGAAGGGCAAGGGGCCGGAAGTTCCGGAACTTCTCGCATATGACGCATGGCGAATTTTTCAGGGGCAAGTCGTGGAGAAACCCGACGATGGGAAGAGCGCAGACGCCCGTCATAGCATTTCGGCGGTCTGTAGGACAGGTCAGCGGCGCGCCAGCAGCGGATAGGGATTGATCGCGCGCCCGCCATACCAGGGTTCGCCGGGCGTCATCGCATGGACCGCGAAATGAAGATGCGGCGCGCTCGGATCGGCGTTGCCCGTGCTGCCCACCATCGCGATGCGCTGGCCGCGGCGCAGCCCCTGCCCTTCGCGCAGGCCCGGCGCATAGCCGTCGAGATGGGCGTAATAATAGAGCAGTCGCCCGTCGGCCGAGCGCTGGTAGAGGGTGCGGCCGCCGTCGTGGCTCCAGAAGATTTTTTCGACCCTGCCGTCGGCGGCGGCCAGCACCGCCCTGCCCCGCGCCGCCATGATGTCGATCGCATCATGCGGCCGCGCGCCATGGGCGCGGGCCTGGGTGAAGGTGTCGGCCAGGGCCGACGCCGGCACGCCCTCGACGGGAATCAGCAAAGGGCCGGCGTCCGCAGACCTGGCGGCGCGGGGCACAGGCGCGAGCACGGACGGCCCGTCCGCCGGCACGATCCGAACGCAGAAATGCGCGAAAGCAACGCAGAACAGCAACGCCACAGCGATGCTGCCCCACAGTCGCGGCCGCCTCATGCCTGGAACTTGGCCTTGATCCCGCTCTTGACCATCTGGGCCAGACGCGCCGCGTCCCAGTTGGTCAGGCGGATGCAGCCATGGCTTTCGGTACGCCCGATCGTCTGCGGTTCGGGCGTGCCGTGGATGCCATAATGATCCTTCGACAGGTCGATCCACACCACGCCGACCGGGCCGTTGGGGCCGGGTTTCAGCACCGCCTTCTCATCCTTTGAAGAGGCGTCCCAGAAAAGTTTGGGATTATAATGGAAATCGGGATTGCGGCTCACGCCCTTGATCGTCCATTCGCCCAGCGGCAACGGGTCATGCTGCGATCCCGTCGTCACCGGAAATTGCGCGATCAGGCGGTTTTCCGCGTTATAGACCTTGAGCAGCCCTTCGGACTTGTCGACCACCAGATGATCGGCCTGCGGCTGATCCTTGGCCACGCCAAGACTGGCGAGCGTTTCGCCCCAACCACGCTCATCACCCTCGATCATAGCGACCGGCTGATTGTCGATCGCAGGCACGCGGATGGTCGTGCCAGCGCCGACCTTCGTATTGGGCGGATTGAGCGCGATCAACGCTTCGGGCGTGGTGTGGAAGCGTTCGGCGACTTTTTCCAGCAGATTGCGATAGGTAAGCGCGGGTAGCTTCGCCTGCTCATTGAGGTCGCCGCGCGGGACGTCGAAAAAGGGGCCACGCGCGAAATCGTCTGGAATTTTCACCAGATAGGTCGTCGGTCGCGACTCCCCTTCCAGCAGGGCGGCGCTGGTCTTCTGATCGAAACTGCCGGTGATGGGCAGGTCATGCGCCTCCTGGAAACCGCGCAACGCCGCCTTGAAGCTCATGCCATCTTTGCCGTCGAGCACGCCGGGCGAGAAACCCCAGCGATCGAGCGCGACCTGCGCCATGAGAAAGCGATTGGGTTGTTGGGGATTTTGTTCCTGCACGACCTGGAAGGCGTAGGCGTCGCTCGTGACCGCAGCGGCGGCATTGGCCGCGTTGGCGGGCTGGACGGCATTGCCGGCAGGCGCGCTGCTATTGGCGTCGGTAACGCTGACATTGCAGGCGCTGCATAGCAGGGCGACGAGCAACAGATGGTTTTTCAAGGCGATTCTCTCCGATCAGACGAAGAGAGAACGCGCGAAGAGGCGGAAAGCTGCGATCAGCCGAAACCGCCCCGCTTAACGTGGCGGCGGCGGCTTGCTGGCCAGCACTTGCGCAAAGGCGGCGACGCCCGCCTTCGGACCGTCCGGGTGGTTCCACACCGCGCTGCTGACCGCCAGAAAGTCCGCGCCCGCGGCGACCAAAGGTGCGGCATTCTCCGCGGTCACGCCGCCGATCGCGACGCACGGCAGTTCGAACAGGGTCGTCCACCATCCCAGGATCGACGGCTCGGCGCGGTGGAGCGTTTCCTTGGTAGTGGTAGGGTAGAATGCGCCGAACGCGACATAGTCGGCCCCCGCCTCGCCCGCTTCCATCGCCAGATGGCGGCTGTCATGGCAGGTCACGCCGATCTGCACCTTCGGCCCCAATTGTTCGCGTGCGTCGCGCGGGTCGCCATCCTCCTGCCCCAAATGGACGCCGTCTGCGCCGAGGCGCTTGGCGAGGCCGATGCTGTCATTGACGATGAAGGCGACATCCCGCTCCGCGCACAGCGCCTGGATCGGCGGGGCGAGCGCGGCGATGGCGTGATCGTCGATCCCCTTGAGCCGCAATTGAAACGCCGCGACGCTGCCGCCGTCGAACGCGGCGGCGAGTTGATCGAGGAAGCCGTCGTCGATGGCCGGCGGGGAGATCAGGTAAAGCTGGCAGGCGGGGCGGAAGCCCGGTTCGAACTGGTCGGCGAAATGTGGGTCGAGCGCCAGCTCTTCATCGGTGAAATCGGTCATGGGCGCTTTATAGCCATTCAGGAGGCGAGGCCAAGGGCGCTATGCTGGAATGCAATGTCCAGCCTTTCATCCGTTCGGGCTGAACCTGCCGAAGCCCCCTTCGACTGCCTGCAAGGGAAGGCGCTCACGACACAGCTCGACAAGCTCTGGACTATCAATGAAATGGCCGGGCGGACATGCGCCGCCCGGCCTTCACAAATTCAGGCCGCGACCGGCTGCTTGGCGGTCGAGGCGCCGTGGATTTCGTCAATCGCTTCGCCCAGCGACGCGTTGAACTCGTCATCGCTCATCTGGTGACGCAGATCGTTGAGCAGCGCGCGGCTGAAGCTGGCGATGATGCCGCGATTCTTGGCCAGTTCGACACAGGCTTCGGGACGGGCGAAGCCACCCGACAGCGCCACGACGCGCAGCACGGCGGGGTGATCGACCAGCGGGTCGAACAGGCCGGCCTTGGCGGGCAGCGACAGTTTCAACATCACCTGAACGCCATCGGGCAAGGCATCGAGATTCTTGAGGATTTCCTCCAGCAATATCTGGTCGGCTTCCGCGCGTTCGGGCGACTTGATGTTCACTTCCGGCTCGATGATCGGCATCAGACCGGCGGCGAGAACCTGCTGGCCGACTTCGAACTGCTGCGCGACCACGGCGGCGATACCTTCGCGGTTGGCGAGGTTCACGACCGAGCGTTCCTTGGTGCCGAACACGCCCAGCGCCTTCGACCGGTGCAGCAGGATGTCGAGATCGGGATTGGGCTTCATCAACTGCACGCCGTTCGCCTCATCCTCCAGACCCTTGTCGATCTTGATGAAGGGCACCACGCCACGCTCCAGCAACGCCTGCGGGGTCGGCTTGCCGTCGACGGTGCCGTCCATGGTGCGCTCGAACAAGATCGCGCCCAGCACCTTGTCGCCAGTGAAGGCGGGAGAGGTGATGACGCGGCTGCGCATGGCGTGGATCAGGCCGAACATTTCCTCTTCGCTGGACCAGGCGTCTTCCTCCACGCCATAGCCCTTGAGCGCCTTGGGCGTCGATCCGCCGCTCTGGTCGAGCGCGGCGATAAAGCCCTCACCCGTAGCGATCTTCTGCTTCATATCCTGATCCAGCATCTGCACATACCTTCCCTTGGGCGCCGCCCCCTGGCGGCACGAAAATAGATTAACGACAGACGCTCCACCATCTGCCGGCCGGGTGCGACTTCCTGTTGTTATCGCCGGTATTCCGGCTGGTAGCCAGTCCCATGCCGCACCGCAAGGCGCATCGCCCGTAAACGCCACGCGAAGAGCCTGTTATAGCTGCGTTTCCGCACGCCGATGCTATCGAGGACGCTGGGACCGAGCGGTACTCGTTTCGTGATGACGATCGGACGCATAGGCAGAATGGCGGTGGCCATGCTTCTTCCGGGGAGTGTCTCTCCCGCCCGCGCGGCGGAAAACCCCATAATGAATCATGATCGGCGGGTTGAAAGGTTGCGTCTTGCGACCCATAGGGCAGGCATGACCAGCACCGCCGCCGAAAGCCCCGTCGACATCTCCCCAGTCATGATCCTCCTGATGGCGGTCGCCTGCGGAGTCATCGTCGCCAACCTTTATTATGCTCAGACGCTGATCGATGTGATCGGGCCGGAAATCGGCCTTTCTCCCAGCGTCGCAGGGCTGATAACCACGCTGACCCAGCTAGGCTATGGCGCAGGCCTGTTCCTGATCGTGCCGCTGGCGGATCTATTCGAAAATCGGCGGATCGTACTGACCTCGATTGCGGCCACCATGTTCGGTTGCATCGCCATCGCCCTGTCCAACGGTCCGACCAGCTTCCTCGTCGCCTCCGTCCTGACTGGCGTCGGCGCCACCGGCGCGCAGGTGTTGGTTCCCCTCGCCTCGCACCTGGCCGCCTCGGAAAAGCAGGGCCGCGTGGTCGGCACGGTGATGAGCGGACTGTTGTTCGGCATCATGCTATCGCGCCCGATCGCCAATTTCCTGGCTGGGTCGGTCGGCTGGCGCGCCACCTTCATCGTCTCTGCAGTCGTAATGGCCATGGTGGGCGTGGCGCTGCTCGCCGCCTGTCCACAACGCAAGCCCAAGGGTGGGATGCGGTATCGCGACGTGCTGGCGTCGACCTTCGATCAACTGGTCAAGCATCGCGTCGTGCGGATGCGCGCTTTTTATCAGGCCGCCATGTTCGCGGCGTTCAACCTGTTCTGGACCGCCGCGCCGCTGGCGCTGATCCATGAATTTCACCTCGGCCATGCCGGCATTGGCGCTTTTGCGCTGGCTGGCGCGGGCGGCGCGCTGGTCGCGCCGATCGCGGGATGGATGGCCGATCGCCGCCTGACCCGCCCCGCCTCGCTCATCGGCATGATCGGACTGACGGCCGGTTTCCTGCTCGCCGACTGGACAGTGGCGGCGGGTAGCCTGATCGGCTTCACCATCATGGCGGTGCTGATCGACGGCGCGGTGCAGATGAGCCAGATCACGGGGCAGAAGCTGATCTTCTCGCTCGATCCCCATGCGCGCGGGCGCATCAATGCGGCCTATGTGACCGTCATGTTCCTGGTGGGGGCATTGGGGTCGGTGATCGGATCGGTCACCTATGAGGCGGGCGGCTGGACCGCCAGCGCGCTGGCCGGTGCGGCCATTGGCGGGGTCGCTACCCTGGCCTTCCTGCTGTTCGACCGGGGCGCCAGCATCGCGCGCTGACCCCCGGCCGCTACAGGATCAGGTCGTCAGCGCCTTGACGCCCGGCAATTCCTTGCCTTCCATCCATTCCAGGAAAGCACCGCCAGCGGTCGAGACGAAGGTGAAGTCGCCCGCTGCACCCGCATGATTGAGCGCGGCGACGGTATCGCCACCGCCGGCCACCGACGTCAATTGGCCTTCCTTGGTTAGCGCCGCCGCCGTTCGGGCCAACGCCACGGTCGCCGCGTCGAAAGGCGCGATCTCGAACGCGCCGAGCGGACCGTTCCAGACCAGGGTGCGGCAGTTTTTGAGGGCATCGCCCAGCGCCTCGACGGCGGCGGGGCCGACGTCCAGGATCATCTCGTCCGCCGCGACCTCATGGACGTTGCAGGTGCGCAGGGACGCCGGGTTGGCAGCAAATTCCTTCGCCACCACCACGTCATAGGGCAGATGAATGGTGCAACCGGCGGCTTCGGCGGCCTCGAAAATCGCTTCGGCCGTATCGCTCAGATCCTTCTCGCACAGCGACTTGCCGACATCGACGCCGCGGGCGTGGAGGAAGGTGTTGGCCATGCCGCCGCCGATGATGAGGTGATCGACCTGTTTCACCAGATTATTGAGCACGTCGAGCTTGGTCGACACTTTAGCGCCACCGACCACGGCGGCAACGGGCTTGACCGGCGTGCCGAGCGCGGCCTGCAAGGCGTCCAATTCCTTTTCCATCGACCGACCGGCAAAGGCGGGCAGCTTGTGCGCCAGCCCCTCGGTCGAGGCATGGGCGCGATGCGCGGCGGAAAAGGCGTCGTTCACATACAGGTCGGCAATCGCCGCCATTGCCTCGATCAACGCCGGATCGTTCTTTTCCTCGCCGGCATGGAAGCGGGTGTTTTCCAGGATCGCAATGTCTCCGGGGCGCATCACAGCGATGCCGTCGACCGCGGCTTCACCCTGGCAATCCGGGATGAACTGCACCTCGCGGCCCAGAACCTGACTCAGCGGGCGTGTGATCTTCGACAGGGAGAATTCGGGGTTCTTCTGACCCTTGGGGCGACCGAAATGGGCGAGGATCAGCACCTTCGCGCCGCGATCGGCCAGTTCCAGAACGGTCGGCATCGCCGCGCGCAGCCGGGTATCGTCGCTGACCGATCCGTCCTGCATCGGCACGTTCAGATCTTCGCGCACCAGCACGGCCTTGCCCGTGATGTCGCCCATATCGTCGAGTGTCTTGAACGGCTTTGTCATGTCTTTTCCCTGCTGCTTTTCCAATGAGAAGGGGGACAGGTCGCCCTGTCCCCCAATGTCCCTTACAGGAAGCTCGCCACCACGCCGGTGGTGTCGATCATGCGGTTGGAGAAGCCCCATTCATTGTCATACCAGCTCAGCACGCGGACCAGCTTGCCGTCGACCACGGCGGTCTCTAGGCTGTCGACGGTCGAACTGCGCGGATCGCCATTATAGTCGATCGACACCAAAGGCTCGTCCGAATAGCCCAGCACGCCTTTGAGCGGACCGTCTTCCGACGCTGCCTTGAGCAAGGCGTTGACCTCGTCCTTGGTGGTCGGGCGGCTCGGAATGAACTTCAGGTCAACGACCGACACGTTGGGCGTGGGCACGCGAATCGAAGACCCGTCCAGCTTGCCCTTCAGTTCGGGGAGAACCTCACCCACCGCGCGGGCGGCGCCGGTCGAGGTCGGGATCTGCGAGAGGGCGGCCGCGCGGGCGCGGCGCATATCGCTGTGCAACTGGTCCAGCGTATTCTGGTCGTTGGTGTAGCTGTGGATGGTCGTCATGAAGCCGCTTTCGATGCCGATCGCATCGTTCAGCACCTTGGCGAGCGGAGCCAGACAGTTGGTGGTGCAGCTGGCGTTGGAAATGACGATGTCGTCGGCGGTCAGCGCGTCATGGTTGACGCCGAACACGACGGTGCGGTCGACATTGGTGCCGGGCGCGGAAATGATGACCCGCTTGGCGCCGGCGGTCAGATGCGCGCTCGCCTTGTCCTTTGTGGTGAAGATGCCGGTGCATTCCAGCGCGATTTCGACGCCCAGGGCGGCATGCGGCAGGTTGGCCGGATCGCGCTCTGCGGTCACCTTGATCTTCTTGCCGTCCACGACCAGGAAATCGCCGTCGACGCTGACGTCACCCTTCCAGTTGCCATGCACGGAGTCGCGCTTGAACAGCAGGGCGTTGGACTTGACGTCGCCCAGGTCGTTGATGCTGACCAGTTCAAGGTCATGGTCGGTGCGCGAGAGGATGGCGCGCGCCACCAGGCGGCCGATACGTCCGAAACCGTTAATTGCTACCTTCGTTGCCACTGCACTAGCCTCCTTAAGGTGTTGTTGTTCGGTTAATTATTATTGAGCGCGGCCACGATCTGTGGTGCGATCTTTGCGGCGGTCAGGCCGAAATGATCGTAGAGCGCTTCCGCCGGGGCCGACGCGCCGAAGCTGTCGATGCCAAAGCGCAGGCCCGCAATGCCGGTATGGCGTTCCCAGCCAAAGGTCGTTCCCGCCTCGATCGACACGCGCAGCACATGATGCGGCAACAGGTCGTCCTTGTAGGATTTGGGCTGCGCCTCGAAATGCGCCCAGCTGGGCATCGACACGACGTCCGCGCCAATGCCCTGTTCTTCCAGCATCTTGGCGGTATCGACGGCAATCTCGACCTCGGAACCCGTGGCGATCAGCACAACCTTGCGCTCGGCGCCAGCGGAGCGCAGACGATAACCGCCCCTGGCCGACAAATTTTCGGATTTTTCGGTGCGCAACTGCGGCAGGTTCTGGCGGGTCAGCGCCAGCACCGACGGGCCGGTCGCATCCTTCAATGCCAGTTCCCAACATTCCGCCGTCTCGACGATGTCGGCCGGGCGATAGACGTCCAGGTTCGGGATCATCCGCATCGACATGACATGCTCGATCGGCTGATGGGTCGGCCCATCTTCGCCAAGGCCGATGCTGTCATGGGTCAGAACATGGATGACGCGCTGCTGCTGGAGCGCAGCCAGGCGGATGCCGCCACGCATATAGTCGGAAAAGACCAGGAACGTGCCGCCATAGGGGATCACGCCGCCATGCAGCGCCATGCCGTTCATCGCGCAGGCCATGCCGAATTCGCGGATGCCATAATAGACGTAACGGCCGCTATAATCGTCCTTCGTCAGCGGACCGGTCGATTTGGTCTTTGTGTTGTTGGAGCCGGTAAGATCGGCCGAGCCGCCCAGCGTTTCGGGCAAGAGATCATTGATGGCGCCCAGCGCCAGTTCGCTCGCCTTGCGGGTCGCGACCTTCTGCGGATTGGCGATCAGCGTGTCGATATAGGCTTCGAGCGAGAAGTCGGCGGGCAGGTCACCAGCCATGCGGCGGGTGAATTCCGCAGTCTTCTCGTCACTTGCAAGGCGGCCTTCCCACGCAGCGCGAACATCTCGGCCCTTGGCGCCAATCGCCTTCCAGGCGTCGGCGATGTCGGCCGGGATGACGAAGGGTTCGGCAGTCCAGTCGAGGAACTCACGAGCGGCAGCGACTTCGTCGGTGCCGAGCGCCGAGCCGTGCACGCCCGAAGTGCCGGCCTTGTTCGGCGCGCCATAGCCGATCTTGGTGGCGCACGCGACGATCGATGGGCGGCTGTCGGCGACCGCTTCGGCCAGCGCGCGGCGTACGTCGGCGACGTCATGGCCGTCGCATGACACGACATGCCAGCCGGTGGCGGCGTAACGCGCCAGCACATCCTCGCTGCTCGACAGATCGACGGCGCCGTCGATGGTGATCTTGTTGTCGTCCCACAGGACGATCAGGCGGCCCAGGTTCAGGTGACCAGCCAAGCCGATCGCCTCATGGTTGACGCCTTCCATCAGACAGCCGTCGCCCGCGATCACCCAGGTGCGGTGATCGACCAGATCGTCGCCGAACTGGGCGTTCAGATGGCGTTCGGCAATCGCCATGCCGACGGCGGTGGCCAGGCCCGACCCCAGCGGACCGGTCGTCGCTTCGACGCCCGCCAGCTCGAAATTCTCAGGATGGCCGGCGCAGGGGCTGTGCAGTTGGCGGAAGCTGGCGATGTCCTCCATCGTCGGACGCGCATAGCCGGTGAGGTGCAACAATGAATAGATCAGCATCGAGCCATGGCCCGCAGACAGGACGAAGCGGTCGCGGTCGGCCCATTTGGGCTGGGTCGGATCGAATTTCAAAAAGTCGCCGAACAGCACCGTCGCCACATCCGCCATGCCCATCGGCATCCCCGGATGACCGCTATTGGCGGCCTGCACGGCGTCCATGGACAGCGCCCGAATGGCGTTGGCGAGCGACTTGTCGGAAACGGTCATGGCGAACAGGCGTCTTTCTGAAGCAAGCATAAGGACGGCGCCCGCGAACGTGCAGGCGAGTCGAGATCGCGCCCCCTTTGTCGCGTCAAGCCCCATGCGTCAACCGCAGCGGCGGCACGAATCATGAGAAGCCCGCTGTAATCGGCCAGAAAGACTGCTTTTGCATGGCCCCGACTTTCGCTATGCATGGATGATGGCAAGCGACCGCATGATGCAGGCGATCGGCACGTTGGAGCGTGCTGTGAGCCGGCTTGAACAGGATGTGGCGGGTTTGGCGGATGCCGCCCCGGCCAGCCCCTTCCCCGCTTTGGATCAGGGCGCCGCGCGCGTCGCACTGCGATCCCTCGACGACCTGATCGCTACGCTGAAAGGGCATGCCCATGGCTGAAACGACGCTGGTGATCGCCGGACGCCATTATGCGATCCGCTGCCGTGACGGGGAAGAGGCGCATCTGGGCCATCTCGCGACGCTGATCGAGGACAAGGCCCGCGTCGCGCAGCAGAGCACGCCGGGCCTGACGGAGGTGCGCACTTTGCTGTTCGCCGCACTGTTCCTTGCGGACGAACTGAACGACCTGAAACGCGAAGTCGCAGGGCGGCAGACGAGCCTGCCGCTGGACGGCGACGACGAAGCGAGCGCCCGTGCGATCGAGGCGCTGGCCGGCCGTATAGAAAAGCTGCGCGAACGACTTGCCGCCCGGACCGCGAAAGCCTAGATTGGCGGCGACGGGTTCTGCCTGGTACGAGCTTTAGCGAACATCCCTGAGGCGATAATCACATCCAAGGGGGCTGTCCCTGGGCGGGTTCAGGCCCGTTCTACATGGTCCCCACCTGACGTTGAGGCGTCAGAGGATATTCCAGCACACGGCCAAGGTGGTCCCGTCACCCTTTTCATCATAGAGCGGCGTGCTCCCGCGCAGGCGGGAGCCCAGTTCAAACCGCGGGACTGGACTCCCGCCTGCGCGGGAGCACAAACTTGAATTTGGCAGGCGTTCGATGAACGGCGAACTTTCCGACAAGACCAGCCTGCGCGGCATTGCGCGGCAGAGGCGATCCAATTTCGTCGCTACGCTCGATCCGCTGGCGCATCGACTGGCGTTCAAGGCGGTTCCCTCACCGCTCGCGCGCCGGATCGCCGATGCGCAGGTCGTCGCGCTCTATATGGCGGTGGATGACGAGGCGCCGGCCCAACGCATGGCGGCGCAGTTGCAGGCGCTGGGCAAGACCGTGGCGCTGCCGCGCGTGCTCGATCGGTTGGGCAGCATGGATTTCCTGGCCTGGCAGCCCGAAGATCAATTGGTCCCCGGTCTGTTCCGCACCAGCCATCCCGAACCGGGTGTCGGACCAGTGACGCCCGACGTCATCATTGCGCCGCTGGTCGGATTCGACCGGGCGATGAATCGTCTTGGCCAGGGCGGCGGCTATTATGACCGCGCCTTCGCCCGTTTTCCTGATGCGCTGCGCGTCGGCATCGCCTGGTCCGCGCAGGAGATCGACGCCGTGCCCGCCGATCCCTGGGATTTGCCGCTCGACATCATCATGACCGAAGTCGAACTGATCGAAGGACCGGAATTGTGAGCATCGATCCGCGCCATTACCACCAGCCGAGCTGGCGCAAGCCGGTGGGCATGTTCGCGATCGTCGGACTGATCGCTGCATGGGCTATCATGGTAGGCAGCCTGTCGGGCCTGATCGGCGCTTTGCCGATGTGGGTGCAGGCACCCATCTATGTCGTGCTGGGGATCATCTGGATCTGGATATTGCCGCTCCGGCGGCTGCTCGCCTGGATGGAAACCGGGCGCTGGCGCTGAACCTTCTTCCCACCGCTTGTCCTGAGCGATTTCTAATCAGATGGCATCATCTGATGACTCGGAAATCGCGTAAAACAATAATATTGAGCGGTGGCGCGAGTGACGGGGCTCGAACCCGCGACCTCCGGCGTGACAGGCCGGCACTCTAACCAACTGAGCTACACCCGCGTAAGGCGCTGCATCCTTATCGGCCCGAAAGCCGCCAGATGATGCAAATCTGGGAGAAATCACTCTCCGGTCAAGGAGAGTGGCGCGAGTGACGGGGCTCGAACCCGCGACCTCCGGCGTGACAGGCCGGCACTCTAACCAACTGAGCTACACCCGCGCAGGGTGGCATCTTTTCGTGATCTTATCGATCACCAGACGATACGGCCTGGAACACCATTTCCACCTTCCTGTCAGGGAAAGTGGCGCGAGTGACGGGGCTCGAACCCGCGACCTCCGGCGTGACAGGCCGGCACTCTAACCAACTGAGCTACACCCGCGTTTGGTGTGGAAGCGCCGTCTATGAGCGTCCTGCGATGCTGTCAACCGTCCGCAACGGGACTTTCCTCTTTCTCGTCATTTTCTTTGCGCGGGGCCACGGTCAACGTCCCCTGCTCGAACAGGAAACCGGCGATATCGGGCGTTCCCGCCGCCTGCACGACGGTCTGGATGATGATCAGCAGCGGCACGCCGAGCAATGCGCCGGGCGTGCCCCAGACCCAGCCCCAAAAGGCCAGCGAGACGAGAATCAGCAGCGGGTTCATCGTCAGCCGCCGGCCCAGCAGCATCGGCGTCACGACATTTGCCTCCACCAGATGGAAGCCCACCTGCAAGCCCGCCGGCAGCAACGCGACATAGACGTCGTCGAACACCATAAGGCCGCCCAGCCCCAGCAGCACCGCGGCCAGCATCGGCCCGAAATAGGGAATGAAGTTCAATAGCGCGACGATACCGCCCCACATCAGCGGAGACGGCATCCCGATCAGCCATAGTGCGAAGGCGACAGCGCCGCCCAGACACAGGTTGATGGTCGCTATGGTGATGACATAGGCCGACGTCGCGTCGACCATATTCTGGATCACCCGCGCCACCGCCATGGCGCCGTCGAAACTGCCGCGGCTGTTGATCGTGCGCCGCCGCAGCCGGGTCCAACCAGCCAGAAAGAAATAGATGATGAGCAGCGCGAACACCATCTGGATGATCGCCGACGGGGCCGATGTGGCGGCGAACTGGAGCAGCGAGCGCGGCGCATCGACCGCCGCCGTTTGCGCCGCCGCGACCGGGCCGGTCGCGATCATCCGCACGGTTTCGTCCACGAAGCGCTGAAGATTGGCGTAAAAGTCGATTAATGGGGCCAGGTTCGCCTGAATCTGCGGCAGGCGTTGGGGCAGGATGCGGAACCAGTCGGTCGCAGGCACCACGATCAGCACCAGCGCGGTGTTGGCAACGACCAGAAAGCCGATCATCGCGATCAGCGCCGCCAGCCCTGAAGGCAGCCCGCGCCGTTCCATCCACTCCAGCAAAGGCACCAGCGCAATGGCGATCACCAGCGCGGCGGTCAGCGGCAGGAAAAACTCCGCCCCCGCGCGCAAGGCGAAGGGCAGCGCCAGCATCAGGCCGATGCCCGACGTCAGCGCGATCGATGCGAGCAGCCGGTCGCGGCGCCGGTTGACCTCTTGCTGCTCATTCATGGTCACGCGCGATCGATTCCCTTTTCGTTCCTATCCGATGTGCGCCGCCTGCGGTGCAGCGTCAATTTACAAAGGGTGTCATAGCGGCAGCCGGTCAGGAAAAAGACCGGCTTAACCAAATATTTGCGCAGCTTCGCTAAGGACGGGCGCAGGGGACGCAAAAACGGGGAAGACAATGACGCGGACGCTTTGGGCCTCGGCCCCGACGTCGCTGGCTCTGGCGGCGAGCCTGACGGCTACGCAGCCTGCCGTCGCGCAGCCGGCGATGCGACTTGGCACGCAGACGTTCGTAGAGCGCGTATCGACCGACATTAACGGCCGCCCGCGCCGGACATTGGCGAGCGCCGAAAGGGTCGGCCCCGGCGACACGCTGATCGTGATCGTCCATTGGCGCAATGACGGCGCCCAGCCGGTTCGCGACTTCGCCGTCACCCGCGCGGTGCCCCCCGGCATACTCCCGGACATCAGCGACCCCCATATGCAGGTGTCGGTCGATGGCGGCGGCCATTGGGGACGGCTCGATCAATTATGGTTGCCAACACCGCTGGGCGGGGTACGCCGGGCGGTGGCGGAGGATGTGACCCATATACGCTGGCGACTGCCCGAAGCGGTGCAGCCCGGCCGGGCCGGACGACTGAGCTATCGCGCGGTGATGCGCTAAGCCCGATATGCGCTGCGTTCATCGCAGCAGGCAACGTCGCGCTTGAGTTCGCCCCCTCGTCTCCATAGAGCAGGATGGAGCTACGGAGACGCATCTTATGCCCAAAGCGGGTGAACTGGCCTATCTCGCCAATCTAGGCGACGGCGGCCGCGAACATTCATTGGAAAAGCCTTTTTCCGATCCATCCTGCGGCATTAACCTGGCGTCCATCGGTTTCATGATGACGCTGTTGCCGCAACCCCCGGCGCGAATATTGGACTTGGGATGCGGCGGGGGCTGGACCAGCACCTTCTTTGCCAAACGCGGCTATGATGTGATAGGACAGGATATCGCGCCCGACATGATCGAGGTCGCGCGCGAAAATTGCGCCCGCCATGGCCTGGAACAGCGCCTGTCCTTCACATGCAGCGATTTCGAGGCGCTGGACATGGACAACCAGTTCGACGCCGCGATCTTCTTCGATTCCCTGCACCATGCCGAGGATGAATTGCTGGCGATCCGTTCGGCCTGGCGCGCGCTCAAACCCGGCGGGGTGCTGATCACCCATGAACCGGGCGACGGCCACGCCACCAGTCCCGATTCGATCGCGGCAATGCAAGTCTATGGCGTCACCGAGCGGGACATGCCGCCGCGCCTCATCATGCAGCGCGGAGCGGAGGTCGGCTTCAAGGATTTCCGGGTCGTCCCCCTGCCCCAATATCTCCACTATCTTTTCTACGAACCGCGCACCTATCCCAAGCGGCTGTGGAGCAAGCGTCGCTGGACCATGACCAAGCGGGTGCTGAAACTGCTGTTCGATCCCGATCCCGGCGCCGGCGCCATCGTCATAATGACCAAATAGGACGGGGCAAACCGGCCGGTTTGCCCCGCAAATGGTTTAATCCACAAACAGGAAGGCGGGTGCCTCCAGCAGCTTGCGCACAGCCTGTACGAAGCTGGCGGCGTCCCAGCCATCGACCACGCGATGGTCGCAACTGATCGACAGGTTCATCAGCTTCGCCGCGACGATCTCCTTGCCCCGGAAAACCGGACGCTCGATCACGCGATTAGGACCGATGATTGCGACTTCGGGCCGGTTGATGACCGGCGTGGTGGCGATCCCGCCGAGCGGGCCGAGCGAGGTCAGCGTCAGGGTGGAGCCAGACAGCTCTTCCGACTTCGCCTTGCCGCTGCGCGCCGCGTCGGCCAGGCGGCGGATTTCGGTCGCCAGCTGCCATACATTGCGCTCCTGCGCATCGCGGATCACCGGCACCATCAGGCCCGCATCGGTTTGCGTCGCCAGTCCCAGATGCACCGATCCATGGCGCGTCACCACGCCCGCCTCGTCGTCATAACGGGCGTTGAGCATCGGGAAGTCGGGCAGCGCCTTGCACAGCGCGACGATCAGCAGCGGCAACATGGTCAGCTTGGGCCGATCCCCGCGCCCGGCGTTGAGCTGCTCGCGCAGATCCTCCAGCGCGGTGACGTCGATTTCCTCGACATAGGTGAAATGGGGAATGGCGCGCTTGGACGCGGCCATATTCTCCGCGATGCGGCGGCGCATCCCGATCACCTTGACCTGTTCGTCGGCGCGTTTCGCGGATCGCCCTGCGGGACGATAGCCATGCCCCTGGCCGTAGAGTAGATAGGCGTCGAGGTCGGAATGACGAATATGGTCGCCGGAAGGCTTCACCTGGGCCAGATCGACGCCTAGTTCCCTGGCGCGCGCGCGAACGGCGGGGGATGCGAGGATAGGTCCGGCCCTATCGAGGCTGTCCTCCCCAATGCCGTTCGGTCTGAGTCTGTCGAACTCTTTCCCTTCTTCTTTTGCGCCTTGCCCGGAAGAAAAGGACGGCCGTTGCCCTTCGCTCGCCTGCGGCTCGACAGGCTTAGGGTGAACGGGGGCGGGAGACACCGCTTCAATCACCGCCTCGCCCGGCGTTTCCGCGTCGATCGTCTCCACCGAAGGCGCCAGCGCGACGACAGTCTCGCCTTCCATTTCGATCTCTACCAGCATCGCGCCGATCGACACCTGATCGCCCGGCTCGCCCGCCAGGCGTGCCACCGTGCCCGAAACCGGGCTTTCCATCTCGACGGTCGCCTTGTCGGTCATCATGTCCGCGATCGGCTGGTCTTCCTCCACCCGGTCGCCAACCTTGACATGCCAGCCGACGATCTCCGCCTGCGCGATGCCCTCACCGATGTCGGGCAGCTTGAACGTGAAAAGAGCCATGACCCTTTAGTCCTTCATGATCTTGTTGATGGCTTCGCGGATACGCACGGGGCCGGGGAAATAGGCCCATTCCAGGCTGTGCGGATAGGGCGTGTCGAAGCCGGTGACGCGCGCGATCGGTGCTTCCAGATGATAGAAGCAGCGTTCCTGCACCTGGGCGGACAGTTCCGCGCCAAAGCCGCTGGTCCGGGTCGCCTCATGCACGATCAGGCAGCGGCCGGTCTTTTTCACCGACGCTTCGATCGTGTCGATGTCGAGCGGCACCAGGCTGCGCAGATCCACGATTTCCGCGTCGATCCCCAGCGTCTTGACCGTATCCTCGACGACATGGACCATCGTGCCGTAGCACAAGATAGTCAGCGCCCCGCCCGCCCGCGCGATCCGCGCCTTACCCAGCGGGATGCGGTAATAGCCGGTCGGCACCTGCGCGTGCGGGTGGCCGGCCCAACTGGTTGCCGGCGTATCATAATGGCCGTCGAACGGGCCGTTGTAGATGCGCTTGGGTTCGAAGAAAAGCGTCGGATCATTATCCTCGATCGCGGCGATCAGCAGACCCTTGGCGTCATAGGGGGTGGACGGAATCACCGTTTTGATCCCCGAACAATGGGTGAAGATGCCCTCCGGCGACTGGCTGTGCGTCTGGCCACCGAAAATGCCGCCGCCAAAGGGCGACCGCACCGTCATCGGCGCGATGAACTCGCCCGCCGACCGGTAACGCAACCGCGCCGCTTCGGACACAAGCTGGTCGAGCGCGGGATAAATATAGTCGGCGAACTGGATTTCCGGCACCGGGCGCAAGCCATAGGCGCCCATGCCCACCGCCACGCCGATGATCCCGCATTCGGTGATCGGCGTGTCGAACACCCGGTTCTTGCCATATTTTTGTTGCAGACCCGCTGTCGCACGGAATACGCCGCCGAAAAAGCCGACATCCTCGCCCATCACGACCACGGTCGGATCGCGCTCCATCATCACGTCCATGGCGCTGTTGATCGCCTGGATCATGTTCATGTGAATGGTGTCGACGGTGGCTTCCTGCGTCATGCCCTCGCGCACAACCTCTGTTTCGATCGCTTCGCTCACAGCCCCGCCGCCTTCCATTCGTCCAGCATCTGCTGCTGCTGTTCATGAAGGTGCCGGGGCATCTCCTCGAACACATCCTCGAACATGCTTTCCATCGGATGATGGAGACCGTGGCCAAGGATACCGTTCTTCTCCGCTTCGCGCGCGGCGTCGCGGACCAGTTCGGCCAGTTCCTTGTCCATCGCGGCGTGGCGATCCTCGTCCCATATGCCAAGCGTAATGCAATGGGCCTTCAACCGCGCAATCGGGTCGCCCAGCGGCCAGAGGCTGCCTTCCTCGGCAGAGCGATAGGCGGTCGGATCGTCCGACGTGCTATGCCCTTCGACGCGATAGGTGAAATGTTCGATCAGGGTCGGCCCGGCATTGGACCGCGCCCGGTCCGCGGCCCAGCGGGTCGCGGCGTAGACGGCGAGGATATCGTTGCCATCCACCCGCAGACCTGCGATGCCATAGCCCACGGCACGCGCGGCGAAGGTGGTTGCTTCCGCTCCAGCAAAACCTGAAAAGCTGCTGATAGCCCACTGATTATTGACGACATTCATGATGACAGGCGCACGATAGACGCTGGCGAAGGTGCAGGCGCTGTGGAAGTCGCCCTCCGCCGTCGACCCTTCGCCGCACCATGTCGCGGCGATGCGCGTGTCGCCGCGCGCCGCGCTCGCCATCGCCCAGCCCACCGCCTGGGGATATTGGGTGGTCAGGTTGCCGGAGATGGAGAAGAAGCCCGCCTCCCGCGCCGAATACATGATCGGCAGTTGGCGGCCCTTCAGCCGGTCGCCTGTGTTGGAATAAATCTGGTTCATCATGTCGACCAGCGGCCAGTCGCGCGCGAGCAATATGCCTTGCTGGCGATAGCTGGGGAAACACATGTCGTCGCGCGACAGGGCCAGCGCGGCGCCGATCGACACCGCCTCCTCGCCCGTCGATTTCATGTAGAAGCTGGTTTTGCCCTGCCGCTGTGCGCGGAACATGCGCGCGTCGAACGCGCGGGTCAGCGCCATGTAACGGAGCATCCGCAGCAGCGTTTCAGGCGGCAGCCTGGGGTTCCAGGCGCCAACCGCCGCGTCCTCCTCATTCAGCACGCGGATCAGGCCATAGGCCATGTCGCGCATGTCGCCGGGCTGCGCGGCCTCGTCGGGACGCGGCGCGGCATCAGCGGCCGGAATATCGAAATGGGTGAAGTCGGCGCTTTCGCCGGGCCGCGCGGGCGGCTCTGGCACATGCAGGCGCAGCGGCGGCAGATTGCGCCCTGCCTGCCCATCCATGCCGCCTGATCCGGTCGGATCGCTCATCCTGCCTCCTATGGTGCATTGCAATAATATTGCTTAAAGCAGATATTATATTTCAACGCCGCAAAAGGCAAGCCTTGCTGACCCAAATTTTCCGTTTCAACTGTCCAGTTCGCTGTCTCTTCAGACGGCGACCGGCGCGGAAATATGGGCTTGCGGCGCATAATCGAGGACGTCGAAATCTCCGATTCGATAATCGAAAATACTCGAAGGCCGCCGATTGATCCGTAATTTGGGTGTGCCGGACGGAATTCGGTTCATCTGCGCCTCCACCAGCGCCGCATGGTTCAGGTAAAGATGCACGTCACCGCCCTGCCAGACCACCTCGCCCGGCTCCAGATCGCACTGTTGCGCCAGCATCCGGGTGATCATCGACAGGCCGAAAATGTTGAAGGCGAAACCAAGCCCCAGGTCGCAACTGCGCTGGAACAGCAGGCCGTTCAGCTTTCCGTTCGATACCTGGAACTGATAGGTCATGTGACAGGGCGGCAGCGCCATCTGCGCCACTTCCGCCACATTCCAGCCGGTGAACAATAGGCGGCGCGAGCCGGGCGTCGTGCGGATCGCCTGCACCAGATCGGCGATCTGGTTATGTCCCTCGTCCGCCTTGCGATACAGCCCGTCGCCCGCCGGTTCGTAGCGCGGCCAGTTCACCCATTGCGCGCCATAGACCGGACCCAGATCGCCCCACTGCCGGGCGAAATCATCGTCGCCGACGATCCGCATTTCGAACGTGTCGCGGTCGATATCCTCGCCGGTCGCCCTGCGATAGGCGTCGAGCGGCCAGTCGGTCCAGATATGCACGCCCTGCCGCACCAGTTCGCGGATATTGGTGTCGCCGGTCAGAAACCACAACATCTCGCGCGCCGCGACCTTCCAATAGACCCGCTTGGTCGTCAACAGCGGCACCGCATCATTGGCCAGCGAGAATCGCATCGTCGCACCCAGGATCGAGCGGGTGCCGACCCCGGTGCGATCGACCCGTTCGTCGCCATGCCGCCAGATATGTCGCATCAGGTCCAGATATTGCTGCTCATAATGGGGCGAGGACGAAGAGAGCGTATCGGTCAAGGCGGGTTCCTGCGAATGGATCTGGCCTGACGCTCTAGCCCAGGATGACGGCCGCGCCAATCGGACCGAGATACGCAATCACCGTCCGAAAGGGTTCTTGTTCCGCTGCCCGCCGGATGGCGATCGCGGCATCCTGCACGCATGGAGGACGAACTGGCGATCGCGATTCTGGATGGCGCCTGGCGACCGCAACGCCTGCTGACGCTGCGGCAGGACTGGCATGGCTTGCTATATCATCTGCTGAGAGACGAAGGCAGTTGGGTCGCGCTGATCCAAAGACGCGGCATCCACGCATCGCCCATGCCCTGCTGGCATGATGTCGCCCTGACGCGAACCATCGCGCGCAGCCTGCGTCCGCTGGAGATGATGCTGGCCGACCATGTCATCCATGCGGGCGAAACCCGCTTCAGCTTCCGCGCGGCCGGGCTTCTATAACCACCGCTATGGGGACTGCAAAAAAAGCGTCATTGCCCGCTTGCCAGTCCGGAAAGCCCCCTCTATAGGCCCACTCCTGCCTTACGGGGCCGCCCACAAAGCGGTTTCGGCATCGGTCGGGGAATAGCTCAGCCTGGTAGAGCACTGTCTTCGGGAGGCAGGGGCCGGAGGTTCGAATCCTCTTTCCCCGACCACATTTTCATAGTCAGATATGACGATATATCAGCGGGATGGCATAGCCTTCTCCGCCGATTGGTCGTGCCTGTGCGGCTTTTGGCAACGAGTATTTTTCGACAGATGACATCTGTCGAAAGCATAGCCCGCCTTCTTGCGCATTCGTAAAAGATGTTTGACCCCGTCGGTCCGGACGGCGATGATCCACCTTATCAAGCCGATACGGCCGCAAACCGTGATCCACATATAATCCGACCCGCGTCCTGCGGGCATAGTCAGGCGGGAGACAAGCCTTGCACAGACGCGATTTTCTGGCCTTTGGGGCCGCGGGCGTAGGAGGACTCGTCCTCCCCTCGATGTTCGGCAAGGTGATTGCCGCCGAGGAACTGAACAGCGCCATCGACGTGGCGGTGAAGAAGGCGCTGGCCGACGCCGCGATGAACGCGGCCAAGAGCGCGGGCGCATCCTATTGCGACGTGCGGGTCGGTCGCTATCTGCGCCAGTTCGTCATCACCCGCGAGCGCAACGTCGAAAATGTGGTGAACACCGAATCGACCGGCGTGGGCATCCGCGTAATCGCCAACGGCGCCTGGGGCTTTGCCGCCACCAACGAGATGACCAAGGAAGCCGTCGCCAAGGCCGCGGGCCAAGCCGTCGCCATCGCCAAGGCCAATGCGCCGGGCCAGAGCGCGCCGGTCCAGCTCGCCCCGGTGACGGGCGTGGGCGAGGTCAGCTGGCGCACGCCGATCGTCAAGAACAGCATGACCGTGCCGATCAAGGACAAGGTCGATCTGCTGATGGGCGTGAATGCCGCGGCGCTGGACGCCGGAGCCAGCTTCATCCGTTCCATCCTGTTCCTGGTGAACGAGCAGAAATATTTCGCCAGCACCGACGGCAGCTATATCGACCAGGACGTGCATCGCATCTGGGCGCCGATGGAAGTCACCGCGGTCGACAAGGCGAGCGGCAAGTTCCGCGTGCGCGAAGGCCTGTCGGCGCCGATGGGGCTGGGCTATGAATATCTGGACGGCGCGGCCAGCGGCAAGACCGTGCTGCCCAATGGCGTCACCGTCTATGGCCAGTCCTATGACATGAAGGAAGACGCCGTCGCCGCCGCCAAGCAGGCGATGGCAAAGATCAAGGCGCCTTCGGTCAAGCCCGGCAAATATGATCTGGTGCTCGACCCGTCGCATACCTGGCTGACGATCCACGAATCGGTCGGCCATCCGCTCGAACTCGACCGCGTGCTCGGTTACGAAGCCAATTATGCCGGCACCAGCTTCGCCACGATGGACAAGCTCAAGGCCAATTTCCACTATGGCAGCGACAAGGTGAACATCGTCGCCGACAAGACCCAGCCGGGCAGCCTGGGCGCCGTTTCCTATGACGACGAAGGCGTGAAGACCAAGAAGTGGGATCTGATCCGCGACGGCAAGCTGGTCGGATACCAGGCGGTCCGCGACCAGGCCCATATCGAGGGCAAGGCCGCGTCGGACGGCTGCGCCTATGCCGACAGCTGGTCCAACGTCCAGTTCCAGCGCATGGCCAACGTGTCGCTGGAGCCGGGCAAGGCCAAGCTAAGCGTCGCCGACATGATTTCCAATGTCGAGGACGGCATCTACATCATCGGCGACGGCAGCTTTTCGATCGACCAGCAACGCTATAACGCCCAGTTCGGCGGCCAGCTTTTCTACGAGATCAAGCAGGGCAAGATCACCCAGCAGATCGAGGATGTCGCCTACCAGATCCGCACGCCCGAATTCTGGAACGGGTGCGCCGGGGTGTGCGACGCCAGCGACTATCGCCTGGGCGGCTCCTTCTTCGACGGCAAGGGCCAGCCGGCACAGGTTTCGGCCGTGTCGCACGGGTCGTCGACCGCGCGCTTCAACGGCATCAACGTCATCAACACCGCCCGTTCGCTCGGCTGATCGGTTAGGGAGACAAAGATATGAGCATCCTTTCCGAAGCGCAGGCCAAGACGATCCTGACCAAGGTCGTGGGCTTTTCCAAGGCGGACGAATGCACCGCCCAACTGATCGGCGCGATCCGCGGCAATGTTCGCTTCGCGCGCAATGACGTGTCCACCGCGGGCATCACCGACAATATCGAACTGTCCGTGCAGGTCGCGTTCGGCAAGCGCGTCGGCACCGCGACGATCAACCAGTTCGACGACGCCGCGCTGGAGCGCGTGGTGCGCCGCGCCGAGGAGCTGGCCAAGCTGGCCCCGGAAAATCCGGAATTCATGCCGGCGCTGCCCAAGCAGACCTATATGAAGACCGATACGTTCAGCGCATCGACGGCGGGTATCGACGCGGCCTATCGCGCCAAGGTAGCGACCGATTCGATCGGCCCCTGCCGCGCCGAGAAGCTGATCGCGGCAGGCTATCTGGAGGATCAGGCGGGCTTCGTCGCCTTCCTGAACAGCAAGGGCAATTACGGATACCAGACGTCGACCAGTTCCGACTATACCTGCACCGTCCGCACCGAGGATGGGCGCGGGTCCGGCTGGGTCGGGCATAATGTGCAGGACGTCGCCACCTTCAACGCGGGCGAGGATATTCGCGTCGCCATGCGCAAGGCGAGCGCGTCGGCCGAGGCCAAGGCATTGGAACCGGGCAAATATACCGTGATCCTGGAACCGGCGGCGGCGGGCGGGCTGGTCGCCTTCATGATGTTCTTCTTCGACGCGCGATCGGCCGATGAAGGCCGCAGCTTCCTGTCGAAAAAGGGCGGCGGCAACAAGCTGGGCGAGCAGGTCTATGGCCCGCAGGTCACGATGTTCACCGACCCCGCCTATCCCGGCGCGGCGGTGCTGCCCTGGGACGATGGCGACAACCTGCCGCGCAAGAAGCTGCCGATCATCCAGAACGGCAAGCTGGTGAACATGAATTATAGCCGTTTCTGGTCGCAGAAACAGGGCAAGCCGGAACAGGCGCAGTTCGGCAACGTCATCATGGAAGGCGGCACCAAGTCGACCGCCGACCTGATCCGCACCACCGAACGCGGCATATTGGTGTCGCGCACCTGGTATATCCGCATGGTCGATCCGCAGACGGTGCTGCTAACCGGCCTGACCCGCGACGGCACTTTCTACATCGAAAATGGCCAGATCAAATATCCGGTGAAGAATTTCCGCTTCAACGAAAGCCCCGTCATCATGCTCAACAATGTCGAGGAGTTCGGCAAGCCGGTGCGGGTGAAGAGCGACGAATCGGACATGGTCATGGTGATCCCGCCGATGAAGCTGCGCGACTTCACGTTCACCTCGCTGTCGGACGCGGTGTGAGGTCGACGCCCAAGGCATGACGCGCAGCGACTTTCTCCGGTTGATGGCGGGCGGTCTGGCCAGCGGGTTGCTGGCCCGGCCGTTCGCCGCCGCCGCGGCAGCCGGGGGGTATGATTTCTGGTTCACGCGGTTGCGCTACGATTCGGGCGACTGGGACGTCGATCAGCGAACGCCGTCGAACGTCGTCACATCGCTGATCGACTATACGACGCTGCGCGTAGACCCGAAGGAGCATGTGGTGGCCCTGTCGGACCCCAAGATGCTGACCGCGCCCTTCTGCTACATGGCGGGGCACAAGCTGGTCGAATTTTCCGCGGCCGAACGCCGCAATTTCGAACGCTATGTCCGCAATGGCGGCTTCGTGATGGTCGACGATTGCAACCATGACATAGACGGCCTGTTCGCCCGCTCGTTCGAGGCGCAAATGGCGAAGATTTTCGGGCCGAAGGCGTTGAAGACGCTGCCCAAGAGCCATGGCCTCTATCGCAGCTTCTTCAAATTCGATGATGGGCCGCCCAATACCGGGCTGGAACTCAATGGCTGGGGCGACGATCTGGTCCACGACTATCTGAAAGGGATAGAGGTGAACGGCCGGCTGGGCGTTCTGTACAGCAACAAGGATTATGGCTGCGAATGGGATTATGACTGGCGCAACAAACGCTTCCTGGCCGAGGACAATACGAAGTTCGCGGTCAATATCGTGATGTATGCGCTGTCGGTGTGACAGCCCCCGTCCCCGTTCCCGCCATCCGTCCATCAAGGGACATGACATGACCGAAATTACCGAAGCCGAAATCCAGGCCCGTCTTGCGCGATTGACCCAATTGCGCGCGGCGATCGGGCAGGCGATCGTCGGTCAGGCCGATGTGGTGGAGCAATTGCTGATCGGCCTGCTGGCGGGCGGCCATTGCCTGCTGGAAGGCGTGCCGGGGCTGGGCAAGACGCTGCTCGTCCGGTCGCTGGGCGACGCGTTGAAGCTCGATTTCCGCCGCGTCCAGTTCACCCCCGACCTGATGCCCAGCGACATATTGGGCACCGAATTGCTGGAGGAGGATCATGGCACCGGCCATCGCAGCTTCCGCTTCCAGCAAGGCCCGGTGTTCACCAACCTGCTGCTGGCCGACGAACTCAACCGCACCCCGCCCAAGACGCAGGCGGCGCTGCTGGAGGCGATGCAGGAAAAGACGGTCAGCTATGGCGGCGTGACGCATAAGCTGCCCGCCCCCTTCTTCGTGCTGGCGACGCAGAATCCGCTGGAGCAGGCGGGCACCTACCCCCTGCCCGAAGCCCAACTCGATCGCTTTCTGCTCCATGTCCGGGTCGATTACCCGACAGAGGAGGAAGAACGCGCGATCCTGGCCCAGACCACGGGGGCCAAAGCCGGCGTCGTGCCGATGGTGATGGAGGGCGAGGAGGTGCTGGCGCTCCAGCGGCTGGTGCGCGACGTGCATTTCAGCGACGAGTTGCTCCATTGGGTGACGCGGATCGTACGGGCGAGCCGCCCCGGCGACGGCGCACCGGAAGATATCCGCAAATATGTGAAATGGGGCGCAGGGCCGCGCGCAGGCCAGTCGCTGATCCTGTGCGCCAAGGCGCGCGCGCTGCTGCATGGCCGCCTGGCCGCCACGCGCGAGGATATCGCCGCGCTGGCCGCCCCGGTGATGCGCCATCGCCTGCTGCTGTCCTTCGCCGCCGAGGCCGAAGGACGCAGCGCCGATGATGTGGTCGCCGCCCTGATCCGCGCCGTTCCGCTCGCCTGAACCTTCTCTGCCAATGGTCGACCTCATCCCTCCTGACGTGCGCAGTCGCCTTCGCGGCCTGCGGCTCATCACGCGCCGGGCCGTAGGATCGCATGGACTGGGCCTTCACCAGAGCCACAGCCGGGGGGCGGGTCTGGAATTCGCTCAATATCGCGCTTACGAACCGGGCGACGAGCTGCGCCAGATCGACTGGAAACTCTACGCCCGGTCGGACAAATTCTTCGTGCGCGAGGCTGAGCGCGAAAGCCCGGTCGCGGTGTGGATTTTGATCGATGCCAGCGCCTCGATGGGCCAGGCCGACGCCGCGCGTCCTGACTATTGCCGTCTCGACGCGGCCAAAAGCATCACCGCCGCCATCGCCGAACTGGCGATGAAACAGGGCGACCGTTTCGGCTTCATCGCGCTGGGCGACGATGGGCTGGCATTGCTGCCGCCCGCGACCGGCGCGCGCCAGCGCGACCGGCTGCTGCTCGACCTGCTGACCGTCCATCCCGCGCGCGGCTTCGCGGCGGACGCCCAAATGGGACCGCTGTGGGAGCGGATCGGCGCGCATGACCTGGTCATCCTGCTGAGCGACTGTTTCGATAACGGCGCGGTGGCGCTGACGGAGAAACTGGCGGCGGCCGGGCGCGAGACGCTGGTGATCGAGATGCTGACCGTCGCCGAACGGGATTTCCCCTTCGACGGCGGCTATCGCTTTCGCGATCCTGAGACTGGCGAGGAATATCTGGGGGACGGCGCGGCATTGCGGGCCGGATTCATCGCCCGCTTCGGGGAAGCCCGCGCCGCGCTGCACGCCCGGCTGGACGGTGCGGGCATCCGCCATGCCGCGCATGTGCTGGACGAACCGATCGACCTGCCGCTGCGCCGCCTCTTTTCCGCCCATGGCGCGGCGGACTATGCATGAGCATGGGATTGCTCTTCCCGGCGGCGCTGGCTGCACTTTTGGCGCTGGTCGTGCCGCTGGTCATCCATATCGCGCGCAAGAGCGAGCAACGGCCGACCGATTTCGCCGCGCTGCGCTGGCTGCGGCAGAAGCCGAAGCCGCGCTCCCGGCTGCGCTTCGACGAATGGCCCTTGTTGCTGGCAAGGATGGCGTTGCTGGCGCTGGCGGCATTGTGGCTGGCGCAACCGATCCTGTTCGGCGCGGCCGATCGCAGCCCCTATGTCGCCGTGGTGCCGGGAGCGCAATTTAACGCCGCGACGTTCGGGGATAGCCGCCTCCACTGGATCGCGCCGGGCTTCCCGGCGATCGACGCGCCCCGGCCGGCCGGGCCGCTGCCGATCGCCAGTTTGATACGGCAGATCGACGCGGAATTGCCGAGTGGAACGCCACTCACCATCATCACGCCCACTGTCATCGACGGCGCGGACGCCGATCGCTTGCGCCTGTCGCGCAAGGTGACATGGCGGATCACGGGCGGGGCCATGGCGGCATCGGAGGCCAAGATTGCATCGCCGCCGCCGCTGTCCGTTCGCACCGATGCCGATCATCGCGGTCGGCTGCGCTACCTCCGCGCCGCCGCATTGGCATGGCAACCAGCCGGACGGGAGGCGGATATCGACACCGCTGCCATCGATGCGCCGCTGCCAGATCGGCGACGGATATTGGTCTGGTTTGCAGGCGGCACCTTACCAGACGACGTCCTGCGCTGGCTGAACGAAGGCGGCACGGTGCTGACGGCGAGCGACGCACGCTTGCCCGATGGTCGCCCTGCCCTGCCCGCCTGGCGCGACGATCTCGGCGCAACGCTGGCAGAGGCGCTGCCGATGGGCAAGGGACGCCTGCTGCATTTCACGCGCGCGATGATACCGGCGCAGATGCCCATCTTGCTGGACGCGGATTTCCCGGTTCAGTTGCGCGCGTTATTGGCCCCAGCAGCGCCGCCTGCGCGAGTCGCCTCCGCCGAGTATGCGCCGTTGACGGGTGGACGCAGCTATGACCAGCCGCCGCAATCTTTGCGACCCTGGATGGCCCTGCTGATCGCGCTGTCGCTGCTGGCCGAGCGCTGGATGGCGACGCGCCGCAGCCGGAGCATCGCGCCATGACCGCGCTGCTCGCGCGTTGGATCGCGCCCGCACGCTGGCGGGCATTGGCCGATACGTGGGCGCTGGCGTTGCCGTTACTGGTCGCTGCCGGCGCCGTCGGCTGGCGCTTGGGGGGACCGGCCTTCGCCCTGTTGCTGGTCGCGATCGGCAGCGCCATTGCATTTTTCATCGCGCGTCGGCGCGCCGCCCGCTTCGATCGCGCCTGGCTGGTCCGCAACCTCGACAATAATCGCCCGGAACTGGAGGACAGCAGCGCGCTGCTGTTCGCCCAACATGCCCCGCTTGCGCCGTTGCAGGTGCTTCAGCGCGATCGCATCGCGGCGCGGATCGATCATGGCACGCCGGAGGATCTGAGGCCCGACTGGTCGCGCCGGTCGCTGCTGGCGTTCAGTCTCGTGGCCGTAGCGGTGGTCGTCGTCGCCCTGCTGTGGCCGCGTCCCGGCGAAGGACCGTCAACCCTGGCCCCCGCGCTGGAAGGCCTGCCCGCCCGGCCCGGCATCCCGCGCCTGATCGCGCAAAATCTGCGCATCATCCCACCCGCTTATACCGGCGTGCCGGTGCGCGATTCCGCCTCGCTTGATGCGCGCGCGCCGCAGGGGTCGCGGCTGGAATGGACGCTGCGGTTCGATCCGCAACCAAGCGCTCCCCGTCTCGCGATGCTTGCTGGCCAGACGCTGGCCCTGCACCGCGACGGCGAGACATGGATCGCCAGCCGGACGCTCGACGCGTCCTTCCTCTATCGCGTCGATCCAGCCGACGCGCGCGGCCCGCGCCCGCCGCTGCACCGGATCGACGCCATCGCCGACGCCCCGCCCCAGGTGAAGGCGCTGTCGCCGACCGCCAGCCTGTCCATGATCACGCCCGGCCAGCGCAGTTGGACCCCGGTTTTTGCTGCGACCGACGATTATGGCGTCGCCGCGACCGCCCGGCTGCGCGTGACGCTGGCCATCGGCGAGGGCGAAAATGTGACCTTCAGCGAACGGGAAATCGCGGTGCCGGGCAGCGGCCCGGCGCGCGATCGCCGTTTTGCGCCGCGGCTCGATTTTGCAAGCTTCGGCTTTGCGGCAGGCGGCGACATGGTGGTGCAGTTGATCGTGCGCGACAACCGCGCGCCCGTGCCGCAAGAGGTTCACGGCCCCAGTCTGATCCTGCGCTGGCCATCGGCCAGACAGCCCGAAAGCGGCGGTATGGAGGGCATGGTGAACACCACCCTGCCCGCCTATTTCCGCAGCCAGCGGCAGATCATCATCGATGCCGAAGCGCTCATCAAGCAAAAGCGCGCGCTGGCGCCGGACCGCTATATGACGCGATCGGCGTCGATCGGCGGCGACCAGCAAATATTGCGCGGCCGCTACAGCCAGTTCCTGGGTGGCGAGGAGGAAGGCGAACCGGAATTGCCGACTGCGGACGGGCATCAGGAAGGCGACGGCCACGATCATGGCGGGCCGCCCAAGCAATCCAGCGCCGGCTTCGGCGCGCCGGAGGATGTGCTGGGCGATTTCGGGCATCCGCACGACGATAGCCCCGCCTCCAGCCTCGATCCCGAAACTCGCGCGATCCTGAAACAGGCGGTCGACGAAATGTGGCAATCCGAACGGGAATTGCACCAGGGCCGCCCCGACCTGGCCCTGCCCTTCGCTTACAAGGCGCTGCGCTTTATCAAGGAAGTGCAACAGGCGACGCGTATCTTCCTGTCGCGAGTCGGCCCTGAACTGCCGCCTATCGATGCGACCCGGCGCATGACCGGGAAGCGGGAGGGGCTGGCTAACCGTACGCTGGCCGTCGCTCCTGTCGAGCGAAGCGACGGCCCCACCGCCGCCGCATGGCGTGCGTTGGGAGACGGGCCGGATGCCATTCGCGGGCCAATCGCGTTGGGCGCATTGCAGGATTGGACGCGGGTCAATGCCGGGCGGTTGCCCGATGCGCTGGCGCTGATGGGCGCGATCGACGCGGTGCGCAGCGATCCGGCCTGCACGGCCTGCCGCGCCCGATTGCGCGCGCAACTCTGGACAGCGATGGAGCGTCCGCTCGCACGACCGGCCCGCCGTCGCCCTTCAGATGCGGCTGGCGCACGCTATCTGGGCGCTATCGAGGGAACGCCATGACAATAAAGTGGGCGGTGGCGCTGACCCTGGGGCTTGCGACGCTCCTTGCCTTGGTCCGGCTGTCATTATGGCATCGCCGCGCGCGGAAGAGGGGCGAGGCTTCGCCTGTCCGACTGGCATTACTGATGCTGCTCCAGCCGGTGGTGTCGACGCTGCTCTATTGCGCTTTGTTCCCGCCGATGGAGGGGGGCGGCGCGACCGACCTGCGGATCGCCACAGCCAGAACCTCGCGCCTTGCCACCACTGCCGATGGCTCCCCACTCATCCTGCTACCCGAAGCATCTGCGATGGCCGGCGGTGAAGCGACGCCCGATCTTGCCACCGCATTCCGGCGACATCCCGGCGTCAGAACGATCACCGTGCTGGGCGACGGCCTTGGCCAGCGCGATATCGATGCTGCGCAGCAGGTGGCGGTGCGGTTCGATCCGCCGCCGCTCCGGCCAGGCATACTCAATCTGACGCCGCCTCCAACCGTGGCGGCCGGCGGCCGGTTTGTCGTGGGCGGAACGCTGACCCGGTTGAGCGGCGCAACGATCGAACTGATCGATCCGGCGGGCCGCGTCACCGACAGCATTGCGGCCGAACGGGATGGGCATTTCCTGTTGGCCGGAACTGCTCGGGCGGCGGGAGCCGTCAGCTTCACGCTGCGCGTGCGCAAGGACAAGCGCGTGATCGAGCAGGCCGACGTCCCGGTCTGGGTAACGGATAGCGCCCCCCCCCGATTATTGATCTTGGCAGGCGCGCCGGGGCCGGAGGTCAAATATCTGCGACGCTGGGCGAGCGACGCAGGATTCGACGTGACGACGCAGATGAGCGCGGGGGCCGGGATCGCCCTTGGCGACGCGCCGGTAGCGCTGGATGCAGCCGGATTGCGCCGGTTCGACGTGGCGATCGTCGACGATCGCGCATGGACGGGACTGCGCGGCCCGCTGATCGCCGCCGTGCGCGGCGGCATGGGGCTGGTGCTGCGCGCGGGCGGTGCAATCGACGGCCCGACGCGGTCGCAATGGCAGGCCTTGGGCTTTGGCCTGACCGGTCCGGGCGGGGTGGCGCCTCTGGCCTTGCCAAAGGCGTCCGAGGAAGCGCTTGCCCGCACCCGTCATGGCATCGGCAGCGACGAATCGCCGGTAGACATGGCCCTGCCCGAAGACTTGGCCCCCGATGTTAGCCGCCTGGGTCTGGCGCCCGGCGGCGGCGAAGCCGTGCCGGTGCTGCGGGATGAAGGCGGCGCAACGCTGGGTATGTGGCGGGCGATCGGCATGGGGCGAGTCGCGCTGTTCACCGGTGTCGACAGCTATGCCCTGACCCTGACCGGCCGCCGCGATCTCTATGGCGACTGGTGGAGTGCCCTTCTGACGTCGGTCGCGCGGCCTGCGCCCTCCAGCCGCATGATCCCCGGCGTCGTGTGGGCGGGCGAACGGATGGCGCTGTGCGATATTGGCGACGACGGACAAGTAGAATATGCCGACGGCGCGCGGACCAAGTTGGTTCCGGTGGCGGGGTGCGGCGCTTTCTGGCCCGCAAAAGCCGGCTGGCATAGCCTGCGCGTGAAGGATGGACTTCGCCTATTCCATGTTCAACCCCGCGACGCTTTGCCCATAATGCGCGCCGCACGCGATCGGCAGGCGATGGCCATGTTGTCAACTGCCACGCCGGATGCGTCAGCAGCAGCGATGACGGCCGGCACGCCCGGATCGGCCTGGCCCTTCTGGCTCACATGGCTGGCGACGAGCGCGCTGCTATGGTGGCTGGAGCGATCCGGCATCGGTCGCCGCAAAGGTGGTTCGTCTATGTCCGCAGAGACATGAACGCCCCAATCAGTCGGCCATGTAGAAGTCGCGCAGCGCCCGCGCATCGTGCAGGGCGTTGTGCGGCACGCGGCTGTTGGCGGCGGCGCTGAAGCCGGCAGCGTTGATCAGTTCCAGCCGCAGCCCGAAGTCCACGCCCGCCATCCTGCCCGGCCCGGTCACCAGCAGCGCGCAGAAATGGGACAGATCCTCCGGCCAGTCGGCGATGATGATCGGATCACTGTCCCCTTCCAAATAGGCGGCGACATGATCGGCCGCTTCCACCCGGCCCAGTTGCAGGTCGATGCCGGGCGGGACATGGCGCAAATAAGGAATGACATGCTTTTCCACCCAGGGTTCGATTTCCTCTGGCAGCGGCAGAGTGACGTAGAATTCCTGGTCGCCATGTTCGGGAACCAGCGCGACGCTGATCAGCGTGCCGCCAAAGCCGTTGAATTCGGTGTCGAGGAAATACCGCATGGAAAGAAAACTGCCTGCCTGTGAGATGGCGTCGAAGGGGGGACGCAGGATTGCAGGTGCCTGTAGCATTTGCGTGACGGATGCCAAGCTGCCATGCGCATCGCGCGTGGCGCCGATGGGACGAATGGCGTGCGGCAGATGGAAGGAAGCGATCATGATCCCGCGGGAATATCTGGATTCGGCGCAGGTGCCGGGCGGGCAGGAATTGAAGCTCTATCGGCGCGGCGCCGATCATATGATCGTGCTCGACCGCAACGAGTTGATGAGCAGCCGGATGAGTGGATCGGAAAAGCAACTGGCGCTGATGACGATCGAACGATTGCAGGGGCGCAAGGCGCCGCATCTGCTGGTTGGTGGCTATGGCATGGGTTTCACCCTGCGCGCGGCCCTGGGCGTGCTCGACGGATCGGCGCGCGTGACCGTGGCCGAACTGGTGCCCAAGATCATCGAATGGGCGCGCGGACCGATGGCCGATCTGATGGCCGGATGCCTGGACGATCCTCGCGTTGAGTTGCTGATCGAGGATGTCGTGCCGGTGATCGCGGCGGGCCAGGGGAACTATGACGCGATCCTGCTGGATGTCGACAATGGCCCGGATGGACTGACCGCTGCGGCGAATGATCGGCTCTATTCGACCAGCGGGCTGGCGGTAGCCAAGGCGGCGCTGAAACCCGGCGGGATATTGGCGGTGTGGTCGGCGGGATCGGACGATCCCTTCACCCGCCGCCTGCGCAATGCAGGCTTCGAAGTGGACGAAGTCGCGGTCAAGGCGCGCGACAATGGAAAAGGGCCGCGCCACGTCATCTGGTTCGCGCGGAAGCGGTGATTTTTTTGAACTGGGTTCCCGCCTTCGCGGGAACCCATATTGTTATACACATTCAATGGAAATCGCGTGATCGCGGCAATATCCGCACATCCCTGGGATGTCTGCGCGGCGATGGGGCGGCGCGCGCATGGACGGGATGAGTCACCTCATCTCCGCGCATCATCGGCTGTTCCTGCAACCAGTCCAGCGCCTGGCTGGCGTCGGTAACGCGATCGACCATCAGATGGACGACATTTTCCTTGCTGCGCTGGACTTCGCCTTCGATCAGCATCAGCCGCGCCGCCATAACCGCGCGCCGCTGTTTCTCCATCTCACGCGCCCATAGCAAGGCGTTGACGATGCCGCTTTCATCCTCGATCGTGATGAAGACCGCATTGCCTTTGCCCGGCCGCTGGCGGATCAGGACCACGCCAGCCACCTTCACTTTCGCGCCGTCTTTGGCGGCATTGACCGATGCGCAGTCGATGGCACCGCGTCGGGCGAAATGGGCGCGCAGAAACTGCATCGGATGGCCCTTCAACGACAAACGATGGGTCTGATAATCGATCGCGACTTCTTCGGCCAACGGCATGGCCGGCAGCATCGGATCGGCTTCCCGTCCGAGTTCGGGCAGATCCTGCGTAGCGAAAAGCGGCAGTTGGGCCGGCGGCACGCGGCGCGCGTCCCACCCCGCCTCGCGCCTGCTTCGGCCGATCGATTGGAGCGCGTCGGCGTCCGCCAGCAGATGCAGCGCGCGCGCGGGCACCCCGGCGCGGCGGGCGATATCCTCCATGTCACGCAGGGCGCTTTCCTGCCGCGCCGCGATCAGCGCCTTGGCCCATTCCTCGCGGAATCCATCAATCTGCTTGAGGCCGAGGCGCAGGATGCGCTCCCCTTCCAGGCTGCTATACCAGTCGCTCGCCTGCACATCGATCGGTCGCACCTCCACGCCATGTTGCCGCGCGTCGCGGACCAGTTGCGCGGGCGCGTAGAAGCCCATCGGCTGGCTGTTGAGCAAGGCACAGGTGAAGACCGCGGGATAATGGCATTTCAGCCAGGAGGAGACATAGGCGAGCCAGCCGAACGCCTGAGCATGGCTTTCGGGAAAGCCATATTCACCGAAGCCCTTAATCTGTTCAAAACAGCGTTCGGCGAAATCGAGCGGATAGCCGCGCGCCGTCATGCCACCAATGAACTTGTCCTGCCAATAGCCCATCGTCCCGCGATTGCGGAAGGTGGCCATGGATCGACGCAGACCGTCCGCATCTTCCGGCGTGAATTTGGCGGCCACGATCGCCAGCCGCATCGCCTGTTCCTGAAACAGCGGAACACCAAGCGTCTTTTCCAGCACGTCCTTCAATTCGTCGGGATTGTCTGGTGGCCCCGGATAGTCCGGCGTTTCTTCCTTGTTGCGCCGTCGAAGATAGGGATGGACCATACCACCCTGGATCGGGCCGGGCCGCACGATCGCGACCTGGATGACGAGGTCGTACAACTTCTTGGGCTTCATGCGGGGCAGCATGGAAATCTGGGCGCGGCTTTCAACCTGGAAGGTGCCGATGCTGTCGCCCTTTTGCAGCATGGCGTAGGTTTCCGGGTCTTCGCGCGACACCGTTTCCAGCTTCAGGTCGTCCAGGCCATGCAGGCGCATCAGGTCGAAACTCTTGCGGATCGCGGTCAACATGCCGAGCGCCAGCACATCGACCTTCATCAGTTTCAGCGTTTCCAGGTCATCCTTGTCCCATTCGATGAAGGTGCGATCGGGCATGGCGGCATTGTGAACCGGTACCAGTTCGTCGAGCCGCCCCTGGCTCAGGACGAAGCCGCCGACATGCTGCGACAAATGCCGGGGAAATTCGAGCAGGCTGCTCGCCATGTCGCGCAGCCGGGCGAGTTCGGGATTGGCGGGATCGAAGCCGGCTTGGGTCAGCCGGGCTTCGGGCACTTCCTGATCTCCGCTCCAACTGCCCCAGACGGTGCCGGACAGGCGCGCCGTCACATCCTCGGTCAGGCCCAGCGCCTTGCCGACTTCGCGTAGCGCGCTGCGCTGGCGGTAACGGATAACGGTCGCGGCGATGCCCGCTCGCTCGCGCGTATAACGGCGGTAGATATATTGCATCACCTCCTCGCGCCGCTCATGTTCGAAATCCACGTCGATATCGGGCGGCTCGTCCCGCGCCTCGGTCAGAAAGCGGGAGAAAAGCAGCTTCTGTTCCACCGGGTCGATCGGCGTGACGCCCAGCAGAAAGCAGACTAGCGAATTGGCCGCTGACCCGCGCCCCTGACACAGGATCGGTGGATCAAGGCTGCGGGCATAGGCGACAATGTCGTGGACGGTCAGGAAATAATAAGCGTAGTTTTTGAAACGGATCAGACGGAACTCGTCATTCAGTACGTTCCGATAGGCGGGCGGCAATCCGTCGGGGAAGCGCGCCTTCGCATTTTCCTCAACCAGATGTTCGAGCCAGTCCTGCGGCGCCCAGCCTTCCGGCACCGGCTCATGCGGATATTCATAGACCAACTGGTCTAGATTAAAGTCGATGCAGCCCAACAAATCCTGCGTCGCGGCGATCGCCTGCGGGCAGGCGACGAACAGGCGCGCCATTTCTGCGGGGGCTTTCAGGTGGCGTTCCGCATTGGGGGCAAGGCGGCGGCCGGCGGTCTGGATCGTCAGCCCTTCGCGGATACAGGTCAGCACATCCTGCATCTGTCGATCCTCCGCTCCCGCATAAAGCGCATCATTAGTAGCGATCAACGGCACGCCGCATTGCGCCGCGAGCGCCTGCCGCCGGGCCAGCATCCGCGCATCACGCCCGGCTCGCCCCATAGTCGCGGCGAGCCAGAGATGCGGGCTGAGCGCCCGCAATTGCGCCAGCAGCGCCGCGTCGTCATCCATCGCGATCAACGCCATGTCCTGCGCATGATCGATCAGGTCCGATAAGCTGAGTTCGCACGCGCCCTTGATCGTGCGGCGATTCCCCTCGGTCAGCAGCCGGGTCAGCCGGCCCCAGCCGAAGCGCGTGCGCGGATAGGCGATGATGTCGGGCGTGCCGTCGGCAAAGACCAGCCGCGCACCGACGATCAGGCGCATGGTGACGCCCAGCGGCTTTAGATCCTTGAGCGCCTGATGCGCGCGCACTACGCCCGCCACCGTATTGCGATCGGCAATGCCGATGCCGGTCATGCCCAGATGCGCAGCCTGCTGCACCATCTTCTGGGGATGGGATGCCCCGCGCAGAAAACTGAAATTGGTGGCGGCCACCACTTCTGCAAAGTCGCTCATGCGAACAGGCCGTGCAGATACCAGACAATGTCGGTTTCCTCGCCGAACAGGCCATGGCGGAACATCCAGTAACGGCGTCCGTCGCTATCCTCGATCCGGTAATAGTCGCGCGTCTTGCCTGCGCCACCCGGCTGATGCCCATCTCGTCTGCGCCACCATTCCGCCGCGATCCGCTCCGGCCCTTCGGCGAGCCGCACTTCATGCAAGCGGTCGCGCCAGCGGAAGCGCTGGGGTGGGCCATCGGGCACGCCGGCGATCACCGCCACCGGCTGGGGCGGGTCGAACAGCAGCAGCGGTCGGGGCGGGCGATCCTGCGCTGTCGGCCAAGGCTGCTGCCGGGACTGCGTCGCAGGGATCAGCCGTTGCGCCCCTTCGGGCAGATGCCTGTCGCAGGGCTGGAGGCGGCGGACATTGTCCGGGCCGAGGCGGATGCCCAGGCGATCGACCAGCGCGACGATGCCGTCCTCCGCCACCTGTGCTTCCCCGTCCATAGCCTGTTGCCGTTCGGCCAGAGGATCCACGCGCGGCACCGCCAGCAACATGGCGTCGAAGCCAAAGCCGGGGTCGAGCGGATCGGCCATCGTGTCGATCCGTTCCCGCAGCAAGCGCAGCACGACGGCGGGATCGCGCACCGGCTGTCCGGTTTCGATCGCCAGCCCCTGTCGCGCGCCATCGCTGCGCAACAAACGGATGACGAACCGTCGCCCGCCCAGCTTGCGCGCCTCCATCTGCCGCGCGGCCTGATTCAGCAAATCCTCGATCACGTCCATGACATCCTCGGTCCGGGCGATCGGTTCGGGAAAGCGCGCCTCGGCGCGGATCGGAGCCGATGGACGGCGCGGCGCGATCGGGCTGGGCGCTTCGCCCAATATCTGGCGCAGCCGGGTGACCGCCTGCTCGCCGAAGCGGGCGGCGATCATGCCCATGGGCCGCTGGGACAGGTCGCCGATGCTACGCAGGCCGGCCCGGCGAAGGGCGGCCAGTGCGCCATCGTCCAGTTCGAGCGCCGCGACCGGCAACGCGGCTACATCGCCGCCGCCATGCCGGGCCAACGCACGGGCCGCCATGGCGTTGGGACCAAAGGCATGGCGGCTGGCATAGCCAGCCATCGCCCGCGCCTGTTGCGCAAGCGCCTTGGGACCGCCGAACAGATGGCCGCAACCGCTGATGTCGAGGATGAGGCCATCCGGCGCATCCAGCGCCACCATGGGGGTAAAGTGCCGCATCGCCTCCAGAAGGCGATCGAGCGCCTGCGCATCGGCGACGGGATCGGCCGGGCGCGTGACGAGCGTCGGGCAACGCGCCCGCGCATCGGCCAGCGTCATGCCCGTCGTCAGTCCCTGTTTGACCGCCAACATGTCCACCGCCGCCAATCGCAGCGCATTGCCGACCCGCGCCACCAGCGCGAGGGGTTCGGGTGCGCCGGCTTCAGGCGACCTGTCGCTGATCGGCTCCATCGTCGCCTGCATCCGTTCGCAGGCGAGAAAAGGGAACCACAGCGCCAGGCAAAGGCGCTCGTCCGTCTGCATCCCTGAAACATCCACCTTCACTATCCCATGTCAGCCGCCAGCGTCCGCCCGCCGGACCGCCACGACAGCGGAGCAATTGGGCCTCAATCGCCGGGCATCCGGGAGCGTTCGCCTCCAGCGCTACGGAGGGCGCGCTTTTGATAGTCCAGCGGGTCTGCGCGCCACTCGATCGCGGTTCGGCATCGCTCCGCAGCAATATTATGCAGGCTCCGGAGCCTTCCGCCGCCAACACCAGACGGCGGCTGGCGGTCAGGTCATAGTCGGCGAACCGCCCCTCGCTCTCCATCAGCACTCCCGCCACGCCCGGACAGCGCGCCGCTTCCAGCCCGGCGCGCAGCATATCCACCTCAGTCCTTGTCTCTACGATCGTCAGGCGGCCGGGCTGGATACCCAGCAACGCCAGTCCGTCACCCGAAAACAGCGTTGGCAGGCGCTGGCGACGCGGTGTACGCAGGGCAAAGATCGCGCCTGCCCCGGCCAGTGGGCCTTGCGTCAGGGCAAAGGCCAAGGCGGCCGCCCGGTCCTCAGCCTGGCTGTGAATTTCATGCAGATGTCCCCGCTCAAGCGCCCGGCAGGACGCTTGCACTTCTGACGCATGCCGCCCTGCCGGACGCGCGCTGCTGATGGGACCATGGGCTGTCATATCTAGAATCACTCACTATGTTCTTCTTATGTTCTATATGTGCGCGTTCGTCCAGCATCGAAAGAATGCGAGGGAAGGACAATGTCTTATCTATCCGACAATGATAGATAGATTGCATCATTTTGAAACAAAATGAAATTATCGTAATATTACCAAATATGTAGTAATATTGTGAAATTATCGTTTCTCAAAAGACACATTGCCTGAAAAGCCGCTGTTTAACAAAATCACAATATTGACGACTTGCGTCACGACAAGGCACATCCCTTCCATCAACTCGATGCAGACACGATAAAAACTGCACGGGTCGCCTATACCGCATCGAAGGGATCATATCATGACATCGGCTGAATTTTGCAGGCGCCTCCTGGCGTCGACGGTCCTGCTCGGCCTGTCGAACCCGGCCCTTGCCCAGAGCGGCGCACCGGAAGGCAGCGCCGCGCCCGCCGAGACGATCGTCGTGACCGGATCGCGTATCGCCCGCCCTGACCTGCAGCAGGCATCGCCCATCGCGGTCATCGGCAGCCAGGAACTCAAGCTGAGCGGCAAGATCAATGTCGAGGCGATCATCAACGATCTGCCGCAACTGATCCCCAGCACGACCGCCGCATCCAACAACCCAGGTGGTGGCGTATCGACGGCCGACCTCCGCGGCCTGGGTTCCACTCGCACGCTCGTACTGGTCAATGGCCGCCGCTATGTTTCCTATGACTCTAACCAGGTCGTCGACCTCAATACCATCCCCGCCGGCCTGATCGATCAGGTTCAGGTCGTCACCGGGGGCCGGTCGGCGATCTATGGGTCCGATGCCATCGCTGGCGTCATCAACTTCGTCATGAAGCAGAATTTCGAAGGTGTGGAAGCCAATGCCAATTACCGCATCAACCAGGCGGGCGATGACGGCACATTCAACACCAACCTGTTGCTGGGCGGGAATTTCGCCGATGGGCGCGGAAATGCGACCTTCTACATCGACTATACCAAGCGCGACGGCGTGTTGCAGGCAGGGCGCAGCTATACCAAGCAGGCCTATACCGACGATGGCGACGGCGGCCTGGCGGCGGGCGGTTCCGGCTCCATCCCCGGCACCCGTTTCGCGATCGGCGGCGTGCAGCGCAAGTTTGAGAGCGACGGCAGCTATTCGGCCTATACCTCCAGCACCGACGCCTATAATTATGCGCCGGACAATTATCTGCAGGTGCCCCAGAAGCGCATCCTGCTGAGCACACAGACCCACTACGAGGTCAGCGACCACCTGACCGTTTATGCCGAAGGGCAGTTCATCAACAACCGGGTCAAGAACCGGCTGGCCTCCACCCCCTTCACCGGCACGGTGGAACTGGACAATGACAGCAGTTTCCTGTCCACCTCTTCGCAGGCGCTGCTTCAGGGGCTGGACAGTGATGGCGACGGCTACACCACCGCGTCCATCTATCGCCGCATGAACGAAGTCGGGCCGCGCATCTCGTCGGTCGACAATACCGCCTATCGCACTGTCATCGGTGCACAGGGGGCGATTGCCGACCACTGGAATTATGACGGCTATTACAGCTATGCCCGCACCAAGTCGGTGGAAACCCAGACCGGCAACGTGTCGCGCAGCCGGGTCGAGCAAGCGCTGGCGACCACCTATGACAGCGACGGCAACCTGGTCTGTTCCGACACCAGCAACGGCTGCGTCCCGCTCAACATTTTTGGCGCGGGCAACATCAGCGACGCGGCGGCGGCATTCATCTCTATCCCGGCGAAAAATGTCAGCACCATCACTGAACAGGTCGCCAACTTGTCGATCACCAACGGCAATCTGTTCGACCTGGGTGCTGGCCCGACCGGAATCGCGATCGGCGCGGAATATCGCAGCGAACATGGCAGCTATGATCCCGACTATGCGCTTGCATCGGGCGACGTCGTCGGCTTCAACGCGGGCGAGGGCCTGTCGGGAGGCTATAATGTGAAGGAGTTGTTCGCCGAAATCGACGTGCCGCTGCTGGCAGACATGCCGCTGGTCCACAAGCTGGAGTTCAACGGCGCCTATCGCTTTTCGCGCTATTCCACCGCCGCCAAGTCGGTCAGCACCTATTCAGCGGGCCTGGTTTATGCGCCGATCCAGGACATCACGCTGCGCGGCCAATATAGCCGGGCGGTGCGCGCGCCCACTGTCGCGGATCTCTATTCTGGCCAGTCGGAGGATTATCCGACCGCGAACGACCCGTGCGAAAACGCGGCTGCACTGACTAACGCCAACCTGACGTCAAGCTGCGTTGCCGCTGGTGTGCCATCCACGCTGCTGGGCACCTCGCTCAATGGCGGCAGCACGCAGATCCAGTCCTATAGCGGTGGCAATAGCGGCCTGGGCGTGGAGACGTCGGACACCTGGACCGGGGGCGTGATCCTGCAACCGCGCCTTCTGCCACGCTTCACGATGACGGTCGACTATTACCAGATCAAGATCGCCGACTATATCTCCACGCCCGGCACCGCCAACCTGATCGCGGCCTGCTATGGCACGGCGGCCAATGGCTGGACGCCCTATGACAGCAGCGCCTGTTCGCTGCTGCCGCGCAACGCCAACAGCTATGCGATCGAGGGGGCGCAAAACCTGCTGGCCAATACCGGCGGGCTCAAGACGCGGGGCGTCGATTTCGAGGCGCGCTACAGCGTGCCGCTCAATTTCGGAATATTGGGCGCAAAGACAGGCAAGCTGGATTTCCGCATTTCCGGCACGCGGCTGATCCAATATGATCTCAATCCGCTGGCGGCGATCCCCGAACTGACGCAGAAATGCGCAGGCAAATTCGGCATCTATTGCGGCAACCCCTATTCCAAGCTGCGCCTAAGCAACCGCGTCACATACAGCAGCGGTCCGCTGACCCTGTCGCTGACCCACCGCCACCTGTCGAGCGTCAAGGATGACGACGATACGACCCAATATAGCGTTGAGAAGATCAAGGCCTATAATTTGTTCGATCTGGGCGCGCAGATAGAAGTGACGAAGAATTTCGGCTGGACCATCGGCATGAACAATATCTTCAACAAGAAGCCGCCAATCCTGGGCGACAACCAGGAACAGTCGAACACCTATCCTTCGACCTATGACGTTTATGGCCGTGCCTTCTTCGTCAATGCGTCGGTGAAGTTCTGATTGGACGGACGGCCTTTCAAGTCGGCGTAGAAAGCCCGGCGCTGAACGATCGTAGCGGCATGGGTGAAGATCGCGTCGGCGATGGTCGCACTCAGATCGAAGACCTGAAGAGGTTGATATCAAACGCCTTTAGCCGTTCAGAACGGGATTTCTTCGCCCTGAAAATCGAACAGCTTGCCACTGTCGGGCACCTTCAGACCCTCTATCACGTCCAGCAGTTGCAGCGCGGCGCGTTCCGGGTCGAACAGGCGCCCGGCGGGAACATTGCCCTGGAAAGGGCGTGACAAGAATGTATCGACCGTGCCGGGGTGCAACGAAACGACTATGCCCCGATCGTTGCGGCGACGCTCCTCGATCGCAAGAGTGCGGATCAGCATATTGAGCGCGGCTTTGGATGCCCGATAGCCATGCCACCCGCCAAGGCGATTATCGTCGATCGATCCCACCCGCGCCGATAACGCCGCGAACAGCGTGCGCCCTGTCCGAGGCATGATCGGCAAGAAATGCTTGGCTACCAGCGCGGGGCCGATCGCGTTGATCGCATAGAGTTGCGCAAGCCATTCCGGATCGAGATCGCGCAGAGCCTTTTCCGGCCCGCTATCGCCATCATGCAGCAAACCCGTCGCGACGATGACCAAGGTGGGCACAGGGCCGCCCGCAACATGCGCCGCGGCCGAGGCGATGCTGGCTTCATCGCGCAGATCGATATGCTGAGCCTCGCTTCGGGAGCGAGCGAAACCGTGGACGACCGCAAATGCGCCTTCCTCGATCAGCGCTGCTTCCAAAGCGCCGCCAATCCCGCCCGATGCGCCGATGATCACGGCGGAAGCCTTGCCGCCCGTCGTCATGTCCGGGTGAAACGCCAGCGATCCGCATCGCTCTCATCGGCATCGAAGCGATAGCCGTCGCTGTCGAACCCGCGCATCGCATCCACATCGGCGACATGATGCTCGCACAACCAGCGCGCCATCATGCCGCGCGCGCGCTTGGCATTGAAGCTGATGAAGCGCGGGCCGTTCGGGCCTGGCTCACGAAACTCGACTTCGATCACCCGGACATTGCCAAGCCGCCCCTTGATCGCCGCAAAATATTCCTGGCTGGCGAGGTTGAGCACAATCCCCGACCCTTCTTCGGCAATCTGGGCGAGGAGCAATTGGGCGATCCGATCGCCCCACCAGTCGGTCAGGCTTTTATGTCGTGGCGCCCAGCGCGTGCCCATTTCCAGCCTATAGGGTCGGATAGCGTCCAGCGGCCGCAATAGGCCATAGAGGCCGGACAAAATGCGGACATGGTTTTGGGCGAAGGCGACGCCGGCCGCCTCCAGCGTATCCACTTCAAAACCGGTATAGACGTCGCCGGCAAAGGCGAACAGCGCCGGTCGTTCGGGCAGATCCGCAAAGTCGCGGAACCGATCGGCATTGAGCTTGGCGAGACGCGGAGAGATATGCATCAATTCCGACAATCGTTTCTGCGTCAGGTTCGCCGCCGATTTGGCGAGGCTATGCGCCTCCTGCGCGAAATGCGGAGTCGAAACATCAAGCGGCGGCAGGGTGCGCTCAAAATCAAGCGTCTTGGCGGGGGACAAAAGGGCGATCATGGCTGCGCGGGTAGAACGCTGCGGCGCGTGCGTCAAACGATCGGCTGACATGGCGCGCAACACCCGCCTCAGCGGTTTGCCCGTGCAAAAATCCGCAACCGTCGCCGCAAGGCGCCCGCTGCTCCGCGAGTAATATCTGCGCCATCATAACTGGGCCAGACAATTCGCGAGATCGCTTTGCTTGAAAGGCTTGGTCAGGCGCGGAAGGTCGGGTGAAATGCCCTTTCCCTCGGCATAACCCGACACCACCAGCACCCGCATTCCCGGTCGAGATTCGCGCAGTTGCGTGGCGAGGTCCGTGCCCGTTATGCCCGGCATTAGATGATCGGTGACGAGCAAATCTATCTCGTTGGAGATGCACAACATCCTTAGCGCCTCCTCCCCCGAATGCGCTTCTACGACCGTATAGCCCAGTTCGCTGAGCATATGGGCCGTACTGGCGCGCACCAGATCCTCATCGTCCACCACCAACGCAACACCGCAATCGCGCTGCGCGCAGTCGATCTCCATCGGCGCGGGCGCCTGTTCGGGGCACGCATCCGTCGCCGGCAGCCACAGGTCGATGCGCGTACCCCGTCCGACCAGGCTGTCGATGAACAGACCGCCGCCCAATTGCGCGGCGAGGCCATGGACCATAGAGAGGCCAAGCCCGGTCCCCTGCCCGACACCCTTGGTCGTGAAAAACGGCTCTACGGCCTTGGCTATCGTGTCCGCGTCCATCCCCGACCCGGTATCGATCACGCTCAGCCGGACATAGACGCCCGGTCGCAATCGGGCCGGATTGTCGGCTTTCACCTGGTCCAGCGCCGCGCAGATCGTCAGGGCGCCGCCATCGGGCATCGCATCGCGCGCGTTCACCGCCAAGTTGAGGAGCGCCATTTCGATCTGGTTCGCATCCGCCTTGGCCGGCGGCAACGCATCGGCGACGTCGATCGCCACCTTGATCCGCGGACCGCAAGTGCTGGCGACCAGATCAAAAAGATTTTCAATGAGATCGCTGATGTTGATCGCGGTCGCCTGCAATGGCTGTCGCCGGGCGAAGGCGAGCAGACGTTGAACGAGAGTGCGCGCCCGATCGGCCGACTGGACCGCGCCCTCGATCAGCTTGCGCTCCCGATCAGTGCCGATTCCGCGCCGGAGCAACAGGTCGAGACTGCCAACGATCGGGGTGAGGAGATTATTGAAATCATGCGCGACGCCCCCCGTGAGTTGCCCCATCGCTTCCAGCTTCTGCGACTGGCGCAGCGCTTCCTGCGCGAGTTCGAGCGCCTGGGTGCGCTCCACGACGCGCTCTTCAAGCGTTTCATTGAGACGCCTCAGCCGTTCTTCGCTCTCACGCAGGGCCAGTTCCATCTGCCGACGGTCGGAAATATCGTTGAACAGGATGGCGACCCGCCGCGCGTTCGGATCGCCGACCCGAAACGCATAGACATCGTACCAGATGTTCCCCAGCGCCTCGGCATGTTGTTCGAAACGCACGCGCTCGCCGTTCTGGGCAACCGCGCCATAGACGTCGAACCAATGCTGCTCATGTCCAGGCACCATCGTCCGCATGGATTGTCCCACAGCACCCTGCAAACCGGTCTGGCGTTCAAAGGCGGGATTGGCCTCAACGAACCTGTAATCGATCGGGCTTCCGTTCGCGTCGAAGACCATGTCGATGATGCAGAATCCCGCATCAATCGATTCGAACAGCGATCGATATCTATCCGCGCCACGATGCAGTTCCTCCAATCGCGCCCGCGCCTCATATTGGCGCCGACGTCCCCGCAGCGCCGACTGGACGAGGCTGACCAGAGTGGTGGGGTGGAAGGGCCGTTCCAGGAAGGTGACGTTGCCGAGCATGTCCAGAAACCGCTTCGCGGCTGGATTGCGTTCAAGACCGCCGCCCTTTTGCGTCAGCAGCACGAATGGGAAATCGGACCATTCCGGCTGCGCATCCAGCCAAAGCGCGAGCGGATTGAGATTCACCGTCCGCAGCCCCTCTTCGGTGAGCAGCGCGAAACCCGCGCCCCGTTCCAGTTCGCCGACCATGTCGCGTAACGAGGCGGCGATCGTCGATCGCAGCCCCGCATCGGTCAAGATCGACCCGGCGATGGCGGCGTCGCGCCCGTGCGGCGCAAGGATGATCCCGCGTTCGGAGAAATGCGGGATCACCGCGCCTCGTCCTCCAGCAGGGGGGGCGCGCCCTGCCCGCCGACGAAATTGGGCACGCCCCGCAAAACCCCCTGAAACCCGACCAGCGGTTCGCCCAGACGGATGCCATAGCTGCCGATGCGGAACTCGCGGATCGTGTCTTCATGCGCGCCCGTGCGCTTCTTGATGATCGAGATGGCGCGCCGCACGCGCCCCGATGCCTCGAAATAGCGCAGCAGCACAACGGTATCGGCCAGATAGGTGACGTCCACCGGCGCCTTCATGTCGCCCACCAGGCCATGTTGCGCCACGGTCAAGAAGGTCGTCGCGCCCTGTCGGTTCAGATATTGCAGCAATTCGTGCATGTGCAGGACCAAAGCATTTTCTTCCGGCATAGCCGCCTGATATCCGTTCAGGCTGTCAATGATGATCGTGCGGACCTTATGTTGTTCGACACAAGTGCGCACTCTTTGAGAGAACTCGCCAGGAGACAATTCGGCCGCATCGACCTGTTCGATGACGAGATTGCCGTTGGCGACCATAGCCTGCATGTCGATGCCCAGCCCGATCGCGCGGTTGAACAAAAGGCCGATTTCCTCGTCAAACACGAACATTGCCGCCCGTTCGCCGCGCGCGATCGCCGCGGCGACAAAGGTCAAGCCCAATAGCGACTTGCCGGTTCCGGCTGGCCCCAGGACCAGAACGCTGGATCCGCGCTGGATGCCCCCGCCCAGCAGCGCGTCCAGCGCGGGCGAGTCGCTGCAAAGCAGGTCGCGTGTGAATTCCGTCTTATGCTCTGCCGACACCAATCGAGGGAAGACCCGCACGCCGCCTGTATCGATGATGAAATCGTGGAAGCCGCCGCGGAATCGGCGGCCACGATATTTGATGACGCGCAATCGCCGCCGCTCCGGCCCATAACCGGGCGACAATTCCTCCAGGCGAATCACGCCGTGCGCGACGCTATGCACCGTCTTGTCGGCGACGTCGGCGGTCAGGTCGTCGAGCATCAAAACGGTCGCGTTCTGCGTCGAAAAGAAATGCTTGAGCGCCAGTATCTGGCGGCGATAGCGCAGCGAACTTTGCGCAAGCAGGCGGATTTCCGACAGGCTGTCCAGCACTACCCGGTCGGGCTCCACCTTCTGGAACATTTCGAAGATGCGCCGGGTGGTTTCGCCCAATTCCAGGTCGGACGAATAAAGCAGGCTCTGTTGCTGGTCCTCGTCCAGCAAGCTTTCGGGCGGGACCAGTTCGAACAGGTCGATGCCGGAAAGATCCCATCCATGCGATTGCGCGCTCTCGCGCATCTCCTCCTCTGTCTCCGATAGCGTCACATGCAGGCATTTTTCGCCCCGCTCCGCGCCCTCCATCAGGAATTGGGTGGCGATCGTCGTCTTGCCGGTCCCTGGGCTGCCTTCCAGCAGGAAAACACGTCCCCGCGTTAACCCACCCGCCAAGATATCGTCCAAGCCCCCAATGCCGACGAGGGCAGGTTCAGCGGCGGCGTGGGTCATGCTCGACTTCCTTGCTATTTCTATAGGCTCATCGGGCTAACATAGCTGCCCTTCCGGCAAAATCGATCTCAGCCTGATTCACATCAAGAACCAAGCAAATCCCGATTATTTCCTGCCTCGCCAAAGCGTCCCTAAAAAACTTCCCCTCCTGTCAACTCCGGTGGCCCCGACAATCAGGCAATCCGCCGTGCCGCGATTGTATCCCGACCAGAGCACCGCATAGCGGCCGGACTGCCATTCCCTGAGGATTAGATGTTTAGGCGATTATTCGGTTCTTCCGCTCATGATATGGCGATCGACTTGGGCACCGTGAATACGGTCATCCACGTTCGTGATCGCGGCATCGTCCTCAACGAACCGTCCGTTATCGCGATCGAGACCATCGCCGGAGTGCGGCGAGTCAAAGTGGTAGGCAATGAGGCTAAGCCGATGATGGGGAAGACACCCTCCAACATCCAGGCGATTCGCCCTCTACGCGACGGCGTCATTGCCGACATCGACGTCGCCGAACAGATGATCAAGCATTTCATGACGAAGGCGGTCGGATTGTCGGGACGATTCAGCCGACGTCACGAGGTCGTCATCTGCGTCCCTTCCGGTTCGACTATGGTGGAACGGCGCGCCATCCAGGTTGCGACGATGCAGGCGGGCGCGACCCGCGTGCAGTTGATCGATGAACCGATGGCCGCTGCGATCGGCGCCGGCCTGCCCGTGACTGAGCCGCGCGGCGCCATGGTGGTGGATATAGGCGGCGGGACCACAGAGGTCGCCGTCCTGTCGCTGCAAGGGATTGCGTACAGCAATTCCGTCCGCATGGGTGGCGACAAACTGGACGATGCGATCACGTCCCATGTGCGGCGTCATCACAATCTGATGATCGGCGAGATGACGGCGGAGCGCGTCAAACATGCGATTGGGTCCGCGGTGCTGCCGGTCGACCAAGGACGCACAATGCAAGTCAAGGGACGTGATCTTGTCAATGGTCGTCCGGCCGAAATCACGATCAGCGAGTTGGAGATTGCAGAAGCGCTGATCGAAGGCGTAGGTCAGATCAAGCAGGCCGTCATGGCCGCGCTGGAGCAGACGGCGCCCGAATTATCCGCCGACATCATAGAGGAAGGCATTACCTTGACCGGAGGCGGCGCCCTGCTGGGGCATTTAGACCAGGCCCTGTCGGAGCAGACCGGCCTGCCCGTAAGGGTCGCGGACGACGCGCTGATCTGCGTGGCCATGGGCGCCGGCAAGGCTCTGGAGGATTCGGCCTATAGAGGCGTGCTGACCACCGCCTAAGCTGATCCTGTCGTCCGCGATGCAAGCGGAGGACAGGAAAGCGCGAGCGGAGAGACAAGGCGTCTGTATATGCCACCGCTTGACGTCCATGCGCGGTCGGCGCAGTCATAGTCGCGTGCCCTTGCAAATTGGCGAAGACATAGTCGATCATGCGTTCGATCAACTAAAGCATAGGGGGCCTCATGATATTCGACGATTTCCTGCGCCACCGTCGGGGGGAACAGATCCTTCCAGAGGATCGGGCAGCGCTCGAATCGTCGGTCGGTGAAGTACGGTCTTTGCCTGCGCGGATGACCCTCGTGCGCAAAGGGGAGCCGGTGCATTTCAGCACCTACCTCGTCGAGGGACTAATCTGTCGCTACATGGATGACCGGGAAGGCCTGCGGCAAGTTGTCGCAGTACATGTGCCGGGCGACTTCGTCGATCTCCATGCCTATCCGCTCAAGCATCTCGACCATGACCTGGCAACTCTGACGGCCTGCAAGATCGCGACGGTGCCGCACAAAAATCTTGACATTCTGATGAGCGACCGACCGGGGCTGGTCAAGCTTTTGTGGTTCAGCACGCTTCTTGACGCGGCCATGCATCGCGAATGGATTTTCCGCCTGGGCCGGCTGGATGCCGTGGCGCGCGTCGGGCATTTTTTCTGCGAAATAGAGGCGAAGCTGCGGGCGGTAGGGCTGAGCGATGGCGTCAGCTTCGAACTCGCCATGACCCAGAATGATCTGGGCGAGGCCTGCGGTATAACATCTGTGCACATGAACCGCATGTTGCGGATGCTGAAGGAACAGGGTTTGCTCGAAATGCGGGCCAGTCGGGTGCAGATGCTCGACCGACCAGCGCTTGCACGGCTCAGCGAATTCGATCCGTCTTATCTGTTCATCGATAAATAAGTTCAGGAACTTCTGTCGATTGTTCTCCGTCTAAGAATCAGCGACAGGAGATAATTTGCCAACCCCAGATATTCAGGACATGGCGAGCCAAGCTATTGCCGAAAACGGCGTAGTCCTTCTCGATGGTCTGGATGGCGTGGCAGCCGCTATGACGGCCGACGCCGCGGGAGGCACGGCCGGCTTTGGTTCGCGCTGCAGTAGAGGCACGACGCCAACGGTCGGAACCAGGCTGACGCCACCACCCACCTCCATGGGTCTAATCGCCATAATCTCGATCAAGTTGCGGAACCTTCACGTCGAACGAGCGCTCCGCTGACGCCATTATATGGAACGGTTCCTTCGCTCCTCACGAATGGCGGCATGATTCTCACGATATGGAATTCACACATGCTCATCCGTGCCGGGTTTGATCTTGCTTTCGAAGCCTATGCGCCAACACAAATGGTCACGATGCTGAGCGTCAGGCCTTCACGGTTTTCCGATCTGAGAACAGACCATCGCATCGTCAACGATCGCGGCATTGAGCTTATCGACAGCCATGACGCTTATGGCAATATCTGCACGCGCTTTCTTTTGCAGCCGGGCATGACCCACCTATCGTGCGACTTCATCATCGCCGACAGCGGGGAAGTTGATCGACAAACTCTGCAGGCGCATCAGCATGACATCCATGATCTGCCGGCCGAGGCGCTGACCTTCCTGGCAGGCAGCCGCTATTGCGAAACCGATCTTCTGTCTGGCGTCGCCTGGGGATTATTTGGTCATGTCCCGCCAGGCTGGCAGCGCGCCCAGGCGATCGTCGATTTCGTGCATCATCACCTGACCTATGGCTATTGCCACGCGCGATCGACCAGAACGGCGTGGGAAGCGTATCAGGAGCGGGTCGGCGTGTGCCGCGATTTCGCGCATCTGGCCGTCGCCCTGTGTCGATGCATGAATATCCCGGCTCGCTATTGCAGCGGATATCTGGGCGATATCGGGGTCGATCCTGTCGATGTCGCAATGGATTTTCATGCCTGGTTCGAAGTCTATCTTAGCGGAGAGTGGCATAGTTTCGATGCGCGGCACCGCGTGCCCCGGATCGGCCGCATCCTGATGGCGTGCGGCCGCGACGCCGCGGATACGGCGTTGACCACCGCATTCGGCCCCGTGTGCCTGGCCGGGTTCAAGGTCCATACCGATGAAGTCGCGTCCGTGATCGAGCGTGTCGGAGAAAAAATGGCTGCCTGACCCAGCCACCAATCGCGCCTGCACGAACGACATCCACCCACATCCTGAGCAGCAACGAGGAAAATATGATGGCCCGAACGCACAAGAGCAATATGCCTTCCAACGGTGGTGAAACGCATCAGACTGCGGAATCGGGCGATTCTGGCACCATCCTTACGACCAATCAGGGTATCGCAGTCTCCGACAACCAGAACAGCCTGAAATCCGGCGTCCGCGGCCCGACGCTGCTCGAAGATTTCGTGCTGCGCGAAAAAATCTTCCATTTCGATCATGAGCGCATCCCTGAACGGATCGTCCATGCTCGCGGCACCGGCGCGCACGGTTATTTCGAGGCGACCGACGATATTTCGGATCTGAGCAAGGCAGCTCTTTTCCGCAAGGGCGAGCGGACGGAGGTGTTCGTGCGCTTCTCCACAGTGGCGGGCGGCGCCGGCTCCGTCGATACCCCGCGCGACGTGCGCGGCTTTGCCGTCAAATTCTACACCAGCGAAGGCAATTGGGATCTGGTGGGCAACAATATCCCGGTGTTCTTCATCCAGGATGCGATGAAATTCCCCGATCTGGTCCATGCAGTGAAGATGGAGGCCGATCGCGGCTACCCACAGGCGGGCAGCGCCCATGACACTTTCTGGGACTGGGCCTCTCTCATGCCCGAAACCACGCATATGCTGATGTGGGCGATGTCGGACCGCACCTTGCCGCGCAGCCTGCGCATGATCGAGGGGTTCGGCGTCCACACCTTCCTGCTAGTCAACGAAGCGGGCGAATCCCATTTCGTGAAGTTCCATTGGAAGCCCAAGCTCGGCCTGCAATCGACCATTTGGGACGAGGCGCTCAAGCTCCAGGCGGCCGACAATGACTATCATCGCCGCGACCTGTTCGAGGCGATCGATGCCGGCAATTTCCCCGAATGGGAACTGGGCATTCAAGTCTTCGACAAGGCGTTCGCCGACGCCCAGCCCTATGACGTGCTAGACGCGACCAAGCTGATCCCGGAGGAGGATGTGCCGGTCCGCATCATCGGCCGGATGGTGCTGGACCGCAATGTTGACAATTTCTTTGCCGAAACGGAACAGGTCGCCTTCTGCCCGGCCAATATCGTGCCTGGCGTCGATTTCTCGAATGACCCATTGCTGCAAGGGCGGCTCTTCTCCTATCTCGATACGCAGAAGTCGCGCCTTGGCACGGCCAATTTCCACCAGATCCCGGTGAATGCCCCGCGCTGCCCCTTCAAGAATTTCCAGCGCGATGGACAGATGCAAATGGCGGTGCCCAAAGGGCGGGCCAATTACGAACCCAACAGCTTGGCCGCGCATGGCGAGGAAGGCGGCCCGCGCGAAAGCCCTGCGCGTGGTTTTACCAGTTCGACGGGGCTGAGCGGCGAGGAGGAAAGCGGCGAGAAGCTGCGTGTTCGTCCGGAGAGTTTCGCGGATCACTACAGCCAGGCGCGGCTCTTCTATCGTTCGCAGACCCAGAGCGAGCAGGCGCATATCGCCTCGTCCTTCGTGTTCGAACTTTCGAAGGTCGCTCTGCTCGACCAGGTGCCGCCGCGCATGGTCTCCAATCTGCGCAATGTGGACGAAGACCTAGCCAAGCGCGTTGCGGCGGGACTTGGCATCGCTTTGCCCAAGAGCGCCAAAGCCGCTAAGGAGCCGGTCGACATGGCACCATCGGACGCGCTGTCGATCCACAAGAATATGAAGGCTATGCTAGAGGGCCGCACGGTCGGCATCCTGATCGCAGACGGCACGGACGCAAAACAATTGGACGCGGTGATCGCGAACGTGAAAAAGGCAAAGGGCAAGCCGATGGTTGTCGCGCCCAAGGTCGGCGGCGCCAAGCTGTCCGATGGATCACAGCGCAAGGCCGATGGCCAACTCGCCGGATCACCTAGCCAGATGTTCGACGCGATCGCGATCATCCTTTCCGCAGAGGGTTGCACGGCGCTGATGAGGGAAGCCGCGGCGGTGGAGTTTGCGATGAACGCATTCGGTCACCTCAAGGCGATCGGCGCCAGCGAAGCGGCTCAGCCTTTGTTGGACAAGGCCGGCATCATCGCAGACGACGGCGTCACCGGGCTTGATGATGCATTTGTCGGCGCGGCCAGCCAGCGTTTCTACTCACGCGAACCGTCTGTGCGGATGCTGGCCTAATCAAATGCGCCGTCGTGCTCGCGGCCGGTAACAGGTTAGGAAAGCATGGGCTCATCGGGCTGTCGGCGCATCGCCGGCGGCCCGAAATGTTGCTGAAAGACCGTCTATTTCTTCAGCGGGAATGCGCCGGGCGATGACTGCCATCGTGGCGCTCGATTTGCGAGCGTCGATTATTGTTGGCTCCCCTTGCCATTGGCGCAACCTTGCAGCCACATACTCCGGTTTTTGCCCAGTCAAGATCGGCGCTGCCTTGCCTGGCGCGTGGCAACTGAGGCAGGCCGGCAACTGTCGCGATGCAATGCCTGTCCCGGGCAAACTCCGGTCCGACAGCGCTTTTTCCGACAAGCCGGGCAAGGCGGCATAATGATCGGCCAGCGCCTTCATTTCACGGATCGTCAGCGCAGCCGCCGCCGCCTGCATGACGGCACCTGATCGAGAGCGATCCGCATAGTCGCGCAGGGCGGCCAGCAGATAGCCAGGCTTTTGGCCTGCAATCACTGGAATATCCGGCTGGCCACGCCCGCGCCCGTCGGCGCCATGACAGGTCGCGCAGGTCGATAGCAGGCCCGGCCGTACATCTGCCACGGCCGTCTCTTCGTCCACTTGCGTCAGCGTCCGATATTGCGCGGCGGTCATGCGGGGCAATAGGCGCACGAAAGCGACCATGCGACGCACCTCGTCATTGCGATCGGCCGCAGGCCAGGCCGGCATTGCGGTGAATTTGACGCCATGGCGGATGATCCAGAACAGTTCGCGATCGCTCCATTCATCAGCCGTTCTGGCCAGATCGGGCGCGGACGGCGTCGCCGCCTGCATTACCGGCGACGGGCGCACGCCGGGGGCGCCGTGGCAAACCTGGCACGCTTGCCGGAAATGGCCGGCGGCGCTGACCAGGCCCGCATCCGTTGTCACATCCCTTGGCGCCTGCACGGCGGCATAGGTGCGCACCGAATTACGCATCGCCCAGTGCAGGAACCAGTCGGTGACACGCCAATGCCCGGATGACGCGGAGACTTGCATCAGCCCCGACCAGGCGAAGAGCAGCCCTGCACCGGCGAGCAGCAGTCCGGCCGACATCACCCGTTTCCATGTCAGGCGGATCGTCATGCCGCGCCTACTCCCTTATCGCGCAGCAGACTGGCCAGCAGCAGCAGCCCGCCCAGAAAATAGCTGGACGCGCCGACCATCAGCATGATGACGCCACCCAATTGCTGATCGGCGAGCGCGTCGAGGCTCAGCCCGCCGCTATGCTGCATATGGGCGTAGAGCGGCCTTGGCGCGAGGCCGATCAGCGCGCCGAGCAAGGTCATGTGCATGGACGTCAATAATAATGCGCCAATCCCCGCCGCTCGCTGCGGCGCATGGAAGACCACGCCCCAGAGCATCCATCCTGCCATCAGAAAGCAACCTTGCTCCACAACCATAGCGGCCATGTTGCGGTCCGCCAGCGCGCGCAACGCCGGCAGATGCCACGCCCAGACGGTGAACAGTTCGACCAGCATCATCGCCATCGGCGATAGTAGCCCAGGCCAGCGCCCGGCCAAATCATAGCGCCCGCCCGACAGGCCATAGGCCAGCAACGGCGCCGCCAGCGCGACGGCGATCATATGCCCCGCCATATGGCCGACCATGCCAAGCCCGCCTGCCGCCAGCATCCAGCCGACGGGCAGGAACGATCCGCCTAGGATGAACGCGGCGCGCTTCACATGCAATCCCGCAAGAAGATGACCGGCAATACCGTGAACAGCACGCCGACGAAGCTCAATCCCGCCAGGAGCAGCGTCGATTTGGCGATGAAGCGCAGCCGGTCGATATCAGTCCCATCCTCGTGCGGGGCGGAACTACCGGGCGTGCCGCCCTGCCGCCAAGCGATCCACCCGGACAGGCCGATCAGCGCCAGCGCCAACAGGGTGCCGGCCACGAACACTATCGGAAACGTCATGAATGCGCCAGCCTTCGCGCAGGAGATCGCGGCCCAGAGATAGGAAAAGAGGAAATGCCCCGCCCACAAGATGGGCGGGACGATCAGCGTCCAGAGCGTGACCTTGAGCCGTTCATGCCATTTGCCCCTGTCCGTCATGCGACCTCCGGGAACAAGCCGATGGTCGCATAGGTGACCAGGACGGTTAGTGCGAAGAAATGCATATAGACGGTGATGTTGCGCAGATCTGCGTCATGCTGCGGGTCCATGCGTCCGGCGATGCTGCGCGCCAACACATAGCCCTGCATGATCGCCGCAACGCCAGCATGGGCCGTGGTCCACACGACCAACGTCCACACGATTGCTGGGTAGCTGTGCGTCTGCGGGTCCATGCCGCTTTCCCACGGTCCCGCCAGCCCCGCGCCGATCCCGGCCACGCTGGCGAGAATGCCGATCATCAGCGCGACCCGCGCGAGGCCCACGGCGCCACGCGCATGGACTTGCCGTGCGCTGACCGTCAGCAACCAACTGGCCAGGCCGAGCGCCAGCGCGATCATTGGCCAGGCGATGCCGGGTCCGTCCGCCATCGCCATGGGCGGGAATTCCGCATGGCGCGTCCAAAAGAAGAAATAGCCGAAGATCAGGCCGGAAAAGGCGGTGGCGTCGGCCATCATGGTGATAAACATCGCCCACCATCCCGGCGCGGCAGGCCCGGCGATGTAGAGCGGCAATACGATGCCATGACCGATCGGCTTGCTCGGCTTTTCGGGAATTTCCGCGGTCCCTGTCCACAGCCACCAGAGCGCACAGGCCAGCGTCGCGACACCGCAGGCCAGGGCCGCCCAGTAAAGATGATAGGTGGTCAGGATGAACACCCCTCCGAGCGCAATCGCGGTCAGCATCGGCTTGACGCTGGGTTCGCCCAGCCGGATCACCGCCAAGGGCCGGGCGTCCAGCACGGTGGTGACGATCGTTTCGCGCCGTCCTTCCTCCGCATCCGCCAGGAAGAAGCGGCCTTCATCGACCTTCGCGACGAAATCCTTCTGGTCCCAGATAGGATAGCGGCTTTCGATCAGCGGCACCGACCTTATGCCCCAATCTTCGTCGTCCGGGTGCGCCAGCCATTCCAGCGTGCCGGCGTCCCAGGGATTGCGCGGCGATTTGGCGCGATGGGGCGAGAGGCACAGATCGACGCAGATCACCGCCACGCCCGCCGCGAAGAGATAGGCGCCGATAGTGGACGCCATGTTCATCCCGCCCAGTCCCAGTTCGGCGGGATAGGTGAAGACCCTTCGCGGCATCCCCATCAGGCCGGACAGGTGCATCGGGAAGAAGGCGATATTGGCGCCGATGAACAGCAGCCAGAAGGCGATACGCCCCAGCCGGTCGGATAATTTCTTGCCCGTCACCAACGGCCAATAATAATAAAGGCCGGCAAATAGCGGCATCAATGTCCCGCCGATTAGCACATAATGGAGGTGGGCGACGATGAAATAGCTGTCATGCGCCTGCCAGTCGAACGGCGCGACCGCCACCATCACCCCGGTGAGCCCGCCGATGACGAAGATGGCGAGGCTGCCGGTCGCATAAAGGAGCGGCGTCGACCAGGTGACGCGCCCGGCCCATAATGTCGCGATAAAGACGAAAATCTGTACGCCCGTCGGGATCGCTACCGCCTCCGACGCGGCCGAGAAGAAAGCCAGGCTGATCTTGGGCAGGCCGGTCGTGAACATATGATGGACCCACAGGCCGAACGACAGGAATGCCGTTCCCACCGCCGCCAGCACGATCCATGGATAGCCCAGCAGATGCCGCCGCGAGAAAGTCGGCACCAGCATCGCGAACAGAGCGATGGACGGGAGGAAGATGATATAGACTTCGGGATGGCCGAATATCCAGAAGAGATGCTGCCACAGCAAAGGGTCGCCGCCCCGCGTCGCGTCGAAAAAGGGCCAGTTCAGCAGCCTTTCCATTTCGAATAAGATGTCGCCCGCGATCAGCGGCGGAAAGGCGAAGAGGATCATCACCGCCACGACCAATATATACCAGGCGTAGAGCGGCATGAGGTTGAGGCGCATCCCCGGCGGCCGACATTTTAGCACGCCGACAATCAGTTCGACGGCGGCGGCGACCGACGACACTTCGATGAAGGAAAGGCCCAGCATCCAGATGTCGGCGCCCAGCCCGGACAGGTCCGTACGGGTGGTGAGTGGCGGATACATGAACCAGCCGCCATCGGGCGCAGCGTTGAAGAAGATCGAGCCGCCGACGAAGACGCCGCCCAGCAGGAAGGACCAATAGCCGAAGGCCGACAGGCGCGGAAAGGGCAGGTCGCGCGCGCCCAGCAACTGGGGCAACAGGATGATCGACACCGCTTCGAACATCGGCACGGCGAAGAGGAACATCATCATCGACCCATGCAGGGTGAAGAGTTGGTTGAAAGTATTCGCCCCGATCAGATCATTATCCGGCACCGCAAGCTGCGTGCGGATGATGAGCGCCAGGACGCCCGCGAACAGCATGAAGCAGAAGGCGGTCAGCGTGTACCACACGCCCACCCGGTTGTTGTTGACGTCAGTCCAACGCAGGAACAAGCCTTTGGGCGGGGTCCAGACCTTCCGCAGACGCTCTTCCTGCGCGGCGCGCACGGCCGGATCATCCTGATCGTGCAGGCTCATCGCAGGCCTTTCAGATATGTCGCGATCATCCGCGCATCGGCATCGCTCAATTGTGGATAGGCGGGCATACGCACGCCCGGCTTGGCCGCCTGTGGCGCGCGGATAAATGTTGCGGTCGCCTCCACCGACGGCGGCAATATCCCCGCTCCCACTGTCAGACGCTCGCCAAAATGGCTGAGGTCCGGCCCGATTGTCGCAACATGGGACGTTCCCCTTATCGCATGGCATCCGCCGCATCCTTGCGCGTCGAACAAGGCTGCGCCTCTGCCCGCGCTCCGGGCGATGCTAACACTATCGCGCGCCAGCCACGCGTCGAATGCATCCGCAGGCATCGCGATCACATCGAACGCCATCAGCGCATGGCTCAGGCCGCAAAATTCGGCGCACACCCCGCGATACCGCCCCGCCTTTTCGGCGCGCACGACCAACCGGTTGGTGCGGCCGGGGATCATGTCCATCTTTCCAGCCAGTCCCGGTATCCAGAAACTGTGCAGTACATCCTGCGCCGTCAGTTCGAACGCCACCGTGCGGCCCACTGGCACGCGCACTTCATTGGCGGACAGCATGGGCGTCGCGCCAGGCGGGACATAGGCCACCCGCCACCAGAATTGTTCGCCCTCCACCCGGATCACCATGTCAACAGGACTGGTCGGTCGCGGGCGCATGGCAGGCAGCGCGTAGACCAATAGCGCCGCCAGGATAACGGCCGGACCGATCGCGCCGACCCATAAGACCATGCGCATTCCCGCTTCATGGCTGAGCCGCCCTTCCGGAGCACGCACCGCGCGTACATAGAGCGCAACGACAATCGCGAGAATGACAATTGCCCCAACGGTCAGGATCATAGCGATATGCCGGATTTCCCGTGCTTCCGCTCCAAAGACGTCCAGGGTCGATTGCGTCGCGTTGCAGCCGCCGGTCGCCAACAACAACGGCGTGCAGACCCAGGCTCGTCGCATGATTTCGATCTGTCCCCCCGACGCCGTGTGACACATGAAGCTCAAACCCGTCAGGGGCTGGAGGGTTCAATGATTTCTGTTTCGTAACAAGGGGCGCAATCGGTGAACCACGAAACCAAATGGATGGTCAGGCATTGGCGTCCATATCCTTATCCGTCCGCAGGAGATATGATTTGCCGATTGCGCCGCCGCCTGCACGGCTTCTTCACCCCCTGCACGGGGTTCTGCTGGCATGGCCGGTCGCGTTGTTCCCTGCAGCGCTGCTGTCCGATATCACCTATCTGCAAACGGCGGAAATCCAGTGGACGAACTTTTCCGCCTGGCTCATCACCGGCGCGCTTATGATGGGCGCGCCCGTACTGCTCTGGGCCATCGTCGATGCTCTACGCGCCCGACATATCGGAGCGCGCCGTCGTCATCGCCTGTATCTGCTTCTGCTGGCGCCGATGTGGATCATCGGGTTCGTCAACGCCTTGCAGCATAGCAGCGATGGGTGGAGTTCGGTCGGCACGACCGGTCTGACCCTGTCGAGCCTGAGCGCCGCCTTGGCTTTGGCGGCCGGCTGGATCGCCCATGGCGGCTATCGGGAGTACAGGCCGTGACCATTCGCTTTCTTTTCGCCACTGCTGCCACCCTGGCGCTCGCCGCGTGCGGCGGCAGCCGGGCCGACATCGACCAGACAGGGGCGCGGCCTGATTTACCCGATCAGCGCCAGACGCTGCTGCCGCCAATGAAGATCGCCACTCCGGAGGGGTGGAATGGAGAACAGCCGATTGCTCCAGCGGGCTTCACGGTCACGGCGCTCGCCACCGACCTCAAGGTGCCACGCCAACTTCTTGTGCTGCCCAATGGCGACATATTGGTTGCCGAAGGATCGGGCGGATCGGCCCCGACACTGCGGCCCAAGGATGTAATCGCAGGCTATATCAAGGGCCTTGGAAAAACGCCGGTGAAGGGTGGTAACCAGATCACCCTGTTGCGCGATGCTGACGGGGACGGCAAGGCCGAACTGCGTACCGCCTTCATCACCGGCCTCAACGCCCCCTATGGCCTAGCCTATGTCGATGGGAACATCTATGTCGCCGCGCAGGATGCGCTGCTGCGCTTCCCCTATCGCGACGGCATGACGCGGATCACGCTGCGGGGGCAGGAGATCACCAAGCTGCCGGGTCGCGTCAATCATCATTGGACGAAGGCGCTGACTGCCGGCCCGGATGGCAGCAAACTCTATGTGGGCATCGGGTCCAACAGCAATGTTGGCGAACGTGGCCTGGCGATCGAGGAGGACCGCGCCGTCATATGGGAGGTGGACCGCCAGACCGGCGCGCACCGCATCTATGCATCGGGTATTCGCAATCCGACCGCGCTTGCAATCCATCCGCAGACACGCGCGCTTTGGGCAGTTGTCAACGAGCGCGACGAACTTGGGCCGTTGCTTGTGCCCGATTATATGACCGCAGTCAGGCCCGGCGCATTTTACGGCTGGCCTTACAGCTATTGGGGGCAGAATATCGATCCGCGGGTCCATCCGCAAAAGCCAGATATGGTGCGTCGCGCCATCCGTCCCGATTACGCGCTGGGATCGCATGTCGCCGCGCTCGGCATCAGTTTCCCTGCCGGCCAGGGGCTGGGACGGGGTTTTATCGATGGCGTGTTCGTCGGCCAGCATGGCAGTTGGAACCGGCAGGATCTGGCAGGTTACAAGGTTGTATGGATTCCGTTCGCCAACGGACGCCCGGCGGGCAAGCCGCAGGATTTTCTGACTGGCTTCATCAAGGGTGACCATGCGCGTGGCCGCCCGGTTGGGGTGACCTATGACCCGATCAGCGGCGCGCTGCTGGTGGCGGACGACCTGTCGAACACGGTCTGGCGCATAAACCGACGCGAGCGTTAGCGTAGAAAATCCCCTTTTCACGGCCAGCGGCTTATTTCTTCTTGGCCGGATTTCTCTTCGCGATGCGATCAAGAGCGCGGCGTTCCGTCAGGCTTGATCTATTATAGATTTCCTCGCTCGCCAACCGGCACCAGCGATCCAGGCGAGCGGATGACAGCCTTCCGTCGGCGATAGCCGTCCGAACGGCACAGCCCGGTTCAAGTTCATGCGTGCAGTTGGAAAACCGGCAATGTTCGGCAACTTCGACGAAGTCGTCGAATATCTCGGCAATGCCCGATCCCGCGTCCCTCAGTTGCAATTCGCGCATACCGGGGGTGTCGAGCAACCAGCCGCCCCCTGCCAGCCGGTGCATCTCGCGCACCGTGGTCGTGTGCCGACCGGTGTCGTCGCCCTTTCGTATCGCCTGCGTCATTATGCTGTCAGAGCCGCGCAAACTATTGACCAGCGTCGATTTACCAACTCCGGAGGAGCCTACCAAGGCGACAGTCTGCCCCCGGCCGCACCAGATGGCAAGTGGCGCGACACTGCCAGAATCGCGCCCGTTGACGGCTTCGACCAGCAGCCCCGGTCGAAGATCCCGCGCCTCTGCCGCGAAAATATCTGGCCTATTCGTCAAGTCCGTCTTGGTAAGAATGACGACCGGCTGCACGCCGACCTCCTGCGCCAGCACCAGATAGCGTTCCAGGCGTGCGGCGCTGAAATCCTTGTTGCAGGAGGCCACGATGAAAAGCGTATCCACATTTGCAGCGATCAATTGCGTCTTTTGCTCATTCCCCGGCGCACGTCGCTTGAACAGATTTTCTCGCTGGAGAACGCGCCGAACCGCAAGCGTGGCATCATCAATCAGCAACCAGTCGCCCACCGTCGGGTGATCTTCGGGAACGGAGGCGTCAGGGATATAGGGTGGGATCAGGCGCGTCGCGCCCGCACCCGCGACCGCAATCTTGCCACGATGAACAGCCATCACGCGCGCTGGATGGCATCCCGGATCCTGATCACCCGAAAGTTGCGTACTAAAAAAAGGCCGCCACCCCAGCTCTTCCAACGTCTGATTCATTCCATATCCATTGTGCCGCTCGCAGCCCGCCTCTGTTCGCCGTATCGCCGTCATAATCAGACGCGCCGTGCTTCTCCAGTGATGGCAGGCATCACATTATTCCATCCTCTGACCAAGCGCATTTGCCGGATGCGCCCTTCGCGCAGAATGCTCAGATGTGACACCGTCTGCCGGTTTTCTAGTGAAATCTATCTGTTTCGGCGCAGGAACGAATGCTGTCATCTGTCGTTAGAATCAGCTTCGAATTGCGATGGCAGCCGCCTTGGCCCGAAAGCCCATGCGATACCCCCGCGCTTGCAAAACAATATCCGCCGGTTGGCGTCCTATCGGACGGACATGACAATGAACGACAATCGCTCAAGTCGAGCAACATCAAGGACATTCGATGGCAGCGCGTACCCTATTGCAGTTTTTCCATTGGTATACGCCCAGCGGCGGAACACTTTGGCGTGAGGCTTCCCAGAAGGCTGACAGCCTGGCCAAATTGGGGATTACGGACATCTGGTTGCCGCCCGCATACAAAGGTGCAGCAGGCGGCTATTCGGTAGGATATGATAGTTACGATCTTTTCGACCTGGGCGAATTCGACCAAAAAGGATCAATCGCCACCAAATATGGAGACCGGGCGCAATTGGAGCAAGCCTGCCACAGCCTTGAGGAAGCCGGAATTCGCGTCATCCATGATGTGGTTTTCAACCACAAAATGGGCGCTGACGAAACCGAACGGGTACAAGTGCGCAGGGCTGAACCAGAGAATAGAACAGACATTGAGGACATAGCGTTCGAAGCATCTGCCTATACGAAATTCACCTTTCCTGGTCGGCAAGGCGAATATTCGAAATTCATGTGGGACATGAAATGCTTCAGCGGTGTCGACCATATCGAAGATCCCACCGAGGACGGTATATTCCGCCTCGTCAACGAATATGGCGACGGAGAGTGGAGCGACGAGGTAGATAGTGAAAAGGGCAATTTCGACTATCTCATGGGGTCCGATGTCGAGTTTCGAAACAAGGCGGTTTACGAGGAGCTTAAATATTGGGGCCGTTGGCTTCCGCAGCAACTGCCCTGTCATGGGTTCCGGCTTGACGCAGCTAAGCATATTCCAGCATGGTTTTTCCGCGATTGGGTTGGCCATGTGCGCGAAACGGTGGACAAGACATTGTTCGTGGTGGCGGAATATTGGCATCCAGATATGGATGTGCTGCACCGATATCTGGAACAGGTCGACGAGCAGTTAATGCTGTTTGATGTCGCATTGCACCATCGATTTTTCGACGCATCGAAATCCGGCGGCGACTATGATTTGCGCACGATATTCGACGACACCCTTGTCAGCGTTTCGCCCCATCACGCGGTGACTTTGGTCGCCAACCACGACACCCAGTCGCTCCAGGCGATGGAGGCGTCGGTCGAAACTTGGTTCAGGCCGCTGGCCTATGCGCTCATCCTGCTGCGCGAACAGGGCGTACCATGTATATTCTACCCCGATCTTTATGGCGCTCGCTATAGCGACCAGGGCGAAGATGGGGAAGATCATGAGGTCGAGATGCCCGCGATCGAGAGCCTCCCCAAGCTCATCGAAGCCCGCCAGCGTTTCGGCCATGGTCCACAAACCGAAATGTTCGACGATCCGGGGTGCATAGCCTTTGTCCGCCACGGCACCGCGCAAGCGCCAGGCTGCATCGTCATCGTCGCCAATGGCGAAGGTCGCGAAAAAAGCATCGACCTTGGTCCCGACCGTGCGGGAGACGGATTTCGCGATTTTCTGGGCTATTGCCAGGAAGAAGTCATAGCCGACGATGCCGGCCGAATCGTCGTCAGAGTCAATGGAGGCAGCGTTAGCGTGTGGGTTCCAAGCGACGCGATCTGATCCGTGCGTCCCCGGCGGCGGATGGGACGTCGATTTTCCCGGATTGAAACGACAGATAAGCTTGCTAGGGTGATCAGGTGGGAGACATGGACACCGAACGCGACAGATTGATCACCGCGCTGGCGCAGGTCGCGCAGCGTGATCGGTCGGCGCTCCGGCAAGTTTACACCATGACGTCTGCGAAACTTTTTGGCGTTTGCCTCCGTATCTCTGCTGACCGCGACGCAGCCGAGGATATTTTGCAAGACGTGTATATCAAGATTTGGAATCGGGCTGAACGGTTCGACGCGGGACGCGCCAGTCCCATTACCTGGTTGTGCGCGATCGCGCGGAATACAGCCATAGACTGGTGCCGCGCATCGCGACGTCCCGGCATGACGACGGAAGAAGCCGCGGCGCAAATTGCCGACGCAACCCCTCTGGCCGACATGGCGATCGAGCGCGACCAACATAGCGCGCGTCTTTTCGCTTGCCTGGATGAACTTGAAGACCGGCATGGTCTGGCGATCCGTTCGGCATTTCTGGATGGCCTCACATACGCTCAATTAGCCGATCGCATGGCGGTGCCGCTGGGAACCATGAAAAGCTGGATCCGTCGCGGCCTGCAGCAACTCAAGGCGTGCATGAGCGATGGCTGACGCGCACCTGACGCCCGAAGAACGCGATTCGCTTGCCGCCGAACTGGCGCTGGGCGTGCTTGACGGCGCGGCGCGTTCTGACGCGCTGCGCAGCTTGATGGCAGATCCGAACTTCTCGCCTGACATGATCGGTGCATGGGACCGGCGATTTGCTGTGCTCTATAACGATTATACGCCGGTCGCGCCGCCGGAAACGCTATGGCCAAGCATAGAACGTCGCATTGCGGACGGATTACAAGCACATCCTGCCTTACGGCAATTGCGCTGGTGGCGCGCGGGTGCATTCGCATCCGCAGCGGTCGCCGCGTCGCTGGCGCTCGTCATTCTGTTGCGCCCGACGCCGACCGTTCCGGCTGCACCACCAGCGCAAGTGGCGGTGGCGCAGATGGTCGGCGCCCCCGATGGGCCGATGATATTGGCGCGGTACAATCCGGCGTCGGGCAGGCTGATCCTGCGGCCGAAAGGCGTCGCACCGGATCGTCTGGCCCCCGAACTATGGATCATTCCGGCCGACGGCAGACCGCGATCGCTTGGTCTTATTGCTGGTGGCGCCGAAAGTCGCGTAGTGATCGACCCGTCTTACCGCCCCTTCATGACAGAGGGCGCGACCTTGGCGGTCACCATGGAAACCATCGACGGCGCGCCCCACGACGCCCCCAGTTCTACGCCGATCGCCGCTGGGAAAATATCCCTGTTCTGATCTGCATCTCCTGACGGCTTCCTACCGTAACTGATCTGCACGCCCGCTCTGACAGGACGCGCGACATAGGAAGGAAGCCTCCATGACGACTATCTTGACGAAGCTCTCGCTAACATTTGCGGGCGCCCTGATCCTCGCCAGCGGCGCGCCCGCCATGGCCAAGGACATGGGCAAGAACCCAATGGTCGGTGGCGCAGCGATGTATCCGACCAAGGACATCATCGACAATGCCGTCAATTCCAGGGACCACAGCACACTGGTTGCCGCGGTAAAGGCCGCCGGCTTGGTCGACACACTCAAGGGCGCGGGTCCGTTCACCGTCTTCGCGCCGACCAACGCGGCCTTTGCCAAGTTGCCCGCCGGCACGGTCGACACGCTGGTGAAGCCTGAGAACAAGGCGATGCTGACCAAGATATTGACCTATCATGTCGTGGCCGGGCGGATGACCGCCAATGATATTGCGGCCAAGGCGAAGATGAACGGCGGCAAGGCGGTGCTGACCACCGTGCAAGGCGAAAGCCTGACCGCATGGGAAAAAGACGGCGCCTGGTATCTGACCGATGCCAAAGGCGGCATGTCGAAGATCAGCATCGCCAATGTGATGCAGTCCAATGGCGTTATCCATGTGGTCGACACGGTTCTGATGCCCTGACCCGATCGATCCTGTAAGCGCCGGACTGCGGAAGCCCGCCAATCACCCCCTGATTGGCGGGCTTCCCTGCCTTTTCAACGCCGCGCTGATTAGCGGATAGCGAACAGGGGGGCGACATATTGGCTATAATGTTCTTCGGCCACGCCATAACCGTCGCCTGCCACAAGGCAAAGACCGGGGCGGTTGCGCATCACCAGCCTGTTGCGGCTGCTGGCGATCAATTGATTGCCCTCCATCACATGCAGGGCGTCCGTAATGCTGGCCCGGCGAACGACGAGCATGTCCGCCAGATCCTGATGCGTGACACAGATGTCGCCGTCATTGGCGCGATCATGATGCATCAGGATCAACCGCGCCAGCCGCCGCTCGACCGGGTCAGTCTTGCTCGACACGATCGTGGCGTTCATCTGGATCATCACGCTATGCACGAAGCGCATGAGGCTGACGCGCAGGCTTGGCCTTTCGTGCATCAGGCGAAGCATCCTTGCTATCTCTATGCGAAGAAGCCGCGCCCCCTCCCCGCCTGCGCGGATATGATGGGACGACAGGCGCACCTCCATCAATGCTGACCAGCCGATATAGCCTTCCCGTCCGACCAGCGCGGTCAGACATGCCGAACGGGCGCCCGCATCGCAGTTCAAGGCCAATATCCCGCTTTCGGGGAAATCCAGAAATTCTATGGGCTGACCTGTACGCACGATGATATCTTTAGGCGCCAGAACGACGCCAGTAAAATGCCGGCTGATGCTGGCATAGTCAGGCGGTGACAAGGACCGCAGAAAGATATTCGACGTGTCTTTTTGAATGCCGGCAACCAAAACGCCCTCGCAATTCATGGGTATCGAACCAAGAGATACGGCCGCAACAGGCCAAGGGATGCACCCTGGTACGTCCGCGTACGCAAATTATTTTTTTGGCGTAAAAACCGGAACTTCGTCGATCAATCACGTCTTTGCCCGCCGATGACGCGCCCCCGCGCATCATGACCACCAGTCAGCGAGGATCGAGCTATGACCGATGATATTCTGGCAATCGAGACTTTAGAACGCAGGGCCAAACGGCGAGAGGAACGTCGGGATTTCTTTCGAACGCTGGGGGCCATGGCCGCCTTTGGCAGCGCAGGTTTCGCCGCGAGCAGCCAGTCGGCCATGGCGCAGAGCGCGCCATCGGACGGCGACATACTGAACTTCGCCCTCAACCTGGAATATCTGGAGGCGAATTTCTATTCCTATGCAGTGTTCGGCACGCCGATCGACACCAAATATACCAGCGGCAGCGGCAATGCCGGCACTGCCACAGGCGGCCGAAAGGTCAATTTCACCGACCCGGTCGTGGCCCAATATGCCAAGGAGATCGCACAGGACGAAATCGCCCATGTCGATTTCCTGCGCAAAAATCTGGGCGGGGCCGTGGTCGCCCAGCCCGCGATCGATGTCGGCACTGATCCCAATGGCGCTTTTTCGTCCGCGGCGCGCGCAGCCGGCCTGATCGGCGGCGGCGCCAGCTTCGACCCATATTCCAGCGACGAAAACTTCCTGCTGGGCGCGTTCATCTTCGAGGATGTGGGGGTCACCGCCTATAAGGGCGCGGCGCCGCTCATCACCAGCAAGGCCTATCTGGAAGCCGCGGCCGGTATCTTGGCGGTGGAAGCCTATCATGCGGGCCTGGTCCGCACCTCGCTCTATCGCAAGGGCATCGCCACCCCATCGCTGATCGACGCGACCGAGGCGATTTCCAAAGCGCGCGACAGCCTGGACGGGTCCAGCGACCTAGATCAGGGCATCGCCAATGTCGGCGACGCGTCGAACATCGTGCCGCTCGACGCCAACGGCCTCGCCTACAGCCGAACGACCGGACAGGTGCTCAATATCGCCTATCTGACCAACATGGCGACGGCCCGGGGCGGATTTTTCCCCAACGGCGTCAACGGCACCATCAACATGAGCGCGGCGAACTGAGCCCCTTTCGAAACGGAGTTGATCCCATGAAAGACGATCTGATGCTCGAAGCATTTGAAGCGCGCGCACGGCGCCGCGATCAGAGGCGCGGCTTCCTGCGTGCAGCAGGGTCTATGGCGGTAGTGGCGGCTGGCGCGAGCCTGTTGTCAGGCTGCGGCGACGATGAAGCCACGGCCGTACCAACGCCAACACCCACGCCAACCCCGACACCCACGCCGACCGTGACCGATGGCGATGTGCTGAACTTCGCGCTCAACCTGGAGTATCTGGAGGCGCAATTCTATTATTTCGCCGCCTTCGGATCGGGTCTGCCCAGCAGCCTATTAGGCGGAGCGGGAACACAGGGCGCGGTCACCGGCGGCCGTCAGGTCGCCTTCGTCGATCCGTTGATCGCCCGCTATGCGCGCGAAATTGCCGCCGACGAACGGGCGCATGTCGAATTTCTGCGCGGCGCTATCGGCACGACAGCGGTGGCGCAGCCCGCCATCGACATCGGATCGAGCGCGACCGGCGCTTTCTCCTCGGCAGCGCAGGCGGCTGGCCTGATCTCCGCGGGGCAAAGCTTCGACCCCTATGCCAGCGACGAGAATTTCCTGCTGGGCGCCTATATTTTCGAGGATGTGGGGGTTACGGCCTATAAGGGAGCCTCGCCGCTCATTTCCAACAAGACCTTCCTGGAAGCGGCGGCCGGTATTCTGGCGGCTGAGGCCTATCATGCCGCTCTGGTGCGGACCGTTCTCTATGGCAAGGGCGTGGAAACGCCGTCGTTGCGCACATCGGCGGACAAGATATCCGACGCCCGCGACAGTCTGGACGGGTCGGCGGACAAGGATCAGGGTATCAGTCCCAAGGACGGCGCATCCAACATCGTCCCCACCGACAATGACGGCATCGCGTACAGCCGCACGACAGGCGAAGTGCTCAACATCGTCTATCTGACGAAGCTGGCCGCACAGAAAGGCGGCTTCTTCCCCAATGGCCTCAACGGCAGCCTCAACACCAGCACTGCACAATAGCGCTGGATCTGGACTGCCATTTGAAAGGGGATAACCGATGACACCTCCGCCACCCGCCGACATTGCGATGCCGTCCATGGACATGCCGGACATCAGGCCTAGCCTGCCCGGTTCCTATCGGACTATCGCGGTGCCGCGGGCTGGCGGCAGCGTCTGGAAAAAAATGGGCGCCTTCGCCGGTCCCGGCTATATCGTCGCTGTGGGCTATATGGACCCCGGCAACTGGGCGACCGACCTGGCGGGCGGGTCGGCCTTTGGCTACACCTTGCTGTCAGTTATCCTGCTGTCCAGCATCATGGCGATGGTGTTGCAATCGCTCGCGGCCAAACTCGGCATCGTCACCGGCATGGATCTGGCCCAGGCCTGCCGCGCCCAATATAGCACGCCGGTCCGCATTATCCTGTGGGTCATGTGCGAACTGGCGATCATCGCCTGCGACCTTGCCGAAGTGGTCGGCACGGCCATCGCGCTGCAATTGCTGTTCGACATTCCGCTGGTCATGGGCGTGTGCCTGACTGCCGCCGACGTCATGCTCATCCTGTTCCTGCAACAGCGCGGCTTTCGCCAACTCGAAGCCTTCATCGTTGCGCTGCTGATCGTGATAGCCGGCTGTTTTGCTGTCGAACTGTTCCTGTCGAAGCCCGACCTTGCCGCGATCGGCATGGGCCTTGTTCCCAGCGCCAGCGTCGTCACCAACCCGGCGATGCTCTACATCGCGATCGGCATCATCGGCGCGACCGTGATGCCCCATAATCTCTATCTTCATTCCTCGATCGTCCAGACCCGCAGCTTCGAGCGGAGCGAGAAGGGCAAGCGCGAGGCGGTGCTGTTCGCCACCGTGGACAGCACCATCGCGCTGATGCTCGCCATGTTCGTCAATGGCGCGATTCTGATCCTGGCGGCATCCTCTTTCCATGTCGCGGGCATGACTGGCGTGGCCGAAATCCAGGATGCGCACCGCCTGCTCGCGCCCATGCTGGGCGCCGGCATAGCCAGCACCCTGTTCGCCGTGGCCCTGCTGGCATCGGGACAGAATTCAACGATCACCGCGACGCTGGCGGGGCAGATCGTGATGGAGGGCTTCGTCAACCTGCGCGTGCCTGCCTGGCTGCGCCGGGTCGTCACCCGGATGCTCGCCATCGTCCCCGCCGTGATCGTGGCGGCTCTCTATGGATCGGAAGGGACGACCCGGTTGCTGGTCCTGAGCCAGGTGATCCTGAGCCTGCAACTGCCCTTCGCCGTCGTTCCCCTCGTCAAATTCACGAGCGACCGCGCTTTGATGGGCAGCTTCGTGAACCCGCATTGGCTCAAATTCGCGGCCTGGGCGATCTCCGCGATCATCATCACCCTCAATCTCAAACTGCTGCTCGAATTTTTCCTTTGAAAAGGAGGACTGACATGAAAGCCACCCTGCGTTCCACCTTCATGCGACTGACGTTGATGGCCGCGGCCATCGGCCTGCTCCTGCGCGCCATCCTGTTTGATCGTGCGGACCTGCCCTATGCGATCGGTATAATGGCCGCCGCGCTGGCCTATGAAGCGCTTTTCCATGTCGCCAACAACGCGATCCGGCATAATTATGACATCCAGGCCGCGCCATCGGCTTGAAGCTGGTCATCGCCGCTCTTCATGGTAGAGAAGGCGATGGGTAGACGATGGAAATGGTTGGCAGCGAGCGCTTGTGGGCTGGCGGCGGTCGCCTGTGTTGCTTGCGCGCCCCTCCTGACATTCGACACGCTGGTGCCCAAGGATGGCGATGGCGTCAGGATCGCAAAGGATATTCCCTATGGCGATGGCCCGCGCCAGAAATTGGACATCTATGCGCCGCGTGACACACATGCCGATGGGATGCTTCCCGTCATCATTTTCTTTTACGGCGGCTCATGGGCCAGCGGCACGCGGGCAGGATATGCATTTGTGGGCCGGGCGTTGGCCGCGCAAGGTTTCCTGGTCGTTATTCCCGATTATCGGATCGGCCCCGACAATCTGTATCCCGATTTTGTGCAGGATGGCGCCAGCGCAGTCAGATGGACGGTCGAGCATGGGCAGGTTTATGGTGGAGCGCCCCATGCCATCATCGTGAGCGGCCATTCGGCTGGAGCCTATATTGCGGCGATGCTGGCGGTTGACGAGCGATGGCTGGGCGCAGATCGGGCGGCGATCAAGGGTCTGGTCGGCATCGCCGGCCCCTATGATTTCGCGCCTTTCGACGTCGCGGCGAGCAAAAACGCGTTCGGGACATGGCCTAACCCGGCGGAGACGCAGCCGGTGCACTGGGCTGGCGCAGGCGATCCCCCGTCCCTGTTGCTGGTCGGCGATGCGGACAAGACCGTACACGCCCGCAACGGCCAAGCACTGGCCGCCAAATTAGGCGCGGCTGGCGTTCCGGTGCGAATCAAATGTTATTCCGGCATAGGCCATATCGGAATGGTGACGGCGATCGCCCGGCCCTTTCGCTATCGGGCAAGCATCGTCGCCGATATCACCGATTTCGTGAGCAGCGTCGCCCCCGCCCGCTGACGGGCGATTCATGCTTTCCAGCGTGCCGGAAATAGCCGCTTCAACGCAGCGACCTTGGGCCGGTCGTTCAAGACGATGTAGGGATAGGTCGGGTTGCGAGCCATGAAGTCCTGATGATGGGCTTCAGCCGCAAAAAACCGCCGATTGCTTTCAACCCGCGTCACGATCGGCCGGGTATAGATGTGAGCGGTCGACAATTGCGCGATATAGGCGCGCGCTACCTTTTCCTGCGCAGGCGAAGCGGGAAACAGGGCCGATCGATATTGGGTGCCCCGGTCCGGCCCTTGCCGATTGAGCAGGGTAGGGTCAGTCACGACGGAAAAGTAAATCCGCAGCAGGTCCGCATAGTTCACTTCCGTCGGATCGAACACGACCCTGACGGATTCGGCATGGCCAGTGGTGCCTTTGGACACACTTTCATAGTCGGCGGTTGCCGCTTCGCCCCCGGCGTAGCCGGACGTCGCGCTGATCACGCCTTTGACATGGGAGAAAACCCCTTCCACGCCCCAAAAACAGCCCCCGGCAAAGGTTGCGGTTTCGAGATGCCCCACGACGGGTTCGATCATCGCAGCGGCCGGCGCCAAAATAGCCCGCTCGGCGGCGTCACCAGGGCTGGTGAAGGCGATCAGAGTCGATCCGGCAAAAAGGACTGCGGCAACCGGGAAGATGCGAGACATAACACGCTCCGTCAAAGGATAATGACAGAGATACGATGCAAATCGCCGCGCAGTTACAATGTCACCCGTTTTTTTTAAACCTCCGATGCCACTACCCGCCAATGGAAGACACGGGCATCCGCCTAAATATTTTCCAAGACGCGGCTGAGGGCGAGAATCATGCGGCGCTTCCCATTCACGCGAGCAGGTCAGCCCTAAGACTGCGCCTGGTTTAGCCCGACCATCATCATGCAGAGGGGCAGTTTGCGAGGAAGGAGTCGAGGCGACAGAGTGGGAGGTAGTATCGGCCCGCGCTCGGCCGGAATTGTTTCCGACGACATAGCCTGACCCGATTGTTTGCCTCAACCCGCAATGGGTCCGTAGATCGCGCGGAGCAATGAAAGCTCGCGTTGGTTACCGGCATTCGCTTCTTCGATGGTGCGCACAGCGTCCAGACCGCGCAGGCCGATCAGCGTCGCACGCCCCTGCTCCACCATCGCATAGCGCGCATCCGTGCGGTAACAGACAATCCGCCCGCCGCTGGACCGCACCGCATCGGCAAGTGCGGCATCCGCCTGCGCAGGACCCGACCACCAGCTTTGCATGACGGCGCCGAACAGACGACTTGCCCCGCACTCGTTGACATCGGTATTGTTCCACCCTGCGGGGTCGGCGCCCGAAAGATCGTGTCGTGCGATTCTTTCGGCGCCCGCGTCGATCAACGCTGCCGCGATCGCAATCGCATCCAAGCCGACCGGCACGACGACGAAATAACTGTCGGCCTCACAATGTCGGATGTCGCCCGTCACTATCGTCGCGCCAGCCTCCAGATTGTACAAAAGGGCACGGCGAAACAAGTTCTGCTCGTCGCGATGGATATGCTTGGTGACATCGCTGTGGATCAGGCCGTCGCGATCTCCCACCGCTGCAAATGTAACGACGGCGATACCCTCAAACGGTTCGACAACGAGCGAACCGATATCAGTAAGCGGCGTGATATGGTGCTGGGTATAGGTTTCAAAGCCCGGAATACGCGCGGCCATGACGCCATGCACATCGCGCCAATAGCGCGAGAAGAGGTCGCGCGAGATGCCTGGCTTGCGTTCCAGCAGGGCGATCGTCGTCAGGCTTGCCATAGCGCGCCCTCGACTGGCAGCACTGTCCCGGACACATAGGCGCCCGCCCGCGACGAAAGGAACAGCACCGCGCCGCCGACATCCTCGACCGATCCAAGACGGCCAGCAGGAATGCCGTCCACGACCTGCTCCTTAAGACCTGGCACGGCGGCAAAAAAGCCGTCGGTCATGTCGCTGGGAAAGAAGCCCGGTGCGATAGCGTTGACGGTTATGCCCTGTGCGGTGAGATCCGACGCCATCATGCGGGTCAACTGATGGATCGCCGCCTTGCTGGCGCCATAGGCATAGGCGCCGTTGCTGCTGCGGCCCCAGAGCGCGCCGATCGAGCCGATCGAGATGATGCGGGCGGGATCGCCGGGGGCTGAGGCCGCCTTGAGTTGGGGCAACAGCTTTTGCGCCAGGAAGAAGGGCGCGCGCAGGTTGAGGCCCAGTTCGCGATCCCACTGGTCGATGCTCGCCTCCTCGATCGCCCCGGCGCTGAACATGCCGGCGTTGTTGACGAGGATGTTGAGCGCGGGCACGCGGGCAGCGATGTCGGCGGCGGCGGCTTCCACGCCTGCGCCCGTGCCCAGATCATGGGCAAGGAAGATCGCCTTGCCCGGCCCCTCCAGTCCGTCTGCAAATGCCTTGCCCGCTTCCGCTCCGCGTCCGACGATCACTATGTCCGCCCCGGCCGCCACCAACGTCCGGCTGATCATCGCGCCGACGCCCTTGGCGCCGCCCGTCACCACGGCAGTCTTCCCTGCGACGGAGAAGAGGGTTTCAAGGATGCTCATGCCGCTTGCGGCTTGGCGATGTTGAGGATCTGAAGCGCCGTGTAGGGATAAAGGCCTTCAAGCCCGCCCTCTACGCCGGACCCGGACTGCTTGTTCGCCGGAAAGGGCACGGCGGGATCGAGCGCGCAATGCTGATTGACCCAGACGCTACCGCTTTCCAGGCGCAGCGCGATCTTCGCGGCCGCCTCCGCATCGTTCGACCAGATCGATCCGCCCAGCGCATAGGGCGACGCATTGGCGCGCGCGACGACGTCATCGATATCGGTATAGCGGATGATCGGCAGGATCGGGCCGAACGGTTCCTCATCCACGATCACATCGCCTTCCTTCACATCGCGCACGACCGTCAACGGCACGAAATAGCCGCGGCCATCGGGCAGTTCGCCGCCCGCGATGATCGTGCCGCTGGCCCTGGCGCTCGCCAGATAGTCGAGCACCTTGTCATATTGCGCCTTGTTCTGGACCGGACCGAACTGCGCTTCGGGATCGCGGCCGCCCGCCACCTTGGAGCCGGTGGCATAAGCAGCGATTTCCGCGCACATGGCGTCGTACAGGCTGTCATGGACATAGAGCCGCTTGATGATCGCGCAAACCTGCCCGCTGTTGAAGAAGGCGAAGGCGAAGATAGCCGGCGCGATCGCCTTGACGTCAGCGTCGGGCAGCACGATCGCCGCATCATTGCCGCCCAGTTCCAGCGTGACGCGCTTGAGCGTCGGGGAGGCCGCTTCCATGATCTTGCGGCCAGTGCCGGTCGATCCGGTGAAGGTGATCTTCGCGACATCGGGATGCGACACCAGATGCGCGCCCGCTTCGTTGCCGCCCGACAGGATGTTAACGACGCCTGCGGGGACGACATCCTGCCACAATTCACCCAGCCGCAATGTCGTCAGCGGGGTAGAGGGAGCCGTCTTGACAACGATCGTGTTGCCCGCCGCCAACGCAGGCGCGATCTTGTTGCAGGCGATATAGACCGGCGCATTCCAAGGCACGACCGCCGCGACAATGCCCAAAGGCTTGCGATGCTGCTCGACCCGGCGCGTATCATCCTCGACCAGGATTTCCGGTGCGATCCGCAGGCCCGCATAATAGTTCAGATAGCCCGCCGCGAGATGCGCGATCTCGAACTGGGCGAGGCCGAGAGGGCGGCCTGTTTCCTGCACCAGAAGCTGGCAAAGTTCGTCCAGATTGTCGGTCACGACCTGCGCCATCGCGACGAGCACGGCGCCGCGCGCTTCGGGCGTGGCATCGCGCCAGGCGGGATAAGCCTTTTTCGCGGCGGCCACCGCTTGATCGACCTCCGCCGTGCCGGCATCCGGCACCTGCGCCACCCTGCTCTCGTCGCTCGGATCGATGACGTCCATGTGGCGCGCGGTATCAACCAGCGCCCCGTCGATCAGCATCTTGACCATCTTCCACTCTCCGATATTTTGTTATTCCGTCAGGCGTTCTGGACCAAAGGCGCGGGCGCCCCCAAGGCTGAGATGGCGGCATCTTCGAATTTCTTCAGGATCAGCGGTTCGAGCGCACGGACCTTCTCGACATTGGCCTCCTTCACATGGCCGTAGCCACGGATCTGCGCCGGCAGCGAGGCCAGTTCGACCGCAGCAGCGTGATTGGCGGGTGTCAGCTTGTCGGCGACCATGCGCATCTGCGCTTCATAATGGTCGATAAGGCCGCGCTCCATCTTGCGCTCTTGGGTATAGCCGAAAATATCGAAAGCCGTGCCGCGCAGTCCCTTGAACCGCGTGAGAAAGGCGAAGGCCTTGCCCATCCACGGCCCGAACTCCCGTTTGATGAGGCGCCCATCCGCGTCCTTCTTCGAAAAGAGCGGCGGCGCCAGATTGTAGCGCAGCTTCGCGCCGTCCTCGAATGCGTCCTTCAACTGCTGCCTGAAGGCCGGATCGGCGTGCAACCGGGCAACTTCATACTCGTCCTTATAGGCCATCAGTTTGGCGAAGTTGCGCGCGACCATGACAGACAGCATGTCCCTGCCCGGCGTCGCGCGCACCTCCGCCCTCGCCACGCTATCGACCAGATCGCGATAGCGCTGCGCCCAGGCGACGTTCTGATAATCGGTCAGCAATTGGGTGCGGTGGGCGACGATGTCCACAAGCGCCGTCAACGGGGTGAAGTCCAGTTCCTGCACATGGCTCACCACCGCCTTTTCGATCCGGGCGGGATCGACCGCCTGAAAACGGCCCAGCGCAAAGGCCGCCTTGTTGAACGGAATGGCGACACCGTTGATCTCCACTGCGCGCTCGATGGAGTCGGGTGAGACCGGCAACAGACCCAACTGACAGGCATAGCCCAGCATGAAGAGATTCGCCGCGATCGTATCGCCCAGCAGCGCGAGGCCAAGACCGGTCGCATCGACGCCGTGCAGGTCGGCCGACATGGTCTTGAGGCGACGGACGAGCAGCCCTTGGTCCAACGTCAGGTCGGGGTTGCGCTGAAATGCCGGGGTCGGGGTGACGCGGGCGTTCACGACCACTTTCGTACGCTCCGTCGACAGCGTCATCGCCGGTTCCTTGGCAAGGCCCGCGACCGCGTCGAACGCCAGCGCCAGGTCGGCCTCGGCAATGCCCAGCTTCTGCGCCCCCAGATCGTCATTATGGGCAGCGATCCGCAAATGGCTGAACACCGCACCGTTTTTCTGGCTGAGGCCGGTCATATCAAATACCGATGTCGACTTGCCCTCCAGATGCGCCGCCATGGCGAGCAGGGCGCCAATGGTGACGACGCCAGTGCCGCCGATGCCGGATATCATGATATTATAGGCGCCGTGGTGGAGCGGCACGATCGCGGGATCGGGCAGCGCCATGTCGGCTTCGCCGTCCAGCTGCGCCTTCTTGGGCTTACGCGGTTCAGCGTCGAGGACGGTCACGAAGCTGGGGCAAAAGCCCTTCACGCAGCTATAATCCTTGTTGCAGTTGGACTGGTCGATCTGGCGCTTGCGCCCAAGTTCGGTTTCCTTGGGCCAGACGCTGACGCAGTTGGATTGGACCGAACAGTCGCCGCAGCCCTCGCACACAGCCGCGTTGACGAACATGCGCTTGGCCGGATCGGGAAATTTACCGCGCTTGCGGCGACGACGCTTTTCCGCGGCGCAGGTCTGTTCATAGACGATGACGGTGACGCCGGGGACATCCCGCAATTCCTTCTGCACCGCGTCATAGGTATCGCGATGATGGACGGTGACGCCCTCCCCCAGCCCGCTATGCGCGCCGTAGAGATCAGGCCGGTCGGTGACGACGATGCACCGCACCGCGCCCTCGGCCAGCACCTGCCGGGTGATGTCGCCCGGCGTCAGCGGGCCGTCGACAGGCTGGCCGCCCGTCATCGCCACGGCATCGTTGAAAAGGATTTTGAAGGTGATGTTGACCTTCGCGGCCACCGCACCGCGCACCGCAAGCAGGCCGCTATGATAATAAGTGCCATCACCCATATTCTGGAAAATGTGGTTCATGTCGCTGAAATAGGCGAGGCTGTACCAATGCGCGCCCTCGCCGCCCATCTGCGCGTTGGGCAGCATGTCCGGGCCGGAATACATCGCCATGGCATGACAGCCGATGCCACCCGCCGCAATCGATCCTTCCGGGAAGCGGGTGCCGGTGTTGTGCGGGCAGCCGGAGCAGAAATAAGGCGAGCGCGCAGCATCGGCGGGCTTCAATCCCTTTACCGTCTCCATCTGGCGCGACAAGATTTCGGCGCGCACCGCCAATGCTTCGTCAGCAACGCCCAGACGCCGCAGCCGCTCGGCGATGACGAGCGCAAGTTGCACAGGTTCAAGTTGTTCGTCGGACGGAATCATGAAGACGCCATCCTCGTCCACCTTGCCGACGATGCGTGGCATGGCCAGGCGGCCATAGAGGATCGCCTTGGCCTGGTTCTCGGTGAGCGGATCTTTTTCTTCGATAAAGAGAAGTTCGGACTGGCCGGCGGCGAATTCGGCCAGGCCTTCGCGCTCGACCGGATACATGCAGCCCAGCTTGTAGACGCCAAGCCCCATTGCCGCGGCGGCGGCATCATCGAGGCCCAGCAGCTTCAAGGCCTGGCGCACGTCCTGTACGGCCTTGCCTGTCGTCACAATGCCCAGCCTGCGCGCGGGCGTGTCGATCAACACGCGGTCGATTCCGTTGGCGCGCACGAACTTCTCGACCAGCGGCCAGCGATAACGCTTGACCACGATCTCCGACGCGGTGCGATCCAGATGAGTCGGATAATTGTGAAAGCCATTGGCAGGCGCTGGTCCGCGATCGGGCGTAACCGGGCCATGGCCGCCGACCCGGATGTCGACCGTCATGGTCTGTTCCAGCGTCTCGTTGGTCAGCTTGAAGCCGGTATAAAGGCCGGTATAGCGCGACATGGCGAAGCCCAGCAGTCCAAGATCGATCACATCCTGCACGTTGGAGGGCGCCAGGATCGGCATCCCGGCGTGCATCAGGGCGACCTCGCTCTGGTGCGCGACGGTCGAGGATTTGCCCGAATGATCGTCCCCCGCTACGATCAGCACGCCACCATGGGGATGGGTGCCGGCAATATTGCCATGTTTGAACGGATCGCCAGAACGATCGACACCTGGTCCCTTGCCATACCAGATGGCAAAGACGCCGTCCTTGTTGGCGCCGGGCGTAGTCGCCAGCATCTGCGTGCCCCAAACCGCCGTCGCCGCGAGCTCCTCGTTCACGCCCGACTGGAATATTATGTCGTGGCTTTCAAGCAGCTTCTTGGCCCGCCACAATTCCATGTCGTAGCTGCCCAGCGGCGACCCTCGATAGCCTGATATGAAGCCACCGGTGTCGAGGCCGTTGCGCTGGTCGATCTCCTTCTGCAGCAGCGGCACGCGGATCAGGGCATGGGTTCCGCTCATGATCACTCGGCCGTCGTCGACCGTATATTTGTCGTCCAGTTTCACGTCACGCATGGGTTGTTTCTTTCAGCTCTGGCTCAAGCCAGGCGGCGCCCTTGTCGCGCAGATAGGCGGCAAAGGCTGGATGGAAATCGGCAAGGACAGTGCGGGTGGATGGGCGCGCCGCCATGATGTCGAACCAGTCGTGCAAGCCCGGAACGGCATCGACCAGCGAAGCCCCGTAAGTGAAGCGCATGGCGCGCTCCCCCAGGTCAAAATGATAGAAGGCGAAGATGTCGGCATAGGTTAGCTGCCCGCCCAGCAGGAAAGGCGCCGGCGTCACCAGTTGCGACAATGCGCGCATCCCCCGATCGACCACTGGCCGGACGGCGGCGATCGTCTCCGGCGCGTTGACGCCGCCCATGAACGCGCCGGGGTATAACGAGCGCAGCGGCGTTTCGACATAGAGCTGGACGATGTTGATGATCTGCCGCGCGCGCGCGCGCGCGAAGGCGCCGGTCGGGTAAAGCGGAACACCAGGAACGACCTCCTCGATATATTCCAGGATCGCGACGGTTTCGGCGATGCAACCCTGCCCCGTCCGCAAATAAGGGATTTTGCCCATCGCGCTGTGCGCCAGAAAGGCTTCATCCTGCGCCGCGCGGGTCGGGACGATCGTGAAGGCGGCGCCCTTTTCGATCAACGCCGCGCGCGCCGCGTTGAAATAATTACTGACCGGATAGCCGTGCAAGGCCAGGGCGCCGGACGCAGGATCGAACGAGATATCGGTCATGTCACGCCGACAGCTGGGAAACGAGGATGTCGTTGCCGTCGACCGCCACATCATAGCGTTTGATCAGAAGGTCGGGGTCTTCCTCGCATTCTCCCGTGACAAGGTCGAAACTCCAGCCGTGCCAAGGGCAGGTCAGCACCGTGCCGCACACCTCGCCCTGGTGCAGCGGCCCCTGCGCATGGGGGCAGCGCGCCTGGGTCGCGACGGGCGATCCATTTACCAGGAAGATCAGGATTTTTTCCGATCCCAATGACGCGCGAAGCGGCTTTTCCGCCGTCAACTCGGACATTTCTCCCACTTTCATCATATCCGCTCCCCCGCCCCGTCATCCATCGGCGCCTGTTCATGCTGTTCTAGCGCAGCCTGCCCCAAGGCAGCAGGGCGAGCGACGCCATATCCGGGCCGAAGGTGACAACCAGGAATATTTTGCGCGTTCGCCGACCTGGTCATGCCGCATCCTCGGCGAATATCTTGCCTGGATTGAGAATATTCTTGGGATCGAACATCTGTTTGATCTCACGCATCAGGCCGCGCTCCAGGGGGCTGCGCGTGATCGACAGCCAGGGCTTTTTTTCCAGACCGATGCCATGCTCGGCCGACACTGATCCACCGATCGGGCGGAGCGGCTCGTAAACGCACGCTTCGACCTGTTCACGGTCTTGGGGCGTGCCTGCGCCGATAGCGATGTGCAGATTGCCGTCGCCGACATGGCCCAGGAAAGCGATGCCGCCATCGGGCCAGATCGCCTTCAGCCTTTGGGTGACTTCGCCCATATAGGCTTCCATTGCACCGACGGGCAGGCTGACGTCGAAAGCGTAGAAGGGCTGGAAGTCATGGACAATATGCTCCAAATCCTCCCTTATCCCCCAGATCGCGGCGCGATCCTTTTCCGACCGCGCGATGATGGCGTCATCGAACAGCCCCTTTTCCGCCGCATCCGTCAACACCGCCTCGAACAGATCGCGGTCGCGCTCATGGTCGGAACCCAGCGCCTCGATCATCGCATAATAGCGCTCGTCCGACCCCAGCGGTGCAGGATGGCGCCCTACCCCGGTGTTGACGCGGTAGAAATTGTTATCGACCAACTCGAAGGCGCTCAGCAGTCCGCCCAGCGCGCCATCAACATGGCGCAGCAATTTTGCGATGCGATCGAAGCTGTCGGCGCATACAAGCGCGGTATTGCTGCTGACCGGCCGTTCCCGCAGGCGCAGGACCAGCCGGGTGATGACCCCTAACGTCCCCTCGCTGCCGATGAAAAGCTGTTTGAGGTCATAGCCTGTATTATTCTTGATCATCTGGTTCATCGACGACAGCACCCGGCCGTCGGCCAGCACCACCTCCATGCCCAGCACCTGTTCACGCATCATGCCGTAACGGATGACGCGCATTCCACCCGCATTGGTCGCGGCATTGCCGCCCAGTTGGCATGATCCCCGCCCACCCAGATCGAGCGGGAAGCTGAGGCCATGGGCTTCGAGATGATCCTGAAACTTCTCCAGAATGACGCCCGCCTGGACGATGGCGGTACGATTGGCCGGATCGATGCTCTCTATCCGGTTCATCCGTTCCAGCGACAATATGACGTCACCAGGCCGCGTTTGGGTGGCGCGCACCCAGCCGGACATGCCGCCTTGGATCACCACCGGCTGACCGGCGGCATGACATAGGGCCATGACCTGCGATAGCTGATCGGTGGTTTCGGGACGCAGCAGCACATCCGCCTCGACCCGTGTCATGAAATAGCCGGGGTGGCGATCCGAAACATCGTCGCCGGTCATCACGCCGCCCTCGTCCAGAATGGCGCGAAACTGGTCGATCAGCGACGATGCGGGACCGACGGCCAGAGGATCGCTGCTCATCGTGCCTTGAACCTGACCGGCAGCGACTTGGGCCCGCGTGCGAAATAGCTGTCGGACCATTTCACCGTGTCGCCGATCGCTTCGATGCTCTCGAACCGCGCGGTCAATATCTCCAGCGCGCTTTTCGCCTCCATGCGGGAAAGATAGGAACCAAGGCAGAAATGCGGTCCCTGTCCGAAGGACATGATCTCCTTGGGATTGCGGTCCAGCACCAGCTCTTCGGATCGGTCGAACTTGCGCTCGTCATGATTGGCCGAACCCAGCAACGGTAGCACCAGCGACCCCTTGGGGACAGCAATCCCCGCCAGTTCGGTGTCGCAGGTTGTATGCCGAAACAGCATCTGTACCGGCCCGTCAAAGCGCAGCATTTCCTCCAGCAGCGCAGGAATTCGGGTCGGATCGGCCCAGATGGCGGCGGCGATGTCAGGATGGGTCTTCAGATGGGCGAAGGTGATGCCGAGCAGATTGGTCGTCGTCTCCACCCCGCCAATCAACAGCAATATCGCCATGTTCAGCACTTCGCTGCGGGTCAGGCGCTCGCCATTGACCTCCGCCTGGATGAAACCGCTGATCAGATCGTCGCCTGGGTTGGCCGACCGTTCGTCATAGACCTGCTCGAAATAAGCGCGGATCGCTTGCGAACTTTTGTCGATTTCGGCCAGCCGCTCAGGACCATAGGCCGCGCGATTGCCGGCGGCGAGCAGATCGTCCACCCAATTCTTGAAGTCGACGCGCCGGGCGATGTCGACGCCCAGCACTTCGGCGATGACGCTGACCGGGAACAAGCCGGAAAATTCCCATACGAAATCGAACTCGCCTTCCCCGCCATGCTTGGCGAAGATATCGTCGATCAGCTCGTGCGTGACGCTGCGGATACGATCACTGAGAGCGCCGACCCGGCTGGGCACGAACGCCTTGTTGGCGAGCTTGCGGATGCGGACATGGCCCGGCGGGTCGAGCGAGATCATCGGCTGCACTTCGGGCACAGGGTCATATTCGCCCAGCAGCGCTGGCCAGAATTGCGCAGAGGAGAAGGTTTTGCTGTCGCTCAGAACTGCTTCGACATCGTCCCAGCGGGAGATAGCGAAGCCCTGCATTATGTCGAGCCATTTCACCGGCTCGTTTGCGCGCAATTGCGCATAATAGGGATAGGGGTTGGAGGTGACCGCAGGGTCCAGGGGGTTATAGGACATTCCGCTTCAGGCCTGAACCGTGTCGAATGCAGGGATGACGCCCAGTTGTTGAAAGACCGGAACCGCATCCCAGATGCTGCGCTCCAGCACGATCTTGCCCTGCTCGTCCCAGCCCATGACGGTGACGCCGCGGGTCTTGGTGATCTTGCCCTTGGCCGGCACACCCAGGAAATCGCCGGCATGTTTGGTTTCCCAGGTCCATTGGAAGGAACCGAGCCGATTGTCGCCCACATAATCGAACACGTCGAACTTGTTATAGCTCTGGGTCGGGTCGGCGATGATGAAGCCTTCGAAGAATTTACGGAGCGCAGGCAGATCGCTGTTGATACGCAGGTCGAAATTGACGTCCTCGAACTGGAATTGCGGATTGTAGAGCGTCATCAGCTCGTCGGTGCCGTCGGCGAACAGGCCGATCCAATGTTGCGCCCAATCCTTGTTCATCTGCTCTCTCCTTTATGGCACGCCTTAGGTCGCGTATCGCTAGCGCAACTGATACGGCGCGCCCGTGGCCTGATTGATAATGCTGCACCCGAATGCGGCCATGGCCAAGCGCGCAGTCGATTTGCTTTTCGTGCCAAAATCTAGGCAAATTTCCACGATGAGCCTTTTATGTTGCGTTGCAAAACGGCAGAAAACGGTCGTTATGCTTTTTCATCTATTGTCCCGCTAGGTCATCCTCTGTCACGCTGGGGCATTCTCTTCGGACCCATAAACCTGTCTGCAAAAGGCAACTCTGAAATCACGTTCGACAGAAGCGCCGGATCAATCGGCGTCACATAATCAGGGAAGGAGAGATGTTATGAAGGCCATCAACAATCTGCCGCTAATCGGCCTTATCCTGTCAGCGGGCATTGCCCTGCCGGCGACGGCGCAGGACGCAGCGTCAGCGCAATCGGCGCAGAGCCGCACCAACGCGCTGGAGGACATCGTCGTCACCGCGACCAAGCGAAACGAGAATCTGGTCAAGGTACCGATCTCGGTCAGTGTCGTCACCGAAGCGGCGATCGCGGAAAGGGGTATCACCCGGCCTGCCGATTTCCTGTCATCGACACCTAACGTAACCTTCGTCGAGGATAATGCGGGCGAGGCCTACATCAATATTCGCGGCCAGACATCGGTGCGCAATTCCGACCCGAACGTCGCGATCGTGATCGACGGCGTCACCCTGTCGAGCGTCAAGCCGTTTAACCAGGATCTGTTCGGCATCCAGCAGATCGAGGTGCTCAAAGGGCCGCAGAGCGCGCTTTATGGCCGCAACGCCGCCGCCGGCGCGATCGTCATCACCACCAAGAAGCCGGGCGACACATTCGAGGGCAACGTCGTCGCCGCCTATGGCAATTTCAACACGGCGCGCGCCAGCGCATCGGTCAGCGGCCCGCTCGCACCGGGCTTGGGCTTCAGCGTGGCGGGCGCCTTCCGCGACACCGACGGTCCCTTCACCAACATCACCACCGGCGAGAAGGTGCAGCGGTTCCAGAACAGCAGCGGCCGGGCGCGGCTGGTCTATGACAATGACGGGCCGTTCACCGCCGACTTCAAGCTGACGGCGCATCGGTCCAAAGGCGGCGGCAGCGCCTATAATGCGCAGTTTGTCGGCCTGCCGATCGGCGGCTTTCCCGGCACCGCACTGGACGCAAACAACACCGATATGCCGTTCGTCTCCAACGTCAACGGGGCCTTTGCCGAGAAGTTCATCGACGCCACGTTCAAGGCGGAATATGACATGGGCTGGGCCAAGATTACGTCCATTTCCAGCTATAATCATCTGAAGCAATATTTCGGCAGCGACAGCCCGCCCTATATTCCGCAGGACACCGGGCTGGCGGGCGGCGGCACCGTGCAGCAATATACCTATGACGACACAAACTATTCGCAGGAAGTGCGGCTGACGTCGGACAGCGCCAATCGCTTCCGCTGGCAGGTCGGCTTCTATATCCTGCGGTTCGAGCGGGATCAGACGAGCAAGATCGGCCTGGACACCAATGGGTCGCTGCCCGCCGATCGCGACACGATCGATCCGGCGACCACGGTATCCTACAGCAATCCGCTTTATCGGACGACCAGCTATGCGCCCTTCGCCAGCGTGCAGTTCGATGTGACCGACCAGTTTCACATCAACCTGGCCGGGCGTTACGATACGGAGAAGCGGTCGATCCGCGAAAATGCCTCCGCCGCGATCAATCCGTTGACCGGCGTCAGCTATAATAATTGCGTGGCGCAGGGCACAGCGATCGCCGATTGCAAATTGTCGCGAACCTTCAAGCAGTTCGAACCAAAAGCCAGCATCTCCTACGACATCGCATCGACCGCCAGCGTCTATGCCAGCTATGGCAAGGGTTTCAAGTCGGGCGGGTTCAACCCGATCGGGTCGCGTCAGGCGCTGATCGATGCAGCCGGCGGCAATGCGGCCAACATCTATGTGCAGGACGGCTATAACAAGGAAGTCTCGACCTCCTACGAGGTTGGCGCGAAAGCGCGTTTTTTCAATCGTCGCCTGTCGATAAATGCGGCGGTGTTCAAGACCGACATTTCCGGGGCGCAACAGTTTCAATTCCAGCCGTCGGCCGGCCTGCAAACCACGATCAGCATCGACAAGGTGAAGCTCAAGGGTTTCGACGTGGATTTCGACGCGATGCTGCCCATGGGTCTGCATCTGTTCGGCGGCTACGGCTATACCCATGGCCGGGTCGCGCAATTTGCCGGCAACCCGCTGGCCAACGGTAATGTCGCGCCGGGTGCGTTCAAATATACGCTGAACCTGGGCGCCAGCCAGAATATCGACCTGACCGACAAGCTCACTTTGGTGCCGCGGGTCGAGGTCAACCGCTATGGCGCGATCTGGTGGGACGTCGATAATTTCGCGGGCACCAAGCGCGATCCGCTTACGCTGCTCAAGGCGCGGCTTTCGCTCAAGAGCGCCAATGGCTGGGAAATCTCGGCTTATGGCGACAATCTGACCAACGAGAAATATTTCCAGGAAGTCGTGCCATTGCTGTCGGTCTTCACCGTCAACTATCGTGGCCCGACCCGGAGCTATGGCCTGGAAGCCCGCATCGATTTCTGAGACCTCTCCCTGGACCCGGCGTTGCGCCGGGTCCGTTTTTTCCATGATGTGGAGGGAAGACATGAATCTGGAATGGGAGCAGAACTGGCTGGAACAGTTCGACAATCGGCTGGAAGAACTGATGGCCAATTATCCGGCGGAGTTCGAATATGAGGATCTGAATTTCGGCGTCCGCATCGACAATGATCGCGATAAGCTGCGCCGCTGGTTCATGACCTTCGAGAATGCCGATCCCGACAAGTCGAAACATTATTTCAACGCCACCCGCTATCATGGCGATGAAACAGGCGGTTGCCTGGAATGGACGTGGGAAATTCACCATATGTCCGACTTTCTCGGCCTGCCTGCCACCGGCAAGACGACGCTGGTGCAGGGCATGACCATCCATGCCTTCAAGGATGGCAAGATCGTGCTGGAACGCAGCTTGTGGGATACCGCGGCGCTGATGCGGCAACTGGGTTTGCAGGCGCCCGTCGAAGTGGAGTTTCATTGATGTTCGATCTGACGGGGAAAGTCGCGATCGTCACTGGCGCCGGATCGGGGATCGGCGCGGCGATCGCGCAGCGCTTTCGGGCGGCGGGCGCCGATGTGCTGGTGGCGGATATCAGCCCGCAGGCCGAAGTGCTGGCTTTGCAATGGGGCTGCGCTTTCCGCCGCACCGATGTCGGCCAGCCGGACGAGATGGCGGCATTGTGCGAGGATGCAGCCGCCCGCTTCGGCAAGCTCGATATTTTGGTCAACAATGCCGGGATCGCCGCATCGGCACCCATCGCGGAGGCGGACGAAGCCCGATCGCAGCGTTTCTGGCGGGTGCATATATTGGGCGTGCAGATGGGCATCAAAGAGGCCGCCGCGCGGATGACAGCGGGTGGGTCGATCGTCAATATCTCATCAATCACGGCCATGCGCGGCTTCCTGCAATGGGGCGAATATGCCGCGACCAAGGCGGGGATCATATCGCTGACCCAGACGGCGGCGGTCGAATATGGGCCGCGCGGCATCCGCGTGAACTGTATCGCGCCCGGCATCATCGACACGCCGATGGCAATGGACGAGGCGCCCGACATGGTGAGCCGCAACGCCAATGTCTTTACCCTGCTGGGCCGGATCGGTCGGCCGGAAGAACTGGCGGCCGCCGTTCATTTCATGGCGAGCGACGATGCAAGCTATATCACCGGACAGACGCTGCTGGTCGATGGCGGGTGGAGTACAGGCACGTCGATCAAGGGGATCGAACTGGCGCTGTCGACGACCGGCTGAAAAATGGGTCGGGAAAGGCATGGACGGTAGAAGCAGCTGCCGCCCCCATTTATCACCGGCCAGCCTGTAGGATAGGCGGACGTGTCAGTCGAGGAAATGCAGCGCCGTGATGAGCGCACCGCTCAGCCCGACAAGACCATCGAACAGAAGCAGCCAGGCCATCGGGGCGGCGCGCAATTCCATATAATAGCGCACGACCAGATGCGCCTTGACGGTGGCGGCCAGCATCACGGCGGCAAAGCCCCACCCCGCCGCACCCGCGCCCCCGAATCCGGCAAGCGTCGCCAGCAACAGCAAGACCCAGATAGCCGTCGGTCCGTTCGGGCACGTCATCGCGCGCCCTGCAAATAAAGCATCGCGAACAGAAATATCCACAGCAGGTCGACCATGTGCCAGAACAGCGCGCAAGATATGGTCCAGTCGATGAAGCCGGGGTCGGCCCGGTCCGCCCGCGCCCGCGCGAAAGTCGCCACCAGCAGGGCGATGCCGATGGCATAATGGAGCAGGTGGATGCCGGTAAAAACATAGTAGAAGGTGAAGAAGGCGTCGGTCCGGGGTGTCAGGCCCTGTGCGATCTTGGTCGCATATTCGATGCCCTTGACGACGCCGAAGCACAGGCCGACGGCGATGGCGCACAGCAGATGGCGACGCACTTTGGGCATATGCCCAGTCCGCGCGCCTTCCACCGCCAGCGTCACCTGCCAGCCGCTGGTGATGAGGAGGAGCGTGTTGAGCAGCCCCAGCCGGATGTCGAGCAACGCCGCCGATCGGGCGAACAGCGCAGGCTGGGCCATGCGTTCGACCATGAAATAGCCGAAAAACAGGATGAAGTTGGCGATGTCGGCGGCAATGAAGGTCAATATGCCGGGAACCGGGCGGGATCGATCCGGGGCGGCTTCAACCATGTGGCGCGGGCGCCGGGGTGTCGCGTTGCAGCCGGGTCAGCGCGCGCAGAGTGAAGATCGAAAGGATTAGCATCGCCCAGAAAAAGAGTGAAAATTCCACCCAATAGTTGAAGAAGCCGCTACGCGAAAAAGGCCCGTCGCGGAAGAAGGGCAGGAAGCAGAAGCCCATGAAGGCGACCGCGACCCAGATCGCGAACCAGCATACGGGCCTGGGGATGAGCGGCTCGGCGCGCCAGTCGTTGAGGAAGCAGAGGGCAAAGGCCGTGACCTGAAGCATGGTGAGCGAGAAGGCCATGTCGAACATGATCCATCCCGTGTCGTAGAGCATCATCAGGATCGCCGGATCAGCCTCCGGCCGGAAGGCGGCGGTCAGCCAGAAGGCGGGCGGAAACACCAACACCAGGGTCGTGAAGCCCGCACCCCAGAGTTGCAGACGCGATAGCAGATCATTGTCACGTTCGGCCGCCTCCATCACCTTGGTGATACCCATGCCCCATACCAGATAGAGAACGCCCGAAACCATCATGCCCGTCATGCCGATCAGCGCGGCGGTGGTATGCTCGCGGAAATGCCGAGCGATATCGTCTGCCGACAGCGCCGCCGAATAAGGCGGGATATTGTGCCCCAAAAGCGCGAAGAAGAGGATTAGCAGGATCAGCAGCGTCGGTCCCATCCACAAACAGAAACGCACATAGCGCAAAGGGTTGGAAGTCGGTGCAACCCGACAGACTCCCGCTATCGCGACATTCGTCAATGACTGATCCGCACGCGCATCGTCGGCCAAGGATGTCATGCCCAGTCCCCGTTCCTGTCCATCGGTCGCCGTGCCGACTGGCGCCACCATGAACCCATGCGGGGCAAAGAGCGATATCCCTGGGCGCCATCACACGCCTTATCGTGCCAAAGTCATGATCTCTGGTCGTCAGTCGTCGGCCAGGCTGCGGTCGGCCAACGACCGCGCCTCCCGCCACACGCTCGGCCGCTGCGCGGTCCAGCGCATGAAGGCGCGGGAGAAGGTGCTGCTGCTGGAAAAGCCCAGCAGATAGGCGACATTTTCGACCGTCAGGTCCGGGCGGCGCAGATAGTCATAGGCCAGCTCCTCGCGCAGCCGATCGAGCACCTCCTGAAAGGTCGTATTCTCCTCGCGCAGGCGGCGTAGCAGAGTGCGTTCGGTCATGGCGAGCAGGCGCGCAGTTTCCTGCTTGCTCGGTTCGCCATTGGGCAATTGCCCGATCAGCGTGTCGCGGACCTTGCGCGAGAAGCGGCTGGCAAAGCGAAAGGCGAGATATTTAGCCGCCATCTCGTCCAGCATCGTCGCCAGTTCCTCGTTGGCGGACGGGACCGGCCGTTCGAGTATCTCGACCGGGAAGAGAATGCTGTTGATCGGCTGGCCATAGCGGATGGGACAGCGAAAAACGTCGCGATAGGCCTGGTCATCGGCTGGCTTACGGTGGCGGAAACTGACCTCGACCGGCGTGATCGAGGTGGACAATATCCATTCGCACAGCAGGAAGAAGCCCGCGAGCATGGTGTCGATCGTCTGGTAGATGGGCTGACGCCCGCCGGTGTTGAGATCAACCGTCAGGCGATAACCTTCTTCTTCACGCTGGAAGGATACCGCAGCAGAATCGGAGATCAACCGGGCGGAATGGGAAAAGCGTTCGGCCGCCCGGCGCAATGTGGCGCTGCACGACATGGCGTAACCCACGACATGAAAGGTCGACGGGCGGATATGGCGCGCGACCTTCAGGCCGAAATTGGGGTCGCCAGTCGCCTCGACAGCCGCGATCCACAGGCTGGTCACCTGATCCTGCGAATAGCGATGGCCCAGATCGCCGACGCGGCTGGCGTCCATGTCGATGTCGCGCATCAGGGCGGGCGGATCGATCCCCGCATCCTCCAGCGCCTTTACGATCGCCAATATCCATGCCGACAGGCCGGTCTGCACGCTCTCTGTCTCCCCCCGTCATCCGGATTTTTCATATCCGGGCGATGATGGCTGGGACCATGGCCAAAGGCAAACGGCTCAGGCCTTTTTATGCAGAAAAAAGCCGCCCCCGGTGCTCCCCGACTGCGGCCCGCGACCGTCCTGAAGAGAAGGGATCAGTCGAACTTGAACGCGAGGGTCGCGCCATAGTTGACGGGCCGGGCGACATAGCGCACCACGACGTCCTGGATGACGAACTGGTTGGTCCGATAATAGCTGACTGTGACGTTGCGGCCCCAAGAGGCTGAAGCTCCAGCGATCGTCCAGCGCTTTGACGCCGGCGCGCAGGCGGGTCCATGGATATCATCGGCGCCTCTTCGGGCACCGGATCATATTCGCCCAGTAACGCGGGCCAGAACTGGCCGGAGTTGAAGGCTTTCTCATCCGTCAGCAGGGCGTCGACATCATCATAGCGCGCTACGCCTCGCAATTCGGTGATGACATCCCAGCGCAAGTTCAAGTCCCCCGCCAAGAACAACCCCGCCGATCACGGCGACGAGCGGTTTGCAGACCGTCTCCAGATTGCGGATGCGGCGGCTGAAACCGCCCGCCTCCCCCAATCCAGCCCGCAAATCCTCTTGGGTCGCGGCTTCGCGCCACCGCTCGATATCGACCTGCAATTCGACAAGATCGGCGCCGGCGCAAAATCCGCTCGCCTTGCCCGAACATAATATGGCCCCGACGATCGCGTCGTCCTGATGCAACCGCTGCGCTAACAGGCCCAGATCGTCCTGAACCGCATGGCTGATGATGTTCATCGATCGATTTGGCATGGCGAAAGTAACGATCGCGACACCGTCCGCGCCAACTTCCAAGGTGAAGTTTTCCATGTCCGTCCCTTCCTCAGACGCACGCTATGATCGTAGCGGTGCCCATCCCCGCGCCCACGCACAGATTGATGGGCGCCGTCTCTTTGCCCGATCGCTCCAGTTCATCGACCATGGTGCCCAGGATCATGCCCCCGGTCGCGCCAAGCGGATGCCCCATGGCGATGGAGCCTCCATTCACGTTGATCTTCGCCGGATCGATGTCCAGCGCCTGGATGTAGCGCAGCACGACCGCCGCAAAGGCCTCGTTCAATTCGAACAGGTCGATGTCGTCGCGCGTCATGCCGAGCCGTTCGAGCAGTTTGCGGGTCACGAACTCCGGTCCAGTAAGCATGATTGTCGGATCAGAACCGATGGCTGCCGTTCCCAATATTTTCGCGCGTGGTTTCAACCCGGCGGCTTCTACGGCCTCCCTGGAGCCGATCAGCACTGCAGATGCGTCATCAACGATGCCCGATGCGTTCCCGCCATGATGGACATGGTCGATCGGTCCCATCGCAGGATATCGGGCGCGCGCTACTGCATCATAGCCTGCCTCGCCCATCTTCACGAAGGCAAGCTTGAGCGCTGCAAGCGACTGCATGTCGGTTTGCGGGCGCATAAGTTCGTCATGGTCGAGTATGACGATACCGGCCTGATCGAGCACCGGGACGATGGAACGGCCAAAACGCCCCTCCTCCCACGCACGCGCCGCGCGTTGCTGGCTCTGCATGGCCTAGGCATCGACGTCATCGCGACTGAAGCCATGGATAGTCGCGATCATATCCGCACCAATACCCTTGGGGGCATAATAATGATCGAAGGCAAAGCTGGGATCGACCATCATGGCGCCACCATCAGCCGCCAGAGCCACACGCGAAATGGATTCGACACCGCCGGCAATCGCAAATCGCGCTTCGCCCAGCGCTACTTTGGCCGCCGCCATGTTGCACGCCTCCAGCCCCGACGCGCAAAACCGATTAATCTGCACTCCAGGAACGCGCGGATCATATCCTGCGACCAGCGCAGCGATGCGGGCGATGTCACTACCCTGCTCGGCAACCGGCATTACGCATCCCAAAATCACGTCGTCGACCAACCCGGTGTCAAGCCCGTTGCGATCACGGACGGCTTGGAGCACCTGCGCGGCGAGCGACAGCGCGGTAATCTAGTGCAGGGCCGTCAGGCCGCCCCTTACCGCGCGGCGTGCGAACCGCGTCATAGATAAAAACATCGGTCATGAGATCAACTGTTTAGCGGGGGCCGAGGCGGATCGCGCCATCAAGGCGAACGGATTCGCCATTCAGATAGCGGTTGCCGATCATGTGCAGGGCAAGCGAGGCATATTCCTCCGGCGCGCCAAGACGCTTGGGAAATGGGACCGACGCACCGAGCGACGCCTGCACATTTTCCGGCAGGCCACGCATCATGGGTGTGAGGAACAAGCCCGGCAGAATGCTATTGATCCGAATGCCTTCCCCCATTAGATCGCGTGCGATCGGCAGCGTCATACCCAGCACGCCAGCCTTTGATGCGGAATAGGCGGCTTGCCCCATCTGCCCGTCCTGCGCGGCCACGCTTGCGGTGCAGATGATCGCACCGCGTTCTCCGTCCTCAAGCGGATCGAGGTCCAACATGCCCTGCGGCGATGCAGCGAAACGTGCCAAGCAGGTTGATCTGAACGACCCGCTCAAGATCTCGCATCGGAAAACGGGAGATTCCCTCGTCCAGCTTGTTGCGGGATGCTGTCTTGAAGCCGTTGGCGATCCCTGCGCAGTTGACCAGGATACGCTCCTGCCCAAAGGCCGCGCGGGCTTTGGCGAAGCCCGCGTCGACCTGATCGTCCGACGTCACATCTACCTTGCAGAAAATTCCCCCGATTTCCGATGCCAGAGCAGAACCAGAGGCGTCGCTCATGTCGAAAATGGCTATTTTGGCGCCCGCTGCGGCCAGAGCTCTCGCCGTTGCCTCGCCCAGCCCCGATGCTCCGCCCGTAACGACTGCAACGACTTCACCGTTGATCTGCATTTCCGCCCCCGATTTATGGAATATTTCGAGCGCGATTTTTTGCACCGTATCGGCGAACCGGAAACGGCCAGGAGTGACAAGGAATGACCTTTCACGACAACCTTTCTCCTCGTTCAGAACCAATCGAAATTGCCAGCCTGTAGACAACGAGATTGCAGCCCTTCCGTAAAATAGGTCGCGCCCTGTGGTATCCCCGTTATTCAGATGGTGCGGACAAGGCCAAGATGTGGGGGTGCTTGAACGATAGGGCAGCCCCGTGGTCATCTGGATATTGCCAAAACGATGGGCCAAAGCCCGCCAACCCACCCGGACGATGTTCGAAGACTTAAGCAAAATAATATACAATATTATCTGTAGCGAGAGATCACTGTGATTCATGCTTGGACGGCCAAATGACCGCTTCAAGTGACAACAGGACGGGCCGTGTCGCTGCCGTCCGCTTTATATCCATAATCGCAGGAAGCGGGCAGTCGTGAAATGCCATCCTGCCGTCAGATATCATTCACCTGTGATCACCCTGTTCGCAACCAAATCTGATCCCCATTTGCGTTTCCGGCTATCTCGCCCGTCATCCCGACAGGTTCGACATCTCCGCTGATAAGGAGATCAAGAGTTGCGCTCTCCTCAGCCGGGACTTTGGCTAAAGTCCGTCGACCGTCGACCGTGATCGCAACGACAACGCCATGTTTGATTGACCCATCTCTGTTATAAAGTACGGTGTAAGTTTCGATCGCCGCTGGTCCCACATAAGTTTCAACCAGCGCCGGCGCTTCGCCGCGATGGGCGTCAGCATCCGCCTGATAGTCGAAGCTCCGGGGAAAATGCGCCGCCGCGATGGATTTGCTGCCCAATATTATGGTATGATTATGGGTAGCAAAACCACCATTGGCGAATAGAAGGCCCAGACCCGCGTTCTCGCGCAATCGTTGCACCATACTGACGACGGCGTGGCTCATATAATTGCCGATGGGACCGCCGCCGAAGGTCAGGCCGCCGAACACCGTCGCGGGTTTTTCGATCGGCCATTGCAGCGTCCGGCGTGCCATTTTCGGCACGCAGGGAAAGCAGCTGTAGAGTTCCACCAGATCGATGTCGGCGACGGTGACATCATTCAGGTCCAGCGTGCGGAGGATCGACACGTCCATGCTGGGCGATCGGTCATAGCGATTGCGGCCAAGTGGATCGTCGCATTCATGCGCTGCTGCTCCATTGCCGACATAAATAATCCGATCTTCCGCCACGCCGCGTCGACGCGCTTCTCCAAGGCTGGTGACGATGAAGCCCGCACCCTGATTAACCGAGGAATTGGCTACCATCAGCTTCGTATAGGGAAAGGCGATCGGCCGATTGTCCGCCGTCGGCGTCTCGATCGTATCGACCGATGCGGGCTTATGTATCCAGGCGCCGTCATTGCTGTCGGCGACTTCGGAAAAGCGGGACCATATCTCAGCGGATTCCCGCTGCCCTTCGGCAAGGCTTTGTCCATAGGCGGCGCGACCGGCGTTTTCGTAGAGCGGATAGACATCGACCGGCGCGGTCAGGCCGTAGCGTTGGCGGAAATTGGGCGTCTTGCGGGTGGATGCCGCGCGGGAGGCATTTTGCGCGGAAATCGCTGTGCCCTGTTCCTGCGCGGCACGCTGGGCAGCGGTCCTCAATGCTTCGCCGCCGACGATGGCGGCGATCGTGATCTCGCCTGCCCCGATTCTGTTTGCCGCTTCGTTCAATAGCAATATGGGACTGTCGCCGCTTGCCATCGGAGTCTGTTCTATATGCCCTGGCGATGCGCCGATCGCCTCGGCCAGCGACGGGGCAATCGGGTTGAGTTTGCGGAAGGAAATCTGATCCACCACCGCCAGTGAATCGAGATCCGCCAGCCATCCGCCGCCTGCATCGGCATCCGCAGCGCCCAGCGCCGCCGCCATGAGACCGAAGGAATCCAACCCCGCTTGCGGGTCGACCGGACGATCGTTGATCTGGCCTACACCGACGATTACCGGGATCAACTCTGGGTCATGGGCCATCCCTGTCATTTCAACATCCCTTCCAGCTTGGCATCCGTTTTTCGGCAAAGGCGCGCGGTCCTTCACGCGCATCTTCAGACCGCATCACCAATGCGCTTTCGCGTCGGTTCGCCGCCCAATGGCTTTCGTCGCTGGCAATCGCACCGTCCTTAATCCCCAGCGCGATCCGCTTGCTGGCTTGCACGGACAGAGGCGCGTTGGCCGCGATCCGCTCCGCCAGCGCAAGCGCGGCGTCGATCAGGTCCGCTCGCGGCACCACGGCGTTCGCCAGACCGAGCGCCATTGCGCGTGCGGCGTCGATGGGGTCGCCGGTCAACAGCATTTCCATCGCGATCTTGTGCGGCAATTGCTGAACCAGGCGGAACGCACCGCCTGCACCGGCCAATATGCCGCGCTTGACTTCGGGTAGTCCAAAGCTGGCGCTATCGGCGGCCACGACCAGGTCGCAAGCCAGCGCGATTTCGGTGCCGCCGCCGAGCGCTGTTCCGTTGACCGCCGCGACCATCGGCTTGGAAATGGGGTGGCTCACAATGCCGGCAAAGCCCCACCCCAGTTGTTCCGGATCTTCCGGTGCAATCCGCTCTCCGCGCGACAGGGCTTTCAAGTCCGCACCGGCACAAAAACTCTGGTCCCCCGCGCCGGTGATGACGACCACGCGAACGTCGACATCGCGCTCTGCCTCCGCCAATGCGCTACCAACGCCGACCCACAGGGCATGGTTGACCGCGTTGCGCGCCGCTGGCCGATTGAGCGTGATGAGCATGACATGGCCGCGTCGTTCGACGATGACGGCGTCTTCGGGCAAGGTCTGGCTCATATCATCTTCTCCTGTGGCAGCACGAACTGCTCCAATATTTCCGCTTCCAAAAGGTCGCTGATGTCCGCGTCGGCCAGTCCCAACTTTTCGCGCACCACTTCTGTGGTGTGCTCCCCCAGCAAAGGGGCAGGGCGGTCGGGCGGGTTGCGGAGGCGGTCCGCCACGATGGGTGCGTTCTCCACCGTAAACGGGTCGTCCAGATGGGGATGGACCGCAGTGCGAAAGAAGCTGCGTTCGCTATAATAGTCGAATGTCGGCAACTCCGACACGCGCAACATGGCGCCGGCGGGAATGGCAGCGGCCTGTAACGCTTCCATTGCATCCTGCGACGTCCGCGTCGCCAGCCAGTCCGCCAGTGGCAATCCGCCCGTGACCTGCGCCACGGTGATTTCATCCGCCGCATTGCGGATCGTTACCACGCACCATTCATCATCCCCCGCACAGGGATAAACTGTCGATGTCGGCGCATCATTGTCTATCGCGAAACCGGCACGCTGGATGGCTTCGGCCGCGACTTTGGACGCCATGTGGCTCAGCATCACTTCTGCCTGGCTGACGCTCACCTGCCCGCCGCGTCCGGTACGCAGACGCCGGATCAGAAGGGCGATCACGCCGATCACGCCGATCCGCCCCGCGACATGATCGGGATAGACGGTGATGGCGTCGGAAAAGCTGTCCGCTTCCCCAGGATAGCGCCATTGCATCGTCAAGCCTGCCGATGCCCGGACCAGCGGACCATAGCCCATGCGGCGCGACCATGGACCGGTAGGCCCGAACGCGGAACTATCCGCTACGATGATGCCGGGATTGATGGCCTTAAGCGATTGATAATCCAGGCCCAACGATTCGAGCGTACCGCCCTTGAAATTGGACAATATGACGTCGCTTTGGCGGATCAGATCGAGCAACAATGCCTTGCCACGCGGGTCTTTCATATCGAGGCCGAGGCTGCGTTTGTTGCGATGCCCCGTGGCGAAGGTGGGCGCGATCAGGCCGGGAACGCGGCTCTGGCGGCTGCCGTCGGGAAAGGCGGAGCTTTCGACCTTGATAACGTCGGCGCCCTGGTCGGCGAGCAGTCGTCCCCCTTCTGCCCCCACGACGATCACGCCGAAATCCAGTACCCTCAGACCGCTGAAGGGACGGTCGCCACCGCTTCTTTTGTGCGACTGGGGCGCGCGCGGGTGCCACCGAATGTCGGGTTGGGGCAGCGCGGGCGCAGGCCCGGCGACACCCATCCGCACCCCGTCGATTTCAATGACGCCATCGGGCACGGGCGCTATAATTCCGGGCGCGATCGCGGTCGGCACGAAGGCGCGTCGCGCCATGATCTGATCGGTCACCAGCGCCTCGTCCAGGTCCAGCACGGCGGCGGCGGGTACACCGAAACGCTCGGCTTCCTGTTCCACTTCGCGACGGCTTTTCCCCGCGAAGAAGCGTGCAATGGCGGGCAACAAGCTTTTCGAGGCAAAACGGTTTTGCAGTTTGTCGAACGCCGGATCGGCAAATTCTTCCGGCTGTCCCATCCATTCGAACATGCCCCGCCATTGGCGCGGCGCCAGCACACAGATGCGCACAAAACCATCCGCGCAAGGCAGGATCGGATACATGAAGCGCGCTTCGGGGCGGCCACGCGGCAATTTGCTGGCGGGCACGCCGGCCGTTGCGCTGCCGGCGATGCCATAGCCCGGATCGAGCGCCTGAGTTGCGCCATCCAGCACGGAAAAATCCAGATGATCGCCGCGCCCCGTCATCAGAGCCTGCCAATAGGCGACCAGGCTGGCATAGGCGGCCTGCACCGCAGCACAGGCGATCGCCAGATCTCCGGGTGGCAGCAGGGGCGGGCGACCCGGAATGCCCGATCGCGACAATTCTCCGGAAAGTGCATGGAAAACGGGACCAGAGCCGATCCATTCGCGGAAATGGGGCGTGTCGCCAAAATCGGACACGGACAATATGACCAGCGCGGGATAGGCCGTCATCAGCGCATCGACGTCGATCGTACCGCGCGGCGCGATCACTATGTCGGCGTCCGTCACTAGCGCATTGAAGCGATCGGGCGTGGCGGACCGCTTGCCAAGATTCGTCGTGACGAAATCTATGCTTGTGCCATTCACGCACATGCCGCTGCGACGATCATCCGCGCCCGCTACAGGTTCGATCCGCACAACATCCGCGCCAAGCTCGACATAGGCGCGGGCAATCGACCCCATCGGCCCCGACACAAGATCGATTAGGCGGACACCCGCCAATGGCCGGTCGCCAGCCATTGATCCGCCCAAGGCCATATCAGCTTCCGTCATGTCATCCTGCTCCCCGCAGCTTATTTCTTCTGGACGAATATCGATCGCGCGTTGGACAGTTCGTGAAAGCCGTAAATGCCCTTGTAACGCCCCATGCCGCTGCCGTTCACACCGCCAAAGGGCAGCTTATGTTCGGCATAGTGCATCAGCACATGATTGACCGTCACACCGCCAGAGGATGTTCGATCGAGTATGTCATCGACAAAGCCTTGGTCATGGCTAAACAGATACATGGCCAGAGGCTTGCCCGTCCGGTCCACCTGATCGACAATTTCGTCCACATCGTCATAGGCGATGACCGGCAGGACAGGCCCGAAAATTTCGTTCTGCATCAGGCCGCCATCCAGCGGCGGATCGATGACGATCGTCGGCTCGATGGTAAGGTCGTCCATCTGAGTAGCGCCGCCCTTCGCGACGGTGGCGCCATGTGCGACCGCTTCATCGACATGGCCCTGGACCCGCGCGAAATTGCGCGCGTCGACGATGCGGGCAAGGCGGTCCTTCTGGAACGTGCCGTCCACATAGAACATCTTGTCGACAGCGGCGCCGAGCATAGCGACCAGCTCGTCGCGCCGCGCCCTGGGCACCCAGACATGGTCGACCGACAGACAGAGCTGCCCGGCATTGTTGAAGCGGGCGGCGACGATCTTGCCAGCGGCGTCCATCAGCGGATAATCGGCGTCAAGGATCGCGGGACATTTTCCACCCAATTCCAGTGTCACGCTGGTCAGATGCTTGGCCGCCGCCGCCATCACCCGCTTGCCGATGGCCGGGCTGCCGGTGAAAAACACATGGTCGAACGGCAAATCCTGAAGCGCCTCGGCCAGCGGTACGCCGCCTTCGAAACAGGCCACTTCATTTTCGGGAAACACGTCCGCGATGATCTGCGCAGTGAGCGCGGACGTATGCGGCTGCATTTCGTTGGGCTTGACGATGCAGGCGTTGCCCGCCGCGATAATCGGCACGAGCGGGGCGAAAACCAGCGAGAAGGGAAAATTCCATGGTCCCAGCAGCAGAACGACGCCGCGCGGCTCATATTGGATAAATGTGTCATTGCCAGCGAAATGCGGCGATGGCTCGATCCGCTGCGGCGCCATCCAGACGGCCAGTTCGGCGCAGGCCGTGTCGATTTCCGCCAACACCGAGCCAATTTCGTTATTGCGCGCGCCGGCAAGCGGCTTGCGCAGATCGAGGTTAAGCGCCCGGTCGATGGCATCGGTGCGCGCGACGATCGCCGCGCGCAAAGCCGTCAGCCGTGCGATCCGTTCGTCGGCCGACCGCCGCTTGAGGGCAACGCGATTGGCGCGCTGCGCCGCAAAGGCGCGCTCGATTGCCTGTTGATCGAACTCGACGACGCTCATGCTGTTTCTCCATTCAACGGCAGGCGCAGGATCGGCTTGACCGCCGATCCGTCCTTGGCTGCCGCGATCGCTTCGTTGATTTCGGAAAATTCATAGTAACGGATCAGCTTTTCGACCGGCAGCTTGCCTTCCTTCCAAAATTCGATGAGCTTGCGCACGAACAGGGCTGGCACACCGTCGCGCCCGGCCATGATTGTTCCCATGACGGTCAGGCCGCGGCTCTGGAGAGCGGTCGGATCGATCGCGACCTTCTGCCCTGGCGCGACGCCGACCAGTACGGCGACCCCGTTGACGCCGAGCGCGTTCACCGCATTTTCCATGACCGACGCGATGCCCGTCGCCTCGACGGCATAACCCACACCGCCGTCGGCCTGGAGCAGCGCCACGGCATCTTCTTCCTGCGGATTGATCGTGCGCGTGGCGCCCAGTTCCATGGCCAGCGCAAGGCGATCCGCCTTGGTATCGACGACGATGAGAGGTCCGCAACCGGCGATCTTGGCTGCCATCAGCGCCGAAAGCCCGACCGCGCCTGCACCAAATACCACCAGGCTTTTGCCAGCCTGCACCTTGAGCGTGTTGAGAACCGCCGCCGCCCCGGTCTGGATGCCGCAGCCGAAGGGCGCCATCACGTCGAGCGGCAGATCCTTGTCGATCCGAATCGCGTTGCGCTCAGTCGCCAGGGCATAGGCCGCGAAGGAGGATTGGCCGAGGAAGCCGCCAAAGGCCGGTTTGCCATGCTGATGATGGGTGCAACTGCCGTCTGCACGCCGCCCGCCGGACATATTGACGGCGCGAAAACGCATACAGAATGATGGTTGCCCCTGTTGACAGGTCGCGCAGCGTCCGCACGACGTCGTCGTCAGTACGACATGATCGCCGGGCGTGATGCCTGTGACGGCGCTGCCCACATGCTCGACAATGCCTGCCCCTTCATGGCCCAGCACGGCGGGCCATGGCAGTGGCGCGTGGCTCAATATGCCAAGATCTGTCCCGCAAATGCCGGTCGCGACGATCCGCACCAGAATTTCGTCCGCCTGCGGCTCGTCCAGGTCTATCGCCTCGATCATCAAAGGTTGGCCGTTGCCATGCGCAACGGCGGCTTGGATTTCCATATCATGCACCCCGAAAATATTGGTGGCTTCTTGCAGTCGTAACGATCCGATCAGCCGGTGACGGCGCGGGATTCCCGGAAAGGCAGGTTACGGTCGGCTTCTGTTTCGCGTGGCAGGCCAAGCACACGTTCGCCGATGATGTTGCGCTGAATTTGATCGGTGCCGCCGCCGATGGAGGTCATGTAGGCATTGGCGGTGCGATAATTGATGTCCGCCGCGCGCGCATGGTCCGCCCCGTCCAGCATCGACTCAGCGCCCAGCAGCCTTGTCATCACACGGGCATCCTCATGCAGGATGCGGCTCATCGCCAGCTTGCCCAGCGACATGATGGGTGACGCCGTGCCCTGGGCCATGTCCTGCTTTGCACGCAGCATATTGAGCGCATTGAGCTGACGATAGGCCATGGCCTGCGCGATGTCCTGGCGCGCGACCGGATCGTCGATCTTGCCTGTCTCGCGGGCAATATCGATCAGGCTGACGACATTATTCTTGGACGACCCCTGCCGTCGCTCGCCTGCGCCATCGCCCATCACCAGCCGTTCGACGGCCAGCGCGGTTTGCATCACCTTCCATCCCTGGCCTTCGTCGCCGACGCGATTTTCGGCCGGTACTATCGCGCCATCCAGGAACACTTCGTTAAAGTGGCTGTCGCCGGTGATCTGGTTGATCGGGCGGATTTCGATGCCGGGCTGGCGCATTTCGATGATGAAGAAACTAAGCCCTTCATGCTTGGGCACATCCCAGTCAGTGCGTGCGATCAACAGGCCATAGTCCGCATTCCGCGCGCCCGACGTCCAGACCTTTTGTCCGGTGACGACATAATGATCGCCTTGCAAATCGGCCCGCGTGCGTACCGCCGCCAGATCAGACCCCGCGCCCGGTTCCGAATAGAGCAGGCACTGATGCGCCCGGCCCGTCAGAAATTCGGGAATGATCTTGCGCTTGAGCGTGTCGCTGCCGAACTGCATCACGCTGTTTGCGGTGATATTGGTCCGGTCCTGGCCGGCGCCGGGCGCGCCCACCTTGCGAAATTCATTGACGATGGCGCTGACGGACTTTTTGTCCAGTCCGCGACCCCACCATTGGGTCGGCCAGCTGGGCACGGCCCATCCGGCCTCCATCACCTGATCCATCCATTCGGCAAGCGAGCCGCCAGCCTTGGCGCGCCGGCTTTCGGCATCCCAATGATCCGCGAGCCAGGCGCGGACTTCATCTCCTATGGTCATTGCATCACTGTTCATGCTGCTTTCTCCATCGCCGCGACGAAGCGTTCGCGGTACGCATCCGATTGTCCGAACAGTTGTGCGTCCGCCCGTGCCCGACGCAGGTAAAGATGGGCAGGATGTTCCCAGGTGAAGGCGATCCCGCCGTGCATCTGGATCGCGGTCGCCGCGACCTGCGAAAAGGCGTCGGCGCAGGCGAAAGCGGCCAAATTTATCAGCACATCCTTGTCCGGCGCATCGGCGTCGAGCGCTCGCGCGGCAGCCCGCGCGGCAGATGTGGCGGATTCCACCTCGATCAACAGGTCGGCCGCCATATGTTTGATCGCCTGAAATCCGCCGATTGGCCTGCCGAACTGCACGCGAGTCTTGAGATAATCGACCGTGATGTCGAATATCCTCCGGCACGCGCCCGCCTGTTCGCCGGCCAGCGCGACCCGCGCAATGTCGAGCGTCTGTTCGAACGTGGCGTCGTTGACGCCTGCAAGATGCACCGCTTGCGTCTGGCCGAACATGATCTTCGACAGGCGCAAGGACGGATCCCAGCTTTGCAGCGGTTCGATCTGCACATGGGCGGGATCGACCTCGAAACAGCCAAGCCCGTCTGGGGTCTGCGCAAAGACGAGCAGCATGTCGGCGAGATTGGCCGACAGAACGAAGGATGCCGCGCCGTTCAATATCCACTGATTTCCCTGCAGTTGTGCCGTCACCGTCACGCCCGGCACATCCCAGCTTCCGCTGTCGCCGGTAAAGGCGACCGTGACGATCTTTTCGCCCGAAGCGATGGTGGGCAACAACCGCGCCTTGGCATCGTCATCGTGCGAAAGCCCGATCAGGCTCGCCGCGATGAACGCGCTGGACAGAAGGGGACCAGCCAGCAACGCGGCGCCCGCTTCCTCCATGATCTCCTCTATTTCCACCGCACCCGCGCCGATGCCGCCATGCTCGTCAGACACCATCAGCGCGGTGATCCCCATGTCCGCCATGGCGGTCCACAGGGCAGGGTCGTTGCCGCTTTGCGTGGCCATCACGCGGCGAACATCGGCCTCGACGCACTTCTCCGCGAGCAGCCGCCCAAAGCCTTCGCGCATAGCCGCCCGTTCATCGGGACTAATCATGGTCATGCCGCCGCTCTCCTGTTATTTCAGATTTTCGTAATTACCAGACGGATGTCGTCGGTATATGATTTGAGGTATCTGTTCAAGTGACCTTTAATGCGTCTGATGACGGCCCGCGGGTCGGCCGAGGTAGGCCAAGAAATCCAGCCATCGAAGCGCGGATCATGGATGCCGCGCTCTTGCTATATGGGCGGATGGGCTGGCAGGGATTCAATCTGGAGGGGGTCGCGCGCGGCGCCAATGTCAGCAAAGACGCCCTATATCGGCGCTGGAAAACGCGCGAAGCCTTGTTGGAATCGGCTTTGATGCAACGCTTCGATTGGATCATCACCATCGATAATGGAAATATCCGGGACGATCTGCTGGCGCTAGCAACACGCACCTTTGACGTATTTTCGGGAACCTATGGAGAAGTTGCTCTCCAGTTGCGAACCGATGCCCGCCGGTTTCCTGACGTCCGCGCATTTGCGGCGCCCTATCGTGAAATGATGGTGCTGCAAGGGAGAGGCATCGTCAGGCGCGCGCTCGATCGTGGTGAACTGCCCGCGGAAGCGAAGCCAGGCCTCATCATGGACCTGCTTATTGGAGGGATTACCAATCACATTGTATCGACGCCATCCCATCTGCGCGACCGAATGCTGGCGAACGCCAACATATTTCTTAAAGCAATGGTCGATGTGGTTTTGCTTGGGGCGCAACTTTTGGGGAAATCAGATAGCTGATGACCGAGTGACGATCTCGCTCTTGAATCTGGCATGTTGCGCGTAAACTTGGCCTGAAGGAGATATCGCCTCTTTACGTTTGTTGACTGGCAAAGTCGGTTCGTTGAGCCCTGAATGACTGACCAGCTGAGGCCGGTAGGATCATGGCGCAGGGCTGAAGCCATTTTTGTGGCCATGTGTTTGTCGAGGTGCGCAGGATAGTGTCATCTGTGATCGTGCGGATGTGGTCGAGAAGTGGCCGCGTTGCCAGAAGCGTTGGCCCCAGTAGCGCTTGCGAATATGCTCGAACTCCTGGTGGATTTTACGCGATGACCGCCCCTTGGCCCGGCGCATGAAGTCGCTGACCGAGACATGCGAGGGTATCTCGACGCACATGTGGACGTGATCGCGCGAAAGCGCGCCGTGGACGATCGTCACGCCCATTTCGGCACAGACCTGTCGGATAATCTCGCGAACCCGCAGACGCACCTCGCCATGCAGCACATTGAACCGATATTTCGGTACCCAGAAGAGATGATAGCGATGATCCAATATTGTGTGACAAACGCTGCTATAGCCCATAGCCGAGTCCAGGGCTGAAGTCTGTATCCGACTGAAGTCGGAGGAGTTTATCATTATGGAGGACTCTCGCGCGGAGGCGCAGAGATCGTGGAGACGTGTGCCGCCCATCGATTGGAAGCTCTGCAAGGAGCGCCATCAACTCGAATGCTTCTTCAACAAACTCGAACGCAGGATCGCCCTGCGATGCGAGAAAAACCATCGCCGCATCATGGGCTTCGTCCATCTCACATGCGCCATGATCTGGATACGCTCAATGCAGACAGCGCCTAAGCGTCGAGCGATCGACCCTTCGTCTCCGGCAAGGCGACCAGGCAAGTCACCAACGCCAGCGCCACGATCGCCAGCGTATACCATAGCCCGGCATAGGGATTCCCCGTCCGCGCGACGATATACTGGCTGACCAGCGGCAGGAAGCCGCCGAAATAGCCGGTCCCGATATGATAGGGGATCGACAACGAACTATAGCGTATGCGAGCCGGAAAATATTCCGACAGCAAAGCCGCCACCGGCCCATAGGTCGCTCCCGACAGCGTCCACAGCAGCAGCAACGCCGCGAACACCGTCATCGCGCGCGGCCAGTCCGGCGTCACCGCGCCGAAATCATAGCCCCGCGCGCCCAGCGCCGCGTCCAGCCCTTCAGCGCTCAGGTCGGCCACCGCCACGCCGCCGATCGCCACCGCGGGCGTCGCGCCATCCCGCTTGTCATAGGGAATGCCGCGCTTGGAAAAATGGTCGAGCAGCTTGCCGCACGCGGTCGGCTGCACCTTGGCAAAGGGATCGAACCGGCAATCGGGACCGCTCACCACCACCGGCGCGCGCTGCGCCGCCTGCGTAAGCGCCGGGTTCGCGGTAGCGCCCATGAACTGATAGAGCGGCACCGCCAGCAGCAGCACCAGCGCATAGCCGATCACGATCGGCTTCTTTCGCCCGATCCGGTCGGAAAGCCAGCCGAAGAAGATGAACGCGCCCATGCCGATGAAGGCGCTGCCGCCCACCAGCAATTGCGCCACCCCCGCCGCTACATGCAGGCCGTTCTGCAGGAAATAGAGCGCCTGGAACATCACCGTATAGGCGATGACGGTAAAGCCCGCCGCGATGCCGATCATCGCGACGAACATCCGTTTCTTGTTCCCCGGCGCGGTGAAGGCCTCCTTGACCGGGTTCTTCGCCTGCGCGCCCGCCTGCTTCATCGCCAGGAACACCGGGCTTTCGCGCAGCATCAGCCGCATCCAGAGCGAAATCGCCAGCAGCGCCAGCGACAGGATGAAGGGAATGCGCCAGCCCCATGCCTCCCACACCGCCTCGCCCACGATCGCCTGCGTCCCCACCACGACGATCAGCGACAGGATGAACCCGCCGATCACCCCCGCCTGGATGAAGCTGGTGTAAAAACCGCGCTTCCCCGGCGGCGCATGTTCCGCGACATAGATGGCCGCCCCGCCATATTCGCCGCCCAGCGCCAGCCCCTGCGCGATCCGCAAACCAATGAGAATGATGGGCGCCGCTATGCCGATACTCGCGGCGGACGGCGTCAAACCGACCCCGGCGGTCGCCAGGCCCATCAGGACGATGGTCGCTAGAAACGTATATTTCCGTCCCAGTCGGTCGCCCAGATAGCCAAACAGCACCGCCCCGATCGGCCGGAAGGCGAAACCGATCGCGAACCCCGCGAGCGTATAGAGCAATTCGACGGTGGGATTGTCGGTGGGAAAGAAGGTCCGCCCGATGATCGGCGCCAGCACGCCGTAGATATAGAAATCATACCATTCGAACACGGTGCCCAGCGCAGACGCGGTAATGACCAGCCGATCCCGTTTGGCATCCATCACATAATCGCTACTGACCGCTTCGCTCATCCCGCCCTCGCCCGCCATTCGTCTCCTCTATGCGGAAAGGTGTGGCCGCTCGACAAGCGCAGTATGACCAGCGGCGAAAATTAAAACAGCCGCGATCCGTTCGGCACCGTCCTGTCCGGCGCGAACAGCATGACCGCGCCTGCTTCGTCGGCAAAGCCCAGCGTCAGCACTTCCGACATGAACTTGCCGATCTGGCGCGGTAGGAAGTTGACCACGGCCGCGACCTGCCGTCCCGGCAAATCCTCCCATGCGTGGTTTTCGGTGATCTGCGCGCTGGACCGCTTTTGCCCGATCGCCGGACCGAAATCGATCAACAGCTTGAAGGCGGGCTTGCGCGCTTCGGGATAAGGCTCCGCCGAAACGATCGTGCCGACCCGGATATCGACCTTCAGGAAATCCTCGAAGTTGATCATATCGGCGGCGGGCGCGGCGGGATCATGGGTTAGATGCATGACCGCTGCATAACAGAGCCACTTGTTCCCGCGAAGCCGGGAATCCAGTCCGAAAGGTTAACTGGATTCCCGCCTTCGCGGGAAAACGCAGCGCCCTTATTCCATCTCCAATATCACCGCGTCCACCGCCAGGCTTTCGCCCTGCGCGGCCGACACGCTCTTGACCGTCCCCGCCTTCTGCGCGCGCAGGATATTCTCCATCTTCATCGCCTCAATCACGGCGAGCGGCTGCCCGGCCTCGACCTTGTCGCCCGCCCCCACATGGAGCGCGACCAGCAGGCCCGGCATCGGGCAGATCAGGAAGCGCGACAGGTCTGGCGGAATCTTTTCGATCATATGGCTAGCATGGGGCGCAGCATGGGCGGGGAGGATGCGCAGCTTATGACTGGCCCCGTGCGCGGTGAGCATAAAGCCAGACCGCACCGGCGCGATCCGCACCGCCAGATCGTCTTCGCCAAACTCCGCCTCGATTAGCCGGTCGCCAGGCGTATATTCCAGCGCCATGTCGATTTCTTCGCCATCCACACTGACCTCGTCGCCGTCGATCATGACGTCATGGATCGCGTCCCCGATCTTGACTTGCCATCCGGTCGGCGGGCTGAGCCGCTTGCCCAACTGCCCGTCGATCCGCCGCGCCCGATCCGCCTGCGCCATCGCCGCGAAGGCGCCGATCGCCGACAACCGCACCAGCAATTCGGGCGACGCGGGCGCGCCCTGGAATCCGTCGGGATATTCCTCCGCGATGAAACCGGTGGTGATATTGCCCGACCGGAATCGCTCATGCTGCATCAACGCCGACACGAAATCGATATTATGCCCTGGCCCCTCGATCTCGAACTTGTCGAGCGCCTCGATCTGCTTGTCGATCGCCTCCAGCCGTGTCGGTGCCCAGGTGATCAGCTTGGCGATCATGGGATCGTAGAACATGGAGACTTCGCCGCCCTCCTCCACGCCGTCATCGACACGGATCAGCGCGCCACTCTCGTCCGCGCCGGTTTCGGGCGGATTATAACGGATCAGACGACCGGTAGACGGGAGGAAGCCGCGATAGGGATCTTCGGCATAGACGCGGTTCTCGATTGCCCACCCGTTGATCTTGACGTCCGCCTGCCCGAACGACAGCGCCTCGCCATTGGCGACGCGGATCATCTGCTCGACCAGATCGACGCCGGTGATCTCCTCGGTAACGGGATGCTCGACCTGCAACCGGGTGTTCATTTCCAGGAAGTAGAAGCCGTCCCCGGTCTTGTCCTCACCGCTGACGATCAGTTCGACCGTCCCCGCGCTGAAATAGCCAACCGCGCGGGCCAGCGCGACGCACTGTTCGCCCATCTTCCTGCGCATTTCGGGGCTGACGAAGGGCGAAGGCGCTTCCTCGACCACCTTCTGATGGCGGCGCTGGATCGAACATTCGCGCTCGTTCAGATAGACGATATTGCCATGCTGGTCGCCCAGCACCTGAATTTCGATATGGCGCGGGCTTTCGATGAATTTTTCGATGAACACGCGATCGTCGCCAAAGCTGTTCAGCCCCTCGCGCTTGGTCGCTTCAAAGCCTTCGCGCACGTCCTGTTCGCTATAGGCCAGCCGCATCCCCTTGCCGCCGCCGCCAGCCGATGCCTTCATCATCACTGGATAGCCGATCTCGTTGGAGATGCGCACGGCATGTTCGGTATCGTCGATCACGCCGACGTAGCCGGGAACGACATTCACGCCCGCTTCAAGCGCGAGCTTCTTGGACTCGATCTTGTCGCCCATCGCCGCGATCGCATTGGCGGGCGGCCCGACGAAGATGATGCCTTCCGCGTCCAGCGCCTTGCGGAAGCTCTCGCGCTCCGAGAGGAAGCCGTAGCCGGGGTGGACCGCGTCCGCGCCAGTCGCCTTGCACGCCGCGATGATCTTGTCGGCGATCAGATAAGACTGCGCGGCGGGCGACGGGCCGATATGCACGGCTTCATCTGCCATCAGCACATGCGGCGCGCGCGCATCGGCATCGGAATAGACCGCGACGGTCTTGATGCCCATCTTCTTGGCCGTACGCATGACACGACACGCAATTTCGCCACGGTTCGCGATCAGGATCTTGGTGATTGCCATTTTATTCCCTGTCCCAGTCCTAGTTCTAAACTCCGTTCGGTTCGATCGCGTCGAGAACTTCTTCTCGACTTTGCTCGAAGCGAACAGATGATTTCAGTCGCCGTGCATGAACATGCCCGTTTCGACGATGATCCAAAAAACCGCTGCCAGAATTGCGATGGCGATCGCCAAACACCCCAAATAGCGGATCAACTTATTCAGCCGCCTCCAAGTCGACCTTCATTTCAGCCTGCATCGGTACGACGCCCAGCTTGGCGAACAGCGCCGCGTCGGCATTGTCGCCAGCATTGGCAGTGGTCAGCAGCTTGTCGCCGGTGAAGATGCTGTTCGCGCCGGCCATGAAACAGAGCGCCTGACAGCTATCGGACATGCTCTCACGCCCAGCCGACAGGCGCACCATGCTCTCCGGCATCACGATCCGCGCGACCGCCACCGTCCGCACAAACTCGATCTCATCAATCTTGGCGAGCGGCGTGTCGGCCAGCATGTCGCCCAACACCGTGCCCTTGACCGGCACCAGCGCGTTGATAGGCACGCTCTGCGGATGGGCCGGCAGCACCGCCAGCGCGTGGAGGAAGCCGACGCGGTCCTCGCGCGTCTCGCCCATGCCAACGATCCCGCCGGAACAGACGTTGATTCCCGAATTGCGGACATTTTCCAGCGTTTCCAGCCGGTCATCGAACGTCCTCGTGGTAATCACCTTCTCATAATGTTCAGGCGACGTGTCGATATTGTGGTTGTAATAATCCAGGCCAGCGTCGGCCAGCACCTTCGCCTGCCCTTCGCTGAGCATCCCCAGCGTCATGCAGGTTTCCATGCCCATCTGGCGCACGCCCTGCACCATCTGGACGATGGCGGGCATGTCCCGCTCCTTGGGGTTGCGCCAGGCAGCGCCCATGCAAAAGCGCGAGCTGCCCGCATCCTTCGCCTGCGCCGCCGCCTGCATCACCGCCTGCACGCTCATCAGCTTTTCGGCCTTCAAACCGCTTTCCGCCGACGCCGACTGGTTACAATAGCCGCAATCCTCCGGGCAACCGCCGGTCTTGATCGACAGCAGAGTCGAAAGCTGCACCTCGTTACGCGGAAAATTCGCGCGATGGATCGCCTGCGCCTCGAACATCAAATCGTTGAACGGCAGGTCGAACAGCGCGGCGATTTCGGCGCGAGTCCAGTCGGTGCGGGCAGTAAGGGTAGAGGGGGTGTTCATTACGCGGCTTCCTCGATCCCCGCAGGGGGCATGTTATGGCCGAGCAGGCGCAGCACGTCGGCCGCGCACTCCACGACGTTGGAACCCGGCCCATAAATGCCCTGGACGCCCGCGTCACGAAGGAAGTCATAATCCTGCGGCGGGATGACCCCGCCCGCGATCACCTTGATGTCGCTGCGCCCCTGCTCACGCAGCTTGCCGATCAGTTCGGGGATCAGCGTCTTGTGGCCCGCCGCCAGCGACGATGCGCCCACCACATCGACATCGCTCTGCAACGCCAGCACCACGGTTTCGTCGGGCGTCTGGAACAACGGCCCGGACACCACGTCGAACCCCAGATCGCCAAAGGCCGATGCAATGACGTTGGCGCCCCGGTCGTGCCCATCCTGCCCCATCTTGGCGACGAGGAGTTTGGGCTTGCGACCGAGGCGCCGCTCGACGGCCTGCACGCCATCAAGTACCTGTTGCCAGCGGCTGTCGCCTTCGTAAGGCGCGGCATAGACGCCCTTCACCGGCGTCGGCTGCGTGCCATAGCGCTGGAAGCTTTCTTCCATCGCGGCGGAAATTTCGCCCAGCGTCGCGCGGGCGCGGGCGCATTCCACGGCGAGCGCGAGGAGATTGTTCTCCAGGCTCGCGGGCGCCGCTGCCCCATCGCGCAGCGCCTGCAACGCCGCCTCGCATTGGGCGCTGTCGCGCTCCGCCTTCACCTTGTTGATCCGCGCGATCTGCCCCTCGCGCACCGCCGCATTGTCGATGTCGAGCGTTTCGAGCAGGTCTTCGGCGGCTAGGCGATATTTGTTCACGCCCACGATCACATCGTCACCGCGATCGACCCGCGCCTGCCGCGCCGCCGCCGCCGTCTCGATCATCGCCTTAGGCCAACCGGCCGCGACCGCCTTGGCCATGCCGCCATCGGCCTGGACCTTCTCGATGATCGCCCAGGCTTCATCGACCAACTGCTGCGTCAGCGCCTCGACATAATAGGAGCCGCCCAGCGGATCGACCACCTTGGTCATGCCGGTTTCTTCCTGGATCACGATCTGCGTGTTGCGCGCGATCCGGGCGGAAAAATCGGTCGGCAGCGCAATGGCTTCATCCAGCGCGTTGGTGTGCAACGATTGTGTGCCGCCCAGCATCGCGGCCATCGCCTCGATCGTGGTGCGCATGACGTTATTATACGGGTCTTGCTCGGTCAGCGACACGCCTGACGTCTGGCAATGGGTGCGCAGCATCTTGGACCGCTCGTCCTTCGCGCCCAACTCCGTCATCGCCCGGTGCCACAGCACGCGCGCGGCGCGCAGTTTGGCGATCTCCATGAAGAAGTTCATGCCGATCGCGAAGAAGAAGCTCAGGCGGCCTGCGAACTTATCGATGTCGAGGCCCGACGCCACGCCATATTTCACATATTCCATGCCGTCGGCGATGGTGAAGGCCAATTCCTGCACCTGCGTCGCGCCTGCTTCCTGCATATGATAGCCGGAAATGGAGATACTGTTGAATTTGGGCATCTCGCGACTGGTATAGCCGAAAATGTCGCTGATGATCCGCATTGAGGGTTCGGGCGGGTAGATATAGGTGTTGCGGACCATGAACTCCTTGAGGATGTCGTTCTGGATGGTCCCGTCGAGCAACTTGCGATCGACGCCTTGCTCCTCGCCCGCGACGATGAAGAAGGCCAGAATCGGGATCACCGCACCATTCATCGTCATCGACACGCTCATCTTATCGAGCGGAATGCCGTCGAACAGGATTTTCATGTCGTCCAGCGTGTCGATCGCCACGCCCGCCTTGCCGACGTCGCCGGTCACGCGCGGATGGTCGCTGTCATAACCGCGATGGGTCGCCAGGTCGAACGCGACCGACAGCCCCTTCTGCCCCGCTTTCAGATTGCGATGGTAAAAGGCGTTGGAGGCTTCCGCCGTCGAAAAGCCCGCATATTGGCGGATGGTCCAGGGGCGCCCCGCATACATGCTCGCCTTCACCCCGCGCGTGAATGGCGCAAAACCGGGAAGGCCAGGATCGACCGTCACGTCCTCGGCGGTATAGAGCGGCTTGACAGCGATCCCTTCCGGCGTCGCCCATGTCAAATCCTTGCCCTTCACTTCCTTCTCGGCAGCGGCGGTCCATTGGTCCAGCGTCGGCTTCTCGGTCATATTCCATCCCAACTGTCTCCCCCCGTGGGGGGGGGGAGAGGATACGCAGGCTTGGCGGCTTGTCCGCCTAGCCGAAGTTGGAGAGCCTCTCTCTCCGCTGCGACTAAGGATCTGCTGCGCAGCCCCCAGTCTTGCTGCCTCCCCACAAAGGGGCGAGACGACTAATGCGCCTCCTTGGGCGTCTCCATAATCTCGGTCAGCACCCCGTTCATATCCTTGGGATGCACGAAGAAGATCGGCGTGCCGTGCGCCCCGATGCGCGGCTCGCCCAGCACCCGTTTACCCAGGCCTTCGAACCACGCCTTTGCCTCATGGATATCGGCCACTTCATAGCACATATGATGCTGCCCCCCGGCCGGGTTCTTGGCGATGAAGGCGGTGATCGGAGAGCTTGCGTCGAACGGCTCGATCAACTCGATCTGCGTCCCCGCGGTCCCATTCTCACCCGGCGTATCGACAAAACACACCTTCACCCCCTGCGCGGGCAAATCGAACGGTTCATGCGCGATCGTCGCGCCCATCACGTCACGATAATAAGCGATGCTCTTTTCAAGCGACGGCGTGGCGACACCGATATGATTGAGACGACCGAGTTTCATCTAGCGTTCCTAAACTTCGTCATTCCCGCGAAGGCAGGAATCTATCTCCCGCCCCATCCCAAGACGCGAGGCCCGGATATGAATCCCCGCCTTCGCGGGAATAACGGATCTTAGTTAAAGCGGAATATTGTCATGCTTCTTCCACGGATTCTCCAGGCTCTTGTTCTTGAGCTTCCGCAGGCCCAGCGCAATCCTCTTCCGCGTCGAATGCGGCTGGATCACCTCATCGATGAAGCCCTTGCTCGCCGCCACGAACGGGTTGGCGAAACGCCCTTCATATTCCGCCGTCCGCTCGGCGATCTCGTCCGCGGTTTTGCCCCGAAAGATGATTTCCACTGCCCCCTTCGCGCCCATCACCGCGATCTCGGCTGTCGGCCAGGCATAGTTCAAATCGCCGCGCAGATGCTTGGACGACATGACGTCATAGGCCCCGCCATAGGCCTTGCGGGTAATCAGCGTGATCTTGGGCACCGTCGCCTCGGCATAGGCGAACAGCAGTTTCGCGCCATGCTTGATGATGCCGCTATGTTCCTGCGCGGTGCCCGGCAGGAAGCCTGGCACATCGACAAAGGTCACGATCGGAATTTCGAACGCATCGCAGAAGCGCACGAAACGCGCCGCCTTCTTCGATGAATTAATGTCCAGCACGCCCGCCAGCACCATCGGCTGATTGGCGATGATGCCCACCGTCTTGCCCTCGACCCGGCCGAACCCGCACAGGATATTCCCGGCATGCGCGGGTTGCACTTCGAAGAAATCACCCTCGTCCACCACCTTGCGGATCAACTCGTGCATGTCATAGGGCTGGTTGGCGTTGGCCGGGATCAGCGTATCCAGGCTCGGCTCGATCCGGTCCCATGCGTCCGCGCTCGGCCGCTCCGGCACTGGCTCGCGATTGGACGCGGGCAGGAAGTCCACGAAATCGCGCACCGCCAGCAGCGCCTCGATATCATTCTCGAACGCCACGTCCGCCACGCCGGACTTGGTCGTATGCGTCACCGCGCCGCCCAACTCCTCCTGCGTCACGACTTCGTTCGTCACCGTCTTGACCACATCGGGTCCGGTCACGAACATGAAGCTGCTGTCCTTCACCATGAAGATGAAGTCGGTCATCGCGGGCGAATAGACCGCCCCGCCCGCGCATGGCCCCATAATGACGCTGATCTGCGGCACCACGCCGCTGGCCAGCACATTGCGCTGAAAAATCTCGGCATAACCGGCGAGCGAAGCGACGCCTTCCTGAATCCGCGCGCCGCCGCTGTCGTTCAGGCCAATCACCGGCGCGCCGACCTTTAGCGCCATGTCCATGATCTTGCAGATTTTCATCGCGTGCCGTTCGGACACCGCGCCGCCATAGACGGTGAAGTCCTGGCTGAACACAAACACCAGCCGGCCGTTGATCGTGCCCGATCCAGTGACGACGCCATCGCCCGGAATATGCTGTTCGTTCATGCCGAAATCGACGCAATTATGCTCGACATACATGTCCAGCTCTTCGAAGCTGTCCTCGTCCAGCAGCACGTCCAGCCGTTCGCGCGCGGTCAGCTTGCCTTTCCCATGCTGCGCGTCGACGCGGCGCTGGCCGCCGCCCATGCGCGCGCCTTCGCGCTTGGCTTCCAACTGTTCGATAATGGCGAGCTTCGACATGCGGGCATCTCTCCAGATTTGCGGCAATAACCGCCTTGAACCACCCCTAAGCGGGCTTTCCCTTTTTTCGCAAATGCAAATTTGCTAAATTGCAAATCACGACTTCGCAAATTACGGTGCGGTTTATGGCACGCGGCAACCGTATCTTCGCAGGCCCGCGCCTGCGCCAACTGCGCCTGGACCATCGGATGGACCAGGCGATGATGGCGCAGGCGCTGGGCATATCCGTATCCTATCTTTCGCAGATGGAAAATGACGATCGCCCCCTGACCGCCAAGGTCAAAGCCGCGCTCGCCAGCGCCTTCCCCACCGACTGGGCCAGTTTCGACAGCCGCGAGGATGAGCAGCTCTTGGGCGCATTCACATATGCGCTCGGCCATCCCGAACTGCCCGGCAACCAGATGGAGCCGGAGCGGATCGAGAAGCTGCACCTGCAATTCCCCGAATTCGCCGCCCGCTACGTCGATCTCTACAATGCCCATATGCGCGCCAACGAACGCATCAACATGATCGAGGAGGCGATCGCCAACGATCACGAGGTGCAGGCCCGCCTCCCCTGGGAAGCCGCGCGCGACTGGTTTCACGAAGCCGGAAACTATGTCCACAGCATCGACTGCCTGGCCGAAGACATGGCCGAAAGCTTCACCGCCGGGCAATCCCTGGACGAAGGCATGTTGGTGGAGGCGCTGGCCCGCCGCCACGGCATCGAAACGCTGATCGCCGACACTCCCGGCTCCTCGCTGCGCAGCTACACCCGCGCAGACAAGCGCCTATTCGTCAACGCCGCGCTGCCGACCGAAAGCCGCAAATTCATGCTCTCCCACCAGTTGCTGATGCTGGAGGGGCAGGCGGTGATCGCCGATGTCGTCAACAAGGCCGCGCTGCCTGTTCCCGGCGCCGACCGCCTGCTGGCGATCGGCCTGGGCAATTACGCTGCGGGCGCGCTGCTCATGCCCTACGCCCCCTTTCGGGAAGCGGCGCGGACGATGCGCCACGATATAGATCGGCTCGCCCGCACCTTCGGCGTCAGCTTCGAACAGGCCTGCCATCGCCTGTCCACCCTGCAACGACCCGGCCTGCGCGGCATCCCCTTCTTCTTCTGCCGCGTCGACATGGCTGGCAACATCACCAAACGGCACAGCGCCACCCGCCTGCAATTCGCCCGCTTCGGCGGCGCCTGCCCCCTATGGAACGTGCATGAAGCCGTGGCCGTGCCGGATCGCATCAACGTGCAACTGGGCGAGACCCCGGACGGCGTGCGCTACGTATCGATGGCGAAGGGGCTGGTGAAGCCTTCGGGTAGCTACAAGCGCACCCCGCGCCGCTACGCCGTGGTGCTGGGCTGCGAAGTCGCCCACGCCGCCAACTTCGTCTATGCCGACGGCCTGCATTTACAGGAGGAAGGCGCCGCCACCCCCATCGGCATCACCTGCCGCCTCTGCCCCCGCCAAAGCTGCGACCAGCGCGCCTTCCCGCCTGCGGACCGACCGATCCATGTGGACCCGGACAACCGCCAGATCGTGCCTTATTGGATCGGGTGAGAAGGTAATTATCTAACTGCATATCCCAAATAGAATATCCTATGTAGCCCCCCACGATGAGGGATCAAAGACTGGCGCATGTGAAATTGCGGACCAAGCATAACGGCAGGCTCGACATTCAAAATGCCAAATCCTCGCGAGTTGCCAGAAAATGTTGCGTTCCCGGAATATCGCGCAGATCGTCAGCGCCATAGCCCCGCCCATTTTCCAAAATATGCACCATCAGTTTTCCAATCGTTCACGATCGCGTTAGCGGCAGGATTCACATAGGCAATGCGAGCCATTCCTCGATAGCCAGGTTCAGCGCGTCCCCAGCCTCCACGGGAAGCATATGGCCTGCGCCCGCGACAATGCGGAGAGTCGATCCCGATATCTTGCCTGCAATATCGCGATGTTGGGTGGGCGGGCTCCACACATCGTCGCTGCCGACCGCAACGAGCACCGGGCAGTGTATCGTTGGCAGGAGAGATTCGACCTCCGGGCGTGCGAGCAGCGCCTGGATCTGGGCATCGAAAACCGGCACGCCCTGGTCGATCGCCATCGTACGAAGTGGCGTCATAAGTGCCTGATCGGTGACGCGCCCCGACGCTACCATCGGTGGGAGCCAGCGATCCACCAACGCTGCCATTCCCGCACTTCGCCCCAGCTCAAGCAAGGCATGACGCTTGGCTGCTTCGCCCGGCTGCACCCCGTGAATACCCGTGCTGACCAACGCGAGCCGTTCCACCCGTTCAGGCACGGCGCGATAGACTTCCAGCGCGACCCGCGCCCCCATCGAATGACCAAGTAGCGCCATGCGCGGTGGCGCAACGTCGATGACGTGCCTGGCCATTTCCTCGATCGAGCGCCGCGCGCCAAATCCATCGATCACCAGCGCGCCGTCGAAACGGGCCTGTTGCGGCGAAAATATCCGGCCATCGCACAGGAGGCCAGGCAAGAAAGTGAGACGTTCAAAACCGACCATGTCGTTCACCTCATATTTTCAAGCAACAGCGCGAGGCCCTGCCCCACGCCGATGCACATGAAGGCCAGGGCATAGCGCCCGCCGGTCCGCTGCAATTCCTCCACCGCCGACAGAGCGATGCGCGCGCCCGACATGCCCAGCGGATGACCGAGCGCGATGGCGCCGCCATTGGGATTGACGCGCGGGTCGAATGGATCGACGCCCAGGTCGCGCAGCGTGGCGATCGCCTGGCTGGCGAAGGCTTCGTTGAGTTCGATCACGTCGATCTGGTCGATGGCAAGGCCGGTGCGCGTCAGCAGCTTGCGCGCCGCCTCGATCGGGCCAGCGCCCATGATCCGGGGCGCGATACCGGCCGCCGCCATGCCGATGACGCGGGCGCGCGGCGTCAGTCCGTGCGCAGCCGCTGCCGCTTCCGATGCGACCAGCATCGCCGCAGCGCCGTCGTTCAGGCCCGACGCATTGCCCGCCGTCACCGTACCGTCCGGCTTCACCACCGGCTTGAGCTTCGCCAGCGCCTCCAGGCTGGTCGCGCGCAAATGCTCGTCCGCATCGAACAGGAGCGGATCACCCTTGCGCTGGGGAATGGAAACCGAGACGATTTCAGCGCTGAAGCGGCCGCTCGCCTGCGCGCGCGCCGCCTTTTCCTGGCTGGCCAGCGCGAAACGATCCTGCTCCTCGCGGCTCACCTGCCATTGTTCGGCGACATTTTCGCCCGTCTGCGGCATGGTGTCGACACCATAGGCGGCCTTCATCGCGGGATTGACGAAGCGCCAGCCCAGCGTCGTATCCTCGATCTTCTGGTCGCGGCCAAAGGCGCTGCCGGCCTTGCCCAGAACATAGGGTGCGCGCGTCATGCTCTCCACCCCGCCGGCAATCATGAAGTCGGCGTCGCCGCTGCGGATCGCCTGCGCCGCCATGCCCAGGGCATTGAGGCCGGAACTGCACAGGCGGTTGACGGTAACGGCCGGCGCGCCATCGGGCATTCCCGCCAGCAAGACCGCCATGCGCGCGACGTTGCGATTATCCTCGCCCGCCTGATTGGCGCAGCCCAGAATGACGTCGTCGAGCGCCGACCAGTCGGCCCCGGCATTGCGCTCCATCAACGCCTTAAGCGGCAGCGCGGCCAGATCGTCGGCCCGCACGGTGGCGAGCGATCCATTGAGCTTGCCGATCGGCGTGCGGATGGCGTCGCAGATGAAGGCGTGGGCCATATATGTCAGCTTTCCAGGAAAGAGAGGATGGCGCCCGCCAGCGCGTCAGGCGCTTCGAGCGGGGCCAGATGTGCGGCTTCCAGCGCGACATGCGTCGCGCCGGGGATGCGTGCGAGCAGATGCTCGCCATGCCCCGTAAAGGGCGTCGATGTGTCGCGGGCGCCCGTGACGATCAATGTCGGGCAGGTAATACCGCCGATCCGGTCGGCCAGGTCCATGTCGCGGATCGCCGCGCCGCAACCGGCATAGCCCTGCGCGTTCATGGTCAAAAGCTGGCGGCGAACGGCGTCATAAATGGCCGGTTCGGCGGCGTCGGACAGAAAGCGTCCCATGGCGAGGTCGGCAATGGCCGCCATACCCTCAGTCCGCACCTTGGCGATGCGGTCGTTCCACGACGCTGCGTCCATCGTCGCGGAGGTGCAGATGGGTAGCAGCCTTTCGACCCGCGCGGGTGCACGCAACGCCGCTTCCATGCCGATCATCCCGCCCAGCGAGACGCCAGCGATCGAGAATCGCTCGATCCCGGCGGCGTCCGCGACCGCCAGCACATCGTCGGCCAGCATCGCCATCGCATAGTCGCCCGGATCGGCGGTCGAGGCGCCATGGCCGCGCGTGTCGAGGCGCAACACGGCGAAATGTGCGCGCAGGCGGGGCAGCAGCGCGTCCCACAAATCCATATCGGTGCCGATGGAATTGAGCAGGACTAGCGCGGGGGCATCATCCCGCCCGTCGCGCTTCCAGTAGAGACTGGCGCCGGGACGCTGGGTGAACGCCATCGTCAATCCTCCGGCGCGATGGCGACGCGCAGGCCGTCGAGGTTGGCGGTCATCATGATCTGGCAGGACAGGCGCGACCCTGCCGCACGATGATCGGAGGAATCGAGCAGGTCGTCCTCGTCCCCGATCGCCGCGCCGACCGGGCCGCGCCAGTCCTCCTCCACGAAAACATGGCAGGTCGCGCAGGAACAACAGCCCCCGCACAGAGCAAGCAATTCATCGACACCATTGTCGCGGATGGCTTCCATTACGGAAATGCCCTCTCCCGCATCGATAGTCTTTTCGTCTCCCGAACGGTCGACGACGATCAGCTTTGGCACGTCAAAAATCCTGTCTTAGGCGGCTTCAAGCGCCACGAGCGGGGCGCCGGTCTTTGCGATCACTTCGGCTTTACTGACGCCGGGCGCGAGTTCGACAAGCGTCAGCCCGCCCCGCGCACGATCGACCGCGATCACGGCAAGGTCGGTGATGATCAGGTCGACCACCGCCTTGCCGGTCAGCGGCAACGAGCAGGTCGGCAGGATCTTGGGGCTGCCATTTTTCGACACATGGTCCATCACCACGACCACGCGCTTGACCCCCGCGACAAGATCCATCGCACCGCCCATGCCCTTCACCATCTTGCCCGGTATGGTCCAGTTGGCCAGGTCACCATTGGCGGCCACTTCCATCGCGCCCAGCACCGCCATGTCGATATGGCCGCCGCGGATCATCGCGAAACTGTCGGCGGAGGAGAAGAAGCTGGATGTCGGCAGCGCGGTAATGGTCTGCTTGCCCGCATTGATCAGGTCGGGATCGGCCTCATCCGCATAGGGAAACGGCCCGATCCCCAACATGCCATTCTCGCTCTGCAGCGTGACGTTGACGCCATCGGGCACATGGTTGGCCACGAGCGTAGGGATTCCGATGCCCAGGTTGACATAATAGCCGTCGCGCAGTTCCTGCGCCGCGCGCGCCGCCATCTGGTCGCGGGTCCAGCCCATTATGCAGCCTCCCTTTCGCGCAGGGTCAGCTTCTCGATCCGCTTCTCGTTGATCGTGCTCAGCACGATACGGTCCACATAGATGCCGGGCGTGTGGACGGCGTCTGGATCGAAGGTGCCAGCGGGCACGATTTCCTCGACCTCGACCACCGTCACCTTGCCAGCGGTCGCCATGTTCGGGTTGAAATTGCGCGCGGTCTTGCGGAACATCAGGTTCCCCGCCGGGTCGGCCCGCCATGCCTTGATAATCGAAAGATCCGCGCGCAGCCAGGTTTCGCGCACATAATCCTCGCCCTCGAAAGTCTCGACCGGCTTCCCCTCTGCGACGACCGTGCCCACGCCGGTCTTGGTGTAGAAGGCCGGGATGCCCGCGCCACCCGCCCGGATACGCTCGGCCAGCGTGCCCTGCGGGTTCAATTCCAGGTCCAGTTCGCCCGACAGATACTGGCTTTCGAACAGCTTATTCTCCCCCACATAGGAGGAGATCATCTTTTTCACCTGGCGGCTTTCCAGCAGCATCCACAGACCAAATCCGTCCGCGCCCGCATTGTTGGAAATGACGGTCAGGCCCTTCACGCCGCTGGCGCGGATTTCCCGGATCAGGCTTTCGGGATTGCCCGACAGGCCAAAGCCCCCCGACATGATCGTCATGCCGTCGAACAGCAGGCCGTCCAGGGCCGCCATGGGACTGTCATATATTTTCTGCATGTTACTGGTCCTTCAACCGATATCCCCACCCGCGGATTTTTACCCTATGTCGCCTCCGGCGACGGGCAGAACCGATCCGGTGATGTAGCTGGCCTCGGCCGATGCGAGGAACAGGATGGGTGCGATCTGCTCGTCCAGCGTGCCGTAGCGCTTCATGAACGCCGACGCCGTCACCTGATCCACCGCCTCGGCCATCCACGCCTGCTCCTGCGCGGTGTCGCCCTGCGCATTGCGCGGCACGCGACGCGGCGGCGCCTGCGTCCCGCCCGGCGCCGTGGCGACGACGCGGATCCCGCTTTGCGCATATTCCATCGCCAGCGCCTGGGTCAGGCCATTAATGCCGCCCTTCGCCGCCGAATAGGGCACCCGGCGAATGCCGCGCGTGGCGTTGGAGGAGAGGTTGACGATGGTGCCGGCGCCCTGATCCAGCATGGTAGGTAATGCCGCATGACAGCAATAGAGCGTAGGCATCAGCGACCGGCGAATTTCCGCGTCAATTTGTTCCGGCGCGAAAGCGGCATAGGGCCGCATACGGATCGCCCCGCCGACATTGTTGATCAGTATGTCGATGCGCCCGAAAGCGTCGATCGCACCCACCATGGCCTGCGCCGCACCCGCATAGGTTTCAAGGTCGCATTGAACCGCAACCGCCTTGCCACCCCCAACGACGATGGCCTGGGCGACCTCGGTCACGAATTCGGCCCGGTCGGCCAGCACGACATGGGCGCCTTCCGCCGCCGCGCGGGTCGCCACGCCCGCGCCGATGCCCTGCGCCGCGCCGGTCACGACCATCACCTTGTTCGCGAAACGTCCGTGGAAAATCATCGATCGGCCCTCAGACATGATAGACGTCGATCACCTGGTGAATATAATCATCCTTCAAGACGATCTTTTTCTTCAGGATTTTCAGCGTTCCGGCAGCGGTATCGAGCGTTACGAACGTCGTCCCGAAAAACTGCTGCGTCTGCTGGTAGCGGTGGCTCAACGTATGCCAGTTGTAGCGCAGGTCGATCGCATCCGCGCGCGTTTCCATGACCTCGATACTGGCGATGAAATGCGAAGTGCGCGCTTCGGGCGTGCTGGCCGACGACCGCTCGGTCTTCAACCGATATACGCGGTCTTCCAGTCCCTTGCGATTGCCATAATAGATCAGCGATATTTCGCTGTGCGGGTCGGTGGTCAGCGTATCGTCGTCGGTCCAGGCAGGCATCCAATATTCGCACTGCTCCGAATAGCAGTCCAGCCATTCATCAAGCTCGCGATCGTCGAGCAATCGTGCCTCGCGATACAGGAAGGCGCAGATGTCCTGATAGGACAGCGCAGCGCGCTCCTTGTCGAGAACCAGTGTCATTCCGCTGCCTCCATCATCGGTGCCGCACCTTCATCCTTGGCCATGCCGTCGAGCATGATCTGCGCCCAGAATTCATGCTGGCGCACGAACAGGCCTTCATCTTCGCTGCGTTCGCTCGACAGCAGCGGGTTCATGCCCATCGCGGTCGCATTGGCGTCCGGCCCCGCGATCCAGCGGGTCGCGCCGCGGCTCAGGTCGTTCCACAATTCGCCCGCACCCTCATAGGCCGACTGACAGCTGCGAAATTCCTCCAGATCGTCGGGCGTGCCCATGCCGGTGACGTTGAAGAAATCCTCATATTGGCGGATGCGATGCGCCCGCACCTGCGCGCTTTCACCCTTGGGCGCGTAGCAATAGATGGTGACTTCGGTGGTATGTACGTCGATCGGCCGCACCACGCGGATCTGCGTGGAAAACTGGTCCATCAGGAACACATTGGGATAAAGTGCCAGGTTGCGCGTCTGTTCCAGGATGAATTTCGCCTTGTCCGCGCCCAGGCGATCGACGAGATCGTCCTTGAGATCCCAGACCGGGCGCACTTCAGGGTTCAGCACCTGCGTCCAGAGCAGGATATGGCCATGTTCGAAGCCATAGACACCACTCGTCGGCGCCTTCGACCAGCCATTCGCGTCGACCGCCTTGGTACCGCCTTCGGCGCGGCGGCCCATGGTCGACTGGTAATTTTCATGGACCGAGCTGACATGATAGCCGTCGCAGCCATTTTCCATCTGCATCTTCCAGTTGCCATGGAAGGTGTAGGTAGAATTGCCGGTCAGCACCTCCAGCCCTTCGGGCGCCTGGTCGACCATCTGGTCGATGATGACCTTCGCCTCGCCCAGATGATCCTCCAGCGGCAGGACATCATGATTGAGCGACCCGAAGATGAAGCCGCGATAGCTTTCCACCCGCACCATGGTCAGGTCGTGCGACCCCTCATGGTCGAAACTGTCAGGATAAGCCCCGGTGCTGGCGTCCTTGGCCTTGAGCAGCTTACCGTCGGTCGTGAAGCTCCAGCCGTGGAAGGGGCACACGAACAGGGGCTGGTTGCCCCGCTTCCGGCGGCACAGCTTTGCCCCGCGATGCGCGCAGGCGTTGACCACGCAATTGAGGCCGCCATCCTTGGCCCGCGTCAGGATCACCGGGGTGTGACCGATCCAGGTGGTGAAATAGTCGTTCTTCTTCTCGACCTGGCTTTCATGGGCCAGATAGACCCAATTGCTCTCGAAGATATATTTCATCTCAAGATCGAACAGTTCGGGGTCGGTGAAAACGTCGCGGCGGCAGCGAAAGATGCCGGTTTCCGGATCGTCCACGACCGCGGTTTCAACACGGTCGCGCAGGAACGCCATGGGGCTGGTCATCATCCTCTCTCCTCTCAGGCCGGTTCTGCGACCGGTTCGACACTATCCACCACCAGGCGCTTGCGGGTCGAGAAGGCCTCATCGCCGTCATCGTCCGCACGCTGCAGATGGAAATCGAAGGCGATATGCGCGCTGTCGCCCTGACGGTTGGGCACCGGCAGCAGCCCTTCGCGGGTGCCGAAGGCGAAATCGTCGGCGGCGAATGGATCATCGCCGAAATTGATCTGCGTGGTCAGGCGGCGATAGCCCGGTGCCTCGATGAAGAAATGCACATGGGCGGGGCGATTGCCGTGCCGGCCGAGCGCCTTCATCAGCGTGTCGGATGCGCCGCCCGGCGGCACCGAATAGCCGCTCGGCATCTTCGACGAGAAGGCATAGGTGCCGTCAGCCGCGATCTTCAACCGGCGCCGGTTGTTGAACGGCGTCTGCATGTGGGTCGGGTCGAAATGCGAATAGAAGCCGTGCGAGTCCGCATGCCAGACATGAACCAGCCCTTCGGTCACCGCCTCGCCATCCGGGCCGATGATGCGGCCGGTCATGTAGAGCGTATCAGTATCGTCGGCATCATCGGTCAGATAAGCGCCGCTCTCGACGATCGGCGCACCCTCGACATAGAGTGGCCCTTCGATCGTGCGCGGCGTGCCACCCGACTTGCCCGCTTCGGCATCCTTGGCGTCCATGTAGAGATCGATGAAATGCTCCAGGCCAACGCCAGGCATCAACAGGCCCAGTTCGCCAGCGCCGGCCGCGCCCTGCAGGAAGCTGACAGCGTTCCACACCTCGTCCTCGCTGACATCATAGCGGGCGATGATAGTCATGCAGGATTCGATCAGATCGCGCATGATGCCTTTCATGCGGGCGTCGCCGCTGTCCGACTCCAGGCCCGCGACACGGTCGAGCAGGTTCTGGATTTCCGGTGTTTTTACGAAGCTGATACCCATATTCTTCTCTCCTAAGCTATGCGGTCTGTGTCGGACGATCAGCGATCATCCTCATGGATCGAGGAAGGATGGCGGCAGAGCGGCGTGATCTTCATCGTCATGAAGGGGTAGAGCGGCAGCGCCATCAGCGTGTCGTGCAGGGCGGCATTGCTCTCGACATCGAAGATCGAGACGTTGGAATAGAGGCCGACCTTGCGCCAGATATGGCGCCAGGTGCCGGCGGCCTGCAGTGTCTGAAAATAGGCCTTTTCCGCCGCCTTGATCCGGGCGGCTTCCGCCGCATCGAAATCCAGCGGGATATTGACGTCCATTTCGACCATGAACAGCATGGGTTTCAGGCTCCTGCGGTAACGGCGTGCAGAATGGGCGACGTGCGGTCGCGCCGGAAGAAGGCGAGCTTGTCCTCGTCAAATGCGATGCCCAGACCCGCCCCGGTCGGAACCGCGAGCGAGAAATCGGCATAGCCAAGCGGTTCGCGCAATATGTCCTCGGTCTGGAGCAGCGGGCCGAATAATTCGGTGCCCCATGCCAGGTCGGGCAGCGTCGCAAAGACATGCGCCGACGCGACCGTGCCGACCCCGCCCTCCAGCATCGTACCGCCATAAAGACCGATACCCGCCGCCGTACCGATCGCGGCTACGTCGGCCGTAGCGAACAGGCCGCCCGACTGGGCGATCTTGAGCGCGAAGACGCTGGCGGCATGGGCAGAAGCGATCCGCATCGCACTGCGCGGGCCATTCAATGCCTCGTCCGCCATCAGCGGTATCGGCTGCCCTTTGGACAGGCGCGCCATGGCGGCGATCGCGTCGCCAGCGATAGGCTGTTCGACCAGATCGCAGCCGACATCATGCAGCATGGCCATGCCGATCCTGGCCTGCGCCTCCGTCCAGTTCTGGTTGACATCGACGCGCACGCTGGCGCGGTCGCCCAGCGCCTTGCAGATGGCGCCAACATGGGCGACGTCGTCGCGCACTTCGCGCTTTCCGATCTTCAGCTTGAAGATGCGATGGCGCCGGCGATCGAGCATCTCCTCGCCCTCGGCAATGTCGCGCGCGGTGTCGCCGCTGGCCAGTGTCCAGGCGACGGGCAGGCTGTCGCGCACCCGGCCACCACCGATCAACTCTGACACGGGAACGCCCAGCCGTTTGCCGGCCATGTCGAGCAGTGCCGTTTCGACCGCGCATTTGGCGAAATGGTTACCCCTCACCGATTTTTCGACCTTGGCCATCGTTGCGGCGACGCAGGCGATGTCGCAGTGTCTCAAGATAGGCAGGATATAGGTGTCTATCGCGGACTTGATACTTTCCGGGCTTTCTTCGCCATAGCTCAGACCGCCGATCGTTGTGCCTTCGCCTACGCCGTCGACCCCATCGGCGTCCACCAGGCGCACAATCACCATCGTCTGTGCGTGCATGGTCGCCATCGCCAGCACATGTGGTCGGATCGTCGGTACATCAACAATGAAGGTATCGGCATGATCCAGCATCGCCATGACGGTCACTCTCCCGCATATTCAGACCCGCTTGTCTGGGTTTCCGACACTTTGCCTACCGCTTTCGCCTTGCAAGTTCAAAGATCAATGCGGTACTATGTTCATACCCTGGAGGTATGATCGATGCTGGATTTGCGCCTTCTTCGTTATTTTGTCGCCATCGCGGATGAAGGAAATTTCAACCGTGCTGCGGCCCGGCTCCATATCGCGCAGCCGCCCCTTTCCCGCGCCATTCAGCAACTGGAAAGCCATTTGGGATCCACCCTACTGGACCGATCAACCCGGCCCTTGCGGCTGACCGCCGCGGGCAAACTGCTTTATGTCCAGGCATTGCAGATGCTGTCCCGGATGGAAGACATGGAAATGATGATGAAGGCCGCTGCGACGAGCAAGCGCCGACAGCTTGTTATCGGCTTCGTGGCATCGACCATCTATGCCCGCCTGCCCGAACTGATCCGCGAATATCGCAAGGCAGCCGAAAATGTCGAGTTGGTCATGGTGGAAAGCACGACGCTGGAACAGATTACAGCATTGAAGGAAGGGCGGATCGACGTAGGGTTCGGGCGAATTCGCTTTGACGATCCTGCCGTCCGACGGATCGTCTTGCGCAATGAGCAATTGATCGCCGCCTTTCCGATCGACCATCCGCTTGCCAGGCAGAGCGGCCCGGTATCCATTCGCGAACTGGCCCGCGAACCGCAAATCATCTATCCGCGCCAACCAAGGCCCAGTTATGCAGACCAGGTGATCTCGCTGTTCCGCGACCATGCCGTCGAACCCCGGATCGCGCATGAAGCGCGCGAGTTGCAGATTGCGATCGGTCTCGTCGCCGCCGAGGAAGGAATGGCAATCGTGCCGGAGTCCGTCCGCCGCGCGCGCAGCCACGATGTCGCCTATCGAGAATTGGTCGAGCCCGTCACATCGCCCATTATCATGAGCCATCGCTTTGGCGACCACTCACCAGAAATTGTCGTTCTGACGGAAGTCGTCGCCAGGAAATATGCGGAGTGGGGATATGCGCGCCCCACAGCGATACATGATTTTGATTGATTACAATAGGTTGCAGACCCGATTATTCAGGAACCCTGCTCATATTCGCATGTGTCTGCCGGAATGATCGTCGCCCGGATCGCGATAGTAGCCTCGATCGCTTTACGCGCATTTATCAGCGCTTCGATTGTTGCCGCCTGATCAGGCCGCGACTGTTCCATGACAAGGGACAGGCTGCCTTCAAGCGACTGATCGGCGCGAAATACCGGCACGGCGATACCTCTTTTCCCTTCGTCAATCTCGCCTTCCGTGACGGCGAAGCCCTGCTGGCGGATTTGACGCAATCTGGCGCGAAGATCCGGGTCCACAGGTCGCTGATCCGAGCTGGCCTGCCCCTGCGTCAAACCGGGAAGCCCCCGCATCATTTTCGCATTGATGTTGGCCAGGATCACTTTCGATGCGGCGCCGCGATCCAGAGGCATGGGGCGGCCCCTTTGATAACTGACGCCACCCAATGTCCCGACTTCTTCCTGGTGAACGCAGATGACCTTATCATGGTAGAGCCGAGCGAGCATGACGACTGCGTTGCCACCGATAACGGCGGCCAGCCGCGCCATTTCCGGCTGAGCAGCCGTAATGAAGGGATCGTTCAGTCGCAACTGGCGATCCAGCTGGATAATGGCCGGCCCAAGGACGTATCGGCCAGCAGCATAGGCGACGATGAGTTCGGACTTCGACAGGCTGCGAAAATAACGATAGGCGGTACTGACCGGGAGTTGCAAAGCATCTGCCGCCTCTTCCACCGTCCATTCCGCCTGATCGCCGCTGAAAAGGTCGAGCACGCCCAAGACTCGATCGGCAGTCGCCGCCATTATGCCATGCCCCGCATCATGGCCTTCGCGATCCAAGCCATATCGACTTTCTCTCCAATCATCCGAACGACCATGCCGCAACTGCCGACATCAGGCAATGGAGTGGTGCATGATGTCGGCCAAATCCGTTGGCTTTCCAGCAAGATTGTCATGGGTCGAACGCGGTCCAGGACGCTGGTGGGGACGGCGCACCGGGCCTTGCGCTCGTCAGTCCAGCGGAGCCGCTCTTGGAAAGCGATCCAGCCAGGTAAAGAATTTTCCTAGATAGAAATCGTCTTTTATCAACTTCGCCTTGCCCGGCAGCCGCAGTCGCAGCCCGTTGAGGACATATTCGTCCTCCCCGAAAAATCCGAACAGAAACTGGTCGAGTGCGGCGAGCCGTTCCTCTGCCTGCGCGCGGGTTTCATCGGGCATTTGCTTTACCGCGGCAACCCAAAAGGATTCCGAACGGCCCGGCTCCGGTGCGTTTGTGCAGAAAATGACATAGCAATTGGTGGGCAGCGGCAATGTCCAGTGTGACACCAGGCAATTGGCGGCATACATGCGATTAAACCCGTCAGGCGACATGAATGTCAGCGGATATTCGATCGTGAATTCGTTAAAGGTGACTTCGCCCGGCTTTGCCGTTTCAGGCATATTGTGAACGGCGGTGAGGTGTTGAAAGTCAAGCCCGTTGGTTCCCTGTATCCAGCTATCGGTCAGGATGACATCGGGCCGCTCACGCGCAGTGAACAGATAATCGCTCTCGTCACCGTCGAAACTGGGCACTTCGTAAAGCGGCTCTGTCCCGTTGAAAACCCAGATAAGCCCCCATTTTTCCGCGACAGGATAGTTGAACAGGCGTGCCGAACGCGGCGGGCGGTGGCCGGACGCGATGTGAGTGCAATGACCATCAGGACCATAGCGCCAATGATGATAGGGGCAACGCACCTGTCCATCAACCATATCGCCGTCCGACAGATCCGCGCCCAGATGTGCGCAATAGGCCGTCTGCGCCACCGGGCGTCCCTGCGCATCGCGGTAAAGGATGATTTTGGAGCCGAGAAACTGGCGGCCGATGATCTTGCCTGCCTGAAGCGCCTTTGCTTCGGATACCGGATACCATGCCTGAAAATGTGCGCCATCTTCCCAATAAAGCGGTTCGCTGCCTGGCTTCATGTCAATATATGCTCGCATTGCCATGCTCCTGTAATCACTATGTTTAGATCGCTGTGGCGGCCCCATCGACCGCGATCGCCTGTCCAGTCATGTACGACGCCACGTCGGACAGCAGGAAGACGACGGTCGCCGCTATTTCGGCCGGATCTGCCAAACGCTGCATCGGCGGCATGATTTGCTGCTTCAATTCTGGACGGGCGGCAAACAGGCGGTCAGTCATGCCCGACCTGGTCAGACCAGGGCAAAGGGCGTTTATCCGAATACCCGCCGTTGCATATTCCACCGCCGCCGATTTAGACAATCCAACCACGCCATGCTTGGCCGCGCTATAGGCGGCATTGCCCGGAACACCCACAAGCCCCCCAACGGAAGCTGTGTTGACGATGGCCCCCTTGCCCCGAACGGACATCTGCCGAATTTGAGCACGCATACACAGCCAAACCCCTTTTAGGTTTACCGCGATGACCCGGTCGAAATCAGCTTCCAGCGCATCCCCAACCGGAGCCATCGCGGCTTCAACGCCCGCATTATTGTGCGCGATGTCCAGAGCTCCGAACGCTGCGATGGTCGCCGCCACCAGCCGTTCGGCAAATTCCGCCTGCGTCACATCGCCACAGCAGGCCTGCGCAATGCCACCGGCGTCCCGAATGATCTGCACGGTTTCCATTGCCGACCATTCGTCGATGTCGGACACCATGACATGCGCGCCCGATCGCGCCATTGCACAGGCGCTGGCCCGGCCTATGCCCGAACCGGCACCGGTGACGATCGCCGCCTTGTTTGCCAACGCATCCATGGTCGTTCCTTCCCTACAATATCGCCGTCTGCCCACCATCCACCGGCAAAGTGACCCCGGTGACGAAGGACGAGAATGGTGAACCTAACCAGGCGACCACATCACCGACTTCCGAAGGCTGACCCAGGCGTCGCAACGGCATCCGCTGGCACATGGGTTCGATCGCAGCGGCGACAGCGGGAGACGATTCAATCAGCGCCGTGTGGATGAGGCCGGGACAAACAGCGTTCACGCGGATATTCTGGGGACCATGGGCATCGGCCAAAGCCGCCGTCATCATATTCACCGCGCCTTTGGTCGCGCTGTACCCGGTCGTAAAGCCGGCCCCGCGCAAACCGCCCATGCTGGAAATCATCACCACGCTACCGCCTTTGCCGCGCGCGATCATCGCGGCAATGGCTGCCTGCGCGCTCAGCAGCGCGCCTTCCTGATTGATGGCAATGAGCTTGCGAAACACGTCCGGCGCAATTTCCGGCCCGTCGTCCGGAACGGCTATACCGGCATTGCAGACCATCAGGTCAATGCCGCCAAATGCCTCGGCCTCGGCGACGAGGGCGTCCATGTCGGCGCGCGAAGTGACATCGGCCTTGCGGAACGACGCTGTGCCACCCGATAACGCAATCAAGGCGTGGGTTGTCTCACCGCCTTCGCGCGGCTGATCGTGAAGATCGCCGATGATGACGGCCTTTGCCCCATGCCGGGCAGCAGCCAGCGCAATTCCCCGACCGATCCCGCTTGCGCCGCCGGTCACGGCAACGACTTTTCCTTCGAGCATAGCTGTCATATCCTGTCTCCAGACGGTATTTCGCGGACCGGGCAGCGCCCGTCCCAGTCTACCGACGCTGCGTGGATCATTCCGAACAGCGCTTCGAGTTCGCTCGACGCCTCGATAAGTTCGAGCATACCGGGTAACACGCCTCTGGTGTCGAAATAAGCGATGCGGCCTACACCCTCCACGGCATCGGTGAAGGCGAGATCATATCCCTTGGCGCTGTGCGCTGCGCAGGCCCGGTCGAATGTTCGGGTCGCAACGCCGAAATGGTGAAAGCCATGGCCATTGACCGCGATCGTCTCCTGATAGACCGATGGCTTGTCATCGAGCGGCTGGATCAGCTCGATCTGCATATGTCCTGCAAAACCCAGGGCGATATCGTTGCGCGCGTGCGACCGAGCGCCGCGATAGAGCGGATTAGGCCCTGAAAGCTGCCGAAAAACGAACCATGGACCCACGTGAAGATCCGCGGTGAAAGATTGCATCGCGGCGTCCAGGTCCGGCACGGTATAGGCCATCTGGATAATGCCATCATCGGGCTGTCCGAACGTCAGCAAGGTCAAGCGGGCCTCCTTTGATCGGTGGCGCGGAATATGGCGCCGCTCATGCAAAAGGATCCATGCCGATCAGGATCAATTCTTCGGGCGGGATGGGATCCAGCGCGACAGTCACGTTGATGCAGGCCGGGCGCGCGCTGGACAATGCTTGCGTCAAGGCCGCATCGAGGCTTTCCGCGCTATCGGCCCTGTAAGCATCCGCTCCAAAAGCTGACGCCACGCTTTCATAGGCGCCGTTTTCCAACCGGGTGCCCGTAACCCGGTTGGGCCCGACCGCAAGCTGCTGAAAATGGAGCGTCGCCCCCCAACTCTGATTGTTCATGATGATGACGATCAACGGCAGTTGCTTGCGAACCAGCGTATCGAATTCGCCGATGCTATAACCAACCGATCCATCACCCGTGACGAGTATGGTGCGTTTGCCAGCCTTGAGGTCGGCGGCCTGCGCGCCCAGCGCCATGCCAAAGCCCACCCCCATCGATCCCAGATAGCCATGGCACAGGAAACCGCCCGGTGTGACCCGGCTCATGACTTCCGACAACCAAAGATAGGTCAACGCCCCGTCCGCTACCACCGTTACATTGCGATCAACATGACGCGCAATCACTTGCGAAGCGCGGAACGGGTGAAACAGATGACCCTCGCTCGATTGCCGGTCGATGCTGTCATAGCGTTTATCGGTCAGTTGCCGGACGCGCGATGTCCAAGAGGATCGATCGCGCGCTTCACGGCTTGCAGCCGCCTCGGCCAATGCATCTATCGCACCGCCCACATCGGCGACCATTCCCTGTACGATGGCTTGCAGCCGGCCGAGTTCACGCGCATCGGGGTCAATCTGCACGATTTTGGCCGATTGGGGGATTAGCTGGCCCGACCCATGCACCGTGTTGAGGCCGAAGCGTGTGCCGAGCATCAGCACAGCGTCGGGCGCGCTGTCCTGCTTGGCGAAGCCATAGAGATTCTGGATCAGCCCGCCGCGCAGGGCATCGGGCAGATCCGCCAGTTGATTGAACCCTTCATAGTCGGCGAACACGGGAACAGCGGTTGCCTGCGCCAGCGCCGCCAGCGCCGCGCTGCGCCCTGTGCGGGAAACTTCGGAGCCGACTATGATGATCGGCCGCTCGGCCATTTCGAGAATATCCAGCGCCTGTTCAACATCCGCCGGATGGGGCCTTGCCCCCTGTACCGGCAGGACGAGAGGCGGGATCGCCACGCTATCTTCATCGACCTGGTTCATGAGAATGTCCCAGGGAATGTCGATCAGCACCGGACCACGCGGTCCCGTCATGGCGATATGGATCGCCTGCATCATCAGGCGCGGAATATGCTCGGTGGCCATGACCCGATGCGCCCATTTCGTGATGGGCGACGCGATGGCGACCTGATCGATGCCGGCCTGTAGCGTATTCGTCTCATCGTCCCGCAAGGCGCCCGATCCTGTGATGACGAGCAAGGGCGTGCGATCGAGATGCGCGTTGGCGATCGGCGTGACGACATTGGTAAATCCGCCGCCTGCGGTCACAAGCGCAACGCCAAGGCGTCCGCTGGCGCGGGCATAACCCTCAGCCGCGTGACCGGCCGCCGCTTCATGTCGCGTGTCGACGATCGGCAGGTCATGATCGAGACAGGCCTGAAAGACCGTATCGATATGTGCGCCATGCAGCCCAAACATCGTTTCGACCCCGGCCTTGCGGAGCGTGCGAACGACCAGTTCGCCCCCGGTTATCATTGCCATTGGAGCTGCTCCATCTTCAAAGCGCGACATTCACGATCTTGGATTGCGTGAACTCCTCCAGCCCTTCACGGCCAAGCTCCGCCCCGAAACCGGACTGTTTTGCGCCACCAAAGGGGACGTCGAAGGGCAAGTCCAGATGCTTGTTGATCCAGACGGTTCCGCTGTCGATCTGCAAGGCGACGGCGATGGCGCGTTCGGGATTGGACGTCCATATCGTGCCGCCCAGGCCATATTCACTGTCGTTGGCGCGGGCGATCGCATCCTCTATTGTGTCATAGGCCAGGATCGGCAGGATCGGCCCGAACTGTTCGTCGCGCACCAGCCGGGCATCGTCGCCTATGTCCTTCACAATCGTCGGCGCAATGAAATATCCGTCGCGATCGAGCGGGGCGCCGCCTGCGATCACCGACCCGCTGCTATGGGCGTCATCGAGAAATCCCTTGAGCTTTTCAAACTGCGCGCGGTTCTGGATGGGGCCGATCTGCGTCCCTTGCTTGTCACCATCATCAACGACGGCGTCCGCTGCAAGTTTGGCCAGCGCATCACATAATGCGTCGTACAGCGACGCTGGCGCATAGACGCGCTTGGCGGCCAGACAGATTTGTCCTGCATTGAGCGTGGCCGCCTGGAAGATCGCCGGGGCGACGACATCGACGTCGGCATCGTCCAGCACGATGGCGGCATCATTGCCGCCAAGTTCCAAGGTGAGGCGTTTGAGCGTGTCTGCAACGCTGTGCATCACCTTCTTGCCTGTGGCCGTCGATCCTGTGAACGACACTTTGGCAACGTCCGGGTGCGTCGTCAGTTGACCACCCAGATCATTATCATCGACAATGATGTTCAGGACGCCAGGCGGCAAAATGGTCGCGGCGACTTCGCCCAGCAACAACGTGGTGAGCGGCGTAGTGGGCGCAGGCTTGGCGACCATCGTATTACCTGCCGAAAGCGCAGGCGCCAGCTTCATCATCAGCAGCAGCATGGGAAAGTTCCAGGGAGTGATGGCCGCGACGACGCCCAGTGGCGACCATTGCCGGATCAATCTCGTCGCGCCATCGTCGCGGATCTCCTCCAGACCCAGTTCCATCGCCGCAAATGTCCGCAACAGAGCGATAGCCCCTTCCATCTCGTAGGCAGCCTGCGGCAGAGGCTTGCCCTGTTCGCGCGTCAGCAGGCGTGCAAATTCATCCTTCCGCGCGTCGATCGCATCAGCATAGCTTTCCAGCAATTGTCTGCGTTCGGCGAAAGGCCGCGCCGCCCATGCGGGAAAGGCCGCCTTCGCCGCCGCTACAGCGTCATCAAGTTGTTGCGCATCCGCGCGGGCGCAGGATGCGAAGGCCTTGCCGGTCGCCGGGTTGACAACCTCCATCGTCCGGGCGCCATCGACGAGCTTGCCGTCGATCAAAAGCCTGTGCATCTTGTCACCTCTCCGCATGAGTAAAGTCGAATGTGTGCGTAGTGTTCACCCCGGCGCAGCTACGATGCTGACACCGGGGCAAAGCATGATCACTGGAAATTGTGTTTCAGCGACAGAAGATATGTTCTGGGCAGTCCAGGCTGGCCGAGCAAAGTGCCCAAGGCATTATATCCCTGAAACTTGTTCACGAAATAATGTTTATCGGCAGCATTATATATCTGCAGCGCAACTTCCCATCCCTTGTCCTGGGAAACGTAGCTGATCCTGCCATTCCACAATCCATATCCCGGAATAGCGCCAGGCTCGAAGTTGGATACGTCATTATAGGTCTTGGATTTGTAGGAATAGTCGATCCGGGGCGTCAACGTGCCATGGCCGCCCAAATCGAACTGATATTGCGCGCCCGCGCCTATGGACCATTTGGGGACGAAGGGCGTCGTGCACGTGGCGCACGGACCCCCGACCTGATTGGCGGCATCCCCAAGGTCGAGATATTTGAAGTCGAGATAGCCGACAGATGCATTGATGTTGAGACCATCGACGGGTTCGATCGTGAATTCGCCCTCCAGCCCCTGAATACGAGCACTGCCGGCGTTGGCGGTGATGGAACCTGGCACGCCGCTGGGCAATGTACGCGTAACCGTCAACTGCAGATTTTTGTAGTCGCTGCGATAGGCGCCGATATTCGCGCGCACCCGCCGGTCGAACAATTCGGTCTTCAGCCCGATTTCATAGGATTTGAGGTCTTCCTCGCCAAAGGGCAGAAGTTCAGCGGCGCTCGATGGGCGCGGATTGACGCCAGGTCCCTTGAAGCCGGTCGAAAACACGGCAAACGCCATCACATCGCGGCTGATCGTATATTGCGCCGACAGTCGATAATCGACACGCTTGGTGCCGGATCGCACGCTGGGGTTATTTTCAAACCCCGGCAGCGTTGCGGGCGGGTTACCTGAATTGGGGACGTAGCGATTGAACGTATATGTCTTGGTCACGTCGGAATAGCGAAGACCACCCTCGATCGCCAGCTTTTCGATCGGGTGAAGGACGACATGGGCAAAGGCCGATTTGTCGCGGTCCTTGACCGGATCGACACCATAAAAAGCAAAATTGACGAGCGGGATGTAAATATAGTCGTTCAATTCCGTCTTGGCGTCATAATAATATCCCCCGACTGTCCATTCGGCGATGTCGGACACTTTGCCGCTCAGCCGCAATTCCTGGCTGAACTGCCAATGCGTCGGCTTGAAATAATTGGTGTTGATATGGATCGGGGCGCCGGCCCAATTTTCCACATATTCGCCCTTGTAAGCGCGATAGGCCGATATGCTGGTTAGTTTCAGATCCGGGTTGATCGACCAATCGACTTTGCCGGACACGCCCCATGACCGAACATTGCTGACTCGTGGAAAAGCGAGATTGTTGCGCGTATCCGTAAAATTGACATAGCTGCTATATTTGTCGGCCGTGATGAAGCGCTTGTCGAACGGTATGCCATAGCCGGTCGGATTGGGGCCGAGGGGCGATCCATTCTGATAAAGCGCGAGAGGAGAGGTGCCCTCCGTATTCACGTCGATCAGCTTTTCTGCCGCAGGCTCGCCGGTATCTTCCAGCAAATCGCCGTTGATGTTGATTTCAAGATCATCGGTGGGAAGGATACGCAAATTGCCGCGCAAGACATAGGTCTGCTGCCCACCCAAAGTCCCGGTTTTGCAGTTGCCTTCCGCATTTTGCGGAACCTGGCGCGGAATGGCGCCCGCAAGGGTCGGGTTGGCGCACGCGAAATCAATCGTGTCCATATAACCATCGACCTTGTTGAAGCCCCCCGCGATGCGCAGGAACATCTTGTCCGGAACGATCGAGAAGTCGAACGCCCCCTTCATCGTCATCCGGTTGTAGCTGCCCAGGCCGGCTTCGATATAACCGCTATTGTCGCCGCGCGCCTTGCGCGTGCTGACGCGGATCGCACCACCTTCGTTATTCTTGCCGAACAATGTTCCTTGCGGACCGCGCAACACTTCGACTTGCGCCACATCGGCAAAATCAAACAAGGAACCAAAGAGCGTGCCCTGATAGACATCATCAATATAGATGCCGACGCCCGGTTCAAATGCGGGCAGGAAATCACTTTGCCCCACGCCGCGAATATAGGCGATCACCGACTTGCCATAGCCGGCCGTGTTTTTTTCCAGGGTGACATTAGGCGCGGACCTGGCGATGCCTTCAACCCCCTGAACCCCGCGCTGCGTTAGAGCATCACCGCTCAGCGCGGTGATGGAAATTGGCGTCTGCTGCACGGTCTCCGACCGGAAACGCGCTGTAACGACGATGTCGGCACTTGGCGATTGTGCGCTCGCATCGCCTTGGTCCGAGGATTCCGGGCGCTGGGCCTGCGCGACGGGCGCAGCATCCTGCGCGAAGGCCGCCGATGTCATAGATAGCGCAAGAGCGGTAGTGCAAACCAGCGTCGCCCTATGCACCCGCCCGCGCGCGCCTGCGCCCAAATGCGATTTAGCCCGGATCATATCTTCCCCTCCTCAATGTTCCCGCCCTGTCGGCGTGTCGCACTCGAATTAGGCCAATTCAACACAAAGGTCAATTATTTTTCGTTTTACGGGATAAATAGATTATCATTTTTCTCATATTACGACTATTATCTGCTATATAAGGTTCAAGCGCCACGGATATGACAGCGCATGTGGGAGGGACGAATCGGTGCAGGATCGGTATCGAGAGAATGAAACTGTACTGTTCGGGCAGGAACATCGCCGCCGAGAACCGGAGTCATCAGGCGGTCGGTCGTTACGGTACGAAGATAAAATGGTTATGATATTGACTGCGGCAGGCGGCGTGGCGGCGCTGGATGCCCAGGCAGTCTTTTACCTCATGCCTTTTATCGCGACGGACTTTGCGCTGGGCAGCAGCCAGATCGGCATGATCGGTTCGGCGGTACTGGTCGGCTGGGCCATTGGCGGCCTTCTGATGGCGCGCGCATCCGATCGTCTGGGAAAGCGCAAACCTTTCCTGGTAGCCGCCTTTGCCTGTTTCGCCCTGCTTTCCGGTTTGAGTGCAGCGGCAATGGGCTTTGCGACCTTGCTGATCGCGCGGATTCTCATCGGCCTTGCGGAAGGTCCGGTCATTCCGATCAAGCAGGCCATCGTCATGGTCGAGTCCACCCCGTCGCGGCGCGGTTTCAACATGGGGATCGTGCAGAATTTCGGCGCACAATTGCTGGGCACGCTAGTGGGACCGATCATCCTGATCGCGGTCGCTCAAAACGCTGGGTGGCGCTGGGCGTTTCTGGTCGCCGGTATTCCCGGCCTCATCATCGCTTTGCTGATCCTGCGGTTCATTCGCGAGCCTGCCATCGCAGCGCAGGCCGCGCCTTCACCACCTTCAGAAAATGGTCAATCGCAACGAAACGGCGCACATGCCTGGCGTCATTTGCTGGGTAATCGCAACCTTGTTCTGTGCACGCTTATTGCGTTGGCGGCGGTCGCTTGGTTCTTCGTCATGCTTACCTTTTTGCCGCTCTACCTGATACGAAATCTGCAGTTTTCGTCGAGCCAGATGAGCCTTGTCATGAGCCTGATCGGCGTAGCTGGCGTCATATCCGCCGTCATCGTTCCCGCTATTTCGGACCGTCATGGTCGACGCACGGCGATCATGATCTTCAGCGCCATCGGCGCGATTGCCCCGCTGGGCGCGCTTTATGCGGGCGCAAATCCCTGGGTCATCGGCGCCACGCTGCTGATTGGTTGCCTGATGCTGGGCACATTTCCGTTGATAATGGCGACTGTGCCGCAAGAAAGCGTCCAGCCTGCCGACGCTGCGACGGCCACGGGACTTGTGATTGCAGTAGCGCAGCTGGGCGGAGGGGCCATCGGCCCCATCCTGGCAGGCTGGCTTGCCGACCGAATCGGTGACGATACGCCGCTTATGCTGGCGGCGGGGCTGGCACTGATCGCGACCGGCATCGCGCCTTTCGTCCGGGAAACCAAGCCTCCGCACCGGCATGATTGCGCGCCCACTCACCCGGAATAACAGCACCCATCGCTGCCTTCAACGCGCCCAAGGCGCCCCAGATTCACAAACTCAGAATATTCAGGAGCCAAAAATCATGCAATTTCATTATGACGGTTTCAAGGTGGGCGACCCTGACCTGATGCCCCTATCGCCTGCCGGCGCAGCGAAGGAAGGCGAGGGTCACGCCCTTCCGGCCCAGGTCGATGTTCTGATCGTCGGCTGCGGCCCCGCGGGCCTGACCCTGGCGGCGCAACTGGCGGCCTTCCCGGAAATCAACACCTGCATCGTCGATCAAAAGGACGGTCCCCTCGAATTGGGCCAGGCCGACGGCATCGCCTGTCGAACGGTAGAAATGTTCAACACATTCGGCTTTGCCGAACAGGTTTTGCGCGAAGCGCACTGGGTCAATGAAACGACATTCTGGCGACCGGCGACCGATCCATCGCAGGGTATCGTGCGTGGAGGCTGGGTGAAGGATACCGAGCCAGGCCTTTCGGAATTTCCCCACGTCATATTGAACCAGGCGCGCGTGCATGGCTTCTATCTTGAAAATATGCGGAAATCCGCCAATCGACTGGAGCCTTGCTATGGCTGGCGCCTTGCCGATCTTCATATCGACAAGGACGAAACTGCGTCCCATCCGGTGTCGGCAACCTTTGTGCGCACTAGCGGCGAAGATAGCGAGAAGCATATCGTAAAGGCCCGCTTCGCCGTCGGGTGCGATGGCGCACGAAGCGAAGTCAGGCGCTCCCTTGGCCTGTCGCTGGAGGGGGATTCGGCGAATCAGGCATGGGGTGTCATGGACGTGCTGGTCGAAACCAACTTTCCCGATTTGCGCAAGAAGGCACTGGTTCGTTCTCCGGGCGGCGGCAGCATTGTCCTCATACCCCGTGAGGGCGGCTATTTGTCGCGCTTCTACGTCGAACTTGACAAGCTGGAGGCGGACGAGCGTGCGGCACACCGCAATATCGGGCTAGACCAGATGATCGACGCAGCACGCCAGATATTGCATCCCTACTCTTTCGAAGTCAGGAACACGCCCTGGTGGTCGATCTACGAAATCGGCCAGCGTCTATGCGCCCGCTTCGACGATGTCGCAACGGAAGACGGTGAAGAGCGGATACCGCGCGTTTTCATCGCTGGCGATGCCTGCCATACACATAGCCCAAAGGCAGGACAGGGCATGAATGTATCCATGCAGGATGCCTTTAATCTTGGCTGGAAACTTGCCGCCGTATTGCGTGGCCAGTCGCCCGGCCACATCCTTACGACCTATTCGGCCGAACGCCGGGCGATCGCCAAGGAACTGATCGATTTCGACCGGGAATGGGCTGGGATGCTCAGTGCGCCGCTCAAAAATCCCGACGATCCACACGGGGATGGCGTTGCACCAGAGGACATACAGGATTATTTCGTCCGTCAGGGCTGTTACACTGCGGGCACGGCGACCCGCTACACACCCTCGCTCTTGACCGGCGCGCCCACGTACCAACCGCTTGCAACCGGATTTCCGATCGGTATGCGCTTTCATTCTGCGCCTGTCATTCGTCTGGCGGATGCCAAGCCGATGCATCTTGGGCACACCATCCTGGCGGACGGCCGATGGCGGATATTTCTCTTTGCCGATCGTGCAGCTCCGACGGATCGCAATTCGGCCTTATGGCAACTTTGCAATTTCCTCGAAACCGATCCCGCCTCGCCGATTCGCCGCTGCACGCCGACGCAGGCGGACAAGGACAATGTTATCGATGTCCGGGCGGTTTTCCAGCAACCGCATCACGATCTCGCCCTGGAATCCATCCACGCCTTCTTGTTGCCTGAAAAAGGGAAATTCGCTCTCAGGGATCGGGAAAAGATCTTCTGCCCCGACATTGAATCAGGCGAAGATATTTACGCCATGCGCGGGATTGATCGGGATAGCGGTTGCATGGTGATCGTCAGGCCGGACCAATATGTCGCCAATGTGCTGCCGTTGACAGCGCGCGGCGAACTAACAGAATTTTTCAACGCCTTTCTGTCGGCGCGTTGAAATCATGGTCGAATTTGTCCACCATAAAGCTGAACTTAACGGTCTCAGCTATCATTTCGTTACCGCTGGCCAAGGGCCGGCGATATTGCTGCTGCACGGATTTCCCGACCTTTGGATCGGTTGGCGCCCGGTGATGGAGCATTTGGTGGCCGCAGGCTATAGCGTCATAGCACCCGATCTGCGCGGTTTTGGCGACAGCCAGGCCGCCCCAGGCCCAGACCAAGCGAGCGGGTTCGACCTTTTGGGCGATCTGATCGCGTTGCTCGATCATCTTGGCCATGGGCGGGTGGCGGTGGTCGGGCATGACTGGGGTGCTGAAGTCGGCTGGACGATCGTGCGGCTGCGCCCGGATCGGTTTGGCGCTATCGTTTCGCTGTCCATCCCCTTTACGCCGCGCGGTGACGCAAGCCTGCCTCAGTTACTCGCGGCCAATGCGCCGCCCGACTTTTATATGCTCTACTTTCTGCAGGAGGGCGTCGCCGAGCGGGAGCTGGATAGCGATCCGAAAGCCTTTCTACGCAGGCTGTTCTATACCAATTGGGGCGGACGGCCCGGCACGGATGTTCCCATCATGCGGCTGGGGGCGAACGGACGCCTGATCGACGGCTTGGAAGAACCCCCGACATCGGCCAATCTGCTGACCGAGCAGGAACTGGATATCTATGCGTCATCCTTTGCCAGGACGGGCTTTCGTGGCGCGCTCAATACCTATCGCAGCCTACATCGCAACTGGGAACTGCTCGCCGGATGGGCGGACATCGCGGTTGATGTTCCAGCGCTCTATATCAGCGGTGATCGCGACATAGTCCTCCATTTCCCCGGAATGAAATCGATGGTCGAACAAATGACCTCGATGCTCCCTCAAGCTGCGCCGCCGGTCATATTGGAAGGCGTAGGGCATTTCGTCCAAATGGAGCGCCCTGGACAAGTCGCCGACTTGATCGCTTCGTTTCTTGGACGCAATCATCCATGCGCAGGAACCAGCGATTGACGCGGCATGGAGCCACCGAAATATATGCCGGAGTTGGACAGCCGAGGGCTGTCTCTATGTCGCCGCCGTCATCGACCTGTTCTCCCGCCGGGTGGTGGGCTGGACGATGAGCGTCACCATGACGGCCCAGTTGGTGACGGATGTCCTGATCATGGCGATCTGGCGCCGTGGTAAGCCGATACCCTGCTGCACCACTCGGACCAAGGTAGCCAATATACCAGCGAGCAGTTCCAGCGCTTGATGAAGGACAATGCCGCGATGGAAAGCTTCTTCTCCTCTCTCAAAACCGGGCGGATCAGGAGGAAGGTCTACCGGCCGCGAGATCGGGCCAGAGCCGATATGTTCGATTATATCGAGAGATTTTACAATCCGACACGCCGACACTCGACCTTGGGGTATGTCAGCCCCATCGACTTCGAAACACAAGCTGGTGTAGCTTGAATGAGCCTGTCTTGGTCTCCGCCAAACCGGCAGCAGGCCAGTATCCCGCCGGCGAGCCGATCAGGAACAAGCCTTGCGAATCAAACAATTTATAATCCAGTGATGCGGGCTTGGCGTTTGCAATCTGATTATGTGTGAGTGCCATCGGAAAAATACCCCAAAATCGGAGTTCCGACACCCCCAAATCTACCCCCCATTCGTGAACAGTTTCAAACTGCTATGGACCATTCTGAACGCTCATGGCCGTATAATTTTTTTCACAAGGGATTATTGATAGCATGGAACAGTCCGAATGGTAGTTTTGGTGGGCCCGGCAGCTCCTAAAAAGTGGTGCTAAACACCTGATTTTAATAGGAATCTCAGCCTGCTCGTTATTTTTACCCCAAAATCTACCCCACTTATCGTTGAGCTGCGATTTCGGGAAATTTTCTCCTTTAGATTCAACAAATTAAATCAAAATCCTCACCACCCTCCCCTTCCTGCCGACTGGCTTCAGCTAGGTTGTGAATTCGGTGGGCCAGATCCAGCAATGTTCGATTTTTGTTCATGCTGTGCCCGAGAGCATTACGCAGATCGAATCGCAAAGCAAGCCGCGTCCGCTCAAGGCTTCCCGCGTCCCACAACCTCGATTGTTCGACTGCCGAATACTGATGTTATCGACGCCCCCATGCCCGGCTCCGATTGATTAAGGAGGGCGCAATACGTCCCTGGACGTCGACCTGAGACCCTCCAGAGATTCGGCGACAGCGCAGATAGCCCCCTCCATTTCTGACGGACAGTAAAAGTGGAGAACTAAACGGCCCTCGTGCCGGGCCAAAGAATTGTCCCCGAGCCAGGTAACGAGCCCGCTTGCCGAAAGACCCAAGGGCAGAATGTAGTGCAGCCACACTCACTTAGCGGTCACATTCGCCGAACACGATATCGAGGGAGCCCAGGACGGCCGTCGCATCCGCAAGCATGTGGCCTCGCAGAAGCGAATCGATGCATTGCAGGAGAGAGAATGCTGTTGGGCGGATTTTGCACCGATACGGCTTGTTTGGTCCATCGCTCACGAGGAGGACACCAAACTCAACTTTCGGGCTTTCCGTAGCGACAAGCTAATCCGCTAATCTACTGCGTCGAAATGCTCACTAGGTTAGTTCGCCAGCGACGTCGCGCATGCGCTGCAACAGCAGATGGCATTCGACCCGAAAAAGGGGGCTGCGACGCCGAGGCAATACCGACGCCAGCTCTCTCGCACCCGTCAAAGGCTTATACTGAAACGCCACCAAAACTCGAAGTCGATTGATCTGAAGTCAACCGAAACAATATTTTCGCAGTTGCGAAGTGAAGGTGACGACGGCATTGAACCTTCGTGCCTTTCAGGCAACCTCTCCTAAACTTTAACAGGCCGGCCTCCTTTGAGCCGGCCTTTTTTTTCGTTACCTTACCTGCGTTGCCGCCGAGGTAGCGAAGGGCGCGACCTCCTGCCGCCTAAACGCCTAGGCGATCCCATCGCCCATAGCGCGCTCACTTGATGACGATCAGTTTTGCGATCGATCTAAGGCCGCTGAAAGCAACTGGTCGGCGGGGCCCGTCATTGGCGAGCGACCGGATTGGGAATAGGATCGACCGGCTGATAATGGTCGGGCCAGTCAGAAGAAATGCCATGGCTGCCTGTGCTAGAAAGATATGGCAACATGGTGCCATCCCATTCTGCAAAGGCTTGCTTCAGAGAGGCAAAGCGTCCGGGTTCAATATCCTTGAGGTTCGCCCTCTCTCGCTCATCTTGCGTAAGATTGAAAAGGAATTCCCGGTCACGAATTTTAAGATACTTCCACTCGCCTTGGCGCACTGCCGCTTGCTCCGCCGCCTTGTAGCGCCAGTAGAGTGTGCGATCTCGATTAGCATCTATACCAACCAAGACCCCAAGGAGATCCTGTCCGTCGAACGGCGGAAGATTGTGCATGTCCGCGCCGGCTGCCGAGAGAAGCGTTGGAACAAAGTCCATCGAGATCATCACCTGCTGCGAGGTGGTTCCCGCTTTGATCCTCGCCGGCCATTTGACGATCAACGGCACGCGCAGTCCGCCCTCCAGCAATTCCGTCTTTGCCCCCGTAAATGGCCATGTTTCGGAAAAGCGCTCGCCGCCGTTGTCGCTGGTGAAGACGACGATGGTATCATCCGCTATCCCCAGACGCTCGATCTGCTCGATTATCCGCCCGACGTTTGCGTCCATGCACTCAACCATCGCCGCGTAGGTCTTCAGGCTGCCGCCGTCCCAATGCATTGGACTGGAGAGCGATTTGGCGACCGCCGCATCCTCAGGGCCCTCCCACGGCCAATGTGGCGCGGTAAAATGGAGGCTCATGAAAAACGGCCGACCATCTGAAGCCATCTTCTTGATGTCGGCCACAGCTCTCTCACCCAGAAGATCAGTCATATATCCGGCGCGCTCGACCGGCCTTTCTCCTTCATAGAGATTTCCGGTGGGGCCGAGCCGATGTGTGAAATAGTCACTGCCTCCGTCCGGAACACCGAAAAAGCTATCATAGCCTCGGTCCAAGGGAGAAAAATCCGGCATCGCGCCCAGATGCCACTTCCCGATGAGCGCGGTCTGATAGCCTAGCTGCCGCAACAGGCCAGGAAGGGTCGGCACATCTAGCGGGAGCCCAATGTGACCGAAGGCAATCGGTTCCTCGAGCCCGCAGGGTAGCCTGTATTGATAGCGGCCTGTGATCAAGGCCGTGCGCGTGGCCGAACAGACAGCGGAATTGGCATACCCCTGGAGCATTCTTATGCCATTGGCCGCCAACCGATCCAGATTGGGCGTCCTGATATGATGGGAGCCATAGCAACCCAGATCGGCATACCCCATGTCATCGGCCATGATGAAAAGGATGTTCGGTCGATTGGCCGTTTGCTTGCGTGCGATTGCCTTATGACCATGAAAGAGGCCGAGCGACGCGGCTCCAGCCAGAAGCTTGCGGCGCGTGATTTCGGAAGTGGTTCGCATAATTTCTCTAGGCGGCGTGGACAAATTGGCGGGCGTGAGCTTATCGCGGCTGACGGGCGATCTCGACTGCGGCCTCGATCAGGTTTGCGGCAACTTCCTTGCCGAAGGTGTTGACGGTGATGTGACCGTCATCCGGTATGCTGATGTCGAAGAGTGTAGTTCCGTCGCTTGAGAGCACCTCCAGACGTATGCCGTCGAAGTTTACGTCGGTTGCCCACTGGTATTCCGCAGTGCGATCTTCGAGTTTCAGCGTTCCCATATAAATAGCTTATCGCCTACCGGTCCGGTTTGCTATCGATCCCGCGCTGTAGGTGTCGGCCATCAGCGAAGACGATTGACGTAGCGCAGGCGGATTGATTCAAGGCTGCTTTTTGGAGGCAGGCTTGAGCAGGGGCGATCTCACTGAATCAGAATGGCGCGTTCTGAAGGCCTTGTTGCCCATCGAGCCTGAAAACCGTGGTCGAGGCAGGCCGCCCGAACAGAACCGCTCCATCATCAATGGCATCCTCTGGCGACTTCGTTGCGGCGCTCCGTGGCGTGACGTGCCGCCTAAATATGGCAGTTGGAACACCATCTATCGACGATTCCGGCGGTGGAGCGAGGCCGGGGTCTGGGAGGCGGTCGCCGTGACGCTGGCCGAGATCATGGCGGACAGCGGCCACTACAGCATCGACAGCACCACCGTTCGCGCCCACGTCTCGGCAGCGGGCGGAAAAGGGGGACTCATCGACGCGCTCTTGGCCGCTCGCGGGGCGGGTTCACAAGTAAGCTTCACTGCTTGGCTGATGCCCTCGGACGACCACTCGCCTTCATCCTGACGGGCGGTGAAGTGGCGGATTGCAAGGCATATGATGCCTTGATCGGCCTGCCAGAACGCGCACCTGATGCACTGTTGGCCGACAAGGGCTACGATGCCGACGCAATCCGTGCCGACCTCGCCAAACGGCAGATAGAGCCCGTAATTCCGGGCCGCTCAAACCGCAGGGTGAAGATCGAGCATGACCGAACGCTCTACAAGCAGCGCAACCGCATCGAGCGTATGTTCGGGCACCTCAAAATCAACCGTGCCATCGCAACCCGCTACGACCAACTGGCCAATAGCTTCCTCGGCATGGTCCATCTCGCCAACGCCAGATACTGGCTCAAATTTGTCCACGCCGCCTAATATCCTGTCATATGGCCGCTCAAATTTTCTGAGGCCAATTCGGATCGCTTCAGAATGGCGCAATTTGCCTGCGGATAAGCCTTTATCGGCGAAACGAGATTTGGAGCGACACCGACCGTCCCCGATCCGGGACCGCAAACACGGTCCCAAAGGACGTGCCGACATTATTGCGGAAGCTGGCGGTCCGCTCATTCGTCAAGTTGCGCCCGATAAGCGACACCTCCCAAACCCGGGTGGTGGGGCCAAAGGAGATGACGGCATCCAACTTGGCAAAGCCAGGCTGCCGGATGATCGCATCTATGGTTGCGGACTGATAATATCCCTTGGAAACATAAAGACTGGGATCAATGCGCAGTTGATACTCGCTGACAGGAAGCGCCAGTGACGCTCCTACCGTTCCGCTCAGTGTTGGCGCCCAGGGGCGCCGCTTGCCTGAAAGATCTTGAACGCAACGTGCCTGCCCTACCATAAGCGTCTGCAGGGACGTGCAGGGAGCATTCGCAAAGCTGGTATATTTGGCGTCCAGCCAGCTCATCTCGCTGTTGAAAGAAAGCGCGGAGGAAATACGAAAGGAACCAGCCAGTTCGATGCCCTGCGAGCGCGCGCCTCCCACGTTTCGAATGACGGACAGTATCGTACCTGCTGGAGTAAAGATGTTCGAGGCCTCCTGCAGTCCCTTATATTCGCTTCTGAACGCCGCGATCGACAGGAAAAGCTTGCGACCAAGAAGACTTAACTTTGCACCAGCCTCATAGGCATCGACATCTTCCGGGCCGAATTCATCGGGAAGTGACGACCCACCAAAGCCGCCGGCCTTGAAGCCTTTGGTATAGGAAGCGTAGGTCATGAAGTCTTCGTCGAACTTGTAGCGAAGGTTGATCGAAGGCATGAACTTACGATCGGTCCTTACAGGATTGGAATAGTTGGCAGCACTGCCGCCCAGGATCGCACGAAGAGTATCTTGCGTCGTATCCGGCAGGCTCACGAAATTCGTGAGTTCGGAATTGTCTGTGCCCAGAAGACTGAGACGAGACGCACGCTTGCGGACAACGGAATAGCGAAGTCCAAGGCTGAGCTGCAGTCGTTCTGTGGGATTTAGTGCGAGCGAACCGAACCCAGAGAATGTTCGATCTTTTTGATCAAGAAAAATCTGACCCGCCACCGGCGTCGCCGCTGTCGTAACCGGTGCAGCAAAGACACCGAATGGCGCGAAAAAGAAGCCCGATTCAAGGTCGGCCGATAATTTGCTACGGCTGTAATAGGCTCCCAACATATATTCGATGAACCCGCCTGTGGGAGATTCAAGGCGAATTTCCTGCGCAAGACTGTCAATCGGCGTGCAAACGGGACCCCCTATCGGCGCGCAAAAGGGACCCCCTTTCACGATGGCGCAAGGTTGATCGGACACGCGCCTTTGCGCTGCGCGCGGCGTAGGGAGGGCGGAGCCCGACCGGAGGCGCGCGCAGCGCAAAGCATCTTTTAATCGGAGGTCGGTGGGGGCGATCAGCTGCGGTTTTTGAAGCGCCAGCTGTCATTGCCGGTCTCGACGATGTCGCAATGGTGGGTGACGCGATCAAGGAGCGCGGTGGTCATCTTGGGATCGCCGAACACGGTGGGCCATTCGCCGAACGCGAGGTTGGTGGTGATGATGACGCTGGTCTGCTCGTAGAGCTTGCTGATCAGGTGGAACAGCAACTGGCCGCCCGAGCGGGCGAACGGCAGATATCCCAGTTCGTCGAGCACGATCAGGTCGAGGCGGGATAGCTGGGCGGCGAGAGCGCCGCTCTTGCCGATCCTGGCCTCCTCTTCGAGGCGGGTCACCAGATCGACGGTGTTGAAGTAGCGGCCTCGCGCACCCGAGCGAACGACATTGGCGGCGATGGCGATGGCCAGGTGGGTTTTGCCGGTGCCCGTGCCGCCGACCAGGACGATGTTGCGCCGAGCGGGCAGGAACGCGCCACTGTGCAGCGAACGCACCAGCCCCTCGTTGATCGGCGTGCCCTCGAACCGGAACGCATCGATATCCTTCACGACCGGCAGCCGGGCGGCCGCCATCCGGTATCGGATCGAGGCAGCATGGCGATGTGTTGCTTCCGCGCGCAGAAGGTCGGTCAGTATCTCCATCGTGGTGCGCTGGCGCTGAAGGCCGGTGGTGACCGCATCGTCGAACGCGCCCGCCATGCCCTTGAGCCCAAGCCCGCGCATCGCCTCGATCATGTCATGCCGCTGCATCGAAGGTCCTCAGCTGGTCGTAACGGGCGCAGTCGGCGATCGGCGGATGGCGCAAGGCGCTGTCTTCGGAGGTGATGATGGTGAGCGGTCGCGGCGGTTCGCGGCGCCGCGCCAGGATGTTGAGGATCAGGTCGTCGCTCGCCGTGCCGGTCGCCAATGCCTCGCGGACGGCCGCTTCGACCGGCTCCAGACCATCGGTCAGCACGGCCGACAGCACACGGACGAACCGGCGGTCGGCATCGTCGCCATTGCCAAGCTTGCGGCGCAGGCGCGCCAGCGCCGGCGGCAGATCCCAGTCCTGGAAGGGCGCGCCGTTCCGCAGCGCTCCGGGCTTGCGGGCCAGTACCGGCAGATAATGCCAGGGGTCATAGATCGTGCGGTTGCGCCCGAAGTAGCGGGGATGCTCGGCGACAACCTCCTCGCCGCAGCGCACGACAATGCGGTCGGCATAGGCCCGGACCTGCACCGTCCGCCGCGCCACCGTCGAGAGAACCGAGTAGCGGTTGCGATCGAAGCTGATCAGGCAGGTGCCCGTCACCGCATGCTCGCTCTCGTTAAAGCCGTCGAACGGTCCCAGCATCGGCTGCAGTGCCGATCGCTCGATCTCCAGCGCCTGCGCCACGGTCAGCTCGCCCTGTTCCGGGTGTGCCTGTCGTTCCGCCCAGCGCTGGCACTCGGCCTCCAGCCAGCCATTGAGCTCGTCGAGGCTGGCGAACCGCAACCGGGGTTGGAAGAAGCGGCCCCGGATCGTCTGCACCTGGTTCTCGACCTGGCCCTTCTCCCATCCCGCCGCCGGCGAGCAGGCGGTGGGCTCGACCATATAATGGTCGGTCATGATCAGGAACCGCCGGTTGAAGACCCGCTCCTTCCCCGTGAACACGCTCGTCACCGCCGTCTTCATATTATCGTAGATGCCGCGGCCCGGCACGCCGCCGAAGAAAGCAAAGCCGCGCGCATGCGCGTCGAACAGCATCTCCTGACTCTCGCGCGGATAGGCCCGGACATAGACCGCCCGCGATGCACACAGCCGCATATGCGCAACCTTCACGCGCATCGGCTTGCCGGCGATCTCCACATCCTCATGGCTCCAGTCGAACTGGTAGGCCTCGCCCGGCTTGAACATCAGCGGGATGAAGGCGGTGACACCATCGCCGGCATCCTTGCGCCGGTCGGCCTTCCAGCGCGCCGCGTAGCGCCGAACGGCATCGTAGGAACCCTCAAAACCTTCGCGCTCCAGCAGATCATGTATCCGCGTCATCCGCAGTCGCTCGCGCCTGCCGCGCACCTCGTTCTCTTCCAGCAGTGTGTTCAGGCGATCCTGAAACGGCCCGATCCTAGGCAGTGGCTGAACCTTGCGCTGATAGTCGAATGCGCCTTCCGGCGCCCGGATCGCCTTGCGGATCACCTTCCGCGACACATGCAAATCCCGCGCGATCGCCTTGATCGCCTTGCCGCCGGCATACTCGCGCCGAATCCGAACCACTGTCTCCAAAATCAACATCCCGATCTCGCCGCCTGAAAATCCAGCCGGCTGCTTAAACCATCGAAATGAGGGGTCCCTTTTAGACGCCGATCACCCCGCTAACGGGGTCCTTTTTGCACGCCGATCCACACCCCCATGGTATGGTCGCGAAGGCAGCCTGAGTTCAGGGGGCGGTTGTCAACCAGCCTCCCCCTATTCCACTAACCAGTGCGATCGGCGGGGGATGAATATCCCTCGGAAAATGCCAGAGCCGGATCCTTTCCGATCAACAGACTTCCGAGCAGACGATGGAGCCATGTGACCATCGGGTCGTCGCTCAGACGACGGTGCCAGAATTGTCGCAACTGGATCAACGGACTCTCGATGGGAGTGGGAAAGACCTTGATCCCGGCATTCTGATACCAGACCCCCAGGGACATCGGCACTGTTGCGATCATCTCGCTACTCGCGACCAATTGCGGCACGCTCATAAAATGTGGAAGATGGAGCCGGACCCGGCGGCTCAGGCCCAACTCATGAAGACGCCTTTCGAACAGCTCTTGGCTGCGGCCCTGCTCATTGATCACGATATGATCGGCGGCGAGAAACTGCTCAAGCGACAAACCCTCGTTTATCACTGGATGATGCGCGCTGACGAGACATGCAAATGAGTGATCGAACAGCGCCTGGGTCATGATATTAGGCCCAGTGAGATCCGGAAAATAGCCGATGGCTACATCCACCTCATTCTGCTCCAGCGCCTTTTCGAGCAGATCATGAGGAACAGGGACGACCTGGACATTCATGGATGGCGCAGCTTCCCGGAGCGCATCCAGCAACGGCGGGATGAAGATCATCACCCCAACGTCAGAGGTCGTAATGCGGATCACCCTGTCGCTGGTATTAGGCTCGAACCGCGTTTTGCGAACGACGTCTCTACGTAGGATGTCGAGGCTCTGTCGGACAGGGTCGGCAATGGTCTCCGCAAAGGGAGTTGGCTTCATGCCCCTGCCGGTCCGGACGAAGAGCTGGTCGCCAAAAAACTCCCTGAGCTTCTGAAGGTTTGCGCTCGCCGTTGGCTGGCTGATCCGCAAACGTCGGGCAGAAGCCGACAGATTCATATCTTCCTGAAGCGCGTCGAGCAGCAGAAGCAGGTTCAAATCCAAGCGTCCGATATCATCCATGCAAATAATATCTATCAGAAATGCCGCCATACTCAATATCGATGAGATTGCTAGGACACCGGAACATTGCGAAGGCGTGCAGAGCTGAGGAGGATGAGGATGTCGCTGCCTGACCGGCAATCATTCAGTCATCTTTCCGTGCGGCTGACGCTCTTCGGAGGATCAGCAACGTGACGCCTTTGGGCTGTCGAGCAGACGGAAATGATATGACATCCAACCTGGCCACCCCCCGCTATGTCCTTACGCTCGCCTGTCGCGATGTTCCTGGCATCGTAGCCAGTGTCGCGACCAGCATGTTCGAAGGGGGAGCGAACATCCTTGAGGCGCGGCAATTTGATGATCTTGAAAGCGGTCGCTTCTTCATGCGCGTGGAGTTCACCGCTGAAGCAAATGCGGGCACGCGCCTGTCCTATCATTTCACACCCGTCGCGGAGCGTTTCGACATGGAATGGTCGATCCGCGACCTGTCTCGCAAGAAGCGCGTGCTCCTCATGGTTTCGAAATTCGACCACTGCCTTGGCGATCTTCTCTATCGTTATCGCCTTGGCGAGCTGCCTATGGACATCGTTGGGATCGTTTCCAACCACCCTCGCGAAGTTCTGTCCGTCAGCAATGTAGGTGATATACCCTACCATCACTTGCCGATCACCAAGGACACCAAGGCCCAGCAGGAGGCGCAGATCAAGGCGATCGTCAACCAGACAGGAGCCGACCTGATCGTGCTCGCACGATATATGCAGATCCTATCAGACGATCTGGCTAGCTTCCTTTCGGGCCGCTGCATCAACATCCATCACAGCTTCCTTCCTGGCTTCAAGGGGGCCAAGCCGTACCACCAGGCACATGAGCGCGGCGTCAAGCTCATCGGTGCGACCGCCCATTTCGTAACGGGCGACCTCGATGAAGGCCCCATTATCGAGCAGGATGTCGAACGGGTCAGCCACGATGACTCTGCTGAGGATCTGGTTCGCAAGGGGCGCGACATCGAGCGCCGGGTCCTGTCACGTGCAGTCCTGCTGTTCCTTGAGGATCGCGCAATCATCAACGGCCACCGCACCGTCGTGTTTGCCGGCTAAACCCATTTCCACGGAGAGCGATTATGAATCCCACTGATATGCGCCAGACACCCGAGGGCTATTTCACCACCCGCTGGGGCCTTGCCGAATATACGGACTGGATCGACGAGAGCATGTCCTGGAAGGACAACTGCTACATTGGCGACTGGTCGTTCCTCTGGCAGCGTCGCTACAAGGGACCGGACGTGCTCAGGCTCTTCTCGGATTTCTCGGTGAACAGCTTCGCAAAGTTCGACATCGACCAGTCCAAGCACGTCACCCACACCACGCGCCAAGGCAAGGTCATCGCCGAGGGTATCCTGACGCGCATTTCCGAAGATGAGGTTCGTTTGTTTGGCCGGGGAACCTTCTGGATCGACTATCAGCTCAAGCGGGGATCCTATCAGGTCGAGTCCATCGCTGAAGAAGGCTATAATTTCCAGGTCGCCGGCCCGAAGGCTGCCGCTGTCATGGAAAAGCTGGTCGGCGATTCCATCCGTGACATCAAGTTCATGCGCAATGGCGATTGCGTCATCGCCGGACGCCCGGTGATCGCTCTGCGCCAGGGCATGTCGGGCGAACCTGGCTGGGAGCTTCAGGGGCCGGCCGAAGATGCCAAGGTCGTCTATGACGCCGTGGTAGAGGCCGGGGCTGAATTCGGGATCAGAAAGCTTGGTGGACGTGCGGCGTTTATCAACCATCTCGAAGCGTGCTTCCCGACGATCGTCACGGACTATCTCCCGGCGATTTTCGATGAGGAGCTGAAAGACTATCTGGAGGAATTCAAAGCAGGTCTTCCCGCATTCGCCTCGACGTTCAACATCGCCGGTAGCTTCGAATCCGATAATGTTGCCGACTGGTATCGTAGTCCGGTCGAACTGGGATGGGGCAAGAACATCAAGTTCGACCATGATTTCCTGGGCCGCGACGCACTGGAAGCCGAAGTGGCACAGCCGCGCCGGATCATCCGTACCCTCGTCTGGAATGCTGACGATGTAGTCGATATCTATGCCTCGCTTTTCCGGTCAGGAGAGCCGTACCATTTCATGGAAATGCCCCGTGATCAGCGTGGTTTCATGTATGCTGACAGCGTCAGGATCGGCGACGAGAGCGTGGGCGTGTCGACATCTCGTGGATATAGCTACTATTTCCGCGAAATGCTCTCGCTGTGCGTAATCGATGTGGAGCATGCCGAGATAGGCACCGAAGTGACCGTGATCTGGGGTGAGCCCGGGCATACCCAGAAGACTGTCAGAGCGACCGTCGCTGCGGCACCTTACAAGACCGACAATCGTCGAGTCGATATGCACAAGGTCTGATGGTTTAAGGGTGTTACGGATATGACTGCCAAAATAATCGACGGCCGTGCGGTGGCTGACATAATCCGGACTGAGTGTTCCGTTCGAGTCCAGAGGCTTGAGGAGAAGGCTGGTATCAGACCCGGTCTTGCGGTGATCCTCGTAGGAGGAGATCCGGCATCGGCAGTCTATGTCCGCAACAAAATTCGGGCATGCGAGGCGGTAGGTATCCATTCCTTCACGCACCGCCTCGCAGAAACAGTGGAGAATGACGAGTTATTGGGTCTCATATTAAGGCTAAACGCCGATCCATCGGTACATGGCATCCTTGTTCAGCTCCCTCTACCTGCCCACATCGACATGGCCCGGGTGCTGGAAACCATCGCTCCATCGAAAGACGTCGATGGATTTCACCTGTACAATGTGGGAGCGCTGGTCACGGGAAACACAGTATTCTCGCCCTGCACGCCTTATGGCGTTGTCAAGCTTCTCGAACATGAAGGCATCGTCGTCGAGGGTCAGAACGTCGTGGTGGTCGGAGCCAGCAACATTGTCGGCAAACCCATGGCATTGATGTTGATGGCCCGCGACGCAACCGTCGCTATTTGCCATGCCAAAACCCGCGATCTCGCACAGTTCACCATCGGAGCAGACATTCTTGTGGTTGCGGCGGGCGTCCCGGGTCTCATCACCGCCCCAATGGTCAAAAGGGGAGCGGTTGTCATCGATGTCGGGATCAACCGGTTGGGAAACGGCAAGATAGTAGGCGATGTCGACTTTGTCGGCGTATCCCGGCGCGCGTCGCACATCACGCCGGTACCGGGCGGCGTGGGTCCCATGACCGTCACTATGCTCCTCGTGAACACGATCGAGTCCGCCGAGCGCCTTCATGCCATGCAGCGCACCGCCGCGTGAGAAATCTTTTTAACGCGGCCGGGTGAAGCACAATCTCTTTCCTATGCCCGGATGGATGTGTGTTCGGGCGCAAGTCATTTCATGCGAGCCTCAAAGAGCAAGCCTGGATGGACGAGGATTCGCAATCAGCAATCCCACGAATTCGAGGCCGCTAGCCACCGCCCTCCCCTTCCAAACGCCCGATAAGGATCCGGGCCTGCGATCAGCGTCGGGGCCATTCGAGCCTTGAGTTCAGCGCAACGTTAAGACTGCGATGTCATTTGACAGATTGTCGCGTTTGTCCGATTTTCTCCATCAGATCTCAAAATCTTAATTGGAGAGAAAAGTGCGGTTGCGCATGATGACTAACAAATAGTATTTCCTCCATGATTTACGACATTAGATAGTTAAATGATTTATTCTTCGCAACAGGCGCAGGCAGCCTATCTTTTCCAATCAAAAAATTAGAATTTTTGAAAACACTTCACTTTCTTAGAATTTTATTATCGCCACTATAGAATGTTGCGGGCGAATGCAGGTCATCTCTCATGATGATTTAATGGCAAACAACCTGCTGCTGAATGGAGACATTCCAAAATGTTCATTCCGAATAAGCTCGTTCAAACGGCCCTGGTCGCGCGCGATCGATCCGTCGACTGGCTTTTGCAGCATATAGATTCCGACGGTAGACCAGTCGATTGCGAAACCCGAACCGGATGGAGCCGCCTGGGCTGGGGCCTCTCGATAGCAGGCCAACCTGCAGCAGCCAGCGCAGTCGTCAATTGGGCCGCAAAGCACCGGATCGCCGAGAATGGGGATTACCTGCCCGGCTTCATGCAAGGTCAAAGCTACATTTCCCAATATGCAAATTATTGGCTCGGCACGTTTGTTGTAAGCGCATGGATGGCGGGGAGCTATGACATCGCAATGCGTTCCATGGCTTATCTCGCGAGTCAGCAGGACCCGGTGCATGGCGGACTGCCGACACGCTTGGACAGTGGCAATCACCCCGCGGGTATCTGCGATGTTCTATCGACGGCACAAGTTGGCCTCTCCGCGCTCATCACAGGGCAACTGGATGTCGCCGACAAGGTTTACCTTTGGCTCAAAGGGCTTCTAGCAGTTCAACCGTCTGCACACAGCTTCTACATGTTCCGCCAAGGCGAGGACGTCTGGCGCACGCCCGATCCAGCCTTCTCCTGGGCCGCCATTGTGCCTTTCGATCAGCCGCGGCAGGCATTTTACGGCCCGGGAATGGCTGCGGTGTTTCTTGCGCGATATGCGCACATTCGCCACAGGCCCGAGGCAGTCGAACTCGCCCGAAGCTTTCTGCGCTACAATATGAACGGCACGCAGGAGCAATTTACCGACATCGAAAGCGTCCAAGCATGCAAATTTGGTTGGGCCGTGGGCGTCATGCATCAGGCCGACCCGCAAGGCGGATGGGGCAAATGGCTTGCTCCAATGACAAAATGGTTCATCGACCGCCAGGATCCGCAAGGTTGGTGGGGGCCTTCCCGTTTCGCGGACTCCAACCCTTCATATTCCGATCGCCTTGTCAAAACCTCGGAACATCTGATGGAAATCACGGCTTTGATTTCGGCGCTGAGCGCGGGTACGAGCGAACACGAGGCGTGATCATGGACGCCCGCGCCTTCCCATCACAGCTCAAGCGTGAAGCATGCCTGATCGGCGGACAATGGGTTACGAATGGAGCCTGGATAAATGTCGATGATCCGGCGACCGGACTGATTATCGGAAAAGTTCCGCTGATGGGTGAGCCCGAAGCACTGGCAGCGATCGATGCAGCACAGTCGGCACTCCCGCATTGGTCGGCATTAGCAGCCCATGAAAGAGCGTCATTGCTCCGCAAATTTGCTCAACTGATGCTCGATCAGGCTGACGCCCTCGCAAATTTGCTCAGCGAAGAACAGGGGAAGCCTCACAGCGAAGCCATCGGCGAAATTCACTATGCAGCTTCGTATCTCGACTGGTTTTCCGAGGAGGCAAAGCGCCTTTACGGCGAAATCGTGCCGGGACACCACAGGGACAAGCGGATCTTCGTACTACGGCAACCCATAGGCGTCATCGCGGCGATCACGCCCTGGAACTTCCCTGCAGCGATGGTGACGCGAAAGATAGGCCCCGCGCTTGCGGCCGGCTGCACCGTCGTCCTCAAGCCCGCCGAACAGACACCATTTTCCGCGCTCGCGATAGGTGCGCTGGCCCAGGAGGCAGGGCTTCCTGCGGGCGTTTTGAACATCGTCACCGGCGATCCGCTCAACATCGGTTCAGCGCTCACGGATAGCCCTGCAGTCCGCAAACTGAGCTTCACGGGGTCGACAACCACAGGTGCCAAGCTCATGGCCCAGTGCGCCCCCACCATAAAAAAACTCGGCCTGGAGCTCGGGGGCAATGCTCCCTTCATTGTGTTCGATGACGCAGACATTCCGGCAGCAGTTGAGGGCGCTATAGCGTCAAAGTTTCGAAACGCAGGTCAGACCTGCGTATGCACCAACCGCTTTTTCATCCAACGGGGCATCTATGATCGCTTCGCTGCACATTTCATCGAGGCAACGAAAGAGCTAGTTGTCGCCCCGGCGAGCGATCCCTCCAGCCAGATTGGTCCGCTTATTGATCAACGTGCGATTGCGAAGGTGAAAACGCATATTGCAGATGCTGTTTCCAAGGGCGCTCAGGTAGCTGCAGGAGGAACCAGTCATCCGCAAGGCAATAACTTCTTCTTTCCAACGGTCCTGACGCACGCGACTACCGAAATGAAGGTGATGCATGAGGAGACCTTTGGCCCTCTTGCAGCACTCGCCGCGTTCGATGCGGAGAAAGACATCATTGAGGCGGCGAACGCGTCCCCGTTCGGTCTGGCGGCCTATATCTATACCCGCGATATCTCCCGCGCATGGCGGGTCAGCGAAGCGCTCGAAACCGGAATGGTAGGTATCAATACCGGCCTTATCTCCACCGCTGTCGCTCCCTTCGGCGGGGTGAAGGCCTCAGGCCTTGGCCGCGAAGGCGGCCGGCTCGGAATCGAGGACTATCTCGAAACCAAATATGTCTGCCTTCAGTTCGACGAGCCAGCCTCGTCACTTCTATGAAAGTATCTGTCCCCCAGACGAAGCAAACAATTTTGTACAACCCTGACCGCCATTTATGCTAGATAGGCAATAATAATTGGCATCTCTTCCAGCTCGCACGGACGGTTCATTGCGCGTTCCATCGCTCAACGCACTTCGCACTTTCGAAAGTGCGGGAAGACTCAGAAACTTTACGGCTGCGGCTAAAGAACTTCACGTCACGACCGGCGCTGTCAGTCGTCAGATGCAAGCACTTGAAAAGCACCTTGGCGAAGAGCTGTTCGTCCGCGGCCATCGCGAGTTGACACTCACGAAAAAAGGAGAAGACTATCTAGCCACCGTTGCAGAAGCCTTTCTAGAATTACGCTCCGCGACAGAGCGGATTTTCGGAGCACATGCCGCAGGCCCCCTCCGCGTTTCTTCATCCCTGAGTTTCGTTTTGCGTTGGCTCACTCCAAGGATGCTGGAGTTACACAGGAATGACCCCGACACGCGGCTGCAAATCACAACGTCCACCGATCCAATTGATTTCCGAACCGGCGATCTTGATGCTGGCATCAGACATGGTCCGACCGGTAACCTTAACAATGCGACGCAGATCCTGTTCAATCCGCTGCTCGTGCCGGTTTGCAGCCCCTCGCTCCTCCCGGCAGGCCAAAGATGGTCTCACTTAAGTGAGCTTAATGCACATCCCATTCTGCATTCGCTGGCTGGGCCGAAGATGTGGGGCACTTGGCTGGAAGGCGCGGGCCTGAGCGTCGCCGCCCTTGGCGAGACGACCTTTCTCAGCACATCCAGTTTGACCGTCGAGGCTGCCGCAGCTGGCGCAGGCGTTGCGATCGCGCACCTTCAACTGGTCGAGAACGATGTGATAAGCGGCCGGTTAGTTATCCCATGGGATTTGGCAGTGCGCGATCATCATCCATATTATCTCATATGGAGCAGCCTTATAGACACCAATCCTGCCCTGCTGAAATTTCGCCGTTGGCTCGCCCGAGAGGCGCAGGCGACAGATCGACAGATGATGCAGCTGCTCAAGGATCGACAAATTACCGAGGTAAGGAGCACATCACGTTAAGCCGGCTTGGCGTTGCATGTCCCCCTGTGGGCTGAGCCCCTCGCGAAGACATTACCGAGCAGGAATCGTCTACCGCAAAATAGTCAGAGCAGAGGCGAGTATCCCGCTGGCAACGTGAGCTTCAGCAATGACCACAGAACCGCGCCCTGGACGAAGCAACCGATCTCGACAATCGCCTGATGGTGGGTTCCTGCGCTGCCTTCAGTTCGCCCGCCGATGCTTGCCGCCATACCGTTTCCCGCAAAACTTTTCGAGTTGCGCCATCTCATGCGCTGCTGCCTGAGCGGCCGGAACGGCACAAGGCATGACACGTCCAGCATCCGTTATGCGCTCCTCGACCCTGTCGCGCAGTTCCTGGATATCTGCACGTGTCAGGATGTTCTTCTCCCGCAGATAACAGATGAGGCTCTGCAGAATGATGATCGCCTTTTCACCAGAGTCGATATCATGATCCATTCGCTACACTTTCCTAACGCGAGGCACCGACGGGTGCCACTGCCCTATCTTGATCGATTTCGTTTCGCCAAGTCGGGCCTGGCAAGAGGAGGGCAGCGCCGCCATGAAGCGCTGCCCCCAGCGCTCACTTGAACAAGGGGTTACGCAACGTGAGCTGTAGCATCACCGTACGCGGCTCGGTCGGCGCGCCAGCAAGATCGGCGCCAAGCCCCGGGGTTGCATAACCAGGGTAAGACGCACCCGTCAGGGGATATTCGAACGCCGTGGCGACCCGAAGCTTGTTGGCTAGGTTTCGCCCGATCAGCGAAAGCTCCCATGACTCATCTGCGGCCGCCAGCGTGGCAAATGCGTTCAGCCGCCACACGCCGCGCTGCAGCGCGCGCGGATTATGTCCGGGCTCCGGATTGAAACTCCCGGTGTAGTTTCCATCTCCACCGAAGCTGAATTTCATCGCGCTTGAGATCGGGAGATCATAGGTGAAACCATGACTCATCGTCCAGTCTGGCGCGCGCTCAAGCTGGGTGCCAGACAGATCTTGCGATGAGAAGCTCGAACCAATGGGCGCACCGGTGACGGGATCGAAACGCGGCACGAGGTTACGATTGCAGCCCTGGGCGATCGATTGACCAGCATAGCAGGATGCATCTGTGTAATTGAGATAACGAGCATGGTTGTAGGCAACATTTGAGCGCAGGGTCAGGCCCGGCAATGCCTTTGGCGCGAACGTAAGCGCCAGTTCAGCACCTTTGCTGCGGGCCGAGGCAGCATTTCGGACCTTCACCGAGATCGAGACGGGATCGAACGCATTCAGCTGTAGGTCGTCATATTTGTAGGTGTAGATCGAAGCATCAAAGCTTAGCTGCCGATCCAGAAGGCTTCCCTTGACACCCGCTTCGAAGCCGCGCGCACGCGCCTGACGATAAGTGATATCACCGCCAGAGCTGGCAGGTGCAGTATTAAATCCGCCCGAAGTAAAGCCCTCACGATAAGCGCCGTAGAAAGTGATGTTTCGCGTCGGCCTGAAGCGGACGGTGACCTCCGGCGAGAAGTCCGTGAAGTTCACCTTGTTGGGGTCGAGCGCAATTTGCACCGGCGTCGGCGAGAAGCCCGAAAGCGCGCTCGGATAACGGGCGAGATGGAGCCACTTATCCTCGATAGAATAACGACCGCCAGCCGTGACTTCCAGCTGTTCGGATAGCGTCAGAATGCCTTGGCCAAAGAAGGAATATGCTTCTGTCTTCTGACGGAACCGATCATCAGCCAAGACCAGCGGCCCTGTGAAGCCAGTGAGGAATCCGGTCGTCACCAGCGGTGCCTCAAACCTCTTCTGGGAGAACTGATAGTAGCTGCCGACAACGACATTGAACGGCGATTCAAACGATGTCGCCAGACGCAATTCCTGCGTGAATTGCTTGTCCTTGACGTGGCTGCCGGTGACTAGACTCTCAAGCTCGCCGGCCGACACGTTCCAGCTGAAATCTTCCTTGAAATCGTAATAGCCGGTCACGGAAGTGACCGTCAGCGTATCGGTCGGACGCAGAGTCATCTGGAGCGATGAGAGAAACTGCTTCTGCTTCAGGAACGGCTTGCCATTGCCCAGATAATAGGGTGACGCTGCCGCGGTCGTCGCCGAGATATTAGGGTCAGCCACATTGCGATCAAGCTTGCAGTCGTTCACGCCGGTGGTGTTACCGGCAAACACCTGAAGCTGCGGCGCACCGAGCGGACAGTCAAAAATCTGCGTGGAACCGCCGGGCCCGGCGTCCCGGTCCATCTGAGCATAGCTGGCCTTGAGCTTAGCGTCGAATTTTCCATCGGCACTCTCGAATTTCAGCGTGCCGCGAACGAAATAGTCCTCCGACTGCGGCGCCGTGCTGGTCGACACACCGGTCCCACCAGGAACGTTGTTCGACGCATTGGTGAACCAGCCGTCCTGCTTCGAATAGGCTCCTACAACCCGAAGGCCGAGCCCCTCAGCCAATGGCGTGGAAATCATGCCTTCATATTGTTGGCGATCCTGTGCGAATTCGTACCCCGCGCGCGCGCGCCATTCGAACTCCTTGCCAGGATCGGCAGAAACGAACGAAATAATTCCGCCCAAACTGTTTTTGCCGTAAAAAAGCGCCTGCGGCCCTTTGAGCACCTCAACCCGGTCGAGGTCGTAGATGCCCATATTGATCGCATTGCCCTGGCTCACCTGGATCCCGTCGATGTTGATCGACACCGCCTGGTCAACGCTCGGGCTCGTGCCGGGCGAACCGATGCCTCGCAGGTTGATCGAGCCGCCGCCCGGACCACTAACAGAGCCGACCTGCAGCTGCGGCACTCGGCTTGAAATCTGCGTAATGGTGTTGGTGGAATAGCGCGCAATTTCCTGCGAGCTTACAGCTGCGATCGCCGCAGGCACATCCTGCAAGCGTTCATCTCGCTTCCGCGCTGTCACAATGATGTCCTGGTCACCCACCACCGGCGTAGCCGCGCTCGAACCGGGCTGTGTTCCAGCATCCTGGGCGCTGAGAGCGGGCGCAAAGGCCATCAGAGCCACCGAGCTCATCATTGCCCCGTAAAGTGGAATTGCCCTCCGCATATTACCTCCCCTAGAAACTAACCTACCGCACGATATCGTTGACCGTGTCGCCTATTAGATACGCCTATGGTCAGGGCGAGCGTGAAGGACTTTTCTTCTGTTCGATTGACTAAACATCAACGAAGTCCGCGGCGGTAGAGGACCAGAAAGTGTGTAGAATGCCCATATCCGCGCCATTCCTCCCGCATTGGCCGCCAGTGAGTGCGCGACTCATCTCATCTGGGAATTCCGGCAGCACCGGTTTTTCAACGCAGTTGATCGTCTCCTGTGGCCTTTACATCACAATATTTTGTTCCCTGCGGCAGCGCGCTCGACTTGATAGGCGGAAACGTCTGCATGCCCGTTGATGCTACGGGTCGGTAGCAGAGAGAAACGACAGTCCGGCCGCAAGCTACGAAGCTGCATGCACGCCCCCCCCCCAAGAGCGTACCTCAGCTGGGATCATTCCGCGCGTACCGCAAGCAAGCCAGAATTGGAATCGTTTCGGATATTGAATTAATGAGTTTTCCGACCATTCGTATCCGCAGGATACTGCCAGAGACGGTCAGAACGACTGCGGATGGCCACACCGGAACAATTTTTATATTTATTTTTCAGTTTATTGAGTTTTACCGCAGTTCAAGGTGGCCCTCAGTGCTGAAACCGGGTGGACCTTTTAGATTGAGCACAGATCAATCATCGCGCATTTTTGTGCTTTGACGTTCCTTCCCCCCCACCTCAAACCATTTCCGCAAAATAGGCTGACGATTGCGTCACCGTATACAGGAGGGGAATGGATATGGCTTGCTTGCGCGTAGCGCTTCTCACGACGGGGATTTACCTGGCAATCGCTCCCTCGGCAAATGCGCAAGAGGGCGCCGTCCCGGCAGACGGGGAGATAATCGTTACGGCTCAAAAGCGTTCAGAAAGCCTCCAAAAGGCTGCGATCGCAGTGCATGCGCTCCAATCGGCGGACCTTGAGAAGTCGGGCATCCGCAATGCTCTCGACCTGCAATATGTCGATCCCGCCGTGAAAGTGATCCCCTCCATTCAGCCCAACATCGCCATACGAGGCCTCGGAACCGCCAATTTCAATCCCGGTGTGGATCCTTCTGTGGCCTTCAACCAGGACGGTATTTATCTCTCGACGCCCAATGCGTTGACGCCCGTTCTGTTCGACATCGAGCGGGTCGAGGCCGTGCTCGGTCCACAAGGCACTTTGTATGGCCGCAACTCCAATGGCGGGACGATCAACTTTATAACAGCCAAGCCGACATTCGAACTGGGCGGCTACGTCCGCGCCGGCTTGGGAAATTATGGCGCAATCAATTCGGAAGGAGCCCTCAACTTTCCAATCTCGGATACTCTTGCCCTTCGGGTGGCCGGGGGTTCTGATCATCACGACGCCTATAATGATAACGGCACCAACGATGTCAGGTCGTTTGCGGGTCGAGCAAAGCTTCTGTTCGCGCCCAGCGATCGTTTCACGGCGCTCTTGACTGTAGATGGCGCGAGCCGGAAATCGCATGCGACGTCCTATGACGGCTCATGCCCACCTGATCTCGAAAATGTCGCAGCATGCGCTACCACACCGTTTCGGCCCTGGACGGGCCTTCTGCCTGCTCAGCCCATCGGCCATGGCAATACAACCATCTACGGCGCCTCTGCGGAGCTTAACTATGATCTCGGCTGGGCAGATGTCATATCGCTGACCGGGTATAAGGTCACCGACTGGCGGAATTCGACTACGGCAGGTTGGTATGGTGGAGTGGACAATTTCGACTTCATTCAAAATACGAAGGACAAGTTTTTCACCCAAGAGATTCGACTGTCTGCAGCGCCCACGTCAGCGCTAAATTGGGTGCTTGGCGGCTTTTACTCGCATCTCAAGCAGACCGCCCTCACCCAGTATAACTATGTCCAAAACACTTTCGCGCCCGACGATTTCTACCAGGCGTTCCCGCTTACGGATTCCACTGCTAAATCTGCTGCGCTTTTTGCAGATCTGACAGTACCGATTCCTTGGCTCGAGGGTTTCAGTCTTGTCGGTGGCCTTCGGTATACCCATGAGACGAAATCCGCAGAAGGCTTGGTCGAAGCCGGGACCATCTCCACCGGCGTAGCCTTCCCCGGCTCGCTTGCTACGAGCGGTAAGTTATCTCTTGACCGCGTCACTTGGAAAGCAGGCTTCAAATACCAGGCAACGCCTAATAATTTACTCTTTTTCACGGCGAGCACCGGTTTCAAATCTGGAGGAATCAATGTTCTCCCTCCTGAAGCAGGGTCACTTGTTACGTATGATCCTGAACTTATCACCGCCTATGAAATCGGCTCGAAAAACTCCTTTTTCAATAACAGCCTGCAGCTGAACGCCAGTCTATTTCGATATGACTATAAGAATTATCAGGCGTATGTGTTCTGGCGTCCAAGCACCGGCGCGCCAAGCACGATATTGAACGGGACCTTCTTCCCCATCGTAAATTCGCAGTCCGCAACATTCAAAGGCGGAGAATTCAGCGCACGCTGGCGCCCTAGCCGGAATGATAATCTTGGCATATCCCTCAACCTGCTCGACAACACGTTCGACGATTTCCTGCTTGAGCTTCCCTTTTCCGCACCCGTTGATTTTTCCAATACCCCGGTATTCCTCTCTCCGAGATCGACGGTTCGGATCGACTATGAGCGTGGCATCGATCTGGCCAACGGGGATAGGCTTACAGCTGGCGCTGACATCTCCTTCGTCAGCCATCAGATTGCCCAGGGCAGCTATGTCGATGGTGCGGGCGAAACTCTGCTTTATCGGGTGCCGAACTATCACAAGACAAATGCGAACCTGAGCTACAAGGTAAGCAAGATGGACCTGACCATTTCCGCCTTCATCCGCAACATTGAAAACAAGGCGGTCGTTAACTCGGTAGCAGCCGGCTTCCCGATCCCGGAAAACTACTTCCAGGTCAACTATCGCCTTGATGCCCCGAGAACATATGGCTTCTCCTTGCGCAAATCATTTTAGAGTTATTGATCCCGCACATCGCCGATTGACGGTGTGCGGGATCGTCAATGGGTCACACAATGCCGGCAACGTGAGCGCGCCACGCAGCGACGCATTCGTCGCGTCGATCCCAATATCATCGCCACCCAAATTCACTCCCCAAGCAAATGATCCATGAGATCGCTCACGACACACATTTGACGAGAAAGGTCACTGAAGTCCTACTCCAGATGGAACACTCAGTATACGCCGGTGGGACGAAAGATGGTGGGACCAAAGCGACTGATAAGTCGCCTACCCACATCGGCAGCATAGCGTCGCTGACGACTTTTGGTTGGGCTATGATAGATACCAACTGCACGCCAATAATCCCGCTTTGGACCAAGGCCCGACAAGAAGATCCAGCGCGCAGCCTCTGCGTTGAAGCAAGGGTCGTCTCTAAGCCAAATGCGGACCTGAGCAGGTGGCCGGTGCAGCAAACCGGCAAGCTTTGGAACCCACAAACTGTTGATCTGGAGCGGGCCGAGGTCGTAGCTTCCATCGCTGTTCTGGATTTCAGCGCCGACCCACCCCCCTTCTTGATCTCGAAGGCCCCAGAGGGTTTTCTCGAGCCAAGCCTGACCTCGCGCCGCTTGGCGTATGCAGCGAGTGACGTCGGCTGCGTCGTTGGCCGCAGAGCGCGAGGGCAAGGCAAAGCCTACTTCCGGACACGCCATCGCAAGACAGATGCCGATCAAGGCAAATCGATGGCTAGCGATCAATAGCATTGCGGTCCTCCCTCAATTGCTCGTCGCGCTCCTGCCCGGCGGTGGGCGAAGAATGCTGATCGTGCCCAGGCAAAAACGACCGAAGATGTCGTTCCAGGCGTTCCGCCCCCAGCCTTGCATTCTCGGCAAATCGCTCCGCCAGTCCGCCATTGCTGTGCGACCGCCGATTGAGCTGCCGCTCCAGCTGCTGTTCCTTGCGCGCCTGCCTGTGACGAACCTGTTCGTCGCGTAGCCGGACAATCCGTTCCTTATGGCGCACAGACAGCGCATTGCTGCGATCCTGCCCCAGCCGCCCGAGGCCTTCGAGCGAAGAGGTCTTTTCTCCCGAACGCACCGCCAACTTGTCGATCAGCTTCTGCTTGTCTTCCGTCCATAGCTTCACACCGAGACGGGCACGTGTGATGGCCGTGTAATAGTTTTGGCCATTCACCAGAGGAGAGCCGACTGGTGCCAGGACGTAAGCCCTGTCGTATGTCTTGGACTGAGCGGAATAAACCGTCTCGCCATAGCCGTGGTCCCAGGTCCTGTGGCGTGACAGGTCGACTTCCTGGACACGACCGTCGCGGTCCCACAGAACGGTTGCGAGCGCGCCGTCGACCTTCTCGATCGTGCCCCTTTCCGCATTCTTGAGATTGAGTTCCTTCGAAACAAGCCGCCACTGGATGCGATCTCCAGCCGCAAGTCCCCTCTTCTCTTCCAGAAACACATTCACCTGCGCCGCCTTACTGGTCCGAGGATCCCAGCGATGGATGCGCCCCTGATCGTCGATAAGGCGAACATGCTGCCGGCCCCTCTCATCCCGGCCGACCCCGATCACTCGATATTCACCATCGCGAACCAGCCCTAACGCGGGTTGGTCGCGGCTGAACTTTACGATCTGGCCATCAGCGTAGAAGCGGGCCATGCTCTTTTCCTGATCGCTGTGACCGCCAGGAACGAGAATCGAGAGCCTACTGTCTTCCGCGGCAATGACGCCCTCTCGCTTCAGCGCCTCACGGATCTGGCTGTTGACGATAAGGCGTGTAGCGTTGTCGAGAACAAGGATATTGGTCGAAGCACGGCTCTTGGGACTGAGATGGGTCCATTCGGCCACCAGCCCCTTGGCGAGATCCTCGCTGACGGCGCCGCTTACAACCTTGTCGACCGCACCGACCGACGCTTCATAGTCTCCTGCGCGTGCCGCCGTCACCGCGGCCTTCATCGCTTTCGTTTCCTGACGACGGGTTTCTGTCAGCTCAGCGGTCGGCAGGCCAAGCCGCTGCATAAGCCAAAAGGCCTTTCCCTGCTCTATAGCGCCCGTCTGCCTGTTATCCCCCATCAGGATCAACCGCGCTCCGGTTACCCGGCTGAGTTCAAGAACCCGCAACGCCTGTCGATTTCCCAGCTGACCCGCTTCATCAAGAACAAGAACATGGTCTGAGGTAAGACCGCGCCCGCCGTCGGCGAGCAGGCTGGCAACCGTTCGCGACTCGATCTTTGCCTTGGCCCCCAGTTCGGCGGCAGCGGATGATGTCGGAGCCAGAGCGACAAATATCTTTTCGGAGCCAGCCGCTGACCTCAACCAGCCAACGAGGGTTGATTTGCCCGCCCCCGCGACGCCGGCAATGCCGGTGACCCGATCATGCGAAAGAGCCATATGAACAAGAGCCCGCTCCTGCTCCGGGGAGAGATTCGCGGATTCCAGAGAGCCAAGAAGCCGATCGGCTGTCGTTATCGCGGTGGCGTCATCCAGCGCCAGCGCGACATGGAGAGAAAGAGATTGCTCGAGTTTCGCTGATCGCCGGCTGGTGCGGCTCATGTTCAATATGTCATCGCCGGTCTGATGACGTATCGCGAGAAGCTTCCGGCGCTCCTCTTGGTTTGCCACCAGGGGCCTGATGTCGGAAAAGCGAACTTCGCCGACATGGGACGCAAGAGCCGCCGCATAGTGGCGGCCAAGTGCGTTGACGGCCTCCCGACCTTCAGGCTGCCGGATCCCGAACAGGGCAGCGCGTCGAGCATCAGCTTGTGCGATATGGACCGTTCCGTGTCCGGCATCTTCCATCATTTTTTGCAATTTCGTGATCGACTTTTCATGCGGCACCAGCCGCTCGCGCCAGCGGAGATGAAGCTCTTCGAGCCCCACTTTCACTTTTGGCCCACGCGTGGCGTAGAAGGATTTGCGTCGTTCGGCCTGACCGACCAGACCGTGTGCACGGGCATGATCATCGATCTGCTGAGCTCGTTGAGACATCTCTCTGATAAGGGCCTGCGGTACACCCGAAATCTCAAAAAGCCCCCGCCGCGGATCGAATTCGATGTGATATCCGAGTTCGCGAAGACTGTGCGCGAGCTGATTACGATAGATCTGGCCGGTGGCCATTTGTTCGGCATACATGGCACGGCTTTCAAGGCTGGCATGGGGCTCGCACCCTTCCCGGTTCGTGATGTTGAAGATGACGACATGGGTGTGGAGATGCGGATCGAGCTCGCGGCTCGCATGCTCGGTGAAGCGCGCCCAAAGCAGCCTGCCTGTGGTTTCGTGGACAACATCCTTTCCTGCGCGCCGACGAAGCTGCGCATGCTCTTCAAGATAGGCTAGCGCGACATCGACAGCCTTCTCATGAGCTTCGATGATCCGCGCGTCCCCGGCGGCAAGAGCCATGATCGATACCGATTTGGGCGCGCTGATCGCAAAATCCCAACCGGGGTGGTGCTGAATTCCCTCCTGCCGATGGCGTCCCAGTTGCTGTTCCGCCACCTTCCCAGCTAGCAGCGCCTCCATGGCCTTTGAATCGACCTCGCCGGAAAGGCCAAGGCCCACCGCAAGGCTACCGCCCCAAGCTGAGATTTCGGCATCGCCCTTCGTGTAATAGTCGCCGATGGCGTAATAACGGGCGATGTTTGCAGGTGATCCGGACAGGCGGCGAGGATGCATCATGCCGGCCTCGCCTCGTCCCGATCGCCCGATGCTCGTCCATGTTGGCGCAGGCGAAAGCCGCTCGATGGTCCAAGCAGCGGCGGAGGTCCGGCGGAAAGCCCAGCGCTCGGTTCAGTGCCGTCCCGATCGTGCGATTGTGATGCTTCGTCATCCAACCGATCATCATCGGGCGGTGGCGGCGTCTCGAGCGGCAGTTGAGGCTGGGGCTTCTCCTTCTCTTGTGTTCGGCTGCGGGGGCGTGACTTGTCTTCCTTTGGCTCGGCTGCCGCTCCCGTATCGAACCGCAACGGCGGCGTCGTCTTCTCCGCAAAGGCCGGCTCGATTGTCGGAAGGCCATTGTATCTGTCGACAAAGCGCACGACCGGGAGGTTCCTCCCGAAGCGCAGATAGCCGGCAAGGTTGGGTAGGTTCGTGACCTCCGTTTGCATCACCAGCGGCCGGGTTACCTGCATCCGAGAGAGATTGACCCCATCGCGCATGTCATTGACGCCATAGGACATGCCCTCATTGGCTTCGACCTGCTCAACCTGTCCAAGATTTTCCGAGACATGCTTGGCTGTCGGGGTGTCGTTGGCGCGTAGCGCGACCCAGGTGGAACAATAGCCGGTTATAGCCGCGGCATCCTGGATGCCATAAGTCGCTTCCAACTGAGGATAGGACTGGAACCCCAAGATGCCGCACCCACCATATTTGCGCGCACGAGCGAGAAAGTCGCTCAAGGAAGGCAGTTTCTGGAGCGTCGGAAGCTCATCGATCACGCAATAAAGACGACGCTTGCGGTCGGCCGGCAGGCTCATGATCGCGCTGATCGCAATGTCGAGCCAGACCGTCACCAGGGGGCGAAGCGAAGGCAACTGATCTGCTTTCACGGTGATGAAGAGCCAGCTGTCATCTTCCTCATTGGCGACCCAGTCCCGGATGGAGAAGCCGTCGGCAGTATCGTCAAGATACGAAAAGCTGCGCATGACGGAGGCAAGTTCGGCGCGTATGCCTGCAGAGGTGCGATCGCCTTCCATGGAGATGAAAGCCGCCGCGTCGGTGCCCTCCGCGAATGCCGCCAAGGTCTTTAAGGGACTGCGCAGGATCGTGTCGAGAAGGATGGAGACGAGCATCCGGTCGCTTCGCGCGAGCTTGCGAAAGACGGCCACCAGCGTCCCGCGCGCAGCCTTCGCCCAGAAGGGATCGCCCCCTTTGTCCGGGATCGTAGACTCTGCAATTTGGTCATAATGATAGTCTCTGGGGACATCGACCCAGGGTGACCATCGGTCAGCCCGTTCATCGAGCGGATTGAGCAGAATGTCGTGCCCTGGCCGATAGAATTTTTCGACGAAGGTGCCTGCCGTGTCATAGACGATGGCGCGCTTGCCTGCCTTGCGCATTCCCGCCAGCATCTTTAGAATGATGTTGGTCTTGCCGGTCCCCGGCGCTCCGCAGATCAGAATATGCTCCGGCTCGAATGCGTCGGGCACAGGGACACCGCCTATCGAGAAGCTGCCCTTCTTCGTCCGCCAAAGGAGGCGCCGGAGTTGCCGGGCGGTTCCGAACCGGGCGCCGCGCAGGAACTGGTTGGAGCCGAGGCCCCGTCCCGTCCGGGTGAAATAGAACCAGGCCCAGACGAGCATCAGAAGAGCGAAGGCGCCCGACAGAGCCGCCCCATAGACAAGGTGATGCTCCATCGCCTGCATCGTCTTCTTTGCGACAGGCGATCCCAACAGGGCATCCGAACTGGTCCAATATTGTCGTCCCGAAGGGGTTCGAAAAAGGAGCGGCGCTCCCCCCGGCACATCACTTTTCAAGGTCGCCTCGGCGATCTTGAAAGCCACAAACCGCTCATAGTCACTGGACTTCTCGAGCACGTACCAAATCATGCCGCCGATCCAGATAACCAGTCCTGCGAGGGTCGTCTGAAAGAAGACCTGCGTGGTCATCCGGACATTATGGACGATGGCCTGACCGCCCCGAGTCCACGACCCCAGGGTGTCGTTGCGGAAGATGCTCACTGGCCACCCTCCTCGGCTTCAAGAAGCCCCCGCTCGAGGAGAAGTGCGCGAGCATCCTCCATTCCCTTCTGGAGAATATCCGGTCGTCGCGTTCCCACCGATGCGGCAAGGATGGCGAAGACCTGTATGAGGGTCGCCTGAACTTCATCGAAACGACCATGGTAGCCGCCCGCGTCCATACCCTCGAAGCGATTGAGAATATCGCGCACATAGTCGGGAACGGTTGTATCGGAGGCACGAGCGCCGCCGACGAGGCGCTCAAAGAGCGCGTCCTTGAATCTGATGGTAATCCTGGGCAAGCGCCGAACTCCTGTCCGACGCCTGATCGCAATGATGAAGCGGCGCCCTTATAGGCCACCAACAGGCTGATCTCAAATGATTATGCGGGTAGGAGGCGGCAGCCAAATCGTGCCAAGGCAGATCAAGCACTTACAGCGGAATGACTGCCGAACAGTGCCGGGCGGCGTCAATCAGTGCCATTGCCCGTGAACCGAAAACATCCCCGAAAGCCGCAGGAACGCGCCCGATTCGTACCTGTAGCACCCGTGCGTACGGTGCATTACAACTTACGCCCTTCGGTGCGTGCGTCGATGCCAACGCACGAGCTTGCCTCGTGCGCTAGATTGACGTCCGCAAGGAGGGCAAACTGCTGATCTGGAAGGGACATTTCAACGCCCCGAAGGATCGGCAATGACCGGGCCGGAAGCCCGGTCGAGCCGTTCAAATCCATGCCGCCCATAAAACCCCGCGTGTCCTGGGTTTTTCCCAGGACACGCTCTTCCCGGCTCCAAACGGAGCCGCGATTTATGGAGCAACGACGCCATGAGACGCGCCGAAACGATAGACCTCAATACCATCAATCCCGCATCCGTCGCCCTGCCCCCGCAGGGCGAAAGAATGATCCACGACAGCGAAGCGAAAGGACTATCTCTGCGCCTTCGCGCCACCGGCGCACGCACTTGGGTCGTGAAGGAAAAAGTGGGCGGCAAAACCACCTCCCGCACACTGGGACTGGTCGCCCTAATACCCCTCGCCACCGCCCGCCATATGGTCGCAGCGCAACCCCTCCTCCCCCACAACGATACCAACGTCCCTACTTCCGCGCCCTTGTTCAGCCCAGACGCCCGTATTTGGGAAGTGATGCCGCACTTCCTCGCGATGGGCGAAACTGGACGATGGAAACCCAGCACAGTTCGCAAAATGCGGGCGGCGGCTCACACGCATATCCTGCCGTTGCTCGGGCTGCGAAAGGTCCGCGACCTCGAACCGGAAGAAGTGGCGCGGTGGCAAATGGACGTTGCCGCCAAGAGCACCGCTGTGCGCATGGCGCTCTCCACGCTTTCTGGTTTGATGCTCTATGCGGAAGACCATGGCCTTCGCGATCCCGGCTGCAATCCTTGTCGGGGGCTTCGGAAGAAGCAGAGAAGCAAGCGCGGGCAACTTCTCCCGACTGCTACTGTGCGCCGCCTTTGGACGGCCCTCGACAGGCTACACGATGCCATGCCCAACGCCTGTGATGCGGTGCGTTTACTCCTCCTGACCGGGGCAAGGCGCAGCGAGATATTATCCCTCGAATGGGATCGCATCATCGGTCCCCGTGCTGTGCTGCAGGATTCCAAAACCGGGCCTCGGACAATCTGGCTCAACGCCCCTGCCCGCATGATCCTCGATACGCGCCGGGAGATGATCACCGGCAGATATGTGTTTCCTGCCGCAAGGATGGACGGGCCAATGAGGGTTCTGGATCATGCGTGGTCTATGATCCGCAAAAAGGCTCAGCTTGGCACTCTGCGCGTGCATGATCTTCGCCATCACTTCGCTTCTGTCGGGGTGTCCAACGGGATTGACCTGCGGCTGGTCGGGCAGCTTCTGGGACATCAGGATATAGATTCCACGCTTGGCTATGCCCATCTCCCAACCGCCGCTCTCACAAAATCGGCAACGCGCATATCTGGCCGACTGGATCGTTCTCTACGTGGTCAGCACTCGGACACGACGACGCGCAGACGCACCTTACGGACAGCTGCGGTTGTTTCGTCCAACGTAGCGATGGAGGCGGCGCATGGCTAACCTCCTCCTTCCGCTGACGGATGCCATTTGCCAGCGAGCCAAGCCCGAAACAAAGGAGTACGCGCTTCGCGATCAGCGTCAGCCGGGCCTAGCGCTTCGTGTCCAGCCTAGCGGGACACGAAGCTGGACTATGCGGACCCGTTTTAAGGAAAAGGCGGTCCGGCATTTCCTTGGCAATTTCCCTGATGTGTCGGTCAAAGCCGCTCGCCAGATAGCCAACGCGCTGCTTGCCGGAGATGCCGATGCGCCACCTGTCAGGTCCGTTGCTCCGTTTTTCGAAGCGTTTCAGGTTGAGCATGAGCGGCGCGCCGGAGCCTTCTATAAGCCGCAAGGGCTACGCGCCTATCAAACCTATGTGCGGTGCCAATTGCTGCCCGCCTTTGGCGGCAAACGGATTGATGCCATCGCCCGCCAAGATGTTGTTCGCTGGTTTGAAGGATATAGTCTGACTCGGCCCGGCGGCGCTAATCGCGCCTTGGGTATCCTTGGCGCTATGCTGGGGCGGGCAAAGGCATGGGGCTATATGCCAGATGGTTGGCGCAACCCAGTGTTGGGCATCAGATTGAACCGGCGCAGGATCGTCGGCACCTTCGTGAGCGATAGCGAAATGGCCCGGCTCGGTGCCGTACTGGACGAAAAAATAGCCGAAGGCTGCAACGCTGCTGCCCTCCTCCGCTTCCTGACATTGACCGGATGCAGAGTCAGTGAAGCGATCGATCTGGAATGGCAGGACGTTTTACCGGATCGGCTACGGTTGAGGGATAGCAAGACAGGTCCGCGCGATGTCCCCTTGGGTTCCTCGGTTCGGGGTTTCCTCAAATCGCACCGCACTGAGCTAACCCGTCGCGGCCTCGGTCGTCTGCGGCATGTATTCCCCCTGTTCGGGGCGCAGCGATATCAAGGGGTGCGCTCGGTCTGGCACGCCGTCCGCCGACAGGCAAAGCTACCTCCGGCGCTTCGTATCCATGACCTGCGGCACAGCTTTGCCAGCCATGCGGTTATGTCAGGCGAAACGCTGTTCGCAACGTCTCGTCTGCTCGGCCATAGCCGCATACAAATGACGGCGCGTTATGCTCATCTGGCGGACGACGCGATGCTTTCGGCTGCGGAGAAAATCGGGGCAATCATTGCGCGCAATTGCACCATCAAGCGATCTGACCTAGCCGCCATTACAGGCGGCACAGCCACAGCTATGAACACCACCCGATTGAAGAACGTCGAGGCACCTCTTTCCACCGCTCATGACGACGAGGGAGGCCGCCATGAGTGAGGACGAACGTCAGAGAGACGAGCGTATCAAAGCCGCCTTGGAAGCGCTCCCAGACCGGACATATCGAATTTTCTTTCTGAATATGGTCGAGAAAATGAGCCACGTTGAAATTGCGAAGCAGGAATGGATGTTCGTCTGGCAGGTGCGACGGCATATGCGTCGCGCAATCCGAGCTATCGCCAAGGCGAGATAGGTTCCCAAAATCGCCTTGCCAGCGCTTAGCGCTTGGCAAGGCGATGTTTTCCAGCGATCTTGAGCATCGATATGAAGACCCTTGACGATCCCGATGTGAAATTACCGGAGCCGAAACGCCGGGAGCTCGCTCATGTCGTGGAGGTCATCCAAGCAGGCTTTGCCCGCGCCATTCGCCACCGGACGATGGAACGGTTCCGCAACGGCAAGCTACTCAAGGTCATCCTTTTCGGGAGCTATGCGCGTGGTGATTGGGTCGAAGACCCTATCGGACGTTACTTCTCCGACTATGACATTCTCGTGGTTGTCGATCATGAGGATTTGACAGAGGTCGCAGAATTTTGGGCTGCGACCGAAGAACGCCTGCTTGGCGATTTAACAGAAGGTAAGGTGCTCCGCACGCCGGTCAGCCTGATCTACCACAGCCTTGACGATGTGAACGAAAAGCTACGGCTCGGGCGCTATTTTTTTATGGATATTTTGAGCGACGGAATCTTCCTGTTCGACGAGCCGGGCCATTCCTTCGCTGAGCCTAAGCGCCTATTGCCCGGTGAAGCTTTGCAGGAGACCCGTCACTTTTTCGAAGAGTGGTTTGAAAGTGCTTCCAAGTTCAAAAGAGCATCCGACTTTCTGATCCAAGATTGCGCTCCTAAAGAGGCCGTGTTCAACCTACATCAAGCGACTGAGCGCCTTTATCATTGCGTATTTTTAGTCCGCACCCTCTATAGCCCTAAGACGCATAATCTGAATCGGCTTCGCGCGTTGACGGAACAGTTAGAACCCGACCTCCGGTCGGTATGGCCGAATGAAAACCGGCTTCAAAAGCGCGCTTATAATCTACTTCGTGAGGCATACATCAAGGCTCGCTATTCTCGCGATTATGAAATTTCTGGCGACGAATTGGCATGGCTCTCTGAGCGGGTGAGTATCTTGCGGGAGCTTGTCCGTCAGGTGGGGATCGACCGCTTGACCAGCCTGGAACAGCTTGACCGTTAGAAGCGCGGGAAGTGCAAACAGGGAGCGGCAACTTGCTACATCACCTTCCTTGCGGAGCCCCGGCAGGGTCATGAACATCAAAACACGGACAATCGCACGATAGAATTTCAATTCGGATGCGAACCGAATTGAATTATCAGTGAGCTTGCTTCAGAACTGCGGAATGTCAGCAGCCGCATTCAATCGATACTCATTTGCTCGTGCCCTTCGGGCGGGAGATTCATCCCGTTTCGGCGTGGATCTTAAAGAAGATAGAGACGCAGAAATCGCGCGGGCGATCGAATGTGCAAGAGACCTAACTGGACTTACAGACTATGTAGACGTGACGGTCGCTGGAAAGTCGTGCGTCAGCTACAGCGAATATCCAATCACGCTCGTTCTCAGATCACTAGCAAACAACATAAAGTACAGAACTCATGTGAAGATGCCGAGCAGGCAAGATATAGTGAAGGGCGTCATTCAGAGCTTTAAAGATGCTACACCGATGGCCGCGCATAGAAGGGACATCAAAAGCTTTTATGAAAGCATTCCGCTTGACATTATCAAGGATCGCTTAATTGGTACGGCTACATTATCGCCATCCGCCACTAAGGCACTTGAGTCATTTCTAGATATACATTGTCACGGTCAAACGCATGGTGTCCCGCGCGGCCTTTCCATAAGTGCCGTTTTAGCTGAAGTTGCCATGCAAGAATTTGACAAACAGGTCAAATTGCATCCTTCAGTATATAGATACTTTAGGTTTTCTGATGATATGCTAATTTTCAGTTATGAAACTGACTTCGATCTAGATAAATTTTTGAATGAGATACTGCCGTCCGGCCTCTCGCTCAACAAGCGCAAAAATGAAAAAATAATATTCCGAAATCGGAAGAAGGATAAATCCTATCAGTCCATAGAGTATCTTGGATATGACTTCCATGTCTCTGAAAAAATCGAACGTGATACGCCAAATCCAAGGCAGATTTCCGTTTGCATCGCTGATAGTAAAATCAAAAAGATGAAATCTAGGATCATTCTTTCGTTAAAAGATTTTAGGAAAAATCCCGACCCCGCCCTTTTGGTCGATAGAATAAAATTTCTGACATCCAACTATAGCGTTCGACGTACCGGCATAAATGTAATTGGCCCCAAAAGGTCAGTTAGGTCTGGTATATTTTTCAACTATAACCTTTGCAAATCTGCAGACATTCCTGAAGTTCCTGACTATAAGAAATCACTTAAGCATTTGGACGGATTTTTGAATAGTATAATTTTTTCGCCAAATAGCGAGTTTTTTGCGGCAACTTCTACAAAGCTGTCGCATTTACATAAACAGATGATCAAGGAATGCTCATTTTTAAAAGGCTTTGAAGTTCCAATGATGGCAAAATTCAAGCCTCAAAGAATTGGTGCAATTAAATCTGCGTGGGCATATGCAAGATACTGATTATGTTAGCCGTAAGTTTCGTGCAGTTTTAACCGAAGTTTTACCGCACGAGCTTCCGATTATATTTACTAATGATTTCTTCTATCTCTCGTTGATTGAGAAGAATGTGCCCCCCGCTTTGGCAGAATGCCTGGCGGAGCTTCGGGCACTCAAGAGATCGGATCAGCGTAAGTATGCCAAGCCGTATGAGTACGTGATACGAAAGGACCGCGGCGGTTCGACCTTTCTCGGTCTCATGCACCCCAACAGCCAACTCGACGCTGCCGAATTTTACAACGCCTTCGCTGAAACTTTGATCGCTGCGTGCGGTATAAGCCCAGCCTCCTTAAGGCGCCCCACATCAATCGCCTCCCGGACCACGGCGAACCGATTGGAAGATTATGTCAAACGCGGCGAGGCGGATGTCCACGGCGAATCCGAACCCGACACGAAGGAGCTGCGAAATATCGTATCATTTTTCGTGTATAGAGACATAAATCTACTGTCGAAATTTTTCGATAGCAGCATGTACCTGTCTCTGGAAAAGAAGTTCAGTAAATTAAGAACGCTTGATATATCGAAATGTTTTCATAGCATATACACGCATTCTGTAACTTGGGCTGTCAAGAATAAAGATTTTTCTAAAGAGAATTCTTCACTTTTTGCGTTCGAACAGCAGTTCGATCGCCTGATGCAGCGCCAGAACTATAACGAGACTAATGGAATTATAATAGGACCGGAGCTATCGCGGTTGTTCGCTGAAGTTATATTTCAGCGAATTGACCTAAATGTCATAGAATCGGCCAAAAAATCCAAATTAAATTATGGAATAGATTTCGAATTTAAGAGATACGTAGATGATTATTTCGTATATGCGAACGATACGGAGATAATTGATTTAATAGAGCAAATCATACAAGAAGAAGCCTTCAAATATAAGCTTCATATCAATGAAGGAAAATCTGACAATTTCACTCGCCCGTTCGTGACTCCGCTTTCTTCCGCAAAACGGGAGATTCATCGTGTCATGTATGAATTAAAAGACACGGTTGATGAACTCCATGGAGGATTAGAAGCCGAAAAATTCCGCTTCATCACTCGTCGAGTTAAAAGCAAAACCCTGGAATCTCGCCTCATTATTGGTGAGCATGGCATTGGTTTCCATAATGTTAGCGGATGGGCGCTTTCGTTGCTGCGCGTTATGATTTTTGATCTAGCAAAGAGCGCTAAGGGATTACGCGATATAAAAGAAGATGACGACAAATGCGGTTATATTGAACGCGGTCTGCACGCATTATTCTCATTAGTTTTCTATATTTCTAGCCTCGATATAAGAGTAACGACCACATACTCTATCGGAAGCATATTGACTGTTTTGACTACAAAAGGGTTTGATAAGATACGCAAGAGGTCGGACTGGATTGATCACTTCGTTCAAAAGGAAATGATTGACCTTCTTGTTGCGTCACACTCTGCGTTCTATAGAAAAATGAAACGATCTGATGCCGTCGAGACGTTTAATTTAATATTGCTCGGATCGCATTATTTAGGAAGTAATTTTTACGATCGGATAGAAGTTAGATCGGTTATTAATGATATTCTTGGTTGCGATATATCGTACTTTTCTTTTATAACTTTGAAGTTTGTTTTTCTGAAAGATAAATCTAAGTTTTCAAATGAGTTATCGAAATTGAACTCTAAGGCTATCGATTTCGTAAAGATGGAAAAATCAAAGTTATCAGTTGATGCGGAGAGCTATTTGATTTTGAGCGATCTGCTCAGTTCGCCTGATTTAACGAACGATGAAAAGCGAAATATTTGGAGTGACGTACTTCCAGGCAGCCCTTCGAACGCGAAATTGGATTTTTTGAAAACAAGGTGCGGTTTTGTGGACTGGAATGGAATTCGGATGACCCAATTATTAATGAGAAGAAGGTTGCGACCTGTATATGAATAAGCGATAGGGGCTGCGGGAAGGTGTCGGCGCTGAAGATATCTGCTTGCCCGCACGGTCTCTAAGGAGACTGTGGATGGTCAAGTAGTTTACCGTCAGGGCGGGGGGTTTCTGATCTTGCGCATTTGAGGGGGTTCCACATCGTTGGAACACACACCATGCAGCGTGCGGACACCTTCCTATTCGTTAGCATTTCAGGTTAAGATACTATCTTACCGTGGAGGAGAGACTCTTTCGGGCTGTGCTATCTTGACCACATACGATGTATCGCGCAAAATGTGTCCTGAGAGGCTATGGGAAATATGCATAACCTCTTGAAATTCCGCCCTTTATGGGCAGCACGGGTGCGTACGGTGCATTACAAACGGCTCCGGCCGTGCGTCCCCCTCTCGCAGCGCGCTTTGCCGCTGCGCCAGCCTCGAGCCGGAAGGCGCGGGCCCTATCGCGTTGCTCTCCCTTGGCTCCACGGGCAACTCGGCCGTGGGGGTTCGACGCCCCCATGGCCGTGCCACGATTGGGCATAGCAAGGAGGGCCATGCGACCCTCCCCCGGTTCAGATTTCGTCAATAAGCGTGCCCGGCACAGTGTGGACGATGCGATCGATGATTAGCTGAGGCAGCACCCCATAGTCCCCTTCGTCGATGACGATGAAGCCATCCTCTCCGTTCTCCAGGACGTGCTGGTCGAAGTAGCTGCAAGCTGCGCGACGCTGCGCTGACTGGAGTGCGGCAAGGAAAGTGCTGGGGTTGTAAGCGGCGTTGGTCTGCATCGGAGCCTCCTTCAAATCGAAAAGACGAAGGCTTCCGCGTCGGGCCGACGAGCCCGGGTCAAGGAGCGCCGGCGCAGCCGGCGACCGCGCAGCGGGTGGTGGGGGAACCGATTTTCTCAGGGACGGAACGGAGCGAAGCGCAGTGGAGGCCCTGCGAAAATTGGGGGGACCACCGATCCTTGAGGCGGGCGCTGGCGGCCTGGCACAATCGGACTATTATGAGAGAGTGTGTTTCCCTGCCCGGCGATGCGTAGCGCCGCACGGACCGGCGGGTTCGTGCGATACGCGAGCGAGCCGGGCAGTTCCCCTATGCCATCAGGGATGACGCCCGCAGGGACAGCAATGTTCGGCTATGCCGGTGAGAAAACAGGTGCCCGGCTCGTGATAAGGCTCCTCCTCACCATCATCATATCCAAATTCGTAGGCGATCTCGGCGGCTGCGCCGCGCAGTTCGTCAGGGAGCTTCTCCATCATCCCTGTCACCTCCGCGTTGATGCGCTCAACAAAGAGCGCGTCAGATAGGCCGCATCCCCGCTGCGCCCTGTCCGCCGCAATCTCCAACTGTTCCCGAAAGATCGAAAGCGGGTCGCCTGCTCTGGTCGCGGTGTGTTTGGTTGGAACGGTCATGACCATCTCCATTGCAAGGAAAGAGCATGACCGGGATCGGGGAGCGATCCCGGTCGAGTGACGCATTTCAAGAGGTTGACTGTTCCGCCTTCGGCGGGCCGGATTGGCTTCGGGTCAGGTGTCGGATCAGGGCTTGTGCATGAATGATCGACCCCGCGCCGCGCGCTGCCTCGGCCCATTCGGACAACGGCACCATCGCGTCAAAACCGATATCCCGCTCGATCCGCAGGCCGAAAGGAAGACGGATTTCGGTGATCTCCCGCAGGCTGAAATAGCCCAGTTCCGGGCATCCAAAGCCAAGGTCCGCAAGCCCGAACAAGGTGTCGCCATCCTCGAGAAGTTCGGTCGCAAGCCATGTCGCCGCACCGACCGGATTGAAGAATTTGACGACCGGGACATGGTCGGGATCGCGCTCGCCATTCCCCTGTGCGGCGCGGCTGGAAACACAGTTCGCCGTCAGGACAGCAATATGGTTGGGTTCAAGGATGATCATGCGGCCAGCCTCCCCTCGCTCACTCTGTCCTCTCCCGCCTCTGTCGGGGGAAGAAAATTCATGAGATAGTCGGCGGCCTTGCTGGCCTGACTGGCCGCCCGAAAAATCGCCTTGCTGTCTTCTCGAAGGACCGACAGCCACGAGCCGATATAGTCGGCATGCCGCACGGTCGGGACGATGCCCAGTTCGGCGCAAAGGAAGGCGCTCGCCATTTCCGCGACCAGTTCCTCGCGGGCATATTCAGGGCTGCCAAAACTCGTCTTGGGAAGCCGATCAAGCCGCGAGGGGTGGCCACTCCAATGCCCTAGCTCATGAAGCGCCGTCCGATACCAGTTGATCGGCTCATAATAGATATGGGGCGGCGGGACGACGATATGGTCGAAGGCGGGGGCATAATAGGCTTCGTCGCCGCCGATCCTGATATCCGCGCCACTCGCCTCGATCAGCGCGTCGGCGCGGGGGATTAGCACCGCCTCATTGCGGGTGACCGGGCCGTTTGCGCTGTCGTCGTCCAACCCCTCGCACTGGTCGAGATTGAAGACGGTGAAGCGCTTCAGGAAAGCGATCTGGCGCGGCTCCTCCCCGCCGCTGGCCTGCTCGGCGTCGTTGCGCTTTGGTATGAACTTATCGGCATAGCAGACGGTCGTCCCCTGCTCGCCCTTGCGGACATGGCCACCCATGGCGAGGGCCTGACGATAGGTAACCCAGCGCTGCCAATGGAAGCGGCGGTCAAAAACCATGTGCCACAGAATGAGGACGTTGATTCCCGAATAGCAGCGGCCCGTCTGCCCATTACGCGGCAACCCCAACGGAACGCGGCCATCATCCCATGGCTTCACCCAAGGCAGGATGCCTTCCTCCAGCTGCGCAATGATCTGGTCCGTCACCTCACTATAGAGGGTGGAACCATGGCGCTGACCTTTGTCCTGAAAACCCATTTCCTTTCTCCCTTCGCATCACACCGACCGCCGGAGCGGCGGGGGTGGGCGACAGGCGCGAACCGGCAATCCCACCGATCGAGGCGGGCAGCACCCGAAGGGCCGCAACGGCAGTGGAGGAGATGGGGCGAAGCCCCGTCTTGCGGCTCGCCGCGGGGGGACTAGAGGGCAGCGACGCCCACACCCGTCGCATCGACGGTCGGCTTTGCCGACGCCATCGGGCCGGAGGTCCGATGACCGCAGCAGACAGCGTCAGCCTGTCTTCCCGCGCAGCGAGCGGGACATATCGACGCCCCATCGCAGCATGACGTCGGATCGACGAACAAAGCTGGCCCTTGCCCTCCTCTTGGCCAACATGCGTCCACGGTGTCACGAAGGAGACGGATAGCCATCCCCCCGGCTTATGCCGTCCTGAAACGCCAAGGCCGGGCGGCGCAGCCGCCCGGCCGAATTTCTCCCGCCCCCACTGTCACCTCACCCGTCCCGGTTCACCGCCTTGTCCAGATGGGCCAGCGCGGCGGCAAAATGGTCCTCTACAGCGAGGACGGAACAGCCAAGGCGATAGGCGATCTCAGGGAAGGTGAAGTCGTCGCGGCTGTGGAGATAGAAGACGATCCGGGGGATCGGGGCGAGGGTTGCAAGGCCGATCTGGAAGCGCTCGGCCAGTGCGCCTTCGGGTCTGCGTCCGGGCATGGCAATATCCTTGTCGATGAGAATGAGCGGGGGACGCGCTGCCCCCCGCTCCGCTTCGTTCAGGCAGCAAGCTGACCGGGTTCCTCTTCATCACCCTCGGTATCGTCGGCAGTTGGCGTGGGGTCACCCTTTCCAACCGGTTCGAGCAATGGCGCTTCTGGTTGCAGCGCCTCGACCTCCGCTTCAGGCTCGGCCTCCGGCTCGGGTGCAAGCAGCGCCTGCATGGCGTCCCATTGCGCCATCATCGCCACGCCGCCGCGCGCCGTGTAGGCGCTGGGCGGGAAAGCCATCCAGCGGGGTGCCCAGCCGACGCGCTTCTCGCGTCCACGCCTGCCTTCGAGACAGTCGGCGATGATCAACCGCTGGACCTTGCCGGTCGCCTTGGCGTTGGCCTGCGCCACATCCTCGCCCGCGACTTCGGCAAGAATGGCATTCACCACCTCCTTGTCGCCAAGCAGGTCGACAAGGGCGATGTCCGGTTCCCAGCAAAGGGTCATGTCGACTTCGAGATACTGGCCGAGCAGTTCGATGATCGGCGTACCTGCTTCCAGCGTCTCGGCCATGACCACCGAGAGGATCGTCATCACCGCCTTGTCGTCGAGGGTCAGCAGCTTGAGGAACAGCCGCCCGAGATCGCGGGATCGCTTGCCGCCTGCGACCGACACTTCATCCTCGTCCATCTCCAGTGCGGCGAGGGCCTCGCGCCGATAGATATCGATCGAGCCTTCGCCCAGCGAGTTCTCGATGCTTTCGCTGATCGCGTCAGATCGTCCCCGCCGGGTCTGGATATCGACGCCCCAAAGATTCGATCCGGCAATCGCATGGGCGACCATCAGACGGAGCGCGATAGCGGGCGCTTCTGCCAGCCTTGCCGAGACAGCGGCATAGCGATGGAGGGTCACATAATTGTCGAGAGGCGCAGAAAGTTCGGGCCGGACCTTGCGTTCAACGGCTTCGCCTTTCTCGACCCTTCGCGCTTCCTTCGTGGTGACATAGCCTTCATGGAAGGTCACACCGCCCCGGCTGTCGATGGCGATATAGACGCGCCCGCCCTTCTTTTTTGCAAGACGCTCATGGTCCCATGTATGGAAATATTCGCCCGGTTCGAGGATAGCGACATCCTGCCAGCCCTCGTCGCGATAGGCGTCCGCCTTCATCTCGACCGCCGCTCGCTGAGCCTGCCAGAATTGTTCGGAACTGGCGAAATAGCTGTCTTCGCCAAACAGGTCGGAAACGATGCCGCCGCTATAGACCTCCAGCGGAAACAGGGCGACGCTGGTGGGGATGGATGCACCGCCGAACAGCCATTCCTTGAGCCTGTGGCCGACCGGTGCATAGGCATCTTCATCGTCCAGCAGTTTCAGCCAGTCGCGCTGCTGGGCTTTGGACGCAAGGGTCAGATGCCGCACCGTCGTAACGTCGATATGGCCGCCCTTATAGAGGTTGCGGATGCGGGGCAGGAGATTGCCGAGCGCAAGGGTCCGCTTCACCTGCAAGGCCGTGAGGCCGAATGTGTTGGAGATATCCTCCGGCGTCCGTCCTTCCTTGACCAGCCGGGTGAAATTCTCCCAGCGCGTCACCTCGTCGGGATCGAGCCGGGCGATATTCTCGATGATGGAGGCTTCGAGCGCGGCGGCGTCATCGCCTGCGGCCATCACAGCGCAGGGCAGCGGATCACCGATCCCGCCATTTTCCTCCGCGACGATGAGGGCTGCATGATAGCGCCGCTTGCCAGCGATGATCTCATAGGTTTCGGGCGACCCATTCTGCCGCACGATGAGTGGGACCAGCACGCCCCTCGCCCGGACGGACGGCAGAATATTGGTGAGGTCGGGGGCCTTCTTGATTCCGCGCATGTTGGTTGCGGAAACGGCCAGATTGGCGATGTCGATATGCTTGAGTTCCATGTCTTCTTTCCTTCTCTCTAACGCCACCGGCCCCGGCGAAAGCGGGGTGGGCGGCAAGAGCGAACCGGAAGGCCCGACGAAGGAGGCGGGCCGCATCCGAAGGACCGTAACGCAAGTGAAGGAGCCGGCTCGGCCGGCTTGCAGCCCGCCGCGACGGGCCTAAAGGGTAGCGACGCCCACGCCGCTTTGGCCGCGGCCGAACCAAGCTACGCCAGCGCGCGGCAGCGCGATGCCCGCTGCCAGCGTCAGGGATCGTCGCCCGTAGGGGCGAGACGGCCCGGGGCCGGCTCGACGGAGCGGCACGCGAAGCAGAGCCCGGCCCCCATCTTGGGGGGACGCCGAGATTCCAGTGCTCAAAGATGGTGAAAATAACCGCACCGCCTCTGTCAAAACCATTGTCCGGGCAAAGCGCCCCTGGTTACGGATAGCCATGGCCAAAGGCAGACCACAGAATTTTCAGAAGACCGATCGCAAGCCCCGGCGCGAGCCGACACGTGATTTTGCCGACCTCGTGCGCGAGAGCCAGCCTAGCGAGAAATTGCTTCCCCTCACCCATATGACGGATGCCTATCGCTTTCGATCCATCATGAAGATGGGAACGCTCGAACCTTCACTATGCGATGTGTTCGAGGAGGAACAGCTTCTCTATTTCTTCTACGGCAGGCCCTCCTATCGGGCGACCGCGCAGGCACAGAGCAATGGCATGGATTTCTATGCGCCGATCTGTCTTGTTCTCAAGCCAGGGACCGTCGCGCCGCACCGTATCTATCCCTTCGACAGCGGCGCATTCCATCACAAGCGCTTCAGCGACTTCACCTGCCACGCGATGATCAAGGAGGATTTTGAACTCGATTGCGAAGCTGACACGCCCGGGCGGCTCATCAACCTCTTCTGGCTCGGCGAACAGGCCTATTTCAACAACAGGGGACATGCCGACTTCAAGCCCGATGCCTTCGCCTTCGAAGCACAATCCTATCATGAGCTCATCCGGCACAAGGGAAGCGCGGGCTTCGACGAGCGGGCCTCGTCTATCGAGATTCAGTCCAGTCAGCCGATCGCGCTCGGAGAAAATACGATCGCGGTCATCCTGCCATCCAATTTCGCGACCGACCAGGCAATCGCCGCGATCGATGCCCTGGGTGCGATCATATTGCCCTATGACCATGTGAACCGCACATCGCCCGGCGAGAATATAGGCCTCATCTACACCATCGTGCGCGAACTGTTGAGCGGTCGTCATGGCAAGGTGAGCTATTGGTGAGCGACACCGCGCGCCTTGTCGGCTATCTTGCTCCTTCTGCCGAGCAGGAGGGCTTTGTGCTCCCGGTCTTTCGAACGGACGGAGCCAATGGGCTCTGTATTCAGCAGATCGGCCACGACGGCATCATCATTGGCTTCGAACAGATTTTTCCTGAAGCCCTATGTGATGCGCCGAGCGGCACGTCCGTCATGGTTGCGACAGGAGAGCCCTCGCTATGGGGGTTCACCGACCGGTCGGGCGCAGCCATATTCGAGCAGCGACAGGGCCTCGAACGTCGTCTTCGTAAGGAACTTTCCGAGGAAAGAGATCCGTTTCTCCAACTCCAGATAGCCCGCTTTTGCGGTGCCGAGGCAGAACTTGCAGGCGCCTGGTCCGCTGCTTTCAGCCGGCTCGAACGCCATTCGCCTAAGAGCGCGTTGGCCTGGCGAGACATGGTCGTGCTACCCGCAGCCATAAGATCGGCAGTTGCACAGGTCGCGTCCGATCATGGTCTGGGAGATGATGAACGCGACTGGGACGAGGCGATAGAGACGCTGACACGCAATGACAGGCTGCATCTTGTCCTGGCTCCCGATCTGTACCGACTGTTCAAGGATGTTCCCTCCGCACGTGAACAGCTTGAGGATCAAACGAAGCTGGTCCGACGCGCCTTCGACCTGAGAACCGACCGCCTCCTCATCCGGCAATTGATCAGCCCCTACCGACAGGAAGCGTTGTCATCGGCAGCCGGCAGGTCGCGGTTCAGTCTCCTCTCGCTGGGTCGCATGGCCGAGAACGTGACGTCCAATCTGTTTCCAAGGATAGTGAACGACCGGACCTTTTTGGGCAGAAAACCTCCAGGCAGACAGTCTCCACCCGATGTCGTCATGGTCGTGCAGAACCATGAGATAGCCCATGTCACCCAACTTCCCTGTGACCTTGGATCGCTTGATTTCGGCAAGCCGGACGAGCTGTTCATTATGTTCGAGATGGGCATCGACCATCTGCGCTATGTCGAGTTGGCCTGCACCCTCGCGACACAATATCGTGGTCGCGGCATGCGCGTAACCGCGATCATTCCGCATCTTCCGGACCATCTGTTCGAGCCTGCAGAGCACAGCGCTGACATACCGACTCAACTCTCCGAAGCGTTCAGTGCCATATGGTTTCTGAGCGACCGCAGCGCCGATGTTCGGCAGACCCTGCCCTATGGACCGGGCCGCTCACCGTTGGCCGCATCGCGCCATCTTGAATTTCTGCTTGGTCATCGGTCCGAATGGAAGGAAGAGATTGCCCGCCCCTATGGCGTGGACGTCATCGTTGCGGGTTCGGCGGCAGGAGCCAGAAGGATATCGGTACTTCTGGAGCACGCCTTTTTGCGGCTTCTCCATGCCGAATTCGCTTTGGAGGACGCCTATGAGTTGGTGGTCGCGACTGGAGTTGCGCCCGAGCGGCACAAGCAGGAGATCGAGGCATTTGCCGAGCACCTGTTTCCTCAGGCAAGCCTCATGCTCGCGCCTGTCATGCGGGTATCGGGCGGCCACGGCGAGGTGGTGCTCGCGGCAAAGGTGCCATCAATGCGGGCGGTGTCGGATCGCCATTTCGAGGAAGTCTGTGCCCGACAGCTCATCAGGGCGAACTGGGAGATACTGGAAAGCCTCGACGATGGCCCCGGCTTTGTCATGGTCGAGGGAGAGGAGCGTTATGAGGTCGAATGCCGGCTCAGTTCCAGGTCCTACGACGCAAATCGAGATAATGGCGACACTCGCGGCTGGGGCGGCGACAATATCATCGTCGTAGGCGAGCCTGTGCGGCAAAGGGCTTTTCTGCGCCATGTCCTGAACGGACGCACGATGATCCATTACAGCCGCATCCCTGCCCTGCGCTCCATAATTCGCAGACGCTACGACTATGCGCTGACCGCGCTGCGACGGGGCCAGATCGATATCGAGCAGGACGTCATCCCGGCATGCCTGAACTGGCTTGCTGTCCAGCAGCAGGTTCACGCCCTGCTTCCCGGTAAAGCGCGCATATCCCTAACCACCCATGAGGCGGCGGCCGAATATCGCATCGGAACCGATTTCCTGTCGCTTGACCTGCCTATGCTCGTCAGCCCGCGATCCACCAGGCGGCAGTCCATCCCTGGACAACCCATCGGCGGACAGGCCGACGCTCCACGATCCTTGGAGCCCCGCGCGGTACGCGCGCCCAAAACGGTGACAGTGACAGCGAGGATCGTACTCCTCCGGAGCGGCTGGGAAATTACGGACCTTGTCAGCGCATGATCGAGAGAAAGATCACAACTTCTGGTTCGACAAGGATCGAGGCGCGATAAGATCGATGTTCGCACGCGCGGGGATTTTGCTCGGGATCCGTGTGAAAAGCGCGGCGTGCATTTCGGGTGGAGGCTTGAGCTCCGTAGCGCGCCTTGGGCTAGCAGACGGAAGAACGGTCATCGCGAAGCGCGGCCCGCTGGTGGAAGAGGAAGCCGCCATGATCGACGCCATCCGGGAGACGGGCACGCCAGTCCCGGCCACGCTGGCTGTCGAGAAAGGCCTTCTCATTCTTTCCGATCTGCCCGCGGAGGGGTGGCTTGCGCGATCATGGGGCCGTCTCTTGCGGCGGAGTCCATGCCAGGGATCTTTATCGAATGCGCGATAGACACCAGAGGCTGCGTGCCGCGTCCGACAAGATGGAACGTAGAGCGCGACCGCGCATCCAGGGTAGGATGATTTCCTGAAATACGTCGATACGCAGTAACGCATTGGCGTGCCTAGGCCTGGTTACACGACAAGAGACGAACGGGAAGGTCCGTGCGCAAACCAGGTCGATTTGAGCTTCACGTCGCTTTCCGAATCCCAGCCGTCCAACATGATCGAACGCGCCTGGATCACGATCAACTGGGTCTCGAGGCAGGCCATCACCTAAAAACAGATCGAATCGAAAATGGTTTCGGTAACATAACAACGTCGGATATTAGCCATTTTCTGAGCCGAAATGGGCCGCCAGTCCAAAATCCCTTGACAGATCGTCAACGCGAGCGTTGACAGTAAGAAAGATCGTTCCAAGGAGAGATGTGCCGTGAGTGGAGTTGAGACGAAGCCGGATTATGATGCGATCGTCATCGGTGCAGGTGTCACTGGCATGAACCAGACATACCTGCTCGACCGGGAAGGCTTGCGGGTTCTGGGCATCGAAGCGGGCGAAGATGTCGGCGGAACCTGGTACTGGAACCGCTATCCCGGATGCAGGCTCGACACCGAAAGCTACACCTATGGCTATTTCGCGCTGAGCGGCATCATCCCCGAATGGGACTGGAGCGAAACCTTCGCCGGGCAGCCCGAGATGCTGCGTTACGCCAATTATGCAGCCGACAAGATGGATGTCCGCCGCCACTACAAGTTCCGCACAAAGGTGGAGTCTGCTCATTATGACGACCTCGCCAATGTCTGGAAGGTCGGTCTGGACAGCGGCGAGAAGCTGACCTGCCGCTTCCTGATATCGGCGACCGGCCCGCTGTCTGCCTCGCGGATGCCGGACTATGCGGGGATCGAGGAGTTCAAGGGCGAAGCCTTTCACACGTCCCGCTGGCCTACCGACGACGAGGGCAATCCGCAGACGATCGATTTCACGGGCAAGCGGGTCGGCGTCATCGGCACAGGCGCGACTGGCGTGCAGATCATCCCCATCGCTGCGCATACCGCCCAGGACCTTTATGTTTTCCAGCGGACGCCGAACTGGTGCACGCCGCTCGGCAACATGCCGCTTGAAAAGGACGAGATGGATCTCATCCGCAAGCGCTATCCCACGATACTGGAATATGTGAAATCGACGCCGACGGCGTTCCCCTATCACCGCGACACGCGCAAGGGGACGGAGGTTTCGGAGGCGGAACGCGAGGTATTTTTCGAGCAGCTTTATAACCAGCCGGGCTATGGCATCTGGCTCAGCGGCTTTCGCGATCTCCTGCTGAGCAAGGAGTCGAACAAGTTCCTCGCCGATTTCATCGCGAAGAAAATCCGCCAGCGTGTGACCGATCCGGCGGTTGCGGAAAAACTGATCCCGACGGACCACCCGTTCGGTGCGAAGCGCGTGCCGATGGAGACCAACTATTACGAGGCCTATAACCAGGCCAATGTCCATCTGGTCGATATCAAGGGCGCCCCGATCCAGCATTTGACGCCCAAAGGGATCGTGACGGCGGACGGCGCCTATGATCTCGACGTGATCATCTTCGCCACCGGTTTCGATGCCGTCACCGGCTCACTTGATCGCATCGACATCACCGGCAAGAACGGCCAGCGCCTCAAGGATGCCTGGGCCGATGGCCCTTCGACATTCCTGGGCCTCCAGGCGCGCGGCTTCCCCAATTTCTTCACGCTGGTCGGCCCGCACAATGGATCGGCCTTCTGCAATGTGGGCGTGTGCGGTGGCTTGCAGGGCGAGTGGGTCACCCGCATGATCACCTATATGCGCGATCGCGGCCTGACCTTCTCGGAAGCCAGCGAAGCCGCCGAAGCGCAGTGGACCGAGGCGGTCTATGCCGATTTCGCCAGAACGCTCATGGCCGACGCCAATGCCTGGTGGGTCAAGACCACGACCAAGCCGGACGGTAGCACGGTAAAGCGCACCCTCGTTTATGTCGGCGGTGGCCCCGAATATCGCAAGCGCTGCGAGGAAGTGGCCTATTCCGACTATGCGGGGTTCGAACTCGCCTAGGCGCATGATCACGGGTTCGCGCAGGTCTTCCAGGATCGGCGAACCCGGCTCGAAGAGCGCAGTTCCATTGCCACAAGATTCATCCCGCGCGCCGGCGCGACCCTCCCGCAGGACGCCATCGGCGCATCCAGACCCGTCCACCGAAAGATGAGGAAGCCATGAAACCAATCTACATCCTGTCCGGCGTACGCACCGCGATCGGCGACTTTGGGGGAAGCCTTCGCGATGTTCCGCCAGCCAAGCTTGGCGCCGCCGTCATCGCCGAGTCCATCGCGCGCGCCGGGATCGGCGCCGATCAGGTCGGCCATGTGGTCATGGGCAATGTCATTCCCAGTGAGCCGAAGGATGCCTATCTTGCCCGCGTCGCCGCGGTCGATGCCGGAATCCCGATCGAAGCGCCTGCGCTGACGCTCAACCGACTGTGCGGCTCGGGCCTGCAGGCGATCATATCTGCCGCGCAAATGATCGCGCTCGATGAATGCGACTTCGCCGTAGCCGGTGGCGCGGAGTCGATGACTCGCTCGCCCCATTCGGTGGCTGCGGCCCGCTTCGGTCAGAAGATGGGCGAGATCAAGATGGTCGATACGCTTCTTGCGGTGCTGAGCGATCCCTTCGAAGGCATGCACATGGGTGTCACGGCCGAGAATGTCGCGGCCGATCATGACATCTCCCGGCAGGATCAGGATGAGCTTGCCGTGCTGAGCCATAGGCGGGCGGCACGGGCGCAGCAGGAGGGGCGCTTCGCCTCGCAGATTCTGCCGATCGAGGTCAAGGATCGCAAAGGCACCAGGCTTTTCGATACCGACGAACATGTCCGGGCCGACGTGTCGGTCGCGGGCCTGTCAGGTCTGAAGGCGGTGTTCAAGAAGGATGGCACCGTGACGGCGGGCAATGCCTCGGGGATCAACGATGGCGCGGCCGCGATCGTCCTTGCGTCGCAGGCGGCCGTCGATCGCGATGGCCTCCAGCCGCTCGCGCGGATCATCGGCTGGGGCCATGCTGGTGTGCAACCCGACCGGATGGGCATCGGCCCCGTCAAGGCGGTTCCCATAGCGCTCGAACGGGCGGGCCTCGCGCTCGAGCAGATGGACGTAATCGAGTCCAACGAGGCCTTCGCGGCGCAGGCCTGCGCGGTTGCCAAGGTGCTGGGGTTCGATCCGGAGAAGGTCAATCCGAACGGCTCGGGCGTATCGCTGGGCCATCCGGTCGGTGCGACAGGCGCGATCCTGACCGTCAAGGCGATCTACGAGCTTGAGCGGATCGGCGGGCGCTATGGCCTCATCACCATGTGCATCGGCGGCGGTCAGGGCATCGCCATGGTCGTGGAGCGTGTGGGAGCCGTTGAATGAAGAAGCTGTTTCCCGACGCAGCCTCGGCGCTCGATGGCATCTTGCAGGACGGTCTGCTCATTGCCTCGGGCGGCTTTGGCCTCTGCGGCATTCCAGAAAGGCTGCTCGACGCGGTGCGCGACAGCGGTGTTTCCGGCCTGACCTTCGCCTCCAACAATGCCGGCATCGACAATGAGGGGATCGGAAAGCTGCTGCGCACGCGGCAGGTCGCCAAGATGATCTCCTCCTATGTCGGCGAGAACAAGGAGTTCGAGCGGCAATATCTGGCGGGCGAACTGGAGGTGGAGTTCTGTCCGCAGGGCACGCTGGCGGAGCGTATGCGCGCGGGTGGTGCGGGCATCCCCGGCTTCTACACCAAGACCGGCGTCGGGACGCAGGTGGCGCAGGGCAAGGAAGTGAAGAGCTTCGGCGGCGAGGACTATATCCTCGAACGCGGCATCTTCGCCGACCTGAGCCTGATCAAGGCCTGGAAAGCCGACGAGAGCGGCAATGTCATCTTTCGCAAGACCGCACGCAACTTCAACGTGCCCGCTGCGACCTGCGGCAAGATATGCGTGGTCGAAGTGGAAGAGATCGTGCCGGTGGGATCGCTTGATCCCGATGCGATCCACCTCCCTGGCGTCTATGTCCAGCGCATGATCGTGGGGGCCCCCTACGAGAAGAAGATCGAATTCCGCACCGTCCGCCAGAGGAAAGACGCATAATGGCCTGGAGCAGAGATGAAATGGCCGCGCGCGCGGCAAAGGAGCTTGAGGACGGCTTCTATGTCAATCTGGGCATCGGCATCCCGACGCTTGTGGCGAACCATATTCCCGTCGGCGTGCAAGTCACGCTCCAGAGCGAGAATGGCATGCTCGGCATCGGTCCCTTTCCGCTCGACGGAGAGGAGGATGCGGACCTCATCAATGCGGGCAAGCAGACGATCAGCGAACTGCCACAAACCGCCTATTTTTCGTCTTCGGACAGCTTTGCGATGATCCGTGGCGGGCATATCGACCTGACCGTGCTGGGCGCGATGGAGATCGCCGAAAATGGCGACATCGCCAACTGGATGATCCCCGGCAAGATGATCAAGGGCATGGGCGGCGCGATGGATCTGGTCGCGGGGGTCAAGAAGATCATCGTGGTCATGGAGCATACGTCCAAGGACGGCAGCCCCAAGTTCATTCCGGAATGCACGCTGCCGCTGACCGGGAAGAATGTGGTCGACATGATCATCACCGACCTCGCCGTATTCCAGCGGGCCGACCACGACAGCCCCTTCAGGCTGATCGAACTCGCGCCCGGCGTGACGCGCCAGGATGTCGAGGCAAAGACATCCGCCTCCTTCGAGGTGGCGTTGTGACCGGCCTGTCGCCAAAGGATGCACGCGCGATCAATGTACGGACAGTGGACTATGTGGCGGACGGGCTGGCGATGCGCGGACATCTCGCCATACCCGCTGGCGCAGGGCCTCACCCTGCTCTTCTCGTCTTTCCCGAGGGCTATGGCCTGAGCGACCAGGCGATCCTGCGCGCCGAGCGGATTGCATCCGAGATGGGCTATGTCGCGCTGGCGTGCGACCTTCATGGCGAGGCGCGCGAACTGAGCGGGCTCGAGGAGGTTCTAGAGAAGCTTGAACCCTTGCAGAAAAGCAGTGCTTGCGTGCGCGAGCGTGTGGTGCCTGCCTATGATGCGCTGCTTGCGCAACCGGAAGTGGATCCCGCGAAGGTCGGCGCGATCGGCTTCTGCTTTGGCGGTACGATGGCGCTGGAGCTGGCGCTTACCGGCCGCGACATCGGAGCAGTGGTGGGCTTTCACAGCGGTCTGGCGCTGACCGCGCCACAGGATGCGCCTAACATCAAGGCAGCGATACTGTTGCTGCTTGGTGCGGACGATCCCTCCATCAATGCAGAACAGCGGCTGCATTTCAAGCAGACGATGCGGGAGGCGGAGGTACGTTGGGAGATGCATGTCTATGGCGGGGTTCGTCACAGCTTCACAAATCCCAGGGCGCATGAGCGTGGCCTTCCCGACTGGCTTCGCTACGATCCCGTTGCCGATCGTCGCTCATGGAATGCCATGCGGGCGTTTCTGGATGACCTCTGGGCAGCGCCTGACGGCGGGACGAGCGCGACGATCGTCATGCCGTGATATAAGCTGGCGTACCATGTCCAGCGGACCGGCACGCCTGCGCTACGACTAAGACTTGCGAGGGAAATCCGAGGCGGCAGCTTCCCCGCCCGGCCAGCGCACCGGGGTCGTCGAGGCAAACGCCGCGCCGACCTCATCCCACGGTGCGATATGAACGGTGCGCATATCGCGCGAGGCAAAACGCCAGACCTCTCCGTCCCGGACATAGCTATCGACATAGCGGACAGCGCCGACGACGCTCGTGCCACCCAGGACCAATTCCAGGTGCGCGCCGACAAGGCCGGTAGCCCGATCGTCGGACTCGAACCGGCACTGGACATAATGGGGGGTGTGTACCGTCAGTCCCATATAGGAACGGGCCGTCTTTATGAATTCGACGATGGCATCGCGACCGGTCGCATTGAGAACGCCCGAAGAACTGAATGTGGCGTCGGGAATGAAGCTGGCCGCCACGCCGTCGGAATCGTCATCGTCAGACGCCAGGAAATAGGAGACGACGAGATCCGAGATCGCATTGCGATCCTCCAGTCGGCGAATGCGTTGCTCCAGGTCCATTTCTCTCTCCTTCTATCGCGGCGCCATTCTGATCGCGCCGTCGAGCCTGATGACTTCACCATTGAGCATGGGGTTGCCGATGATGGCTTCCACCAGTTGAGCATATTCTTCCGGGCGGCCCAAGCGGCTGGGATGCGGAACCTGCTGGCCAAGCGAATCCTGCGCCGGCTGGGGCAATCCCATTAGCATCGGCGTCAGGAAGATGCCCGGCGCGACCGTCATGACCCTGATCTTGTGCTGCGCCAGATCGCGGGCGACCGGTAGCGTCATGCCCACGACGCCGCCCTTGGACGCGGCGTAGGCCGCCTGACCCATCTGCCCGTCATAGGCAGCAACACTTGCGGTGTTGACGATGACGCCACGTTCCTCGCCGACAGGCTCGGCAACGGCCAGAAGGGCGGCGAACTGGGCGATGACGTTGAAGCTGCCGATGAGATTGATCTCGACGGCGCGGCGAAAGCTGTCGAGTGGATGCGGCACATTTTCCCGACCGACCGTCTTGATCGCCGGCGCGACGCCTGCGCAGTTCACTAGGATGCGCGCCGTGCCGTGCGCCTGTGCTGCGGCTTCCAGCCCATCCTTCACGCTCTGCGCGTCGGCGACATCGACCCGGAAGAACGCGCCGTCCAATTCCTGGGCCTTCCTGGTCCCCTGCTCCTCATTGAGATCGAAGATCGCGACGCGTGCGCCGTGCGCGGCAAGCATCGAGGCTGTCGCGCCACCCAGTCCCGATGCGCCTCCCGTGACGATTGCTGCGACATCACGCATGTCCATAGGTGTCTCCTTGAAAGTTCAATGCGCAGGCTGCTGTCGCCCGGCAGGTTCATATTCTATTGCGCGCGGGCTCCAAGACCCGCGCTAACGCGGGTGGCTGCTTCGATCAGATGCGCGATATAGATATCGATGCCGCCTTCTGGAGGCTTGGGGAAACCATAGAGTGTCAGCGCCATGGCGACGGCGCCGTCGGCGCCAAAAACCGGCACCGAGACGACCCGCGCCTGTCCCTTGATCGCATCGGTCCATTCGGCAGGATCAAAGGCCAGGTCGGAAATCAGCTCCTCCAGCGCTTCGATCGCGATCTCGTCGTCACCCGCGGCGGCCAGTTGCGCGGAGAAGATGCGTTGTGCCTCGCTGATAAGGCCGACCGAGAAGCCGCGTTCACGCACTCTGGCAAGAACGGTGGCCGCAGTTTCGCGAACCGGAACGTCGTGGCGGCCAAGCCAGGGGTCGACTTCCTGATCGGAGAGCCAGGCTGCGAACACCGACCCGGTCGGCAGGCGGAACGGCAATCGTTGCCCGACGAGCGTTGCGATGCCTGGAATATTTCCCTGTCCGGCACTCGCTGCCACGATCAGTTCCTCGCCGGCCCGGACGGTAACAATGCAGCGTCCTCCGGTTTCGGCGGCAAGACGCTCTAGTTCGGCGCGCGCCCGATCGACCTGCCGAAGCTGGGCGAGGGACAGGCCCGGCGCTTCGCTCGCGACGAGCGCGCCGGGGGCAAACTGGCCATAGCCGCCCTGGAAGAAGAGAAGCGGAAGGCCTCCGCCAGCGATGTCGAGCGCGACAATTTCGCCTGTGACCATCTCATGGTCCCCAGCATCGGTGATGGCGTAGCGTCGGCATTCTATCCACGCGACCACATCTTCAAGGACAGGACAGCCTCGTTCCGAAATCCGGTGGGCGACGCCGTCAAATTTGTTAGGGTCCTTGGACGCCAGCTGGCGACAGACAGGCTCCTGCTCTGCGCCCAGGATATTCACGCAGAAATGCTCGCAGTCGCGCAACTTGGCCCAACTGCTCGATCCGCGATCGGGAAAGAAGGCGACCAACGCCGGATTTAACGAGACCGACGTGAAGGAACCCACGACCATCGATACGGGAACGCCATCGCTGGCCGTCGCGGTGATTACGCAGACACCGGTCGGATACTGCCCGAGAACCTGGCGATACCATTTGGGGTCGATGGGAAGGACTTGCTGAGAAGATAACACAGGGCGCCTCGTTCAGTATGGCGTTCAGTCGGAGCCGGTCACGGGGTCGACGACGAAGCCGACTTTCAATGTGACCTGGAAGTGCTGGATCTGACCGTCCTCGATATGTCCACGGGTCTGGACCAACTCGAACCATCGCAGGCCATGCAGTGTCTCGCTGGCGCGCGCGATGGCGGTCTTGATCGCGTCGTCCACGCTCGACGTGGAGGAGCCGACAATTTCAATAACCCGATAGACATGATCACTCATTACCTGGCTCCTCCTTGGTTAGGTCAGCGTCCGGTCCACACCGGCTTGCGGCGTTCGCCCGCGGCCTGCTCGCCTTCGCGCTTGTCCGCGCTGGCGGCATATTGCTCGATTTCCTCGAACTTCGTCATGAGGGCGACCTCAAGCGGGTAGTCGAGCCGGTCGAGAGCAGCGACCTTCGCGGCCTGGTTGGCCAGCGGCGATGCACCATTGATCTTGTCGGCCCATTTCTGCGCCGTGGCAGCGAGGTCGGCATAGGGAACGACCTCGTTGACCAGACCATAGCGCTCCGCGGCTTCCGCCTTGATGCGATCGCCGGTCAGGATCATGGCCATCGCGATATGATGGGGAAGCTGGCGCACGGCGCGATGCACAACGCCGCATTCGCCGATGATGCCGACCTTTGTTTCGGGCAGGCCGAACTGGGCTGTGTCGGCCGCAACGATGATATCGGCGCACATGGCGAGTTCGAAACCGCCACCAACGCAGAAGCCCTGCACCGCAACGATAAGGGGCTTTTTCAGTTTCACGAGCGGCCCGCCGATGCCGGTCAGGCCACCAGCCAGCGCCATGCGCGTCTTGCGCTCGGCGCCGCCGGAGACGTCCGCACCGATGCAGAAGCTTTTCTCGCCTTCAGCCGAAAGAATGACGGTCCAGATATCCGGGTCGTCGTTAATGTCGGTCCATGCCGCGAGCAGCAGATCATCCATCTCCTGCGTGATCGCATTGAGACCTTGCGGACGGTTGAGCTTCACATGCGCGGTATGGCCGTCTTTCGTGAATTCGATGTCAGACATTCATGGCTCCTTTGGCGCGACCAGCGGGCTCGTCGGCGCGACTTTATATTCCTGGATAACCGCCTTGAGGCCCTTGTCCTTCATACGGGCACGGATCTCGAGGACGGCGGGTGCGAGGTGCAGCAGCGCGTCGATCTCGGCGATGCCCGAGAGCGACTGACGGAAGCCCTGGGCTTCGGCCGCACGGTTGATCGACAGCTTCTTGAGCCTGAGCACTTCAGGCGGCGTGAGGGCAATGCGCTCGGCCAGCGAGCGGACGCAGGCGATGAGGTCGTCGGCCGGAACGCAATGATTGGCCCAGCCCCATTCCACGGCAGTGGGTCCATCGATCCAGTTGCCCGGCACGAATGCAAATTCCTTCGCCCGCTTGTGCCCGACGAGGGAAACCCAGGCAGGAGCAATGAAGCCGCCGCCTATGGGAATGGTCGGTTCGCCGATCTTCACATTATCGGCAACCACCGTGATATCGGTGAACACGCACATCTGTGCGGCGGCGGCCATGCAATAGCCATGGACCGCCGCGACGACGGGCTTTGGGTGGTCCCACATCTGCAACCAGCGCGCAACGTTGGCTTCAAGCCGGGCGCGGTCGGCCATCGGATCGGCCGGCCCCTTGTCGCCCCCGCCATAGCCTCCCAGATCGATGCCGGAACAAAAGCCCCTGCCCTCGCCCCGTATGGCGATGACCGGACCGCCTTCATGCTTGAGCGTTTCGAGCGCATGGCCGAACTCGTCAAGCAATTGCGGCGACAAAGCGTTGGCGGCCTCGGGACGATTGAGCACGATCCAGCTCAACGCCTCCTCATGCTCTATCCTGATGGCTTCATAGGGAGGCATGGAGCGATTACTCCAGCCGGCCGATGGGGTTGAAAGCTTTGACGTGATAGTCGGTGGTCATCGTCGTACGCAACTCGCGGCGCTTGAACTTCCACTGTCCGTCGACTTTTACGACGCGATCGAAATACTGGCCGTACAGGATGCCGTCGGGACGCTCCTTGGTGTAGCGATGGACCGCCAGCACGATCGAGCGAACGTCCGCTTCGGTCTCGCTGATAAAGTCGACGACAATATTGGAATTATGGTGGCTGGTGCCCTTGAAGAAGGTACCGATACCGTCGAGGGTTTTCTTATAGGCTTCGATGCCGACCGCGCCGAAATTGGGAGCGTAGCTGACCTCGCAGTCATCCACGAAGAGCGTCGCCATGTTCACGGGATCGTTCATGTCGAGATAGTAGGAATATTCGAACATCATCCGTTCGATCGCCTGCTGCTCCAAAAGCCGCGATATCTGCTGGTCAGTCATCTTTCGTCATTCTCCTTTGAAAGCGGTGGTCCCTCCCGCTCGCCCCCTCGGCCGAGCGGGAGAGTAAGCGTCAGCGGAACTTGACGCTCAAGGTTGCGCCATAGGTAGCCGGGCGGGCCGGCCAGCGCGTCACGGTGTCGAAGAAGAAGGCGACGTTGTCCCAATAGTAGCTGTTGGTCACGTTCTTGCCCCAGACCTGGAACGACCAGCGGTCATCCTGGGACTTGATGCCTGCCCGCAGATCGAGCGTGCCATAGTCCTTGATCTCGAACAGGTTCGAGGCGCCGATGAACGCATTGGTCTGGCTACGATAGTTGAGATCCGCGCCACCGAAACCGTTGAGGTTGTCGCTAACCGGGAAGTCCACGCTGAAGCCAGTCGAGATCTGATATTTCGGCGTGTAAGGCAGTGCCGCACCGTCGAAATTCTGTCCGACCGCCAGCGTTTCCGGGTTGAGGCCGGTGTAACGCTTCACCTTGGCGTCGAGATAGGTGAAGTTGGCGTAGGCGCTGAACCAGTCGGCAGGATTGGCCGTCAGTTCCAGTTCGAGACCCTTCACGTTGGACTTGGGCACGTTCACCAGAACGTCGAGCGGACCGAAATTGGGATCGAGCAGTTTCGAGCGGATCTGGCGGTTGCGATAGTCGTAGTAGAAGATCGCGCCATTGGCCTGGAGCGTCCGGTCGATCAGCGACAGCTTGAAGCCCGCTTCATAGGATTGCAGCGATTCCTGACGCACCGGCTGGCTCTGCTGGGTCGTCGAGGCCGCGACCGAGGGGAAGCTGCCTGCCTTGTAGCCCTTGGCGACGTTGGCATAGAGCAGGATACCGGGACGCGGCTTATAGTCGATGCCCGCACGCCATGAGACGTTATCCTCGTTCAGCTTGCCGACGAACTGGCCGGGCAGGAAAGTCGGATCAGCGCCCAGCAGTCCGGTATTGTCGATGGTCAGGCAGCCCAGCGTCTGTTCGGGCGTGACAGTGATCGGCGACAGGCCGTTTTGCGAACGAAGCAGGTTGGCGAAGAAGGTGTAGAGCGGCGCGAACGGCAGGTTCGAGCCTTCGGCGGCGATGCCGAAGAAGCAGCTGTTCGCTTCACGCTTGGACTTTGTATAGCGGATACCGCCCTTGAAGGTCAGGTCGCCGACATCATATTCCGCGTTGGCGAAGGCAGCGTAATTCTTCATATTCTGGTTGGCGCGGAAACCAGACCGGAAAATCCCTCCGAATGCCGCAGTGCCGGTATTGATCGTGGAGTCGCGATAGTCGAGCTCCGACCTGTCCTTCGCACGATCGTCGGAATAGTTCAGACCCAGGATGTAGCGGAACGGGTTGTTGCCGCCATTGGCGATGCGCAATTCTTGCGAGAAGCTCTTGATGCCGCCGCCGAAGAAGCGGAAATCCGCGTTGTTGAGCGTGGTGCCGTCGCCGTCGAACGCCATCTTCTGCTTGTAATCGACATAGGATGTCAGCGAAGTCACCGAGATATCATCGGTCAGATCATAGTCGATCCGTCCGATCGCCTGCCACATGCTGTTGTCGAGATAAGGATCGATGTTCGTCGAGAAATCAGCCGAGCGGGCATTTTCGGGCGCCAGCGGATATCCTGTGACTGGGTTACCAGGACCTGCGTTGCGGATGCCGATCAGCTGCAGCGCTGGCGGCTTGCCCTTCTCGAGCCATCCATTGACGTTGAGGTTGACCCGGAGCCGATCGGTCGGTTCCCAGGCAAGGATGATGCGGCCGGCATAATTCTCGCTGCCACCGGTCTTTGCGTCGGTGGTATAGCTTTTCTGCCAGTCATCGGAATGCGTAGCTTTACCCGAAATGCGAACACCCAGCGTGTCAGAGATCGGTCCGCTGACATAGGCTTCGCCGTCAATGGCGTTGAAACGGCCATAGCTTACCGTGCCGCCGGCCTCGAAAGTCTTGGTCGGCTTGGCAGCGATAAAGTTGATCGCGCCACCAGTGGCATTGTTGCCAAAGAGCGTGCCCTGCGGCCCCTTGAGCACTTCAAGGCGGTCGAGGTCGAACCCGACCAGCTTGGTCATAACCGGGAACGGAAGCGGTGCTTCGTCCAGATAGACGCTGACGTCAGGATAGGAGCCAAGCGTCGTGTCGTTAAAGCCTACGCCGCGCAGGGTGTAGACTGGGGTGTTGGACGCGCTGTTGGAAAATACGAGTCCGGGAACGGCCGAGGCGATATCCGTAAGGCTCGCAATCTGGCGATTTTGAAGGGCCTCACCGCCGATAGCCGTGACCGCAAGACCCACGTCGTTCAGACGCTGTTCGCGCTTCTGCGCCGTAACGACGATATCGGCCGCACCGCCGCGCGCGGCGGGTTCGTTAGCCTGATCGGCGACCTGCGCGCTGGCGATGCCGGCTGGCATTGTGGTTATGGCAATGGCTGTAGACGCCAGAAGGCCCATATGGCGCAGCTGCTTGGTAATTGCTTGGGTCAAGCTATCCTCCTCTCCCATAGGCCGTGTTAAGGCCAGTTCACGTGTGGGACTCCTTACGCCCCGCCATCGTCAACGCTGGAGTTGACACAAGCATATTGAGCCGTCAACACCAGAGTTGAAAAAGCGGAGAAAAAAACATGGCGTTGTCGTCGGGAGTTGGGATTGAGGAGTTCAGCACGCTGGTAACGGCTGCGGACGTGGGTGATGGTGAGGCCCTGCCCGCTATCGATCGGGCGCTTATCAAACTGGGCCTTGCCTGTGCCCTCCCGTCCCTGAACAAAGCCGCCAGCGGACTTGCCATCAGCGAGGCCCTGACACTTGGGGCCACCACACAGCAGATACAGGAGATCGTCTCTTTGATGGCGGGTCTGGGCGTTCACTCGCTGATGCTGACCTCCAGTCTCATTACGACAGGGGCTGGCCTAACCGAAAGCGACGGCACCATTGCCTTCACCGCAGACGAGCAGAAGATCTGGGACGCCCGCATCGGAAACGATCCTTTCTGGGATCGGATGGAAGACGAATTGCCGGGATTTCTGCGCTCGATGCTCAAACTGTCGCCAGCGCAGTTTGAGGCGTTCTTCGACTTCTGTGCGGTGCCGTGGAAAACGCGGACAGTATCAGCCCGTACGAAGGAGCTGCTTGCCATGGCTAGCGATGCGATGCCTTCGCACCGGTTCATGCCGGGCTTTAGACTACACCTGGCCAATGCCATCAAATTGGGGGCAGGACGGCGCGCACTCGATGACTGCATGCAACTTGCCGCTCAGACACCGGCACATGTGGGCGTGGATTGAATCAAAAGCGGCATCCCGACCAGATGATCGGAATGCCGCTTTCGCCCCTTAAAGTTCAGGCGTTCACGCCGCGCCAAGCCAGCGTGCCACCATCGATCACATAGGCAGCGCCGGTGATGAAACTGGAATCGTCCGAGGCCAGGAAGCAGGCGAGCTTCGCAATCTCCTCGGGTCGCCCAAGGCGCGGGATGAGATGGGAGCCGGTCATCACGGACAGAATAAGATCCTTGTCCGGCGCCGCCTCGTAATATTTCTGGACCATCGGCGTATCGATAGCGCCAGGACAGTAGCAGTTGCACCTTATGCCATATTTCGCGAGATCGACGGCGGCAGCCTTGGTCAGCATCAGGACGCCGCCCTTCGTTGCGCAATAGGCACCTGCCTGGGGGTAGGATACGAACGCCCCGGTCGATGCCACATTGACGATGGCAGGACCGCGCGTTGATGCTTTGAGATAGGGCGCTGCATATTTGATCGCCAGCCATACGGCGCGCAGATTGATCTCATAGACCTTGTCCCACACATCGTCGGGCAGGTCCTCGATCGAAGTTTGCTCGGTAAGGTCGGTCTCATGCACGGCAGCGTTGTTGTGCAGTACGTCGATGCCATCGAACAATTCCGCCGCTTTCGCCATCATCGCCTTGATCTGCTCGGGGTCGCGCAGGTCGCATTGATGCGCGACGCCGACGAACCCTTCCCTGATTATCTGAGCGACGGTTTCCTCGACTGCCTGGAGGTTGATGTCGACGGCGAAGACCTTGCCGCCCTGACGCGCCATTTCGATGGCGCAGGCTCGACCCATGCCGCTTCCGGCACCCGTGACGATGATGCTCTTGCCGGTGACGCTATTGCCCATTTCCCGTTCCTCAGCTTGCCGGCGAGAGTTCGGGGTCGATGACCGCCTTGATCACTTTGCCGTGATGGACTGCGTCCAGGGCCTTGTCGGCATCTTCGATCGCGTAGCGATGCGTCACCAGCGATGCGAGCGGCACCTTATCCTGCAACTGCGCGGCCAGATGCATCGCGCCGTGATAATGTTTGGGCTTCGGGAAGGTCGCCCCGGCGATCGTGATATTCTTGGTCGTCATGTCGCGAGGGGAGATGGGCTGCGTTCCGATCGCTCCCCACAGGCCCAGAATGACGTAGCGCCCATGAATGCCGGTGAGGTCGACACCTTCAGGGAAAGCAGGCAGGAAACCCGCAGCCTCTACGACCAGCGACGGGCCGGAAGGACCGGCGATGTCATATATTTGCCGGCGCCGTTCTTCAGGCGAATCCGACAGCAAGACTGTTGCTGTTGCGCCCAGGCTCCGCGCCACCTCCAGCTTGCTCTCGATACCGTCGATGACGATCACATCCCTGGCGCCAGCCTGTTTGGCGACAAGGACGGCCGACAGGCCCACCGGTCCGGCGCCCTGCACCACGACGGTTTCACCCAAGCGAACTGGTCCGCAGCGGTCAAAGCCGCGCAGGACTGTCGGCAGGGCGCAACCCAACGCCGCGACGGCCAGCGGATCTGCGCCGTCCGGAAGCTTGAAAAAGGCAAGGCCATTGGGCAGCCAGGCGAAGTCGGCATAGCTGCCCCAGTTGGGCTTGCTGGCGTCTTCGAAAAACCGCGAATTCTCGCAAGGAGTTTCGTCGAGGACGTTGCAGCTGTGGCAGCGATGACAGGCGGAAATCGGCGACCAGTAGACAAGGTCGCCCGGCTTGACTGGCACGCCGGCATAATCGGTATCAAAGCCACCGAGCTTCTCGATCCGTCCGATACCTTCATGGCCCAGGATGATGGGGAACGGCATGACACCGGCCTGTCCCGTAGTGATGTGGACGTCGCTGCCGCACACGCCGCCCAGCACGATGCGCACCAGCGCCCCGCCATGCTCGGGTTCGACCACCGGCACGTCCCACGTTTCCAGTTTGTTGGGTTCCACCAGGACGGTGGCGCGGCCGGTTGCCATTTTCTCTCTCCTTACGATCTGCCTCGTTGGGCCTGTCGGAATCTTTGTGACGCAAAATGCAGGCGTGCCCCCTGCCCGCTACACTCCCGCCCTTGCCTCGTGCAGTCAGCAGGGACGGGAATAGGTAGCGCGCCTCCAAGGATGCGCTGTTTGCGGTTTCAGTCGACGCCGGGCATCCGCACCTTCGGTGCCACTTCCGACGCGAACCGACGCAACGACTCTTCCCAGGGCTTGGGATCGTCGATGCTGTCATGCTGGTTATAGACCAACTGGCCCCAGCCGCCGACCTTGTCGGCAAGGGCTTCGAGCTTCTCGATCGCGGTTTCGGGCGAGCCGCACAGCACCACATGCTCAGCGAGGAAATCCTCGTCGATATCGTCGGGCGTCAGATCCTTGCCAGAGTCCTGGATGATGCCGTTGAACAGGCCGAACTTGACGTAGATTTCCTTGAGATAATGCTTCCACGTCTGGGCGAGGCCGCTGGCAAGGAAGCGCCGTTTGGCCTCAGCATCGGTGTCCGCGATGAAGATATCGCGGCAGACACGATAGCGTTTGCGATCGGGTGTGCGCCCCTTCGATTCCATCGCCGTCGCCCAGGTATCCCAGTGCGCCTTCATCTGCGGGGTACCGCCGAAGAAGGAGATAGGCGAGTAATCGCGCTCGCCGGCGAAACGCATCGACGACGAATTTTGTGACAAGCCGGTGACGGCGATTTCGAGCTTGTCGCGGCCGCCATAAGGACTGTTGTCGGCGATGACGACATTATATTCCGGCATCGTCGCGTCGCCGGGGAAGCCCGCCTTGAAGAACTTCCCCTTTTCGAGGAACGGTTTTCCTTCCCACACGCGCTCCATCAGATGCAAGGCCTCCAGCTGCATTGGCGGCAGTTCGGAGATGCTCTCGAAGCCATGAAGAATGGCATCGGTATGGTGGCCGCCCGGCGCCACGCCTAGGAAGTAACGTCCTTCCATCACCTGGCTTAGCCAGCCGATGCGGATCGCGAGCGTGGCAGGGTCGTGATAGGGCAGCAGATGCGCCATCGGTGCGAAGCGAATCTGCTTAGTCGTCTGGGCACAAGCCGCAATGATGGCCTCGGGCATGGGAATATTTTCCCAGCCAAGGGTGTAATGTTCGCCGATCATGAAATCGGCATAGCCTGCCTCATCGGCGATCCGGGCTATGTCGAGCGCCCAGTCGAAAACCTGCCGCGCCGTCCGGCTCGGCGGATTGTAGGGGGTCATGAAGATGCCGCACTGCATTGCCATTTTACTCTCCTAATCTTGTCTGCGCGCGTGGGGCTGGTTCAGACGAAGGTGCCTTCGGCATCCTTCGTCGAGAAGCGCGGCGCGACCTTGCTGATGAACTTCTCCAGTTCTTCCTGATTGGCCTCAGGCTCCAGATGCCCCTGCCCGAACATGAGGAAGAGTTCGTCGAAGCCGAGGCGATCATGCGCCCGGCCAATCTTGTCGGCGATCTCGTCGGCCGACCCGATCAGGACGTTTGGCGGGCGCTGGCCGAGCGGAATGAACCATTCGTCCCAGAACCACATATGCTCTTCCATGAGCTTGGCCGCATGATCCTTGTCGTCGGTCAGCATGAGGAAGCCGCCCCAGGCCGATGCATCCGTCTTCGTAACCTCGCGGCCATTCTTGGCGGCGGTCGCGATGTAACGATTGTTCAGCTGCTCGCAAAAGTCGATATTGTCGGAAAGAACGATCAGCTTCCCGCCTTCCTCGGCCCAGAAGTCGATCGTGCGGCCGGACGCCGCGAAGCCGCCATATATCGGCGGATGGGGGCGCTGATAGGGCAGCGGCGCGATGCCGATCTGCTGGACGCGACCATTCTCGTCCTGGCCCTTGCCATATTTGGCGTAAGCGGGATGGCCGGTGGAGCCGCCCTCTGGCGGAAACTGCCAGTTGTCGCCCTTGTGGCTGAACACATCGTTGGTCCAGGCCTTCTTAACGACGCGCACGCCTTCTTCGAACAGCGAGCGGTTGCGCGCATCCTGCTCGTCGCGCGCCTTCACATTGTCGGGGGTCGTGGCACTGACACCTTCCTTGATACCGTAGGCGTCCACCCAGCGTGCATGATAGCCGCGCGTGAAGCCACAGTAGAGGCGGCCTTGCAGCATATGATCGAGCGTCGCGATTTCCTCCGCGACGCGAACCGGATTGTGGGTGGTCATGGTGTAGCCCATGATGCCGGCCTTCATCCTCTTGCTGTGCTGCCCGACGAACAGGCTGAACATGCCAGGGTGATTGTTGGCCTCGAATCCCTCGATCTGAAGGTGATGTTCGGGTTGGCAATAGCCGTAGAAACCAAGCTCGTCGGCGAGTTGTACATAGCCCTTAACCTCATCGAGGAAGCGCTGATACAGTTCCGGCCGCTGACCGGCCATGCCCTGCTCGATTTCATGACGGCGACCGACAACACCGGTCTGCATAAGATGAAACTTCATACCTCTCCATCCCCAAAGGAGCTTTTCATGCTCCCCCGCTATTAGGGTTGATCCTGTGTCGACCCCCTAATCCAATCCCCTTTCGGAAGACTTGTCAACTCTCGTGTTGACGGCCCCTAATTTTTTTTCGCATAAGTGCATTCGGCTCGATGATGCTGTGCGAAGCTGCACGGCCTGGAGCGGAGAGGAACATGATGGATCGTCCGATCACGACCGAAGTTTCAACCTTGGGGGACCTGCTTTTCCGGGCAGCGGCAGTCGCTCCGGAGCGTGATGCTCTGGTGCTGCCCGGCCAGCGCGCCACCTATTCGGCTATGCGCGATGGGGCTGTCCGAGTCGCACGATCGCTGACGGCTCTGGGCGTCCGTCGTGGCGAACATGTCGGCCTGCTCATTCCCAATTGCGTGGAATTCGCCGAAGCCATTCTTGGCGTTGCGCTGCTCGGCTGCGTTGCCGTACCGCTGAACGCGCGCCACAAGGCGACGGAATTGGGATATATCATCCGCAATGCCGATCTGGTGGCGATCCTGACGAGCCGACATCCCGACGATCCGGTTGATTTCCCGGCAGTGCTGGCAAGTGGGCTTGAAGGCGAACCTGCGCCGCATCTGGAGCATATCGTCCTCGTGCGCGGCAGTGGCGGGCAAGGCATCATGGACGTCGCAGCGTTCCAGGCGCTCGCCGACCATATCGAGCCGTCGGTTATCGAAACCAGACGACGGCAGGTTCGGGTGCGCGATGCTGCGCTCATCATCTACACCTCGGGCACGACGGCCAACCCGAAGGGCTGCGTCCTCAGTCACGAGGCAGTCACCCGTGGCCCCGTAGAGCGGGCTCGACATCGGCTGAAAGCACCTGACCATGATGTCGTGTGGGGTGCCGGCCCCTTGTTCCATATCGGAACCTTCGCGCCATTTGTCGGCACGCTCGGAGTCGCCGGCACATTTCTGACGGACGGCTATTTCGAACCCGGCCGCGCGCTTAAACTCATGTATGACGAAAAGGTCACCCTGACATGGCCCTGGTTCCCAGCAATCATGCAGGGACTTATCGGGCATCCCAGCTTCGATCCGGCAAAACTCGCCAGTATGCGGCATCTGTGCATCATCGCGCCGCCTGCGCAGGTCGATTTGGTCCAGACCCTGCTTCCAAGCTGCGAAGTGATACAGGGCTGCGGCATGACCGAAACAGCCGGCGTTTTCGCATTGAGCGATCCGGACGAAGATCGAGTGTCGCGATCAACCACGAATGGAAAGGCGAGCCCTGGCATCGAGATTCGCATTGTGGATCCGGAAACCGGCATCGACCTTCCCGACGGCACGCTCGGCGAAATCTGGGTGCGTGGCTACAATGTGATGGAGGGGTATTGGGCAGCGCCGGAGAAAACTGCTGAGGCTCTCACGTCGGACGGCTGGCTCAAGACCGGCGATCTCTATACGCGCCTTTCCGGTGGAAGCCTCGTCTTTGGCGGTCGCTACAAGGACATGCTCAAAGTCGGCGGCGAAAATGTCGCCGCCGTCGAGATCGAAGCCTTTCTGGCCACGCATCCAGCAGTCAAAACTGTTGAGGTGGTCGGCCGTTTCGATATCCGCCTCGATGAAGTTCCGGTTGCGTTCGTCGAAATTCATCCGGGACATGACATCGACGAAGAAGGCCTCATCGCGCACTGCCGGGGCCGGATCGCAAGCTACAAGGTACCGCGCGCGATCATATTTCTTGCTGCATCCGACTGGCCGATGTCCGCCACGAAGGTCGACAAGCGGGCGCTCAGGGATCGGCTCAAAGAGCCGGCTTCGTGAGCGAGCCCAAGGCTATCGTTGCCGCGTTTCTGGATAGCTTTTCATCGGGCGATGTAGAGGCGATCCTCGAATATCTGACCGAAGACGCGACATGGTGGGTCTTGGGGAACCTGGATGGTATGTCCGGGACGATCGACAAGGCCACGCTGGGCAGTTTGCTGCGCCAAGTAAAACCGCTCTATCTCGACGGGGCGTTAACGATCACGCCGTCGAGCATGATCAGCGCGGGCCGACAGGTGTCAGCGGAAGCGACCTCGCATGCACGGCTGTGCGACGGTCGCGTCTATGCCAATGCCTATCATTTCAGGTTCGATCTCGACGGGGACCGGATATGCAGCGTGCGGGAATATTCCGACACGCAGCATATGCTGGAAATATTCGGACGGCAGTCCGGGGTTGGCGTGCTGGACAACCTCAGCCGGTGACGGCGCTGAGGACCGGCGGCGATGGAAGCGCCTTAGCACGGCCCGCGTCGGTAAGCGCTCCGCCGGTATAGATCGACCAGAATGTTTCGGCGACCTGTCGTCCTGTCAGGCTGCCGCCCGGTACGAACCAGCGATGCGTCCAGTTCAGCATTCCGAACAGGGCATTCTCATGGAGACGGGGCGGTATGTCCGATCGCAGATCGCCATCCTCGATACCCTCCTTAATGAAATCGATCAGCATCCGGTCGAACAAACGCGTGCGCTTCATGATCAACTGCGCCCATTCGGTTTCCTGCACGCCGACCTGATGCATCTGCTCCTGGATATAGACGAAAGTCGCCGGATAATTTTCTTCATAGCTCGTCATTAGGATCACGAAGATCTGATGCAGCCGCTGCATGCCGGTGAGTGCGTCATTCGCACGCAATTCCTCCGCGGCAGCGATGGCCGTGTCTAGTACACCCCCAACGATATCCTGCAGCAGTTCCTCCTTGCTACCGGCGTAATAATAGATGGTAGCCCGATCAAGACCAGCTTCTCGGGCGACATCCACGAGCCGCGTGGAATGGAAGCCCTGCTGCTTGAACAAAGTGGCGGCCGCGCCCAGCACCTCCGCCCGCTTGGCGACGTAATCGGCGCTGTCTTTTGCACGAGCCGTCCGCCGGCGTTTAGAAATGTTGCTGCTTTTATCATTCATGTCCCCGAACTTGCACTCAACACACGTGGGAGGCAAGCGGCGTCATCAACGTCAACGTCGGCGTTGACGAAATCCGGTTTTCATATAAGATGAAATCTGGAGAGGAATAAGTGAGTCTAAGCCATTTCCCTGTGAACCCGGAATATGGGACCGGCTGCTTTCGGCGGCTGGTTCGAACATTCCGCGTGCCCGGAAAAATCCTCGTTACGCTCGACGATACCCATCATTCGATGTGGCTGGTCATGCATCATGCCAATGGGCATGTAACTGATATCGAGGCGCGAGTGGCGCGTGGACCGGCGACCAGCTGTGGTTCGGCCGACCGTCCGCTCGGCAAGTTGAAAGGCCTGCCTGTCGATGGTGACATGCTGGCGTTCCGCGAGCGTTTGCCACCTGTTCTCAACTGCACGCATCTGATGGATCTGGCATATTGGGCGTTCAGGAACGCCACCAGCCAGACGCCGCTCAAGCGCGAGGTTCTCATCGAGATACCCGACGAAGCTGGTGCGCCGGTATGGATCAAGGTCGAGCGAGACGGGGCGATCGTCCACAACTGGTACGTTCAGGATCACCATATAGTCGAGCCACCGAAACTTGCTGGCAAACCGATGATGAAAGGCTTTGCGTCGTGGGCACGCGAGCAGTTCAGCGGGGACGACCTCGATCTGGCGATCATGCTGCAGCGAGGTGTTTTCGTCGCCCGAGGCCGGCGGCATCTGGTTGATCTTTCGCCGGCAGTGCCACTCAACGCTGCGCCAGCGATGCGCGACGCCTGCCACAGCTATTCCCAGGACCATTTCGACACCGCGACCAGCATCGTCGGCTACGTCCGGGACTTTACCGACGGCGTCGCCGTCGCCTCACTTCCACCGCATGTTACCGCATATTTCAAAGGCTTTTTCCAATGACTGACTATGGTGAAATTGCGCCGATCGAAGAGATCATCGAGGATGCGCGCAACGGGCTTCCCTATATTCTCGTGGATGCGCCGGATCGCGAAAACGAAGGCGACATCATCATTCCCGCGCAGTTCGCGACACCGCGGATCATCACCTTCATGGCGACCCATGCCCGTGGCCTGATCTGCCTGGCGATCACAAACGAACGCGCCAAGCAACTCGATCTGCGGCCGATGGCAACCCGCAACGAAAGCGGTCATGGTACGGCGTTCACCGTCTCGATCGAAGCCCGCGAAGGGGTTTCAACCGGGATCTCGGCGCATGACCGGGCTCATACCATTGCCGTAGCGGTGGACCCCTCCAAGCAGGCGCATGATATCGTCTCGCCCGGACATGTGTTCCCGCTTACCGCCCGCGACGGCGGCGTGCTGGTTCGCGCTGGCCATACCGAGGCAGCCGTCGATATCTCGCGTCTGGCTGGCCTCACGCCTGCTGGCGTCATTTGCGAGGTCATGAATGACGACGGCACGATGAGTCGCTTGCCTGATCTTCTGCGCTTCGCTCGCGAACACAAGATGAAGGTCGGGACGATATCCGACCTTATCGCCTACCGTCGACGTCTTGAGACGTTGGTAGAGCGCGTGGCTGAGGCGCCGTTCGAGAGTTGGCATGGTGACTTCCAGGTGATCGTCTATCGCAACAAGATAGACGGCGCCGAGCATGTCGCGCTCGTCCGGGGCTCGCCTACGAAGGATAAACCGACGCTGGTGCGCGTGCATCAGCTGGATCTGACGGCGGATATTCTGGGCTGGCGGGAAGCACATCGCAACTATGTCCCGACAGCACTGGCTGCACTTTCGGAGTATGACGGGCCAGCCGTGGCGGTGTTCGTATCCGATCCCAATCCGTCATCGATTTCGGAGCGGATCAAGGGCAACCGCAAAGCCTATTCCGACACGCACGGCTATCGCGACTACGGTATCGGAGCGCAGATGTTGCTTGATCTGGGGGTAGGAGAAATGATCCTTCTCACCTCAAGCCCGACGAAAATGACTGCGCTGGAAGGCTTTGGTCTGAAGGTGGTGGCCAAGCGACCGCTTGTTGAGCCGGCCATGCGCCTGGTGCAGTCGCAGGCTTGACTTGTATCGCCATCGGGAATGCCGGCTCGCCGGCATTCCCCTGAAGCGCATGCAGCGCCCGGTGACCTGACGCGATAAGCCAACATACACTGCTCGAACGACGTACGGAGCGCGACCGGTAGGGCGCGCTCCGCAGTTTAGTCGTCCTATCGGGTAAGGTCAGTCTTCAGGCGCGATCGTCAACGCCATCCCGTTCATGCCCGCATTGACCACGAGCTGACAGGCCAGACGCGAGCGCTCGTTCCGGTGATCGGAACTGTCCAACAGGTCGTTTTCATCATCGGAGAGCGCGGGCAGCCGGTCTTCAAACTCCTCAGCCACATAGACATGGCAGGTCGCGCAGGAACAGCATCCGCCACATAGCGCCAGCAGCTCGTCGATCCCGGCGTCCCTCACCGCTTCCATTACGCTGATGCCTTCAACCACTTCGATTATGCGCGACTCGCCCGTTCGCGTCATGACATTGATACTCGGCATAAGTTCAGCGCTCCGACCAGATAAGAGGGACATTGTCGACAGCTGCAACAATGCCGGAATGATAGATAGGCTGCGCTCCTGGCTTCATGGCGAAGGTGGGAATGCGCTTGAGCCATTCCTCGATGGTGACGATCACTTCCATGCGCGCAAGGTGGAGGCCGGCGCAGCGATGAGGACCACCGCCGAAGGTGCTGTGCGAGATGCCGCGACGTTCGAGATTGATGCGCCAGGGATCGTCGTTCAACTGGTCGTCCAGGCCATGCAATGCGGTCGGCAGCAAGATCATGTCGCCCCGCTTGAGTTCGATGCCTCGGAAATCCTGGTCCTTCGCGACCATGCGCGCCTCGGAAACAACCGGAAAACGCCGAAACATCTCTTCCGCGCTGCGCATCAGCTTCAGGGGATCAGCGCGCAATTCCTCGACGACCTGCGGGTTCTTCGCAAGGTGGATCATCATGAAGCTGAGGAAGTTCACGACCGTATCGAGACCACCCAGCAAAAGCAGGGAAATGAGACCGAGCGCCTTGTCATGCGTAATCCGCTCGCCGTTGATCTCGGCATTCACCATGACGGTGATCAGATCTTCGCCCTCCTTGCCTCGACGGGCCTGGATGATCGGTTCGACATAGGCGAAAAAGCCCTTATTGCCTTCCTCAAGATGCTTGGCCATTTCCTCGGGCGTGTTGCCCTCCGGGCGCGTCATCATCTTGGCGAAGCGGCTGAGCGTGGGCACGTCGCTTTCGGGGAGATCTGCAAGCGCCATGAAGACCCTGACAGGGAAGACATTGGCATATTCGGCCGAAAAGTCGCATTCGCCCCGGCTGACGAAACTGTCGATGAGATCGACCGCGACCTCGCGCACTTTCGATTCCACCTTGCGAATCTGGGCAAGGCTCAACCCCTTGTCGAGCGCCTTCCGGTAAGGCGTATGCTCGGGCGGATCCATGCGGGTCGGGACCATCTCGTACTTTTCGCCAGCTTCCTTCGGCAGGAAAATGACCTCGCTCGAGAAGCGGGTAGGATCACTGTAGACCTCGCGTACGGTATCCCCATTGGTCGCGATCCAGTGACCACCGGTAAAGGGGGTCCAGATGAGATCGGGCATGTCGGGCTTGGGGATATTCTTCCACGCCTCATGATAGCCCTGCTCGATGCCTTCGAGCGCATACATGTCGATTTCATGCACATATTGCTCGGGAATATGCTCCGGGCGGGGAGCGCGGGCGCGCGACATCGTTTCAGGGACATGTTCAGGCATCGTAGCCAAGATCGCTCTCCTTATCTCAACATGCCCAGCCGTTCCCGGGCCATGCGTGTTCTTTACACGCACGGAAAATGCCGCGCAAGAAGTTTCAACGCTGGCGTTGATCCGAAACATTTGCGCCGAACGCGGTCACGCGCTTAGGTAGTCGACATGAAGATGCGCGAACTAGAAGAGCGGACCGGTGTTGATCGCGAGGTCATACGGATCATGATCCGTGAAGGCCTGCTACCCGAGCCACAGCGCCCAGCGCGCAATGCTGCGGAATATGACGAGGGTCACGTCAGCGGCATCGCCACGATCAGGCATTTGCAACAGACTTCGCGCATGACGCTCAAGGAGATCAGATCCGCTCTGTCGGGGGAGGCGCTCGAACGCCCAGGCCCCGCATCGGCTTACAGTCACCTCGAGGCTTTGCTGTCACGCTCTTTCGGACTGGAGCAACCGACATCGGTCTCGTTGCAAAGCCTTTCCGAGCGCTATCCCCGCGCCGAACGCGATGCCCGTGCGTTCGAGGCCATGGGGATGCTGACGCTTTTGCCGACCGAGAGCGGTTGCAGCCTCAGCCTGACCGATGCGCGACTTGTGGAAATATGGGGAAAGATACGGGAAGCGGGATTTGTCGAGGAACAGGGCTTTCCTCCGGAAAATATCAGCTTCTATCGCGAAGCCGCCGAACTGGTCGCCCGGCATGAGGCATCGATATTCTTCAGCGGGTCGGATGGCGCGATTAGTGAAGAAGATGCCGCCAGGATGCTCCAGATAGCTCTGCCACTGATGCTCGATTTCTTCGGCCTTCTCCGGATCAAGGCTTTTATGACCAATGTACATCGGTCCCTCGAGACGGGCGACCGCTAGGCCGTCGCGGCTCTCTTCCGATCCAGACATCGTGCCAGCAAACGCCAGAAGGGATTTTCGACCGCCAAACCCTTTTCGATTAGGCTGGTTAGAAACAACTGGAACGGTTACGGACAATATTGTCCGGATAAGACGAATGGAATTGGGTGTGCGCAGAGATGCCAAAGATCGGCGTGAGCGGATTATCGCAGCGGCGGCGACGATATTCGCAAGGCACGGATATGCCGTGGCGCTTGATGCGATCGCTGCGGAGGCTTCCGTCGGCCGTACTACGCTCTACCGGAATTTTGCCGATCGATACGCGCTCGCTCTTGCGGTTATGGAACGTCGCATCGAGGATGTCGCAGCAATAGCGGACGAACATCACGACCGGCCCGACACCTTTCTCCTGATGGTCAGGAAGATGTGCGAGAGCCGTACCGATTACGCGGCGCTGGCCAACGCAGTAGCCATCCAGCATGGCGCCGAAGGTCGCCAGGCAATCGCCGTGCTGCGCGCTCGCATGGAGGGGGTCTGCTCCGTTCCGATCGCACGCGCCCAGCGTGCCGGCCTCATTCGATCCGACTTCGCTATCACCGAAGTTCACCGCCTCACCATGATGCTGGCGGCCGGCGCGACGGAATGGGATCAGGACGATCGCGATCGCGAATTCGATCGCGCCCTGCGCCTCGTCATGGAAGGGCTGCAGCCACCCACGGCCGCGCGGAAAAAATAAATCATCAACATTAGTGTTGACGAATCGCTTAATAAGCGGTCATTTGTGTCCGGTAACGACGAGAGCCGCCGTGAAAGGCTGCCAGTAACCCTGCCCTGACGTCTGCTTTCCATGCGCGTCAGGCCCCCCGGCACAGGAGAGATGCGTGATGAAGTGCGGATTGTTCCACACCCCCTACAACCAGCCTCAGCGGACCCCGAAGCAGATCTTCGACTGGTCCATCGAACTGGCGCAGATATGCGACAAGGCGGGTTTTTCTGACTTTCTGGTGGGTGAGCATTATACGCTTGCCCTGGAAAATATTCCCATGCCCGAGGCGATCATCGCATCTGCGGCGATGGTGACGGAAAAGCTCCGGTTCGCGCCGATGGCGCACCTTCTCCCCTATCATGACCCTGCAACGCTCGCGATCCGCATCGGCTGGCTCAGTCAGGTGCTCGAAGGACGCTATTATCTCGGCGTCGGCCCAGGCGGTCACCATACCGACGCGATCCTGCACGGCTTCGAGAATCTGTCGCAATTGCCCGCACGGCAGATTGAGGCGCTCACGATCATGGAGAAGGTCTGGCAGGAAGAGCCGTTCCGCTTCGCAGGCGATTTCTACAGAGCAGGATTTCCAGGTCCTGACGATATGCCCGGCTATGACGTGACCATCGCCAAGAACGGATTATGGAAAGAGTCGCCGTTCGAAATCGCCGTCACCGCGCTCTCGGCCAATTCGAACTCGATGAAGTTCGCCGGTGAGCGGAATTACAGCCCGATCTCGTTTTTTGGTGGTGTCGATCAGATGATATCGCACTGGGAAACCTGGTCGACCGCCATGCGAGAAGCGGGCTTTACGCCGGAACGGGAGCGGCTTCGCGTCTGTCGCGAGGTGTTCGTCGCGGATAATGATGCGGAAGCGAAGCGCCGTGCGATCTCTGGCGGCCTTGGCTACAGCTGGGAGCATTATCTCCTGCCGATCTACAAGAAGTTCAAGCTGCTCGACGGGATCATCAAGGATTCTGGGGTCGATATCAGCGCTGATGAAGTCGACATGGATTTCCTTGCCGAGCACGTGTGGCTCTGCGGTTCGAGCGAAACCGTGACACAAAAGATCGAGGCGCTTGTCGACAAGGTCGGGCCATGGGGCATGCTGTGCATCAATTCGCATGACAATATTGACGACATGGCGCCCGCAAATGAGTCGCTCCAGCGCTTTGCGCAAGAGGTCATGCCAAAAGTGGGAGCGTCTGTTCCTGCCTGACGCATGACATCGCCATCAAGAAGACGGCGTCCACCGCTCTTGATGCAGCTTTCGACCCTCGTCGTCCGGATTTGCAGAACCGTTCCGCTGGTAAACCCAACGCGCGACGCGGAAGCAGCGGGTCGGACAGACGGGCTTCGAGGCAGACGAAAAACCTATCTCGCGCCGACCGTCTCTCGTCGGCGCGGGACAGAGCTTTGACTACCCTCTCCCGCCCATCGCGGACTTAATCAGGAGTTTTGGAATGGACCTCGCTGGCAAGAAGATAATCGTCACTGGCGGCGCACAGGGGATCGGTGCAGCGATCGTGCGGGCCTACGTCGCCGCCGGCGCAACAACCGTCGCAATGGACCTGCAGGAGGAACTCGGACATCGAACGGCGGCTGAGGCGAGTGAGCACGGGCCGGGTCAAGCAACCTTTCAGCTGCTCGATGTCACGAACCGCGGCGCGGTAGACAAGGCATTTGAGGAAGCCGCTGCGCGATTGGGCGGCCTGGACGTGATGGTAAATGTCGCGGGCGTGCAATCCTTCGTTGACGTCATCCAGGTCGACGAAGCCGCATACCGCCGCCTGTTCGATATAAATGTTCTGGGCACCATGAATACAAATGGCGCCGCCTATCTCGCGATGAAGCCTCGCGGTAATGGGGCGATCATAAACTTCGGTTCGGAGTCAGGTCTGACGGGCGAGCCGGACAATGCTGTCTATGGCGCGACCAAGGGCGCCGTCCATACGTGGACACGATCGGTTGCCCGACAGTGGGGACCGGACGGGATCCGGGTCAACGCAGTACTCCCCTATGTCGTCACGCCCATGTATCAGAAATTCCGGGACGCTTTGTCGCCGGAAGCGCTCGCAAGACATGACCATGAGGTCCAAACTGCCATTCCGCTTGGGGGAAAGTTCGGAGACCCTGACAAGGATCTGGCGCCTGTACTGGTGTTTCTCGCGAGCGACGCTTCGCGTTTCATTACCGGCCAGATGCTTGCGGTCGATGGCGGGCTGGTTTCGGTTCGCTAGCGAAGGCGGCCCGATCAAGGCCATGCCATCATCCGCTTGGCGTCGGTCGAATGATGTGCTTGTGTTGGCAGGGTTGGTTCCATTTATGGGAGCCGCCCCTTCAGCCGCTCAATGCCAGTCAATCGATCCACTCAGCCGTCAGCACTGCGATGCTTTGCCTGATCGCATCCTTGATGAGATAATGCTCACTCCCTGTCGCGTCCAGCGATGGTTCACCCGAGAGACCTACCAGCACGTTCAGATACAGCAAGGAGGCATTGGTCAGGCGGCGGTCGAAGATATCGGATGGCAAATCCGGGACGCAGCTGCGCAACCCTTTGACTATGCGATTGAACGCAGGGGTCAAATCGCCATTTCCGTCCTCCTGCCACGGAAAGCCTTTGGGATAATAGTGAGGCAGATATTGGCATAATATAGAGGCGTAGGCGTGATAGCCGTCATTGTCGCGTGCCTGAAGTTGCGGATGCAGAAGGCATTCCAGCCAAAATCTAAGAGAAAATTCTCCATTCGCGATGCCCGCCTCGATCAGCTCCTGTCGGCTGCCTTCCAGCCCGATGACGCGATCGCGCAAGATATTGCGGATTAGCCCGTCCATCGAACCGAAATGATAAGAGACGGAGAAGTTGTTTTTCATTTCCGCATGTTTTGCGACTTCGCGTGCGGACACACTCCCGACGCCGCGCCGCGCCAAAAGCCATTCACCTGAACGGATCAACCGCTCCCTCGTGATCTCACTCGTCTTATACGCCATTCGAGACCAGCTTCCCTTAAAGCTTCGAACCATAGAATGAGCAGTTCGCACCGCCCGTTGCTGATCGCGGCGTACGACTCACGCCCGCACCAGCTCCGCTGAACCGTTGATGCCGCCTCCTCCCATATCAATAACCGACGACGATGTCGGTTTGGGAGGGGTTTAAACGATCCTCCGCGCCTATCGCAAGCGTTCAGCAGCGCGGAATTCCGCCCTTTGTGGCTAATCGTGCCGGCGCTTCAACCGAACCCTTTGAAGCGCTCGCCACGTAAATTTAAGTCACTTGACAGTAATTCAGGCTAGGCATATCCAAAGCATCAGGCAAGCCCAGAAGATAGTCGAATCGCTGCCTGTGGAAGTTAAATTAGAAAAAACATGAATTCGGCGATTTATAAAAATCTCCGTTCGATAACTGCGCAAAAAATAAGCAGACTTTATAAAAGAATAAATAAACAATCATCTTAGGGGATGGATGTCATGAAGCATTGTGCTTATCGATTTATGCTGTGCGCTTCAGTCGCATGGCTACCCAGCTTCGTCGCTCACGCACAGGACGCTAATCCTGCCGATCCACAGGCGGCCGCTGAACGCGCTGTCTCCCCGTCGGCAGCTCAAGATATTGTGGTCACTGCCCGACGACGCGAGGAAAAGCTTGCGGACGTGCCTGTCGCGGTCGAAGCGTTCGGCAATCAGGCGATCAACGATCGAGGCATCCTCACCGAAGCGGACCTTCAGTCGGCTACAGCCGGCCTGACGGTGCGCCAGACAGGATCTTCCAACCAGACCAACTTCTCCCTTCGCGGTCAGTCAATCGACGCTTTCTCCTTCGCCTCACCTGCCGTCCTTATCTATTTCAACGAGTTCAATACCCAAGGGTCGTCGGCATCCTCCTTCTTCGACCTGGAGAGCATCCAGGTCATCAAGGGGCCGCAAGGGACTTTGTTCGGCAGAAACGCCACGGGCGGCGCGGTGCTGTATCAGTCCGCAGCACCCAAGATGGGCGCGTTCGAGGGCTATGGCGAAGTTGCCTACGGTAACTATAATGATCGTCGGATCGAAGGCGCTGTAAATGTCCCTCTCGGCGATTTTGGAGCCTTCCGCCTGGCAGCCCAGTATAACAAGCGGGATGGCTTCCAGAGAAACCTTCTACTGAACATCAAGCATGGTTCGCTCGACAATCTCACGATCCGGCCTTCCTTGCGGCTGGAACTGTCCGATAACCTGACCAATACGACTCTTTTCCAATATGGCCGTTATCGCGGGCGTAGCACGTCGCTGAAGGCAGATCGGATCTTCAAGGTCGGCGAGGTCAATAACGGCTTCCTGCTCTCGCCTGCACTACCGACTGCGGCTGTGTATCAGCCAGGCGTCCAGATCACATACCCGCTGGTTGCCAACGCCTTCAGCTCGCTGGACGACTATATCGAGAAAACCAAGAATTCCGGCTTTTACGATACCTATACCAATACGGACGCCGGGCATCGTGCGAACCAGTATATGGTCGTCAACACCACAACCTATGACCTGTCCGATGATCTGACGATCAAGAACATCGCAGGCTATAACTATGTGAAGTCCAATGACAAAACTGACGTCGACGGTCTGCCGTTCACCCCGCTGATCGTGGGCTTCTATCCCGAAAATTCGCTCGGATATACCTATACCGACGATCAGATATCGAACGAATTGCAGCTGCAGGGCAAGGCATTCGACGGTAAGCTGGATTGTATTCTTGGCGCCTATTTCTTCCACGGCATGAACCGTCAGAACCAGCCTTTGGGTATTTTCTCGGACACGCCGAACGCCGTCTATATCCTGCGTACATTCCAGTTCGACAACTATTCGAAGGCGTTGTTCGGCCAGGCTTCCTATGAGGTCGCCACGGGCCTGAATTTCACTGCGGGCGCCCGCTACACCTGGGAACTGGCGAAATACAAGCCTTTGGCTGGCGATATCAACGCGATTCTGGGCGTTGGACCGGCCGAGCTCAAAGTATCCAAGCCGAGCTGGAACCTCAGTATCGACTACAAGGTGACGCCGTCGCTCATGATCTATGCGTCCCAGCGTGGCAGCTGGCGGACGGGCGGGTTCAACGGCACTGCCTTTACCGTGGTCGATGGCGTCTCGCTCGCCAACCAGTATGAGCCAGAAACCACCTACGATTTCGAGCTGGGCGCAAAGTTTCAGGGCTATGTCGGGGGGCGCAGGGCAAGCCTGAATGTTGCGCTGTTCGACCAGTATATCAAGAATGTGATCCGTGCGGTCTATATCGACGTCAGCGCCGTCTCGGGTAACGTTAAGAAGGCGCGAGTCAGCGGCGCCGAGGTCGAAGGTTCAATCCAGTTGGCCGACTGGCTACAGGTGGGAGGTGTCTTCTCCTACACCGATGCTCGTTACACCAATCCAATAGCGAATGTCGGAAGCGGGCAATTCGGCTTCGGGCCTTATGCCGATACGCCGAAATATTCGGGGTCGGCCTTCTTCAGCGCGTCCTTCCCGCTCGCCGGCGATGGCGGCGAAATCGCGCTGCGCGGCGACCTCTATTCCCAGAGCAAATATTATTACTCCAACCTCAACGCCTCGATCCTGCCGGGAACGGAGGTCAAAGGCTACACGCTCGCCAATGCCCGGCTGGAATGGAAGAAAATCCAGGGCAGCAACGTCTCCGTTGCGACCTACGTGAAGAATCTGACGAACGAGAAATACATCGTCGGCGGCTTCGCCCTAGGCGCGGTCCTGGGCGTGCAGAGTGTCCTTCCCGGCGTTCCGCGGACGTACGGCGCCGAGGTCCGCTTCGAATTCTAGCTTAAACTCTGGGCTGACGGGTCGAATTTTGGCGCCCCGCCAGCTCACCACAAAAAGGACAGATGAGATGGCAAGACTGAATGGCAAGGTCGCGATCGTGACGGGCTCCGGCACCGGCCAGGGTGAGGCCGAAGCCCGCCTGTTTGCAGATGAAGGCGCCAAGGTGATCGTCGCCGACGTCAATTTCGGTGCCGCGCAGAAGGTCGCGGCAGAGATCAACGCAAAGCATCAGGATAGCGCGCTCGCGGTCTCGCTCGACGTTTCGAAGGAGGCCGACTGGAAGGACGCGGTGAAGGCGGCGGCGGAGAGCTTTGGTCCGATCACCATTCTGGTCAACAACGCCGGCATCCTCGCGCCGGCGACCTACGACGTGCTGACCCATGAGCATTGGACCCGGACGATGGACGTCAACGCCTGGGGCCAGATGGTAGGCATGCAAACCCTCATCCCGATCATGAAGGCAGCCGGCGGCGGCTCCATCGTGAACGTCTCCTCGCTGGCAGTCGTCAACGCCTGCGGGCGCTTCACCGCCTACACGGCAAGCAAGGGCGCGGTAGACGCTCTCACGCGCGCCGCTGCGATCGAACTGGCCGGGTTCAATATTCGCGTCAATTCCATCGCGCCGGGCGTCATTCTCACCTCGATGGTGGAAGAAGCTTTTCCCACCCAGAACGCCATGGATGCTGCTGCATCCGTCCAGCCGCTTCGCCGACTGGGGCGGCCCATCGATGTAGCTTACCTCGCCCTCTATCTCGCCTCCGACGAGTCCTATTTCACGACCGGCGCGCAGCATGTGATCGACGGCGGACTCTCCGTCATGGGCGGCGTGACTCCTGACCTTGGGGACCAGTGAAGTCCTAGCCCTGCCCAATTCCGCATTTTGAAGAGGATTTTACATCATGGCATTGCGTGCCGGCATCTTTCACACACCCTACAACAAGCCCCATCGCACGCCGCTGGAGATGTTCGAATGGTCGCTCGATCTCGCCCGCACATGCGACGAGGCGGGATATAAGGATTTTCTGGTCGGCGAACATTATACGCTGGCGCGCGAGAATATTCCCGTACCCGAAGCCGTGATCGCCGCCGCCGCGCCAATGACGAAGACCCTCCGGTTCGCACCGATGGCGCATTTGCTGCCCTATCATAATCCCGCGACGCTCGCAGTGCGAATCGGCTGGCTGAGCCGCGTGCTGGGCGACCGCTACTATCTGGGCGTGGCGCCAGGTGGCCATCACACCGACGCCATTCTGAACGGGTTCGACGGGATCGGCGGACTTCCGGAGCGCCAACTGGAAGCGCTCGACGTGATGCAGCAGGTGTGGAAGCGGGAACCCTTCAAGTTCAAGGGGAATTTCTACCAGGCCGGCTTCCCCGGCCCCGACGATATGCCCGGCTACAACGTCGAGATCGCCGATAACAGCCCCCATCCGGGCATGGAGATCGCAGTGACCGGCCTTTCCACAAAATCCCCGTCGATGAAGTTCGCCGGCGAGCGCAACTACAGCCCGATCTCCTTCTTTGGCGGCACCGCCCAGATGAAGGCGCATTGGGATACCTGGTCAGCCGCCATGGAAGCGAGCGGCCACACACCCGATCGCAAGCGGTTCACCATATGCCGCGAAGTCTTCATTGCCGACACGGATGCCGAAGCCAAGCGCCGGGCGTTATCCAGCGGCCTTGCGGAAAGCTGGGAAAAATATCTGTTCCCGATCTACAAGAAATTCGATCTGTTCGCTGGCATCATCGCGGATTCCGGCAAGGATCTGACGCCAGATCAACTGGACATGGACTTCCTTGCCGAACATGTCTGGTTGTGCGGATCGCCCGAGACGGTTGCCGAGAAGATCGAGAAGCTGATCGATCAGGTCGGCTCGTTCGGGCAGCTTTGCGTCAATTCGCACGACTATATCGACGATCCGGCCCCGGCGAAGGAATCGCTACAGCGGTTCGCGCAGGAAGTCACCGCCAAGATCGAAATCTGACCGCAAACCGGTCCCGGAGCTGCGCTCCGGGACTAGGACGCCGGCTTGAAAATGGAGATGGACGTTATGGAAACAGATGATCGGGCAAGGACGTCCCCGCCGCCCCATGTGCCAGCGGACCGTCTGTACGACATAGACTTGTATAAGCCGGACGGGATCGAAACCGACGGCTATCTCAAAGCCTGGAAGCGCCTTCAGGATGAGAAGCTTCCCGGCCTGGTATGGAGCCCCTTCAATGGTGGCCACTGGGTCGCTACGACCGGCGCGCTGATCCGCGAAATCTACACCGATCCCGATCGCTTTTCGAGCCAAGTACTTTTCATCCCGAAAGCGGCGGGGGAAAAATATGCGATGGTCCCCTCGAAAATGGACCCGCCCGAACACCGTCCCTATCGCGCGGTCGTCGACAAGGGGCTCAATCTGCGCGCCATCCGTGAGCGCGAGCCGCAGGTGCGCGCTCTGGCAGCCAGCCTGATTGACCAGTTCGCGGATCGCGGCACCTGCGATTTCGTCGGGGAATTTTCCGCCGAGTTTCCCATCCAGGTGTTTATGACCATGGCCGATCTGCCGATGGAGGATTCGCCCAAGCTGCGTGCCCTCGCCAGTGGCATGACCCGCCCCGGAGGCAACTCCCCTGAAGAGATGGCCGCCAATCTGGACCGCGCCAACAAGGGCTTTTTCGATTATGTCGGGCCGATCATCGACGCGCGGCGCGGCAAGCCCGGCACGGACATCATCTCCCTGTGCGTGAACACGGATATCAACGGCGCGATGATGGAGCGGCAGAAGCTGCTCGGCATGATTTCGCTGCTGCTGCTGGCCGGCCTCGATTCGGTCACGAACTTCATGAACATGATGATGGACCATCTTGGTCGGCACCCCGAGACGGTCGCCATCCTGCGGGACAACCCTGAAGAGCTACGGCGCGCGGTGGAAGAAATGTTCCGTCGTTTCCCGCTCGTCGCTGCGGCGCGGATGATCGCCAAGGACATCGAACTGGACGGTGTCGAACTCAAGGCGGGAGAGATGGTGCTCCTCCCGACCGCGTTAGCCGGGCTCGATGAGGAACAAAATCCCGACCCCTGGAAGCTCGATTTCCACCGCAGTCGCATTTCTCACTCGACCTTTGGGGAAGGTCCCCATCGCTGCGCGGGCCTTCATCTCGCTCGTCTGGAAACGACGATACTGTTGGAAGAATGGCTCAAGCGCATTCCCACCTTCCATGTGGTCACGGGATCCGAACCCCGTTTTGAGTCCGGCGTCGTCGCATCGGTCGACAACGTGCATCTTGAGTGGGAGGCTGCATGACAATCGAAAGCCCTGCAGCGGACACGACCAAAGCTGTCCTGTGTTTCGAATATGGTCCGCCCGACACATTGCGCGTGTCTTCGGTCGCACTGCCTCCGCTTGATCCGGCCAATGTGCGGGTCCGCGTCAAGGCGGCGGGCATCAACTTCCCCGACAGCCTGATAATGCTCGGCAAATATCAGCTGCGCCCCGAATTTCCCTTCGCTCCCGGATTCGAGGTTGCCGGAGAAATAATCGAAGTCGGTGACGCGGCGGGCGGCTGGTCCGTTGGAACGCGCGTCGTCGGGTTAACTGCGTCGGGGTACGGTGGCTTCGCTGAACATGTCGATATCCGCGGCGAGCTCGCGGTGGGTGTGCCTGCGGATGTCGATGATGTCACGGCGGCTGGCATCTACGCGGCCTATGGTACGGCCTATCATGCGCTGGTGCAGCGTGGTGGAGTGAAGCCGGACCAGCAGGTCGTCGTGCTGGGCGCCACAGGTGGCGTCGGACTAGCCGCTGTAGACATCGCATCAGCGCTCGGTGCCGAGGTGATTGCCATTGGCAGTTCTGCAACGAAGCTGGAACTGGCGCTGGCCGCAGGCGCAAAATCCGCGATCGTTTATGTTGAGGGAGAGCTCGGAAAGCAGATCAAGGCGGAGACGGCTGGACACGGCGCCGACATCTGCATCGACGTCACCGGTGGCAAGGCGTTCGCAGAAATGTCCCGTGCGATGGCCTGGGAAGGGCGTCTGCTCGTCATTGGGTTCACCAGCGGGGAAATTCCCGTGCTCCCCGTCAATCTGCTGCTGCTCAAGGGTTACTCAGCAGTTGGCGTCTATTGGGGCCGATTTAGCGAGATCGATCCTGACGGCCACGTGGCCAATTTCGAAGCGCTTTGGCGCCTCTTGGCCGAAGGCCGGATCACGCCGCACATTCACAAGACCTACCCCATGGAGAGCGCCGCGGCTGCCTTGAACGACCTTTTGTCGCGCAAGACAGCCGGCAAGCTGGTGCTCACGCCTTTCAGCCAATGACCGATGGGAGCCATATTTTGCCGGAACTGGAAGAATTGCTCGCCAAGCAGGCGATCACGGAAGTCCTTCATCGCTATTGCCGTGGTGTCGACCGCCTGGATGAGGATCTGGTCCGCGACATCTATCACGACGATGCCTTTGACGATCATGGCTACTGGTCGGGGCGCGGTCATGATTTCGCACCTTTTGTCGTCAATCGCCTGCGCCAGGAAAATGCCTGGACCACCCATTCGATCACGAACGCCCTGATCGAGGTGAGAGGTGACGTCGCAATAAGTGAATCGCAGGTCATGGTGCATCTCAAGCGGCGAAACGGAGGACCGGTAATCGTCGATGTGATGGGCGCTCGCTACGTCGATCGCTTCTCGAAACGAAACGGCGTCTGGAAAATCGATGAACGCACCGTCGTGCTCGATTGGCACAAGGTCGAGAACTGGGCCGGGCAGGAAGCACAAATCCCCCTCGAACTCTTCACCACCGGGAAGCGTGAACGCACCGACGCCGTGTACATCATGCACGAAAAAATGACGTTGCAGGAAGAGGGATAGGATCGCCATGATGAAGTATAAGCTGCTGGGTCGCTCGGGCCTTCGGGTGTCGGAATTCTGCCTCGGCACCATGACATTTGGCACTGCCTGGGGCTGGGGATGTGACGAAGCTGGCTGTCGGTCCCAACTCGACCTGTTCTTTGGACAGGGCGGCAACTTCATTGACACCTCCAACGTCTACGGGTCGGGCCAGGCCGAAGAGATACTTGGCAACATACTCACCCCTGCTCAGCGCAACAGCACCGTTCTGGGGACCAAATATACCGATAATCTGCCCGGCGAGACGGCGCACGCCAACAGTGCGGGCAATCAGCGCAAGAATATGGTGCAGAGCCTTGAAGGCAGTCTCAAACGTCTCAAGACCGACTATGTCGATATCTTCTACGTTCACACCTGGGATTTCACGACGCGTCCGGAGGAGGTCCTGCGCGGGCTCGATGACCTCATTCGACAGGGGAAGATACTCTATGCCGGTATCAGCGACGCGCCGGCCTGGGTCATTTCCCGATGCAACGAACTGGCCGATCGGATGGGCTGGTCGCCTTTCGTGGTCAATCAGTTCGAATATAGCCTCGTGGAGCGAACTCCTGATCGAGAGATCGTCCCGATGTCGCGCGCGCTGGATATCGGCATGGTTGCCTGGTCGCCGCTCGGCGGTGGCATCCTCACCGGAAAATATACCGCCAATAAGGATGCGGGCGGCTCCCGTAGAATGGACAATGTACCCTACAAGACCCTGTCCGAACGCAATCTGACAATCGCGCGCGCGCTCGACGCCGTCGCACAGGAGGCCGGCTGCACCCCATCTCAAGCGGCGCTCAAATGGATGCTGAAGAAGCGCATCATTCCCGTAATTGGCGCTTCGAGCGCGGACCAGCTTAAGATCAACCTTGCGTCCCTCGACGTCGAACTGTCGGATGATCAACTTGGCCAGCTGGAAAGCGCGAGTGCGGTCGAGCTCGGGTTCCCGCACGACTTTTTCGAGTCGGCAAAAGGCTTCGTCTATGCCGGCCTTTTCGACCGCATCGATCGGCATCGCGATGACGGCATCGGCACCAGCGCCGACGCCAAGCAAAACGCGAACTTCAGCTACACCGACGTGATGATCGACAGCCCTGCGCAGGCGTAGGGCGCGCTGGCGACACAGGTATCAAGGAATGACAGGATGATTTTGGGCATACACCATACCGCCATCGCCACGCGGGACATCGAAAGCCTGGCCACTTGGTACATCGACATGTTCGGACTCGCCAAATTGTGCGACGATGGCTGGTCAGGCGCACCGGAACTCGACAAGATCGTGGGCCTTCCCAATTCGGCCGCCCGGTTCATGCTGCTCAGCGGCGGCAATCACTGTATCGAACTATTCCAGTTCAGCTCTCCCGATCCGGGCGAACACACGCCTGCTCGCCCAGTATCCAAACCCGGCTTCACGCACATCTGCTTTGCCGTCGACGACATCCAGGCCGAGTATCGGCGACTGAGCGAGGCCGGCATGGAATTCCATTGTCCCCCGACGGTGGCGGCAAATCGCCCGCTGCTCGCCACCTACGGCCGCGATCCGGACGGCAATGTCGTCGAACTGCTGCAGGTTATCGATGACGGTCCGTTCGCTTTCGCGACTACCCGGCCGGAATGGAAAGTAGCGCCCAAGTCGGCCTGACGCGATTCGCCCGGAAACGATCGGCGTTCGATGTCGACACATTATCAATCGGTACAAGGAGAGGCAGCCATGGCATTGCTGAAAGGGAAAGTCGCGATCGTGACCGGTGCGGGGTCAGGCATCGGCGCCGCGATCGTCGAGACGTTTCACCGCGAAGGTGCACAGGTCTTCGCGCTTGATGTGAGCGGAAGGCAGGAGGAGGTTGCTGCCCGTCTGGGCACGGGCTGCTTCCCTCTGCAAGCGAATGTGTCGATCGGAAGCGAATTTGCCACCGCGATTGCCGATGCTGTCGAACGGGCAGGCCGGCTCGACATCTTGGTCAACAACGCCGGTATCGATGGACAAATCGCCGTCACAGCCGACTATGATGAGGATGAGTTCGACCGCGTGATGGCAGTCAACGCCAAGTCGGTATTTCTGGGCATGAAATACGCGATACCCCAGATGCTCAAGACCGGCGGTGGTGCGATCGTCAACACGGCATCGACGGCCAGCCTGGTTGGCTTCGCCCGGATGCCCGCATATTGCGCTTCGAAAGGCGCGGTTCTCATGCTCACACGAACAGCGGCGCTGGAATATGCTCAACAGGGAATCAGGGTGAATGCGATCTGTCCCGGACCCACCCGTACAGAGATGACGAAGCACCTGCCGGCCGACCTGATTCAGCAAGTCGTCGCCACTACACCAATTGGCCGATATGCCGATCCAGGTGAACTGGCGAACTCAGCACTGTTCCTGGCCAGCGATCTCTCATCCTATGTGACCGGGACCTATCTGGCGGTCGATGGTGCGTACATGACCGCCTGAAGCAGGGCGTGGCAATCGGCGATTCTATTTCGGCAGCGGTGAAGGGGGCGCGATGATGGACAAAGATCCGTGTCAGCCGGCAGTGGGGATCGGTAGGTCTCATGGCTCGCATAGCAGCATATCCAAGCGCCGGATGTCAGCGCGTACGGAAGGAAGCGCAGAATATGCCTTCAAGCGTAAGCAATTGTTCCAGATCGCCGCCGAACATTTTCGACGCGACGGTTTCAAGGCAGCTCGCTTAGCTGATATCGCTCGCGATACGGGAATCGACCGGGCGTCGGTCTATTATTATGTCGGTAGTAAAGAGGAGCTGTTCCTGGGCGTGATTGAGAACGTCCTGGATGCAAACATGGCGGATGCCGCCCGCCTGATCGACGATTTGTCACTCAGCTGGGTGGAGCGACTACATGCAATCTATGTTCGCATGATGGAGTCCTACGAAGAGAACTACCCGGCAACCTTCGTCTATATCCAGGAACAAATGCACCATATCGCTGAGCAGGCGCCGGCCACGCATCAGCTTATGATCAAGACACGCCTCTTCGATCAAATGCTTATGCGCATCGTTCGGGAAGCGATGGCGTCAGGTGAACTACGGAGCGACATACCGCATCGCCTCGCGGAGACGGCTTTGTTCGGCATGCTCAATTGGACGCATCGCTGGTTTACGCCTGATGGCGATTTGAGTGGTCGTGAGGTGGCGGAAGCCTACTGGTCCATCTTTTCCAGGGGGATGAAGCAGCCCGGCCGGAGCTGAAAGCGGAGCAGCCGATTTCAAACCGTTCTCAGGGGCTGAGTGACGGCTCAGCCCCCTCCATCTCATCAGCATCCCCCGTATCCCGCAGGACTTGAATTACAACAGCAGTGTGGCATTCTCTTGAACGGCGGGCAGACCCATGAAGGAACATGGATCATGCCGAAACTTACTGAACGCGAGCGCCTGACGGAGCTCGAAACGAGGCGGCGCAAGCTGCTTGAGGAAATCGAGGCTGCGCGCCTTTCCCTGCGGTCACGCTATGCTGCCGTCATTCAGGAACTGCCAGTCGAGACATTGACCGAGCGGGAACTGCGCGAGCTCGTGCAACTCTCCATCCAGCTTGGTGGGGCCGCTGCTCTTGCTGCACTCAGGCCATTGCTCCCGTCGCAATCACCCGGCAAAAAGGCAGCGGCGCCCCGATAAGGCGGCGCATCCTCTGGACGGGACATTGCCAATTTGGCAACTGCCCCGCCCCTGTACGAATCACAAAATGGATAATGGATATGACGCTGACCGATATCGTTGCCACGATTGCGACTGATGAAGGCCTCGCAAAGACCGACGTCAAGAAGGTCGTGGATGCCCTGTTTGCGCAGGTCGCCGCCGCGGCCGAAAAGGATGAGGAAGTCTCGATCCCCGGCTTTGGCAAGTTCAAGGTGAAGCACAGCGCAGCGCGCGACGGCCGAAATCCCTCGACCGGTGAGACAATCAGCATCGCAGCCTCCAGGAAGCTTGGCTTCACACCCGCGAAGGCGTTGAAGGACAAGCTGAACGGCTGATCCGCCTCTGGTCCTCCGCTCACGGCGGTGGGCCAGGGTTCAGCCGCAATGATCCACCGGCGAACCCGTTTCGCGGATCAGCCGCAACCGGCATTTGCGTCAGCCATCTGCGGCGCGCAAAACGCGCGCCGCCGGGCACTAATGGTGGTATTTCCCATCATCGAATGACCAACGCACTATTTCACGGACAGTTGAGCCGATGATCAGGTAACGGCGGGATCATCTCACTGGTGACGGGCATATGCCGCCGAACCCATCGCCCTGAAGCTCTTTCGGCCCGACGAGCCTGCTTCAAAATTGGAACCAGTCTCCAGGCAAGCGACATGTTGCGCCAGCGCCACAGATTTTATGACAATTTCATGTAAAATCATTTCGGTTGCAAACCGACTTGGCGCTCCGCGCGTGCCTGCTACTCTCTCGACATCCCGCTGAGCAAAGTGATCCGGCTCTCCTCAAAGGCCGGGAAGGGCAACAGCCAGGCAGTGAGCGGACCGATGCGTGCGTGACTTTTACCGCGTGGCGCACGTGACGACGCGAGCAGAGCGCTAGCGACGTCATGTTGGAGAGGGGCGCCTAAAGGCAGACCCCATATGAGGAGAAACGCCATGTATATCGGACCTCGCCTTGGCCAGTTTGTCAGCAGCTGCGGAGAAGTGAAGGATGAGTTCGCGCTGAAGGAACTGCTTGCGGAAATTACCCCGTCCCTCGGCTTCGACCAGTTCGCGCTCGTCAGCCATGTGGACCTTATGAAAGCAAAGCGCGAGGCGATGGTCATCACCAGCTATCATGAGGGCTGGATCGAGCGATCGCTCCTGGGCAATTATTATGTCGACGACCCTGTCCATGCGGCAAGCATGCGGACGGTCACGGCATTTCTCTGGAGCTTCATACCCACGATGATCCGCCTGACCAGGCGTCAGCGCCAGATATTGGAGGAGGCAAAGCCCTATGGCCTTGCCGAAGGGCTGACCATTCCGGTCCAGGCACCGGGAGAATATCGCGGCTCCTGCTCGTTTGGCGGCAGCAAAGCGGTGGAGCTCACCGTCGATCTCCTGGGCGCGGCGCAGTTGATAGGGATGTTTGCATTCGAAGCCGCCCGCCGGTTGCAGCGAGCGCGATGGTTGCCGGGCGTTGAACAACCGGAGGTTCCTGCGCTCAGCCAACGCGAGCTTGACTGCATAGACCTTGTCGCCTGCGGCAAGACCGACCCGGAAATCGGCGTCATCCTTGGCATATCGCGCTACACGGTCCGCCAATATGTCGACGAGGCGATGCGCAAATATGACGTCTACAAGCGCACCGAGCTTGTCGTGCGTGCGCTGTTCGACGGCCAGATCTGCTATCGGATGCTGAACGGCAAGTAAGCAAGTTACTCCGGCACGCCAGGCGTGCGCGGAGCGTGCGCCCTCCCCATGCCTAACGCCATTCCTCTTTTTCGAGGAATGGCAGTCCCCTTCCCTTCGAGCGACCTTCGGGGCGCAACAAAGAAGGAGACGACATGACGCACGTCGTTCGAGGCGGGAGCCTCCAGGAAGAAACTGTTCTGCGATCCATGTATGAGGCGCGAAAGCGCGTCTTCGTCGATCTGCTGGGATGGGACATACCGGTGCTGGCCGATCGCTATGAGATCGACCAGTTCGACGGTCCCTCCACCGTCTATCTGATCGCTGCCGAGCGCGATGGGACACACCTGGGATCGATGCGGCTTCTGCCGACAAACGGCCCTTACCTCCTTGGCGATATCTTCCCGGAGCTGTGCGAAAAGGCGCCGCCTGCCAGCGGAAAAATCTGGGAAATCTCCCGCTTCTGCCTGTCACGCGACCTGCGCGCTGCCGAGCGGCGCCAGGTCCGTGACCATCTCGTCACGATGGCCGCCAGCTTCGCCCTCGAGCAGGGCATCGGCGGCTACTGCTGCGTAGCGGACATGCCCTGGTTCAGCCAGATCCTGTCTTTCGGATGGGAGTGCCGTCCGCTCGGCCTTCCCCGGACGCTTGCCTGCGGGATGCTGGGCGCAATGCAGATCATCATCACGGAGGACACGCCCGCGTTGATGCAGGCCGCCGGAGTCTGGCGCCCTGCCCCCGTCCAGTTCGCCGCGGCCGCCGCCGCATAGGAGAAACGACCATGGCACATTTACCCGACGTCCCATGTGCAGGCTTCCACGCCGATCAGCTCCTCGATCAGGGCTATTGCATCATTCCACAGGCTATAGCCCAAAGCGAGGTCGAGACACTGGCGAGCGATCTGACCGGTGATTTCGACACCGCACAGCTTTCGTCAGGCCCATTTTACGGCAACGACACCAAGCGTTTCGGCGGCCTGCTCAGCCGATCCGAGCAGACCAAGGCTTTCGTCCAGCACCCCATGATCCTCGCCATCATGCAAAAAATCCTCGGGCCTTGGTGCGACCATTTTTCGCTGAACCTTACGCAGGCTATCGAGCTGATGCCCGGTTCGATCGAACAGGTGCCCCACCGCGACCAGGATATGTGGCCTTGCAGCCGCCTCGTCGATCCGTCGCTTCAGGTCGAATTTCTGGTGAATGTGATGTGGCCCTTCACGCCCTATACGAAGGAAAATGGAGCTACCCATGTCTGGCCAGGAAGCCATCGACGCCAGGATGAGATGCTGATCGATCCCACGGAGGCGATCGTCGCGGAAATGCAGCCGGGCTCCGCGCTGCTGTTCCTGGGATCGACGCTTCATGCGGGCGGCGCCAATCGCTCGCCTGCGCCCCGGCGGGGCATGATCGTCAGCTACACGCTGGGCTGGCTCAAACCCTATGAATTGCAGTGGCTCGCCTATCCGCCGGAAGTCGCACGCGCCTTTGACGCCGATCTGACGGATTTGCTGGGATATCGAATTCATCGGCCGAACCTTGGCAACCATGAGGGGCGCTGCCCTTCTCAATTGCTTCGCGAACCGGAGCGGAAGGCAGGCGCAATCGACGCCCTCGCGCCCGACCAGCACGCACTGATCGAAGCCTTTCGGGCGGGCGAACTGCCCGAACCCGTGACCGGCTGACCAAACGTCAAAAATAGATATTCGCATGGATCGACTGGGGATGAAATGCGGAACGATGATCATCAGGAGGGCGCCGCCGAAAGGCGGCGACACAAACGCCTCGGCACCTGCCGCGCGCTCATCGAGGAACGGCGCCTTGTGGAGAAGAGCCTTGGCATCCAGCTTTGTGCCAATCCGAACTGGGACATGCTGCTTCACCTCTACCAGGCTGAACTGGAAGGCTTTGCGGTCTACCAGTCGGCGCTTTGCACGGTCGCCAATATTCCTTATTCCAGCGCCCATCGCTGGACCGCCACTCTCGCAACACGCAAAATATTGACGCGCCGTCTCGACCTGCGCGACAAGCGGCGGGTCACGGTCCGGCTCGCGCCGCCCATAAGGGAGGCCCTCGACAGGATCATGGACGAGGCGTCCACCGCTGCGATCGCTTTCGTCGGTCGTTGCGCCAACGATCCATATGGCATATGATGCGTGATGCGCAATGCTAGAGGATGAAACGATGCGAACGACCCTTGTGATCGATGATGATGTGATGGCGGCGGCGCGCGCCATTGCCGATCATCAGCAAAGCTCCATCGGCCGCGTCCTGTCGGATCTTGCCCGGAAAGCCCTCCACGCTCCGGAGTCGTCCCGCACCAGAAATGGGATCAGCCTGCTGCCGACAAAAGCTGGCGTGGTGGTGACGCAGGATATCGTCAATGCCCTTCGCGATGAGGCGCCATGACCTACCTTTTGGACGTCAATGTTCTGGTCGCGCTGATCGACCCCAATCATGTCGGCCACGAAGCGGCCCATCACTGGTTTGAAGCCGAAGGCAGCAAAGCCTGGGCGACCTGCCCCATTACGGAAAATGGGGTGATCCGGATTGTGGGCAACGTCCGCTACCCTTCCACGCCTGGCTCGCCGGCCGAGGTCGCGACGATCATGGCACAGATGTGCAGGCTTCCTGGGCACAGCTTCTGGGCGGAGGATATCAGCCTCCTCAACGCTGACCATGTCGACGCCAGCCAGATCCTCACCTCGGCACAGGTAACCGATACCTATCTCCTGGCGCTTGCCGTCGCCAACAAGGGCAAGCTCGCGACCTTCGACCGACGCCTCACGCCTAAGGGGGTGATGGGCGGCAAGGACGCGATCCACCTCATCGGAAATCATTGATGCGCACCGACCTCGACCATCTTCCTGCGGCCAAGCAGCGCGAGCTCGAAGAAGTCGTCCGCATCCTGTTCGCCGAGTTCCGGGACGCGACTGAAAACGCAACGGGCCGCAAGAAATCGGCTCGCATCCTCAAGATCATCCTGTTCGGCTCCTATGCGCGGGGTGATTGGGTCGACGCGCCGTTCGACGCCAACCAGTATAAGTCCGACATGGATATTCTGGTCATCGTCAACCAGAAGGAACTAGCCGATGTGGCGGCATATTGGTCCGTGGCCGAGCAGCGGCTGATCGATGCCTATCTGATCGAAAAGCGCATCAACACGCCGGTGCATTTCATCGTCCATTCGCTTCAGCAGGTGAACCAGGGCCTCAGCCACGGCCGGGTCTTCTTCATGGAGATCGCCGAGCAGGGCATCGCCCTCTACGACGCGGACGATCGCGAACTCGCCAAGCCCAAGCCTAAGACCCCTTCAGAGGCAGCGGCGGCTGCGCAGGACTATTTCGACGATTATTTTTCGGAGGCAATGCAGGCGTTCGAAGTCGCAAAGTTCGGCATCGAGAAATCATTCTTCAGGAAGGCGGCTTTCGATCTTCACCAAACCGCCGAGCGACTATATCAAGCTATCTTGCTTACCCTCACTTTCTACACCCCATACGATCACAACATCGCTTTTCTTCGGCTGCAAGCTGAAGGGCGTGACCCTACCCTCTTCGACGTCTGGCCGCGAGGGACCCGCAGGGAGCGCGCGATGTTCCAGAAGCTCAAGGACGCCTATGTGAAGGCCCGCTATTCAAAGCATTATCAGATCGACCTTGAGGAGCTGAGATGGCTGGCTGAGCGCATTGAAACGCTAGGCCAGATCACTCATTCGATATGCTCTGCGCATATTGCAAAGTTGAACGAGAAGGCGCGTCATTGACTTTGTCACGGGCTCTTGAGCGCGAGTTCTGCCAATTGCGGAATGCCCGGGCATGGGACATTCGCGACTGTCGGCTTTGAAGCCTGCCTGAGACCAAAGCTGCCGTCGACAGGCTGAAAGTTAATGTCCAGGTCGTTGTGGTTCACGTCGCGCAAGGTGTGATCTCTGGTTATAGTTTTGCGAATGCATTTTCCGCTGATGCCTGCCGAGCCGAGGCTACGCCGATCTGTGGCCCATCTATGAAAATGGCAAGTCACGTCCATTCCACCGTTTCTACCCCACAAAGGCTCTCTCGATCACATAATCGCCCGGCTTCGCGTTGGAGCCTTCAATAAAGCCACAAGCATCCAGCAGGTGAGCGATATCCTTGATCATGGCCATGCCGCCACACAGCATGATGCGATCGGTCTGGACCGAGAGCGGCACACCGCTCAGCCCGGCCCGCGCGAACAGGCTGTCGTCTTTGATCATCGTTGTGATGCGCGCGTTGCATGTAAAGGCTTCGCGCGTGACAGTGGGCAGATAGGATAGTTGCGCCATCGCCTGTTCCGATACCAGCGGATCATCCCGCAGGCCGGATTCCAGTTCCGTACGAAATGCCAGGTCGCTTGCCTGCCTGACGCTGTGGACGACGATCACCCGCTCATAGCGTTCATAGACGTCGGGGTCGCGGATCAGGCTGAGGAACGGCGCCAGCCCGGTGCCGCTTGACAGCAGCAACAGCCGGTTGCCGGGCAACAGCGCGTCGGTCACCAATGTGCCCGTGGGCTTGCGCCCAAGATATATCTGGTCACCGGGCTGGATATTCTGCAATCGCGACGTCAGCGGGCCATCCTCCACCTTGATCGACAGGAAGTCCAGTTCCTCGGCATAGGCGGGACTGGCCACCGAATAGGCACGCAACAGCGGTTTGCCGCCGTCGCCCGCTAGTCCGATCATGACGAACTCGCCGGACCGAAACCGAAAGCTCGCCGGGCGTGTCATCGAAAAGCTGAACAACCGGTCGTTCCAATGGCGGACATTCAGGACGGTCTCAACAGACAGGGCGCCGGTCGCGGTCAGCTCCGCCTTGTCGCCTTCCATCAGGATAGGCTCGGCCGCGCTCATGCCGACATCGCCGGATGGAAATAGCGGGCCAGGAAGGTGCCGTCCTCGCCGAAATGATATGTCTCAAGGCTGTGTACCGTAATGGGATCGCCATTCACAACACCTTCGTTGCATACGCAGGCTGCGGCCTCATGCCCGTTCACGATCAGTTCGACAAATGTCAGCTTCCAGCCGACATAGCGGTCGAACAATTCCCCGATCAGGTCCAGCCCCTCCTTACGATCGCTGCCCACCGGATCATCGATCAGCAGCCCGCCTGGCGCGATCTCACGGTAGGCGGCGATGAAGTCGTCGCGCCGCCCCTGGTTGAACATGTCAAGTTGATGCCGGAGAAATGCTTCGATCCGGTCTGCGTCGAGCGTTGCCATGCACACTTCCTCTTTAACGGCCCGCAACCGCTGTTCTGATTGCTGGAACAATCTCTGACCATGGGAGAAAGGCCAGGCAAGGCGACAGGCTATCGCCGGAATGCAATAGGCTATCGTTTCGCAACAATCATGGGAGGCGGAAGCGGCGTGACTATCGCCGACCTGCTTTTCACTATCGATGAACCGAGCCGCCCTTTCTTAAGGTAGGTTGTCGTCCTATCGAAATGCCGCCTGTCTAACCGCAATAAAGACATGTGGGAGAGAGTGATGCGAACGTCCAAACTGATGCTGGCGACGATGCTGTCGGGCCTGCCTGTCGCGATGGCTCAGCCCGCGCAAGCGCAAGTCGCGCCACAGGAAGCGCAGGAACAGTCCGGCGGCATTCAGGATATCGTGGTCACCGCGCGGCGGACCGAGGAAAGCCTGCAAACCACGCCGCTGGCCGTCACGGCATTGGGCGATGTCGCCATCCAGCGCGCGCAGATCGTGAGCGTCCAGGACGTCCAGCGCGTCGCCCCCAGCGTCGTCATATCGACTGGCTCTGCCTCGACATCCGGGTTCGCGTTCGTTTCGATCCGCGGCCAGGGCAATCTTCAACCGTTGATCGCCAACGATCCGGCGGTCGCAACCTATATTGACGGCGTCTATATCGCCCGGCCTTCGCAAGGCCTGACCGATCTGCATGACCTCCAGCGGCTGGAAGTGCTGCGCGGTCCTCAAGGCACGCTGTTCGGCCGCAACACCACGGGCGGCGCGATTAACATCCTGTCCAAGGATCCGGTCGATCATCTGGAAGGCAGCTTGAAAGGCGAAGTCGGCAGCTATGCCTACCGGGACGTCGAGGCTGTTTTGAACGTGCCACTGGCCGAGGGTCTGGCGGCGCGCCTCGTCTATGATTTCCATGATCGCAATGGCTATGGCAACAATGCTCGGCTGAATCGCGACGTGGGCGATCAGAAAAGCCATTTCCTGCGCGGCAAGCTAAAATATGAAAGTGACGGGTTCGACGTCACCATGAGCGGCGATTATAACAAGATCACGGACATGGGCCAGCTTGCCCAGACCGCTGGGTTCAACCCGCTGTCGTTTCAGGGGCCGCTGGCAGCCTTTGCGCCTGGCCTGGCCAGCGCAATCCACACTAAGGACAATTGGTACACGACCTATGCAGGTGGGCTGACGCGGCCCACGACCAACCCGACCTTTGCGACACTGCCTCCCGACATACAGGCACGATACAGCCAGTTGCCGTTCGACAAGCTGGTCGCCTACGGCTTTTCCGGTGTGGTCAACATCGACATCGGCGAACATAAACTCAAATCGATCACCGCCTATCGCTATTCCGATTCTGACGGGCTGATCGACCTGGACGGATCGCCATCCCCAGTCCTGGCGGTATTCGGCGGCGCGCATTCGGAATCCTATTCGCAGGAGCTCCAGCTTTCCGGCAACATCACGGATCAGCTGAGCTATATTCTGGGCGGCTACGCCTCGCGCGAAACCGGCTTTGAATATTCCCGGTCGCAGATTTTCGGCGGGTTGATCCGCAACAGCTTCGGCGACGCGAAGAACACGACCAAGGGCGCCTATGCGCAGCTCTATTATAATCTGACCGACAGCGTGCGCGCCGTCGGCGGCTTCCGCTATACCTGGGACGGGCGAGAGGTTGTCCTGCACAATCAGCAGGTGCTGGGCCTTGCGCCCAATGCCCCCGTCGCGGGCACGCCGTTCGGCGTGAACTGCAACCTCGTCAACCCGGACCAGACGCCAACTGCCACGCAATGCAACCAGACCCAGTCGAAGAATTTCTCCTACCCCGCCTGGAACCTGGGACTGGACTGGCAGGCGAGCGAGGACATTTTCCTCTACGTCGCCACGCGCGGCGCGGCCAAGGCGGGCGGCTTCAACATACGCGCCGGGTCGCTTCCCGCCTTCTCGCCGGAAAAGGTCAAGGATGTCGAAAGCGGCATCAAGGCAAGCTGGCTCGACAATCGGCTGCGTACCAACGTAGCGTTGTTCCACACTTGGAAAAGCAATGCGCAGGTGATCGTCAATGCCGTCGCACCGGGGGTCGGCGTCACCCAATATACCCAGAATAATGGCGACACCCGCGTGTGGGGTGCCGAATTCGAGGTCGTGGCTGCGCCATGGTCCGGCATGGAGATTTCAGGCAATCTCTCGCTGCTCGACGGCAAATATAAGGCGGGGAGCATTTCCGAAGTCCAGCGGATCACCAGCGCCACGCCGCTGACCGGATGCGCCGCCGCGCCGCCGACCGCTGCGGGCGTACCGCGGTACGACTGCACGGTTGATCTCAGCGGTCGCGCGCTGACGCAATTGCCCAAGATCCAGTTCAGCATCGGCGCGACCCAGACCATCGCTCTTTCGACCGGCGACCTGATCCTGCACATCAATTACGCCTATGTCGGCAAGCAGCATTTCAACCCGGTGGTGGCGTCGGATCAACAGACCGCTGCGGTCAAAGCCGCCTATGCGCAGGAAAATGCGTTGGGCGAAACGGCAGGCTATGGCCTGCTCAACGGCCGCATCGCCTATCAGCTCAAAGATCCGAATATCGAACTCTATGTCTATGGCCGCAACCTGACGGCGAAGAAATATCTCAGCCGCCGCTTCTCCGATCTCTATCAGACCGGTGGGCTGGGGGTTGCGGTCGACTATGCGGGTGACCCCCGCGTGGTCGGGATCGGCATGCGCTATCGTTTCGGCGGACAGTAAGCGTGCCCGATCGAAAACTGGACAAGAAAGGCTGCTCGTGAACGACCTTCCCGACAATGTTCCGCGCGAACTTGTGATGCCCTTTGCCCTGACGCCGCGTCGCGCGACCACGGTCAATCCCTATACCGACATCATTCCCAAGCTGCATGAAGGTCCGCCGATCTTCTATGGCACCGATGTGTTTCCGGGGCGTCAGCCGGGCTGGGTCGTGCGGCGCGCGGAAGACCTGCGGAAAATCTATGCCGATACCGACAGTTTCGGCAAACGCGGCAATACCGGCTTTGCCGCCGGGATCGGCGAAAGCTGGGACATCATCCCGACCGAACTCGACCCGCCCCGACACACCGGCTTTCGCAATGCGCTCAATCCCGTCTTTTCGCCCAAACGGATGGGCGAACTGGACGGCAAGGTCCGCCTGCGCGCGCGGGAATATATCGACAAATTCAAAGACAAGGGTGAATGCGATTTCGTCAGGGATTTCGCCATCCCCTTTCCGGTGTCGATCTTCCTCGATTTGCTCGGTCTGCCGCAGGAGGAGATGCAACAGTTTCTCGACTGGGAATTTTCCCTGTTGCACACCGACGATATGGAAGACCGCGTCAAGGGCACGCGCGCGGTGAAGGCTTATCTGCTCAACGCCATCGAAGATCGTCGCAAAAATCCCGGCGACGACCTGATCAGTATCGCACTCCAACTCGAATATGAGGGGCGCCAATGGACGCCCGAAGAGGTGTTCGGCCATTGCTTCAATCTGTATCTGGGCGGACTGGATACCGTTTCGGCCAATATCGGCCTGCATTTCCATCATCTGGCGACCCATCCGGCCGATCAGGACGCTCTGCGGCAAAATCCGGCGGGTGCGACAGTGGCGATCGAGGAACTGCTGCGCGCTTATGCCGCCGTCACGACCTTCCGCATTTGCACCAAGGACGTAGTGCTGCATGACGTCACCATCCGCGCGGGTGACCGGGTGGCGATGTCGACCCCGTTGGGATCGAACGATCCCGAAGCGTTCGAGGCCCCGACGCACATCCGCTTCGACCGCCGTCCGTCGCATCTGACCTTCGGCTATGGCCCGCATCGCTGTCTGGGCGCGCATCTCGCGCGGCGCGAGCTACAGATCGCCATGCAGGAAATGCTCGCCGCCCTGCCCGCTTTTACAGTGCAACCGGGGTTCGATGTGCCCTTCTATCTCAGCAATATCATCCATGTGGAATCGCTTCCACTGGTCTGGGCCAGATAGGTATGGCGCGCTCAGCGATAGCGTCTTTGCAACCAGCGATAGCAAAGGCGGTCGTGCCCCGGCGGCGTCTGCCCTAGTTTACACCTTAACACCACAGGCGATCCATGGATCGATACAGAAGGTGTCCAAGGGGAGATGAAGCTATGAAATCCATCAAATTCCAGGTGCTTGCCACCAGCGCACTGAGCCTGATCGCGACCGCCATACCAGCTTTGGCACAAGAGCCTGACGACCAGCCTTCGGTAAATAGCGGGCTACAGGATATCGTCGTGACCGCCCGCCGCCGCGAGGAATCGCTTCAGTCGGTGCCGGTATCGATCACCGCCATCTCCGCCGAAATGCTGGAGCAGAAATCGGTCCAGGATCTGAGCGATGTCGCTACGCTCACCCCCGGTTTCCGTTTTTCGCAGGAAGGCGGCAAGAACCAGCCGACCCTGTCGCTGCGCGGTCTGGGCCAATTGCCGATCGGCGAAGGCGTGCCCGCTATCGTCGCCTATTTCAACGATGTGCCTCTGTCCAAGGAGGGCGGCAATATCCCGACGTTCGACCTTGCCAATATCCAGGTCTTGAAGGGACCGCAGGGTACATTGTTCGGGCGCAACACCATCGGCGGGGCAGTGCTGGTCAATTCCAAAAAGCCGACGTTGGACACCGAAGGCTATATCCAGGCGGGCTATGGCAATCTGGACTATAAGGAACTGGAAGGCGCGCTCAATGTGCCGCTGGTCAAGGATGTGGCTGCGCTCCGCATCGCCGCCCAATATCGCAACCGTGACGGTCGCACTAAAAATCTTACCCCCGGCAATCCCGACCTGGACGACACCAACCAGTTGAGCTTTCGCGCGTCGCTGCTACTCCAGCCTACCGAAAATCTGACCAACACGCTGGTCTTCGACTATTTCCGCGCGCGGGAAAAACCTGCCGCAGAAGTGCCCTACCGCTACAATGCCGGAGTGCTGGCGGGCATATTGGTCGGCGGCTTCGGCTTCGCGCCCGCCGACGCGGCGATCTATGAAGCGGACCTTGCAAGCTTGTTCGCGCAGCAACAGGCCAACGGTCCTTATAAGGTCACAAACGAACTAGCCAACGACGGCAGCGGCCTGAAAGTCGCGGCAGATCGGCGGATCTGGGGCATCACCAATACCACCAGCTTGAAACTGGGCGACGTCACTATCCGCAACATTTTCGGCTATCGCGACGTCTATAATTATCAGTTCGTCAATACCCAGGGCACGCGCCAGTTGATCGGTCCGCAAGGACGACTGGTCATCTATCACACCGGCGCCGAAGCGAATAAATCCTTTCTGACCGACGAATTTCAGGTGCTGGGCGACATGGGCCGCCTCAACTGGATTGCGGGCGCCTTCTACAGCAAGGACAAGCCCACCGGCACCAACGTCAACTTCCCGCAGCAATTCAGCTTCATCGACCTCTTCGGCCCGGCGGTGAACTACAGCACGTCGCATTATACCAACAGCAGCGTCGCACTGTTCGCGCAGCTGGGGTTCAAGGTCACCGACAATCTGACCGCCAACGCAGGCGCGCGCTACACCTGGGACAAGGTGAAGGCGTGCGCTGGCAACAGCCTGGCCGGTGCGCTCAGTCAGCTGCAATGCGCCGATCAGGCTGCGCTCGGCCTGCCGGACGGCACCGGCATCGTTAAGAACAAGGGCGACTACGCGACCTGGACCGTGGGTCTGGATTATCAGGCGACCGACGATCTGTTCCTCTACGTGACGTCCCGGCGTGGCATTCGCGGGGTCAACGTCAACACGCCGCTGTTTGAAACGCCTTTTACCACCGGGGGCGTGGGCGCGTGCCTGGGCGGCGCAACTTGCCCGGATTTGCGGCCTTATCAGAAGGTGAAGCAGGAGCAGGTCACCGACGTAGAGCTGGGTATGAAGCTCAACTGGCGCGCGGGCGATATGAAAGGTCGCTTCAACGTCTCAGCCTTCCAGACCAAGTATAAGGACGCGCTTCAGTTCTTCAACGTCCGCCCGCTCGGCATCCCGCCAACCGCCCCCGATCAGCCGACCCGGACCTCGATCGCCATCAATGCGTCCGACGCGACAGTGCGCGGCATAGAAGCGGAACTGGTCATCGAGCCTGCCCCCTGGCTGACGTTCAGCTTTGGCGGCGCCTATGCCGATCAAAAGGTCGATGATGTTAAGCCGTTCGGCCCGCTGACGCTGACTAAGAACGAAGTCACGCTGCCGACGCCCAAATTTTCAGGCACAGCCGCCGTTCGCGCCGTGCTGCCGATCCGCCCGATGGATGGGGAACTCGCCTTTAACGCCGACCTCTATCACACATCGGCCTATGACGCGCAGTTCGGCCAGCAACTACCCGGCTATGATGTCGTCAACGGCCGCCTGGAGTTGAGCGACATTGGCGGGCGCGGCGTCAGCATCGCGGCCTATGTCCGCAACCTGTTCGATAAACGCTATCCGACCGGCCCGGCCGTGCTGCTTAGTTCCTTCCCAGCCAGCACGGTCTATTACGGCGATCCGCGTACCTATGGTCTCCAACTCACCTATCGATTTGGCAGCTAGGACAGCATGACAATGACCCACGATAGCGTACAGCATCGCACCTGCCCCCTGTGTGAGGGGATGTGCGGGGTAACCGTGACCGTGGAGGGCGGACGGGCAGTGACCGTCCGCCCCAACAAGCAGGATCGCTGGAGCCTGGGGCATATCTGCCCCAAAGGAACGACACTGGGGGCGCTCCATCATGATCCCGACCGGCTTCGCACGCCCATGATCCGCGACGGGAACGAATGGAAAAGTGCATCCTGGGACTTCGCGTTCGATCGTCTGGAGACATTGGTCGAAGGGGTGCGCGAGCGACACGGTCCCCATGCATTTGCGGCCTATGGTGGTAATATGGCGGGCAAGGACGCCACGCTGTCGCGCTATTCGGGACTGATGCTGGCGACGTCGGGCATCCAACAGGTCTATTCGTCGGGTACGGTCGATCAGCACCCCAAGAATCTGTCGGCTATGCTGATGTTCGGCAATGAATGGAAAATCCCCATTCCCGACCTCGACCATACCGACCTGTTTGTCATCTTCGGCGGCAATCCGGCCGCATCGAAGGGCAGCATCTTTTCTCATCGCGACGTGATGGGCGCGATGCGGGATTTGCGCGCGCGGGGCGGGCGGGTCATCGTGATCGATCCCGTCCGGACCCAGACGGCGCGATCGGCCGACCAGTGGATCGGCTTGAAGCCCGGCAGCGACGCGGCCTTCATGCTCGGCATTGCCCATGTCCTCTTCGCCCGCGACGCGGTGCGGCTGGGGCACCTCGATGGCTTGGTCGACGGGCTGGATAGGCTGCGGGAGATCGTCACCGGTTTCAGCCCCCAATGGGTCGCCCATCATTGCGGCATTGACGCCATCGTCATTGAAAACCTGGCCGACGAACTGATCCACACCGAACGATCCGCCATCTACGGCCGGATCGGCACCTGTACCCAGACATTCGGCACGCTGGCGTCCTGGATGATCGACGTGTTGGCAATCCTGACCGGCAATCTGGACCGGCAGGGTGGCAGCATGTGGAGCCGCCCCGTCGCGCCGTTGGTCGACATGCTGGCGAAGCTGCCCGGCGACATGCCCGTCGTCATGGGCAAGAGCCGGGTGCGCGGCGTTCCCGCCGTGCTGGGCCAGTTCCCGGCCTCCTGCATGGCTGAGGAAATTGCGACACCGGGGGCCGGGCAGATCAAGGGGCTGCTGACCTTTGCCGCAAACCCGGCGCTCAGCGCCCCGGATTCGGGCAAGCTCGACCAGGCGCTGCCGCTGCTGGAATGCATGGTCAGCCTCGACAATTATCTCAACGAAACGACCCGCCACGCCCATGTCATCCTGCCGAGTCCGTCTTTCCTGGAAAGCGCGCATTACGACATGTGGTCCTGGGTGTTCTGCCTGACCAGCGGCGGCCATTATTCGCCACCAGTCTTTCCAGTCACCGATCGCCCGGACCATTGGCGCGTCGTCGCGCGCGTTGGCGCGATCATCGGTGGAAAGCCAAGTGCCGATATCGACGCCATGGATGATGGCTATTTCCGCGCGCTCGCCACCGGACGCGGGATCGATCCCGCCATGGCGATCGCGGCACTGCCCGACCGTGGACCGGATCGTATCCTCGATTTGGCAATCCGCACCGGCCCGTTCGGCGACCGCTTCGGCCTGGTAGCCGAGGGCCTGACACTCGACAGTTTCCGCGATCAGCCTGACGGCCTGATCGTCGCGCCCGCCGTCCCCCGCGCGCATGAGGGGTTCGAAACTGCATCGGGCAAAATCGATCTCACGCCTGCGCTCATCCTGTCCGACCTCCCCCGGCTGGAACGGGCGCTGGTAGCCAATGATCCCTCGCTCGTCCTGGTCAGCCGCCGCCATCTTCGCTCGCTCAACAGCTGGATGCACAACATCGATACGCTGGTGAAGGGCAAGGATCGCTGCACCCTGCAAATGCACAGCATCGACGCCGCCACCTATGGACTGGCCAATGGCGATCTGGTCGCGCTGACCTCCGCATCGGGCGAAATCCATGTGCCGCTGGAGATTGACGATGACATTCGTCCCGGCGTGGTGTCGATGCCGCATGGCTGGGGACATAGCGATCCACAGACCCAAATCGCGATCGCCCAGGCGCACGCCGGGGCCAACACCAATATCCTCAGTCCCGGCATGATGGTCGACGTCATTTCCGGCAATGCCGTTCTGAACGGCATCCCGGTTCAGGTCTGCAAGGCCGACCTTCAACCCCGCGAAACGATTGGAGCAATTGCGTGAACAAGATATTGGGACCATTGTCCGGCGTGATCGGTTTCGCCCTGATCGCATTCGGCGTCTACGCCCTGGTCGCAACGACCGCCATTACCGACATTACCGCGCTGCAACCAAGGGGAGTGGCTGGCCTGAACGAAGCCCGCGCGATTTACGCTGGCTCGTTCTGGGCCATGGGGGGGCTGATCCTCTACGGTCTTGGCACGCCGCGTTTTCGGCAACCCTTTTTACTCGCCGTTGGCGTGATCTTTGCGGGCTTCGTGGCCGCACGGATCATTTCAATCGCGATGGACGGCTTTGCCCCGATGCTCGCGGCGTCGATCGGATCGGAAGTTGTGGCGGCGCTCGCTCTGATCGCCGCGAGCCGGGCCGCCCCTACATCCTCAGTCTGACCGCGCCGCCTGGCCGCCCACCGCGACATCGTGCGGATAGGGCGCGCCGGGCAGGCGGGCAGCCGTGAAAAACTCCACCGCCTGGGCTGCCTCCACCAGCCCCAGCGCCACGCGATACAGCCGCGCTTCGGCCGACGGCAGGGTGTCCGATCCGAACGCATCGAGATGCGTCATGATGTCGGCCAGTCGGGGCGCAATAACATCGTAAAACTGCTTCAGCGCATCGAACGACATGTCCTGTCGCGCGCGATAGCGGCTTTCCATTGTCTCCAGCCCGATCCACAAATGGGCAAATGGTTCCAAATCGGCGAAGGCTGCGGGCAGGCTGGCACTCATGCGGCGCTCCTCATATCGGCCTGCGAGCCGTGCAGGACAGATCGGATCACTGCCGCGCGGTGCCGGGGGAGCATTTCCGCCTCGCCATAATAGAAGCTGTCGGTCGCGCCGGACGCCAGCCCCTTTTGCTGCCGCGCCATCACTATGAAATCCTCCATCCCGGAATCACGCCCGAACGCCGTCGCCTGGGCGATTGCGAAGCGTTCGCTGGCCGTGACGGGCGCATGATAATAATAATGCGCTGTCCAGCGATGGCTCTGCGCCGTCAACGGCCAATGCTGCTGCGTGAACCATCCGCCTGCGCCGGGATGGATCATCAGGTTGGGGAAGATCGCCAACGACGCCGGAGTTTCTGCGCTCGGATAACCTTCGCCCGCTACGCGTCCGGCCAACGCCCCCATCGTCTGCACCGCAAAGGACTGGACGATCCGGTCCGCACGCGGTCGCCAGCTCGGATTACCTTGCGACCAGCCTGCCGCGTGCGGCCCGGCAAAGGCCATCTTGCGGAATTCGGAAAACGGGTTGGCAGGCGTCACTGATATTTCGCGGATCGTCAGCGCATGGACAGTGCCGACATGATAGCCCTCATATTGCGGATCCAGCCCTGCCTTCCAGTTGGCCCCGACGTCGTACGACAGGCTGTCCCGGTGTGTGAAGGGGGCCAGCGTCGTCGCTTCCAGCAGCGGTGCGATGCCGCCCAGAAACGCCTGGAGCGACAAGGCCGGCTGCGGATCGAGATTGATGAAGACGAACCCTGCGAACACGTCGGTTGCGATCGGCACTAGACCGAGATCCTCGGCGTCGAGCACCGGAAAGCGCCGCTGATTGGGGATAGCCTTCAAACTGCCGTCCAGATGGAAAATCCAGCTATGATAGGGACAGCGAAATGCCTCCGCCTTGCCGCAGGGTCCATCGGCGACAGGCATTCCGCGATGGCGACACACATTGTGGAAGGCGCGCAGCACATCGTCCTTGCCCCGCACGATCAGCACCGACGCGCCGCAAATCTCGACATCGCGCACCACATAATCGCCCGGCTCCGGCATGTCCTCAGCCTGCACCATATAGAGCCAGCATCGCCGATATATCGCGTCGCGCTCGGCTTCGTGCTGCGCTTTGCTCCAGAAACTGTCCGCCGCCACTCGGCCATCGCGCAGGATCGCAGCATCCGGCTGCATCACACCATGTCCCAGATCGAAACTACCGTCCGGCGTCGCCGACAGGATATTAGTCATGCTACCGGCTCCCGCAGTCCTGCCTTACCCGCCAGTCGATAGTCCCCGCCTCGCTCGATACTCTGCCGGAAGGCGGGACGACCATGCAGCCTGCCCAGCCACGCGACGATATGGCGATAGGCGTCGATCGGCATCAGTGTCTGCGCGATTTCAGGGATGAAGCTCATCTGGATATCGGCAGCTGAAAAATCGTCACCCAGAAGAAAGGGGCCGTCGGCCAGCGCATCGTCGATATAAGCCAGCGTCTTCGTTAGTTCAGCGTCTGCTGCCTGGTCGATCGCGCTACCATCCAAGCCAAAGGCGCGGGCATAGACCTTTATCATGATCGGGTTCATGCCGGACGACACAGCGTAATAAAGCCATTGCCGATACCGTTCATGCGCATCCGTACCCGGCACTGGCGCTAATCGACCATCGCCATGCCGCTCGATGATATGCTCCGTAATCGCGCCCGATTCGATGACGATCCGTCCCTGGTCCTCGATCATCGGCGATTTGCCGACCGGATGCAGCGCCTTGAGCGCCGGTGGCGCCATCATCGTTGCCTGATGCCGCTGATAGGGAAGCAGATCATAGGGTAGGCCCAGTTCTTCGAGCAGCCATATCGTCTTCTGCGCGCGGGAATCATTGAGGTGATGCACGGTCAGCATTGTCGGTGACTTTCAATCTGGAGAAGGAGCCGATCAGCACCGTGTCCGATACTCGACCGGCGTCATGCCCGTCGTCTTGCGAAAGGCCGCCGTAAATGCCGCCGCGCTGGCAAAGCCGCAGGAATAGGCTACCTGCTTGACCATCAATTTCTGGTCGTCGAGCAGCGCCTTGGCGCGGTTCAGTCGCTCTCGTGCGATATAATGGCGCAGCGTAACGCCCGTGGCGCGCTTCACCAGCGGCGACAGCGCGCGCGACGTGACGCCACAATGTTGTGCCAGATCATCCACGGTCGGCAATTTGCCGCTCTCATGCAGAACCTGCCGCAACATCGTCATCTGGCCGGGCGAAAGGGTGCCGTCGCACTCCTGCGGCACAGGTTGCCCCAGCGTTGCGCGGCGTACTTCGCCGCAAATGGCGAACAGCAGAGACCGGACCATGAAGCCGCTGTCGAGACCAGGCGTCACTATCTCGTCGGCGATACGGGTCAGGCCGGCCTGGAGGAACGGGCTGTCGAGATTGAACTGATGGTCCCCGTCCAGGCTGGACAGGAACGACAGCAATTGGAGCTGGTCGGCCAGCAATTCGGACCGAAAGCTGCATGATATGGTTCGAAGGCGTCCGCTGTTCCAGCGCGTTCGCACCGCTTGCCCCGGCGGCACCAGTATGATGGCATGAGAGGTCACGAAGTTGCGCCCCGGACGCGCGCATTTGATGTCATCCTCCCGGTACATCAGCCATTCCAGAAAGAATTGATCCGACAGGATCGTCGCTTCGCCTGGCTGCGACCATCGGACATTGTCGACCCGCACCGAATAATCCGGCTCCACCAGCGCGCCTTCCAGCATTCCGGTATAGAGCATTTCACCCCTGAAAGCCTGCTCCTGCTCCATGCGCCTATCCTCTTTCTAGATATGGGTGGCCGAATCGTGCGCCATGACAGTCGTCGAAGGCGGATCGGAAAAGGCCAGCCGATCGATAGGGCTGGGCGCTCTATCAACGATGGGTCCAGGGTAGCCACGCAGCAATTGCAGCGCGCGCATCGTCCGGCGATGGAACAGGCCGATCAGGTCGGAATCGTTGTCCGGCCCGGCGTCCAGCACAAACTGCTCCAGTGCCACTTCGACTCCTGCCGCGCTTGGGAAACATCGGCCCAGCAACTGCTCTGCCTCCGATTGATCGCGGCGCACAACCTCGTCGCCGATGGCATCGCGGCGCTGTAAATAGCGGGCGAGCGACAAGGCAGGCGGTTCGCGCAATCGTCCGCTCGCCGCTGGCAGATCGATACAACTCGCGACCAGATTGTCATAAATGATGGCGGTCGGTTTTTCGACTGGTACAAGATCGCCGACAGGTGCCAGATCGACGCCGCGCACCTGCGCCAATATTTCCAAAGCGGCGCGCCTGCAACCAAGATCCCAGGACAGATATTCGACATAGGCAGGCAATTGGTGTTGCGTGCGGAGAGCAGACTTCATCCGCATCGGCACGGCCAGGAAAGCGACGATGGTGTGAAAATCAAGCGCCCCCCAGTCGATCGCCTTGCCGCTTTCCGCGACATAGCGTTTCAGCAGTTGCGTCAAATCGCCGATTGGCTCGTTGATATCGCGCACCCTGATCGATGCCAGGTCCGCCATGGGATCGCCCAAATGCGCCAGTTCCAGATCATAGATGTGGGTGATCCTTTCCCCATCATGAAAAAACTGCGGCGCGTCCGCAATTAGCAGCGCCGTTTCCGTGCGATGCAGCGGAAGATGGCCCAGCACCCATTTGCGCAGAAAGGCGATCAATGGATCGGGACCATCGCGATGCCTTTGATACTGTTGATCCGCATCACTAAAATAGGCGAGCGCAGTGGATTGCGGGCCTTGCGGTTGCAGCAATCCGATGCCCACGGCCTTCGCTACATCGATCCGGTGAACAGACGCCATGATCGCCATATAGTCACCGACCAACCGATGCAGCTTTGCGTCCCGGTCGGCGCCGCCCGCAAAAGCCGTCGCATCGATGCGCTCCATGGCGATCGCTGCGGGACGGTCGCACCAGCCATGGATATGCGGCACGGCGATGCCTTCGTCTGCCAGCAACCGCAAGACATCATGTTCTACGCGCAACGGTTGCGTTTCCTGGCCCGCACCCCGATCACCGCGAATATGGATATGGATTACGCCCTCCGGCGTGCGGACCGATGCGTTCCACGCCGGGCGCCATCCCGGCAGTATATCGATAGCTACAATATCGCCCATCGTCGCTTCGACCCAGCGCCGGATATTCTGCTCAGCTATTATGTTCGGCTGGTCGGTCACCAGGCATCCTCATGCATATTCGTCACACCGCAACGCGGATGCGATCTCTATGTGAACAGTGTTATCATAATAGGGTAACACTGTTCATTCAAGCGAATTTATCGCGGGGCAATGGAGCGTGATTGCGCTATTCACCACCCGATGTCAGACAGGAGGGCGCGCAATGGAAACCAATGCAAAGGGCCAGCAAGATATCCCAGTCGCTGCCAAAACGGCGTCGCCTCGTCGGGCGCGTAGCGCAGAGGCCAGGGATCATGTGCGGCAAGCATTGATTGATGCTGGACGCCATCTGCTGCTGGCCAAGCCCTTGGGACCGATATCGCTCCGTGGAATTGCCCGCCATGCCGGCTATTCCTCCGGCGTCGTGTATCGGTATTTTGCGGATCGCGATTCGCTGTTTCTCGCGATCCGTGACAGAGAATTGGCCAATTTCGCTGATAGGTTGGAGATGGAATTCGCCACATATGACGACGCGGAAAAGCGCCTGTTCGCCGTTGCCGATAGGGCCTTCGATTTTTCACGCGACCAGATCGCGGCCTTCGGCATGAACAGCCTGTTCCTGTTCTGGTTCGACACCGCTGGCACCCAGAATGGCGCTCCCATCCGTGATACTGCACCCGCAGCAGCGCGCGTCCACGCCTTTTTCGAACAGGCGGTCAGGTCCGTAATGGCACCGAGTTGGCGGGATTCGAACATTCAATCGGCAGTTGGTGCCCTGATGGCGTCGATATCAGGGGCCGTCCTCTTACCGCGGGGAAGTGATCATGATGATTTTCCAGATGGCCGTATCATATTGCGTGATACCGTCGAAGCATTGATCTGCCGCTGGGAGGCTATGCGGGGGGCGTCAAAGCAATAATTAGGCGTCGACCGATCTATGATCGTCAACCCTCGTCACTCGGGGGCAAACCGGACTGGATCAAATCGGCTAGTTTTGGCATCGGTGTGGAAAAGCAGAGTGACCGAATTTCGGAACGAAAGATTGGGAGCTAAGCGGCAACAAACGGTCGACCACAGAAGATCATAACCGGTGTCTCAGTGCGGCGATCAACAACGAGATAGCGGGCATGGGCTGCCTGCGGCGGGGATGGTACAGATGATAGCCGGGCTTCGGCAGGCACCAATCCTCCAGGACGCGAACCAGCCTGCCGTCCGACAGATAGGGCGCGATATAATCGTGCGGCAGATTGATCAGACCGAGGCCGTCGAACGCTGCGATAGCGAAGACTGATGGCTATTCGCCCCGCTACGGCGGGGCGGACTTCCATCATATTCCTTGATGAGTGAATGTCCGTAATCGGGGAAGCAATTCCCCATTCTGAGCGCCGTGCATGGGGCGACATCGGTAGCAATCAGCGGGTCACCCACGATATCGAAGGGCATCGACCAGCAGTTTGAAGGCTGGCGGCAGTTGGCGACGGTCGGGATAATAAAGATGATAGCCAGAAAAAGGCGGGCACCAATCCTCCAAAACGCGCAATAGCTTGCCCGTTTTCAGCAGATCATCGGCTTGATCCTCCATCACACAAGCTAAACCAATCCCTTCAACCGACGCGTTCAATATCATTGGCACGTCATTGAGGATAAGCGGCCCTTCGACGCGCACATTGAGATCGCGTCCGCCTTGGCCGAACTCCCACGTATAAAGTCCGCCCTTGGTTGCCATGCGAATGTTGATGCAGGGATGCCGAGTTAAGTCATGCGGCGTCCGCGGCCTGCCATGGTTTTCGAAATAAGAGGGCGCGCCGACGACCGCCATACGCAACTCAGGTCCGATACGGACTGCTATCATGTCCCTGGCGACTTGCTCGCCAAGGCGCACGCCGGCGTCGAAGCGATCGGCGATGATATCGGTCAGATAACTGTCGACCGATATCTCGACGGTCACCTCAGGATAGTTCTTGAGCAAACTTCCGACGGAGGGCCATAGGATCGTCTCGGCGGCATGACGGCTGGAGGTGATCCGCACCGTGCCGGCGGGCCGCTCACGCAGGGCGCTCAGCGCCGAGAGCCGCGCGTCGATATCGTCGAAGGCTGGGCGGAGCGTCGCAATCAGTTGCTCACCGGCCTCGGTCGGCGCGACGTTGCGGGTATTGCGGGTGAGCAGCTTCAAGCCCATCGCGGCTTCCAAGCGGCGGACAATCTGGCTGATCGCCGACTGCGATGTGCCAAGCGTCGCGGCAGCCCTGGTAAAACTGCGCACCTCGGCCACGGCGAGGAATACGGCAAGATCGCTTAGCTCCTCGCGACGCATTGATAAGCTCCAGATATAACTTCATGCAGAACTAAGCGTCTAATAGCTGGAATGCCGATCGTCTATATAGTCTCTCAAGCAAGCAGGCAGCTATGCATGGCGCAGCGCGCCTCTCGGAGACAGAATATGACCAAGAACGTAATCGTAGTGATCGGCGCTGGCGGTATCGGCCAGGCTATTGCCCGTCGGCAGGGCTTCGGGAATACGATCCTGCTCGCTGACTGGAATATGGAAACGCTGACCCGCGCCGCCGGTGATCTCGTCAGCGCCAGCTACGCGGTCGAAACCCGGCAGGTCGATGTGTCATCGCGCGCGTCCGTCCGCGCACTAGCGCAAGCGGCTGCGGCGCTCGGACCGGTGATGCAGGTTATCAATACTGCCGGCCTCTCGCCCAATATGGCGCCTGTCGACAAGCTGCTCGAAGTCGATCTCTATGGATCTGCGCTTGTATTCGATGAGTTCGAACAGGTAATCGCCCACGGCGGTGCTGGCCTCATAATCTCCAGCATGGCAGGTCACATGCTGCCCGCGCTTACCGCCGAGCAGGACCATCTGCTTGCCTTCACGCCCGCCGACGAGCTTCTGGCGCTACCGTTCCTACAGCCGGACGCGGTGCCCAATTCCATGGTCGCATATATGATCGCAAAGCGCACCAACACGCTGCGCGTCCAGGCGGCCGCGATGAGCTGGGGCGAACGCGGCGCGCGGGTCAATTCAATCAGCCCGGGCATCATCGTCACACCGCTCGCCCAGCATGAACTTAATTCCAAGATTGGCGACATTTATCGCGCGATGGTCGAGGCATCGCCTTCGAAGCGCATGGCGCCGCTCGAAGAGATCGCGATCGCGGCAAACTTCCTGCTCGGCCCAGACGCGGCCTTCATCACCGGCAGCGATCTTTTGATCGACGGCGGCGTAATAGCGGCAATGCGTGCAGGCAAATTGCCGACGCCAGCCTGAACGTCTCGCCGACCAAACTTTCATCTGCCCTTAGTGGAGTACGTTATGGAAAATCGTATGTTAGGCAGCCTTGCCGTTAGCGAAATCGGCTTCGGCACCATGAGCTTCGCCTCGACCTATGGCGCATCGCCCGAGCGGACCGAGGCCATCCGCGTGATCCGTGGCGCGCATGAGCGCGGCGTGACGTTTTTCGACACAGCCGAAGCCTATGGCCCCTGGACCAATGAGGAACTGGTTGGGGAGGCTCTGCGACCGATCCGCGACGAGGTGGTGATCGCGACCAAATTCGGTTTCGACATCGACCAGCAGACGGGCGCGCGCGGCGCAGGCGTAAACAGCCGACCCGACCAGATACGCCAAGTGGTTGACGCCAGTCTTAAGCGGCTGGGCATCGAAACAATAGACATGCTCTACCAGCACCGCGTCGACACGGCAGTACCAATCGAGGATGTGGCTGGGACGGTGAAAGATCTGATCGCGGCGGGAAAGGTACGCCATTTCGGCATGTCGGAAGCAGCCGCCGCCACCATAAAACGCGCCCATGCCGTTCAGCCGGTGACCGCCATCCAGAGTGAATATTCGCTTTGGACGCGCGATCCCGAGGCTGAGGTTATCCGCTCTGCGCGAAACTGGGCATTGGTTTTGTGCCGTGGAGTCCGCTCGGCGCGGGCTATCTCACAGGCAAGATCGATGCATCGACGCCGATAGGCAGCGGCGATTTCCGGGCCGCATCGCCGCGCTTCACTGCACAAGCACGGGTCACCAATCAGGCCCTTGTAGACCTGTTGACGCATATTGCCGGGACTAGGGATGCAACCCCGGCTCAGATTGCTTTGGCCTGGCTGCTTGCCCGCGCGCCCTTCATCGTGCCGATCTTCGGCACGCGCAGGCTCGACCGGGTCGAGGAAAATCTCCGGGCTTCTAATGTCGAGCTGACTCCAGCGGACATGGTTGAGATCGAAGCGGTCGTTGCCGCGATCGACATCCAGGGCGAGCGCCTGCCTGCGGCCGTCCTGCAAATGTCCTATCGGTGACGCACATAATGCAAGGGGCATGTGATATGCAGATCAAACGTAACGGCGCCACCCCATCGATCAAAGGCCCCGCAGCGACCTTCACCGGCGACGTGCGGATCGACATGCCGTTCGAGGCCGAGGCGCCCGGTCGCGCGGGCGGCGCGATCGTCACCTTCGAGCCCGGCGCGCGCACAGCCTGGCATACCCATCCTTTGGGCCAGACCCTGATCGTGATCAACGGCGTCGGTTGGACGCAGTGCGAAGGCGGGCTGAAAGTCGAGATCCGTGCCGGCGACGTTATCGGGTCCCCAGTTGGGCATCGCCACTCGCATGGGGCAACACCGTTCACTGCCATGTCCCATATCGCCATTGCCGAGACTTTGGACGGCCGAGCGGTCGATTGGATGGAACATGTCAGCGACGAGCATTACCTAGCCGGAGAGGTACAGAAATGAGCAATGTCATCGTGGTCATCGGCGCCGGATCAATCGGTCAGGCAATCGCCCGGCGTGTGAACGCAGACAAGCATGTGCTGCTGGCGGATCTTCGCCTTGAAGCGGCTGAGGCGGCCGCAAAGTTGATGTCCGATGCGGGCTTCGCGGTTAGCACGATGACCGTCGATGTCTCTTCACGGGCATCGGTCGAGGCTTTGGTCGCGGCTGCCATCGCGATCGGACCAGTGACAGGCGTCATCCATGCCGCTGGCGTCTCTCCCTCGCAGGCTCCGTCGGCGATGATCCTCCATGTCGATCTCTACGGTACTGCGCTGGTGCTCGAACTGTTCGGCGACGTCATAGCCGAGGGCGGCTCAGCGGTTGTGATCGCATCGCAGTCAGGCCATCGCCTGCCCGCGCTGACACCCGAGCAGGACAAGGCGCTGGCGACGACCCCGACCGAGGAACTGTTAGCCCTTCCGATTCTTGCGCCGGACAGAGTGACGGACCCGCTCAACGCCTACCAGCTTTCGAAGCGCGGCAATTCGCTGCGGGTTAAGGCGGAGGCTGTGCGCTGGGCAAAACGTGGCGCACGGGTTAACACGATCAGCCCCGGCATCATCATGACGCCGCTCGCAAAGGACGAATTGTCCGGGCCACGCGGCGAGAGGTATCGCAATATGTTGAGGCTTTCGCCGGCAGTGCGCGCCGGTACGCCGGATGAGGTGGGCGCGGTCGGCGCGCTCCTCATGGGCGCGGATGGCGCATTCATCACCGGCAGCGATTTCCTCATGGATGGCGGGGTGACTTCGTCATATTTCTACGGCGAACTCGCGCCGACATGATCGAATGGTTGGTTGATAAGCCTTGACTTTGAACCGAAGCCGATCATCGATTGGTTCGGCACATTTGAATAGCTGACGGTCCGCTGGCGGGAGGGCAAGCTGCGACGCTGAATGGCGACAAAGGGTCGATTTGGCCTCTCTATCATGCGAAATCAGTCGTCTCGCCGGGTCGCATCGCGAAAAAGCTTTTGTCTACCAGCCCCCGCTCTTGCAGCCCGGCCGCGAGGCGGAGGGCGGGATCTTCCCAAGGTTCGTCCGTCAGCTTGAACGTCCCCCAATGCATGCCGATAGCCGCCTGCGCATCCAGATCGAGCATGATCTGAATGGCGTCGTCGGGGTCGGTATGCTGCGCCGCCATGAACCAGCGTGGCGCATAGGCTCCTATGGGTAGGATGGCCACGTCGATCGATCCGAACCGCGCTCTAAGGTCCCGGAAGATCGCGCCTGTGCCATATCCGGTATCCCCGGCGAAGTAGATTAACCGCCCAAAGGTATTCAGCATGAAGCCGCCCCAGAGAGCCATGCGCCGGTCCCGTGGGCTGCGGGAGGACCAGTGCAGCGCCGGCACGATATGGGCTTCGGCGCCGGGAGCAATGGCGAAACGGTCGTACCAATCTCCCGTCTCAATCCTGGCGGCGGGAATTTTGCTGTGAATGATGCTGTCATTGCCAAGCGGCGTGATGATTCGCGCACCATGGCGTGCGTCAAGCTCGCGCAGGGTCGCGATATCCAGATGGTCGTAGTGATTGTGTGACAGCAAGATCGCGTCGATGGGCGGGAGGTCGTCCATGCTTATGCCCGGTGCAGTCACACGGCGAGGTCCGGCGAAAGCGAAGGGGCTTGCCCGGTCTGACCATACGGGATCCGTGAGGATGTTGAGCCCGCCCGTCTGGATCAACAGCGTCGCATGGCCGACCATGGTGATCCGCAATCCCTCTACCCGTTCAGCCGGAACGACAGGTGAGACGGGCACGGATTTCGGCCAGACAGTCTTGGGCGCCTTGCGATACCAGCGCAGAATATCGCCTAGCGACCGATCCGTCTCCGGCTCCCCCGCAAGGTTCAGGAAGCGATGCCCGTCAAAATGGGGCGAGACTGGGCCGGCATAATATGGGTTTCGAGGTGGCATCGGGCATCGCTCCTGACAGATTAGGCTTCCGCCGCCCAGGCGATGGCATCCTCGCCAGCAGGCAGCACTGCCGGGCAGCCCGGATCGGTCGCTGCGCGAAAAACGGCGTCAGCAACATCCTGTCCTGTCGTGACGGGACCGTTAGCTGCCTCCATCAGCGCGGCCATTGTGGCGTGTGCATAGTCGGCATAAGGCTCGGGAAAGCCGCCGCCTTCCATCACCTGGCCGCGCGCCGTATCGCCAAAGCTGGTCGAGGGCGCCATACCGGGCATAACCACCCGGACTTGAATGCCGAACGGCGCGAGTTCGTGCGCCATGGATTCGTTGAGCGCGTTCATCGCTGCCTTGCTGGCCCGATATACGGAGAGCAACGGGAGAGGCTTGTAGAGCGAACTGGAACTGACATTCACGATTACGCCCGAGCGCTGAGCCCGCATGCCCGGCAGAACTGCCTGCATCATGGCGATCGCGCCGAACAGGTTGGTCTCGAAGACGGCGCGCACCGTCTCCAGAGGCGTGCCCTCAACAGCGTTGAGCCAGCCCACGCCGGCATTGTTCACCAGCACATCGACCGGCCCCGCCTGCGCGACTGTCGCCGCGATGCTACCCGCATCGGTAACGTCGAGCGGCAGGACGCGCAGCCGGTCGGAGGCTGGCAGGGTGCTGACAGCGGGATTGCGCATCGTCGCGACGACATTCCAGCCCTGGTTCAGGAAATGCAGCGCTGTGTCGCGGCCGAAGCCGGTCGAGCAGCCAGTGATGAGGACAGCGTTCATCGGAAAGCTCCTTGCGGGGGATCGTTGGAACCGTATAGATATGAACGATCCTTCAGTTTCGGTATTCGCATATCAATCGCCCCTCACCTACCCTCCTGAAAGCCCGCAAAGTGCCGAAGCAGGCGCGCTCGGCTGTCACGATCGAGGCGATTCATGTCGCGACCATTCAGGTTTTGCTTGCCGGTGGGGTCGGGCGGCTAACCACCACCCGCGTGGCAGAGCGGGCCGGGGTCTCTGTGGGGACGATGTATCAATATTATCCTCACAAACAGGCGCTGCTGTTCGCTCTGGTCGAACGGCAGTTCGATCTGATCGAGACGGCAATGCGGGATGCAGCAGCGCGGCTGATGGGATCGAACCTTGAGGCGATTGCAGAGGGGCTGGCTACCGCCTGGCTGGACGCAAAGATGGCGGACATGGTTGCCTCTCGCGCCATATACGGCATTGCCGCCGAATTCGATCTGTCGGAACTCATGAGCCGAGCGGCCCATTGCATGACGCAGGCGATCGACGCGCTGCTCGCCCAAGCGCCGGGAGTGCAGTTTCCCGACCGATCGTCTGTCGCCTTCATGCTGGCGGCCCTGCTCGGCGGATCGGTGCGCGTCGTGATGGAAGCCGAGCCGTCCGAGGAAAATTTCGCCCGACTGCGCCGCGAACTCCCGCAAGCCTGCCACGCCTATTTGGTGGCAGTGAGTCGGAGCCTGGTGGTGTAAGCAGACCGTCTGCTCATCAGCGCTGAGAAATTGCTGTCGAGAGCGTGATATGGGTCGGATGCAGAGAGCAAACACCTGATAAAAATCGTTATAAGGTCATCAATGAAAATCATGGCTACGAATCGGCACGACTTCGCCGTCGCGCGCGATGCCGTAAGGCGGTGACCCCAGTGTCCTCCCCCGGGGGAAATCAGGATCGCGCGGATCAGGACCGCCACCATGAGTGGCCCCGTCGCCCCGGCCAGGCGCAACCGCAAAGTCGACGCGACCGATGGATCGTAGCATCTCGTCATGATCGATGATCCGATCGCAGATGATGTGGATGACCTCGCCTTCCTTTTGCAGCCGGCCGCGCATCGCGATCATGGATGCCGACATAACCTGCCGACGATAAATCTCGAACCGATCGGGCCAGAGGATGCCATTGGCCACGCCCGTCTCATCTTCGATCGTGACGAACAGGACGCCTTTCGCTGAGCCAGGGCGCTGACGAACGAGAATGACGCCGGCCACCTCAATATTGCGCCCGTCGCGGATCGACCGGAGATCGCCGCAGCGCACAATCCTCATCGCATCAAGCTGCGGCCGAAGAAAGCTCACCGGATGACCGCGCAGGGAAAGCTGGAGAGAACGGTAATCCTCCACCACCTCGCGTCCGTCGGTCATCGGCTGAAGCGATACCTGCGGCTCCAGTCCTTCTAACGAGAATTTCCCTTCCCGCGCATCAGCCGCCGCAAAAAGCGGTAAGGGCGCCTCTCCCAGCCCTTTCACTCTCCAGAGCCCCTGCCGACGATCCTGCGCGATACAGGCAAAGGCGTCAGCCTCGGCCAGCCGCTCGATTGCGGCACGCGGCACGCCAGCGCGGCGCCAGACCTCCTCGACGCTCTCGAAAGGCGCCGGTCCCCGCGCGCCGACTATCGCCGCGCCATGGACATTGGCCAGTCCCCTCACCTGCCTGAAGCCAAGCCGAACAGCCCTATATCTTCCCCTCGCGGGTTCGAGCGTGCAGTCCCAATGGCTATGGTTGATGGACATCGGGCGGACCTCGACGCCATGGTTGCGGGCGTCACGGACGATCTGGGCCGGCGCGTAGAAGCCCATCGGCTGGGCATTTAAGAGCGCCGCGCAGAAGACATCGGGGTGATGATGCTTCATCCAGCAGCTGGCATAGGCGATCTTGGCAAAGCTCGCCGCGTGACTTTCAGGAAAGCCGTAGGAACCGAACCCCTCGATCTGCTTAAAGGTGCGCTCGGCAAAATCCTCGGGATAGCCGCGAGAGATCATCCCATTCACCAGCTTGTCGTAAAAGTGACTGACCCCGCCGGTGAGCTTGAATGTTGCCATGGCGCGGCGCAGCTGGTCAGCCTCAGCCGGGGAGAAGCCTGCGCCCACGATCGCGACCTTCATTGCCTGCTCCTGAAACAGGGGCACGCCGAGCGTCTTCTCCAGCACCGCACGCAACTCAGGCTTGGGATATTCCGGCTTCTCCTTGCCCTCCCGGCGCCTGAGATAAGGATGGACCATGTCGCCCTGGATCGGGCCGGGCCGCACGATGGCGACCTCAATGACGAGATCATAGAATTTGGCAGGCTTGATCCGCGGCAGCATCGACATCTGCGCGCGGCTCTCGATTTGGAAGACGCCCAGCGTGTCCGCCTTCTGGATCATCGCGTAGACATCCGGATCATCATCCTGAAGATCGGCCATCCCTACCCTGATGCCCTTATGCTCCGCCAACAGGTTGAACGCCCGGTTCATGCAGCCCAGCATCCCCAGGCCCAGGACGTCGACCTTCATGAATTTCAGGGCATCGATATCGTCCTTGTCCCATTCGATGATCTGCCGGTCTTCCATGCGAGCAGGCTCGATCGGTACGAGATCGTCGAGCCGATCCTGGGTCAGCACGAAACCACCGGGATGCTGGGACAGATGGCGCGGCGTGCCGATCAGCTGGCGCGACAGCTCCAGGGTGAGCTTCAGACGATGGTCGTCGGCATTGAGATTGGCGCTCGCAAACTGCTCGTCGGTGATCCCGTCCATCGACCAGCCCCACACCAAGCCGGTCAGCATTTTGGTAAGGTCGCGTGGCAGGCCAAGCGCCTTGCCCACCTCGGCGACCGCCCCCCGCGTCCGATAGCGCGTGACGACGGCCGTCAGCGCCGACCGCTTCCGGCCATAGGTCTCATAAATCCACTGGATGATTTCCTCGCGCCGCTCATGCTCGAAATCGACATCGATATCGGGCGGCTCCTTGCGCTCGCCCGAAACGAACCGCTCGAACAGCAACTCATGCTGGATCGGATCGATCGAGGTGATCCCAAGCATATAGCAAACACAGCTGTTCGCCGCTGATCCCCGACCCTGACACAGGATCCCGCGCCGGCGGCTTTCCTGAACGATCGAGTGAACCGTCAGAAAATAGGGTGCGTAATTGAGCTGGTCGATCAGTCGCAGCTCATGATCGATCTGCTGCCGATAGGCCTTCGGAAGCCCTCCTGGAAACATGCGGGACGCGGCCTCCTGCGTCAGGGCGGTCAGTGCCTCCTGCGCCGTGCGGCCTTCCATCACCTGCTCATAGGGATATTGATATTGAATCTCCCCCAGATCGAAGCGGCACTGCTCGGCGATGTCGACACTGGCCCCGATCGCATCGGGGAAGGCCGAAAACCGCCGTTCCATCTCCTGGGGCGATTTCAGGTTCCGGTCCATGTAGCGCTCGCGCTTGAAGCCAAGGCCATCGATGGTCGTCCGCTCCCGAATCGCGGTCATGACGTCCTGAAGGGGTCTGGATTCCGGTGAATGATAGAGGATGTCGCCGGTGGCCACGGCGCGCACGCCCGCCGCCCGTGCCATCGCGTTCAGTTCGTGCAGACGCATCGCATCGTCAGGCCGGCGCCGCAGCGACAGCGCAAGATAGCCCCGCGCACCAAAGAGGCTCTGTAACTCCACAAGATTGGCCAGCGTCTCATTGTCAGCCAGGTCCGGGATTAGAATGGCGATCAGCCCTTCGGCGTGATGAGCCACATCGGCCCAGTTGAGCAGGCAACGCCCTTTCCCTCCCCGCGCCTTCCCGACGGAAAGCAGCCGAGTGAGCCGGGACCAGGCCGGTCGATCGGTTGGATACAGCAGCAGCGCCTTGCCGTCGGGCAGATCAACCCGCGCGCCGGCAATCATGCGCACGCCTGTTGCCTTCTGTGCGTCCCAACCCCGCACGACGCCGGCAACGCTGCCCCAGTCGGCAAGACCGAGTGTCTTGTGTCCAAGTAGCGCCGCCGCCGAAAACAGCTGCTCGGGGGAAGATGCCCCGCGAAGGAAGGAGAAGTGGCTCGTCACCTGAAGTTCGACATAGCGGGTCATCAGCCGAACATGCCGTGCATATACCAGCTTAAATCCCCGGTCGGCGCATCCACACCATCACCACGACGAAAGATCCAGAAACGCTCACCTCCGGCAGCTTCGACGCGGAAATAATCGCGCACCGCCCACATCTCGCGGGCATTACGCCACCATTCGCCATGGATCCGCTCGGGGCCATCGCCTGCCAAGATGCGATAGTCGGTGCGACGCCAGGTAAAGCGCCGGGGTGGGTGATCGGGAAGCAGCGCAACGACATGCGAGAGAATTTCGGGCCGGGTGAGCATTCTTACGGGTCGCTTCCAGCCCGGCCAGCCGACAGGCGTCATCAAAGAGCCGATGCGGCGTACTGCCCGCTCGGGCACATCGCTTTCATGAGACGACAATCGGAAAGGAGCGTCAGGATCGATCCGGCCTGCAAGCTGGTCAACGAGCGGCGCGATATCCCGTGATCGCCCCTCCGTCTCCAGCCCTGCTTCGAGCGTCTGGGCCTTGAGCTCCTCAAGCCTTGGCGCCGTCAGCGTCATCGCCTCGATGCCGAGCCCCGGATCAATCTTCTCGATCCGCATGGCGAGCATGCGCCTCAGATGACCACTATCACGCGTCGCCCGTGCCGTCCCGATCGTCAGTCGCTGCTCGGTGCCATCGATAATGAGGCAGGAGAGAATAGCTGTCCGTAGCCCTGCCCCTCGCTCCTGCAACCGGAATACAAGATCCTCGACCAGATCGCCGATCACCTGGTTGATAGCTTCTGCCGTGCCGATCGGTTCAAGGAGCCGCCGCTCGACATGCGGGGCCTCGAAAGCCACGACGGGGACAATCGGTTCGGCGATCATACCGCGCGCCTGATCGAGCCGTCGGACGGTCGTCAGGCCCAGCCGACGAGCGAGCGGCCCGCGCGGCATTGGGTAAAGGTCCGATATACGCTCAAGGCCAAAGCGCGCCGCCGACACCAATGCTTCGGGTTCCAGACGCAAAGCCTGAAGGGGAAGATTGGCGATGGCCTGGGTTTCGATGCCCGAGGCCAGCAGAGTGACGGCCTCTCCGCTATAGCGCGCCATCGCATGCGCAGCGCCCGGCGTGGCCGCAACGGCGATAGAGGCGGTAAACCCGAGGCGTGCCAAAAATCGGTGCAAGCGGCGGCAGAAACGCTCCTCCCCGCCAAAAAGATGGGTGGTGCCTGTAAGATCAAGCCACAGGCCATCGGCACCCGAAACGCTAGCGGTTGGTGTCCAATGTCCAAGCGCATGGAGCGCCAAGCGATCAAGCCAAGCGCTATCGGCATCCGGCTCGGCATCCCGGACCTCAAGATCGGTGACCAGTGCCCGGGCATGGGCCGCCGCCATGCCCGGCCGCAATCCCAGTTCCAGCGCAACCGGGCAGGCGGCGGTCACAACCTCCCGTTGCCCTGCCCGTTCGATGAGGATTGTCGGCTGCCCCCACAGGGTCGCCCATGTAAGTTTGGACGCTTCGGCAACCTCAGCTTTCCCTATCCGTCGCGCCACCTCATCAGCAGGACCGGCCCTGAACGGATGCTCGGCCGCTTCGCTGCGACGCCCCATCTCGCGCATGGTCGGTCTCTGGTGTGCAGGCAGTGCTTCGATGTCGGCTTGGCTCGGGCGGGCGCCAAGCGCACCGTCCCGCGCCCAGCGGGCACCCGGTCGCCAGCCGCCGCCACGCGGGACCGAACAGGCTCCCGGGTTGTCGTCGATCGGCGAGGCAAAGCGCGGAGCGAGCGACGGCGCAGCCAGCTCAGGCCGCCTGATTGACCGCTCCAGCTGCCGGAGCCGCTCGATCGGCAGCTGCGGCAGGTAGAGCGAGGCGACCCTTATCATCGCACGCATCCAGTTCGATCGAAAAGGGATTGCCGTTTCGCTGGCGGACCAGCTCCACCGACCAACGAGCGCGCCCGACCCCGGCATGAGGAAGGCGCGCAGACGGAACAGAACCGATTCGCCAGCGCGTCATCGCCGATGACAGACCGCCAAGCGGACAGCGCTCGCGGGTTCGATGGCGACGATAAAGCAAAATCGGCGTCTGGCCGTCAGATGCAGCAAGCTGAAGGCGTCGGGTGGCTGTCTGGTCCGCGTGCCTTACTTCGGCAATCACGCACGCGAGCGAGCCGTCACGCAACGCGTCCTCTGCCATGGCGAGCACGGCGCTATCCTTCTGGGCCTGGGCATAGAAGACTTTATCGGGGCATAACCCAACCTGCTCCAGCCCCGGCGCGTAGAGGTCAAAGCGGGTAAGCGCCCAAAACACGGAAAAATTCGGCTGCGCAGCGAAACGCGCCGCGATACCGGCCGCGAAAAGCGTCGCCGCCGCGTCGTCGTTCAGTGTCGCTGAGGCTGCGGCGACCTCATGAAGCCCGCCTCCGTCCAGCCCATGATCAGCCAGGCGGTCATCCACTATCCCAAGACCAAATGGCAACACCGCTCCACGCGCAGCGCGGGCATGAGCCAGCTCTGCGCGAAGCGCTGCAAGATGATCGGCACGGGACCGATCAGGAACGGAAGGCACAATGGACATGGGAACATGACGACTCAAATGTTCCCTTTATGTTCCTATCGACTGACAGATTCGTCAAGCCCGTTGCACCACGCTTTATCGCACACTCTCGAGCAATCGTTCTAAGCCCTTAGAATCTCAATCGTGGCGGGATCCCGATCGCCGCTAAACCACCGGTCCAGAGCAGCACCAATCACGGGTATCAGGTCCGCTGCTTCAAAAAGCGTTAATGACGACCGCAGCTTCATGGCATCGATGCTTCCCATGACAACGACCGGATCATGCTCTGCAAGCCCCTGCAGCGCTTCGACGCATTCGATGTAACGCGGGCCGAGCACAGGATGAGCAAGATAAGCGCGCGCCTCCTCGATCGATGCGATGCCATAATAATGCGCTGTCGGGCTCAACCCAAGGCCGCGTATCTGCGGGAAAATGAACCACATCCAATGGGTGCGTTTCGCCCCGGCGCGCAACTCGCGCAACGCGGTTCGATAGCTGCTCGCTTGCGCCTCGACGAAACGAGCCAAGGTCGCGTCGTCAGTCATCAGAGCAACGCTCCTTGGGCCGGCGGCGCGCCATAGACCTGCGTGACGGACAGGCTTCCCTTGGGCAACCATCGCAGCACCTCCCCAGCCGGAACGCTGGGATCGAGCCAGTCTGCCCATTGGTCACGGGCCAGTGGAATGATTTGGCGGTGATGATAGGGCGCGACGTCCGGTCCTGCATCCATGGTCAGCATGGTAAAGGCTTCTCCCGTCGGGCTCTCGCGCCAGATTCCAGCGATGCAGAACCAGTCATGATCGGTCATGGTGAAGAGCCATTTATCGAGCCGCTTGTCTTTTGGCCGGGGGACGGCAGGATCTGTAAACTCGTAGAAGCCATCTGCAATGATGAGGCAGCGCTGGGAGGTAAATTCCCGACCCTCAGTGCGGAAATTATAGACAGGCTTTCCGTTACGACCGGGCCAGCTCCAGCGTCGATTGACCAGTTCGCCGACGCTGCGCTGCGCACCCACGCTGCGGACGATCGGACCCATATCGGTCATCTTGATATCTTCGCGCGCCGGCACATTGGGGGCGCCCTCGGGCATCTTGATCTTGATTTTCAGCCCTTCGAAATCTTCGACGATCGATGCGATATCGATCAGCAGGCGGTAGTCATTACACATCAGGCCTCCTCACGCGGGACCATCCTTGCCCTCGCCTTTCGTTCCCTGTATGTTCCTTTCATGGACTCGAAAGCAACACCCTTCGACTCCGAGGCGCTCGGAAGTCGCCGTGCCATCATCCGGCGCAACCCCGACGATGTGCAAGAGATTGAGATGATCGAAGCCGCCTGGGGTTCCAGCCCTCGCTTCAGCGGAGGCGTCTCGTTCGAATTCATTCGTTCCGAGGGACGCAATTTCCCCAGCAGCCGTTGCCTCGTGGCTGCATCGGAGTTCCATATCCGCAATGGCGAGAAAAAATTCCGTGCCTTTCGCGAAGACGGCAATTTCTTCTATCTCGCCGCCATCTGGGAGCCGGCCATGGCCGAATGGCCCGTCAGCTATCGGATCATCACGGTAGACGCGAACCCCGAAGTCATACGCTATCAGGCGCGTCACGGCGCCATGATCGAACGCCGTGACGCCCAGAAATGGCTTGATTTCGCCGTTCCCGAGGAGGAACTGCTGGTCACTCCACCAGCGGGCATCTTCACGATCGAAGAAATCCTGACCAAGCCGGTGCAGACCAGCCTTGTGTTCTGAAGATACAGATACGCCGCAAATGCCCGCATTTCTGGCCCTGGACCTGTTCGGCAGGCCCCATTTACCGGGCCTGCAGCAGGCCGACGACATCATAACCCCAATCGAAGAACAGGCGCTGATCGGCATGATCGATGCCTCCGACCTTTCACCCTTCAAATACCAGCAGTGGACGGGCAAGCGCCTCACCCAAAGCTTTGGCTGGAGCTACGATTTTCAGACAGGCATCTTCGCGCCGACCACCCCCATACCCGGCTGGCTTTCATCACTTAAACGTCGGGCCGCCGCCTTTGCAGGAGTGCCGACTGACGACCTCGTCCAGGCCCTGCTCATCCGCTATGAACCAGGCGCGGGCATTGGTTGGCATCGCGATCGTCCCGTCTTCGAGCATGTGGTTGGCATATCGCTTGGTGAACCCGCGACAATGCGCTTCCGGAAGAAAGAAGGCTCAAGGTTCCTGCGAACGAACATGCCTCTCAACCCACGAGCCATATATCATCTGAGCGGCGAAATGCGGTACGAATGGGAGCATAGCATCTCGGAAATGGAAGAGACGCGCTGGTCGATCACCTTTCGCAGTCTTCGCTCCTGATACCGCCGCCTGATCGCTTGTCGCCCCTTGAAATGGCGAGTCGATAGAGGCATCATGAACCGGCAGGGGGGAATTAGCTGACAGTCCCGCTGTAGGATTATCCTGTCAGGCATAAATGACGCCCCTCTGATGTTTGGGGCGGTCGGAGCGGCGGTACGCCATCGCTCGAGACACACCTAGCTCAATCGCCCCCGAGACTCTCGGGACCGATTCTGTCGGCCTGTTGGCCAGGTTCGCGTGTCTCGCCCTCTCCCATGCAACGCATCCCAGTCGGATGTCCGTCAACCTCTCCCTATGCCAGGCGAGCATCCGGGCGGCGGCTTATCCGCCGCCACGGACGGCGCATTCACGGCGATTTTACGAGAGACCTACAGCGCGGAAGCGCCAGGCCTCGTCCGATACTTCAGGCACCGCATGCGCGATGACGAGGACGCCAACGATCTCATGCAAGAGGCATTTGCCAGGCTTGCAGCCCATATGCGGACGAAGATGCTCGTCCACCCAGCGTCCTACCTGCAACGGATAGCCCGCAATCTTCTCGTCGATCGAATGCGCAGCGCGCGCAGCGCGGAAGCGACCAGAGGGCCCGCATTGGATGAAGTACCCGAGCTCGGCACTGCCCCGGAACAAAGCTTCGGCATCGAAAGGCAGGATGTCATGCGTCTCTACAAGGCTGCCGTCGACGGCCTGCCGGACCAGACCCGGCAAGTCTTCCTCATGCATCGCGTGGAGAACCTGACCTATCGGGAGATCGGCGAAAAGCTTGGGATCGCCGTTCCAACCGTTCAATATCATCTGGGCCGTGCACTGGCCCGTATCGCACAGGCTCTGGACGACTGACATGCTCGATGAACAAGAGAAGCGCTCGGCCTTGCGCGAAGAAGCCGCATCCTGGTTCGCCGCGATGCAGGGGCCGGATGCCCAGCGCCGCGACCCCGAATTCAAGGCATGGCTGGCCGCAGATCCTGCCCACAGAACCGCCTACGCGCGGATCGCGGAAGTCTACAGCATGGGAAAGTCGCTCGTGTCGCCGACCAAGGCCGAAGCGACCGCAGCGCCAACGCGCCGCCGGCCTGTCTTTGCCCTCGCGGCATCGGTCGCTGTGATCCTTTCCGTCTCTGTCATCGCCTGGATGGCAGCCGGAGATGAAAGCCGAAGGTCCGGGCCCGCGCCCCTCGCCGACGCCGGTCAAAATACCGCCAAATTCGCGAGCAGGGTCGGGCAGATCCGAAAAATTCACCTTGCTGACGGATCAGAGATCACCCTCGACACCGACAGCATCGTGTCGATGCGATTTACACCAAGCCTGAGATCACTACGACTTGAGCAGGGCAAGGCCCGGTTCGAAGTAGCCCATGAAAAGAGGCCATTCACCGTGTCCGTCGGCGATACCACCGTGACCGCTCACGGAACGGTTTTTGATGTCGGCTTCCGCTCGGATCATAGCTATTTCGTTCGCCTCCTCCGCGGATCCGTGGACGTCGCGCAGACCGAACATGGTGTCAGCCGAAATATCTCCGCCAAGCCGAGACTGCTACGGCCCGGACAGGTGGTCGAAGCTGGTGAATTTGGCGTGCGCGACCTTTCAGCATCCTTCGCACCGGCCGCCGGTGAAAGCTGGACCTCAAAAATGCGGCAGTTCGATAATGTGAGAGTGGCCGATCTCATCGCCGAAGCGAATCGCTACTCCCGGCTCCAGATCGGGCAGCCAAGCGCGGAAATCGCCAATCTGCGGGCCTCTGGTACATTTGCGATCGACGACCCCCGCAGGCTGGCCACCAACCTCAGCCTTCTCTTTGGCTTGACGGTCGCAGAGACGCCTGACGAATCCATCACGCTGACGCCATCTGAAACAAAAATTTCACATAGTGAGGCCGCGGCCCCATAAATCCACATCCCGCAACGTGGAGCCAGTCAGAGCATCGAAGAACGATGCGAAGACAAGGGGGCCCTCATGCGGAAAATCTCTCACAATCTCGCCAACATCATCGCCGTCGCGAGTGCAGTCGGCATCGCTACTGCCTCGCCGATACTGCTGGCCGACACGCAGACCGAGCAGACCTTTCACATCGAGGCGCAGAACCTCGCCGATGCGTTGCGGGCTCTGGGGGCCCAGCTCGGACGAGAAGTCCTGTTTCAGCCGGGACAGGTGGAGGGTCGCCTGTCGCCCAGGCTGGATGGCCGCTATGCCCCTGCGCAAGCGCTGCGACTGCTCCTCAAGGGCACGGGTTTGCGTGCCATTGAGAATGGCGGCAGCTTTGTGATTGTGGGGAGTCCGACCTCGCAGCGAGCGCCGGAGGATGGCGATGCCGCATCCACCACCCTCCTCGTGACAGGGTCCCGCATCCGGGGTGCCAACATCGCGGCGCCCGTGATCGAAGTATCGCAAAAGGAAATGCGCCAGTCCGGGCAGAATGATCTGGGCGAGGTCATTCGATCTCTGCCGCAAAGCTTCAGCGGGGGGCAGAATCCCTCGGTCGCACCAGGCAACGTCGGGATCGCGAACCAGAATCTTTCGGGCGGCTCGACGGCGAACCTCCGCGGCCTCGGCGGCGACGCGACCCTCACCCTGCTCAACGGCCACCGCCTCTCTTACGGGTCCGCAGTCCAGGCAGTCGATATCAGCGCGATACCTGTTTCAGTCGTGAGCCGGATGGAGGTAATCCCCGATGGCGCGTCGGCAATCTATGGATCGGACGCGGTCGGCGGCGTCGTCAACATCATCCTCAAGCGCGACTATGAGGGTTACTCAACCTCGGCCAGATGGGCCGCCGCGACGGACGGCGGCGACGTCGAGCAGCAATATAATGCCACAGCCGGTATCCGCTGGAGCTCTGGTGGCTTCATCGTCGCTTACGACTTTCTGAAGGGCAGCGATATTACTGCGCGCGATCGCAGCTATACCGACTATATGCCGGACGCAGCCACCCTGCTGCCCGAACGCGAAAATCACAGCATCATCTTCAGCGGGCACCAGGCAATCGGTCCGGATCTCGAATTTGCGGTCGACGCGCTTTTCAATCGCCGCGAAATATCCTCCATGCTCGCGCTCAACGCGAGTTCCGGCTATCTCAACACGCCCGTGAACAAGAGCTTCGCATTGGCCCCGTCATTGGCCTGGCGAGTGAATCCCGACTGGACGGTGACCCTCAGCGGTCTGTATGGCCGGGATCGCACCGATTACGATCAGCGCTATTACTCGAACGGCGCTGTCGCGAGCAGGGCCTATGGCTGCTATTGCAATGTCGCGCGATCGGTGGAGTTGGGGGCCGAAGGCAAGCTGCTCAACCTGCCGGCGGGGGAAGTCCGCCTGGCGATCGGCGGCGGCTACCGATATAATAGCTTCGAGGACACCAACGCCTCTGGCAGCCAGTCCAACGGGGGCGGCAGCATCGATAGCAGCTATGCTTTTGGCGAGCTTAATGTCCCCCTCGTATCGCCCGAACAGGACCTCAGCTGGGCATATCGGATTTCGATTAATGGAGCCCTGCGCTATGAACGCTATCCGGGTATCGACGAGGTCGCCACGCCCAAGCTCGGCCTGATATACTCGCCGACCCGCGATTTCGATCTTAAGGCTTCATGGGGCAAATCGTTCAAGGCGCCCACGCTCCTGCAGCAATATCAGATGCGCTACGTAACTCTGCGCGCGGCGTCCGCCTATGGCGGAACCCAGTTTCCAACCGGTTCGGTCGCGATGATGAGCCAGGGCGGTAATCCCGATCTAAAACCCGAAAGGGCGGAAACCTGGACGATCACCCTCGGTGCCCATCCCTCCGCAGTCCCGGGCCTTCAGTTGGACGCCTCCTATTTCAACATCCGTTACAAGAACCGGATCATCCAGCCGATCTCCGGGGTCAATCAATATTCCGCGTTAAGCAATCCCATCTTCGCGGACTATGTCGTCTATGCCCCCGATGCCGCTACGCAGGCCGCCCTCATCGCCTCGACCAACGGACAGCTGAACAATTACAGCGGCGCGCCCTATGATCCATCGTCCGTGGTGGCCATTGCCTTCAACAATTTCATCAACGGCACGCAGCAGAAGATCGAAGGCTTCGATCTGAGCGGACGATATAGCCTCCCGATCGGCGCCTTGGGCGAGCTGACTTTGGGCGGCAATGCGTCGTGGCTTAAATCGACCGAACAAATCAACGAGAATGCTCCGGTCACTCGCCTTGCCGGCATCATCTACAATCCGCCCAAATTCCGCGGCCGGTTCAACATAAGCTGGACGAAGGACAGTTTCACGCTGGCAGGCTATCTCAATCATTCAGGGCGGCTGCGCGATACCCGCTCGACGAGCCAAAGTGACGTCAAATCGCAAACCACGTTCGATCTGAATGCCCTTCTCAACCTTCCTGCCGACAGCCTGCTGGGTGCTTTGGACGTAGCGCTCAGCGCTCGCAACCTGTTCAATGCCCGACCGCCTTATGCTGCACCGAGCGGCGGCAACAGCTTCTACGTCAACTATGACTCGACCAACTATTCTCCCATCGGTCGCTTCGTCAGCCTGAGCATCACAAAGCACTGGTGACAATCATGACCAGAGCTTTTGCCAAGCCGACAGCATCACATCCGTCCGGTGCTGCCAGGACCCTGATGTGCGCCGCCATACCCTTGTTCATGGCGACGCATGCCTTGGCCCAATCCCGCAGCAGCCCCGTAACGGAGGGAGAGAGCACCCCATGCTCTCTCCCAACCAATCCGACCAGCAGCCAAGCTGTCCGGTCCGTCACTCCCGAGGCCCTGATCGGCTTACGCGATTTTGGAAGCCTTTCGCTGGACGGCGCGCCGATGCAAATGTCGCCCAACGGCGACCTGATAGCGCTTCAGCTTCGCCAGGCCGATCCGGTGTCAAACCGCTTTTGCTCCGCAGTCGTGCTGGTTCCGACCGACGGCCGTTCCCAGGCGCACGTGATCGATGACGCGGGAGACATTGAGCGTGCGAGCTTCGACAAATATGGTCTCGTCGGCATACCGCTCGGCATTCCAAAGCCTCCCCTGCTTCGCTGGCACCCTGCCGGTCGGTATCTCGCCTATGTGAAGCAGCGTGGCGGCAAGGCAGAAGTCTGGACCATCAGGCCCGATGGAACAGACCGTCATATGCTCATTCGGTCCGAGGTCGATATCGAAGCCCTGGAATGGTCAGCAACCGACGAAACGCTCATTTTTCGCAGCCGTCCCGGGCTTGTGGAGGCGCGAGATGAAATCGCTCGAGAGGGACTGAACGGCTTTCGCTATGACGACCGCTTCTGGCCGCTGGGCGGCAATCAGCCCCTGCCCACGAACAAAGTCCCGTCAATCGTCCAGGCGGTCGATATCGTCAGCGCCACCGTCCGGCCAGCGTCACGGGAAGAGATCACACGAATTGCGTTCCCAGGCGGCGAACATCCAGCCGGGACAAGAGCCTATGCGCGGTTCGATGCCGATCGCGTCGCCTGGGCCATTGCCGACGATCCCTCAAAATTTCGACAGCCGGCGCCGCTGCACATCCGTATTGGCGCGAAGACATTTCGCTGCCTGGCCATTGCCTGCCGGAACGTCACGGATATCTGGTGGCTGAAGGGCGGAAGGCAGCTGATATTTGCCACGCGCGAGGGCGCGTCAGATGAGAAGACAGGGCTTTATCGCTGGGTTCCTGGAAGCAGACTTCCACACAGGATACTGCTCACTGAAGATGCGCTGTTTGGCTGCGGATTGGGGGGCGGAAAGCTCATCTGCGCTCGCGAGGCATCTCTTCGCCCCCGGCACATTGTCTCGATCCGGATAGCAACAGGCGCCATAGAGACTATCTTCGATCCCAATCCGGAATTCGCGCAGTATCGGCTCGGCAGGGTCCAGCGTATCGCATGGAAGAACAGTTTCGGGATTGAGGCCTTCGGTGACCTCGTTTTTCCTGTTGCCTACCGACCTGGAACGCGGTTCCCACTGGTGATCGTCCAGTATGACTCGCGAGGCTTTCTGCGCGGCGGAACGGCGGACGAATATCCGATACAGCTCCTCGCATCACATGGGTTTGCGGTTCTCAGCTTCAACAAGCCCAAGGCCTATGCGCTGCACGGGCCGCCTGTCACCTATGATGAGTATCTCGAGATGAACCAGAAAGACTGGATCGATCGTCGGAGCATATTGTCCTCGCTTGAGACCATTATCGATCGCCTCGATGAGACCGGCGTCGTGGACCCTCGCCGGGTGGCGATCACCGGCCAGAGCGATGGCGCCACGACAGCGACGTTCGCGCTGATACACTCCAGCAAGTTCGCCGCCGCAGCCCTCAGCACATGCTGCGAGGATGCGAGCATGATGATCGGCAATGGCGAAGGATATCGCCGATGGTATGAAAGCTTCGGTTATCCCCTGCCCGGCGATCGGGCGGATGCCTTCTGGTCGCAATCCTCGCTGGCTCTGCATTCTGACAAGCGACCGGTTCCCATTCTGATCCAGGCTTCGGAAGAGGAATATCGAATGGCGCTCAACACGTTCGAAGTGCTGCGTGCCAAACAGTGGCCCGTCGAGATGTATATTTACCCGAATGAAGGGCATGTGAAATTCCAGCCTGCGCACCGCCTCGCGGTCTATCGTCGCGTGCTCGACTGGTTGCGACGGACCCTGATAGACCCGGCGGTCAGTGGCGGCTTCGTCCCGCCAGCCACGCCTCCGCATCCACGAAAAGAGCGAGACGACTTATGACCTCCGGCCGCAGTCTCTCCGGCACGCTGAGCGCATCGAGGCATGCGGCACGGTCCAGAAGTCCCTGGGCTGCAAGTTGGCCATCCGCGAGCATGGACCTGATGACCTCGATATTGCGCATGAAGCCCGCCTCGAACAACTGGCCGAACGATCCCTTCGTCCGGCGCGCTATGATTTCTTCTGGCAGCAATCGGCGGAAAGCCTCCCGAACGAGTGACCGATCAATGCCGTTGTGCGACCAGCGCCAAACCGGGATGGAAAGACAATATTCCATCAGTGGCTGCGACAGTAGCGGATAGATTGTGGGCCGCCCCCCGATGTTGAGAAATTCAGTGAAATGGATGGCTTCCAGCGTAGCCGCGATATGTTGGCGTTTGCCCGGGCGCCGCTTGCCCCCGCGTACAATCCACGGATGGACCGGCAACGCTTCGGCGGTCTTCTCGCCAAGAAATCGCTCGTCCACCCTGTGAACAAATGGGCGATGCGCGAAGACCCCGTGTCGGATCGACCGCGCCATTATCTGCCACATGTCGCAACCAGTCATACGCGTCAGGTTGGATATGGTTGACCGATATTTCGCGCCGAAGCCGGTATCCAGCAGGCAGTCGGTGGCGGGATAGGAAGAATGAATGAAGGCGAAGATGTTGTCGCCGCCTCCGCCGCTGAAATGGGCTTCGGCTGAGCAAGCCTCGGCGACGTCGGCCGATGCTTTGTCGATTGCCTGCGTGAACGCGCTGGACGATGGTCGCGGCTTAGTCGATGCCAATGACCTGCTGTAGTCGATGTCGTGAACTTCCAGCACCGCTTCATGGAGCGGGAAACCATGCATGGCGGCGACCGCCGCCGCATAGCTTCTCTCATCTCCCCTCCCTGTGCCAGAGACGGCATTCAGACAGTTCACATCCGCCTTGCGCGCCCTGAGTGACGCTGCAATGACCGAGGAATCCAAACCTCCAGACAGGCCGAGTAAAGGACGAGGAAAGCGCCGCGCCCACGCGGAAACCGCGTTTTCGATTTCTCTTTTCAGTCGATCCGCGATCGCCTCGACAGACTTGTCGATCAGATCCGCTTCAATCAGGGGAACCCACCTTGGCTTACATGCCGCAGCGCCTTGCGACCATGTGACGCTCAAACCTGGCAACAGTTCGGACACGCCCTGCAGACAGGTCTCGTTCGTTCGGACCATGGGATTGCGCAGATGCCTTGCGAGGATGGACCAGTCGGGATCGGCGGCCGCCGCCGCGGAGAACAGCTGGTCTGCGTCATGCGCGACGAGAAGCTGACCGCTATGCTGGCGATAATAGCATGGGAGCTGGCCAGAGGGATCGCGGACCAATTCGACCTGTCCGTTTCGAGCATCATGAAGAACGGCCACATACCGCCCCCAATAGTCCGTGAGCAGCGCGTGAACCGGATCCTCCTCTCGCAGGATCACCGGAAAATCGTCCGGCGACACAATCCGGTTTGCGATCCGGTCAAAGACATTGCCCACCACCAGCAGATGGCGGCCGCGATCATCGGCGGCCTCATAGCGATCCAGGTCGCTGTTCAAGGTGATCAGGGAGAAGGGCAGCGGAGCAATTCCCACCCCACCCGCACCAGCATCGGGGGAAGGCTGAGCCAACGGCCCGATGTTTATCGCGAAAGAGTAGGAACTGCTCATGCGATGCCTCTGATCACCGTGTAAGGGGCGATGCCTTCCAGCGTGTCGTTCAGCACCATGTCGCCGGACTGAAGCCAGCAATGCGCCGAGAATGGATGAAGCCTCACCGCCACAATCATGTCGGTATCCAGGCCATAGCGCGCCAGAAAATGCTTGAGCGCTCGTGTGCGGCTGACGCAGTTCAACCGTAGCGGCAGCAACCGCTCCGCGCAGGACATGGTTTCGAGCAGATCACGGAGATGGACCCCACCTGAAGATGTCCCCCCGAATTTCCACCAACGCGCTTCAAGTCCAAGCGCGAACAACGCCTTCGGGCGATAAATCTGCTTGAAGCGCGTGAAGAGCAGAATGGCCATGGCGCTCATCAAAGCTCGCGGGCGAACCAAGCCGTCCTCCTGAATCGGTCCTTCGCGGGCCGGCAATTCGACAATCGGCAGAGCCGCACTGGTTGCGTCGGCATCGCCGGCAACCAATATCCCGGCGTCCATGAAATAGCGCATAGCCGTATCCACCTCCGGGCTAGGATCCTCGCTGAGGCAAGCTGAGAAGGCGGCCGTTTTTGCGGAGCTCAATGCAAAATAGCGATCGGCATTGAGGTCCAGAAAGACGGCCTGCCCTCCGGTCAGACAATAGGCGAGGCCCGGACGAAGCATGGCCGGCATGGGGCAAAGCTCCCGTAAATAGCTGGAATGTGGCCCGGCGCGCGGGATCGCACGCCGGGCCGGCCGATTATTCGTCGAGAATGCCGGTCTGCTGCTGCCCGGCGGGGTTGTCCCGATCGACCAAGCCGATGCCCTGCGTTTCGGCGCTCGCGTGGCCGAGATCGATCATGTCACCTTCGAGATTTTCCAGACGTTCCATAACAACCTCCATCTTCAAGAAAACTGCCAAGTGGCAGCGATAAGAAGTTTAGGTGGGGGCTGGACAAATCTGCGACCTTATAAGCTCTCAATATGCCGGCTAATCTGATCGTCCACTGCCAGCGCAGGGAGGTCACAGGTCAGATTTGAGGAATCTTCTGTCTTGTCGGTATGTTAAGGCTGGAGACGTTGGATAATATGCGGTGTCCGACCGTGGAGGCCCGCCTTATTCGGCGCCGGTGATAGGCCCAAATTGCCTCTCGGATGGCGGCATCGCGACCGATCTTTGTCAGGTTCCAGATCGAAAGCAATTCCTCCTGGACGTTGTCGAAAACGAGCGGCTCATGGAGTCTCGCTATGGCCAGCCTGTCTCCCGCCATCAAAATCGCGCGTGAATGAACCGCATTTTTGGGTCGGCTTCCGATAAAGGAAAACAGGCTGCTGGCCGCATCACGCAATTGGCGCGGGTGCAGTGGTCCATGCCGTTCAAGCGCCTCGATAGGTACAAGGTCACCTTGAGCCGGCGCCCTCGCCTTGAGGGCATGACGCACCAGATATCCGTGCCAGGTGTAGAGATCGCGCAGCATGTCAGCGGTGACGAGCGGCACAACAAAACCGCCGCCCTGGTTCGAGGCCAGGAGTTGCTCACCAACGAGTTGGTGCGCACTGTCTCGCACTGGAGATATGCTGACGCCATAATGGTCCGCCAGCGCCTGCACGACCAGCGGTGTGCCTGGCCTCAATATCCCATCCAGAACATCCTGCTTAAGGCGCCGGTAGATGCGATCGGCGGTGACCGGTTCGGGAGACATTGCGCAACGAGCCCTTATTCCTGATCGCCCGCATCATCGAAATAGGAGGCTCGGCGCCTGCTGATGGTGCTGGACGAATGTTCAAAAATGAGAGCGATGCAGCGGTCCTCCAGTTCGGAAAGATCCTCTTCGAGAAACAGCTCCTGGGGAATCGACAGCCTTCGCTCCATGAGAAGTAACGGAATCATGATATGAGCGGTCGATAGCCCGAGCCGGTGAGCACATGCCAAATGCTCGTCCAGCTTGGATTTTGGATTGCCCGCCTCAATTTCGCGTAACCATCGAACACTCACCCCAGCGGCGCGTGCCAGCTGCGGCTGAGTGATCCGGTCACGTCGGCGGCGCTCTTCGATGCGCTTTCCGGAAATCTCCTTGATCGTGGAGAGAACCAGTCCGTCATCCTTGGTCTGAAGTCTTCGAGTCTGCATGTACAGGCACCCCCGGACATTGTCTCGAAACTCCCAATGGCACTTACCCGATGGCCACACGCTATGCATTTTACTCATGCGGTCAAAAGCTATCGTTCTCAAATTGAGACGATTTTTTCTCTCTCATCGTTCCTGATCTGCGGCGCCGATCTGCTGGCAGTTACCGCAGCTGGCATGAAATGCGTATCAGTTCGCGATCGCCGACCGCACTCATATGGCTCAATGCTGCTATGTAAACGGAGCCCAGAGACGGCGCGTGTACAGCACCTGTCTCAGAAACCCTGGCCCGGATTTCGCGCGCCATGTCTCCCAGCTCCACTGACGCGCCCACATAATGCTGACGATCTCCCGCCAGTTTCGCGACGGCTGGATCTAGGAGTTCTGCGACCATCTCGTCAAAGTCGCGCGACGCGAACAGCATCATCGCTGCCTGCAACGTACTGCCATAAGAGAGCAGGTCGCGGGCAGCCATGCAGAGACGAAGATGACAGGACAGGAAAAGGTCGAGTCCACGATCGGACATCGTCAGCCTGTAAGTCCGCGTCGTCCGCGTCACCATAATCGCTCCCTTCGAATAGCCAGCGCTCAGCGAATCGAGCGCAGCCACAGATTGAAAATCCGCAATGCAGGACCGCTGAAGCCGTTTGAGGTCGCAGCCTGGTGAGCGCCTGGGCGGCGATCAGATGCCCTTTCGGCATGACGCTGCCTGATCGCGGCATCTCACTGCCTTCCAGCGGCACGTCAGTACCCTGCACCGGCACAACAGTGCCCTGGCCATTGCAGGGCGGGGGCAGCCTGGACATCGATCCGTATCAACGGACCGGTGGTGGCAAGTCTACCCGAACGAACGAAGCTCCCAGTCACACCGTCCCTTCAATCTGGCAGCCAAAAAGCCGCCAAATCAAATGGAGGTATCAACCATGGTCAGCGGATTTCCATACGGACCACCGACCTTCGTCATTCTTATAGCTGCGACTATGCCCTCCCTTGCGGCTCCGAAACAAGATGCCTTCTCACGATCGACGACTTCAGCAAACAGGGCGACATTCGTCATCCGCGAAGCTGGCGGTGAGTTCGCGATCATGGCGGCAAGGCAGCCGGAGCCATTGGCGCGGCCGACAACAGTGCCGATCGGGCAATCCATTGAAATTGACGCCGCGCTTTTCTCGCTCAAATCCAGGACATTGGAGCAGCGCCCATGACAGCCGCATTTTACAAGACTTCTGCGCTGGCGTTGCTCGCTGGTGCCGCACTGGCCTCATCACCCAGTCTAGCAATCGCCGGCCCGACCGATGAGGCCAGACTATTGGCGGCCGCTGCAACCGAGGCTGAGGCAAAGCTCCATCAGAGTTTCGCCAATCTCCAGTTCGAGGATTTCACAGCGGCGCCCGTGCACGGCCCGATATTCCAGGCCAGCGCGGGCGGCCGCATCCTCTATTACGCGCCCGAGAGCGACCATCTCTTGTTTGCGACCATATACGACAAGAATGGCGTCAACCTCACAGCCCTGTCCCAGGATGCAGCGGCTCGAGCCAAGGTCAAGGGTCTCGATCCAAACCAGGCGCTTGTGATCGGCCCACCCGGCGCGCCGACGGTGATTGAATTCACCGATCCCGACTGCCCGTATTGCCGCGCGCTCGATCGCTTCTGGGCAGCTAAGGCCGATGAGGGAAAACCCGTACGTCGGCAAATCTATTTCGTGAGTGGTATCCACCCGGAGGCGGCGTCAAAAGCAGAGAATATTCTATGCGCCAATGATCAGGCGGCAGCTTTTGCGCAGGCCTATGGAGGCGAAACGAAGAAGCCGCTCACCCGATGCAAGGAAGGCGAAGCGCGGGTCGCCGCGAACGCCGCGACGGTAAAGGCCATGGGCATCTCGGGCACGCCGACGCTGTTCCTCGATGGGAAGCTCATATCGGGCTTTCAGCAAGCCGAGATCGAGGCTTGGCTCGCGACAAAAAGGCCGATGAAGCCGCCTTCCTGACAGCTTGTCTGGCAGACCGCGTGGGCCTGCGCCGCAGCTATCCCCACGATTACGAAATGCCGCCGGCAGCGCTCCTTCACGGGAGCCGTCCAGCCCTGCCGCTGGCCGACAACGAACACGCAGATCGCTGCCGGCAGGCATGTTCTGGGAACGGCTCCCTATTGCCCGGAGACCAACTATGCGCAAACTTCTCCCTGCCTTCCATCGGGTTCGACCCGGCTCTTTTCGCGCCGCCGATGCCCTGGGGACCTTCATCCTCGCCGTCACCCTGGCATCGGCGACCCATGCCTTCCAGGCGCCGGCCGCCGGCGACCTTGGCTACGATATCTACGATATCGTGGTGAACCAGGGCGTGAAGGGCCCGCTTGGATTTGTCGGCGGCGTCGCGGCCTTCCTGTTCGGCGTGTCGCGCCTCTTTTCGAACATCATGATCGGCATTCCCACGATCGTGGCGGCGGTCTGCCTCATCCGGGCGGACTCCATCCTCCAGACCTTCGGCCTCATCGTCTGAGGTTCGAACCGCAAACCGGCGCGGGCTTCGCCATGGCCCGCGTCGGCCCCGGGCGCGGTGGTCGCTCCCGGTCATATCACGTCTGATCACGTGATGAAGCAAGGGAGAAGGACGTGGACGAGCGACTTCCTCAGTTCCTGCACAAGCCGGTCCAGATCCTCTGGTTCGACGCCCAGGAATTCATCGTCGTCACATCGACCATATTCGTGGCCGTTGTCGTCGGCGGGCTGGTGGGCTGGTCGCTCATCGGCGTCCTTCTCCTCTTCATTCCCTGGAAGCGGACAAAGCCGCGTGGCTTCATCCCGCATCTGGCCTGGCGCTGGGGGCTGCTCCGCCTCCCCCATTATCCCGGACCCACCCAAACCCGCTTTTGCGAGTGAGGTACTCCATGTTCCGCAGATCATCCGCCCAAAGCCCGAGCGATCCGCTGCTCGACAAACCGGCAAGCTTTGGCATCCATCGCTATCTCCAGGGCTCCTCGAACCTTTTCGAGGAGAACCGGCTGCTCAAATTCTCGGTTCTCGGCCTGTTCGGCATCACCGCCGTCCTGGGAATCGCGCTTTACACCAGCGCCCAGAATCAGCGCACGGTTGTCGTGCCGTTCGGCGCTGGCGGCGACCTCTATGTGACCGGGGGCAAGCCCTCTGCAGCCTATCTGCGAACGATGACGCGCAACATCGTGGCGCTGTCGGGCACCTATTCCGCCTATTCGGCCGACCGGCAGTTCCAGGAGCTCTTAAGCATCGCCCATCCCACGGCCTATAACGGCCTGCGCGACAGCCTGAACGCGATCCTGGACGAACTCGCCAACAACCCGACCCTTTCGATCGCCACCTATATCCGGCCCGACCAGCCGGTCACCTGGACCGATCGCCAGATCCTCGTGCCCGTCGAGAAGGTCCGCGTGATAGGTGGGGTCATCCGCAAGTTCCGCGGCAACCTGCGCATCCGATATATCGTCGATGCCGGCCGCTTCTGGCTTCTTTCCCTTGCCGAGGAGAATTTCGATGCCGAAATCCGGTAGGCCCTTCTGCGCGGCCATTGCCCTTGTTGCAGCGCCGTTAAGCACATCAGCCCTGGCGCAGGCGGTCGTGGCGCTGCCCGACCAGATGAGCACGATCCGCCTCTCCAACCGCGATGTCAATCATCTGGTCTGCCAGGGCGGGGAGGTCGATGAGGTCAAATATTCGGCCGAAAAAGGCCTCGCCGTCGAGAAGGCCGGCGCGGACGCCTGGATCAAATTCCTGGTGAAAGAGAGCGATGATAATGGCCAGATCACGCGCAGCTATGTGACCAGCCCGTCCGAATTCTTCGTCACCTGCAATGGGGCCATCTATCCGCTCTATGCCGAGCCCTCGGACATCCCCGCGCAGACCATCATGCTGGCGCCGGGCGCGCGGCAGCGCGCGAGGGCCAATGAAGATCTGCTCGCGCCGCTGGTAGAGGAAGAGCGGGCGGTCTCCATCACCCTCTCTCTATTTCAGGACCGCGTGCCGGCAAGCTTCTCGGACGTAGCCGTCAATGCGCGACCCATCGCCCTTGCCTCAGCGCCGACCCTGCGCCTCACCGAACGCAGGCGCGTCCTGATCGAGGGCGCTGGCCTCAATGCATCTGAATATTGGGTCGAAGCCAGCACCGCAGGCGAGGTCGATGAACGGCTCTTCCTCGATCCGACGCTCGGCGCTCGCATTTTCAGTGTCACCCTCGACCGTCTGAACCTCAAGGCGGGTGAGACGGCACGCCTCATCATTCTGCGCCGTGGAGACACGTTGTGACCGGGCCGGGCGACGGGGATGGCATGCGGCAGTTCTCAGGCGAGGGCTCCCGGGACGGTGGACCTGGACGGCAGGCCGCCCGGCAAGGCCAGCGATCGCGCCGCGCCTCCCCTGGCGCTTCGGACAGCGACCAGGAAGCAAGGCCGGACCCGGACGTTCTGGACCTTCGCCATCGTGCCCCCGCCCTCCTCGATCTCAAGGCACGCTGGGCCATGCTCACCGCGAGGCAACAGCTGCGCGCGCGACAGAGCGGCATCGCCCTTGTAATCGCCATGTTCGGCTACGGCCTCTACACAGCGTCGAGCGGTTCCAGGCAGGAGGCCCAGAGCGCGCCGGCAGCCTCCCGTCTCGACATGGGCGCGGGCCTGCGCGGCGACAGCCTCGAAATCAAGGTTCGCGGCGATCTCAAGAAAATCCTCGATGGCCAGACATTGCTCGGCGATCGTGTCACGGCCATTGAAGAAGGAAAGGTCGTTCCTGGCTCGGGATCGCAAGAGATGTCGGAGGGCGAGCTCCCCAGCGCGCTCCCAGGCGACATTCCAGCCTTTCCTCCAAGCCCAACGCCAGCCGAACTGGACAACGCCGATGGCAGCCTTCCTGCGCCTCCCATGCCGTCCGCTCCAGCCGCCCCGCCCGCGCCGCCTGTCGAGCGACAGGTAGGGGCCATCGGCGCGGCCACGATCGCGATCAGCGCAGAGCCAGCCGGCCAGACCCAAAATGGCTCTAAAAAAAAGAGCCGGACGATCTATTTGCCGCCTGGTTTCATGAAGGCGCGGCTCCTGACCGGGATCGACGCATTGGCGAGCCGCGACGCGACCAGCAATCCAGAACCCCTCATCGCCCGCGTCCAGGCACCCGCCGTGCTGCCCAATGATGTCAAAGCCAATCTGGCCGGCTGCTTTGTCATCGGTAATGCCACAGGAAGCCTCGCCAAGGAGCGGGTCGAGGTGCAGCTCGTCTCGCTCTCTTGCGTCGATTTCGACGAGCGCTCGGTGGTCGACCAGCAGATCAAGGGCTTCTTCGTCGATACCGACGGCAAGAAAGGCCTTTCGGGCAAGGTCGTCACCCGGGCCGGCGCGGCGCTTGCCCGCAGCTTCATAGCGGGAACTGTCAGCGGCATCACGCAGAGCGTCGAGAACACGTTCGGCGACACCTCGACCTCGGCGCTCGGGACCATCAGGACTCTCGACGCCGGGGACGCCGCAAAAGCGGGCATCGCCGGTGGCCTCTCCAAATCGTCCGACAAGCTCACCGATTTCTATCTCGATCTCGCCCGCCAGGCCGGCCCTGTCGTCGAGGTGGGCGCCGCCAAGGATGTCGTCGTGGTCATCCAGGAAGGCGTCGCACTCGAGATCAAGCCGACCGCCGGCGCCAAATTCTGACGCCTTGAACCTCCCGTCAAAGGAGTTTGCATCATGCCCTCTCCCGATTTTATCCAGCGTTCCGGTGCCCGCAGCGCGATCGCGCTGACCCTTCTTGCCCTGCTCCCCGCCTGCACGGCCATCGGTTCGGCCATGTCCCCCTATCCCGAGAAGTTCAGCTGCAAGAATAGCGACCATGGCCAGTGCATCCATCCCGATCGCGCCTATGCCGACGCAGTTGCAGGGCGATCGTCCAGGTCCGATCCACAGGTGACCAACAGCAAAAGGCAAGCGACCACGGGCGGCACAGGTTCCGGGCAAAAGGCAAAGACGAGCCCCACGCCCTATCTTGGCTATCGCGCGAGCGTCTATCAGGAGCTGCAGGGGCTGGTCGAAGCGCCCGTCACCCCGATGCTGCGGCCTGGGCGCACGATCCGCACGCTCATCCTACCCTATGCCGATCGCGAGCGGCCAGATCGCCTCTACATGCCACGCTATGTCTATTCGATCCTCGACAAGCCTCAATGGGTCGTGGGCGACTATCTCGTTACCCCGGCGAGCGCTGACACGCGGATGCCAGTTCTCGAGCAAAGTCGGGACAAGCCAGGCCTCGTTCCCGAGAGCGACATTCCCGCCCCGCCCCAGGGAGAGGGCCAATGAGAGTGCCCGGAACACGCCATGGCGGCGGCATGACGCGCACGCGCCTGCGTCAGAGCGTTGCACGCGACGCCTATTCCGACTTCCTGCCGATGGTCGCATGGGTCGAGGAGGAAGAGGCGTTCCTCTGCATTGATGATGGCTGGGGTCAGGCCTGGGAACTCGTACCGAGCGCCTATCTCTTTGCCCATGTTCACCAGGCGCTACTGGGTCTCTTCAACATCCACTTCGCGCCCGGCACGGTCGTCCAGCTCCATTGTTTTGCCGATCCGCTGATCGATGCGGCCCTCGACGCCTATCTCGATCTCAAGACCCGCCCCGATCCGCTGATCCAGGCCTCCGCCAGGCGGACCAGCGAATATCTGCGCGAAGGGACGCAAGGGCTTGCCGCCCTCCACGGCATACCGATCCGCAATTTCCGCGTTCTTCTGTCGATCAAGACGCGGCAACCTCTGGGAGCAGATCTTCGCCGGCAGATCGAGGAGCAGCTCTCCAAACTCGGCATCATACGCTTGTCGCCTGAGGCACTGACGAGCTTCTACCGCCGCATTTTCAACGGCGTCTTTAGTGCAGCACCTGGCGTCTTCGCTAAAGGTGATGCTGAGCACCCCGCGCGCCCGGTCCGGAAGCAGATCATCGATGCAGGGCCGGACCTTCTGTTCGAAGGCCCCGAGCTTTTCCTTGGCAATCAGGTCGCCCGCTGCCTGACGCCCAAGTCGCCACCACGGCGTCTCACCGCCGAGCGCTGCAACCGCCTGCTTGGCGGCATGCGGGGCGCTGCCGAGGATAGCGACCAGATTGGCGGCCCCTTCCTCTACACATTGAACATCCTGTTCGACCATTCGGCCTTCGAAATTCACAAGCGTGCGCAGATTCTCTCCGCGCAGAAGGCCGCCGGCAGCTTCGCGGTCGAGGTAGGCAAGCAGATCGAGGAGATAGGCTGGGTACTGGATGAAGCGGGCAACAGCCGCTTCGTCTCGGTGGTCCCGATTGTCTGGGTCTTCGGCCGCGACAGTGCGCAAGCCCGCGAAATGGCGGCACGGGCCAAGCGGCTCTGGGAGAGCGAGCCGCTTCCCTGGATGATGCAGGAGGAAAGCTATCTTAACCCCATCCTGCTGCCGATGGCGCTTCCCTTCGGTTTCTATCCTGACAGGCGCACGACCCGGATGCTCGAACGCGATCTCCCGATGCCGGCCAAGGCCGCTTCCCTTCTCGCGCCCGTTCAGACCGACTTTCGCGGCGGCGGGCGCCCTGCCCTCCTCTATGCCGGACGCAAGGGACAGCTCATCACACTCGATCTCTTCGACCCGCGCATCAACAATTATAATTTCATCGTCTCGGCCGAAAGCGGGGCAGGCAAAAGCTTCCTCCTCAACAATCTTTGCCAGCAATATTATGCGCAAGGCGCGCTCATCCGCATCATCGATATCGGCGGCAGCTACAGGAAACTCTGCACGCTGTGTTCAGGGCGCTATATCGACATTGGCGAGGAGGCGCTGGTCCTCAACCCCTTCGACATGGGCTTTGCATTGGATGGCGACGATCGCCAGTCGGCGATCAGCATGGCGGTCGCGATCGTCGCCGAAATGGCCAATGCCGCGACCCGCAGGGGCGTTTCGACCTCGGAATGGAATCTCCTCAAATCCGCCGTTCAGTGGACCGTCGACAGCGGTCGGGCGGAGGCCGGGATCGATGCGGTCCGCAAATGGCTGGGCGCCTATCCCGCCTTTGCGACAAGTGATCTCGACCGGGTCGATCATCTGGTGCCGATGGCGCGTGAGCTCGCATTCAACCTGCGGGATTTTGCCAGTTCGGGCGCCTACGGCCATTATTTCAACGGCCCCTCGACCTTCGACATCTCCTCTGACGAGTTCGTGGTGCTGGAGCTTGAGCGCCTGAAAGCCATGCCCGACCTCTTCAATGTCATCGTCATGGTGGTCGTAAATGCGGTCAGCCAGGAGCTCTATCTCTCCGCGCGCGACAAGCCCCGGTTTGTCCTGTGCGATGAAGCCGCCCAGTTCATGACCCGCACCGATGGCCAGGATCTTTCACGCCTCGCCGAGGTCTTTGGCCAGGGCTACAGGCGCGCGCGCAAATATCAGGGAAGCTTTGGAGTTGTTCTCCAGTCGATGAACGACCTGCTGCTTTTCGGCGGCACCGGCCAGGTCATCCTTGAAAATGCCGCGACCCGCTTCCTGCTCCAGGGATCGACCTACGACCGGGCCGTCGAGAGCAAGATTCTCGATTATTCCGGCTTCGTCCTCGATCTCCTGAAGTCGGTCCGGAACAACAAGCCGCATTATTCGGAAGTTTTCATCGACTCGCCGCTTGGCCTCGGCATCGCGCGCCTAGTCGTCGATCCCTTCTCCTATTGGATCAATACCAGCGCACCGCAGGAAGTGGCCGCCTTCGAGGCGCGCATGAGGGCGGGCCGCACGCCGCTGGAGGCCGTCTGCAATCTGGCTGGCGTCGATGCGGCCGAAATATTGGGCGCGCCACGCTCGCCTTTGCCGTCTCGGGAGGATCGGTGATGAGCCAGCAACGCGCACCCGGCAGCCAGCCGCAGTTCGATTTCGAGCATGATCCTGCACTGGAGGCCTTCATCGAAGACCGGGCGGAACGCATCGCCCGGGAGCAGGCTTTCGTCTGGCGTTTCCGCCTCGTCACGATCGAGACGCTGATGATGGGCGCCCTTGTGCTGGCAGCTGGCCTGGCGTTGGGCCAGCCCGCCTTTCTCGTCCTGCGAGCGTCCGTCATGGTAGCAGCGGGCTGTTTTGCCAGTGGTATCCTCCTGCTCAGCCTCAGCGGTGTAGCCGACCGCGGTGTGACCCACATTCGTCGGTGGAGGGACCGCAAATGAAGGGTCTTCTCTCTGCAACGCCTGCTCCAGGGCCCATCCGCCTGCTTGTGGGAACGCAGCTCATGCTCCTGATCCAAACGCTACTGGTGTTCGAAGCGTCCGAGAATTTGCCTGGCGGGCTTCAGGCACTGCTGGTCATGAGCGGAGTCCTTGGCCTTTCGGCCCTGATCGTCGCCATGCGGGGACCAGCCGGGGAACAGACTGATGAACAGGGCAAGGAATGGTGGAGGCGCCGCCATGGACGCTGATCCACGCTTTCCCCATCGCGCCAGGCACGCGCTTATCGGCGCGCTGATGCTTGGCCTGGCCGTCCAGCCAGCAGCAGCAGCCAGTTCCACAATCGGGCGGACCTGGCCGATAGCCGAACCCGACGCCTTGGCAGAGATCGAGGCCCGCGTGGCGCGGGTGCCAGATATGGCCTCGCAATTCGGTCCGCGCTCCACCTGGACCGCGATGCAAGCGGCAGAGCTTGGCTCAGCCACAGCCGATCGGGTGCGAAGCCTTGTTCCCTTCTATACGGTCGAAGAGGATATCCGGCTCCCCGATGGGCGGACGCTTTACCCCAAGGGCTTTACTTTCAATCCCCTCGACTATGTGTCGCTGCCCCAGCGGCTTGTCATCGTCCACCCGCGCGACCTCGGCTGGGCTTTGGTCAAGGCGCGCTTTACCGACTTCATCCTGCTGACCGCGGGCGACGCGCTCGACCTGTCCGAGAAGACCGGACGCGCGCTCTTCATTTTGGAGGAGCGGGTCAAGGAGCGCCTTGGGCTCACTGTTGCGCCGGTCATCGTCGCGCAGGAAGGCAAGAAGCTGGTCCTCAGCGAATATGCGCTGCCTCTCTCCTCTCACGGGAGCGGAAAGCCATGAAGCGGTCACGCCTCCTTCGCGCCGCCGCCCTTTCCCCGGCATTGGCGCTGGCATTGGCGCTGGGCGGCACAGCAGCGCCCGCCAAGGCCTCCAAATGCGAGGCCGGCACCATTTTCAATCCGATGACGAAGGTGCGCTGGACCTGCATCTTCCCGATCACGATCGGCGGCGTGCGCGTGGGTTCCTTCGACAAACTCGACAAGGAACTGGACGCGCAATCGGCTTCCAAACCCCTGTGCGCCTGCCGCAACGGCGCAACCTTCTGGTTTGGCGTCAAGGTCAGCTTCTGGTCGCCCAACCGCATGATCGATGTCGTGACCGAGCCTGGCTGCATGATGGCGCTGGGCGCCGATCTCCTGCCCACCGGGGGAAAGCTGCAGGGCAGCCAGAGCAGCATTGCCGACGGCACCAGCAGCCAGAAAATGTTCGCGCAGATGCATTATTACATCGCGCCTGTCTGGGCGATGCTCGACATGTTCACTGATTTGCCCTGCGTCCAGGATGACGGCTTTGACGTCGCAATGATGACCGAGCTGCTCCCCACCTGGCAGTCAGGGACGCTCGGCGCGATCATCCAGCCTGAAGCGATCCTTTTCGGCAATCCGGCAGCAGGCCTTGCCTGCATGGCTGATAGCGCGGCAGCCGCGGCCGGCAAGGTCATCGACCCGCTCTTCTGGTGCATGGGTAGCTGGGGTGCGACCTATCCTGTCGCGGGCGACATTCATTTTGGCGACAGCGTAGAGGCGTGGGCGGGTCTTGCCGCACGCGGCACATTCATGATGGGAAGGCTTGGCGCGCTCACCATCAGTTCCGCCGACGGCTGCTCGTTCAAGGCACAGCCGATCTGGACCAAGAGCCGTTACAAGCTCCAGATCATGGAGCCCGTCAAGGGCGGCAAATGCGTCAATATCGGGCGGCCGGGGGCACTTTGGTCCAGCGGCAAACACGCGCCGGGCAAGGACAATGCCCAGTTCATGCTGTTCGAAAAGGCGATCTGCTGCGCGGGGGTCTTGACCCCATGAGCCAATCCCTCTCCCCATGCCCCCCAGCGATCCGGCATCGTAAATGGTCTGCCCGCCAGGACCATAGTGGCCTGACTGGACGCTGCGAGGCCGGAGCGATGCCGGTGCGCCCCGGCGTCGCTCCAACCCCCAAGTCCCAGGATCGAACTCCTCGAGATTTTAGTTTCTCCCAAAGCGCAGCCTGTTTGGCAGGCGGCGCCAAGGGGGAAGGTCAGCACGGCCGGAAGATACCCCCGGTCGGAATGGGTCAGCCCCTCTCCACGCCACATCCCGGCTTCGGCCGTGCTGACCATAATAAGCGGACGCGGTGCCTTCCTGTGCCTGCATCGCGTCCCGCAAGGCGCTGGCTTTCGATTCTGCTTCCGCCTTCAGACGACCGCCCCCACCCGGCCGCGGGAGCCGGAGTCATGAGACGTTCCTTTTGCCTGCCTCTCTGCGGCCTGTCTCTCTGCGGTTTGGCGCTGAGCGCCGCGCTGCCGGCACCGGCGCTCGCCCAGGATATGGACGTGCGCGCACGCGCAGCAGCAGCGGCCTCTCGCGCCAGATCAAGCGACAGCGAGGCAATTTCTCAAAACTATCTGACGCCCGGCCTTTCCAATCAACCGATCACCACCGTCGACGGTGGACAGAGTTTTGCCACCAGCCTCTCCTGCCAGAAGAGCGCCACGATGCTGGAGCTCCTGGCGCAGCCCGGCAGCAGCGGCGATATCACCCACCTTACCATCACGCGGGACAAGGATCTGGATGGGAGCTTTGACAGCAGCCTCACTGTCCCCATGCCCATCTCGGGCATCTGCGCGAACGGGATCATCTCCTGCGAGGCAGGCACATGGAAACAGTGCAATGCCTTCAAATGGGATGTGAGCGCCGCGGGAGATCTCAAGCTTACGCAAGCCGATCTGTCCGACCTTTCCGGCTGCTACTGCGTCAACGCCAGCTGCGGGTCCAACCTTGTTTCCGGCAACCTCTCCTCAGTCCTCAAGGATCTGGGCGGCGGGGTCATCGGCGCGCTCACGACCGCCGATCCCAGGATCGGGGTCTCGCAGGCCAGCATCGAGGGCCCGGTCATCCGCTATGTCGGCGCGCAGACCACCGCCTGCACCACCAGTCCCAGCGTTTCGGCAACCGCCTACAGGGCCGAACCGAACGCGATCAGCAGCGACGCCTATGATGCCTCCCAGGCAAGTTCCGTCTTTACCGCGCTGTCCGCTTCAGCCGCGGGAAGTGGCAAGTCCGAGCTGACCAGCAGTTGCACCATCGAGCGGGAGATCACGGTCAAAAGCTGGGACTATGACGACATTCTCGCCGTCAGCGGGTCGATAACATCGGTGACAAGCTGCGGCGCCAACTGCCGACGCTATCAGATCCGCGGGGCCGGATCGTGCGGTGCCACCCCGCCCATCTACACCGCGACCTTCGATCCAGTGGCGCCCGATCGGATCGTCTCTGCCCGCATCGTCGAGATGGGCGCGGACGACTGGGTCCAGGCGCGGGTCAATGGCGAAATCGTCGGCTATGCCGGCAAGCGACAATGGCTAGGCACAGGTCTACCGACTGGCGATTGCCGGATCAGCGACGATCCCTGGTATAATCGCAATCCCATCGACATCACCGCCCAGATGAAGGCGGGTGCGACCACCGTCGGCGCCAGGGTGAGAGGCGGTGGCGGTGGGAACTGGGGGTATGTCACGGTCGAGGTGAACGTCGACACCGCCTGCGAGGTCAGCGAACGGCTGGTCGATCTTTGCGCCGGCTATGGGGCAAACGGCGCCTGCCGGCTGATAGCCGAGGATGTGGACGGCGTCGAAACCGTCCGCAATGGGGTCAATACCGGCCTCAAGCCTCTGCCGCAGACCCGTTTGTTCGGGACAGGTAGCTGCACCTATCAATATGCGCGCGACTTTTTTCTGCGCAGCCGCCGTTATAGCTGCATCACCGACAGAGCGGGCCAGAGCCAGCCTGACCTTTCCCGCGCAGCCTATATCATTGATCATTCGACCGAGACGATGATCGCAGATCGCATCGAGGCTGCCGACGGGTCTGTCAGTGCAACGACGAGGGCTTTTTCCATGCCCGATCGCCCGACCGTCTCGTCCTGCGAGGCAATCTGCAAGACCCGGGCGCCCAAGGCCAACAGCGGTGTGGCGCCCGATGGCGCGGTCGCGCAAAGGCAGAATGACCCGACCGGTTGGGACAGCTTCTATCATATCTGCTCGACCGATTCCGTCTGTCCGCTGGGAGAGGGAGAGGAGATCGTCTCCGGCTGCGGCTGTATCGACGATTTCCCCGAGGCGGTGGTCATGATGCAGACCGTCCGGCTTGCCGGATCGGACCTTGCCTGCACGGCGGCGTCCCAATGAAAGGGCGCGCCTCCATGTGGCTTGGGCTGGCAGCCCTCCTCCTCACGCCTTGCGGGGTCGCCCACGCAGCGCAGATCTGCGCCATCGACCTCAACGGCAATGGCGACGCGGCGGATGAAGGCGAGATGGCGAGATGCGTCGCAATGGCGGACGGCGCTGTTCAATGCCCGATCGAACAGACGAGCTGCGTTGCCGACACCTCCGGTCAATATAGCTGCCCTTTGGGCGCGGCCTATATATGCCTGACGCCCACAGTCGGCGGCACGCCAAGTTGCTCGCCTGCGACCTGCATCAATACCGATGCGACGCCTACTGAGGACGAGACGCTTGTCGATGATCCTGGCCCTGCCAATGACGGGCCGGTTGACGCCGACGGTAATTGCTTGGGGACGATCGAGATATTCGGCGGCCGGGCGCTGCGTTGCCGCCCGCCCGGCGCCAGCGTCACTTTCCAGAATTGCTGCAAGGACAAGGGCGAAATCGTGAAGGACGGGATGGGCGGCTCGCTCTCCTCGATCACCACCAAAATCGCCATCGCCAAGGGCGTCTTCACCGGCATGAAGGCCGCTTACACCGCCTTCAAGGCAGGCGCCACAGCGGCTGAGGCCGCAAGCGCGGGCGCCAACGCCATCATCGTGGGGATCGATCCAACATCCATCGCGATCAGCCTCGCGATCAACTTCATGATGGAGGTGCTGCTCCAGGGCTGCGACAGCCAGGATATGGAAACGGGCATGCTGCGTGGCTCGGGCATGTGTCATGAGGTAGGCAGTTATTGCTCGTCCAGCATTCTGGGGGTCTGCATCCAGAAAGCCAGAGGCCATTGCTGCTTCAACACGAAATTGGGGCGCATCATCCAGGAGCAGGGACGCCCGCAACTCGCGGCCTTCAATGAGATTGGCTGGGGTACGGCTAAAGACCCCTACTGTCGGGGCTTCTCGGCCGAGGAGTTCCAGGCGCTCGACTTCAGCCGGATGAATCTCTCCGAATATTATGCGGACATCCAAGCCCGCGCGCAGTCCGACATCGAGATCGATATGGAGGATAAGGTCGATGCCTATCTCAGCGTCATCAAGCCCTGACCGCAGATCGGCGCTCGCCGGCGCTCTCCTGCTATTGTGTCATGTGTCGGTTACCGCCGCGCAGGAAGCCCCCCTCGACCGTCTGGCCGACGCGATGGAAAAGCGAAAGCCGGCCAAGACCGTCGGCCCTTCCTATCTGCCAGCGCCGACGCCTGCAATGAAGCGACGGGCCTTTGAAGCCATGCGAAGGCGGGTCCAGGCACCCGCCCTCGAAGTCCGGGCAAATGCGGCTCAAGCCGCAGCACGCGAAGGCCTTGCCGTGAGCCAAGAGGCCATGAACGCGCGCATCTATCAGGCCCTCGGCCTCGCGGCCCCGGGGCTTCAGGATGAGGTCGCGCCAATCCCTACAAGGCAACCCAAAATGGGCTTTGTTCCCCTGCTCTTCGCCTCATCGTCCATGCCAGTCGAGACCCTGCGCACCTATGCCGTGCAGCTTGAGCGGGTCGGCGGCGTGATCGCTTTCCGCGGCATGCCCGGCGGCATGAGACAAGTCGCGCCAATGGCCGAGTTGACCGCAAAAATGCTGCGGATCGATCCGGGCTGCGAGGGCCCCGCCTGTGCGATGCGCGACGTTCAGGTCGTGGTCGACCCCATCCTCTTCAGGCAGCACGGCGTTGGGCGCGTTCCTGCCTTCGCCATGGTGCCGGGCGATCCCACCCAACCCTATTGTGAGCGGGAGGATGAGGCAGGTCCACGCGCCTCACACCTCATCTATGGCGATGCAGCGCTTTCAGGGCTCGTCGAGGAATATGCGCGCCTGGGCGGCAAGGAGGAGGTCAGCGATGCTGCGGCTCGTCTTTCTCGGCGCTAAGGGCCTGTGGCCTCGCATCAAGGCACTCCCGCGCGAAGCGGCCGCGGCACTTGGCGGCAGAACCGGAGATCAACCCGCCAATCCGCGTCGTTTCCTCGCCTCCCTCGCTATCGTGGTGCCGATCGCCTGCCTCACCTGGACCGCCATACCAGCCGTCACCATCGTCATGAGCCCATCGATCGACGCATGGGCGGTCCGCGAGGCACCGGGGCCAATCCGCAAGGGCGATCTCGTGATGTTCGAACTCTCCCATCCGATCGCGGGTCCGCATGCCGTCAGCGTCACCAAGCGCGCGCTCTGCCTTCCTGGCGAACGCCTCCGCGAGGTCGAACGGCGCTCAATCCATGACGGCGCAGTGACGGGAAGCCTCTATTATTGCGGTGCCCATTATTTAGGAGCCAGCCGTCCCTTCGGGCGAAGAGGCCAGCGGCTCGATCACCTGCGCTGGGGCGACCACCCGTTGCCATCGGGCTATATCTATGTCGGCTCAGATCATCGCGACGGCTTTGACAGCCGCTATTTTGGCCCTGTGCGGATCGAGCGTCTGACGCGGATGGAGCGCGTGCTGTGAAGCACGTCCTCAAGGCATGGGCGTCGCTGGCAGCTTTGCTCATCGGCAGCCCGGCTGCTGCGCAGGCCGACCCGGTGAAGCGTGGCTTCTGGTGGTATGCGCTGCCCAAGCCCACCAACGAGGCAGAGGAGGCGCCCCCCGAGCCGCCGCTCATTCCGCCCATGGCGGAGCTTGCGCGCTGGAGCCCGCCGCGGATCGCCAAGCTCATCACCGAGCAACGCGATTATGCTGCAACCGTCCTCACCGTCGATGCCGTCGCTGACTTCTGGCGTCTCCAGGACTTTGCCCGCCGCAAGGCCCGGGCCTTCGCGGGCGTGACCCAGCTCGCGCTTCTCACCCATCCTGAACTGAGCGCGCGCAGCGCCTATCCGGTGGTGGGCGACGCGCGCGACGCCCAGGGCGCGCAGAAAGATGCGGCGCGGCGCGCCTATCTCCGAGCGAAGGGCAGTGAGTTCGCGCTCGTCATGTTTTCGCGCGCCAGTTGCGGATATTGCCGCGTCCAATGGCCACTCATCCAGCGCTTTCAGGATGAAATGGGCTGGCAGGTCAGTGCCCAGGATCTCGACCGCCGTCCGGACCTCAAGGCGAGGTTCGCGGTCGAGGTGACGCCCACGACCATGATCATTCGTCGCGGCACAAACCAGCGGATGGTGATCGCCAATGGGGTCGAGGCCTATCCCAACCTCATACAGACAGCCTATCAGGCGGTAAAATTGCTCTCTGGCGACATCAGGCCCGAGCAATTCCTGACCGGGGTGAGAACGGCGGAGCAATATTCGACCACGGTAGCGGCGGGATAGTCCTGCTGCGGGCGGCGTAAAAGTCGTCCACCTTGAAGCCTTTCTGCCGAGTCAGGGAGGTGTGGGGATCTACAGCGTGGAACTTTATCTTCAGGTCCGTCTGGCTTGCGCGGATGGCATGAGCCAACGGGCGGCGGCGAAGCGTTTCAATGTGTCGCGCGAAACGGTACGCAAGATGCTGTCGTTTTCATCGCCGCCGGGTTACCGGCGCCAGTCCGTACCGCAGCGCCCGAAGCTGGACGGGTTTGTGGCGATCATTGATGGATGGCTTGAGGGTGACCGCAGTGTCCCGCGCAAGCAACGCCATACGGCGAAGCGGGTATTCGACCGTTTGCGCACCGAGCATGGTTTCACCGGCGGCTATACGATCATCAAGGATTACATCCGGGAGCGCGAACAGCGCAGCCGGGAGATGTTCGTGCCGCTGGCGCACCCTGCGGGAGATGCGCAGGCCGATTTCGGGGAAGCGCTGGTGGAGATCGGCGGGGTGGAGCAGAAGGCCTACTTCTTCGCGCTCGATCTGCCGCACAGTGATGCCTGCTATGTGCGGGCCTATCCGGCGGCGGTGGCGGAGGCCTGGGTGGACGGACACGTGCATGCCTTCGCGTTTTTCGGCGCGGTACCGCGCTCGATCGTCTATGACAACGATCGCTGCCTTGTGACGAAGATCCTGCCCGACGGCACGCGGCAGCGTGCCACGCTGTTCAGCGCTTTCCTGTCACATTACGTGATCCGCGACCGCTATGCTCGCCCGGGCAAGGGGAACGAGAAAGGCAATGTGGAGGGGCTGGTAGGCTATTGCCGGCGCAACTTCATGGTGCCGATCCCGAAGTTCCCGACCTGGGAGGCGTTCAACCTGTGGCTGGAGGAGCAATGCCGCAAGCGCCAGCAGGACAAGGTGCGCGGGCAGAGCGAGACGATCGGTGAGCGGCTGCAGCGCGATCTCGCGGCCATGCAGCCTCTGCCCGCTACACCCTTCGAGGCCTGCGATCAGAAAGGCGGGCGGGTCTCCTCGCAATCCCTGGTGCGCTACAGGACCAACGATTATTCGGTTCCGGTGGCCTGGGGCCATCAGGAGGTCTGGATCAGGGCCTATGTCGATGAGGTGGTGATCGGCTGCCGCAGCGAAGTCATCGCCCGTCATCCTCGTTGCTATGCCCGCGAGGAGGTTGTCTTCGACCCGCTCCATTATCTCCCGCTGATCGAGCAGAAGATCAACGCATTCGACCAGGCTGCGCCTTTGCAGGGCTGGGACCTGCCCGAAGCGTTCACGACACTGCAGCGGTTGATGGAAGGGCGCATGCACAAACATGGCAGGCGCGAATATGTGCAGGTACTGCGCCTGCTGGAAACGTTCACCCTCGCCGATCTCCAGGCGGCGGTCGAACAGGCCATCGATCTTGGCGCCATCGGCTTCGATGCCGTCAAGCACCTCGTCCTGTGCCGGATCGAACGCGTACCGCCCAGGCTGGACCTGGACGTCTATCCCTTCCTGCCACGCACCACGGTCGAGAAGACCTTTGCCAGAGCCTATCTGAGCCTGCTCTCCGACCGGCAGGAGGCCGCATGAGCGATCAGGCCCCGGAGATCCTTCTCGCTCACCATCTCAAGGCGCTCAAGCTGCCTACGTGCCTGCGTGAGCATCACAAGCTCGCGCGGCAATGTGCCGCTGAAGGCGTCGATCATATCCGCTTCCTCGCCCGCCTCGTCGAGATGGAAATGATCGACAGGGAGCGTCGCATGGTCGAGCGGCGCATCAAGGCCGCGCGCTTCCCCGCCGTCAAAAGCCTCGACAGCTTCGACTTCGCCGCCATCCCCAGGCTCAACAAGATGCAGGTGCTCGAGATGGCGCGCTGCGAGTGGATCGAGCGGCGTGAGAACGCCATCGCTCTGGGGCCATCAGGCACCGGAAAGACGCACGTAGCGTTGGGGCTCGGACTGGCAGCATGCCAGAAAGGACTGTCGGTGGGCTTCACCACCGCGGCAGCGCTGGTCAGCGAAATGATGGAGGCCCGCGACGAGCGCCGTCTTCTGCGCTTCCAGAAGCAGATGGCCGGATACAAGCTGCTCATCATCGACGAACTGGGCTTTGTGCCGCTCTCCAAGACCGGCGCCGAACTGTTGTTCGAGCTGATCTCCCAGCGTTACGAACGCGGCTCCACCTTCATCACCAGCAACCTGCCCTTCGACGAATGGACCGAAACCTTCGGATCTGAGCGTCTCACAGGCGCGCTCCTCGATCGCCTGACCCATCACGTCAGCATCCTCGAGATGAACGGCGAAAGCTATCGCCTCGCGCACAGCCGGGCCCGCAAGGCCAAAACCAGACCCTGAAAATTACACCAATGCCGGGGGGAGTGGCCCTCGGGCTACGCCCTCACGCCACTCCCCCCGGCATGTAACACGATGGCCTGGTTTTACGCCGCCGAATGGCCGACTTTTGCTCCGCCGTTGACACCGGGGCCGGTGAAGAAGGTGGATTCTTCGACGCGCTGGCCAATGGCCCGGTGGCTGCGAGCGATCCATCGATCGAGACGGATCGGGGCGCACCATGACATTCCGCGCAGCGCTCGCCCTCTGCGTCATGGCCATCACTGCTGCGCCGCTTGGGGCAGCAAGCCCGAGCCGGGCAGATGCTGCGCGAGCAGCCATACATCCGGTCGCAAGCGAGGCTGCGATGCGCCGATGGCTCGGCCGGGTTCCGCGCACCACCGACTATCCACCCGATTTCGAAGCGACCATGCGCGGTCAGGGATCGGCAATCCTCATCGAGATGAGCAGTTCGCCCGGCTGCCTGCCCTGCGGCGATCTTTGGGGCAAATTCGCCAGATTGAAGGCACGGTACGGGATCTCCGTCCGCACTATCGCTAAGAGCGAAGCCATGCTTCGGTCCGGGCGGCTTGGCCTTCCATGGATTGGCCATCCGGTCGCCTGGCTGCGGCCGGTTGGCGATCCCAACCGTCTAATCCCCATCGCTGTCGGCACCGACCTTGAGGCCAATCTCGCACGCAACATCTACCTTGGCGTCAAGATGCAGACCGGCGTCCGACCGGCCGTTGGCGTGCGTGCCATGGCCAAATTTACCGGGATCGTGGGCGCTGGCGAATCTTCAGGAGCGCAGCCATGAGCCGGGCGATCTGGCCGCTGTCAGTGGCGCGCGAGCAGATCCTGGCCGGCTGCCTGAAGCGGCATGACGGCGATATCGCTCGACATGGGATAGATCTCCGTCCCGGGATAGATAACGAACCGACGCGCAGGCCGCAGATCCTCGCAAGCATGATGAAAGCCGCGCTCGACCTTGGGTGCGAGGCTACGCTTGATCTCATAGACCCACAGTTCGCCGCCAGGCAGGGTGATGAGCAAATCAATCTCTGCGCCTGCCGAGGTCCGGTAAAAATTGGCGACGCTGCCTTCAGGCGCTGCGGCAATAAGAGTCTCGATGGCGAAGCCTTCCCAACTCCCGCCTACCACGGGATGGCCAAGGATCGCCTCCTCATCCCCAAGCCCAAGCAGGGCGTGGACGAGGCCGCTGTCCCTGACATAGATGCGCGGCGATTTGACGAGCCTCTTGGCACTATTGCTGTGCCAGGGTTCAAGGCGGCGGACGAGCAACAGGTCGACGAGAAGGTCAAGATAATTGGCGACGGTCTTGGAATCCAGGCCGAGGCCGCGCGCGAAATCCGCTGCGTTAAGCAAACCCGACTGATGATGCGCAAGCATCGTCCAGAAGCGTCGCAGCGTCTCTGCTGCGATCCTTGGGCCAAGCATCGGAACGTCCCGCTCCAGATAGGTCCGGATGAAGTCCTGCCGCCAGCGCAGGCTCGAACGATCGCTGCGTCCCAGAAAGCTGTCCGGGAATCCGCCCCGGACCCAGAGGCGGTTCATAGCCTGCGCATCGATCTCGAGCGCATCGAGTGGCCCCATTTCAAGATAGCTGACTCGGCCGGCCAGGCTCTCGCCCGACTGGGCCAGCAGATCGATCGATGCGGAGCCCAGGAGGAGGAAACGCCCGGACTTGAAGCCGGCACGCCTGCCCTTGTCGATGAGACCGCGCAATGTCTGGAAGAGACCAGGCAGACGATGAACCTCATCCAGGATCACCAGCTTGTCCTGATGCCCCGAGAGATAAAGTTCGGGATCGCTCAGTTTTGCCCTGTCCGCCTCGGATTCAAGGTCGAGATAGATGGAAGGGACAGTCTCCCCAATCTCCAGGGCAAGGGTGGTCTTGCCCACCTGCCTTGGCCCAAGCAGCGCCACAGCTGGAGATTCGCTCAGGCGTTCAGTCACGCGCGTTGCGATACGACGGTCTATCATCCTAGCATTATTGGAAATCAATTCCTGATTTGCAAGGTTAATTTCTCGAAAAAGTTCCGGGAATGGCGGCCCGGGTCTCCCTTTACCCTTTTGTCCTGGAGACTTCCGCCATGCAACGTCCCAACAACCGCTGCCTGATTTCGGCCTTTTTTCTTCTCGCAGCCTGTAGTGGCAGCGCGCCCGCCTATGCCCAGAGTTGGGCAGAGCATTGGTTCGATAATGTGACCTATACCAGCCCTGGCAGCTTCGAGGACCAGACACGCGGCTATGTCACCGCCGGCGGCATGTCGGGCCGGGTCGACGTCCATGATGACTATCTGATGAGCCTGACACTTCCCAAGGTGAAAGCAGGCTGCGGCGGCATCGACATGTTCCTTGGCGGCATGTCCTTTCTCGACCCCGATTATCTGGTCGAGAAACTCGAAAGCATCCTTCAGGCGGCTCCCGCCGTCGCTTTTCAATATCTGCTCGAAACGCTCGACGAGAAAATGGGAAACATCATTTCGAAGATGGAAGCGGCTACCAATTACCTCAATTCCATCCAGGTCAATGACTGCCGCCTCGCCAACCGCATGGTCCAGATCGCCAAGGGCGATGACAATATGTCAGGCATCATCGAAGAAATGACTGGCTACAAGTCGGTAAAGGCCGGCCTCTCCAAAAGCTACCAGCAGAGCCGCGAGAAGATCCAGTCCAATCGCAATAATCCGACCGAGGATCTGAAGGACGCACTCGCCAACTGCCCAGCCGACGTCACCGACATCTTCAAGACTGGCTCCCTCCTCGCCCATGCCGCCGCCCGGGTCGGCGCCTCGGACTGGGCAGGCGTCATGCGGGCGCGGGTGGGCGACGTCTACATGCGCTGGGACGACAATGACAAGGTCCCGCTCTTCTCGGCCATCCCTGCCTGCGCTGCCCAGGACAGCGATTCACCTGACGATTTCCTGAGCGGCCGCGTGATGCGCCGCGCGCTCAATGTGCCTGCGACCAGTGCCGATTGCACCCAGGACGGTGGCAAGGGCGCGCTCAGCCTGACGCGCGAGCGCATGACAGGGATCGCGGAGAAGATCAGGACCCGCGCGGCCCTGACGGCAGAGGAGCGGCAGTTCGTCGCCAATGTCCGAACCTTGCCCGTTTATCGCATGCTCGAATGGGGCGTGCGGCAGGATGTTGTGGACTCGGTGATTGGTGACACCGACGATCTGGTGGCGCTGACCCTCGCCTATCAGATGCTCAACGACCTGACCCGCAGTATCGACTTCGCGCTCTCCAACGCGGAGCGAGGGACGACGGCAGCCGGCGCGGCTGACAGCAGCAGCGTCAATATCTGCCAGACCCGCATTCTCACCAAGGGTATCGAGCAACTGCGAGAACTCCGCGAAGAGGTGCTGCGCCAGCGCGCGCAGATGCGGCAATCCTACCTCGCCGCCCTCTCCCAGACGAACCTCTCGACCAGCTATGCCGGCCTCATCCGCCAGCGCGACAAGGATGCGCGCGATGCCGCCGGCGCCGCCGCAAACCGCAACCGCTGATCCGAAGGCCTGCTCCATGCGCAAAGCCCTCCGCACTCTTGCTGCCCTCGCTGCCCTTCTCCCCACCGCCCCGGCGCTGGCGCTGGAGGCGAGCTTTCATACCTATGACGGCTTTGCCGAGACGGTGGATGCCTTCCGCCTCGTCTCGATGATCTTCACCGATCCGCGTTACGAGACGCTGGTCCTGATCATAGCGGTGGTCGGCCTGGCGCTGGGCGCGGTCCTCGCCATGATCCGGGGCACCGGCATGGGCCTTGTTGCTTTTGGCCTTCAGATGCTTGCCGGGATCGGCCTCTTCGTCGGTCTCGTCGCGACCACTGGAACCGTCCATGTCTACGACCGGGTCCGCAATGCTTACCAGCCGGTCGGCGATGTCCCCAATCTCATCGTTCTGGTCGCAGGCGTCACCAATATGACGGAGCGCGCGCTCGCCGAGACCATCGACGACAATGTGCTCGATCCCCACGCCAAGCTCGAATTTGGCGCGGGCGGCCATGCGTTTGATCTTTTCCTCAATGCCGTCTCGCCGCGTGGCCCGATGACCGACGCCTTTCTCGACGCGACGATCAAAGATTATGTCCGTCAATGCTATCCGGTCGCGCGGGTGTCGCCCGCCTACGGGATCGACGACGATCAGCTTTTCCGCACCAGTTCCGATCTCCCTGCTGCCTTCGCCGCCATGGCAGGGCCCGCAACGTTCAGCACGGTCTTCACCGCAGCGGACAAGGGCGGCACGACGGTCAGTTGCGAGGAAGCCTGGCAGCATATCTCCGAGCGCCTGTCCGACGCCGCTATGTTCGAGAGCTATTCCGCTCAGGTCTGCACCCGGACCGGCTATGACATTGCTAAGCCGGATCAACTCGCCCGCTGCCGATCAAACCTGGCGGAGATGGGCGACATGATGCTGGGAACGCCACTCACCGCCCAGGCCTTCCTCACCAACATCCTTCTTGGCAACAGCGTGGGGGACGTTCTCTTCGAGGATAGCCCAGCGACTGCCTCCCGGGTCATGGCCAACAGGGCGATGGTCTCGAGCGGCCTTGCGACCATGTCGACGGCCAACGAATGGATGCCGACGATCCGCGCGACGGTGTTCGGGATCATGCTGTTCATGATGCCGATAGCGCTGCTCTTCATCCTGACGCCCATAAACCTGCGAGTTGCGAGTTTTGCTCTCGGTCTATTCGTGTTCGTCGCGCTCTGGGGCGTTATCGATGCCGGCATCTACCAACTGACCCTCGGACGCGCGATGGCGGTTCTGGCCGAGATGCGCTCGAACCATCTCGCCGCCAATGCCTGGATGCTGGCCCCCTCCTCCGCCATGAAGGCCCTTGCCATATTCGGGAGTTTTCGAACCGCCGCTGCGGGGCTGGCCGGTGCCTTCGTGTTCACCGTCTTCCGCTTTTCGGGCAATGTCTTCTCCGCCTTCACCAGCGGTTCGCTTGGGGCGCAGGCCCAAGGTTCCGCCGCTGCCGCCAACGTCTCGACGTCGGAAGGCTACGCCTCCGCGCTGGAAGCGCAGGCATCCGCCATGGGCACAGGCGCCCGCCGTGGCGCGGCCTCGGGTTTTGGCGACTTTGGCGAGCGCTCGAGCTTTGCCGCCAATCGCGGTTTTGGCGCAGCCGGCGCGATCGGCGCAGCCCATGGCGACGGTAGTCCAGGCGGCACCGCAATGGCGCTTGGCGGAATCGACGCGGCACGTGAGCTGGGCGGCCTCGCCCCGGCGCTGACGGGCAAGGATCTCAGCGATCCAGCTACGGCAAGCGCCGTGCGCGCAGCCGCTGCGACAGGCGCGATCCACAGTTTCGCCGAGAAAGATGCCCTGCGAAAACTCGGCACCGGCTATTTTGGCGGCGGGGAAGCGGGGGAAAAGACGTTCGCCGGTTTCACCCAAAATCTGGTCCAGTGGCGGGCCTTCGGCGACACCCGCGCCTATGGCATGATGATGCAGGGCGCGACGCGCCATTTCGAGCGCGCCGGCTACTCAGGCGAGGATGCCCAGTTGAAGGCCAGCGGCGTGATTGCACAAGCCAGCGCCGATCCGACCTTCGCTAAACTGATCGCGAACAGCTTTGCCCAGGAACAGATGTTGCGCAACGACCTGACCCAGGCTCAGGTCCAGGTTGGCGCGATGGAAGGCCGCCGCGATTATGCGGGTGACCAGGTCGCATCGGTCGAACGGGGCAATGTCTCGACCGAACAGGCGCACCGCACCGGAGGCAATGAAGGTCAGCGCCAGGCGGCAGCCATGCTTGGATTGCCGGTCGATGAAATGAGCCGCCGCATCTCCTTCATCAATGCGCTCTCCGGCGAAGCGCGCTCTTCCGCCATCACTCAACTCTCCCGCGAGACGGGTCGCAATGAGGCGCAGGTCGCGCGGGCGCTGGAGACCTATCGAGCGTCCACCGAGCTCGGGACGGCTGATGGCGCCACGGCCGAGGCGGCCCGGGAAGGCACAAGTGTCTACGGTCGCACCCGGGAAGCCGCCGGCTATGATTTTGCGGAACGGTCGGGCAAGCTCGATGCCCAGCGTGAGGTCGGACATGACGGGACGCGGGAGGCGGCACGGATTGGGGAGCAGCGTCGGCAATCTGAAAATTTCGGCTTTGCCGAGGGCGCGGCTGCCGCAGGCGTATCGACGCGAGAAGCCGCACGGCTCGACAGCTTCATCCGGACACTGACCGACACATCGGGCAATCAGGTTGATATGGCCGAAGGCGGCGCGGAAGGCATCGCCGACCGCGCGCGCAACGCCCGCCTCACTGGCATCGTGGACAAGGAGCGCCTCACCCGTATGCAGTCGCTCCTCCGCGCGAACGGTATCGACCTGAGCAAGCGCCAGATCGCGATGGACCAGAATGGCGATTTCAGCCTCAACCTGACACCGGCAGCGGCCGCCCAGATGTGGCAGGCCGGTCTCCTCAATGAAAGCCAGCTAGGCGCTGTGGCCAATGGCGGTCACGCCCGCTTCAGCCTTGCCCATAATGATCTTCTCGTCTCCAGCAGCGCGGGCTTCGAGCAATCGGCACGCAACGACAGCAGCACGCGGTTCGAGGCCGGCAAACAGGCTGGGCCCGATACGATCGAGCATTTCATGGGCGGAGGGGCGGAAGGCCGCGCCGCCATGGCCAACTGGCTGCGCGGTGGGTTCGAGATGGACCGCAAGGGCGATTGGCGGCTCAAGCCCCAGGTCGCCGATACCCTGCAGCGCGACGTTCAGGCTATTATGGCGCAGACCGGCTGGGAGCGGAATATTTCGCGATCGGCACAGGATCAGACGGCATTCGGCATTTCAGTAAAAGGCGAAATCGGCGGCGGTGCCGTGAGCGGCGCCCCCCTTGGCAAAGCGTCAGCCCCGTCTCGAGGCGCTACCGGTCGAAGTGGAGGCTCCATAGGTGCCTCGTCACAGGAAAGCAGCATCACAAGCGAGACAGCCAACTCTCAGCTAAATGTCGTCAATTACGATGTGCGCGAAGCGATAGCGAAGGCAGAGAAAGCAGCATCCCGATCGGCAAATCCAAGCGCAGAATTCGCAGATCAGCTATCATCTGAGATTCTGGGTCCCCAGGGGCTCCGTAACCGGTATCTCGGCGAGGCGGACAGCAGACGAGGGACGACAGACCTGACCGCTCCGATAAACTCGATCGAACAAGCGTCTATCCTCCGTAGTGGCGGCTTTTCGAACGATCTAGATAACGGGCCAGCGGATGGAAACTCCGCCTTTAAGAAGCGCGATTGATATAGGCTGCGTTCAACGGATTGAGGGTATTACCGACCCAAAGTGTTCCAGAGCGGGGATCCAAAGGATCGAATTCGCACGGCATTCCCGACGGCCCGTAGCTGTCAGCGCCGAGAAACATCTCATCTGCGACTTCGGCATCACTGTCGGCATGAGACTGCGCGGCCAACCACTCACGGAAGAAGCCGAAACACAGGATGAATGCGACGAGAGGCGGGAAAAAGAAGATCGTCAAAAACCCGGCTGCCGCTGAGCCGTAGAAATCGCCGAGTCGCTGCACGTGCTCACTGGCAGCCATTCCGCCCCAATAGAGCGGAACAGCGGACCACCAGAGCTTCGCGTAGACTGGACGCCATAACCAGTCGCCGATCCTAAGTGGTCGACTATCGGCTAAACCGGGCCTGTCCTGATCTGCATTCGGCATAAGTTGTTCCTTGTAGACAACATATCACCCTGACCGCCTCACGAAAGCGGAAATGCCTCAATTTTTGTGGGTTTTCCACCGTTTCACCTAGCAACCTCCCCTCAGTCCGCTCATCGCCTCGTCGGAGTAATCGTCACCGGGCGAGCGCCGCAAACATTGAGATCATGACTCAAGCCAGCTTGATACGTGGTGCGAACTGAAGCATAATTTCCGACGGCGGGCAGACCTTCATCAAGAAGGATGCTCAATGACACGTGAACGTTATCCAAACTCAGAGCCAGACCCCTCATATCGGGATCGAAGGCGCCAGACGGATCGGCTTTTGAGGCTGAAGGCGGTCATTTCGAGGACCGGCATGCCGATATCGACGATCTATCGTCGCGAGCTCGCAGGCCGGTTCCCTAGACGCCTGCGCATCGGTGTTCGGGCGGTTGCCTGGTATGAGAGCGAGATCGAGGAGTTCATCGCGAACCCTATGGGATATCGGCCCTCGAACAGTCCTGCGAGGATCGAACTTCGCGGCTATTTGCCACCAAGCCAAGCCTGATCCGGAGGCCGGCGTTGTTGTATCGGTCGCTCCCATACAGCCGATGGGAGCGACCGGCACATTCAGGCCGCCGTGTCTCCCTTCAGGCTCGTCTCCCGCGATAGAAGTTCGTGAGGAGACACCAGTCCCTCGGAAATCATGTCAGCCCACACCTGATGGAGCGAGGTCCGCGGCCTTCGATAACGCGATCGATTATAGGACCATTCCGAAGCAGAAACGCCTTCAGGAACGTGCGCCAGGATCATGTCGATGACCATCCGATCGCCGTCGCGTTCAAGATCGGCGGCCCGTTCATTCATGATCGTCGAGAATGATGAACGCCAACCATGAGGCACCATCTGGCCTTGATACCGTCCCCCTGCCATGCGCTTGTACATTGTGCTGAGCGCTGCATCCGACATGGGTTGCCTCCAGCCTTTCGCGCTCGGAAACAGGATCGGAAGGCTTCCTGTGATCATCCGAATAATTCTGAGCACTTCGACGGCTTGATGGCAGAGAGGGACGTCGTGCCCGAAGGCTGGATTTTCCTTGTCCTCGACGACAAGTTTCATCCGGCTCGCCGGGATACGCCAGATCGGTTGATCTGGCGGTGTATCAGGATCGTCCCAATCTATTCCCTGAAACTCCGACCATGGTGCTGCCCGCAGGACGCCAACGCGCACCAGGGTCAGGCCCAAAAGCCGGGATGCCAGTTTCGTCAAAAGATTCGAGGTTGATCGATCGACACAGCGCTGGAACTCGATGATATCAGCGACCTCGGTCAGCGCGGGCTGACGTCGCCCCCGCCGCGCGGGCTTCAATGCGCTTTTGATCTCATCGATCTCCATGAGGATGGGGAGCTCGACAAGCCTCTCTCCCTTTGCCCGTTTGAAGATGCTATGGACATAGCCGCGCACACGCTTGGCGGTCTCGATCGATCCTCTCGCCTCAATCCTTCGCAGCGCGCGCAAGATCGCCTCGCTTTCTATGTCGCCGACTGGAATGCTTCCAAATTGCGGAAAGAGATCGCGGTCCAGCCGATTCTTGACACGCGTGTAATTCGAAAGCGACCAAGTCGGTTTCATGTCTGCGAGCCATTCGTTGCCGAGCTTGCGGAACGTCGCCTCCGATGCCGCCCGGCGCTGCATCTTCACCTTCTTCTTCTCGATGGCAGGGTTTTTGCCCTGCGCGAGAAGTTCGGCGGCCTTTGTGCGAGCCTCCCGCGCCGCGACCAAACCGAGGTCGGGAAACTTACCCAGGGTCAAAAGTCGCTCACGCTCGCCGAAGCGATATTTAAAGCGCCATGACTTTCCTCCCGCCGGCGAGACGATCAGGAACAAGCCTTTCGAATCAAACAATTTATAATCCCGCGATGTGGGCTTGGCGTTTGCAATCTTATTATGTGTGAGTGCCATCGGAAAAATACCCCAAAATCGGAGCTCCGATACCCCCAAATCTACCCCTCGATTCGTGAACAGTTTCAAACTGCTACGGACTATTCTGAACGCTCATGGCTGTATAATCCTTTGTTTTACAAGGGATTATTGATAGCATGGAATAGTGCTGGATGGTAGTTTTGGTGGGCCCGGCAGGACTTGAACCCGCAACCTATCCGTTATGAGCGGACAGCTCTAACCAATTGAGCTACAGGCCCCACCTGCGCTGCCGATAGGCAGCATCACGCCGCTTGGCAAGCCCGTCCGCGCATAGGGACTGCGGCAATGAATTGATCCAGGCTGGCGGCGGTAACGCCGCGGCGCTCCAGATGGGTCAGCACGCCGTCCCACCAGCGGTAAAAGGTCGTCCGATCGCCTTCAGTACGGACATAAGGCGTATGTCCAGGCTCCAGCGTGGGCGAATGGAAGCTGAAATTCAGCACGCGCACGCCTTCATCGATCAGCGCGTCGATCGCCGATATCGCCTCATGCAGCGGCACACCTTCAGGCGTCAGCGGGATGCGGCTGAGCATCCGGGCGCGCGACAGGGCTCCCGCCAGCGGCCCCATCGCCTGCGCCGCGCGATACAGGCGCTCGCCGCCGCCGCGCAGCAGCCCGGCAAAGGCCGTGGACAGCGGCAATTCGATCAGCGACCGGGTCGGTCCCGCCCAATAAGGATGTTGCGGCAGGCCATGGAAATCGGGGCCATTCTGGTGGCTATAGTCGAACCGGCTGCGGACCGAACTGTCGAGGCGAAAGCCCGCCTCCTCCAGCAAGCGTGCGCTGCTGGCGCCAACGCCATAGCGCCCGGCGCGATAGGCGATGGGGCGACGGCCGAACCGTTCCTCGATGCGCTGGCAGAGCGCCTCCAGCTTGGCGCGCTCGATCGCTTCAGGGAGGAAGCCGACATAGCTGTTGGCCGCGTTCACATCCTCCACATGGGGCGGATTGACCCAGGGGTGGAGGTGCGCGCCGATATCGGCCGCGCCATCATTAACCCATTGTCCCATCATTGCGGCCGCCGCATCGCTGTCGATCACTGGATAATCGGTGACATAGATAGGCTTGACCCCAGCGGCGGCGAAATAGGCCTGACCGCGCGCCATGCCCGGCAGGGCCGTGACGCGATTGCTGGCGCGGCTGAACGGCGCATCCCAGTCAAACTCTTCCTCGGTATCGACGAACAGCATGAAACGGGCGCCGAAGGCGGGATCGAGGGCGATCATGTCCTGCGCCAGCGGCGGCCGGAGCAGATTGCCATCATGAAGTTGAGCAGTCATGTCGCATCTCTATCGCTCAATGGTTGCGATAGGGTTTCCCTGCCCCCTTCAGACTTGGCCTCATGCCTAGCCCTTCAGGCGTGATCGGCCAGACCGCTGGCGACCGCGACCGCGGGGATGGTCAGCAGCAGCCGTCCCGGCTCAATCGTCAGTCCGCCGCCGCACGTGGCGGCCAGGCCGCGGATCAGCCGCAGCGAAAAGCCCAGGCCCAGCAACGGACCATCGACCCAATCGCCGCTGGCGTCATAGCCCGGATCTAGCAGTTGCGCCTCGTCCATGCCGACCAGGGTGGAGGGGCGGTCGATCGCGAAGACAACCCGCCCGGCCGCGCCGTCCGGCTGAAACCAGCAGGCGCCAGTCACCGGTTCGGCGACCGGCGCGACCGAAATGGCGGTGCGCAGCAGATGCTGCACCATCCGTTCGCCCTGCACCGGATCGATCCGCACCTGCGGCAGGCCTGGTGCGATGGCGATGTCGATGCCGACGGCGCCCTGATCGGCAAAGCGCGTCGAGATCTGCGTCACCAACAGCGCCGGGTCGATAAGCTGGGGCATGGTCGCGCCGTCGCCGCGCGACACCCTGGCCGCCAGATCCAGATCGTCGAACGCCGCGAGCAGGTGGCGCGCATCAACCGCGATCTTGCCCGCCATGTCGCGATATTGGATGCCGGCCGCGCCGAACAATTCCTGTTCGATGATCTCGGCAAAGCCCAATATGGCGTTCAGGGGCGTGCGCAATTCATGGACCAATTGCCGCAACGAGTCGGCCGACAGTCCGGCAATGGCCATGGCTGCGGGCTTGGGTTCGCTGGCGACTTCATGCAGGAAAGGACGGCGCGCCTGTCCGCGATAGCCCTGGAAACGGCCTGAGCGGGTGTCGAAAAAGGGCGTTGCGGACAGACGCCACTCGCCCGCCATAGCCCCGCCGACGATAGTATAGCGCCCATTCTGGAAGCCGCTGCGGCGCGCGAAAGCGCCGGCGACATGGGCGTCGGGTCCGCTGCCGCCTTCGAGCGCGACATCGCCCAGCATCAGCCCGATCAACGCCGCGCGCGGTCCCTGATCGATCCACAGGATGATGCCCTCTGCATCGGTTTCGAACGTGAAGTCGCGGGGCGCGGCCTCTCTGTCGGGAAAAGCGTCGCCATTGGCGGCTTCGGGCGGCTTGCGCGCGCTTGTGAAGCGCGCAATCCGATCGACCAGGTTGCGGATCTGACCTTCGTCGCCCGGTTGCGGGCGAAGCGGCGTCACCTTCGCGGATGCCCTTGGCTCGACGGGCGAGGGATCAGGTTTCGCCAGCATCTCCGGCGTCAGGATCATGTCGCTGTTGCCGATCATGTCCTGCCGCGCGGTGGACAGGACCAGATCATGCGCGCCGAAGGCTTCGAGCGCCTGCCGCGTTGCCGGACCGATATCGCGCCGACCGCGCAGCACGCCGCGCGCCGTGGGCGTCAGATGCGGCAGCAGGTCGATCCAGGCCGTTTCCGGCAACTGTGCCCGCGCCGTGGCGGCGGCGGCGATCGAGGGCCGATCATTGGCGAAGAAGGCGACCAGGCTGGGCGAGCGCAGGCGACCGCCCAATTCCACGACCGTCGCGATTCGTTGCGTTTCAGTCAGTTGCGGCCGTAGCGCGGACAGCCGGTCGAGCAGCGCGCCACGCGCCGACGCGGCCATGGCGGGCCGATCCGGCCTATCGCGCTGGGCAAGGAGGTCGACACATTGGCGCCACAACGTCACCGCGCCCAGCCCGCTACGGTCCTGCGCCGCCAGCACTGTCTGCATGAGATCGTCGAAACGCACCAAAATCCCCAAATCATGCGGGTTATCAGCCTGTGCCCCGCAGCGCACGGATACGGCCCCGGTCATCGATAGGCGCTCCACGCGGAAAGGAAAAGGCCCCGATGCCGCGAACGAAAGCGATCGTCGCATAGTGGGACAATTGCATTGCCCTGAAACATTATTATGATGGGTCGCATAAACAGGACAGGAAATAAGCGAAATAATGGCCGGCCCCAATATCGACGACATCGACATGCAGATTCTGGGCGAACTGCAACAGGACGGCAGGATGACCAATGTGGAATTGGCACGCAAAGTCGGCCTGACGGCGCCCCCCTGCCTGCGTCGCGTGCGCGCGCTGGAGGAAGCCGGCGCGATCAAATCCTACCATGCCGTCGTCGATCCGGCGATGCTTGGCTACACCATCACCGTGTTCGCCATGGTCAGCCTGAAAAGCCAGGCGGAGGCCGATCTGAAAGCGTTTCAGGACCATGTCGCATCGCTGCCCGAAGTGCGCGAATGTCACATGCTGAACGGCGAAATCGACTTCATCCTGAAAGTGGTGGCGCGCGACTTGCAAAGCTTCCAGCAGTTCCTGACGTCGAAATTGACGCCAGCGCCCAATGTGGTCAGCGTCAAGACGTCGCTCACCATCCGCACATCAAAGAACCAGCCCGGCGTCCCCCTGCCCGTCTGAACCCGGACGGCGCAGGGGGTCCGGCGCGTCAGCCGACCTTGCGATCCTGATGCTGCGCCCAGGCGGTCCAGAAACCCGCGATTGCGGTCCAGGGACCACTGACCCGCGCCAGGGTCGCCTGGGCGCTGGGCAGGTCGCCGGACCGGGCCAGCGCCACGCCCAGCCGCGCATTGGCGCGCCCTTCGTCGATCCCGCCCTTGCTCAGCGCCAGCCGATATTGTTCGACCGCCTGCGGGAATTGGCCTAGCGAGAAATAGCTGTCCGCGACGGCCAGCGCATCCTTGCCATTGCCTGCCACCGCCGCTTTTTTCGCAATTGCGGGCAGAGCGACGATTTCCTTCGTCGCCTTGGGTGTAACGCTCTTGAGCAACTGGCTGGTCACGCTCTGGGTCGGAGTCAACTTGCCCGCCTTGCGGCCGGATTCGATGATCGCCTTGGCTTCGGAATAATAGCCTGATTTCTCCGCCGCCTGCGCATAGGCCTGATAGTCGCGCTCGCTCGCCATCGCGCCATTGGCCGCCTGCAGACGGTAAAGATCGAGCTGCAGTTGCGGCTCCAGTTCAGCGGCCGATTGGTAATTAACCAGCGCGGATCGCCATTCTTCCTTGCCATCCCGCTGGTTCAGCCGGTCGCGATAGAGTTGCCCGACTTCAGTCCAGTCACCGGCCTGATAGGCCATGGAGATCGCCCGATCGATCCAAGCCAGCGGCACCGGCTGACCCGACGCTTTGTGGCGGGCTATGGCTTCCTGCACGAAGGGGCGGGCGTCCTTGGGCTTGTTGCGGCGCAATGCGATATCAGCGCGCAACATGGTTGCGTCGATGCCGTCATACCCCAGCGTCTTGGCGTAATCGAGCTGCGCGGTGGCGTCCGTATAATTGCCGACCATGTAGGACAAATAGGCCGCGACATAGCGCAACCGCGGCGCTTCGCTGCGCGGCAGGGCCGTGGTCTTGAACAGGTCGGTCAGGGCGATACGTTCGGCCTGCACGTCGCGGCGTTGCGCGGCGAGTTGGAAGCGCATGCCTGCCGCCACATAAGATTCAAAATCATTGGTGGGGATGAGCGATGCGATGCGGGCGCTCGCCGTCGCCACATCACGCGCCTTGAGCGCCGCTTCGGCCGCTTGCGCGCCAGCGCGAAAACCGTCGGACATTTCGATCGGCGGGCCGACCACGGCCGGCGCTTTCTTCTTTGCTGCCACAGGCGTTGCGACGACCGCAATGGCGGCCGCCAGCGCCGCCAGCGGCAGGCGGGAAATCTTGATATCGATGCGCATGGGCCGCCCCGGCTCCCCCGAAAATATAGTCTTCAAAGCCCATGGGCGCGCGGCCAGCACGCGCCCATGGATAATCATCAGGCCCCCTTGGTGCCCAGATAGGCAAGCCACAGGCCAGCGACCTGCTTGCGCGAACCGGCCTGCACCGCTTCAAACGCGGCCTTGGCGCCAGCCGTGTCGCCGCCCAGCGTCTTGGCGATGCCAAGTCGCGAATTAATCTCGTCCGCTTCCACGCCGCCCTTCTGCTTGGCGAGTTCGAACATGGCCGCAGCCTTGGCGTAATCGCCATAGCCAAGATAAGCGTCGCCGGTGGCGGCTGCGATCTTGCCGTTGGCAGCCTTCTGCGCGTCGGCTTCGGCCGCACCCAGCGTGCTCTTGTCGCCTGCGATCTTCGGCACGGCGGTCTGATAGACGTCAGCGCCCTGGGTCGCGTTCAGCACGCCCTTGGACCGGCCAGCGTCAATGGCGGTCTTGACCTCGCCATAAATGCCGGTCTTCGAGGCCATTTCGGCATATTCGGTATAGTCGGCCGCAATGACCAGGCCGCCCGAAACCGACAGAAGACGCAGAACGTCAAGATTTTCGCGGTTCGAAATATTGGGGTTGGCGCGCTGGAACAGGCGCACCAGTGTCCGCAGATTCTGACCGCTCGGTTCAGCCTGATAGGCCATCTTCGCCCATTCGGTCACGTCCGGCAGCTTGGCCGCCTCGGCCCGGCTGACGCCGATCTGATACCATTGGGCCGGAACCTGCTGGCCCGCCGCCTTCATCGCATCAGCCGCGGCCTTCAGCGCCGTCAGACCCTGCTGATTGAAGCCGCGCGCCGGCTCGACCGAACCATTGCCGGTGCCCGCCTTGCCGAAATAGGCCTGGGCGATGGTGGGCTGCACCGATTCCGCTTTGTATCCGGCGGCAAGCGCCGCCTGGCCGCGCTGGATCGCCACGTCGTAATTCTTCGCGGCCATCGCCTGATCGGCGGCGATCGCATTGAACTGGCCTGCCTGTTCAGGCGGGGTCAGGCCGCTATCGAGCATCTGGTTGAGCGCTTCGCTCTGCAAGGCCGTGTCCTTGGCGGCGATCGAGGTGTTCAGCTTGATCGCGCCGATCTGATATTTGTCGTCATTCGACGTGGCCTTGCTGTCCGCTTCGGCCAGTGCGGCTTTGGCGCCCGCAAAATCCTGCGCTTCGGAAGCCTTTTGCGCGGTTTGCAGCGCCTTGATGACGTCAGGCGACACGTTGAGCTTCGGGCCGGCCTTCTTCTCTTCCTTCTTCGCAGCGAAGGCAGGGGCGCTGATCGCGCCACCGGTCATAGCCAAAGCCAGCGCGAGCGCCACCGGGGTAACAAAACGCATGATCCTCATCTCCTTTGCGCGCCTGACGGGGGAACAGCAGGCGACCTTTCGCGGTTGAGCGCCGATTAGGGGACGGCGCGTGAACGGCCATTGAACAAGCCGATATCGTCAGATTTTGCAACCGTTATACAGCCGCTTCGTTCCACTTGCGAACATATCCACTCCCCATAGCGCCCTGGTTGCACATGCGGGCGCGCGGGCGTGGCCAAGGGGTGACAGATTTGTTTCGCTCAGCTAGGGGTTGAGCAACAGAATCCATCCTGAAAAAGAGAATCGCATTGACCGACGAGACCGTCCTCGCCGACCCTTCGGATATCAGCCCCATCTCCATCGTGGACGAGATGAAGGCAAGCTATCTCGACTATGCCATGTCCGTCATCGTGGCCCGCGCCCTACCGGACGTGCGCGACGGGTTGAAGCCGGTTCATCGCCGCATTCTCTTCTCTGCCCAGGAATCGGGCTTCGTCTACAACCGCCCCTATCGCAAGTCGGCCCGTCTGGTCGGTGAGGTGATGGGTAAATATCACCCGCATGGCGACAGTTCGATCTACGACGCCTTGGCACGCATGACTCAGGACTGGTCGATGCGGGTTCCGCTGATCGACGGTCAGGGGAATTTCGGTTCCATGGACCCCGATCCGCCAGCGGCCATGCGCTACACCGAAGCGCGCCTGGCGAAGGTCGCGACGGCGCTGCTGGACGATCTCGACAAGGACACGGTCGACTTCACGCCCAACTATGATGCATCGGAAAGCGAGCCGCAGGTTCTGCCCGCGCGATTCCCCAATTTGCTCGTCAATGGTGCAGGCGGCATCGCGGTCGGCATGGCGACCAATATCCCGCCGCATAATCTGGGCGAAGTGCTGCGCGCCTGCCTCGCCTATATCGACAATCCCGGCATCACGACCGACGAACTGATCGCCATCGTCCCCGGTCCCGATTTCCCCACCGCGCCGCTGATCCTGGGCCAGTCGGGCGCGCGCAGCGCCTATCATACCGGCCGCGGCTCCATCATGATGCGCTCGCGCCATGTGGTCGAGGAAGGGCGCGGCGACCGCCAGTCGATCGTCCTGACCGCCATCCCCTATCAGGTCGGCAAGAACGGCCTGGTTGAAAAGATCGCCGAAGCCGCCAAGGACAAGCGGATCGAAGGCATCAGCGACATTCGCGACGAGTCCAGCCGTGAAGGCGTGCGGATCGTCATGGACCTGAAGCGCGACGCGACCCCCGAAGTCGTGCTGAACCAGTTGTGGCGCAACACGCCGGCCCAGTCGAGTTTCCCGGCCAACATGCTGGCGATCCGCGGCGGTCGCCCCGAATTGCTGGGCCTGCGTGAGATCATCGAAGCCTTCGTCAAGTTCCGCGAAGAGGTCATCACCCGCCGCACCAAGTTCGAACTGAACAAGGCGCGCGACCGGGCGCATATCTTGCTGGGCCTGGTCGTCGCGGTCAGCAATCTTGACGAAATGGTCAAGATCATCCGCGGATCGTCCAGCCCGGCCGAAGCCCGCGAAAGGCTACTGGCGCGCGAATGGCCGATCGGCGAGATCGCCCCCTATCTGCGCCTGGTCGAAGCGATCGAGACGGATGTCCATGGCGACATCTACAAGTTGAGCGACATTCAGGTCCGCGCGATCCTGGACCTGCGCCTGCATCGCCTGACCGCTCTGGGCCGCGACGAAATCGGCAAGGAACTGGCCGAACTGGCCGAGGCGATCGCCGAATATCTCGCCATATTGGGCGACCGGGTGAAACTCTATGCGGTGATGCGCGAAGAGTTGGAGGCGATCGAAAAGGAATTTGCGACCCCGCGCCTGTCGGAGATCACCGCCGCCGCCGACGGCATCGAGGACGAGGATCTGATCGAGCGCGAGGAGATGGTCGTCACCGTCACCGTGCAGGGCTATATCAAGCGCACCCCGCTCGAAAGCTTCCGCGCTCAGGCGCGCGGCGGCAAAGGCCGGTCCGGCATGGCGACCAAAGATGAGGACGCCGTCACCGAAATGTTCGTGACGTCGACCCATACGCCGGTGCTGTTCTTCTCAACCGCCGGCAAGGTCTATCGCATGAAGGTGTGGCGCTTGCCCGAAGGCGGCCCGGCGACGCGCGGTCGGCCGATGGTCAACCTGCTGCCGCTCGGCCCCGGCGAAACCATCCGCACCGTGCTGCCGCTGCCCGAAGACGAGGATAGCTGGAAGGATCTGCACGTCATGTTCGCGACAGCGAACGGGACAGTTCGACGCAACAGCATGGACGCCTTCGCCAATGTGCCAAGCAACGGCAAGCTGGCGATGCGCTTCGATGAGGGTAGCGAAGATCGCCTGATCGGCGTGGCGCTGCTGACCGAAGAGGATGACGTTCTGCTCGCTACCCGCCAGGGCAAGGCGATCCGCTTCGCCGCGACCGACGTGCGCGAATTCCAGAGCCGCACTTCCACCGGCGTGCGTGGCATGACGCTCAAAAATGATGACGAGGTGATCTCGTTGTCGATCCTGCATCGGTCCGGCGCGGAGCAGGAACAGCGCGAGGATTATCTGCGTTTCGCCCCGTGGAAGCCGGAAAAGGAGGGCGAAATGGCCGATCAGGCCATGTTCGTCCATATGCGGGAAAATGAGCAGTTCATTCTGACCGTCTGCGCCAATGGCTATGGCAAGCTGTCGTCCGCCTATGACTATCGCCGCACCGGGCGCGGTGGTCAGGGCATCACCAATATCGACAATATCGGCCGCAACGGCCCCGTGGTCGCCAGCTTCGCCGCTACCCAGGCCGATCAGTTGATGCTGGTCACCGACCAGGCGAAGTTGATCCGTATGGGCCTCGACAGCCTGCGCGTCATCGGCCGCAATTCGGCGGGCGTCCGCCTGTTCGATGTGGCCAAGGACGAACATGTCGTGAGCGCCGCCAAGATCGAGGAAAGCGAGGAGGCCGAACCGACCGAGGCTACGCCGGTAGCATGAGCGACCTGTTCGCCTACAAGGTGCTGACGGCGGAGCAATATGAACAGTTCAAGGCCGACGGCGTGTTCAAAGGCGCGCCGATCGACCTGACGGACGGTTATATCCATATGTCGACCCGCGACCAGGCGGCCGAGACGGTGGCCAAGCATTTTGCCGGGCAGGACCGGCTGGTCATGCTGATGATCGATCTGGCGCCGTTCGGCGATACGATCAAATGGGAGGAATCGCGCGGCGGCGCGCTATTCCCCCATCTCTATGCCGACCTGCCGATCAGCGCGGTTGCGGGCAAGGTCGTGCTGCGCATCGGCGACGATGGGCGGCACCAGTTTCCGGCAGGATTTTGATCCGCCGGCATGTGTTGATCAGGGGACGCGCTGCATCCCCGTTACGCGGCCGCGACTGACCCGATAGTCCCAGCCGCCCCAGCGGATATGGTTGGACATGACGGCCATCGCCTGCACCGCCAGATGCGCCCATGTCACAGCGAAGGGCGCCACCATATCCCATAGCAGCGATCGCCGCGCCTTCACCGCCTGTTTCGGCTCCAGCACCGCGCCGATGATCGATCGCCGCACCAGCGCCCGGCTCCACGCAGCGCCATAGCCGATCGCGACCGCGATCCAGCCGCCCCAGCCCAGCGCCCAGGCCCAAGCGGCCGCCTGCACCGCGACCACGCCGGTTGCCAGGCCCCACATGCCGATGCTGTTGGTGGCGATATGACGGTACTGGCGAACGCCGAAATCCAGCAGGTCGGCGATGCGCCCTTCCAGCGGACTCGCCACCAGCAGGTCGCGCACCGGCCGCAGCCGCAATTGCGCGCGCCAGCCCGCCAGCCCGATCGTCATGTCGTCGGACAGGCGACCGGCCAGCGCCGCGCCCAGGTCCAGCCGATCCGCCACCGCCCGCGTCAAGGCCATGGCCCCGCCCCAGGGCATGGTCGCGCTGGCGAACCGCGGCAGCGTCGCCAACTGCAACTCGACCGCGCCGACCAAGGTCGCCACCGCTCCGCTTTCCGGCAGCAGCAGGCGATAGCCAGTGACGATGTCGGCTTTTCCCCGCACCAGCGGGAAAAGCAGCCGCCCGACCAGCCGCGTCGGCGGCTCGATATCGGCGTCGATGAAGACCAGGTAGCGATCGTCGGCACGCAACGCTCGCAGGGCCGCGCGCAACTTGTGGACCTTGCGTCCTTCATCCTGCGCCATCCCCGCTGCGACGAGTTGCACCCAGTCGCCCTCCCGCGCTCGCAATGCCTCGGCCGCCGGGCAGGCGCCCGACGTCGCCAGCAACAGGCGGAACGGCGCGCTTTGCGCCTTCAACCGCGCGATCAATTCATCGCCGCCATCCCAATCGTCACGGACGCTGAGGATCAGCACGACGCCATCGGGCGCTTCCTCTTTCCGGTCCTTGGGCAGGTTGCGCCCATAATTGACGACGCCCAACACAGTCAGCGCCTGTAACAAGAACCAGACCCACAACATCATCACAACGCCCACGCCTCTTTACCGTCATGCACGCTGCTGTATGACGCTTGGGCGATGCTCTCCAACCCCTTTCTCTTCATCGTGATGCGGTTGCTGCCCGCCCGCCTGGCCTCCTGGTTCGGGGGCTGGCTGTCGGCCCATGTCGCACGCCGCAATATGAAATTGCGCGACGCGCGCGCGCGCGCCAACCTCGCCCTTTTGCGCCCCGACCTACCCGATGCCGATCGGGAAGCCATATTGACACGCCGCTGGACGAATATCGGACGCACCATGGCCGAACTCGCCAATATCGATCGGCTGGTGAACGACGCTCATGTCACCGTAATCGACCGGGTCGGGTACCAGGCGGTTTTGGAAGGTCCCGGTCCCATGGTCGCCTTCACCTGCCATCTGGGCAATTGGGATCTGCTGGCCGCCTATATCAAATGGTCGACCGACCGACCCGGCCTTGGCGTCTATGAAGACCCCGAAGACCCCAGGATCGCCGCCCAACTCAAAAGGGCGCGCTCCAGCTATATGGGCGAAGCGATCGGCGGCGGCGGCGCGGCACGCGGCGTCCTTAAGCACCTGACCCAAAAGGACCGGGCGACCCTCTATATATTGGCCGACGAACGACGCGAGCGTCAGGTCTGGTTCCCCACCTTCGGCCGGTCGATCGAGCCGTCGGGCAACCTGTCGATCGCGCTGCGCCTGGCGCGCAAGGTCGGCGCGCGCTTCCTGCCCTTTTATCTGGTGCGCACAAAAGGCCCGCATTTTGCGCTGCATTGGCATCCGCCGCTCGATCCTCGCGACATGAGCGACGCGGATATCGTCGCGACGCTCGACCGTTTCCTGGGCGCAGCCTGCATCGCCCATGCCGACCAATGGCTGGCGCTGCATGATATGGACCTGACCGCGACCGCCATGTGACTTGCGCGCGCTTCCCCGCTAAAGCCCGCAGCATGTCCCGACTCGCGATCAAGATTTGTGGTCTGTCCACGCCCGAAACGGTGGGCGCGGCGGTCAGCGCCGGGGCGAGCCATATCGGGTTCGTCCATTTCGCCAAAAGCCCGCGCCATGTGGAGGCCGACCAGATTCGCGGCCTGGCCGCCCATGCCCCGGCCCATATCGAAAAGGTCGCGGTCGTCGTCGATCCGACCGACGAGATGCTGGGCGAATTGGTCGGCGCCGGCGCCCTCACCGCGCTGCAATTGCATGGCAAGGAAAGCCCGCAGCGCGTCGCCGCCATCCGCGCGCGGTTCGGCCTGCCGGTGTGGAAGGCGATCGCGGTAAAGACCCGCGCCGACATCGATAGCGCCAGCGCTTATGTGGGCGCGGCCGACCTGTTGCTGTTCGATGCCAAGACGCCCGACGGCGCGGCGCTGCCCGGTGGCATGGGGCTTCGCTTCGACTGGACGCTGCTGCGCGGGTTGGCCATCCCGGCGCCATGGGGGCTTTCAGGGGGGCTTTCGAGCGACAATGTCGTCGAGGCGATCTGCATCAGCGGCGCGCGCCTGATCGATATTTCGTCCGGCGTCGAGAGCGCGCCGGGCATCAAGAGTGTGGACAAGATCATGGCCTTCTGCAAAGCGGTGTCCGCATGTTGACGCAGACATCCCTCGTGATGCGCATTGGACAACGATGGCGCTGATCGCTTCCCTTTCATCGAAGCGAACGCCCTATTTTGTCCCGGAAAGACTGACACCATGACCGACACACTGAGCTTGCCCAACAGCCTGCGATCGCAGCCCGACGCCAGCGGCCATTTCGGCGCGTTCGGCGGCCGCTACGTCGCCGAAACGCTGATGCCACTGATCCTGGAACTGGAGAAGGTCTACAAGACCGCCAAGGCCGATCCCGCCTTCGACGCCGAGTTCGCCGAATTGTTGCGTAGCTATGTCGGCCGCCCCAACCCACTTTATTATGCTGGGCGGCTGACCGAGGCGCTCCGCGCCAAGGCTCCCGCAGGCAAGGGCGCGAAAATCTACCTGAAGCGCGAAGAGTTGAACCATACCGGCGCGCACAAGATCAACAATTGCATCGGCCAGGCGCTGCTCGCCCGCCGCATGGGCAAGAAGAAAGTCATCGCCGAAACCGGTGCAGGCCAACACGGCGTCGCGACCGCGACCGTCGCCGCCCTGTTCGGCATGGAATGCAAGATCTTCATGGGCGCGAAGGATGTCGAGCGGCAGAAGCCCAACGTCTTCCGCATGAAGCTGCTGGGCGCGGAAGTCATCCCGGTTCATTCGGGGTCGTCCACGCTCAAGGATTCGATGAACGACGCCCTGCGCTACTGGGTGTCGAACGTGCATGATACTTTCTACATCATCGGCACGGCGGCCGGCCCGCACCCCTATCCCGAACTGGTCCGCGATTTCCAGTCGATCATCGGCAAGGAAACCCGTGCGCAGATCATGGAGGCTGAAGGTCGCCTGCCCGACATGCTCATCGCGCCGGTCGGTGGCGGCTCCAACGCCATCGGCCTGTTCCACCCCTTTCTGGACGACCCAGAAGTTGCGATGATCGGCGTGGAAGCGGCCGGCGAAGGGCTGGACGGGAAACACGCCGCCTCGCTGGCCGGCGGCGTGTCGGGCATCTTGCACGGCAACCGCACCTATCTGCTCCAGGACGAAGACGGCCAGATCACGGAAGCGCACAGCATTTCTGCTGGCCTAGACTATCCCGGCATCGGGCCGGAACATAGCTGGCTGCACGAGATCGGCCGGGTCCAATATATGCCGATCAAAGATGAAGAGGCGCTGACGAGCTTCCAGACGCTCAGCAAGCTGGAAGGAATCATCCCCGCGCTCGAATCCGCCCATGCGGTTGCCGCCGCCGAACAGATCGCACCGACGCTAAATGCCGACAAGATCATCGTCATCAACCTGTCGGGCCGGGGGGACAAGGATATCTTCACCGTCGCCGACGCGCTGGGAGTGGAGATGTGAATATGGACCGTCTGGCTTCCCGCTTCGCCGCTTGCAAGGCGCAGGGCCGCGCCGCGCTCATCACCTTCGTCACCGCTGGCGACCCTGATGTCGCATCGACCCCCGCCATCCTCGATGCGCTGGTCGCGGGCGGCGCAGACATCATCGAACTGGGGATGCCCTTCACCGATCCGATGGCTGATGGTCCGGCGATCGAACTGGCGAACCTGCGCAGCCTGGGGTCGGGCACGAAGACCAAGCATATCTTCGCCCTCGCCGCCGATTTCCGCGCGCGTCATGCCGACACGCCGATCGTCCTGATGGGCTATGCCAATCCGATGCTGATCCGCGGCGCCGACTGGTTCGCCGATCAGTGCAAGGCGGCTGGCGTCGATGGCGTGATCTGCGTCGATATCCCGCCGGAGGAAGATGCCGAGATCGGCCCTGCCCTGCGCGCAGCCGGCGTTCACCTCATCCGCTTGGCTACCCCCACGACCGACGCGGCGCGTCTGCCCGCGGTGCTCGATGGCGCCAGCGGCTTCCTCTACCATGTCTCGGTCGCGGGCATCACCGGCAAGCAATCGGCGGCGCAGGCCAATATCGAAATCGCCGTCGATAAGCTGAAGGCCGCCACCGACCTGCCGGTCGCGGTCGGCTTTGGCGTACGCGGGCCGGAACAGGCTGCCGCCATCGGCCGGATCGCCGACGGCGTGGTCGTCGGCTCGGCCATCGTCGATATCATCGGGTCGCATGGCGACGCCGCCGCGCCCTTCGTCCAGGACTTCGTCGCCACGCTGCGCGACGCCCTTCATATTCGGGAGACCGCCGCATGAGCTGGATCAACCGCGTTCGCAACGCCCTGCCCTTCACCAAGAAGGAAACCACCGCCGAAACGCTGTGGCACAAATGCCCGTCCTGCAACGAGATGATCTTCATCAAGGAATGGGAAGAAAATCTGTCCGTATGCCCCCGCTGCGATCATCATGGCCGCATCGGCCCGTCGGAACGGTTCGAACATATATTGGACGCCGGCTTCATCCTGCTGCCGACGCCGCATGTGCAGGAAGACCCGCTTAAATTCCGGGATTCCAAACGCTATCCCGACCGGATCAAGGCTGCGCGCGCGGCGACCGGGGACCAGGACGCGCTCATCAACGCGCGCGGCGCGATCGACGATGTGCCGCTGGTGATGGGCGTGCAGAATTTCGCCTTCATGGGCGGCTCCATGGGCATGGGCGTGGGCGCGGCCTTCATCCAGGGCGTCAACGATGCGATCGCCCATAAATGCCCCTATGTCATCTTTACCGCCGCCGGCGGCGCGCGGATGCAGGAGGGTATTCTCTCCCTGATGCAGATGCCGCGCGCGACCGTGGCGATCCAGAAGCTGCACGCGGCTGGCCTGCCCTATATCGTCGTGCTGACCGATCCGACCACCGGCGGCGTGACGGCCAGCTACGCCATGCTGGGCGATATCCAGATTTCCGAACCCAATGCCCTGATCGGCTTCGCGGGCCAGCGCGTGATCGAAAGCACGATCCGCGAAAAGCTGCCCGAAGGCTTCCAGCGCGCCGAATATCTGCTGGACCACGGCATGATCGACATGGTCGTTCATCGCGGCGAACTGCGCGACACGCTGGCGCGTGTGATCGGCTATCTGACGCCCCGCGCGGCGGATTGAACCAGCGCTCGCGCTAAAGGGGGACGGGCGCGCCATGGCCGACCATGCGGTTTCGGACGATGCACAAGTGCAAGCGCAACTCGACCGGCTCTGGTCGCTCTCGCCCGGCGCGGACATATTGGGGCTGGAACGCATCACCCGACTGCTGGAGCGGCTGGGCGATCCGCACCGCGCCCTGCCACCAATCTTCCATGTCGCGGGCACCAACGGCAAGGGATCGACCTGCGCCTTCCTGCGCGCGGCGATGGAAGCGGACGGCAAGACGGTCCATGTCTTCACCTCCCCGCATCTCGTGCGCTTCAACGAACGCATCCGCGTGTCGGGCCAGCTCATTTCCGACGCGCTGCTCGCGCGTTATCTTGAACGGGTTCTTGATATCGCGGAAGGCGTCAACGCCAGCTTCTTCGAGGTAACGACGGCCGCCGCCTTCCTGGCTTTCGCCGAACATCCTGCGGACGCCTGCATCATCGAAGTGGGCCTGGGCGGCCGGCTCGACGCGACCAATGTCATCGTCGACCCGGCGGTATGCGGCATCGCCCAGCTCGGCATCGACCATCAGGCCTTTCTCGGCGACACGCTGGCCCAGATCGCCGCGGAAAAGGCCGGCATCGCCAAGGCCGGCGCAGCGCTGGTGACGCAGCGCTACGCCGAATCGCTCTTCCCGGTGATGATGGACGCAGCCGCCCGCGCGTCCACCCTCTGGGTCGGCCAGGGCGATGGCTGGGACGCCGCCGTCTATCGCGACCGGATGCATTATCGCGACGAGCAGGGCCGATTGGAAACCCCGCTGCCGCGCCTGGCCGGCGCGCATCAGGTGCAAAATGCCGCGCTCGCTTTCGCCATGCTACGCCATCAGGACGCGGTGCCCTTGTCCGAATCTGCGCTCAAGGCCGCGCCGCTCTGGGCGCATTGGCCCGCGCGATTGCAGCGACTGGACCGGGGGCCATTGCTGGACGCCCTGCCGCAGGACGCCACCGCCTGGCTCGATGGCGGGCATAATGCCGGCGCGGGCGAGGCGATCGGTGCCTTCTTCACCACAGACCGGCTGGAGGGGCACAAGCTCCATCTCGTCATCGGCATGTTGGCGAACAAGGAAGTGGACGCCTTCCTCGCCCCCTTCGCGGGCAAGATCGCGCATATCCATGCGCTCCCGGTGCCGGGCCACGACCATCATCCGGCCGATCGCTTCACGGCCATCGCCGCCAAATGGGGCATCGGTTGCACCGCCCATGATGACGCGCGCCAGGCCATCGCTGCAATTGCCACAGAGTGCGCGGCTTCCGGCGACGACGCGCCCAAGCTGCTGATCGGCGGTTCGCTCTATCTGGCCGGCGAAATTTTGCGACTGAACGAGCAATTGCCCGACTGAATAGACTTGCGACTGACTCGCAATAGCGTAGGATAGCCTCTGACCTATGCAGAAGGCGCGATTCTATGACTTATGGAGAGACTTCCCCCCTCGACCTGCCCCGGCCCATTCCGGGCGGCTATGGCAATCGCCTCTTCCTGTTCGTGATGCGCCGGATGGCCACCGCTGGGGTCAATGACGCCCACGCCGCCAATGCGATGCTAGGCGCGTTCGGCCGGAGCTATCGCCGACCGCTGGTGCTGATGCGCGCGATGATGCTGGAACTGGCGCGGGCGTCGAGCCGCAAGATATTGGTCGCGCCCTGCTGCTGCGCGCGCATGACCGCCGACGAAGCGCTGATGATGCAGGCGACGGGCGACGCGCTGCGCGATCCCAACGCCGCCTATGAGCAGGTGAGCACCTTGCTGGGCAATGATCATGCGCTGGGCGCCCTCACCTGCCTGCAGGCGGTGGCGCAGGCGCATTGCGACCTGGGCCGGCCGCTGGACCTTTACGCGGCAGGCTGATCGCCGGGTTCGGTCGTAGCCGCGGTGCCGACGCTGGCGTCGATCAGGCCGGCGCGCATCATCAGCCAGAAGAGCAGGATGCCCGGCACGGCGAGCGCGGTCGTCAGCAGGTAGAAATCGACATAGCCGAAGCGCTCGATCAGGCCGCCCGCAGTCGTGCCGGTCAGGAAACGCCCGACGATACTGGCCGCCGCCGAGATCAGCGCATATTGCGCGGCGGTGAAGCGCAGGTCGCACAAGGCAGAGAAATAGGCGACGACCGTGACGCCGCCGATGCCGCTGGCGATATTTTCGAACCCGATCGCCCCGGCCATGCCCCAATTGCTCTTCCCCAACGCGGCCAGCGCGGCGAAGCTGAAATTGGACACGCCCATCAGGACAAGGCTGAACAGCACGGATCGTTTCATGCCCATGCGGGCATAGAGGATGCCGCCGATGAAGATGCCGATCAGATAGGCCCAGAAGCCGATGCCGACATCGTAGATGACGATCTCGTCATTGGTGTAGCCCATATCGTCGAACAAAAGCCGAAAGGTCAGGTTCGCCAGCGTGTCGCCGATCTTGTGCAGCAGGATGAAGAGCAGGACTAGGAGCGCGCCCTTGCGCCGGAAAAATTCGAGCAGCGGCCCGGTGATCGACGCCATCACCTCCCCCATGCCGCGCCGGACGACAGGATCGCGATGCCGTTCCGGTTCGCCGAGAATGAGGCCAGTCAGCATCGCTGGCAACGCAAAGGCGGCGCAGGCGAGATAGGCGCCTTGCCAGCCGACCCGAGCCGCGAGAATCAGCGCTAGAGAACCGGCCGCCACCGATCCGATGCGCCAGCCATATTGCGACATGCCCGATCCGACGCCCAGTTGTTCGGGCTTGAGCGTTTCGATGCGATAGGCGTCGATCACGATGTCGTAAGTCGCGCCCGCCGCCCCGACAAGAATGGCGGCATAGGCGGTCTGCAACAGGCTGGATGTCGGATCGACCAGCGCCAGATTGGCGACCGCCGCCATGACCAGAGCGCCCGCCAGCAGCAGCCAGGACACGCGCTGCCCCAGCCGCCCGATGATCGGCAGCCGCACGCCATCGACCACCCAGGCCCATAGCCATTTGAGATTATAGACGAGGAACGCCAGGGTGAAGGCGGTAACGGCCTTCTTGTCGATGCCGTCCTGCGCCAGACGCGTGGTCAGCGTCGCGCCGATCATCGCATAAGGAAAGCCTGACGAGACGCCCAGGAAAAAGGCCGCCAGCGGCGCCTTTTCGACATAGGGTTTCACGGCGTCGAGCCAGCTGCTGCGGCCCTCTATGGCGTCGGTCATTTTGGCGTGCGTCCCCGGTGGCGTCGAATTGCGCGCCACCATATGGCCTGATCGCCGCCAGGCAAGCGTCCTGTGCGCCGATCAGCCCGCGCGCGCGAACAGGCTGAGCCCCGGCGGCAGCTTGGGCCGCCTTGCGCCGCGCAACTGCGCATCGACGACGCCGATCGCCGCGACCAGATCGCGCGGCGCATAGGGCTTGGCGAGGCAGCCCACCGCCAGAGCGCGCGCCTCCATCGGGCAGCGGGCGGTGACGAACAGGACCGGCAGGCCCAGCGCTCCAGCGTGACGGGCGACGTCGATGCCGGTCTTCTCGCCATGCAGGGCGACGTCTGCGATCACCAGGTCCACGCCGCCGCCGTCCATGACCCGCACCGCATGGTCATGATCGTCCACCGTCGCCGCTATCCGGTAGCCCGCCTGCTCCAGCGCATGTTCGTTATCGAAGGCGACCAGCGCCTCATCCTCCACCACCAGCACGGTGCGGATCGCCTTACGGCGCGACAGGTGCGCGCCTCCCTCTTTCACCAGCCCGAAAAACATTTGCCGATCCGCCCTGATTCCGCCATGCACCCGATGAAACGCCGCGCCCCCGCACCGGGTTGCCTGCTGGGAGGCATAGCCCCCTCGCCCAAGCGCCGGAGCGGCACATTTCAGCCTGTTGCTGGCTTTGCACCAATATGGGAAGTGCCAGTGCCCATGAAAAGGAACCCGCCCTTGGAACCGCCGAAAAAATCAGGACCGCCCCGCAGGGCAGGACCAGGCGGCCCGAAACGTCCCGCCGGCCCCGGCCGGAGCGGATCGGGCGGGCGTCCCGGCGCGCCCACTGGACGTGGCGCTGCGCCGCGTCAGGGGGATGGGCGACAGGATGACGGGCGGCGGAGCGAGAGCCGCCGGGGCGACGCCAAGCCGCGTTTCGAGAAGAAGGACGATAGCCGGACGGATCGGCCGAGCGGCGGCAGGACTCGCCCCGATCGGGCCAAGGCCGACGGCGCACCATCGCGCCCTGCACGCAGCGCGGGGCCACGCGACACCATCGACAAGCCGCGCTCCCCCCGCAACGAAGGCGAACGGACTGATCGTCCCCGGACGGATCGGGGTCGGCCTGATCGCGCCCGACCCGATCGCGCAGGGGGCGATGCGCCTCGCTTCGGCGCCGCCAAATCCTATCCGCCGCGCAAGCCGCGGGTCAAGGGCGCTGCGCCGGTCCATGCCGCCAATCCGCACCCGGCCCGCGCCGCGGCGGCGAGCGACGGCAAGGGCGAGCCGCAGCGCATCGCCAAGCTGCTGGCCCGCGCCGGGGTCGCTTCCCGCCGCGAAATCGAGCGGATGATCAAGGAAGGGCGCGTTTCCAAGGACGGCGTGGTGATCGATACGCCCGCGACGCTGCTGACATCGCTGCATGGCGTGACCGTCGATGAGGTGGCGATCGCGGCGCCCGCGCCGATGCGCCTGTTCCTGTTCCACAAGCCGACCGGCTTCCTGACCACCGAGCGCGATCCGGCGGGGCGGCCGACCATCTATGACCGGCTGCCGCCGGACCTGCCACGGCTGATGCCGATCGGCCGGCTGGACATGAATACCGAAGGCCTGCTGCTGATGACCACCGATGGCGGTTTCAAGCGCGAGATGGAACTGCCCGCGACCGGCGTGCCGCGCACCTATCGCGCCCGCGCCTTTGGCGAGGTGAGCCAGCAGCAGTTGGAGGATCTGTTCGATGGGCTGGAGATTGACGGCATCCGCTATGGCGCGATCGAGGCCAATCTGGAGCGGCGCACCGGGCGCAACCAGTGGATTGAAATGACCCTGACCGAAGGCAAGAACCGGGAAGTGCGCCGCGTGCTCGAACATCTGAACCTGAAGGTCAACCGGCTGATCCGCACCAGCTATGGCCCTTTCTATCTGGGCGACCTGCCGGTCGGCGCGGTGGAGGAGGTGCGGCAGCATGATCTGGAACTGTTCCGCAAGAGCCTGAAGGACCTGAAATGAGGATCATTTCGGGCCAATGGCGCGGACGACCGCTGACCGCGCCCAAGGGCGACGCCACCCGGCCTACGGCGGACCGAACGCGCGAGGCGCTGTTTTCGATGCTGACCAGCCGGCTGGGATCGTTCGAGGGGCTGGCCGTGGGCGATTTCTTCGCCGGATCGGGTGCGCTGGGTTTTGAGGCGCTGTCGCGCGGCGCGGCCTCCTGCCTGTTCGTCGAGCAGGACAAGCCGGCGCTGGACGCGATCCGCGCCAATGGCGACCGGCTGGGCATCCGTCCTGACATCCGGCCGTCCAGCGTGCTGTCGCTGGGGTCGGCGGCCAAGCCGCTCGACCTCATCTTCATGGACCCGCCCTATGGCACCGGCGCAGGCCAGGTTGCGCTCGACAAGCTGGGACGGCTGGGCTGGACCAATGCCGCGAGCTGGATCAGCATCGAAACCGACAGGCGCGAGGATGTGGTCGTGAAGGGTTTTACCATCGACACGGTCCGCGATTGCGGCAAGGCGCGGATCACGCTGTTGCGGATGGACGACTGACGCGATCGTCCGGCCGGTCAGGCTGTGAGCAGGCCTGACCACCCTTCTTTCGTTTCGAACGAAATGGGATCAGGCCGCCGCTGCATAGGCTTCGGCCTCCTGCGCGATCAATATGTCGGCCAGAAACTGATAGGCTTCGCCCCATGCCGCCAGCACCGCGTCGGTGGCGACCTGCTCGCCCAGCACGTCGCGGATGGCGGGAAGTAGCGCGGCCGCGACCTTGGGATAATGTTCGGGCTTCACGCCGGTATCGACATGACGCGCCACCATGCGCGCCACCGCGCCGCCCAGCACCTCCAGCCGGTCGATATTCTCCGCATAGCCCAGGATCGCCGCAGCCAGCCGCCTGGGCTGCTCGCCGCTATCCTGCGCCGCCTGATCGAACATCGCCTTCACTTCGGCATCCTGGAACAGGCGGGCATACATGGCGGTGGTGATCGCCACGCCGTGCTGGCGCAGCGCCGGGCCGGTGGATTTTACGATGGCGATGGTGTGCGGAGACAGCGAGTTGGACATCTGATTGACCTTTTCCTGAGTCGATAAGATGCATTTAATTTACGCCTTTAAAGGAGTAAATAATATATGTTTGAAGCGCGACCCCGCGCCGGTATCGGATGACGCCATGCAATTGACCCGTCACACCGACTATGCGCTGCGCGTGCTGATCCACCTCGCCGTCGCGCCGACGGGACGGGCGACGATTCCGGAGATCGCCGATGCCTATGGATTGTCGCGCAACCATCTGATGAAGGTGGTGCATCACCTGGCGCAGGGCGGTTTCATCGCCACCCAGCGCGGACGGGGCGGCGGCTTCGCCCTGGCGGACGCACCGGAAGCCATGAGCATCGGTGCGGTGGTCCGGCATAGCGAGCCGGACATGAAAATGGCGGACTGCGCAAATTGCGCGATCCGCCGGGCTTGTGGCCTGACCGCCATATTGGCGGAGGCCACCGGCGCGTTCATGGCCGTGCTCGATCGCTATAGCCTGGCCGATGCGGCGCGCGATCGGGGCGGGCTCGCGGCGTTGATCGCCGCCCTGCCCGCGCCGACGCCGGCGGTCAGCGACGCTTGCGCATCTTCCCGGCCTCGCCCGGATTGACGCAACTGTCCTGGACCGTGCGAGAGCAGCGCGGATAGTCCTTCGCCTCTGTCGGCGGCGGCGTCATGTTGCCGCCGACCGTCACCGGATTGGCGGAGGAGCCGACTGGGGCGGCCGGGTTATTGGGCACGCCCGCGGGCGCGGGGACCATGCCGGGGTCCGCCGGGACCGCGCCTGTCGGCTGGCCGGCATTGGGATCGCTTTGAGGCGGGGTCGCAGGCATGGCGGGGCTGGCCGGTGCGGCAGGCGCGGGCGGGGTCGACATGCCCGGATCGCCGGGCGTCGCGGGGGCTACAGGCTCGGCGGGGGCGGACGGCGGCGTGGCCGTCGGATCGGCGGGTGCGGGCGCATCGGCGGGCGGTGGCGTCATGGCGTCACCGGGCGGTTGGCTGCTTGGCGCTGGCGTGTCCTGCGCGACGGCTATGCCGCCCAAAGTGGTGAAGCTCAGCATCGCGACGCCGGCCAGCATGATGGATTTCATCGGGATCATCCTTTCCTATATTCTTCGACCCGCAGGTCGCCCGCTTCTGAGACGGACAGCCGAAGAACCGGTTTTGGGACATCCCCGTTCCGCAGCCGCGACCAAATGTGGCCCAGGCGCGGCCAGATGAACCGAACGGGGGGTTAGGGACCGTCGGGATAGCGATCATATTTCGGCAGTTCGTGCGCCGTCGCCATCCATGGCACGGCGTCGGCCATCTGGACATGCCCCTCCGGCGGCAGCGCCGCGGCATCGTCCAGCGTAGCACTCTGGATGTCGATCGCGCCGGGGAAGATGACCGGATTGGTATAGAACAGACCAGTGCCGCATGTGCCGCAGAAATGCCGGGTCGCATTGTCGGACGACTGGTAGCGGACGGGATCGCCGATGATCGTCACGGCGTCTTGCGGGAACAGCGCCCAGCCCACCATCGGCGCGCCGGCACTGGCGCGGCAGTCGCTGCAATGGCAGATGGCGCTATAGGCCGGTTCGCCGGTCGCTTCATAGCGTATCGCCCCACATTGGCATCGTCCCGTCACCATCCGCTTGCTCCCTTGCATGATTCGCCTTTTGTTCTCATAGAAGCCCAGTCACCGCAAGAGGCGCGCCCCTTGCCCCCGATCCACCCCATGCCTAGTTGTCCAGCCATGACAGTCCCTGCCCCCTCCCCCAATGATCCGCCCTATCTCGACGGGCTCAATCCGCCCCAGCGGGAGGCGGTGCTGACGACCGAGGGGCCGGTGCTGGTGCTGGCGGGCGCGGGCACCGGCAAGACGGCGGCGCTGACCGCGCGGCTGGCGCATCTGATCGGCACGCGCCGGGCCTGGCCGTCCGAGATATTGGCGGTGACCTTCACCAACAAGGCTGCGCGCGAGATGCGGGCGCGGGTCGGCCGGATGATCGGCGACGCGGTGGAGGGGATGCCCTGGCTCGGCACCTTCCACGCGATCGCGGCGAAGATGCTGCGCCGTCATGCCGAACTGGTCGGGCTGCAATCCAATTTCACCATCCTCGACACCGACGATCAGTTGCGGCTGCTCAAGCAGCTCATCCAGGCCGAGGGCGTCGATGAAAAGCGCTGGCCGGCGCGGCAACTGGCCGGGCTGATCGACCAGTGGAAGAATAAGGGCTGGACCCCGGAGGATGTCGGCGCGGGCGAGGCGGAAAGCTATGCCCATGGCAAGGGGCAGAAGCTCTATGCCGATTATCAGGCGCGCTTACGTCAAGTGAATGCCTGTGATTTCGGTGACTTGCTGCTGCATGTTCTGACGATATTGAAGAAGCATCGCGACGTGCTGGCGCAATATCAGGAGCGGTTCCGCTATATCATGGTGGACGAATATCAGGACACCAATAGCAGCCAGTATCTGTGGCTGCGGCTGCTGGCGCAGACGCGCAAAAATCTGTGCTGCGTGGGCGACGACGACCAGTCCATCTATTCATGGCGCGGCGCGGAAGTCGCCAATATCCTGCGGTTCGAAAAGGATTTTCCGGGCGCGACGATCATCCGGCTGGAGCAGAATTATCGCTCCACGCCGCACATATTGGGCGCGGCGTCCGGGGTGATCGCCGAAAATGGCAATCGCCTCGGCAAGACGCTGTGGACCGACATCGACGTGGGCGAAAAGGTGCAGGTCATCGGCGTGTGGGACGGGCCGGAGGAAGCGCGGCGGGTCGGCGACGAGATCGAAGCGGTCCAGCGGAGCGGCGGATCGCTGGACGAGGTCGCGATCCTGGTCCGCGCCCAGCACCAGACTCGCGAGTTCGAAGATCGCTTCATCCAGATCGGCCTGCCCTATCGCATTGTCGGCGGCTTCCGTTTCTACGAGCGCGCCGAAATTCGCGACGCGCTGGCCTATTTGCGGCTGGTCAACCAGCCCGCCGACGACCTGGCGTTCGAGCGGATCGTCAATGTGCCCAAGCGCGGGCTGGGCGACAAGGCGGTGGAGAAATTGCACCGACTGGCGCGGGCGGAGGGCATACCACTGGCGCTGGCGGCCGCGCGCATCCTCGACACCGACGAACTGACCCCGCAGGCGCGGCGATCGCTGGGCAGTTTCATCGGCGATCTGGCGCGCTGGCGCGACCGGGCGACGCAATTGCCCCATGCCGAACTGGCGCGGCAGATATTGGACGAGAGCGGCTACACCGCGATGCTACAGGCCGAACGTACGACCGAGAGCGCCGGGCGGCTGGAAAATCTGTCCGAACTGGCCCGTGCGATGGAAGAATATGAGACGCTGGGCGCGTTTCTGGAGCATGTCAGCCTTGTCATGGACAATGAGGCGCAGGCGGAGTCCGCCAAGATCACGATCATGACCATCCATGCCGCCAAAGGGCTGGAATATGACACCACATTCCTGGTGGGGTGGGAGGAAGGCGTCTTCCCGTCGCAGCGGGCGCTGGACGAAGGCGGGCTCAACAGTCTGGAGGAGGAACGGCGGCTCGCCTATGTCGCGATCACGCGCGCACGCAAGCGCTGCACCATCATCCATGCCGCCAATCGCCGCATCTATGGCCAGTGGACCAGCAGCATCCCGTCGCGCTTCGTGGGCGAATTGCCGCCCGAACATGTCGAATCGGAAAGCAGCATGAGCGGCGGCGCGTCGCTATGGCGCGCCAACTGGTCGGAACGCGACGACCCCTTCGCCAATGTCGCGCGGGGCAGCGGTCGGGGTCCGGGCTGGCAGCGCGCGCAGACGAGCGGCCAATTCAGCCGGGAGCCGGTGCGGATCGTGGAGGCGCGGTCATCCGCCGTATCTCTGGGCAACAAGGGTCGCGACGACATGCGCGTGGGCCTGCGCATATTTCACCAGAAATTCGGTTACGGCACCGTCGCGGAGATCGAGGGCAACAAGTTGGAGATCGATTTCGAGACGGCCGGGCGCAAGCGCGTGATGGACAGCTTCGTTCAGCCCGCCTGAGGGCGATGGACGTCTGTCGTGGCGGACCTCGTCGGGTGCGCCAGGATGTTGGCGGACAGGAGGGCGCTGACGTCGCGCGCGAAGCCTTCGATGACCGCGACCGTCGCGGGATCGCTGATCAGGCGCGGCATGGGATCGATCGCGCAGAGCGTGCCGTAGAAGCTGCCGTCCGCCAGGATGACCGGGAAGGACACATAGCTTTTGAAGCCGTAGAAGATCGGGACGGGATGCTTCTGCCACGCGATATCGGCATCGACATGGTCGATGACCACATAATTTTCGGTCTGGCGGATTTCCTTGCAGATCGTCATCTGCATATCCAGTTCCGCGCCAGGCTCCAGACCGAAGGCGATCTTGTCGAGCACCTGGCAGGCGATCCAGCGATCCTCGGTCACGCGCGCCACCGCCGCAAAGCCCATATGCGTCACATCGCATAGCTGCGTCAGGATGGCGCGAATCGCGTCGTCGTCGCCCTGTTCGGCGGCCTGGATGGCCAATTCGTCCTTCATGTCGCAGCGATGGCAGGAAAAATCCGCCTTGACGAGTCTCGCGCGCAATGAACGAGCAACATCGGGATATAGGAATGAGGGGACGCCCCTCGCTTGCGCTCAGGCATTTTTCGGGAAAATGTCCCCGGACATTGTCTTGTTCCGAAAAATTGGTGGAGCCTAGCGGGATCGAACCGCTGACCTCCTGCATGCCATGCAGGCGCTCTCCCAGCTGAGCTAAGGCCCCATCATGCGCGGCCTGGCCGCAATCATATGGTCAGACCATGTCCGGCAATGCCGTCGGCCGTCTATATTTCCTGGCAAGTCGGCTGCGCCTCCCGGAGGATGGACGCCCCTCACTTGCGCTCAGGCATTTTTCGGGAAAATGTCCCCATGGGCATTTTCCTGTTCCGAAAAATTGGTGGAGCCTAGCGGGATCGAACCGCTGACCTCCTGCATGCCATGCAGGCGCTCTCCCAGCTGAGCTAAGGCCCCGTCACCAATGAAGCGCCGTTGGGTCCGGCGCCTTGGAGGTCGCTGCCATTAGGTGGCGGCAATCCCATTGGCAAGAACAAATTTCAGTTAATTGTCGTCGCTGTCGTCATCGGTCGCGGCATCGACGCCCAGATCATCGTCGCCGCCCAGATCGACATCATTGTCCGGCGAATCGTCGTCGTCATCGACGTCGATGTCCAGATCGTCGTCGGCCGTTTCCAACTCGCCGTCGGCGGTCTCGATCACCTTCTTGGGCGCCGCTTCCTCATAAGGCAGCGGCTGCTTCGACTTCAGCACAGGCTCAGGTTCCCAGGCGCTGCCGCAATTGATGCAGGTTACCGGATCATCCTTGCCCAGGTCGTAGAAGCGAGTCGCGCATTTCGGGCAAGTCCGCTTCGTGCCCCATTCAGCCTTCACCATGTCCGGCCTGTTCCTTTATTCGATGCTCTAACAGATACTCACACGGCACAACGCTTGTTGCCCGCGAAACGTGGCGCGCCTTGCCATAGCAGGATCGCGCTGTCAAAAGCCGGGCGCATTTTTTCGGTTCCAGGATAATGGATACCCCGTGACCCATATAGACGACCAGCCCACCCCGATGACCTTCGCCGCCGCGCCGCCGCTGGCGGGCAGCGTGACCGTGCCGGGCGACAAGAGCATTTCCCACCGATCGCTGATGCTGTCGGCGCTGGCGATCGGACATAGCCGGGTCGAAGGGCTGCTGGAAGGCGAAGATGTGCTGGCCACCGCCGCTGCGATGCGGGCGATGGGCGCGACCATCGAGCGTGATGCCGATGGCGTCTGGCATATCCATGGCGTGGGCGTTGGCGGGTTGCTCCAGCCGGAGACGGCGCTGGACATGGGCAATAGCGGCACCTCCACGCGCCTGTTGATGGGGCTACTGGCCAGCCATGACCTGACCGCGACCTTCGTGGGCGACGCATCGCTCAGCAAGCGCCCTATGGCGCGCGTGACCGGGCCATTGTCGCGCATGGGGGCGAGCTTCACGTCCGGCCCCGGCGACCGCCTGCCGCTGACGATGAAGGGGGCCTGCCCTGCCGTCCCTCTGGACTATCGGCTGCCCGTAGCTTCGGCGCAGGTCAAGTCGGCGATCCTGCTGGCCGGCCTCAACACGCCGGGCATCACCCGCGTCGTCGAGCCGATCCCGACCCGCGACCATAGCGAACGGATGCTCAAGGGTTTCGGCGCGGACCTGAACGTCGAGGTAGAAGCGGACGGCACGCGGATCATCACCCTGGTCGGCGAGGCGGAATTGCAGCCGCAGCAGATCGTCGTGCCGGGCGACCCCTCCTCCGCCGCCTTCCCGATGGTCGCCGCTTTGCTGGCGCCGGGATCGCGGGTGACGATCGCCAATGTGGGCCTCAATGCGACGCGCGCCGGCCTTATCGACCTGCTGCGCGAAATGGGCGGATCGATCGAGATCATCAATGCGCGCGAAGTCGGCGGCGAGCCGGTCGGCGACCTGATCGTCACCGCATCGACGCTCAAAGGCGTGGAGCCGGACCCGGCGCGCGCGCCCAGCATGATCGACGAATATCCGGTCGCTTTCATCGCCGCCGCCCTGGCGGAAGGGCGCAGCGTCTTCCGCGGGCTGGAGGAACTGCGAGTCAAGGAATCGGACCGCATCGCCACGATGGCGCAGGGGCTGCGCGCGATCGGCGTGCGCGTCGAGGAATTTGAGGACGGCATCGTCATCGAAGGCAGCGGCGGCGCGATGCTGACCGGCGGCGGACCGATCGCGACCCGGCTGGACCATCGCATCGCGATGAGCTTCGCGGTCGCGGGCCTCGTGTCGAAGGATGGCGTCACCATCGACGACATGCGGCCGGTGGCGACCAGCTTCCCGACCTTCGTGCCGCTGCTCAGGCAATTGGGAGTAATCGCATGACATTCGATCTGGCTAACGTCGTCGGGCTGATCGGCAGCGCGCTGATGGTCGTCGCCTATGCCTATAGCAATATGGCGCGCACCCTGAATTTCGTCATTTTCAACCTGATGAACCTGGCAGGCGCGCTGCTGCTTATCTGGTCGTTGACGGTGCATTTCAATCTGGCGTCGATGGCGCTCGAAGTGGTCTGGGCGGCGATCGCGCTGCTCGGACTGGGCAACGCGCTGAGGAAGAAACAGCCATGATCATCGCCGTCGACGGACCCGCTGCATCGGGCAAGGGCACCATCGCCAAAGCGCTGGGCCGCCATTATGGGTTGCCGGTGCTGGACACCGGCCTGCTGTATCGCGCGGTCGGCCTGTCGGTACTGAAAGCCGGCGGCGATCCCGATCAGGAGACGGATGCGCTGGCTGCGGCCGGATTCGATGATGCGATTCTGGCCGATCCTGCGTTGCGGAGCGAAGCGGTCGGCTCCCTCGCCTCGCGCGTGTCCGTGCATCAGAGCGTGCGCGACGCGCTGGTCCAGCGGCAGCGCGATTTCGCCACCCAACCGGGCGGCGCCATCCTGGACGGGCGCGATATCGGCACGGTGATCGCGCCCGACGCCGACGCCAAGATCTTCGTGACGGCCAGCGTCCATGTGCGTGCAGAACGCCGGTTCAAGGACGCGCTCAGCCAGGGCGGGCACCCGGACATGGATAGCCTGATCGCCGACATCCAGGCCCGCGACACGCGCGACATGAGCCGCGACCATGCCCCACTTAAAGTCGCACAAGGCGCAGACTTGCTAGATACGAGCGATTTGACTATAGACGCGGCCGTCCAGCGGGCGATTGCGCTTGTGGACGCCCAGCTTGAAGGTCGCTCCAGAAGTTGACCCGTCAAGGCGCGCGGTTGTTCCGGGCGCCCTTTTCGCTTTTCAAGGCAGCGCGTTCACAATCCTCTAACGCGCGGGATATGTTCAGAATATTCGGTTCTGAACATGTTTTGGCCAAAGACCATCGGATACAACCGGTTGGCCAGCAATGACGAGTGAAGGACTAACCATGGCCTCTACGGCATTTCCCACGCGCGACGATTTCGCCGCGCTTCTCAATGATTCTCTCGGTGGTGAAGACGGCGGCTTTGAAGGCCGCGTCGTCAAGGGCACCGTTACCGCCATCGAAAACGACCTGGCCGTCATCGACGTAGGTCTGAAGTCCGAAGGCCGCGTGCCGCTGCGCGAATTCGCAGCGCCAGGCCAGAAGGCTGACCTGAAGGTCGGCGACGAAGTCGAAGTCTATGTCGACCGCGTCGAAAACGCCCATGGCGAAGCCATGCTGTCGCGTGACCGCGCCCGCCGCGAAGCCGCCTGGGACAAGCTGGAAGCCGAGTTCACCGAAAGCGCGCGCGTCGAAGGCGTCATCTTCGGCCGCGTCAAGGGCGGCTTCACCGTCGACCTGGACGGCGCCGTGGCGTTCCTGCCCGGTTCGCAGGTCGACATCCGCCCGGTGCGCGACGTCACCCCGCTGATGGACATTCCGCAGCCTTTCCAGATCCTCAAAATGGATCGCCGCCGCGGCAACATCGTCGTGTCGCGTCGCGCCATCCTGGAAGAAACCCGCGCTGAACAGCGCAGCGGCCTGATCCAGACGTTGGCCGAAGGCCAGATCATCGAAGGCGTCGTCAAGAACATCACCGACTATGGTGCGTTCGTTGACCTGGGCGGCATCGACGGCCTGCTGCACGTCACCGACCTGTCGTACAAGCGCATTAACCATCCCAATGAGATGATCAACATCGGCGACACCGTTCGCGTGCAGATCATCCGCATCAACCGCGACACGCAGCGCATCTCGCTCGGCATGAAGCAGTTGGAGAGTGATCCGTGGGAAGGCGCCGCCGCCAAATATCCGATCGGCGCCAAGCTGTCGGGCCGGGTCACGAACATCACCGAATATGGCGCGTTCGTCGAACTGGAGCCGGGCATCGAAGGCCTGGTCCATGTCAGCGAAATGTCCTGGACCAAGAAGAACGTCCACCCCGGCAAGATCGTGTCGACCAGCCAGGAAGTCGAAGTTCTGGTTCTGGAAGTCGATCCCGAAAAGCGCCGCATCAGCCTTGGCCTCAAGCAGGCCCAGAGCAATCCGTGGGACAGCTTCGCCGAACGTCACCCGATCGGTTCGACCGTCGAGGGCGAAGTCAAGAATGCGACCGAGTTCGGCCTGTTCATCGGCCTGGACGGCGACGTCGACGGCATGGTCCACATGTCCGACATCGCCTGGGGCATTTCGGGCGAAGACGCGCTGGCGCTGCACCGCAAGGGTGAGGCCGTTTCGGCCGTCGTTCTCGACATCGACGTCGAGAAGGAGCGCATCAGCCTGGGCATGAAGCAGCTTGAGCGTGGCGGCCCGGCCGCTGGCGGCACCGCTGCTGCGGCTGCCGGCCTCAACAAGAACGCGATCGTCACCGTGACCGTTCTGGAAGTCCGCGACGGCGGCCTGGAAGTCCAGGCTGGCGAAGACGGCGCAGCCGGCTTCATCAAGCGCAGCGACCTGGGTCGCGACCGCGACGAGCAGCGTTCGGAACGCTTCCAGATCGGCCAGAAGTTCGACGCCATGGTGACCGGTTTCGACCGCGCCAAGAAGCCGACCTTCTCGGTCAAGGCGATGCAGATCGCCGAAGAGAAGCAGGCAGTCGCACAATATGGTTCGTCCGACAGCGGCGCGTCGCTGGGCGACATCCTGGGCGAAGCGCTCAAGGCGAAGAGCGAAGGCTAAGCCTTCCTGTCCTTCGACAAATGAAAAGCCCGCCGGACCCATGTCCGGCGGGCTTTTTCATGTCCATGATGCCATCGTCCTTTTGGAAACGTAACGATCTTGATGTTGCCCGATTGTCAACGCCTTGCGGAACCTCTATGCAGGACATGGGGCACGGCAGAGGGGCGCTGGAGAACCAATGATCCGTTCGGAACTGATCCAGAAGCTGGCCGAGGAAAATCCGGGGCTCAGCCTGCCGGAAGTGGAAAAGATCGTCGATCTCTTCTTCAGGGAAATTGTCGACCGGCTTTCCACCGGCGGCCGCGTGGAATTGCGCGGATTCGGTGCTTTCACCACGCGCGCACGCGACGCGCGCACCGGGCGCAACCCGCGCACCGGGGAACAGGTGCCGGTATCCGCCAAGCGGGTGCCCTATTTCAAGCCGGGCAAGGAAATGCGCGAACGGTTGAACGGCAAGGACGACGTCTGAGTCCATCCATCGTGTCGATCCATGGCTTGACCTGCCGCGCGCCAGCCGTCAGGGGAGACGCTGTCCAACGGCATTATGGGCGGACGTGGCGAAATCGGTAGACGCAGCGGACTTAAAATCCGCCTTCCCCTGGAAATGCGGGTTCAAGTCCCGCCGTCCGCACCATCCTCGATAATCGGTTTTTTCAACCAAAAGACTGGATATTGCGGCCCGCACCCGTAAGGATGGCGGCATGGCCGGTGCGATCAATCCCAATAGTTTCAGCGACTCTCTCGTCATCCTGGGGGCGGCGGGGCTCGTCATCCCCGGCTTCGCGCGATTGCGCATCAGCCCTGTCATCGGGTTCATCCTGGTCGGCCTGGCGGTCGGTCCGGCGGGGCTGGGATCGCTGGTCAGCCAATATCCCTGGCTCTACCATGTCACCATCTCGGACGGCGAGGCGATCGAGCCTTTCGCCGAACTGGGCGTCATATTATTGCTTTTCTCGATCGGCCTGGAACTGAGTTTCCGGCGATTATGGACGATGCGCGCGCAAGTGTTCGGCGTAGGCGCGACCGAACTGATCGGCGGGGCGCTTTTGATCGCGACCGGCCTCTATCTGCTGGGACAGCCGACCGCCGGCGCGATCGGCCTGGGCCTGGCGCTGGCGCTGTCGTCCACGGCGGTCGTGCTGCCGATGGTCGGTACGCAGAGCGCGGTCGGTCGCGCGGCCTTCTCCATGCTGCTGTTTGAAGATCTGGCGTTGGTCCCGATCATCTTCATGCTGGGCGCGCTCGCCCCATCCGTGGCCGCCAGCCCCGACGGCGCATGGAGCGAGATGGCCAATACGCTGATGAAGGGCGGCATCACCATCGCAGTGATGTTGGTGCTGGGCCGGTTGGTCCTGCCCCATATCTTCAGCCAGGCGGCGCGGACGAAAAGCCCGGAGGTGTTCCTGGCGGCCAGTCTGCTGGTCGTGATCGTCTCCAGCCTCGCCACCTCGATAGCGGGCCTCTCCCCGATCGTCGGCGCGCTGCTCGCCGGCATATTGATCGCCGAAACCGACTATCATAGCGAAGTCGAGGTGATGACCGCCCCCTTCAAGGGCCTGGCGCTGGGCGTGTTCCTGATTACCGTGGGCATGAGCCTCGACATCCGCGTCATCCTGGCCAACTGGCCCAGCCTGCTGCTCGCCGTGATGGGCGTGGTGCTGGCCAAGACGGTGGTGACATCGGCGCTGCTCTATCTGTCCGGCGTGCGCAAGGGCGTGGCGCTGGAGGTCGGGGTGCTGATGTCCAGCCCGTCGGAAACCACGCTGATCGTGTTGTCGACGGCCGCGGCGGCGCAATTGATCCTGCCGTCCACCGCCGCCTTCTGGCAGATCGTGACCGCCATCGGCCTGACCATCACGCCGCTGCTGGCGCGGATCGGCCATGACGTCGCCCGGCGGCTGGAAATGGCGATCGGCGAGGAGCGGATCGAGGCGACCGAGGATCATGTCGAGGCGGCGGCGGTCGTCATCGGCTTCGGCCGTGTGGGCCGCATGGTGTGCGACTTGCTCAAGGCGCACAAGCAGCGTTTCGTCGTGGTCGAATCCGACCCCGATGTGGTCGCGGAGGCGCGGCGGCTGGGCTATCCGATCCTGTTCGGCGACGTGGCGCGGGTGGAGATGCTCGACCGGCTGCGGCTGGGCCATGCCCGCGCGCTGATCCTGACGATGGACGATCCGGTCCTGTCGGTCCGCGTCACCAAGCGAGTGCGCGGATGGGTGCCCGACCTGCCGATCATCGCGCGCGCGCGCGACACCGATCATGCCGCACAACTCTACAAGGCCGGGGCGAGCGACGCGGTGCCCGAAACGCTGGAGAGTTCGCTGCAACTGGCCGAGACGGCGCTGGTTGATCTGGGCGTCGCCATGGGGCCGGTGATCGCATCGATCCACCAGACGCGCGAGGATCTGCGCGTCGGCATCAAGGAAGCGGCGCAGATGGAAACCGCGCCCAAGCTGCGGCGGCTGCGACCGGACGAGGTGGGCTAATCCCCCTCCTCCGGCGGGCTGAAGACCGACCAGCCGGTGCGCCGCGCCAAGAGTTCCAGCGCCTGGGTGCCAAGGCAGCTATTGCCGTTTTCGTTCAGGCCCGGCGACCAGACCGCGATCGATGCGCGGCCCGGCACGATGGCCAGAATACCGCCGCCCACGCCCGATTTTCCTGGGATGCCGACGCGGAAGGCGAAGTCGCCTGATGCATCATAGTGGCCGCAGGTCAGCATCAGCGCGTTGATGCGCCGCGCGCGGCTGGGCGAAACCACCCTGCCCCCGTCCGGGTGTCGGCCGTCGAGCATCAGATAACGGCCCGCCAGCGCCAGTTGACGACAGCTCATCTCGATCGCGCATTGGTGGACATAGCTGCCGAGCACCAGATCGACAGGATGGCGGACATTGGAGAAGGCGCGCATATAGTTGGCGAGCGCCATGTTGCGATAGCCGGTGGCGGTTTCGGACGCCGCGACATCCTCGTTGATGGCGACGGTGTCGTCGCCGCTGAGATAACGCACGAAGCGCAGCATCTCGCCGATGGCGACGCGCGGCTGGTGCCCGCCCAGATTGACGTCGGACACGACGATGGCGCCGGCGTTGATGAAGGGATTGCGCGGGATGCCCTGCTCCCGTTCCAACTGGACGATGGAGTTGAAGGCGTTGCCAGACGGTTCCCGCCCGACCCGTTCCCAGAGCTGGTCGCCGACCTTGCCCAGCGCCAGGGTCAGGGCGAACACCTTAGACACCGACTGGATCGAAAAGCCGGTGTCGGCGTCGCCGCCCGTCAGCAAATCGCCATCCGCAGTGGCGATGGCGATCGCAAATCGGGCGGGATCGACCTTGGCCAGTTCGGGAATATAGTCAGCGACCTTGCCACGATCGGTCGCTTCACCCATCTGTGCGACGATATCTGCGATGATGGTCGAAAGCGCCGGCTTCATGCTTGTCCCCAGTCCAGCCGCAGCGCCTGCGGGCGTTGCGCGCCGGTCAGCCCTTAGCGATCGTCATTCGATCCAGATATCATCATTGCTGACATAAAGGATATTCTTGCCGCAAAAATTGATCGGCCGCGTCGTGCGGCCACCGCCGGCGAAGGTGACGCGAACGGTGTGGGTGCAGGTCGTGCCAGTGGAGAAATTCATCTGGCGGAACAGATTGGCGGCGAGCGGCCCGCTGGTGCGGAACCAGTTGGCGCTGGGCGTGCCCGAAGCGCCCATCATGGCGAATTCGACGATCGATTCGCTGCTGGCGTTGAACAGGCGGAAGGCGAGGTCAGCCTTGACCGCCGCGCTGCGCGCCGCATCGCGGCTCCCGGCCCGCTCTGCCGCGGCGCGGGCGCTGGCGCGGGCATCCCCGCCGGCGGGCATGGGGGCACTACCGGCCACCCGCGCCGACGCAGCGCGGGGCACCCGCGCCATGGACTGGCCGGTATAAGGCGTGCAACTGCCGGAGAAATTCGCCAGCGAGCCGGTGATGCGCAGGGTGCCGGTTTCACGGTTGAGCGACATGACCGGACTGAACAACCAACCGAAATAGACTTTGCCGGCGATCATCGACGGCGTCACTTCCAGCTTCTTGATTTCGTGCCAGCCGCGCTGGTCATCGTCACCCAACATCGCGTCGGGGATCAGCGCTTCGCCGCTATCGCCCGCGACCTTGATCCGAATGGCGTCGTCAAAGGGCACGCGACGGCTGTTGGACTGATTCTTCATCGTGCCGTCGGACTGTCGCACCTTAATCTGGGTGGTGACGAAGCGATCGCCCCGCCCACGGCAGAACAGATCGACGGTCGATACGGACGGCGCGGCTTGCAGCCCGATCGCGGCGACGATCGATGCGCTCAAGATGATGGCAACCACAATAATTCCCCCCCAGACACAAACCCAGGCAGGGTTCATGCGACAGGTCAGGACAATGACAGAAAAAAGCGGACCGGCAAATAATTCAAGAGCATGAGGCCATGATATTCGGCGGCCTCACCCTTCATTTGATGTACGACGTCATTGGGATGACGAATTGGGATAAAGTCGCCACCGGCCCCGGATCAGGCCGGAACTTTGGCCAGCGCCTCCTTGACCGCATCGATCGCCGCCGCCGCCTTGTCCCCATCCGGGCCGCCGCCCTGTGCCATATCGGGACGGCCGCCGCCGCCCTTGCCGCCCAGCGCTTCGACGCCGACGCGGACGAGATCGACCGCGCTGATGCTGGCGGTCAGATCGTCGGTCACGCCGACCGCGATGGTGGCGCGGCCTTCGACGACTGCGACGATTGCGGATACGCCGCTACCCAAAGCCTTCTTGTTGCCGTCCACGATGCCGCGCAGTTCCTTGGGATCGAGGCCGTCGATGACCTGGCCCAGGAAGCTGACAGCACCGACCTGTTCGGGACCGGCCGGGGCTGCGCCCGATCCGCCGCCAAGGGCCAACGCCTTCTTCGCTTCGGCGAGGTCGCGTTCCAGCTTTCGGCTCTGTTCGACCAGCGCGGTGATGCGGGCCAGCACATCTTCGGGCGACGTCTTGAGCGCGGCGGCCGACTGGCGCAGCTTGTCGTCGCGATCGACCAGCCACAGGCGCGCGGCCTCGCCGGTCAGCGCCTCTATCCGGCGGACGCCGCTGGACACGGCGCTTTCCGACACGATCTTGAACAGGGCGATGTCGCCGGTCGCGCGGACATGGGTGCCGCCGCACAGTTCGACCGAATAATGATGCTCGTCCCCCTTGCCCATGGAAAGGACGCGGACTTCATCGCCATATTTTTCGCCGAACAGCGCCATCGCGCCCGCGCCGATCGCGTCGTCGGGCGTCATGAGGCGGGTCGTGACCTCCTCATTATGACGGATCTGCGCGTTCACATCCGCTTCGACCTTCGCAATCTGCGCATGGGTCAGGGCTTCGGGATGCGAGAAATCGAAGCGCAGGCGCTCGGCCGCGACCATGCTGCCCTTCTGCGTCACATGGCCGCCCAGTTCCTTGCGCAGGGCTGCGTGCAGCAAATGGGTGGCGCTATGGTTGGCGCGGATGCGGTCGCGGCGTTCGACATCGACGGTCAACTGGACGGTGTCGCCCACCTTGACGCTGCCCGCGTTGATCGTCGCCTGATGGGCGTGGAGGCGGCCCAAGGGCTTGGACGTGTCGGCCACTTCGGCGGACAGACCGCCAAGCGAGGCGATCGTGCCCGCGTCGCCATTCTGGCCTCCGCTTTCGCCATAGAAGGGCGTCTGGTTGGTGATGATCGCGACCGTGTCGCCGACGGTGGCGCTATCCACGCGCACGCCGTCCTTGACGATGGCCTGCACTTCGCCTTCGCCCTGGGTGGAGGCGTAGCCGACGAACTCGGACGTGCCGAAAGTTTCGGCGATGTCGTACCAGATTTCGTCCGACGCCTTTTCCCCGGAGCCCTTCCAGGCGGCGCGGGCGGCGGCCTTCTGCTCCGCCATCGCGGCGTCGAAGCCGGCGCGATCGACCAAAAGCCCCTGAGTGCGGAGCGCATCCTCGGTCAGGTCATAGGGGAAGCCGTAGGTGTCGTAGAGCTTGAACGCGGTTTCGCCCGGCAACGTCGCGCCTTCGGCAAGGCCGGTGGTCGCTTCATCGAGCAGGCGCAGGCCGTTTTCCAGCGTCTTGCGGAAACGGGTTTCCTCGCGCAGCAGGGTTTCCTCGATCAGCGGCTGGGCGCGGACCAGTTCGGGATAGGCGCCGCCCATTTCCGACACGAGGCTGGAGACGAGGCGATACATGAGCGGGTCTTTCGCGCCGATGATGTGCGCATGGCGCATGGCGCGGCGCATGATGCGGCGCAGGACATAGCCGCGGCCTTCATTGGCGGGCAGCACGCCGTCCGCGATCAGGAAGCTGGTCGAGCGGAGATGATCGGCGATGACGCGGTGGCTGGCCTGAAATTCGCCATCCGTCGCGGTGCGGGTGATCGCGCCGGACTCCGCGATCAGCGCCTTGAACGTGTCCGTATCGTAATTGTTGTGCACGCCCTGCATGACGGCGGCGATGCGCTCCAGACCCATGCCGGTGTCGATCGACGGCTTGGGCAGTTCGCTGACGATCTCGTTGGCTTCCTGCTCATATTGCATGAAGACGAGGTTCCAGATCTCGACGAAGCGGTCGCCATCTTCCTCCGGCGAACCGGGAGGGCCGCCCCAGATATGGTCGCCATGGTCGTAGAAGATTTCCGAGCAGGGACCGCAGGGGCCGCTGTCACCCATCGCCCAGAAATTATCCTTGGTCGGGATGCGGATGATGCGATGGTCGGGCAGGCCGGCGATCTTCTTCCACAGGTCGAACGCCTCGTCGTCCGTGTGATAGACGGTCGCGGTCAGTCTGTCCGCGGGCAGGCCCCATTCCTTGGTCAGCAGGGTCCAGGCGTGGGTGATCGCCTGTTCCTTGAAATAGTCGCCGAAGCTGAAATTGCCCAGCATTTCGAAGAAAGTATGGTGGCGCGCGGTGTAGCCGACATTGTCGAGGTCGTTATGCTTGCCACCGGCGCGGACCGATTTCTGGCTCGACGTCGCGGTCTTGTAGGGGCGCGTTTCCAGACCCGTGAAGACATTCTTGAACGGCACCATGCCGGCGTTCACGAACATCAGCGTCGGGTCGTTGTGCGGCACCAGCGGCGCGGACGGAACGATGGTGTGGCCGTTGGCCCCGAAATAGTCGAGGAAAGAGCGGCGAATGTCGTTGGTCGAGGTCATGGGGGCGATTTAGTGGGAAGCGGCCCGCCGCACAAGCGGGGGATTTCATCGCGCCGCCAACAGTTTTGCGACCTAGCCTCCTCTTGCCCTTCCACCCACCAACTGCCTAAAGCCCCTGGCTAGACGACGCTTCCAGTTCAAAGCATCGGCCGGGACAGGAGCTGGCGGTTCCCGATTAACCGAACCGGCGACATCTCCCGACATGGTCGACGGGTCATCACCCTCTACACTTTCATTGTCGCCGCCAACATTTGCGGCGTCCATTTCGGCAAAATTATAGTGCTGGCTGCAATAACCCAGCCCTTTATGGAAGCGCACCTTCGCCAGATGCGGGTGAGTAGAGAAGAAATAGGGTTCGGTCGTCTGCGGACAAAAATGTCCGACCAAGCTTTGCCGCGTCAATTGCGGGTTGGTGATCGCCGAACCACCATGTGCAAGATCCGCATGCCAGACCAGAATATCGCCTTTTTTGGCCAGAAAACATTCAACGCCCTTGGCACTTTTCTGCGCGTTCTCTACCAGATGCGCGCCCCAAAGATTGTGCGTTTCCTGGCCATCTTCATCCATGCTCCAATGTTTTCGATCGCCGCCGAAATTCCAGTCGGGCAAGCGATGCGAACCAGGCGCATAGAATAGTTCACCCGACCCCGGTTGAACGTCTTCCAGCGCGATCCAGCAGGCAGCCAGTTGCAGAGGCTGCTGCACGACGACATAGGCTGTGTCCTGATGCAGACCCTGCTGCGAACCCTGATCGAAACTCAGGCTCTGGAACAACAGCGGATCAGCGTCGAATATCAAACGAAGAAAATCGAACAATGCGGGGACATGAAATAAATCAAGCGCCTGCGGCAGCGCAACAAATGCATCCAGGACGCGTCCGCCCATGCGATCGGCGGGATGATCCAGACGCTTGGTGATATAATCCCGGTGACTTTGATAAATGATATCAGAGTTGCCATCGCGAAAGGACGTCTCGATGCGTTGCTGAAAAGCATCGACGAGTTCGTGCGAAGCCGCACCCTCCAAAATAATATAGCCGTCGGACGCGAATTTCTCGACCTGCGCCTTTTGTTGCAGGTTCAACCCTCGCGCCTGTATCTCTTGCTGCCAGTCCGATCGATCAATCCATAGACCGCCATATTTTGAATGAAACGACGGGACTTCTTCCTGCATAATCCACCATCCTAATCAAAGGCTAACAGCCCGATCCGAAAATTTCTGAATAATACCAGTATGTTGTGATTGGCTACGTTGACATTCGGCTCACGCCTCGTTGCGAAGAGATGGAGTGAATGGTGGCATGGACTGGTATTGCCCGGCGAGAGCATAGCCGGGCGGGATTGCGATATCCATCGGATACGAGAGATGCGGGGTGGGGGCTGGCAGCGCCATTTGCGCCTCCGGCAAGGCGTGGAGGTCGACCTCGATCGGCAGACATGCGCGAGGTTTTTGAACGCGATGCTCTACATCGCCGCAAACGGGTGCGCGTGGCGACTTTTGCCCAAATGCTTCCCACCAGTATCGACGGTTCGGCGCTACGTCCCTATCCAATCGGCTGCTCGATCGACACAGGCGGCCTCGAAAACCACGCCGGTCCCTGGGCCGTCATGTGGAAGCAATCCTCCATCCGCACGCCCATCACCCCCGGCAGATACAGGCCCGGCTCGTTGGAGAAGCACATGCCGATGTCCAGCTTCGTGGTTTCGCCGTGGACGAGGTTGACCGGCTCATGCCCTTCCATGCCGATGCCATGGCCGGTGCGGTGGGACAAGCCGGGGAGCGCGTAGTCGGGGCCGTAGCCCTGTGTCTCATACCAACCGCGCACTGCGTCATCGACCGATCCCGCCGGAACGCCGAGCTTCGCCGCCGCGAAGGCCATCGTCTGCCCCTCCGACACGTCGTTCCAGACCTTGCGCTGCTGGGCACTGGGGGCCGCGCCATAGACGAAAGTGCGGCTGATGTCGGACTGATAATCCTCGACCGTGCAGCCGCAATCCATCAGCACCACCTCCCCTGAGCGGACCGTCTGCGGCTTGCCCGATCCATGCGGATAGGCGGCCGCTTCACCGAGCAGGACGAGGTTGAATTCCACCTGCCCGCCCAGTTGCTTCGTCGCGGCGCTCATCAGCGCGCCGATGTCGGCGGGGGTCATGCCGGCCTTCACCTGCGGCCAGGTCCAGCGATAGGCGGCCATGGTGACGTCAGCGGCGGTCTGCATCAGTGCGACCTCGGCCTCCGTCTTGCGCATACGGATGGCGCGGGTGACAGGGTCTTTCACCAACGTCGCGGCGGGCAGCGCAGCCTTGACACCATCGACCGCGAAATAGCGGACCGTTTCCTCGATGCCAATGCGCCCCTTGGCCAGTCCCTTCACGGTCAGGTAATCGGCGATCGGCGCATAGGGGCTTTCGTGCTCCTGCCAGACGCGAACCTCCGCGCGGACGGAGAGCGATTCGTCGATAGAGGGTTTCTCGAAAAAGGGACAGACGACCAAAGGCGTACCGCTGGCCGGGATGACCAGTGCAGTCAGACGTTCCGACCGGCGCCAACGGATGCCGCTATAATAGATGAGGCTGGCGCCCGGCTCGACCAGCAGGGCGTCGATGCCGGCCGCCTGCATCATCTTCTGCGCGCGAGCAAGACGGTCCGCGCGCTCGGCCTTTCCGATCGGCGCAACACCGCCGGTCAGGGATTTGAGCGCTTCGCTCGCCTTATCCTGCGCAAAGAGGCGCGGGCTTATCAGCGATGTGGCGAGGCCGACGGCGGCGGTGCGCAGCAGGGTGCGGCGGTCTGGATGATAGGCGTTTCTGCTCATATTGTTTCCACGGCTACGTCGGCCAGATGGCTAACGCAGCCGGCGTGCGATCACAACAGCCGTCTCCCCTATCGGTGCGCAATCCACCGGGTCTGCACGCTGTCAAGCCTTGCCATCCTCCACTGGCCCTGCGAGGGCGTGTCTCAAACGGTAATATTCGGAGTCACGGCCGCATGGCAGAGCAGCTTTTTCTCAATTGGCCCAGCAACCGGCAAATTCCGCCCATGCCGATGCTGTGGAATGACGGACTGACTCATGCGATCGACCAAAATCATGCAGTGAAGCTGGACGCGCCGTCGGCAAGCATCTGGGCGTTCGAGGATGCGCAACTGATCGGCCCATGTATCCCGCCGGTCCTGCAAAGCCTGTCGGATGCCATGAAAAATGCGCTGTTTCCCGGCTATATCACCCGCAAATATGCCGACCAAAGCTATACGGGCCAGTTTCTGCAAGGCGGCGGAGAGCATAGGACGATCGACACCGCCTGGACGGTCTGGAACTATAATTGCGTCATTTACGGCCATTTCCTGCTGGAGGTGATGCCCCGCCTGCTGGTCATGCGCGCGGCGCACCGTGACAATCCATCGCTGGCCGCCATCCCGATCATCCTGCCCTCCAACGCGCCTTCCTATGCGCTCAAATGGATCAGCCTGCTGCTGCCCGACTTCCACGTCGAAACGAAGGCGCTACAGGATGTGCTGACCGTGCGCCGGCTGCTGATCCCCGGCTGGGGCAGTCGCTTCGTCTATTCCGATGTCGTCCAAGACGAACTGGAATTGCTGACGACGCCCTATCGCCAGGAAGGGATCCCTCGAAAGCGCATCTTCGTGGACCGGCGCGTCCAGTCCTATCGTATTCTGGCCAATAGCCAGGCGCTACAGGATATCGCGGCCAGTTACGGCTTTGAAAGTATCAGCCCGGAAAATCTGACGCTGGAACAGCAGATCGCGCTCTTCGCGTCGGCCGACGATGTGATCGGCGAATTTTCCAGTGCGCTGCACAACAGCATCTTTTCGCCCGCCGGATGCCGGGTGATGGCGATGAATTACATCACCGAATGCCAGTCGCGCATCGGCAATTTCCGCAAGCAGCGGGTCGGCTATATATTGCCGCGCGAAGGCCCGATCAGCTTCGATCCCAGCATAAAGGGCGAGCGCCATTTCGAAATAGATCCCGCCACCTTCGAGCGGAAACTGAATATCATGCTGAAGAGACAATAGGGTCAGGCATAGGCATAGGGGCCGCCGGCTGCCAGCGCGGCCGTGTAGGCAGGCCGCGCCTGCATGTCTTCCAGCCAGCGGATCAGATGCGGACGGCTGCTGTCAAGGCCGCCGCGTGCACGCGACGCTTCCAGCGGAAAGCTCATCATCATGTCGGCGGCGGTGAAGGCGTCGCCAGCGAAATAGGGACGGCTCGCCAGTTCCGTTTCGAGCCAGTCGAGATGATCGTCCAGCATCCTTTGCACCGTCGGTCGCGCAGGGCGGCCGAACAGGCCGAGCTTGCCGATGATGAGCAACGCCAGCAGCGGCGGCATCATCGATCCTTCGGCATAGTGCATATATTGGCGATAGCGGATCGCGCCGTCCGCATCGGCGGGCGGGCCGAAGCGGTTGCCGGCGCGGGCGACAAGATGCTCCATGATCGCGCCGGTTTCGATCAGGCGATGGCCGTCCACCTCCACTACCGGCGAACGGCCGAGCGGGTGGATGGCGCGCAGGCTTTCGGGCGCGCGCATCGTCTTGCGGTCGCGCTCGTAGCGGCGGACTTGATAGGGTTCGCCCAGCTCCTCCAGCAGCCAGAGGATGCGCTGCGATCGGCTGTTATTGAGGTGGTGGACGAGGATCGTCATGATGGCTCCCATGCTGCCCGCCGGTGAGGGCGTAACGCAGCATGGGAACCGCCACAACAGGTTTGGAAATGTTATGCGTCCTCCAGCGCCTCCGCCTTCTGTTCCGCGCGGAAGGCGTGGAGCAAAGGTTCGGTATAGCCGCTGGGCTGTTCGACACCCTCGAACACCAGCGCGCGGGCGGCCTGATAGGCCAGGCTTTCGGCTTCGCGGCCGCTCATCGGCTGATAGAGCGGATCGCCGGCGTTCTGGGCGTCGACCTTGGCGGCCATGCGTTGCAGCGCGGCATCGACCTGCTCCGCCGTGCAGACGCCGTGCAACAGCCAGTTGGCCATATGCTGCGAGGAAATGCGCAGCGTCGCGCGGTCCTCCATCAGGCCGATATCGTGGATATCGGGCACCTTGGAACAGCCGACGCCCTGATCGACCCAGCGGACGACATAGCCCAATATACCCTGCGCATTATTATCCAGTTCCTGCGCGATCTCCTCGTCCGAGAAGTTGCGGCCCACCGCGACGGGGATGGTCAGCAACTTGTCCAGCGGCGCGATCGCCTCCGCCTTGCGCTCCGCCTGGCGGGCGAAGACGTCGATGCGGTGATAATGGGTCGCGTGCAGCGTCGCTGCGGTCGGCGAGGGAACCCAGGCTGTGTTCGCGCCGCTCTTTGGGTGCGACGCCTTCTGCTCCAGCATGTCGGCCATGCGATCGGGCGCGGCCCACATGCCCTTGCCGATCTGCGCCCGGCCCGACAGACCACAGGCCAGGCCGATCTGGACGTTGCGATCTTCATAGGCGGCGATCCAGTCGCTCGTCTTCATCTCGCCCTTGCGGATCATCGGACCGGCCTGCATCGACGTGTGCATCTCGTCCCCCGTGCGATCGAGGAAGCCGGTGTTGATGAAGACGATGCGGCCGCGGACAGTCTCGATACAGGCGGCGAGATTGGCCGAGGTGCGGCGCTCCTCGTCCATGACGCCGACCTTGATGGTGTAGCGGGCCATGCCCAGCATATCCTCGATTCCGTCGAACAGGCGGTTGGTGAAAGCCGCTTCCTCCGGCCCGTGCATCTTGGGCTTGACGATATAGACGCTGCCGGCGCGGCTGTTGCCGCCGTCGCGCTTCAAATCGTGGAGCGCGATCAGGCTGGTGACGATGCCGTCCAATATGCCTTCGGGCGCTTCGTCGCCATCGGGCAGGCGGATCGCCGGGCTAGTCATCAGATGGCCGACATTGCGGACGAACAACAGGCTGCGCCCCGGCAGGGTGAAGCGGCCGCCGTCGGGCGCGGTATAGGCGCGGTCGGGGTTGAGCGCGCGGGTCATGGTCGCGCCGCCCTTCTCGAACGTCTCGGTCAGGTCGCCGCGCATCAGGCCCAGCCAGTTGGCATAGGCCGCGACCTTGTCCTGCGCATCGACGGCGGCGACGGAGTCTTCAAGGTCGCAGATCGCGGTCAGCGCGGATTCGAGGATGACGTCGGCTATGCCGGCCGGATCGGTCGCGCCGATCGGATGCGTGGCATCGAAGACGATTTCGATGTGCAGACCATTGTGGCGGAACAGGCGGCCCTTCTCGCTGGCGCCGACATATTGGGTCGGATCGCGCAGGATGATGGCGTCGCTGGACAGGTCGGCCCAGCTACCACTCGCCAGCGGGATCGCATCGTCCAGGAACGCCTTGGCCCAGGCGATGACCTGTGCGCCGCGCGCGGCGTCATAGCCTTTACCGGAGGCCGCACCCGGTATCGCGTCGGTGCCGTAGAGCGCGTCATAGAGGCTGCCCCAGCGCGCATTGGCGGCGTTGAGCAGGAAGCGGGCATTGAGGATCGGGACGACCAGTTGCGGCCCCGCCAACCGCGCGACCTCGTCATCGACATGGTCGCTGCCAATCTGGAACGGTGCGGGTTCGGGGACCAGATAGCCGATCTCGCGCAGAAAGGCCTGATAGGCGCTGGCGTCATGCGGCTGGCCCCGGCGATGGTCGTGCCAGTCGTCTATCTGCGCCTGCATCGTGTCGCGCTTGCGCAGCAGGGCGGCGTTGTCCGGCGCGAAACGGGCGAACAGGTCCGCCGTGCCCGCCCAGAAGACGTCCGGCGCGATGCCGGCGCCGGGCAGCGCGCGGCTGTCAATGAAATCGGCCAATGGCTCGGCGACCTGAAGGCCGGCCTTGTCGATCATGCGGTCGGTCATCGTCTTCTCCTGCTCCATCCTTCGTCCTTCCCGCGCAGGCGGAAAGGACAACTGTTGCGATAGCGATAGCCGATTCCCATTATGCCGTGTATACGCTATTATACGAATACAGTCATTCCTGTGGTGAACGAATATGATGGATCCCGATCATGAACTGTTCGTATGCGTGGTGGACGAGGGCGGACTGGCGGCGGCTGGACGGCGGCTGCATGTCTCGCCCGCGATGATGTCCAAGCGGCTGGCGCGGCTGGAGGAGCGGCTGGGCGCCAAGCTGGTGCATCGCACTACGCGGCGGCTGGCGCTGACCCCGGCGGGCGAGCGGCTCCATGCCGACCTGCGCGGCATATTGGCGGCGCTGGACGAGGCGGAGCGGCGCGTGTCGGGCGCGTCGGCGGTGGCGAGCGGGCCGCTGCGCATCACCGCGCCGACATCCTTCGGGCGGATGCACCTGGCGCCCTATCTTCAGCGCTTCATCGACGCGCATCCCAGGGTGGAGTTGAGCATCGACCTGTCGGACGATTTCAGCGACCTGATCGAGAGCCGCGCGGACCTCGCCATCCGCATCACTGCCGATCCTGGTCCGGGCCTGACCGCGCGCCAGCTCGCCGCCAACCGCCGCATCCTGTGCGCCGCGCCCACCTATCTGGAGCGGTTCGACGTGCCGGAGACGATCGCGGACCTGAAAAACCATCGCCTGCTGGCCGCCGAAGGACAGATGCCCTGGCGACTGGTCGGGCCGAAAGGGCCGGTAGCGGTCGAGGGGCGCAGCCATGTCCGCACCAACAGCAGCGAACTGGTGCGCGAACTGGCGCTGGCGGGCGGCGGCATCGCGCTGCGATCGCTATGGGATATCAGCGCCGCGCTCGACCGCGGCGATGTTCGGCAAATCCTGCCGGATTATGAGGGGTCGACCGATGTCAGCCTGTTCGCCGTGCAACTGCCACAGCAGAATCCGCCTGCCGCGATCACCGCGTTCATCGATTTTCTTGTGACACTTTATGTCCCGAAGCCCCCCTGGGACCGCATTGGGTTGCCCTGACGAAACGCAGTCACTAAGGCGCATCGCATGGACGATAACACCCGCCGCGCCGCTCTCGACTATCATCGCTATCCCCAGCCCGGTAAGCTCCGCATAGAGCCGACCAAGCGCATGGTGAACCAGCGCGATCTGGCGCTGGCCTATTCGCCCGGCGTCGCCGCGCCCTGTGTGGAGATCGCCGCCGATCCCGACAAGGCGATGGACTATACCGCGCGCGGCAATCTGGTCGCCGTCATCTCCAACGGCACCGCCGTATTGGGTCTGGGCGCGATCGGCGCGCTGGCGTCCAAGCCGGTGATGGAGGGCAAGGCCGTCCTGTTCAAGAAATTCGCCGATATCGACGTGTTCGACATCGAACTGGATACGACCGACCCGGACAAGTTCGTGGAAGCCGTGGCACTGATGGAGCCGACCTTCGGCGGCATCAACCTGGAAGACATCAAGGCGCCCGAATGTTTCGCGATCGAAGCGCGGCTGAAGGAACGGATGAACATCCCGGTCTTTCATGACGATCAGCATGGCACCGCCATCGTCGTCGCCGCCGCTGTGCGCAACGCTCTGGTGCTGCAGGGCAAGACGCTGGCCGACGCAAAGCTGGTGACGTCGGGCGCGGGCGCGGCCGCGCTGGCCTGCGTCGACCTGCTGGTGTCGATGGGGCTGCCGATCGAAAACGTCACCATGACCGACAAGGATGGCGTCATCCATTCGGGACGTGAGGGCATGTTGCCCAACATGGCGCGTTATGCCCGCACCACCAATGCGCGCGCCCTGCCCGACGTGCTGCCGGGCGCGAACCTGTTCCTGGGCCTGTCCGCGCCCGGCGTGCTGAAGCCGGAATGGCTGCCGCTGATGGCCGCCAATCCGCTGATCTTCGCGCTCGCCAACCCGGAACCGGAAATCCGCCCGGAGGCCGCGCGCGAAGTGCGTCCCGACGCGATCATCGCCACCGGCCGGTCGGACTATCCCAACCAGGTCAACAACGTCCTGTGCTTCCCCTATATCTTCCGCGGCGCGCTGGATTGCGGCGCGACGCAGATCAACGAGGCGATGAAGGTCGCGGCGGCCGACGCCATCGCAAACCTCGCCCGGATGCCCGCCCATGACAGCGTCGCGCAAGCCTATGGCGGGCGCAGGCTGGTGTTCGGTGCCGACTATATCATCCCCACCCCCTTCGACCCGCGCCTGATCGGCGAGATAGCGGTCGCGGTGGCCCGCGCGGCGATGGAGAGCGGCGTCGCGAAGAAGACGCTGGACCTGGAGGATTACAAGCGCAGCCTGTCGCGCCAGAGCGCGCGGTCGGGCCAGTTGATGCTGCCGGTGTTCGAAGCCGCGCGCGGCACCGGATGCCGCATCGCCTATGGCGAGGGCGAGGACGATCGCGTGCTGCGCGCCATTCGCGACGCGCTGGACGAAGGCATCGTCCGCCCGACCGTCGTCGCGCGCCGCCGCATCCTGGCCCAGAAGCTGCCCGAACTGGGGCTGAGCTTCGACCTGGACCGCGATGTCGAGGTGATCGATCCGGAAACCGACCATCTGGTGATGGGCGAACTGGTCGAGGCTTATCGCACGGTCGCGTCGCGCCGCGGCGTGCCGGCCGACGAAATATTGCGCCACGTCTATCGCCGCCCCACCATCACCGCCGCGATGCTGTTGCAGACCGGGCGGGTCGACGCCGCGCTGGTCGGCGGGCGGTCCGAATATTGGGGGCAGGTCGAACATGTGCTGCGCATCATCGACCGCACGCCCGGCCACAGCCGCGTCTATGCGTTGTCGGGCCTGATCCTGGACGCGGGCGCGCTGTTCATCACCGACACCCATATGGTGCCGGACCCGACGCCGGAACAGATCGCCGAAATGACGTTGCTGGCGGCGACGGAAATCCAGCATTTCGGGCTGACGCCGCGGGCGGCTTTGCTGTCCCACTCCAATTTCGGCGCGTCGCACACCGACAGCGCGCGCAAGATGCGCAAGGCGTTCAAGATCGTGCGCGACGCCGCGCCCGAACTGGCGGTGGATGGGGAAATGCATGCCGACGCGGCGCTCAGCCAGGCGTTGCGCGAACGGCTGATCCCCGATTCGCGGTTCGAGGGGCCGGCCAATTTGCTGGTCATGCCGAACCTCGACGCGGCGAACATCACGCTGACCGCGCTGTCGGCCTCCTCCAGTTCGCCCACGGTCGGGCCGATGCTGATGGGCCTGAGCAAGCCGATCCATGTGCTGACGCCCGGCGTCACCTCGCGCGGCATCCTGAACCTGACCGCGATCGCAGCGGCGGAAGTGGCGCGGGAAGGCTAGGATTAACCTTTGGCGCCTATGCTGACCGGGCATGGAGGCATGAGGATAGAGATGGCGGGTTTCCTGAAACAGGTCGGGCCGAAGCTGGCGATCGGCGGGATAGTGGCGTTGACCGGCCTGGTTGTGTTCGCATCGATCGATCGGCCGGCGCTGGAAGGCCATGCGTCGTCCGAAACGGCGGCCGCGCCCGCCGCTACACCCTCCCCTCCCTCCGTCCCCGCCCCTGCCCCCGCCAAGCCGATCGAGCGGCGCAGCGACCAGGGCATGGCGGTCGATCCGGGCGCGTTGCGGGTCAAGCGCGTGCTCAAGATCGACGGGCCGTTCCGCCATGGCGACTATGCCTGGGACGAACAGGGCGCGCCGGCGACCGGCCCCGTCATCATCACCGTCGATCTGCGCGCGCAGACCCTGTCGGTGTTCCGCGCCGGCTATGAGATCGGCGCGGCGGTGATCCTCTACGGCGCGACCGACAAGCCCAGCCCCAAGGGCGCTTTCCCGATCATGGCGAAACATGCCGATTATTTTTCGCGCACCTATGACAATGCGCCCATGCCCTTCGCGCAGCGGCTGACCAGCGACGGCGTCTTCATCCACGGCAGCGACGTGCAATGGGGCCGCGGCACCCATGGCTGCATCGGCGTGCCTGTCGCATTCGCCAAGAAGCTCTTTGGCGTCACAAAGGTTGGCGACATGGTGGTGATTACCGACGGCAAGATGCTGGACGTCAGCCAGGCGCAGGTGAGCGGGTAGGCCATCCGCTTATTGCGGCGCATCCTCGATCGCGGGCTTGTGGCCCGCGGTCAGCGCGCTGCCGGCCGACGCGGCCATGATGCACGCGATCGCAATCCACTGAAGCGGCGTCAGCCGCTCGCCCAGCACGATAAAACCGGCCAGCGCGCCTACGGCGGGCGACGCGCTGACCAGCAGCCCGAAGACATGGGCGGGCAGGCGCCGCATAGCCTCCATCTCCAGCGAATAGGGCAAGGCGCTCGACAGGATGGCGATGACCAGCCCGACGAGCAGGACGCCGGGCGACAGCAGCGCCGCGCCTGCATGGGCGACGCCCAGCGGCAGGACGAGGATCGCCGCGGCCAGCATCCCCCAGGCGACGGCATCCCCGCCAACGACGCCCGACACCCGCTTGCCCGCCACGATATAGAGTGCCCAGCACAGGCCGGCCGCGCAGGCGAAGGCGACGCCGACCGGATCGAGCGGGGCGTCGCTGCGCAGCGGCAGCAACAGCAGCAGGCCGGCCACCGCCGCCGCCAGCCAGCAGAAATCGCGCGGCCGCCGCGCCCCGAACAGCACGACCGCCAGCGGCCCCACCACCTCGATCGCGATGGCCACACCCAGCGGTATGCGCTCGAACGCCAGATAGATGCACAGGTTCATCAGACCCAGCGTCGCGCCATAGCCGGCCAGCCACCAACCTGCGCCCACAGGCACGGACCACCGCCACGGCCTGCGCAACAGCCACAGCAAGACCGCCGCCAGACTGATGCGCAGCGCCGCGACGCCGGCCGCGCCGAGCAGCGGAAATATCGTCTTGGCGAAGGCCGCGCCGAAATTGACCGAGATGAGCGACGCGAGCACCGCCCCCGCCCCCAGCAGCGCCGCCCTGTCGCCGTCCTGTCCGTCATGTCTGTCCATGTACGGAGCCTATAGACGATCCATCGCGCCAGGCGAGCGGCTTGCGCACCGCCGCACCAATTGCGCCAACCGGCGACGCAAATGCAGAAAACTCATACGAATGCAGGGTTGACCAGCGCTGTCACTAGGCCCATTTGCGATGCTTCCGCACATTTTTGCATTGCAGCATGGAGCTTGCCATGGGCGCTTCCCAGACCGCGCTTCCCCATCAGACGCATCCCGCGCTTGTCCTGTTCGCCCTGGCGGTCGGCGCGTTCGCCATCGGCACCACCGAATTCGCGTCGATGAGCCTGCTGCCCTTCTTCGCCCGCGATCTGGGCATCGACCTGCCGACCGCCGGCCATGCGATCAGCGCCTATGCCCTGGGCGTGGTCGCGGGCGCGCCGGTGATCGCCGCCCTGGGCGCGCGCCTGCCGCGGCGGACGCTGCTGATCGGCCTGATGGCGATGTTCGCGCTCGCCAACGGCTTGTCCGCCCTGTCGCCCAGCTATCATTGGATGCTGCTGTTCCGGTTCCTGAGCGGCGTGCCGCATGGCGCCTATTTCGGCGTCGCGGCGCTGGTCGCCGCCAATCTGGTGCCGATCGAACAGCGCACGCTGGCGATCGCCAAGGTCATGTCGGGCCTGACCGTGGCCACGGTGATCGGCGTGCCCGTCGCCAACTGGATGGGGCAAGTGCTGGGATGGCGCTCCGGCTTTTTCGTCGTGGCGGCGCTGGCCGTGGCGACGGTGACTCTCGTGGCGCTCTACGCCCCGCGCGACGCTGGCGACACAAAAGCCAGCCCGATGCGCGAGTTGACGGCGCTGGCCAGGGGGCAGGTCTGGCTGACCCTGCTGACCGGCGCGATCGGCTTTGGCGGTCTGTTCGCCGTCTATACCTATGTCGCCTCGACCATGATGGAGGTCACCCATGTGTCGGAAAGCTACGTGCCGCTGATCCTGGCGATCTTCGGCATAGGCATGACATTGGGCAATCTGGTCGTCGCCTGGCTGGCGGACAAGGCGCGCAACCGCACCGTCATCGGCGTGTTGCTGTGGAGCGCCGCGTCACTGGCGCTGTTCCCGCTAATGGCCGGCAATATCTGGACGCTCAGCCTCAACATCTTCCTGATCGGCATCGGCGGGGGGCTGGGCACGCCGTTGCAGGCGCGGCTGATGGACGTGGCGGGCGAAGCGCAGACGCTGGCGGCGGCGTTGCACCATAGCGCCTTCAATATGGCCAATGCATTGGGACCGTGGCTGGGCGGCCTGTCGATCGCGGCAGGCTATGGCCTCGTTTCGACGGGCTGGATCGGCGCCGCGCTGGCGCTGGGCGGCCTCGCCGTCTTCCTGCTGGCGATCATGCTGGAACGGCGCGCACCGGGCCTGATCCCCGCCGCCGCCGAATAAGCCGCTTTCGCGCCGCATCGCCGCCGGATATGGCGGTGGCATGAATGATCCGGCGAGAGAGACGAGACTGCAGGAGGCGGCGGTGGCCGCCCTGCGCCGCGGCGATGCCGATGGCGCATTGGCGACGCTGCGCGAGATGGGCGATCCGCCCGCGATGCTGCTGGCGCAGGCGCATAGTCGCGCCGGAGATCTGGACGGCGAAGCGGCGGCGCTGCGGCGCATATTGGACGGCGATATGCGCAACCTGCCGGCGCTGCTCGCCATGGGGCGGAATGCGCTGCGGCGCGACGACGAGCGCGGATCGATAAGCTGGTTCCGCGCGGCACTGGCGCAGGCGGCCGCAACCGGCGCGCCGCCGCAGCTCCAACCGCTGCTCCAACAGGCGCAGGCCAGCGTCGCCCGGTCGAGCCAGCGGTTCGAGGATCATCTGACCGCCGCGATTGCCGACCTGCCGCCCCTGCCCCGCATCGCCCACGCCACCGACCTGCTGCTGGGCAAGCGCGACGTCTATCTACAACAACCCAGCATGTTCTATTTCCCCGGCCTGCCCCAGCGCGCCTTCTACGAACGGAAGGAGTTCGACTGGGTCGCGCCGATGGAGGCGATGACCGATGCGATCGTCGCGGAACTGCACGCAGTGCGCGCGCAAGAGGCGGATTTCGCCCCCTATGTGCAGACCGCCACCAACAGGCCTGCGCCCAACAATCCGCTGCGCGACGATCCCAGTTGGGGCGCGCTCTATTTCTGGCAGGGCGGCGCGCCGGTCGCGGAAAATGCGCAGCGCTGCCCCGCGGTGATGGAGGCACTGGCGCTGGCGCCCATGCCGGTGATCGCAGGCCGATCGCCGATGGCATTATGGTCGCTGCTCAAGCCCGGCACCCATATCCAGCCGCATCATGGCCTGCTCAACACCCGGCTGATCTGCCACCTGCCGCTGCTGACGCCACCCGATTGCACGCTGCGCGTGGGCGCGGAGACGCGCGACTGGCGCCGGGGCGAAATGCTGATCTTCGACGACAGCGTCGAGCATGAGGCGTGGAACCGCAGCGCCGACACCCGCGTCGTGTTGCTGTTCGAAGTGTGGCGGCCGGAGATCGACGCGGAAGAGCGCGAGGCGCTGACTCGGCTGTTCCAGGCGATCGACGCCTTCGGGCCGGCGCAGGTCGATACCGGCGGTTGAACGGGACGCGCCGTCCCGCTATCAGCGGCGCATAAGCACATATGACGCCGAAAAATGGGCAAGAGGATGGCCGGGCATGATCCCAGGAACCTTGCCCACATGACCATCACTGCCCCTTCTCCCCGCCCCCACAGCCTGGCCGAGGACGGCTATGCCATCGCCATCGGCTGCGCCTTCATCGCGCTGGGGCTGATGATGCTGAAGGCCGCCAATCTGGTGACCGGCGGGATGGCGGGGATCGCGCTGCTGCTATCCTATCTGCTCCACTGGTCGCCCGCGCTCCTGTTCCTGCTCATCAACATTCCCTTCTTTCTCTTCGCGGGCCGGGCGATGGGGGTGGCGTTCGGGTTGAAGACGCTGTTCGCCAATGTCGCGATCATGGGCGTGGGGCTGGCCATGCCGGCGGCGCTGCACATCGCGCGGATCAGCCCCTTCTTCGCCGCCCTGTTCGGCGGGTCGATCATCGGCTTCGGCATATTGGCGATCGCCCGCCATGGCGCGGGCGTGGGCGGCGTCGGGGTCGTCGCGCTGATCCTGCAACGGTCGCGCGGCTGGAATGCGGGGCGGACGCAAATGCTGTGCGACATCGCGATCCTGCTGGCGTCCTTGCCGATCCTGAGCGTGGAGCGGTTCGGCCTGTCGATCCTGTCCGCCGCCGCCATCAATGCGGTGCTGATCGTCAACCACCGGCCGGGGCGTTATATCGGCCACTAGAGCGGTTCGCGGTCCGATTGCATCGGACCAGCCACTCCAGATTATTGGATTTACGCGATGTCCGAGTCATCAGATGATTCCATCGGATTAGCAATCGCTCCAAGGCCGCTATCCCTCGCAGAGCGCCTTGCCGTCGCTGTCGCGCGCGCGCAGGGCGCTGGCGGCGTCATTGGCGATGCGTGGGAAGCTAACTCCCTCCAGCGTACCGCGGCCCTCGCACAGGTCCGCACAGGCCATGTCGACCACGCCCGGCAGCGCCACCTGGTCGCCATCATATTGGGCCACCACAATGCAGCGGTCGCCGCCCTTGAAGTGCAGGATCAGCTTGTCGCCTGCCCGCCGCGCCGTCCCCTGCCCGCGGCAGCTCTGGTCCTCGCCGAAATTGGCCTGTAGCCCGAAGCGAAAGGCCGCATCCTTGGCCGGCATGACGCAAAGCAGGTCGCGCCCTGCCTCATGGCTGCGCTGGTATAGGCCTACGGGCGACGTCTTGCCCGTGTCGGTGATCGCCCCGCTTTCGATCGCGGCCCGTTCCAGCCCGGACGCCGGCGCACCACCAGCATCCGATGCGGCTGCATTGGCGGCCGTCGGCGCGCGCTGGCACGCCGCCAGCAGAAAAAGCAGCGCGAGGCTAGCCCGCGGCATTGATGGACGGATCAGCCGCAAGATCGACGGACGTCAGGCCATCCGGCCCGACCCGACGGAAAAAGCAGGACCGCGCGCCGGTGTGGCAGGTCGGGCCGGCCGGGACCGCTTTCACCCAGACCGCGTCCTGATCGCAATCAATGCGGATGTCGCGCACCGCCAGCATATGGCCGGACGTCTCGCCCTTCTTCCACAGCGCCTGGCGGCTGCGCGACCAGAAATGGGCGAGGCCGGTTTCGACCGTCAGCGCCAGCGCCTGCGCATTCATATGTGCGACCATCAGCACTTCACCGTCGGCCGCGTCGGTCACGACAGCGGTGATCAGGCCATGATCGTCATATTTGGGATTAAGGGTCAGCCCCTTGTCGCGCGCATCGGTCATGGGGGCGCTATAGAGCATCGCGCGGACAAGTGGGAACCGCTTTTGCGTATCCGATGATAGGAAAGGCATGACCGTCCCGGCGCGAGACGATCCCCTCGGATCAGGGGGAAAATCAGAAAATGGGGCGATCGACGGGATCCGAACCCGCGACCTCCGGTACCACAAACCGGCGCTCTAACCAACTGAGCTACGATCGCCACAGGGCCTTCCGGCCCGCGAGAGTTGGCCACATATGCGGCCCATTACCGGCCGTCAAGCGAACAAATGCCGCAGGCAATTTTTACCTGCCGTCAAAGGCCGACAGCGCGCAACTGCGCTCTCAAATTGACCAGCGTCCTCTCCGCAACCCTTGGCCGATCCGACGCGGGCTTCCCCTTGCGCAGCCGTTCCCTATCCTTTTCGGGTGGATCGACGAAGCGGACGCGCACAGCGGCATGGCCCTGGGCGCGGATGCCCAGTTGTTCGGCCGCGCCGCGCGACAGGTCGATCACCCGCCCGCGCCCGGCGAAGGGGCCGCGATCGTTGACGCGAACCAGGATGGTCCGGCCGGTATCGAGCGCGGTCACCTCGACATAGCTGGGCAGCGGCAGGCTGGTGTGCGCGGCGGTGATCCATTTGGCGCGGAATCGTTCGCCATTGGCGGTGCGATTGCCCGATTCCGAACCATACCAACTGGCGTAGCCCAGCATGTCATAGGTCGGTTCCGCCGCCGGGACATAGGTCGTGCCGCGCACCTTGTAGGGCGGGCCGATCCTGACCGGCGTATCGCGCACCGGCCGATAGTCGCCGCCGGCGCAGGCGGAGAGCATCGCAAGCCCGCAAATGATCCAGATATATCTGCCCGCGCGTCCCGTCATGCGGCCTTCCTATCGTCGGCAGACGAGCGGGTCGAGGCCGGGTGGGCAAAAAGAAAGGGACAAAAAGGCATGGCGCCTCTTCGTCCCTTCACCTGACGGCATCTTGCGTCGCGGAAGATCGCTTCCTGTCGCCGCATCACTCTCCTGAAAAACTTTCCGGCCGCGATGCCGGTAGGTCGTCAAACGGTGGGCGCCCGCCAGATGACAGGCGCCACGTCCGTTAGTTGACCGAATCCTTCAGGCCCTTGCCGGCCTTGAACTTCGGCTGCGCCGAAGCCTTGATGGTCATCGTCTCGCCGGTGCGCGGATTGCGGCCGGTCGAAGCCTTGCGCTGCGAAACCGAGAAAGTGCCGAAACCGACGAGGCGCACTTCGTCGCCCTTCTTCAGAGCGCCGGTGATGGCGTCGAACACGCCTTCCACAGCCTTCGTCGCGTCATTCTTGCTGAGGCCGCTGCTTTCAGCGACTGCGCTGATCAAATCCTGCTTGTTCATGCCTTGGGAACCCCCTTGTGCTGTTGGTTGATTAGGAATCGCGGCGTAGGCGGCGCAATAAGGCGCGGATTTCTGCGCCTGTCAAAGGGAAAGCGACAAAGCCCTCCGCTTCGATAGAAATTTGCGCCCACCTGCGCGAAATATGCCGAAACCGACGGCAAACCGCCGGTTTCGGATTGGCTTAGTGACGGAGCGCGGGATCGCTGTCGCGGCCGGGCGCATTGCTCGGCTGGGCGGCGAGGTCGTCCTCCTCGGTCCAGGCGATCGCTTCGGGAACCGATGCCAGCGCCCGCGCCAGCACCTCGTCCACATGGCTGACCGGCACGATTTCCAGCCCGTCGCGGATGTTGGCGGGAATTTCCGCTAGGTCTTTCTCGTTTTCCTGCGGGATCAGCACCGTCTTGATGCCGCCGCGCAACGCCGCCAGCAGCTTCTCCTTGAGGCCGCCGATCGGCAGCACGCGCCCGCGCAACGTCACCTCGCCGGTCATCGCTACGTCCTTGTGGACGGGAATCCCGGTCAGGGTAGATACGATGCAGGTCACCATGCCGATGCCGGCCGACGGACCATCTTTGGGCACTGCGCCTTCGGGCAGATGGATATGGATGTCCTTGCGGTTGAAAACGCTGGGCTTGATCCCATAGCCGGGTGAACGCGCCCGGACATAGGAAAAGGCCGCCTGGATCGATTCGTTCATGACCTCGCCCAGCTTGCCGGTGGTCTTGATCATGCCCTTGCCGGGCACTGTCACCGCCTCGATCGTCAGCAATTCGCCGCCCACCTCGGTCCAGGCCAAGCCCGTCACCGCGCCGATCTGATTCTCGTCCTCGCCCATGCCGTGACGGAATTTCCGCACGCCGGCATAATCGGCCAGATTGTCGGGCGTGATGACGACCTTGTCATAAGCGCCCTCCAATATCTTGCGCAGCGCCTTGCGGGCGAGACGCGCAATTTCGCGCTCCAGCGTGCGGACGCCGGCTTCGCGGGTATAATAGCGGATGAGGTCGCGCACGGCGTCCTCCGTCACCACGAACTCGTCGCCCTTGAGGCCATGGGCGTCGATCTGCTTGGCGATCAGGTGACGCTGGGCGATCTCGACCTTTTCGTCCTCGGTATAGCCCTCCAGCCGGATGATCTCCATGCGGTCGAGCAGAGGCTGCGGCAAATTCAGCGAGTTGGCGGTCGTCACGAACATGATGTCCGAAAGATCGACGTCGATTTCCAGATAATGGTCCTGGAACTTGCTATTCTGTTCGGGGTCCAGCACTTCGAGCAGGGCAGAAGCCGGATCGCCGCGGAAATCCTGGCCCAGCTTGTCGATCTCGTCCAGCAGGAAGAGCGGGTTCATCGTCCCCGCTTTCTTGAGGTTGGTGACGATCTTGCCCGGCAGCGAGCCGATATAGGTGCGGCGGTGGCCGCGAATTTCGGCCTCGTCGCGCACGCCCCCCAGCGACTGGCGCACGAACTCGCGCCCCGTCGCCTTGGCGATCGAACGGCCGAGCGAGGTCTTGCCGACGCCCGGCGGACCGACGAGGCACAGGATCGGGCCTTTCAATTTATTGGTGCGCGCCTGCACGGCGAGATATTCGATGATCCGGTCCTTGACCTTCTCCAGCGCGAAATGATCCTCGTCGAGGATGTCCTGCGCCTTCTTAAGGTCGTTCTTGACCTTGCCCTTCTTGCCCCAGGGCAGCCCCAACAGCACGTCGAGATAGTTGCGCACAACGGTCGCTTCGGCCGACATGGGCTGCATACCCTTGAGCTTCTTCAGCTCCGCCGTGGCCTTTGACCGCGCTTCCTTGCTCAGCTTGGTCTTGGCGATCTTCTCGGTCAGTTCGGCGAGTTCGTCGCCCTCCTCACCCTCGCCGTTGCCCAGTTCGCGCTGGATCGCCTTTAGCTGCTCGTTGAGATAATATTCGCGCTGGGTCTTTTCCATCTGGCGCTTCACGCGGCCACGAATCTTCTTTTCGACCTGGAGCACGCCCAGTTCGCCTTCCATGAAGGCGAAGACCATTTCGAGGCGCTTGACCGGATCCGCCTCGACCAGCAGCGACTGCTTGTCGGACACCTTGACGTTGATGTTCGCCGACACGGCGTCGGCCAGGCGACCGGCATCCTCGATCTCGCGCAGCTGCACCGGCGTCTCGGCCGGCAGCTTCTTGTTGAGCTTGGCGTAATTTTCAAACTGTTCGGCGACCGACCGCATCAGCGCGGAGGCTTCCGGCCCTTCCGCGACGATCTCTTCCACATCATCGACATTGGCGACGAGGTAGGTTTCGTGCGCCTCCATCGAATCCAGCTGGGCGCGGTGCTTGCCTTCCACCAGCACGCGGACCGTGCCGTCGGGCAGCTTGAGCAACTGGAGTACGACCGCGACGACGCCGGTGTCGTAGAGCGAATCACGACCCGGATCGTCCTCCGCCGGATCGAGCTGCGACACGAGGAAGATTTCCTTCGAACCTTCCATCGCCGCTTCGAGCGCAGCGACGCTCTTGTCGCGACCGACGAAGAGCGGAACGATCATCTGCGGGAAGACGACGATGTCGCGCAGCGGCAGAAGGGGATATTGCACAGTCATTCAATCTCCGGGGCCGAAGGAAGCGGCCTCTCTACGGTTCATCGCCTTTATGGGGACGCCCGTCGCAGCAATCAATTGCGAGCTGTCATAATGACGAAACGATGAACCGCAGGTGATCGATCCATCGCGTCCGGCATCAGAACGGCAGCTTGAAGCCGGGGGGCAGCGGCAGGCCGGCGGTCATTTTGCCCATTTCGGCATTGCTGATCTCGTCCGCCTTCTTGCGCGCATCATTGAACGCAGCGGTGACAAGGTCTTCCAATATCGGCTTTTCGGATGGAGCCATCAACGTGTCGTCGATCGACACGCCCAGGATGCGGCCCTTGGCCGACGCCCGCACCTTGACCAAGCCGCCACCGGCCGCGCCCTCGACCTCCAGCTTGTCGAGATTGTCCTGCGCACGCTGCAATTCCTCCTGAACACGGCTCGCCATGCCCAGTATTTCGTTCAAGTCCTTCATTGTCCTGCACTCCATTGTTCGGGCCGGTCGGTTTCGACCAACTCCGCTTCGGGGAAGGCGGCGATCGCCGCCTTGACCACCGGGGTTTCCAATATCTCGGCGCGCGCCGCAGCCTTGCCCGCCTGCTCCTGCTCCAACAGCGTCTGATCGCCGCCGCTCTCCGCCAGCGTCACGACCCATCGGGTTCCGGATGTCGCGGCGTTCAGCGCCTGCTCCAGGTCACGCTTGAAGTCGCCATGCGTCCAGGCATGGGTCAGGCGAAGGGCGATATCAGGCGGGCTAAGGGAGACGAGCGCGGCGCAATCATTGAGATGATTGGCCAGCAACGGCTTCTGCCGGTCGATCAGCGCGACGATTTCCTGCATCGTAGCGGGCAGCCGCGCGGCGGGCGCGGAGGACGGCGCGGCAGGCGTTCCACCGGAAGCAGGCGCAACCATGGCGGGCGCCCCATCCCGCAGCATCCGCGCCAGTTCGCCCGGATCGGGCATGGTCGCGGCGTGCATGACGCGCAGCAGCGCCATTTCGCAGCTTTCGATCGGCAGGACGGCGCTGGCCACCTCGTCATGCCCCTTGAGCAGCAATTGCCACAGGCGATGCAGCGGCGCGAAGCCCAGTTGCGCCGCCCAATCGGCCAGCGCCTCCCGCTCCTCGGCCGACTGGCCGGGGCTGGCGATGTCGCGACCGGCCTTCGCCAGGGTCACGGCATGGACCAGCTCCATCAGCCCGCGCATCAGCGCAAGCGGCTCGACGCCCAGCGCATATTGGTCGCGCACCGCGCCCAGCAACGCGCCCGTATCGCCTTCCAGCAGCAGGCCCAGCAGCCGGCGCACCGATCCGCGGTCCGAAAGGCCCAGCATGTCGCGCACCTGCGCGGCGCTGACCATGGGATCGCCGTCCCCCATTTCCGCATGGGCGATCGCCTGGTCGAGGATCGACAGGCCGTCGCGCGCGGACCCTTCGGCCGCCTGCGCGATCAGCGCCAGCGCATCGGGTTCCGCCGCGACGCTTTCCGCCTCGACCACATGCGCGAAATGGCCCGCGAGCAATTCCGCCGGGATGCGGCGCAGGTCGAAGCGCTGGCAGCGCGACAGCACCGTCACCGGCACCTTGTTCACCTCGGTCGTGGCGAACAGGAATTTCACATGGGCGGGCGGCTCCTCCAGCGTCTTCAACAGCGCGTTGAAGGCGTTTTTGGAGAGCATATGGACTTCGTCGATGATGTAGATTTTGTAGCGCGCCGACACGGCGGCATAGCGCACCGCCTCGATAATCTCGCGCACATCGTCCACGCCGGTGTGGCTGGCGGCGTCCATTTCGACCACGTCGATATGCCGACCCTCGGCAATGGCGACGCAAGGTTCGCACACACCGCAGGGGTCGATGGTCGGCCCGCCCTGCCCGTCCGGGCCGATGCAATTCAACGCCTTGGCGATCAGCCGCGCGGTGGAGGTCTTCCCCACCCCGCGCACGCCGGTCATCAGGAAGGCGTGGGCCAGCCGGCCACGCCTGATCGCATTGCCCAGCGTCTGGACCATCGCATCCTGCCCGATCAGTTCACGGAAACTGCGCGGTCGATATTTGCGCGCCAGGACGCGATAGGGCTGCGGGGAATCGGACATAGTCATCGTCTAGCCGTTCGGGTGGCTATTGTCGAAGCTGGATGAAGGTGGAGGGTGGGAGCCGGAACGACCCGTGACGAAATCACTGTGGCTGCTTCCGTCAGGACCTGACCAGGTTCGCGACGATCACGTCCGCCCGACTCCCGGCGCGGCATATGGCGAAAGGGGACCGGGATGGCAAGGGGGCTTAGGCTATACATGTTCCCGCCTTCGCGGGAACATGCCACATATTATTCCAGCCCGCTCTTCTGCGCCTTGCCCACGAAATCGAGCGCGGCGCGCGCGGTTTCGGCGATCGCGGCCTCGGCCTTCTTCGCGTCCACCGTTGGCCGGTCGAGATAGATGGCCAGGACATATTCGTCGCCATTGGGCGCCTTCACCAGCGCCACGTCATTATAGGCGGTGCCGCAACTGCCGGTCTTGCTGCCCGACGTCCAGCCTGCGGGCAGCCCCGCCTTGATCCGCTTGTCGCCGGTGCTGCTGGCGTTGAACCAACTGCGCAGGCGATTAACGCTCGCGGGTTTCATGTCGCGAAAGAAGAGCCGGCCCATCAGCCCGGCCATGGCGGCCGGCGTGGTGGTGTCGCGTGGATCACCCTCCGCATTTTCATTGAGCGTCGGTTCGGTGCGGTCGAGCCGGGTCGTGGCGTCGCCATGGGCGCGCATGAACGCCGTCAGCCCCTCCGGCCCGCCCAGCATCGGCAGCAGCAGGTTGGCGGCGCTGTTGTCGCTCACCTCGACCGCGGCCTGGGCCAGTTCACCCATGCTCATGCGGCCGCGCTTCTTGTTCTTCTTCACCACCGGAGCGTAATCGAGGATGTCGTCGCCGCTGAAGGGGATTTCGCCTTCCAGCCCGAACTTGCCGCCTTCCGCGCCGATCAGCACGGCGGCGGCCAGCGGCGCCTTGAAGGTCGAGCACATGGCGAACCGCTCGTCGCGGTTGAAGCCCAGCAGCAGCGCGCCACTCCGATCGACCAGCGCGACGCCCAGCCGACCGCCCGTCTCCTTCTCGATCTCCGCCGGGTTGCGCACCGACGTCAGCGCCGATTGCGGCACCAGATAGCGCGGCGCAGGCGGCAACAGAGAATCGAGCCGTCCGGTCGGTTCGGGCGGCTTGGCGGACGTCGTCTTCTTATCAGCGGCGATCGAAGGCGCCGCCAGCAAGGCCAGCGTCGCCAGAGCAGTCAAATTCTTCACGGTCACATGCCCTGCATATTGTTGAATTCACCGGGAATACGGACCGTCAGCCGGTCCATCTTGTCGTCAATGATGATCTGGCAGGACAGGCGGCTGGTCCGGGTGGCGGCGGCGGCGAGGTCGAGCATATCCTCTTCATCCTCGCTGGCGCGCGGCAGGCGCGCGAAATCCTCTGCATCGACGACGACATGGCAGGTTGAACAGGCCATCTGCCCTTCGCATGTGCCCTCCAGCGGCTGACCTGCGGCTTGGGCGATATCGAGCAGCACCGATCCGGCGGGCGCGTCAACCTCCTGTCGTCTCTCGCCATCGGCGCTGATGAAGGTGACCCTGGTCATGCTAATGCGTGCGCTCCCTTTTACGGCGCCGCTTGTGCGGCTGCCGCCTCATTCAATGCTTCTGCCGCCCTCTCCAACTCTTCCCGGCTTGTGTAGCGGCCAAAGCCGATCCGCACCGATCCGCGCGCCTGGGCATCGGTCAGCCCCAGCGCGCGCAGGACATGGCTAGGCCGCCCAGACCCGCTTGCGCAAGCGCTACCGAGCGAAAAAGCAACATTGCGACAATCCGACAACAGCCGCGCGCCATCTATGCCGTCGCGGCGCAGGTTCAGATTTCCGCGATAACGCGCCGTTTGCGACCCGTTGAGCGTCCAGTCCGCAAACAATGTGGCGGCCAGCGCGGCGAGGCTTTCCACATGGGCGCGGTCGCTGTCCGCCCGCTCGCGCATCAACCGCGCCGCAACGCCGAATCCGGCGCAGAGCGCAGGCGATAGCGTGCCGGACCGCAGCCCGCCTTCCTGTCCGCCGCCATGGATCAAGGACGTGGGCCGCACGCCGTCGCGCAGCCAGAGCGCGCCCACGCCCTTGGGACCATGGATCTTGTGCGCGCTGATTGCGACCATATCGCAGACGGAAGGGATCGGGATGCGGCCATAGCCCTGCACCGCATCGCACAGGAACAGCGCGCCGGCCCGGTGCGCCAGGTCGGCGAGGGCGGCGACCGGCTGGATCACGCCGATCTCGTTATTGACCAGCATGGCGACAACGAGTGCGACACCTGGAACGATGGCGCGGGCGGCGTCCTCCAGATCGACGATGCCGTCCGGCCCGACCGGCAGGACGGTCACATCCCGCCCGGTCCGGCGCATCGCCTCTGCCGTATCCAGCACCGCGGCATGTTCGGTCGCGATAGTGACGATGCCGCCCGGCGGCGCGCCCTGGATAGCGATGTTGAGCGCTTCGGTCGCGCCGGAGGTGAAGATCAATTGGCCGCCGGGCGGCAGCAGCCCGGCGATTGCGTTGCGGGCCGCCTCCACCTGCGCGGCAGCGGCGCGGCCCAATCGATGGGTGCTGTGCGGGTTGGCGAACTGGTCGCGCAGCAACGGCGCCATCGCGTCAAAGGCTTCGGGCGCGAGTGGGGTAGTCGCCTGATAATCCAGGTAAATCATTGACTTGCCCGTTCCGCCATACTTTTCCAGACTGCGATAAACCTGTCCATGTCGCTGTCGCATGTTTGCGGGCCGAAGCTGACGCGCACGACCTCCGCCGCGGCCGCCTCGTCCCAGCCCATCGCACCCAGCACATGGCTGGTCTTGAGCGAGCCGGACGAACAGGCGCTGCCTGCTGAGACGGAAATGCCGGCCAGGTCGAACTGGATCAACTGCGCACGGGCCGACAGGCCGGGCATACGGTAGCTGGCAATGACGGGCAGGCGCGGCGCATCGGGCGCCACGATGATGCCGCCCGCCGCCTCTATCCCTGCGTCCAGCCGGGCGCGCAGGGCGGCTGCGCGGGGCAGCCAGTCCTCCCGCGCCTCCAGCGCCGCCGCCATGGCAAGGATGGCGGGCAGATTTTCGGTCCCGGCGCGATAGCCCTGCTCCTGCCCGCCGCTCGGCTCGATCAGCGCCAGGTCGCACAGCAGCAGCGCGCCGATGCCGGGCGGGCCGCCGAATTTATGCGCGCTGATCGCGATCATGTCCGCGTCGGGCAGCGGCAGTTTGCCCGCGCTCTGGGCGCAATCGGCGAACAGGATCGCGCCGTCGCGATCAATCCGGTCGAGCGGCTGGATGACGCCGGTTTCATTGTTGACGTGCTGGATGGCGAGGAGTGTTCCTACCCTTGCTTGATCGTCATCCCCGCGAAGGCGGGAATGACGAAGAGAAAGGGCGAGACCAGCTGAAGTGACCGCCAGCCGATCCGCGCCCTTCGTCACGCGCAGCACCGCGTCATGTTCGACCGGCGATGTGACGACCCGCCCGGCCTTCGTGCGCAGCAGGCCGATGGCGATCGCCTCGCTCGCGCCGGAGGTGAAGATCACATGGCCATTCCAGCCCAGCGCCGCCGCGATGCGCGCACGCGCATCCTCCAGCTTGGCGCGGGCGGCGCGGCCGTCGGCATGGGGGCTGGACGGGTTGGCCCAGTTCGCCATCGCTTCCATCATCACGTCGCGCGCTGCGGGCAGCATCGGCGTGGTCGCGGCATGATCGAGATAAAGGCGGTCGGCGGCCAAGCGGCGTTACTCATTGATTGCGGAAATGGCGGCGGCTTCTATATAGGCGGTCTGCCGCGCAGCGCCAGCAATAGCATTTGCCTATGCGACTGTCTGTGCGATCCGCATCCATTCGCCGCCAGCCTATCCGGGCATGGTGGCCCAGAACGATAACAGGTGCCATGCCCGACGTCATTTTCCCCGGACCCGAAGGCCGCCTCGAAGGCCGCTTCAGCCCCCCGCCCCGCCCGCGCGCGCCGGTCGCCATGATCCTGCACCCCCATCCGCAGGCCGGCGGCACGATGAACGACCGCATCACCCAGGCGCTCTACAAGACCTTCGTGAAGCGCGGCTTCGCCGTGTTGCGCTTCAACTTCCGCGGCGTCGGCCGCAGCCAGGGCACATTCGACAATGGCATCGGCGAATTGTCCGACGCGGCGGCCGCGCTCGATTGGGTGCAGAGTTTTCATCCCGAAGCCCAGACCACCTGGATCGCGGGCATGTCATTCGGCGCATGGATCGGTATGCAATTGCTGATGCGCCGCCCGGAAATCCGCGGCTTCATCTCGGTCGCGCCGCCCGCCAACATGTACGATTTCTCCTTCCTCGCGCCCTGCCCCTCGTCGGGCATCATCGTGCAGGGCACGTCTGACGAAGTGGTGACCGCCAGCGCGGTGCAGAAGCTGGTCGACAAGCTGCGCACGCAAAAGGGCATCACCATCCATCATGACGAAATTCGCGGCGCGAACCATTTCTTCGAGCATGAACTCGACCAGTTGATGAAATCGGTCGACAATTATCTCGACATGCGTCTGTCACCGGACTCCCCGATCCGCTGAGCGATCGGGAAGTCGACGAACGAGAAAGGCCGCCCGCTAGGCGGCCTTTTTTTGTGTCATGTGAGGCTGGGAGGGGTGGATTTCCGCTATTCCCCTCCCGCCAGCGGGAGGGGGAAGATGTCCGATGCTGGTCGATTGCGGCCAACCGCTTTTACGTCCTCCCCTATATCTGCCGCTTGGCATCGAAGGGCGCGACGATCTTGCAGCGGTAGGCGCGCACTTCGTCGATCAGGCCGGTGTGCAGTTCGGTCGACAGGACCAGGGTCGACCGGTCCAGCCGCTCCAGCCGCCGCATGTCGCTGAGGAGGCCGCTGAACATCCCTCCGCCCTGCTGGACCAGGGTGATCGTCGCATCGTCCTGCGCCGCGATCTTGTTCCAGCCCTGGCCGCCTTCGCGCCACCGGCCAGCGGTGAAATCGATCACGATTTCCCGCACGGATCGGTCGTCGGCGGTACAGGACAGGCCGCGGATCTCCGCCGGAGCAGGCGGCACGGGCGAAACGGCCGGCGGCGGCGCTGGCGGCGCAGCATGGCCTGGGGCGGCAAGGCTGGAGGTCGCAATCAGGCAGCCAAGCGCTGTCAGGATGGTCGAGGCCGATCGGTTGAGCATGGCCTCGATCCTACCAGACATGCAGGACGCAGGATACCGGGTAGCGCAAGCCGCGCCCAGCCACCGCCCAAAGCGCCCTTTACCCCGGCCCATAATTTCCCGCTTGGCGCGCCGTCCGGCTGACGATAGCGGCTTGCGCCATGTCCGATGCGCCGAAACATGACGTTCGCCTGATCTGGAGCCGCTATTACAGCGCCTTCATCCCCGCCGGTCCGCCGGGACCGGGCTTCCTTGAGCGGCTAAAGGCGGCGAGTGGGGCGATCGGGGGGATCGCGGTGACCGGGCTGCTGTGCGGGCTGATGCTGGGCAATGGTCTGGCCCATCCGCTGCTGGTCGCACCGATGGGCGCGTCGGCGGTGCTGCTGTTCGCGGTTCCCGCCAGTCCGCTGGCCCAGCCCTGGCCGGTGCTGGGCGGCAACGTCATTTCCGCGCTGGTCGGTATCTTCGTGGCGAAGGCCGTTCCCGATCCCACCTTCGCCGCCGCGCTGGCGGTGGGCGCGGCGATCGCCATCATGTCGCTGCTCCGCTGCCTCCACCCGCCCGGCGGCGCGGTGGCGCTGTCCGCCGCGCTGGGCGTAAAGGGGGTGGCGAGCAGCTATCTGTTCGCGCTGGTGCCGGTGGGGGTGAACACCCTGCTGCTGCTGGTCGTGGCGGTCCTGTTCCATCGCATCGCCGGTCACAATTATCCCCATGTGGCGCCCAAAGCACCCGCCCCGCACGGCACCGCCGATCCCGCGCCGCTGCTGCGCGCCGGTCCGAGCGCGCAGGACGTGGCCGACGCGGTGCAGGGCTATGGCGATGCGCTGGACGTGGACCAAGCGGACCTGCGCCAGTTGCTGGCGGACGCCGAACTGCGCGCGGCCGAACGGCTGCATGGCGCGGTGCCCTGCGCGCAGATCATGGCGCGCGACGTGATCCATGTGCCCGCCAGCCAGCCGCTGCGCCAGGTGCGTGCGCTGATGCTTATGCGTGGCCTGTTGTCGCTGCCGGTGCTGGACGATGCAGGGCGGGTGCAGGGAATCATCGGCGCGCTGGACCTGAGCCGAGAGGGTGAGCGCGCCGGCGACATCGCCCGCCGCGCGCTGCTGGTCCATGCCGACACACCGGTCGCGCGGCTCATCGGCCCCCTGAGCAGCGGCGCGCGCCATGCCGCCATCGTCGTGGATGCCGACCAGAGATTACAAGGACTGGTGACGCAGACCGACCTGCTGGCGTCGCTGGCGCAGCGCTCTATTTCTGCTCCAGCGCCGACAGGTCCGGCCCCGGAATAGCGCTGATCGCGACGTTGCCGAACATGACAATCCCCGCAAGAATCATCAGGCCGCCGCGCTTGCGGTCGCCTTTCTTCACGATCGCGTAAACGCCGCCGCCCGTCAGCAACATGCCCGCGAGCATCAATATGGATAAAATCGTGCCAGCCATGGGCGTTGCCTTAAGCGCCAAGCTCGACGGTGGCAATTGCCGTCCTGTCCCCCTATGAGGCGCGCAGAACGAATCACCCCAGGAACGCAGGGGCCGCGCCTTATGAAAATCGCCATCGCTTCCGATCATGCCGCCACCGACCTGAAGGCGGAGCTTGCCCAATGGCTGCGCGACGAGGGCCATGCGGTCGCCGACCTTGGCCCCGCGACCGCCGACCGCGTCGATTATCCCGATTATGGTTACAAGCTCGCGACAGCGGTCGCGTCCGGCGCGGCGGAGCGCGGCATCGCGCTGTGCGGATCGGGCATCGGCATATCGATCGCGGTCAACCGCAACCCGGCCTGCCGCTGCGCGCTGGTGGGCGAGCCGCTGTCGGCCGCCCTGTCGCGCGAACATAATGACGCCAATGTCCTCGCCATGGGCGCCCGCCTGACCGGCGTGGACATGGCGAAAGCCTGCGTCACCGCCTTCCTCACCACTGATTTCGGCGGTGGCCGCCATGCCGGCCGCGTCGAAAAACTGTCCCAGCCCGCGCTCTGAAAGGAAGTTTCGATGAGCACAGACACCCTCGCCCCCGCCATCCGCCAGGACGGCTTCTTCAGCGAAGCCCTCGCCAGCGCGGACCCGGAAATCTTCGGCGCTTGTCGCAATGAGCTGAAGCGCCAGCAGGACAAGATCGAACTGATCGCGTCCGAGAACATCGTGTCGAAGGCGGTGCTGGAAGCGGCCGGTTCCATCTTCACCAACAAATATGCCGAAGGCTATCCGGGCAAGCGCTATTATGGCGGCTGCGAATATGCCGATGTGGTCGAGACGCTGGCGATCGAACGCGCGAAAGAGCTGTTCGGCGCCAACTTCGCCAACGTCCAGCCCAATAGCGGCAGCCAGATGAACCAGGCGGTGTTCCTGGCGCTGCTCCAGCCGGGCGACACCTTCATGGGCCTCGACCTGTCGTCGGGCGGCCATTTGACGCACGGGTCGCCGGTCAACATGTCGGGCAAGTGGTTCAAGCCGGTCGCCTATGGCGTGCGCGCGGACGATCATCTGATCGATATGGACGAGGTCGCCCGCATAGCGCGCGAATGCAAGCCAAAGCTCATCATCTGCGGCGGCACGGCCTATTCGCGCGTGTGGGACTTCAAGCGCTTCCGCGAAATCGCCGACGAGGTTGGCGCCTATCTGCTGGCCGACATGTCGCACTTCTCCGGCCTGGTCGCGGGCGGCGCGCATCCCTCGCCCGTCCCTTACGCCCATGTCACCACCACCACGACGCACAAGTCGCTGCGTGGCCCGCGTTCAGGCATCGTCCTGACCAATGACGAAGCGATCGCCAAGAAGATCAACAGCGCCATCTTCCCCGGTATGCAGGGCGGCCCGCTGATGCACATCATCGCGGCCAAGGCGGTGGCGTTCAAGGAAGCGCTGACGCCCGAATTCAAAGCCTATGCCCATCAGATCGTCGCCAACGCCCGCGCGCTGAGCGAGACGCTGGCCGATGCCGGCCTGTCGATCGTGTCGGGCGGCACCGACAATCATCTGATGCTGGTCGACCTGCGCGCCAAGAACACCACCGGCAAGGCCGCGGAAAAGGCGCTCGATCGCGCCTATATCACCTGCAACAAGAACAACGTGCCGTTCGACACGGCCAGCCCGTTCGTCACGTCGGGTGTCCGTTTGGGCACGCCTGCGGGCACGACGCGCGGCTTCCGCGAGGAAGAATTCCGCGAAATCGGCCGCCTGATCGCCGAGGTCGTGGAAGGCCTCAAGCGCAATGGCGACGAAGGCGATGGCCAGGTCGAGCAGCATGTGCGGGAAAAGGTGCTGGGCCTGACCGCGCGCTTCCCGATTTATTGACCCACACACCGTTCGCCCTGAGCGAAGTCGAAGGGCTTCACTGAACGAAGTGAAGTACCTTCGCTTCGCTCAGGCGACGGCTTCGACAGGCTCAGCCCGAACGGAGTGATATAATCCCATGCGCTGCCCTTTCTGCGCCCATGAAGACAGCCAGGTGAAGGACAGCCGGCCGACGGAAGATGGCAACGCCATCCGCCGCCGCCGCCAGTGCGAAGCCTGCGGCGCGCGCTTCACCACCTTCGAGCGCATCCAGTTGCGCGACATCTGGGTGGTGAAGAGCGAGGGGCGCAAGGAAGCGTTCGAGCGCGACAAGCTGGCCCGCTCCATCGGCATCGCCTGCCGCAAGCGGCCGATCGACCCTAGCCGCCTGGAAAAGCTGATCTCCGGCATCCAGCGCCAGTTGGAAACCAGCGGCGACAGCGAAGTCCCCGCCCGCGCGATCGGCGAAATGGTGATGGAAGGGCTCAAACGCCTCGACAGCGTCGCCTATATCCGCTTCGCCAGCGTCTATAAGGACTTCACCGACGCCAAGGATTTCGAGGAATTTGCAGGAACGGTGAAGGAAGTCGGGCGGGAGTGAGTTCTTACCTAATTCCTCTCCGTTCGGTTCGAACGAAGTCGAAGGCTTCTCTTCCCTCCGCCGTTCGTCCTGAGTAGCCATTGAGCGAAGTCGAAATGGCGTATCGAAGGACCATAGAATGACGTTCCATGCCTATATGTTGCGATGCGCAGACGGCAGCTATTATCTGGGGCATACAGATAATCTGGAGCAACGTGTCGCACAGCACCATTCAGGGGACATTCCTGGATATACGCAGAGCCGTCGCCCGGTCGCTCTGATCTGGAGCCAGGATTTCGGCACACGAGACGAAGCGCTTTCCGCCGAACAACAAATTAAGGGCTGGTCGCGAAAAAAGAAGGAAGCGTTGATCGTCGGAGATTGGGACGCAATCCGAAAGGCGGCGCGCAAATCCTTCGATACGGGGCTTCGACAAGCTCAGCCCCTACTCAGGATGAACGGAAATATGAACGAAGTTGCCCCCCTCCCCCCCGTCATCGTCCCCCCCGTCATCGTTCTGGTCCGCCCGCAACTGGGCGAGAATATCGGGAAGGCCGCGCGCGCGATGCTGAATTTCGGGCTGACCGACATGCGGCTGGTGACCCCGCGCGACGGCTGGCCCAATCCCGATGCCGGCCCGGCGGCGGCCGGCGCGGACTTCATCCTCGATAAGGCGCAGGTGTTCGAAACGCTGGCCGATGCGGTCGCGGACTGCGCGCATGTCTATGCCACCACGGTCCGCAAGCGCGGCGTGACCAAGCCGGTCGTGACACCGGAGGAGGCCGCGCGCGAAATCCATACAGCGCAGGGCCGCGCCGCCTATGTCTTCGGGCCGGAGCGGTCGGGACTGGAGACGGAGGATGTCGCGGTCGCGCGCAAGATCCTGACCGTGCCGATCAACCCGGAATTCGGGTCGCTCAATCTGGCGCAGGCGGTGATCCTGTGCGCCTATGAATGGTCGAAACAAGCCGATCTGGCACAGCCCACCATCACCGATCTGGGCGAACCTGCGCCACAGGCGGAACTGGAGGGCATGATCGAGCAGCTCGATGCGCTGCTGGTGAAGGTCGGCTATTTCTTCCCGCCCGACCGCGCCGGCGCGACCCGACTGACGCTGCGCAACCTGCTGACCAAGCCGGGCTGGAACCATCTGGAGGTACGGACGCTGCGTGGCGTGCTGTCGCATTTGAACCGGCCACGCGAACGCTGAATGCCCCCCTTCCGGGCAATTTACCCCCGCGTCCGGTCAAACTCCGCCATTTCATAAGCGATAGACGCTTCGACCAGCTCTTCCCACATCCCCGCGATCAGGTCGCAGGGCACGCCCAAAGCCTCAGCCTCGGCGCAGGCATTGGCGATCACCTCCGCCTTGCGCGCTTCGTCGCGCACGGCGCTGCGGTTCGGCTTTATCCGGGCGGCGGCGCGCATATGGGCGAAGCGCTGGGCCAGCAGGGCGACGATCTGGCGATCGAGATTGTCGACGCCGGCGCGCACCTGCGCCATGGTGGAATAATGTTCGGGAGTCATGCCTGCGGAATTAAGCTGCCGCCGCCATCGTGTCGAGACTTGACTCGCCGGCCTCTTCTGGTCATAGGCGCGCCTTCGCAATTGGCTCCGCATCCCGGTGAAGCGGTGGCCCTGCCCCTGAGCGATCAAACGCAAAACGGACGTAGGCGATACCGGGAATCACGTTGTTAGCAATTACTAGGAATTATCTATGACGAAGCGCACCAGCGCCAAGTACAAGCTCGACCGTCGCATGGGCGAGAATATCTGGGGCCGCCCCAAGTCGCCTGTCAACAAGCGCGAATATGGTCCCGGTCAGCACGGCCAGCGCCGCAAGGGCAAGATGTCCGACTACGGCATCCAGCTGCGCGCCAAGCAGAAGCTCAAGGGCTATTATGGCGACATCACCGAGAAGCAGTTCAAGAAGAACTATTTCGAAGCCAGCCGCATGAAGGGCGACACCGGCCAGAACCTGATCGGCCTGCTGGAGCGTCGCCTGGACGCCGTCGTGTACCGCGCCAAGTTCGCGCCGACCATTTTCTCGGCCCGTCAGATCGTGTCCCACGGCCACATCTATGTGAACGGCGTGAAGTGCAACATCGCGTCGCGTCTGGTGAAGCCGGGCGATGAAATCACCCTGGGCAAGAAGGCGCAGGAAATGGCGCTGGTTCTGGAAGCGCAGAACCTGCCTGAGCGTGACATCCCCGACTATGTCGCCCCCGACGGCGCCGCCAAGGTCAGCTATGTCCGCGTGCCCACGCTGGACGAAGTGCCTTACCCGGTGAAGATGGAACCGAACCTGGTCGTCGAATTCTATTCGCGTTAATCGGTTTTCCGAGCATAGCTACAAAGAAGGGCGGCCCTGCAAAGGAGCCGCCCTTCTTCTTTGCCCTAACGCTACAAGGGAAAAGGTCGCCCCCGTTGCCCGTCATTTCCGGCCGCCAGCAGGAAGTCGGCGCTCTTCTGCAGCATGTCCGCGCGTGCGTCGCTGTCGACCAGGCTATGCTCCAATCCGTCATAGATGACGAGTTGGCTGCGCTTGCCGCGCCCTCCAGCTTGCATTGGCAACCACCTTGCTTGCCCTTCTTCCCGCGCGGTGGCATCACTTGATCATTCGTACAATAAAGGGTGACTTCCATGCGTAGCTCCATCGCGGCGATCGCCGCCGTTCTTGCCCTGTCGGCCTGCGCGACCGACGGCGCCGACACCCCGCCCACCGCGGCATCCGCCACGCCGCCTGCCGCAGCTACCGCAGAACCGTCGATCGATACGATGAAGCGACTGGTGCAAGAGCTGTCCTCCGACGCCTATGAGGGCCGCGCGCCAGGTTCGCCCGGCGAGGAGAAAACGCTGGCGCTGCTGGCCGCGGAATTCGGCAAGCTGGGCCTCAAGCCCGGCAACAAGGGCAGCTGGTTTCAGGACGTGCCGCTGGTCGAGATCAATGCGAAGAATGTCTCGCCGCTCAGCTTCACCGGGGGCAAGAGCGCCGTCACCGCCGCCTATGGCCCGGAAATGGTGATCGGCACCTATCGCACCACCCAGCCGAAGATCGCGATCAAGGACAGCCCGGTGGTGTTCGTGGGCTATGGCATCAACGCGCCCGAAAAGGGGTGGAACGACTATGCCGGGCTGGATGTGAAGGGCAAGACGGTCATCATCCTGGTCAATGATCCCGATTATGAGACGCCGGGGTTGTCCGGCCCGTTCAATGGCCGGGCGATGACCTATTATGGCCGCTGGACCTATAAATATGAGGAAGCCGCGCGGCAGGGCGCGGCCGCCGCGATCATCGTGCATGACACTGTGCCGGCCGCCTATGGCTGGAATGTCGTGCAATCGAGCTGGACCGGAGCGCAGCATGTCGCCGACAGCGCCAACGGCAATGCCGGACAGAGCCAGGCGATCGGCTGGATTCAGAAGGAAAAGGCCGCCGCCCTGTTCGCCAGCGCGGGCCTGAACCTGGACGCGCAGATGGCTGCGGCGAAAAAGCCGGGCTTCAAGGCGGTGGCGCTGACGGGCGTGAAGGCCAATGTGTCCTTCGACAACGACCTGCGCAAACATATGTCGAAAAATGTCGTGGCGTTGCTGCCGGGCAAGACGCGGCCGGACGAATATGTCCTCTACAGCGCGCATTGGGATCACCTCGGCCATTGCCAGGCGGCGCCCGACGGCGACGACATCTGCAATGGCGCGGTGGACAATGCCACCGGCACGGCGGCACTGGTGGCGCTGGCGCAGGCCAATGTGCAGGCCGGGCCGACCGACCGCAGCCAGGTGTTCCTGGCGGTGACGGCCGAGGAATCGGGGCTGCTGGGATCGGCATATTATGGCAACAATCCGGTCTTCCCCTTCGCCAAGACGGTGGGCGGCGTGAACATGGACGCCTTGAGCGTCGCGGGCCTCGCCAGGAATGTCGTGGTGATCGGCAAGGGCAAGTCGCAGCTTGACGCCTATCTGGACCGGGCGTTGAGCGCGCAAGGCCGGGTATCGACGCTGGAGCCTACCCCGGAAAAGGGCTTCTACTATCGTTCCGACCATTTCAGCTTCGCCAAGCACGGCTTGCCGATGCTCTATTTCGAGGGCGGCGAGGATCTGGTGAAGGGCGGCGCCGCTGCGGGATTGGCCGCGGCGGAGGATTATACCAAGAACCGCTATCATGGCCCCAAGGACGAATATGATCCCAATTGGGACTGGACCGGGGTGCTGGCGGACCTGAAGCTCTATTACAGCGTAGGTCGCGACCTGGCGACCACGACCGACTGGCCCAACTGGGTGGACGGCGACGAATTCCGCGCCATTCGCGACAAGGATCGCGCGGGTAAGTAGAGGGAAGCGACCTATTCCCCGGCCGGGGAATAGGTCCAATTCTGCGCCTGGCTGCCATCCATCCTGGCGGTTTCCGCCATCAGCAGCCGCCCCTCGCGCCAGTAGCGGATGCGCTGGGGATAATCATGGTTCGGGTTGGCGAAGCTTATATCCCGCACCCCTTCCGCGACGACCGGGAAGATCGTTGCTGGCCCGCCTTCGGGCGCACCGTGGAAAGCCAGCGATCCGTCGGCCGCGCGCACGATGCGCATGACCTCCCAAGAGCGCAGCGTTTCCCCGCGTCCTGTTCGCCCGACGCCGATCATCGTGCCGCCACGCGGCAGGGTCCACACCTCCTCGGTCCAGCGATCGTCTCTCTGTTGCAGCCATTCGCCGGTCAGCCAGTCGGGCAACTCACCCGAATTGCTAATGGTTGGCAGCACCAGCAGCAGCGCCGCGGCAAGGATCGAAACTTGTCTCTTCATGATCTTCGCCCTCTGTCCACACGCTATCTGGCACGCTATGGAGCGCGCGCAACCCCCGCTATCACGGATCGGCGCCCTGCCGAGCAAGGATAAACGCCATGACTTTCCGTATGCCCGCCGAATGGGCGCCGCATGACTGGACCTGGATCGGCTTTCCGACCAACCCCGCCGAATGGCCCGGCGCGTTCGAGGAGGCGCGCGAACAGATCGCCGCCTTCGCCAGCGCCCTCCATGCCGACGGCAAGGGCGAGGAGGTGCGCCTGGTCGTCGCCAATGAAGCCGACGCGATCGCCGCTCGCGCGTTGGTGGCGCCGGGCGTATCGGTCATCGTCCACAGGCTGGGCGACGTATGGCTGCGCGACACCGCGCCGATCGCGGTGCTGAACGGCGCAGGGAGTCGCGCACTGGTCGATTTCGGCTTCAACGGCTGGGGCGGCAAGTACCGGATGCCGGGCGACGAGGATATCGGCGCGCGGCTGGCTGCGACCACCGATATGCCCGTTTCCACCCAGCATTGGGTGTTCGAAGGCGGCGCGATCGACACTGACGGCACCGGCCTGTTCGTGACGACCGAACAATGCCTGCTGAACCCCAATCGCAACCCGGACCTGGACCGCGGCAAGATCGAGACGCTGCTTGCCGGCGCGCTGGGCCTGTCGGACATGCTGTGGCTGGGCGACGGTTTGCTGAACGATCATACCGACGGCCATGTCGACAATCTTGCCCGCTTCGTCGCGCCGGGCAAGCTGGCGCTGCCGATCGCGACGACCGACGACGATCCCAATGCGGCCCTCTATGCCGACGCCCGCGGCCGCGCGAAGGCGCATGGCGTCGACGTGGTGGACGTCCCCTCCCCCGGCCTGGTGCTGGTGGATGGGGAGGCGATCCCGGCCAGCTACATGAATTTCTATGTCGGCAACGCCGCCGTCATCGTGCCGATCTATGGCCAGCCCAATGATCAGGCTGCGCTCGATGCCTTCCGCCCTTTCTTTCCGGGCCGGGATATTGTCGGGCTGCGCAGTGACGCCATATTGTCCGGCGGCGGCAGCTTCCATTGTTGCAGCCAGCAAATGCCATCCGTCTGATAGATTCAGGGACAGACATGACCAAAGTGACCGTAGCCGCGCTGCAACTCAGCTTTTCCGACGATATGGGCGAGAATATCGCCAAGGTTGCGGACCATGTGCGCAAGGCCGCCAGCCGCGGCGCGAAGATCATCCTGCCGCCCGAACTGTTCGAAGGGCCGTATTTCTGCCGGGTTGAAGACGAAGCGCTGTTCGCCAGCGCCCAGCCGATCGACACCCATCCCGCGGTGCAGGAAATGCGCAAGCTGGCGAAGCAACTGGGCGTCTATATCCCCACCAGCTTTTTCGAGCGCGACGGCCATCATCATTACAACTCGCTCGCGATGATCGATGACGCGGGCGAGATTATGGGCGTCTATCGCAAGAGCCATATTCCCGACGGTCCGGGCTATGAGGAAAAATATTATTTCCGCCCCGGCAATACGGGGTTCAAGGTGTGGTCGACCAAATATGGCACCATCGGCGTCGGCATCTGCTGGGACCAATGGTATCCCGAAACCGCGCGCTGCATGGCGCTGATGGGGGCGGAGATGCTCTTCTACCCCACCGCGATCGGCTCCGAACCCTATGACAGCGAGCTGGATACCAGCCGCATGTGGCGGCGGGCGATGATCGGCCATGCGGTCAGCAACTGTATGCCGGTGATCGCCGCCAACCGCATCGGCGACGAGGACGGCCAGCTCTTCTACGGCCACAGCTTCATCACCGACGAATGGGGCGATTTCGCCGCCGAAGCCGATGCGAAGGACCAGGGCGCGCTGGTGGCGACGCTGGACCTGGCCAAGGCGCGCATGCATCGCGCCGGCATGGGCTTCTTCCGCGATCGTCGGCCGGAGCTTTACGGCCGGATCACGCAGGATATCTGAATGGATGCGATCGATCAGCCTGACGATCTCAGCCGGCCGCAAAAGAGGCTGCTGAAGCGCTTATATAATGGGCGGACCGTCCCGGTCATGGCGGACGATCGCCCCTTCCTCCGCTATAAGGATGCGGCGCTCTATCTGCTGTCCCTACCCAGCGACGCGCGCGAGACCGCCTATACCCAGATGAAGGCGCAGGCCAGGGATGGCGTTCGATAGACGCGCGCCACCTCTATGTGCTGGCGCTGGGATCGAACCGGCCGCTGTCCGCCCGCCGCGCGCCCGCGCGGCTGCTGGCGGAGGCGATAGCGCTGATCGGCGAACAGGCGCGGGTGCTGCGCATCGCGCCCACGCTCTCCACCCCGCCGCTCGGCCCGTCGGCCCGCCGCTTCGCCAATAGTGCGATTCTGGTCGAAAGCGCGCTGTCCCCGCCCGCGATGCTGGCAATGCTTCAGCGCATAGAAAACAGGCTGGGCCGCCGCCGCTATCGCCGCTGGGGCGCGCGCAGCCTCGATATCGACATCATCCTCTGGTCGGGCGGCCGATGGCGCAGCCGGACGCTGACCATACCCCATGCCGCCTATCGCACCCGCAGCTTCGTCCTGACCCCGCTGCTGGCGGTGGCACCGGACTGGCGCGACCCGCATCTGGCGATCACCGTCCGCCATCTTCATGCGCGACTGCAAAAAGCCGCGCCAAAGTGTTGACCATCCGCCCCGCCGCCTTTAGGGCAGCCTCCACCGCTTCGGGGGTCCATAGCTCAGTCGGTAGAGCAACTGACTTTTAATCAGTAGGTCGCTGGTTCGAACCCAGCTGGACTCACCATTTCCCGTGATGGGCGCATCTTCATTGGCGCCCTGCCGCCGCTGTATTAAGGCGAGGCGGAACCGGAGCGCGCCGATGACCATCATCCTTTCGACAACACCGATCTATCAGGGCTGGCTCAACCTGCTGCTGGTGGCGATGCGAGCACCCGATGGCGCGGCGTTCGATCGGCATGTCGTGGAGATGCGCCGCGCCGTCGCCATATTGCCCTATGATCCCGATCGCCGGGTCGCGCTGGTCGTGTCGATGCCGCGCACCCCGGTCATGCTGGCGGGATTGCCCGACATGCTGGAGCCGATCGCCGGCATATTGGAGGATGAACCCGCCAATTGCGCCCGGCGCGAGGCGCTGGAGGAAGCGGGCGTCCGGCTGGGCGATCTCTTTCATCTCGGACAAATCTGGAGCATTCCCAGCGTCGTGACCGAGAAGATCGACTATTATCTGGCCGAATATCGCGCGGAGGACCGTATCGCCGCGGGCGGCGGGCTGGCCGAGGAGCAGGAACATATCACCGTCCACGAACTGCCGCTGGACGATCTTTGGACGCGGTTCGCCGACAAGCGGATCGGCGACGGCAAGCTGGCGATCACGCTGATGGCGTTGCGGCTGCGGCGACCGGACCTGTTCAGCGTGCCGGTCGCCTGATCGCCACCGCGCGCGCCGCCACTTCGACCGCATCATCGGGCAAATGGAAGCGGCAGGGTTGCGCGGCGCCATTGACGCAGATCGCGACCCCGCTCGCGCGATAGCGCAGCGTCAGGCGGCGGCGTGAGGGGTCTTCCCACTGGCCGACGGTCAGCGCCCGCCCATCTTCGTCCAGCCATTCGACGTCAGCGTCGGACAATAGCACCACGCCGCGCAGATCGGGCAGCTGCGCTCGCAGCGCCGCCAGCGCGAAGCTATGCGCCTCCAGATCGCGATTGCGCCCGTCCCAATCGATCCATCCGATCGCATTATCCTGCGCATAGGCGTTGTTGTTGCCGTGCTGGCTGCGGCCAAACTCGTCACCTGCGGTCAGCATGATCATACCGCGTGATGCGAACAAAGTGGACAGCAGCGCCTTGCCGTCGCGGATCCGCGCGGCCTGCACCGCCGGGTCGTCGCTCGGTCCCTCCACGCCATTATTCCAGCTGAAATTCTCGCCATGGCCATCGCGATTCTGCTCGCCATTGGCGTCGTTGCGCCGCTGTTCATAGGCGGTCAGGTCGGCCAGGGTGAAGCCGTCATGGGCCGCCAGGAAATTGACGCTGCGGGTCGCGCCATCGCTGAAAATGTCTGATGACCCAGCCAACCGCGTCGCGAATGCCCCCAACGTTCCCCCATCGCCGCGCCAGAAACGACGCATGTCGTCGCGATAACGGTCATTCCATTCCAGCCACCCCTCGCCGAAATTACCCAGTTGATAGCCGCCCGGCCCGATGTCCCAGGGTTCGGCGATCATGATGCGGTCCGCCAGCAATGGATCTGCGCGCATCTCATCTAGCAGCGGAGCGTGGGGATCGAAGCCGTCCGCCATCCGCCCCAGCGCAGGGCCAAGGTCGAAACGGAAACCGTCGATCCCGGCCTGCGCCACGAAGTAGCGCAGCGAATCGAGGATCAGGCGGCGCGCAACCGGCGCGTTGCAGGCGATACTGTTACCCGTGCCGGTGTCGTTGACCAGCCGCCCATCGGCTTCATGGCGGAAATAACCGCGCGCATCCAGCCCGCGCAGCGACAGGGTCGGCCCTTGGCAGTCGCTTTCGCCGTCATGATTATAGACCATGTCGAGGATCACGCCGATCCCGGCCTGATGCAGCGCCGCCACGGCTCCACGCAACTCCGCCATGCCGCCCGGCGCCAACCGCGGATCGATCGCGAAATAGCTGACCGGATTATAGCCCCAGGCGTTGGTGAGGCCGAGCGGCCCCAGATGCCGCTCGTCGATCCAGGCATTGATCGGCATCAGCTCGATCGCCGACACATGCAGGCTTTGGAGATGCGCGATCACCGCCGGATGGGCGAGCGCGGCGATGGTGCCGCGCTGCGCTTCCGGCACATCGGGATGCAGCATGGTGAAGCCGCGCACCTGCACTTCGTAGATCAGCCCGCCTGACGCGAAGCGGGGCGGTTCCGGAGGCGGCGGCTCGACGGCCGCCGCCACGACGCCCTTGGGCACCAGCGGCGCGGTGTCGCCCCCCTGCCCACGCCGCGCGCCCAGCGCCGGATCATAATGGAACGCCCGGTCGATCGCCGGCGCATAGGGATCGAGCAGCAGCTTGTCGGGATCGAACCACAGGCCCGCGCCCGGATCATAGGGACCATCGGCGCGCAAGCCATAGCGCGCGCCCGCGCCGACGCCTGCGGCCTCGCCATGCCAGCAGCCGTCCGCATCGCGCAGCATCGGCAGGCGGACCTCGCGATCGTCGCTATCGAACAGGCAAAGCCACAATTGGGCCGCGTCGGGGGACCAGACGCAAAAACGGGTGCCGCTTGGCCCCACCAACACGCCCGGCTTCACGCCGCCTCCGCCATCAGCGCACGATAAAGGTCGGCATATTTCGCCGCGCTATGGCGCCAGGAGAAGTCGGCGCGCATTCCGGCGCGCTGCATCGCCTGCCACGCCAGCTTGTCGCCGTGCAGATCGATCAGCCGGTTGATCGCGCCATGCAGCGCCAGCGGATCGGACGGCATGAAGACGATGCCCGTCGCCGCGCCTGCGCCCACCGCGGCCTCATTGGCGTCGATCACCGTGTCCGCCAGCCCACCGACCCGCGCCACCACCGGCACGCAGCCATAGCGTAGCGCATACAACTGGGTCAGGCCGCACGGTTCGAAGCGCGAGGGGATCAATATAGCGTCGCCACCCGCCTGCATCAGGTGCGACAGCGGCTCGTCATAGCCGATCTGCACGCCGATCCGCCCCCGATGCCGGTCCGCCGCGCCCAGCAGCGCGCCTTCCAGCGGATGATCGCCCGATCCCAGCACGGCCAGCTTGCCGCCCATCGCGACCAGATGTTCGGCCGCGTCGATCATCATGTCCATGCCCTTCTGCCAGGTCAGGCGACTGACGATGATGCAGATCGGCGCGCCGTCATGGTCCAGCCCAAAACGCCGTTCGAGCGCGCGGCGGTTCGCCGCCCGGCCGCCCAGTGCGCGCGCGCTGTACGGCTTGGCGATCAGGCCGTCGGTCGCCGGGTTCCAGATGTCGGTATCGACGCCATTCAATATGCCGTGCAGCCGGTCGACCCGGCCGTTGATCAGGCCATCCAGCCCCATGCCATGGACCGCGGACCGGATTTCCTGTGCATAGGTTGGGCTGACCGTGGTGATCGCGTCGGCCGAAACAAGGCCCGCTTTCAGATAGCCGGTGCCGCCATAATATTCGACGCCGTCCACGCCCCAGGCTTCGGGCGGCAGACCAAGGTCGGGGAAGATGCCCGCGCTATATCGCCCCTGAAAGGCCAAATTGTGGATCGTCACGACCTTGGGCACCTGCGCCGCCGGGCCGAAACGCATATAGGCGGCGGTCATCGCCGCCTGCCAGTCATGGACATGGACGATGTCGGGCCGCCAGCCCTTCACCCCGTCCGCCGCGATGTCCGCCCCTGCGCGCGACAGCGCGGCGAAGCGCCGCCAATTGTCGTTCCAGTCATTGCCGCCATGATCGCCATAGGGGCCGCCTTCGCGCGCGAAAAAGTCCGGCGCGTCCAGCACCAGCAAATCCAAGCCATCGACCGTCGCGGCCAGCACGCTGGCGCCCGCTCCGAACAGGGCGTCGTAGCGGCGCACCGCTTTCGCCTTGCCCAGCCGGGCGATGACAGCAGGATAGCCGGGCACCAGCGTGCGTACCTGCACCCCCTGCCCCGCCAGCGCGCCGGGCAGCGCGCCCGCGACATCGGCAAGCCCCCCGGTCTTGATCAGCGGATAGATTTCGGATGCGACCGACAGCAGCTTGATCGTCATGGCGCGGGTCAGGCGACCAGCCGGTCGATCATCGGCTGCGTCACCAGGCATATGCCGCTGTCGGTGCGGCGGAAACGCTGCGCATCCTCTTCGGGATGTTCGCCGATGATGAGCCCCGGCGGGATGATGATCCCGGAGTCGAGCACGCATTTATGCAGCCGCGCCCCGCGCCCGATCTCGCAATCGGGCATGATGACGCTTTCCGTCACCGACGAGAAGCTGTGGGTGCGCACCCCCGAAAACAGCAGGCTGCGATGCAGCGAGGAGCCGGACACGATACACCCGCCCGCCACCAGCGAGGATGTGGCCGAACCCCGGCGACCATCTTCGTTATGGACGAACTTGGCCGGCGGCGTGACTTCCGAATAGGTCCAGAGCGGCCAGCTGCGATCATACAGGTCCAGGCTGGGCACCACGTCGGTCAGGTCGACGCTCGCCTGCCAATAGGCGTCGATCGTGCCGACATCGCGCCAGTAAGGCTCCAGCTCGCTTTCGGCGCGGACGCAGCTGCTGGAGAAGCGATGCGCCACCGCTTTACCATGCTTGACGATATAGGGGATGATGTCGCCGCCGAAATCGCGCTTACTCTTGGGATCATCGGCGTCGCGGCGAAGCTGTTCGATCAGGAATTTGGTCTGGAAGACGTAGATGCCCATCGACGCCAGCGCCATGTCCGGCTGGCCGGGAATGCCCGGCGGGTTTTTGGGCTTTTCGATGAAGTCGGTGATGACGTCCTTCTCATCGACATGCATGACGCCAAAGCCGACCGCCTCCATCCGTGGCACCTCCAGGCATCCGACGGTGACGTCCGCGCCACTGTCGACATGCTGTTGCAGCATCAGCTCATAGTCCATCTTGTAGACATGGTCGCCGGCCAGCAGCACCATATATTCGGGCGCATAGCTTTCGATGATGTCGATATTCTGGAACACCGCATCGGCGGTGCCTTCATACCACTGGCTTTCCGACACGCGCTGGCTGGCGGGCAAGATGTCGAAGCTTTCATTGCGCTCGGGGCGCAGGAAGTTCCAGCCGCGTTGCAGATGCCGGATCAGCGAATGGGCCTTATATTGGGTCGCAACGCCGATGCGGCGGATGCCGCTGTTGAGCGCATTGGACAAAGCGAAATCGATGATCCGCGCCTTGCCGCCGAAATGGACGGCGGGTTTCGCGCGCTTGTCGGTCAGTTCCGCCAACCGGCTGCCACGTCCGCCGGCCAGCACATAGGCCATGGCGTCACGCGCGATCGGCTGATGTCTCGTCTGCATTAAGCCTCTCCTTGCGTTGCCCGCTATCGCCTGCACATGACTGCCTGCACGCGCCGTCCGTGTTCAATAATCCAATTCCAGCATCAAGGTTGCAAAGGGCGGGATGGTGATGTTCGCCCATCCTTCCTCGTCCGCCTGCACCTGTCCCATATTGCCCGCGCCGCCGCCGCCATAATCGGCCGCGTCGCTGTTCACTATTTCCCGCCAGCGCCCGCCCGACGGCAGGCGTATGCGATAGCCATGGCGGAGCATCGGGGTGAAATGGCTGATGATGACGATCGGCCGGACGCCGGGCGCGCGCCGTTGCCAGGCGAAGATCGAATCCGCCGCGCCATCCACCAGCACCCATTCGAACCCTTCCGGCTCACAATCGCGCTCATGCAGCGCCGGGCGGGAGCGGTAGAGATGGTTGAGATCGCTCACCAGCCGCTGCACGCCCAGATGCGGGCCATGGTCGAGCAGATCCCAGTCGAGCGGGCGCTCCTCGCTCCATTCGTCGCGCTGGGCGAATTCCTGCCCCATGAACAGCAGCTTCTTGCCGGGATAGCCCCACATAAAGCCATAATAGGCCCGCAGCGTCGCGAATTTCTGGGCATCGTCGCCCGGCATCTTGTGCAACAGCGACGCCTTGCCATGCACCACCTCGTCATGGCTCAGCGCGAGCACGAAATTTTCGGTAAAGGCGTAGAGCAAGCCGAAGGTGATATCGTCATGATGATGGGCGCGATGCACCGGGTCGCGCTGCAGATAGCGCAGCGTGTCGTGCATGAAGCCCATATTCCATTTGAAGCCGAAGCCCAGCCCGCCGGTGTGGACGGGTTTCGACACGCCGGGCCAGCTGGTCGATTCCTCCGCAATGGTCACGATGCCGGGCTGCGCGCCATACAGCGCCTTGTTCATCTGCTGAAGGAAGGCCACCGCCTCCACATTTTCCCGGCCGCCATGGTCGTTGGGCACCCATTCGCCGGGCTTGCGCGAATAATCGAGGTAGAGCATCGAGGCGACCGCGTCGACGCGCAGGCCATCGACATGATAGCGTTCGGCCCAGAACAGCGCATTGTTGACCAGATATTGCGATACTTCGCGCCTGCCGAAATTATAGATGGCGGTGTTCCAGTCGGGGTGGAACCCCTTGCGCGGGTCGGCATGTTCGTAGAGCGCTGTCCCGTCGAAATGCGCCAACCCATGTTCGTCGGTCGGGAAATGCGCCGGCACCCAGTCCAGAATGACGCCGACCCCCGCCCGATGCGCCCCGTCCACAAAGCGCGCGAACCCCGCCGGATCGCCGAACCGCGCGGTCGGCGCATACAGGCCCAGCGTCTGATATCCCCAACTGGGATCATAGGGATATTCGCTGATCGGCAGAAATTCGATATGGGTGAAGCCCATGCCGACGACATAGGGGATCAGGCGGTTGGCCAGTTCGTCCCAACTGAGAAAATCGCCCGCGTCGTCGCGCTGCCATGACCCGGCATGGACTTCGTAGATCGACACGGGCTGACGACGCGCGTCGGTGGTGCGCCAATGTTGGCGATGCCGGTCGTCGCCCCATTTGTGATCCAGCGGCGGCGCGACGATCGATGCGGTGGAGGGCCGCAATTCGCTCTGGAAGGCATAGGGATCGGCCTTGAGCGGCAGGCGCACGCCGTCCGCGCCGATGATTTCGAACTTGTACGCGCTGCCAGGCCCAACTTCGGGCAGGAAAATCTCCCACAGGCCCGCATCGACGCGACGACGCATCAGACCGCGCCGCCCATCCCAGCGGTTGAAGTCGCCCACCACCGACACGCGCCGCGCATTGGGCGCCCAGACCGCGAAATGCGTGCCCTCGACCCCCTCATGAGTCATGAAATGGGCGCCCAACTTGTCGAACAGGCGGCCGTGCGATCCTTGCGCCAGATAATGATCGTCCATCGGCCCCAGCACCGGCCCGAAGCCATAAGGATCGACCAACGCATAGCTGCCGCCATCCCCAAAGGTGGCGACATAGCGCAGCGGCTGGCGCTTGCGGATCGCGACCTTGCCGAAGAACAGCCCGTCGCCATGGACCTGCGCCAGATCGCCGACCGGTTTGCGGTCCAGCGTCTGCGCCGTCACGCTGACCGCTTCGGGCATCAAGACGCAGGCGGTGAAATCCTTGTTCGCCGGATGCACGCCAAGCGTGGCGAAGGGATCGTCGTCAAGGCCCGTGACCAGCCGGTCGATCTGTTCCGGCGTCAACGCCACCCTATCCCTCGCTTACGCTCATGACGTGATCTTCCAGATGTCGGCCGCATATTCGCGGATCGTGCGGTCGGACGAGAACCATCCCATGCGCGCGACATTGTGAATGGCCTTCTTCGCCCAGAGCGACTGGTCCATCCAGAGCGCATCGACCTGACGCTGGGCCGCGGAATAGCTGTCGAAATCGGCCGCGACCATGAACCAGTCATGATCATATAATCCCTGCACCAACCCCTTGTAGCGGTCCGGGTCGTCGGGCGAAAAGACGCCGCTGGCGATCGCATCGAGCGCCTGCCCCAGTTCGCGGCTCTGACCGATCACATCGCGCGGGACATAGCCGCTGGCGCGCTGGTCGTTCACCTCCTGCGCCGTCAGGCCGAAGATGATGATATTATCCGCGCCCACATGATCGCGCATTTCGACATTGGCGCCGTCCAGCGTGCCGATGGTCAGCGCGCCATTGACCGCGAACTTCATGTTGCCGGTGCCGGACGCTTCCATGCCCGCGGTCGAAATCTGTTCGGAAAGGTCGGCGGCTGGGATCATCACCTCCGCCATGGATACGTTGTAATTGGGCACGAATTGCAGCTTGAGCAGCCCTTGCACCGCCGGATCGTGATTGACCGCGCGGGCGACATCGCCGGCCAGTTTGATGATCAGCTTGGCGTTATGATAGCTGGACGCCGCCTTGCCACCGAACAGCTTGGCGCGCGGCACCCAGTCCTTTTCCGGGTGCGAGCGGATCTGGTCGTAGAGCGACACGGCCTCCACGATGTTGAGCAGCTGGCGCTTATATTCGTGGATGCGCTTGATCTGGATGTCGAACAGCGCGGCGGGGTCGATCCGGGCATTGAACCGCTTGCGCAGCAAGTCCGACAGGGCGCCCTTGTTGGCGCGCTTCACCGCCAGGAACTTCTCCTGGAACCCGCTGTCGTCGGCAAATCCGTCCAGATCGCGCAGCGCTTGCGCGTCGTCCAGGAAACGGTCGCCGATCGCCTCGCGGATGAGGCCGGTCAGACCTGGATTGCACTGCATCAGCCAGCGGCGGAAAGTGACGCCGTTGGTCTTGTTGTTGATCCGCGTGGGATAGAGTGTGTGCAGGTCGGCAAAGACCGTGACCTTCATCAGATCGGTATGCAGCGCCGACACGCCATTGACGCTGTGCGACCCGGCGAAGGCGAGGTTGCCCATGCGCACGCGCCGGTCGCCGCCTTCGTCGATCAGCGATATCGTGCCGATCGCATCGTCGGTGAACTGCCCGGATCGCCGGGCCTCCCCCAGCAGGCGGCTGTTGATCGCATAGACGATCTGCATATGCCGGGGCAGCAGTCGTTCGAACAGCGGCACCGGCCAGCTTTCCAGCGCTTCGGGCAGCAAGGTGTGGTTGGTGTAGCTGAAGGTGCGCCGGGTGATGTCCCACGCCTCGGCGAAATCCACGCCATGATCGTCCAGCAGGATGCGCATCAGCTCCGCCACCGCCACTGCGGGATGGGTGTCGTTGAGCTGGATCGCCGCCTTGTCCGGGAGGGTCAGGATGCTACCGAAATATTGGATGTGCCGCCGGACGATGTCCTGCAACGAGGCGGAGGAGAAGAAATATTCCTGCCGCAGCCGCAATTCCTGCCCCGCCGCGGAACTGTCGGCGGGATAGAGGACGCGGGTCAGCGATTCCGCCCGGTTGCTCTCGGCCAGCGCGCCCATATGGTCGCCGGCATTGAACTTGTCGAGCAGGATAGGATCGATCGGCTGCGCTTCCCAGAGGCGCAACGTATTGATCCGCTTGCCACGCCAACCCGCGATCGGCGTGTCATAGGGGGTGGCGATGACGCGCTCGGCCGGTCGCCAGCGCATCTGGTGCGGCCCGGCATCCTCGCCCTCGGCCGGATCGACCCGGCCGCCAAAGCCGATCTCGTAACTCGCCTCGCGCCGCTCAAACTCCCACGGATTGCCGTGCGCCAGCCAGTTTTCTGGCAGTTCGACCTGCCAGCCGTCGCTGATCTCCTGCCGGAACATGCCGTTCACATAGCGGATGCCATAGCCATAGGCCGGCACGTCGACTGTCGCCATGCTTTCCATGAAGCAGGCCGCCAGCCGCCCCAGCCCGCCATTGCCCAGCGCCGCGTCCGGTTCCAGCGCGGCGATGATGTCGATATCGACCCCCAGAGAGGCAAGCGCCGCCTGCATGTCATCCAGCATTTCCATGTTGGACGCCGCATCGCGCATCAGCCGGCCGATCAGAAATTCCAGGGACAGATAATAAACCCGCCGTCCTTCTTCCTCATAGGTTTTCTGGGTCGAGGTGATCCAGGCGTCGATCACCCGATCACGGATCGCCAGGATGACGGCGTGGAGCCAGTCATGCGGCTTGGCCGCGGCCGCATTCTTGCCGATGCGATAGGTCAGGCGCTCGACAATTTCATGGGCCAGGACTTCCGGGTCCACCTGCCGCGGTGCGGGTATGGGAAGCTTGGTCTGGCCCTTGAGATTCACAGGCGCGGTCCCCCTTCGCTGAGTCGGACCCGATGATGACACAGCCCCCCGCGCCGCGCCATGCACATTTTTGCAGCGCAGCAAGAAATATCGGCTGTTTTCAGCCGTTTTCGCTGGAACCTTGCGCCGTTATCGCCGTAGAACCGCCCCTGCCACGCCGACGCGCAGTTCGGCGCGCACCGGATAGGTGCTGGATGGCAGATGCTGGGTCATGAAAATGCCGATCAGCCGTGCGAGGGGATCGATCCAGAAATAGGTCGAAAAGACGCCGCCCCAATAATATTCCTGGCTTTCCATGCCCATGGCGAAGCCCAGGCCAAAGCCGACGTCCTGATAATCCGCTTCGCTGAACATCGCGCTGGACATGGTGGACAGGTCGCCACCGCCCGGCAACTGGTTGCTGCGCATCTGCTCCACCGTCTCCGCCGCCAGCAGCCGCACGCCGTCCAACTCGCCGCCGCGCAGCAACATGCGGGCGAAGCGATGATAGTCCGCCGCCGACGAGACCAGCCCGCCGCCGCCCGACAGGAAACGCCCCGTCCGCCGCCAGCCGCTGCGCGCGCCGATGTCCGCGATGGCAAGGCCGCCCGCCTCGTCCAGCCGCCAGGCGTCCGTCATACGGTCCGCCTTGTCATCGGGCAGGACGAAAGTCGTATCGACCATGGCCAGCGGATCGAAGATGCGGGTGCGGAACACCGTCTCCAGATCCATGCCCGACAGTCGCTCCACCACCACGCCCAGCACGTCGGTCGACACCGAATAATTCCAACGGTCGCCCGGCGAAAATTCCAGCGGCAGGGTGGAAAGGTCCGCGACGAACTGGTCGGAGGTCCGCTTCTGCTGGAACTCGTCCAGGCCCAGCTTGCGATAGCGCGCGTCGATCGGGGTCTGGCGTTGCAGGCCATAGGTGAGGCCCGACGTATGCCGCAGCAGGTCGATCATCAGCATCGCCCGTTTGGGCCTGGCGCGATTGGCCTGCCCCACGCGCAGGTCGGCAAATTCGGGGATGACGTCGGTGACGGGCGTATCGAGCGCGACCCTCCCGGACTCCACCAGCATCATGAAGGCCACGGACGTGACCGGCTTGGTCATCGACGCGATGCGAAACAGCGCGTCGTCGCGCAGCGGTTCGCCGGTCGCCCGCGCCGCGCCGCGCGTCACCGCCACCAGCGGCCGTTCGTCGCGCGACAACAACAATTGCATGTGCGGCAGCTTGCCGGTCGCCAGATAGGTGCGGTCCAGAAAGCCGACCAGCGCCTCCAGCCTGTTGGCGTCCATCCCCGCGGCCTGACACGCCGCCCTGTCTACACCATCCGTCATGCCGATCCTCTTGTCGTGCCGGTCCGCGCTAACCCAGCGACGCCGACAGGTAAACAGCTTGGCCGTTGCCAAGACCCCACCCGCCCCTCTATGGCAACGCGCCAGAACCGCTTACACTGGACCACCACAGGCATGGCCACCGGCCTCTCCGCAATCTTCATGGCCAACCGCGCCGCCCTGCTCCGCTTTCTGCGCGCGCGTGGGGCGGGCGAAGATGCCGAGGATCTGTTGCAGGATATGTGGATGAAGCTGGAGGCCAAGGATCTTGGCCCGGTGTCCGATCCGCTGCCCTATCTCTATCGCATGGCCAATAATCTGATGCTGGACCGTTATCGCTCCGCCACCCGGCGCGAGCGGCGCGAACAGGATTGGGCGGAGGGCGCGGGCGGCGTGATGGCCGACCCGACCGAAGATATCGCCGTCGACGACCGCATGGTCCTCAACGAACAACTCGACCAGGCCCGCGCGGTGCTGCGCGACCTGGGGCCGCGGGTCGAAATGGTGTTCCGCCGCTTCCGGATCGAGGGAGTCGGCCAGCGCCTGATCGCCGACGAACTGGGGGTTAGCCTGACCACGGTGGAGAAGGACTTGCAAAAGGCCTATCGGGCGATGCTGACGCTCAAGCAGACACTGGATACGGAATGAGCAGGCTGGCGGCGTCTGCCCTAGTACGGGGCGCAAAAGAAACGGGGCTGGAGCCATGATGAACGAGGAAGCGCTGGGCTGGGTCGTCCGCACGCGCGATCCCGACTTTGCCGATTGGGACGGCTTCACCGCATGGCTGGAGGCTGATCCTGCCCATGCGTCGGCCTATGACGCGATGATGCTGGCCGACAGCGAGTTGGACAGCATCCTGCCGCCCGAACCCGTCGTAATGCCGGTCGCGGCGAACGATCCGGGCGTGCGCACGCGCCGCCCGCTGCGCTGGATCGGCGGCGGCGCGATTGCCGCCGCACTGGTTGCGACTGTCTCGATCGCGGTCCTCAATCGCAGCGATATCTACAGCGTCACCACCCGCCCCGGCGAAACCCGCGTGATCGCACTGGACGACGGCACCACCGTCGAACTGAATGGCGGCACGACGATGCGCTTTGACCGGAAGGACGCGCGCTTCGCCGCGCTCGATATGGGCGAGGCCGCCTTCACCGTGCGCCATGACGTCGCCAACCCGTTCCGCGTGACCGTGGGCGATACGGTGTTCGAAGATGCCGGCACGATATTCAACATCGTCCATACCGACGCCGCGACCCGCATCGGCGTGTCCGAAGGCAAGGTGATCTACAATCCGCAGGCCGAAGCGATCGCCCTGCCCGCCGGCCGCGCGCTGGCGGAAGATGCGCAGGGCCTGCGCGTCATGGACATCGCCCCCGCCGCGGTCGCCAGTTGGCGCCAGGGCCGGCTGGTCTATGCCAATGCCGCCGTGGGCGACATCAGCCAGGATATCGGCCGATCGCTGGGCGTCACGCTGACCGTGACGCCGGGCGCGCGGGCGATGCGCTTTACCGGCACGATCCGGCTGGACCGCGATCCGGCGCTGTTCTTTGCGCAGGCCGCGCCGCTGATGGGGCTGACCGCCGTGCGGCGGGGCGATGGCTGGCTCTTGCAGGAAGGGCCGACTAAGGAAGGGAATGGGCCGCAGAGCTGACCTCCTTATCGTCACCGCCCCCGCAATCGCGATCGTCTTAGCGACGGCAACGCCCGCATCCGGGGCGGAAAGACAGGCTATCAGCATCGCCCCCGGCAGGTTGGGCGAGGCGGCGATAGTGCTCGGCCGTCAAACCGGCGCCAGCATCGGCATGTCGGACCAGTCGCTGGCCGGCATCCGCACCCCCGCCGTGCAGGGCCGGATGAGCGCGGAAGCCGCGCTGAAACAGCTACTAAAGGGCAGCGGCGCGAAGGCGCAGCGGATTGGCGACAATGGCTGGCGCATCGTGCGCGCCCGCGTCGTGCGCCCCTCGCCATCCGCCGCGCCCGCCCCGATCCAGGCCGCCCCGGTCGCCGAACAGCCCGCCGCAGAAATCATCGTCACCGCCTCCAAGCGCGACACGCCCCTGCCCCGCTATGCCGGCATGGTGGAGGCGCTGGATGGCGGCCTGTTCAGCGCGGCGGAGGCGGCGGGCGGCACCGCCACTTTGCTGGCGCGCGTCGCGAGCCTGAGTTCCACCCATGCGGGCGCGGGCCGCAACAAGCTGTTCATCCGCGCCATCGCGGATTCGGGGGTCGCCGGACCGACCCAGGCGACCACCGGCCAATATCTGGGCGACATGCGCCTGAACTATGCCGCGCCCGACCCGGACCTGAAGCTCTATGATGTCGGCCGGGTCGAGGTGCTGGAGGGGCCGCAGGGTACGCTCTATGGCGCGGGATCGTTGGGCGGCATCATTCGCGTCATGCCCAACGCCCCCAATCTGGCCCAATATGGCGGACAAACGTCGGCCGGCCTGTCCGCCACCCAGCATGGCGATCCGGGCGGCGACATCAGTGCGACGCTCAACCTGCCGATCGTGTCGGAAAAGCTGGCGCTGCGCGTCGTGGGCTATGGGGTGCAGGATGGCGGCTATATCGACGACGTCAATCGCGGCAAGGATGACGTCAACCGCACCCGGACCTATGGCGGCCGCGCCGCGTTGCGCTTCGCCCCCGACGCCGACTGGACCATCGACCTGAATGGCGTCTACCAGCATATAGACGGCGACGACGCCCAATATGCGACCCGGTCGGTCGGGCGTCTGCAACGCGCCTCCGCCGTCGCCCAGCCATATCAATCGGACTATCTGCTCGGCAACCTGCGGATCGAGAAACAGTGGGACAATCTCCGCTTCGTGTCGTCCACCGGCTATGTCCGCCATGTCCTGGCCGAAAGCTATGACGCGACCCAGCCGGGCGGGCCACCCGCCCTGTTCCGCCAGCGCAACAAGGTCGCCATCTTCACGACCGAAAACCGGCTGGTGCGTGACCTGGACAATGGGCTGGGCTGGATATTGGGCGCCTCCTATCTGCAAAGCACGTCCGACCTCAATCGATCGCTCACCTCCTTCGGCACCGCCGAGATGCAGCCCGTCATCATCCCCGGCGTCGCGATGTTCGGCCGCGGCATGGCCGCACCGGCGACCGGCGTGCGCAACATGGTCAAGGAAGCGACCCTGTTCGGCGAAGCCTCCTTCGAGCCGGTCAAGGGGCTGATCGCGACCTTTGGCGGGCGCCTGACCAACAGCCGCCTGTCGGGCGAGGCGCTCGATCCGGTCGCCGCGCTTTCCGACAGCGAACTGGCGCGGGCGGAGGCGCAGGCCGACCGCAGCGAAACGATCTTCCTGCCCTCGGCCTCGATTCTGACCGACGCCATCCCCGACGTGACGCTCTACGCCCGCTTTCAGCAGGGCTTTCGCCCCGGCGGCCTGGCCGTCGACGACCAGCGGGTGCGCCGATTCCAGAACGACCGCGTGTCCACCGTGGAGATCGGCGCGCGCAAGGGCGTGCCGGGCCGCGACCTCTTCGCCGCGAGCGCCAACATCGCCTATACCGACTGGCGCAACATCCAGGCCGACGTCACCGACCGCATCGGCCTGCCCACCACGGCCAATATCGGCGACGGGCGCATCTATACGGTCGAAGGGCGCATCGTCGTGCGGCCGACCCCGGCGATCACGCTCGACGGCAGCATCATCTATAATGACAGTCGCCTGACCCAGCCCAACGACTATATTCGCGCGCTATCCTATGACGGCCGGTCGCTGACCCTGCCCAATGTCGCCAATCTGGGCGGCCGGATCGCTGTCGATTATAATGCGCAAGTGGGCGACGCCATGCGCTTCCATCTGTCCGGTTCGGCCCGCTATGTCGGCAAGTCGCGGCTGGGTGTCGGCCCGATATTGGGTCAGACCCAGGGCGATTATGTGGACACCAGCCTGTCCGCCAGCCTGACGCGCGGTCCCGTGCAATATTCCCTGTCGCTGACCAACCTGCTCGATAGCAATGGCAATCGCTTTTCATTGGGCACGCCGTTCGACCTGCGCACTGACTATTATACGCCGCTGCGCCCGCGCACCATCCGTGTCGGGGTCGATTTCGCTTTCTGAACAACCATTCATCGCATCGCCTGACGGAAGCCACGGTCCGGCGTCGTCCCATGCGCACGCGCGCACTTGATACAGCGCGACACGCAGAGGAGACATCATGCGACATCTATTGGCCTGCACGGCGATCGCGCCCGTGCTCGTGGCCCTTACCGTGGCCGACGCGGCAGCAGAGACCACCATCAGCACCGCCACCACGACCGCCGTCAAGACCTCCACCATAGCCAGCGGCGCGGCCGACGACATCACCATCGGTTCGGCCGGCTCCATCACGCTCACCAGCGGCGCCGCCGTCACGGTCGACAGCCACAATGACGTGTCGAACACCGGCGCCATCACCATCAACGACGCCGATAATGTGACCGGCATCCTGATCGCGCCGGGAACGACCGGCAATATCACCAACAGCGGCACCATCACGCTGACGGAAGACTATAGCGCAGAGGATGAAGACGACGATGGCGATATCGACGGCGCGTTCGCCGAAGGCGCCAACAAGAAGGGCATCTGGATCCAGTCCGGCGCAGGCCATATCGGCGACATCGCCCATAGCGGGACAATCACGATCGAGGGCAACCAGTCGGCGGGCATCCGCCTGGACGGCGCACTGACGGGCGACCTGTCCACCAGCGGCGCCATTTCGGTCGTTGGCGACAACAGCCATGGCGTATTGGCCAATGACGTCACCGGCGACGTGACGTTGCGTGGATCGACGTCGGTGTTGGGCGCCAACAGCATCGGCGCGGCGCTGCTGGGCGATATCGACGGCGCGCTCAAGATCCAGGGCACGATCGTCAGCACCGGCTATCGCAGCACCACCCGGCCGACCGATACGGACGATCTGGACGCCGACGACCTGCTCCAGGGCGGATCGGCCGTGGTCATTGCCGGCAATGTCACCGGCGGCGTCATTTTCGACGTGCCGCCGACCGCCAGCGACGATGATGACGAGGACGATACCGACATCGATGATGACGGCCTGACCGACAGCACCGAAGGCGCCGCGTCCGTCGTCACCTATGGATCGGCCGCAGCGGTGCAGGTCGGCGCGGCCGACAGCGCCACGACGATCGGCGCGGTGGCGGCCGACAGTTCAGGCTATGGCCTGATTGTCAATGGCGCGATCGCCGGCTATGGCATCTATGACGGCGTAGACGCCAACGGCCTGGTCGTGGGCGGCCTGGGCGGCGACGTGACCATCGCCAAGGGCATATTGGTCGATGGCACGGTCGCGGCGATATCCTATGACAGCAACGCCACCGCGCTGCGGCTCGGATCGGGCGCCAGCACCGGCACGATCGAGGTGAGCGGCGCGGTGGGCGCCACCGGATCGGCGCTGGAAAACACCAGCGCGCGCGGCATCTTGATCGACGCCGGCGCTTCGGTGGATGCGATCAAGGTCAGCGGTACGGTCGGCGCGAGCGCGTCGAGCGACGAGGATGGTACAGCCATCGCCATTCTCGATTCGTCCGGCACCCTATCCAGCCTCAGCAATACAGGCGCGATATCCGCCGACGGCGGCGCGACCAATATCGCGATCGATCTGAGCGCCAATGGCAGCGGCGTCACCGTGACTCAGGCGCTGGCCTCCTCCACCGCCACCGCCCCCAGCATCATCGGCGACATCCGCATGGGATCGGGTAACGACGTGCTGACCGTATCGGCCGGCGCGATCACCGGCGACCTCAGCCTGGGCGCGGGGAATGACAGCGTCTCGCTGTCGGGCACGTCCAGCCTGACCGGCGACATCGCCTTTGGCGCGGGCAATGCCAATCTGACGCTGGCGGACGCCGCCGCCGTCACCGGGGGCATCGATTTCGGCGGCGGCGCGGGCACGCTGACGCTGGGCGGCGCCTCGTCGCTGACGGGCGCGATCAGCAATGGGGGCAATATGGCGGCAGTGCTGAACGGCGGCACGCTGAACGCCACCAATAGCGGCGCCGTGGCGCTCGCTTCGCTCGCCGCCAGCGGCACCTCCACGATCGGCGTCACCATCGACGCCGCCACCGGCGTCAACACCGTCTATGACGTCGCCGGCGCGGCCAGCTTCGCCACCGGCTCGCAGGTGAAGGTCAACCTGACCCAGGTGGGCGGATCGGAAGGCGATTATGTCATCGTGCGCGCCGGATCGCTTACCGGATCGCCGACGCTCGGCGCCACCACGCTGCTGCCCTATATGTTCAAGGGCAGCGTCGCGGGCGACAGCACGGCTGGCACCGTCACATTGTCGATCGCGGCCAAGACAGTATCGGAACTGGGCCTGAGCGGATCGACCGCCAGCGCCTATTCGGCGATCTTCAACGCGCTGGACAATGACGCCGACGTGGCCGATGCCTATCTGGCGGTGACCGACGGATCGACGCTGACCGCCAATCTGCGCCAGATGCTGCCCGACCATGCCGGCGGCACCTTCGAAGCCGTTACGTCGGGATCGCGCGCGACCGCCCGCATCCTGTCCGACCCCAATGGCATCTACCGCACCAAGGACGGCCGTCTGGGCTTCTGGCTGCAACAGGTCGCCTTTGGCAGCGCCAAAAGCGTGGGCAGCACCGCCTCCTACGACATCAACGGCTGGGGCGCGGGCGGCGGCCTGGAATATCTGAGCGACATTGGCGCGTTCGGCGGTTCCTTCGCCTATATCCATGGCAGCGACAGCAGCGGCAGTTCCAACAATGCGGTCGATTCCGACCAGTTCGAACTGGCGGCGCACTGGCGCGGCCAATGGGGTCCGCTGCTCAGCTTCGCCCGCCTGTCGGCCGCGCGCATCAAGTTCGACGGCAGCCGCCATTTCGAAAGCGGCGATGTCGTGCGCACGGCGAACGGCAACTGGAACGGCACGCTGCTGTCCGGCACGGCCGGGGCTTCCTATCAGTGGCAGATGGGCCGTTTCGGCCTGCGTCCCGCGGTCGGCATCGACTATTACCGGCTCAAGGAGAATGGCTATAGCGAAAGCGGCGGCGGCGATGCGTTCAACCTGACCGTGCTGGGCCGCACCAGCGACGAACTGACCGCCAACGGCACAGTGACCGCAGGCTACGACTTCGGCAGCCTCAACAAGGCGGATGGCTGGGTCCGGCTGGAACTGGAAGGCGGGCGTCGACAGATTGTGGGCGGGTCGCTGGGCGACACCAGCGCGTCCTTCAAGGATGGCGACCAGTTCACCCTGGTCGCCGAAGACCGCACCAATGGCTGGACCGGCCGCGCGCGCCTCTATGGCGGCACCGACACGTTCCGCGTGGGCGGCGAATTTGGCGCGGAGGAGCAACAAAATCACGTCGCCATCTCATTCCGGGCGACGGTTAACTTCGTCCTGTGACGTCTTGAAGGTGAAAGGACGGGCCACACCCCACAGACCCTCCCGGTCCGTCCCTTCCGCTCCGGCAATATCCCTCCCCAAGGGCGCCGGACATAAAAGAGGGGCGTCGCCGGCCCCCCGGCGGCGCCCCTTTTCTGTGGGCAGCTACTGCGAACCTTGGCTGATCTGGAGCAGAAGCCGGTTCAGCGCTTCCCGCATGATGTCGTCAGGCGGCATCGCGTCATTCTTGCTAAGGTCGATTTGAAGCCGGAAGACCTGTTTTTCAGCAGGCGTGCCGGGTCCGCGCGACCAAGCGAAAACAAAATCCGCCTTGCCCGAAAGCGCCTGAGTATCGCCCATACCAAAGACACCCCATGACTTGGCGCACAGCTGGACCCGAAGTCCCTGGAAATGGATTTGCAAATCGGCAAACGCCCGGCCGGTGCCATTCTGTTCGGACGCGGCCTGTCGCACCATCCTCGCCAGATCTCGCTGTGATCGTACGAAATCCTTGCCGCGTACCGTGCCTTTGGGAAGACACAACAGACCGGCGCGAACCGGACCAACTGCAGATTCAAGCGGAAAATCGATAGATGTCGTGATGGTTCCACTATCGACGTGCCCGGATTTCAAGGCAGCATCGGCTGACGCCGAAACCGTATCCCCTTCGGCCGAATTAGGTCGCGCTTCCACGCTTGCAGCATGAACCAGCGCGACCGATGCTAAGCATGATAGAAATTTCATGGTCCCTCCGCGCCCAGGACCATGAAAGCCAATTTCAGCGTCTACTCAAGTCAGAATGTGGCGGTGCGACGCCGGAGCATCAGCCCGCCAGCGCCTTCTTCACCAGTTCGTTGACGACCTGTGGGTTCGCCTTGCCCTGCATCGCCTTCATCGTCTGTCCCACGAAGAAGCCGAACAGCGCTTCCTTGCCGCCGCGATACTGCTCGACCTTGTCGCCATTCCGGGCAAGCACCTCAGCCACCGCCGCCTCGATCGCGCCAGTGTCGGACGTCTGCTTCAGCCCCTTTTCCTCGACGATCTTGCCGGGCTTGTCGCCGGTTTCGAGCATGATCTCGAACACCTGCTTGGCGATCGTGCCGCTGATCGTGCCATCGGCGACCAGCGCCAGCAGTTCCGCGCCGTCGGTCGGGCCGACCGGGCTGGTGTCCAACGTCTTGCCCAGCCGGTTGAGCGCGCCATAGAGTTCTGACAATAGCCAGTTGGCCGACGCCTTGGCGACGTCGCTCTCGCCCTTGCCCTGGATGCGCGCGGCCTCGCTCACCAGCGTCTCGAACCAGCGCGCCGTGTCGGCGTCCGCGGTCAGCGTCGCGGCGTTATAGGCGGACAGGCCAAGCGCCTGCTCGTACCGCTTGCGCTTGACGTCGGGCAGTTCGGGCAACGAAGCCCGGCACGCGTCCAGAAACGCATCGTCCAGTTCCAGCGGCAGCAGGTCGGGATCGGGGAAGTAGCGATAATCATGCGCATCTTCCTTCGACCGCATCGACCGCGTCTCGTTGCGGTCGGGATCATACAGCCGCGTTTCCTGCACGATCTTGCCGCCCGCTTCCAGCACGTCCACCTGGCGGTTCGCCTCATGCTCGACCACGGCCATCACGAAGCGCACCGAGTTGACGTTCTTCGTCTCCGTGCGGGTGCCAAATTCCTCGCCGGGCTTGCGCACGGACACGTTCACGTCGGCGCGCATCGACCCCTGGTCCATATTGCCGTCGCAGCTACCCACATAGCGCAGGATCGTCCGCAGCTTCGCCAGATACGCCCCGGCTTCGGCGGGTGAACGCATGTCGGGCTTCGACACGATTTCCATCAGCGCCACGCCCGACCGGTTGAGGTCGACATAGCTACTGGTGGGATGCTGGTCATGCATCAGCTTGCCGGCATCCTGCTCGACATGGATGCGCTCGACACCGATGACCTTGGTGCTGGTGTCGGGGTTCTTTTCGTCCAGCACGATCTCGACCTGCCCTTCGCCCACGATCGGGTGATAGAGCTGGCTGATCTGATAGCCCTGCGGCAGATCGGCGTAGAAATAATTCTTGCGGTCGAAGCGCGACCATTTGTTGATCTGCGCGTCGATCGCCATGCCGGTGCGCACCGCCTGACGAATGCATTCCTGATTGGGCACGGGCAACATGCCGGGCATGGCCGCGTCGACCAGGCTGACCTGCGTGTTCGGTTCCGCTCCAAAGGCCGTGGCGGCGCCGGAGAAGAGCTTGGCGTTCGACGTCACCTGCGCATGGACTTCCAGGCCGATCACGACCTCCCACTCGCCGGTTGCGCCCTGGATGCGATAGGTTGATTCAGTCATATCTCGCCATCATTCTCAAAAAATTGGCTGGTGAGTTCAAATTCGCGCCTCAACATGATTGCATTATCACCAACAACTCGCGGTGCAGCATCATTGCAAAGTCGGACTATCAACTCTTTATATTCAGGATATTTTCTTAACTCGTAAACCGCCGCTATTTTTGCAGCTATCGATCCTTGTTGCTCGCCGATTTTCTCCATTACGCGGAAAAATTTGTCGAACCTCTGCCTAGCTTCTTCGCGCCTTTGGAGCGCAACATATTGCCATGCGGACCAAGCAAGAACCAACAACGGAAGCACGACACCAGCCCAAGCGATCCAATCTCCTGCACTAGCGAGGTTCATATCACCACCACTTGTCCGCCCGCGCGGTAAAGCCCGCCCGTTCCTCGATCGCCAGACCCGCGTTCAGAACCGTCTGTTCGTCCAGCGCCCTACCGATGATCTGGAGGCCGATGGGCAGACCCTGCCCGTCCAGTCCGCCCGGCACCGCCATCGCGGGCAGCCCTGCCAGCGACGCCGGCACGGTGAAGACGTCGTTCAGATACATGGCCAGCGGATCGGCCTGCTTTTCGCCCAGCGCGAACGACGCGCTCGGCGCGGTCGGGGTCAGCAGCAGGTCGCATTGTTCGAACGCCAAATCGAAATCGCGCGCGATCAGCCCCCGGACCTTCTGCGCTTGGGTATAATAGGCGTCGTAGAAGCCCGCCGACAGGACATAGGTGCCGATCATGATGCGGCGCTTGACCTCCGGCCCGAAACCGGCGGCGCGGGTGGCGGCATACATATCCTGCAAGCCTGCGCCATCGGGCAGGTCGCGCTGGCCATAGCGCACGCCATCATAGCGGGCGAGGTTGGACGAGGCTTCGGCAGGCGCGATGATATAATAGGTCGGCAGCGCATATTTGGTATGCGGCAGCGACACGTCGACCACCTTCGCGCCCGCATCCTTCAGCCAGGCGATGCCGCGATCCCACATGGCGGAGATTTCTTCGTTCAGGCCATCGGGGCGATATTCGTTGGGAATACCGACCGTCTTGCCGCGCAGGTCGCTCGACAATCCCGCTTCCCACTGGGGCACGGCCAGGTCGAGGCTGGTCGAATCCTTGGGATCGAATCCTGCCATCGTCTCCAGCAGGATCGCATTGTCGCGCACCGTGCGCGCCATCGGCCCGGCCTGATCGAGCGAGGAGGCGAAGGCCACGATGCCCCAGCGCGAGCAGCGGCCATAGGTCGGCTTGATGCCCGAAATGCCGGTGAAGGCGGCGGGCTGACGGATCGATCCGCCGGTGTCGGTGCCGGTCGCCGCCGGACACAGCCGCGCGGCAATCGCCGAAGACGAACCGCCCGAAGACCCACCGGGCGCGAGGGCGGCATTGCCGCCGTCATTGCGTCGCCAGGGCGAGATCACATTGCCATAATAGCTCGTCTCGTTGGACGATCCCATCGCGAACTGGTCGAGGTTCAGCTTGCCCAGCATCCCCGCGCCCGCGGCCCACAGCTTGCCCGACACGGTCGATTCATAGGTCGGCACGAAGCCTTCCAGCATGTGGCTCGCGGCGGTGGTCTGCGTTCCTTGGGTGCAGAACAGATCCTTCATACCGATCGGCACGCCGGCCAGCGCGCCCAGCGTTTCGCCCGCGGCCTTCGCCTTGTCCGCGGCATCGGCGGCTTCCAGCGCCTTGTCCGGCGTTTCCACGATGAAGGCGTTCAGCGCCTTGGCGGCGGCGACATTGGCGTTGAAGCCTTCCGCCACTTCGCGGGCCGAAAAATCGCCCGCGCGGAAGCCGTCGCGAATTTCCGCGACCGTCAGATCAGTCAGATTGCTCATATTATTCGATCACCTTGGGCACCGCGAAAAAGCCATGTTCGGCCTGCGGCGCATTGGCCAGCACCTTGTCGCGCACATTGCCGTCGGTGACGACGTCCTGGCGCAGCCTTTGGTGGTTGGGGATGACGGCGGTCATCGGCTCTACGCCGGTGACGTCCACCTCGCCCAATTGCTCCACCCAGCCAAGGATGTTGTTGAGTTCGGGCACCATGGCTTCGGCTTCGGCGTCGGTCACCGAAATGCGCGAGAGGCTGGCGATCTTTTTCACGGTTTGAAGGTCTATCGACATGGGCCGCCGCTACCACCCGCGCCGGTCCGCTTCAAGCGCGTTTCACAGGCTCCGCCCGCATGGCCGCTTTAGCGCCTCTTGCGCGCGCCTGCCCCATGCGCCAGACAAGGGCGACAATTTCGGAGAGCATGGGTGGCCCGCAAATTCCTCTATATCATCGCGGCTCTGGTCGTGCTGGTGATCGCCGCGCTGCTCATCTACCGCATATGGGGGATGCAGATCATCCGCCTGGTGATGGTGCCGCGCGAAGCCTTCACCCGGCTCCAGCCGCTGCCCGCCAACGCCTATGACGGCGCCGATATGTGGCTGGCGCGGCCCGACATCGTGAAGGACAATGTCGCGCTCTGGACTCCCGCCGGGGTCACCACGCCCAAGACGAGCCAGAAGGCCGCCATTTTCTTCATCCACCCGACCAGCTACATCACCACCTTTGGCGACGCGCACTGGAATGCGCGGATCGGCGACAAGGAAGCGGACGCCACCGCCCGCCGTTTCGTCATGGGACAGGCCAGCGCCTTCAACGCCGCCGGCGCGGTCTGGGCGCCGCGCTATCGCCAGGCCAATTACGGCGCTTTCCTGACCGACAAGCCGGCCGGCGACCAGGCATTGGCCGCCGCCTATCGCGACGTGGCCCAGGCCTTCGCCACCTTCCTGAAAGCCAATCCCACCGGCCCGCTGATCCTGGCCGGCCATAGCCAGGGGTCGCGCCACCTGCTGCAACTGCTGCGCGAACAGGTGGCGGACAAGCCGGTCGCCGACCGCATCGCCGCGGTCTATGCCGTGGGTTGGCCAGTATCGGTGGAGGCGGATCTGCCCGCGCTCGGCCTGCCCGCCTGCGGCCGGCAGGACCAGGCGCATTGCATCGTCAGCTGGCAAAGCTATGCCGAACCGGCCGATCCCTCCGCCGTGGTCGAAAGCTTCGAACGCAAGACCGGCTATACCGGCAAGCCCCGCAAGGGCACGCACATGCTTTGCACCAACCCGATCACCGGCGCGTTCAACGGCGCGGCCCCGGCCAGCGCCAACAAGGGCACGCTCGACGCGCGCGAACAGGGCCAGCCGCCCAAGCTGCTCACCGGCATCGTCCCCGCGCGCTGCGACACCAGCGGCGTGCTGATGATCGGCGAGCCGGTCGACATGGGTCCGTTCACCCTGCCGGGCAACAATTACCACGTCTATGACTACAGCCTCTTCTGGGGCAATGTGCGCGAGGATGCGCAGAAACGACTGGCGGCTTTCACCGGCAAGTGACTCTTGTCTGAAGACGTGGCAGGGCGAACGCCATGACACTGGTTACAACGGATCGCGCGGCCTTCCGCGCGGCGCTGCCGCAGGGCGGACGGCTGATCGGCATGGATGTCGGCACGAAAACGATCGGGCTGGCGCTGTGTGACGCCGAATGGTCGATCGCCAGCCCCGCCTACACCGTCACGCGCGGCAAGTTCAGCAAGGACAAGATCGGCCTGGCCGCCTTCATGACGCAGCAGAATGTGAAGGGCATCGTCATCGGCCTGCCGCTGAACCTCGACGGCACCAATAGCCCGCGCAGCCAGTCGAGCCGCGCTTTTGCCCATAATGTCGCGGACCTGGGCTGCCCGGTGCTGCTGTGGGACGAACGCTGGTCGACCCAGGCCGTCACCCGCACCCTGCTGGAAGCCGACGCCAGCCGCGCCCGCCGCGACGAACTGGTCGACAAGCTCGCCGCCAGCTATATCTTGCAGGGCGCGATCGACGGTCTGGTGGCGGGAATGGAGTGAGATGACCATGCAGCCCCGCCATCTTCTCTACGCCGTCCTCCTCGCCACCGGCGCGGGCCTGCCGACCGCGGCGCAGGCCGGCTTCTACAGCGGCGACGAACTCTACGCCGTCTGCACGACCGACAAGGATGGCAAGGATTATTTCGAAAAATCCTATGAATGCGTCGGCTATATCAGCGGCGCGGTCGATGCGTTCAACACGACGCGGGAGGCCAACAAACTGAAAAGCTGCATCCCCGGCGACGTGACGATCAACCAGTTGCGCGTGGCCACGGTGGATTATCTGGGCAAGAACCCGATCGACCGCAAGAAATCCGCCTCCTCCCAGGTCTTCGCCGCGATCCGCAAGGCCTGGCCCTGCGCAAGTGCGGCCAAGGCGCCGGCGAAGAAGAAGAGCCGCAAGAAGCGCTGAGGGCGGTTGGCAGAAGGGCGCGGCGCTTTTGGGTAGGTAGACTCTACTCCGCCTGTTATTCCACTCTCACCCCTCGAACGCCGCGATGATCGGGCACGGCCCTTCCTCGCTCGCATGACATTCCCGCGCCAACCGCTCCAGAGCGCTCCGCGCCGCCTGCAATTCGGCGATCTTAGCGTCCAGCGCCGCGATCCGATCCGCCGCCAGCGCCCGCGCCCGCGCCCGGTCCTGTCCGGCGTCCAGTTGCAGCAACTCGCCGATCTGCTCCAATGTGAAGCCTGCCCCCTGCGCCGAGCGGATGAAGCCCAGCCGCCGCGCATCACTGTCACCATAGCGGCGCACGCCCTCGCCCCGCTCTGGCGTGTCGAGCAGGCCGCGCCGCTGATAATAGCGCACCGTCTCCACATGTACCCCGGCCGATCGGGCCAGTGTGGAAATCGTCATGCTCATCTCTTGACTCCGTACCATGATACGGCCCCTATATGGGGCGCATCCGTCCCATGACCAAGGATGCCAAGATGACCAGCCCCGACCCCAAAACCGGCGAACGCAGCGCCAGCATCTATCGCATGGTGATGCCCGGCCATATCTGCCCCTATGGCGTCAAGGCGCGCTGGCTGCTTAAACGCCATGGCTATGATGTGGACGATCACTGGCTGAAGACCCGCGCGGAAACCGACGCATTCAAGGCGCAGCATGACGTCAAGACCACGCCGCAAATCGTCATCGACGGTCAGCGGATCGGCGGCCATGACGATCTGCGCCGCTATCTCGGCCTCAAGGTCAAAGACCCCAACGCGACCAGCTATGTGCCGGTGCTGACGGTGTTCGCCGTGGCGGCGCTGCTGGCGCTGGCGGTCAACTGGCTGACCTTCCTGCCGCTGCTGTCCTTCATGACGCTGGAGCGGTTCGTCGCGATCGCGATGATGCTGCTCGCCATGCTGAAATTGCAGGATGTGGACCGGTTCGCGACCATGTTCCTGAACTACGACCTGCTCGCCCGCCGCCTGCCGCCCTATGGCCTCGTCTATCCCTTCCTGGAACTGGGCGCGGGCGTGCTGATGCTGACGCGGACGCTCGACTGGCTCTCGATCCCTGTCGCCCTGTTCATCGGCGGCATCGGCGCGGTGTCCGTCTTCCAGGCGGTCTATGTCGAAAAGCGCGACCTCAAATGCGCCTGCGTCGGCGGTAGCAGCACCGTGCCGCTGGGGTTCGTGTCCTTGACCGAGAATGTGATGATGATCGCGATGGCGCTGTGGATGGTGGCTGGGATCGGACATTAAAGCCAGCACCCGTTCGGGCTGAGTTCAGGGCGAACGGGTTTACAAATTCGTCCTACTCCCCGTCCCGCCCATAGACATCGGGCAGGAACTGCACCCCCTGCGCGGTCGGCACGGCGGTCAGATAGGTCAGGAACACCGGCACCGGCTGGGGCAGCGGTTCATGCTGTTCGGGCGCATCGCTGTCGGTCGTCGGCGTCTTGCCAAAGAACCAGCGCCCCAGCCGCTGCGCATCCTCCAGCCGGACGCAGCCATTGCTATAATGGCGATCCTCCTTGGCGAACAGGTCGCGCTGGGGCGTGTCGTGCAGGTAGATGCCCAGGTCATTGGGGAACATGAACTTGATCCGCCCCATGGCGTTGTTGCCGCCCGGCAACTGGCGCACGCGCACTTCGCTCTGCCCGGCCGCCACCGCCCGCCAGTCGATCGCGCTCTGCGCCAGCGGCGCAGGATTGGCGCTCCAGTCGGACAGCGCTTCATAACGCAGGCTTTTCAGCGACGCGCCGCTCAGGATCTTGGGCGCAACCTTGCGCTCCACCAGGTCGGACGGAATGTTCCAATAGGGGTTGAGCGTCGCATAACGGATCATCCCCGCCATCATCGGCGTCTGCGTTTCCTTCGTCCCGGCGACGACCTTCATCGTGCCGTCCAGCGCGCCCTTGCTATAATACCAGAGCCGCGCCGATGCGGCGTCCACCACGACATGGCGGGTCCAGGGGCCGGGCAGGACGCGCGCCCGCTCCAGATTGAGCGCCAGCAACCGGTCGTAGCGGTCCGGCCCGTCGTTCAGCGCCGCAATCGTCATCGCGCCGGCGACGCCGTCGGGCTTGAGGCCATGGTCGGTCTGGAACGCCTTCACCTTCGCCGCCAGCGCCTTGTCATAGGCGATGCCGTCCGACAGGCCGAGCCGATGGCGCAGCAGCGTGATTTCTGGCGCCTTGCCGCCGGGGCGCAGCTTGACGCCTTCGGGGATCTGCACCGCGGGCAGTCCGCCCCATGTGTCGAGATAATGCGCCCGCGCGCTGCGCAACCGCATATAGAGCGCACTCATCCACCCGGCGGTCTGGATATAGTCGGTGAGCGATGGGGCCAGCGATGCGGCGCGCACGACATCTGCCGGGCTGGGCGGTTTGGGTTCCGCCTCCTGGTCGATATAGCGCATCTTCACGCCCCTGGCCGGGCGGCGCATGTCGGCGACCAGCGCGGCGAAGGCGCGCGACAGAGCGAGGTCGGCGCGGGCCAGCGCCTTGGTATTGCCCTCGGTGTCGGCCACGTCGATCAGGCGCTTGAGGTCGCGCGCGTCATAGTCGCGCGGGCTCAGGCCATCGGCCTCGCTATCCGCGATCAACGCCAGCAGCGCGTCGGCCTGCGGTCCGATGCGATCCTGCTCGACCCAAAGCGGCCAGAAGCCGCGCGGGCTGTAGAAATCCTTGAGCTTGCCGCTCACGCCCGCGCGAATTTCGGCGGCGACGCTCGATTGGGCGGCCTTGTCGGCCGCGGCGCCCTGCGCCTGCACCCCATGGGGAATTACGGCGGCGGCCAGCAGACAGGCGATCAGGCGAAGCGAAGGGGCGCGACGAACTCGCCGCGCCCGAAAAACCGCTTGGATCAGCCGCGTTCTCCCCGGCGCGTCGGCGGCGGTGGCGGTGGCGGCGGGCAGGGCGGACCCTGGACGGCGTGGTAGATGCCATCGGCGGTATAATAGCCATCGACATAGCCGTCGCCATCGCGATCGGCCGCGACGGTGCCGGCAATGGCGCCGGGTCCGACCGGCGGCGCGGCCGTGACCGGCGCCTCATTCTTGGCGCAAGCGCTGAGCGCCAATAGCCCGCCAGCGGCCAAGGCCAGATATTTATAGTGCATAGAAACTCCCTGAACGCCTGGGCGGCAGGCCGCCTTGCGCCGTTAGACTCCTCGCCGCGACCCATGCGGCTCGATCCCAACGTGCGGGCACGGAATAAAATCCATTACTCGAACGAAATGACGATGAAACGTGGCCGATCAGCGGCGAGCCGCCGTAAGCAGACGAAGGTGTTCCCGCGTAGGCGGGAACACGCTGCCCTACTCAGCCCATTCCGCCGAGGGGATGCCCTGCGCATAGAGCAGCACCGACAGGTCGCTATGCACGATCTCGGCGGCGGCGGCGGCGCGCGTCACCGGCTTGGCGCGATAGGCGACGCCCAGCCCCGCGCCCTGAATCATCGGAATGTCGTTGGCGCCGTCGCCCACCGCCAGCGTCAGCGCCCGGTCGATCCCGCCCGCGATCGCCGCCTCCAGTTCCGTCCGCTTGCGCGCGGCGTCCACGATGGGCGTGGTCACGGTGCCCAGCAAGGCGCCGTCGGCGATCTCCAGCACATTGGCGACGTTCGCGTCGAAACCGATCTCGTCCGCCACCGGCCCGGTGAAGCGGGTGAAGCCGCCCGACACCAGCAAGGTCTTCGCGCCCCGCGCCTTCATCGTGCGGACCAGCGCCTTGGCCCCGCCCATGATGACCACGCGCTCTTCCCTGCACTGGTCGATGGCGCTGTCGGGCAGGCCCTTGAGCAGCGCGACCCGGCCATGCAACGCGCCCTCGAAATCCAGTTCGCCGCGCATCGCCCGCTCGGTGATTTCGGCGATCTGCGGCTTGATGCCCGCATAGTCGGCCAGTTCGTCGATGCACTCGACGGTGATCATGGTCGAATCCATGTCCGCGATCAGCAGCATCTTTGCGCGGCCCTCTACCGGCTGGACGATCACGTCCACCTTGTCGCCCACGCCGGTCAGCGCCGCGCGGGCCGCGACCGGATCGATCGTGAAGAAGAGATCGGCGGCCTTGCCCTCGTCCAGCCATGCGACATCGCCCGGTTCGCAGCCTGCATTGCGCAACCGATCAGCGGCGGCGGCAATATCCCCCTGCCCGATTCGATCACTTGCCACTAAGGTCGCGACGAACATGCACACTCCTGAACCATCTTCGAGCGAATCCCGCCCGCGCGCCGCGCTTATTGCCGGACCCACCGCCAGCGGCAAGAGCGCGCTGGCCATCGCGCTCGCCAAAGCCACCGGCGGCATCGTCATCAATGCCGACGCCAGCCAGGTCTATGCCGACCTCGCCATCCTGTCCGCCCGGCCGAGCGCGGCGGAAATGGGCGACGTCCCCCATCGCCTCTTCGGCCATATCGATGGCGTGGAGGCTTGCACCGCCCCGCGCTGGGCGGCCGAGGCGAAGGCGCAGATCGATGCGGCCCATGAGGCTGGCAAGCTGCCGGTGCTGGTCGGCGGCACCGGCCTCTATATCCGCACCCTGCTGGACGGGATCGCCCCGGTGCCGGAGATCGACCTCGACATCCGCGCCGCCGTGCGCGCCCTGCCGGTCGCCGACGCCCATGTCGCGCTAACCCGCGAAGACCCCGAAGCCGCCGCCCGCCTGGCCCCGGCCGATGCCACCCGCATCGCGCGCGCGCTGGAGGTGGTGCGCTCGACGGGCCGCCCGCTCAAGATATGGCAGCAGCATAAGGCAGGCGGCATCGCGGGCCGCATCACCCTGGCCCCCATGATCCTGCGCCCGCCGCGCGACTGGCTGGTCGACCGCTGCGACCGCCGTTTCGCGCAGATGGTCGAGGCTGGCGCGATCGCCGAAGTGGAGGCGCTGCTGACCCGCAACCTCCACCCCGACCTGCCGGTGATGCGCGCGATCGGCGTGCCGGAGATCGCCGCCTATCTGCGCGGAGACAGCGATCTGGACAGCTGTATCGCGAAGGCGACCCTGGCCACCCGCCAATATGCCAAGCGCCAATATACCTGGTTCACGAACCAGCCCCCGCCGACTTGGCCGCGCGAGGAACGAGAGATAGATGCCAAAATTACCGACGAATTAGTAATTAAATTACAACAATAGGGGTTGACCCGTCATTTTATGTCTACTAGAGGCAGCCTCCTTGCCATCGCAGGCGTGCTGTCGCAAAGGACGTCGCCCTGCACCTAGAACAGAAGGATTTCATCGTGGCCGAAAAGAGCGGCGCGGACATATTGGTTGAATGCCTGATCGATCTCGGTGTCGAGGTCGTGTTCGGCTATCCCGGCGGCGCGGTGCTGCCGATTTATGACGCGCTCTACAATCATCCCACGATCAAGCATGTGCTGGTCCGCCACGAACAGGGCGCGACCCACATGGCGGAGGGCTATGCCCGATCGACCGGCAAGCCCGGCGTCGTGCTGGTCACGTCCGGTCCCGGCGCGACCAATGCCGTCACCGGCATCACCGACGCGCTGATGGATTCGATCCCGATGGTCGTCATCACCGGCCAGGTGCCGACGCAACTGATTGGCACCGACGCCTTCCAGGAAGCCGACACGATCGGCATCACGCGCCACTGTTCCAAGCACAACTATCTGGTCAAGACGCCCGGCAAGCTGGCAGAAGTGATTCATGAGGCGTTCCATATCGCCACCACCGGCCGCCCCGGCCCGGTCGTCGTGGATATCCCCAAGAACGTCCAGATCGCGACCGCGCCCTATGCGAAGCCGCAACTGAAGGTCCATGCCAGCTACCGTCCGCAGACGAAGGCGGACGCGGCGGGAATCGACGCGGCGGTCGAAATGCTCGCCGCGGCCGAACGCCCGGTCTTCTACACCGGCGGCGGCGTCATCAACTCCGGCCCGCAGGCGAGCGCCTTGCTGCGCGAACTGGCGGCGCTGACCGGCGCGCCCGTCACATCGACGCTGATGGGCCTGGGCGCCTTTCCCGCGTCGTCCGAGCAATGGCTGGGGATGCTGGGGATGCACGGCACGTTCGAAGCCAATTGGGCGATGAACCAGGCCGACCTGATCCTGTGCATCGGCGCCCGGTTCGACGATCGCGTCACCGGCCGTCTGGACGCCTTTGCGCCGGGCAGCCGCAAGGTGCATATCGATATCGACCGCAGCTCGATCAACAAGATCGTCGATGTCGATGTCGCCATCGTCGCCGACGTCGCCAGCGCGCTGGACGACATGATCGCGCTGTGGAAGCAGCGCGGGCACCAGAAGGCGGACCTGACGCAATGGTGGTCGCGGATCGATGGCTGGCGTGCGAAGCGCAGCCTGGACTATGCCGAAAACGGCGTCGAGATCATGCCCCAGCGCGCGATCGCGAACCTCTATGCCGCGACGCAGGCGACCGGCAAGGACGTCATCATCACCACCGAAGTCGGCCAGCACCAAATGTGGGCGGCGCAGCATTTCGGCTTCGACGCGCCGAACAAGTGGCTGACGTCCGGCGGCCTTGGCACCATGGGCTATGGCTTCCCGGCCGCCATCGGCGCGCAGATGGGCAATCCCGACAGTATCACCATTTGCATCGCGGGCGACGCCTCGATTCAAATGAACATCCAGGAACTGGGCACCGCCAGCCAGTATCGCCTCCCGGTGAAAATCTTCATCCTGAACAATGAATATATGGGCATGGTTCGCCAGTGGCAGGAACTGACCTATGAAAGCCGTTACTCCAACAGCTATTCGGACAGCCTGCCCGATTTCGTGAAGCTGGGCGAAGCCTATGGCTGGACCGGCATCCGGATCGAGGGGCCGCAGGAGCTGGAGGCCGGCATCCGCCAGATGCTGGAAACCGACGGTCCGGTGATCGTCGATTGCCGCGTCGCGAAAATGTCCAACTGCTTCCCGATGATCCCGTCGGGCGCATCCCATACCGACATGCTGCTCGATCCCAACCAGATTGCCGGCGTGATGTCGGACGAGGCGAAGGCGCTGGTATGATGGCCGTCCTGTGACGCAACATCTGAAGCTCCGCATCCATGTGACGGAGCCTTGGGATTTCGAACGGATCGCGGGCACGGCCGACATCGTCGGCTGGACCACCGATCATGCCGTCCCGGACAATGAGGAATGGGAAGTGCATCTGGACGAGGGGTTCGACTTTAACGGGCGGCATATCGGCACGCTGCTGGCCGGTCCCCGCTATGTGGGCGAACATCTGGTCCGCATGTTCGACGCGGTGACGGGCTTTCCCGTTCGCCTCGCCCATCGGCAGGACGGCGGCTGGCACTATGCCTTCACCGCGATGATTTCACAGCGCCATGACGATCATGATGGCGCGGCAGTTACGGATAACGGGACAAGCATCTGATGCATATCCAGGAAGAACTCAGCCAGCGGCACGTCCTGTCGCTGACCGTTTCGAACGAAGCGGGCATATTGGCGCGCATTGCGGGCCTGTTCACCGCGCGCGGCTATAATATCGACAGCCTGACCGTGGCGGACATCACGCAGGACCATGGCGTCAGCCGCATCACCATCGTCACCAACGGCCCGCCCAAGGTGATCGACCAGATCATCGCCCAGCTTGACCGGCTGGTGCCGGTGCACAAGGTCACAGATCTGACCGAAGCCGGTCCCTTCGTGGAGCGCGAACTGGCGCTGGTGAAGGTCGCGGGCGTGGGCGAGGACCGGATCGAGGCGCTGCGTCTGGCCGACGTGTTCCGCGCCAAGGTGGTCGATACGACGATCGAGAGCTTCATCTTCGAAATCACCGGCACGACCGAGAAGATCGACAATTTCGTCGGCCTGATGCGCCAGATCGGCCTGGTCGAAGTCGGCCGCACCGGCGTCGTCGGCCTGATCCGCGGCAAGGAAGCGAACTGAGGATTTGACCCCTCTCCCACGGGGGAGAGGGAGGGGCCCGCCGCGCAACGGTGGGAGGGTGAGGGCGACGCAAGCGCCAACACCCGGTGGTTCCCCCTCACCAACTTCGACTAGGGCCTGTCGGCCCAAGTCTTCGTATCCTCTCCCTCAAGGGAGAGGGTCAGGATATGAAAAGGGAAGAGACATGAAGGTTTATTACGATCACGACGCGGACATCGGCCTGATCAAGGGCAAGAAGGTCGCCATCCTGGGTTACGGCTCGCAGGGTCACGCCCATGCGCAGAATCTGCGTGACAGCGGCGTCGCCGAAGTCGCCATTGCGCTCCGCGCCGGTTCGCCGTCCGCCAAGAAGGCCGAAGGCGCAGGCTTCAAAGTTCTGCCCAACGCCGAAGCCGCCGCCTGGGCCGACGTGCTCATGATCCTGGCCCCCGACGAGCATCAGGCCGCCATCTATGCCGACGACATCCACGCCAACCTGCGCCCCGGCGCGGCGCTTGCCTTCGCCCATGGCCTCAACGTCCATTTCGGCCTGATCGAAACCCGCAAGGACGTGGACGTCATCATGATCGCGCCCAAGGGTCCGGGCCACACCGTGCGCTCCGAATATCAGCGCGGCGGCGGCGTTCCCTGCCTGATCGCCGTCCATCAGGACGCGACCGGCAATGCGCATGACATCGCCCTGTCCTACGCCAGCGGCGTCGGCGGCGGTCGCAGCGGCATCATCGAAACCAACTTCCGCGAAGAATGCGAAACCGACCTGTTCGGCGAACAGGCTGTCCTCTGCGGCGGCGCGACCGCGCTGGTCCAGGCCGGTTTCGAAACGCTGGTCGAAGCCGGCTACGCGCCGGAAATGGCCTATTTCGAGTGCCTGCACGAACTCAAGCTGATCGTCGACCTGATGTATGAGGGCGGCATCGCCAACATGCGCTATTCGATCTCGAACACCGCCGAATATGGCGATATCAAGACCGGCCCGCGCATCATCACCGAAGAAACGAAGAAGGAAATGAAGCGCGTGCTGGCCGACATCCAGTCGGGCCGCTTCGTCAAGGACTTCGTGCTCGACAACCGCGCCGGCCAGCCGGAGCTGAAGGCCAGCCGCATCGCCGCCCAGCGCCACCCGATCGAGGAAACCGGCGCCAAGCTGCGCGCCATGATGCCCTGGATCGGCGCCAACAAGCTGGTGGACCAGGAAAAGAACTGACGGTCACAAAAACCGTTCGTCCTGAATAGCCATTGAGCGAAGTCGAAATGGCGTATCGAAGGATGCTTCGATACGAGGCTTCGACAAGCTCAGCCTCTACTCAGCACGAACGGCGTTGTGCTCAATTCTCCTGCTTCCATCTTGCGGCCGAAAAGGGAACGATCCGTTTCCGGTTACGGCTCTGGAACAATCGAGGGGCGTGGCTTATTCAAGCTGCGCCCCTTGATCGTTTTGGAGAGTCTGTCTCATGAAGAAGTTCCTCATCCCCGCCGCCGCCCTGATCGCTATTGCCGGCGGCACCGCACTCGTCGCCCAGATGCCAACCGCTGCGCCCGGCACCAAGGACGTCGCCAAGGTCACCGGCGGCGCCTATAAGGTCGATGGCGGCCATACGCAGGTCGTCTTCGCCTGGGACCATATGGGTTTCACCAATAATGCCGGCACGATCGCCGAACCGACCGGCACGCTGACGCTGGACAAGGCCAACCCGGCCGCATCCAAGGTATCGGTTGAATTCGCCGTCGCCAATCTGCGCACCGGCGTGGCGAAGCTGGACGAGCATCTGATGAAGGCCGATTTCTTCGATGCCGCCAAATTTCCCACCGCGACCTTCGTGTCCACCAGCGTCAAGCCCGAAGGCGCGAGCGGCGCCGAGATCACCGGCAACCTGACCATCAAGGGCGTGACCAAGCCCGTCACGCTGGACGCCGAATTTTACGGCGCTGGCGTGCAGCCGATGAGCAAGAAGGAAAATGTCGGCTTCGTCGCCACCGGCACGATCAAGCGCAGCGAATTCGGCATGGGCTATGGCGTGCCGGTCGTCGGCGACGCGATCGAGTTGAAGATCATCGCCGGCTTCGAAAAGCAATAAGCCGTGCGCCGTCCGGCACAAGCCGCGCTGCTCCTAAGCATCGTCGCGCTTGTGCCGGCGGCCGCCGCGCCGCCAGCCCTTTATGCACCCGGCCGCTATCAGGTCGATAGTGTGGCGACCAGGGTACATTTTCATGTGAAGGCGCTGGTCGGCGGCTATGAAGGCGACTTCGTCGCGCCCGAAGGCGCGGTGGTGATCGACTCTGCCCAGCCCGACCGCGCGACCGTCGACATCAGCTTCCCGGTCGAAAGGCTGACCACCGGCGACGCCTCCACCGACGCGATGCTGAAGGGCGACAGCTTCTTCGACATGGCGAAATTTCCCACCATCCGCTTTATCGCGCAAAACGCCCCGCTGGCGCGCAGCGATGCGCCCACGCCCATTGCCGGCGAACTGACGATGCACGGGCAGACCCGTCCCGTCACTCTCTCCGTCCGGCTGGTCGGCACGACCCTGAAAGAGGCGTCCGGCCCGGACGAAGCGCCGGGCCTGTCCACCATGCATTTCTCCGGCGCCATGACGGTCGAACGCAGCCAGTTCGGCATGGGCTTCGGCCGCCCATTCGTATCCGACAAGGTGGATCTCAGCATCGACGCCATTTTCAGCCGCGTCCAATTATGGTCTTTACCCCTCCCCCACAAAAGGGGTAAGGGGACGCATCATGCAGAGCGTCAGCCTTCTTACCCTGCTACGACTTACACGCCCTTAGGCGTGGTTTTTATGCTGCCTTTCGACTATGGGCAGCACCGATCCGCCTAAGGGCATTCATCGCAGTCAAGTCGTATACCGGAAAGCGCCGACCCGCGCGCCGCTGGCAAAGAAGTAGTTTGATCCCATGATGCTGACCGATCCCTCGCAGAAATACCGCGCCTTCCCGCAGGTGGACCTGCCCAATCGCCAATGGCCTGCGCAGGTCATCACCGCGCCGCCGCGCTGGCTGTCGACCGACATGCGCGACGGCAACCAGTCGCTGATCGACCCGATGAACGCGGAAAAGAAGCGCCGCTTCTTCGACCTGCTGCTCAAGGTCGGCGTCAAGGAAATCGAGATCGGCTTCCCCGCTGCGGGCGCGACCGAATTCGACTTTATTTCCGGGCTGGTCCGCGACGGCGCAATCCCCGACGACGTGATCGTGCAGGTGCTGACCCAGGCGCGCGCCGACCTGATCGCCACCACCTTCGAATCGCTGCGCGGCGCGCCCAAGGCGATCGTCCATGTCTACAACGCCGTGTCGCCCGCCTGGCGCAACATCGTGTTCCAGATGAGCCGGCCGGAGATCAAGGAGATCGCCGTCAACGCCGCCAAGCTGCTGCGCGACAATGCCGCCAAGCAGCCGGACACCGACTGGCATTTCGAATATTCGCCCGAAACCTTCTCCACCGCGGAGCTGGATTTCAGCCTGGAATGTTGCGAGGCGGTGATGGACATTCTTGCACCCACGCCCGATCGTCCGCTGATCCTGAACCTGCCCGCGACGGTCGAATGCGCGACGCCCAACATCTATGCCGACCAGATCGAATGGATGTGCCGCAACATCTCCAGGCGCGACAGCGTCGTCATCTCGCTGCATCCGCATAACGACCGCGGCACCGGCGTCGCGGCAGCCGAACTGGGCCTGATGGCCGGCGCGGATCGTGTCGAAGGCTGCCTGTTCGGCAATGGCGAGCGCACCGGCAATTGCGACATCGTGACCGTGGCGCTCAACATGTACACGCAGGGCATCAACCCGCTGCTGGACTTCAGCGACATTGACGAGGTCATCCAGACCGTCGAATATTGCAACCAGTTGCCCGTCCACCCGCGCCATCCCTATGCCGGCGAACTGGTGTTCACCGCCTTTTCCGGCAGCCATCAGGACGCGATCAAGAAGGGCTTCGCCGCGCAGGAAGCGCGCAACGACCTGATCTGGGACGTGCCCTATCTGCCAATCGACCCAAAGGATCTGGGCCGCGATTATGAAGCGGTGATCCGCGTCAATTCGCAATCGGGCAAGGGCGGCGTCGCCTGGGTGCTGCAACAGGACAAGGGCTATAAGATGCCCAAGCGGATGCAGGCCGAATTTTCCAAGGTCGTTCAGGCGATGGCCGACGAAAGCAGCCGCGAACTCAACGCCGCCGACATCTGGAGCGCGTTCCAGACCCATTACCGCCTGTCGGGGGATCAGGCCTATAGCCTGATCGACTATCATGAGAGCGGCGTGGCGGGCGACCGCATCTTCACCGGCAAGATCGTGCATGAAGGCGTGGAACGCTCCATTTCCGGGCGGGGCAACGGCCTGCTCTCTTCGGTGCTGGCCGCGCTGCGCGACGAGTTCGGCGTGCAGCTCGAAATCGCCGACTATAGCGAACATGCGATCGGCGCAGGCAGCGACGTGAACGCCGCCGCCTATGTCGAATGCCGCGCCCCCGACGGCCGCACCGTGTTCGGCGTCGGCACCGATGCGGATGTCGCGACGGCGTCGGTGCAGGCGGTGCTGTCGGCCGCCAACGGGATTGCGGTGCGGGGTTAAGCGCCTACCCGACACCTACCCCCGTTCGGTTCGAGCTTGTCGAGAACTGTTCTCGACGGACGCTTCTCGACTTCGCTCGAAGCTGCTCGAACCGAACGGGATAGAGAGGGTAAGCCCGTCCCCTACTTCGCCAGCCCGCGCACCACCGCGTCCCACTGCTCCAGCGATTCCCAAATCCCCGCCACCGGCACCCGTTCGTTCAACCCGTGGGCGAAGCCATCCTCCGCCTTCATGAACAGGCTGGACACGCCATAGCTCGGCACACCCAGCGCGCGAAAATAAAGGCTGTCGGTCGCCCCCGCCGACATGCCCGGCATCACCGCAATGTCGGGCGCCCGCGCCATCACCGCGTCGCGCACCACCTTCATCACGTCGGCGCGCAGGGGTGACGCATCGCTGGCCAGCGGATCGCCCAGCGTCTTCACACGCGCGCTCGGATCGGCCACCACCTTGACCAGTTGCGCCTTCACATCGTCGATCGCGACACCGGGGAAGATGCGGCAATTCACAACGACCTTCGCGCTCTGCGGCAGCGCATTGGGCGCATGACCCGCGCTCGCCATCGTCGCGACGCAGGTGGTGCGCACCTGCCCGACAAATTCCGGCCGGGTCGACAGCAGCTCCGCCGCCGCCGCATCGCCCGTATCGGCATAGCGCCGCATCGCCTGTCCCACGTCGCCGCCGATCCGGTCGGCGGACAGCGCCAGCGACGCCCTGGTCAGTGCGTTCCGCATCGGCGGGAACTGATAGGCCGCGATCGCGTCGATCGCCTTCGCCATCCGATAAATGGGATTGCCCGGCGTCGGGGCGCTCGAATGACCGCCCGCATCGGTGAAGGCGAATTCGAAATCCGCATAGCTCTTCTCGCCCGCCTGCAACTGGTACAGCACCGGCCTGCCCTCGTCGTTCAGCAGCCCGCCGCCGCCATCGCCGTTCAGCAGCAGTTCGATGTCCTTATATTGCCCCGCCAGCGCCTTGGTCGTCACCATGTCGGTTTCCTCGTCCCCCGACAAAAGCAGGATGACGGTGCGGCGCGGTTTCCAGCCTTCCTTCTTCAACTGCGCCATGGTCGCGACCATCATCGCGACGTCATATTTATTATCCTCCGCCCCGCGCCCGAAAATGTAGCCATTCTCCTCCACCGGCACGAAGGGATCGCGGGTCCAGTCCGCCCGGTCCGCCGCCACCACATCCATATGGCCGATCAGCGCCATGGGCTTCAGCGTCGGGTCGCTCCCCTTTATCGTCGCGGCGAGGGTCGCCGTCTCGCCCATCGGCGTGATGACGAGATCCGCCTCGGCAAAGCCCGCGGCCTTCAGCACGCCCGCATAATAGGCCGCCAGTTTGGGCACCTGCCCTTCGCCCTGCACCGTCTTGATCGCGACCGATCGCATCAAAATGGCCTTGGCCGCCCCGGCATCCGCCGCCGCCATCGCGCCCTGCGGCAGCGCCAGCAGCGCCAAAGCCGAACATGCGCCGCGCATCATCATAGTTTGCAACTCCCCGATGGATCGATATCGCCTGTCTGGCATAGCGGATCGGTCGCGCCAATGCGTTGATCCACCACAGCGGAAAGAGGGCCACCTTATCCCTGTTATACACACGTCAAGAATTGCTTGCGCGCAATCGGCCGACCGCCAACCGATATAGGCGGCCGGTCGCCCAGAGGAAACAGACATGGCCCTTCCGTATCGCAGTTTCGGATTTCAGGTTCTGGCCGGCATGGTCGTTGGCCTCTTGCTGGGCCTCGTCGCCCGCCAGATCGGCACGGGGCCGGATGGCGACCTCAACTGGCTGGCCACCGCGCTCAAGACGGTCGGGTCGATCTTCGTCTCGCTCTTGAAGGCGATCGTGCCGCCCTTGGTCTTCGCCGCCATCGTCGCGTCGATCGCCAATCTGCGCGCGCTGGACAACGCCGCGCGGCTGGCCGGGCAGACCCTGCTCTGGTTCGCCATCACCGCGCTGATCGCCGTCGCGATCGGCATCGCGATCGGCGTGATCGTCCAGCCCGGCGCAGGCCTGCACGGCACGGCGCTCGCCATGGGCAAGAACGAGAATATGGGCGGCTGGCTCGATTTCCTCAAAGGGCTGGTTCCGGCCAACAGCCTGGCGCTGTCGGGCAGCACCAAGATCACCGACGGCAGCGCCTCCACCAGCATCAGCTTCAACATCCTGCAACTGCTGGTCATTTCGATCGCGGTCGGCCTCGCCACCCTGAAGGTCGGGGAAAAGGCCGACCCCTTCCTCGGCTTCGTCCGTTCAGCTCTCGCGGTGGTGCGCGCGCTGCTCGGCTGGGTGATCCGCCTGACCCCGATCGGCTCGGCCGCGCTGATCGGCGCCGCCATCGCCACCTATGGCTGGAGCGCGCTGGCGCAACTCGGCGCCTTCACCGCCGCCATCTATTTCGGCCTCGCGCTGGTGCTGCTGCTCGTCTATCCGCTGCTGCTGGTCGCCAATGGCCTGAAGCCCGGCCCCTATTTCGCCAAGGCCTGGCCCGCGATCCAACTGGGTTTCGTGTCGCGCTCCTCGGTCGGCACCCTGCCCGTCACCGAAGCCGTGACCGAGCGCCTCGGCGTCGACAAGGGCTATGCCGCCTTCGCCATTCCGCTGGCCTCCACGACCAAGATGGACGGCTGCGCGTCGATCTATCCCGCGCTGGCGGCGATCTTCGTCGCGGGCTTTTACGGCATCCCGCTGCATTTCGTGGATTATGCGCTGATCGTGTTCGTGTCCGTCATCGGATCGGCCGCGACCGCCGGGCTGACCGGCGCGATCGTGATGCTGACGCTGACCCTCTCGACGCTGGGCCTGCCACTGGAGGGCGTGGGGCTATTGCTGGCGATCGACCCGATTCTGGATATGGGCCGCACCGCGGTCAACGTCGCGGGCCAGGTGCTGGTCGGCGTGATCGTGGCCAAGCGCGAGGGGATTTTGGACGAGGCGGCTTATTATGGGGATGGGGCGTTGGTGGGGGTTTGAAGACACCTGTCGCTATTTAGGCTCCGGGCGAGCGATCGCTCAAACGCTCTCTCTCCTTTAACGGTTTTCCGGCCGCATTGCCTCCAGCCACTCTTTTGGAGGCGAGTCGGTCGATGCTTGGCGATCTTCTTTTTCTAGTCCAAATGCAGTCATAACGAAGAAGTCACTTATACCATCCGTCCGTGATGCTGACTCACGTGGGGGATTCCCAAAGCGGCGAAACTATGAATCTATGTCTTCGGGTTGGAGGGCATTGTCATGGGTGCAGCGATTGGATTGCGAGACGACTATGATGCAGCGGGCTTGAGGCGACTGGCGCGGACGACGAAGAGCGCGAACCAAGGACGCCGACTGCTAGCTTTGGCGGAAATCTATGATGGCGCGAACCGCAGCGATGCCGCGCGCATCGGCGGAGTGACCCTGCAGATCGTGCGGGATTGGGTGGTGCGGTTCAACGCCCGAGGTCCAGCCGGTCTCCTTGACGGCAAGGCCCCAGGCAAGCCGCCCTTGCTGAATGATATCCAGCGCCAAGCGCTCGCGGAGGTGGTTGAAAGTGGACCGATACCAGCGATCCATGGAGTTGTGCGTTGGCGGCTGATCGACCTGGCGCGGTGGCTTCATGACGAATTTGGGGTTTCTCTGACGGAAACGACCGTAGGGCGAGAATTGAAAAAGCTGGGCTATGTCAAATTGACGGCACGCCCACGTCACCATGCCCAGAATAAATATGCGATGGAAGACTTCAAAAAGGGGGCTTTGCAGCCGAGCTGGCAAAGATCAAGGCCGCCCTCCCGCGCGACACGCCCATAGAGGTATGGTTCCAGGACGAGGCCCGTATCGGCCAGAAAAACAAGATCACCCGCCGCTGGGCAAGGCGCGGCACCCGGCCTTCAGCGCCCAAGGATCAGAGGACCAAATCAGCCTACATCTTCGGCGCTATCTGCCCTGAGCTTGGCAAGGGCGCTGGCTTGGTCCTGCCCTTCTGTAATACCCAGACCATGTCGCTGCACCTAGCGGAGATATCGCTCGCTGTCGAACCAGGTGCCCACGGCGTGCTGCTGATGGATCAGGCCGGATGGCACATGACCGGGAAGCTAGAAGTACCCGATAATATCAGCATCGTTCCGCTGCCGCCAAAATGTCCTGAACTCAACCCGGTCGAAAATATCTGGCAGTTCATGCGCGATAACTGGCTATCCAACCGCATCTTCACGTCCCACGACAACATCGTCGACCTTTGCTGCGAAGCCTGGAACAGGCTGATCGATCAGCCCTGGCGCATCATGACAATTGGACGCCGCAAATGGGCACGTGGGTCGTGATCAATGCAGGTTGGTATTAGGCCGAAGTTCTTCCGGTCGGCGTATGGAAGGTTGTGCAGCAGAGCATATTTCTCAACCAAGGGTCGAAACTTACCGTACCACAAGAGCGCGGACGCTACGTTGACCGACGCACAGGAAAAGGCGTTTAAGCGGATGACGGCCGCATTGAAGGAGGCGTTACGATGAAGACTGAAGATTTCGACGGCATTATGGCGGGCCTCACCGATGCCATCGCCTAAGCCAAGGGCGATGGCGCGCGCGGGCATATTGTCGCTGGGCCGGATGTGAAGGCGATCCGTCAGGCTACCAAGCTGACGCAAGGCGCCTTCGCCAAGGCCTATCGCATTCCGGTGGGCACTGTGCGGGATTGGGAGCAGAATCGCCTCCATCCGGACGCGCCCGCCCGCGTTCTTCTGTCGCTGATCGAGGCCGATCCGGTGGCGATCCAGTCCTTGCTGGACAAGGCATAAGGCCATCCCGCCGCAACCCAAAAGAACACCACTTCGCAAAACCCCTCCTATTGCGAAGTCCGCTCTGCCAACCCCCACCCGCGCAAAAGCGAACCCTGCGACGGTGTGAACTTCGCAGTCTTCTCCAATCGCTCGTCGCGCCCAAAGCCCCTCACCGCACCCTGTCCTACTTGCCCGCCATCGGCTATAGAACTTGCCCAAAGCGGCGATATGTCCCACGGACGCCCGCACCATCCGCGTCCCCCAACACATGCCATAAAGTCATACGCATCATGTCCAATCATCAGGTCCATATCATCGGCGGCGGCCTCGCCGGAACGGAGGCTGCGTGGCAACTGGCGCAGGCCGGCATTCGCGTGCGCCTGTCGGAAATGCGCGGGAGCGGCGACATGACCCCCGCGCACCAGACCGAGGGGCTGGCCGAACTGGTCTGTTCCAACAGCTTTCGCTCCGACGATGCGGACAAAAATGCCGTGGGCCTGCTGCATCAGGAAATGCGGCGGCTGGACTCGCTCATCATGGCGAGCGCCGAACCGGCCAAGGTGCCCGCCGGCTCCGCGCTGGCGGTCGATCGCCATGTGTTTTCGGGCGCCGTCACCCGCGCGCTCGCCGATCATCCCAATGTGGAGATCGTGCGCGAACGGATCGACACGGTGCCGACCGAAGGCATGACCATCGTCGCCACCGGCCCGCTGACCGCCCCCGCGCTCGCCACCAGCATCGGCCAGGCGGCGGGGATGGAGCATCTCGCCTTCTTCGACGCGATCGCGCCGGTGATCCACCATGACAGCATCGACATGGACCAGTGCTGGATGGCGAACCGCTGGGACAAGATCGGCCCCGGCGGCGGCGAGGGGAAGGACTATATCAACTGCCCGATGGACAAGGACCAGTATCAGGCCTTTGTCCAGGGGCTGCTCGATGGCGAAAAGACCGAGTTCAAGGAGTGGGAGGCCAGCACCCCCTATTTCGAGGGCTGTATGCCGATCGAGGTGATGGCGTCGCGCGGGCCGGAAACGCTGCGCCACGGCCCGATGAAGCCGATGGGGCTGGACAATCCCCGCACCGGCCGCTGGCCCTATGCCGTGGTGCAGTTGCGGCAGGACAATGCGTCCGGCACGCTCTGGAACATGGTCGGCTTCCAGACCAAGCTGAAACATGGCGCGCAGGTCGAGTTGTTCCGCACGATTCCCGGCCTTCAGAACGCCGAGTTCGCGCGGCTGGGCGGGTTGCATCGCAATACCTTCATCCAGAGCCCCAAGCTGCTCGACCCGACTTTGCGCTTGAAGAGCGCGCCGCATATCCGCTTTGCAGGCCAGATGACGGGCTGCGAAGGCTATGTGGAGAGCGCCGCGATCGGCCTGATCGCCGGGCGCTTCGCGGCGGCCGAACTGCTCGGCCGCGCCCTGACCCCGCCGCCCGCCGACACCGCGCTGGGCGCGCTGCTCGGCCATGTGACCGGCAATGTGGTGAGCGCCGACTATCAGCCGATGAACGTCAATTTCGGCCTGTTCCCGACCCTGGACGAGGTCAAGAAGAAGCAGCGCAAGGAAGCCTATACGTCGCGCGCCCGCGCCTCGTTCGGCGCGTGGATGGGGGAGATGGAGTTGGCCTGACCCCTTACGGATCGGCTCAGCACTTGCACTTTGCCTTCGCCGCCCGCTTGGGCGCGGTGGCGGCGAACTCCGCGGGGGTCAGCTTGCCGTCCTTGTCGGCATCCGCCGCGCCGAACCGGTCCGCCGTCGCCACCGCCCACTCCTCGAAGGACAACAGGTTGTCGCCATCCTTGTCCAGCGCCTTGAACGCCCTGGTCCGACTGCCCAGCATCTCGACCCGCGTGATGACGCCATCGCGGTTCCGGTCGTAGCGGGCGAAGCGCTTCTGCTCGCGGCTTTGCGGACTGGCCTCGCCGGGCATTGGCGGCGCATCGCCGACGGCATCGGGGTCGCCCTCCGGCAACGCTTCTATCTGCGGCGGTGGTGGCGGAGCGGAGGCAAGCTGGGGCACCGGCGCCGTATCCGCCCGTCCCTGCCACCAAAACAGGCCGCCCGCGACCAGCAGCAGCGCCGCCATGCCACCCGCCAGCAATCGCCCCATGCCGCCCTCCTCCGTCCGTGGAGGGCCAGCCTATCCCGACACGCTAGCGTCCGACAAGCGCGATCCGCAGCAACCGTCCCGCCAGCGCCCGCGGCATCCCCAGCGGCGCGCCCCGCCCCGCCAACACATCCTGCCGCGCCATAGTAAACGCGATCCGCAACGGCTTCCATCCCCGCGGCCAGCGCACGCCCTCAACCGACGGCAGTATTTCGACCGCCAAAGCCAGCGCCGCTTGCCCCAGCGCCTTGTCCCCGACATGCCCGGCCAGATCCCACAGCGCCCAAACCTGCCCCGCCGCCGCCAGCCAGTCCGGCGCATCGGCGGCATCAGCCAGCGCCCGGAACAATCCGCCGCCCCGCCCCAATGCATAATCGCGCAGGCCCTTCATATCGATGTCCGGTTCGACCAACAATATTTCCCAGCCGTCGATCACCCCCACCAGTCCCGGCGCTCCACAAGCCCCCGTCGCCCGCATCGCGTCCACCACAGGCTCGCCCTGCCCCTTAATGCCTGTGGAATCCTCGATGACGTCATTCCACCAGGCCAACCGCATCTGACCGATCATCGGCTCGCTGGTGGTGCGCGCGACCTTCGCCAGCCGCGCATCGAACGCCCAGAGCGCGCGATGCCGCGACGCTTGTGCGCCACCGGCATGGGCGGCGAGCAACAGGCCCAACGGCGGCACGGCGTCTTCGTCCAGGCTCATCGCGCGACTCCTGTCCTGACAGGGGATACGCAGGTTATCGGTCCTTTAACCATCTTCCTCATACACATTCTAACGAGTGCGCCTGCATAGGCGGAAAGGCTGCCCAACCCGGATGTGGGGGGTTCTTGGGCGCGACATGGGTGATTGCAGGCAAATGGGCAAGGTAAACCAGTATCGACACGGCTTCCTGAAGCGACTGGCGGGCAACCAGGCGGGCAACGTCATGGCGATGGTCGCCGCGGCGATCATCCCGCTCGCCGCGCTGATCGGCGGCGGGCTGGACATGAGCCGCGCCTATATGGCGCGCGCCCGGATGCAGCAGGCCTGCGATTCCGCCGCGCTGGCGGGCCGCCGCGCGATGACCGGGGCGACCATGTCCACGACCGATATCGCCGAAGCGCGCAAGTTTTTCGACTTCAACTTCCCGCAAAATACGTTCCAGGCCGCAACCTTCACCCCGGTCATCCGCAGCAAGCCGGGCGAAACCACCACGGTGCAGGTGACGGCGGAAACGACCATGCCGACCACGATCATGAAGATTTTCGGCTATCAGACCCTGCCGCTCGCCGTGACGTGCGAAAGCCGGTTCGACATCGGCAATACCGACGTCATGCTGGTGCTCGACACCACCGGCTCCATGTCCAGCAACATGACCGACACGGACGGCACCGTCATGACGCGGTTGGCCGCGCTCAAGCTGGCGGTGAAGGATTTCTACGACACGCTGGGCGCGGGGTCGGACACGACCGGACGTATCCGTTACGGCTTCATGCCGTACAGTTCGACCGTGAATGTGGGCTATTCGCTGCCGTCGAGCGCGCTTGTCGGCGGAACGACCGGCGAAACCTGGAACTACCAGACGCGCAAACTGGTCACCACCTATGCCGACAGCAGTCAGCCAGGCAGTTGGTCTTTTTCGTCAGGTTCAATTTCAGGATGGACGACGCAAAGCACCACGTCTGGCGGTAGCGCTTCGGCCTGTAGCGCTCCAGCGAACACGCTTAACACCGTCACAAATACTCCTGCGACGTCCAGTAGCACATCGTCTGATGGCACCATCACCACGACGACCACCACCACCCGCGTCACGAACGGCCGGGAATATAGAGCGAACTACACCGCGGCGACGTCGGGTTACTGGAACTGGTTTACCTGGGTGCCCGGAACGCCGAGCAGTTGCGCCATTCAATATCGTACATACACTAACTACACCGAAACCAAATCCGATAGGGCAACGAAGACACCGCAATATAGCTGGCAATATGGTCAATATCCGCTGGACGTGTCTGGCTATGTCGCCGGCAATGCGGTGGCTAATCCAACCCATCATGCCAGTGTGCCAACTGATGCAAATGGCACGACCGTGTCGGCGACCAACACATGGGCGGGCTGCATCGAGGAACGCGATACGGACAGCAGTATCACCGCGACGACATCAACGTCCTCCATACCATCGGGCGCCTATGATCTGCAAATTGACACCGCGCCGACCAATAAGGCGACCAAATGGCGTCCGCATTGGCCTGACGTGGAATTCACCCGCGCCGGCCGCTGGCTGAATGATAATCGGGATTATGATTATCGATCTGGCTCTGGCGGTTGGAATGCCTGCCCCAGCAAGGCGCGCAAGCTGGCGAGCTATACCAGCCGATCGGCCACACCTTCTGGCATGACCAGCAGCTTCGATACCTATATCGACGGCCTGATCGCGGTCGGCGGCACCTATCATGACATCGGCATGATGTGGGGCGCGCGCTTCCTGTCTCCCAGCGGTATCTTCGCCAGCGAAAATGCCAACGCGCCCAACGGCTTCAACATTTCGCGTCATATCATCTTCATGACCGATGGCGACCTGACGGCTTATCAGTCCGTCTATGGCGCCTATGGCTATCAGGCGCTGGACGGGCGGGTCGCGGCCACGAGCACGGACGATACCGGGCTTAAGGCCATCCACAAGCGGCGGCTGGAAATGATGTGCAATGCCATCAAGGGCAAGGGCATCACCATCTGGGTCGTCGGGTTCAAGGACAAGCCACCAGCGGGCACGCTCGATTCGGCCATGCTCGATACCGAGTTACAGACATGCGCCAACAGCGGCAACCACTGGTTCATGGCCTATAATCCGTCCACGCTGCGCCAGAAGTTCAAGGATATCGCCAAGAATATCGGCGGATTGAGGCTTTCCCAATGATCGGCCGGGTCGCCCATGTCCTCGCCCGGCTGCGCGATCATGCGCGCGGCGCCACTTTGCTGGAATTCGGTCTTGTCGCGGGACCGCTGATCCTGTCCATCATGGCGATCGGCGATTTGGGCTATCAATCCTATCTGCGCGCGGTGACGCGCGGCGTACTGGAGAAGGCGGCCCGCGCCGCATCGGTTGGCACGCTCAACAGCACGCAGATCGAAACCTATATCGATGCCCAGATGGCGGCGATCAATTCGAAGAACGGCACAACCTCCACGATCAAGAAAAGCTATTATAATTTTTCACGCGTGGGAAAGCCGGAAAAGATCACCACCGATACCGCGCCGCTGGGCAGCTATAATGTGGGCGACTGCTATGAGGACGCCAATGGCAATGGCGCCTATGACGCGGCGGGCGGATCGACCGGCCTCGGCAGCGCCGACGACATCGTCTATTATGAAGTGACCGTGTCGATGCCGCGCCTGTTCCCGATGGCCAAGATGCTGGGCTGGAGCGCGACCCAGTCCGCCACCGCGACCACCATTGTCCGCAATCAGCCCTGGGCGAACCAGAGTAAACCGACGATCAAATGCACATGATGACCATGCCCCCGCGCCTTTCGGCGCTCACGCGCCGCCTGCGCCGCGACGATCGCGGCCTGGCGCTGATCGAATTCGCCTTCTCGCTGCCGGTGCTGGTCGTGCTGTGCATGTCGGGACTGGAATGCGCGAACCTGGCGCTGGCGCATATGCGCGTCAGCCAGGTGGCGATGCTGGTCGCAGACAACGCCGCCCGCGTGCGCACGTCTATCGACGAAGCGGACGTCAACGAAATCATGACCGGCGCCGAACTATCGACCAATAGCCTGGCGTTAAAGGCCAATGGCCGGATATTCCTGTCGGACCTGGAGCCGAACGGTCTCAGCGGATCGAGCGAGGGACAATATATACGCTGGCAGCGCTGCTGGGGCAGCGGCAGCTTCACATCCAGCTATGGCGTCGCCAACAATGGCAAGACCGACGCCAGCATGAAATTTGGCATGGGACCGGGCACGACCGCCGACAAAAAGGTGAAGGCGGCCAGCAGCACCGCCGTCATGTTCGTGGAAGTGGCCTATAATTATCAGCCGCTGATCACCAACTCGATCTTCGGCGCGAAGGTGATCCGCTACACCAGCGCCTTCAATGTGCGCGAACGAACCGACCAGCAAATCAAGAATGCCGGCGGCCTGGCGACATCGGCCACCGCCGCCTGTAGCTGATAGAAAAAGGGCGGCCGTTAGAGCCGCCCTTCCGTCTTATTTGTAGCAGACCTTCTTGGCCGCCGCGACGACGCGGCTCGCATCGATCAGCGCGGCCTTTTCCAGGTTCGCCGCATAAGGCAGCGGCACATCTTCGTTGGTGACGCGCAGCACCGGGGCGTCGAGATCATCGAAGCCCTGCTCCATGACGACGGCGGCGATTTCCGACGCGATCGAGCAGGTCGGCCAGCCTTCTTCCACCACAACGAGGCGGTTGGTCTTCTTCAGGCTTTCCAGCACCGTCGCGGTGTCGAGCGGGCGCAGCGTGCGCAGGTCGATCACTTCGGCGTCGATGCCTTCGCCCGCCAGCGTCTCGGCGGCTTCGAGGGCCAGGCCTACTCCGATCGAATAGCTGACCAGCGTCACATCCTTGCCCGGGCGCATGATCCGCGCCTTGCCGATCGGCAGGACATAATCGTCCAGCTTGGGCACGTCGAAGCTGCGGCCGTAGAGAAGTTCATTCTCCAGGAAGACGACCGGGTCGGTCGATCGGATCGCGGCCTTCAGCAGGCCCTTGGCGTCGGCCGCGTCATAGGGAGCGATGACGATCAGGCCGGGAACGGCGGCATACCAAGGGCCGTAATTCTGGCTGTGCTGCGCGCCGACGCGGCTCGCCGCGCCATTGGGACCGCGGAACACGATCGGGCAGCGCATCTGGCCGCCGGACATGTAATTGGTCTTAGCGGCCGAGTTGATGATGTGGTCGATCGCCTGCATGGCAAAGTTGAACGTCATGAACTCCACGATCGGGCGCAGGCCGCCCATCGCCGCGCCCGCACCGATGCCGGCAAAGCCATATTCGGTGATCGGCGTGTCGATCACGCGCTTGTCGCCGAACTCGTCCAGCAGACCCTGGGTCACCTTATAGGCGCCCTGATATTCCGCGACTTCCTCGCCCATCACGAAAACGCGCTCATCCTTCCGCATTTCCTCGGCCATGGCGTCGCGCAGCGCTTCGCGCACGGTCGTCTTGACGAACTCGGTGCCTTCCGGGATCGCGGGATCCTGGACCGAGGCCTTGACGTCACTCGCCAGCTTGGACGTGCCGCTTTCGGCCTTCTTGGGCGCTGACGCGGCTTCCGCCTGGGGCGCTTCGGCCTTGGGCGCCGGCGCTGCGTCTTCGCCGCCCTCGCCCGCCATCTCGGCGATGACGGTGCCCACCTTCACGCCTTCGGTGCCTTCGGCGATCATGATCTTGCCGATCTTGCCTTCGTCGACGGCTTCGAATTCCATCGTCGCCTTGTCGGTTTCGATCTCGGCGAGGATGTCGCCCGACTTGACCTCATCGCCTTCCTTCACCAGCCATTTGGCCAGCGTGCCCTCTTCCATCGTCGGCGAGAGCGCCGGCATCTTGATTACGATACCCATTAATATTGCTCCACCAGCACGTCGGTATAGAGTTCGGACAGTTCAGGCTCTGGCGAGGTTTCCGCGAAATCGGCCGCTTCGGCGACGGTCTTGCGGATATCCTGGTCGATCACCTTGATGTCGTCCTCGCTGACGCCGGCCTCGATCAGATATTTCTTCACGCCTTCGATCGGATCGGACTTGTCGCGCATCGCCTGCACTTCCTCGCGCGACCGGTATTTGGCCGGGTCGGACATGGAGTGGCCGCGATAGCGATAGGTCTTCATTTCCAGCAGGATCGGGCCATTGCCCTCCTGCACCCACTTGAGCGCCTCTTCGGTCGCACCGCGCACGGCCAGCACGTCCATGCCGTTGACCTGAAGACCCGGAATGCGGAAGCTTTCGCCGCGACGATAAAGCTGGTCTTCCGCCGACGATCGATTGACGCTGGTGCCCATGGCATATTGGTTATTCTCGATCACGAAGATGATCGGGAGCTTCCACAGTTCGGCCATGTTGAAGGATTCATAGACCTGGCCCTGGTTGGCCGCGCCGTCGCCGAAATAGGCGACGCACACGCCGCCATCGCCATTATATTTATGCGCAAAGCCCAGGCCCGCGCCCAGCGACACCTGCGCGCCGACGATGCCATGGCCGCCGAAAAATTTATGTTCGACGCTGAACATGTGCATCGAGCCGCCCTTGCCGCGCGAAATGCCGGCTTCGCGGCCGGTCAGTTCGGCCATGATAACATTGGGGTCGATACCATAGGCGAGCATGTGGCCATGGTCGCGATAGCCGGTGATGACACTGTCCTTGCCGGGCTTGAGCGCGGACTGAATGCCAACCGCGACCGCTTCCTGGCCGATATAGAGATGGCAGAAGCCGCCGATCAGGCCCAGGCCGTAAAGCTGGCCGGCCTTTTCCTCGAAGCGGCGGATGAGGACCATCTGCCGATAAAATTCCAGCAGTTCGTCCTTGCTGGCCTTGTAATCGGTCGGGGTCTGGGGGCGAGGCCGGTTATGGTCCGCGCCGGCAGCGGGTGCAGCCGCCTTTGCCGTTGCGCGTGAAGGACGCGGCGTCGTTGGTTTCGCCAAGGCTCTTATCCTTTTGCGTGGGGGTAGGATGGAAGGAAGGCCGATATAGCGGCAGAGTTGCATATATTGCAACGGCGGACCCCGCGGAATCCGGGCATAACCAATAGCCGCGTCCGAAAATTGATGGCGGAAGGGAATAGGTGCGCGGGCGCTCTGGAAGGGCTTGCAGCAAAATTACCGAGACGGCATTTTTAGCGCAAAATCATTTCATAAGCCTGCGCATGATGTCTCAGCTCAATTTAGCGGCACGACCACTTCGTCATGATGGATCACGCCCAGTTGACGGCGGATCAGTTCGTCCGACAGGTCGGGATCGACCCGGCGCGGATTGAGCAGATCGACCCGGTTGCGCAGTTCGGCGCGCGCCTCCTGCACATGCTTCAATTCAGCCTTCGCCTCATGCAATTGACGCGAATAATCGCCCCAGGCGAGCACGCCATTGGAGCCCAGCACGACATAGCCCGCGAAGAACAGCAGCAGAAGCAGCGCGATCGCGGGGCCGATGGCCGACCAGAGGAGGAGACGAAGTTTAGCGATATGCGCCATGGACCAGAAGAATCACAGGAAAAGGCTGGCCGCAAGCAAAAAATGCGTCGTTTGCGGCCAGCCGAGTCTCCTGATGCTTAGCGGAAGATCGAACGCCCGGCATAAACGGCGATGTCGCCCAGTTCTTCCTCGATGCGGATGAGCTGGTTATATTTGGCGAGCCGGTCGGAACGCGCCAGCGAACCCGTCTTGATCTGCCCGCAATTGGTCGCGACGGCGAGGTCGGCGATGGTCGCGTCCTCGGTTTCGCCAGACCGGTGCGACATGACCGCGGTGTAGCGGGCGCGGTGCGCCATGTCGACGGCGGCCAATGTCTCGGTCAGCGTACCGATCTGGTTGACCTTGACCAGCAGTGAGTTGGCCAGCCCCTTGCCGATGCCCATCGACAGACGCGCCGGATTGGTGACGAACAGGTCGTCGCCGACGAGTTGCACCTTGTCCCCGATCAGGTCGGTCAGCGCCTTCCAACCTTCGAAATCATCTTCGCTCATGCCGTCCTCGATCGACTTGATCGGATAGTCGGCGCACAGCGCGGCGAGATAATCGGCCATTTCGACCGGTGAGAGCGACAGGCCTTCGCCCGAAATCTCATATTTGCCGCTCTTGAAGAATTCGGTCGCGGCGCAATCAAGCGCCAGCACGACGTCGTCGCCCGGCTTGTAACCCGCCTTTTCGACCGACAGCATGATGAAGTCGAGCGCGTCGCGGGTCGATGCGATGTTGGGGGCAAAGCCGCCCTCGTCGCCGACCGACGTCGCCAGCCCCTTGTCGTGCAGGCCCTTCTTGAGCGTATGGAAAATTTCGGATCCGATCCGCACGGCGTCGGCGATGCTTTCCGCGCCGACCGGCATGATCATGAATTCCTGAAAATCGATCGGGTTATCGGCATGTTCGCCGCCATTGATGATATTCATCATCGGCACCGGCAGCACATGTGAGGACACGCCACCGACATAGCGATAGAGCGGCAGACCGCGCGCATCGGCCGCAGCCTTCGCGGCGGCGAGCGACACGCCCAGGATCGCGTTGGCGCCGAGGCGCGACTTGTTTTCCGTGCCGTCCAGGGCGATCATCGCGGCATCGACTTCGCCCTGGTCTTCGGCGTCCAGGCCGATCAGTTCGCCGGCAATTTCGTCATTGACGGCGGCGACAGCCTGAAGGACGCCCTTGCCCAGATATTGGCTCATGTCGCCGTCGCGCTTTTCTACCGCTTCATAAGCGCCGGTGGAAGCGCCCGAAGGCACGGCGGCGCGGCCGAAGCTGCCGTCTTCCAGCATGACATCGACTTCGACGGTGGGATTGCCCCGGCTGTCGAAAATCTGGCGGGCGTGAATATCGAGAATGGCGGTCATGATCGCTCCTGCACTTAGCGTCGTAACGGGCGGCCGTTGGCCGGGAATGTGCGATCCGCTTAGCCAGCGCCTCCGCCAATGGCAATGCAGGGGCTTGCGCAGGCGCAAAAAATGCCGATGGTCGAAAATGTAACGGCAACGGAACTGTAGGCCGCCGCGATGCATTTGTTCGGTGACCCCACGGCCTTTCTGGGCCGCGATGCCGATTTGAAAGGGAGACTAGAGGACCATGGCCGACACACCGGGAACCCCGCCCATCAAGCGCGTGAAGAAGACGGCAGCCGTCAAGCCCGTCAAGGCGAAGCCCGCCAAGTCCGCTATCGCGACTCCCTCTGCCCCCGCAGTGAAGGCCGCGCCGGTCAAGAAGGCCGCCACGCGCAAGGCGCCTGCCGCCAAGACGCCGGGCAATGGCGCCGCCACCCATGGCTGGACCGCGCAGATCGCCCCGATCAAGGCTCAGGCTGAAAAAGCCGCCAAGGCTGCAGCGGACACGCTGAACGCAGTTGATTGGAAAGCCCATATCGACCCGATCAAGGAACAGGCGGGCAAAACCGCCAAGTCGGCTGCCGGCGTCGCCAAAGGGAAGACCGGCACCGCCATGCAAAGCCTGGCCAAGCTGATCGCTGACACGGCCGGCACCGTCGATTCCAAGCTCGGCCCGCAATATGGCGATTACGCCCGCCAGGCTGCGGAATCTGTCGCCGGCGCAGCCGACACGCTCGATGCCAAGGATGTCGACCAGTTGCTGGGCGAAGCGCGCGATTTCGTGCGCAAAAGCCCGGCGGTCGCGATCGGCGCGGCGGCGGTCGTCGGCTTCGTGCTGATGCGCCTGGCCAAGGGGTCGGACGACAAGGCCTGACACAGCCGCGTATTTCCTGACCGACGCACGATCCTGCACGGCGGGATGGAGGCCCAATTGATTGACGAGCCAGCGGATACGGCGGTGACGCCGCACACCGATGGGCAGCCCGACGGCGCGCCCGAAGAAAGCGTACGCGAAACCATCGCGCGCCTTTATGTCGACGCCCGCGCCTATGCCGCGGCTGAAGCAGACAAGCAGAAATTGCGGGCGGGCATCATTGGTACTGGCGTGCGCAACGCCGCCATCTTCGGCTTCGTGGGGCTCATGCTCGCCTTCGCCAGCATCGTCGCCCTGCTGGTGGGCCTGACCATTGCTCTGGCGCAGGTTATCGCGCCGATCTGGGCCACGCTGATCGTTGTAGGCTGCGCATTGATCCTGGTCGCGCTGCTGCTGCTCGCGGCCAAGAACTGTATCACGCGGATGAAGAAGGCGATCGCGCCATGAACCTGGAAGCCCGCTATCGCCAGGCCTGCCAGCGTGCGGACGCCGCGCGCGGACGACTGTCCATCACCGCGGAAGAAGCCAAGGCGCGTGTCGCGCCCGCCCGGCTCAAACAGGATGTGAAGGACAGGGCCAGCAATGCCGTGTTGAACGGCGTGGCCAATGCCGCCGCTCAGGCGCAACAGCGGCCCGTTGCGATCGCCGCAGCAGCCACCGCCTTCGGACTCTTTCTGGCGCGGCGTCCGCTGGCGGCACTTTTCCAGCGGCTGTACGTTCGCTTCCAAGACACTCAGGTAGACAATTCGGAGACTGACGATGGCTGATATCCGCGCTCAACTGACCCGCGTTCGCGAAGCAGCGAACGACGCCGCCACAACCGCCACCGACCGGATCAAGGACACCGGCGAAAAGGCGCGCGAAAGCGCGGGCGAACTGATCCAGACCAGCCGCGATAAAGCGAGCGAAGCCTATGGCGAAGCGCGCGACAAGACCCAGCGCGTCGCCACCCGCGCCAATGAGATCGTGCAGGAACATCCGATCGTCGCCGTGGCCGGCGCCGTCGCGGTCGGCGCGGTCGTCGCCTGGATGTTCCCCAAAAGCCGCGCCGCCATGAAGGCGCTGCCGGGCTTGGCCATGACCGCCGGCTCGCGCTTCCTGGAGGCCGCAGCCGTCGCACGCGCCGCCGCTGCCGAGGGCGCCGAAACGGTGAAGCAGGGCGCGACCCACGCGCTCCACGCCGCCGGCGATGTCGCCGCCGATGCGCGCGACAGCGTCGCGTCTGCCGACCTGTCGGCGAAAGCCTCAAGGCTGGCAGATGAGGTGACTACGCTGGTCGCGGCGAAAGTCGATGCATTGAGTGACGCGATCAAGGCGCGATTGCCCAAAAGCTAATCACGATTGCGGCGAACGCAATCGATCCGGCCTCTGCTCTTCTTGGCGTATCGCGGTGACGATGCTAAGGCATCGCGATACGCATAAGGAGAATAGATAACGCCATGAGCAAAATGCATCTGGTGATGGGGGGTCGCGTGACGAATCCGCAGACCCTTGAATTTCAGGACCTCAGCAAGGTCGATCTCGTCGGTGTGTTCCCTGACTATGCGTCCGCAGAAAAGGCTTGGCGCAGCGCGGCGCAGCGCACGGTCGATGATGCGGAAATGCGCTATGTCATCGTGCATCTGCACCGCCTGTTGGAACCGGAACTTCCGGCCGCCTGATCGCCCTCCGTTCGCTCTGAGCTTGTCGAAGGGCTTTTCTTTTCAGAAGGAAGAGCAGGGACTTCGACAGGCTCAGCCCAAACGGACAGATTTTTTTAACCTTAGTGCAGCGCGCGCGGCTTCTTTCTGAAGCGCCAGCGCAGGAGGGGCCGGGTCAGCGCCAGCCCCACCAGAAAGCCGCCGATATGCGCGGCGATCGCGATCTGGCCAAGTTCGCTCATCCCCGCGCCGCTCGCCAGCCCAATCATCAACTGCACCGCGATCCACGCGCCCGCCAGCCACAGCACACGCACCAGATTGGACGATATCGGTCCGATGGCGCGCACCTGCTGCTGGCTGTAGAGCAGCGCATAAGGCGCGATGATGGCGGAAATGGCGCCGCTGGCCCCGACCATCGGGTTCGTGGAACCCGGATCGATCGCCCATTGCGCCAGGCAGGCGCCATAGGCACCGACGACATAAAGGGCGAGCGTCCCGGCCCACCCTAGCACATGCTCCACCTGCCGCCCGCAGAAGAGCAGCATCAGCATGTTGAAGCCGATATGCAGCCAGCCGGCATGGATGAAGGTGCAACTGAGCGGCGTAAGCCAGGCGGGCGCCGCGGCCATGCCGTCAAGCAGCGCAGGATCGCCCAGGCGCGCAGGAATGAAGCCGCCGACGATCGCGGCGTTATCGACCTGCCCCGTCAGATAGAGCAGCAGGAAGGCGGCGACCGTAATCGCCCCAATCCCATTGGTCAGTCGGCCAGCCGGCAGCTTCACGGTCAGATGAAATCGATCTTGTCGACTTGGTAGAATTTGTCCCCGGACGGCACGGACACTTCCACGTCCTCGCCCACCGTGCGGCCGATCAGCGCGCGGCCCAGCGGGCTGTTATAACTGATCATGCCCTGCTTGGCGTCCGCTTCGGCCTGGCCGACAATCTGGTATTTCACCGGCTTGTCGTCTTCATCCAGCAACGTCACGGTCGCGCCGAACACGATCTTGTCGCCCGACAGGGTCGTCGGGTCAATCACCTGGGCGCGGGACAGCTTGTCCTCCAGATCGTTGATCGTCGCCTCGACCTGGCCCTGCCGCTCCTTGGCGGCGTGATATTCGGCGTTTTCGGACAGATCACCGTGCGCGCGCGCTTCTTCGATGGCGTCCACGATCAAAGGCCGCTCGGCCTTCAACTCGCGGAGCTGCGCGGTGAGCTTGTTATAGCCCATCTGCAGCATCGGCATCTTCTCGACGGTCGCCATTTGCAAATCCTTCGTCAAAACTTCCCTTTGGCGACCCGAACGTCGGGTCGCCCGCAGCATGCTTCCTTGTGCAGGGGATCAGGCTTGCGACAGGGGATAATAGGACTGGAGCGAGCGCACTTCAAGGGCATGACCCCGTAAAGCCTCGATCGCATCGGCCGCAGCGACGCTGGCGGCGGCCGTAGTGAAGCTGGCCACCTTGTGGCGCAGCGCGCTGATGCGGATTGCCTTGCTGTCTTTGAGCGACTGCCAGCCTTCGGTCGTGTTGAAAATGAGCTGCACGTCGCCATCGCTGATCTTGTCCACGATATGCGGGCGGCCTTCGGCGACCTTGTTGACCCGCTGAACGGCGATGCCCTGCTCTCCCAGATATTGGGCGGTGCCGCCGGTCGCGATCAGCCTGAACCCCATGTCCACCAGCTTGCGCGCGGCGGGCAGTATGACCGGCTTGTCGCTATCCTTGAGCGAGATGAACACCGTGCCCTCGGTCGGCAGCATGGTGCCCGCCCCAATTTGCGCCTTGGCAAAAGCGGTAGCAAAATTGCTATCAATTCCCATGACTTCGCCGGTGCTTTTCATTTCCGGTGAGAGAACCGGATCGACGCCGGGGAAGCGGCCGAAGGGGAACACCGCCTCCTTGACCGCCACATGGCTGATCGCGTTGCGGTCGATCTTCGGCAGATCCTTGATCTTCTCGCCGGCCATCACGCGCGAGGCGATCTTGGCGATGGGGGTACCGATCGCTTTGGCGACGAAGGGCACGGTCCGGCTGGCGCGCGGATTGACCTCGATCAGGTACACCGTGCCGTCCTTGACCGCGAACTGGATGTTCATCAGGCCGCGCACGGACAGGGCATGGGCCAGCACTTCGGTCTGGCGCTCGATTTCGGCGATGATCTCGTCCGACAGGCTGTAGGGGGGCAACGAACAGGCGCTATCGCCCGAATGGACGCCTGCCTCCTCGATATGCTGCAACACCCCCGCGACCACCACATCGTCGCCATCACACAAAGCATCGACATCGACTTCGATCGCGTCGCGCAGATATTGGTCGATCAGCACCGGCGAGTCGCCCGACACCTTCACGGCCGTCGTGATATATTCCTCCAACTGCGCCTGTCCGTCGACAATCTCCATCGCCCGGCCGCCCAGCACATAGGACGGGCGCATCAGGACGGGATAGCCGATGCGGTTGGCGACCGCGATCGCTTCCTCGCGGCTGCGCGCGATGCCGTTGGCGGGCTGGCGCAGCTTGAGCTTGTCGATCAGCGCCGCGAAACGCTCGCGATCCTCGGCAAGGTCGATCGCGTCGGGGCTGGTGCCCAGGATCGGGATGCCCGCATCCTCCAGCGCCTGCGCCAGCTTGAGCGGCGTCTGGCCGCCAAACTGCACGATCACGCCTTTCAGTGTCCCGTTCGACATTTCGACGTTCAGGATTTCCAGCACATCCTCGGCCGTCAGCGGCTCGAAATAGAGGCGGTCAGACGTATCATAGTCCGTCGAAACCGTCTCAGGATTGCAGTTTATCATGATGGTTTCATAGCCGACTTCGCTCAGCGCGAAGCAGGCATGGACGCAGCAATAGTCGAACTCTATCCCTTGCCCGATCCGGTTCGGCCCGCCGCCCAGGATCACCACCTTCTCCCGGTCGGTAGGCGCGGATTCATTCTCGGCCTCGCCGAAGATCGGCGCTTCATAGGTCGAATACATATAGGGCGTCTTCGCCTCGAACTCGGCGGCGCAGGTGTCGATGCGCTTGAACACCGGGCGCACGCCCAGCTTGTGGCGCAGCTTGCGTACTTCATCCTCGGTCACGCCGCCGGTCATCGCCTTGACGGCTTCATGGATCAGGCCCGAACCGCGCGCGATGCCGCGCTCGTTCCCCGCCAGATTGGCCGACTTGAGCGCCAGATAAGCGAGCCGCTTGTCGGAAAAGCCCATGGCTTTGAGGCGGCGCATCCCGTCCGCGTCGCGCGGCAGGCCATTGGCCAGCACTTCGCCTTCCGCGTCCACGATTTCCTTGATCCGTTCCAGGAACCAGGGATCGAACTTGGCGATATTGTGGATTTCCTGAACGCTCAGCCCTTCGCGCAATGCCTGCGCGGCGACCAGCAGCCGGTCCGGCGTCGGCTGGGCGAGCGCGGCGACGATGTCGTCCTTGGGCGCGCCGACCAGGTGATCGACCGTGTTGAAGCCGCTGAGGCCGGTTTCCAGCCCGCGCAGCGCCTTCTGCATCGATTCATGGATGTTGCGGCCGATCGCCATGACTTCGCCGACGGACTTCATCGCCGTGCCCAACAGCGGTTCGGCGCCCTTGAACTTTTCGAAGGCGAAGCGGGGGATCTTCGTCACGACATAGTCGATGGTCGGTTCGAACGACGCAGGCGTCGCGCCGGTGATGTCGTTGGTGATCTCGTCCAGCGTATACCCCACCGCCAGCTTGGCCGCGACCTTGGCGATCGGGAATCCAGTCGCCTTGGACGCCAGCGCCGACGAGCGCGACACGCGCGGATTCATCTCGATCACGACAAGACGGCCGTCCTTCGGATTGACGGCGAACTGTACGTTGGAACCGCCTGTTTCGACGCCGATTTCCCGCAATACCGCGATCGATGCGTTGCGCATGATCTGATATTCCTTGTCGGTCAGCGTCAGCGCCGGGGCAACGGTGATGCTGTCGCCGGTATGGACGCCCATCGGATCGACATTCTCGATCGAACAGATGATGATGCAATTGTCGTTGCGATCCCGCACGACCTCCATCTCATATTCTTTCCAGCCGAGCAGCGACTCCTCGATCAGCACTTCGGTCGTCGGCGACGCATCCAGCCCGCCACGCACGATGGTCATGAACTCGTCGCGATTATAGGCGATGCCGCCGCCGGTGCCGCCCATGGTGAAGCTCGGCCGGATGATCGAGGGAAGCCCTGTAAACTCCAGCCCTTCCAGCGCCTCTTCCATCGTGTGCGCAATGCGCGAGCGGGCTGATTCCAGCCCGATCTTGTCCATCGCGTCGCGGAACTTGATCCGGTCTTCCGCCTTGTCGATCGCTTCGGCATCCGCGCCGATCATCTGCACGCCGTACTTCTCCAGCGTACCGTCATTGAACAACGCCAGCGCCGTGTTCAGCGCGGTCTGCCCGCCCATGGTCGGCAGCACCGCGTCCGGCCGCTCCTTCTCGATGATCTTCGCCACAATGTCGGGCGTGATCGGCTCGACATAGGTCGCGTCGGCAAATTCCGGGTCGGTCATGATCGTGGCCGGATTGGAATTGACCAGGATGATGCGATAGCCCTCTTCCTTGAGCGCCTTCACCGCCTGCGTGCCCGAATAATCGAACTCGCACGCCTGGCCGATGATGATCGGACCAGCGCCGATGATGAGGATGGAGGAGATGTCGGTGCGTTTGGGCATTAGAAGTAGCTTTTCCCGGTTTCGACCAGCTTTTCAAAAGCGGCTTTATCTAAGCGAATTGTTTGCGAAACTTTTCCAGGGATCTCTCGGCCAGGTCGGCCATAAGTATCAATTTGGATCAGTTTTTCTCGACCGCAATCTACCAGCCGAACGATGGTTTCAACCTCATCGTGAGGTCGTGCATTGTCTAGATGTTCAACCTTAAAGTCTCGCACCGTCGCCATTGCTCAGTTCCTCCCTCGGACACTCAATGCACCGCCCCCGTCTGCGCCTCGCACCCCCAGCCGTCATATTCGACGCCGCAGAGGATTTCGATCTGGAGGCATTTGCGAGTCAGCGCGCGGATCGACTGCTCGTCGACGGGCTGCACGCATTCCAGGAACAGGTACAGGTCGCCCTCCTCATCCTCTTCCCGGTCGAGTTCGACAAAGCCGAACTGGCTGGCGATGGTGAGCAGCCGTTCGAAATCCTTTTCGCTGCCGCGGAAGGACACATCCACCGGCCGCGCGATCCGCGCTACGTCGCCATTGGCGGCGAGGTTGGCGAGCACGTCCTTGTCCGCCTCCCACTCGGCGGCAAGGCGGGCTTCATCGACGGGGGGGAGGTTCTGGCTCACGCCGCGACCGCCCCTTTGAGGCCTGTCACGAACTTCTTGAACAGGTAGAAGCTGTCCTGCGGCCCCGGCGACGCTTCGGGGTGATATTGCACAGAGAAAGCGTTCCTGTCGGTCAGCTCGATCCCGCAATTGCTGCCGTCGAACAGCGACACATGGGTCGCGCGGACATTGGCGGGCAGCGTGGCGGCATCCACGGCAAAGCCATGGTTCATCGATGTGATCTCGACTACGCCATCGTCCAGCCGCTTGACCGGATGGTTCGCGCCGCGATGCCCCTGATGCATCTTGATCGTCTTGGCGCCCACGGCCAGACCCAGCAACTGATGGCCCAGGCAAATGCCGAAGATCGGCACATTCTCGGTCAGCAGCGCGGCGATCACCGGCACGGCATAGGCGCCGGTCGCCGCCGGATCGCCCGGTCCGTTGGACAGGAACACGCCGTCGGGCTGCAAGTCCATCACCTGCTCGAACGTCGCGGTCGCGGGCAGCACGGTGACGCGCGCGCCGGCCTTCACCAGATTGCGGAAGATATTGTTCTTCGCGCCATAATCGATCGCCACAACATGCGGACGCGGCGCGGGAGTCGGCAGATCCTGTTCCGCGAACAGCAACGGCTCGCCATCCTCGCCCACCGCCGGATAGCCCGCCGCGACCGTCTCCAGCGCATCGGTGGCGTCGACATCATAGCCCTTGCCCAGCGTCCAGCCGCCATCCTTCCACAGGCGCGTCTCCTTGCCCGTGACTTCGATGGCCAGATCCATGCCCTCCAGCCCCGGCCAGCCCGCCGCCTTGGCGGCCAGCGCGGCGATATCGAACTGGCCGTCGGGATCATGGGCGATCACGACATTGGGCGCGCCTTTGAAGCGGATCAGGCGGGTCAGCGCGCGGGTATCGACACCGGCGAGGCCAATACGGCCATTGTCCGCCATCCACTGGTCAAAGGCCATGACATTGCGGAAATTGCTCGGCGCGGTCACGTCCTCGCGCACGATGCAGCCCAGCGCGTAAGGATTGTCCGCCTCGACATCGTCCAGGTTGGTGCCGACGTTACCGATATGGGGAAAGGTGAAATTGATGATCTGCCCGGCATAGGACGGATCGGTCATGATCTCCTGATAGCCGGTGATCGACGTGTTGAAGCACAGTTCGCCCACAGCCTCGCCGATCGCGCCGAAGCCGCGCCCGAACACCGCGGACCCATCGGCGAAAACCACGACCCCTGTCGCTCCTTTAGGCACGGTAAGGGTTTTGGCGTCAGCCATGGCGGTCGGTCCTTTATGCTTTTGCGGGAACCCGTCTGATGCGGGTTAAACGGCCGGTCACCTATGCCCCCACGCCCGCAAGGTCAACGTCTGTTAAAAATCTCTTTTGGCGCTATATCTGCTCCTTTCCGCAAGCAACAGGATTAATGCGTCGATGATTCGCGATACCATCAAGAGCGCCCAGGTCACCGCCATGAAGGCTGGCGACAAGGAAAGGCTGGCCGCCGTCCGCCTGATCCTGGCGAAGCTGAAGGACCGCGACATCGAACTGCGCACCGCGTCGAGCGTGCCGGACGACGACGCCATCGTGGTCGAAGTGCTGCAAAAGATGGTGAAGCAGCGCCGCGAATCGATCGAGATGTTCAGGAACGGCGGCCGCGACGAACTGGCGGCCAAAGAACAGGCGGAGCTGGAGGTGATCGAAGGCTTCCTGCCTGCGCAACTGAGCGAGGACGAGACGAAGGCGACGATCGAGAGGATCAAGACCGAGGTCGGCGCGGCAAGCGTGAAGGACATGGGCAAGGTGATGGCGGTGCTGAAGGAACGCCATGGCAGTGTGATCGACATGAGCAAGGCGAGTGGAATGGTAAAGGCGGCGCTGGGCTAAGCTATCATTGATAGTTCCCCTCCCGCTTGCGGGAGGGGTTAGGGGAGGGCATGTTCCACATCAATGGACAAAGGCTACGCCCGCCCCACCGCGAAAGCGCGCGCACTGCGTAATAATGCCACGGACGTCGAACGCGCCCTATGGCACGTCATCAGTGCCCGAAAAATCTCCGGCATCCGTTTCAACCGTCAGGTTCCCATCGGCCAATTCATCTGCGATTTCGTGGCGCGATCCATCGGCCTGGTGATCGAAGTCGACGGCGGACAGCATAATGATGAGGTTGATGCGGAACGGACGCGCTACATCGAAGCACAGGGCTTTCGCATGATCCGTTTCTGGAACAATGATGTTCTGGGCAATATCGAAGGCGTGATTGAGGAAATCGAACGGGTGATTGCAAACATGCCCTCCCCCGACCCCTGCCGCAAGCGGGAGGGGAGAGATTGAGCCTTTCCCCCGCTTTCCTCGACGAACTGCGGATGCGCACGTCGCTGTCCACCCTGATCGGCCGCACGATCAAGGTCACCAAAGCGGGCCGCGAATACAAGGCTTGCTGCCCCTTCCATAATGAGAAGACGCCCAGCTTCACGATCAACGACGAGAAGGGCTTCTATCATTGCTTCGGCTGCGGCGCGCATGGCGATGCGATCCGCTGGATGACCGACCAGCGCGGCCTGCCCTTCATGGAGGCGGTCAAGGAACTGGCGCAGGCCGCCGGCATGGACGTCCCCGCCCCCGATCCGCGCGCCGCCAAGCGCGCCGAACAGGCCAAGGGCCTGCATGACGCCATGGCCGCCGCGCAGGGCTTTTTCGAGGAGCAACTGGGCGGCATCGACGGCGGTGAAGCCCGCGCCTATCTGCAAAAGCGCGGCATCAGCGATGCGACACGCCGGGCCTTCGGCTTCGGCTTCTCCCCTGACGGGCGCGGCCGTCTGAAGAGCGCGCTCAAGGATTTCGGCGAGCCGATGCTGGTTGAGGCCGGACTGCTGATCGATCCTGAAGCACTGGAGCAGGGCAACGCCAGGAAACGCGAACGCTATGATCGCTTCCGCGGGCGCCTGATGCTACCCATCCGGGACATTCGTGGCCGCGTCATCGCCTTTGGCGGCCGCATATTGGGCGCGGGTGAGCCGAAATATCTGAATTCCCCCGACACGCCGCTGTTCGACAAGGGCCGCACCCTCTACAATATCGACCGCGCCTCCCCCGCCAGCCGCCAGACCGAACGGGTGATCGTGGTCGAAGGCTATATGGACGTGATCGCGCTGGCGCAGGCCGGCTTCGGTGATGCCGTCGCCCCGCTTGGCACCGCGCTGACCGAACATCAGATCGAGCGGCTGTGGAAAATGGTCGAAGTGCCGATCCTCTGCTTCGACGGCGATTCGGCGGGACAAAAGGCCGCGATCCGCGCCGCCACCCGCGCCCTGCCGCTGCTGCGCCCCGGCCATAGCCTCTGCTTTGCCACCCTGCCGCCGGGCAAAGACCCCGACGATCTGCTGCGCGAGAGCGGCCCGCAGGCGATGGAAGCGGTGCTCAAGGCGGCCGAACCGCTGATCGAACGGCTATGGAGCCATGAACTGAGCGCCATGCCGCTCGACACGCCCGAACAGAAGGCCGCGCTCAAGCAGCGGCTACGCGCCATAACGGATGCGATCGCCCATCCCGACGTCCGCGCCCATTATGCCCATGAATTTCGCGAACGCTATGACGCGCGCTTCTTCGCCCGGCGCGATAACACCCCGGCGCAAAGGCAGGCGCGCGGCGGCGGGGATGGCGGCCGCTGGCAACGTGACAAGCGCGGCAACTGGAAAGCGCCGATTCCCGCGGCCGGTTTTGAAGTCCGCGCGATCGGCGCCAATGGCCTGGAACAGCGACTGCTGCGCGCCGTCCTGGCCAGTCTGCTGCGCCATCCCGAACAGATTCTGCCCCATCGCGAGATGCTGTCGGCGCTGCAAATCGCTGATTCGCTGCTGGCGCAATTGCTGGACGTGATGATCAGCACGTCCTTCCGCAAAGAAACAGTTGAAACACAGGCCCTCCTTACCATATTGGGGCAAGGTGAGTTGTATAATATGGCTAAGGGGATGCTCCGGGCCGATGCGTTCAAACTCACTCCCGACAGGACGACCACCGATCCTGATCGCGTCGCACGCGATCTTGAGGAGGCCGTTCGGGTAATGACGCAGGGACCAGAGCTTGAGCGGAATTTGGCCGTAGCGACCGAGCGGGTGAAGGCGGATGTGAGCGAAGAGAATTTGCTGGCGCAAAATCATGCGCTGGTTGCTCATCGCAACCATCTTCTCCGCTTGGCGGAACTCGGCCAGTCCGAAGACATTATTTGATGAGATCGTTCTTGCGAGAGCGGCGGAGTTAAGGCGAATAAATGGCGACCAAGGCGAACAGCAAGAGTGCGGCGGGTGCAGGCGATGGCGGGGATGAAGGCGGCGACGCCCCCCTGCTCGACCTCAACGAAGCCTCGGTCAAGAAGCTGATCGCGCGCGCGAAAAAGCGCGGCTACATCACCTATGACGAGTTGAACAACGCCTTGCCGCAGGACCAGATGTCCTCCGAGCAAATCGAGGACGTGATGTCCGCGCTGAACGACATGGGCGTCAACATTGTCGAAAATGAGGAAGCGAGCGAAGACGGCGACGAGCAGCGCGAGCGTGAGGATGCCGACGACGCCGAAGATGATTCGGGCGATGATGATGGCGGCCCGAAGCTCATCACCGAAAAGAAGAAGGAAACGGTCGATCGCACCGACGATCCCGTTCGCATGTATCTGCGCGAAATGGGCGCGGTGGAACTGCTCAGCCGTGAGGGCGAAATCGCCATCGCCAAGCGGATCGAGGCGGGCCGCGACACGATGATTCTGGGTCTGTGCGAAAGCCCGACGACCTTCAACGCGATCATCGAATGGTCGACCGCGCTCAACAATGGCGAAATGCAGCTGCGCGAGATTCTCGATCTCGACGCCATGCTGTCCAAGGACCCTGCCCCGGAAAGCCTGGAGGAAGGCGCCGAGGATGATGATGGCGAGATCAGCGAGAAGACCGCTGGCCCTAGCTTCAAGGAAGAAGAAGAGCCGGAGGAGGAATCCGCCGACGCCGACGAGGATGAGGACGGCGCCCCCCGCGCCCGCCGCGTCGAGGAAGAAGAGGAAGAGGACAACACCCTCTCCCTCGCCCAGATGGAAGAGACGCTCAAGCCGATGGCGCTTGAGAAGTTCGCGACCATCACCGAAATCTTCCGCGCCTTTTCCGCCGCACAAGAAGCCCGCATGGTCGCGATGGCGGTTGGCGAAGTGCTGAGTCAGAAGGCCGAGGATGATTATCATGATTTGCGCGAGCAACTCACCGCGCAGGTCGAAAGCGTCCAGTTCCACCAGCAGAAGATCGAATATCTGGTCGATCAGCTCTATGCCTATAACCGGCGCCTAACCGCGCTGGGCGGGCAGATGCTGCGCTTGGCCGAACGCCATAAAGTCAGCCGCAAGGATTTCCTCGACCGCTATGTGAATCATGAGCTCGACGACGCCTGGCTCGACAAGGTGCAGGGCCTCGACAAGAAATGGGCCGCCTTCGCCGCCGCCGAAGGGCGGGCGGTCGATCGCATCCGCAATGAGGTGAGCGAAATCGCCCAGGCGACCGGCATGTCGCTCAGCGAGTTTCGCCGCATCGTCAACATGGTGCAGAAGGGCGAGCGCGAAGCGCGCATCGCCAAGAAGGAAATGGTCGAGGCGAACCTGCGCCTGGTCATCTCTATCGCTAAAAAATATACAAACCGCGGCCTGCAATTTCTTGATCTTATTCAGGAAGGCAATATCGGCCTGATGAAGGCGGTGGATAAGTTCGAATATCGCCGCGGCTACAAGTTCAGCACTTATGCCACCTGGTGGATCAGGCAGGCGATCACCCGTTCGATCGCGGATCAGGCGCGGACCATCCGTATCCCGGTCCATATGATCGAAACGATCAATAAGCTGGTCCGCACCAGCCGACAGTTCCTGCACGAGCAAGGCCGCGAACCTACCCCGGAAGAGATGGCCGAGCGCCTCTCCATGCCGCTCGAAAAGGTCCGCAAGGTGATGAAGATCGCCAAGGAGCCGATCTCCCTCGAAACGCCAATCGGCGACGAGGAGGACAGCCATCTGGGCGACTTTATCGAGGACAAGAATGCGATCATACCGGTGGACGCCGCGATCCAGGCGAATCTGAAGGAAACTGTCACCCGCGTCCTGGCGTCTCTCACCCCGCGTGAGGAGCGCGTGCTCCGGATGCGCTTTGGCATCGGCATGAACACCGACCACACGCTGGAGGAAGTCGGCCAGCAGTTCAGCGTCACCCGCGAACGTATTCGTCAGATCGAAGCGAAGGCGCTGCGCAAGCTCAAGCATCCGTCGCGCTCGCGCAAGATGCGGTCTTTCCTCGATCAGTAACGAAAGCATCGTTCGGAAAAGTGGAAACTGGTTTTCCGTAAAAACGATTCGGCGACAAAAACTAAATTGATCGGTAAATAGTAATTAACCATCGTTGACGGAAAAGGGCGGCTTTCACGGTCGCCCTTTCTGATTCCGTAAACCGGACGTTTACTCCGGCCTACTATGCCTTGGGATCGCAGCCTGCCGATGCGGGCGTAATAGGGATTTGGGCATGAGCGAAGCGGCACCGCGCTATCAATTTGGCGACATAGCGCGAATTTTGGAGGCGCTGGTCGCCGCCGATGGAACGGCCGCTCATGCCTATGCCAATCGCGCCGGCACCGGTGTAGCGCGCGACGCGCTGCTCTCGCTGTCCGACCTGGCCGACGCGACCTATTATCTCTGCATGCTCCACGGCCGTCATCCCGGCGTGATCGATCATGCCGCGACCCGTTCGGCCGACAATGCCGCACGCCAATGGCTGATCGAGACGGCAGACGCCTTCGCTCGCGAGCGCGCCTATCTCACCCAGGTCACGGTCGCCACCGGTCCCGCGCCCAGCACGGCAGGTCAGGCCGATTGTGAAACCGCCGTCAGCCAGCAGCGCCATGCGCTCGACATGCTGGCCCAGTCCGACCGCCGCGGTTGCGCCATGGGCGCTGCAATGGCTTTGGTGCTCGATTGGCGCGCGGTGCGCCAGGTCCTCGACATGGCGGCCCTGCGCGCAGGCCTGGAGCCCCATCCCTATGCCATGCCCGATCGTAACGCGACGCTGGATGTCGCCCGCGCGATCGGCGGCGACGATGGCATCGACCGCGCGATCCAGTTCGGCGCGCGCCAGTTGCTGAACCAGCATCGCGGTTTGTGGGATCTGCTTGCCGCCCGCGCCGACGTGCGCGCCCGACAGGCCTAATTTCCCCTTTTACGATTGCGCCTGCCCATCGCTTTGCCTAGTCCGGTTGTCATCGGCAACCGAATGGAATAGCAATATGCGCTTTGAAGGCACGCAGGATTATGTCGCCACCGACGACCTGAAGGTCGCGGTCAACGCCGCCGTGTTGCTACGTCGCCCCTTGTTGGTCAAAGGGGAGCCAGGCACCGGCAAGACCGTCCTGGCCCAGGAGATCGCCAAGGCGCTGGACGCGCCGTTGATCGAATGGAACGTCAAGTCCACGACCAAGGCGCATCAGGGCCTCTATGAATATGACGCCGTCGCCCGCCTGCGCGACGGCCAGTTGGGCGACGCGCGCGTCCACGACATCGCCAACTACATCCGAAAGGGCAAATTGTGGGAGGCCTTCACCTCGCCCAAGCTGCCTGTGCTGCTGATCGATGAGATCGACAAGGCCGACATCGAATTTCCCAACGATCTGTTGCAGGAACTCGATCGCATGGCCTTCCACGTCTATGAGACGGGCGAGACGATCGCCGCGGCCGATCGCCCGGTCGTCATCATTACGTCGAACAACGAGAAGGAGCTGCCCGACGCTTTCCTGCGCCGTTGTTTTTTCCATTATATCAAATTTCCGGACCGCGACACGCTGGCGCAAATCGTCGACGTCCATTTCCCCGGCATCCAGAAGATATTGGTCAGCAAGGCGATGGATATCTTCTACGATATCCGCGAGGTGCCGGGCCTCAAGAAGAAGCCCTCGACCTCCGAACTGCTCGACTGGCTCAAGCTGCTGCTGAACGAGGATATGCCGCTAGACGTTCTCCAGAACAGCGATCCGACCAAGGCGATCCCGCCGCTCCACGGCGCGCTGCTCAAAAATGAGCAGGACGTCATGATGTTCGAACGCCTCGCCTTCATGGCGCGCCGACAGGGGCGGTAACGCAGGATCACCGCCAACCTCCGTTGTGCTAAGGAATATCTATGTCCCACACCGCCGGATGCCTCTGCGGCGCCGTCCGCATCATCATCGACGCCGAACCAATCGCCGCGCGCATGTGCTGGTGCCGCCTGTGCCAATATCTGGGCGGCGGATCGGCGACCGTGAACGTCGGCTTCCCATCGGACAAGATGACGACCAGTGGCGACGTCCGCTGGCATGACAGCGTCGCCGACAGCGGCAACGCGATGAAGCGCGGCTTCTGTCCCACCTGCGGTACGCCACTGTTCAGCCTGGCCGAATCGCGCCCGCATCTTACCTTCATCCGCGCCGGCGCGCTCGACGATCCTTCGCTGATCGGGCCGCAGGCGGTGATCTGGACCGATGCCGCCCCTGGCTGGGCGCATCATGATCCCGACCTGCCCCATTATCCTGCGCAAATCCCGCCTGTGCCCTGAAACAGGCCCAGAGCGCCACGCGCGCAAAATAGACGCTTGCGCCCCCCGGTTTAGTCTGTAGCCTCTCCTTCATAGTTCAATGCCGCGCAAAGACGGTATCGACCTGGAGAGTGATGACAATGCCGAAGCGCACCAAAGGACTCATAGCCGCTATAGTCTCCGCGACAGCGTTGTGCCTTTCCATTCCGACTATCGCCCATGCCGCCGACGCCGAAGCCTGGACCCCGACCGAAAGCGCCATCCGCGCCGCCTCCGCCGGCATCGCCCTGCCCCATACCGTCGCCGGCCTCTCGCTCAGCAAGAGCGGCGAAGCGTCCAATGGCGGCCGCGCGGTCGACAATTATGCGCAATATCTGTCGGAGGATGGCGCCATCCAGGCGACCCTTTACGTCTATCTGCCAACCTATGCCGACGCCTCGCTGGCCGCTTATATGACTGACAAGGCGGTGATGGAGCGGTTCGGCGCGAAGACCCGCCGCACCGCCTATGCCAGCGCGCCCGTCGCCGGCCGGGCGGACGGCGCGATCCGCGCGGTCTATGACGATGCCGCCGACGGCGCGCTGACCACGGCCGCCGGGTTCGTCCATGCCGGGCGCTGGATCGTCAAGATCCGCGTGACTGGCCCGACCGAGCGTCGCGGCGAAGTGCTGGCCGGTCTAGACGGCATGCTGGCCAACCTGACGGTCGATGACCCGGCCAGCTTGCACGCCACCGCCCCCGCCAGCTTCTCCGCCTGTCCCGCCGCGCCGACCGCCGACGCCCGGCTGACTCCGGCCAAGCCAACCGAGGAAGCCGCGCCGCGGGATGTCCGCATCCCGCGCGATGGCAAGGATGCGCTCTGCATCCGCGGCACGGCCGCCACTGCCGACGGCCGCTACGACATGCTCCAGCAGGCCGGGCGCAGCGATAGCGCGATCATCGTGCCCGTCGATGATAGCGGCACCGTGCTGGCCTTCGATCCCGCCGCCAACGGCGCAGGCTACAAGCTATCGATTCACATGGTGGGCCAGACCGATATTTATGGCGTCTATGACAGGGTGCCCAGCCCGCATCAGATCGCCGCCATCATCGACGGCAAGGACACCCAGACCGCCGAGGCGCAAGCCGTCGCCACCTACGCCGCCAATGGCGAGGTGACGGTCAGCCGCCTGGCGCAGAAGGGGCGCTGAAGGCGCTTTCGATCTTGTCAAAATGCGGCTTTAACATGCCGGGATGAATCAGCCGACAGACGCGACCCGCTTCGCCCGTATCCGCGGCCGTCTGGAAGCGATCAGCATATCGCCCGGTCCAGCGGCATGGGCGTTCGAATTTCTTCTTTTCGGCTTCAAGCAGGGCTGGGCGTGCCTGTTCGGCGGCTTGATGCTGGCGCTCCTGCTGGCTACGCACCTTTTCTACCCGTCCGGCGCATACCTCCATCGCTATGATTTCCTGACGTTGGCGGCGCTCTTCATTCAGGCCGCGATGCTGGGCTTCCGGCTCGAAAGCTGGGACGAGGCGAAGGTCATCTTCGCCTTCCACCTGATTGGCACGATCATGGAATTGTTCAAGACTCATGCCGGTTCGTGGATCTATCCGGAGGCCAGCCTGCTTCATGTCGGTCCGGTACCGCTCTTTTCAGGATTCATGTATGCGGCGGTGGGCAGCTATATCGCCCGTATCTGGCGCATTTTCGATTTCCGCTTCCTCCATTATCCCCCGGTCTGGGCAACGATGTTGTTGGCTGGCGCCATCTACGTCAATTTCTTCGCCCATCATTGGCTGCCCGATATCCGGCTCGCCCTGTTTGCAGCCGCCGTCCTGCTATTTGGCCGCACCTGGATCATCTTTACGCCCTGGCGCGCGCCGCGGCGGATGCCGCTACTTTTTGGCTTCTTCCTCGTCGCCCTGTTCATCTGGTTTGCGGAAAATATCGGCACTTTCGCCAACGCCTGGACCTATCCCGACCAGCGCCATGGCTGGCAGATGGTCAGCGTCGCCAAGCTGGGCAGTTGGTATATGCTCATCATCATCTCCTTCGTGCTGGTGTCGCGCATCCACAACGGCGGCGCGAAATCCTCAGATCAGATAGCCCACCTCATATAGTCCCCAGCGCCGCCCGCTGAACATCAGCGGCACGAACACGCTGCGCAGCGCGCGGTAGCGGCCTTCGCCCAGATCCTGCCGATAGGTGTAGAGGAAGAAGTCGCCCTCCTCCTGCAAGGCGCGACGGGTCTGGCTATCCATGAAAATCTGCCGGTTGCGGGCATTTTCCATGTTCCAGTCAGGGGCGCCTGGCCGCTGCGGCTGGCAGCGCGCGCTAATATGGGTAGGCAGATAGCCGTTCATGTCGAGCAGGCAGCAGCCCACGATCGCGTTGTCCTCGCTGGTGCGGCGATCCAGCACCGGCCGCAACATCCCGTCCGCGAAATTGGTGAAGCCGTTGAGATATTGGGTGGGCGCCGATCCTTCGATCGCGCGGTAATCGGTGTCGAACAGTTGCGACGGGCTGATCTCCCCCTTTTGCAACGCCTGTTCGATCAAGGCGCCGACCTCTTCCGCGCCATCCTCCGCCAAAGCGATATAGCGGCTGTTGCGTGTCTTCTGCGGCCCATGCGCGGCGGTGTTGAGCATGGCGTTGGCCATACCCTCCAGCCCTTCGAGTTGCTCGCGTGCGCTGTCGACCCGCGCCGCGCTGTCGCTGGCCGACCGGCTGAACGCCGCCAGCCCATGGCGCAACGCATTGACGTCGCCATCGGCCGCGTCGGTGCAGGCGACGATAGCGCCCGACCGCTCGCCAAACTGGGTGACCAGCGAAGCGATCTCCGCCATGCCCAGGCGCAGTCGGTCGATATGCGCGCCCGCCCCCCGGCCGCGCACGATATTGGCCTCGACCCCGCCGATCAGGTGGCGCGCATCCCGGTCCAACTGGGTCAGTTTGTCGCCGGCCGACGCCGCTGACTCGCCCGCCTGCCCCGCCAGCCGCCTGATCTCGTCCGCGACCACGGCGAAGCCCTGAGTCGCCGCGCCTCCGCGCGCCGCCTCGATCGCGGCGTTAACCCCCAGCATCCGGGTCTGGCGCGCGATCGCGCCCAGTTCTTCCGAAATATCGCCCGCCGCCTCGATCACGGTAAGGAATTGGCGCAAATGCCCCTCCAGCCCGGTGACATGCTCCACCAACGCCGCCACCTCGCCCAGTGACAGGCCGATCACGTCATGCCCATCGGCGATGATCCGGCCGGCGCGTCGGGCGGTCAGGCTCAATTCCTGCGCCGCGGCGACGCTCTCATTCTGGCTCGCGGCCAGCGTTTCCATATTGGCCTGCAATTTCGCCAGATGCGCCGAATCGCCCTGGATACGGCGGTTCAACTCGCTCAAATATCCGGCCGTCTCGCTGCACTGCAATGCGATGTCGCCCGACCTTTCTCCAAGATCAGCCAACAAGTCCCTGTTTTCCAAGCGCGCCCCTGCTCATCTTTGTGCCGTGGATAGTGACGGATTAACCATGCGCTGCAACACTTAATATTCGAACAACTTTGCAGCGACGGCGGCTTGCATCGCTGCGCGCGGTGGACGACAAGCGATCCATGCTGCTCAATTTTCTAGACGCGCTCCGCGCCGCCGGCATCCAAGCCAGCATCAAGGAGCATCTGCTGCTGCTCGAAGCGCTCGAACGCGACGTCATCGCGCGGCGGCCGGAGGATTTCTATTATCTCGCCCGCGCCACTTATGTGAAGGACGAAGGGCTGCTCGACCGGTTCGACCAGGTGTTCGCCAAGGTCTTCAAGGGCGTGCTGGGCCAGGACGGGGTCGAGGCGGATATACCCGAAGATTGGCTACGCCTGGTCGCCGAGAAATTCCTCAGTCCTGAGGAAATGGAAAAGATCAAATCCCTGGGCGACTGGGACGAGATCATGAAGACGTTGAAAGAGCGGCTGGACGAACAGCAGGGCCGGCACCAGGGCGGCAGCAAGTGGATCGGCACTGGCGGCACCTCCCCCTTCGGCAATGGCGGCTACAACCCGGAAGGCGTGCGGATCGGCGGCGAATCCCGGCACAAGCGCGCGATCAAGGTGTGGGAAAAGCGGGACTTCGCCAATCTCGACAACGCCAAGCAATTGGGCACCCGCAATATCAAAGTCGCGCTACGCCGCTTGCGCCGCTTCGCGCGGGAAGGCGCGGCGGACGAACTGGATTTGGATGAAACCATCCGCGGCACCGCGCGGCAGGGCTGGCTCGACATTCGGATGCGGCCCGAACGGCATAATGCGGTCAAGCTGCTGCTCTTTCTGGACGTCGGCGGATCGATGGACCCGTTTGTGACGCTGTGCGAGGAGCTTTTCTCCGCCGCCACGGGTGAATTCAAGAATATGGAATTTTTCTATTTCCATAACTGCCTCTACGAAGGCGTGTGGAAAGATAATCGCCGCCGCTTTGCCGAGCGGATTTCGACTTGGGATATCCTCCACAAATATGGCCATGATTATAAGGTCATCTTCGTCGGCGACGCGGCGATGAGCCCTTATGAGATCGCCCAGCCCGGCGGATCTGTCGAACATATGAACCCGGAAGCCGGCGCGGTATGGCTTCATCGCGTCACCCACACCTATCCCGCCTGCGTGTGGCTCAACCCGGCGGCCGAAGCCCATTGGGGCTATAGCCAGTCGACGAAGATGATCCGTGAGTTGATGAACGATCGCATGTATCCGCTGACGATTCAGGGTATCGACGCGGCGATGCGCGAACTGACGCGCAAAAGATAGATTGATCCATTCTGGAATATGAAGATCAATAGCTGGTGGATCCGATGAAATCGGTTCAAACTCCCATTGTTAGTATATAAATAAAGGATCAGCCTTTTTCTGCCATAATAGGTGGGAGAAGACTCATGCGAGTACTACACATCATTTCTTCACTTGCACTTTCACTTCCAGTCCCGACATGGGCGCAGGCCAACGCCTGCAAGGCTCAGGAAGATGCCGTCAATGACGTCGCCCAGATATTTGCCAAGGATCAAAGCGACCTTAATGATCGATCGAACAGCATTCAGGGGGATGCGGGCAAGGCCGAACTGTCCGGCACCGTCGATATCAAGATGGTGGAGCAACGGTGGGTGTTCGACATTCCAACGGTTATAATGAAAACCAAAGCAATGGCGTTGGACATTCCGCAGGTCACCATGAACCTGCGAACGCTGTCGTGGGACAATCCAACTGTCGTCATGCGCGCGAAAAAGGTTGGCCAATATCCGGAATTCAAATGCAGCGGTGGCCTGATCCCCAAATGCACCGTCAAATGGAAGGACATCATCACCCATGTCCCCGTCACCGAAATGCGGCGACAGGAAATCAAGATGCACATCCCGGAAACCCGCATGGAGCGTACAGATTTCACGATGGACATTCCCGAAATTCATCCAGATCGCAAGGAATGGTTCGTGAAGATTCCCGAAGTCACGCTCCGTAACATCATAGTAGAAGCGGAAAAACTGAAGGAGCGCGGAGACGCCTTGGGCGCTGACGCCATGGCGCTCGCCAATCGGCAAAAAGAGGTTGCGGCGGAACGCACGGCTGCCCTATTCCAATGTCATGTCGATAGCCTTCAGACCAAACGCCTGGAGGTCGCCAGTCAGTTCGACACAGTCCTGAACAGCATCGACAGCGCGATCGATACGATACGCAAAAATGGCGGCAATCCGAGCAAGATCGTGACCGACGCTGGAGGCCCTCCCTTCGACATGCTGGCCCAACGGCTGGACCTGATTGCAAAGCGCGACGCCGCGCTGGCCCAAATCGACAATGCGCTTGCGGCGATGCAGAAGGACGAAGTTCTCCAGATCGACAAAACGATCGCCTGATTTTCAATGACGACCTTGCCCGCCGTTCGGGCAAGGTCGCTTTTCATGCCGAAAACAACACTCCGCCCGTCATCGCCTCCGGCGCGCCGGTCGTCCCCGGAAAGCTGATCGGCAGCCCCTTCAGGCGCCGCACCGCCATATAGGCGAAACCCTGCGCCTCCAGCGCGTCACCGTCCCATCCCAGCCCGTCGACCGATAGTATCGCCGCCCCGGTCCGCTCCGCCAGCATCGCCATCAGCGTCGCATTATGCCGTCCGCCACCCGCGACATGGATCGCCGCCGGCCGCTGTGGCAGATGATCGACCGCGCGCGCCACCGCCGCCGCGGTGAAGGCCGTCAGCGTCGCCGCGCCATCCTCCAATGATAATCCCCGCACCACATCAATGCTGAACTGCTCGCGATCGATGCTCTTGGGCGGCGGCGCGTCGAACCAGGGGTCGGCCATCATCGCCGCCAGCCGCGCGTCATCCGGCCGCCCCCGCGCGGCGCAGGCCCCGCCCGCATCATAAGCGGCATCGCCATGCGTCTGCATCCAATTGTCGATCAGCCCGCTCGCCATGCCAGTGTCGAACGCGATCAACGTCCCGTCCGACCCGATGAAGGTGATGTTCGCCACCCCGCCCAGGTTCAGCACCGCCGCTGGCTTGTCCAGCCCCGCCGCCAGCGCCCGGTGATAGACCGGCATCAGCGGCGCGCCCTGTCCGCCCGCGGCCACATCGGCGCTGCGCAGATCGGCGACCACCGCTATGCCGAACGCCCCCGCCAGCCCAGCGCCGTCGCCAATCTGCCACGTCCAGCCCCGGTCGGGCCGATGCGCGACGGTATGGCCGTGAAAGCCGATCACCGTCACATCCTCCGCTATATGCCCGCTGCGCCCCAGCAGGTCGGCGACCACCTGCACATGCCGCTCGGTCAGTTCCGCCTCGACCGACGCCAGCAGCGGTTCGAACCCCGGCTTCTCCATCGCCATCGCACGTCGACACGCTTCGGCTAGGCGCACGCGGAAGCCGTCATCATAAGCCATGGCGTGAAATTCGACCGCGTGGGCTTGCCCTTCGCCGTCCGTTTCGATCAGCGCCGCGTCGATTCCGTCGCGCGATGTGCCGGACATCAGGCCGATTGCTAGCATGATCGAAGACTCCGCCTCTTTAACAGTCGCAACCGCAATGCTACAGGCGCGCGCCATGAGCAACTATCAGTCCGATCTCCTGCGCCTGCTCGACACGCGCGGCTACATCCACCAGTTGACCGATGCGGGGGGGCTGGACGCCCTTGCTAAAAGCCAGGTGGTGCCCGGTTATATCGGCTTCGATCCGACTGCCCCGTCGCTCCATGTCGGCAGCCTGGTCCAGATCATGATGTTGCGCCGGATGCAGCAGGCCGGTCACAAGCCGATCGTTCTGATGGGCGGCGGCACAGGCAAGATCGGCGACCCCAGCTTCAAGGACGAAGCCCGCAAGCTGATGACCGGCGACACGATCTCGTCCAACATCGCCAGCATCAAGCGGGTGTTCGAACGCTTCCTGACCTTTGGTGACGGCCCGACAGACGCTGTGATGGTCGATAATGCCGACTGGCTCGACGCCCTGGAATATATCCCGTTCCTGCGCGACATCGGCCAGCATTTTTCGGTCAACCGGATGCTCAGCTTCGATTCGGTCAAGACACGGCTGGACCGCGAACAGTCGCTGTCCTTCCTCGAATTCAACTATATGATCCTGCAGGCCTACGACTTTCTGGAACTGTCGCGCCGCTCGGCCTGCCGTCTACAGATGGGCGGCTCCGACCAGTGGGGCAATATCGTCAACGGCATCGAATTGTCGCGCCGGGTCGATGGCACGCAGGTCTTCGGCCTGACCAGTCCGCTCATCACCACGGCGGATGGCGGAAAGATGGGCAAGACCATGAACGGCGCGGTGTGGCTGAACGCCGACGCGCTGGCGCCCTATGATTATTGGCAATTCTGGCGCAACACGCAGGATGCCGATGTCGGCCGTTTCCTGGCGCTGTTCACCGACCTGCCGCTGGACGAGATCGCCCGGCTGGAGGCGCTGGAAGGAGCAGAAATCAACGAGGCGAAGAAGATCCTCGCCCATGCCGCGACCGCCATGGCCCACGGTGAGGAAGCTGCGACCGCGGCCGCCGAAACGGCGCGCAAAACTTTCGAGGAAGGCGCGTCGGACGCCAACCTGCCGACGGTCAGCCTCGGCGCGGAGAGCCTGACCATCGTGCAGGCGATAACCGGCCTGGGATTCGCCACCTCCAACAAGGAAGTGCGCCGCAAGCTGACCGAAGGCGCGATCCGGGTGAATGGCGATGTCGTCACCGACCCCGCTCTTACGCTCACGCCCGGTGACAGGCTGAGTTTCGGCGCGAAGAAACACGGGTTGGTCGTCGCGTAACAACAATGTGTTCCCGCGCAGGCGGGAGCACACATGATTTGGCCGAAGGTCAAAACAGCGTTAGCCCATCATTAACACTCCTTCCTATCAAATCGTCCATTTTCAACTGCTTAGGCTGCGGACCATGTCGTCTTCCGTCTTTGCCAATCTCGGCCATGTGCTGCGCTCGCGCGACCCTGCGGTCGATCAACGCCGTGCGCAGCGCGAACTGGTCGATATGGTCAGCCATGTGACGGCGCAGGGGCGCAGCCATGGCGTGCGGATCATCAACATCTCCGCGCTCGGCCTGATGTGCCGCAGCGACAGCCCCTTGTCGCAGGGCGAGCGGGTCAGCATCTGGTTGCCGATCCTCAAAGACTATCCTGCTGAGATACGCTGGGTCGAGGATGGTCGGGTCGGCATGGAATTTTACGAGCCGATTTCCCCCAAAATCTATGATGCGATGCTCTCGATCATCCCGCCGCGCCGGACGGCCTGGTAGCGGCTGCATCGAGGCTGGGGAAATCGGGCCGGGCAAAGCCCTCGCCCGCCTCCACCCGCTGACGCCCGCGCACCAGCGCTTCGGGCATGTCGGTGCGCAGGAATGTCAGCATCGCTTCCCGCACCTCGCAGCGCAGGTCGAACGCGATGCCCGCATTGCGCGCGCTCAGCAGTCCGCGCAGTTCCAGCGCGTCGGCGCGATGATCCGTCACCTGCAAGATTGCGACCCGCCCGTCCCAGCGCGCGTTCGCCTGCACCGCCTCCACGAACCGGGTGCGGATACGCTCGATATCGGCGGTCGGATCGACGTAGAGGAACACCGTGCCCAACAGGTCGGACGTCCTGGTGGTCCAGTTCTGGAACGGCTTTTCCAGGAAATAGGACACCGGCACCACCATCCGCCGGTCATCCCATATGCGCACCACGACATAGGTCAGCGTGATATCCTCGATCCGCCCCCATTCCCCCTCAACGATCACCACATCGTCCAGCCGGATCGGCTCGGAAAAGGCCATCTGGATGCCCGCGATCAGATTTTTGAGCGCCGGTTGCGCCGCCGCACCCACCGCCAGGCCGACCAGCCCCGCCGACGCCGCCAGCGTCACGCCGATCGTCCGCACGCCGGGAATCGCCATCAGCATCATCGCGATCACCAGCACCGCGACGATACTCTGCGCGATACGATAGAGGATACGCACCCGCGTATGTCGCTTGCGCGCTTTGAGATTATCCTCAGCATTGATATCCGCGCCGCGCTCGATCATCACCCGCGTCGCACGCATCAGCCGCAGCAGCAGCCAGCCGACCAGCAGCGCAAACACCATCTTCGACCCGATCGACCAAAGCCCCTCGACCCGCCGCCCCATGTCGAGCGGCTGCAACCCCGCCCCCAGCGCCAGCAACACCACCAGCCACCGCGTCGGCTGGAAAATCGCGGGCAACAACACCGGATCCATCCGCCGCCGCACGACCCGCAGCGCGACCGCATAGAGCGCCCAGTGGATCAGGAACGCGGACACCACTGCGGCCAAAATCGAAAAGGCGGCGGTCGATGTGATATGGGTCAAGCTGATGTCGGTCATGCGGGGCCAACGCGACGGCGTGAGGATTTGTTTCGCAGGTGCGGCATGCCCCATCCACCGTCATCCCCGCGCAGGCGGGGATCCATCTCCCCAGCTTGGTACTTGGCGCGAGATCAGGAGATGGATTCCCGCCTTCGCGGGAATGACGAGAAAGGGTGGGGAGCGGACGGACGGCTGAGAAGCGGAACCGCGCAGTTACAGACTGTATAGCCCAAGCGAATTGCCGAGGATGAAGACTCCACCCACAAGGAATAGCAGGTTGTAAAGGGCGCAAAACCAAAACAGAGCAGGGCTGCGAACTCGGTGGCCGCGAACAAAGCTCGTGACGGGAACATCCATGTCCCCAGACTTCCATCCGGCAATCAGATGCCAAGCGAAGATCGCGCTGCCAAATAGCGCAGCGAAGCCGATGATGGTGTCCCTCATAGGAGCATTCTAACGCTCGGCACTATGTCCGCAATCGGGAAGGGATAAACGCCGATCGAACGGCAACAAATGGTCGTTTCCCGACACCCACCCCGCTTCCAACTACCCCCCCCTGAGCAACCCCACAGCCGCATCCTTCTCGAACAGATAGAGGCACGTCCGCGCCGCCTGCCCCCGCGCGCTGTCCAGTCCGCCGTCCCGCTCGATCAGCAGATGCGCGTCGTCCCGCGCGCTATCCACCAGCGCCGCGACATGCTCCGGGGTCGCGACCTTCAACGCCGCTTCGCCCGACTGCCGCGTGCCCAGCACTTCGCCCGCGCCACGCAGTTCCAGGTCCGCCTCCGCGATCCGGAACCCGTCATTCGTCTCGCGCATCAGCGCCAGCCGAGCGCGCGACGTCTCGCCCAGCGCATTGCCGCGCAGCAGCAGGCAGGTCGACGGCTTGTCGCCGCGCCCCACGCGCCCGCGCAACTGGTGCAACTGGGCAAGGCCGAACCGATCCGCCCCCTCGATGATGATCAGGCTGCTATTGGGCACGTCCACGCCCACTTCGATCACCGTCGTCGCTACCAATATCTGCGTCCGATTGGCGGCGAAGGCCTCCATCGCCGCATCCTTGTCCGGCCCCTTCATCCGGCCATGGACCAGCCCCACCCGCGCGCCGAACCGCTCGCGCAGCGATTCCGCCCGCATTTCCGCCGCGGCCTGATCGCTCGTCTCGCTCTCCTCGACCAGTGGACACACCCAATAGGCCTGCCCCCCGCCCTCGACATGGCGAGCCAGCGCCTCCACCACCTCGTCCAGCCGCGTGGCGGCCATCACCAAAGTCTGGATCGGCTGGCGCCCCGGCGGCATCTCGTCCAGTCGGGAGACTTCCATCTCGCCATAATAGGTCAGCGTGAGCGTGCGCGGGATCGGCGTCGCCGTCATCACCAGCAGATGCGGCGATCGTTCCGCCTTGCTCGCCAGCATCATCCGCTGCGCCACGCCAAAGCGATGCTGCTCGTCGATCACCGCCAGCCCCAACGCCTTATACTGCACCGCCTCCTGAAAGATCGCGTGGGTGCCGACCAATATGTCGATGCTCCCGTCCGCCAGCCCCATCAACGTGGCTTCGCGCGCCTTGCCCTTGTCCCGCCCGGTCAGGATCGCGATTGCGATCGGCAGGCCCGAAGCCATCTTGCGCAGCGTCTCATAATGTTGCCGCGCCAATATCTCGGTCGGCGCCAGCATCGCGCCCTGCATCCCGGCCTCGACTGCATTGAGCAGCGCCATCAGCGCCACCAAGGTCTTGCCCGATCCGACATCGCCCTGAAGCAGCCGCAGCATCGGCGTCGCCTGCGCCATATCGCCCTCAATCTCGGCCGTCGCGCGCCGCTGCGCGCCCGTGGGCGCGAACGGCAGCTTGAGCATATCGCGCAGCCGTCCGTCGCCTTCGATTCTCACGCCCCGCCGCCGCCGCGACGATTGCCGCACCAGCATCAGCGCCAGTTGCCCGGCGAAAATCTCGTCATAGGCGAGCCGCGCGCGGGCCATGGCGTCCGCCGGATCGGCATGGACCCGCGCCAGCGCCTCGCGCCACGCCGGCCAATCCTTGCGCGCCAGCAGGCTCGGCTCGATCCATTCCGGCAACTCCGGCGCCCGCGTCAGCGCCTGCCCCACCAGATCGCGCATCCGGTTGTTGGTCAGCCCTTCGGACAGCCCATAGACCGGTTCGCGCGCCGGGAGCATATGCGCATCCTCAGGCGCCAGCACATCGGGATGAACGATCTGGAGCGTATCGCCATAGGCCTCCAGCTTGCCGGAGATATATTTCGGCTCGCCCAGCGGCAACAGCTTGCGCGGCCATCCGCTATTCTTCCCGAAATAGACCAGCGCGACATGATTGCCATAGCGATCGACCGCATCGACCCGGAACGGCGCACGTGCGCTGCCGCTGGCGCGATAATCGACCGGCGTCAGTTCGATCCCGACTACCCGCCCGGCGTCCGCCATGTCGAGCCGGTCGGTCAGGTGCCGATCGACCCAGCTGACCGGCAAGTGAAAGGCCACATCGACCGCGCGCGCCAGCCCCAGCCGCTCCAGCGGCCGGGCCAGAGCGGGGCCGATCCCCTTGAACAGGGATATTTCGGCAAAGAGCGGATTGAGAATATCGGGTCGCATGTCTATCTGGCTGCCTGTAGCTGAGCGGGGGCGGTCATACAAATCCCCGATCGGCCATTTTGCCATGCCCGCAAAAGGAACAAATTGTGAACGACGATCCCCTGATGCGCCGCCTGAAATTTCGGGCCTGGCACCGCGGCACACGCGAATCGGATTATGCGGTCGGTGGCTTCTTCGAACGCTATCACGCCGAATGGAACGCCGAGGAGATTGCCTGGTTCGAACGCTTCATGGACGAGCAGGATGCCGACATCATCGGATGGGCGCTGGGCACCATCCCGGTGCCGGACGAATGGAAAGGGCCGATGATGGACAAGTTCCTGAAGCTCGATTTCGTGAAAATCGAGAACTGACAAGTCCCCCTCCCGCTTGCGGGAGGGGTTAGGGGAGGGTCTGTCTCTTCCCATCCTTTACAAGCCCTCCCCCGACCCCTCCCGCAAGCGGGAGGGGAGCAATCGAGGAGAGGACCGGACAGCCAGATATGACCGATCTCCAGACCATCCTGAAGGCCACGGCGCCCCTCACCCTGTCGGGCGTTCCCGCGGGGTTCCAGCCCTGGCTGCTCGCCGACATCGCCCGCGCCGCGGGGGCTGCGGGCAATCGCGCGGTCTTCATCGCCTCCGACGAGCAGTTGATGCGCGCGGTCGCGGACACGGCGCATTATTTCGCGCCAGAGATCGAGATCATCGAAATTCCCGCCTGGGACTGCCTGCCCTACGACCGCGCCAGCCCCTCGCTGCGCGCCGCCTCCGCCCGCCTCGCCGGTCTCCATGCCCTGCAAGCCAGGCCCAAAGGCCCGCAACTGGTCCTCACCACGCTGGCCGCCATGACCCAGCGCACGCTCACCCCGTTCCGCGTTCGGCAGTTGGTCGCCAAACTTGCGCCCAAGGAACGGATTGCTATCCAGACGCTGGCGCAGATGCTCCAAGCGAACGGCTATGTCCGCACCGACACGGTCCACGACCGGGGCGAATTCGCCATTCGCGGCGGCATCGTCGATCTCTTCCCCGGTGGCGAGGACATGCCGCTGCGCCTCGATTTCTTCGGCGACGAGATCGAAACCGTCCGCCGTTTCGATCCCGCAGACCAGCGCACGATCGAAAATGTCGACGGCTTCACCCTTCTCCCCGCCTCTGAAGCGCTGCTGGACGAAGACACGATCAAGCGTTTCCGGAGCCGCTATCGCGAAACCTTCGGCGCGACTGCGACCGGCGACCCGCTCTATCAGGCGGTCAGCGACGGCCGCCGGCTCGCGGGCATGGAACATTGGCTGCCGCTGTTCGAGGAAAAGCTCGTCCCGCTCGCCGATCATCTGGGCGAGGACGCCGTTCTGATCCGCGACCCAGGCGTGGCCGGCGCAGCGGAAAACCGGTTCGAGGCGATCCGCGACTATCATGCCAACCGCGTCCAGGCGAAGTCCGCCGATCCCGGTTCCTACCGCCCGCTCAAACCTGAATTGCTTTACCTGAGCGCCGCCGAATGGGACGCGGCCGTCGCGACCAAGCCGATGCACGGCACCACGCCCTTCCGTGAACCGGAAAGCGCGACCGTACTCGATTTCGCCGTCGACGGCCCGCGTGATTTCGCCCCCGAACGCGCGCAAAATACGAACATCTACGAAGCCGTCGGCAAACATATCGCCGCCCTGCGCAAGACCAGGAAAAAGGTCATCATCGCCAGCTACTCGGTCGGCGCGCGCGAGCGTCTTTCGGGCCTGCTCGCCGACCATGACGTCACCCGCCTCGCCGCCGCCGACGGCTGGCAGGAGGCGCTGGGCACCGCCGCCAGTGGCAGCGTCACGCTCACCGTCCTGCCGCTTGACCACGGCTTCACCGCGCCCGACGTCGCCGTCCTCACCGAACAGGATATGCTCGGCGACCGCCTCGTCCGCCGCGCCAAGCGCAAGAAGAGCGCCGACGCCTTCCTGCAGGAACTGGCCACCCTCTCGCCCGGCGATCTCGTCGTTCACATGGACCATGGCATCGGCCGCTATGAAGGGCTGACCCAGATTCCGGTCAGCAAGGCGGCGCATGACTGCGTCGCGCTGACCTATGCGGGCGGCGACAAACTCTACGTCCCCGTCGAAAATCTCGAAGTCCTCTCCCGCTACGGCTCCGAAAACGAAGGCGTCAGCCTCGACAGACTGGGCGGCGAAGCGTGGCAGCGGCGCAAGGCCAAGATGAAGGAGCGCATCCGCGAAATCGCGGGTGAATTGCTCAAGACCGCCGCCGAACGCGCCCTGCGCGCCGCCACCGTGGCGGAACCGGATCAGGCGGGATACCCCGCCTTCGTCGATCGCTTCCCCTATCAGGAAACCGAAGATCAGGATCGCGCCATCAGCGACGTGGTGGAGGATCTGGGGTCGGGCAAGCCGATGGATCGCCTCGTCTGCGGCGACGTCGGCTTCGGCAAGACCGAGGTCGCGCTCCGCGCCGCCTTCGTCGCCGCGATGGCAGGGATGCAGGTCGTGGTCATCTGCCCCACCACGCTCCTTGCGCGCCAGCATCATATGCAGTTCGAGGAGCGTTTTCGCGGCTTCCCCGTCAATATCGGCCGCCTCTCCCGCCTCGTCCCGGACAAGGAGGCGAAGGCGACCAAGGCGGGCCTGGCCGACGGCACGGTCGACATCGTCGTGGGCACCCATGCGCTGCTGGCCAAGGGGCTGGAATTCAAGCGCCTCGGCCTCGTCATCGTGGATGAGGAACAGCGGTTCGGCGTCACCCACAAGGAACGGCTGAAGTCGCTCAAGACCGACGTCCATGTCCTGACCCTGACCGCCACGCCGATCCCGCGCACGCTGCAAATGGCCATGTCGGGCCTGCGCGAACTGTCCGTCATCCAGACCCCGCCGGTCGATCGCCTGGCGGTCCGCACCTACATCATGCCCTGGGACGGCGTCGTCATCCGCGAAGCGCTGCTGCGCGAACATTATCGCGGCGGCCAGAGCTTCTTCGTCGTCCCCCGCATCGCCGACCTGACCGAGATCGAGGAGTTCCTGCGCAACGAAGTGCCGGAGATCAAGGCCATCGTCGCCCATGGCCAGATGAGCGCGACCGAAGTGGAAGAACGCATGTCCGCCTTCTACGACAAGCGCTACGATGTCCTGCTCTCCACGACGATCGTGGAATCCGGCCTCGACATCCCCAGCGCCAACACGCTCATCATCCACCGCGCCGACCGTTTCGGCCTGGCCCAGCTCTACCAGCTACGCGGCCGCGTGGGTCGCTCCAAGACACGCGCCTATGCCTATATGACGACCCCCGCCAACCGCATCATCACCGAAACGGCGGAAAAGCGATTGAAGGTCTTGTCGGACCTCGACACGCTGGGCGCCGGTTTCCAGCTCGCCTCCCACGATCTCGACATTCGCGGTGCGGGCAATCTGGTCGGTGACGAACAGTCGGGCCATATCAAGGAAGTCGGCTTCGAACTCTACCAGTCGATGCTGGAAGACGCGATCATGGACGCCAAGGCGGGCGGGGTCGGTATCGAAAAGCGCAGCGACAGCTTCTCCCCCCAGATCAGCGTCGACGCGCCCATCCTCATCCCCGACGATTATGTGCCTGACCTTGACCTCCGCATGGGCCTCTATCGCCGCATCAACGAGATCGAGGATCGCCAGGGCCTTGAATCCTTCGCGGCCGAGCTGATCGACCGTTTCGGCAAGCTGCCGCTGCCCACGCAAAACCTGCTCAAGATCATCGAAATCAAGCAGAATTGCATGACCGCGAACATCTCGAAGATCGACATGGGCGCAAAGGGCGCGCTGGTCAGCTTCTTTGAGGACCGCTTCCCGAACCCCGCCGGGCTGGTCGCCTATGTCCAGCGCCTCGACGGCGTCGCCCGCCTGCGTCCCGACAGCAAGGTCGTGGTCAACCGCGCCTGGCCCGACCCGCAAGCCCGCCTGAACGGCGCGCTGCAATTGTCGAAGGGATTGGCCAAGGCGGCGGGGTAGAAGCGGGAGGGGAAAATCCCATCCCGCTTCCCTACGTCGCGCTTTTCTGGTCTATCCGCCGGATGGAACAGCCTCACGGAAGATCATCCGCAACCGTCACCGGTGACCCGGATGGCGCGCAACTGGCGCGTCGCTATGACCCTGGTGGCGCGTCAAAGATACGTCGCTGTAACCTAAGGCGCACTTGGCCCACGCAAAAGCGCCAAATCCAGCCTGTAATTTTTGCGACGACGGTGTGAACTTCGCCGTGGCGCATCGCTGTGACCCAAGCGCGCTCTGTCCTACCTGATCCAGATGCGCTAAAATGATCTGACAAAAGGGGACAATATCATCATGCCCGTCGAAATCACGATCCTCGCCTGGTCCATGGTCCTGCTGCTGGTCCACATCTTCGCCGCGGCGCATGTGAAGACGAAGCAATATGGTCCCAAATGGAATATGGGCGCGCGCGACGAAAAACTGCCGCCGCTCCATCCCCTCGCCGGACGTCTCGTCCGCGCTGAGGCCAATTTCAAGGAAACCCTGCCCATCGCCATCGTCGCGCTGATCGGCGTGGTGGTGGCGGGCAAAACCAGCGAATGGACCGCCATGGGCGGTTGGATCTGGCTCGGCGCGAGGGTCGTCTATCTGCCGCTATATGCGGCGGGCGTCCCGGTGGTCCGCACCATCATCTTCCTGGCCAGTCTGGCGGGCATCCTGATTACCCTCTGGCCACTGTTAGGATTCTAACCCTTTAGCACCAGATTGACCAGGTCGGCGGACGACACCCCTGCCGAGCGCAGGAAGCCCTGATAATAGTCGCACCCTTCACGGGCGAGCAGATCCAGTTGCTCCTCCGTCTCCACCCCTTCGGCGATGACCTTCAACCCCAGCGATTTGGCCATGTGGATGACCCCGCGCACGATGATCCGGTCCCGCGCCGTGCCCGCAATATCCTGCGCCAGACCGCTGTCGATCTTAAGGAAATCGAGCGGCAGGCTCTTGAGATAGGCAAGGCTGGAATAGCCCGTGCCGAAATCGTCGATCGCGACCGCCAACCCTTCGGTCCGCAGCGCGGTCAACAGCGCGGCGGCGGCGTCCACATCCTCGATCAACCCGCTCTCGGTGATCTCCACCGTCAGCCGGGACCGTGGAAAGCCGCTGCGATCGACCAGCCCCAGCAGGCCGGGCATGAAGCCGGGCTGGGCGATGTCCGCCGCCGTGACGTTGATCGACAGGCGCAGGTCGGACAGCGCGCCGGGCCATGCCGCCGCCTGCCGCAGCGCCTCCGCCTGGATATGCGCCGACAGCGGCAACATATAGTCGGATCGTTCGGCGGTAGCGAACAATATGCCCGCCCCCAGCGGCCCATAATGGGGATGGTTCCACCGCGCCAGCGCCTCCACGCCGCTGATCTTGTCGCTATCGACCGGATATTGCGGTTGGAATACGATGCCGATCTCGCCCCGGTCCAGCGCCAGGCGCAGGTCCGTCTCCAGCCGGTCGGCGTCCACCTGACGGCTGTGCTTTTCCGCCGACAGAATGCGAATGCCCTCGCCGCCCGCCTGCCGCGCATCGGCCAGCGCCGTGCCCGCGCGGCGCAGCAACTGGGTCACGTCATCCTCGGCGCGCGCCTGCGCGATCCCGCACCGGGCGGTAAGGCGGATCAGATGATCGCCCGCGCTAAATGGCCGTCCGACCGCGCCAATCAACTGCCGCGCCAGGAAGGTCGCCCGGTCGCTGCCGGCCGCCTCACCGGTCAGCCCGATCAGAAATTCGGTGCCCGCGATGCGCGCGACCATTGCGCCGGGCGCGACATCGTCCACCATCCGCTCGATCCGTCGGGCGATCCGCCCCAGCAGCGCGTCGCCGACCACCTGGCCATAGGCGGCGTTCATGCGGTCGAATTGACTGATGGAGAGCAGCAATATGGTGGTGGCGAGGCCCGCCCGCCGGTCCAGCCAATCGAGCGCCGCCTGCCGCGATCGCAGCCCGGTCAGATGGTCGCGCGTCTCGCTTTCCCTGTCATGCCCGTCCGACAGCCATTCGACATCGGCAGCCAAGCCTCCGTCCGACAGCCGCAAATGATGCACCAGCCGCTGGCCGGGGCGGCCAGGCACACCATGCGCCAGCGCAGCGGGACGACCGGCGCGGATCATCGCCTTCAGTGCGACCAGCACCGCTCGCCGTTCCGACCGTGGCAATCGCCGCAGCAAGGCCGACGGGGCGATATGCGAATCGGCCAGGTCCAGATGCCGCGCCAGACTGTCGCTGAGCCGCAGCAGCGATCCGGCCCGCGTCAATTCCCAATAAAGCGCGTCGCCCCGCCTGATCCGCTGGGCGCGCTGGTTGTGGGCCACGCCCCCGCCCACACGCTCAACCAGCCGGTGCGCCGACGCCAGAGCGGCGTTGAGCGCCGCATCCGTCACCGGCCCCACCAGATAATGAGTCGCCCCCGCAGCCATCAACGCGGGCAATTGCCCCTGGTCCTGCGGATCGACCAGCACCAGCAATGCGCCGCCGCCCGCCTCCATCGGCGGCACCAGCGGCGACAGCAATCGCTGCGCCTGCCCGCCCGATCGCAGGTCGACCAGCGCGACCTGCGCCTCGCTATGCAAATAACGCTGTGGCGCGTCCTTGGCCCGCCGCGCGCCGATCGCGCGCCAGCCGATCCGTTGCGCGGCGTGGCACAGCCCGTCGCGATCGCCCGGCGACAGGATGAAAAGGCTGCGATGGCTGTCTGCGGTATGATCCCCGCTCACTTATATCTGTCCCCCGGCGCAGCGCATCGCTCCACCTTGTTGTCAGGCCTTAGCATCAAGCCGTTACCGACCTCTTGCGCCCCCCGCAACTTCGCTTGCGCAGGCCATGTCCATCGCCTAGCTAGTCGGCATGGCCATGGCCGATCCCTCACGCCCCCTAATGACCGACGGCCTAGGCCGCCGGATCAGCTATCTGCGCATTTCTGTGACCGATCGCTGCGACTTGCGCTGCCGCTATTGCATGGCGGAAAAGATGCAGTTCCTGCCCAAGAATCAGGTATTGACGCTGGAGGAGATCGCGCTGCTGGCCGATCTCTTCATCGCGCGCGGCATCCGCAAGATTCGCCTGACGGGTGGCGAGCCATTGGTCCGGCGCGATATCGGCGATCTGGTGCGCCGGATCGGACGGCGTATCGGCACGGGCCTGGATGAGTTGACCCTTACCACCAACGGCACGCGGCTGGTCGATCATGCGGAGATGCTGGCGGATGCGGGCGTGCGGCGGATCAATGTCAGCCTGGACAGCCGCGATCCCGAACGCTTCGCCCATGTCACCCGCGGCGGGAAGATTGATCAGGTCTTGGTCGGGCTGGACGCCGCGCGTGCCGCGGGGCTTGCGGTCAAGATCAACATGGTCGCGCTTAAGGGCGTCAATGACGATGAAATTCTGCCGATGCTGCGCTGGTGCGGCGAGCAGGGTTTCGACCTGACTCTGATCGAAACCATGCCGCTCGGCGATACCGGCGAGGATCGCACCGACCATTATCTGCCCCTGACACTGGTCGCCGACCGCATTCGCGCCGAACATGCGCTCACGCCCCTCTCCCACCGGACTGGCGGCCCTGCCCGCTATCATGCGGTCGAGGGGATGAGCATCAAACTGGGCGTCATCACCCCGCTCACCCAGAATTTCTGCGCCGACTGCAACCGTATCCGCATGACGTGCGAGGGCAAGATATTCATGTGCCTGGGCCATGAAGACCATGTCGACTTCAAGGAGGCCCTGCGCGAAGGCGGCCTGCCCGCCGTTGAGCCGCTGATCGACAGGGCGTTGCGGTTGAAGCCGGCCGCCCACGATTTCCGCATCGGCGCAGGCGAAGGCGCCGCCACGCGGCGGCATATGAGCGTTACCGGCGGATGAGCAGCGAACCGCGGCGCGCTCTGGTCGCGTCCCCCACCCAGGCCGCGCGGGCCGCGGAGGAGCGGCTGCGCGCCGCCTATGACTTCGTGGCCGTCGAGCAGGCCGAAATGATCATCGCGTTGGGCGGCGACGGCTTCATGCTCCAGACGCTCCATTCGATGCTGGAAGGGCGGCGGATCGTACCGATCTTTGGCATGAACCTGGGCACTGTCGGTTTCCTGATGAACGAATGGCGACTGGAACGGCTCGACCAGCGGCTGGAGAAGGCCAAGAGCTTCAAGGTCAATCCGCTGCGCATGACCGTGGATACGATCGATGGCGAGCGTTTCTCCATCCCCGCCATCAACGAAGTCTCCCTGCTGCGCGAAACCCGCCAGACCGCCAAGCTGGAGGTGCAGGTGAACGGCCGCACCGTGTTGCCCGAACTGGTGTGCGATGGCGTGTTGGTGGCGACCCCGGCCGGCTCCACCGCCTATAATCTATCCGCCCACGGTCCCATCCTGCCGCTGGGGTCCGCGCTCGTAGCCCTGACCCCTATCAGTCCGTTCCGTCCCCGACGGTGGCGCGGCGCCATCCTGCCCGAAAACACGGTCATCCGTTTCATCGTGCTCGATCCCGTGAAGCGACCGGTCAGCGCCGTGGCCGACCAACGCGAAGTGCGCGACATCGCGCAGGTGGAGATCGGCATCGACCGCGCGACCCCGCTAACATTGTTGTTCGACCCCGAACATACGCTGGACGACCGCATCGCCGCCGAACAATTCATCGCATAAATTTCCATCATTTGGCGCTTGCCATGGCGGGAAAGCCGCTGCTATAGGCGCGGCCTGCCCAGCGAAAGCGGGTTGCTCCCCGATAGCTCAGCGGTAGAGCATTCGACTGTTAATCGAATGGCCGTAGGTTCGAATCCTACTCGGGGAGCCACATTTGCCGGCCGACAGGGCGGGCATTTTTTTTGGTTGTGTGCGTCAAGTTCTGCAAATTGGCGGTCATGGTGCTGGTCATGCGGCTTTGCGTAGTTCGGTTTTCTTCTGCTCGCGCAGTTCGTCCATATTGAGGTAGCGGTTGGCTTCGAGCCAGTTTTCGTGGGTTTCGACGGCGAGTGCGCGGACCAGGCGCAGGCAGCTGGGGGCGTTGGGGAATATCCGCACGACATAGGTTCGCCGCCGGATTTCCTCATTGAAGCGTTCGAGCATGTTGGTGCTTTTCATGTGCTTGTGATGCCTGCGTGGCAGCCGGTAGAAGGAGAAGGTCTCCTCGATCGTCTCCTCGGCCCAGTCGGTGAGCCTGGGATATTTGGCGCTCCATCGGGCGAGCCACTGGGCGAGATCGGCGCGGGCCTCGGCGAGGTTGCGCCGGTCGTAGAGCCAGCGCAGTTCCTGCAGGCAGTCGTCGTCGGCCTTCCTTGGCAAGTGATCGAGCGCGTTCCTCAGGAAGTGCACGTAGCAGCGCTGGTATGCGGCGCCGGTCAGCACCTCGCGGATCGCCGCGCGCAGGCCGGCATGATCGTCGGCGACGACGAACTCGGTGCCATGCAGGCCCCGGTCACGCAGGCGCAGCAGGAAGTCCTTCCATGACGTGGCGCTCTCGCGATTGGCCATCTCCACGGCCAGTATCTGCCGCCTGCCGTCCCAGTCGATGCCGATCGCGATCAGCACCGCCTGGCTTCCAACCACGCCGCCTTCGCGCACTTTCTCGTAGCGGGCATCAAGGATCAGATAAGGGAACGGCTCGTCGAGGCGGCGCTGGGCAAAGGCCGCCAGGCTGCCATCGAGCTTCTTGTTGATCGCCGAGATCGTCGAGGCCGAGAAGGCATGGCCGCACAGCTCTTCGGTGATCGCCTTGACCTTGCGCGTCGAAACGCCCTGGACATACATCTCGGCCAGCGTCGCCACCAGCGCCTGCTCCGACCGCTGGTAGCGCTCGAACAGCTCGGTCGAGAAGCGCCCGGCACGGTCCTGCGGCACCCGCAGCTCCAGCTTGCCGACCCGCGTCACCAGCGTGCGCGGGTAATGCCCCGAACGGTAGCCGAGCCGCGCATCGCTGCGCTCGCTCTTGCCCGCGCCCAGCGCCTCGTCCATCTCGGCTTCCAGCATCGCCTGCATCACGCTGCGCACAATCTCGCGAAGCGCATCCGGCTCCTGCGCCAGCAACTCTTTGACAGCGGATACAGCAGGCTTAATCTCGGTCCTGGTCATGGCGGGTCTCCTCGGTGACGTTGAACATCACCAGCCTGCCATGACCGCCTCGCTCCTCAAGCGATTTTGCAGAACTTCACGCACACTACCTTTTTTTTCAAAAGATAGCGTCGTTGCGCCAACCCGCAGGCTAACTGCCCTGTCGTAAATCTCTGACATGAATTGACCTGATTTTTCGGTTGTCAGCCGCGCGATGCTCTTGCCATTTCCATTTCGCCGATGCATAGGCGCGGCCTGCCCGGCGAAATCCGGTCGTTCCCCGATAGCTCAGCGGTAGAGCATTCGACTGTTAATCGAATGGCCGTAGGTTCGAATCCTACTCGGGGAGCCATTTTGCCAACATCTTCAGCATCTTGATGCCGGTTCGATCCGTGATCGATTCGCCGCTCAAGAAAAAGCGCGCGAAGCCGGTGGGCTTCGCGCGCTCAGGGTCACGCTTGGGGGAGGAAGGTTCAGCGCGATGCGTATTGGCGGCCCTTGGCGGCGACGGCCCAGCGCTGCGGCGTCGCGCCAGGCGCGCCTTCGCGCACGAAGCACTGGCCGCTCCGCGCGCGGATCATCCGGCACGCCGTCATCGCGTCCGCCCGGCTGCCAAAGCCGCTGATGGCGAGCCGGTGATAGGTTTTGCCCTTGACCGTCGCCTGGCTGGTGAGCACCGGGAAGGCCGCCAGCGCGCCGCTGCGCCCGGCCATGCTCATCCATTTTTCCTTGGCGATCGCGGCATTGTCATACGCGCCCAGTTGCACCACCCAATTGCTGGCGCCGTTGGCGACCGGCTTGATGAACGCGGCCTGCTGCATCCGCGCGACCGGCGCGGCGGCGACGGCCGGCTGCCCCTTGGCGACGCGGCTCTTGGACAGAACCGGCTTGGCGTTGCCATCCTCGATGATGAAGTCGCGGACGGCGACGCGCGCAGGCGCGCGTTCCGCCCGCATGACGGGCGCGGAGACGACCACCGGCTGCGGCGCCGACGCGGCTTCCGCCACCTGCACCGGCGCTTCGGGCGGGGATTCCGGCAAGGGCGCTATGTCCGGCGCAGTCTGCGCCATTTCGATTGGCGCGGCGGCGGCGGCAGGCGCAAGCGCCAGGGCGACGGGCTGACCGGCATCGCCCTGATCGATCGTCACGCCCATCAGCGCGGCGACGCGCATCGGCGCTAAAGACGGCTCGGCGATCTGCGCCCAGTCGGAAATGCGCTTGTTCGCAGCCAGCGGCTCCAGATCCATGCCGACGATCATGCGCGCATCCTTCCAGCGACCGGCCAGCGCATAGGCATAGGCCAGGTTCTGGCGCGTGCGCGCGGTGGCGGATGGGTCATGGATCGCTTCGGACAAGATACGGACGCCTTCGGCCGTATCGCCCGTCATCGCCATCGCCAGACCATAGTCGCCGGCCGGCACGGTGCCGGCATTGGCGACCAACAAACTGCGCGCGCTGTCGGCACGGCCCTGCGCCACCTGCACCAGCGCCAGGCTGACGATCGTGCTGGCGTCGCTATTGCCCAGCGTCATCGCATCGCGCAACGCCGTCTCGGCCGATGCGAAGCGTCCGGCCAGCACATAGGCGCGGCCCAAAATCTGGCGATAGGCGGCATTTTGCGGCTGCAGCTGAACCACCGCTTCAGCGGCTTCCACAGCCTTGACGGCGTTACGGTCGGCCATCGCCTTTTCGGCGACGATGGCGAGCTTGCCCGGATTGCCCTTCTGCTGAACGGCTGAAGCCGACGGGCGGAAAGCCGCGCCGGTGCAACCCACCATGGTCGTGGCGACGAGTAAGGAAGACAGCGCCGCCTTTCCGAATGTCGTGCGTTTCATAAAATTACCCACCCTTCATTCACTGGCCGTCGCGCATGTGCGGCAGCTGCTGAGTCAGCCGGTCGATTTCCGGCAGGTTATTGAGAAGATCGTCCAGCGCCTGCGTCACGATTTGTTGGGCCGACCGGCCCGTGATCGCGCAGGCCAGCCGCAGTTTGAGATGCCGTTCGGCGTCGAGGCGCAGCGTAAAAGCGGCCTTGCGGTTGCGGGCGACGGCCTGAACCGGAGTCGCCTTCGCGGCCAGCCGCTTGGCCAAAACCTTGCGTTCCGTCACCACCGGCGGGACGGGAACGATCGGCGTCATCGGCGTCAGGCCGATCGGCGCGGCCGGCTCCTCGATCGGTGCGTGCACTGGCTCGACATCGAATCCCATGTCGTTCCAGCCCAGATCGTCCTGTTGCCCAAAGTCTTCTTGCTGCAACGCCGCGCTCGACGCACGGCCAAAGCCCAGCATCGGACGACGCATCGCAGGCTGGGCCGCGCCCTTGCGGGCCAGCAGGCCCGATGTCAGCGAAGCGAGCGGCTTGGGTTCGGCCATGGTCCTTGCTCCCTTACTGGCCGATCACGCGGCGGCCGAAGCCCGCGCTGGATGGACGGCTGGCGATCGTGCCGACGCTGCCCTGGGGCACGGAAAAGACCGTGCGGCGGAAATTCTTCTCCAGCCGGTCCGATACATAGGACCAGAGCGCCTCGACCTCGGCGGCGGAGCGACCCTTGGGATCGACCTCCATAACGGTGCGGCCATCGATCATCGATGCGGCGAAATCGGTGCGGTGATGCAGCGTCACCGGCGCGACCGTACCGTGCTGCGAAAGGGCGACGGCGGCTTCCGACGTGATGCGCGCCTTGGGCGTCGCGGCGTTGACGACGAAGATCAACGGCTTGCCGGCGCGTTCGCAAAGATCGACCGTGGCGCCCACGGCGCGCAGGTCATGCGGGCTGGGCCGGGTCGGCACGACGATCAGTTCCGCGACCGAAATGACGCTCTGGATCGCCATGGTGATAGCGGGCGGCGTATCGATGACGGCCAGCTTGAAGCCCTGCTGGCGCAATATCTCAAGGTCGGCGGCCAGGCGCGCGACGGTGGTCTGGGCGAAAGCGGGAAATTCCGCCTCGCGCTCGTTCCACCAATCGGCCAGCGACCCTTGCGGATCAATGTCGATCAGCACGACCGGGCCGGCGCCGGCACGTTGCGCCTGCACAGCCAGATGGCCCGACAAGGTGGTCTTGCCCGATCCGCCCTTTTGCGACGCCATTGCCAATATCCGCACGCACACCCCCCAGAAAATCCAGTTCCGGGTCGGATTGCCACGAGTGGCGCTAAAATTTGGTTAACTGCCCGCGAAACTTGATGACCCTGCGACGCCATGGTTAAGCTACTGTCCAGCATCTTGCCGTTGCGCTAACAAGACTTTAACCTTGTTTGGCCAATGCAGTTGCCCATGACGATTTTCGCACTGGAGCCTGCGCATATGAAGCATATCTGGGGAACGGCGGCGCTGGTCGCGATGCTGGGCGTCGCACTGCCTGCGCTGGCGGATGTAAAAACCGGCGTCGACGCCTGGCAGCAGGGCGATTACGCCAAGGCGATCGCCGAATGGCGGCCCCTGGCGCAATCGGGCGATCCCGATGCGCAATTCAATCTGGCCCAGGCCTATAAGCTGGGCCGCGGCGTGCAGCCCGACCTCAACAGCGCGATCGACTGGTATCGCAAGGCGGCGGCGCAGGGGCATTTGCGCGCCGAAGACAATCTGGGCCTGCTGATGTTCCAGCAGGGCGACCGCAGCGGCGCCATGCCCTATCTGCAACGCGCATCCATGCGCGGCGAACCGCGCGCGCAATATATCGTGGGCACCGCCCTGTTCAACGGCGACACGCTGGCCAAGGATTGGGTGCGGGCCTATGCGTTGATGACCCGCGCCTCCGCGTCGGGCCTGCCGCAGGCATCGACCAGCCTGGAGCAGATGGACAAATATATCCCCGAAGACCAGCGCAAGCAGGGCCTGGCCCTCGCCGCCAGCCTGGAAAAGGGCGACAAGAGCGTGACGCTGGCGCAAGCGGCTCCGCCACCGCCGCGCAGCAGCCAATCGGCTGTTCGCACGACGCAATTGCCGCCCTCTACGCCCAGCCAACCGACACCGGCGCTCGCTCCGCCCAGGCCCACTAGCCAGCAGGTCGCCGTCGCCAAGCCGAAGCCCGCGCCTGCGACCACGCGGCCTGCCGCGACGGCCCCAGCTCCCGCCGCTTCGGGCGGCTGGCGCGTCCAACTCGGCGCGTTCAGCGAGGAAGGCCGCGCTCGCACATTGTGGAGCCAACTCAGCGGCAAGGTGAAAGGCCTGTCCGCCTATCAGCCCTATTTGGTGAAGGCCGGCGCGGTGACCCGGCTCCAGGCCGGACCGCTCGCCAGCAGCAACGACGCCGCGCGCCTGTGCGGGGCGATCAAGGCCGCCGGCGGAGACTGTATGCCAAAGAAGATGTAAGGGTTCAGGCTCCCCGCGCCTGCTCCATCATCCAGTCTCGGAACTGGCCCAGCGCGCCCGTTCCCAACGCCCCGGTCGGATAGACCAGATAATAGGCCTGCTCGCTCGACAGCGGCCGGGCGAAGGGGATCACCAGCGTGCCTGCCTCCAGTTCCGGCTGGATCAGGAAACTGGGGATCAGCGCCACACCGCCCCCAGCCGCGCAGGCCTGCGCCAGCATCAGGAAATGCTCATAGGCTGGTCCCGGCGCCAACGCCGACGCATCCACCCCGGCGGCCGTCAGCCAGCGCCTCCAGGCATCGCGCCGCGAGATCTGGCTGAGTAGCGGCGCGTGTAACAGGTCCGCCGGTTCGCATAAGGGGTGCGCGGCGAGCCAGGCCGGCGCGCAGACCGGCACCGCCTCCTCCCGGAACAGAAAGTCCATGGCGACGCCGGGCCAGTCCGCTGCGACACCGAAATGGACAGCTGCATCGAACTCTTCATGGCCGAAGTCGAAGGGTTGCGAGCGGGCGGCGAAGTCGATCACCAGATCCGGGTGGCGCGCCGTCAGTTGCGGCAGGCGCGGCGCGAGCCAGCGCATTCCGAAGCTGGGCAGCGTTGCGACCCGCAGCGCGGTCTGCGACGGTCGCGCCGAGGCCCGCGCCGTCGCGCGGCGGATGGCGTCGAGCGCAGGCAGCACGTCGTCGGCATAGGCCCGCCCCCCTTCGTTCAGCCGCACCCGCCGCCCGATCCGGTCGAACAGGGGTGTCTGAAGCCAGTCCTCCAACTGCGCAATCTGGCGGCTGACCGCGCTCTGGGTCAGCCCGATTTCCTCGCCCGCCCGCGAAAAGCCCCCATGGCGCACCGCCGCCTCGAAAGCGGTCAGGGCCTGCATCGGCGGCAGATGTTTGCGCGATCCATTCATTCCAAATTCGCATCAACAGATGACAGGTCGCCATTTTGAAAATCCTGCCTATCTTGGCATAAGGGCGTTGTCATCCCGGAGCAATTCATGTCGATTGAGAATATGGGCAGCATAGAAGCATTGGTCGTTGCGAGCCTGGGCGCAGACGCGGGCCGCCAGACGCTGGACAGGCTGGCGATCGAACCTGCGCTGCTGGCGCAGCACGGCGACACCGTCTCGCGCGCCGCCTTCGCCATGGCGTTGAACGTCGCCCTGTTCGCCGACCTGTTGCGCCGGGTGCCGAGCGGCGACGCCTATGTCACCGACACAGTGGCGCGCGGCGGCAAGGTCATATTCGACCACGGCGCGCTCCGCTCGATCCGCTTCCCCAATGGCCCGACCGGCGCCCTGCCCGGCGGCGAGGATGCCTTCACCCGCATCTTCCTTCCCTTGGGCTATACAATGGCGGCCATCTATCCGCTCGACCGGCTGAAGATGACGGGCCGCGCCTACCGCCATAGCGACTTCCCCGAAGCGATCCCGCAATTCTTCCTGTCCGAACTGCATGTCGATCGGTTCGACGCGGAATTTGCCGAGGCCGCCGGCCGCGTCTTCGGCACATCGCGCGATCCGCTGAACGATCAGGCGAAAGACGTACTCGCGCGCTATGAAGGCGATTCACCTGTCCAACTCGTTGACGCAATCGCCGCGCTGCCGGTGATCCTCTCCGCCTTCGACCGTCAGCATGAAGCGCCCGTTTTCGCCGATTATCAGCTATTGCTGTCCCGCTCCAACGAGGCTGCCTGGATCGCGACAGAGGGCAATGGATTCAACCATGCGACCGACCGGGTGGCCGATGTCGCCGCCCTCGCCGAACGGCTCAAGGGGGAGGATCGGCCGATGAAGGCGAAGCTGGAAGTCTCCGCAACCGGCCGTGTGCGCCAGACCGCCTTCCGCGCCGACAGCGTGGAACGGCTCTTTGCCGACGGAGAATTGCGGCAGGTGCCCGGCTCCTTCTACGAATTCATCAGCCGCGATATCGATCCCGCGACGGGCAGGCTCGACCTCGCCTTCGACACCGGCAATGCGACCGGTATCTTCGCCATGACGAGCGCGCAAGAAAGCGCAGTACGGTGAGCCTGATGCTCCAGTCCTTCGATCCGGCGTCACGCGAACTGGTCTGGGAAGGCCCGGCCGCAAACGCCGACGATTGCCACCGCGCCATCGCCACCGCCCATGCCGCCCTGCCCGGCTGGCGCGCCCTGCCAGTGGACGATCGCATCGCCATCGCCCGCCGCTATGCGCAGATATTGGCGGAACGGCGCGCGACGCTGGCCGAACTCATCGCCCGCGAAACGGGCAAATTGCTCTGGGAAAGCGACGCCGAAATCGGGTCGATGATCGCCAAGGTCGATGTGTCGATCAAGGCCCATGCCGAGCGCACCGGCGAGCGCGCCGCCGACATGCCCTTCGGCCGCGCCGTGCTGCGCCATCGCGGCCATGGCGTGATGGCGGTGCTTGGCCCCTATAATTTCCCCGGCCACCTGCCCAATGGCCATATCGTCCCCGCCCTGATCGCGGGCAATGCGGTGGTTTTCAAGCCTTCGGAGATCACCCCGGCCACCGGCGCCGCCATGGCCGATGCCTGGGCGGCGGCGGGACTGCCCGATGGGCTGTTGACCGTGGTCCAGGGCGGCCGCGCCACCGGCGAGGCGCTGGTCGCGGGCGACATCGACGGGCTGCTGTTCACCGGATCGGCGGGCGCAGGCGCGGCGCTGCGCCGCGCGCTGGTCGATCGCCCCCATGTCGTCATGGCGCTGGAATTGGGGGGCAATAATCCGCTGATCGCCTGGGACAGCCCGGAAGCGGCCGCTTCGATCATCATCAATTCCGCCTTCATCACCACCGGCCAGCGCTGTTCCTGCGCCCGTCGGCTGATCCTGCCGGAAGGCGCGACCGGCGACGCGATCGTGGAGGCTACCGCCGCGCTCGCCGCACAACTCCCGATCGCCGCGTGGAATGAGCCGGGCGACGCCTTCATGGGGCCATTGGTGTCGGACCAGGCCGCCGCCGCATCGCACCGCGCCGTCAGCGACCTGATCGCGCGCGGCGCGCGGGTGATCCGCCCCTTTGGCGGGGTGCAAGGCCGCAGCGCCGCCTTCGTCACGCCCGCCCTGCTCGACCTCACTGGCGTCGATGCGCCCGATGCGGAGATTTTCGCGCCCGTCCTCACGGTTATTCGCGTGCCCGATTTCAACGCCGCGATCGCCGCCGCCAACGCGACCAGCTTCGGCCTGTCCGCTGGCCTCATCTCGCAGGACGAGGCGCTATGGCAGCGCGTGGTCGAGGAAAGCCGCGCCGGCGTGGTGAACCGCAACCGGCCGACCACGGGCGCGGCAGGCAACATGCCGTTTGGCGGCCTGGGCGCATCGGGCAATCACCGCCCCAGTGCCTATTATGCCGCGGACTATTGCGCCTATCCCATCGCCAGTTTCGAAGCCGACGGCGTGATGGCGGTGCCGGTCACCGGCTTGAGCGGCTGAGACGGTCGCCCGCACCGTCGGTCAAACGGCGCGGGCGGCTGAGTGGATAGAGTTTCCCGAACGGACCTGGATTCAAAGCCCTAGTCGCGCCCAGAAATCATCGGGGGCGATCGCTCCACCCGCAGACTTGCGCTCGACGCGGGTCCAGGACGAATGGGGCAGATAGACATGGCTGTCCGTCTGGGCGCGATGGGGTTGGCGGGAGCGTATTGTTTTGCGAGTCATCGTCTTCTCCTCCAAGCAAGGGAACACGAAACCTGGCGTCGTCGCTTCGGCACCGTGCGCTTTAGCCGTTGGTGACGCGGAGCAAGCTGACATCCTTCAAAAGCCGCGGAGCATGATGCCCGCCACTCTATCTATCGATCTGATTGAGAAAGTCGATATAGCTTTGCTTGGGGGGCGGCCAGTCTTGTTTGGCCATCCAATCGCAAACCAATCGAAGCGGCGGATCAGCCTATGCGATGCAACCCGCACAATTTGTTGCCCGCCGGATCGCGCAGATAGGCGAGATACAGCTTGCCGAAGCCGCCTTCGCGCACGCCGGGCGGATCTTCACAGGTCGCGCCGCCCGCTGCCACACCTGCTGCGTGCCAAGCGTCCGCCTGTTCGGGCGAGGCCATGGTGAAACCGATCGTCCCGCCATTTGCATGACAGGCCGACGCACCGTCGATCGGCTTGGTCACCAGAAACAAGGCATTGTCATGCATGTAGATGGCCCGGCCCATGTCGTCGAAAAACCCAGGCTTCGCACCGATCGCACCGAATATGGCGTCATAGAAGGCCTTGGACGCCTCCATATCGTTGGCACCCACCATGATGTGGCTGAACATCATCATCTCCAATTATGCAGAACTACAGGATGCATGGACGCAACATGGCAGCACCCATAGACGTGGCACGGGGCGCTCAATCCAGACAATGACCCCGACGAAAGCGCGGTCAGGCGGGAGATCCCGCCGCAGGAATCAGAAGATCGTGCTGTAGAGGAACCAGCCCACGATCAGCAGGCTCGACACGATGCAAATACGATCACCAAAGACGTCGATACGAGACATCAGAAAAACATCCTTCCACATGTAGCGCTCTACGTCGCCTCTGAGAAAAGATTACATCAGTTTTCACCGTATCGGAATAGCAAAGTTGCGACCAATCACCTTATTGAGACGCTGAACCGATGTTCAGCACCTCTTGAAAGCGATTTAGGCCAGCCCACCCCGTCTGGCGGACAGGCTGGCGTCGCTTTAACGGCCGTTATTTATCGGAAATCCGGCCCGCGATGCAGCAGGAAGGACCGAGTCGCTTCCTCCGGCCCACGATAGGCTTCCTGAAACTCGGCGCTCCAATATTTCAGGTCTTCCAGATCGATTCGCGCGCCGGATACGGCGCACAGCACGAACTGCCCCGGTTGCACGATATCGAAATGCGGCGTGTCATAGCGCAGCACCGCCAGACCCTGAATATCCCCGATCATCGCCGACGCCGTCAATCGCCGGTCAGGATACGGTCGACCAGTTGCTTTACGGTCGGCACGAACCCGTTGGAGTAGAAAGGATCCTGCTTGAACTTATAGGCGCCATGGCCCGCAAAGATCAGATTCTGATCGAGGTCGCCGCCATGCACCGCTTCCTGCAACGCCTTCTGGATGCAGAAGCTGCGCGGGTCGGCCAAGCGTCCGGTGGAGTTGGTTTCGCTGTCCATCCAGGACGAGAAGGAACATTGGCTGAGGCAGCCCATGCAGTCCGTCTGGTCCTTGCGGATGACGCCCTTTTCCTCTTCGCCCACGAACACCAGCGTATTGTCGGGCGTCTTGAGCGCGGCGGTGAAGCCCTGCCCCACCCATTCGCGCGCGCGGGTCAGATCACCCAGCGTGACCCAGAAATTCTTGCCCTTCACGCCCACGTCGAGCTGGTGGGTATGGTCGCCCGCCTGTTCGGTGCTGAACGGTATCTGCCGTTCCGAGCGCGCCTCAAGCTGGCGCAGGAACGGATTGCGCACCGCCGAGCTGTAGAAGCCGGTCGGCGAGAATTTATGGAGCAGGACATCGCCGGGATTGAGCTGGGTCAACCGATCCTTCCACTCCTGCGGGATCGGGCTTTCCTGCGTCAGCAGCGGCCGGGTGCCGAACTGGAAGGCGATCGCGCCTAGTTCGGGATTGTCGATCCAGTCGTTCCAGTCCTTGAGCGCCCACACGCCGCCCGCCATCACGATCGGCACATCGTCCGAAATGCCGCCTTCGCGCATCGTATCGCGCAGCGCCTTGACGCGGGGATAGGGGTCCTGGGGCACCTTGGGGTCTTCGGCATTGGACAGGCCATTATGGCCGCCCGCCAGCCAGGGGTCTTCATAGACCACCGCCGCCAACCATTCCGACGCCTTCGAATAGGCCCGCTTCCACAGCGCGCGAAAGGCGCGGCCGGAGGATACGATGGGCAGATAGCTGACATTGTAGGAGGCCGCGATCTCCGACAGCTTATAGGGCATACCCGCGCCGCAGGTGACGCCCGCCACCATGCCCTTGGTCTTTTCCAGCACGCCGTGCAGGATGCGCTGAGCGCCGCCCATTTCCCACAGCACGTTGATGTTGATCGCGCCCTTGCCGCCCGCAATCTCATAGGCGCGCTTCACCTGTTCGACTGCGCCGTCGATGGCGTAGGCGACCAGTTCCTCATGGCGATCGCGGCGGGTACGGCCGTGGTAGATTTGGGGGATGACGTTGCCGAAACTGTCATAGCTGTCGGCATTGACCGCCGACACCGTGCCGATGCCGCCTGCGGCCGCCCAGGCGCCCGAACTGGCATGGTTGGACACGGCAACGCCCTTGCCGCCTTCGACCAGCGGCCAGACTTCACGGCCACCATAGACGATGGGCTTCAACCCCTTGAACAACGACATCTCCCGCAAAAACGGCCCGGCCCCCTCGACCGGGTAAAAGCGACCCTATAGCAGCTTTGGCTGTCTATGACGAATTTGGCGCGCCCTAGCGCAAAATCATGGGGCTGGCCAGTGCCTCGCCATAAAGGCGTGCATAAGCGTTTACCATGTCGCCTTCGGCATAATCGCGCGTCGCGCGGGCGCGGTTGGCAGCGCCCAGCCGGGCGCGCAGATCAGCGTCGCCAGCCAGCGTCGCCAGCGCGTCCGACAACCCTTGCTCATCCGCCACCACGAAAGCCCGATTTTCCGGCGCGACCATGTTGGCGACGTCGCCGACATCCATGGACGCCGCGGGCACGCCGGCCGCCATCGCCTCCACCAGCGATATCGGGAATTGCTCGCTGTCGGAGGATAAAGCGAAGATATCGAACAGGCCGACGAAGCGCCAGGGGCGGTCCATGAAGCCAGCCATATGGATATCGTCCAGACCGAGCGCAGCCGCCTGCGCCAGGATCGCGTCGCGCTCCGGCCCCTCGCCCACCACAACCAGTTGCAGCCGATCCCTGTGCGCCGCGACGGCGCGGACCAGGCGCGGGATGTTCTTGACCGGCCGCAACCCCGCCAGCGTGCCGACCAGCAGTTTGCCCGGCGTGCGGACGAGGCCGGGAATGGCGTCCGCCGCGGGCGGCGCGGCATAGCGGGCGACATCGATGCCGTTGCGGATCAGATGCACTTTGCCTGCCGGTTGCTTCCATACCGACCGCGCAATGGTTTCCAGCCGTACCGACGGCACCACCATCGCATGTGCGCGTTGCAGTCCGAGCCGACGGAAGAGGTTGCGTTTGACTTTCAACCCATCGGTTTCGTCGGCGTTGAAGCCGTCCTCATGATGGATGAGCGGCGGCAGGCCGGCCGAAGCCCCGGCCAGCCGATGCGCCATGACCGCGTCCATCGATCCCCAATTATAGGTCAGGACCAGGTCGAACCGCTTGAGGAAGGCGGTGATAACCTTGTACCGGGCAAGCCCCGGCTTGCCCGCGAAAGACGGCCCGTCGGGAAAATCGACGTCGAGCCCCGAATCGATCGCGTCGCGCGCGCCCATGGCGGCGGGGTCGGCGCTGACGATGCTATGGCGCGCCTTGTCGCCCCAGATGTTCATCAGCCGCACCGCGCGCGCTTCTTTGCCGCCCAAGGTGAAGCTGCCATGGACGTGGAGAATATGCGGCCGCTCAATCATGGAGGACGCGGTCCAGCAACCGGTCGATCGCGGCGACGCTTTCCGGCTCGTCCAGCGCAGGGGCATGGCCGACGCCAGGCACCGTCGCCAGTTCGACGCTGTCGCCGATCCCGTCCGCCATGCGCTGCGCCGTGGCGGCGGACAGCAGGTCGGATCGCTCGCCGCGCAGCAACAGGGTCGGGACGCCCTGGAACGCCTGCATCACCGGCCACATGTCGACGCCCGCCTCACTGCCCATGGCGCGGATCGGTTCGGCGATCTTCATATCATAGTCCAGCACGACGCGCCCGCCGCTGTTCAGGCGATAGAGGCGCTTAGCCATGGCAAGCCATTGTTCCAGGTCATAGCCGGGATAGACGTCGCCATTGGCCTCGGCCAGGGCGCGGGCGGCATGGACCCAGGTCGGGTGCGACTGGCCCACCCCGACATAGGATCGGATGCGCGCCAGCCCGCCTTCGTCCAGCACTGGTCCCACATCATTGAGCAGCGCGCCCGCCAGCCATTCCTTGTGCGTGGCGGCTATCAACATGGTGATGACGCCGCCCAGCGATGTGCCGACCGCCACGAAACGGGTGATGGCCAAGTCGGCCAGCAAGCGACTGATATCCTGCAAATAGGTCAGCGGGACATAGGTCATCGCATCCTTGGCATAGGCGCTTTCGGCGCGGCCGCGCATGTCGGGGCAGATCAGCCGCCATTCGCCCGCCAGGCGCCCGGCCAGCGGTTCGAAATCACGGGCGTTGCGGGTCAGCCCCGGCAGGCAAAGCAAGGGCGGACGGCCGTCATCGCCGCCGTGATAATCCCGATAATGGAGTCGCAGCCCGTCGGGCGACCACCAATATCCATCGTTATAGCCGCTCAAGCTTGATCCTTCTGGTGACCTTCCCCCATATCGCCTTATGAACCAGACGCTGCAAGCCGCCATTTATCGCCCCGCCACCGAAATCGACGCGCTGATGCCCGACATCGCCGATCCGGTCGCGGCGGCGGACTTTCCACAGACGATCCTGCGCTACCGCAACGACAGGGCCGCTGCCTTCGTGGGGCTGGACGGGTTGAGCGACGCGGAATGGGTTGCGCATTTCGGCCGTTTTGAGCCGCTGGAAGGCGGCCTGCCGCGCCCGCTGGCGCTGCGCTACCATGGCCATCAGTTCCGCCATTATAATCCCGATATCGGCGACGGCCGCGGTTTCCTGTTCGCCCAGTTGCGCGACGATGCCGGCCGTTTGTTGGATCTGGGCACCAAGGGAACGGGCCAGACACCTTATAGCCGCTTTGGCGACGGCCGGCTGACCCTGAAGGGCGGCGTGCGCGAGATATTGGCGACCGAGATGCTGGAGGCGCTGGGCGTCACCACGTCCAAGACTTTTTCCATCATCGAGACGGGCGAGGCGCTGGAGCGCAACGACGAACCCTCCCCCACCCGCGGCGCGGCGATGGTGCGCCTGAGCCATTCGCATATCCGCATCGGATCGTTTCAGCGCGCCGCATTTCACGACGACAAGGCGCTGCTGGCGAAGCTGACCGACTATGCCCTCACTCGCCTCTATGGCGAGGAACCGGGCGACAATCCGCCGGCGCAATTGCTGGGTCTGGTGGTCGAACGCGCCGCCGACCTCGCCGCCAGCTACATGGTCGCAGGCTTCGTCCATGGCGTGCTCAACAGCGACAATATCAACATCACCGGCGAGAGTTTCGATTATGGACCGTGGCGCTTCACCCCGTTGTGGGACGCCAATTTCACCGCCGCCTATTTCGACCATCAGGGGCTTTACGCCTTCGGGCGGCAGGCCGAAGCGATCCATTGGGACGTCGCGCAACTGGCGGTGTCGCTTCGACCGCTGGTGGAGGCGCCGGCGCTGATCGCGCAACTGGAGCGGTTCCCGGCACTTTATGGCGACGCGATGCAACGGCGTTTTTGCTGGCGGCTGGGCGTTGAGGGAGCAGAGCCGGGCGCGATGATCGAGGCGGCCGTGCGCGGCATGGTGACGACCGGTATGCCGATCGACCGCTTCTTTCACGACTGCCGCGGCGGCATGGCGCGCGACGCCGCATCCTATGGCGATGCCGCCTGGGCGCCGTTTCGCGAGGCGATTACGGGCTTGGCCGCCATTCCCGGCGCGAAGGCGCATCCCTATTGGTCGGACGAGGTGCCCTGCTCCATGCATATCGAGGAGGTTGAGGCCATCTGGAGCGCCATCGACAAGGATGACGACTGGGTGCCGCTCCACGCCAAAGTCGCGGCGATCCGGCGGATGGGGGAGGCGCTTGGGAAGCCGCCCGGCCCCACGGCCTAAGTACGACGAGTCGAGAGCGCATCCCTCTTCTTTCCTTAACCAATTTCCGTCATAGCTCTCTCCAAATGGTCGCGCCGCTTACATCCCATGAACCCGCCACCGGCGCTCTGCTCTGGCAGGGCGAGACGGGCGATGTCGATGCGGAGGTTTCCCGCGCCCGCGCCGCATGGCCGAAATGGGCGGCGCAACCCATCGCCTATCGCATCGAAACGCTGCGGCGCTTCGTCAATGTCGTGCGTCGCAACGAAGACGCCCTGGCCGACCTGATCGCGCGCGAAACCGGCAAGCCGTTATGGGACGCCCGCAACGAAGTGCATGCGGTGATGGGCAAGGTCGATGTCAGCGTCGCCGCCTACTCCGAACGCACCGGCCAGCGCCGGCTGGAAGCGGCGCTGGGCGCGCGCCAGTCGGTGCGGCACAAGCCCCATGGCGTCATGGCGGTGCTTGGTCCCTATAATTTCCCCGCGCATTTGCCCAACGGCCATATCATTCCCGCGCTGCTGGCGGGCAACGCCGTGGTGTTCAAGCCGTCGGAAAAGACGCCGGCGGTGGGCGAGATGATGGTCAAGCTCTATCATGAGGCAGGCGTGCCGGTGGATGCGATCCGACTGCTGCTCGGCGGGCCAGACGTGGGCAAGGCGCTCGGCGCCCATCCCGATGTTGGTGGCATCCTCTTCACGGGATCGGCCCAGACCGGCATCGCGATCAACCGCCAATATGCCGCGCAGCCGTCCAAGATATTGGCGCTGGAAATGGGCGGCAATAACCCGATCATCGTGTGGGACACGCCAGAAATCAACGCCGCCGCGACGCTGGTGGTCCAATCGGCTTTCATGAGCAGCGGCCAGCGCTGCACCGCCGCCAGCCGCCTGATCGTGCGCGACAGCATCGCCGACCGGCTGATCGCGGAAGTCAAGAAGCTGGCCGACCGGCTGATCGTCGATCATCCCCATGCCGACCCCACGCCCTATATGGGTCCGGTGATCGACAATCCGACCGCCGACGGGCTGACGGAGAGTTTCCTTTACCTGATGAGCAATGGTGGCCGACCGATCAAGCATATGGTCCGGCCGCACAAGGGCTTGCCCTTCCTCAGCCCGGCAATCATCGATGTGACCGCGATGAAGGAGCGGCCCGACGTGGAATTGTTCGGCCCGTTGCTCCAGGTCATCCGCGTTGCTGACTTTGGCGATGCGATCGCGGAGGCCAACAACACCCGCTATGGCCTCTCCGCATCGTTGATCGGCGGGTCGCCCGAACAATATAATCAGTTCTGGGCCAATATCCGCGCGGGCGTGGTCAACTGGAACCGGCCGACCAATGGCGCCTCTTCCTCGGCGCCCTTCGGCGGCACTGGCATATCGGGCAACCACCGCCCCAGCGCCTATTACGCCGCCGATTATTGCGCCTATCCGGTGGTGTCGGCGGAAATCGAAACGCCCCGCGCCTCGATCGGCGTAGGCCTCAAGGACATCGACGTCAGCGTGATGGGCGATTGAGCCGCCCAATATTTCCCCAAAACATTTCCTAGTCCCCGCCATACCCATTCTGAATTGAACTTTGGCTGCGCCTTCGCCATCTGGCCACTATGGCTGATAAAGCATCTTCGACAGTGCAGTTGGTAGGCGCTGGACCGGGCGATCCGGATCTGCTGACCATCAAGGCTGCGCGCCTGATCGCGCAGGCGGACGTCATCGTGCATGACGGGCTGGTGTCGGACGCTATATTGGCGCTCGCTTCTCCTCATGCCGAGCTGATTTCCGTCGCCAAGCAGCGCAGTCGCCATTCGATGCCGCAGGAGGCTATCAACGCCCTGCTGGTCGATCTGGCGCGCGAAGGCCGCAACGTCGTGCGGTTGAAGGGTGGCGATCCGTTCATCTTTGGTCGCGGCGGCGAGGAGGTCGATGCCTGCCGCGCCGCTGGCGTGTCGGTAGAAGTCGTAGCCGGCATCAGCGCTGCGATCGGCAGCGCTGCGATGGCGCAATTGCCGCTCACCCACCGCGAAGCGTCCAGCGCGGTCAGCTTCGTCGCGGGCCAGTGCAAGGGGCTGACAGACCAGGACTGGTCGGGCCTGGCGGGTCGGGGCCGCACGCTCGTCATCTACATGGGCGTCGCGACCGCAGGCGAAATCGCCGACAAGTTGATGGCGGATGGCGTGTCCCCTGCGATCCCCGTCGCGGTGCTGGAAAATGGCACGCGCGCCGACATGCGGACGCTGCGCACCCTGCTCGCCGATCTGGGTGACATGGTGGCGCGCGAGAATGTGGTTAGCCCGGCCCTGATCGTGGTCGGCGACGTCGCGACCCATGCGCTGGCGCGCGACGTGCTGGCGAATTGGGCCGCAATAGGGGAGAATATTTCGGAGATGCGTTCGTGAAGATATTGACCGGCAACGATCTTGTGAGCGGCGACGTCATCTGGTGGGCAGGCGACGGCTGGTCGCGCCAGGTCGGCGACAGCGCCGATGTGGGTGAGCGCGGCGACGACCTTGCCCGCACGGAGGAAGCCGCGCTGCGCGTGGTCGGCGCTTATGTGATCGATGCGACCGTTTCTGACGATGGCGTGCGCCCGGCCCATATCAAGGACCGTATCCGCGCGCTCGGCCCCACCGTGCGCCCCGACCTGACGCTGAAACCGAATGACGCCGACGCCGGCAACTGGGTGATCTGAACCATGTATCGCTACGACAGCTATGACCAGTCCATCGTCGACGCCCGCGTCGAGGAATTTCGCGACCAGGTGCAGCGCCGCCTGACCGGCGCGCTGACTGAGGATCAGTTCAAGCCGCTGCGGCTGATGAACGGCCTTTATCTGCAACTGCACGCCTATATGCTGCGCGTCGCCATCCCCTACGGCACGCTGAGCGGCAAGCAAATGCGCAAGCTGGGCGAGATCGCGGCCAAATATGATCGCGGCTATGGCCACTTCACCACGCGCCAGAATCTACAATATAACTGGATCAAGCTGGCCGATGCGCCCGACATCCTGGCCGAACTGGCGACGGTGGAGATGCACGCCATCCAGACCAGCGGCAATTGCATCCGCAACATCAGTTCGGACCAATATGCCGGCGTCAGCGCCGACGAAGTGGCGGACCCCCGCCCCTGGGCCGAATTGCTGCGCCAGTGGTCCAGCTTCCACCCCGAATTCACGTACCTGCCGCGCAAGTTCAAGATTTGCGTGATCGCCAGCGACGATGATCGCGCGGCGATGCGCCTCCACGATATCGGCCTGAAGCTGATGTCGAAGGACGGAAAGATCGGCGCCGAAGTCTATGCCGGTGGCGGCATGGGCCGCACGCCGATGGTTGCGCCGCTGATCCGCGATTTCGTGCAGGAAGAGGAGATTGTCTCCTATCTGGAAGCCTGCCTGCGCGTCTATAATCGCCACGGCCGCCGCGACAACAAGTATAAGGCGCGGATCAAGATCCTGGTCCATGAGATCGGCGTCGAAGAATATAAGCGCCAGGTCGAGGAAGAGTTCGCCCATATGCGGACCCTTGGCCTCAACCCGCCGGTCGAGGAACTGAACCGCATCCGCGCCTTCTTCGCGCCACCCGCCTATGAAACGGGCCTGTCTGACGCAATGGATCGCAGCGATCCGGCTTTCGCTTTGTGGGTCGATCGTCAGGTCGCCGCGCACAAGGCGCCTGGCTATGCCATCGTCAATATCAGCCTGAAGCCGCTGACCGGCATCCCCGGTGACGCATCGGCCGAGCAGATCGAACTGGTCGCGACCCTGGCCGAGCGCTATTCGCTCGACGAGCTGCGCGTCACCCATGCGCAGAACCTGGTTCTGCCTCATGTTAGGAAGGTGGACCTCTACGCCATCTGGCGGGAACTGGAGGAAGCGGGTCTGGCCGAAGCGAACCTGGACCTCATTACCGACATCATCGCCTGCCCTGGCCTGGACTATTGCGCGCTCGCCAATGCCCGTTCGATCCCGCTGGCGCAGAAGATCGCGCATCGTTTCGCCGCGGCCGAGCGTCAGGCGGAACTGGGCGAGTTGAAGCTCAAGATTTCGGGCTGCATCAACGCCTGCGGCCACCATCATGCCGGCCACATCGGCATCCTTGGCGTCGACCGTAAGGGCGTGGAGAATTTCCAGCTGTCGCTGGGCGGATCGGGCGCGGAGGACGCCAGCCTTGGCCAGATAACCGGCCCCGGTTTCTCGGAGGATGGCGTGGTCGACGCGATCGAAAAGGTCACCGACCTCTATCTTGCGCAGCGGGAAAGCGGAGAACGCTTCCTCGATACCTATCGCCGTCTCGGCATGAAGCCCTTCAAGGAGGCGATCTATGGTTGAGTTCCTGTCCTTCCGCAACGGCGAAGCCACGCAGGAACCCGCGGTGACGGTCGAAGCCTTCACCGGCCAGACCAACTCGACCGCCGTTCGCATCGAGGCGGGCGAGGATGCGCGCGAATTGCTGCCGCATCTCGACCGGCTGTCGCTGGTCGAGGTGAATTTCCCCGCTTATGGCGACGGACGCGGCTATTCGGCGGCGCGCATCCTGCGGGAATCGGGCTATCAGGGCGAATTGCGCGCCGTGGGCGACGTGCTGGTCGATCAGATCGTCGCCCTGCGTCGCTGCGGTTTCGACAGTTTCCATCCCGCCAAGCCGCTGGACGACGCCGCCGTCGACCGCGCGCTCAATCGCTATGCCGACGTCTATCAAAAGGCGATCGACGGCCGCACCCCGGTTTGGGCGAAGCGGCACCCGGAGACGACCAATGGCTGAACCTGCCCGTCAGATCGACCTGATCGACGCCCGCCCCGCCTTTACTCAGACACAGGCCGACGCGCTCAACGCGCGGTTCGAGGGCGTCGATACGATCACCATGCTCAAGACCGTGTTTGCAGAAGGGCTGGCCGGCAATGTCGCCGTCGTCTCCTCCTTTGGCACGGAAAGCGCGGTGCTGCTCGATCTGGTAGCGAAGGCCGATCCGACCGTCCCAGTGATCTTCGTCGATACGCTCAAGATGTTCGCCGAAACGCTGCATTATCGCGACACGCTCATCAAACGCTTCGGCTTCACCGACAGCCGCACGGTCGCCCCCATCGCCGACGTCATCGCGAAGAAGGACGAGACGGGCCTGCGCTGGTCCTACGACCCGGACGGCTGCTGCGAAATCCGCAAGGTCGAACCGATGAAGCGCGCAAAGGAGGGTTTGGACGCCTGGATTTCGGGCCGAAAGGCGTTCCAGTCGGTCACGCGCCAGAACCTGCCCCGGTTCGAGGTGGAGGATGGCCGACTGAAACTGAACCCGCTGGGCGACTGGAACAAGGTCGAGCTGGAGGCCTATTTCGAGGCCGAAAATCTGCCCCGCCATCCGCTGGAATCCCAAGGCTATCTGTCGATCGGCTGTGAACCCTGCACGTCGAAGGTGATGCCGGGCGAAGACCCGCGCGCAGGCCGCTGGCGCGGTTGGGACAAGGTGGAATGCGGCATCCATTCGCCGGTCACGCCCATCCCCGTCATCGATCCCGAAGATTCGGCCAACCAGCCGGTCTTCTGATCGACCCGAAGGCCCGAAAAAACGGCCTTTCAGGGTTTCGTCCCTTGCCCTACCCCGCTATGGGTCGCCCTTCCCGGCCTGATCGGTCGCAGCACGGGCGGATTATCGACATGGCGCAACCAATATGATCGGACAGCTTCGCCTGTTCCGGCGCCGGGTGCGCGTGATGATGCGCCGCCATGGCCCCGAAGCGCTGATCTGGCGGCGGCGTATCGCCATATTGGCCGGCGCAGTGCTGGTCGGCCTGACGGCGCTGCTGTTCGCTGAACTGGCCGACCATGCCGGTGCGCTGTTCCGGCGCATGATCGCCTGGTGCTGGTGGCTTCCGCTGGTCGTGACCCCCCTGGGGTTCGCCGCCTTCGCCTGGATCACGATGACGATCGCCCCCGCCGCCAAGGGATCGGGCATCCCGCAAGTGATCGCCGCGGCGCGCAATCCCGATGCAGGGATGCAGCAACTGGTGTCCGCCCGAACCGCCTTCGTCAAATTCTGGCTGACCATCGGCACCTTGTTGTTCGGCGCGTCGGTGGGCCGCGAAGGTCCGACGGTCCAGATCGCCGCCAGCATCATGGGATATATGCACCGCTTCATGCGCATCCCGCTGCGCGCGTCCGTGTTCATCGCAGGCGGCGCGGCGGGCGTGGCGGCGGCGTTCAACACGCCGCTCGCCGGCGTCGCCTTCGCTATCGAAGAATTGGCCGCCGCCTATGAGCAACGCATGACCTTGCTGGTGATGGCCGCGGTGCTGATCGCGGGCATGGTGAGCCTGGGGCTGGCTGGCGACTATGTCTATTTCGGGGAGATGCGGCAGACGTTGAGCGTCCATGACGCGCTGATCGCCGCACCCGTTGCGGGCTTTCTTGGCGGGATCGCCGGCGGCCTGTTTTCCCGGCTGATGCTGGCGACCGGTTCTACCGCATGGAAGCCGATGCGGTGGTTGCGGGATCGGCCGGTTCGTCTTGCCTTGCTGTGCGGAGGCGCGGTGGCGGTCATGGGCGTCATCACCGGACTGACCTGGGGCACCGGTTACGAAACGGCACAGTCCGTCATCACCGGGCAGGACGTGCCGATCTGGTTCGGCGCGGCGAAATTCGTATCGACGCTGGCGACCGCCATGTCCGGTCTGCCCGGCGGCATCTTCGCCCCCTCGCTGTCGGTCGGCGCGGGCATTGGCGACATGTTGCGCAGTTTGTTTCCCAGCTATCCGCAAGGCGCGGTGGTGCTGCTCGGCATGGTCGCCTATTTCACCGGCGTCGTCCGCGCGCCGCTGACCGCCGTCATCATCATTTCCGAAACCACCGCCAGCCGCGGATTGATGATGCCGCTGCTCGCGGCGGCTTTGGTCGCCGACTTTTCTGCCCAGTTAGTTAGCAAGGAACGTCTCTACCACGGCCTTGCCAAGCGCTTTACCCTGCCTGGCTGAATCTGTCCCGCCTGCGTAACAAAGTTACAAGAGGCTGGACGAACAGCGCCAGTCGCGCGATACCCGCGCGCCATAGTCAGATAGCAGGGAGTCGCCCCATGGACCGTCGTCAATTCCTCGCCACCACCGGCGCCCTGGCGCTCGCCACCGCTGCCCCGCGCGCTTTGGCGCAGGGTAACGACGATGCGCGCCTGTCCGCCGCCTTCGCCGCCATTTTCGAGCGGCAACTGGATCTGTCGCCCAGCTTCGTCACCAGCCTGGGTCTGGACAAGGGCGCTCGCGCCGGAGCAAAGAGCCAGCTTGACGACAATAGCAAGTCGGCGATGCTGAAAAAGCTGGCCGCAACCCAGGCCGCGATCAAGGAACTGGACAGTTATAAGACCGCCAGCCTGTCCGATGCCCAGCGGCTGAACCTTGACGTCATCCTCTATGCGCTGGACCAGCAGACCGTGGCCCCGGCCAAATTCGGCCTTAACAGCGCGGTGCGCCCCTATCGCATCTTCCAGCAGGGCGGCAGCTATTTCTCAACGCCCGATTTCCTGAACACCGCCCACACCATCAACGCGGCCGCCGATGGCGATGCCTATGTCGCGCGGCTGGAGGCCTTCGCCCGCAACCTGCGCACCGACACCGCGCTTCAGCGGGACGAGGCGGCGCGCGGCTATCTGGCGCCGGGCTGGTCGCTGGACCTGACGCTGGGACAGATGAAGACGCTGCGAGCGCAACCCGCCGCCGCAAGCTCCATGGTACAGTCGCTGGTCAAGCGCGCCGCGGCCAAGGGCATCGTTGGCGATTGGCAGGCGCAGGCGGCAGCGGTGGTGGAAAAATCCATCTATCCCGCACTGGACGAACAGATCGCGGCAATTGAGTCGTTGAAAGGCGAGACGGCGGCGGGCGATGGCGTATGGCGCACCCCGCGCGGCGACGAAATCTACGCCGCCGCGCTCAAAAGCGCGACCACGACCGACCTGTCCGCCGACCAGATTCACGCCATGGGGCTGGAACAGGTGGCTGACATCAGCGCGCAGCTCGACGCCATTCTGAAGGGTGCGGGCTATGCCAAAGGCATGATCGGCGAGCGGCTGGCCGCCCTCAATGCCGAACCGTCGCAGCTTTACGCCGACAGCGCCGAAGGACGCCTGGCGTTGCTGGCCCAGCTTAACCGCGATGTCGATGCGATGAAGGCCAAGCTTCCTAATGCCTTCGCTACCATTCCTGACACCGCATTGGAAATTCGCGCAGTGCCGGTCGAGATTCAGGACGGCGCGTCGAACGGCTATTATAACCGCGCGGCGCTCGACGGGTCGCGCCCGGCTATCTATTTCATCAATCTTAAAGATGTTGGCGACTGGCCGAAATATGGCCTGCCGGCGCTGACCTATCATGAGGGCGTGCCGGGCCATCACCTCCAAATCTCGACCGCGCAGACGGCGAGCGACATTCCGATGCTGCGCAAGACCGCCTTCATGAGCGCCTATAGCGAAGGCTGGGCGCTTTATGCCGAGCAACTGGCCGACGAGCTGGGCGGCTATGCGACGCCGCTCGACCGGGCTGGCTATCTCCAGTCCTTCCTCTTCCGCGCGGCGCGGCTGGTGGTCGATACGGGCATCCATGCGAAGAAGTGGAGCCGCGAGCAGGCGACCGATTATATGGTGGAGAAAACCGGCTTCGCCCGGCCGCGTTGCCAGCGGGAGGTCGAGCGCTACTGCACCCAGCCTGGCCAGGCGACCAGCTACAAGGTTGGCCATGGCGTCTGGACCAAGGCCCGTGCCGATGCCCAGGCCGCGCAGGGCAAGGCGTTCGATCTCAAGCAGTTCCACGCCATCCTTGAGGAAGGCGCGATGCCGCTGTCGATGCTGGAGAAACGGGTCGCTGCGCGGGCGAAGGGCTAGGCGCCCATGCCCCCGTTCGTTTCAGACGACACGAACGGGGGCTGATCGGCCAGGTTATTCGTAGTTCAAATCCTGATAGCTATCGTCCGCAATGTCGGAGAATCGCGTGATCTTCGCGTCGAACTTCATGCGGATGCGGCCGGTGGAGCCGTGACGCTGCTTGGCGATGATCACCTCGGCCAGGCCGTAGATCCGCTCCATATTTTCCTTCCACGTGGCGTAAGCCGCCTCATCGTCGGGCTTAGGTTCCTTGGCCGCTTCGTAGTAATCCTCACGGAATACGAACCAGACCATGTCCGCATCCTGCTCGATCGAACCGGATTCGCGCAGGTCGGAGAGTTGCGGCCGCTTGTCTTCGCGCTGCTCGACCGCACGGCTGAGCTGCGACAGCGCCAACACCGGAACATGCAATTCCTTCGCCAGCGTCTTTAACCCGCGAGAAATTTCAGAAATCTCGTTGACGCGATTTTCATTGCCGCGGCCAGTGCCCTGCAATAGCTGAAGATAATCCACGACGATGAAGCCGATATCGTGGCGGCGCTTCAACCGGCGCGCGCGGGTGCGCAGCGCGGCGATGGTCAGGCCCGGCGTATCGTCGATGAACAGCGGCAATTCCTGCAACTCTCGCGCCGCGCGCGACAGATTCTGGAAGTCCGCCCGGCTGATCTTGCCCATGCGCAGCGCTTCGCCGCTGATGCCCGACTGTTCGGCCAGAACGCGGGTCGCCAACTGGTCGGCCGACATTTCGAGACTGAAGAAGGCGGTCTTGGCGCCCATATTCTTTTCCGCCGGGATGCCGTCGGCATTGTCGCGCAGCCAGCGCGACGCCGCATTATAGGCGATGTTCGTCGCCAGCGACGTCTTTCCCATGCCCGGCCGACCGGCCAGGATCATCAAGTCCGAATTGTGCAGGCCGCCGATCTTGGCGTTCAGGCTGTTGATCCCGGTCGTGATCCCCGACACATGACCGCCGCTGTTGAGCGCACGCTCCGCCACCTGCACCGCCGCGGTGGAGGCCATGAGGAAGCTCTTGACCGAACCGCCCTCGCCCTCGCCCTCCGACACTTTGTAGAGCGCGACTTCGGCCGCCTCTATCTGCTCGCGCGGATTGACGGCCTCGCTGGTGTCCAACGCATTTTCAACCAGTTCGCGGCCGACATTGACCAGTTCGCGCAGCAGCGCCAGGTCATAGATCTGGGTGGCGAAGTCGCGCGCGCCGATCAGCGCCGCGCCATTGCCGGTCAGTTGCGCCAGATAGGCCGCCCCGCCCAGCTCCTTCAAGGCTGGATCCATATCCAGCATGGGCTTGAGCGTGACCGGATTGGCGATCATGTCCTTGTCCAGCAAGCGCATGATCGCGTCGTAGATACGGCCGTGCAGCGGCTCGAAAAAATGTTCGGCCTTAATCTTGAGCTGGACATCCTCGGCAATGCGGTTGTCGATCATGATCGCGCCCAGCAGCGCGGCTTCGGCCTCCACATTGCGCGGCAATTCGGTGCCGGGATTTTCGGCGGGGTTGATTTTCAGCAGTTCGACCATGGCCTCTCTTTCCTCTGCGCGCGCGCACGGCGCAAGGGCCAAGGCGGAAACCATCTGTGGATAAGTCGCGCTTGCTTTTCGCCGCGCGCCGCCGCACTGACTATCCGCTTCACCATGGCCGATCCGCGCATCATAGACATCCAGCTGGACCAGCGCACGATCCTGTGGCGCAACGCCGACGTGGAGCAGGAACGGCGCATCGCGATCTTCGACCTGCTGGAGGATAATCACTTCGCGCCGCAGCGGGTCCATGCCGACGGCTATGCCGGTCCTTACAAGGTCGTGCTGCGGGTCGAGGATGGTCGGCTGGTGATCGAGATTAACCGGGAGGATGATGCCCCGCTGGAGGCGATCATTCTGGGCCTGGGCCGCTTCCGTCGCCCGATCCGCGAATATTTCGCCATTTGCGACAGCTATTATCAGGCGATCAGCAACGCTTCCCCGCAACAGATCGAGACGGTGGACATGGCCCGCCGCGGCATCCACAATGATGCGGCGGAGGTGCTGAAAGAACGGCTGGAGGGCAAGATCGAGGTCGATTTCGATACCGCGCGCCGGCTGTTCACGCTCATCTGCGTGCTGCATATCAAGGGGTAGGACGATCAGGGTTGTAACTTTGGGGGGCCTGCTGGTCCGCATTGGCGCGGGACTGGCGGTGGTCGCGGCGCTGGCGCTGGGGCTGTTTTTCTATGCGCGCGGCTGGGCGCCCAGCCGCGACCAATATCCCGTCCAAGGCGTCAGCATCAGCGCCGACAATGGTCCGGTCGACTGGGGCACGCTGGCGGCGCAGGGCGCGGACTTCGCCTATATCCGCGCCGCCGACGCCGCCGACCGGCGCGACCCGGCCTTCGCCGCCAACTGGCGCGCGGCGCGGGCTGCGGGCCTGCGCTATGGCGCGCTGCTGGAGTTCACCCCCTGCCGCCTCGCGATGGATCAGGCGACCCGCTATATGACCACCGTGCCGCGCGACAATGCCGCGCTGCCGCCTGTCATCCGCCTCGCCTTCTCCCCCGCCTGCACGGCGCGGCCGAACCGCGACCTGCTGCTGTCCGAACTTAATACGCTGGTCAACCTGGTCGAGGGTCATGCCGGCAAGACGGTGCTGCTCAATGTGACCGAAGATTTCGACAAGGCCTATGACGTCGGGTCAGGCATCAACCGGACCTTGTGGCTGGACGGCAATTTCTTCCCGCCCGATTATGCGACCAAACCCTGGGTGATGTGGACAGCCAGCGACATGCGGCATATCGACGGCGTTGATGGTCCGGTTCGATGGAATGTGGTGGCGCCCTGATGCACGATGAACAGCGAGTTGGACAGTTGATCGAGGCCGCGCGGAATGCGATGGCCAACGCCCATGCGCCCTATAGCCGCTTTGCCGTGGGCGCGGCGGTGCGGCTGACCGACGGCAGCATCGTCACCGGCTGCAATTTCGAAAATGCCAGCTACGGCCTGTCGCTGTGCGCCGAAACGGTCGCGCTGGCCACCGTCAATGCCCAAGGTCGTTTCGCTGACGTAACGGAAATCGCCGTGGTCGGAGGCGCGATGGATGGTGCGCAAGAGGTGCTCGTCACCCCCTGTGGCCGGTGCCGCCAGATCATGAACGAGGCCGAACAGTTGGCTGGCCGCACGCTCGCTATCTATTGCGCCACGCCCAGCGGCGACCGCGTCATCGACCTCACGGTCGCCCAACTCCTTCCCCATGCCTTTGGTCCGGCGGACCTGGGCATCGGCCCTCAGAAAAAGAGCTGACACGACATGGCCATTCTTTCCGACAAATGGATTCGCGAACAGGCTCTGAAAACCAACATGATCGAGCCGTTCGTGGAGAGCCAGCGGCGCGAAGGCTGCATCAGCTACGGCCTGTCCTCCTACGGCTATGACGCGCGGGTGGCGGACGAATTCAAGATCTTCACCAATGTCGACAGCACGATCGTCGATCCCAAGGATTTCGATCCGAAGAATTTCGTCGATCGCCAGACCGACTGCTGCATCATCCCGCCCAACAGCTTTGCGCTGGCCCGCACGGTCGAATATTTCCGCGTGCCGCGCGACGTGCTGGTCATTTGCCTCGGCAAATCCACTTATGCGCGGTGCGGCATCATCGTGAACGTGACCCCGCTGGAGCCGGGCTGGGAAGGGCATGTGACGCTGGAATTTTCCAACACCACGCCGCTTCCCGCGAAAATCTACGCCAATGAGGGCGCCTGTCAGTTCCTCTTCCTCCAAGGCAACGAACCGTGCGAGGTCAGTTATGCCGACCGCGCGGGCAAATATATGGGGCAGCAGGGCGTGACATTGCCCCGCCTGTAATGCGACACTCTTCGCCATGAACTTCTGGCGCAGGGTAAAGCGCGGCGCGCCGCCGCCCGACATTGGCGACCGGCGCGTCTATGCGATCGGCGACGTGCATGGCTGCGCCGACCTGCTCGACGCGCTGCTGGCGATGATCGCGCAGGACGACAAGGACCGTGCGCGCAAGCCGATCAGCCTGATCCTGCTGGGCGACCTGGTCGATCGCGGACCGCAATCCTGCGCGGTGGTGGAAACGGTGATGGCGCTGGCGGCGTCGGGCGGCGACGTGCGCTGCCTCAAGGGCAATCATGAGGAAGCCTTCGTGCTCGCCGCGCGTGGCGACCTGCGCGCCCTGCCCCTGTTCCGCCGCATGGAGGGCGAGGCGACGCTGGCCAGCTATGGCCTGGACCCCGCCCTGTTCCGCGTCATGACCGATGCCGAACTTGTGGACTGGATGGAAAGCCATGTCCCGCGCGCCCATGTCGATTTTTTGGATGCCCTGCCCGACAGCATCGCGATGGGCGATTATCTGTTCGTCCATGCCGGCATCCGTCCCGGCGTGCCGATCGGGAACCAAAGTCCAGCCGATCTGCGTTGGATCAGGCAGGAATTTCTGGCGCATCGCGGCCGCCATCCCAGCATGATCGTTCATGGCCACAGCATCAGCGAGGATGTGGACGAACAGGCCAGCCGGATCGGGATCGACACTGGCGCATTCCTGTCCGGCCGCTTGACCGCGTTGGGGCTGGAGGGAACGAGCCGATGGACGCTCCAGACCAAGCCATGATTTGCGCCCTGTCAGCGGCGATTCTGGACAAGCGTCACATTTCTTGAAAATTCGATAGCGGGACAGCCGACATTCTTCGTTGGAAGGGGGTGAAACGGCAGGGGATGCCGCTACATTCAGGGGAACAGACAATGCATATTCGCCATGCCGTGGCGGGGGTCGCCCTCGCCATCTGCCTCGTCTCGCCTACGCAACTTCTGGCCGCAGCCACGCCGAACGCCACGCTGACCCAGCGCCATAAATTCGACATCCATGTCCAGCCGCTCAGCAGCGCGCTGCGCGAATTGTCGGTGCAGTCGGGCGTGCGCATCCTCTTCCCCTATGACGAGGTCGCCGCGATCCGCAGCCGCCGCATCCAGGGCTGGCTGTCCACCCAGGATGCGCTCGCCCGCTTGCTCGCTGGCACGGATCTCACCTCCAGCCCCGCCGGCGAAGGCGTGATCGCGCTCGCCGCCCCCGCCAATCGCAGCGCCGCGCGCCGCAGCCCGCTGGCGCTGCAATATGCCCAGGCCAGCCTGCCGGGCGCGGGCACACAGGCGATGGCCATGGCCCCCGCCCCCGAACCGGCCGAGGACGCGACGCCGATCATCGTCACCGGCACCCGCACGACCAACCGCACCGTCGCCGAAAGCCTGGCCCCGATCGACGTGCTGGGCGAAAAGGATCTGGAATCGAGCGGCAAGCAGTCTGTGCGCGACTTGCTCGGCACGCTCGTCCCATCCATCAACGTGTCGAACAATGGCGCGGGCGCCAGTTGGGCGGTGCGCACCCTGTCGCTGCGCGGCTTGGGCGGCGACCAGTTGCTGGTGCTGGTCAACGGCAAGCGACGGCATAATTCCGCCACGCTGTTCATCAACGGATCGGTCCAGAACGGCCAGTCTCCGCCCGATCTCGACCTTATCCCCGGCAACGCGATCCAGCGGATCGAGGTGCTGCGCGACGGCGCATCTGCGCAATATGGGTCCGACGCGATCGCCGGCGTCGTCAACGTCATCCTGAAGAACGACACGGCCGGCGGCGCGGCGCTGACCCTGGGCAGCACAGCCGACAATGGCGGCGAACAGGGCCGGTGGCAGATCGACAACGGCTTTTCGATCGGACCGGACGGCGGCTATATCCATCTTGCGGCGGACGGCGTCTTGCAGGCGGGAACGCTGGTCAAAGGCTCGGCGATCGGCGGCACCTATTATCCCACCGGCGATCCGCGCAACGCCAATCCCGATCTTGATCGTTATCGCGGCAAGGCCGGCCAGCCGGAGGTGATCGGCGGCAATGTCAGCTATGACGCCATGCTGCCGGTGGGGGACAGCCTGGAGGGCTATAGCTTCGGCACATATTCCAAGCGCCACGCCGCGGGCTGGCTGACCTACCGCACGCCCGCCGCGCTCAACAACATCATCGAAATCTATCCCGAAGGCTATATTCCGCGCATCCATGTCTATGACGAGGATTTCCAATATGCCCTCGGCCTGCGCGGGAAAATAGGCGGCGGCGTGCATTTCGACATCAGTTCCACCTATTCGCAGGACGAGGTCAAATATAAGCAGACCACATCGCTCAACCCTTCGATGGGTACGGCCAGCCCGACGACCTTCTATCTTGGCAAGATTCGGTTCGACGAATGGACCAATAATCTGGACCTCTCGAAAGAATTTGATGTCGGCCTGGCCGGCCCGCTATCGCTGGCGGTGGGCGCAGAATATAAGAAAAACAAATTCATGATCGGGGCCGGCGACCCTGAATCCTATATCAACGGCAATTATGTGTCGCCGCCCGGCTCCTGGCTCGCGGGACAGCAGCGCACCGGCGTCGGCGCGCAAGGCGTGACCGGTTTCGTTCCCGAAGGCGCGGGAAGTTGGAGCCGCAGCAATTGGAGCGCCTATGCCAATGTGGAAGGCAAGATCGTCGAGGGCCTTGAGTTCGGCCTCGCCGGCCGCCACGAAGATTATACGGATTTCGGCACCACCAATACAGGCAAGGCTTCGCTCCGCATCGAACCGATGCGCGGCTTCGCCATTCGCGGCACCGCCAGCACAGGTTTCCGCGCACCGACGCTGCAACAGCAACATTATGCATCGTCATCGACCATCGGCGTGATTCAGAATGGCGTCAGCGTCCTGTTGCCGGTTCAGGCGCTGCCGGTCGAGGGCGCGGCGGCCAGGGCGCTGGGCGCCGTGCCGCTCAAGGCCGAAAAGTCCGTCAACTTCTCGGCCGGCATCGTGCTCACGCCTGCGCCGAACCTCAACCTCACCGTCGATGCCTATCAGATCAAGATCAAGGACCGCATCCTGCTGAGCGAGACGCTCAGCGGCCCGACCGTCATCAGCGCGCTGGAGGCAGCAGGCATTTACGGGATCGCCGGCGGACTGATCTTCTCCAACGCCGCCGACACCCGGACCCGCGGTCTCGACATCGTCGGCACCTATCGCGCGGGTCTGGGCGACATGGGTCTGGCCACGATCAGCCTTTCGGCCAATTTCAACAAAACCATCTTCACCCATATCGACCCGGTGCCGGGGCCGATCGCAGCATCGGGCCTGGCGCTGATCGGCCGCACGAAGCAGGGTGACCTTACCGAAGGCACGCCGCGCGACAAGTTCATCGCCAACGTCCTTTGGGAAAAGGATGATTTCAACATGAACCTGCGCGCCACGCGCTTCGGCAAGATCGTCCAGCGCGCAAACGCCACAGCCTTTCACACCGCCGACTTCACGGCCTGCGCGGTCAATGTCGTGAGCGACGTGTGCTTCCGCGATTATGTCGATGAAGAGCTGAAGCCCAAAGTCATCGTCGATCTCGAAATCGGCTATAAATTGACCAAGGGGGTCAAGCTCTCGGTCGGCGCGAACAACCTGCTCAACACCTACCCGAACAAGTTGAAGCCGGTAAACCAGTTCGTCGGCTTCCTTTACAATGCCTACGCACCCTACGGCATCAGCGGCGGCTTCTATTATGGCCGGTTGAACCTGGAGTTCTGACATGACGAAGACAGCAGGATTGAACCGGCGCGAGGCGATGGCGGCGGGCGGGATCGGTTTGCTCGCGGCGGGCGGCGCGGGGTCGTTAGCGCAATCGGGGGCGGCGCAAAGCCCCGGCGCCCCCGCCGCCGGCAAGGAGACCTTGGTGACGGTGAAGGACTGCACCAACGTCGCACTGGCGCTGTCGCCCGACGGCAAGCGCATCGCCTTCGACCTGCTGGGGATATTGTGGTCCCTGCCGGTCGGCGGGGGACCGTTGAAGCGGCTCTCCGGCGATTTCGACGATCTGGCCCAGCCGGACTGGTCGCCCGACGGCAGCCGCATCGCCTTCCAATCCTATCGCACCGGCCATTTCCACATCTGGTCGGTCGCGGCGGACGGCGGCGACATGCGCCAGCATACGGACGGACTGCTGGACGATCGCGAGCCGCGCTGGTCGCCCGACGGCAAGACGATCGCCTTTTCCAGCGACCGGGCGGACGGTCGCTACGCCATCTACCTGCTCGACGTGGCGAGCGGCCAGGTCACGCCATTGTCGAAGGGCACGACCAACGACAGCGAACCCGCCTGGTCGCCCGACGGTAAGCGCGTCGCCTATGTCGCGGGCGGCACGAAGCTGGTCGCGGTCGATATCGCCAGCGGGGCGGTGACGGACTTGGCGTCGGTGACGCCATCTGCGGACCGATTCAGCCCGTCGGCTATCATGGCCCCGGCTTTCGCGCCTGACGGTCGCATCGCCTATACCCGCGTCCAGCCCGGATCAATGACGCTGGTCATGGACGGCAAGGATATCGTCGCGGGCGAGGATCTTTATCCGTTCCGCCCCGCCTTCACCAGGGACGGCGCGATCCTTTACGGGTCCGATGGCAAGCTGCGCAGCCTGAAGCGCGGCAAGGCGAGCGTCATCCCCTTTGAGACGCAAGTCCCGGTCACCACGCCCAGCTATCGCAAGAAAACGCGCGACTTCACCTCCACCGCGCCAAAGCCCGTGGTCGGCATCGCCGCGCCCATGCTCTCGGCCGACGGCCGGACCATCGTCTTCGCCGCGCTCAACGACCTCTATCTGATGCCCGTTGGCGGCGCACCCAAGAGGATCGTCGGCGACGGCTTCCATAAATGCGATCCCGCCTGGTCGCCCGATGGCAAGACCATCGCCTATTCCTCCGACCGCGGCGGCACGCTCGACCTGTGGTTGCATGACGTCGCCACTGGCAAGGAACGCCAACTCACCAACATTCCCGACAAGGCGGTCGCCTGGGGCAGTTGGTCGCAGGATGGCAAGATGATCGCCTTTCTCGACCAGGATGGCGCGCTCCATACCGTCGATGTGGCGAGCGGCGCGGTGACCAAGCGGTTCGACGCGCTCTGGGAACCGGGCCGCCCCAGCTTTGGGCCTGATGGCAAGACCATCGCCTATGCCGCCTTCAAGCCCGTCACCGGCCGCTATCGCGAGGGCGCCAGCCAGATACTGACCGTCGATCTCGCCACCGGCAAGGGCACCTATCGCCCTGTATTCGAAGGCAAGTCGCTCGGCACGCGCGGGCATGACGGCCCGATCTGGTCGCCCGATGGCAAGAGCATGGCCTTCGTGTTCGCCAGCACCTTGTGGGTCGTGCCGGTCGCGCCGGACGGCAGCTTCACCGCCGCGCCCAGGCAGATCAGCACCGAAGTCACCGACGCGCCAAGCTGGAGCGGCGACGGCAGCAAGCTCCTTTATCTGAGCAACGGCAAGCTGCGCATAGTGGCCGCCACCGGCGGCGCGGCGCAGACCGTGCCTTGCCGCCTTAGCTGGGCCAATGCCAAGCCTTCGGGTCGCACCGTCATACGGGCTGGCAAGGTGTGGGATACCCTCTCGACCGAGTACAAGACGCAGGTCGACGTCGTACTGGACGGCAATGTCATCAGCGCCGTCACGCCGCGCGGGGCCAGCGCGTCCGACGCCAACGCGAAGATTATCGACGCGCCCGACCTTACCCTGATGCCGGGCCTGATCGACATGCACACCCATCGGCAGATGGCGGGCTATGGCTATGGCGACCGTATGGGGCGGCTGTGGCTGGCGATGGGCGTGACGGCGACCCGGTCGCCCGGCTGCCCCGCCTATCATATGGTGGAGGACCGGGAGTCGATCCAGAGCGGCAAGCGCATCGCCGCGCGTCACTATGCCACTGGCGAAGCGATCGACGGCGGCCGCATCTTCTATAATTTCATGCGGCCGGTCACCGAAAAGGGCCAGATGGCGCTGGAGCTGGAGCGCGCCCAGGCGCTGGATTATGACATGGTCAAAACCTATGTCCGGCTGCGCCACGACACGCAGAAGGAAGTGGTCGACGCCTCCCACAAAATGGGGATGCACCTGTCGTCCCACTATCATTATCCTGCGCTCCACAGCGGCATGGATTGCATGGAGCATACCGGCGCGACCAACCGCTATGGCTATTCGCGCACCATCACGTCGCTCGGCGGCGGCTATCATGACGTCAACGACCTGTTCGCCGCTGCCAAGGCGGGGCGCACGCCGACCCTGTTCGCGGCCACGTCCCTGCTGGGGCTGGACGACGGCTTTACCCGTGATCCGCGGATCACGACGCTTTATCCGCAATGGGAATATGACAAGTTGCTGGCGCGGGTGAAGGCGATGTCGGGCGACGGCGGCAAGCCGATGCTCGCGTCGCTGGAACGGCAGGTTGCGCAGATCAAGATGACGCTGGCGGCGGGATGGCATCCCTTCTCCGGCACCGACGCGCCGATCGACCTGACCGCGATCAGCCTGCACCTCAACCTGCGCGGCATGGTGAAGTTCGGCATCTCCCCCTATGAGGCGCTGATGATGACGACCCGCTGGTCCGGCGAATTTCTGGGCGAGCCGGTCGGCCGGATCGAGCGCGGGATGCTGGCCGACCTGATCCTGGTTGAAGGCGATCCGCTCAAGGATGTCGCCGCCGTCGCCAATGTAAAACAGGTGATCGCCAATGGCGTCGTCCATACGCCAGAAGCGCTGATGGCGCCCTTCGTCAACGCCAAGCCGCAGGCGGCGGCGAGCAAGATGCTGCCGATGCTGGCGGACGCTCATCAACATTATTGGTGGCATGACGCCGAATATGTCGAAAGCAGCCGTGCGGCGTGTTGCGCGGGCCATGCGGTGGCGCACGCCTAGATTGGAGAGCTAAGGGCTCCCGCGCAGGTGGCGCGGGAGCCCTGATAATTCTACCACCATCCCTTCGCCTGCGCCGCTTTTTCCCCGGCGGCATCCGCCGGTGCGCCGTCGATCAGCGCCTCCACCGTCGCCATGACCCGCGCGTCGGCGGAGGAGGCTTGTCGATAAGTGTTGCTTTGGCCTGCCCCCGGCAAAGCCTGCTGCACCTGCCAGCCTTCGCCCTCGCGGCAGGCCACGCCCGCGATCGCACCATCGAAGCTGCGGCACCAACCGCCGCCCTTACGCTGGAAGGTCAGGCCGATGCGGATCGCATCGTCCTTCTGCGCTGACGCAAGTTGCGTGTCGAGCGCGGTCGCCAGCGCGCCTTGCGCCACCATCACGCCGTCCTGCGTCCCGATCGATCCAGGCTCCTTACCCGACATGCGGCCCAGCCCCAACCCCAGCACGAGGCTGGCCGCTACCGCCCCACCCATCGCCCAGTCCCGCCAGCGGGGCGCTGGTCGCACCAGCGGCGCCACCGTCGCGCTTTCCTCCAGCACCGCGCGCAAACGGTCGGGCACCGGCTCCTGCGCCACTGGCGCATAATGACCCGCCAGCCGCGCGCGCAGCGAGCGATGCTGCGCCAGCCGCGCCGCCAGGGCCGGATCGGCGGCCACCGCCCGCTCCACGCGACGCCGGTTCACTTCGTCCAGTTCGCCATCGACCAGCGCGATCAGCATGGCTTCACCTATGTCCGTCATGCCGCCTCTCCCATCAGTTCCAACAATGCGCCGCGCCCGCGCACCAGCCGCGACGTCAATGTGCCCATCGGCACGCCCAGCACCGCCGCCGCTTCCTTGTAGGACAGGCCCTCGACCAGCACGAGCGCGATCGCCTCGCGCTGTTCCTGCGGCAATGCCTGCATCGCGCGGTCGACGTCGGACAGCATCATATGCGCCTCCACATCGCGGTCGCCGGCATGGCCGACATACGCGCCCGCCTCTTCGGGGGCGAAAGTCTGGGCCGCGCGCTGCCGGGCGCGGGCCTCGTCGATCCACAAGTTGCGCATGATCCGATACATCCAACTGTCCAGACGGGTGCCGGGCTGCCACTGGTCGCGCGCCTTCAAGCCACGCTCCAGCGCAGCCTGGCACAGGTCGTCGCCGTCGGCGCGGTCCCGCGACAGGCTGGCGGCAAAACGCCGCAGCCGGGGCAGGATCGCAAGCAGGTCGCGTTCGAACGACATCAGCACTCCGTCACTTGTTCTAAGGATGAAACGCGCCAGCCCATCCGTTTCATCCCGCAGACAGAAGACGGATGGACATTTTTTCGCAATGGTTGATTTTGCAGACGAGAGGATCGGTGAGACGGACATGAAACTGACGCACCCCTGGATGATCGCGGGGATGATGCTGATCGCGCCATCAGCCACCCAGGCGCAGTTGCTGCCCGGCGGCGGCGGCGGGCTGGGCGCGGTGGGTCAGGTCGTGCCCGACATTGTGGAGCGCGTCGATGGCGCGGTCGATGCGGCCGACCTCGACCGCTTGTCGCCCGCGCGCCTCGCCGACCGGCTCGCGGCGGCGCGCGCCACGCGGATCACCGACCTGCTCCGTCGCCATGGCGACCGGATCGAACTGGACGACCGGCGCGAACCGGCGCGGCGCGGTGTCATTCTGCTTACCGGCGCGGACGACGCGACGATCGATGCCTTGCGCGCGGCGGGCTATGGCGTGGACGGCGAGAGCGTGGAGGGCATCGACCTGGCCGTCGCTCGCCTGACGCTACCCAAAGGCCGCAGCCTGGCCAAGGCGCTGCGCGACGTGCGCCGCATCGCCCCGCGCGCGCAGGCCAGCGCGGACAATCTCTATTTCCCCAGCGGCGACGCATGGTTCCTCGCCAGCCCCGCGCTGGCGGGCGGCGGCCGGGTCGATGGGCGGCTCGCTGGGCTGATCGACGGCGGCGTAGCGCAGCATCCCGCGCTTAGCGGGCCGATCGAACAACGCGGCTTCGCGCAGGGCGCGCCGCGCGCCAGCGCCCATGGCACCGCTGTCGCCTCGCTTATCAGTGGCGAGGGGGTGGTGCGGGGCGGAGCGCCCGGCGCATCGCTGCTGGTCGCGGACGTCTATGGCGACGATCCGGCCGGGGGCGGCGCCTTCGCCATCGTCCGCGCACTGGGATGGATGGCGGCGCGTGGGGTGCGCGTCGTCACCGTCAGCCTGGTCGGCCCGGCCAATCCGCTGCTCGATGGCGCGATCCGCCTGGCGCGGGACAAGGGCGTGATCCTGGTCGCGGCGGTCGGCAATGACGGCCCGGCCGCCCCGCCCGCCTATCCCGCATCCTATCCCGGCGTCGTCGCTGTGACCGGGATCGACGGGCGTGGGCGGCCCTTGCCCGAAGCCGGCCGCGCGCTCCATGTCGATTTCGCCGCCCCCGGCGCGGACATGCAGGCGGCGAACACAAGTGGCGGCAAGAGCGCGGTGCGCGGCACCAGCTTCGCCGCGCCGCTGGTCGCGGGTCGGTTGCTGATGCGTGGCGACATCGCCGCGCTGCGCGCCGAAGCGACCCCGCCCACTAAAGGCAAGACGCCGGTCATCTGCGGTACTTGTAGAAATAATTAATAATTTTCAGTGACTTGAAATTTTTCCTGGGCCATCGGGATTAAAGCGAACGTCCCTTCCGTTCTCCTTTCATCGCATCGATATGCACATGAAGGAGACGAGTGATGAAAGCCAAGTTCCTGATCGCGACCGCCTGCCTCGCCGCCCTGACCGCGACGCCCGCCTCGGCCCAGCTTCTGGGCGGCGGCGGTGGCCTGGGCGGATCGCTGGGCGGCGCTTTGGGCGGCGCAGGCGGCGGCCTTGGCGGATCGCTGGGCAGCACGCTTGACGGCGCAGGCAGCCTCGACCGTAGCGTCGATCTCGATAATGGCCGCGTCGAGGCCAGCGGATCAAGCCGCAGCCGCGCCGATGGTTCAGCCACCGGATCGGCGACTAGCAAGGGCAAGACCCGCAGCGGCAGCGCATCGGGTTCTGCCGGTGGATCGGCCAGCGGCGGCCTGGCGATCGACACGCTCGGCGCCAGCGACGCACGCAACGCCGTCGGCGCCGTGCGGAACCGGGCCGGGGAGACGGCCGGCAGCGTGCGGGATCGGGCGACCGATACCGCCACCGCCGCACGGGACCGCGCCGCTACGACCGTCGCCAACGGCCGCGATCGAGCCGGCGCGGCGCTCAACGCCACCCGCGACCGCGCATCGGGCGTGGCGAGCGGCGCAGGATCGGCGGCCGGCAACGCCGCGGGCCAGGGGACGGGCGCGCTCGACAATGCCGCGTCGATTGATGCCAGTGGCCAGCTTTCGGGTGAGGCCAGCGGCCAGGGCTCGACAAGTCGCAACACCCCTACCCCCAATCAGGCGGACGATTGACCCCGCACAGGGCGTGATACGGACGGCGGTCAAGTTCCACGCCGCCGCCCGACGCCCCACCGCCTGACGAACGGGCCGGCAGCCTTTGAGGCCGCTGGCCCGTTCAACTTCGCCGATCAGCGCACGTTCAAGCCCAATTCGCCCAGCAATTGCCCCGCCTGCTCGCGAGAAATCGTCGCGCCGCGGAACAGCCCGGCATTGACCAGCCGCAATCCGCCGATATCCGCCTCGCGCAAGTCCGCGCCATCGAACCGGCACCCGTCCAGCGCCGCGTCGCGCAGGCTGCATCCGTCGAACAAGGTGCCGCGAAAATCGCATTTGGCGAGGTCCGCCTGGCTGAAATCGACTGCGGTCAGCACCTGCTTGCGAAAGGAAAAGCCCGGCAGCCGCGCGTTGACCAACAGCGTTTCGGCAAATTGCACGTCCAGCGCGCTCGCGTCGGACAAGTCCGCGCCGGTCAGTTTGCACCGTTCGAATTTGGCGCCAAACAGCTTGGCGCGGCGCAGCACGCCGTTATTGAGGTCGCAAGCAAGAAACTCCGCCTCGCGCAGGTCCGCGCCAGCGAGCTGCACGAATCCGCCGCGGCACGACTGCCACCGCGTTCCATCCAGCTTCGCGTCGGTGAAATCGGTGCGGCGGACCTGACAGCGTTCGAATATCCAGCGCGACAGGTCCAGCCCCGACAGGTCGGCCTCGTCCAGGTCGCAATCGATCAGATGCGCCGGCAAGCCTTTTTTGGCCAGCGGCGCGATGTCGCCCCTGCCCAGCGTCTGTTCACTCAGGGATCGATCGGCAAACAGGTCATCCATGCTCCCGCCTTAACGCCAACCTTGCCGATGATCCACGGTCGAAAGGGAAAAGGCGATCAAAAAGAGAACATCGTCCGTCAAGCCGACCCGAAACGGAAAAGGCCGGCACCCTGTCGGACCCCGGCCTTTCCACCCCCGTTAACCAGTCTGGGATCAGGCGACCTTGGCCTGCTCCTCCACGATCTCGTCAGGATCGCGCAACACATAGCCGCGACCCCAGACCGTTTCGATATAATTGTCGCCGCTACAGGCCAGAGCAAGCTTCTTGCGCAACTTGCAAATGAAGACGTCTATGATCTTGAGTTCAGGTTCGTCCATGCCGCCATAAAGGTGGTTCAGGAACATTTCCTTTGTCAGCGTCGTGCCCTTGCGGAGCGAGAGCAGCTCCAGCATGGCATATTCCTTACCGGTCAGGTGGACGCGGTTGCCGTCCACTTCCACCGTCTTGGCGTCCAGATTCACCGCCAGCTTGCCGGTGCGGATGACCGACTGGCTATGCCCCTTGGACCGGCGCACGACGGCGTGGATGCGGGCGATCAGCTCTTCGCGATGGAAGGGCTTGGTCACATAATCGTCGGCGCCAAAGCCGAAGGAGCGGACCTTGCTGTCCATCTCCGATATGCCCGACAGGATCAGCACCGGGGTCTGCACCTTGGCCGCCCGCAGCTTTTTCAGCACGTCATAGCCGTGCATGTCAGGCAGGTTCAGGTCCAGGCAGATGATGTCGTAATCATAGAGCTTGCCCAGATCGAGGCCTTCTTCGCCCAGATCGGTCGTGTAGACGTTGAAGCCTTCGGTCGTGAGCATAAGCTCGATCGCCTTGGCGGTGGTCGGTTCGTCCTCAATCAGCAGCACGCGCATGTGAAGCCCCTTGTTGTCACCTCGGCCAATCCCGCCGATGGATCGCAGTCCCGTTCACCCCACCAGAACGGCTTCTGCTCCAAATCATTAACCAAAAAACTTCTGAAGGACAAAGGTTAATTTTTCGCTAACCGGCAGGAATCCGCGAGTCGCATCAAAACGAATCTATTTACAAAGAGTTGAGGGCGAAACGGTCCGCCCGGAGTCAATATGGATTCACCTGCGAAACGACGCTCTCATGCGCCCAAACGTCCATCATCCTGAACCGAGGACGGAAATTTTTCGCTAACCTTAATATTGCGGGTTAACAGCCGTGATGCGTCGTCAGATAGTCCAGCAACGCTTCGACCCGCGCGGGGCGCAGGCGCGACGGCGGCGTGACGAGATGCAGGCCGAAGGGTGCGGGCCGCCAATCGACCAATATTTCCTCTACCTCTCCCTTCGCCAGCGCGTCGCCGATGATGAAGTCGGGTAGCCGGGCGATGCCCACCCCCATGCGCAGCGCGGGCAGCATCGCCTCCCCACTGTTCACGGTGATGCGGCTGCGCACTTGCACCACCACATTTTGCTGCCCCGGCCCGGCAAAGCGCCACACATCAGGCGCCGCGACGTTGGAGTAGCAGAGGCAGTCATGGGTCCCCAGGTCGGCTGGATGTTGCGGCCGCCCCCGTTCGTCCAGATAGGCGGGCGACGCGATGGTATAGAGCGTCACGTCCGCCAGCCGCCGCGCGCGCAGCGAACTGTCGGGCATGTCGGCGATGCGGATGGTCGCGTCCAGCCCCATGTCGACGATGTCGATCTGCGCATCGGACAGATGCAGGTCGACATCGACCATGGGATGCTCCTTGGTGAATTGCGCCACCAGCGGCGCGACGCGCAGCAGGCCGAAGGTCATCGGCGCGCCCAGTCGCACCACGCCGGACAGTTCCGCGGTTTCATCGCGCGCCGCTTCCTCCGCCGCCTGCCCCTCCGCCAGGATGCGATGGGCATGGTCGGCCAGCCGCTTGCCGCTTTCGGTCAGCGCCAGACGGCGGCTGGTGCGGTTGAACAGGCTGGTGTCCAGATGCTCTTCCAGCCGCGTCACCGCCTTGGACACGGTCGCCTTCGACACGCTCAGCGCCTTGGCCGCATCGGTGAAGCTGCGATGTTCAACCACCGCGGCGAACATGGCCCAGGCCTCGAAGTCAGGTAGTCGCATCAGGAAACAATCCGTTTCAAAGCTGCCGATTTAAGAAACGATCCTGATAGCTAGATTGTCGGAAAGCAAGCGGAAGCCTCCGCCTCCGCAACGAAAGGCACTTTATATGACCACGACCACAACGAGCCGCATCGAGCGTCGCCCGTTCGCGTCGCTCGGCCATGCCGACCATGGCTGGCTGAACGCGCGCCATCATTTTTCCTTCGCCGACTATCATGCCGACGACCGTATGCACTGGGGCGCCATCCGGGTGTGGAACGATGACGAAATCGGCCCCCGTTCCGGCTTTCCGCCGCATCCGCACGCCGACATGGAAATCATCACCTATGTCCGCACTGGCGCGATCACGCACAAGGACAGCCTGGGCAACCAGGGTCGCACGGAGGCTGGCGACGTGCAGGTCATGTCGGCGGGCACCGGCATTCGCCATGCCGAATATAATCTGGAGGATGAAACCACCACCCTGTTCCAGATCTGGGTCATTCCCCGCGCCCGTGGCGGGCAGCCCAGTTGGGGCGCCAAGCCTTTTCCGAAGGGCGATCGCTCCGGCAAGCTGGCGGTCCTGGCCAGCGGCTATGACGACGACAAGGAAGCGTTGCGCATCCGCGCCGACGCCCGCCTGTTGGGCGGCACGGTCCGGGCGGGCGAGAGCGTGACTTATGACAGTGCGGACGGCCGCCACCTCTATCTGGTCCCGGCGACGGGCCGGATCGAGATTGACGGCCAGCCCTTCGAGGCCCGCGACGGCGCGGCGATCCTGGGCGGCGCGCCGATCACCATCACGGCGATCGAAGACGCTGAAATCGTTTTGGTGGACAGCATCTGACCCCTTCGGCCCGTCCATTATCCTCCCCCCTCGGATGGGCCGGGCCGCCTGCATCCCCTCATGCAGGCGGCCACCCTTTTCCTCACCCTTTCAAGGAGATACATCATGGCTAAGATATTGGTTCTCTACTATTCCTCCTACGGTCATATCGAGACGATGGCGAAAGCCATAGCGGAAGGCGCAACCGCCGCCGGCGCGCAGGTCGACATCAAGCGCGTACCCGAAACCGCCCCGCTCGAAGTCGCCCAGAACGCGCATTTCAAGCTGGATCAGGCCGCACCGATCGCGACCGTCGCGGAATTGGCCGATTATGACGCGATCATCGTGGGCACCGGCACCCGCTTTGGCCGCATGTCCAGCCAGATGGCGGCCTTCCTTGACCAGGCCGGCGGCCTGTGGGCGCGCGGCGCATTGAATGGCAAGGTCGGCGGCGCCTTTACCTCGACCGCCAGCCAGCATGGCGGGCAGGAAACCACCCTCTTTTCGATTATCACCAACCTGCTGCATTTCGGCATGACCATCGTCGGCCTGGACTATGGCTTCCAGGGCCAGATGGGCGTGGACAAGGTGCGCGGCGGATCGCCCTATGGCGCGACCACGCTGGCCGACAGCGACGGCAGCCGCCAGCCGTCGGAAGAGGAACTGGACGGCGCCCGCTATCAGGGCCGTCGGATCGCCGAAACCGCAATCAAGCTGCACGGCTGATCGCCTTTCGCGCCGTCTAACGAAAGTCGAGTGGGAAGAATCTTGGGTGATATCAGGGCTTGAAACGGCCGTAAGGGGCTAGCGCATCGGCACTATGCGCCAGCCCTTGTTCGTTGATGCTGGCGAGGGGCGACGCCATTTCGAGAATAGGCGAGTTTCGCGCCAATCCTCTTCATCCAGCCTCGCCAGTCGTCCGACAAGCGCGTAACGACACCGGCCTGGACGCTTAACGCGGCGCCAACCCTTTTCATTGACGGCATGGCAGGCCCGATGACGGATAAGAACGGGGGGACCGGAGAATTATTAAATGGCCAGCACAATCAATGCGACGGGCGCGAGCACAGCGTGGGGACAAATCAAGAAGACGCTGGATACGGTCGTCAGTCCCGTGACACCGACGCCAGCGACAATAACTGCCCCCAGCGATCCAGTTACATCGACGCCGCAACCCGTTGTTGCGACCCCTACGGCATCCGAACCGCTGACCTATAGCGCGCCGTCCTCCGGCCCACGCCAGGTGACCGCCGCGACAGCCGCTCCCACCCCAGACGCGACCCTGACCGATCGACTGAGCGACGCGGGCTATTACGCATCCCCCCAAGCCGCCGCTGTCGCCGATCCGGTCGCCACCGCGCAGGCATCAAAGGAGGACAAGGCGTCGCTGACTCAGGCGCAACTCATCGCCCAGGCCGCCTATGCCATTGTTGCCCGCGCAGGGGCTGACGATCGCATGTCTTTGATTCAGGACGGCTAATTCAACCAGCGGCTGGCCGCTGGCGACAGGCGGATCAGCCGGGCGATCGCGAACGGGATCAGCAGCGCCGCCAGCAATAGCCACGGCTTGCCCATATAGGGGGAGAGATAATGGATGATGGCGACATGGGCGTACATGATGACCAGCGACGCCCGCCCCACCGCCGCGACTGGTCCGGCAAAGGGCGCTACCAGCGCAGACAGGCGGAACAGCAATAGGGATGTGGCGATGGCCGATGCGATCGACAGCAAGGGCCAGCCATAATCTGCGGCCTTCATGTTGAGCGTCGGCATGACCCCCGCCAGCCCGACCAAGGCCAGCGCACCCAGCGGGGCGACCATCCAGCCCCGCCACCGCACCCGCGGCCAGAGCGCCCCCACCCACAGCAGCACGAAGGCCATCGGCACGCTCAGCAGACCCAGCGGCGATGCCTGCGTCCACCAGCCCAGCGCATAGGCCAGGACCAGCATCGGCGGCAGAAGCATCGCCCAGCGCCGGTCCAGCACATCGGGCCAGCGGCGGAGCGCGACATTGAACAGGATGCGCGCCATCATTAGGCAGGGCACGAACCAAAAGATGGTGTAAGGCCCGCGCAACCAGAAGCCGCCCAGCAGGATCGGTGCGAGATCATCCGGCCATTGATGGAAGATGGGCCGACCGCCCTTCAGCGGTTCGATGATCTGATCCATCAGGATCAACAGCGCCAGGAAGAGAAGATAGGGCCGCATCTGACCGACCAGTTGCCGCCGCGTGAACGCGCCGACATCCTGGGGCCGCGACAGCATCCCGGACAGCAGGAAGAAGAGCGGCATATGGAAACTATATAGGGCGTCGCGAAGCGGCCCGCGGGTCCAGACATGGCCGACCACCACAGCCCATATGCCCAATCCGCGCGCGACATCGACCCAGTCCAGCCGAAATTGCGCCTGACGCCGATCATGCCCCCTGTATTCCATCGCCTCCACCGCCTATAGGAAGCCGCGCGCGCGTCAATTCCCCACCCCTTATTGTCCCGATCGGAAACTCCTCCTTGGCCCTGCTTACCGACCATGTGCTGTTCATCGATGGCGAAGCCCTCATCCTCGACAAGCCCGCGGGCCTGCCGGTCGATGCGCCGCGCGACGGCTCCATGGCGCTCGAAAATCACCTCGCCTCGCTGACCTTCGGTTTCCAGCGCTGGCCGCTGCCGGTACACCGGCTGGATCGCGACACCAGCGGTTGCCTGCTGCTGGCCCGCAACCCCAAGGCGCATAAGCGCTTCGCCGCCGCGTTCGAGGCCGGGACGGTGGTCAAACGCTATGTCGCGGTGATCGAAGGCGTGCCGACAGAGGATGAAGGCACGATCGAACTGGCGCTCAGCAAGATCAGTTCCGCGGCGGAAGGATGGCGCATGATCCCGGCCAAGGCGGGGAAGAACGCCATCACCCACTGGCGCAAGGTCGCGGAAAAGGACGGCCGGTCGCTGATCGCCTTCTCCCCCCAGACCGGGCGCACCCACCAGATCCGCGTCCATGCGCTGCATGGCCTGGGCTTCGGCATCGTGGGCGATCCGGTCTATGGTGACGGGGAAGGAGCCATGCTGTTGCACAGTCGTTTCCTGAGTATGCCGCGCGGCGACAAGCCCGCGGCGGAGGCGAGCGCCGCCCTGCCTGCGACCTTCGCGGCGGCAGGCTTTGGCCAGGATTTGCTGGACGATGCCGGACTTTGACATTCCCGATGATGCGCTGGAGGAGCGCTTCATCACCGGCGGCGGGCCGGGCGGGCAGAATGTCAACAAGGTGGCTACGACCGTCCAGTTGCGCGTGGACCTGTTCAAGCTGGCCCTGCCGCCCTACGCCTATCGCAAGCTCAAGGAACTGGCCGGATCGCGCCTGACATCCGGCAATGAGATCGTGATCCAGGCGTCCCGCTTTCGCACGCAGGAGGCGAACCGGCAGGACGCGCGCGATCGCCTGAGCGCCATGATCGCCAAGGCCCATGTCCGCGACGCCCGCCGCATCGCCACCAAACCGGGCAAGGCGGCCAAGGCCCGGCGCACCGACGCCAAAAAAGCGCGCGGCACGATCAAGCAGGGGCGTGGAAAGGTTCAACTGGACTGATCTAAAAGTTCGGTTGTGACGTCCGATCTTAACCGATTAACCAACTTTTCTGGCTATAGGGGTCACCTAGATGGACTTCTATGGGGTGTGGTGTGATCGGATCAAGCCATCAGGATGCGCGTCGTTCAACGATCCTGCTGCTATGGATTTGCGGAACTTTTCTTGGGCCTTTCTTGATGCTTTCGGACCTGATGCAACTGGATGGCCTACGTTTGAGCGAGGTGCGCCTAGTCATCGGCCGTGATTTCTTGAACGTGTGGACTGCCGGGCAATTGACGCTCTCCGACAAACTTGCGCTGCTTTACGACTATGATGGATACCGTTTATGGCAGTCAGCCATTTTCGGACCACTTGATCCCTATAATTACTCCTATCCGCCACATAGCCTATTTCTGGCCATGTCCTTCGGCGCGTTACCCTATCCGATCGCCCTACTGGCATGGACGCTGATTGGCGCCGGTTTCTTTGCCTGGACCGCGCGCGCCTACATGCCGCCCCAACTTTCCCTGTGGACGAGTATCCTGACGCCTGCCGCGCTGGTCAATATCTGGGCGGGGCATTACGGATTCGTCATTGGCGGCATGTGGCTGCTCTTCTTTTCCCTGCTCGCTCGTTTTCCGGGCCGGGCCGGAGCGATTGCGGGACTGTTGACACTCAAACCGCATCTGGGAATGCTGATCGCGGTTACTTTGCTGATCCGCAAGGCATGGCGTGCGATCGGCGTAGCTGTGCTGGTCACAGCCGGGTTGATTCTGGCGAGTGGCGCGATTTTCGGTTGGGATTTATGGCGCGACTGGTTGCTCGAAACATCGTCGCTGCAAACCCGCATTCTTCAGGATGAAAGCTATAAATTCTATTTCTTCATGATGCCGTCCGCCTATGTAGCGTTGCGCGGTCTTCCGATGGAAATCGCGACTTCGGCACAGATCGCCGTCGCCGCCTTTGCCTTGTGGTGCGTCTGGAAATCACGGTATGTGCGCAATGAGGAACTGGCTTTCATTGCCGCCTCCGCTACCGTCCTGACGCTTCCCTATATTTTCAACTACGACCTCACCGTCGCCAGCCTTGGATTTGCAGTCTGCCTATTCGGTCGTTGGAAGCAATTGAACAAAGCGGAACGAGCCGCACTCTGGTTCGGCTTTGCCGCACCTTTGCTCGTGATGGTCGATAATCTTTTTGCACCTGCTTCCATCGCGATGGCCATGTTCGTTCAGGTGCGTTGCGCTACCGGGCGCTCCCCCGTGCATTTGTCGGGGCTGACGCGGCTATTGGATCGCTCACGCCCTTGGCGCGTGATGCCCTAGCCCTTGGGGAACGGACATCCTATATGTCCGCGATGTACGACTTCGCCCCCTCCACCGCCGACAAGCCCACCCTCTACGCCGACCTGCTTTCGGCTGCCGATGCGCTGACAGCATCGGAGCCGGACCCGGTCGCCAACATGGCGAACCTGTCCGCCCTGCTCTGGCAGTTCCTGCCCGATCTCAACTGGGCGGGCTTTTATCGCATGGTGGAGGAAGAACTGGTCCTTGGCCCGTTCCAAGGCAAGCCCGCCTGTATCCGCATCCCGGTCGGCCGCGGCGTATGCGGGGCGGCGGCGGCGGCCCGCGAAACGCAATTGGTGGAGGATGTCCACGCCTTTCCCGGTCATATCGCCTGCGACGCCGCCAGCGCATCCGAAATCGTGGTTCCGGTGCTGCACGACGGACGACTGATCGGCGTGATCGATCTCGACAGTCCGCTGCTCGCCCGGTTCGACTCGGATGATGCCAGGGGGCTGGAGGCGCTGGCGGCGCGGATCGCGGCGCGTATTTCCTGATCGGTTAACCCTGTTTCTTTACGGCGTGTCTTGGCATCGCCCCTTTCCGCCCCGTTTCGGGACAGGATTTGACGGCCTGGATCATGGATAGCCGCGGATCGCCATGCTAAACGAAGCGTTAGCATTTTTGGGCTGCGCATCCGGTTGGCGCGCCATGAAAACAGGGAGTGTTAACCATGCGGACTCCAACCCTATTGCTTCTGGGGGCGAGCATTGCGCTGGCTGGCGTCGCCACACCGGCGATCGCGGGCGGTGCGAACGGACCACGCCCCGGCGGGTCGATGCCGCACCCCGGCCCCCGGCCCGGCGGTATACACATGCCGCGTCCCGGCGGCGGCGGCTGGAACGGAAACTGGAACAAGGGCGCGCATCGCTGGGGGCAGCGCCATAACGGCCGCTGGTTCGCCGGCTGGCGCGCGCCGGGCGGGTGGGGCGGTTATCGGCGCCCGGTCTATGGCTATGTCCTGCCGCAATATTGGACCAGCCCCAATTATTATATCGCCAATTATGGCGCCTATGGCCTGCCCGCGCCAGCCTATGGCTATGGTTGGTCGCGCTATTATGACGATGCAGTGATGACCGACCGTTATGGTCGGGTCTACGACCATCGCAGCGACATCGACTGGGATCGGTACGAAGGCGGCTATGGTCCCGATGGCGATGACGCCTATTATGACGAACCGCGCCGCGACAATGGCGTGGACGGCGCCGCGATCGGCGCGGTGGTGGGAGGCGTAGCGGGCAACCGCATCGCCGGACGCGGCAATCGCACCGCGGGCACGCTGATCGGCGCCGGCGTCGGCGCCGTGGCGGGCCTGGCGATCGACAAGGCGGAAGACGGACCGCGCCGCAACGCGCCGCCCCCGCCGCGTCGTCCGGGCGTGGGCTATGACGATGGCTATGGCTACGCCGACGACAGCGTCACCACCCAGAACGATTATGAAGGCCGCTGGACCGGCACCTGGACCACGGATGACGGGCGGCAGGTGAGCGGCACCTATGACGGCCGGTTCGAGGGCGAAGTGCGCGGCGCTGGCGTCGACTATGACGCGCCGCCTTATGCCGGGGCGTCGCATTGGTCGGCGGGTCCGGGCCCGGTGGTGCAGCAGGGCGGCGGCTATATCGCGGGTGGCTATTATTATCCTGCACCGGTGGTGACGACCGTCACGATACAGCCCGCCCAGACGACAACGACTACGACGACCACCTACGTCACCGAAACGGTTCGCCAGCCGGTACGCCGCAGGGCCGTTCGAAGCTGCCGCTGCAAATAAGCGCTGGTCAGGCGAGTCACGACGCCGGACCAGCGCTGGATCGGGGTCGGGCCGCACAGGCCCGACCCCTTTTTTGCCGATCGAATTTCGGAGAACTGAAGGTGTCGCCCGGTAGTGGTCGGCCCAGATGAAAGTCCTGCCCGACGCATCGCGCCAGACACGCCAGGGTCCGCTGCATGTCATCAGGATCTAAACCTCGACCAGCCCGCGCGTTGGCGTTTGGCGCGGCACCGTTCTGTTTTACCTAGCGCAGCAATGGCGGCAAAATCGGTTCGAAGACCGACAAGACAAAAGCGCATCAGGTTGCAGCAACCGAAACGGATGGCACAACCACCATTGAACGATCGACCTTCGCCGATCTGGCTGTCTATTTGCGGTACATGCCCACCAGTTCGACGGGAAGCGGCGGTTCGTCACGCTGTTGCGCGCCGCGAATGGCCTGCGCCTGCTCGTGCGGGTCGAACCGGACCCAGCCGCTGCGGCTGAGCTTTTCCAGCGGGCGATAGCGGATCTTATATTGCATCCGCTGCGACCCATCGACCCAATAGCCCAGATAGACATAGGGCAGCCCGGCGCTCGCCGCGCGGGTGATGTGATCCAGGATGATATAATTGCCCAGGCCCGGCCGATGCTCCAGCGTGGTGTCGAAGAAGCTGTAGATCATCGACAGGCCATCGCCCTGGCGATCGGTCAGGCAGGCGCCGATCAGCTTGCCGGGGCGGCCATCGACGCCCGGTTCTCGATATTCGATGATATAGCTGTCGACCGGGGTCTGTTCGACCATGTCGGAGAAGTCCATCTCGTCCATTTCGGTCATGCCGCCGCCGGGATGACGATCGACCAGATAGCGCTGGAGCAGGGCGAACTGTTCTTCGGTGGACCAGGGCTTACAGGCCGTGACGATCAGGTCGCTGTTGCGACGGATCAGCTTGCGCTGGGTCGCATTGGGCTGAAATTCGTTGGCGCAGACGCGCACCGACACGCAGGCGGAACAATCCGCGCAGCTTGGCCGATAGGCGACATTCTGGCTGCGACGAAAGCCGATTCGGCCCAGCGCGTCGTTCAGCTCCGTCGCATTCTCGCCATTCAGTTCGGTAAACACCTTCCGCTCGCTCTTGCCCGGCAGATACGGGCAAGGGCTGGGATTGGTGACAAAGAAACGAGGGAAACGGAAGGCGGCGGTCACGCTCCAGGCTTCCTTTCATGGCGGCGGACATCAGTCATGTTTTCGACTATGCCGCCCCGATGTTCCTCTGAAAAGGGCGTTTACCACGAAAAATCGTGGTCCGCTCCCGCCGTTACGCAACCTCGATCGGCGCGACCTCATAACCGGCCTCGCCCAGCGCCGCGATCAACCGTTGCAGATGGCCGCGGTCGCGCGTTTCGCACTCGACGTCCAGGGTCAATCCTTTGGCCGGAAGGTTGGTGAAGATACGCTGATGCGCCAGTTCCAGGATATTCACCGCTTCCTGATCGAAGATGCGGGCGACATGGAACAGCGCGCCGGGGCGATCCTGCAGGATGATCCGCAGGCGCGCCAGACGGCCCGACCGGGCGAGGTCGCGCAGCAGCACATTGGCGAGAAGGCGGGTGTCGATATTGCCGCCGGTCAGCACCAGCCCGACATTGCGCCCGGCGAATTTCTCCCGATAGGTCAACAGCGCGGCGAGTCCCGCGGCGCCCGCGCCCTCCACCACGGTCTTTTCGATCTGCAGCAACAGGCTCAACGCCTCTTCCAGCCGTCGTTCGCTGACCAGCAGCACGTCGTCGGCCAGCCGCTCCACGAAGCGGCGAGTCAGCTCGCCGGGCTGCTTGACGGCGATGCCCTCAGCCAGCGTATCGCCATCGCAGGCCAGGTCCGCGCCCTTGATGAAGTCGTACATCGACGGATACAGTTCCGCCTGCACGCCATAAAGCTGGATATCCGGCTTCATCGCCCGCGCCGCGGTGCCCATGCCCGAAAACAGGCCGCCGCCGCCGATCGGGATGATCAGCGTGTCGATCTCCGGCGCATCTTCCAGCATTTCCAGCGCGACCGTGCCCTGCCCGGCCATGATGTCGGGTTCGTCGAAGGGATGAACGAAGGTCAGGCCCTGTTCCTCCTCCATCAGCCGCGCATGGGCGTAAGCGTCGTCGAATTTCTCGCCATATTGCACCACGGTCGCGCCATGGCCCTGCGTCTGCGTGATCTTCACCGTGGGCGTGGTGGTGGGCATGACGATGGTGACGGGCACGCCCAGCCGCTTGCCATGATAGGCCAGACCCTGTGCATGATTGCCCGCGGATGCCGCGATCACGCCCTTGGCTTTGGCTGCGTCATCCAGCTGGATCAGGCGATTGAGCGCGCCGCGTTCCTTATAGGCGGCGGTGAACTGGAGATTTTCGAACTTCAGATAGACGTTGCAGCCCAGCATGTTCGACAGCGTCTGGCTGATCAAAGTCGGCGTCTTGACAATCGAACCCGCAATCCGGGTGCGGGCGGCAAGGATGTCATCGACGGTGATGGGCAGCGGCAGGGCGCTTTCGATCTTGGCGAGCGTGTTCATGTGCGGGCACCTAAACGAAAATTGCGGGCGAAGAAACTGGCACTGTCGGAAAACTGGCCCTATGGCGGGAACCACGCACTAAATGTACGAGGCATATGGCTAATATCGCGTTTATCGGCCTGGGCGTCATGGGCAGCCCGGTTGCAGGGCACCTGGCCAAGGCGGGGCACAGCCTGACCGTTTACAATCGCTCCATCGGCAAGGCGAAGAGCTGGGCGGAAGCCTATGGCGGCGCCGTCGCGATCAGCCCGGCCAAGGCGGCGGAGGATGCGGAGATCGTCATCAGTTGCGTCGGCAATGACGATGACCTGTCGCAGATCACGCTGGGACGCGAAGGCGCTTTCCGATCGATGAAGGAAGGCAGCCTGTTCATCGACCATACCACCGTGTCGGCACGGATCGCGCGGCAGCTGTTCGTCGAGGGCGAGAGCCGCGGCATCCATAGCGTCGACGCGCCGGTGTCGGGCGGTCAGGCGGGAGCCGAGAATGGCAAGCTGTCAATCATGTGCGGCGGCAGCGAACCGGCGGTGGCGGCGGCGAAGCTGGTGATGCAGGCCTATGCCGCGCGGATCGTGCATGTCGGCGGCGCAGGCGCGGGCCAGACGACCAAGATGGTGAACCAGATTTGCATCGGCGGCGTGTTGCAGGGCCTGTCCGAAGCGCTGCGCTTCGCCCAGGCGGCCGAACTTGACCTGGACAGGGTGTTCGAGGCGATTTCCGGCGGCGCGGCGCAAAGCTGGCAGATGGACAATCGGTGGAAGACGATGGCGCAGGACAGTTTTGATTTCGGCTTTGCGGTGGATTGGATGCGCAAGGATCTGGGCCTGGCGCTGGAGGAAGCGCGAGCCAACGGCGCCACATTGCCAGTGACCGCGATGGTCGATCAATTCTACGCCGACGTGCAGGCTATGGGCGGCAACCGTCAGGACACCAGCGCGCTGGTGCGCCGGATCACCCGCGCATGAAACCCCTCTATATCGCGACCATTGCTGCGCTCGCCCTGCCCCTCCCCGCTTACGCCTCTGGCGTGATCGACAATGTCAACGGCATCGCGCTGGACCCCAGCGGCAAGGTCGTGCGCTTTGGCGCGCTGCTGATCGACGATGACGGCAAGGTCGAAAAGCTGCTGCCGGGCCGTTATCAGGAGCCCAAATATGAGCGGCCCAAAAAGCCGAAAAAGGGGCAGCCCTGGCCTGAACCGCCCAAAGGGCTGGCGTTCAAGCTGGATGCGGGCGGCAAGACGCTGATCCCCGGCCTGATCGACGCGCATGGGCATGTGATGGGCTATGGCCTGTCGCTGATCACGCTCGACCTGTCGGAAACGCGATCGCTGGCGGAGGCGCAGGCCAAGATCCGCGCCTATGCGCAGGCCAATGCCGGGCGCAAGTGGATCATCGGCACCGGCTGGAATCAGGAACAATGGGGTCTGGGGCGCTTCCCCACCGCCGCAGAACTGGACGCGGCGGTCGGCGACATTCCGGTGTGGCTGGAGCGGATCGACGGCCATGCCGGCTGGGCCAACAGCGCGGCGATTCGCGCGGCGGGCATCACGCCTGCGACCAAGGCGCCGATGGGCGGCCGGATCGAGATGGCGGGCGGCAAGCCGGCCGGCGTCTTCGTCGACAAGGCGATGGACCTGATCCAGAAGGTAACACCGCCGCCCGCGCCCAAGGACCGCGACATCGCGTTGGAAAAGGCGCAGCGCGCGCTGCTGGCGGTTGGCATCACCGGCATTGCCGACATGGGCACCAGCATTGAAGACTGGCAGGCGTTTCGCCGTTCGGCCGATCGCGGCGCGCTGCGCGTGCGGATCATGTCCTATGCCTATGGCATCGACAATATGGTGCTGATCGCCGGGCCGGAACCAACGCCCTGGCTCTATGACGACCATCTGCGCATGGGCGGCGTGAAGCTATTGCTCGACGGCGCGCTAGGCTCGCGGGGCGCATGGCTGCGCGCCGACTATGCCGATGCGCCGGGCCAGCGTGGCTTGCCGATGATCCCCGACACGCAGTTGCGCAACTTCATGAGCCGCGCGGCGATGGATAATTTCCAGGTCGCCGTCCACGCCATCGGCGACGCGGCCAATCATGAATTGCTGAACGCGATCGAGGAACTGAACGACACCTATAAGGGCGACCGGCGCTGGCGCGTGGAACATGCGCAGATCGTTAGCCCTAGCGACCTGACCCGCTTCGGGTCGCTAGGCGCTATCGCGTCGATGCAGCCGGTCCATGAAGCGTCGGACTGGCGGATGGCGACGGCGCGGCTGGGCGAAGCCCGGCTGAACGGCGCCTATGCGTGGAAGACGATGCTGGACAACAAGGTGCCACTGGCCTTCGGATCCGACGTGCCGGTGGAAAGCCCCAACCCCTTTGCGGGCATCGCCGTGGCCATGAGCCGCGAGGATGGCAAGGGCGAACCCGTGGGCGGCTGGAGGCCCGATCAGCGCGTCAGCTTTGAAGCCGCGCTGGATGGTTTCACGCGCCAGGCCGCCTATGCCAGTTTCGCCGACAAAAAGTTCGGCAGCCTGGTCCCCGGCCAGCGTGCCGATTTCCTGCTGATCGACCGCGACATTTCGACGGCACGTCCCGCCGACATCCGCCAGACCCAGGTGCTGGAAACCTGGATCGGCGGCAAGCGGGTCTATGTGAAGGGGCAGTAGCGCAGCGCGGCCGATTTAGCGCGACTGGGCGGGGTTCCAGACGGTGACGGTGCGCCCCGTCATCGCCTTGGCGACGCCCTGAAGGGTCGCGGCATAGGCGATCAGCACATCGACCAGCGCGGCGACAGGACCGCTCTTCGCCCGCACGCCGATCCACAGCAGCAGCGCCACGCCCAGCGCACCCGCCAGATAGAGCGCCGGCGACACCCGCATCGCCAGCGCGCCCGCAGCGAGTCCGCCGACCAGAATGAACAGCCCGCCAAACCAGCGGACGATCTTGCGCGACGCATATTTGAACCGGTCCAGGGCGCCCAAACGCCGCAACTGCGGCCGCAAATGAACATGGGTATGCCAGGCGCGCGCCGCGATCCGGACCTTACGCCGATATTCGTCTTTGCGAGCTGTCACCAGCCGTTCGCGCGCGATCACATCCTTCGCCTTGATGAGGCGCTTGCCCGCGAACAGGACCGCCATGGACACGGTCAAATCGTCCAGCACGCTGTCGGGGAAATCGGGATAGAGGCTGCGCCGGATCGAGAAGATGGAGCCATCGGCGCCCAACACATTGCCGGTGCGCGATTCCTCATCCTTCAACCGTTCCTCGATCCGCCAGTAGAGCGACCCGACCGAGGCGGTCGCGCTATCCTCCGCGCCAATATAGTGGAGCGACCCCAGCACGCCGCCGACCTGACTGTCGGCATAGCGGGCGAGCAGGCGCTCCACCGCTTCCCCGTCCAACAGCACATTGGCGTCGGTGAAGATCAGTATCTCCCCTCGCGCGCGGACGGCCAGTTGCTTCATGCCATGCGCCTTGCCGCTGCGCCCCGGCCCACGGATGAGCGTCACCAGATCGCCTTGCGCGGCGATCAGGTCGCCGGTGCCGTCGGACGAACCATCATCGAAGGCGAGGATTTCAAGGGTGGGATGAAGCTGCTTGAGCATCGCCAGATTGGCAAGCTTCTCCGGCATCGCCGCCGCCTCATTATAAGCGCAGAACAGCAGGGAGGCGCTGGGGGATGGGCTATCGACCGGCGTTTCCGCTACGGTCGGTAGCGCGCGCAGGATCAGCGGGTAGACAAGAAACGGCCACGCCACCGCGAGCAGGCAGAGCAGAAGGACAACGCCAAGGATCAGGTCCGTCGCCATCGCTCAATAGGCCTTGTGATGGACCAGCACGCCCAGCGTCGCGAAGATGATCCGCAGATCGCGCCAGACCGACCAGTCGCTGACATATTCGAGGTCCGACTGAAGCCGGTCGATCAGATCCTGATGATGATCGGTGGAACCGCGATGGCCGCGCACCTGCGCCAGGCCGGTCATGCCCGGCTTGATGCAATGCCGTTCCCAATAGCGGGCATCGACCTCCCAATAGAGGCTGTCGCCGGCCTTGGCGGCGGCGGCGTGGGGACGCGGGCCGACGATGCTCATGTCGCCCTTCAACACGTTGAACAATTGCGGCAGTTCATCGATGCTGGTCTTGCGCAGGAAGGCGCCGACCTTCGTCACCCGATCGTCGTCGCGCCGGGTCAGGGTCGCCGCCTTGTGGTCGCTCGCCTCCGCCCGCATCGAGCGGAACTTGTAGATGGCGAAGGGCCGGGCGTCCTTACCGATGCGCGGCTGGCGGAACAGCGCGGGGCCGGGGCTGGTCAGGCGCACCGCCAGCGTCGCCGCGATCAGGATCGGCGACAGCAGGATGGTCGCGACCGCGGCGACGATCAGGTCGAACAGCCGTTTGATCAGCCGATCGCGGAAATGGAGCGGACCGCCGGCGACGATAATGGTGGGCTGACCATCCAGTTCATCGATCCGCGCCGGGGCGAAGCGCAGCAGTTCTGGGACGACGATCTCTCCCCGCGCCGACAGCGACTTGAGCGCCGCCGACCAGTCCGCCATCCGATCGAGCGGACAGGCGACGATCACCCGCTCCGCCATGCCGACCGCCGCCGCCAGCCGCGCCGCCATGTCGGCGTCATGCCGTTCGGGATGGAGGTTGGCGGCATCGGCGTCGATCAGGTCCATATGCGGCCCGGTTTCGATCGCCACGCCGTCCAGAATGACCGCGGTCAGATGCGGCACATCGCCCAATACCCGCACCGCGAGTCGCACGACCGCCAGCCGCACCAGCGTCACCGCGATGGCGCTGAGCGTAAGGCCGGTAATGAAGGTCAGGCGCGACAATTGCTCGGCGATCTTGCCCAGATAGACGATCAGCAGCATCAGCAGCGCCGCCTGCGCCAGCGCCCACAGCGCCCGCACGATCCCCCGCCGCACCCGGTCCAGCGTATTGATGCCATAGGCGCCACCCTGCACCGCCAGCAGCGCATAGAGCGGCGCGACCATGGCGAACATGACGAGGCCATGGGGTTTCCCCGGCTCGCCCCAGAGCGCGCCCAGCACGAACCAGTTGGCGGCCAGGAAGGCGCAGAACAGCCCCGCCATGTCGCCAGCCAGACACAGCGCATAAAGCCGCAGCCGCACGATTTCCTTCGAGACTGTCACCGATGCGCCCTGATTATCGCCATGCGTTCCGTTGGCACCGGGAGAGGCGGGTTGCAAGGGGTTCGCGTCCCCCCACCCGTTCGCTTCGAGCGCGGTCGAGAAGCGCCCAACGCTGTGCCCGCGTTTCTCGACCGTGCTCGCAACGAACGGATCTGGGTGGTTAGACCGCGAACAACCGCGTCAGCGCCTTGTCCAGCATCAGCAACTGCCACAACAGCCGGCCATGATCCGACACGCCCGATCGATGGTCCGCCGCGACCTTCGCCAGCATCCTGGTGTCGAACCAGCCGGTCCTGGCCAGCGCGGAGCCGCCCGCGATCGCGGTTGCCTCGCCCGCCAGAGCGCCCCGGAACCAGGCGCTGATCGGCGTCACGAAGCCCATTTTCTGGCGATAAAGAATGTCCTGCGGCAGGAACGGCTCCATCGCCTTCTTCATCAGATATTTGCCGCTATTGCCGCGGATGCGCTGCGCCACCGGCAGGCGGGCGGCGAATTCGACCAGACGATGATCCAGCAGAGGCTCGCGCGCCTCCAGGCTGACGGCCATGCTCATCCGGTCGGTCTTGGTCAGGATGTCACCGGGCAGCCAGATGCGGATGTCGGCATATTGCGCCCGGTCGAGAGGATCGCGCGCGGGCGCATCCTCCATCGCCTTGATATAACGGTCCTCGGCGCGATAGGCGCCCAGCCGGCCCTTCATCTCCTGGCTGAACAATCGCTGGCGCAGCGCGTGCGGCGTGACGCCTACCGACGCGGCATAGGCTTCCCCGCCCTCCCCCGCCAGTTCCAGGAAGGTCGATTTCGCGCGCAGCGCGCGCGGCGCCCAATCGGCCTTGGGATAATATTTACCGAGCGTCCCAAACAGCGGCTGGCGCACCGACGCCGGGATCAGGCTGCGGAAACGCTCGCCCTGCATCTGGAAGCGATGGCGGCGATAGCCGGCGAATGCCTCGTCCGCGCCGTCGCCCGACAGCGCCACCGTCACCTGCTCACGCGCCAGTTCGCACACGCGGAAGGTCGGCAGCGCAGAGGCGTCGGCGAAAGGCTCGTCGAAATGAAAGGCCAGCCGGTCGATCAGCCCATAATCGTCAGGCGATACGATCCGGCTGCGATGGTCGGTAGCGAAGCGGCGCGCGATGCGATCGGCATAGGCTGTCTCGTCCAGCGCGGCGACGTCGAAACCAATGGTGCAGGTCTTGACCGCCTGGGACGAGGCTTCAGCCATCAGCGCGACGACGCTGCTGCTGTCCACGCCCCCCGACAGGAACGCGCCCAGCGGCACGTCGGCGACCATGCGCGATCGCACCGCCTGCCGCATCAACGCGACCAGTTCTTCCTCCAGCGCTTGCGGTGACGCCTTGGTCCGGTCGGCGAAGCTGATATCCCAATAGCGTTGCGGCTGCGGCAAGGGCCGCCCGCGCACCAGCCGCAGCGTCTCGCCCGCGCCCAGCTTGCGCACGCCCGCGACCAGGCAGGCGTCGTCGGGCACATAGCCATAGGCCAAATAATCCTCGACCGCCGACAAATCCGGCGCGCGGCGCAGCAGGGGGTGCGCCAGCAGGCTCTTCAATTCCGACCCGAAGATCAGGCTGCCATCGGACAGCAACGCATAATGGAGCGGCTTGACCCCCAGCCTGTCGCGCACCAGCCACAGCGCCTGCGCCCGCGCATCGAACAGGGCGAAGGCGAACATGCCGTTGAAGCGCTGCACGCACTCCTCGCCCCATTGGCGATAACCATGCAGGATGACTTCGGTGTCGCTATGCGTGCGGAACACATGGCCCTTCGCCTGCAATTCTGCGCGTACCTCGGCGAAATTATAGATTTCGCCGTTGAAGACGACGGTGAGGCTCTCATCCTCGGTCAGCATCGGCTGAGCGCCGGCTTCCAGGTCGATGATCGACAGGCGTAGATGGCCGAGCCCCACGCCCGGCGCAGTCCAGATGCCGCTGCCGTCCGGCCCGCGATGCGGCATGACGTCCAGCATCGCGCGCACCCGCGCAGGGTCCACGGGCTTGGCCGTTTCGAGATGGAAGATGCCTGCTATGCCGCACATGCGAATAGGCCCTAGCGGATACCGACGCTGCGGTCAGCCAAAACCCGCACGTCGCCCAAATCGGTCAGGAACGCGGCGATCGCCGCGTCGGACGACCGCCCTTCGGCGTCTTCCGCCGACACCAACAGGGCGACGGCACGCTGATCCTGCCCCAGCAGCCGGGCCTTCATCGTCGCCAGCTTGACCGCAGGCTTGCTGCCGGACAATGCGCCGCCGCCTATGCCGTAAAAGCTCACGACGTGGCGCACCACCGGGCCAGGCGCGGTGATCTGCTCGCCCCGGCCATAAGCGGGCGCGCGGGCCGGCGACGACCAGACCCACTCGCTGTCGGGATCGGCCGCCCCCTGGCCGAAGCCCACCAGTTCGCGCCCCTCTTCCTGTCGCGCATAGGCGGCGATGGCGAGGTCCACGACTTGCCCTCGTCCGTTGCGGTAGCGGCCGATGACGAAATGATCCGCGCCATCGAAACGCGGCGTCCACGGATAGGCCTGGCGCGCGTCGGTCCGGGTCCAGCCCTCCACCATGGGCAGGGTCAGTGCAAGCGGCAGCGGATCGGCGGTCGCGGCGGTCGTGGCGAGCCACAGGGGCGCCGCGACGATCATCGCCAGCGCACCTCCGGCAATTGTGCCGGTGCGCGGCGACGCACGCACCGCGCCTTGCAGGGCGCGCGGATCGAACCAGGGATCGCCCGGCTTGCGATCGAAGAAGGGCCAGGCGGTGGCCATGACGATCGCCATGACGATCGCAAAAAAGACCCAGCCATAGACGACATGGTCGAAGCCCACGGCGGCATCGACGGTGGTGAGATGGGCGACCAATATGGTGGCGAAGGCGCGCACCCCATTGGCCAGCACCGACAGGCTGAGCGCTCCGGCGAGGAACACCGCGCGGCGCGACCAGCTTTTGAAGCAGACATTGCAGACCAAAGCGCCATAGGCGGTCATCGCGATCAGGAATTTCGCGCCCGAACAGGCCTCGGCCACTTCGAAATAGCCGGTCGGCGTCGTAATGAAGATGCCCTCCATATGCGCCGGCACGCCAGACAGGTCGAGCAGCAGCATGGCCAGCCGCGCCGTCACCAGTTGCAGCGGCGGCACGATCTCCTCACCAAAGGGCACCATGAAAAAGGCGTAGAAAAGCGGGAAGAGCAGCGCCCGCGCCACCGCCGGGCCGAGCAGCGCGATGGTCGCACCCTGCAACATCATAATCAGTGCGCCGTGGCGCACCATCGCCACGCCCGCCGCTGCGCCCAGCAGCCAGGCCAGCGCGCCCGCCCCCAGCCAGACCAGCCCCGGCGTCCAGGCGACCGGCTCCAGTTGCCGCAATCCGGGCAGGCGCTGCTGCACCAGCCAGGCGATGAGGAAGGGGATGAAGAGGCAGTGGCCGAAGGTGGAGGCGTTCCACCAGATCGACACCATGCCCCGGACATCGGCGAAGAACAGCGCGATGATCGCAAAAGCGACGACGCCCAGCGCGATCAGATGACCGCGCCAGCCGGTCAGGTCTGTGAGCGGCATCCGGTCCATGGAGATCGCCCGTTCGTTCACGCCGCGCACGCGCTCTGGGCGGGCGATCCCAGCAGCAGGTCGGGCAGCGCCGCCAACGTAGCGGACCAGCGATAGCGTTCCTCCGTCCGCTTGCGCCCGGCGAGGCCCAGTCGCTGCGCACGCGCAGAGTCCGCCAGCAGCGCGACGATCTTCGCCGCTTCTTCCGCCGGATTGGCGGCGACCAGAAAATGGACGTCGTCGCTGGCGTCGATTCCTTCGGCCGCCTGCGGCGAGGCGACGACTGGCCTCGCCATCGCCATCGCCTCCAGCACCTTGTTCTGGATGCCGCGCGCGATCCGCAGCGGCGCGACGACGACATCCGCCGCCGCCAGCCAGCCACGCACATCGGGCACTCCGCCGGTCACGATCACGCCGGGCAAGTCGGCCAACGCCTCCACCGCCTTGGCCGGATTGCGCCCGACAATGGCGAAGCGGGCATCGGGATGAACGATGCGAATGGCGGGCAAACTCTGGCGCGCGAAACTCTCGACCGCCTCGACATTGGGGCGATAATCCATCTGCCCGGTGAAGACGAGCAGCGGCCCCTCCCCGCGATCGACGGCAGGAAAATCCGCCGCCGGATCGAAATAGTCCAGCGCCACGCCATTCTCGATTGCGACCACGCGGTTGGCGTCCAGGCCGCAAGCGTCGCGGAACAGGGCGGCCTCCGCTTCACTGACAAAGCTGCTGATGTCGGCGCGCGCCGCCGTCCGCCGTTCGAAGTCGAGCAACACTCGGCCCTCGCGCCGGTTGATCCAGCCCATCGGTCCCGCCCCTTCTGCGCCATAGGTCGCATATTTGGCGGAATCGAAATCGACGAAATCCATCAGGAAACGCACGTCAGCGGGCAGCACGGGCACGAAATGCGCCATCTGCGCCGAATAGGCGACGACGGCGCGGATCGGTCGCTGCGCCAGCGTCTGCGCCACCCAGCGATGCAGGCCGGGATGATCGAACAGCGACACGAGGAGCGACTGGCGTTTGGCCAGACCCGTCAGCCCGGCGACCAGTTTCGACCGGTCGCGCATCAGCACGCACTGGCTGACCGCGACCTGCGCCATGTCGCTTGCAAAACCCATGTCGCGATCATCGTCGGCAAAGCAGCCGACATGGACGGGCGCGATTTGCGCCAACCGCTGGAGCAGGTGATAGGAGCGGATCTTGTCGCCCCGGTCCGGTGGAAAGGGGATGCGGTGGCAGAGGAAAAGTATCTCGCCGGTCATCCCAGCCCTCGCGCAATATGCGGCCCGATCAGGTTGGCGATCGATTCGGGCAGTTTCTTCCAATATTCGACCTTACGCCGATATTGCGGAGACAGCGGATTGACGTCGCGCGTCTCCTTACCCGGCGCGGTGCGCAGATGATAGCCGAGCGGTTCGCCCTCGAACCCCCAGGTCTTCTTCCAGGCGGCGGGGCCGGTGCCGACCTTCGACCGGCCGAAATCGAAGACGGCGCAGCCCCGCTCGCGTGCGGCCCGCATCAAACTGAAATAGAGAAATTCGTTGGATCGCATCGCGCGTGCGCCTTCGCCCGCGCCATGCCAATAGGGCATACAGGCGCCGCGATGATAGAAGCTGATGACCGCCGACAGCGGCACGTCATCCTTTGAAACCAGAGCGATGTCGGCGTCGTCGCCGAACCGGTCCATGATCTGGTCGAACAAGGCGCGCGGGAAGACCGGCGTGCCCAGATTATGAACGCTATGGGCGTAGAGCCGGTAATGGATGTCGCGCATCCGCTTGTCGCGCCCCGTCTCGAATTGCAGGTCATTCGCCATCCCCTTGCGGATTTCCGCCCGGTGGCGCTTGGGGACGGCCTTCAGTTCCGCCTCGTCATCGGCCGCGAGCGCACGCGAGAAGCCCAGATAGGCGTCCGCCTTCTCCTGCCAAATCGGACCGCCGGGCGCTTCCCCGCCGCGCAATTCCAGCGTGTCGCAGCCCAGTTGTTCCGCCAGGGTCCAGGCGGCGTCGGCCAGCGCCGGCCCGGCCTTGCGATGGCTGGCCAATATGCCGCCATCGACGGCAAAGCCACTCCCCACCAGCGCACGTCCAAACAAGATCGAACGGATATAGGTCAGCGGCAACAGGCCGACGATCGCCCCGTCGATCTGGCGCGCGACCAGCATCTTGGCCTTTTGCCCGGTGCCTGCTTCGACCCCCATGATCCAGCCAGGCCGATGGAAGGGGGTCGAAGCCGGCTGGGCGCAGACCCAGGCGTCGATCCCGGCGACGGTCACGGCATCGGACAGGCGCGCTTCATCGACGATGACCCCCAGACCGGTGATTGCATTCATGGACGTCATTCCCTCGTCACCCCCGCCCGAACCTAGCGGTCAGGATTGAATATTTTGTATGCGTATCAACCAAGGCCGCGCGATATCATCGGCCCCAGCAGATTGGCGACGGGCAGCGGCAGACGCTTCCACAGGTTGATCCTCCGTTGATATTTGGCGCTGGTCGGATTGACGTCGCGCCTGGCGCCATCCGCCGACCAGCCATGATAGACGCGCGGGACAGGATCGAAGCCGAAGCTCTTCTTCCACGCCGCCTGCCCGCTGCCAACCTTGGAGCGGCCGAAATCGAACTGGCTCATGCCACGCGCCCGGCCATGCCCCATCAGCCGATAATACATGAGTTCGTTGGAGCGCAGCCGCCGCGCATCGGCGACGCCGCCGCCCCAATAGGGCATCACCCGCCCCTGATGATAAAGCGTCAGCACCGCGGACACAGGCCGATCACCTTCGCGCACCACCAAAATGTCGGCATCCTCGCCAAACTGTTGCAACACCGAGTGAAACAGCTGTTTGGGGAAGACAGGCGTGCCCAGATTGCGAACGCTGGCCGCATAAACGCGATAATGGTCGCGCCGCAGACGATCGCTGCGCCCGGTTTCGACATTGAGCGACGAATTGGCGAGCGCCTTGCGCAGTTCGGCGCGATGCTTGCGCGGGATGGCGCGCAGGTCCGCTTCGTCATCTGCGGCCAGCGGCCGGACAAAGCCGACATATTCGCCTTCGCGCCGCTGCCAGTCGCCGCCCGGCGCAGGCCCGCCGCGCAATTCCAGCGGCGGACCGCCTCTGTCGCCCGCCAGCCCCTGGGCCGCAGCGGCGAGCGCTGCTGTCGCCCGGTCATCCGCAACCAGCAATCCGCCATCGACCGCAAAAGCCGACGACACCAGCGCATCACCGAACAACCGGCTCTTTACATGGTGCAGAGGCAACAAGCCCCGAATTTGGCCAGAGGGCGCGAAGGCGGCGAGCAGCAGCGCGCGGTGCCCCATCGCCTGCGTGATCGCGCGCAGCCAAGCGGTGCGATGAAAGGGCGTGCCGTCGGAATGGGCCATGACGAAAGCGTCGGCAGCCTGCGCCTGAGTGGGATCGTCAACGTCCAGCATCGTGACGCCCAAGCCGGCGAGATTGCCGACCATCATGACGCGCGCGCCGCTTCCGCGTCCGCCAGCGCATCGACGCGAGTCCAGGCGAAATCGCGGGTCAGGCGACGCAGTTTGGCCGCCATCACCGACAGGTTGCTGTAATGACGTAGGCGCGACCGCAGCGGCGCGCCCGAAACGCGCGGTTGGTCCGGGTCGATTTCCCAGGGATGGAAATAGATGATCGCGGGGCGGCCAGCCTGGTCATTGACCTGCCGGATCGCCCAGCGCGAAAAGGCGTATGGCAGCAGGCGGAAAAAGCCCCCACCCCCCGCCGCCAATGTGCGCTTGCCCCATTTGGCGGTGGTGACGGGCAATTCGACCAGATCCGATCCCGCCACCGGCTTCCAGGCGAAGCGCGGCGAATCGGGCCAGCCATAATGGTCGTGCCGGATCGGCGCGACGCTGGAGGAATAGCGATAACCTTCCTCCGCCAAGATCATATGCGCCCAGGGCGTGCGCGGATCGATGGAGAAGCTGGGCGCGCGATAGCCGGTGACCGCCTGCCCGCTCGCATCCTCCAATATGGCGCGCGACTTGCGCAGGTCGGCGCGAAATTCTTCCGGGGTGAAGGTGAAAACGCGGGCATGGTCGTACCCATGGCTGGCGACTTCATGGCCGGCATCCGCAATGCGCCGCATGAGCGCAGGATAGCGCTCCGCCACCCAGCCCAGGGTGAAGAAGGTCGCTTTGACGTCGGCCTGCGCGAACAGGTCCAGCACGGCGTCGCTATTGGCTTCGACCCGATGGGTCAGGCCGTCCCAGTCGGCACGCTTGAGCGTGCGCTCGAACGCGCCGACCTGGAACCAATCCTCGACATCGACAGACAGGGCGTTCTGCATGATTGTCTAACCTTATCCGTCATATAGGCGTCAGGCGGCGACGCCTGCCTGTACATCCGCCATCCGCTCCTCACGCTCCACCCAGTCCACCAGCAGGGTCAGCACGCGGCGCAGGGCCGTATCCTGCTCCTCGGCGCGGAACTCCAGCGCCGACAGCCGTTCCTCGATCAGGGTGAAACAGCCCTTGAGCGCTTCCGGATCGATTTCCGCCTGTACCGGCTGGCCAAAGGGAATGTGCGACTGCACCGCCCGCAGCGATGCGATCTCGGCGCGCAGCGCCTCGATCTCACCCAGCATGTCGGCGCGCAGAACCTCGATATCGACGGCATCCACCGTGGCCAACGCTTCTGCCGCCGGTTCGACAAAGGATTCGGGTCCGGCTTCAACCGACTCGGCTTCGACCAACGATTCGACGTCATCGAAAGCCTCGACCGCGACCGACGGTTCGGCCTCCACGACGCTGTCGGCTTCGTCCTGCTCCAGCGCGAACGGCGCCGCAACATCGGCAACCTCCGGCTCGGCTTCATCTTCGACGGGGTCAAGCTCGGCTTCCGGTTCGACCACAGACTCCACCGCTTGCGGCGGCGCAAAGGCGGCGAAGGCCGGGCGGGCGAACGGCGCTGCGACGCTGGGCGTCACAGGCTCTTCGACCGCATAATCGTCTTCCGGTTCGACCGGATCGAAGGCGGCCGCGGCGACCGGTTCGATCTCGGCCGTCGTCCTGTCCGGCCGCGCCCAGGCGGCATCCAGTTCGATAGTGTCTTCTTCGGCCAGCTCATCGGCAACCTGATCCTCGGCCGGATGGTAGCTAAAGGGTGGCGGGGCGGGCTGATCCTCGATCTGTTCCTCCTCGACGCTCTCCTCCGCGACCGCCAGTTCGACGGACTCCTGTTCGACCGCTTCCGGTTCCTCGGCGACATCGAGCAGCGACGGCGCAACCGGCGCCGGCGCGATATCGACGTCCAGGCCCATATCCGCCACGACGGCGTCCACGACCTCCTCGTCGATGACGTGCAATTGTTCGATCGCGCCCAGCAGCAGCACCCGGCTGGCCAGCGCGTTCAGGCGACGGGGCACGCCATTCGTCGCCGCATAGAGACCGGAAAAGGCACCCGGCGTGAAGGCCGGATCGCCGCTCCAGCCCGCGATCGCCAAGCGATGAAGGATATAGGGTTCGACTTCATTGGCCATCATCGGTTCCAGATGATGGGTCGCGATCACCCGCTGGCGCAACTGCTCCAGTTCGGGCGACTGGAGAAGGTCGCGAAACTCCGGTTGACCCAGCAGGAATATCTGGAGCAAGGACTGCCCCCCCAACTGGAAGTTGGACAGCATCCGCAATTCCTCGATCGCGGAAACGGGCAGGTTCTGCGCCTCGTCCACGATCAGCAGGCTGCGTCGCCCGGCGCGCGCCTGGGCATGAAGCATGGCTTCGACCTGTTGCAGGATCGCCGCCTTGGACAGGCCGTCGGTAGACAGGCCGAAACTCTGCGCGGCGAGGCGCAGCATGTCGTCGCCCTCCACCTGGGTCGACACGATCTTGACCGCGGTCAGCCGCGCCGGATCGATCGTCTGCATCAGATGGCCGACCAGCGTCGTCTTGCCCGCGCCGATATCGCCGGTGATGACGATGAAACCTTCACCCTGCGCCAGGCCATAGCCCAGATAGGACAGCGCCTTGCGATGAGTCGCGCTTTCGAAATAATAATGCGGGTCCGGCGTCAGCTGGAACGGACGGCCCTGCAATCCGTAGAATTGATCGTACATCTCTTCGTCTCCAAGGCGACCGGTTAGAAGCTGTAGCGCAGGCCGACCTGCCCCATCGCGCTGATGATGGTGTCCAGATCATCCGCCTGCACCCCGTCCAGGCCAAGCGAGGCGGAGGCGGACAGGCGGCGAGACAACCCCTTGTAATAGCTGGCGAATGACCCATAGTTCAACACATCTGGCCGTCCACCGCTGGCATCGAAATAATTCACGTAGCCAACCAGATCGATGCTGTCGCGATCGTTGAACATATAGCTGACCGACCCGTTGCCATACCAGTTTTCGTCCCGCGATCCGCGGATCAACACGGTCTGGCCGTTGGGCGTGATGAACTTGCGCTGCGAATAGCCCGCGCCAACGCCCCAGCCCCACGGCCCGCGCCGCAGCGAATATTGCGCCGATACGCCGCGATAGCGGAAATTGGCGTCGGTGATGCCCGACAAGGCATCGTTGAAGCACTGGCCACCGCCCGTGGTGGAGAAGGCGCAGCCGGTGATGTCTCCGGTGAACGGATTGCGCGCGACGTCGAAATTGCTGCCCGACAGGGCCGCCACGTCGGCGGTGATCATGCGCCCGAAACTGTCTATCCCGTCGAAGACGATGATAGCCACATGGCTGTCGCGGCCCTGCCACAGGAAGCTGCCCTGATAGGTCATGCCGCCATAGCGTTCGCCGACCCGCGCCTGGAGCGTCGTGCGACGGCTGGGCCGCCACAAGACGCCCGCGTCCCAGATGATGTCGTCGAAATTATAGACCAGTGCGCGCGGCGAGCTTTTGTCGGTGACATAGCGGCCGTTGCGGATCAGCGGCACGCCGGCCGCATCCAGTTCGGGCGAGCGCTGGCTGATCTCGATCTTTTCATAGCCGATGCCGCCGACGGCCGCGAGCGTGGGCGTGAGTGGCACGGTCGCATCGACCCGGCCCCACAGGTCCTCAAACCGCTGGTCAAGCTGGCTGGCGTCCTCGCGGTCATAGCCGCCGCTGGCGGTCAGGCCGACGCCCGGCAGCACCGTGTCCGGCGAAAAACCTATCGATCCGTTGAGGCTGTGGGTCCAGCTATCCGCGAAGGAGCCGCCGGCCTGTCCCTGAACGCTGTTCTGGCCGACGCTGTCATCGACCCGCGCATAGCCCAGGCGATAGCCGGCGTTAATATTGAAGTCGCCAAGCTGCGTCGTATAGGACGGCCCGACATAGCCGGACCAGACCTGGCTGGTATAAGTGTCCCGTTGCGTCGACGCGCCCGACAGGCCGTCGGTGCGGACCCGCGTGGCGAGGCCGCCTGCCTGGATGCCCAAACCGCGCGCGACATTGATGGTCGCATGACCAAAACCGCTCAGCACATCCTGATCGACTGCCTGGCTGCTCCAGCCGAAGCTGTGATTATATTGCAGATCGACCGCCGCCTCGACGCGCCTGTTCTGCACCTCGGCGGTCAGGCCCGCGGTGACATTGGTGTAGGTCAGCACGTCGCCGCCGCCCTTGAGCGGTCCCATCACGACCTGATCGACCCCGATATAGGGAACGACATCGACGCGCTTGTCATCGGGCGACGATTGGGCATGGGCGGGCATTGCAGCGGCCAGCGCGACGCAGGAAGCGCCTGCGATCCAGAGCCGAACGATCATGACTGGGATTCCCCCTTGGCGTAATAGCTGCCGAAACGGCGGCCGCCACTGTTGAAGCGGACGGCATTGAGCAAGAGCTGCACCTGCGCGCCGCCCTTCAACAGGCCCGCAGCGTCGCGCACCGCGCTTTCGGGCGTCTTGTCGGCGCGCACGACCAGCAGCGCGATGGCGGCATGGCTGGCGAGCACGGCGGCGGGCGATGCCGCCAGCAGCGGCGGCGAATCGAAGATCACGATGCGGTCGGGCCGGCCATCGGTCAGCCGCTTGAGCAGTTGTTCGGTCCGGGCCGAGGCGAGATATTCGGTGTCGTTGTTGCTGCGCTGCCCGGCGGGCAGCACGGCAAGCGAGGGAATGTCGGTGCGGATCACGCAATCTTCGATCGCAACCATCGGGTCAGCGAGCGCGTCCATCAGGCCGGGGCCGGCCTCCAGCCCCAGTTGCGCCGGGATGCCGGGCTTGCCGAAATCGGCGTCGACCAGCAGGATTTCACGATCCTTCTCCGCCGCCAGGCTGAGCGCCAGGTTGATCGCGCAGAAGGTCTTGCCCTCCCCGCTATGAGCGGAGCAGACGAGGATGCGGTTGCCGCGCGGGTTATTGCGCAGTTGCGACAGCAGGTCGCGCTTGAGCAGGCGGAACTCCTCGCTCATCGTCGTGACCGCACTGTCGGGGCGCAGGAAACCCTCCTCCGCCAGCTTGATCCGGTCAATCGCCTGCACCGGCCCGGTCCAGGCCGGGGCACGGAAGGTCGGCGCGCCGGGAGCATCGGTCACGAAGGCCGCAGGCGTCGGACCGGCGACAGGCGCCAGCGGCAGGTCAGCGGGCACATCGACCGCAGGCGCGGCGCGGCCACGCAGCGCAGCATTAAAGTCGTAAATCTCGGTGGCCCGCTCGATCAGAGATCCCCGGCCCTTGATGGAGCTGTGCTGATTCATGTTCCCTGGCTCCTTCACGCCATACCGCGCTGGACGAATTCGACGACGACCAGCAGCAAGCAGACGGCCACCAGCCCCCCGCTCGCACCGGCGAACCATTTCATGCGTTGCCGATCGACCGCGACCTGCGCCGCGCCGACCGTCTGGCTGATCGATCCGGCGACCGGCAGGCCAAGCGCCTTTTCCAGCCGCGCGGCGGTCGGGAATGCGCCCTTGAGCTGGCCGAGCGCGAAGGCGACCCCGATGCCCGCGCCGATGCCCAGGATCAGCACGCCCAGCAACAGCAGCGGCCGGTTGGGCGCCGACGGCGCGGTCGGGGTGCTGGGCGGCTGGATGACGCGGAACTGGACGGCGCCGGTTTCGGTCTTCACTTCGCCGCGCAGCCGGATTTCCTCACGGTCGCTCATCAACTTGTCATATTGGGTCTTGAGCGCGGTATAGTCACTGTCGAGCTTTTCCTGCTCGGACGCGACTCCGGGTTCATCGACCTGTTTCGACATCATGGTGTTGAGGTCGTTCTGCAACTGCGCCTTGCGCGTGCTGAGCGCCTGCACCGTGGCGGCGCGTTCGGCCTGCATCGACTTGATCGACACATAGGCCGGATTGGGGGTGCCGCCCCCGCCGCTCGCACTACCGCCGCCCGACTTGCGCAGGGCGTCAACCTCCCGTTGGGCCGCGACCACGTCAGGATGGCTGGCGGTCCAGCCGCGCGCGCGCATCGCCGCCAGGTTGGACTGCGCCTGCGCCAGCGGCGTCGCGCCGCCCGACGCGCCAACGCCCGGCAGGGTGGCCGGCGTGCCGGCCAACTGGCCGTTCATCGCACTGAGCGCGCTCTGCGCCTGCACCAGCTGCGAATCGATATTGTTGATCTCCATCCGCGCCGCGTCCATCCGCTGGCTGATCGATCCCGCGCCGGGCAGCAGCCCGACATAGCGCTGGGCGAATGCGACGCGACGCTGGTCGGCCGCTTCCAACTGCTTGCCGCGCGTCGCGATCTGCTGGTCCAGGAAGGCTAGGCTCTGCTTGGTCTGGTTGCGGTCGCCCGACAAGTTCTGTTCCTGGAAAATGTCGATCAACTTCTGCACGATCTGCTGCGCGATGCGCGCATTTGCGCCATCGGACAGGCTCGAATCAGCCGAAATGGCACTGATGTCGATCATGCTGGGGTCAGCCTGCGCCATCACCGTGATATTTTCGCGCAGGGTGGTGATCTTGGCGGCGATGTCGCGCGGGCCGGACACCGATTGGGACAGGTCGGTGTCGCGCACCACCTTTTCCAGATTTTCGGCGCTGGCCAGCGTGCTGCGCACCCGGTCCAGATCCTGCTGCGACTGGACCTGCGTGATACCCACCGTGTCCTGGAGCAACGATTGGGTGTTCACATAGACCCGCGCCTTGGACTGGTAGCTGTTGGGAATGAGCGCGACGCCCAGCCATCCCAGCATACACAGGCCCCAGGCGACGCCAAGCGCCACCCAGCGGCGGCTCCATATGCCATGGAGCAGGACGAGCAATTCATCGTAGAGGCCGGCCATGGTCAGAACATGCTTTCAGGAATGATGATGACATCGCCGGGCGCCAGCATGACATTGGCCTTGGTGTCGCCCTTCTTCAAAAGATCGCCCAGGCGGACCTGATATTCCTTCTGCTTGCCCGTATTCTTGTCGAACCGAACCAGTCGCGCGCGGTTGCCCGCCGCATATTCGGACAGGCCTCCGACAGAAATCATCGCGTCGAGCAGGGTCATGTTCGCGCGATAGGGGATGGACGCGGGTTTTTCCGTCGCGCCCACGATCCGCACCTGCTGGCTGAATGTGCCACTGAAATTGTTGACGATCACCGACACCAGCGGATTTTCGATATATTGGGTCAGCGCCAGCTTGATATCATCGGACAGCATCTTGGGCGTCTTGCCCACCGCGGGCATGTCCGTGATCAGCGGCGTGGTGATGCGACCGTCTGGACGCACCTGCACCTTTGCGCCCAGTTCGGGATTGCGCCACACGAAGATGGTGAGGTCATCAAGCGGGCCGATGATATATTCTTCACCCGGCCCTTCCTGCGTCGACACGAAAGATGCGGGCGGCAATTGCGGCCCGGACGGCGCGGAGGCGCAGCCCGACAAGGCGATAACGGGTAGTGATACGCCGATCAAAAGCCTGGAAACCGACACAAAACGCATAATCTCACCTCTTTGTGCGGCCATGCGCCGGCGGCCGCCAAAGAGGGCAAGGCAACCGGTCAGCACATGGCTTCGGGCCTCTTCTTGCCGGGAAAGGGTAAAGATACCGTTAGGAGTTAAGTCCCAAGCTAATCAGCCAAGTAAAAGTTCGCGAGGACTTGGGTGGCCAAGAAATGCGGCAGGACTTGCCGACGCGCCATAAGCCCCGGCCAGGAAGATGGCTATCAGGTCGCCTTCCCTGACCGGCGGCAGCGCCACCTTGTCGCCCAGCCGGTCGATCGGGGTGCACAGGCACCCCACCACCGTCACCGGCTCCGTCGCCGGGGCCGCGCCAAAGCGATTGGCGACCGCGATCGGATAGTTGCGCCGCACGACCGTCCCGAAATTGCCGCTGGCGGCGAGTTGGTGATGCAGGCCGCCATCGACCACGACGAAGGTTTCGCCCTGGCTGACCTTCACGTCTATCACACGGGTGAGGTATATGCCCGCCTCCCCCACCAGCCAGCGACCCAGTTCTATCGCGAAGGCGCTGCCCTGCAAAATGTCCGGCAAATTCTCCAACGCGCTGTCCAAAGCTACGCCAATCGGGCGAATATCGAGCCGCTCATCACCGGGGAAATAGGCAAGGCCAAAGCCCCCGCCCAGATTGACCAGCGGCGGCGATGCGCCGACATCGTCCGACAGCCGCGCCGCCAGCGCGATGGTCGCCGCCTGGGTTTCGATGATCGCCAGCGGATCGAGATTCTGGCTGCCGGCGAAAATATGCCAGCCCCGCCAATCCGCGCCCGCGTCGATCATCGCCCGCGCCAGCGCCGCGGCCCGGTCGGCATCGACGCCGAACGGCTTGGCCCCGCCGCCCATCCGCATCCCCGATCCTTTGAGGTCGAAGTCCGGGTTCACCCGCACCGCCAGGCGCGGCGCCTTGCCCAGATTGTCCGCCACGGCCAGCGCGCGGCGGCCCTCCCCCTCCGACTCCAAATTGATGGTCACGCCCGCGAAGATCGCGGCTTCCAGTTCGTCGTTGCGCTTGCCCGGTCCTGCAAAACTGATCCGATCTGGCGCCATTCCGGCGGCCAGCGCCATCTCCAGTTCGCCGCCCGACGCGATGTCGAATCCGTCCACCTGGGTTCCCATCCGCGCCAGTAGCGGCGCATAGGGGTTGGCCTTGATCGCATAATGCAAGTGCAGCACTTCGGGCATGGCGGCGCGAAAGCGACGGACCTGCGCTTCGACGATATCCATGTCATAGACGAAGAGCGGTGTGTCGCCCGCCTCGTCCACCAGGCTCGCCGCGCCGCAACCGCCGACGATCAACATGCCTTCTTCCTGCGCGAACCAGGCGGGTATCGGTCCCATCGGCTTCATGCGCCATGCGCCTTGGCCAGCGCGACCCGATCGATCTTGCCGTTGGGGTTACGGGGGAAATCTGGGCGCACGACGATATCCTTGGGCTGCATGAAATTGGGCAGTTCGCTCTTGAGATGCGCGGCGACGGCGTGCGCAACCGCAGCGTCACCCGCGCGGATCAGCAGCCGCACCGCCTGCCCCAGCCGCTCATCCTTTATCCCCAGCGCCACCGCTTCGGCGACGCCGGACACGCCGACGGCGGCCTCCTCTATCTCGGTCGGGCTGATCCGGTTGCCCGCCGATTTGATCATCGCATCGTCGCGGCCGACAAAATAGAGCAGGCCATCGGCATCCCGACGCACCGTGTCGCCCGACCAGACCGCCATCCCGCCATAGACCGATGTCGCGGGCGCGGGTTTGAACCGCTCGGCGGTCCGCGCCGGATCGCCCCAATAGCCCTGCGCCACCAGCGGGCCGCAATGGACCAGTTCGCCCGGTTCTTCATCGTTGGTGATGCCGCCGTCCGTGCGGACCACCAATATCTCGGCGAAGGGGATGGCCCGGCCCATCGAATCGGGATGACTGTCCACCAAGGCGGGCGGCAGATAGGTGGAGCGAAACGCTTCGGTCAGACCGTACATCGGGTAGAGGTCGGCCTGGGGGAACAGCGCGCGCAGCTTCGCCACCAGCGGGCGGGTCAGGGCGCCGCCGCTGTTGGTCAGACGACGAAGCTTGGCCGCCACCGCCTCCGGCCAGTCCAGTTCGGTCAGTTGCACCCAAAGCGGCGGCACGCCGGCCAGCGTCGTTATGTCGCGTCGGTCGACCAGCTTCATCACGTCGCGCGGCGTCAGATAGTCGAGTGGATAGACGCAGCCGCCGGCATACCAGGTGGAAAGTAACTGATTTTGGCCATAGTCGAAGCTGAACGGCAGGACGCAGGCAGTACGATCCGCCTGCGTCAGTTGGAGATAATCGGCCACTGCTACCGCGCCCAGCCACAGATTGGCGTGGCTGAGCATCACCCCCTTGGGCCGTCCGGTCGAACCGCTGGTGTAGAGGATCGTCGCCAGACCATCGGGCGCTGCCGCAGACGGGCCGATCGCCTGGCCACCGCTCATCGCGCAGGCGGCGTCATCCTCGCGGTGCAGTTGGCAACCGGCCGGGACTTCATCGGGCGACAGACTGTCGAGTCGCGCCGCGGTCCCGATCAGCAGCAGCGCGCCGCTGTCGGCCAATATGTGTGCGACCTGGGCATGTTTGAGCAGCGGGTTGACCGGCACATGGACCAGGCCCGCGCGCGGCGCTGCCAGCGGCATCAGAGCGGCGACCGGCCCCTTGGCGATCCAACTGGCGACTCGCGCGCCCTTTTCCAGCCCAAATCCCGCCAGCCAACCCGCCAGTCGTCCCAGCGTCTCTTCCAGTTCGGCATAGTTGTAGCTGCCTGAACGGCCGTCCAGCGCGGCTCGCGCCGGATCGCCGCGCAGCAGCAGATGGTCGATCGGCCGCACCTGAGCGCCATCGATCATCGGGCTATCCGTGGGCAAAGGCGGGCTTAACTCCATTTCCAGACTTTTCTCCTATGCCGCACGTTGGTTTTGGATCGCGGTTGGGGCGGAGATAGTCGGTTGCTGACGCCAAGGGAATATCAGATGCTCGATGAAGCGCGGCAGGCTTTGGCCGGCCGGCTCGACCGCGCGCCTGGATTGGCCCTGTTCGACCGGATCGACTGGTTCGCGGCTCTGCACGATCGCTGCTTCCCTGACCAGCCCGTCCGTATCGTGCAAGCGCAGGAGGGCGATGCGCAGGCCTGGCTGTTCCTGCTCGCCCCCGCCCCCCGCCGCGCCAGCGCGCTCGCAAACTGGTACAGCTTTGCCTGGGCGCCCGTCTTCATCGGCGAACCCGATGCTGCGACCCGGCAGCGGCTGCTCGAAAGCCTGGCCCGGCATTTGCTGGCGACCAGCGCGCAGATCGATCTTTATCCGCTGGAGGATGCCGCGCCGCTGCTGGCCGCGTTGCGGCGCGCCGGCTGGTTCGCGGTGCGGCGGACGATGGGGGGCCGCCACTTGTTGCAAGTCGAAGGGCGCAGCTTCGCCGATTATTGGGCGTCGCGGCCGGGACGGCTGCGCAATCTGGTCAAGCGCAAGGGGCGCGGCGATCCTTTCGCATTGTCGATCGCCACGCGGCTGACCGACGGTCTGTGGCGGGACTATGTCGATGTGCATGACCGCAGCTGGAAGGTGGCGGAACCCGGCCTCGACTTCCTGCGCGACCTGGCCGAGCGGGAAAGCGCGGCAGGGACGTTGCGGCTGGGTTTCGCGCGCCTGGACGGGCGCGCGGTGGCGGCGCAGCTTTGGACGGTCGAGGATGGTATCGCCCTGATCCACAAGTTGAGCCATGACAGCGCCCATGACCATGGTTCCCCCGGCACATTGTTGAGCCATATGATGTTCAGACAGGCGATCGACCATGATCGCGTGCGCATGATCGACTATGGCACCGGCGACAATGGCTACAAGACCGACTGGATGGACAGGCGCGTTCCGCTCCACCAGATCGACGCCTTCAACGCGCGTTTCGCCTCTGCCTGGCTGCCTGCGGCAAGGACCGCCATTTCCGCGCTTGTCGGTTAGGCTTTAAGCCCCTATTTAGCGCGCATCATGCGGGCGCAAAATTCTCAGCCGGTCGACCGGACTCTCGATGTGGACAGCCTGATGCGGGCGCTGCTGCGCGACGTGCTCAGCCTGCCGCAAACCCAGGTCGATAGCTTCGACGCGGACACCCCCCTGTTCGGCGCGCTGCCGGAACTGGATTCGATGGCGGTCGCGGGCCTGCTGACCGAGATCGAGGACCGCTTCGACATCCTGATAGAGGATGACGATATCGACGGCGACACGTTCGAGACATTCGGGTCGCTCGTCGCCTTTGCGCAGGGCAAGCTGGCCTAGCCCACACCGTCCCGCCCGCGGCGGAGGCTTACGCCTCCACCAGTTCCTCGAAATCCTGTTCCGCCAGGAATTTCTCGACGTCGAGCGCGGCCATGCAGCCCATGCCCGCCGCGGTCACGGCCTGGCGATAGATTTTGTCGGTGACGTCGCCCGCCGCGAACACGCCCGGAATCGCCGTGCGAGTCGTGCCCTTTTCCACCAGCAAATAGCCCTCGTCGGTCGGCAGCTTGCCGGTGAACAATTCGGTAGCGGGATGATGGCCGATCGCGACGAAACCGCCATCGGTCGGCTCATGCGACTTTTCGCCGGTCACCGTGTCAATCAGATCGACGCCGATCAGACCTTCGGGCGTCCCGCCGCCGACGAAGCGATCGACAGCCTTGTTCCACAGCACCTTGATGTTCGGATGGGCGTGCAGCCGCTGTTGCAGGATCTTTTCCGCGCGCAGCGAATCGCGACGGTGGATCAAGGTGACGTCATGGCTGTGATTGGTGAGGTAGAGCGCTTCTTCGACCGCGGTGTTGCCGCCGCCGATCACAACCACCTTCTTGCCGCGATAGAAGAAGCCGTCACAGGTGGCGCAGGCCGACACGCCCTTGCCCTGCAAATGCTCCTCGCCCTCCACGCCGAGCCATTTGGCCTGCGCGCCGGTGCAGATGACCAGCGTGTCGGCGACATAGAGGGTGCCGCCATCGCCGCGCAGGCGGAAGGGGCGTTCGGACAGATCGACGTCGACAATCTGGTCGTACATCATCTGCGCGCCGACATGCTCGGCCTGCGCCTGCATCTGCTCCATCAGCCACGGTCCCTGGATCACATCCTTGAAGCCGGGGTAATTTTCGACGTCGGTGGTGATGGTCAATTGCCCGCCGGGCTGCATCCCCTGCACCACGATCGGCGCCAGGCCCGCGCGCGCGCCGTAAATGGCGGCGGACAGGCCCGCGGGGCCGGAACCGAGGATCAACATGCGGGTGCTGTGGGTGGCGGTCATATCAGGCTTTCAACTGCGATTCGGGTGGGCGACAGAGATAGGCGGCGAGCGGCGGGGTGCAAGCGAAGGATTTGCTTGGGGGCGTGGAAGCGGCGCTGTGGCGGGGCGTTCGGCAAGCGACGGGCCGAAGTTCACACCATTGTCGGGCTTTGCGGGGCGATAATGTATGCGAAGCCACCGGGACGCTCCTGCGAAGTAACGTCGCGGTCACGCCAGGGTCGCAGCGGTGTGACACTGAGGTCATGGCGAACCGGCACCCAGGCGACGATGACGCGACACCCACGCGGCGGGAACGCACCACCAGCGCAGCGGCGATGCAACGGTTCGTTCGACGGGGTGGGGTGGCAAGGAGAGGGAATGGCTGAACGATTGGCTCCATCCGACAGGATAGATCAGAAGAAATCCTACATTGGAAGGGGCCGGTGCGGAAAGCCGCCTGTATTGAAACCACCAGAAGCGAACTGCTCTCCCTCCCGCAAGCGGCAGGAGAATGGCAAGCCCCCCCTTGTCGGTCATAACTGACAGCATTATTTCAATCGACGGCGAGATACGCTGCGGCGCTGCCCGTGCAGCGCCCAGTAAAAATGCGAAAGCTGAGACGTTCCCAACCATTCCATTCCTCATCCATCTTGCCATCTCACCGCGCAGCTGCGAAGCAATAGCAGCGCAGGCGCGCTCATAGCCTCCGCCCCGATTGGAGCATCATGCGGCGCCATCTTTACCTCATCGCAGGGTTTCTCTCGATCGGCCTCGGCACGATCGGCGCCTTCCTGCCGCTGTTGCCGACCGTTCCTTTCATGATCCTCTCGGCCTTCTGCTTCGCCCGGTCCAGCCCGCGACTGGAGGCGAAATTGCTCGACCACAGGCATTTCGGCCCGCATATTCGCCGCTGGCGGGAACGCGGCGCGATCAGCCGCCGGGGTAAGAAGGCGGCGCTGGCCGCCTTCGCCTTCAGCGTTGCGCTTGCGCTGATCTTTTCCCCCTTCCCCTGGTTCCTCATCCCCGTCGTCGCCGCGCTGATCGGCGGCAGTTGGATCTGGACCCGGCCGGAGGGTTAAAGGAGGGCGGCCATGGGCCAGGCGGCGGACCATCGCGCGGAACGCAGCATCATCGCCGTCACCCCCCTTGTCCGCTTGAACGATCCCGGCGACGACCCGTCGTCAGTTCATCGCCAAAATCATGTTCCGCACCTGCGGATAGACCTGCTTTTCCCATTTGCTGCCTGAAAATACGCCATAATGGCCCACGCCGGGCTGGAGATGGTGGCGCTTCAAATGCGGGCGCAGGCCGGTGCACAGGCCATGGGCGGCGGATGTCTGGCCCACGGCGCACACATCGTCCTTCTCGCCCTCTACCGTCAGCAACGCGGTATGGCGGATCGCGCCGGGATTGACCGGGCGCCCATGCACGGTCAACGCGCCCTTCGACAGCAAGGTCCGCTGGAACACCTGGTCGACTGTTTCCAGGTAGAATTCCTTGGTCATGTCCAGGACCGCGAAATATTCCTCGTAGAAAGTCTTGATCCTGTCCGCCTCGACCGTCTTGCCGTCGGCCAGCAGCTGGTACAGTTCGCGATGCTGCGATCCATGCCGCTCCATGTTCATGGACATGAAGGCCGACAGTTGCAGGAAGCCCGGATAGACCTCCCGCCCGCGCCCGGCATAGCGGAACGGCACGACGGAGATCAGATTCTCCTCAAACCATTCGATCGGCTTTTCATTGGCCAGGTCGTTGACGACGGTCGGCGCCGCATTGGGATCGATCGGCCCGCCCATCAGCGTCATCGATCGCGGCGTCGCCTGGTCCTTGTCCTCCGACATCAGCGCCACGGCGGCCAGCGCCGGCACGCAGGGCTGGCACACCGACACCATATGCGCGCCGGGGCCGATCTGCTGGAAGAAGCGGATCACATAGTCGACATAGTCATCGAAGCCAAAACGCCCGGCTTCCAGCGGCACGTCGCGCGCATTCTTCCAGTCGGTGATGTACACGTCATGGTCGCGCAGCAATGTTGCGACCGTGCTGCGCAGCAAGGTCGAAAAATGGCCCGACATCGGCGCCACGACCAGCACCTTGGGTTGCGCCGCCTCCACATCATCCTTGACGAAGTGCAACAGGTCGCCAAACGGCAGGTCGAGCGTGATTTCCTCGCGCACCGACACTTCCGCATTGCCGCTGGTGACGGTGTGAATGTCATAGGCGGGACGCTTGTGCGTCAGCTTCGCGCCCTGGAACACGTCCATCAGCGCAAACATACGGCGCGGCATCGCCCAATCCGCCATCGGCCCCAATTTGTCGCGAACACCAAGTGCGATCTGCGCCCCGAAACGCGCTGGCGCCAGCATGTCGTTCCAGGCCTGATAACCACTGTAAAGCATACGCATGATGAAGGTTGAGCCTTGTCCTGTGTGCGCGAACCGAATCGGTATTTCGATGAAACGCTATACATGCTTTTTATGTTGCGCCGCATCATCATAAATGTGAGGCTGATCGTAAGCAGGAGGGTATGCCATGGCGATCGCGGAACTCACTCTTTCCAGCAAGAATTATTCCTCCTGGTCGTTACGCGGCTGGCTCTTGTGCCGACTCGCGGGGTTGCGGGTGGTGGAAAAGACGATCGCGCTCGATGATCCCGAAAATCGCGCCGAACTGCTGCTCCTGTCTCCTTCGGTGCTGGTGCCCCGCCTGACGCATGAGGACGCCAGCGTGTGGGACACGCTGGCGATCGCGGAATATCTGCACGAACTCTATCCCAATGTCGGCATGTATCCGGCCGATCGCATCGCCCGCGCTCATTGCCGGTCGGTGTCGGGGGAAATCCATTCGGGCTTCGCCAATCTGCGTTCCGCCCTGCCGATGAATTTGAAGGTGCGCCACGCGCGCTTCCCAATCTTTTCCGGGGCCAAGCCCGATATCGACCGGATTGAAACGATCTGGGCCGAATGTCTGGGCAGCTACGGCGGTCCCTGGCTGTTCGGCGAGGAGCCGACCGTCGCCGACGCCATGTTCGCGCCGGTGGCCCAGCGCTTCCTGACCTATGCCGTCCCGCTGTCCGCCACATCCGCCGCCTATTGCCAGACGATCAACAGTTGGCCGCTGATGCGCGAATGGATCGAGGATGCGCGCAACGAACCGGAAGAGATGGCCGAACTCGAAATCGAGTTCTGAACGCCCTTTCGCCCATCGTCGCAGCGGTTTAGACCGGCGGGATGATGACACGCATCCTCGCTTTGGCCCTCGGCCTGACCGCCGCCCTGCCCCTCCACGCCCAGACCGACCCCAAGCAGTTGGAACGATCGGTTCGCACGCTGGCGTCCGACCTGTTCCAGGGCCGTGCGCCCGGCACCGTGGGGGAGGAACGGACGATCGGCTATATCGTCGCCCGCTTTGAACAATTGGGTCTGGAGCCCGGCGGCCCGGACGGCCAGTGGGTGCAGACTGTACCGTTGCTCCACACCCGCCTCGGCCAGGCGGAAACGCTGTCGATCGCGCAAAATGGCGCGTCCACGCCCTGGAGCTTCGGCAAGCAGATCTATCTCTCCACCCTGCAACCCAAGGACAATGTCGCGATCGCCAAGGCGCCCTTGGTGTTCGTGGGCTATGGCGTCTCCGCCCCCGAACGCGGCTGGGACGATTTCAAGGGCTTGGACCTGAAGGGCAAGATTGCCGTCTTCCTTATCAACGACCCGGATTTCGAGGCGGCCAAGAGCGAAGACCCGTTCGGCAAGTTCGGCGGCAAGACGATGACCTATTATGGCCGCTGGACCTACAAATTCGAAGAAGCCGCCCGCCACGGCGCGGTCGGCGCGCTGATCGTCCATGACACGCCGGGTGCGGGCTATGGCTGGAACGTCGTCACCAGCCCGGCTGGCGAGAATTACGATCTGGTCCGCGCGCCCGACAAGCTGACCAGCCTCCAGGTGCAAGGCTGGGTCGAGGGCGCGGCCGCGAGCAAGCTGTTCGCCGGCGCGGGCCTCGATCTCGCCGCGCTGCGCAAACAGGCGCGATCGGCCAAATTCAAGCCGGTCGCGTTGAAGGGCGCGACCTTCTCCGCCGCCTTCCCGGTGACCCAGGAAGTGGTGCAGAGCGCGAACGTCCTCGCCCGCATCCCCGGCGCCAAACGCCCTGACGAAACCGTCATGTACGGCGCCCATTGGGACGCCTATGGCGAGGGCGCGCCGGACGCGCAGGGCCGCATCTATCGTGCTGGAGCCAATGACGACGCGCTCGGCATGGCCGGCCTTTTCGAAATCGCCCGCGCGTTCAAGGCGGCGCCTGCACCCGACCGCTCGGTCGTCTTCGCCGCCTGGACCGCCGAGGAACGCGGGCTGCTGGGGTCCGAACATTATGCCCAGAACCCCGTCTATTCGATCGACAAGACCGTCGCCAACCTCACCATCGACGTGCTCCAGACCGCCGGCAAGGCGAAGGACGTGATCCTGATCGGCAAGGGCCAGAACAGCCTGGAAGACGATCTGGCGACGTTCGCGGCAAAGCAGGGCCGCGTCATCACACAGGAAAGCCTGCCCGAACGCGGCCTTTTCTACCGCGCCGACCATTTCTCCATGGCCAAGCGTGGCGTGCCCGTCCTGCTGATGATGGGCCTGGCGGGCGCATCCGACCTGGTCGAGGGCGGCCGCCCCGCGGGCCAGGCCTGGATCGACGCCTATACCGGCACATGCTATCACCAGGCCTGTGACGCCTGGGGGCCGGACTGGCGAATGGAGGGGGCGGCGCAGGATATCGACCTGATGCGCGACATCGGTCGTGACTTGGCGAACTCGACCCGCTGGCCGGAATGGAAGGCCGGTTCTGAGTTCAAGACCATCCGCGACAAAAGCGCCTCGGCGCGCAAGTAAAACAACGAAGGTAGGTCATTAACTCAACCGATAGAGCCCCGCCCCGTGCGGCGGCAGCATCGCGCTTACCCGCTCCCTCTGCTGCGCCAGCGCCTTGCCCGCCCACAAATCGCGCACCGCGACCGGCCCGCTAATTCCCAGATCGCGCAGCCCGATCCCGACCTCGCGCGCCTTGTCGCCGGTATTGAACAGTGCGACATAGCGGCCCTTGCCACCCTGCGCGATCGCCGACCAGACGCGCACGCCATCCGCCACGAAATGCGGGCAATTGCCTTCGCTTGCCTGATTGACCGCCAGCACCTCTTCATTAGTCAGCAGCGCCAGCGTCGGCGCATCCAGATGCCGCAAATCGCCCCCCATGATGAGCGGCGACCGCGCGATCGCCCATAGCGTCATCAACGTCTGCTGCTCATCGGGGGTGAAGCGCGCATCCCGCTCCCCCAGCGCCAGCCGCCCCAGCGGTAGCATGTCGGCGTCGGGCCATGACCCCGGCCCGCGCCAGGGCGTCCAATTCTCCAGCCGTGTGAACTGCGCCTCCAGCATCGCCCAATCATCCCAGAAATCGTCGGAGATGCGCCACATCTGCGCATATTTGCGGACATGATCGCCGCGGATCACCGGCGTTTCACCTGGCGACAGGCTCAACATGATCGGCCACCCCGTCGCCATGATCGCCTTGTGCGCCGCTTCGATCTCCGGCGCATGGGCGTCATAGGGCCGGCTCATATCGTCCATCTTGACGAAATCCACGCCCCAGTCGGCATAGAGGCGAAAGATACTGTCATAATAGGCCTGCGCGCCCGGCCGCGTCATGTCGACGCCATACATATCGGGGTTCCAGGAACAGATGCTTGCTATGTCGGCCACATCCCTCGCGCGATAGCGCGTCCCCAGAATCGGCAGGTTCGCGTCCACCGCCGCCCGCGGGATGCCCCGCATTACATGGATGCCGAACTTTAGGCCAAGCGCATGGACCGCCTTGGCCAGCGGCGCGAAGCCCTTGCCGCCCGCGCTCGACGGAAACCGATTTGGCGCCGGGATCATCCGGCCATAAGCGTCCATCGCCGGCTTGGGCGTGGCATTATAAGTATAGCTCGACGCTTCCGGCTCATACCATTGGATATCGACGGTGAAGATATCATAGCCGAACGGCAGCAGCTTTTCCGCCATGATGGCGGCCGTCTCGCGCGCTTGGCGCTCGGTGATGGTCGTGGCGAAGCTGTTCCAGCTATTCCATCCCATCGGCGGCCGGGGCGCCAGCACCGCCTTGCCCGGCTCGGCAGCATCCGCCGCCCGCGCGACGCTAACCGCCGCCATCCCCGCCATGCCGGCCGCGAACAGATCGCGGCGGCTCGTTTCCACTGTCATCTTCTTCATTTGTAGGAGTTAATAGAGAGGCCGCGGCAAGATCAAGCCGCAACTAAAGTCTCGTTCCCGCCAGCCATTCGCCGATCATTGCCCTGCCCGCGGCTACCGCGATCGGGCCATGCAGGTCGTGATCCTCCCGCAACGCGATACCGCATTGCTGCGCCACGTCCAAGTCGGCCCAAAAATGGGTCAGCCAATCCTCGAACCGCGGGTCTTCGCCCATCTCCGCATGAAATTGCAGCGCCAGCAGATTGGACCCGCGCCGGAACGCCTGATGCGCATATTTGGGCGTTGATGCCAGCAAATCGACATTGTCGGGCAGATCGAACGTGTCGCTGTGCCAATGCAACACCGGCACATCGATCAAATGGCGCAGCGGCGACGCCATGCCCGCCCCGTTCACGCTGACCGGCGCAAAGCCCAATTCCATATGCCCGCCGGGATAAACAGGCGCGCCCAGCGCCGCCGCAATCATCTGACTGCCCAGACACACGCCCAGCGTCGGCCGATCGGCCGCCAGCCGCGACGCCAGCTTCTCGATCTGCGTCGATATCCAGGGGTGGATGTCCGTTTCATACACGCCCATTGGCCCGCCCATCATGATCAGCAAGTCGGGATCGCACAGGTCCACGCCCGCGAAATCGGGGCTGGCGACATCGATCCGGTCGATATGATAGCCGGCCGCCTCGATCGGCTGCAAATAGCCTGCGGCGCCTTCGCGCGGCACATGTCGGACGATCAATGCTCTTTTCATTATCCCTTGTGCTAACCAGCATCGGCGCGCGACGCCAGCCCAGCCTTTCTTGGGCGTGGAAAATTGCGGCTATCGGCTTGGCCGCGCGCAGCAGCCGTGATTTAACCAATCAGTTCGCCGAATCCGTGCTCCGACAGGGAGCCGTCCGCCGTCGATGCGCCCATAGACGCAGTAAATGCTTTCATCGGCGCATCGGACGAGCTTTGGTCGATCGGGCAGCAATCCGCGTCAGTGGCGACTTGGCTTCACTTAATTAGCCCGGCGGCCTTTTGCGAAAATCAAGCAATGCTTCCGCCAGATAGCCGCGCAACACGGCGCGATCTATTTTTAAGCGGGTATTTTCTCCCCCCGCCAGGCAGGAAGAAAGCGCCGGCATAGCCTGACCATAAGCAAGGCGTTCCTCCCCGCTTCCCGCCTTGCTGCGCATCAGCGTATCGATCGCCGGCGCGTTGCGCGCGACGGCGCAATCCGCATAGGCTTGATAGGCGCTGGTCCCTTCCGCCACGACAGGCGCAGGCGCGTCCGGGCGGGCGGGTTCCACTGGCGGCGTTGCAAAGCGGTTAAGATAAAGCTGTTCGGCCAACGCGCCGCGCATCCAATTGCCCTTCATGCGCAGCTTTCCGTGCCTCAGACATCCCTTACGACTTTTAGCGATAGCGTTGAAACGGGCTGTTTCTTCCCGCGTTCCGGGGCGCGTCGCCAGTGCATCCGCCGCCGTCCGCGGCGACCCGCGCACCACGCACCGCGCAAAATCGATCATGCTATCTTCGGCGGCGTCACGGCCATATGCGCCGAAATCCCTCGCCGCCGGCGCATCGGCCTCCTGCGCCTGCACGTTCGTCCCCGCCAGCAACATGACAATTGCGATGCTCATCTTCACGCGCCATCTCCTTCGGGTCAGCCTCATGGCTTTCAGACGGTCATGACAAAATTATGATTGGTCGGGTGCCGGCGGCGCTTTTACCCTGAACGCATGAACAAAGGGCTTTTCCCTCCAGAGAATACCCTTTGTTCAGGTCATCGGCGCAACCGATCAAGCCGCCAGCTTGCGCAGCACATATTGCAGGATGCCGCCGTTCAGGAAATATTCCAGCTCGTTGATCGTGTCGATCCGGCACAGCGCCGTGAAGGTGAAGGTCGATCCGTCGGCCCGCTTCACGATCACGTCCACATCCTGCCGGGGCTTCAAACCCGCGACATTCTGGATCGTGAATGTCTCGTCGCCGGTAAAACCATGCGTGTCCTTGCTCTCGCCATCCTTGAACTGGAGCGGCAGCACGCCCATGCCGACCAGGTTGGAGCGGTGAATACGCTCGAAACTCTCGACGATGACCGATCGGACGCCCAGCAGGTTGGTGCCCTTGGCCGCCCAGTCGCGCGACGATCCCGTGCCATATTCCTTGCCGCCGATCACCACCAGCGGCGTGCCGTCGGCCTTGTGCTTCATGGCCGCGTCATAGATCGGCATGGTTTCGCCGTCATAGCGGGTCATGCCGCCTTCCACCCCGTCCAGCATCAGATTCTTGATGCGGATATTGGCGAAGGTGCCGCGCATCATCACTTCATGATGGCCACGACGCGAACCATAGCTGTTATAGTCGGCCTGCGCGACCTGATGCTCGCTCAGCCATTGGCCCGCGGGCGAGGACGCCTTGATCGACCCGGCCGGCGAAATATGGTCGGTCGTGATCGAATCGCCGAAGATCGCCAGTGGCCTGGCCTCGATGATGTCGGTGACCGGCGCCGGGGTCATGCTCAGCCCCTCGAAATAGGGCGGGTTGGCGACATAGGTGGAACCCGCACGCCAGCTGTAGGTGTCCGACCCCGTCACGTCGATCGCCTGCCAATGCGCGTCGCCCTTATAGACATTGGCGTAGCGCGCCTGAAACATGGCGCGATCCATGCACCCGGCCATGGTCGTGGCGACTTCGTCATTGGTCGGCCAGATATCTTTGAGATAGACGTCGTCACCCGTCGTGCTGACGCCGATCGGCGTGGTGATGAAGTCTTCGATCACCGTGCCTTTGAGCGCATAGGCGACGACCAGCGGCGGGCTGGCCAGGAAGTTCGCGCGCACGTCAGGCGACACACGGCCTTCGAAGTTGCGGTTTCCGGAAATGACGGCGGCGGCGACCAGGCCATTGTCGTTAATCGCCGCGCTGATCGCGGGCGCCAGCGGGCCGGAGTTGCCGATGCAGGTGGTGCAGCCATAGCCGACCAGGTTGAAGCCGATCGCGTCCAGATGTTCCTGAAGCCCCGCCTTGTTGAAATAGTCGGTGACGACCTGGCTGCCGGGCGCCAGCGACGTCTTGACCCAGGGCTTGGGCTTGAGGCCCAGTTCGTTCGCCTTCTTGGCGACCAGGCCGGCCGCGACCATGACGCTGGGGTTCGACGTGTTGGTGCAACTGGTGATCGCGGCGATGGTGACGTCGCCGTCGCCAATGTCGAAATCCTCGCCCGCTACGGTCACGCGCTGCTGCGCCTTCTTGTAGGTATTGACCAGATCCGCGTTGAACACGTCATCGACGTCCGGCAGGGCGACGCGGTCCTGCGGGCGCTTGGGACCGGCCAGGCTGGGGACGACGGTGGACAGGTCCAGTTCCAGCGTGTCGGTGAAGACCGGCTCGATCGCGGGGTCGATCCAGAAGCCCTGTTCCTTGGCATAGGCTTCGACCAGCGCGATATTGTCGTCAGTGCGGCCCGTCAGGCGCATATAGTCCAGCGTCTTGTCATCGATGCCGAAGAAGCCGCAGGTTGCGCCATATTCGGGCGCCATATTGGCCAGCGTCGCACGGTCGGCCAGCGACAGGGTGGCGAGACCGGGACCGAAATATTCGACGAAGCGCCCCACCACGCCGCGCGCGCGCAGCATCTGGGTGCAGGTCAGCACGAGGTCGGTCGCGGTGACGCCTTCCGTCAGATTGCCGGTGAACTTGAAGCCGACGACTTCTGGGATCAACATGGAAACCGGCTGGCCCAGCATCGCCGCTTCCGCCTCGATCCCGCCCACGCCCCAACCCAGCACGCCCAGGCCGTTGACCATCGTGGTATGGCTGTCGGTGCCCACGCAGGTGTCGGGATAGGCGACGGTGATCCCGTCCGTATCCACCGATGACCACACCGCCTGCGCGATATTCTCCAGATTGACCTGATGGCAGATGCCGGTGCCCGGCGGCACGGCATAGAAATTGGCCAGGGACTTGCTGCCCCATTTCAGGAAGTCGTAGCGTTCCATATTACGCTGATATTCGATTTCCACATTCTGTTCGAACGCCTTGGGCGTGCCGAACTCGTCGACCATGACGCTGTGGTCGATGACAAGGTGGACGGGCACCTGCGGGTTGATCTTGGTCGCGTCGGCGCCCAGCGCGTTCATCGCGTCGCGCATCGCGGCCAGATCGACCACGCAGGGCACGCCGGTGAAATCCTGCAGCAGCACGCGCGCGGGGCGATACTGGATTTCGCGCTGCGCCTTGCCCCGGTCCTGCTGCCAATCGACGATCGCCTGGATGTCTTCCACCGTCACCGTCACGCCATCTTCAAAACGGAGCAGATTTTCCAGAAGCACCTTCATCGAAAAAGGCAAATGCGACACGTCGCCCAGCTTCGCCGCGGCCTTCTTCAATGAATAATAGGCAATGTCCGTGCCGCCCACGTTCAACATGTCGCGCGTGCCCAGAGTGTCCTGTCCGATGGCGGTCATAAGATGTGCGTCTCCTCGCATGGCCTCGGCCAGAGGATGGCGCGTTTCCACCAGAAGCTCGCAGAACGGCGATCATAAACCGCACGGCAAGGTGGCAGGGATGCGCCCCAACCCATGGTCGAAGCCGGTATGTCCCGATGCTGCGGTGCCATAACATTTGAGGGGTTCAAGTCAAATGGCGCCGCAGCCTGAACCCCTTATGTAGGGATATGTTTCGCACATTGAAGCGTTGGTGGCGCAGAAAGGGGAAACAGTCATGGAAGCACATCTTTCGCCCGTCGAAACCAGGATATCTGCTATCAATCCGCAATATCGTGAGGGACGGGCAATCCCCTGTCCCGACTGCGGCGGCAACCAGTGGATCGTGGGCCGGGTGGTGGCGGAATGCGCGCGATGCGAAACGCCGCTGCCGCTCGCCGCATCGCAACATCGCGGGTGGATGGGCGGCTGGTCCTGAGGCTGGGTCAGACCGACCATACCCATTCAACCCCTCTCCGTTCGTTTCGAACGAATCCGGTCTTCCGTTCTAAGAACTGCCATAAACGGCAATGCCGCCGCCGCATTTCCCAATGGGACGAACGCGGCGGCGGCATTACTTACAAAGGACAATAGTCCCCTGGATCAGTGCGCCACAGACGGCGCGAACTTGGTCAGGTCGATGCCGACGACCGCGCTCTTATATTCGTCCATATTGGGCGTGCGGCCCAGTATGGTCGACAGCACCACGACCGGGGTCGACGCCAGCAGCGATTCCCCCTTCTTCTCGTCCGTATCCTCCACGACACGGCCCTGGAACAAGCGGGTCGAGGTGGCGAGGACGGTGTCCCCCTTGGCGGCCTTTTCCTGATTGCCCATGCACAGGTTGCAGCCGGGACGCTCCAGATACAGCATATTCTCGTAACTGGTGCGGGCCACATTCTTGGGCGCCACGTCATCAAACTCGAACCCGGCATATTTCTTCAGCACGTCCCAATCGCCCTCGGCCTTCAGCTCGTCGACGATATTATAGGTCGGCGGGGCGACGACCAGCGGCGCCTTGAACTCGACCTTGCCTTCGCTCGCCTCGATATTCTTGAGCATCTGGGCCAGTATCTTCATGTCGCCCTTGTGCACCATGCACGACCCGATGAAGCCCAGATCGACTTTCTTTGTGCCGCCATAGTAGGAAACAGGCCGGATGGTGTCGTGGGTGTAGCGCTTGGACACGTCGGCATTGTTGACGTCCGGGTCGGCGATCATCGGCTCGTCGATCAGGTCGAGATCGACCACGATTTCGGCGAAATATTTGGCGTTGGCGTCCGGCGTCAGCGCGGGCTTTTCGCCCGAACGGATTTCCGCGATGCGCTTGTCCGCCAGGGCGATCAGGCCGCGCAACGTGCCGGCGGCATTTTCCATGCCCTTGTCGATCATGATCTGGATGCGCGACTTGGCGATTTCCAGCGACTCGATCAGCGTTGCGTCTTCCGAAATGCAGATCGACGCCTTGGCCTTCATCTCGGCCGTCCAGTCGGTGAAGGTGAAGGCCTGATCCGCCAGCAGCGTGCCGATATGCACTTCGATGATGCGGCCCTGGAACACATTTTCGCCGCCAGACTGCGCCAGCATCTGCGCCTGGGTCGCGTGGACGACGTCACGGAAATCCATATAGGGCTGCATCTTGCCCTTGAACGTGACTTTCACCGATTGCGGGATCGGCATGGTCGCCTCGCCCGTGGCCAGCGCCAATGCAACCGTGCCGGAGTCCGCGCCGAACGCCACGCCCTTCGACATGCGGGTGTGGCTGTCGCCGCCGATGATGATCGCCCAATCGTCCACGGTGATGTCGTTCAGTACCTTGTGGATCACGTCCGTCATCGCATGATAGACGCCCTTGGGGTCGCGCGCGGTGATGAGGCCGAAATTGTTCATGAAGCTCATTAGCTTGGGGATGTTGGCCTGCGCCTTCTTGTCCCACACCGATGCCGTATGACAGCCCGACTGATAGGCGCCATCGACCAGCGGCGAAATGACGGTCGCCGCCATCGCTTCCAGTTCCTGCGCGGTCATCAGGCCGGTCGTGTCCTGCGACCCCACGATGTTCACCTTCACGCGCACGTCCGACCCCGCGTGCAGCACCTTGCCGGGCGTCACGCCGACGGCGTTGCGGTTGAAAATCTTCTCTACGGCGGTCAGGCCCTGACCCTCGACCGTGATTTCCTTGTTCGGCGCGAACACCAGCGGCGCTTCCACGCCCAGCGTTTCGGCGGCGAACGTCTGGAGCTTCTTGCCGAACACGATGGCGTAGCTGCTGCCCGCCTTCATGAATTCCATCTTCTGCGGCGTGAAGGCGGCGGCGACATCGACCAGTTCGTTGCCGGCCTCGTCCGTCAGCTTCTTGTTCTTCACGTCGATCTTGAGCACGGTGCCGGTCGCGACCGAGAATTTCTCCTCCAGCACCGGATTGCCGTCATTGTTCAGGATCGGCTTGCCATCCGGGCCGGTCATCTTGACCCAGTTTTTCAGGTTGATGCCGATGCCGCCGGTCACGTCCACGGTGGTCGCGAAGATCGGCGAAATGCCGTTGGTGCCGCCGACGACCGGGGCGTAGTTGACGAAGGGCACATAGGGGCTGGACTGTTTGCCGGTCCACAGCGCCACATTGTTGACGCCCGACATGCGCGACGAACCTACGCCCATCGTGCCCTTTTCTGCGATCAGCATCACGCGCTTGTCCGGGTGCTGCGCCTTGAGCGCCACGATTTCCTGCTGCGCCTGCGGCGTCATCATGCACAGGCCATGCAGTTCGCGGTCGGAGCGCGAATGCGCCTGGTTGCCCGGCGAGAGGAGGTCGGTGGAAATATCGCCTTCGCCCGCAATATAGGTGACGACCTCGATCTCGTCCTCGACCTCCGGCAGCTTGGTGAAGAATTCGGCCTTGACGTAGCTTTCCAGCACGCCCGTCGCCACGGCGTTGCCCGCCGCATGGGCGTCACGCAGGCGGAACATGTCGGCATCGTAGAGGAAGAACTGGGTCTTGAGGACGTCGCCGGCCTGACCTGCAAGCTTGGCGTCATCGCCCAGCGCGATGTCCAGCAGCACGGCGATCGAAGGGCCGCCCTTCATGTGGCTGAGCAGTTCGAACGCGAAGGCCACCGTGATTTCCGGGACGATCGCCTGACCCTGGATGATCTGCTTCAGGAACGCCGCCTTGACCGCCGCAGCGCTCGTGGTGCCCGGCAGCGTGTTGTAGATGAAGAATTTCAGCGCGTCGGCGCGATGTTCGCTGCCCGCATCCCGGATCAGGGTGATGATCTCAGCGACCAGTGCACCATCGTCGATCGGCTTGGGCGCGAGTCCCTGAGTCTTTCGGCTGTCGATTTCGGCCAGATAATCCAGGTAAATGCTCATCTCGTTCCCAACGTCATAAAGTGTACGGACTCGACGCGCAGCGCCACTTGCCGATCTTTATGCCCGGTCTGGGAGCTGACGCGGTTCCGGTACGGCAAGAGACGCGCATTGGCAAGTCGCCGCGGCGCAGCAAAATGATGCCGCCATCTATACCAATTGGCCGGAAACTGCGACTTTTGCTATTACTCTGAGTAAAGAATGGACTTAAGGATGATGGCTATCCCTTGGCCTTCTCCGCCGCGATCCAACTGTCCATCTGGCTGTCCAGCACGGTCAGCGGCACGGCTCCCTGCGCCAGCACCGCGTCATGGAATCGGCGCAGGTCGAATTTCGGCCCCAGCGTCGCCTCCGCCTTTGCGCGCAACGCCCGGATCTTGATCTCCCCCAGCTTATAGCCCAGCGCCTGACCCGGCCAGCTGATATAGCGGTTCACTTCCGCATCGATATTCGCGTCGGACAGCGCGCTGTTGGTCTTCATGAAGGCGACCGCCCTGCCCTTGTCCCATCCCTTGGCATGGATGCCGGTGTCCACCACCAGTCGGCAGGCGCGCCACATTTCGTAGGACAGCCGCCCCATCATCTTTTCGGGCGTGTCGTACAGCCCCATCTCTTCCCCCAGATATTCGGTATAGAGCGCCCAGCCCTCAACATAGGCGGTGAACCCCGCCAGATATTTGCGGAACGGCGGCAGCGGCAATTCCTGTTGCAGCGCGATCTGGTTATGGTGGCCCGGCACCGCTTCATGCGCGGTCAGCGCGGGCAACTCCCAATAAGGCCGCTGGTCGAGCTTGGAGCTATTGACGAAATAGGTGCCGGATATCCCGCTTTCCGGCGCGCCGGGCATATAATAGGCCGTCGTCGTTCCCTCCGCCTCGGCCGCCGGGATAGCTTTCAGGCCATAGGGAAGTCGCGGCAGCGTGCCGAAATAGCGCGGCAGCAGGCCGTCGATCGCCTTGGCCTGCCGCGCCGCGACGCGCAGCAATTCCTCCGGCGTTTTCGCATAATAGCTGGGGTCGGTGCGCAGATGCGCGATATAGGCCGCGCGGCTGGGATAGCCGGCCTTGGCCGCTATGGCGTCCATCCGCTTGCCGATACGGGCGACCTCTTCCAAGCCGATCGTGTGAATCTGGCCGGGCGTCAGGTCCGTGGTGGTATGCGCCTTGACCCGGCTGGCATACCAGGCCGCCCCGCCCGGCAGCGACGACGCGCTGTCGCTCTTGCGGCAATGGGGCAGATAGTCCGCCACGAACAGGTCGTGCCATTTGCGATATTCGGGCGTCAGCACGTCGCGGATCAGCGTAACGGCGCGTGCCTGCATCGCGCTCCAGTCGGCATCGCTGATATCGCGCGGTCTGGCGCGCGCGAACGGTTCGTAGAAGCGCGTCTCTTCCGGCTTGCCCGCCACAATGCCGCTGATCGTCCTCGCATAATTTTGCAGCACCGAACAGGGCTGGACATAACCGCTCTTGATCGCCTGCCGCGTGATCGCCAGCGCGTCGCCATTCTGCCGGGGGTAAAGCGCCAGCCGCGTCAGATAGCTGTCATAATCGGCGCGATTATAGAAAGGCAGGCCGTCCGCCATGCCGGAAAAGCCCTGATGCCAGCCATAATAGGTGGTGAAGAGCATCAACCGCTCGGCGGGATGCGCGTCGCCATCAATATCGTCGCGCAACATCCACAACAGCACATCGCGATTCACCCGGTCCGCCGGGTCGAGCACATCGGCCGACAGCGTCTGCAATCGGGCGGCAAACCCCCGCTCCGCCTTGATCTGCGCATCCCGCGCGCCCAGCGATATGTCATAGATGCGGTCGTCATAATCGCGCACGCCCCGCGTTGTGGCCTCGACCGGATGGGTCGAAAGATACCAGGACCAATGGTCATCTATGACCTTGGCCAATTGTTCATGGGGCGTTTGCGCCTGCGCCAGCACTGGGGCGGCGACGGCGAGCATCAGGGATAGAATCTTGCGCATGGAGGCAATGGTTCGCGCGTCCGCGCGCTTTTGGCAAGGGGGAGAGCCAGCGTTCAGGCGGCCGCTACGCCCTCCGCCTCGACAATGCCGTCTCCGGCATAATAGCCCTGCACCCGCACCCGTTTTTCGACATGATCGACGGGCACGCGCAGCAGGACCAGGCGATAACTGCCGCCCAGGTCGCGCTGGAGCAGAAAGCCGGCCTCATCGCGCAGCAATCTGCCGGTTTCATCCACTCCAGCGCCAATCTCTGTCATCGCATCAATCTATCGCGGCCAACGAAATGATACCACCCTGAACTTTGCGCTACCAAGGGGCATGATGTGCTCGACGGACGCAAGACACAACATCTCTTCCTTCCTGATTTCCGAGGCAAGCGGATATGACCGCGCGCGCTTTCGGTGAACTCGCGTTCGGTTTCCTCGAACGTAAAGAGAGTGCAAGTCAAGAAAAGCCGCCCCGCCGCTGGAGCTATGATCAAGCAGACCGGCGCGCACAGGTTTTTCGTCGCGTGGGCGATGGTAGCAAGGAACAAGGTTGGTCGCTCATCGGCGCGATGATGCAAGCTTTCGATGAGACGCTGCAGCAGCAACGGATCAAAGGATACAAGGGTAAGGATCGATTGCAGGATGGCGATCGTCGCATTCTACTAACTTTGCTCAAGCGCCTGGATTTCAAAACGGGACGGCTCGACCCTTCCTACGCAGAGATAGCGGCTAAAGCCGGATGCCATCGAAACACTGCTATAAAAGCCTGCTATCGATTTGTCAGATGGCTCGGTCTTCGTTGGGTGCGCCGCACTGCCCAGGCCGACACGGCCGGCCAGAAGGGACCGCAACGCGAGCAGATTTCGAACGCCTTCTTTTTCGAAATTCGATCGCTACCTAGCCGCGTCAAGCAACGGTGGCGCGAGGCGGTCAAACGCCACTTCGCAAAAAAGGGACAGCAACCGCCAAAGACAATAACCAACTATGGCGAAGGCGTGCGCCCCGTTGACAATCCCATTTGGCATCCTGAGTTCCGATCAAGAATCGAAGCGGAAGATCGTCGCGGCAAGGCCGGATCGCGTCAGCTAAATGAACGGTTGGAGGCTCTCGGCCGCGCGCTCGACAAGGCAGCTAACGCGGGCACTCACAATGTGCACTGTCCTAGGAAAGATATTTAAAGATACTAAAGGACTGGCTTCGCCAGACGTCAATTTGATGAACCCACCACCATCGTCGCTCAATCAGGCAATCAAGCGCCCTCAACACACGTCGGGGGCCGGTGTCGCTGCGCGCCACCGGGGCCGCCCAGGGGGCGCCAGGTCGAAATTTAAAAATTGCCACCGGCGGTGCGCCAGCGGCACCGTAGCTGCATCAGATCGCATCACGAGCGTATCGCTTGAGATTCAGCTGGAGCGCAGGTTCTAGCCCGGTTTGAGGCGGACCGCATCACTGCATCAAAAGGGACATAAAAAGCGCGCGGGCGAGGCGGGGGATTAAGCGCGCAATTTGGGGTCGCGGCCGCTGGCATCCCCCTGCGGGCGGACCCACGCGGCCGATCGGGCCTGCCGTGCGGTCGAGACTGGACGCGGAGCGGTGAACATGGTGGCTGGCCGCGAAATATTCTTGCATTCGGGTCGGCGCCGCGACGGGGCAAGGTGATTGCCAGTTGACCGACTCGGCAATCGTTCTTCATATGTTCTTCATGAGACACGACATGGAGCGCATTGATGAAATTCGCGACGCCGTCGCAAAGCCCTAGAGACACGCGGTTTCGACAACCGCAGGTTTATTGCGGAAGTGCGGGCCGGATTGCGTGATGAAGGCCCGTACATGATCGGGGCACTCGCCGTGGCGGCGCTCTGCCGCATGGAAGTGGCCGTCGACTAATGTGGCGCGTTATGTCGACGATCTAAAGGTTGCCACATGCCTGTTCAAAGCGGCGGCCTGGCACAAGGCGGTGAAGGTCACCTGCGTATGCGGACATTTTGCCGTGTTCGATCCGCACGGGCTGTTCTGGCGCTACTATCGTAAGGGATGGAGTGACGATCTGCGCGATGTGGGGGGTAAGATGTGGTGCCGCATCTGCAGGGCGTCATCAGGCCGCAAGGTCCGTCCGCGTGGTATCGACCTACTCAGCCTATACCAGGGTACACGCATCACGCTGCCGCTGCCTGACGAACGGGAGTGGAAGCGTCTGGTCAATCGATACAGGGGATGAGGGCCGACGCATCAGCGCCGACCCTGTTGCTTTATGGCAATTCGAAGTTGCTCACGATCAATTCGGTCACCGGCTTGGGCTGGCCGCCGCCGATGGAATAGGTGGTGGCGACATCAGCCGCGTGAAAGCGGCCGAACGTCTCCCGCGCGCCGTCGGTAGCGTTGATGGACAGTAGGAACTTGCCCTTTATGCCGGCCAGCTGCTCGGCCAGCTGGGCGAAGTCGGTGCGAGAAAACACGTCCTGGCCATAGTCCGTCTCGCATCCCCAATAGGGCGGATCGAGATAGAAGAGCGCGCCGGCATGATCGTAGCGCCGGATGAAGTCCGCATAGCCCAGCTGCTCGATGACGACACCGGCAAGGCGATCGTGGATATCCGCCAGCATCGGCTCAAGCTTTGCGATGTTGAAGCGGCCGCCGTTCCTGGCATCGACGCCAAAGGCCCTGCCCTGCACCTTCCAGCCAAAGGCAAGCCGCTGGAGGTAAAGGAACCGAGCGGCGCGCTGCAGATCCGTCAGCCGGTCAGCCGGCAGCGCCCGCAGGCGATCGAACTCGGCCCGGCTCGACACCCGCCAGCGCAGCATGTCGATGAAATAGGGGTAATGTTCCTGGAGGGTGCGGAAGAAGTTGGCCACATCGCCGCTGACGTCGTTGATCGCCTCAGCCCTCGGCCGGACCTTGCGGCGCAGGAAGATACCGCCCATACCGACAAACGGCTCGGCATAGCTGTCATGCGGCACTTGGCCGATGATCGACACCAGACGAGAGGCAAGATTGCGCTTGCCGCCGATATAACCGGCAGCAGGCGCGACGGGATTGATTTTTTCAAGTGACATGTAGGAAATTCGCTCACAGATGAACCACCGCCCTGGCGAGGGCGGGGCGGCCAGGGTGGCCGGTTGGTTGTGGCGAGATGCATCCTCGTCGGTGGCCGCGTTGCAGCGCGATCATCCCCGCTTAAATTCAATTCGAAAGGTCCGGCACGAAATTTCTCGATATACCGGGCACATCTTCTTACTTAAAATGCAATCAAATCGGAATCCAATATCGTCATATTCGATATTTTCGATGATATTTGAATCATGAACTTATAGTTCATTCCGATATCAAATGACATTTCTTCTATTCTTCCACAGACAAAATGATTTCCATCCTGAATTTTTTCCTCGAATAAAAACTCTTTATCTATCTTATACGCAGATTTTGTTTCAGAACCAACAATTGCTATCCAATCCAGCTTGTTGCCATATGGTATAGCGCCATCAGTAATCAGATTAAATTTCAAACTACGCGGGCTTTTCGCCAATTCTTCTGTCACGACGATATCTTGCGCAACGCGGATCCTTTCAATATCTGAAGGCCACGACATTTCAAGCCACCCATGTCTTGACACTAAAACCTCTCCACCCTGCGTATAACCTTTAACGGAAATCTCCCAACATGATGCGATCAATCCATCTTCCAGCAAGAAACGTTGGTCATGGTGATCAGTCGATACACCTTTAATCAGATTTATAGCGCTCATAACGGCATTTTCACCCAAGGCATTCAAGTAAGCATCTGAATTTTTTCAGTATTACTTTCTCATTAGCTTAACCCACTATGCCCGTCAAACGGTTGCGTAATCATTCCCTCAATTCGAATCTGACCGCCTCCTCCCCCAGTTCGTCATTCACCTCCAGAAACTTCGCCTGGATCGGCTCGATCTCCAGTTCGTGGAACCCGTCACGCGCGTCGGCCGGGCTGCCAAAGCCGCCGGCATTTTGCGGCACGATGCCGAGCAGCTGCGGCGGCACGCGATGCGCGGCCAGCACATCGTCACGCGTCGTGTTCTTGATCCCCAGAAATTCGTCCTTCGCGCCCACCTCGGCGATCGGCAGCAACTTGATGCCGCCTTCCTTGCCGCTGGGCGCATGGACGAACAGATTGCGGAAATTGCCCGGCCCCTTGGATTTTTTGAGCGCGTCACGCATCGCATCCACGTCGCCCTCGGCAAAATCACCGGTGGCATAGAGGATGTAGCCGGCATGGCTGCCATTCAGATAATAGCGCCGACGGAACAGCGTCGCGCTCTCATTGAGCAGGGCCGACTGCAGGGCCGAAAGATATTCAGGGATTCCATAGATCTCCTGATTGACGTCGGGCGCCATGATCTGCAGCACGCTCCCTGCCGCAAACTCGCTTTCATTTCCAAAGCCCGGCACCCACCAGAAGCTGCCCGGCTTCACGCCCCGCCGCGTATATTTGGCCAGGCTGTGATCCAGACGTAGCAATCCGCCCAGGCGGTTCTGCCGGCCCTCGAAATAGGCGTTTCCAAATACGAGATAGTCTTGGACCGCCGCCGTGAAGGCCTTGCGCGACAGAAGCTGCGTCGGCTTGAAGCTAGCCTCTCTTATTCACGACGCTCGGTTTCGGGTCCGCTCTGGGCATTTGCTGCGGCTGGCTGTATTGCGCGGACGACCGGCATCGCTGGCGTTTGTTTCACCGCATTCGGATTGATGGGCTTTTCGGGTTGAAGGGCTGGGCTCGGAGTTCTGCGGCGCTGCCGCATGGGCTACGTCGGCGCAGGCTTCAGCCGGAGAACGAGGGCGCGGAACAGGTCGGCATCCGGACAGGCGGAAGCGAAGGCAATGCGGATGCGGCTAGCACTTTCTACGACGCGCGCAGCGACCTTGAGCAGCCGCAGGCGCAAGGTGGTAAACTCCGCGCTTGCCAGAGCAGCGGTCCTGGGCATCGCCTGCTGGATGCGCCATAGCAGCCAGTATGCGGCAGTGTGCAGTATCAGGCGCATCTGATTGGCATTGGCCGAGCGGCACGAGGTTCGGTCGCTGGCGAGCTGGGACTTGTGGCGCTTGATCAGGTTCTCGGCCTGACCACGCGCGCAGTAGAGCGTGTCGTAGATGTGCTCGGCCGATCCTGTTGCCAACGAGGTGACGACATAGCGGATGTCCATGCCCAGCGTGCTGGCCTCGATCCGTGCAACGACGCGACGCTGGCACTTCCAGGTCTTTGCCCCATAGCGGGTCTCGGCATAGTTGCGCAGGACGGGACACTGACGCTGGGCGCGCTTGACCGCGCAGGCATCGGCGACCGCAACAATGGCGGGATCGGCGCGCAGCGCTGAATTGGTGGGCAGGCCGAACACGTAATCGACGCGGGCCGCATCGCAGTAGGCCATGACCTCGGGTCGACCATAGTGCCCGTCGCCGCGGATAGTGATGTGGGTATCGGGCCAATTACGGCGCAGGTGACGCACCAGGCGTCGGATGTGCCCCGCCGCCTCCTTTCCAGAAGGCGTCTTGCCTGTGCGCAGCAGCATGGCCACCGGCCTGCCGGTCGCGGTGTCGTAGATATGGATCGGTAGGAAGCAGCGCTCCCCATGATGCCCGTTCCAGAACGAGAGCTGTTGATAGCCATGCACGACGTCGCACGTGTCGTCGATATCCAGCGTGACCGCTGTCGGAGGGGCGGGATAGCTGGCGCAGTAGATGTCGATCATCGCGGCCATCATGCTGGCCAGTTCGCGCGTAGTCGGTGCATTTTCCCACCGGCTCATCGTCGGTTGGCTGGCCAGCCCCGCGCCCGATTCCGGCAGCTTGCCGAGCGCCAGGCGGAAGCCTGGATCGTCGCGCAGAGCATCGAGATCATCGGCATCCTCATAGCCGCACGCAATCGCGAACACACGGGCACGCAGAATGTCATCCAGGCGATGGATCACCCGCGCTGGATCGCGCGGATCGGCAATACAAGCCGCCAGGCGCTGGCAAATCCCCATCGCGCGCTCGGCCTGTGCAAGCAGTAGAACACCGCCATCCGAGGTAAGCCGGCCACCGTCGAACGCAGCTGTGATTTTCTTGCGGCCGACTGCTGGGAATCCAAATGAGCTTGCGATATCATCGTTCATGGCGGGTGTGGCCCGTGGCATTTTCTGCCCTGCGGCAGGTTCGGCTTAGACACCCAGTTCCTAATTCAGATCAGAGGCTTACGCCACTCCCGCCAACCCTTCAGGACACTTTTGGTGAATAAGGCGGGCTAGCCGCCAGGATGTTGCGCTTGAGGATGATCGCGCTGCTATGGTGCGGACTGGCCCGAAACGCCCGCGCCAGGCCGTCCAGCGGCAAGGGCGGCTCGTACCAGCGCTGATTGTGCCAGCACTCGACCATATCCATCAATGTCGCCCGGTCCATCACCGGTTCGGGGTCGCCAAAGGCGAAGGCTTCCACGCCGGCCTTCTGGCTGCTGGCGACGATCACCCCCTGCGCGGCGCGCTGCGCCTCCGCCCTGTTCATGCGGCGCGCGCGCTTGCTCATAGGATCTCCATTGTTGCTTTGGGGGCTTCTTTGCCGTCGAGCGGCTCATTCATCAGGACGTGCATGACCGCCCAGGCGAGGTCGGCATGGCCATCGCCGCCGCCGCGACCCGCCTTGAAGGTGACGTTGCGGCCGCTGGTGGTCAGCGTCTTCTTGATGCTGATGAAGGATGAGACGATGTCGATCCAACCGGCCTCGAAAGACAGGCGACCCCGGCGCACGACATTCTGCGCCTTCATGACCATGCCCGCCTTCACCTCCAGCGAATATTCGATCTTCACCACGCCCTTTTCGGTCTTGGCGAGCAGCTGATAGACGCCGGCGCCAACGCCGGTGGCATCGACGCCGACATAGGTGCAATTGTAACGGGACAGCACGGCGCGGATAAATTCGGCCTGTTGTTCGAAGTCCAAGCCGCGCAGCTGATGCTTTTCAAGGATGCGGAACGTGCCGCCCTCGCGATCGGGCGGCGCCATGATGACCAGGGCTGCATTGTCGCCGCTCTCGCTGTCCTGCGGATCATAACCAGCCCAGACCGCGCGATAGCTGAACGGCCGCGCGGCTTCTGGATTGAAGTCCGCCCATTCGACCAGGCTGTCGCAACCGCATTTGACCAGGTCGTTGAAGCGGAAGGCCGACAGGCTGTCGTCCACGAAATCGCACAGGAACAGATTGGCGAATTCGTCGGGCGCATATTCGTCTTCCAGTTCCTCGATATCGAACAAGTCGCACCCGCCCGCCTCGGCATCGCGGATGTTGACGATATGGCGCCAGATGCGATCCGGGCCGACCGACCCGATCGCCAGCGCATTATGGCTGACGTCGATTTCGATCCGGTCGGCCTTCTTGCGCCGCCGGTTGCGACGCTCGCCCGTCCAGTATGGATAGGCCGGATGGGCGACGGTCGATGGCGTCGAAAAGTAGGTTTTGCGCCATTTCTTGTGGGTCGCCATGCCAGAGGCGACCTTGTTCAGTTCCTCGAACGAATGGACCCAGAAAAATTCGTCGAAATAGAAATTGCCATGGCGACCCTGGGCGGTGCGGAAATTGGTGCCCAGGAAATGCAGTTCGGCCGCCGCTTCTTCTGCCGGGCGCAGATCCGACGTGATCAGCATCGGATCGCCGGTCAGCGCCACACCAACCAGCTTGGCGAAGCTGACGATATAGGACCGGAACTGGTGGGCCTGCGCCTTGGACGCGGACAGGAATATCTGGTTGCGGCCCGTCTCGATCGCGTCGATCAGCGCTTCGAAGGCAAAATAATAGGTCGCGCCGATCTGGCGCGACTTGAGGATCATGCGGGTGCGTTGATCCTTCGCCTGCCACCAGCGATGCTGATAATCATAGAGGCCGTCGAGGAAGATGCGCTTGAGTTCGGCTGCCTGATCGGCGGTGAAGTGGTTCTTCTTCGCCTTCTTGCGCGGCCCGGCGTTGCGATTGCGGACCTTGTCGTTGAGATCGCCGGCATGGCCGCCAGGCGCATCATGGCGGCGGACACGCGCCAGGCTCTCGACCTGGCGGCGCAGCGCGTCCAGTTCGACATAATCGGCGCTGGTCTTTTTTTCCTTGGCGATCAGCGTCAGGAGGCGGATTTCTAATCCGTCCTCGATTTTGCGGATCGACGGCGCATCATCCCAGCGGTCGCGTTGCTTCCACGCCTCGATCGTCGCGCGCGGGATCGGCCCGCCCTTGTCATTGACGACAGCATGCAGCGCGAATTCCTCCGCGATCTGCGTCACGCCCCACCCGCGCCAATACAGGCTGCGCGCATGACGACGCGGATCGAACTGCCATAGGGCAGATGGCGCGCCGGGCTGGGGGGATGCTTGTGTCATCGCGGCGGACCATGCCGCGCGCATCCGCCGGGAAGCACCGGACTCCATTTGTAGAGGCCGCCTCTACAAATGCAACATCTTGAGCCGATGCCTCTTTGCGTCCCTTTCTGCGCTCAACAGGGGCTTGCCGCCCCGCCAGCACGGGAACCTGGACCAACCATGGCCAAGAGCAAATTTTTCCGCGTCTTCGTCGAAGGCTTCACCGTCAGCGACGGCCGCAAGATCGAGGCCTCGTGGATTGACGATATCGTCGCGACCTTCAACACCGCCAACTATACGCCGCGCATCAACGTCGAGCATATCAAGGGCTACAGCCCGGAGCCGCCGTTCAACGGCTATGGCGATGTCGTCGCGGTCAAGGCCCAGACCGACGAATTCACCATCGACGGTCAGACGCAGCGCCGTCGCGCCCTCTATGCCCAGGTTGAACCCAATGACCAGCTGATCGCCATGCGCGCCAAAGGTCAGAAGCCCTATCCCTCGTTGGAAATCTCCCCCGACTTCGCGGGCACCGGCAAGATCGGCATGACCGGCCTTGGTCTGACCGACAATCCCGCCTCGCTCGGTGTCGAAGCGTTCAACTTTGCAGCTTTCAAGCCCATGTTCGACGCGCGCAAGTCCGCGCCGGGCAATCTCTTCTCCGAGGCTTTCGAGGCCGTCGATATCGACATGGAGAGTGACCAGGTCAGTTCGACCAGCATCAAGGATGCCATTATTGCCGGCTTCTCGGCGATGGCGGCCAAGTTCGCGCCCTCTGAACACAAGTTGAAGGAAGAACCCAAGACGCCCCCGCCCGCGAACGACAACAGCTTCGACGTCGCGGCCTTCAGCACGGCGCTGGGCGAACAGGTTGCCGCCGCCATCAAGCCGTCCACCGACGCGCTGGCGGCCCTGCAGGGCGAATTCACGACGCTCAAGACCAAACTGGAAACGACCGAGCAGACGAACAGCTTCCACCGGCAGCCTGCCACCGGCGGCGGCGCCACGGTCCAGACCGACTGCTGATCAGACCGCAACTCTCGCCCGCTGCCCTTTCCGCCCAGGAGCCTCCCCATGCATCGTGACACTCGCATCGCCTTCAACGCCTATCTGGCCCAGATCGCCCGTCTGAGCGGCGTCCCCAATGCGACCGACAGCTTCTCGGTCGCCCCGTCCGTCCAGCAAAAGATGGTGGAGCTGATCCAGAAGTCGAGCGCCTTCCTCCAGAAGATCGCGTTCGAAACCGTCGTCAATCAGGAAGGCGACAAGGTCGGCGTCGGCGTCACCCGCCCGCTGGCGGGCCGCGTCAACACGCGCGGCGGCACGCGCCGCACGCCCACCGATCCGACCGATACCAGCGATGGCGGCCGCTATCGGTGCGAACAGACCTTCTACGACCATGCCATTTCGTGGGAACGGCTCGACGCCTGGCGCCATAAGCCCGAATTCCAGCAGTTGGTCCGCGACGTCATCCTCAAGCGCCAGGCGCTCGATCGCATCACTATCGGCTTCCACGGCACCTCGGTCGCCGCTGCGACCGATCTGGTTGCCAATCCCCGCCTGCAGGACGTCAACAAGGGCTGGCTGCACAAGATCCGCACCTTTGCCCCGGCGCGCGTACTGGACGATGGCGCGCTGTCGGGTGCCGGCAAGGCGATCTATGTCGCCGACAGCAGCGACGCCACCAAGCGCGACTATGTCAATCTGGACGCACTGGTGAAGGACGCCAGCACCCTGCTCGATGACTGGCATCAGGATGCCGATGATCTGGTGGTGATGATCAGCCGCGACCTGGTCCACGACAAATATATGCCGATCATCAACAAGGCGGGCGACACCGCGACCGAGCAACTGGCGCGCGACGCCATCCTGCGGGCGGCCAATCAGGTCGGCGGCTTCCCTGCCGAGCGCGTGCCCGACTTCCCCACCTCGTCCATCCTCATCACCAGCTACAAGAATCTGGCGATCTACGAACAGGAGGAATCGCGCCGTCGCTACCTCAAGGACGAACCGGAACTGACCCAGATAGCCAACTATGAAAGCGTCAATGAGGCTTTCGTGGTCGAGGATTACGGCAAGACCGTCCTTATCGAAAACATCGTCATGGGGCCGAAGCCGGCCTGATCGCCGGCAGCCGCCCCCACGCCAAACCGCCCCAATTGACAGGACACGCAATGAGCCTCGCTCGTCGTCACCGGGAAAAAATTCTCGCTGCCCAACATGCTGCGGCCGTCCTCGATTTTGTGGCGGCCGTCCCCGATGCCGCTCCTCTCCCGGCATCGGGGATCAACGTCTCCAGCGCGGCCGATCGCGCCGCCGCGCAGATCGCGCTGCGCCTCACCCATGATCTGCGGCGCTTGAAGGAAATTAAGTCGATCGACCTCAAGATCGCGGCCAAGCGCGAGATGCTGCCTGAATATCGGGACTGGGTCGCGGGTCTGATCGCGGCCGACGCCGGCGTAGGCACCGGCACGGCCGCCGAAGTGCTGCCCACCGTCATGGTCTGGCTGATCGACACTGCCTCTTATGCGGATGCGCTCGACCTGGTCCCCTTCATGTTCGCTCATCGGGTCGCCATGCCGTCGCGCTATCAGCGCGACCCTGCCACGATTGTGGTCGAGGAAATCGCGGACGCCGCCAACAAGGCTCAGGGCGCCGGGGCATCCTTCCCGCTCGACATCCTCGATCGTGTCGCGGACCTGACCGAAGCGCATGACATCCATGACGAGGTGCGCGCCAAGCTGTTCAAGGCGATCGGCACCGAGGAACTGACCATCGCCGAGGATATGGAAGCCGGGCCGGCGGCGCGCGCCCGCCTGACGGTTGCCCGCAACAGCCTGCGTGAAGCGCATCGCCTGCACAGCCGCATCGGCGTCAACACCAGGATCAAAAAGGCGGAAAAGCTGATCGCGGCCAATCTGGCCGCCTTCCCGCCCGAATACGAACAACGCGGCGACGATGCCGCCTGACAAGCTCGCCCCCGGCGCTCAGGGGCGGATCGTGCAGAGCGGGAGGCCTTCGGGCCATAGGGCCGCTCTCTGACCCGATCCCCACCCCTGTAAGCCGGCGCGAGGATTGGAGACAACATGACCATCGCTCTCGCTATCTGGCTCATTTTCAAGACGATCGCGCTTTCGCTCGCGAGCCTGATTTTCGCAGTCATCGCTGCATGCCTGCTGATCGGCGGCGCCTTGGCTGCGCATGAAGATGTGCGCCCCCGCTGGCTTCCCGCCACCTTGCTCGCCTTTGGCCTGGTCTTTGTAGGCGGCGGCATTCTCACCATGAACAAGCTGGCGCAGGTCATTCTGGCATGAGTTTCGTCGCGCGCCCGCCATCGTCGGAGATAGAAGCACCGCCGGCGGCGGAAGCCATCGTCGTTAATGACGGCTTCTTTCCTGATATCGGTCCGGCCCATGTGCGGGACGTCGCGCGCATCCCGACCAGTATCAGCGCGCCCCGCCTGCGCGGCGCGATCGTCGGCGCGATCATGACGGCGCGCAACGATCTGCTGGCCTTCGCCACCGCCTCGATCGCCGCCGGCCATGTCACCCTTGCGGCCGTACCGGCGGCGCAGATCGATGGCGTCAGCGTCCGCGTCCAGGGCTATCAGCGCGCCGTCGCTTTGTTCGCCAAGGCCGAACTGATCGAGCGCCACCGCGATTTCGATACCACGGCCGCCGGCGCCAACCAGGCCAGCGAACTGGAAGGCTCGATCAACGATCTGCGCCGCGACGCGCAGCATGCGATCCGCGATATTCTTGGCCGTACCCGCACCACGGTCGATCTGATTTGATGGCGGCGGCGCAGCGCCTGGTCGCCAAACAAGGGGACACGCTGGATCTGCTGATCTGGCGCGAGGCCGGCCTTGGCCCCAGCGAACTGACGCGCATTCTCGATGCCAATCCCGGCCTGGTCGATGACGGCTCCATATTGCCGCTCGGCGCCGCCGTCATCATCGCCGCCACCACTGCCGCCGCCGATGCCGCTAATACGCGCGTCCTCCCCCTCATCCAACTCTGGGACTGACATCCATGGATCTGCGCACCCTCATCCCCTCGGTTGCCGAAGTCGTCGCCTCGCTCACCCCTTCGCTGATCGGTTCGGCGGTCGCCCAGGCCTGGAAGCCCGCTTTGCCCTTCAGGCAGCGCTTCGTGCAATGGATCGTCGGCTCCACGGTCAGCTATTATGCGACGGTCGGGATTATCGCCGTGACCGGCTGGAATGGCTTTGTCGCCCAGTCGATCGCCTTTGCCATCGCCCTGATCGCCTTCGACGCCACGCCCCGCCTGATGCGCTCCGCCGGCGACTCGCTGGCCACGTTGCCCGCGCGCGTGATGGATCGCTATTTCCCGAAGAAGGACTAAGCCCCATGCGGCTATCGCCCAATTTCACCCTGGCCGAATTCACCGCATCGGCGACCGCGATTGCCCAGCGGATCGGCAATACGCCCAACGCCGCGCAGATCGCGTCGATGAAGATGCTATGCATCAAGGTGCTGGAACCGCTGCGCGCGCAATTCGGTCGCCCTGTCCATCTGTCGTCGGGCTTCCGTACCCCCAAATTATGCCTGGCGGTAGGATCGAGCGTCGATAGCCAGCATGCCAGGGGCGAAGCGGCGGATATCGAGATCCCCGGCATCGACAATGTCACGGTCGCCCGCTTCATCCGCGACCGCATGGCCTTTGACCAGCTGATCCTTGAAAACCATGTGCGGGGTCAGCCCAACAGCGGGTGGATACATGTCAGCTATCGCGACGGGCGACTGCGCAAAGATGTGCTGACCTATTCGCGCCGGACCTATTTCAAAGGGTTGCTGGTATGAAGCTGCGCATTATGCATGTCGCGGCCGTCGGCGCGCTGATCGCCTGTGCCGCTGGCATCGGCGGCTATGCCCATGGCGTCGGCGTGGGCCGCGCTCAGGAACAGGCGGGCCAGCATCGCGCGGACCAGGCAGCCGACAAGGCGCATCGCCAGCTACAGGAGAAGATCGACCATGCGGCCCAAGCCTCTCAGCAGCGCGAATATTCCCGCCAGTCCATTGTCAGGGAAATCCACCATGAAAGCCAGAAAGTCATTGAGCGCCCGGTCTATCGCAATGTCTGCGTTGATGCTGATGGCGTCGGCCTGCTCGACCGCGCAGCCGCCACGGCCAATGCCGACGATCTCTGGGGCATATCTGGCGACACCCGCCCGATTGCCGATGGTCCGGCGGACTGATGCTGGCCAGATGACCGGCGCGCAGTGCCTGGGCAGCCTGGGCAGCCTCTATGATGTCGCCGGCCAGATTCGCGCGACCCTGATCGCATTGCAGGACCAGGTCCGCTTGGCGCGGGGCGGCAACTGAGATGCGCAAGGCCGACAGTCTGCGGCAATGGCTTACGGCCTATCTGCCCGATCTGAAAATACATCCCGATCGCCTGCAAATCTATGTTGAGGGCGGCCGCGTCGCGGCCCGCCGATCGCGCACCTTGTCCTTCGTCTACCGCTATACGCTCAAGGTCGGGATCTGGGATTTTGCGGGCGACCCCGATCATATCACGGTCCCCATGCTGGCCTGGATCGAGAAGGAACAGCGTGAGTTGCTACGCCGGGAGGATAGCGACCCGTTCGAGTTCGAGGCGGAACTGCTCGATGGTGACGTGTCGGACATCCTGCTGTCAATCGACCTGATCGAACCTGTCCTGGTCCTGCCCCGCGACGATGGCAGCGGTTATGACATCCAGCATCCGCCCGAACCGGATATGACGGATGCCTTTGCCGGCGTCTCCGCCTCGTTCCAGCAGGCCTTCGCCAATGATGAACAGCTTTTGCCGTGAGCGATGACCTGGCCGAACTGGAGCGGATCGCCGGCACCCTGATCCGCAACCTGTCTTCGGCCCAGCGTCGCACCCTGATGCGTCGGATGGCGCGCGACCTTGCCTTGTCTCAGCGCCAGCGCATTGCCGGCCAGAAACAGCCGGACGGATCGGGCTTCGCCCCGCGCAAACAGAAGAAAGCGCCCATATCGGGGCGCGGCGCGACATGCTTCCTCTATCCTTCGGGTGGCGGCGGCGAACCGCGCCGCGTCATCATGAAAAGCTTCACCTGGGCGACCGGCAGGATAATGACCGGCTTCGATATCGAGGCCGGCGCCATCCGCTCCTTCGACTTCGACAAGATCATCAAATGGATGCCGGTGCCCGATGAATATCGCAACACTGGTGGTGGCACGCTCCGCCGACGCGGCGGCCTGCGGCGCAAGGCGATGTTTCGGCGCCTGGCCTCTGCGCGCTATCTGCGGTCGCAGGCAACCGACCAGGACTTCTGGGTTGGATTTTCGGGCAAGGCGGCCGCCGTCGCAAATGTCCATCATTATGGCCTGCGGGATAAGCCATCGCTGCGCTCCACAGCCGTGCCCTATCCCGAACGCCAGTTGATCGGTGCGACCGCCATCGATCGCGAAGCGATGCTGGATCTGCTCTACAACCATATGGCCGAAGATTGAGGCTAACCGTCCATTTGTAGAGGCGGCCTCTACAAATGCAGTCGATGGCGCGGGCCCGTCCGACCGGATGACAAGGCCGCGATGGCCGATACCACCTTCACCGCTGTAGATCTTTCGCGTCTGCCCGCGCCCGACGTGGTCGAGGCGCTCGATTTCGACACCATCCTGGCTGACGCCATCGCGAAGATGAAGGCGGAAATGCCGACCTTCCAAGAGCGTGAAAGCGACCCCGCGACAAAGGTTTTGCGCGTCGTCTCCTATATGGTCCAGCTGATCCGGCAGCGCATCAATGAAGCGGCGCGCGCGGTGATGGTCGCCTATGCCAATGGCGCGGATCTGGACAATCTGGGTGCCCTGTTCGGCGTCACCCGCTTCACCGTCACGCCGGCGGACGACGGTCTGGGCATCGCCGCCGTCATGGAAAGCGATACCGACTTTCGCCGCCGCATGGTGCTGGCTCCCGAAGGCTATTCGGTCGCCGGTCCCGAAGGTGCCTATATCTTCCATGCCTTGTCGGCCGATGCCGACGTTCTGGACGCCAGCGCCACAACGCCCAAGCCCGACAGCATCCGCCAGTTGGTCCAATCCGTGCTGATCTCGCATGGCGCCTCGGCCGAACTGCGGAACGCCATGGCCGCTGCACTCAATGCGGCCGTTTGGCCTGGCCAAGTCATTCTGTCCGTCCTGTCGCGCACAGGCGATGGCGTGGCGCCGCCGGATCTGGTCGAAAAGGTCGAAACATATTTGTCGGACGAAACGCGCCGCCCGCTGACGGACGATGTGACGGCTCAGTCCGCCACTGTCGTCCCCTATGCTGTCGTCGCCAACGTCACCACCTTTCGCGGACCGGATGCGTCTCTGGTCCTTGCAACGGCGCGCGCCAGGCTCGACGCTTATGTGGCCGACAGCCATCGCCTGGGCCGCGACATCACGCGATCGGCCATTCTGGCCGCCCTGCATGTCGAAGGCGTTCAGAACGTGGCCCTGACCAGCCCCGCAACCGACATCATTATCACTCGCCAGCAGGCGCCATGGTGCATCGACATCATGGTCACCCACACGGGCGATGGCGAATGACCTATCCCACCTTGCTCCCCTCCGGATCGACCCCGCTGCAGAAGGCGCTGGAGCAGACCGCCGCCGGCCTGCTCGATATCGATGTGCCGCTGCGCGATGAATGGTCGCCGGAAAATTGTCCGATCGAGGATCTGCCGTGGCTGGTCTGGGGCCTGTCGATCGACATTTGGAAATCGTCCTGGTCTGAACAGCAAAAGCGCGATGCTGCGGCCGACGCCATCGCCTCTCAGCGTAGCAAGGGCACCCGCGCCTCGCTCCGCACCGTCCTCGATCGCTTCGACCAGTTGATCGAGATTGTGGAATGGCATCAGGATCGCGAGACACTGGACCCATTCAGTTTCCGCCTGGAACTGCCGCTGCTGGCACAGAGCGACGTCTTCTATGACGAAGCCCTGGTCGGTGAGATCATGCGCGATATCGCCCAGGTAAAACCCGCGCGTGCGCACATGCTAGCAGTCTACCGCGTCCGCGCCGAAGCGCAGGCCTGGCTGGTGTCCGCCGCCCAGGCCGGCGGCCTCGCCCGCCTCGACAGCCTGGCCGACCAGACCAGCGCGCTCGATCCTGTATGGGACAGTTTTCTGCAGACGCGAGATGGCGAGCCGATCCTTGCGAGGGAGGGCGACTATCTTGTGGTGAACCCCGGCCCCCTCAATCGCACAGCCATTCAGCGCGTCGAGCGGGTCGCATGATCCCCCGCGCTCCCTTTCATTTCTGAACCCGGAGGCCAGCCATGGACCCCATCATTTTCATGATTACGACCGCCGGGCTGGATGCGCTGGTCAACGCCCAGGGCGGATCGACCGAGCCGATCGAGGTCGTTTCGGTGGGCATCACGGCGAACGCCTTCACCATGGCGCCCACCATCTCCAGCCTGCCTGGCGAATTGAAGCGCATTGAAGCCGTGTCGGGTCAGGCTGTTAGCGAAACCGTCATCCATATGACGGCGCAGGATGCCAGCACGGACATTTACGAACTGCGCGGGCTTGGCCTCTATCTGGCCGATGGCACGCTGTTTGCCGTCTACAGCCAGCCCACGCCGCTCTTCCGCAAAGTCTCGATCAGCTTCTTCCTGCTGGCGCTGGACATCGGCTTTTCGAGTGGCGTCGCCGGTGCCATCACCTTTGGCGATACGACCTTCCTGCTGCCGCCCGCGTCGGAAACGGTCAAGGGTGTGGCCGAGATCGCTGATGCAGCGGAAGCCGCCGCCGGTGCGGACGATCAGCGCATCATCTCGCCCAAGAAGCTGCGCCAGGTGCTTGACGCGCTGGGCGAACTGATCGCGCCGGGCAGCCCCAATTTCTCGGCCGCCTTCACCGCGTTGCTCGCCCGCACCATCACCGGCGCCGGGTTGGCCAGCGGCGGCGGCAATCTCACCGCGAGCCGCGTCATCAGCGTGCTGGCCGCCAGCGCGGCCGACGTCGTAACCGGCACGGCTGCTGACAAGGCAGTGACGCCGGCGGCGCTGTCAGGTCTGGCGCGCAGCCTGGCGCAAAATGGCTATGTCACGCTGCCCGGTTGCGGTGGCCTGATCCTGCAATGGGGACGCTTCAGCGCCGCCAGCAACGCCACGTCCAGCACGCTCTTTCCGACAGCCTTTCCCAACGCCTGCTTTTCCGTCGCGTCCGCCGGCGGCGCGAGCGGCGGCGCGGACAGCCAAGACAATCCGCCCGTGCTGGTCACCAGTAGCATCAGCCAGACCGGCTTTTCCGTCTTCTCGGCCGACGACAGCAGCGCCGGCCACGCCTATCTTGCGATCGGAAACTGACCATGGCGATCTATTATTCCGCCCTCGCCCATGGCTTTTTCGACGATGCCATGCACCACACGCTGCCGGCGGACGCCGTGCAGATTTCCGACGATCGTCATCGCGAACTGCTGGCCGCCCAGGGGGACGGCGCCACGATCGATGCAGACAGCGACGGCATCCCCCGCGCCAGGCGCCCCAGCCTCACCATCATCGCGCGTCGCGCCATGGCGGTTCGCCAGGTGAAGCGCGAAGCCGCACGCCGGATCGAGGCGATAGCGCCGGTCTGGCGTCAGCTGAATGACCAGCGCGCGCCCTCCGATGCCAGCGTCGCGCGCTTTGCAGCGATCGACGCGGTGCGCGCCGCCTCCGACGCGATCGAGGCGGAAATCTCCGCCGCCGCCAAGGGCGTGCTGGTTGGCCTCGACATCCCCCATCATCCCCTCTGGCCTGCGGAGTAACCCATGCCCAAGATCGCAGACCTTCCCGAACTTGAAGGCGAATTGACCGGCGCCGAATCGATCATCGTCGAAGATGAAGAAGGGACGAAGGTCGCCCCGGTATCGGTGCTGGCCACGCGCGCCCAGCTGCTCAGCGTCGCGCTGGCCGGTGAAAACGCACGCGCGGACGCGGTACGGCAGGCCGTGGGCACGATCGATGGCACCGGCGCGCGCATCGGAACCCGGCTCAAATCCGGCAATTTCGCCAGCATCGCCGCCGCGCTGATGCAGGCGACCTTGCTGGCCAGCCCCGGCGACATGGCCGCCGTCATCGTGCCTGAAGGCGATTTTGCGGAAAACTCGCTGGGCCTGACGGGCAGCGGCACCGATGGCGATCACATCGCCCTGCGCGGCGCGGGCATCGGCCGCACGAACATCATCGCCCGTCTGCCCGCCACGACGGACCAGGCGACGATCGTCCAGACCAGCGCCCTGGACTTTAATGCGACGCAGGAGATCGAGGGTCTGACCGCGATCGTCCGCAACGGCCGTTATGCGATCCATGTCGATGCTGTGCAGTTCGAGCCGGATAGCCGGCTTGTCTTCCGCAACGTGGAGGGCATCCACGAAGGCAATGACGAGGCTGATGCCCACCACGCCACGTCCGTCTGGCTGTCGCAGCACGCCTTTGCGGTCGGCACCTGTTCGGGTTCCCACTATCTGTTCGATGGCTGTCGCGGCACCGCGCCACGCGCCGCCTTCTCGGCGCACAACCAAGTGGACTTTGCCGATCCGTCCGTCGTTGAACTGGCCAACGGTCGATGGACCGCGACGAAGGCCGGTGGTTGGTCGGTGCGGCTTGAATCGATCGGCTCGCGCGTCATGGATCGCTGCATCCTGCGCGGCAACATGTTGTCGGGCGAAATCAGCCTGGCCGTCACGCCTTGGTATCCGACCGCCCTGACGGACCAGCCCGCCGATCGACGCGAATGGGAAATTGTCGGTTTCGGCAACAGCCCTGCCGTCTTCCGCCCCGAAAGCTGGAGCCGCGCGCTCCGCATCGTCTCCGCCACCACGGGCCTTGCTTCCAAGGTCGAGATCAGCGGCACGGCCGAACTGATCCTGTTCACCCGCCAGGCGATCGAGCGGGCGGGTGACGTCGGCCTTGCCGGCGATGCGTACAGCTGGGGGTGTATCCAGGACCAGGTCGGCGTCGGCCCGGCGCGCGACCTGTTCATAACCGGGCTGGGAAAGCGGCTGGGCAATCGCACCGGCGCGCCTGTCACTCTGACGGTGCGCGTCAATGGCGGCGCGGCGATCAACATTGTCTTCAACCAGGACTTCACCACCTGGACGAACGCGCAGGTGCTGGACTTCATCAATGCGGCGCTGGGCGGCGCGGCCGTCGCCAGCGAATATGATGTCGAAGGTCTGTATCGGCCCTTCCTGATGGACGAAGAGTCCAGCCTCCAGAACACGTCCGGCACCGCGATCCTTATGGGGATGGCGCTCGCCTATGATGAAGGCGGCAAGCGCACCGTTCGCGCCATGACGTCCACCGACAGCTATTCCGCCTTCGCCGGCGTCGCCTGGGAAACCATCCGCCCCGGTGCCTATGGCCGGGTGAAGACCAAGGGCTGGCTTCCCATCACCGACATGCTGCGCGGCGATGGAGCGGGCGTTGCGGTGGGCGAGCGGTTCGGCATCGATCCCGCCCAGCCCGGCTATATCCGCGCGGGCAGGCTCGACGGGACCGGTATCCTGCGCGTGGCGCGGCCGTCGCTATCTGCTGGTCTGTGGACGCTGGAGGTCGGCGCTGGCGTCGATGTGCCGGAGCGTTTGGCGATCGTCCAGGGCGCCCGCATGCCGGTGACTGGCGGCGCTTTGCCTCTCCAGACCGATGAAACCGGCCTGGCTTCGCTTATCATGACGCCTGACGGTCTGGACGGGCATTTCGCGCGCCCCGGCTCGCAGCGCACGCCCGTCACCAACGGCATCCGCCCGGTGATGATCGATCAGGATGGAGCCATGCCGCTCGCCACAGACGAAAATGGCAGGATGATCCTTGGCCCGCTGGCGTCAGAGCCGGTTGTGCGGACGCCCATAACCAGCGGCATCCGCCCGATGATGATCGACCAGGATGGCGCCATGCCGTTCGGCGCCGATGAAAATGGCAGGATGATCCTTGGCCCGCTGGCGTCGGAGCCAACGGTGCGCATGCCGGTGACCGGCGGTATCCGCCCACGACGCCAGACGGACGATGGCGAAGTGCACAGCGCCGACTATGACGGCGTCGGCTATGATCCCGGCGCCATCGCCCGTTCGGTCGCCGATCCCGCCGGCGAAGCGCAGCTCGGCCGCAAGCAGCTCGCGGTCTATGACGTAGCGCCGGGCACGATGATGCCGACGCGACGTGTTATCAGTTTGTCGCAGCAGGGCGATCTGGAAGCGTTGGCTGTCGTCGCCCCCGGCATGCTGCGGGTGAAGGGCCTGGATGCGCTCTATCCAATCGGTGTGGTGACCTGGCGGCGGCTGATGTCCACGACTGCGCTGTCCGCGCAATTTCTGGATATCATCATCAAGGTGGGGCAATCCAACGCCGGCGGCTTTGACGGGGATGCCCTGGGCGGTTCTACCAATTCGAAATTCACGCTGTTGCCCCCGCTGCCCGGCATCTGCCTGACCTTCAATGGTGGCGCGCACCCTCACCAGTCGGCAGGCGGGTCAAGCGATGCCAGCACGCCGATCACGGCAGACCGCTACACCAGCTTCGTGGACATGGTGGTGGGCGAGCGCGAAGGGCAAGGGCTGGGCGCGGCTGAGGCCTATGCGATGGCCATGGGCCTGTCGTCCAAGGTGCTGCTCATCAACCAGTCCTTTTCCGGCAACAGCTTCACCAACCTTGTGGGTGCATCGGTTGGGAGCGATGCGCAGCCGTGGGCAGATTTCCGCACGATGATTTCCGCAGCGGCAAGCCTCGCGACCGCGCTCGGCATGACCCCCCGCGTGCGCGGTATAATCTGGAACCAGGGCGAGAATAACGACAGCGATACCGTCGCCCAATATCAGGCGCGGCTCGATATCCTGCGCGCCAAGACGGATGCGCTGATGGCGCTGACTGGCCAGACCGAGGCCATTCCGATCGTCCTGTGTCAGCCGGCGTCCACGAAGGATTTGAACAGCGGCCTGCCTCAACCCGCAGCGCTGGCCATGAGCAATTGGGCGGCGATCAAATCCAATTTCGCCGACGCCATGCCGCTCTACTGGAGCACCACCAACGACGTGCCGACAGTCCATCATCTGGCGCAGGCCCACCGCTATTTTGACGAACTGGCGGGCCACATCATCTGGGAAATGGTGACCTATGGCCGTTTCCGCTGGCCCTCGGTCATCTCGGCCAAACGGGTCGGGCGCGTGGTGACCGCGATCCTGTCCGAACCGTGGACGATCGACACCGATGGCGTGTTGGATCCCGGCGCATATGGCATCAGCTATCGCGACAGCACCGCGTCCCGCGCGGTGTCCGGCGTTCGCGTCGATGGCAATATCATGACCTTCCTCGTTTCCGCCGACGCGACTGGCGCGGGTGAGGTCATGTCGGTCGGGTGCCATGGTGCCAAGGTCTACAGCGAAGCCGCGACCGACACGCCGAACCGCAACGGCATGGGGCGTCAATATGGCCTGCGCGCCTGCCTCCGATCGCTGCGCTTCTTTGGCTCTCACACCACCGGCCGCCCGCTTTTCCTGTGGGCGCAGCAGCAAGAACTCTCCGTCACCGTCTCAGCTTAACGAAAGGAATTAATCATGGCACTTCCCCCCACTCGCGGCAGCACCCTCATCTCCCGCTCGTCCGGCGCCAAGGGCGGCCAGTATCTCGACATTACCCAGCCGGAAATCGACTTGGTCAATTTCGAGGGCCTCGATCTGTGGGTCGATGGCAAGAGCCTGGTCGTCGGCAGCGCCACGGATATGCGCGACCGATGCAACGGCGTTCCCGGCACTGTGGACAACGGCGTCACCCGCGCGCCCTCGGGCGGATCGAAGGACAATATCGGCTATGTCTGGTCGGCGGCGGAAAACCAGCAGCGTCTGGCTTTCCCGACCTATGCGGTGCCGGCAACCTACACCTTCATCTTCGCGCTCAACCCCGCCAACGTTGCCAATGGCTCCAGCACCATCCGTGCGCTCGCCTATGAAATGCCGGCGACCGAATCGCTCGCGAGCTGGCTGGAGCAGACCAACCTTAATGAGGGGCTGGATCTGCGCTGGCGCCATGGCAGCACTGGCGGCTTCAACGTCGACCAGGCTGTGCCGCACAGCACGCGCTCGATCCTGACCGTCCACTATGATGCGGAGGCGGGCCGCATGGCCGCGTTCCTGGGCAAGACGATGATCGGCGCTGCGCTGCTGGAGAATGTGAAGGAAGCGGGCGTTGGAATCTGGTTCGGCGGTCGCCCCGGCAACACCAATGCCGCGCATAAATTCGTCGGCATGATGGAGGGCGTGGCCATGGTGCGCGATCTGAAAATGTATTCGTCCGATCCGGCCTCCGCCGCCAACGTTCGCCGCAACGCCTTCATCGATACCTTCGCGGCGGTCTACGGCATCTTGGCTTGAAGCGAGTTGGCGGCCGATCAATGATCAGCCGCCAACTTTTTTTACCAAATACCGTCAGTCAGAGCACATTAATCCACTACATCATATCATATTCACTGACTAACAAGGGACTCTCGACGCCCTATTAAAGGAACATACCCACGCTGATTTTCCGAAAACAACTTTGCCGAGCGCATTTCACTACGCATCCTAGCCTCTTTAGACGGAGGAATTACAATCTCTTCGAATTCCCACCTAGGGATACTATTAAACACATGGACAACATCAAGACCGAACCCCGAAGCATCAGTCGTGGTGCGTTTTGGATCAGCGAGCGGCAACAAAAGCACCCTACCACCCGGTGATACAAGTTTATCAATTGCGAAAAAATATTCGTAGATGTTGATATCCGGCATGATACTATCGCAGGTAAATACGAAATCAAATGGTTCAGCCGCCACCTCTGACACGTCTGACATCTGGAACATTTGTATCCCAAGGCCGTCAGCGAGATCTGAAGGTAGTTTAAAACCTTTCTCAACAAAAGCGCTCCGATCATGAGCGCCAATTTGCTCCAGCGCATAAAAAAACAATAAACGATGGCGCTCTAAAGAACCGCAACTATCGCAGTGAGATTTCTCTCGACCCCGGTGGTCAGAAAAATTGTAACCAGAGCAGAGAGGGCAGAAAGCTTGAATAACTTCGGTCACGCAATAATCTCCAAATTGCGCTTTGGAATCGATCGCATGGCTTGATGAGGACTCTCAAACAACTTGAAATGACTCAAATCATTTTCAACATCATTATCCAAGCAAGGCAAATCCAAACGGATATTCACGCTACCACACAACGCCCTCAGCTTTTGGACGGAGTAGCTAGAACTTTGCAAAAAATTATCTGCTACCGGCATCGTTATTGATCTTACAGAGTAATCTTCTGCAAACATGATAGCTACACCTAGGCGTGCAAGCTGGGCCGAATCTGTGCCAATCCGATAAAGCGCTCCGACATTGCTAGCAATTGCCAGAAGCCGCACCGATAACGAACTTCCGAATGCTTGGTCATTGACAAAATCCATTTGCAAATCTGCTAAACCGTTTAGCGAAGCATATGCAGCAGAGGAGCCAAGCCAGAGATCACGCGTCCCTAAAGGCAATGCCTTCGCGAGCAACTCTAAGCTTTTGACATCCACTCTACGCGGTAGGAAAAACGCTTCTATCCGCGCACCCACGGATGGCGAACATGAATTCACGAACTCCAATGGGCCCGACAAGAAACCGTGGTACACAAGAGCCAAAGCCACCGCTTCACGATCCCGATTGAGTGCTCGAAACCGGGCATTGACGTGGACATTTGGTACCGGCGGTATACCATCATATGCACCAGCCTCCCAGCTCAAATGAGCATGGCGGCCTGTCACGCCGAGTTTCGTCGAAAGCTTCACAGTGATTTCTCCGACTTTATCGAAACAGCTTCCAAAATCTCAAATCGCTTTGAAATTTTCATAGATTTCGCTCTCATCTCCATATCCAAAATATATGGAATAGCGATGAAATAGCTTTCACCTTTCTCCCATATTAGGCAGACTTCACCCTTTGGAAGAAAATAATCATGGTTTAAATCTGGCCGACCGTTCAACCTCAAAACGAGTGCATTAGGACCAATTTCCTCGGTTATGGCCACATGATCCTCTATCGAAAACGGACGATCTTCCGACGGTGTATAAAAATCCACCGAAATTTCTCTAGTTTTGACGAAGTCATTTAAATCTATGATGTTGTAAGTGTAGCCCCGCATTTTGTGCCAGTGAAACACTACTCTGTGCTCCGGCGCTATACGGACCTTACGATCAAATACCGCATAAAGCGCAGGAACCGTCGACTTATCTAGATGATCTTCAATCGAGTGCATCGACTTCGGCAGCAATGCCGTAACCTTCTCATGCAATCCGTCTAGGATCAATTCCGCCGGCTTGGTTTCTCGCCCAATATGCCGAAGGTACTTTTCTTGCTCAGACGACATCTCATTCAGCAACAAAGCCGAAGTAACCGCAGAAGAAACTTTTTGATTGGCAGAGTTATACTTAGTCATGTTCGAATCATGTATTCTGCGAAGAATCAACACATGATTACAATGTCTCAGGTGAACTCCAGACGCCGCAATACGCGCCATCCAATTATAATCCGAACCAGATTCAAAATCCTCAAAATACTTATGTCGGACCGCGACATCGCGCCTGATTAAAACAGTGGGATGCAACAAAACTGCGGGGTTGAACAACATAGACGCTAATGAGAATGGCACCTTGCCGGCCTGAAGAGCCAAATTAAAACCTTCAAAGTCCACCCAACCGCCATAGGAACCCACATCGCCAGCCTGCAAAACGTCCAACTGTGCCGACAAGCGATTTGGCAGCATAATGTCGTCGTCGTCATGGACGGCGACATAAAGGCCGCGTGCGAGCTCGTTCGCTGCGTTGCGTGATGCAGCGACCCCGCGTCGCGTTTCCGAGCGATAATACCGAATGCGCTCATCTTCGAATTCACCAACCAGATCGCTGGTGCCATCGTCAGACGCATCATCCATAATAATTAATTCGAAATCAGAAAAACTCTGATTTAAACAACTCTCTATCGAATCCCGCAAATACTGACGACGATTGCATGTCGCAATGACGACGGAGACTAACGGACCGACCGGCTTAAATATGCAATCTCCGCTCGTATTGCGAATAATAGACTTATCATTTTTCAATATTTCTTTATTTGCGTCGAATATAACATGATTCGAGATCGATTTCTGGAGAAACGGAAGGTGCCAAATGTGATAAATTTGAACATCATCCTCTTCAATCCAGCAGACCGGAGCTCCGGTTCCCCGAACCCGCTGAACAAAATCATTATCCTCAGCCCCCCACACAGCCATGCGCTCGTCATAACCTCGAACGGCATCGTAAGTTTCTCGGCGGACGGCAGCCAATCCCCCCATTCCCCATCGAGGGCGAAGACTGGAATGTAGGAAAAACTGATCCCAATCGAAGGGCATCACGCTGTCTGCATTAAATATTTGATCAAGATCGCGACATTGAACCAGTTGAATAGAATTCGGCAGCACAGCAAGGCGCTTAGCGACAACCCTCAAGGTCGCAGGCGTAAATAGGATATCTGCGTCGGTTCCTACGATAATCTCTCCTCGCGCCACCGTTGTACCGGCGTTCAGCGCGCGAGACCTGCTCCAAACAGAAGATGGCGTGTACAAATAAGTACAACCAAACTCTAACGCAATCGCTTCGACTTCTTGCGCATTGTCGGAACCGAAGTCAGAGATAATAATCTGAACCGAATCGTTTTCGCTGACGAGATGGGACTGAATGGCCACTCGGAGCCGATCAAGTCCCCAATTTCGAATCCCGATAATTAATGAAATAGAAGCTTTTGCCTTCGATAGATCCTTATCGACCACCTGAATATCGCTAATTGCGCCAGGCTCCTTTACTTTATCGAGCACATCTATCTCCGATTTCTAGCTCATTCGCTCCCATTTAATGGGCGCAAATGATTCGGACAGACGATTTATCCTATTACGAGCCGAATGCAAATCTCGCGCTGCTTTAACAAACGCGCGCCCGACGAGCATTCCGCATCGGAATTCGGCCCATCAATTTTCCCGACTGCTGTTGGATCGGCGGCAGAAGAGAGGCAGTTTCGCTTCGGCGTCAAATTTTCCTCGAGCACTACCGCCATTGGTTTGTACTCAATTGCTTATGCGGCCGTCACTTGCACAATTCCACCGCACAGCGCGATAACGCGCCTCAGCCTGATTCGATTCATGGAATGAAAATGCCTGGAACCATTCTTTATGCCGGCGAGAACGTAATCGCCACTTATCACCCCGTTTTAAATCCCGGCGAAAATGTCGTGATAACATTCTCACATCTGTTCAATGACGGGGGTGAGCACAAACCGTTCGCCGAAAAATTTCTAAGCGATAATTCGATTTCACATATCTCCATAGTTCCAACTTGGGCGAATTGGTACCAGTCAAGCGATATGGAAGACTGCATATCGAGAGTACGAGATTTTTGGCAATCAAGGTTCAGGACAGCGTCGACATACGGCTCAAGCATGGGAGGATTTGGCGCGATCACATTCCGTGAGAGGCTGAAAGCATCTAGGGTTTTGGCGTTATCTCCGCAATACAGTGCTGATCCTTCAGTTCTGCTTTCAGCTGATACTCGATGGGAAAAGGAGAGATCGGGCATTGTTAACTTTCTTCAGCCGATGCCGTCCGGAAATGATTATCCAGTTTCTGCCATCATATACGACCCGTTTCATCCACAAGATCGCTGGCATGCTGAGATGATTAGCCGCAATCGTTCCGCGAAATTGATTCCACTTCCATTTGCCGGGCACAACGTTGCCCGCCATCTGGTAGAGACAAAGCAGTTATCTGACTTCGTCACAAAGTTCTTGACGGTCGCAGATGGAGAAGCAGGCCCAATTGCGAATGAGTTAATTCTGGGACGCAGACGCCTCAGGCGGATCAGCCAATCATATTGGGCCAATATGGGTCTGCAACTTCAAGCGAGGAAGCCGAAACTTGCTGGAAAAGCGTTGGAGGTCGCCCTAAGTTTCCAAACGGCGCAGAACCCTGAGATTATGGCTTACGTCAATCTCATCCTGAACGAGAAACCAGCAGAGGCATTGGAGTGGATATCAAAATTGCCACATGAAAATTTAAAAAATGTCGTTGCAAAGGCGTCTGCTTTAGCAAACATGGGCAACTATGCAGAAAGCGCTGCTATTCTGCTGGATAACAATGCTATTTTTGCGCAATATCCAACTGAAACATCTAAGGTAGCTGTTAAAATTTTGCACAGCGGAAACTATTCGGATGCAGCGAATATTTATGAAAAACTTTCAGTTTATTTGAATAAAAAAGATTACATTTGGATCTATTATCTTAAAAGCTTATCTAAGATCGAAATTGATAATCGTAGCGTTAATGCGGCGGTCGAGGCATTTGAACTTTTTCCTGAAAATCCTAATATTCTTGAACTCGCGGGATGGATTATATTAAAAGCTAAATACTTCCATAAAGCGGCTGAAATTCTCAAATTGGCGATAAAGCTGCGACCAGTAGCTTACACGACAAAGTACCTTGAAGAGGCGACATCAGGCATCTCATCCGGCGTCGGAAAAATTTGGAAGCATGACTATCTTCTTGATAGCGCACCGACTAAACTATTCCCAATCGGCAGTAGCAGGCTTCATGAGCCACTTGGAGAGTTGCTAAAATCAAAGCATTTAAATATTTTGTTTCCCCGAATGGGATATTTCCATTCCCCCAGACAGATTGAACATTTAGTAAAATGGCTCAATGGAACCGTAGAATTAGATGTCAGTTTGGCTGGTCTGTTTTTTAGGCGAGATGGCACATTTTGTAATAAGTTTGATGAAGATATATTTGATCCTGACAAGTTTTATTATTTTAGAGATCGCGTTCGCGCGCTTTGGAAAAATAGCGATGCGTGCATTTTAGAGATATCAAGCGATGTAAGCTTTTTATATGACACATTACCTCTTCAGGGAAATCCAAACTTCTTAAGAAATGTGCCATACTCTGAGGTCTGGAAGGGCGCGGGATACTATGACCGCTACGAACCAGAGATCGGAGTAAAGCCGTCTACTCCAAGTGTATTCGACGAGTTTGTCGATGATATTCAGTCTCTTGTGAATGAATGTAGTCCTAAGTGTGTTATATTGGTTCCACACCATAGCGATGGGACGATCGCTACTGCGAAACGTGAACGGATCAGAAAGGCAGTACTGAATGATTTTGGCTCGAACGTGTCGTCAATCGATACTCAGCCTATCGTAGCGAGGCACGGGTTCCGCATACTTGCAGATGGATCTCTCGACATACACCATCTTGCATGGGAAGGAGTAGCGGAGGAAAGTCAAGTCATCGGGGAATTAGTAAGTAGGTTGCGAATTTGAAGCGATTAGCTCGCACCGTCATTTGTTATCGATGTAACATTCAGACGAAGTTTAGGCATGGGCATGTGTAGAGCCCGCCTCTACACATGCAGTGCCACGCATCAGAGAGCATCCCGCGCCATGGTCGTCCCATGGCGCAAATTCCAGACACTGAACGGCTGACCGGCGAAGTTCTCCGCTATGGCGCGATCGCGTCCGTCGATCTGGCCAACGCTACCTGCACGGTCGAAAGCGGCGATATCGTCACCGGTGACCTGCCTTGGATCGCCCAGCGCGCCGGCGCCGTCATCACCTGGTCGCCGCCCACGTTGGGCGAACAATGCCTGTTGCTGGCGCCCGAGGGCGATCTTGCCTGCGGCCTCGTCATCGTCGGCCTCTATTCCGACGCTTGCCCCGCGCCGTCATCTTCGGCCGATATTACCTTGCTCAAATTCCCTGATGGCGCGATCATCTCCTACGATCATGCCGCACATGCTCTGGCCGCCACCCTGCCCGCTGGCGGCACCGTCGCCATCACCGCCGATGGTGGCGTAACGATCGACGGCCCGTTGCAGATCAATGGCAAGGTCACCGCGACCGAAGACGTCGTCGCCGCCGGCATCAGCCTCAAGGATCATAAGCACGGCCAGGTGCAGGCCGGCACGGCGCAATCGGGGAAACCCGTCTGATGGCCGGCATGGCCCGCCAGACCGGCGCCGCGCTCGATGGCGTGGATCATATCATCCAGTCGGTCAGCGATATTCTGTCGACGCCGATCGGCACGGTCGTTGGCCTGCGCGAATATGGATCGCAGGTGCCGGCCCTCATCGACCAGCCCATGACCCCGGCAAACCTTCTGCGGATCTTCGCGGCAGCCGCCACCGCGCTCGCCAAATGGGAAAACCGCATCCGCGTCCGCCGCATCGGCCTGATCGCCGGCAGCCGCCCCGGCGGCGCCACCATGGCGATCGAGGCGAAGCGCACAGACACCGGCGCTACCGCCGGCCTTTCCCGCCTTCTCGTCCCTCTTTCCCTCTGACCACAGGAGCCGTCATGGCCACGACCGCCTTCAAACATGGCATTACCGTCACAGAGGTGACCAACGGCGTCCGCACGCTGACGGCCGTCTCCACCGCGATCATCGGGCTGGTCGCCACCGCGACGGATGCCGACGCCACCGTCTTCCCGCTCGACACGCCCGCGCTCATCAGCGACGTGGAAACGGCCATCGGCAAGGCGGGCGTCACCGGGACGCTGGCGCGCAGCCTGCGCGCCATTGCCGATCAGACCCGCCCCATCATCGTCGTCATCCGCGTGGCGGAGGGCGAGGATGATGCCGAAACCGCCAGCAACGTCATCGGCACCACCGCCGTAGACGGCACCCGCACCGGCATGCAGGCGCTGCTCAGCGCTGTGGCGCAGTTGGGCGTCATTCCCCGCATCCTGGGCACGCCGGGCCTCGAAAGCCAGGCGGTCACCACCGCTCTGGCTATCGTCGCGAAGAAGCTGCGCGCCTTCGGCTATGCCCGTGCGCTAGGCACCACGGTCGCGGCTGCCAAACTCTACCGCGCCAATTTCTCCCAGCGCGAACTCATGCTGCTGATGCCCGACTTCCTCGCCTGGGACACGGCGCAGGATGAAAATGTCACCAGCTTCGCCGCCGCCCGCGCTATGGGCCTGCGCGCGCTGATAGATGAAAGCACCGGCCCGCAAAAGACCCTGTCCAATGTCGCGGTGCAGGGCGTTGTCGGCCTGACCCAGCCTATCCATTGGGATATCGAGGATCAGGATACCGACGCGGGCCTGCTCAATGCCTCGGAGATCACCGCGCTGGTCCGCAAAAGCGCGGGCTTCTACTTCTGGGGCAACCGTACCTGTTCCGACGGTCCTCTGTTCGCCTTCGAAAGCAGCGTGCGCGTGGCCCAGCTACTGGCCGATACGATCGCCCACGGCATGGACTGGGCGATGGACAAGCCGCTGACGCCCAGCCTTGCCAAGGACATTATCGAAACCGTCAACGGCCTGTTCCGCAATCTAAAAGCCGCCGGCGTCATCCTGGGCGCAGAGGCCTGGTATGACGAGGCGTCCAACCCGATCGATAGCCTCAAGGCCGGAAAGCTGCGCATCCGCTACAAATATACCGTACCGCCGCCGCTAGAGGATCTGGGCTTCTACCAGGAAATCACCGACGAATATTTCGCCGACTTCGCGTCCCAGCTGACCGACGCCGGCTGATCCGGCGCGCCCTCTCTTCCCCTTTCACCATAGGAGCCTGCGATGGGTCTGCCCCGCGTTCTCAAGGATATGATGCTGTTCAACGAAGGCTTCGCCTATTTGGGCGAGTGCGCTTCGGTCACCCTGCCGACCCTCACCCGCAAGATGGAGGAATGGCGCGGCGCTGGCATGTCCGCCCCGGTCAAGATCGACATGGGCATGGAGGGGCTGGAATTGGAGGCGGCCTTCGGCGGCCCCATGCGCGACATTCTGCGCCAGTTCGGCGTCACCACGGTCGCGGGCGTCTATCTCCGCTTCGCCGGTTCCTATCAGCAGGACGATACCGGCGGCGTCGATAGCGTCGAGGTCATCGTACGCGGCCGTCATGAAGAGATCGAGATGGGCGAGCAGAAGCCCGGCGAAGTCGGTGAATTCAAGGTCAAGTCGGCGCTAGCCTATTATAAACTGGTCTGGAACGGCCGCACGGAAATCGAGATCGACCCGTTGAACGGAATCGAGATCATCGGCGGCATCGATCGCACGGCCGAGCGCCGCGCCGCCATCGGCATCTTCTGATCATCCCGCCCGGCCTCACGGTCGGGCGGCCTTTTTCCCGTCCTAGACAGGCAGATTTTCCATGAACGACCAGCCCACCAGCCCGCAAATGTCCAGCGTCACCCTCGACGCGCCGATCGTCAGCGGCGACATCACGATAAGTGAAGTGAAGGTGCGCAAGCCCCAGGCGGGCGAACTGCGCGGCCTCAGCCTCTCCGCCCTGCTCAATCTCGATTATGCAGCGCTCGAAAACCTGCTGCCACGCATCACCATCCCGACGCTCACCAAGGCGCAGATCATCGCCATGGACCCGTCCGACTTCACCCAGTTGGGCAGCGAAGTGATGGATTTTTTGCTGCCGAAGGGCGCCAAGGCGGCGCTCTCCCCGAACGGGTAGATGATGCGATGGCCGATATCGCGGTCATCTTCCATTGGGGGCCGCCGGTGATGGACCCCATGGACCTGTCCGAACTGATGCAATGGCGCGGCCGCGCCGCCAAACGGGCGGGCGCCGACAAATAGAGGTGCCCCCGTGGACCGCAATCTCCGCATCCGCATGTTGCTCGAAGGGGCCGATCGGCTGACCCGCCCCCTGCGCGAGGCCGCCGGCGGTTCGTCCCGCCTGTCCCAGGCGCTGCGCATCACCCGCGATCGGATGAAGGAGATCGAGCGGGCGCAGGCCGATATCGGCGAATTCCGCCAGTTAAAGACCGGCTTGGCCAAAACCGCCCGGAGGATGCAGGAAGCCCAGGCGAAAAGCGCTCAGTTGGGCCGCGAGCTTGCCCGCACCGAAAATCCCACCAAGAAGCTGCGCACCGAGTTCGAACGCGCACGCCGGGAGGCCGCGCGCCTGTCGGACGAACATGGCCAGCAATCGAGCCGCCTACAGGCGCTACGATCGCGCATGGCCGCCGCCGGCGTATCGACCCGTGACCTGGCGTCGCACGAACGCCGCCTGCGCACCGACGCGGCCTCGACCAACGACACGCTGCGCGAACAGGAACGCCGGCTGCAGCAACTGGCCGACCGGTCGCGCCGCGTGGCGGCCGCGCGTAACCAGTTCTCGCAGATCCAGGGCACGGCCACCGGCCTGGCCGCTGGCGGTGCGGCGGCGGTCGGCACCGGCATGGTGATTGCCCGTCCACTTGAAGATGCTGTTTCCGGCGCGCTCGAATATGAATCGACGATGACGGACATCAACCAGAAGGTGAACCAGACCCGTGAAGCTGGTCGCCAGATGGGCAAGGATCTGCGCGTGGCGGCGCTGGCCGTCAATCAGATGCCGGCCGATCTGCAAAAGGGCGTCGATACCCTCACCGGCTTTGGCCTGGGCGCGCGCCAGGCGACCGACATGATGACGCCGATCGGGCGCGCGGCAACCGCGTACAAGGCGGAGATCGATGATCTTGGCCGCGCCACCTTCGCCGCCCATGACAATCTCAAAGTGCCGGTCGAGCAGACCGGCAAGGCGCTCGACGTCATGGCGCAGGCGGGCAAGAGCGGCGCCTTCGAAGTGAAGGACATGGCACAATATTTTCCCGAACTCACCGCCTCCATGCAAAGCCTGGGGTCCAAGGGCGTGCCCGCCGTCGCGGATTTGGCCGCCGCGCTGCAGATCACCCGCAAGGGCGCGGGCGATAGCCCCAGCGCCGCCAACAACCTGCAGAACCTCATTTCCAAGATCAACGCCGGGGACACGATCAAAAATTTCGCCAAGTTCGGTATCGATATCCCCGCCGCCATGAAGAAGGCGGCAAAGGACGGGCGCAGCCCGATCGAGGAGATCGTGCGCCTGACCCAGCAGGCCACCGGCGGCGACCAGACGAAGCTGTCATCGCTGTTTGGTGATATGCAGGTGCAACAGGCGCTCCGCCCGCTAATGTCGGCATTCAAGGAATATCAGGCGATCCGCACCGACGCGCTGGGCGCCAACGGCACCGTCAATGTCGATTTTGCAGAGCGCATGAATGACGGCGCGGAAAAGGTGAAGCGCCTGCAGATCCAGTCCAAGCTGCTCAAGGACACGATCGGTGAGAAACTGATGCCGATGACCAGCGGCGTTTCGGAAAAAATGTCGGAATGGGCAGACCGCCTCACAGACCTGGCGGAGCGGCATCCTAAGCTGACCCAAGGGATCGCCGTCGGTTTGGGCATCATGGCCGCGCTGTTTGTGGTCCTGGGCGGTGGAGCCCTGCTGATTGCAGGCCTGGTTGCTCCCTTCGCCCTGCTTGCTGGCGCTGCAACCATGCTGGGCATCGGCATGCTACCGCTGATCGGCATCGTGGCGGGCGTAGTGCTGGGTATCGCGCTGCTCGCCGGTGCCGCCTATCTAATTTACGCCAATTGGGGCGCCATCACCGGGTGGTTCAGCAATTTGTGGGAAGGCATCAAGGCGACCGTCTCCAGTGCCATTCAGGGGCTTATCAGCGCCTTCCTCAACTTCACCCCCCTTGGCCTGCTCATCAAGGCGTTCCTGCCAGCCTTGGCCTATCTACGGTCGATCAATCTGGTGGACGTCGGCCGCAACCTGATCACGGGTCTGATCAACGGCATCACTAATATGCTGGGCGCGCTCAAATCCACCATTGTCAATGCCGCAGGGTCGGCCGCCCGATGGTTCAAGGAAAAGCTGGGCATTCATAGCCCGTCCCGCGTTTTCGCCCAGTTCGGCGGCTATATGATGCAGGGCTTGGACGGCGGTATCCAGTCCGAGCAGCGCGCGCCGATCGACCGGGTGAAGGCGCTGGCGGCCGACATCAGCCGCGCCATGGCGGTGGGTGCGGCCACGCCCGCGATAGCCGCCGCCTCGACGGGCGCAGGCGCGCCGCCCGCGATGGCGCGGGGCGCGCCTGTCGGCACTGCACCGCCTGCCACCTACAACCTCCACTTCCATGGCGTCAGCGGCAGCCCGCAGGACATTGCCCAGGCGGTGAAGGACGCCATGGAGCAACTGGAACGCGAACGGCGTGGGCGCGGCTTTGGCGATGAGGGAGACGACTGATGTTGATGGCCCTGGGCATGTTTATCTTTGAGATTTCGACCCTCGCCCATGATGAAATGCAGCGCAAGGCGCAGTGGGTCCACGCCAAATCGGGCCGCGTCGGCGCGCGCGACGCCACCCAGTTCGTGGGACCAGGCGCGGAAACGATCAGCCTGTCGGGTGCGGTCTATACAGAGATCGCCGATGCCAGCCTGTCGATCGACCAGCTGCGCGCCATGGCCGATGAAGGCGATGCCTATCCCTTGCTCGATGGCACCGGTCTGGTGTTCGGTGATTTCGTGATCGAGGCGATCGATGGACGCCATGCCGCCATCATGGCGGACGGCCGCGCGCGGCGCATCGACTTCGCTATCGATCTGTTGCGGGTGGATGATCCGGCCTGCACCGATGGAGAAGCGGCGTCGTGAGCGACGGCATCAACAATGTCGCCGACTGGCGCGTCACACTCGATGGCAGGGATCTGACCGACCGCATGCGCCCGCGCCTGATCGGCCTGTCGCTATCGGAAAAGCGCGGGGACGAGGCTGACCAACTGGATATCACCCTGGAGGATGGCGATGGCCTGCTGGCGATCCCAAAGGAAGGTGCCATCCTCCGCCTGGCGCTGGGGTGGAAGCGCGGCCGCGATGTCATCATCGGCCTGGTCGACAAGGGCAGCTTCAAGGTGGACGACGTATCGCATGCCGGCCCGCCCGATCAGATCAAGATCCGCGCCCGCGCCGTGGACTTCACCAGCCAGATCCGCAATCGGCGCGAACAAAGCTGGAAGACCACCACTTTGGGCGCGGTCCTGGCCGATGTCGCGGGCCGCAACGGCCTCACCGCGAAGATAACGCCCGCGCTTGCCGCCATTGCCCTGCCCACGATCAGCCAGAGCCGGGAAAGCGACATCGCCTTCATCCGCCGCCTGGGCCGCGAGAATGTCGCCGTGGCGACCATCAAGGACAAGATATTGATCTTCGCGCCGATCGGGGCGGGAGAGACGGCCAGCGGCAAGACATTGCCCACCATCACCCTGCGCCGACGCGATGGCGACGGCCATAGCTGGCAACGCCAGACCCGCGACGGGCAGGAGGGCGTGACGGCCAGTTGGCACGATCGCAAGGGTGCCAAGCGTCAGACCGTGACCGTGGGCAAGGAGGATGGCGCCAAGCGGCTGCGCAAGACTTATGCGGACGAGGCGTCGGCAAAGCGCGCGGCCGTGGCGGAACGCGACCGGCTCAAGCGCGCGCCGGCGACACTGGATATGAAACTGGCGCTCGGCCGCGCCGATATCTACCCCGAATTGCGCGCGACCGTCAGCGGGATCAAGGTCGGGATCGATGGCACCTGGTTGATCAGTGAGGTGACGCATAGCCTGGACAGAGGCGGCGGTTTCATAACCGCGCTAAAGATGGAAACAACGACCGCTGCGCAGAATTCTCATCAGGCCTAACTACAGCAGAAAGTCGCCCAGAAGCAGGAAGGCGAATGCCCAAAGAGGTATCCAAACCCATAGACTTCGTGTCTGCCAGTTCCAAATTCGCCTCAACATCGCCTATGCGCCTTGCTTTTAGGTGCCAAGGTTCAGTCGCACCGTTTGCCGACCGGCGCGCACTCCTTGTGGTGTTTCACCTGACGGACCGTCCCATCCAAACCACTCGACCGGTAATGTTCACTAAAGCCGGATCGATGTCGAGCCAGTTTGGATAATGCGGATTGTCGCATAACAAGCTGAACCGGCCGCGCTTTGGCCCGATAGATATCCGCTTGACCATCATCACTCCGTCGAGTTCCAGCACATATATCCCGTTGCGTAGCCGCCCGACGCCATCATCATGGTCAACCATCACGACATCGCCGTCACGAATGTCCGGCGACATGGCCTCGCCGTTCATCCTTGCTATCGCTACCCTTCCAGGTTGCACTTCCAGATCTCGCAGCCATCGTGCGTCAAAGGCGATCTCACCCATTACGCGCCCTTTTCCATTCACTGCTCGACTATCGGGAGGGGTACCCAATGATAGCCACGGAACGGAAATAGCCCCATAGATTGGCCTAGGCGACGTCGACTGGTCGGCCGGCATTCCACCCAGCAATTGCTCCGGCACACCGAAATGGCTGGCCAGCAAACGGCGATCTCGTTCGCCTAGTTTGCGTGGTATGCCCCGCTTGATGAATTGCTGGATATAGGCGGCATTGCGACCGATCATCCGGGACAGATCAGCGTAATTCGCGCCGCGTGAAACGATCAGCCCTTCCAGGGCAGCACGGACATCTAACGCTCCGTCCTCCATACTCACATCAGTCCCTGCTCGCGGAAACTGAATATGTTGTGGGCGGCGACAATCAGGTGATCCGAGCAACTGATGCCCACCATCTTGCATGCCTCGATAATCCGCAATGTTGACGCGACGTCTGCACTGGACGGTTCCGGCCGCCCGCCAGGATGGTTGTGCGCCACCACGATCGAACTCGCGTCTCGCAGTAGCGCTGATCGCAGCACCAAGGCTAGATCGAACTGCGCCGCGTTGATGCAACCGTCGAAATAGAGATTGCCCCTCGCCTCGCCCCGCTCGTCAAAGAACAGAAAATGAATGCGTTCATGCCGCAGGCCTGTGAACAGGTTGAATACCCCCTCCAACCATCGTCTACGGCGCTCTCTTGCCAGCGCCTCGACAATATGCGGGGCAGGCACTTCCCTACGCCCGTTTCTCTTCCGATTTGCAGAACCCCCTATCGACCGCTGACCAGCTGGCCGCGTTGCAAGCGGGTGCATCCGCCCGCTTGATCGTAAAGGGGTTGAACGAAGAAGGCGTTCCGGCACCAGGAGGCAAGGCTTGGCGCACATATTCAATCCACGGCAGTCGAGGCCGAGCCACAGGCATAATCCGCAATAACCTCTATCGGGGCGTCATGGTCTATGGCCGAACCCGTCGTTACCATCATCCAAAAACGAGGAAAGTCCTCGCGCGCGTGCTTCCCATTGAAGAATGGCGATCTGTAGACGTCCCTCATCTGCGCATAATTTCTGACGAACAATGGGCTGCGGTTGCGGCGATTTATGCTACACACCCTAATAAATCAGTCAGGCGGCAGCCCGGACCACCACGGCCTAAGCGACTTCTCTCCCAGCTAGGCAAATGCGGCGAATGCGGCGGCACTTGGTCGGTACTCGGCTCGAACAAATGGGGCTGCACAAATCGGCGCGACAAAGCCAATTGCTCGAACACGCGCATCATAAGCACCAGTGTCTATGAAGCACGGGTGTTGGGTCAGCTAAAAGATGCATTACTCAACGAGGAAGCAATTACGCTTTTCGTGGAGCGCTACAACGCTGGCATCAAAACCCGTAAGGCCGAAGCCAACAATATTCGCGCACCTTTAGAACGAAAAGCCACATCACTTGCCAGCAAGATCACCCGCTTGGTCGACGCGATTGAAGACGGTGCCGGCGAATTCGCGGAATTCAAGGACAGACTCCGAACGGCCCGCGCCGAACTTGCTGATACCCGCCAACAGATTGCCGCCATCGACGAAGAAGCCCCGCTCGAATTATCGAACGGGGCTGTCGATCGCTATCGCGACTATGTAGCTCAACTTGACGCTGCTCTCAGCGCTGGTGGCGTATCCGGCGCCCGCGCCACAACTGCCATACGCGGACTGATCGACACCATCATCGTTAGCGCCAGCCCTGAAAAGCGGGGCGTAATCATCGAAGTTTCCGGCCGCATGGCCAACATAATCAACCTAGCAAAGCATTCAGGCGACTAGGTATCAAACCGTTGGCCTCAGTCTATCGCGTCCTTAATGCCCTTGCCAGCCAATAGTCCCAGCACGAGGAACAGCACAAATACGGCGATCGCGATGAAGAACAATATCTTGGCGATGCCGACGAACGTGCCGGCCGCGCCGCCAAAGCCGAGCAGGGCCAGCACGGCGGCGATGACAAGAGAGATGATGGCCAGCTTGAGCATGGGACGTCCTTTCGTTTCGTATCCGGTCTATGCCAGCATCAACCGACGGAGACGATGCTTGTTCCGCTCCACCGCAACTATGGATAACGCAGGATTAAGGTTTATTGTCAGATGGTTGAATGAACAATCGCGCCCGATCGGCCGTTCTTCCCCCGCCGCATCAAAGGAGAAGGCGATGTCGAACAATCATGCCATCAGCAAGCTGGACGATCTGATCACGACGCTGATCGATAGCGTGAAAGGCTATGAACATAGCGCCGACAAGGTGAAGTCGGAGGCGTTTCAGACCCTCTTTCGCGATCTGGCGGCCGAACGCGCCAAGGCGATCGACCTGCTACAGGCGCGCAGCCGTTCTCTGGGCGGGAAGCCCAACGAGTTCGGCTCCGTGGCGGGCACAGTGCACCGCCGGATGGAGGACATCTTCGTAGCGCTGGGCGGCGGCGACAAGGCCGTCATTCAGGCGATCGATCGTGGCGAGGATTATCTGCGCGAAGAATTTGAGCGCGTGCTCAAGGACGAGGCGATCGACGCGGACACGCAGGATGTGGTGCGCCGGGCCCATGAATCGGTGGCGCATGGCCAAGTCGTGGTGAACGGTTTGAAGGACCAGCTCGCCACCGCTTAAACGATCAGACCCAGCCTTCCAGCACTTGGTTCGGCGGTCGATGGCCATCGACCCAGGTGCGGATGTTGGCGATCACTCGCGCGCCGGTTGCGTCGCGCCCCTCGAACGTCGCGGACCCCATATGCGGCAGCAGCACGACGTTGGCCAGCGCCAGCAGCCGCGGATCGACCGCCGGTTCATGGGTATAGACGTCAAAGCCCGCACCGGCGATCCGCCCGTCGTCCAGCGCCGCGATCAGCGCCTGTTCGTCGGTGATCTCCGCCCGCGATGTGTTGATGAGATAGGCGTGCGGCGGCATCAGCCCGATCCGCCGCGCGTCGATCACCCCGCGGCTGTCGGCGTTGAGCGGGCAATGGATCGATATTATGTCGCTCGCCCTCAGCAGCGCATCCAGATCGCCATGCCATTCCGCCTCCAGTTCCTGCTCCACTTCGAAGGGCAGGCGATGCCGGTTATGATAGGCGATCGAAAGGCCGAAGGCGCGAGCGCGACGCGCGACGGCGCGGCCGATCCGCCCCATGCCGATAATGCCGAGTTTCTTGCCGCCGATCCGGTGCCCCAACATCCCCGACGGGCTCCAGCCGCGCCATTCGCCGGTGCGGACCAGCTTCTCGCCCTCGGCCAGGCGGCGCGGCACCGAGAGGATCAGCGCCATCGTCATGTCGGCCGTATCTTCGGTCAGCACGCCGGGCGTGTTGGTCACGATGATCCCCTTCGCCCGCGCGGCCGACAGGTCGATATGATCCACCCCGCTGCCGAAACTGGCGATCAGTTGCAGCCGCTCCGGCGCGGCCGCCAGCAGCGCGGCGTCGATCTGGTCGCTGATGCAGGGCACCAGCACGTCGCACTGGGCCATGGCGCGGGCGAGATCGGTGCGGTTCATCGCGACATCGCCGACATTGAAGCTGGCGTCGAACAATTCGGCCATGCGCGCCTCCACATTGGGCGGCAGGCGGCGCGTGACGATGACGCGCGGCTTTGCGGGACGCTGCTTCTTGGCCATGGCAAAGCCGCTATGCCCGCCCGCGCCGCCGGTCAAGCGGATATGGCGACAGGTGACATCAACGCTTGTCGGGGCGGACCAGCCGGGCGTATGGGAAGGCCATGGGTGACTATGGGTTCGGGTCTGGAATGAAGCGTCTTTTGCTGGGCGCGGGCGTGGTCGCGTCCTTGATGGCGGCGAGCGCCGCATGGGCCGGGCCGGGCAAGCCGGTCCCCTATTGGGCGTCGCTGTCGCAGGACGAAGCGCGGATGCGCGTTGGGCCGAGCCTGGATTACCCGTCCAACTGGATCTACCGCCGCCGCGACCTGCCGGTGAAGGTGGTGCAGGTGCTGGGTCTGTGGCGAAAGGTGGAAGACCCCGACGGCGCGCAGGGCTGGATGCATGTCCGCCTGCTGAGCGATACGCCGACCGCGATCGTCCGGTCCGAAGTCGCGCCGCTGCGCGAATCGCCGCGCGATGGCGCGCGGGCGCTGTTCCGGGCGGAACGCGGCGTGGTCGGGCGGCTGGGCGATTGTTCGGGCGGCTGGTGCAATTTCGACGCCAAGGGCCAGCGCGGCTATGTGAAGGCCAGCGACGTGTGGGGCGCTACCGGTAGCTAGGGTCCAGCCATGGACATGCGCTTTGCGGTGTGATTTTCCGGGCTTTCGGATGGGACCTGCTCGCTTCGATCTTTTCGATTTCAACGGACTGGTCGCGGAACTTCTCTAACCTCCCGCATATCGCGCATGAGAGTCACGCTTGGCGCCGGATCGACGCAGCCGCGCGACTGCGTGGAAAGGGGATTGGCGGCAAAGGGTGGTTTGCGGAAGGTCGGCTTTGTAAAAGCTATCGTCTCAAACAGACATGATGACCTGAAATATCTATCACTATGTGATCCAAGTTGGCGCTGCGTATGTGGTTTCCCAATGGCTGTCGTGAGCAGATATTCGCTCTCGTCATGCTGGAGCTCAATCAGGCATCCCGCGCCCTTCGATGCGCGAAAAAAAGCGCCCCCCCCCCCCCGATCAAGCCTGTCCTGGGCCTGTCGAAGGGTCCGCGGTGAAGCTATAGAGCGGCTCGCGCCGACAACCGCAACATCAGGCCCAAAGGCGAAGGAGGCCGAAGCCCTCTCCCCCTCACCATTCATACGCCTTGGGCAGCGCCCCTTCGCCCGGCGTCGCGTAGCGGTCGCGCAGCTTGGTCTGGCGGTTTTCCAGCGGCTGCTGCACGCCGTCGATCCAGACCGCGACCGGGGCCGACGTCATTTCCAGCGGGTCGCCGTCCCAGATCACCACGTCGCCCGCCTTGCCGGCCTTCAGCGACCCGATCCGGTCGCCCAGCCCGATCGCTTCGGCCGGGGCCGATGTGATGGTGCGCAGCGCCTGCCCCCAGCTCAGCCCGGTCGCGCCCGGAACCTTCAGCAGCGCCACCATATTGCCCGCCTGCTGCGTCGCCGCCCGCAATTGCAGCGCATCGTCGCCGGTCAGCATTCCCATCGACACGGACACGCCCGCCTTCACGAGACGGCCGACATTGCTCTGGGTCGCGGCCAGCTTCTCGAAGCTCGACGGCAGGTCTTCCAGACCCGCGGTGATGACCGGCACCTTGGCCGCCGCGATCTGCGGCGCGACCATCCAGCCTTCAGTCGCCCCGGCCAGGATCAGCCTCAACGCCGGAAAATCCTGCCGGAGCGCCAGCACCGCCAAGATATCGCGCGCGCTTTCGGCATGGACCATCAGCGGCATCGCGCCGCTGACGACCGGCGCCAAAGCCTGCGCGTCGACGCGGTTGAGCAGCGCGTCCTTAGACCGGCCGTCATAGCTGGCGGGCGCCTTCGCATAATCCTGCGCTTGCGTAAGCATCATCTTGAAGGTCAGGATCATCGCCGCGCGGCTGCCGCCCGCTTCCGCGACGCCCGCTTCGCCCATTTCGACATATTGAAAGGCGCGGGCCTTGGTGATCGGGCTCATGTCCGCGCCCAGATCGATTACTGCGCCTTGTCCGGCGAAGATGTTCGTGCCGGTCGCGGGTGCGACGACGGCGCGGGTGACGCCCGCGGTGCGGCTGATCGCGATCGGGTTGGCGAGCGGGTTGATGACCGGCGCGACGTCGATCGCGGCGGAGAAGGGCGAGCGGGCGCTGGTGTCGTTGGTTTCCTTGACCGCCGGCACTTCGGCCAGGCCGACGCGGGAAAAGCCCGACATGATGCCGGGCGTCACCCATTTGCCGCCGGCGTCGATCGTCTTGACGCCCGCCGGCGCTACCACGCCTGCGCCAGCCGCGACGACCTTGCCCGCGCTGATGACCACAGTGCCGTTCTTGATCGGCTCCGATCCATCGCCAATGGCCAGCGTCGCGCCGGTGATGGCGATGGATTGGGCCAGGGCAGGAGTGGTCGTGGCGGCGAGCAACATGGCCCCCAGGACCGTTCGGGCTGAGCCAGTCGACGCCCCCTTCTGGCTTTTCAACAAGCAAGATGGAGAGCCCTTCGACATTCGAACGAGACCAGTGGCTCGTTCGAACAGGGCGAACGGCGTTCTATTGGTGGGATAGTTCATTTCACGTCTCCCGCGCCGATCTGGCCCAGTTCGAAATCGACCACCGGCCGCAGCTTGGGATTGGCGCTGTCATACAGCAGCGCGCCGTCGATCCATACTTTTTCCGGCCGCGTATAGGTGCTGAACGGGTTCCCATTCCACAGCACGACATCGGCCATCTTGCCCACTTTCAGGCTGCCGGTCTGCTGATCGATGCCCATGGCGCGCGCCGGGTTGATGGCGAGCCAGGTCCAGGCGACCTCGTCCGAAATGTCGATCCCCATGCGGCGGCCCGCGCCCAGCGCCTTGGCCGCTTCCTGATTCAGCCGCTGAATGCCATCCTGATCGTCGCTATGGACGATGGCGCAGGCGCCCGCGCGGTGAACGAGCGGAATATTCTCCTTGATGCCATCATAGGCTTCCATTTTGAAGCCATACCAGTCGCCCCACAAAGCCGCGCAAATGCCATTGTCGCGCAGCAGGTCGGCGATTTTATACGCTTCGACCGCATGGTGGAAGGCGGCGACCTTATAACCGAACTCCTTGCTCATATCGATGACATTGGCCATCTCGTCCGCGCGGTAGCAATGGTTGTGGACCATGATCTTGCCTTCGAGCACGTCCGCCAGCGTTTCCATGCCCAGGTCGCGGGTCTGGTCCTTTCCGGCGGCGCGCTTCTTCTGATACTCCCGCGCCTTGATCCAGGTCTGGCGATTGACCGCCATATTGCCCATGCGGGTGGAAGGTTCGCGGCCCTTGCTGCCATAGACGCGCTTGGGATTTTCGCCGCAGGCCATTTTCAGGCCATAGGGCGCGCCGGGGAATTTCATCCCCTGCATGGTGCGGGCGGGCACGTTCTTCAGCGTCACGCTGCGCCCGCCGAACAGATTGGCCGAACCGGGCAGGATTTGCAGCGAGGTCACGCCGCCATTGGCGAGCGCGCGGGAAAAGCCCGCATCCTGCGGCCAGATGCTATGTTCGGCCCAGACATGCGGCGTCACCGCGGATGTCGCCTCATTGCCGTCGCTATTGGCCTCCACGCCGGGCGAAGGATAGTCGCCCAGATGGCTGTGGATATCGATCACGCCCGGCGTCACATATTTGCCGGCGCCGTCGAACACGGCGATGTCGGCGGGGATCGGCGTGTCCGGGCCGCCGATCGCCGTCACCTTGCCTTCGGACAGGAATACCACGCCATTGTCGATGCGGCCGCCCTCCCCGTCGAAGATGGTTGCGCCCCGGATCGCCGTGGGACGGCCCGGATAGGCTTTGTAGGTCGATGGATAGGGATTGTCCGGCTCGGCGGACGATCCCTGATTCTGGCCCTGCGATATAGGCGCTTCGCCCTTGTCCTTGCGCGCGACGGCGGGTCCGGCGACCCCCGCCAGCAGCGCCGCGATCAGCAGCGCGCGTCCATATGCCTTCATGCCTTTTCCTCCGCGCCAATCAGGTCGAGATGCATCAACCGCTTGATATAAGGCGACACGAGTAGCACCAGTCCGCCCACCACGATCGCGAACCAGCCGATGCGGCTATACACGTCCAGCACCTGGGTCACATCGCCCGCCTCCCCGCTGCCGGTGGCGCGGGCGATCAGGCCGGCGATGAAATTGCCCGCCGCCATGGCCAGGAACCATGTGCCCATGACCAGCCCCACCATGTTCGACACCGACAATCGCGTCATCGCGGACAGTCCGACCGGCGAGAAGCAGAGTTCCGCCATGGTGTGGAGCAGGTAAATCAGGAAGACGAAGATCACCGGGGTCAGATTTTCCCCCGCCATCGCTGCGCCTGCGACCAGCACCAGGAACCCCGCGCCGCACAGCACCAGACCGATGCCGAACTTGGCGGGCGAGGATGGCTCCAGCCGCCGTTTGTCGAGGAAGGTCCACAGGAGGGCGAACAACGGCGCGAGCAGGATGATGAAGACCGAATTGACCGACTGGAACAGCGACGCAGGCACCTCCCAGCCCAACATAGCACGGTCGACATTGCGGTCGGTGAAGATATTGAGCGACGACCCGGTCTGTTCGAACAGCCCCCAGAAGAGCGGATTGAGCGCGATCAGGAACAACGCGGCGAACATCCGGTCGCGATCGATCTTCCCCAATGTCCCGACCGTGCGCCACACTATATAGACCACCGTCAGCGCCGCAAAGCCGAGCAGCGCATAGCCCAGCAGTTCGGCATAGCGGATCACCAGCCAGATCGCGGCGACGCCCAGCGCGGCGGCCAGGTAGATGGTCCATTCCTGGCTAAGCCCGGTCGCGGTCCGAGCGCGCAACTGTTGCGGAGCGGGCGGCTCGCCCTTGCCCAGCAGCCAGGGTTTGAGCCAAACGAACATGACCAGACCGGCCAGCATCCCGACGCCCGCCGCGCCGAAGCCCCAGCTCCAGCCCCATAATTCGCCAAGCAGACCGCAGACGATCGGGCCGAGCATCCCGCCCATGTTGATGCCCATGTAGAAGATGGAGAAGGCCGGATCGCGGCGATGATCGTCGCGGGCGTAGAGTTCGCCCACCAGCACCGAGATATTGGCTTTCAGGAATCCAGTGCCCACGATGATGGAGGCGAGCGCGAAGTAGAAGCCGTTGAGGAACAGCGGGTCTTGGCCCCCCGGCCCTTCGGTGATGGCGATCAGGAAATGGCCGATGGCGATGAACACGCCGCCGACCAGCACCGCCTTGCGCGGCCCCAGGAACCGGTCGGCCAGATAGCCGCCGATGACCGGCGTGATATAGACCAGCGAGGTATAGGCGCCGTAGAGGAGGTAGGCCTTGTCCTCGCCAAAGAGAAAATGTTTGGTGAGGTAGAAGATCAGGATGGCGCGCATCCCGTAGTAGGAAAACCGCTCCCACATTTCCGCGAAGAAGAGCAGGTACAGCCCGCGCGGATGGCCGAGCCAGGTCTTGCCTGCCTCGACCGCGTTCATGTCCGAAATCGCCATTCGGCACCCTTTGCATATTTGTGTCCGGCCCGCCGATCGGCGGCCGCTTATGGCGCGCAGCCTAGAACCTATGGGTTCCTCCTGTCAAAAGGGCCTGCCGCCCTTGCGTCCAGCCGAGTGACGCGCCATCTGTCGGCGCGATGTTCAACGACCTTTCCTCCCCGCTCGCCCTCCTCCAGACCCGTCGTTCCGGCAAGCCGCGCGACCTGATCGCGCCCGGCCCCGACGACGCGCAACTACGCCGGATATTGGAGGTCGCGCTGCGCACCCCCGACCATGGCAAGCTGGCGCCCTGGCGCTTCGTGATCGTGCGGCAGGATCAGCGCCCAGCGCTCGCCGATCTGCTGGAGACCGCCTATCGCGCCGAAAAGTCCGATGCCGGCCGGCTGGAGATAGAGGCGATGCACCAGTTCGCGCATCAGGCCCCGACTCTGGTGGTCGCCCTGTCCGTGCCGGTGGCGGGCAGCAAGATTCCAGTCTGGGAACAACAATTGTCCGTCGGCGCGGCGATCATGAACCTGCTGCACGCCACCCATGCGCTGGGCTTTGCCGGCGGCTGGCTAACCGGATGGCCGAGCTATAATGCGGATGTGCGCGCCGCCTTTGGCGGACCGGGCGAATCGATCGCCGGATTCGTTTTCATCGGTACTCCAGCCAAGGCCCAGGAAGAACGCCCACGGCCAGAATATGACGCGATCGTTTCGACCTGGGACAGATAATTGCGAACGCAAAGCTTTGCGGAGCGAGCATGTCAATTGACCCGCATGGCTGTATTATGGCACTGATGCACTATGGCCGACGAATCCAAACCCGTCTATCTCCGCCTGCGTGAGATCATCGCCGCCTCCATTCTGGATGGGGAATTTTCCGACGGCGACCTGCTGCCATCGGTGCGCGCTTTCGCCGCGACGCAGGGGGCCAACCCGCTGACCGTGGCCAAGGCCTATCAAAGCTTTCAGGATGACGGGCTGGTGGTGGTGAAGCGCGGCGTCGGCATGTTCGTCGCCGACGGCGCGACCCGCCGCCTGCGCGAAGCCGAACGCGAACGCTTCCTCGACAGCGTCTGGCCCCCGGTCGCGGCGCAGATCAAGCGTCTGGGCATCCGGCTGGACGATCTGGATCTGGCGACGGCGTAAATAAGCCTACATCCGTTCGCCCTGAGCCTGTCGAAGTCTGTCCTGAGCGCCTGCCGCAGGCGGGCAGTCGAAGGGGCTATTCCTGTCTTTCGACGGTGAAGAAAAACGGGGCTTCGACAGGCTCAACCCGAACGGATATTCTTCTACAGCGCGGCCAGCGCGTCCAACGCATCCTGCCTCCCCGCAAAGCCCCGCTTCGCCGCCGCCCGGCCCAGCGCCAGCTTCGCTTTCCCCTTGCGCCCCGCAGCGGCATAAGCCTGCCCCAAATGCATCTGGAGCGCAGGCGCCTGCGGCGCCAGCGCCACCGCCTTTTCCAGCAGGTCGATCACCACCGGCCCCTTTTCGCCGGTCTTCATCAGCACCCAGCCGAACATGTCGACGGTCAGCGGATTGCCCGGCATCAAGCGATAGCCATGCGCCGCATAGGCGCGCGCACTCGCGCGATCGCCGCTTTCCAGCGCCGCGCGGGCCAGGTCCGCCATCAGCACCGCGTCATTCTCGCCGACCTGCGCCTGCACCGCGCGCAACATCCGCAGCGCGCCACGCCAATCCTGCGCCTGTATCGCGATGCCCGCGGCCAGGCGCTGCGCCTCCACATCATTGGGATTTTGCGTCAGGAATAGCTGCACGATCCGCCCGGCGCGCGCCGGGTTGCCGACCCGCCCCCACGCCGCCGCCAGCCGCAGCGCGACGGCGCGGTCGAAGCGGATATTGGCCGCCGCCTCATAAGCGCGCACCGCCTCCTGCGGAGCACCGTCCGCGCCCAGCGTATCACCCAGGATCAGCCAGGCGTCGGGCGCGCCGGGATTGGCCCGGCTCAGCAGGCGCGCCCGCGCCACCGCGTCACCCGTCCGCCCGGTGCTGAGCAGCGCGCGGATATAGGGCACGTTATCGCGCGCTGTGGCGGCGCTGCCGGGCGCAGGCCCGTTCGCCAGTTCGCCATCCGCTGCGCTGGCGAAGACGTCCGCCGACGCCCGCACCGGCCAGTTGGCCCGCGCCAGCATGTCGTCCGCCATCGCTCGGTTGCCCAACGCTTCCTGCGCGCGCGCGGCGAGCGTCAGCACATAGGGATCGGCGTCGCGCTGCGCCACCATCGGGGCCAGGGTGGAGGCGGCGGACGCAAAGTCGCCATTACTATAATAAGCCCGCGCCAGCAGCGTGCGCGCGCTGCGATTGTCCGGCTGCGCCGCGACCAGCGGGCCAAGCGCATCGGCAGCCAGGACCGGATTGCCATCCTGCAATTGCAGCACGCCACGCAGCAGCCGGGTCGCCGGTTCGCCGTCCAGCCGCCCCTGCGTTCGCCCCAGTAGCGTGCGCGCGAGATCGCCCTCCCCTGCCCGTGCCGCCATCACCGCTTGCATCATCCAGGCGCGCGGATTGGACGGATCGATCGCAATCAGGCGACGGGTCAGGCTCAGCATCGCACTCGCCTGCCCGGCATCCGCCAGCGTCGCGGCATATTGCTCCAGCGTCGATACCGAATCGGGATTGGCGGCCAGCGCCCGTTCGAACCAGGGCAGCGATGCAGTCAGGCCATATTGCGCGCGGACCAATTCGCCGCGCAGCGTCAGCGCCTTCGCATCGGACGGAGCCAGCGCCACCGCCCGGTCGGCCGCGGCGATCGCGCCGGCCTGATCCCCGGACAGGATGCGCAAACGGCCCAGTTCGACCCAATTGTCGGGATCGCGGGGCGCAGCCGCCAGCGCTTGCTCCAGCGCCACGCGCGCGCCGCCCAAATCCCCCTGCGCCAATGCGGCGCGCGCCACGACCCGCGCGGCCGGCACGGCGGATGCGACCGGCAGATCCGCCGCCCGCGCTTCCCGCCGCGCGCCGTCCAGATCGCCTTGCAGCAACAGGGCCTGCGCCATCACCGCGCGCGTCTGCCCCGGCGGCGCCCCCAGTGCGCGGGCGCGTTGCACCGCCGCCTGCGCGCCCACGCCGTCGCCCAGTTCGGCGAGCGTCCGTGCCTGCGCCTCGTGGGCCGCAGCGGAACGCGGATTGCCCTTGATCGCGTTCATCAACTCGATCCGCGCGGTGCGCGCGTCGCCCTTGTCGAGTGCGGCCAGACCGCGCGTCAGGGCGGCGCTGCCGTCGCGCTCACGCGCGCGCCATTGCCAAAGGCCTGCGCCTGCAAGCAGCAGCAGGACCAACAAGGCCAGGATGATCAGGCGGGACCGGCGCATCGCGATTAGCCCTGGATCTGATATTGTTTGAGCAGATCGTACAGCGTCGGGCGGCTGATCCCCAGCATCTTGGCTGCGCCGGAGATATTGCCGTCGGTCCGCGCAATGGCGCGGCGGATGGCGCGACGATCGGCCATTTCGCGCGCCGCCTTCAGGTTGACGAGGTCGCCGCCCTCGGCGCGCTCGTCGTCCAGATCGAGGTCGGCGGCGGTTATCAGCTTCCCGTCGGCCATGATGACCGCGCGCTTGATGCGATTTTCCAGCTCGCGCACATTGCCCGGCCACCCCCAGGCGTCGAGCGCCGCCAGTGCATCGGGGGCCAGCCCCTTCACCTGCGGGTTCATGTCGCGCGCGAAGCGGGTGAGAAAATGGCGGGCCAGCAAGGCGGGGTCGCCCGCCCGGTCCTTGAGCGCGGGGATGCGCACGACGATCTCGGCCAGGCGATAGAATAAATCCTCGCGGAACGTACCCGCCGCAATCATCTGCTCCAGATTCTGGTGGGTCGCGCACACGATCCGGGTATCGACCGCGATCGGCTGGCGTCCGCCGATCCGTTCGATCACCCGCTCCTGCAGGAAGCGCAGCAGCTTGACCTGCAACGCCAACGGAATGTCGCCCACTTCGTCCAGAAACAATGTCCCGCCCTGCGCCTGCTCGATCTTGCCGGGCGTCGTCTTGATCGCGCCGGTGAACGCGCCCTTCTCATGGCCGAACAGTTCGGATTCGAGCAACGTCTCCGGGATCGCCGCGCAATTGATCGCCACGAACGCCCCGCCACGGCGCGGACTGGCGTCATGCAACCCCTGCGCCAGCAATTCCTTGCCGGTCCCGCTCGCGCCCAGCAACAGCACCGACACCTCCGCCGCCGCCACCCGCTCGATCGTGCGGGCCACCTTCATCATCTCCGGCGCGCCCGAAATGAGGCGGCCCAGCACCCGACCATCTTCCGGTGCGGTTTCGGCCAGCCGGGCATTCTCCCGCTCCAGCGCATGGACGTGGAAGGCGCGGCGGACGATCAGGCCCAGTTCGTCGATATCGACCGGCTTCTGGTAAAAGTCGTAAGCGCCGCCGGAAATCGCATCCCGTGCGCTTTCGCGCGCGCCATGGCCGGACGCGACGATGATCTTCGTGTCCGGCTTGATCTTGAGCATCTCCGCCAGCGTCGCAAAGCCTTCGCTGGTGCCGTCCGGGTCTGGCGGCAGGCCCAGGTCCAGCGTGACGACATCGGGCGTTTCCGCCCGGAGCATCTCGATCGCTTCCTGCCGATCACCGGCGATGAACAGCTGATAATCCTCATAGGCCCAGCGGAGTTGGCGCTGAAGGCCCGGATCATCCTCCACAATCAGCAATTTGGGACGGGTGTCGCTCATCAGGCGGCCTTTTCTTGTCTGTCTGTTCGGGGCGCCAGCGGCAGGCGAAGCGTGAAACGGCTGCCCGCGCCGGGCTTGCTCTCCACCTCGATCCGCCCGCCCATGGCCAGCGCCAGGGATCGCGCCTCGAACGCGCCCAGGCCAAAGCCCGCCGCCTTGCTGGAGGAAAAGGGCTTGAACAGGTCGCGGCGGACATATTCGGCGCTCATGCCCTTGCCCCGATCGACGATCTCGACCACCGCCTCGCCGCCATCGGCGGACAGGCGCAACTCGACGGGGCTGTCGGGCGCGCTGGCGTCGATCGCATTTTGCAGCAGGTGGGTGATGATCTGCTCGACCCGCGCCGGATCGGCCAGCGCCAGCGGCGCATCGCCCGCGACATGCACGGGATGCAGGCGCGCGCGGGCGCGGGCGACCTGCTGCAACAGGTCGATCAGCGCCATCGGCCGCGGCTCTTCGGCCCGGCCCTTATTATGCTGCGACAGGCGGGCGAGCATGTCGTTCATCTTGCCCACCGATTCCTTGAGCGTCAGCACCATGTCGGCGCGAAATTCCGGGTTGTCGGCATGGCGTTCGGCATTGCGCGACAATAGCGACAACTGGCTGACCAGATTCTTGACGTCATGGATGATGAAGGCGAAGCGACGGTTGAATTCCTCGAACCGCTGCGCATCGTCCAGCGCCTGCTGGCCCTGCGCCTCGCTGATATGGGTCGCGGCCTGCCGCCCGGCGGCGCGCAGCATGTCGAAATCCTCCCAGTCCAGCCGCCGGTCGATCGGCGGGCGCGCCAGCAGCAGCGCGCCGATCAGCCGGCCATAATGGATCAACGGCACCAGCGCCCAGGCGCGGCGATCCTGCGTCATCCAGCCAGGCAATATCAGCGCGCCGTCGCCGGTCTTCAGCCGCGCCAGATCGACGATCCAGCCGCTCTTCTCGATTTGCAGCACCGTGGCCGGCGCGACCGCATCGACTTGCGCCAGGTCGCCGGTCCAGTTCCAATGCGTCTCGAACGATAGGGCGTCCCGCTCGTCGCGCAGCATCAGGATAGCGGCAGGCGAATCGGTGATGTCCGCCATCGCCTTGGCCACCCGCCCGCCCAGCGGCGCGGCATCCTCGCCGGGGCGGCCGATCGTGTCGCCAAAGCGCATCCATTCGGTGCGATAATCATAGCGATGCTGGAAGAAATGCTTGGCGACCTGCACCTTCCACAGCGCGCGGACCTGTGGCGATGGCAGCAGCACCAGCGCGGTGACCGCGGCGAAGAATACCGCGGCGATCTCCACCACCCGCGCATAGGGGCCGGCGATCAACTCGATCAGCACGGCGGCGGCGGTCAGCACAACGACATAGAGGCCGACCGCGACGATAGAGAGCGACTGGAAAGTGATGGCCCGCGACAATTGCAGCCGCCCCGCCATACCCTTGCGCATACCCACCGCGATCACCGGCGCCAGCAGCGCCATCAGAAGGCCGCGCAATGCGTAGAGTTCGCTCACCCGATGCGGCGCGAAATAGCAGATCACATAGAGGTTCAGATCATAGGTCCACATCGCCGCCAGCGCGCCGAGCAGCAGCGCCACCCCGCCCCGCTCACGCGATGGCCAGGCGGTGTAAAGCTGATGCACCAGCAGCAGGCTGCCGATCGCGGTCATCATCCGCAGAATCAGCGAGCAGGTGACGAGCGCGTGATGCAGGTCGCTGGCCGGCGACAATTGCCGCCAGGCGAGGTCGGTGAAGGTCTGGAGCAGGATCAACCCCGCGACCGCGGCATAGACGGCGCTGATGGCGACGGCCGGCGCGGCGCGGCCCACTGGCCCGCGCCGCAGCATGACGAACATCGCCAGCAGCCATGCGGCATTGCGGATGCTTTCGCCGATCCCCGACAGCGGCTTGGACACGCCGCCGAACGACACATAGAGCGCCCAGCAGGATGTCAGCAGCAACGCGGCCGACAGCAGGCGCGGTTCGGGCGCCTCGTCGCGGCGGCGCAGCAGGAAAATCCCTAGCGCGGCGAACAGCACCGCCGCAAGCGCATGGCCCCAATCGCCGACAAATTGCAGGAGCGCGCCCATGCCCGCTATCGCCTCAACGCGCGCCGTCGGGCCACAGCACGACCCGCAACGTCTGGATCAGGATCAGCAGGTCCAGAAAGGGCGTGTAATTTTTGGCGTAATAGAGATCATATTCCAGCTTGTGCCGGCTGTCCTCGATCGACGCGCCATAGGGATAGTTGATCTGCGCCCAGCCGGTGATGCCGGGCTTCACCATATGCCGTTCGGCATAATAGCGCAGATGCTGTTCCAGATCCTCGACGAACTGGCGCCGTTCGGGACGGGGGCCGACAAAGCTCATCTCGCCTTTGAGCACCGTCCAGGTCTGCGGCAGTTCATCGATGCGCAGCTTGCGCAGCCAATAGCCCAGCCGCGTGATGCGCGGATCGTCCTTTTCCGCCCACACCGCCTGGCCGTTGACTTCCGCGTCCAGCCGCATCGTGCGCAGTTTTACGATCCAGAATTCCTGGCCGAACAGGCCGACGCGCTGCTGGCGGTAGAAAGCCGGCCCCTTGCTATCCAACTTCACCAGGATTGCGGCGAGCAGGATGATCGGGCCGGTCAGCGTCAGCAGGATCAGGCTGGCGATGATATCGAACAACCGCTTGGCGATGCTCGACAGGCGGCGGCCGGCGGAAAAGCCGTCGGAAAAGATCAGCCAACTGGGATTGACGCTGGCCAGGTCGACCCGCCCCGTCTCCCGCTCAAGAAAGCTCGACAGGTCGTTGACATGTACCCCGGTCGTCTTGATCCGCAACAGGTCGGACATGGGAATGGCGTTACGCCGTTCCTCCAGCGCCAGCACGACTTCGCTGGCGTTCAGCCGCACGACGAAATCGGACAGGTTGAAAATAGCGTCGCGGTTGATCGCTTCGGGGATCACCTGCGGCCCGTCATTCATGGCGATGAAACCCACCACCAGGAAACCCGCTCCGCGCTTCTGCTCCAATTCCTTGATCCGGTTGGCGCGGTTGCCCGCGCCCAGCACGACCAGCCGCCGCTTGAACGCCTCGCCGCCCAGCATCGACCCCAGCAACAGCCGAACCGCGACCAACAAGGCCATGGCCAGGCCCATGGCGTAGAGCGAGTTGGACCGCCACAGCGTCATGCCGGGCATCAAGAAATAGATCACCGACAGGAAAATGACGCCCAGCGACACCGCGACCAGCAGCCGCGCGAAGGCGAACCGGATCGATTGCAGCGCTTCGACACCATAGACGCCGACCGCGATCATCCCGGTCTGAATCGCGAAGGCGAAGCTCAGCAACGGCCCGATCCGCGTCATCACATGATCGACGTCCATACCGATCTGACGCGCGCGCAATATCCATCCGCCCTCTGCCGCGCACAGCAACAGCACAAAATCGAGCAGCCCCAGCAACAGCACCGCATGCGGCACATAATGTTTGAACAGCCTGATCATCGTCGCGCATATCCTGCTGGCCGCCGCGATGGCGCGCCTTTTCGGGAGCGAATTTCCTTACGATGCCTGTAAGATAATCCGACAGTGGGCGCACCCTGCCTCAAAATGGCAAAGAAATACTGAATCGCGCACGCAGTCGTAGCCGATCAACGCGGGTGAAGCCGCGGAACGCTGTCGCTAGATAAAGTGGTTATACAAGACCCGTCGAAGATCATGGACGGACCGGATCGCAGGCCAAAGCTAATTTCCGTCGCGCAGCGTGTCCGCCGCATTCTTGGCGGCATCACCCACGACGCGCGCGGCATCGTCCACTGATCCAGCGGCCTGGGTCACCTTGTCGGCCTGGCGGTCGCCGCGCCGTTCGTTCGTCATGTAGAAAAAGCCGATGGCCAGGATCAGCGCCAACGCCACCAGAGCAAACACCACGCTGCTCCCGCCTGATCTTTCGACAGTCGTTATCGGCGGTGGCCGGTCTTCCTCCCGGCCGGAGGGCATGTCACCCATGATCCGTCTCCTATGTTCAGGAAGAACGGACGGGACGACAGGATCGTTCCGGTCATTTATGCCCGTCATGGTTCGGGCGACCGCGGCTCAGGCGATCGACATCCTCCATGATCTCGTCGAGCACGGCGGTTTCGGTCGTTTCCTGTGTCCGGCGAGAAGGCAGGTCGCCGCTTTCCAATATTTGTTCCAGCGCAGCACGGCCGCGCGCGACGCGGCTCTTGATCGTACCGACCGCCACACCGCAGATTTCTGCGGCTTCTTCATAGGCGAATCCGCCCGCCCCGACCAGGATCAGCGCTTCGCGCTGCGGCTGGGGCAGTTGCAGCAGGGCGCGCTGCATGTCGGATAATTCGACATGCTTGTCCTGACCGGCCGGCGCCGCCAGAATGCGATCGGCGGTCAGATCGTCCCAATCGCCGCGGAAGCGCGAACGGCGCATCTGCGAGAGATAATGGTTGCGCAATATGATGAAGGTCCAGGCGCGCATATTCGTGCCGGCCTGGAAGCGATTGCGCGCCGCCCAAGCCTTCAACAGCGTTTCCTGCACTAGGTCGTCGGCCAGATCGCGATTGCCCGACAGCGACCGGCCAAACGCGCGAAGATGCGGAATGACGGCCGCCAATTCTCGCTTGAAATCCGAATCGGACAGCGCAGCGCGCTCCTCGATCCCGCTGATTTCGCCAACGTCATCATCCATGGGAACAACCCCCGTGCCCGAAACCGCACTCGCCGCATGAACCGACGTCGTCAAAGCCATATATATATCCGTACCCTAAACCGATCACCGCCAAAGACCAACCTTCCGCATAGCGCTCTATCGCCAGATCACCAGCAGCATGGCGACAACTGCCAACGCCAGCGAAATGGCGAGCACATAACGCACCACATGGGGCGTGGCGCCAGCGCGCGCATCATCGGTGGCGATATGCTGTTCCTGCTCGACCATGACGGATCTCCCGATCGTTACGCATCATTAACGCAGCGCACCGATCGGGGTTCCGTGACTTTCTGGTCACCGCCTTCAGGCGGGGGCAGTCGCCTCGTCAAAGAATAGAGCCTGCGAAATCGCAGCCTTGACCGTCGATCGCTGGAACGGCTTGGTGATGAGGAAGGTTGGTTCGGGCCGCTCGCCGGTCAGCAGCCGTTCGGGAAAGGCGGTGATGAAGATCACCGGCACCGAAAATTCGGCCAATATGTCTTTGACCGCATCGATGCCGCTGCTGTCGTCGGCCAGTTGGATGTCGGCCAGCACCAGGCCGGGACGATCGGCCAGCGCTTCGCGCACCGCATCCTCGCGCGTCACCGCTATTGCGGTCACATCATGGCCCAGATCGCGGACGATGGTTTCGATATCCATCGCGATGATCGGCTCATCCTCGATGATCAGCACCTTGGCGCGGGTCTGCGCCTCGATCTCGCTCAACGCTTCCTCGACCAGCGCCTCCACATCGCTGCTGTCCATATCGATCAGATAGGATACGTCATCGACGGTGAAGCCTTCGAGCGCGGTCAGCAACAGCGCCTGGCGCGGCAGGGGCGTCAGTCGGGCCAGGCGCGCCTGGGCGATCGCCTCGCGACCGCTCCCGCTCACCGGCACATCTTCCAGATGGGCGGACGACCAGATGGCGTGAAAAGTCTTGTAGAGGCCAAGACGCGGATCGACGTCGCTGGGGAATTCTTCCGGCGCGGCGACGATCGCTTCCAGCGCGGCGCGGACATAGGCGTCGCCGTGATTCTGGCTGCCGGTCAACGCCCGCGCATAGCGCCGCAGGAACGGAAGGTGGGGGTGTAGTTGCTGTCCAAGCGACATCGTCAAGTCTTCTCCCTGCCCGTCAGGGCCACATTGTCCCGAAGCATGGGAACATGGTGGAAGGATGGAATGTCCATGTCAGGATGACAACCCCCCGCCGCCCCATCGCCGTGCAAAGTTGCGCAGCGTAAAAAATGCTTCGATGGGCGGAACCATCGACAACCGGATTTGTTTCGCACCCACATGGTTTTTTAGACGATATCGTGAATTTCCCATGAATTGCATGATTGTGCGAATTGACGTCATGACGCAAACCCGCGAAACGGGCGTGCCGACATGGCGGAAATGGCTGTAGAGGGGCTGATTTTGGTTTCTTCAACGACGGAGCGGGGCGTGGCCGATGACGACAAAAGTGCCGACGCCGCAACCCGGAAAGCAAAGATGACGGGTTCCGCCGCTAAGCAGAAAAATCCGCCGCCCGCGGACAAGGAGGACGCGCATGTCTCCCAGGCTCTGCGCACCGTGTACCAGCGCGCCGTGGATGAGGATATTCCGTCCGAAATGCTGGACCTGCTGAGCAAATTGGACTGACGCACAGATGATCGGGGGCAGCCTTCCTCCGGCAGCCCGCTCCATGGTTGAGCCTCTGCTGCAATTTCTCCGCTCGACCGGCGTCAAGATGTTCCTCATCCTGACGTTGGCCCTGTTGCCGCTGGGTCTGATCGCGCTTGTCGCATCGCTTCAGGCCATCCGCACCGCCGACCTGGAAAAGGAAGCGTTGCTGCGCGTCGCGGTGACGCAAAGCGCGCGCAAGCTGACGGCCGATCTGCAATCGGACCGCACCGCGCTCGAACTCGTCGTCAACGCCTTGGCCAATAATGCCGCGGACAAAGGCATGTGCCGGCGTCTCGCCTTCTTCCTGACGTCCCATGATGCCGAAGGCGGCCATTTCTATATCTACGATCGCGCGGGCAACCGCTTGTGCAATTCGCCCGAACCCGAACCGGCCGGCATAGCGCCCGCCGATCGCTTCGCCCGGCCGATGGCGCAATTGCTGCCGACCCATCTGGTAAGCCGCGTGCGCAGCGGCAACGGCCGACTGGTCGCGCTGTCTTATTATTCGCGCGGGCATCTCGAAAGCATCGCCGATCCCGCCACTGCGCTGCAAAACCGCCAGCTCAGCCTGCGCCAGGGCGCCAGGCAATTGATCGTCAGCCGTCCGGGCGCCGACATAGACGGCCATAGCAACAGCCTGTCCGCCCGGCTCGACCCGCCCGACATATTGCTGACCATGACGGTGCGCGAACCGCCCGCCACGCTGGCGCGGATGCTCTCTCTGTTCCTGCCAATGGTGATGTGGTTCGCCGCTGCGGCGATCGGCTGGTTCGTGGTCAACCGCCTGCTCATTCGCCCGCTGGTGCTCTTGCGCCGGGTGGTGGCGGACTATCAGCCGGGCGAAGTGCTGCAACCCTTGCAGCGCATCCGCACGCCTGCGCAGGAGATCGTGGCGCTCGGCGAAACCTTCCATGAAATCAGCATGGACGTCGCCACCCATGAGGCGGAGATTTCCGAAAGCCTGGAAACCCAGCGCAAGTTGACCCGCGAAGTCCATCACCGCGTCAAGAACAACCTCCAGATCATCGCCAGCCTCATCAACTTGCACGCGCGATCCGCCCATGACGCCGAAGCGGTCGAGGCCTATGCTTCGATCCAGCGCCGGGTCGACGCGCTGTCGGTCGTTCACCGCAATCATTTTGCGGAGTTGGAGGAAAATCGCGGCGTCGGCGTCCGCCCGCTCATCAGCGAATTGTCGGCCAGCCTGCGCGGCACCGCGCCTGCCGCCGCGCGCCGCTTCGCGATCCAGATCGACAGTGACAATCTACACATCAGCCAGGATGTGGCCGTGCCGATCGCCTTCCTGTTGACCGAACTGGTCGAACTGGCAATGATGCTTGCGCCTCAATCGAAGATGCAGATCGCTGTGCAAGTGGAGCAGGACCGCGACGATCGCGCCCGACTGATGGTGCGATCGCCGGGTCTGAAGGCGTCCGAAGCGATGGCCAGCCGGCTGGACGAACGCTATGGCCGCGTCCTGACCGGCCTGTCGCGCCAGCTGCGCGCGCCGCTGGATTATGACGGCGAAGCGGGAAGCTACGCCATCACCATCACCGTCATGCCCTGATTCCGCTCAGACCCGCTGGTAATCGCGGCGAAAATCGGCGGTGAAGCGGGACAGCGTGCCGGCCGCGATGTTGTCGCGCAGCCCTTGCATCAATTCCTGGTAGAAATGAATATTATGCTGGGTCATCAACATCGCCCCCAGCATCTCGCCCGCTTTCACCAAATGATGCAGGTAGGCGCGGCTCCAGGTCGCGCACACCGGACAGCCGCACCGCGGATCGATCGGCCCTATATCCTCGTTGAATTTGGCGTTGCGGATGTTGAGCGGCCCGGCCCAGGTGAAAGCCTGACCGTTGCGGCCCGATCGCGTCGGCAGCACGCAATCGAACATGTCGATGCCGCGCTCCACCGCGCCGACGATGTCGTCGGGCTTGCCCACCCCCATCAGGTAGCGCGGCTTGTCCTGCGGCAGCATGGCGGGCGCGAAATCGAGCGTGGCGAACATCGCCTCCTGCCCCTCGCCCACCGCCAGCCCGCCCACGGCATAGCCGTCGAAACCGATCTCGATCAGCTTTTCGGCCGAAATACGGCGCAGTCCCTCGTCTAGCGATCCCTGCTGGATGCCAAACAAGGCGGCCCGCTCGGCATGGTCGCCGCCCGCGTCGAAGCCTTCGCGCGACCGCTTGGCCCAGCGCATCGACCGCTCCATCGACCGGCCCGCCTCGTCATGGGTGCACCCATTCTTCGTACATTCGTCGAACGCCATGACGATGTCGCTGTCCAGCAACCGCTGGATTTCCATCGATCGCTCCGGCGTCAGCATATGCTTCGACCCATCGATATGGCTGGAAAAGGCGACCCCCTCTTCGCTCATCTTGGTCAATGCGGACAGGCTCATCACCTGATAGCCGCCGCTGTCGGTCAAGATTGGCCGGTCCCAGCCCATGAAGCCATGCAGCCCGCCCAGCCGCGCCATGCGCTCGGCGCCGGGACGCAGCATCAGATGATAGGTGTTGCCCAGGATGATGTCCGCGCCGGTCGCGCGTACCTCGGCCGGGCGCATCGCCTTGACGGTCGCGGCGGTGCCCACGGGCATGAAGGCGGGGGTGCGGATTTCGCCGCGGCGCATCTGGATCGCGCCGGTCCGGGCCTTGCCGTCGGTGGCGCTGATGGCGAAAGAAAAACGAGGCTTGGTCATCGCCGCGCCTTAAGAGCGAACGGCCGCGCGCACAAGGATCGGTGCAGGAATCGGTGCCGGGATCGGCGATCCAGCCGGATCAGCCCGCCTTGCGGACCCCGTCGAACAGCGCCATCGCGTCAATGTTGAAGCCTTCGACTCGCCGATAGGGACCGATGAAGCGCAGGCAGTCTGCCGACAGGCGCAATGGCCATGGCGTACCGTCCGCATCATGCAGGGCCAGTGTGACGCAAGGGGTGGCTGGACGCGCGCTGTTCATACCGATCAGGCTAATTAACAAAGGTTAACAAAGCCCTGATCGTCCAATCTTGCTGCTGGTCGGCAAGGGCTTTTGTGGCATTCGCGCCACATCGACGTCAGTTCCCGGCGGTTTGGGGCGACCTCCTTGCAACAGTTAGGGGCAAAAATGGTTAACGCACTGTCAATGAATGACCGTCCGATTGCATGGTGCCGTCCAGCCTGATCTTTTCATGCAATATAGAAAAACGGGGTCGCAGATGATTGATTCAGGACGGTTTAATCCCACCAGAGACGAAGCTGAACATGCGTCGGACGACTATGTTTCAGATAGTGGCGACCATCCGCCGCTCGCCGCTACGGAAAGTGCGCTCGACGCCGCATTCCGCCAGTCCACCCTGTTCGATCTGGGGCAGATCGACGTGCGCTGGGACGCGGACCTTGCGACGCTTTGGGCGTTCATGACGCCGCTTGAACGGCCCAACAGCAATATGGGCCTGATTCGCGACACCATGGCCTGGCAACGCGAAAGCCGCCGCGTATTCGGCGGCGCGGACGGCCGCGGCCAGGACGGCCCGCTTAAATTCATGGTGCTGGGTTCGCGCTTTCCCGGCGTTTTCAACCTGGGCGGCGATCTGGAGATGTTCGCCGAATGCATCCAGCGCCGCGATCGGGAGACGCTGCTGAAATATGGCGTCGCCTGCTGCGAGATCGTCGATCGCATCTGGCATTGCAACGACATGAACATCATCAATATCGGCCTGGCCCAGGGCGATGCGCTGGGTGGCGGGCTGGAAGCGCTGATGTGTTTCGACGTCATCATCGCCGAACGACAGGCGCGCTTCGGCCTGCCCGAAGTGCTGTTCGGCCTGTTCCCCGGCATGGGCGCCTATTCGATTCTCTCACGCCGGGTCGGCCCGGTGCTGGCGCGGCAGATGCTGACCGAGGGTCATATCTATACCGCCGACGAAATGTGCGAGATGGGCATCGTGACGCAGGTGGTCGATACCGGCGAAGGCGAAGCGGCGACCGCCCAGTGGATCAAGGGCCATAGCGCCCATCATGCCGGTTATGTCGGCATCAACCGGGCGGGCCGCCGGGTCAATCCGATGACGCTGGAGGAATTGATCGACATCGTCGAAACCTGGACCGACACCGCGCTGGCGTTGTCGGACCGCGACTTGCGGATGATGCGTCGGCTTGCCGCAGCGCAAACGCGGTTGCGCTGAGTATATGACGCACGCCGCGCGTTCAGGCGCGGCGTCGGCGCGGCACCGGATCGGGTCGTTCGCTGCCGTCCAGCGGACCGGCCGCGATCAGTTCGACTATCCGCTCGCGCGGCACCGGGCGACTGAACAAATAGCCCTGGACATTGGTGAAGCCCGCTTCGCGCGCGTGCGCCAGCTGGTCGGGCGTCTCGATCCCTTCGGCGACCGTGTCCATGCTGAGGTCGCGGGCCAGATTGCCGATCGCGCGTACGATGGCGCGATCCTCGGCATTGGCGCTCACCCCTGCCATGAAACTCTGGTCGATCTTCAACGTGTCGAACCGGTAGGAGCGCAAATAGGACAGCGCGCTGTAGCCGGTGCCGAAATCGTCCAGCGCCAGCCGCAACCCGATCCGCTGCAATTCGCGCAGGATCGCATTGGTCTGCCCGCTATTGTCGAGGAAGATCGATTCGGTGACCTCCAACTCCAGTCTGCGCGCCGGCAGCCCCGTCTCCAGCAGCGCCGCGATGACATTGCCGGGTAGTTCGGAACATTTGAGCGAGGCCGGCGAGATATTGATCGCGATGCGGACGTCGCCCGGCCAGGACACCGCCGCGGCGCAGGCGTTGCGCAACACCCATCCGGTCATCGCCTCGATCATGCCCATGCCCTCGGCGATCGGGATGAATTCGGATGGCGGGATCGGCCCCAGCACCGGATGGTCCCAGCGCAGCAACGCTTCGCAGGCGTCGATATGCCCGCCGTCCAGATTGACGATCGGCTGGAACAGCAGCTTCAATTCGCCGCCGTCCAGCGCCCGCCGCAGACCCGTCTCGATCTCGTGAACGCGGTTGAACCGCTCCTTCAGCGACCAGTTGAAGCTGGCGGCGCGATTGCGCCCCTCCCGCTTGGCTTCATACAGCGCCAGGTCGGCATGTTGCATCAATTCGTCCATGTCGCGCCCGTCCTGCGGCGCGACGGCGTAACCGATGGAGGCGGTGACGGAGAGGTGATTGTCGCTCAGGTCGAAACCATGGGCGAAATAGGATATGATCTCCTGCGCCAGCGCCGCTGCGGTCACCCGGTCCATGTCCGGGCAGATGACCACGAATTCGTCGCCGCCGAACCGGGCGATCCGCCCGCGGTCCTGCACCACGTCATTCAGGCGTTCCGCAACGCAACGCAATAGCTGGTCGCCCACCATATGGCCCAGCGAATCGTTGATTTCCTTGAATCGGTCGACGTCCATCCACAGGATGGTGACGGCGTCGTTCCGCTTTTGGTTGGTGTCGAATATATCGCGCAGGCGCATCTGCATCGCCATGCGGTTTTCCAGGCCGGTCAGGCTGTCGAACCGCGCCAATCGCTCGAACTTGTCAGCCAGCAAAGACTTGTCGCGCTTGCCGACCAGCGCCTGAACGACGATACGGTGGATAGTGGAGCTGATTTCGGCCAGGCCCAGCACCATCATCACCATAGCCACCGACAATACGCGATAGCCGGTCGATCCTTCCAGCCACAGCCCCGTCGCGGTCGGCAACAGAGTCAGGCACACCTGTCCAATGGCGATCTGGACGCGCCCCGCATTGCGACCGGAAATGCCGCCTGCATAGCCGGTCGCCATCGACACGCTCAACATATGGGTCACTGGATCAGGCGATCCGATCAGCGTGACGAAGGCCATTAAACCCAGCAACCCGGCATAGCCCCAGGCGCCCAGTTCATAGGCCAGTTCCCAGTTGCGCGATGCAACCGCAGCGCCGCGCACCAACTGGCGATGGAAGAATACGGCGGATACGACCCGCAGCGTCGCCACCAGGCACAGGACGGAAACGACCATCTGGATCGGCCCCGGCGCCGACAATGTGCTGATGACGATGCCGACAGCGACGCCGGTGACCGCGCCGATGGTCAGCGATGTGGGCGACGCATAAAGCGATTCGACCAGGCTCCGCCGCACCTCGGCGTCCTGCCCCGGTTCCTGCGCCCTGCGCCGTTCCAGCAATGTTTTCAGCAGGCGCAAATGGCGGGTCTCCGGTTCCCGCCCCCGTGATCGCATTTCTTCCTTTATTTTTCGGTTAATGCAGCGCCAATATCCAGCGTTCACCCGTCATTTCGGCGCCGAAAAGACTATGCGCCTCGCGCTCCACCAATTGAAAGCCTGCCGATTCATACAGGCGGCGGGCTTGGGTGAGGATATTCTGCGTCCACAACATCATCTGCCGATAGCCCGCATCGCGGGCGAAGCCGACGCACTGATCGATCAGCGCCCGGCCGATGCCCAGGCCGCGGGCGACGCGCTCGACATGCAACAAGCGCAATTGCCCGACATCCTCGCCGACGTCGGCCAGCAACACCGCGCCCAGCATCGCGCCGTCGCGCTCGGCGATCCAGGCCTGCTCCCGCCCCGGCTTGAAATCGCGCAGGAAGGCGGTGGTGATTTCCCCCTGCATCACCTCCATCGCCCGCCCCCAGCCATATTCCGCTTCATATAGTCGTGCCTGGCGCGACGCGACCAGCGCCAGGTCGCCAATGCGGAAGGGACGGATCGACCAGCCGCCGGACGCCTCCTCACTCGCCATCGGATCGCCCAGCAGCGCGCGAACCTGACCCAAGGCCGCCATCAGGTCGTCCTGCTGCCCCCGGTCCAGTTCGACGATCCGCGCGGCGGTGTCGGCGCGTGTCCGCGCATCGATCGCCGCAAAGGCCGCTCGCCCTTGCGCGGTCAGCGCGATCGGCCGCTGCCGCGCGTCGCTCCCTCGCCCCCGCGCGATCCATCCGCGCTTTTCGAAGCCGGCGATGATCCGACTGGCGTGGCCGGCGTCCAGTCCCATACGCTCGCGCAGGCTGCTGGCCAGTACGCCCGCTTGCCCCTGCGCGATCTCGTAAAGCAGCCTTGCCGCCGTCACGCCCATGCCGCTGTCCATATAGCTGGGCTGCAACACGCCCGCGAACCGGGTGTGAAAACGGTTGAAGGCGCGCAGCGCCGCCACGGTTTCAGGCGCGGGGCGTGTGGGGGAGATATCGGCGGGGGTGCGATCATCGGTCATTGCGACACAGGCTAAGCCATGATAGTTGACAACGTCAACTAATAATCGAAAGTCTCCACTGGTGTCCAACTCCCTGTCTCACCCGCTCGATCATCCCGTCTGGCACAGCCTGTCGACCGGCTGGTCCGCGCTGGCGCAGGGCGACGCCCGCGCCCGCCGGATCGACCCGCTCTATGGCCCTTTCGGTGCGGCAGCGGACGACAGCGCGGCCAGCCGGGCGGCGCTTGCGACGCTCGCGCCGGAGGGCGGCGAACTCTGGCTGGTCGGCCCCGATGCGGTGACCCCGCCGCCGGGCGTCGCCGTGCAACGCACTGCAAAGCTGGCGCAAATGGTCGCCACCTCGATCACGTCCTCCTCGTCCGCCCCGCCCGCCTGGGTGACATTGGACGAAAGCAATGCCGCGGATATGCGCGCCCTCGCCCTGCTCACCAGGCCGGGACCGTTCGCGCCCCTGACGCACAGGCTGGGCCGCTTCATCGGCGTGCACGACAAGGGCCAACTGATCGCGATGGCCGGCGAGCGGATGGCGCTGCCGGGCTTCACCGAAGTCAGCGGGGTCTGCACCCATCCCGACTGGCGCGGCCGCGGGCTGGCCGGCGCGCTGATGCGGATCGTCGCCCAGGCGATGCTGGACCGGGGCGAAACCCCCTTCCTCCACGCCTATGCCGCGCACGACCGCACGATCGCGCTCTACCGCACGCTGGGGTTCGAAGTGCGGGCGGAACTGCCGATGATGGTGGTGACGCGATAACGGCGGGCAGCGGATCGGATCGCAGGCGATCCCGTCAAGGTCGCCATCCAAAAGACAAGGGCCGGTGGATCGCTCCACCAGCCCCTTCTTTTGCGTCAGGAAAGCCGGAAACTTCGTTCCCGCGATCGAACCGCAGGCGAGGCAAGCCCCGCCTGCGACGATCGCTTTAGAAGTCCATGCCGCCCATGCCGCCCATGCCACCGCCGGGCATACCCATCGGCGCCTTGTCGTCGGCGGGCAGTTCGGACACGGCGGCTTCCGTCGTGATGAGCAGGCCGGCGACCGAGGCAGCGTTCTGCAGCGCGGTGCGGACGACCTTGGTGGGGTCGATCACGCCGGCCGCGACCAGGTTTTCATACACGTCGGTCGATGCATTGAAGCCGAACGAGGTGTCGTCCTGGTCAAGCAGCTTGCCCGACACGACGGCGCCGTCATGGCCCGCATTGCTGGCGATCTGGCGCACCAGCGCGGTGAGCGACTTGCGGACGATGTCGATGCCGCGGGTCTGGTCGTCATTGACGCCCGTCAGGCCATTGAGCGCCTTGGTCGCGTACAGCAGAGCCGTACCGCCACCGGGGACGATGCCTTCTTCGACAGCGGCGCGGGTTGCATGGAGAGCGTCGTCGACGCGATCCTTGCGCTCCTTGACTTCGACTTCCGTCGCGCCGCCGACCTTGATGACGGCCACGCCGCCAGCCAGCTTGGCCAGACGCTCCTGCAGCTTTTCACGGTCATAGTCCGAGCTGGTGTGCTCGATCTGCTGACGGATCTGCTCGGTGCGGCCCTTGATCGAGTCATGGTCGCCAGCGCCATCGACGATGACGGTGTTGTCCTTGTCGATGGTGACGCGCTTGGCGGTGCCCAGCATACCCAGCGTGACGGACTCAAGCTTGATGCCCAGATCTTCGGAGATCACTTCGCCCTTGGTCAGGACCGCGATGTCTTCCAGCATAGCCTTGCGGCGGTCGCCGAAGCCAGGCGCCTTGACCGCAGCGACCTTCAGGCCACCGCGCAGCTTGTTGACGACCAGGGTCGCCAGCGCTTCGCCTTCGATGTCTTCTGCGATGATCAGAAGCGGACGGCCTGACTGAACGACGGCTTCCAGGATGGGAAGGATCGACTGCAGGTTCGACAACTTCTTTTCGTGGATCAGGATGTACGGGTCAGCCAGTTCGACCGACATCTTTTCCGGGTTGGTGATGAAGTAGGGCGACAGGTAGCCGCGGTCGAACTGCATACCTTCGACGACATCCAGCTCGAAGTCGAGACCCTTGGCCTCTTCCACGGTGATGACGCCTTCCTTGCCGACCTTTTCCATCGCTTCGGCGATCTTCTCGCCGACTTCACGATCGCCATTGGCGGAGATGATGCCGACCTGGGCGACTTCGGCCGAACCCGAAACCGGCTTCGAACGCGCCTTGATGTCCTCGACGACCTTGATGACGGCGAGGTCGATGCCGCGCTTCAGGTCCATCGGGTTCATGCCGGCGGCAACCGACTTCATGCCCTCGCGCACGATGGCCTGGGCCAGCACGGTCGCGGTGGTGGTGCCGTCACCGGCGATGTCGTTGGTCTTCGAAGCGACTTCGCGGACCATCTGGGCGCCCATATTCTCGAACTTGTCCTTCAGTTCGATTTCCTTGGCGACGCTGACGCCGTCCTTGGTGATGCGGGGCGCGCCGAAGCTCTTGTCGATGACGACGTTGCGGCCCTTCGGCCCCAGGGTCACCTTGACCGCGTCGGCCAGGATGTCGACGCCGCGCAGGATGCGCTCACGAGCGTCACGCGAAAACTTTACGTCCTTCGCTGCCATGATCTTTCACCTTCTTTAAGAATTGCAAAATTTGCGAAGTTCACACCGTTACAGGGCATGAATTTCCGCCGAAAAATGGAATGACTGTCCGGTTCGCCGCTTTACGCGACGACGCCCAGAATGTCCGATTCCTTCATGATCAGCAGGTCTTCACCGTCGACCTTGACTTCGGTGCCCGACCATTTGCCGAACAGCACGCGATCGCCGGCCTTGACGTCCAGCGGGGTCACCTTGCCGTCTTCGGCCTTGCTGCCGGTGCCGACGGAGACGATCTCGCCTTCCTGCGGCTTTTCCTTGGCGGTGTCGGGGATGATGATGCCGCCGGCGGTCTTCGCTTCCGCTTCGATGCGGCGGACGAGAACACGGTCGTGCAACGGACGAAATGCCATGTTGATTGCCTTTCCCTAGCTTTGGGAGGGGGCGGCGCACAGGATCGGAGGACGATCTCCCCCGCAAAAGCCCTGTCCGCTTGTCCGTCTCCCGATGAACTTGTCGTTGTTAGCACTCGTTGATCAAGAGTGCCAGCGGCATCCATATGGAAAAGTCGTTCCGCTGGTCAAGAGTTGCCGCGCGAAATTTTTCCGGCTTCTCAAATCATGGCCAACGGCGCTTTATGGCAGATAGGGTGCGCCCCACCGACCGTCATCCCCAACGCGACGGATTGCGCGGATATTGCGGCTGTTCCTCCTTCATGTCGTTTCGGGAATCTTTGATGACAGGCGCATCGTCCGCGCGGGTCGCCGGTTGAAAGCGGCATAAGCAAAAGGAGACGAGGATGCCCTACGCCACGATCATCGCCGCAATCGATGTCCACGATCCCGATCTGGCCCGCGCCGCCATCGCCGGCGCGGCCGAGGTCGCGGGAACGGATGGCGCTGTCCATATCCTTTACGTCCGCTATTATCTGCCGACCCGCTATTCCGAATTGTTGGCCAGCGATTTCGACGAGCGGGAGGAGGAAGACGCCCTGTCCGACATGCAGGCATGGGCGGCAGCGGCCGGACTGGACCCCGTCCGCACGCAGATATTCACCCGCCGCGGCCGGGTGCGGGACGAAGTGATTATCGAAGCGGAACGACGCAAGGCGGACCTGATCGTCCTTGCCTCGCACCAGCCGTCCCTCTCATCGCGCCTGCTCGGCTCCAACGCATCGGCCATCGTGCATCAGTCGCCGGTCAGCGTGCTGGTCGTGAGGACCGATGCGAAATAATCGTGGATAGTTAAGAGGCGGTTGGTTGCGGGCGGCGGGGCCGCTTCCTACCTGCGGGAGATATCCCCTTATCGGAGCCAGCCCGCATGACCGAGACATATACCCCGCCCCGTGTCTGGACCTGGGACAAGGACAGTGGCGGCCCCTTCGCTTCTATCAACCGCCCTATCGCGGGCGCGACCCATGACAAGGCGCTGCCGGTCGGCCAGCATCCCCTCCAACTCTATTCACTCGCCACCCCCAATGGGCAGAAGGTGACGATCCTGCTGGAGGAGTTGCTGGCAGCGGGCGTCAACGACGCGGAATATGACGCCTGGCTGATCCGCATCGGCGATGGCGACCAGTTCGGCAGCGACTTCGTCGCCATCAACCCCAACAGCAAAATCCCCGCGCTGCTGGACCATAGCGTATCGCCGCCGCAGCGGATTTTCGAATCCGGGTCGATCCTGCTCTATCTGGCCGAGAAATTCGGCAAGTTCCTGCCCGCCGATCCGGCGGCAAGGACCGAGGCGCTTAACTGGCTCTTCTGGCAGATGGGCGCCGGCCCGCTGCTGGGAGGCGGCTTTGGCCATTTCTTCGCCTATGCGCCGGAAAAGTACGAATATCCGATCAATCGTTATACGATGGAGGTGAAGCGGCAGTTGGACGTGCTCGACAGGCGACTGGCTGAGCATGAATATATAGCGGGCGCCAACTATAGCATCGCCGACATCGCGATCTGGCCCTGGTATGGCGGACTGGTGCTGGGCCGCGCCTATGATGCGGCGGAATTTCTGGACGTGGCCAGCTATAAGAATGTCCTGCGCTGGGCGCAGCAGATCGACGCTCGCCCCGCGGTGCAACGCGGCCGCATGGTCAACAAGGTGAACGGGCCGCTGGAGGAGCAATTGCACGAACGCCATGACGCGGGCGATTTCGCCACGAAGACCCAGAATAATGTTGAAGGCGCAGCCTGACGCTGGTTCGACCTACGACCGGATGACGTTGCATTCCCCTCCCCTTCATTGGGGGAACGTCATCCCGCTCTGACGTCCCTCGCGAAGGGGGCGGCGTGATGGCTAACCCGCCGCGCGCACGATCGCCGCCCATTCGGCCTCGCTAATAACCTTGATCTCCAGCGCGGCCGCCTGTTTCAGCTTAGACCCCGCCCCCGGTCCCGCGACCACCAGGTCGGTCTTAGCGCTGACCGATCCCGCCGCCTTCGCGCCGAGCCGCTCGGCCTGCGCCTTGGCCTCGTCGCGGCTCATGGTTTCCAGTTTGCCGGTGAAGACGACGATCTTGCCGGTCACTGCGCTGGCGGTGGTTTCCACGATATAGTCGGGCGGCGATACTTCGCGCAACAGATCATCCCACGCCTCGACATTATGCGATTCGTGGAAGAAATCGGCGATCGCATGGCCCACCGCCGCGCCGACATTCTCCACGCCGATATGTTCGGCGATCGCCTTGTCGCGCTTGGCCTGCGTCTCTGTCGGGTCAGCCGCCTCGCGCAGCGCGATGATTTCTTCCGCCAGCGTGCGCACGCCCGGCAATGTGGTGTAGCGCTTGAGCAAATCGCGCGCCGTCACCGCGCCGACATGGCGGATGCCCAGGCCAAAGAGCAGGCGCGCCGCGTCCGGCTGGCGCTTCGCCTCGATCGCGGCGAGCAGATTGTCGACCGACTTTTCCTTCCATCCTTCCCGACCGAGCAGGTCGGGCCGATGCTTCTTCAGGCGGAAGATGTCGGCCGGTTCGGCGATCCAGCCCAAGTCGAGAAACTCCTGGATGGACTTCTCTCCCAGCCCCTCAATGTCCAGCGCCCCGCGGCTGACGAAATGACGCAGCCGCTCGAACCGCTGCGCCGGACAGATCAGCCCGCCGGTGCAGCGATAATCGACTTCTTCCTCCTCCCGCACGGCTTCGGAGCCGCAGACAGGACAATGGGTCGGAAAGGGAAACGGATCGCGCGCCTCTTCACGCGACAGATTCTCGACCACCTGCGGGATGACGTCGCCCGCGCGCTGCACCACGATGCGGTCACCGGGGCGGACGCCGAGGCGGGCGATCTCATCGGCATTGTGGAGCGTCACGTTGGACACGACCACGCCGCCCACGGTGACGGGGGTCAGACGACCGACCGGGGTCAGCTTGCCGGTGCGCCCGACCTGGATGTCGATCGCCTCCAGCGTCGTCTGCGCCCGTTCGGCAGGAAATTTATGCGCGATGGCCCAGCGCGGCGCCTTGGCCACGAAGCCCAGCCGCTGTTGCCAGTCGAGCCGGTCGACCTTGTAGACCACGCCGTCGATATCAAAGGGCAGTTCGGCGCGCGCCGCCTCGATCCCGCGATAATGGGCGATCAGCGCGTCCAGCCTGTCGACGCAGGCCAGCATGTCCGACACCGGCAGGCCCCATGCCGCGATCGCCTGCATCACGCCCGATTGCGTGTCTGCGGGCACGGCGCTGTGCGCGCCCCAGCCATGGGCCAGGAAGCGCAGCGGGCGAGCGGCGGTGACGGCCGCGTCCTTCTGACGCAGCGATCCAGCGGCGGCATTGCGCGGATTGGCGAACTGGCGCGCCTTTTCCGGGTCGTCCGCTTCGGCCAGCAGGCGCTGGTTGAGCGCGACGAAATCGCCCTTGGCCATATAGACTTCCCCGCGCACCTCGAACAGGTCGGGGATGTTCGGGCCGGTCAAGCGCTGCGGAATGTCGGCGATGGTGCGGACATTGGCGGTGACATCCTCACCGGTCGTGCCGTCGCCGCGCGTCGCAGCCAGCACCAGTTCGCCCTGCTCATAGCGCAGCGAGCAGGAAAGCCCGTCAATCTTCGGCTCGGCGGTGAGCGCCAGCGGCGCGTCGTCCGGCAGCGCCAGAAAACGCCGCACGCGGATCAGGAACTCGCTGATATCCTCATCGGAAAAGCCATTATCGAGGCTCATCATGCGGACGGCGTGGGGCACTTTTTTGAGAGCCGATGTCGCCGCGACCCCCACTTGGGCATTGGGCGAATCGGCGCGGATCAGTTGCGGGAAAGCCGCCTCCAGCGCTTCATTCTCGCGGATCAGCGCGTCGTAGGCCGCATCGCTGATCTCCGGCGCGTCCTGGTCATGATAGAGGCGGTTATGCTTCGCCACTTCGCGCGCCAGGCGCATCAGGCGGTTGGCGGCTTCGGCTTCGGTGAGGGTTGTGGGGTCGGTCATGGGGATGCCTTACCGCCTCTCTTGCGCCCGTGAAAGCGTGCTGCGCTCATGGGCTCGCGCGGAGCCACGGAGACGCGAAGGGTCTGAAGGAAAGGATGCTGCTTTTCCCTTCGCGCGTACAGAAGCAGAGGATGCCGAGTTGGTCGAGGACTGCTTTGCGGTCTGAAAGATAGGCCGAAGGCCGCTCAAAAATCTGCGCGTCTCCGCGTGAACATATCGTTCAAATCCCCGCCACCGGCACCGTCTCGAACCGCTGGCCGAAGCCCGCGATGATCGGCCGCGCCTTCGCGATGGCGGTCTGGACCGCGGGCAGCTTGAGCGAGGCGGCGTGGCTTTCGCGGCTGTCCCAGACTTCGGTGATCCAGATCGCGTCCGGGTTCTCGCTGTCCAGCGCGATGATATAGGACAGGCAACCGGGCATCGCGCCGGTCGCGTCCCGCAGATAGCCGACCAGTTCGTCGCGCTTGCCCGGCAGGCTCAGCATCTGGCCGATCAGGCCGTATCGGGGCTTGGCCTCCTGCGCGGCGGCGGGGATGGCGCTGGCGGCAATGGCGGCAGCGGCGAGGCCCAACATGTCTCTGCGGTTATGGGTCATGCTATTTACCGTCTCCGTTCGCTTCGAGGGTGGTGTCAAGCCTCCACAAACCGTAGCCCCTAGGCGGGAACACAAGCGTCAAACCCGCTCCAGCAACCGTTCCGCCTGCGCGCGCGCCTCCGCCGTGATTTCCGCGCCTGACAGCATCCGCGCGATTTCCTCGCGGCGTTCCGCATCGTCCAGCGCATGAACGCCGGTGCGCGTGACGGTGCCGTCACTGGACTTGGCGATCAGCAGATGGCCCGCGCCCCGCGCCGCGACCTGCGGGCTGTGGGTGACGACGAGGATCTGGTTGCTCTGCGCCAGCCGCGACAGCCGCTCACCGATCGCGTCGGCCACCGCGCCGCCCACGCCCCGGTCGATCTCGTCGAAGATCAGCGTATCCGCCCCGCCGCGCTCGGCCAGCGCGACCTTCAGCGCCAGGATGAAGCGCGACAATTCACCGCCCGATGCGATCTTGGCCAGCGGCGCGAAGGGCGCGCCGGGGTTCGTCGAGATTTCGAACTCGACCCGGTCCATCCCCTGCGGACTCCACTGACCCTCGTCCAGTTGCGCCACCACGGTGCGGAACCGGGCGGCGTCCAGTTTCAGCGGCGCAAGTTCGGCAGCGACCGCCGCATCCAGACGCCCGGCAGCCATCTGCCGTTCACCCGACAGCGCCTGCGCTGCGGCGCGATAGGCGGCGGCCTTCCCCTCGACATCCTTTTCCAGCGCCGCGATATGCGCCTCGCCGCCTTCGATCGCGGCCAGCTTCGCATCCATCTCGTCGCGCAGCGCGGCCAGATCGTCAGGCTGCACCTGATGCTTGCGCGCCAGACCGCGCAGGTCGAACAGACGGGTTTCGATCATGTCGAGGCGCGCGGGATCGAAGCTCAGCGCCTCGGCCGCTTCGGCCAGCCGGTCTTCGGCCTCGCCCGCCTCCACGACGGCGCGGTCTAACGCCTCCAACACCGCGGCCAGCAGCGGCTCTTCCGACGCGATCCGGTCCAGCCGCCGCGCCGCCTGTCGCAATTGGGCCAGCCCGCCATCCGATCCGGCCAGGCAATCGCCGACGGCGCTCAGGTCGTCGGTCAGGCGCGCGCCCTTCTGCATGGTCGCGCGTTCTTCCGCCAGCGTCGCCTCCTCACCCGGTTCGGGCGCGAACTTGCGCAATTCCTCGACCGCATGGGTCAGGTAATCACGGTCGCGCGCGGCATTGTCCACAGCGGCATGCGCCTCCGCCAGCGCCTTGGCCGCGGTGCGCCAGCCGGCATGGGCAGACGCCACCGCTCCGGCCTCGCAGCGGCCATAGCTGTCGAGCAGCGCGCGATGGCCGCGCGGGTTGAGCAGGCCGCGATCGTCATGCTGGCCGTGGATTTCGACCAGCGATCCGCCCAGGTCGCGCAGCAGCGCCGCCGAACAGGGCTGATCGTTGACGAAGGCGCGACTGCCTCCATCGGCCTTCACCAAGCGGCGGATCAGCAGCGGCTCGCCCGGTTCAATCTCGATGCCATTGTTCGCGAGCAGCAGCGCAACGCGGGTGGCGGCGGCCGGCGGTTCGAAGGTGGCGACGACACTCGCCTGCGCCTCACCATTGCGCACCAGACCGCTGTCGGCGCGCGCGCCCAGCGCCAGGCCGAGCGAATCCAGCAGGATCGACTTGCCCGCCCCCGTCTCCCCGGTCAGCACGGAAAGGCCCGCGCCGAACTCCAAGTCCAGCGCCTCGATCAGCACGACATTGCGGATGGCGAGCGAGATCAGCATGGCGCGCTTCTACCTGTCACCGCACAAAAGGGGAACAGGCAAAAAGGCCGTCAGGCCTTGCCGCCATGTTCCTGCATCAGCTTGTAGCTGCGCTCATACCATTTGGTGCCGGGATAGTTGCGGCCCAGCACGGCGGCGGCCTTCTGCGCTTCGGCGGGGATGCCGAGCGAGAGATAGGATTCGACCAGCCGCTCCAGCGCTTCGGGCGTGTGGGTGGTGGTCTGGTACTTGTCGACCACCGAACGAAAACGCAACGTGGCCGCCAGCCACTGGCCGCGCCGCTGGTAGAAACGGCCGACTTCCATTTCCTTGCCGGCCAGATGATCGTTGACCAGATCGACCTTCAACCGCGCGTCGGCGGCGTAGCGGGTGTCGGGATAGCGGCGGATCAGTTCGCCCAGCGCATCCAATCCTTGCTGCGTGATCTTCTGGTCGCGGGTGACGTCGGCGATCTGCTCATAATAGCAGAGCGCGATCAGATAATAGGCGTAGGGCGCGTCTTTATTGCCGGTATGGATCGACAGGAAACGCTGCGACGCCGAAATGGATTCGGCATAATCGCGATTCATATAATAGCTGAACGCCGACATGAGCTGCGCCCGGCGCGCCCAGGGCGAATAGGGATGCTGGCGTTCCACCTCGTCGAACAGAGCGGCGGCAAGCTTATACTGGCCGCGGTCCAGCCGGTCCTTCCCGCTATTATACAGGGTCGATACGTCGCGCGCGACATATTGGGTGTCGGCCTTGTTCTTCGACGTGGAGCAGCCGGTGAGGACAGGCGAGGCGATCAGGACCAGGGCGGTGGCCGCGCCAATGCGCGTCAGGGTTTTCGTCAGCATGGGCGGGTCATAGCCGAGGGACACGCCGCCGCCAAGCGGCAGAATGCGCGTCATTCAACAGGATGCGCGCGCAGGCAGGTCGAGCCTTGCGACGGCTCCGCCCTGCGGCGCCGCTGTCAGCGCGAAATGGCCGCCTAACTGCGCCGCCAGCGCATGGGCGATACGCAGGCCCAGGGATTCGCTCTTGTCTGTCGGGGAATCGGTTGCGATGCCCTGCCCGTCATCGGCGACCTGCAAGGCCAGCGCGCCATTATTGGACTCCAACGTCACCGCAATGGCGCCGCCGCGATCGGGCAGGCCATGTTCGATCGCATTGCTGACCGATTCCGCCACCACCAAGGCCAGAGGCACGGTGATGTTGGGATCGATCCGCAATCCGTCCGGCGCCGTCACGATCACCTGAATGTCGGTTCGCCCGCTGGCATCGACTATGTCGGTAGTCAGGGCGTTCAGGAAAGCGCGCATATCCTGTCCGACGCCCGATGGATCGTAGAGCGCCCGGCTGATCCGGCCGATCAGCGACAGCCGGGCGGAGGCGTCATCCAACGCCCGGCGCGCGACGTCATGATCGACATGGCGGCGCTGGAGCGAGAGCATCGCAGCGACCACCTGCAAATTATTGGACACGCGATGCTGGAGTTCGTGGAACAGTAGTTCGCGATTTTCGGCAAGAGCGCGGCTGCGCTCCCGCTCCACCGCCAGGTTGAAATTCGCGCGCTGCATGAAATGAATCAGGATGATGTCGACTGCGACCACCCCGGTATAAAAAAGCATTGCGACCGCGACCGCAGGATTGAAGGCGAAACTGCCGTTGGGCGGGATGAAGACATACCAGGATGTGACCCCGCACAGCACAGCCGCGAACACGCCCGGCCGCACGCCGAACAGGAAGGACGACAGGATGACGGCGGGAAAGAAAGTAAGGAAAGGATAGCCGACCGGCAGCAGCGGCTCCGCGGCGATCCGCAACAACAGGCCTGCAGCGCAGAAAAAAAACGTCAATATATAGGCATGGACCGGCCGATCGAGGACGAGCGGCAGGCGTTCCACGAACCGCTCATTGCTCCGCTGCATGATGTTCCCCAACAGTTCGTCGTTACAGTATCAGAACCTTATGCCAGCGCATTGATCGAAGTTAGTCAATTGCTCCTTCATGACAAAAACGAGGCGCCCGGAGAATTGGGCGCCCCGTTTCATTTGGCGGTCATGGCGGATCGTGGCGATCCGCCATGATATTTAGTCCTGGGTCAGGAAGTCGGGCAGACCGCCCGGCGCCGGGCCGTCATCATTGCCGCCTTCGCTGCGTTCACGACGGGGACCACGGTCACCGCCGTCGCGGCGCGGGCCACGACCGCGATCGCCACGGCCTTCGCCGCCTTCGCGACGCGGGCCACGATCGCCACCGCCATCACGACGCGGACCGCGATCGCTGCGCGGTTCGCGCGGTTCGCGGGCGGGACGGGTGTCCTCCAGTTCCGCGCCGGTTTCCTGATCGACGACGCGCATCGACAGGCGAACCTTGCCGCGCGGGTCGATTTCGAGAACCTTGACCTTCACTTCCTGGCCTTCCGACACGACGTCGGTCGGCTTTTCCACGCGCTCATTCTTCATTTCGGACACATGGACGAGACCGTCCTTGCCACCCATGAAGTTCACGAAGGCGCCGAAATCGACGATGTTGACGACCTTGCCGTCATAAATCTTGCCGACTTCCGCTTCCTGCGTGATGCCGAGGATCCACTTGCGGGCCGCTTCGATCTGCGCGGGGTCGGACGAGCTGATCTTGATCAGCCCTTCATCGTCGATGTCCACCTTCGCGCCGGTTTCGGCGACGATTTCGCGGATGACCTTGCCGCCGGTGCCGATGACTTCGCGGATCTTCGACTTGTCGATCTGCAACGTCTCGATGCGCGGGGCGTGCGCCGACAATTCGGTGCGGGTCGAGGACAGCGCTTTGCTCATTTCGCCAAGGATATGCGCACGGCCTTCCTTCGCCTGCGTCAGCGCGGCTTCAAAAATTTCGCGCGTAATGCCCGCAATCTTGATGTCCATCTGCATCGTGGTGATGCCCGCTTCGGTGCCGGCAACCTTGAAGTCCATGTCGCCGAGGTGATCTTCGTCACCCAAAATGTCGGACAGGACGGCGAAATCCTTGCCTTCCAGGATCAGACCCATGGCGATGCCGGACACGGGGCGCTTCAACGGCACACCGGCGTCCATCATCGAGAGCGAACCGCCGCAGACGGTGGCCATCGAGGAAGACCCGTTCGATTCGGTGATGTCCGACAGAACGCGGATCGTGTAGGGGAACTCGTCCTTGCTCGGCAACACGGGGTGCAGCGCACGCCATGCCAGCTTGCCATGGCCCACTTCACGACGACCCGGCGCGCCGAAGCGGCCGACTTCACCGACCGAATAGGGCGGGAAGTTATAGTGCAGCATGAAGTTTTCATAATGCAGGCCGGTCAGGCCGTCGATCATCTGCTCGGCGTCCTTGGTGCCCAACGTGGTGGTGCAGATGGACTGCGTTTCACCGCGCGTGAACAGCGCCGAACCATGGGTGCGGGGCAGGAAGCCGACCATCGCTTCGATCGGACGGATCTGCGTGGTGGTGCGACCGTCGATGCGCTTGCCGTCCTTGAGGATGGCGCCGCGCACGATTTCCGCTTCCAGCTTCTTGGTCAGCTTGATGCCGGCCATGACGGTCTGGGCGTCCAGGCCTTCGGCGGTAAAGCTGGCCTTCGCCTTGGCGCGGGCTTCGTTCAGCGCGTTCGAACGGGCCGACTTGTCGGTCAGCTTGTAGGCGGCGGTGATGTCCTTGCCGATCAGCTTCTTCAGCTTCTTCTTCAGGTCGTCCAGATTGTCGCCCTTGGCCACTTCCCAGGGATCCTTGGCGGCCTTTTCAGCCAGGTCGATGATCGCATTGGCGATCTTCTTGCTCGCTTCATGGGCGAACAGGACCGCGCCCAGCATGATCTCTTCCGACAGTTCCTTCGCTTCGGATTCGACCATCATCACCGCGTTGCCGGTGGCGGCCACAACCAGATCGAGTTCGCCGGTCTTCACTTCGTCCAGCGACGGGTTGAGCTGATATTCGCCATCCTTGTAGCCCACGCGCGCAGCGCCGATCGGACCCATGAACGGCACACCCGACAGGGTCAGCGCGGCCGAAGCGGCGATCATTGCCACGATGTCCGGCTCGCTTTCGCCATCGAACGAAAGAACCTGCGCAATCACGTTGATTTCGTTATAGAAACCTTCGGGGAACAGCGGACGGATCGGGCGGTCGATCAGGCGGGAAACCAGCGTTTCCTTTTCCGTCGCGCCACGCTCACGCTTGAAGAAGCCGCCGGGGATGCGGCCGGCGGCCGAATATTTTTCCTGATAGTGAACGGTCAGCGGGAAGAAATCCTGGCCTTCCTTCACGCTCTTTGCGGCGGTAACGGCGCACAGCACCACGGTTTCGCCATAGGTCGCCAGCACGGCGGCGTCAGCCTGGCGCGCGATACGGCCGGTTTCGAGGGTCAGCGTCTTGCCGGCCAGCTCGATAGATACTTTCTTGACGTCGAACATAGTTTTTTCCTTCGCCCGCGTCGGCCCTATTGCCGGGCGGGGCCTGTGTTGCGAGCTAACCGGCCCGCAGCGGTGTCGGGGCATCATCTGGCCCCTGATATGCAACAGGGCGCCGAATTGCGCCCCATTCCAGAATCGGAAACGGCCCCGAATGGGGCCGTCCCTTTGTAGCAGGCTTACTTGCGCAGGCCCAGCTTACCGATCAGGTCGACATAGCGCGCCTGATCCTTCTTCTTGAGATAGTCCAGCAGCGAACGACGCTTGTTGACCATCATCAGCAGACCACGACGGCTATGATTGTCCTTGTGGTGACCCTTGAAATGCTCGGTCAGGTTGGTGATCCGCTCGGTCAGGATCGAAACCTGAACCTCTGGCGAACCCGTATCACCCTCAGCGCGGGCATATTCCTTGATCAGCGCTTCCTTGCGCTCGGCAGTAATCGTCATCTAATCGTCTTCCCTCGACATCAGGTTGAAACCGCGCACCACGACGATCTGATGATCGTCCGACCGCACCAGCGCCACGGGGATATCGCCCAATGTCGCCAGATACTGGCCGTCGGTGGCGGCGATCCCGGTCAGTATCTTCCCCTGGCGGAGAGCGATGGCCTGATCGGGAGAGACGGGGAGAGCCGGGATGTCGTCCAGCCCCGCCGTCAGCGGCAGCATAAGCCCACCGATGCCGCCGCCCCTAGCAGCTTGGTCCAATTTGTCCAGCGAAATTGCGGATTCGAGGGTGAACGGCCCTGCCTTCACCCGGCGCAGCATGGTGACATGGCCGACCGTTCCCAACGCCAGCGCGATGTCGCGGGCCAGGGAGCGGATGTAAGTGCCCTTGGAGACGTGGGCGCGAAGGGTGATCTCTGAAACCCTCTCCCCATGGGGGAGAGGATATGAAGGCTTGGCAGCTTGCTGCCTGGCCGAAGTTGGAGCGGGGCCTGCCTCTCGCTCCCCCGCTCCAAGCTGCGCTAGCCCGCCCTGCGGACAAACTCCGCTATCCTCTGCCCCCTGGGACGAGGATATATGCAGCCCATGGATCGTCACTGACCGCCGCTTCATCTCGACCTCTTCCCCTTTGCGGGCGAGGTCGTAGGCGCGCTGGCCGTCGATCAGGATCGCGCTATAGGCCGGCGGCGCTTGCTCGATCGGTCCGGTGAAGCGCGGCAGGACCGCCTGCACCTGCGCCAGCGTCGGGCGCACGTCGCTCTGCGCGATTCCCTTCCCCTCCAGGTCCAGCGTGTCGGTCTGAACACCGAAAGCGACCGTAAAATCGTAAATCTTGTCGCTGTCGAGCATCCGGCCCGCCAGCTTGGTCGCTTCCCCGATCGCAATCGGCAGCACCCCGGTCGCCAGCGGATCGAGCGTGCCGCCATGGCCGACCTTCCACTTGCCCGCCTCGCTGATCCGCAGCGCGCGCTTGACCGCGCTGACCGCCTGGGTCGAACCCAGGCCATGGGCTTTGTCGAGGATGATCCAACCGTGCATGGCGCGCGTGTATAGCGCGTCGCCACCGCTGTCAGCCCCGCATCTGCTCCACGAAATGCCGGCGGCACAGCGCGACATAGCGGTCATTGCCGCCAATCTGCGTCTGCGCGCCTTGCTGGATCGGCCGTCCGCCCGCATCGACGCGCAGGTTCATGGTCGCCTTGCGCCCGCAATCGCACACCGTCTTGATCTCGGTCAGCGTGTCGGCCAGCCCCAATAGCGCCGCGCTGCCGGCGAAAAGCTGGCCCTGAAAATCGGTGCGAATGCCGTAGCAGAGGACCGGGATGCCCAGCCGGTCGCAGACCGCGCCGAGTTGCCACACCTGCGCCTCGGTCAGGAACTGCGCTTCGTCCAGCAGCACGCAGGACAGCGGCGTCGCCTCATGCTGGACCGCGATGGCGGCGAAGATGTCGACCTGCGGATCGAACAGATGCGCCTGCGCGTCCAGCCCGATGCGCGACACGATCCGCCCCCGGCCGTAGCGATCGTCCAGCGCGGCGGTCCAGAGCATGGTTTCCATGCCGCGCTCGCGATAGTTGAAGTCGGATTGCAGCAGGGTGGTCGATTTCCCCGCATTCATCGAGCTATAATAGAAATAGAGCTTCGCCATCCCCGCCGGATTAGCGGATCGTCGGCGCGACGCCAGCCAGGAAACGCACCAGTGCGTCAGCCAATGCAATGCGGCTGTCGGAAAAACTGTGATCGGTCGGCCAGACCATCAAACGCGCGGATGGATTGGCCCCCTGCGCATCGGCCGCCGCCTTGCGCGCCATGGCGCCGATCCCCTTTTCCGCGCCCAACAGCGTCAGCGGACGGCGGCCATAGCCGGCCAGGCGACGGCCCAGGTCGAACTTCTGCCCGTCAGCCCTGATCTCGCCGGTCAGCCCCTCATAGGTCGCGCCATGGAGTGGCGGCAGGTCGCTCGCCACTTCGGCCTTCCATCCCGCCTCGCCTTCCGGCGTGGCCAGCGCCGCCACGGTTTGCGCCGGATCCCAGGGATCGATCAGGAACAGCCCCGCCACGCGCGGGTCGGCGGCGGCGGCATCGGCGGCCATGAAGCCGCCCATGCTATGCCCGGCCACCACGATCGCGCTGGTGTCGATGCGATATCTGGCCACGACCGAGGGCTGCTGCAGATATTGCAACGCGGTGAAAGCGTCGTCGGACGCATTGGCGAAGGAGAAGGCGCCGGGGCTGCCCCAACTGCCGCGATAATGGAGCGTCAGCACATTCCATCCGGCCCGGCGCACGGCCTGGGCCAGGTCCAGATTCTGCTCGTTACCGGGAAAGCCGTGCAGCAAAAGCAATGTCGGATGGATGCCTGCACCGGCGGCGGTATAGAGCACCGCGTTCATCGCCCCGTCCTCCGCCGGAATGACGAAAGCGCTCATTCCCGCGGGATAGGCCGCGTCCGGCCTGGGATCGGCAATGACCGCGGGATGGATCGCCGACTGCTTGGCGAAGGCGGGCGAGGACGCCGCTGCCACGCCACAAGACAATAAGCAGGCCAATATCACGCGCATCATTTCAAAACCTCGATTGGCAGAGGAGAATCGCCAAGCTTTCTGAGCATTTCGCGATCGAACGTGACGAAGCTGTCGGCGCGAATCGAAGCGACAATATGCAGCGCGTCAGCGATGTCGCCGCCATGCCGATAGCGTTCAATCGCCCATTGGACCGCACCGCCCTCTTCGACGGAGACATTGGGCAAATCCACTATATCCATCAGCGTATCGGCAACGACCGATCGCGAGAGCTGATAACGGCTGGATAGCAGCCACGCGGTTTCAAGCAACACTGTCAGAGGCACATATGCGCCATTCGCCAGAACCGAATCCGCAACGCCCGCCTGGTCGTCGTCATCTCGGACCATCGCTCTGGCAAGAATATTGGTATCGACGGCTTTCACCAATCGCCCTGCTCCCCACTTTTAGCCCAATGCTCTGCGATGGTCAGATTCATGTCTTCTATGCTGACGGGCGGCCCCTTATAATCCATACGCGCCCTGATGCCCGCCATGATCTCTTCAAAACTGCGGCCGGACTTTTTATGCTGGGGTTTCAGCAGCACGCCGCCGCCCATGAGGACGACATCCAGCACCTGGCCCGGCTCAAGACCGAGTTTGTCGCGCACATCCTTGGGGATGACGACCTGGCCTTTGGCCGACAGGGTGGTCTTGGCGTTCATGACGGTAAGATGCGTCTTACCGTGCACCAAGTCAATCCTCGCCCTCGTCCTTCACCAGATCCTGCGCCACCTTGGGCTGGCGCAGCAGCTTGTCGATATGGCTGCCTTCATCAAAGCTGTCGTCCGCGAGGAATTTCAGCTTGGCGGCATATTTGAGCGTCATGCGGTTCGCGACTGCGCGCTGTATATAGGCGGTATTGGTGCGTAACGCCTTGAGCACCGCGTCCTCATCCTGCCCCAGCAGCGACTTGATGAAGATGGTGGCGTGGCGCAGGTCGGGCGACATGCGCACTTCGGTCACGCTCACGACATGCTTGGCCAGCACGTCGTCATGCACGTCGCCGCGCTGGAGAATATCGGAAAGGATATGACGCACCTGTTCGCCCACACGGAGCAGGCGGACGGATGGGCCTTCGGGTTGTTGGGCCATAGCCTATATCTCCCCCCTCCTTTTCAAGTCTTAGGAGGGGCACGTAACCCTCATAAGAGGGTCGGGGGTGGATGCGATCGCTGGCAATCGCCAGCAACCTGCTGTGACAGGTCGTCGAAGCGCGCTTTGCTCACGACCCACCACAAACCCTCCCTCGAAAGGGAGGGGCTTTTGCATTTGCCGTTATTACAGCGTACGCTGACGTTCTTCGACCTCGAACAATTCCAGCGTGTCGCCGGGCTTGATGTCGTTGGTATCCTGCAGGACCGCGCCGCATTCCATGCCTGCGCGGACTTCGGACACATCGTCCTTGAACCGGCGCAGCGAGTGGATGACCGTCTTGGACACGATGACGTCCGACCGGGTAAGGCGCGCATTGAGCCCCTTGCGGATGATGCCGTCCAGGACGAGCAGACCAGCCGCCTTGTCCTTCTTGCCGGCCGGGAACACCTGCAGCACTTCGGCCCGACCCACGATCGTTTCGATGCGTTCGGGGGCGAGTTGACCCGCCATTTCGTTACGCACTTCTTCAAGCAGGTCGTAGATCACGTCATAATAGCGCAGCGAGATTTTCTCACGCACGGCCAGCGGACGCGCCTTGGCGTTGGGACGGACGTTGAAGCCGATCAGCGGCGCGCGGCTGGCGGCCGCCAGCGTCACGTCGCTTTCGGTGATCGCACCCACGCCGGAGCTGAGAATACGCACCTTGATCTCGTCGGTCGAAATACGGTTGAGCGCAGTGACGATCGCTTCGACCGAACCCTGCACATCGCCCCGGATCACGACCGGATATTCGATCATGGTGGTGTTGAGCGCAGAGAACATGCTCTCGAAGTTGGTGGGCACCGACGCCGTCCGCTTGAGCGTGATCTGCTCCTGACGATAGGCGGCGACTTCGCGGGCGCGCGCTTCATTCTCCACGACGGTGAGCTGATCGCCCGCCTTGGGAACGCCGGACAGGCCCAGCACCTCGACCGGGGCTGAGGGACCAGCCGACTTCACCTGCTGCCCCTTGTCGTTGATCAGCGCGCGAACCTTGCCGCTTTCCGCGCCGATGACGAAGGTGTCGCCGACCTTGAGCGTGCCCTTGCGCACCAGCACGGTGGCGACCGCGCCACGACCCTTGTCGAGTTGCGCCTCGATCACATTGCCTTCGGCGGCGCGATCGGGGTTGGCGGTCAGTTCCATGACTTCGGCCTGGAGCAGGATCTTCTCGATCAGTTGGTCGAGGCCGGTCTTCTTGAGCGCCGAAACCTCCACGTCCTGCACGTCGCCGCCCATATCCTCGACCACGATCTCCTCGCTCAGCAGGCGCTCGCGCACCTTTTGCGGGTTCGCATCGGGCTTGTCGCACTTGTTGATCGCCACGATCATCGGCACGCCGGCCGCCTTGGTATGGTTGATCGCCTCGATCGTCTGCGGCATCAGCCCGTCGTCGGCCGCCACCACCAGGATGACGATGTCGGTGACGTTGGCGCCGCGGGCGCGCATTTCCGAGAAGGCTTCATGGCCCGGCGTGTCGAGGAAGGTGATGACGTCGCCACCCTTGGTCGTCACCTGATAGGCGCCGATATGCTGGGTGATGCCGCCGCTTTCGCCCGCGACCACGTCGGTCCCGCGCAAGGCGTCGAGCAGCGAGGTCTTGCCGTGATCGACATGGCCCATGATGGTGACGACCGGCGCGCGGACTTTCAGCGTTTCAGGTGCATCATCATCACCGGCGATGCCGATTTCGACGTCGGCGTCGGACACGCGCTGGATGCGGTGGCCAAATTCTTCGACCAACAGTTCCGCCGTATCCTGATCGATCGGCTGGTTGAGCGTAACCGCCTGTCCCATCTTGAACAGCGACTTGACCAGGTCCGCGCCCTTTTCGGCCATGCGGTTGGCCAATTCCTGCACGGTGATGATTTCAGGGACCACGACATCGCGGACCTGCTTGTCACGGGTCTTGGAGCCGCCCGCATAATGGGCGCGACGCTCCTTTTCACGCGCGCGCTTGAGCGCGGCGAGGCTGCGGGCGCGGGCGCTGTCGTCGTCGGCCAGCGCCTTGGTGACGGTCAGCTTGCCAGCCTGGCGACGATTATCCTCGCCCTTCTTCGCGCGTTCCGGCTTGGCAGGCTCCGGGCGCTTGATCGGCGACACCGGAGTAAAGCGGCGCGGGGGCGGCGGAGCGGCGGCTGCCGCGCTGGCAGCGGGCTGCTCCTCTTCGACGGGCGCGGCCTTCGCCTGAGTCGGCGGCGCGGGCGCATCGACTTCGGCGACAGGTTCCGGCGTCGCCTGTTCGACGGGCGCAGACGGCGCATCGGCCGTTTCGGCGACGGTGCGATTTTCCTCGGCGCGACGCTTCTGTTCCTCAATGGCGGCCAGGCGTGCGGCGTCCTCCCGACGGCGCGCATCCTCCAGCGCGGTCATGCGGGCTTCTTCGGCCTCGCGCAGCAGCTTGGCCTGCAATTCCTGACGCGACATCAGGCTTTGCGGCGGCGCCTGACGCACAGGCGCCGGCTGCGGCGCGCGGGTCTGCTGCGGCGCGGGC